>NZ_LT629750.1:4305000-6705000 GCF_900105125.1 Bradyrhizobium canariense | reverse complement strand
GTCATTCCGGGGCGACGCAAAGCATCGAACCCGGAATCTCGAGATTCCCCGATGCGCAATTGCGCATCTGAGGTCTGGTCCTTCGGACCATCCCGGAATGACGGTCGCGGATAATTCGCGGCTCCTACCATCCGGACATTGGCACCGATCCGGTGGCTCTTCACCATCACGTCATGCTACGAATAATCGGGCGCGCCGGGCTTGCGGAAAATGTGAATGGGATCGCCGGGCTGCAAATCGCGCCCGGTGAATGTCACATAGGCGTAGAGCGCGAGATAACCGATCGCCAGCGCGCCGACGGCATAAAACACCCAAATCGCAAGGCGTTTCATCAGGCGATAACGCTGCGTTGAGCGAAATCCGCAACCCCGATGACGACCTGTAAAAAATTGCGTTTCACGCCTGCTTCTCCCGGCCAATCCCGCATCGCAGGATTCCTCAGGGCTATTTAGGCGGCCAGTGGCGAAAAAGCCATCTTTCGCGAAAGAACGGAACCGGCGAACGCGATAGCTGCTCTATCCTGCGCGCGCATGCGCCAGCGGCACGCTGACCTCCGCGAGCCTCGCCGCATCTTCATCCTGATCCACCGCAACATAGCGTCCCTGCCAATAGGCCAGTGCCGCGGTTCGCGGGGAGCGCTGGATATCCAGCACACGCCCGATCACGATGACATGGGAATGCCGCTCGATCGCCTGCTCGACCGCGCAATCGATCGCCGACAGCGCGCCAACGAGAAGCGGCACGCCGGATATGCGCGTGGTCCATTGCGCGCCCGCAAAACGTTCCGCGCCCTTGAGCCCGTCCTTGCCGGCAAACCGCTCGGCGACCTCGAGCTGATCGGCGGCGAGGATGTTGGCGCCGAAGAAGCCATGGCGCTTGACCAGCGGCCATGACGACGCTTCCCGGTTAATGCTCACGATCAGGGTTGGCGGCTCGACCGACAGCGACGATACCGACGTCACCGTCATGCCCGTGATGTCCTTGCCGCGTCCTGCCGTAATCACGCTGACGCCACCGGTCAGATGGCGCATGGCGCCGCGAAAATCGTCAGTAGAAATACCGCTGATGGCGGTGATGTTGCGGACGATGGAGTTCATGGACTGTCTCACTGCTCTGATGGATCATCCGCCGATTGCAGAAGCTCGCGCAGGATCGAACCTTCCAGCGCCGCGAGATCGGCCGAGCCGCGGCGGCGCGGACGGGCGATGTCGACGTTGATGTCGTGGGCGATACGGCCCTCTTCGATCACCAGTACGCGGTCCGCCAGCGCAACCGCTTCCGAGACGTCGTGGGTGACGAGGATCGCGGTGAAAGACTGATCGTGCCAGACCCGCTCCAGCAGCCGCTGCATCGAGATCCGCGTCAGCGCATCGAGCGCGCCCAGCGGCTCGTCGAACGCCAGGATGCGGGGATGGCTGACCAGCGCGCGCGCCAGCGCCACGCGCTGCTTCTGCCCGCCGGACAGCACCGCCGGCCACTGGTCTCGCTTGTCGCCGAGGCCCACCTCGGTAAGCGCCTTTTCCGCGCGGGCTTGCGCGTCCGGAGACGCGCGGCCGCGGCCAAGACCGACCTCGACATTCGACAGCACCCGCGCCCATGGCAGCAGACGCGGCTCCTGGAACATCACTCGGATATCGCCGGCGCGCATTTCCTCGCCAAAGCTGACGGTGCCGGCGTCGGCGGTCTCCAGACCGGCGATCAGGCGCAACAGAGTGCTCTTGCCGCAGCCGCTGCGGCCAACGATCGCCACGAACTGGCCGGCGGGAATATGCAGGTCGATGCCACGCAGCACGTCGTTATGTCCGAACGACTTGCGCAGGCCACGAACGGTGAGCGGAAGCCCGCGGGCCGGGGCTTCCGACCCATTCCGCGCGAGCCGCGCCTGTTCGATGAAATCCGCACGATCCACCGGCTCGGCATCGGACGGAAGAAAGCGGAGGGCTTCTTGCATGTGCACTCTCAATGTTTCTGGAAGGCCGGATGCCAGGACAGGGTCAGCCGCTCCAGCGCACGCGAGGCGCTGTCGGCAAGCTTGCCAAGAAGGGCGTAGATCAGGATGCTGAGCACCACGACGTCGATCAGCATGAATTCCCGCGCCTGCATCGCCATGTAGCCGAGGCCCGACGACGCGGCGATGGTTTCCGCCACGATCAGTGTCAGCCACATGATGCCAAGCGCAAAGCGTATGCCGACGAAGATTGAGGGCAACGCGCCCGGGAAGATCACCCGACGGAACAGTTCGCCGTCGGTCATGCCGTAGATGCGTCCCATCTCGATCAACTGCGGGTCGACGGTCCGAATGCCATGCAGCGTGTTGAGGTAGATCGGAAAGAAGACGCCGAGCGCGACCAGAAACAGTTTGGCGGACTCGTCGATGCCGAACCAGAGGATGACAAGCGGTATCAGCGCAAGATGCGGAATATTGCGCACCATCTGAAGCGTGGTGTCGGTCAGCTTGTTGCTGAGCTGCGACAGGCCGTTGGCGAGACCGAAGGCAAAGCCAATGCCGCCGCCGATGACAAAGCCGACGCTGGCGCGCCAGAAGCTGACCCAGATGTTGCGCTCGAGTTCACCCGACAGCAGCAGCTTCCATCCCGCCAACGCCACATCGGTCGGCGCCGGCAGCACCCGCGACGACACAAAGCCGGTGACGCAGGCCACCTGCCACACCAACACTATAACCAGCGGTACGATCCATTGGATCAGGCCATCGGCCCGCGGCAGCCGCAGACTACGAACGCGCGGAAGACTTTCGATCAGGCTCATGATTGCGATGCCTTCACCAGCGGCCGGTGTTCGTTGGCGATGGTCTCGCCGAACGGCCCGGTGTTGACGCGAAGCGGCGTCACATTGTCCGGCTGCGCCAGCGACAGCAGCGGAAATACCAGCTCGGCAAAGCGATAGGCTTCTTCAAGATGCGGATAGCCTGACAAAATGAACGTATCGATGCCGACGTCCTGATATTCCCTGATGCGCTCTGCGACCGTTTGGGGATCGCCGACCAGCGCCGTTCCGGCGCCGCCACGCACCAGCCCGACACCGGCCCAGAGATTGGGGCTGATCTCGAGCTTGTCGCGGCGCCCGCCATGCAGCTGCAACATGCGCTGCTGGCCGACCGAGTCCATCCGCGCGAATATCTTCTGCGCCGAGGCGACGGTCTCATCCGTGACATGCTTGATCAGATCGTCGGCGGCCTTCCAGGCTTCCGCATTGGTTTCGCGGACGATCACATGCAGGCGGATGCCGAAAGAGAGCTTGCGCCCGCGCTTGGCGGCGGCTGCTTTGACGCGGTTGACCTTCTCGGCCACCTGCGCCGGCGGCTCGCCCCATGTCAGATATTTATCGACGGTGTCGACCGCGACATCGATGCCGGCATCCGACGATCCGCCGAAATAAAGCGGCGGCCGCGGCGACTGCACCGGCTTGAACAACAGGCGGCCATCCTCGATGTGGATGTGCTTGCCCTCGAAGTCGACCGTCTTGCCGGCGAGCAGATCGCTGTAGACGTTGAGGAACTCCCGCGTCACGGCATAGCGCTCGTTATGGTCGAGGAAGATGCCGTCGCCTTTGTTCTCGACGGGATCACCGCCGGTGACGACGTTGATCAGCAGCCGTCCGTTCGACACGCGGTCAAGCGTCGCAGTCATGCGCGCGGCCACGCTCGGCGATTGCAGGCCGGGGCGCACGGCGACCAGATAACGCAGCCGTTCGGTCCATGGCGCGACAGCGGAGGCGACCACCCAGGAATCTTCGCAGCTTCGCCCGGTCGGCAGCAGCACGCCGAAATAGCCGAGCTGGTCGGCAGCCTGCGCGATCTGGCGCAGGTAATTGAAGTTCACATTGCGGCCGCCGGTCGTGGTGCCGAGGTAATGTCCGTCGCCATGGGTCGGCAGGAACCAGAGGATATTGGCAGGATTCTGTTGCGAGTTCATGAGCCTGACTTCCTTGCAATGTCCGATACGCGCACCTGGATCGGGACCAGCTTCAAGCGGTAGAGCGTGTCCGCCAGCTTCTGCTGATCGACCAGAACCTGGTCGTCGATCGGCTTGATGCCGTAGGACTGCCGCTTCAGCGCAACTTCAAGCACCGGCGCCGGCAGTCCAACTGACGGGCTCAACTGCTCGGCGACCGCGTGAATGTCCGCTTGCGCCCATGCATCGACCCCGCGCAATTCATCGAGCACGGTGTCGAGTACCTTGGGCTCGGTCTCGATGAATTTCTGCGACGACAAATAGAACTGCGTATTGGGAACCAGTCCGGTGGCATCGGTCAGGGTCTTGGCGCCCAGCGTCGTCTCCGCTGCGGACTGATACGGATCCCAGATCGACCATGCGTCCACCGCCCCGGTTTCGAACGCCGCGCGCGCGTCGGCCGGCGCAAGATAGACCGGCGTAATGTCCTCGTATTTGATGCCTGCCTTCTCGAGGGCCTTCACGAGCAGGTAATGTGCGTTCGAGCCCTTGGCCACCGCGACTTTCTTACCCTTAAGGTCGGCCACGCTCTTCAGCGGGCTGTCCTTCTGGACCAGAATGGCTTCACCCTTCTGCGCTGGCGGCTCGTAGGCTACGTAGCGGATCGGCGCACCGGCCGCCTGCGCAAACACCGGAGGCGTCTCGCCGGTGTTGCCGAAATCAATTGCGCCGACATTGATCGCCTCCAGCAGCGGCGGACCGAACTGAAATTCCGTCCACTTGACGTCATAGCCCAGCGCCTTCAGCCTCGGCTCCAGCGTTCCCTTGCTCTTGAGCAGCACCAGCTTGCCGTATTTCTGGTAGCCGATGCGCACGACCTTGTCCTGGCCGTAGGTCGCGCCGACGCCGGCCAAAGCCGTGCTCATCGACAGCACCGCGACCGCAATTACCTTCTTAAACCAACGCATCATTTTGATCCTCGTTCGCGGGATGAGGGAAATCGGCTCAGGTCTGCACCGGCTTCCAGACCGCGTCGCGAACCACGACCGGTTTCGGAATGAGACCGAGCTTGAAGAATCGATCGGCAACGCCCTGCTGGGTCGCGATGATGTCATCGGTGATCGGACCCACCGCAAAGGACGAGCGGTTGGCCGCGACGGTCTGGATATCAAGGGGGATGCCGGTGACGGCGCTCAGCGATTTTGCAACCTCGTCGCGGTGCGCTTCCGCCCACTTCGCTGTCGAGGACGTGACGTCGATGATCTGCTGCAGAACAGCGCCATGGTTTTTAGCAAAGTCGCGGTTGGCGATATAGAATGAGTTGGTCTTGGTGATTTCAGAAGCGTTGACGAGGACGCGGCCGTTCTGCTTGGTCTCGCCGATCGCGAAGTATGGATCCCAGATCGACCAGGCGTCGATGCTGCCATTGGCAAATGCCGGTCCCGCATCCGGCGGCGTGAGATAGACCGGCGTGATATCGGCGTAGGTCAGACCAGCTTTTTCGAGGGTCTGCACGATGATGTTATGCGCGCTGGAACCCTTGGTGAAACCGACGCGCTTGCCTTTCAAATCCGCAATGGTGCGGATCGGCGATTGGCTCTGGACCAGGATGCCCTGCCCGTTGGTGATCGGCTGACCCGCGGCGTAGACAAGGTTGGCTCCCGCCGACTGCGCAAACACCGGCGGGGAATCGCCGACTGCGCCGTAATCGACACTGCCGACGTTCATCGCTTCGAGCATCGGCGGTCCCGAGGAAAACTCGACCCACTTAACGTCAATCTTTTGTGGCGCGAAATGCTTCTCAAGCGCAGCCTGCTGCCGCGCGATCACGAGCACGCCGTTCTTCTGATAGCCGATGCGGATTTCCTTGACGCTTTCTTGTGCATTCCCCTGCCGCGACAGCGCGGCAGCGGTCACGGTTCCAAGGGAAAGCTGCAGAAATTGCCGGCGTCGCATCACGATCTCCTGGGAATGCCGCAGCATCACGCGGCATTCGATTTTGGGAATGATGGTGTTGCCTTTCGAGAGTGTCGAGTGCCCTGCAAAAATAGCAATGGCGCACTCTTCAACGCTTTGGTGGCGAAGCATTTGTTGCCGAAGGACAATGGATTGCAGGCCATTTTTCTCGGGCCTTCAGACCCGCCAAACCCTTAATCATAAATTAGGCGGCGGAACCTGGGCCTCCGCGCACAAAAGCGCAATCGAACCGGCTGGGGCAAATTCCCTGTTAGCATAAACAAACGCGCTCGATCCGACCGCCGTCGGACCGAGCGCGCCAGCTTTTACCGCGCCAGAAGTCGCGTCAAAGCTGGATCGGGACGAAGTGATTGACGGCGATCAGCACCGCCAGCAACACGATTCCAATTCCGAGACTCCAGCCGATCAGTTTCTTCTCGACCGGCAGCAAGGGTTCCACAGGGGCGGTGGCGAGTTCGTTCTTGAGGTCTGGTTGCGACATGGGATTTTCCTCTTCAAACAATCAGCTTGCGAGCGGCGGCTTGACGCCGCTGAAGAACAGCCAGGAAATCAGGAGTCCGACCCAGATCACGAATCCGAACAGGCTGACGAAATAGACCGCCGCAAGCTTGCCAAAGCCCTGCTGCCAGAGCTTGCGGAAATCCGAGAGCACGCCAATCGAAAAGAAGGTCAGGATGAAG
This sequence comes from Bradyrhizobium canariense, assembly GCF_900105125.1. NCBI lineage: Bacteria > Pseudomonadati > Pseudomonadota > Alphaproteobacteria > Hyphomicrobiales > Nitrobacteraceae > Bradyrhizobium > Bradyrhizobium canariense. Next base: position 6,698,432 of record NZ_LT629750.1, on the reverse strand, counting down.
AAAATCACGCGGAAGACATTGGCCTCGCCTGCCGCCGCAGGAAGCGCTTTCGTAATCTCCGGGGTCGATCCTACCGCGAGCCACAGCGAGACGGCGAAGACGAAGATAAAGCCGAGAATGAATTTCGGGAATCGCTGCCAGATTTCCGATGGCTTTGCTTTGTCTGTCCCCTTGTCGATATGGTTGGTCCAGATGTAGCCGAGGATGAACGCCCATATCCCGATGAAGATGTCGATGAAGATCTTCACGGTCGTGGTGGTCGCGAGGATCCAGCCCGGCTGATAGTGGATGCCTTCGGCGGCCGCCTTCGCCATGATCAGCGATTCGGTGATGCCACCGCCCGCGACCGCCGCACCATCGGTCTTGATGGCGAGACCGATCCAGGCGCCCGCCACCAGCGGCTCCTGCCAGAGAAAAGTTTGAGCCAGAAACGGCAGGATCAGGATTTCAACGACCGCGAAGACGACCACCAGCGAAGACACCAGCACCGGCACCGCCGGCCTCGCCCGGATCGCGCCGCCGGTTGCGATCGCCGCCGCTACGCCGCAGATCGAAATGCCCGATGCGAGCGGCACCGACCACTCGCGGCTGAAGCCGAACCATTTGCGCGAGATGTAATAGATCACAGACCAATAGATCAGATACGCCTCGACGATCGCCGCGGCGCCGCGCAACAGCAGTGAGGACGCGAGATTCAACCGGCTCGCCGCCGTCACCGCGACCGTCGCACCGAGGATAACGATCGCGATCTTGATGTAGAGTTCGGGCCGGATGGCCTCCTTCAGCCACGTCGCGAGCCGCGGAAAGAAATTGGCGATGACGAGCCCGACCAGAAGTGCGACGACGAAGCCGCCTTCATTGGTCAGTTTGAGCGACCAGGCGATGCCGAATTTCTGCTGCTCTGCCGGCGTCACTGCCGCAATATACGCGTAACTGCCGAGGATCCAGCTTGCATAGGCAAGCACGAATACGGCAGTGAATGCGACGGCGAATTTTTTAACGTCTGCGCCGAGCGTCGCGACACCCGCGCTCAACACAATCAGCAACGCGGCATAGGTCGCGAGCAACGCGCCGCCTCCGCCGAGCCAGGCGTAGGTCTTGGCGATTGGCGCGAGCGCCTTCGTCACGTCGGTATAGACCGACGTATTGACCGCCCAGCCCAAGAGGTCGGTTCCTGCAATACTGAAGAGGGCTGCGACAAAGACCAAAAGACCGATCACGACCGCAAGCCAGTCTTCATTCAATCGCGCCTTCAGCGCGATCGGCTCCGACACCTTATCAACTGCGATATCCGACATTCGACTTCCCCCGGCTTAGTCCTGCAAGGCATCGGGATTCCGCGCCCGATCGCCTCCCGCCCCACTTCACGCAATATGACGGCGAAGCAACACCGGCGGCAATCTCACAGAATTTCTTTGTTAGCCGCGCGGAAACAACGGTGTTCTCCAAAGACGCTTCCGGATGGAAGGAATGTGTGCTTGCGCAGAAGACGCTGCCGACGCGTGCGGTCGGCTCGCTCCGCAAATCGTATCCTTCAGCCCAACAAAACGCCTGCCGATGTCGACACCGGCAGGCGCTTCGTTAGCTCACACGAGCTTAATTTCTGGCAGTTACCCTGCCGCCGCGATCGCGGGCTTTCCGACGCTCACCGCCAGCTTGCCGTAGCGATCGGTGAAGGCTTCGGTGTCGATCTCCTCGAGCTGGATCTCGCCGCTCATCACGCCGGCCTTCCACGCCTCGTGCTCGGTGTCGTTCTGGAATTCCGGCATCACTTCCCTGGCAAACAGTTCAAGGGAGTCGCAGATATGCTCGTGGCTGTTCTTGCCGGCCTGGTTGAGCAGGATCACCTGGTCGATATGGGAGCTGCGGAAGCGCCGCAGTTTCTTTCGGATGGTCTCGGGCGATCCGATCAGGCCGCCGCGCAATGCTGCTTCCTGCGCCTCGGGATTGTCACGCTTCCACTTGTTGTATTCGTCCCACATGTTGACGGTGCCGGGCGCGGGACGCTGGCGATTCTGCGATGCGCCGTAGAAGCGCAGCGCGAACTGAAAGAAGGTCGCGCCGTCGGCCCGCGCCCTCGCCTCCTCATCGGTTTTCGCGCACATGAAGAACGACACCAGCGCCATGTTCGGATTGATCTGGTAATCCGCGAGCTTCGTCAACCGCTTGGTAATGGCGTTGTAATAAGCGTGCACCCAGGCATGCGCCGCATCGGCGCTGACGAACTGGAATCCGAGCGCGCCAAAGCCGTGCTGGCCCGCGCGCTCGATGGTCGGCAATTGCGAGCACGCCATCCACAATGGCGGGTGCGGCTTCTGAACGGGTTTGGGCACCACATTGCGCAGCGGCATATCGAAATATTTGCCGTGATGTTCGCTGCCGCCGTCCTTGAACATCGGGAAGATGGCGCGAACGGCTTCCTCGAACACCTCCTTCTTGGTTTCCATGTCACGTCCGAACGGCGTCAGCTCGGTGATCGAGGCGCTTTCGCCCATTCCGAATTCGCAGCGGCCGTTGCTCAGGAGATCGAGCACCGCGACGCGCTCGGCGACGCGTGCGGGATGATTGGTGGTGAGCTGGAAAATGCCGTGGCCGAGCCGGATGTTTTTAGTGCGCTGGCTGGCGGCGGCGAGAAATGATTCCGGCGACGGCGAATGCGAATATTCTTCCAGAAAATGATGCTCGACGACCCAGGCATGGTCGTAGCCGCAGCGATCCGCGGTCTCCAGTTGTGTCAACGCATCCTGGTAAAGCTTGAGCTCGCCACCCGCTTCCCACGGACGCGGCAATTGCAGCTCATAAAAGATGCCGAATTTCATCATCTCTCTCCCGCGAGCGGCTTGTTATTTTTCAAACAGTGTATCCCCCGCCACTCCCAAGTCCAGCCAAGTCCAGCCAAGTCCGGCCTCGGCCGTGGCGGGACAATTCCGCGTCGCGGAAGTCAGCTTGCATGCAACGCGCGAATGGTTAGCTTGTGCACCGCCCGAGTCGCGGCTGCATGCGCGGGACGCCGCTCCCTCCGCCGAGACCCCATGACTGTCTTTACGCCGCATCAGGATTCAGCGCTGAAAGCCGTTGCCGACTGGCTCAAGGCAAAGCCCGGCAAGAACGGCACGCCGCCGGTATTCCGGCTGTTCGGCTATGCCGGAACCGGCAAGACCACGCTGGCGCGTCACATCGCCGATGCGGTCGACGGCGAAGTGAAATTCGCAGCCTTCACCGGCAAGGCCGCGCTCGTCATGCGCAATAAGGGCTGCGACAACGCTTCCACGATTCACTCGCTGATCTACCGCGCGCGCGAGAGCGGCGTGGAGCAGCCGAGCTTTGAGCTGTGGGACGACGCACCGGCTTCAAAAGCAAAACTGATCGTGATCGACGAATGCTCGATGGTGGACGCCGAACTCGGCCGTGACCTGATGTCGTTCGACTGCCCGCTGCTGGTGCTCGGCGATCCCGCGCAGTTGCCGCCGATCCAGGGCGGTGGCTTCTTCACCGATTGCGAACCCGACGCGATGCTGACCGAAGTGCATCGCCAGGCGCAGGATGATCCGATCGTGCGCATGTCGATGGATATCCGCGAGGGCCGCGAGCTCGACATCGGCCGCTACGGCGAAAGCGAAGTCGTATCGCGTTCCGAACTCGACCCGGAGCGGGTGATGAGCGCCGACCAGGTTCTGGTCGGACGCAACAATACGCGGCGCTCCTACAACATGCGGGTACGGCAGAAGCAGAACATCGAGGATCCGTTGCCGGTCGCCGGCGACAAGCTGGTCTGCCTGCGCAACAACCGCAAGAAAGGTCTGTTCAACGGCGGGCTGTGGCGGGTGAAATCACGAGCGCAATCGAAATCGAAAATCATCACCATGCGGCTATCGCCCGACGAGGATTTCGGCCACAAGGTGACGAAAGTTTCGGTGCGGGGTGACTGTTTCGGCGGCGCGATCGAGACCATCCCCTGGGAGCAGCGCAAGCCGTATGACGAGTTCGATTACGGCTATGTGCTGACGGTGCACAAATCCCAGGGCTCGCAATGGGACGACGTGGTGCTGTTCGACGAGAGCTTTGCGTTTCAGGACAGCCGCGCGAGATGGCTCTACACCGGCATCACCCGCGCCGCGAAGCGGCTGAGCGTGGTGGTGTAGCGTTGCACCCGGCGGGCGGAAATCCACCGGCTTAACGCCTTGCGAACGAGGCTTTTTTCACGCAGTCGTGTCTGTCCGGTCGTAACAATCCCGGTCCTGCTGCGTATCTTGGGGTATCGAGCGGGGCCATAGCGGTTGCGAACCGCGGTTCCCGCTCTAAGCTATCCCCCAGTCCGCTCACCCGGAGGAAACCATGTCCCGTAGCCCATTCAGCCGCCTGTCGCTCTGCGCTGCCGCGATCGGTGCGCTGGCCATTACCGCATTCAATGTCCTGCCGTCGCGCGCCGCGGAAGACGCCGTGGTTATCCCGGCGCCGGCCATGGACGCTGCACCATCCGACGCGGTCCAAACCACGGTTCTGTCGGGCGGCTGTTTCTGGGGGGTGCAGGGCGTGTTCCAGCACACCGCCGGCGTCGTCAGCGCGGTGTCCGGATATGCCGGCGGCAGCAAATCTACCGCCGACTACAGCATGGTCAGCACCGGCACCACGGGCCATGCCGAGTCGGTCCAGATCAAATACGACCCGAAGAAGATCAGCTATGGCAAGCTTCTGCAGATCTTCTTCTCGGTCGCGCACGATCCGACCCAGTTGAACCAGCAGGGGCCGGACAGCGGAACGCAATATCGTTCGGCGATCTTCACCACGTCGGACGAGCAGAAGAAGGTTGCCGACGCCTATATCGCCCAGCTCAACGCCGCGAAGGTGTACAAGAAGCCGATCGTGACCAAGGTTGGGCCGCTCCAGGGATTCTATCCGGCGGAGGCCTATCATCAGGACTACCTGACGCTGCACCCGAACCAACCCTATATTGCCTATAACGACATCCCGAAGGTCGAGAACCTCAAGAAGATCTTCGCGGAAAACTACATCGAGAAGCCGACGCTGGTGGGCAACGCAAAGGTCACCAACTGACGGCTGCAGGATTGGTTGATCGCGAACCGTTTCCCGCCCCGGATCAAGTCCGGGGCGGGCGTTCGTTTGAAAATAATCGCAAGGAGGCTTTATGTCCGAGACCAAGACGATGACCGGCAAGGTCGAGAAGAGCGAGGCGGAGTGGCGCAAGGAGTTGACGCCGATGCAGTACACCGTGCTGCGCGAGAAGGCGACCGAGCGGCCGTTCTCCGGCGAATACGAGCATGAGCAGACGCCCGGCACCTATACCTGCGCGGGCTGCGGCCAGACCCTGTTCGAGTCCGACGCCAAGTTCGATTCCGGCTGCGGCTGGCCGAGCTTTACCGCCCCCACCGTGGATGGCCATGTCGACGAAGAGCGCGACATCAGTCACGGCATGATCAGGACCGAAGTGCTGTGCTCGAAGTGCAATGGCCATCTTGGCCATGTGTTCGACGACGGTCCCGGCCCGACTGGTTTGCGTTACTGCATCAATTCGGCGGCGCTGAAACTGCAGCCTAAATAGACTTCGACGGTTCCTGCGCTGGAACCGACGGGCCGGATATGGTTTGTTCAATGGGCGGCGCGGCGGAATCTCATTCGCCGGTCGCCTGTTGGGGAGTGTGCCATGTCGCTCGGAACGATACTTATCATTATCGTCATCATCTATCTGTTGGGCGGCTTCAGTGGCCGGTTCGGCGGCTACGGCTACGGGATGGGCCATTCCGGGATGGGCATTGGCGGGGTCGTGCTGGTGATTCTTCTCGTCCTGCTGCTGCTCGGCAAGCTCTAAAGCACTTAAATATTTGAAATATAAAGGTTTATTCCGGATGGAACCGGAACGGGACTGGATTCATCATCCGGCGAGCGAAGAGTCGCATTTCTGTCAAACGAGCCTATATTAGAGACTGTCCTGAAATGATGTGTGCCGGTGCCCTGTCCGGTTGACGGGTGCCGCATGAACTGTTCGCGATCTCAGTCGCGCTTCCACGAAAAACACAAGGGTCACTGACCATGGCTTCTTTCAGCTACAACACCGCCGCCGAACTATTCCCCGCCGCGATCCGCAAGAAAAAGCGCGCCGGCTTTGCGTATCGGCGGTTTGGCACCGCGGCCGAGGCGGTTCGCTTCGCGATCGAGGAATTGCCGGCGGATTCGCTGAACGGCGCCTATCTGCAGGTTGAAGAGGCCCGCTTCGATCAAAGCGGCATCCGCTCGCTCTATGAGAACGAGGCATTTCCGCTGCCGCGCCGCCCTCGCGCGCCCGAGCCTGCCGGCGACAATACCGACGCCGACGCGGCGTAATCCCACTTCGCAGAACGACAGCGCGCTCCTGCTCTTCCATCCGGACGAGCGAGCGCGTTTTGGTTGCGCCTTGGTGCTTTCAAGCGAAAGCCTGCCCCGGACTTGATCCGGGGTGGGGATCGATTTGCGTGAAGAAAATTCCGAACAGGCTCTAGGCTGAATCGACATTCAGCGTGTCCAGACCATAGCACTTGCGAGATGGATGAAGGCGAGGAAGTGAACCGCTCTGCGGTCGTAGCGGGTTGCGACGCGGCGGAAGTGCTTGAGCTTGTTGAAGCAGCGTTCGATGCGATTTCGCAGTCGATAGAGTGCCGGATCGTAGCTGTGGGGATGCTTGCGCGTAGGGTTTGGCGGGATCACCGCTGCGGCGCCGGTCGCTTCGATAGCCTCGCGCAAGGCGCGACTGTCATAGGCGCGATCGGCAATGACGTATTGGCCAGCGGAGCCTTTGATGAGAGCCTCGGCCTGCGTAACGTCACCGCTCTGGCCAGGCGTGAGGATAAAGCGCAGCGGCCGGCCAAGCGCATCGGCGAGCATGTGGATTTTGGTGGTCAATCCTCCTCGGGAACGCCCCAAAGCCTGGTTTTGGTCCCCCCTTTTCCGGTCGCGGCCTGCTGGTGGGCACGAACCAGGGTGGTATCGAGCATCAGATATTCGTTCTTGTGATCTTTGATGAGAGCCTCGAACATGCGCTCCCACACGCCATTCTTTGCCCAACGGGCGAAGCGCGTGTGCACGCTTTTCCACTTGCCATATCGAGGTGGCAGGTCGTGCCAATGCGCGCCGGAGCGCAAGACCCACAGAACAGCATTGACGAATAGGCGGTTGTCGGCACCGGTTCGACCAGGATCGCCGGCCTTGCCGGGCAAAAGCTCTGCGATCAGCCGCCACTGTGCCTCGGTAAGTTCATATCGCTTGACCATGCCTTATGCTCCGAATCAATTGATCCGGAACACAAGGAATCATCGCTAATCCGAACTGTGAATCCTGAATGTAGATTGGTCCTAGCGCGGCTGCCTGTCCATCCAATGCCGCAGGATCCGCATGTTGCGGATATTGGCGCGGAACAACACGTCGAACGCATCGCCCGCAACCGGCACCATGCCGACCGTGCCTTCGAGCGCGACATTGGCGAGCATTCGCGCCGTGACGTGCCAGGGCGCACCGAGCGCGCGCGCCTCGCGCACCAGCCACAGCGAGAACGCCGAGGCGATGAGATCGCCGACCACCGGGATCAACCGGATAACGCCGTCGACGCCGTAGCGGATGTTGGTGCCGGGCAGGACGAAGGCGACGTCCAACAGCTTTGCCACGGCATCGAGCCGCGTCAGCCGCTGTTCACGGGTGAGATTCCCGAACGGATTGGCGCTGGAGTGGCCGAAGTCGAAGCGAAATCCGCGAAAGCCCGCGCCCGGCGATCCTTCCGGGATCTCGCGGCCATCCTGATCGATGATCGGACCGCGCGCCTCTCCGTCGCGAAAAGTCGCGTCGCCAAAAGCCGCACGGGCACCACTCCGGGAGCTCGTGCTACCGGAATAGGCAGGGCGTCGGGAATAGATATCGTTCGGCATCGCCATCAGATGGGTAACGCGTGAGGCCAGTGCAAGTTGCTTCGCCCGGCGGGGCCTCTATTTACCTCGCGCCGCCGACGGCGTCAGCCCAAAGCGACGGCGGAAGCAGCGGTTGAAATAAGACAGATCGTTGAAACCGCAATCGAACGCGACGTCGCTGATCCGATGCTCGCCCGCACGCGCCAGCAGACCAGCCGCTTTGCGCAGCCGCAACTCGGTGAGCCGCGCGGTGAAACTGGCGCCGGCCTCGTACAGCAATTCGTTGACATAACGCTCCGACAGCCCGGCAGCGGCGGCAAGCTTTTGTGCCGAGAAATCCGGCTCGGTGAAACGCTTTTCCAGGATCATCAGGACAGTCTTCCGCCGGACGGAGCGCAGGCCGCCGCGCTGTGCCGCCTGCGCGAGATCGCCACGGGCGCCGAGGCCGAGGCTGACGAGATCGGCCAGATGCGCCGAGATCGCGATTCCCGCTTCGTCGACCGCGGCGGAATTCTGCAACAGCAGATCGCTGTAATCCATCGCCAGCGACAAAGCACCGCCGGACTCCAGTTCGCGACCGACCAGATCATCGACATCGGCGACCAGCGCACGCAGCGTCGCCATCGGTAAATGCACATTCGTGAAGCGCTTGTGACTGGCGCCATCGGCGCTGAAAAACGGCTCGTCCAGCTTGAGCAGCACCATCGCACCCGGCCGCAAGGTAAATTCGCGGCCGCGATGGATCACCTGCGCCGCCCGGCTGCCGGTATTGCGCGCGAGGCAATAGCGGTCGTCATTGGTCTCGATCACCTGGCGGCGCTCGCGCCGCACGGTGGTGAAGGTGCCATCGCAGCGGCCAAGCATGGTGGTGCCGATATGGATGGAATTCATCGCGGCGCGAAACGGCACGTCGGGGGCCGGGTCGAGTTCGCCGGTATTGGAAAAATGCTCGAACAGTTCGGCGAAGGAGAGGAAGCGCTGCCGGTCGTCAAGTCCCTGGGGCAGCATATCGGTCGACAGTATTTTCTTGATGACGGGCATTGAAACCGCAAAACCTGAAACGAAGCGAATAGCTTGTGCCGCGCGGAATGAACGCAGGCTGAAAACGGCGCGAGGTTATCCATCTTCGGTGACGAAGGAAACAGCGCCGGACAGTCCAAGTCCGCATCAACCCGGCGCTCGCCAGTCCAAGACGACCTGGCTGCGCGAGGATACCGATGCGGCCGGAATGCCGCTGGAATGTAGCGTCGAGTCCGGTGGCGCATTCCGGCAACAGGGATTGCTCCAGCCACCTGTCCTCCAAGGAGAAAACGATATGGGGAAACCTTCCGTGCGCACCGTGCTGCTTGGCGTCGCCATCGCGACCAGCATCGGCATCGGCTATGCCATCGGCGCCCAGCCGCACATGAACGAAAGCATCGCCTTGCTGCAGTCGGCGCGCGGCGAACTCGCGGCGGCGACGCCGAACAAGGGCGGCCATCGCGAACGCGGATTGGCGCTGATCGACCAGGCGATCGCCGAAGTCCGCGCCGGCATCGCTTTCGCCGGCGGTTAAGTCACAAACCTTTCAAATAATCATCCACAGGAGACTAGTCATGAACCGACTGATCGCAGCAGCTTTCCTTGCGAGTACCTTGATGGGCGCCGCCAACGCCATGCCGTTGAGCCCGCTCGCGCCGGCACAGGGCACCGATGTCATTCAGGTCGCGGGCGGATGCGGCCCCGGCTGGCACCGCGGGCCCTATGGCGGATGTCTGCGGAATTTTGCCAATCCGGCCGCGCATGCCTGCCCGCGCGGCTTTCACATCGGTCCAGGCGGTGGCTGCCGCGGCAACGGCCGCTGATCATAGCACCCGGATAGAGTCTTTTGATCACGTAACAATCACTTGCGCGCAATGGCGGGCCGAAAGGTCCGCCATTTTTTATGCGGTCACGGGTTCGTCGATCGACTCGTGCGACAGCCACGAGGACACCGTCGCCGGGACGAAACCGACCAGGCCGTACAGGATGAATTGCGTGACGCCGCTGTCGGAGCCCCTCGAGCCATAGAGGAATTCCGCCGCAACGAACGCGATCCCGCCGACGATCAGCATGCGGACCACAGGGCGAATTCTTTTGACGTGGAAGACAATGTCATCCACCGCGGCAATCATCAGAACAGGCAGGATACCGAACAGGTAGCTGTATTGCAGCGTCTTGATGAAGACGGCGAACAGCTTGGTGACTTCCGACCAGGTCGGCTGATCCAGATAGCCCGACATCACCGTGGTCGCCAGCAGAAGAAAAAACCCGCCGAGAAACGGCCCCAGCGCCGCAAATATCAGATACCGCTTCATGCTCCCCTCGCGCCTTTTCGTTCCCGTATAGCAGTTTTGCTCGCTGTGCGAACGACTGCAACCAGGAAACTCGAAGCGCGAGGCCAGGATTTGTGGATCAGGACTGGTGGATCAGGACTTGCGGGGGCAAGGCTTGGAGCGACAGCCGTTCAATCCCTACACAGCGGCTTGCGCGAATTCAGAGGGCACACGGCCGCTCCCTACTCGCCCCACGCCGCGAAGGCGTCATTGAAGGCCCGCTCGCCGGGCGCGCCCTTTTCGATGGCGATGATGGCGCGGCGCTGGTTGACATAGACCAGCGGCACGTCGAACCACGAGCGCTCCTTCAGAAGCTGGATATTGCGCGAGCGATCGGACTCGACGTTGGACAGCCCGACCAGGAAGAAGCCGTCGGTGACCTTGACGGCGAGGCCGGCCAGCGGCGTGCCGCGCGCCTGCTCGTTCGATTTCATCAAAATGCCCGGCACATTGCTGACGCCGCCGCCATCGAAATCGGGCGGCAGGATAAAGGTCAGCTCCGCCGTATGGCTGGCCGGCAGCGAGGTGTCGGTGTTGCGGCGGAACGACATCGTCATCTTGAACTTGCGGTCCGGGATCTCGATGTCGGCGCGCACGGCGATATCGGCCGGCTGGTTAGCGCCGGCCTTGACCGGCTCGGTACGCCAGACCACCGTGCCGACATACTGCTTGCCCTTGGGATCGGACGGATCCTCGTCATACAGCACCACGCGTTGCGCCACCGGCGCGAGCTGGTCGGTGGATGACGGCTGGCCGACGCGATCGGGGATTTTCGGCTTCGACAGCGGCGCGGACGTATCCTTCGGCGCTTCGGCCACCTGGGACGGCTTGAACAGCCCGCTCACGGTGTTCAGGGCCGACTTGCCCCACAGGAAGCCGGCACCGACCAGGATAAACACAATGCCGACCGCGATCGCGCTCTTGAACGGAAACGACGAGCCGGTGCGAATGCGCTTCTTCGGCTCGCGGTCCCTGTCCGGCGACAGGCGCGGGCGCGAGGCGGCTGCCGATGGCGCGTAGCGGTCGGCCTCCTCGATGGCTTCGTCATACGAATAGGGCGCGTCCGGATCGACGCCACGGTTCTCCATGCCCGGCTCGAGCCGGTCGAACTCCGGCGATGGCGAGGGCACGTTGGCGTAGGTTTTCCGTGCCGCACGGTTGGCCTGGGCCGCGGCCCGGCCGAGGTCGTCGGCATCGGCGGCGATGTCGCGAAAGCCCCGTATGTTGGGCTGCGGGGGCGGCGGCAGGCCATTATCGGCGCCGCGGCGCGGCGCGCCCGGCCGATCACGGGTCGGTGGCGAATCCTGCGCCGGGATTTGAGGCTGCGGCGGTCGCGGAAGTGGCGGCGGGTCGGCGCGAAGGTTGCGCTGCGGGCGCGGCTCTTCCTGTCCGAGCGGCGGCCGTTCATTGCGCGGTGGGGTCGGCGCCGGCGAGCGCGGACGCGAGGCCGGAGGCTGCAATGTCGAGGGCTGAGGTGCCGAGGGCTGCCCCGCGGAAGCCGGTGGCGCCGCTTCGCCTGGCCGCGAGCCGGGCCGGGTGGCGGCGCGGAACGAATCGCCGGCGCGCGGCGCACCGCCGCTGCGAGGCGCATCGCCCGAGCGGATGTCGCGGGCGCGCTGGGCGGCCTCGGACTCGACCTTGCGCACGGCCTCTTCCAGTGACAGCCGCTCGCGGGTGATTTCGGATTCGCTCAAAGGCGGCTCGACGCCGCGCAACTGCGCGATCAGCGCAGAGCGCGCCCGCTCATAGAGCGCACGGCGAGCCTCGCCGGGCGCACTGGGGTCCAGTCCGGCAATGGCACGGGCGATCAGCGGGTAGTAATCAGCCATCTCTGCTCAACATTGCGGGCTTTCCGGTAATATCTCGTTAAGCCTCGAACGGGTTCTGCACCAGGATAGTATCCTCGCGTTCCGGGCTGGTGGAAAGCAACGCGATCGGACAGCCCACTAATTCCTCGACCCGGCGCACATATTTGATGGCTTGCGCCGGCAAATCCGCCCAGGAACGGGCATTGGCGGTCGGCTCCTTCCAGCCCTCGATGGTCTCGTAGATCGGCACCACCCGGGACTGGGCGCCCTCGCCGGCCGGCAGATGGTCGATTTCCTTGCCGTCCAGCATGTAGCCGACGCAGACCTCGATCGAATCAAAGCCATCGAGAATATCGAGCTTGGTCAGCGCCAGGCCATGGATGCCGCAGGTCCGCACCGTCTGGCGCACCAGCACCGCATCAAACCAGCCGCAGCGCCGCTTGCGCCCGGTATTGACCCCGAATTCCTTGCCGCGGCGGCCGATCTCCTCACCGATTTCGTTGAGCAGCTCGGTCGGGAACGGCCCCTGCCCGACCCGCGTCGTATAGGCCTTGCAGATGCCGAGGACATAGCCGACCGAGCTCGGCCCCATGCCGGTGCCGGTCGCCGCCTGTGCCGCCACCGTATTGGACGAGGTGACATAGGGATAGGTGCCGTGATCGACGTCGAGCAGCGCGCCCTGCGCGCCCTCGAACAGGATGCGCTTGCCCTCGCGGCGCTTGAGGTCAAGCAACCGCCACACCGTTTCAGCGTAAGGCAGAAGTTTCGGCGCCAGCGCCGTCAATTCCTGCAGGATTGCCGCACCGCTGATTTCTTCCAGCCTGAGGCCACGGCGCAAGGCATTGTGATGCGCCAGCAAGCGGTCGATCTTGTGCGGCAGCGTATCGAGATCAGCGAGGTCCATCAGCCGAATCGCGCGGCGGCCGACCTTGTCCTCATAAGCCGGGCCGATGCCGCGCCGCGTGGTGCCGATCGCGGTGATCGCGTTGGAAGACTCCCGCAGCGCATCGAGTTCGCGATGCAATGGCAGGATCAGCGTGACGTTTTCGGCGACGCGCAGATTCTCCGGGCCGACCGCGACGCCCTGGCCCTTCAGCTTGGCGATCTCATCGAGAAACGCCTGCGGATCCACCACCACGCCATTGCCGATGACCGACAGTTTCGAAGGCCGCAGCACGCCGGACGGCAGCAGCGCCAATTTGTAGGTCTCGCCATTGATGACCAGGGTATGGCCGGCATTATGACCGCCCTGGAAGCGCACGACGATGTCGGCCTGCTCCGACAACCAGTCGACGATCTTGCCCTTACCCTCGTCACCCCATTGGGCGCCGACCACGACAACATTGGCCATTTCGCGGATATTCCCTCTGCAACACTCTCTGCACGAGCATGATCGGTTTGGAAAACCAGTACTTAAGTCTCGGATCAGCCCGAGAGCATGCTTTCCGGATCATGCGCCCAGCCCAAATCACGGCCGGGGCCGCTCGCATGCGAGGCATACAATCGGATAAAGGATGCGGGCTATCGACGCAAGCAAGAACCAGCCTTTTGCGACCTGTTGAGGCGCTCCCAACTCCTTGATATCCCCTAAAAAAACGGCAGCCGCGACGTGGTGGCGCGGTGAACCCAAACTATCGGGCATTTTCAGGGCAAACGATCTCGCGGTCGGTCTGCCATAACGATATTCGCTGCTCCGGCGGCAGATACATCCCCTCGCCGGGCATGACCTTGAAGGCGTCGGCGAAAGCGCTCTGGTTGCGGAGCGTACCGTCGGCACGGAACTGCCCGGGGGAATGCGGATCGACCTTGAGGCGTTCGATCCGGGCCGCGTCACGCACTTCCTCGTGCCATATCTGGGCGAAACTGACGAACAGCCGCTGGTCGCCGGTAAAGCCATCGATGACCGGCGCCGGGCAGCCTTGCCGGGCCAGCCGATAGGCGCGTACGGCGATGGCGAGACCGGCATTGTCGGCGGCGTTTTCGCCGAGCGTGAGCGCGCCATTGACATGATAGCCCGGCAACGGACTGAAGGCATCGTATTGGGCGACAAGGCTGCGCGTCCTGGTCTCGAAACGCGCGCGATCGTCCGCGGTCCACCAGTTGCGCAAATTGCCCTCGCCGTCGAAGCGGCTACCCTGGTCATCGAACGCATGACTGATCTCGTGGCCGATCACCGAGCCGATGCCGCCATAATTGGCGGCGTCGTCAGCCTCGGCATCGAAGAATGGCGGCTGCAGGATGCCGGCAGGAAACACGATCTCGTTACGGCTGGCGCTATAGAACGCATTGACGGTCTGCGGCGTGGTGCGCCACTCGGCCCGATCGACCTTGCCGCCCAGCTTGGCCAGCCAGAATTCGTAATCGAAGCGGCGCGCGCGCATGACGTTGCCGATCAGATCGTCCTTGCGAATCTCGAGCCGGCTGTAATCCCGCCATGCGGTTGGATAGGCGATCCTCGGCGCGATCGCCTCGAGCTTGGCGAGCGCCTCGCGGCGCGTGTCGGGGCCCATCCAATCGAGTGTCGCAATGTCCTCACGGTAGGCCGCCATCAGGTTTGCGATCATCGCCTCGGCGCGGGCCTTGTTGGCCGGCGGGAAATAACGCTCGACATAGAGCTTGCCGAGGTCGAAGCCGATCAGGCGATCGACCGCCGCAACGGCGCGCTTCCAGCGCGGCTGCATTTCCGGCACGCCGCGCAGCGTGTGCTGCTCGAAGGCGAAATCCTCATCGGCGAACGGCGCGGAGAGATAGCCGGCATACGAGCTGAGCAAATTGTAGGCGAGGTAAGCCCGCCAGGTCTCCAGCGGCGCCTCGCGAAAGATATCGGTGAGCCCGGTAAAATAGCTCGGCTGCGCCACCACGACGGTGCTGATGTCGCGGCCGACACCGGCTGCGCCCAGATAGGACGGCAGGTCCTGCGGTGCGATCAAAGCCGGCAGCTCGGCGATGACGGTCTTGTTGTAGGTCTTGATGGGATCGCGATTTTCAACCCGCGTCCATTGCAGGTGCGCCAGCGCTGTCTCAAGCGCGATAATGCTGTCGGCGCTTTTCTCCGCCGCGGGCTCGCCGGCAAGTGACAGCAATTTGACGATGTGATCGCGATAGGCGGCGCGGATGGTCTGAAAGTGCGGGTCGTCCTTGAGATAGTAATCGCGATCGGGCAGGCCCAACCGGCCCTGCTCCAGATGCGCGACATAAAGCGTGGCATCGTGCGCGTCAGGCCCGATATCGAGATCCCAGGGGATGCGGACCCAGAGGCGCGAGAGTTCGGCGAACAACGCCGGCAAATCGGCTTTTTCACGCAAGCCGTGAATCCGCTGCAGCGTGTCGCGCAGACCGCTGAGGCCGGCTTTTTCCACGCCGGCCTCATCCATGAAAGAATGATAGAGGTCGGCGAGCTTGCGGCGCTCCAGATGCCCTTGATCCTCGGGATCTATACCCTCGATCGCGTTGCGGAGCTGCATTTGAGTGGCTTCGCGCACTTCCGAAAAAGTGTCCCAGCCACTTCGGTCCGCCGGAATCGGCGTCGCCGCAAGCCACTTGCCGTTGGCGTATCGCCAGAAATCCTCCTGCGGCTTGACCGTGGGATCGATCGCCGCGATGTCGATGCCGGAGCGCGGCCCGGCCATCGATAAGACCGGCCATGCCAATGCGATCAAAACCGCTAAAGAAAATTGTCGAAGCATCGGCGCAGGATAGTCGCCGCGCGTAAGTTTTCCAACCGGCGCGCGCGGTTCGATCGCGCGCTCCGGGCGGAAGCACACCCCGCGCATGGTCGCGATGCATCCACCCCATTGATGCCGGACGAAAATCCGTGTCTGTGAACCGCGCCGGGTAAACGCTCCGGCCCGGCGTCACGCACCGGGCGGGTTCCGGTGTCATTGAACCGGGCCAACAACAACCATCTTATGTCAGCCTCCGATCCGACCTCGAGCGCTGCCTCCCCTGGCGGTTGGCTCGTCAACCAGCCCTATCTGCTGCTCTCCATCACCGCGTTGTGCTGGGCCGGCAACGCGATCGTCGGCCGGCTCGCCGCCGGACATATTCCGCCGGTGACGCTGTCGTTCCTGCGCTGGTTGTTCGCTTTTCTGATCCTGCTTCCCTTTGCCTGGAAGCATCTGGTGCGTGACTGGCCCGCGATCCGCGGCCGGCTCGGCATCATGATCATTATTTCCGTCACCGGGATCAGCGCCTTCAACACCCTGCAATACTGGGCGCTGGAATATACCCAGGCGCTGAACACGCTGCTGTTGCAGTCGGCCGGACCGCTGGTCGTCGCGGTGTGGTCGTTGATCCTGCTCGGCGTGCGGCTGACCCTGGCGCAAGCTGCCGGCGTCGTGCTGTCGCTGACCGGCGTCCTGGTCATCCTGCTGCACGGCGACCTCACCGCGCTCTCAAGCATCGAGTTCAACAAGGGCGACATCATCTTCACCGTGGCGCTGGCGATCTTCGGACTCTATTCGGTGTTGACGCTGAAGCGTCCCGCGATCCACGGGCTGTCGTTTGCCGCCTTCACCTTCGGTTGCGGCGCGGCCTGCCTCATTCCACTGTGGATCTGGGAATTGCTCACGCGTCCCGTGATGGCGATCAACACGGCGAACCTGCTGTCGCTGTTTTACGTCGCGGTGTTTCCTTCGACGCTGGCCTATACCTGCTATAATCGCGGCGTGCATTTGATTGGCGCCAACCGTGCCGCACCGTTCTTTCACGTGGTGCCGCTGTTTGGATCCGTCATGGCCATGGTCTTTCTCGGCGAGCGGCCGCAGCTATTCCACATCGTCGGCTTCGCGCTGGTGCTGACAGGCGTTTTTGTCGCGTCCCGAAAAGCCTCAGCGAAAACCTAGCCGATCCTGAATTTGCTGTAGGCCTCAACCGAGGCGATGATCACGTGCTCCGCGCATCCGTTGCGGCGATGCGGATCGCAGAGATTTTCGTAATCCGCCGAGGTCATCATGTCGATGAATGCAGCCACGGTCGGATAGTACACCAGCGCCAGATAGTCCCATTGATTGCCGTCGCGGGCGCCGAGCGCGACCGTTTTGGCATTACCGGTCCACAGCAACGTTCCACCGCGCGCCTTGATCATCGGCACAGTCAGGGCGCTGTAACGCAAATAAGCATCCCAACCGCTGCCGTCGCCATCGAGCGAGCGTCGGTGAAAGCGCATCAGGTTCACCATCACGATCGGCCCCTGGTGATCCAGCCCCTCAAGGCCTTCGATATTCAGTAAATCCACGCCCATATCCGCCTCCCGCACTTCCTGGTCGCAACGATTATGTCACAACGCCGCGCTATCCTGATACGGTCGCGGCCCGCCAGATCGCGATCCGCGTGGACACCGGGAGCAGCAGGCGATGATTACCGTTCCGGAACTCGCGGCTGACGCGCTGGGCGAATTTTTGGCGAATTACATGCGGCGCCGGTTCGGCTCATCGCAAGCCCATCTGGTGGAGATGGTGCCTTCGATCGCGCGAATTGCCCTCGAATGCATCGGCAACAGCGACGCGCTCTATCACAATGTCGAACACACCATGCTGGTCACGATGGCAGGGCACGACATCCTGCGCGGGCGCGCGCTTCATACCCACATGCCTGCCGAAGATTATGCGCATGTAATCATCGCCTGCCTGACCCACGACATCGGTTATGTCCGCGGACTGTTCAAGTCCGACGACGCTGACGGCTATATTGTCGATCCCGGCGGCCGCAGGGTCACCTTGCCACGCGGATCGTCAGATGCGGCACTGCTGCCGTATCATGTCGACCGCTCCAAGATGTTCGTGATGGAGCGCATCGAAGGCGTCGCGCAACTCGACAAGCGGCGGATTGCGCGTGCGGTCGAAGGCACCCGTTTTCCTTCCACCTTTCCCAGCGAGAATGAGGAATTCGATGAGGAGGCCGCGCTGCTGCGAGCGGCCGATCTGATCGGGCAGCTCGGCGATCCGCACTACATCCGCAAGGCCAACGCGCTGTACCACGAATTCGAGGAGGCCGGACTGAACCGGCAGCTCGGCTACTCTTCGCCGGCGGATCTCGTCAACCTCTATCCTCAGTTTTACTGGAACAGCGTGGCGCCGCATGTGCAAACGGCGATACGCTATCTCAACGTCACTTCAAGCGGACGGCAGTGGATCGCCAATCTCTACAGCAACGTCTTCCGCGCCGAGCGCGACATCGCGCTGTCGGGTCCGCAGAAATAAGCGGCAGGAGGTCGCTTGAGGCGACCGTCGCATGGCACCAATTCTCGCGGGCGTCTTGTTCCGGCGCGATAACCGGCACAGCGTAGGTCCCTACTCAAAGACCGATCGTTTGCGCATTGCCGTCCACGCCTCTGCGATCCTCCCCGCTTCGCTGGTTCAGCAACCAGCCTTACCTGCTGCTCAGCCTGACTTCGCTGTTCTGGGCGGGCAACATCGTGCTTGGGCGCTACGTCGCCGGGCACGTGCCGCCGATGACATTGTCCTGCGTGCGCTGGATCGGCGCCTTCTTGATGCTGCTGCCGTTCCTGCTGCTGAGTGAAAACTACAGCTGTTTCACTTCATCGGCTACATGCCGGTGCTCGCGGGCGTCGTGATTGCGTCGCGGCAGTCATCGGCCAGGGCATAAGTCCGCCATGGACACTGGCCGTAAACCTTGCTGGTAGCCGGTCGATTTACGCCGCGCGTACCTTGGTCAGGAACTGGTCGACCGCGGTGCGCAGCATGCCCGACTGATTGTCGAGTTCGCGGGCGTTCGACAGCACGTCCGAGGCAGCCGTGCCGGTCGCTGCCGCAGCACTGGTGACGCCGCCGATATGGGCGCTGATTTCGCTTGAACCCGCCGCGACCGACTGAATGTTGCGCGCAATCTCGCGCGTCGCATCGCCCTGCTGCTCGATTGCGGTGGAGATGCTGACGGTGATCTCGCTCATCTGCGCGATCGTCTCGGTGATGCCGCCGATCGAGACCACGGCGTCGCTGGTCGAGGCCTGCATGGCCGCGACCTGCGCCGAGATCTCCTCGGTGGCCTTGGCGGTCTGGTTCGCCAGCGCCTTGACTTCGGAAGCAACGACCGCAAAGCCACGGCCGGATTCGCCGGCACGGGCCGCTTCGATGGTCGCGTTCAGCGCCAGCAGATTGGTCTGAGCGGCGATGCTGTGAATGAGCTTGACCACTTCGCCGATCTTCTCGGCGCCGGTGGACAGGGCGCGGACGGTGGTGTTGGTGCTCTCGGCGTCTGCCACCGCCTTGCTGGCGATCTCGCTCGAACGCGCCACCTGCCGGGAGATTTCAGCAACCGAGCTTGAGAGCTCTTCGGCTGCGGCTGCGACCGTGCCAACATTGTTCGAGGCGCTCTCCGATGCCGCACCGACTGTTGCTGCGCGCGCACTGGCGTCGCTCGCCGTCGACGTCATCAATTGCGCCGTGGTCTGCATTCCTGCTGCCGCAGTGGACACCGAACGCACGATGCCGTTGACGCTACGCTCGAACTCGCCGGCGAGGCTTTCCATCGCCGAACGACGTTCGGCTGCGGCGCGCTCCTGCGTTTCCGCCTCGACCTTTTCGAGCCCGCGAATGCGCACTGCATTGTCCTTGAAGATCTGAACGGTCGCTGCCATCGCGCCGACTTCATCGCCGCGCTCGGTACCGGGAATCTCGCCTTCCAGCGAGCCATCGGCCAGCGCGCGCATGCGCGCGCCGAGTTGACCGAGCGGACGGCTGATGCTGCGGCCGATCAGCCAGGCCACGCTGCCGCCAACGGCACCGATGATGACAATCGCAAGACCAAGCGTCCATATGATCGGCTTCAACTTGGCATCGAGATCGTCGAGATAGGCGCCGGATCCGATATACATATTAAAGCCGGGCACAGCGACGGCATAACCGATCTTGCGGACCGGCTTTGCCTCGCCCGGTCTTACGTAATCATAGGTCAGCAGGACTTCGCCCTTGGCTTTCACGCCATCGAGCAGCTCATGGGAGATCATTCTGCCACTCACCACCACGTCCATGCGGTTGGTGCCGATCTGCTTGGGGTCGGGCGACAGCACCGTGATGCCATCGAACGTCGTACCGAACAAATAACCGGCGCCGTTGTCGTAGGTCATCGAGTTGGCCCGGCGGCCGAATTCGGCAAGGGCTGCCTCCTTGGTGAGCTGACCGGCATCGACCTGCTTCTGCAGCCCGATCGCCATGTTGCGGCCGGCTTCGACGATGGAGCGAACCTGATCGATCCGGGCGTTCAGCATCTCGCGCTGCATCAGATAGCCGGCAAGAACGCCGGCGATGCAGAGGCCGAACAGGGTTACACCCACCAAGATACCAAGCTTGGGGGCAATCGTCAGATTGTTCAGCTTCACTGGGATCTCCGGAGGAAATAGCCGAGGGGGGGCGCAATTGGCGGAATGAACTGCATCACGCTATAGTGAAATCCTTTAGCGCTTGGTTACCAAAGCCTCTCCGTAGAACTACCCGACCAAAAAAACGCAGGATTGCGCGAGAGGATGATCAGGATGCTGGAATCGGGAAGTAGCGGTGGTGTGCCGCTGATATAACCAACACCGAAACGTCAAATCGGGAGAAGGAAATGCCGAAGTTCAAAATAGTGACGCCGAAAGGCGCGAGTTTCACCGTCGCAGGAGGCGGCTACGCCTACGAACTGGAAGCGCTCGATCCGATCGGCGCTGAAATCGTCGAGGCGCCGACCAGCGAGGCCGAATTCATCGCCGCCGCCCGGACCGCCGACGCCATCTATGCCAAGGGCATTCCGATTTCGAAGAAAATCATCGACAGCCTGGAGAATTGCAAGGTCATCACGCTGGGCAGCGTCGGCGTCGACAGCGTGGACGTCAAAGCCGCCACCGCCCGCGGCATTCCCGTCACCAACATCCCCGACACGTTCATCGAGGAAGTGGCCGACCACGCGATGATGCTGTTGCTGGCGGGCTTTCGCCGCCTGGTCCAGCAGGACAAGATGGTCCGCGAAGGCCGCTGGTCGGAAGGCCGGCCGGCGCTGCTGAAAATCCCTCGGTTGATGGGACAGACGCTGGGCTTCATCTCGTTCGGCCGGGTGGCGCGCGCCGTCGCCAAGCGCGCCGCGCCGTTCGGGCTTCGCATGATGGCCTACGACCCGTTCATCCAGGAGACGCTGATCTCCGAGCATGGCGTCCTGCCGGCGACCTTGTCCGAAGTGCTGTCGCAATCGGATTTCGTTTCGATGCACGCGCCGGCGCGGCCGGAAGTTCACCACATGCTCGGCGAAAAGCACTTCAGGCAGATGAAGCCGAGCGCCATCTTCATCAATACCGGACGCGGCCCGACCGTGGACGAAGACGCACTGATCAAGGCTCTGCAGGAAGGCTGGATCGCGCACGCCGCGCTCGACGTGCTGGAAAAGGAGCCGCCGTCGCACAACAATCCAATGCTGGGCATGGAGAACGTCACGCTGACCGCGCATGTCGCCTCGGCCTCGGCGCGCTTCGACGAGGCGCGCAAACGCCGCGTCGGCTATGAATTATCGCTGGTTCTGTCGGGCATGTGGCCGGTAAGCTGCGTCAATCCATCGGTGCTGCAGAACACCGCGCTGCGCCGCTGGCAACCGATCGGCATGGACCGCGGCCCGAACAGCTAAACGCGGCCTCAACGCCGGCGGCGAGCCCTGCGCGGTTCGCTGCCGGATATTTCTAAAAGATGCCGGATGCTTCGAAAAAAGCGGGAAATAGCGAAGATCGGTCCGCGCGCGTTCATTCAGGGGTCAGTGCCATGGCTGCTCGAAACGAGACTTCATTGTCGAGGCGACGCTTTTGCCTCTGCTGCGCCGGTGGTGCGGCCTTTGCCGCGACCGGTGGCTGGCTGACACCGCGCGAAGCCTTCGCCGAGGCCAGAGGTCTCGTCAGCCTGATCAAGGACAGCGCAGCGGTATCGCCGATCGTTACGCACAGACTGCGAAACAATGTCAGCGTGCTCGAGGGCTCCGGCGGAAATATCGCGGTGCTTACCGGCCCTGACGGCAAAGTGCTGATCGATGCCGGCATCGGTGTTTCGCGCCCTCACATCACCAAGGCCCTTGCCGATCTCGGCAGCGATCCGATCACTCATCTCGTCAATACGCACTGGCACTTCGATCACGCCGACGGCAACGAATGGCTGCATTCGGTCGGCGCAAAAATTATCGCCCAGGAGAACACGCGCAAGCATCTGTCCGGGATTCAGCGCGTCGAGGATTGGGATTATAATTTTCTGCCAACGCCGTCGGGCGGGATTCCCAGCGAAGTCTTTGCGAAAGAGCACAGATTAAAACTTAACAGCTCGACCATCGATCTGAAATACTACGGCCCTGCCCACACCGACAGCGACATCTCCGTCACCTTTGCCGAAGCCAACATCGTTCACGTCGCCGACACGTTTTGGAACGGCATCTATCCCTTCATCGACTATTCGACCGGCGGCAGCATCGACGGAACGATCGCGGCGTGTGACGCCAATCTGGCGGCGACGACAGACGGCACGATCATCATTCCGGGCCATGGACACCCCGTCAGCAACAAAGCCGAGCTCAAGGAATTCCGCGACATGCTCGTTGCGGTCAGGGACAACGTCGCAAAGCTCAAGCAACAGGGAAGATCGAAAGACGAGACTGTCGCGGCCAAACCAACCGCGGCCTTCGATGCCAAATGGGGTCAGTTTGTCATCGATCCCGGCTTCTTCACCAGGCTGGTTTACGAAGGCGTTTGATCAGCGATCACCTCAGCATCGGAAGTTGGGGTGAAAGCCGATCAGGTGACAGATGCCCTGCCCCTTGCAGGCGCACTCACCCTTGACGACATGACGCGACCGGCGGAGAGCGGTGTCCCTCGCGTTTTAGAACACCAGCGCCTTGACTTGCTTCACCTGCGGCAACGCCTTCACCTTGGCGAGCACATCCGCCGGCACCGCGCCGTCGACCTCGACCAGCGCAATGGCGTCGCCGCCCTGCTTGGTGCGGCCGAGATGGAAGGTGGCGATGTTGATCTTGGCGTCGCCGAGCAGGCCCGCGAACTTGCCGATGAAGCCGGGCTTGTCCTCATTGGTGACATAGATCATCGACTTGCCGAACTCCGCATCGACGCGAATGCCCTTGATGTCCACCAGCCGCGGCTTGCCGTCGGCATAGACCGTACCCGACACCGAGCGCTCCTGCCGCTCGGTCGTGACGGTGACCGTGATCAGGCTTTCGTAGTCGCTTTCCGCCGCACGCACGATCTCGTCGACCACCATGCCGCGCTCCTTGGCGACAACCGGCGCCGAGACGACATTGACATCGCCCAGCATCGGCCGCAGCAGTCCTGACAGCACCGCCGAAGTCAGCGCCTTGATCTTCATTTCGGCGACGTGGCCTTCATAGGTGATCTGTACTTTCGCAATACCGCTCTCGGTGAGCTGGCCAGCGAACGAGCCGAGTTTTTCGGCAAGCTCGATGAATGGCCGCAGTTTCGGCGCCTCTTCCGCGGTGATCGAGGGGAAGTTGACCGCGTTGGAAATCGCGCCGTTCAGAAGATAGTCCGACATCTGCTCGGCGACCTGCAGCGCGACATTCTCCTGCGCCTCGGTGGTGGCGGCGCCGAGATGCGGCGTGCAGATTACATTGGGGTGGCCGAACAACACGTTCGAAGTCGCCGGCTCCTCGACGAACACGTCGAACGCTGCGCCCGCGACGTGCTTGGAATTCAACGCATCGACCAGCGCCTGCTCATCCACCAGGCCGCCGCGAGCGCAGTTGATGATGCGCACGCCTTTTTTCATCTTTGCCAGCGCAGCCGCGTCGATGATGTTTTTGGTCTTCTCGGTCAGTGGCGTATGCAATGTGATGAAGTCGGCACGCTTGAACAGCTCGTCGAGATCGACCTTCTCGACGCCGAGATCCTTGGCGCGCTCCGGCGACAGGAACGGATCGAACGCGATCACCTTCATGCGAAGACCGAGCGCGCGGTCGGCGGCGATCGAGCCGATGTTGCCGCAGCCGATCACGCCGAGCGTCTTGCCGGTGATCTCGACCCCCATGAAGCGGTTCTTTTCCCATTTGCCGGCTTGCGTCGAAGCATCGGCCTGCGGAATTTCGCGCGCCAGCGCCAGCATCAGGGTGATGGCATGCTCGGCGGTCGTGATCGAATTGCCGAACGGCGTGTTCATCACGATGATGCCCTTGGCCGTGGCGGCGGGGATCTCGACATTGTCGACGCCGATGCCGGCGCGGCCGATCACCTTCAGCCGCGTCGCTTTGTCGATGATTTTCGCGGTTGCCTTGGTCGCCGAGCGGATCGCGAGGCCATCATAATTGCCGATGATCTCGGCGAGCTTGTCTTTGTCCTTGCCGAGATTGGGCTGGAAATCGACCTCGATGCCACGGTCCTTGAAGATCTGCACCGCAGCCGGCGACAACGCATCGGAAATAAGAACTTTGGGTTTGGACATCTGAGTTTTTCCTTCGCGCTCCCCTGAGGGAGGCCGGTGCAAAGCGCCGAGTGAGGTGAAAGTCTCGAAGCAATCTCTTCTCCCTCTCCCCGTTCTTACGGGGGAGAGGGTTGGGGTGAGGGGCATTTGCGAGGTACGAAGCTTAAGAGCCCTCGCCCGGCGCCGCGCGCCGACCTCTCCCCGTAAGAACGGGGCGAGGTTAAGAAGGAAATTTACGCAGCCTTCGGAAGCGAAGCCTTGGCTTCCGCAAACGCCCAGTCGATCCACTGCGTCAGCAGCGCGACATCCTGGGCCTCCACGGTCGCGCCGCACCAGATCCGCAAGCCCGCCGGCGCATCGCGGTAATGCGCGAAGTCGTAACCGGCGCCTTCCTTTTCCACCAAGGCGACGAGCTTTTTGGAGAAATCGGCCTGCGCGTCCGGCGTCAGCGACGTGATCGCGGGATCGATTACCTTCAGGCACACCGAGGTGTTGGAGCGGATCGCCGCATCCCTCGCGAGGAAATCGATCCACGGCGTTTTCGCCTTCCAGTCGGCGAGCACCTTGGTGTTGGCGTCGGCGCGCGCCATCAGCGCCTTGAGACCGCCGATCGATTTGCCCCAGTTCAGCGCATCGAGATAGTCCTCGACGCACAGCATCGACGGCGTGTTGATGGTCTCACCCTCGAAGATGCCTTCGTTGAGCTTGCCGCCCTTGGTCATCCGGAAGATCTTCGGCAGCGGCCATGCCGGCTTGTAGGTCTCCAGC
Organism: Bradyrhizobium canariense; assembly: GCF_900105125.1. Classification (NCBI taxonomy): domain Bacteria; kingdom Pseudomonadati; phylum Pseudomonadota; class Alphaproteobacteria; order Hyphomicrobiales; family Nitrobacteraceae; genus Bradyrhizobium; species Bradyrhizobium canariense. Next base: position 6,673,206 of record NZ_LT629750.1, on the reverse strand, counting down.
CGTTCGACCGCGCGCGGACTCAGCACAAGCATGCCATGCGCGGCCTCGCCGCCCAGCGCCTTCTGCCAGGAGAACGTCACCACATCGAGCTTGGGCCAATCGAGCTTCTGTGCGAACGCCGCCGAAGTGGCGTCACAAATCGTGAGACCTTCACGGTTCGCGCTGATCCAGTCGGCGTTGGGAACGCGCACGCCCGACGTGGTACCGTTCCAGGTGAAGACAATGTCGGAAGCGGGATCGGCCTTGCTGAGATCGGGGATCTCGCCGTAGCCGGCGTGCAGCTTGGCGACATCCTTCAGCTTCAATTCCTTGACGATGTCGCTGACCCAGCCTTCGCCGAAGGATTCCCAGGCGATGGTGGTGACGGGCCGCGCACCGAGCAGCGACCACAACGCCATTTCGACCGCGCCGGTGTCAGACGCCGGCACGATACCGATCTTGTAGCCGGCGGGGACTTCAAGCACTTCGCGCGTCAACTCGATCGCGAGCTTGAGCTTGGCTTTCCCGACCTTCGCACGGTGCGAGCGACCGAGCGCGGCGTCTTTGAGATTTTGGGGATTCCAGCCGGGGCGCTTGGCACAGGGGCCGGAGGAAAAGTGCGGCACATTTGGCCGCGAAGCGGGCTTCGCTGCAGTCATGATCTATCCTTCCAGATAGCAAGCCTCCCGTTGGGGGGAGGTGTCCCGCTGCGGTAAATAAGGGAGCCGCCTGCAATCGTCAAGAAACTTCGGACGGATCAGGCATGACCCTGGGATCACGGTCGATTGATGGCTCGGGTTTCGCCTGCAAAGGCGCTTGCGGAGCCGGTTGCGAGTCCAGCAATTCCGCAGCGTCCGTGACGAGTTTCGCGGCCCTGCGCCAGCTTGCAACTTTCAAAATACTTTTTTCATCGGCCTGCACGACGTATTCGTGACCGACCTTGATAATCGAATAATTATTCATGTGCGGTCCCCAAGCTACGCTGGCCTGACGGGATACCTCAGCATGACACGAATCGTTCCCCGGGGAAAATGACGAAAGACCGGTTAGTTTATCGCCTGTTAACCGGATCAGAGAGTGACGACCACCTTAAGCGTCGGCGAGCGCAGCATTCAACTTTGGGCTGGCCGCGGCATCAAAACCGCAAGGTCATTCCGACGTGGCTCGCTTGAAACCCGAGTCTCGCGTAGAAGCGCTGCGCATCGACGCGGGTATGATGCGTCAGCAATTCGACCAGCTTGCAATCTTTTGCGCGCGCCTCGGTGACAGCCCACTGCACCAGTCGTTCGCCGATGCCACGGCTGCGGCAATGCGAAGCGACGCGAACGTCCTCGATCAGACCGCGCGATGCGCCCTGCGAGCTCAATCCAGGCAAGATGCAAAGCTGCAGGCAGCCGATAACTGCGCGATCGCCATCCTCCGCGACCACGAGCTGGATATTCGGATCGCGGTCGACCGCCTCGAACGCCCGGAAATAGGACGGCGGCAGCGGATCCTCGAGCCGTTCGCGCGCGCTGCCGAGGCGATCATCCGCCAGCATCGCGACGATGGCCTGAACATCATCGCGGCGGGCGCGACGGATGGTGATCTTGGAAATCGTGTCCATGGTTATTCCAGTTGATATCAACGCGCGGGTTGCAGCTTGAGGGACTTTTCCGTCTCGCCGATCCAGCGCCGCACGGCGGCGTAACCGTCGAGATGAAAACCACCCTGATGCGCCAGCCTCGTATAAGCCAGCAGCGAGATGTCGGCGAGTGAGACCACATCGCCGACCAGAAAGCGCGTCGCGGCGAGCTGGTGCTCCATCCGCGCCAGCGCGGCGTAACCGCGTTTGATCTTGTCGGGATCCAGATCGGATGCCGGCTTGCCGAGATAGACCATCTGGAAGCGGCACACCGCAATATACGGCTCGTGGCTGTACTGTTCCCAGAACAACCACTCGTCCATCTTCGCCGCAAGAAAAGCGTCAGCCGGGATGAGCTCGCTGCCGCGGGCAAGATATCGGATGATGGCGTTGGATTCCGCCAGCGTCCGGCCGTCCTCGAATTCGACGGTCGGCACCTGGCCTGCGCTGTTGAGCTTGAGAAATGGCGTGGTCCGCGTTTCGCGCTTCCGCGTGTCGACCTCGATCCAGCTATAGGGCAGCGCAAGCCTGTCGCAGACCCATTTCACCTTCAGGCAATTGCCCGAATTGCTGTCGCCGTGGATTTTCATCAATCGCGCCGTTCCCGGGACGGGTACGGCATCGGACCAGCGGCCTCATTTGCTGTCAAGATCGGCCGGCAAGCGTCCGCTCAGAACTTGTACCCCAGGCCCGCGCGCACGCTGTTCTCCGAGACCGCCGTGTTCTGGACCGACACGAACTGGATGTATTCCCATTCACCGCGCAGGAAAACATTGCCCCACAGCATATATTCGAGGCCAAGGCCGGCGGTCCAGCCAACCACGAAGGCATTGCTTTTTCCAATGGTCGAGGTCAGCCCAAATTGTGGAAGCGGAAAACTGGTCGAACCTCCACCGGCATCATTGATCGTTCTGATCACGGAGCTCGATACCGTGCTCGAAACGTCCATGCGCCCGACCGCAAGGCCGCCGAACATATAGGGCATGAAATCGCCGGTGGCCCAGCCCGCGCGGCCACGGAATGTCATCTCGTCCTTAACCCGTAGCGCAGCACGGCCATTCAGCGTCACACCGTCCACGGCGGTATCACCTGCCGGCAAGATCAGGCCCGGCTCGGCGACCTGAATCGGGCCGAGACTCGCGCTGGTCGATGTCGCGAGACTGGACAGATAAGTATAGTTTGCCTCCACGCCGAGCACGACATCGTCGAACTGAAAATTGCGTCCGACGAACGCGCCAAACCCCGAGCTTTGTCCGTTGACTTTGCCCAGCACGTTCAATTCGGACGCCGGCCCCTGCAGCGTCGTGTTGCGGAACAAGTCATTGGTCTGCGACACCACGGTGCGGCTATAATTCGTGTTCGCCCAGGATTCGTCGACCTGACCGCCGGCGTACCAGCCGTCCCAGTTTCTGGTCGGCGCGCTGGACGCGGGCAAGGTGCCGCGAAGAAAATCAGGCATGTCAGCCGCCTGCGCGCTGGCCGCCATTCCCGCCATCACCGCCGCCAGCAGAAATCTACGCATCGCAACAACTCCCAATCGAACACTCTGAGACTTGATGCTGATCATCGCCTGTTAACCTTAATCAATCGTTGTCGAAGGGTTCTGATCGGCACGATCTTTCAAAAACTGAATCGGTTTTTGTCATCACGTGTCTTTGGTCGGCGCGATCTGTTCTGCTTCACACAAAAGCAAAACGGCGCGGGAGGATCCCGCGCCGTTAACTAATATTAAGTGGTGAGAGGTCGCTCAGCCCTTGGTGACCAGTGGCGGCGGCGCATAAACCGGCGGGCTGTCGAGATTCCAGCGCACGCCGAGCTTCACATCGTTTGAGGTGATACTCTTCATGACGAACGGGCTGCCGTTCACGACCGTCACGCCATCGAACGAATTCGTGGGACCGGTGACGGCATCGCCAAGGTTCATGTAGCTATAGCCGAGTTCGAGCGTTACGTTCTGAGTAACCCGATAGGCTAGACCGGCGTGCAGCGCCCAGGCGAAGTTCCATTTGCCGGCATCACCTGCATAGGTGACGCTGTTGTTGAGTACGCCACCGTTGTAGATCACACCATTGTCTTGGAAACCGCTGACCCGATTATAAGATCCGCCAATGCCGGCGCCGATATATGGCGTCACGCACCACCAGGTGCCGAGATCGACATAGGCGTTGGCTAGGATGACGGCTTCCGACTTACTGCCGGAATAGTTGTTTGCTTCGGTAAAGGTTGGACCAAATACGCCCACCGGAACAGACTGCGAGCCATGAAAGTTGGAGCGCCCGCGCCATTGGCCGATGACATCTGCCCTGAACCAATTGTTAAATTGATAACCGACGCCGAGGTCGTACAGCGCCGCGCTGTCGAAGCCCATGCCAGTAGACGTGAAGAGAGAAGCATTGGGATCGCCCGGATTGCCCAGCGACTTGAGTTGCTGATTGGTCATGCCGATATCGCCGCGCAGATACCAGCCGCCGAAATCCTCGACCGGCGGCGGCGCATACGCCGGTGCCGGCATGATGGAAGGCATGTCGGCGGCAAAAGCCACTGACGACAACAGCGATGCCGCTCCTGCGGCGACAATAAACTTAACGCTACGCATAGGACTCGTCCTTTTGTCCGGTGGGGCAGACAAAGGAGGCCCCACTTCAAAAACTCACGGACGGACGATGGCATTAAATGCTTAAGCGCCGCTTAACCCTAATTTTTAAGGTTGATAATGTCTGAGGATTTTTTGCGATGACGGAAATGGCGTTGGATAAGATGGTGAACTCTCATCGCAATCACTAACCAACCACTACCCAATCACTAACAATGTATTGATGGAGTCTGGACGCGCTCGCATCGCGCCGCCGGTTTATTAGATCGAACCCGGGCGGATTCTAATGCGCGGTTTTCGGCATCTTCGGCAGGAACACGGCGAGCAGACCGAGCGCCGGCAGAAACGCGCAGACCTGATAGACGAATGCGATGCCGGTGTGATCGGCGACGCGGCCAAGCACCGCGGCACCGAGACCGCCGATGCCGAATGCAACGCCGAAGAACATGCCGGAGATCATCCCGAACCGGTGCGGCATCAGTTCCTGCGCGAACACGATGATCGACGACGTCGCCGACGAGATGATCAAGCCGATGAACACCGTCAGTACCGCGCCCGCGAACAGGCCGACATGGGGCAGCGCCAGCGTAAACGGCAGCGCGCCGAGGATTGAAAACCAGATCACATATTTGCGGCCGAACCGATCACCCAGCGGTCCGCCGAAGAACGCACCCACCGCATTCGCAGCAAGAAAAATGAAAAGATAAAGCTGCGCAGCCTGGGTCGATACGCCGAATTTGTCGATCAGATAGAAGATGTAGTAGCTCGACAGGCTCGATACATAGAGCTGCTTCGAGAACAGAAGCGCGACCAGCACGGCAAGCGCGGTCGTCACACGCCGCGAGCTCGGCGCATCCGGATGCGGTGCGGACGGCGTAAACTTCTTGGCCGCGATCTGCGGCTTGTACCACCGTCCGATCCGCCACAGGATGACGATCGCGAGAAATGCGATCGAGGAAAACCAGGCGATGCTCGGCTGGCCGAACGGCACCACGATCAGCGCCGCCAGTACCGGTCCCATCGACGTTCCGAAACTGCCACCAAGCTGAAACACCGATTGCGCAAAGCCGTAACGTCCGCCCGAAGCAAGCCGGGCGATCCGCGCCGATTCCGGATGGAACACGGCTGAGCCCAGTCCCACCAGCGCGGCCGCGACGAGGATGACGACGTATTGGTGCGCCGCGCTGAGCAGCAGCAGGCCGAAGAACGTAAAACCCATGCCGATAGCGAGCGAGAACGGCTGCGCCTTCTTGTCGGTGAAGTGCCCGACCAATGGCTGCAGCAGCGACGCCGTAAACTGGAACGCCAGCGTGATCATGCCGATCTGCGCGAAGTCCAGCGCGTAGCTATCCTTCAGGATCGGATAGATCGACGCGATCAGCGACTGCATCGTGTCGTTGAGGAAATGCGAAAAGCTGATTCCCGTCAGCACAATATAGGCCGGCCCCATGGCGGCCGCTTTGGCCAGCGCATCGGGCGTCACATCCGGCACGATCACTGGCTCGACCAGCGCTTCTTCGGAGACGACGACAGGCTTGTTCAACGGATAATTCCCGGGGGATTCGCGGCGCGATGCGCATTTCCTACGCTGCCGGCGCCGGACCGACCAGCTTCATTCGCTAATGGCTGCGATGCGATTGGGCACACGATCCGCCAACGTGTGAGCGGTACGGCGAAGAGATCACGTGTCCCCTTGAACCAATCGCGCTCAGGCCGCCGCCGCGGCTTCGCCGAGCGCCGAGACGATATGGTCGACCACTTCCTCGACCAGGATGCGATCATCGCCCTCGCCCATCACGCGGATCACCGGCTCGGTTCCGGATGAGCGGACCAGCAACCGGCCGTGGCCATTGAGCCGTTTCTCTCCGGCGACGATCGCCGATTTGACTTCGGCGTCGTCGAGCGGCTTGCCGCTGCGATAGCGCACATTCTTCAGGATCTGCGGCAACGGATCGAACCGGTGACAGACTTCCGACACCGGGCGGCGGAGCTTTTGCACCACCGCGAGCACCTGCAGTGCGGCGACAAAGCCATCGCCTGTTGTCGCATAGTCGGACAGGATAATGTGGCCCGATGGTTCGCCGCCGAGATTGTAGCCGCGGCTCAGCATGTGCTCGAGCACATAGCGGTCGCCGACCGGCGTGCGAACGAGCTCGATGCCGTGACCTTCGAGGAAACGCTCGAGTCCGAGATTCGACATCACGGTCGCGACGATGCCGGGCTTGGCAAGGCGACCGTCTTCCTTCCAGCTCTGCGCGATCACCGCAAGCAATTGATCGCCATCGACCAGATGTCCGCGCTCGTCGACCAGGATGACCCGATCGGCGTCGCCATCGAGCGCGATGCCGATATCGGCGCGCATTTCGCGCACCTTGCGGCTCAGCGCTTCCGGCGAGGTGGATCCGCATTCCTTGTTGATGTTGAATCCGTCCGGTTCGACGCCGATGGAAATGACGTCGGCGCCGAGCTCCCACAGCGCTTCCGGCACCACCTTGTAGGCCGCGCCATTGGCGCAATCGACCACCACGCGCAGGCCCTCGAGGCTGAGATCGCGCGGCAGCGTGCGCTTGGCGAATTCGATATAGCGATCGTGCACGCCGTCGATGCGGCGGGCGCGCCCGAGGCTGGCGCTTTGCGCGAGGCGCTTGTCGAGAGATTCGTCCAGCAATTGTTCGATCTGCTTTTCGACATCATCGGACAGTTTGAAGCCTTGCGGCCCGAACAGCTTGATGCCGTTGTCCTCGAACAGATTATGCGAGGCTGATATCATCACCCCGAGATCGGCGCGCATCGACTTGGTCAGCATCGCTACCGCCGGCGTCGGCATCGGGCCGAGCAGCAGCACGTCCATGCCGACCGAGGTGAAGCCGGCCACCATCGCGTATTCGATCATGTAGCCGGACAGCCGCGTATCCTTGCCGATGACCACGCGATGACGATGCTCGCCGCGCTGAAACACCAATCCAGCCGCCTGTCCGACCTTGAGCGCGAGCTCCGGCGTGATCAGCCCGTTGGCGCGGCCCCGAATCCCATCGGTACCGAAATATTTGCGGTTCATGTGTCCCCCAGCGGCCCTTCAAGGATTCTCAAGCCGTCCAGCACGAGGCCTCAAATGCCCACTACCATGGCGTGAACCGGGTTATAATGCCTTTGTCCCTAACATGGCTTCAAAAAATATGATGAATCATTACCGGCAGGTAAACCGGCAATAAGCGACTAACCTATTGTTTAATCTCATATTATGCCCGGAGCCGACCGCAAAACGGCCCGCGCGTTAATCCTTGCGCTTGACGTGATGATCCTGTTTGGAAGGCGGCGGCTGGGTGACGTTGACCGGGTCCGAGCCCGGAAAGGTCTCTTCCAGCCCCTCCTCGAGAGCCTCGTCCAGCCGGCGTTTCTCGGCGCTCTTGGCGTCTTCTGCGTGGGAGCGTGGTCCGGTCATGGGTGCCCTCCTGGTTGGCGGCAGCGTCTTCCGCGGAGCGATTTGGCGGTTGGCCCAAGCATGCTAGATGAAACCTCAAAGCGGTAAATGCAAGAAGGGCCGGAAACTTCCATGAAACACATCACCTGCATCGAGGACCTGCGTCAGCTTCACAAGCGCAAGGTTCCGAAGGCGTTTTTTGATTATGCGGATCGCGGCTCCTATTCCGAGGACACGCTGCGCGCCAACCACGACGATCTTCAGCAGATCAAGTTTCGCCAGCGCGTCCTCGTCGACGTCTCCAAGCGCGATCTCTCGACCACGATTCTTGGAGAAGCCGCCGCGCTGCCTCTGATCCTGGCGCCGGTCGGATTGTTGGGCATGCAGCATGGCGACGGCGAGATTTATGCCTGCCGCGCCGCGCAGGCCGCCGGCATTCCGTTCACACAAAGCACGATGTCGATCTGTTCGATCGAAGACATCGCAGCCGCGGTCGACAAGCCGTTCTGGTTCCAGCTCTACGTGATGAAGGACCGCGGCTTCATCAAATCCCTGATCGAGCGCGCGATCGCAGCGAAATGCAGCGCGCTGGTGCTGACGGTCGATCTTCAGGTGATCGGTCAGCGTCACCAGGATATCAAGAACGGCATGACGGTGCCGCCGGAATGGTCGCTTTCGAAACTGTTCGATTTCGCCAGCAAGCCGGCCTGGGTATCCGGCGTGTTGCGCGGCAAGCGCCGCACCTTCGGCAATCTCGTCGGCCATCTGAAGGGCACGGAAGACATCACCGCTCTCTCGACCTGGATCAATTCGCAGTTCGACACCTCGCTGAACTGGAAGGATGTCGAATGGATCCGCAGCATCTGGCCGGGCAAGCTCGTGCTCAAGGGCATTCTCGACGTTGAGGATGCCGAGGAAGCCGCCAAGAGCGGCGCTCAGGCGCTGGTGGTCTCCAACCATGGCGGCCGGCAGCTCGACGGCGCGCCGTCATCGATCGAGGTTCTGCCTGAAATCGTCGATGCCGTGGGCTCGAAGATGGAAATCCTGTTCGACGGCGGCATCCGCTCGGGCCAGGATGTGATGCGGGCGCTCGCGCTTGGCGCCAAGTCCTGCATGATCGGCCGCGCCTATGCCTACGGGCTTGGGGCCGCCGGCCAGGCCGGCGTCGCCAAGGCGATCGAGACGATCGCGAAAGAACTCACCACGACGATGGGATTGTGCGGCGTCAACACCATCGCCGAAATCGACGACCACGTGCTGGCGATTTAAGGGCCGACGGGAACATCATTCCCGGACGGTCCGAACAACCAGACCCCGATGCGCAATTGCGCACCGGGATTCTCGAGATTCCGGGTTCGCGCTTCGCGCGCCCCGGAATGACAAAGTGGTCACATCGGCGGCGTGATGCCGTCGATGCCGACGCCGACGCGGTTGGCTTCCAGCGTGCCGTCGTCCTTCTTGGTTGCGCCGAAGATGATGATCTTGGCGCCCGGCTTCAGTTCGCTCTTGTCGCCCGAAATGAAGGAGACAATCGGCGTCTCCGGCGGCACCACGACTTTCTTTTCACCGTCCTTGTACTTGACCAGAATGTTCTGGCCATCGGTGCCGGCAACCGTCTCGGCGACGGTCGCGTTGGTCATGGTGCTGTTGGGACGCAGATCCCAGGCCCGGAAGCCTTCAGCCGCGCCGCGTTGGGCTTCAGGGAAAATATGAACGGCGAGCGCCTTCTGGGTGCCGTCCGGCTGCGGCATCGCCGATACGCCGATGTAAGAGTTCGTCTTGATATCGGACAGCGTGGATTTGGCGATGCCGATCACCACCACATTGTCGGTCACACGGACCTTTACGTCCGTGCCCTCGCGCGACTTGATCGTCAGGAGCGACCCGTCAACGCCCTCGATCGCGCCGCGGATGCGGATCGCCGGCGGCTGCTGCGCCGATGCCATTGGCACAGGCGACACTCCAAACAACACAATGCCGGTCAACGCAACTGCGAGACCGTGCGGTAACAACGAATGAATTTTCGACACGCCGTTTCCCTTCGAGGATGATTTCACCAGAGGATGCATCGGGAACCCCGCGAACGAGCAGCTATTCCCGGCCTCGTAGCGATATACGTCCGGCGCCGGCCATTGTTACATCGGCGGGGTCAGCCCGTCGCGGCCGACGCTGACGCGGTTGGTCTCAAACGAACCGTCCGGCAGCTTTTTCATGAAGGCGATCACCTTGGCGCCTGCCTTCAGGTCGGACTTGTCGGCGGGCACGTAAGTCACGACCGGCGTATCGGGCGAGACCTCGACCTTCTTCTCGCCGTCCTTGTATCTGATGATCAGCGAGTTGCCGTCATTGCTCACAACGGACTCGGCCACCGTCGCATTGGTCATGGTGCTGTTGGGGCGCAGATCGTATGGCCGCGATCCTTCTCCGGTGCCGCGCATGTTTTCCGGAAACACGTGCACTTCGAGCGCGTTTTGCTTGCCGTCCGGCCCCGGCACCGTGGTGGCGCCAATGAAGGACCCCACTTTGATGTCCGACAGCGATATTTTGGTGATTCCGACCACCAGCATGTCGCTGGTCATGTGCAGCTTCACATCGTCGCCGCTGCGCGACTTGACAGTCAGTTGATCGCCGTCAACGGCCTCGATGGTGCCGCGGACCCGCGACGGCGTCGGCGGCTGCTGGGCGAGCGCATAGATCGATGAAGCTGCGACCATCGCAATGGCGATGAGGGGGCGCGTGAACGTATGACGGGGCATGATTGGGTCTCCGGGGTGCTTCACTTAGCAGCAGACCCCGTAGCTTCCACTCTATTCCGGTGTCAAACCTTCGTGAGATCAGCCTCGACCAGCGCACGGAGCTCGGGCGTGACTTGCGGGCGCTGTCCAAACCACAGTTCAAACCCGCGCACCGCCTGATGCAGCAGCATGCCCAGCCCGTCAGCGGTCTGCAGTCCGCGTGCCCGCGCCGCCAAGAGCAACGGCGTATGCAGCGGCACGTAGACGAGATCGGCAACCACGGCATGCGAAGGAAGCCGGCTCACGTCGACCTCCAGCGCAGGCTGGCCGTGCATCCCAAGCGACGTCGTGTTGACGAGCAACCCCATGCCCGGCAGCAGATCGCCAATGGCGTCCCACGCCGCGGGTTGAACGCTGGCGCCGAATTGATCCGCAAGCGCGCGTGCGCGATCGATGGTGCGGTTGACCAGATGCACGCGCTTGATGCCGCGCTCGATCAGGCCGAACACGACGGCGCGTGACGAGCCACCAGCGCCCAGCACCAGCGCATCGGTGACGGCGTCCCATTCGCGCGCGCAGGCGTCGAGATTATTGATGAAACCTTCGATATCGGTATTGGTCGAGCGCAGCTCGCCATTCTCGTACCACAGCGTATTGGCCGCGCCGACCGCGTGGGCGCGCGCATCCGGCGTCGACAGCGCCAGCGCGCGCTCCTTGTGCGGAATGGTGACGTTGGCGCCGACAAAGCCGTGGCTCGACAGACGCAGCACGAATTCGGCAAAGCCTTCGGGCGGAATGGCTTCGATGTTGTAGCCGCCCTCGATACCCAGCGTCCTCAACCAGTAATGATGGATCAACGGCGAACGCGAATGCGCCGCCGGCCATCCGATCAAACATGCGCCGCGGAGTTTGGTCCCGATTGTCATTCTTTCAAATCGGCCAAGCCGCGCTCGCTGTCAATCCTGTCGGTTCGCTGCTGCGAAAACCATGCCGCTCAGGGCCAGCGCCATCGCCGCAGCGAACCAGATCGCGGCAAGACTGATCCAGCGATAGGCGAGCGCGCCCACCACCGAACCCGCCACCAGCGCCGCCCACAACAGCAGGTTCGGCACCCAGGCCCAGCGCGGGCCGCCGCACAGCGCCGCGGCTGCGAGCTGACCTGTTTTGACCAGCGCGCCCGTGATGTAAGTGAGACCGAGCCCCGCGCCGCCGTCGGCCTGAAACACCGCGTTTTCCAGCCCCATCGCCAGCACGATCGCCGCTATCGCGCTACCCGACAAACCGAAAGCGTGACAAAGCCCGGCAACGGCGAGCAGCAACGCTTCCGTCAGCAGCACCCAGCACTGGCAGTAGAGCTCACGGCCGAGCACGATCAGGCTGCCGGCGCCCGCGCCGATCACAAACAGCGCGATCAGGCCGGCCGCTTCGGCTGCGCTGCGCCAATGACCTTCGGCCAGGGTAACGCCCAGCCGCGTCGAGTTGCCGCTCATGAAGGAAACAAACAGGCCGCCGAGATGCAGAAAGCCGATGCCATCGACATAGCCGGCCAGCGCGCTCAACGCACAGGCCAGCGCAGCGTTGCGGCGCGAACTAAGCATGGCGCCGCTCGGCTCTCAGGCGTTCCATTCGTAGATTTCTTTTTCATACGCCTCGACAAAGCCGGCGCGTTGCAGATTCCGGTAGGAGTGCTCGATCATATACAGGGTTTCGGACACCAGCATCGAACAGCCGGACCGTTCCGCGCGTTCGACCCTTTTCGCGATCAGTGCCTGCTGGGCTCCGCGCTTGCGATGACTTTCCGCGGTCGCGGCAGCCATGAGATATCCAATGTCCTCAAAAATACAGAGCGCCGCAATGGCCACCGGTCGGCGGTCGTCAAAAGCCATGTAATGAAAAAAACTCTCCCTTCCCGCGCATCTCGTATATTCCGGCCACAGCGTTTCGCCGAGCTGGTCGCTGGCATCAGCTATCTCGTCCGCGCTCACCTCGCGGACTTCGAGATCGGTGTTGAATGGAACGGGAGCATGGCCGGTGCGGCACAGGGTCGGATAGCCGGTGCGCCGGATGCGGGACAACCCGTGCTGCTCGAGCCAGCCGCGCGCCAGATCCATGTCCGGACCGGGGCTGAGCCAGACGAAGAAGCGCTTGACGCCTTCGGTCAGGAACAGATCGATCAGCCGGGCGACGCCTTGGGACGACATTCCCGGTTCAGCACCGCACATATAGACGCGATTGAGGTTGGAGGATGCGAAAGGGGTCTGACGATCGAGATCGATCGTCACATAGCAATTGCCGAGTGATCCGCCGTGGAATTGCCTTCGAATGAGGCTCGCGGGCTGGCGTTGGCTGTCCACCCATTGGGTGAGCCGCCGCATCTTCAGGGCCAAATCGGTGGCGTTGGGGATCATGATCCCTGCCTCAAGGACATGATCCCCGAAACCCCTACGCCGCGACCCGATGCGCAGCGATGATCTGATCGGCCGCGCGGCCGGTGACCTCTGCCATGCGATCGAACTGCCGGGTGAAACTGCCGGCGCCGGCCGTCGCCGACCGTAATTCGACGATCAGGTCGCCGATCTCCGCCTCCGGCATGGTGGCCCGGACGCAATCCCATCCCGGCCAGCCCTCGCGGGTATCGAAGCCGAGAATCTGACCACGCCTTGCCGACAGGATGGCATTGACCTTGGCGGTGGCATCGCTGGGACACACGATCTCGACCACGTGGATCGGCTCCAGCAACACCGGCTGACACTGCGGCAGCGCCTCGCTGACGCCGACCCGCGCCGCGGTGCGGAACGCAAGATCCGATGAATCGACGCTGTGATAGGAGCCGTCGGTCAGCGTAACGTGAACATCGATGACGGGAAAGCCGAGCGGCCCGCGCAACAGGCCATCAACCACGCCCTCCTCGACTGCGCCGATATAATTCCGCGGCACCGCGCCGCCGACCACCGTTTCGTGGAATTCGAAACCGCTGCCGCGCGGCACCGGCTTGACCTCCAGCACCACATCACCGAACTGGCCGTGGCCGCCGGATTGCTTCTTGTGCCGGCCGCGCTGGGTAATCGATTTGCGGATCGTCTCCAGGTAACCGATCGCCGGCGGATGCGCTTTGACGTTGACGCCAAAGCGCTCGCGCAGGCGTTCCAGCGCGACGCGCAGATGCATCTCGCCCTGCCCCCACAGCACGGTGTCGTGGGTGCGTTGATTTTGGATCATGGTCAGCGAAGGATCTTCCTCGTTCAGCCGCAACAAGGCCTGACCGAGCTTCACGTCGTCCTTGCGATCCGTCGCCGCAAGCGACATCGCCAATACCGGAGGCGTCGGCTCGACGTGCACCAAAGCCGAAGGCGCCGTCTTGCCGCTCGTGAGCGTATCGCCGGTCTTGATGGCATCGAGCTTGCCCAGCGCAACCGTGTCGCCGGCCTCGGCGGAGGCGCGCTTGCTGTCATGGGTGCCGTTGACGGAGAGGATTCCGGATACCCGTCCGCTCTCGCCGGATGAGGATTGCAGTGTCGCGCCGTCGTCGAGATGCCCGGCGAGCAGGCGTGTCAGCGATAATTTGCCGCCGTGCTGCAAATGCATGGTCTTGAACACATAGCCCAGCGCATCCTTGGTCGATGAAGACACGCCGAGACGTTTTGCGGTCGCGGCCACGCCGGGCGCTTCATGCCGCAGCGCCTTCAACAGGCGCAGCACGCCATTCTCGCGCGCCGCCGAGCCAAGCAGCACCGGACAGATCAATCCTTCGCGCAATTCGCGGGCCAGGTCGTCGAACACCGCGTCGCGCGGCGGCTGGATATCCTCGAGCAACTGCTCCATCAGCGCGTCGTCATGATCGGCGAGCTTTTCCAGCATCGAAAAGCGCGCTTCCTTCTCACGGTCGCGATTGCCGCCTTCGAGCGCCATGACCTCGGAAGGCTTGTGTTCGCGATAGACGAAGGCGCGCTCCAGCGCGAGATCGACGAAACCTTCGATCAGGTCGCCATTCCAGATCGGAATTTGCCGCAACACCAGCGGTACCCGCGAAGCCGGCTGCAACGTCGCGAGCGTCTCGCGGATGCGCTTGTTGGCCCGGTCGATCTTGTTGAGGAAAAGAAAACGCGGAATGCCGAGATCTTCGAGTTCGCGCAGGATGATCTGCAATTGCGGCAGCTTTTTCTCGTCGGCTTCGCAGACCACCACCGCGGCATCGACCGCCGGGATCGCGGCGCGCATGTCGTGCACGAATTCGATCGAACCGGGACAATCGATAAAGGTGTAACTGTCGTCCATGAAGCTGGTCGTGGCCGCGCTTAAGCCGACGCCCATCTTGTGGCGTCGCGCTTCGGGGCTGGCGTCGCCGACCGAGGTTCCGGCTTCGACACTCCCGGCGCGGGGGATTGCACCCGTACGCGCCAGTATTGCTTCTAGAAGTGTGGTTTTACCGCTTTGGAAAGGGCCCACCAATGCAATGCACCGTGGACCGCGGGGACTACTGACGTCTTGTCCCATTGCCGCCTCCTCATCTGGAGCTCGGCCCTTGATTGGGTCGGCGAATGGATGCTCCGCCTACCTCAGGGATTTGGCAAGTCAGAAAAAGGTCGCTGCGGTGCATTGTCGGTGAATGACACCGGACGCCGTGAGCGCAAGCCATCGGGTCGGCGCCAGGCGCGACCCGATGATAGCGAGGCGCTGCCTTACCTTCCCGGCCGAAGTTCCAGGCTTTCCAGCCCGGCCGCGACATTGATACCGACCTGGCCCTGCAGACTGAGCGGCTGCAGCGCGATCGAATTGTTCGAACCACCGACCAGCACATTGCCGCCGGCCCCGACACCGAGCGTCGCGCTGCCTTGGGCGCCGGCGTAATCGCCCGAGAGATCGCCGGTACCGAGCCGGGCGACCGGCGCGTAGACGCCCCAGGCGAGCGCCGACTCCTGGGTGATGCCGAGGTCGACACCGACCTTGCGGATGGTCGCGATATAGCGGTCCTCCGGCATGCCATCGACGTGCAGGACGCAGCCGAGATTGGTTACCGAACCGACAATGAAGCCAATGCTTGCGCCGCCACGGCATTCAAGGACGCCGACCTGAACACGCTGGATCGGCTGCTGCGCGGTGGCGCCAGCGAAGGAGCCAAGCAGCATGCCGGCGGCAATGCCGGCAAGGATGAATGAGCGGCGCATGAAGAAGTCTCCGGCTGATGAATGTGATGCGAGCAGAGAGTCACGGAAGCGCCATACCCCATGACGCTTTCCTCCTTCTCTATGACACAACATGGGCAGCCGTGCCACATTTGCCGCGCCTTGATCCAGGCCGCCGCTCAAGCGGCACGTTTCAAAACGTGACAGACCCGTCACAAAAAAAGGCCCGCTTGCGCGGGCCTCTTCCCTCAGCCGATTACTTGGCCGAATTCCTTGGCCAAATTCCTTGGTCGATTTTGGATTTCTTCAGCCGTGACGATGATGCACGTAGTGATGATGGCGATGGTGCCGATGGAAGGCATGACGGGCGAACCCGACCGGCTCCAGTTCGATGCCGGCAATTCCCGCCGCGACGTTCAACCCGGTCTGGCCTTGCACGCTCACCGGCTGCAAGCCGTAGGCATTCCCCGGGCCACCGACCAGGAAATTGCCACCAAAACCTACGCCGACCGACGCGTTGGCGCCGACCCCACCGTAAGTGCCGGCGAGTTCGCCGCGTGCCAATGTGGCATTCGGCGCACTCACCGCCCAGGAGAACTGGGTCTGTTGGGTGAAACCGAGGTCCACGCCGATCCGGCGAACGGTCGCGGCATAAGCCTCAGGCCGCCGGCCTTCGCTTCTGAACACGCAATCGAGCCTGGTCACCGAGCCGACGACAAAGCCAACATTCTGGCCGCCCTGGCATTCCAAAATACCGGCAGGAACCGGCTGCTGTGCATTGGCACTTGCGAACGACGCTACCAGCGCAGCCATGGCAATACCAAGTGTAGAGAGTCGCATAAGTCTTATCTCCGCGTAAGCAAATGAGTTTGCGCGGCGACAGAAAGGGAAGCGCCGTGTCCAAAACAAGGCGCTTCCCAAATACTGACGTCAAAACATCAAATGTTCGACGATGATGTGATTTGACTATCGCAAATTGCCGCAGAACCGCTGGATGCGTTTGCAGGCTTCTTCGAGGTCGGAGGTTTTGGTCGCGTAGGAAATCCGAAACGCTGGTCCCAATCCGAACGCCGAGCCCTGCACGACCGCGACACCCTCGTTCTCCAGCAACTCGGTGACGAAGTCCTCGTCGTTGCCGATCACCTTGCCGGACGGCGAGGTCTTGCCGATGGTGCCTGCGCAGGACGGATAGACGTAAAACGCACCCTCCGGGCGCGGGCATTCGATGCCCTTGGCCTGGTTGAGCATCGACACCGCGAGGTCGCGCCGTTCCTTGAACACCTTGTTGTTCGCCGGAATGAAATCCTGCGGACCGTTGAGCGCCTCGACGGAAGCCCACTGCGCGATCGACGACGGGTTCGAGGTCGACTGCGACTGGATCGTCGCCATCGCCTTGATCAGTTCGGCGGGGCCGCCGGCATAGCCGATGCGCCAGCCGGTCATGCAATAGGCTTTGGAGACACCGTTCACGGTCAGCGTGCGGTCATACAGTTTCGGCTCGATCTGCGCCGGCGTCGTGAACACGAAGTCGTCATAGACCAGATGCTCGTACATATCGTCGGTCATGACCCAGACATGCGGATGCTTGACCAGCACATCGGTGATCGCCTTCAACTCGCTCTTGGTATAGGCGGCGCCGGTCGGGTTCGACGGCGAGCACAGGATGATCCACTTGGTCTTCGCCGTGATCGCCTTCTCCAGCGCCTCGGGCTGCAGCTTGAAACCCTGCGCCGCCGTACACACCACCGGCACCGGTTCGCCACCGGCAAGCGCCACCATTTCCGGATAGCTCACCCAATAGGGCGCGGGGATAATGACCTCGTCGCCGGGATTGATGGTGGCCATCAGCGCGTTGTAGAGCACCTGCTTGCCGCCGGTACCGACGATGACCTGGTTCGGCTTGTAGGTCAGCCCGTTCTCGCGCTGGAACTTGGCGATGATGGCCTCCTTCAGCTCGGGAATGCCGTCCACCGCGGTGTACTTGGTCTTGCCCGCTTCAATGGCGTGGATCGCCGCCAGCTTGATGTTGGCAGGCGTGTCGAAATCGGGCTCGCCAGCGCCGAGGCCAATGACGTTGCGGCCCGCCGCTTTCAGCGCCCGTGCTTTATCCGTTACCGCGATGGTCGCGGACGGCTTCACACGGTCGAGCGCAGCGGACAGGAAAGGCATCATCGTCTCCTTGCAGGCGTGGTGAACTCGATCAGCCACGACTCTCATTGATGGGATCGGTGCACCCTAAAGCGCGCCACGCTGCATCGCAAGAAGGTAGCTCGGGCGGGCGCAAATTTTAGGGACGTTAAAACGGCCTCGCGTCAGATCGCGCAACATTCATAAAATTCCGCCGCAAAATGGCTCATTTCCGGCAAGTGCCGCCCTGGTGAGGACGGCCTTGGCAAGAGCTGCGGTCAGGCTGACGGCTCGCCGCGTACCGGGCGCGCGCCTGCAGCCAGATCCCCCTCGGGGTCCATGCGATCGCGATCATAGGCTGGATCGCGCCATCCGACGGCCGGATCGATTGCAACGACAAACCCGTGCTCGATTACGATCTGACAATCCCCGGGGCCAGCGATGGCATTCATCATCGCCTCGAGCTGGAAAGGCGGCCTCCGCAATTACGACATCGGCATTCTCGCCATGGCGCGGATCGTGCCTGCTCGCGCGCGGGATCGCCGGTGCGACCGGCATACCCTTCGGTCTCATGACGATATTGTTGCTGTATGTGCAGGTCATGCGGCGCGTCATGCAAGACCGCGTCAGGATCACCATCGGCGCGGCCGGAATCGCGCAAGCGTGAT
This sequence comes from Bradyrhizobium canariense, assembly GCF_900105125.1. NCBI lineage: Bacteria > Pseudomonadati > Pseudomonadota > Alphaproteobacteria > Hyphomicrobiales > Nitrobacteraceae > Bradyrhizobium > Bradyrhizobium canariense. Next base: position 6,654,936 of record NZ_LT629750.1, on the reverse strand, counting down.
CTGATGTGTATCGCCGTGTTGGCAAGAACTTCTGCGCGACCGCACTGCGGTAGAGAATTTCGACTTTTTCCAGCTTGCGGGCCTTGCGACGCATCAACATCGGCATCATTGTTTAGCCGCGTTGCGGAATGACAAGGCGCACCGCCTTTTCTTTTCGTACGTGCACGTCCCACCGATCGATTGAATCCAGATGTACAAGCTCTATTCGATGCAGCGCTCCGGCAACAGCTACAAGGTCCGCCTTGCGCTGGCGCTGCTCAACGCGCCCTATCGCGCGATCGAGATCGACATCCTGCGCGGCGAAAGCCGGACGCCGGAATTTCTCGCGAAGAATCCAAGCGGACAGGTGCCGCTGCTGGAGGTCGCGGAAGGACGCTACCTCGCCGAATCCAACGCCATCCTCTGGTATGTCGCCGGCGGTACTTCGCTTGCGCCGGACACGCGCATCGAGCGCGCCGAGGCGCTGCAGTGGATGTTCTTCGAACAGCACGCGCTGGAGCCTAACATTGGCGCGGCCTATTTCTGGCTGTCGCTGGTCAAGGGCGGCCGCGCCCTGCAAACCCACGCTCTGGAAGACTGGATGGAGCGCGGCTACGCCGCGCTGCAGGTGATGGAAAACCACCTCAAGACTCATCAGTATTTCGCCACCGGCCAGCTGACGGTCGCGGACATCGCGCTCTACGGCTACACCCATGTCGCCGACCGCTGCGATTATGACCTCACGACATTTCCCGCCATCCGCGCCTGGCTGCGGCGGATCGAGCAGACCCCTGGTTTCGTCGGCATGCACTGGCGGCCGGCCAACGAGGTCGACGACCCCGCCGGGATCGCCGCCGAAGCCTGATCTGCTGAAATAGCGGGCATAACCGCCGGATTCGCCGCCGTTTCGCCATTTTCGGGGCAATCGCCGCCGCAATATTGCCTGTGATGGCTGCGAAATTTTCCGTTGTGCGGGTGATTCGCCCGTCGAAGGAACTCGGCCGAAGCAAGCCGGCCAAAGGAACCTCGCCATGAGACGGTCGCCCGGCACAGCAGGCTTTGAAGGCCGTTCTGCGCCCGTAGCTTCGTCCGGATTGAATGACGCCGTCGCGGCCTCGCTCGCGGTTGGCTCGCTGTCGCTCTGCCTGATCGTCACCCTCACGGTATTTTCGATCAAGGTCAGCATGGCGATGCCGATTCCGGCTTAACTCAAAATCATTTTCCCAGATCGTTTGAAATTTTTACGCGACAAGTGCTTCGATTCCGAAGTCCGCACGCAAGCGCGGCCGCTCTGATGCGAGCCTCGGATTTAAAGCGAGCACTGGCAACTTTGCAGTTTCCAGCGCGATGATGCGCACCGCGATCGGGCAACGATGAAAGCACCTGTCGTACTTGTTGCCATAGCGCTGACGGTTGCGATCCTGCTCGCGGCCTCATTCGTGATCGCCACGGGAAGGCGCGGCGAAAATGCGCTCCGGCTGCTCGCCCAAAATCCGGCGAGCCGGATTTTGCATGTCCCGATCGGTGCACGATCGATATCATTTGATTAGAAAAATCAGAAATCACCGTCTGTCCGGCCAACCTTTGCTTAAGGCTGCAACACAAAAAGCCGCCGCGAACCCCACCCTTCGTCACGTTGCCGGCCTTATTCTCGCTGGGAGAACGAGACAGGCATGCGGTTCGACTGGCGCGCAATCTCCGGCCCACTTCTGACGACAGCGACGGCGCTGATCGTCATCTTTGTCGATCGCCATTTTTTCACCGTCCCCAATCCTTCACCGCTGTTTATCTGCATCGTCGCCTTTGCAAGTTCGCTTGGTGGCCTTGCCTCGGGGATCACCAGTGCCGCCATCGCGGTCGCCTCCTCCGCGCTGTTTTTTCTCAACCACCGTGCGACGCCCGGCTACGACTCAGCCGATCTGGTGCGCCTGTCGATGCTGGCAGTGACCGCGGCCGGCACCGCCGGGATTACCGGCCTGCTTCGGAAAAGACTGACGGACGCGTTTGCGTGGGAACGTCGACATCACGACACCGCCGAGCGCCTGTCGGCGGCGCTGGATCAGGTCGACATCGGCATTGTGCTGCTCGACTCCGATACCCGCGCGGAATTCATCAACCGTGCCTTCCGCGACTATTTCGCGCTTCCGGACGCGAAAGCCGACAGCAAGCCGCCGTTCATCGCCCTGATGTATCATGGCCGCGACACCGGCGCCTTTGAGATGCCGGAAGATGAGTTGAGTATCTTCATCGCACAACGCACGAAGATGATGCGCGCCGGCGATTCAACGCCGATCAACATCAAGCTCAAGGACGGGAAGGTGCTGCGTTTCAGTTGCACGGCGTTGCCCGATGGCGGGAGAATGTTGAGCTACACGCCGGTGACCGACCTCGTCCGTTATACCGACGATCCCAACAGCGTCGAATATTACCAGTCGCTGCGCGGCGGCGGCGATCGCGGCCTTACGCGGCACTTGCGCGCCGCGGAATAAAGACCTCGCCCTGGCGAATGCCGAATGCGGTTGATCCTCCGCCACGCTGGCTTTAATAAAACGGATATCACTGGCGCGCGGCTTCGGTGACGCCTCTTTCATCCTTGCGGAAATCGCGAATGACCAGCGAACTTTCCATCCGTTTCGTGACCCGGCAGGATTATGACCAATGGCTTCCGCTGTGGGACGGATACAACGCGTTCTACGGACGATCGGGAGCGACCGCGCTCTCCGCTGAAGTTACAGCAATGACGTGGTCGCGTTTCTTCGATGCCTACGAGCCGGTGCATGCGCTGGTGGCGGAACGCGACGGAGAATTGCTCGGCCTGACGCATTATCTGTTTCACCGCAGCACCATTTCCATCGCGCCAAATTGCTATCTGCAGGACTTGTTCACGAGCGAGGCCGCGCGCGGAAAAGGCGTCGGCAGAGCACTGATCGATGGCGTCTACAATCAGGCGAGGCGTGCGGGATCGCCACGCGTCTACTGGCTGACGCATCAGACAAATCACACCGCAATGCAGCTCTACGACAAGGTGGCCGAACATTCCGGATTTGTGGTCTATCGCAAGCAGTTCTGACGCCATTGGAACGCCGAGGTAACTCAGGCTCAGATCTGTCCGCGGGGTCGAATGCCGGCCCGCCTGTGGATAACTTTGGCTGTCACTGCTACGTAATAATACGGGGTTAGGTTGCGCCTGCGTTTGATCAGGCCCCCCGTCAAGATCACGCGCCCCAAGCGGCCCCCGTCAGTCGCCGCGTCTGACCGGGGCCGCATTTTTTTGATCCCGTATTTTGATCCTGTTTTGACTTGAGAGCCTGCCCGATTGGCGCCGATGCCGGTCTGAATTGCACGGGCGACAATGCCGCTCGGCTTGCGGCCGCAGGACGCGCGGGCCACAATATGCGGCAACAGGCACCATCTCACAGGATATATCCATGCAAATTCGCAATCTCGGCGGCTCCGGCCTGCGTGTCTCCGCGGTCGGTCTCGGCTGCAACAATTTCGGCCAGCGCACCGATCTCGAAACCTCGCGCAAGGTGATCCACAAGGCGATCGACCTCGGCGTGACGCTGTTCGATACCGCCGACATCTATGCGGGCATGGGCGGCTCGGAGACCGTGCTGGGCCAAGTGCTCGGCGACCGGCGCAAGGACATCGTGCTGGCGACCAAATATTCCAAGCCGATGAGCACCGATGGCACCAAGCAGGGCGCGTCGCGGCGCTACATCATGTCTGCGGTCGAGGCCAGCCTGACGCGGCTGAAGACCGACTATATCGATCTCTATCAGCAGCACGATTACGACCCGCTGACGCCGATCGAGGAAACCTTGCGGGCGCTGGACGATCTGGTGCGGCAGGGCAAGGTCCGCTACATCGGCAATTCGAATTTTCCGGCATGGCGCATTGCCGAGGCTGAACTCGTCGCGCGCCAGATGAACGTCAACCGGTTCGTGTCGTGCCAGGACGAATATAGCCTGGTGGTGCGCGACATCGAAAAGGACCTGCTGCCTGCAGCAAAAGAATATAATCTCGGCCTGCTGCCGTTCTTTCCTCTCGCCAGTGGTCTCCTGACTGGAAAATACAAGCGCGGCGCCGATGTGCCGGCGGATACACGCTTTGCCAAGCTGCCCGCGTTGCGTGATCGCTACGTCACGCCGCGTAACGAAGACATCGTCGAAAAGCTGCAGGCCTTTGCAAAGGCGCGCGGCCGGACCATGCTGGAACTCGCCTTCTCCTGGCTGGCGTCGCGACCGCAGGTATCGAGCGTCATCGCCGGCGCAACGCGCGTCGAGCAGATCGAGCAGAACGTCAAGGCGATCGATTGGGCGCTGAGCGCGGAGGATATCGCCGAGATCGACAAGATCACAAAGGGGTAAATTGGTTCGGTTGATGACAAACCAGTCGGCAAACACGGACTCTCGCCGCATCGTCTGTTCCGGCTGCGGAACGGAATTTACCTGCAGCCCGGCAGGGCCGTGCTGGTGCGCTGACGAATCTTTCCGTCTGCCGATGCCGGTTGATGGCGGAGACTGCCTGTGCCGGGATTGCCTGCAGCAAGCGGCGGCGCAGGCAGCGAGCACCGCGGCAACGTGACCGCCGATTGGGACATCAGGGCGATCCTGCTCGATATGGACGGAACGCTGCTCGATACCGAGAAGGTTTACTTCGAGAGCGTGATCACGGCTCTGAAGGCGTGCGGATATACCGACGACATCGTGACGCTCTGTCACGCGATGGTCGGCATTCCCGGACCGGAGTGCGAGGCCATGCTCCGAGATCGCTACGGTGAAGATTTTCCGCTCGCCGAGCTTAACCGGGCCTTCGTCGCCAAGCGGGATGAAATACTGAAAGCAGGCCTGCCGTTGAAGAGCGGCGCCGTGGACCTGCTCGACGCCTTGCAGGGGACCGGCCATCCCCTGGCGATTGTTACTTCCTCGTCGCGGCGCACCGCCGACGAGCATCTGACGCTTGCCGGAATTCGAACGCGTTTCGAAGCCGTCGTGACCCGCGACGACGTCGCGCGCGGCAAGCCAAGTCCCGATTTGTATCTTCTGGCCGCCAGCCGGTTTGGCGTGCAGCCGGAATTCTGTCTGGCCATCGAGGATTCAAATCCCGGCGTGGCGTCCGCCCACGGTGCCGGCGCCATCACGATCATGGTGCCCGATATCGTGCCGCCAACCGACGAGTCGCGTGCGAAATGCGCGGCTGTATTGCCCGACCTTGGCGCCGTGCTGGAAATGTTGCGGGAAAGAGATCTGCTTAAACGCCGGCCCAACAATTTCCGGCCGACCCGTAAAGCGGCTCGCCATTTGCCAGCCTGAGGCTATACCGGATAACCTGGCGATTTCCGCGCCATGCCGTCGAACGCATCGAGCAGCCTTTCGCGCCACGCATAGACCGGATCGGCCCCGTCGAGCAATTTGAACGGGCTGATCGCGCGCGCCCACTGGAAGCCGCCGAACACGATGTAGTCGGCGTAGTTCGGCTTAGCGCCGCCGAGATAGCTTTGCGTCTTCAACGTCAGCCGCATAGGGTCGAGCGCGCGGCGAAAGCTCTCGACAGCCTTGTCGCGTCCGGCCACGACTTCTTCCAGCGGCTTGCCGAAGCGGGCTTCACGGGACTTGCGGAAATAAGCCGCATCCTCCGGCTTCAAGTGGCCCGGAATGTCGGCGACGATCAGCGGAAACATGCCGCCGATCACAGTGACGTCGCCCCACCAGTTCAGCATCCGGCCGATGGCGCGGCCGCCCTCGCCGCCGAACAAGGACGGCCGGTCCGGGATAGGTGTCTTCGAGATAATTGGCGATCGCCCAGGAGTCGGCGACCGAGGTCTCGCCGTCGAGCAGTACCGGCACCTTTTCGGATTTGTGCGGGGCGATCGCGTGCTTCTCGGTGAAGCACCATGGGATCGATTCCGCCGACAGCCCCTTGCGCGCCAGCGCCATCCGCGTGCGCCAGCAAAACGGGCTGAACGGCCGCGTGGAGTCAGTGCCGACCAGTTCGAAAAGTTTCAGGGCCATACCGACATACTGCTCGAACATCTGCGACTAGACAAGAACCCGTCATTGCGAGGAGCGCAAGCGACGAAGCAATCCAGCCTTCCTTGTCGCCATCTGGATTGCTTCGAGGAGCCTGTCATCGGGCGCGCGTTCGCGCGACCCGTTGGCTCGCAATGACAGGTTTAATTATCCGTCTACGCCAGCGCCTTGCCTCGCGCTATCTCACCACCGCCGCGGTCTGTCCGAACAACAGCTTGCGCTCTTCCTCGGTGCGGATCGTCGGCTGGCCGAAATTGGGATTGACCTCCTTGGCCTTGGCGTAAGCGCGTTCCGTTGCCGGGCGGGCGCGGATGGTTTCGAACCAGCGCTTGAGGTGCGGGAAGTCGTCGATGTTCTGGCCGTGGTTCTTGTGCGGCACGATCCAGGGATAGCTCGCCATGTCGGCGATCGAGTAATCGCCGGCGATGAATTCGCGATCGGCCAGGCGCTTGTTGAGCACGCCGTAAAGCCGGTTGGTCTCGTTCACGTAGCGATCGATCGCGTATTTGATTTTTTCCTGGACGTAGTTGCTGAAGTGATTGTTCTGCCCGGCCATCGGCCCGAGCCCGCCCATCTGCCAGAACGTCCACTGGATCGCGTCGTAACGGCCGTAGATATCGGCAGGCAGGAACTTGCCGGTCTTCTCCGCCAGGTACAGCAGCATCGCGCCGGATTCGAAGATCGAGATCGGCTTGCCGCCGCCCTTCGGCTCGTGATCAACCATCGCCGGAATGCGGTTGTTCGGCGCGATCGCCAGAAACTCCGGCTTGAATTGATCGCCTTTGGCGATGTTGATCGGGAACACGTTGTACGTCAGCCCGGTCTCTTCAAGAAACATCGTGATCTTGTGGCCGTTCGGCGTGGACCAGTAATAAAGATCGATCATGGCGCGTTCCTGTTCCTGCTATAGCGTGCTGTTCACGCAAATTGGATGCGATTGCATGAAGTTCACCGCATCGGAAACGCGAAGTCAATGGCGCGCCGTTGGCGTCTCGGCGAATTGATCTGCACCCAGGACCTCAGAAAGCGCGGGCGATCCGCGCGATCAACCGGCACGGCCGTGCTGGCGCAGGATTCTTTCGCCGTCTTCGGTGACAATCACGACCAGCCCGAAACCCGCAATGGCCTCACGCGCGACATAGCCGCGATCGACCGCATCCTCCCAGATCGTCAACCGCGGGCACGAGGTTCGCCAGGTCGCGATCACTTCGGAATAGAGTCTTGGCTCGCGCGCGATCCATTCGACAAAATCGAGCACCAAAGGGTCCGCCGCATCGACCATCAGCTTTCTCCGTTGTCGGGGGCAAGTTTGTCAGGGCAAACGCATCGAAACCGCTTGCCATCCTTGCCTTGCTTGTTTCATCCGCACAAACCGAGTTATCTTGGCCTGGCACCAGTTTTTCTGAGGGTAGTGGAGTGGATTTGGCATTCGCTCCCCACCCGACCGCAGACTCACAAGCGAATGTCAAATCCAAAACTCCACTACAAACCTATATTTGCTGGTGGTCCTTTGATTCTAACATTCGCAAAGGCGCCCGCCGAAACGGGATGCGAATGTTAGAATCAAAGGACCACTAGTATGCGACGGCTGCTGTTTCTCAACGGCATCAAGGCGTTCGAGGCTGCGGCGCGGAGCGGAAGCTTCGCCGGCGCTGGCCTCGAGCTCAACGTGACGGCGGCGGCGATCAGCCGGATGGTGCATCTGCTGGAGCAGCGGCTTGGCGTCGCCTTGTTCGAACGCAAGGCCAACCGGCTGGCGATGACCCCGGCCGGCCGCGCCTATCAAAGCGGATTGACGCCGATCTTCGACGCGCTCGCCAGCCTGACCGCGCAGGTCTCCGCACCTTCCAGCGTGCGCGTGCTGACCATCGGGGTCGGGCCCACCTTTGCCATGAAATGGCTGATTCCGCGCCTGCTGGATTTTCGCAAAAGCGAGCCCGATATCGACGTACGGATTGCAACGGGCGGCGTGGCGGTGCCGTTCGGCGATGATTGGAACTGCGGCATCAAGCTCGGTGAAGGCGATTGGCCGGGGCTGGTCGCCGAGCCGCTGTTTGCGGCTGATCTGTTGCCGGTGTGCGCGCCGCGGCTGGCGGCACAGCTCAAAAGCCCCGGTGATTTGAAAGGCCCGAGCCTGCTGTGCGTCGCGCATTCGCCGGATGACTGGCCGCGCTGGCTCAAGGCGGCCGGCATCGCGCGGGTGACGGCGCGCGGACCGGAGTTTCAGCATTACGGCCAGGCGTTGCAGGCGGCAGCGGACGGATTAGGCGTGGCGATGGGCATTCGGCCCTATATCGACGACGACCTCGCCGCGGGACGGCTGGTCGCACCGTTCACCTTGTCGGTGCCAAAGGGCATGCGATGGTATCTGGTCTATCGCAGCCTGAATGCCGGACAACGCGATTTCGTCGCCTTCCGGCGCTGGATCATCCGCGCCACAGCCGGCCCTGCTGTCCGCAAGGCGCGTCGATAGTTTCGAATTTCCGAACCTGTTGTTGGGCTGACCCCGCGGCTGGGCAACGGGCCCGAAGATCCCGGTGTCATTTCAAACGCGTCCGGCAAAAAAGCCGCGAGATGTGAACGGCTTCACATTCGCTTTTGCGGAAATGTGGTCGGGTGGAGGTTCCAATTGTTACCGGGGACTCCAAATGACCTGCCTTTATGATGGCTTTGACATCGAATCCTTCGAAGCTGGACGGGATTTGTGGCACGCCAGGATCAGGCGCGCCGATCAGACCCCGCTCGTCATTGACGGTATGCCGTTTCCCGCGCTTGAACTCGGGTTCGCGTGGCCCAGCCCCGATGCGGCGATCGCGGATGCAAGGAGCCACATCGATCATTTCGGGCGGCGATACGCGGCGGCCTGGCAAATGCCGCAGGCCAAATCACGGACCGCTCCTTAAGCGCTGGAAGGTCGCCGCAGTCATGCTGCGAGTCATAACTCACCCGCCGTCGCACTCCGCCACCGCGCGATCCAATTGCCCGGATTGCAACGCCGGGCTTGTGGTCCTGCGCATCATCCCGGGCCGCGCCGGGTCCGAGTATTGGACCATGCGATGCACGAGGTGCGGCGGCATCCATCTGGATATCGTGAAGGCCCCGTCGGCGCCGCATCCGGCCTCGGATTCCGCCGGGCATCGTCCCTGAGGGCCGCGGCCCACGCTACTCCACCGTGACCTTTCTCGGCTCGACGATCTCGAAATCGGCGGGGAAATCGTCGAGCAGGCCGAACAGCTCGCGCAACTTCGGAGGATTGCCCGATATCGAGACATCCCCGCTGGCGACGCTGTCGGCAAACGTCCGCTGCTTCAGCGAGATCGCATCGAAGGCGGCGCGGGTCAGCTTGACGCCGACATCCGCATCGTCGGCCAGCTTGCCGGTCCGGTGCGTCAGCGCCGAATTCTCCAGGTTCATCACATAGGTTTCGTTGCGGTCGGTGAAGGTCCAGTTGATGACGATGTGCTTGCCCTCGGCTTTCGCGGCGTTGAGCCGGACGCCGAGAAAATCGAACGCCATATCGATCGAGACGCCCTTGAGCAGCTCGGCACTCGCGCCCGCCCCTTGCGCCGACGGAACGCCATTGCGCAGTTCGGCCGCGCCGAGCAGATAGGCGTTGCGCCAGGTCGCGGCCTCGCTCTGATAGCCGAGCTGTTCCAGCGCATCGGCGCCGAGTTCGCGCGCTTGCCTGTTGCCGGGATCGGCGAACACCAATTGGCTGGTGACGCTGGCGACCCAGCGATATTGTCCCGCCTTGAAGTCCTCGCGCGCGCGTTTCAGCACCGCGTCGGCGCCGCCCATATATTCGACCTGCTTGCGCGCGGCCTCGGCGCGCGGCAACGGATCGAGATCGGCGGGATTGGCGTCGTACCAGCCGAGATAAAACTGATAGACCGCTTTCGCGTTGTGACGCAGCGTGCCGTAATAGCCGCGCGCCGACCATTCATTGGCGAGACTCGCCGGCAGCTTCAACTGCTCGGCAATCTCCGTCGGCGTCAGGCCGTGATTGAGCAGCCGCACGGTCTGGTCATGCATGAACTTGTAGAGATCGCGCTGTTTTTTCAGGAACGCGACGATCCGCTCATTACCCCACATCGGCCAATGGTGCTGCGCGATCACCGCATCGGTCCTGTTGCCGTAACGCTCGATCGCCTCGTCGATGTAGCGCGACCACAACCGGCCATCGCGGATTTCGGCGCCGCGCAGCGTGTAGAGATTATGCATGTTGTGGGTCGCATCCTCCGCCATGTCCAGCAGCTTGAACTGCGGAAAGTACATGATCATTTCCGACGGTGCTTCCGAGCCCGGCACCAGATGAAACTCGATGTCGACGCCATCGACAGTGCGGGTCTCATAGCTTTGCCTGATCAGATCGTTCGGCGGGATCAGCGAGATCGTGCCCTTTGACAGCGCCTTGCCGAGACCGGTATCGATCTGCGCGCGCTCGCCGACCGGCAGCGGGCTGCCGAACTGATATTGCGCGCGGCGGGTCATCGCGTTGCCGGCGATGATGTTCTCCGCAACCGCATGCTCCATGAATCCATCGGGCGCGATCACCTTGACCTTGCCGGATGCCGCATCCTGTTCCGAGATCACGCCCTTGGCGCCGCCGAAATGATCGGCGTGGCTATGGCTGTAGATCACGGCGACGACCGGCTTTACGGGACGGTTCTTCAGATAAAGATCGAGCGCGGCCTTCGCAGTCTCGTTCGACAGCAGGGGATCGATCAGGATCAGGCCGGTGTCGCCCTCGATGATCGTCATGTTGGAGATGTCGAGGCCGCGCACCTGATAGACGCGCTCGGTCACCTCAAACAGGCCGTCGATCGCATTGAGCTGCGCCTGACGCCACAGGCTCGGATTGACCGTCGCCGGAACCGTGTCTGTCTGCAGGAACGCATACGCCCTGGTGTCGAAGGCCGGCTTCGGTCCCGGGCCCGCAATAATGCCATCCGGCAGCGTCGCGATGAATCCTCGCTTGGCGTCGTCGAAATCCGCACGATCGGCAAACGGCAGCGATCTGGCAAACGCATCGTTGACCGCGTGGGTCGCAGGCTCGGCGTCTTTCGATTGTGCTGACACCTGCTGACAATTGAGCGCGCAGGCGCCGAGCACGGCCGACAGGATCAGTGTCTTGCGAAGACCATTCATCGGCGTTTTCCTCTCGGGTTTTTGCCCTTTTATGTCGGCCTGACTCGTCCCATATTCTCGCCATGGCGAAGAACCCAGACAATCCCAAAAAGCCCGGCAAAACCCCGAAATCGAAGGCCCACCGCCCCGAGGTGCAGCCGATCGATCCTGCGCTGGCGGAACTGCTCAACCCCGCCATCAACCGCGGCGAAAGCGGCATCGGCTCGTCCACAGGCTTGCAGCCGCCGCCGGATAATTCCTGGGACCGCCGCGCCGGCGGCGAGGCCGCTGCGCATCGCGCGCGGGCCTCGACAAAGGGAACGAGTAGTGATGTCGCAAGGCGCGATGCATCGGACAACACGTCACGGGGCCTGCCCCCACCCAACCCTCCCCCGCAAGCGGGAGAGGGCTCCAGGCGGCTGACGCCGGGTGCTGCGGGGAGAAATTTTTCCGAGGACGCGCAGCCTGCGTCCCCTCTCCCGCTTGCGGGGGAGGGGCAGGGAGGGGGAGCTTCCACGCAGCAAGGCTTCGACGAAGCGCCGCAGGCCAATTACGGCACCGCGGCGACGATTCCGGCGCTCGATCCGGAACTGGCAAAGCAACTCGGTTTTACTACCGAGGAAGAAGACGCTGCCGCACTGGCGCGGCCGCCGCGCAACAAGATGGAGGCGCTCGGCGTCGCCGCCACCGCGGATGCGCTGGATGCGCTGATCCGCGATGGCCGTCCCGAATTCAAGGGCGAAGACGGCCAGGTGAAAGTCTGGACGCCGCACCGGCCGCCGCGCCCGGAAAAATCCGAAGGCGGCGTGCGTTTCGAGATCAAGTCGGAATATCAGCCGAAGGGCGACCAGCCGACCGCGATCGCCGAACTGGTCGAAGGCATCAATCGCAACGACCGCACCCAGGTGCTGCTCGGCGTCACCGGCTCGGGCAAGACCTACACCATGGCCAAGGTGATCGAGGCCACCCAGCGGCCCGCCATTATTTTGGCGCCGAACAAGACGCTGGCGGCGCAGCTCTATGGCGAGTTCAAGAGCTTCTTCCCCGACAACGCGGTCGAGTATTTTGTCAGTTATTACGACTACTACCAGCCCGAGGCCTATGTGCCACGGACGGACACCTACATCGAGAAAGACTCCTCCATCAACGAGCAGATCGACCGCATGCGCCACTCGGCGACGCGCGCGCTGCTCGAGCGCGACGACGTCATCATCGTCGCCTCCGTGTCCTGCATCTACGGTATCGGCTCGGTCGAAACCTATACCGCGATGACGTTCGCGCTGAAGAAGGGCGAGCGCATCGACCAGCGGCAATTGATCGCCGATCTGGTGGCGCTGCAATACAAGCGGACCCAGGCCGATTTCACCCGCGGTACGTTTCGCGTTCGCGGCGACGTCATCGACATTTTCCCGGCGCACTATGAAGACCGGGCCTGGCGCGTGAATCTGTTCGGCGACACCGTGGAGAATATCGAGGAGTTCGATCCGCTCACCGGCCACAAGCAGGACGAACTCGAATTCATCAAGATCTACGCCAATTCGCACTATGTGACGCCGCGGCCGACGCTGGTGCAGGCGATCAAGTCGATCAAATCGGAACTGAAGATGCGGCTGGATCAGTTGCACGATCAGGGCCGGCTCCTGGAGGCGCAGCGGCTGGAGCAGCGCACCACCTTCGATCTCGAAATGATGGAAGCCACCGGCTCTTGCGCCGGCATCGAGAACTATTCGCGCTATCTGACCGGACGCCGGCCCGGCGAGCCGCCGCCGACGCTGTTCGAATATGTGCCCGACAATGCGCTGGTGTTCGCCGACGAGAGCCACGTCACGGTGCCGCAGATCGGCGGCATGTTCCGTGGTGACTTCCGCCGCAAGGCGACGCTGGCCGAATACGGTTTTCGATTGCCCTCCTGCATGGACAACCGGCCGCTGCGGTTTGAAGAATGGGACATGATGCGCCCGCAATCGGTCGCGGTGTCGGCGACCCCATCGGCCTGGGAGCTCAATGAAAGTGGCGGCGTGTTCGTCGAGCAGGTCATCCGCCCCACCGGACTGATCGATCCGCCCGTCAACATCCGCCCTGCCCGCACCCAGGTCGACGATCTCGTCGGCGAAGTCCGCGCCACCGCGCAGGCCGGCTATCGCAGCCTGATCACGGTGCTGACAAAGCGGATGGCGGAAGACCTCACCGAATATCTGCACGAGCAGGGCATTCGCGTGCGCTACATGCACTCGGATATCGACACCATCGAGCGCATCGAGATCATCCGCGACCTCAGGCTCGGCGCGTTCGACGCGCTGGTCGGAATCAATTTGTTGCGCGAGGGCCTCGACATTCCCGAATGCGCGCTGGTCGCGATCCTCGACGCCGACAAGGAAGGATTCCTGCGCAGCGAGACCTCGCTGATCCAGACTATCGGCCGCGCCGCGCGCAATGTCGACGGCAAGGTGATCCTCTATGCCGACCAGATGACGGGGTCGATGGAGCGCGCAATCGCCGAGACCAACCGCCGCCGCGAGAAGCAGGTCGAATACAACACCGCCAACAACATCACGCCGGAGAGCGTGAAGAAATCGATCGGCGATATCCTCAACTCCGCCTACGAGCGCGACCATGTGCTGGTCGAGATCGGCGACGGCGGCATGGCTGACGACGTCATCAGCATCGGGCATAATTTCGAGGCGGTTCTTGCCGATCTGGAAACGCGAATGCGCGAGGCCGCGGCCGATTTGAATTTCGAGGAAGCCGCCCGCCTGCGCGACGAAGTGAAGCGCCTGCGCGCGACGGAATTGGCCGTGGTCGATGATCCCACCGCCAAACAGCGCGTGGTGCAGGGCAAGGCCGGCGCCTATGCCGGCACCAAGAAATACGGCGATGCCGCCAACCTGCCGCGACAGTCATCGAAGCGCGGCGGCAACAACACCGCGCGCACCGGCAGCGCCACCTCCAAAGTCCACAAACCCCATCTCGACGAAATGCACGGCCCGGAGTCGCTGCCTTACCGTGAAAATCCCACCCTGCCCGCAAAGCCGTTCGGCGGAAGCAGCCGGATCATCCAGCCGACCGACTCCCGCCAATCCGGGCCCGAATTCGGCCCCTCCCCACGCTCCACCGGCGGCGCGCCGGGACATAGGGGTGGCTGGAAAAAGCGGTAGAAAACTACTCCCCAATACACTTTATCGCGAGGCGGGCACTGGCGCGCCATTCTACTTTCAGTATACCTTGGGTCATTTCCAAGGATTGCTAATGAAGTGGCTATTCCTTCCGACCAACTTATTTTGGATTGTTGGTCACATCGTAATGCTCGCCGCGGGAATATTTTTCACCGCGATTGCGGACCAATCAGCACACAAGGATGTGTTGCTGGGGATCGGCGGATCATTGATCGCGGCCGGCATCGCAGGCGAAATCCTCTTTCTTTACGTCGCAGCCTCGCAGCAGACGAAAGACAAGCTCGATTTAATTTCCGTCGCCGGCCTACAGCGGATTTTCCGAACTCGTTCGGTTAGCATAAGAGATGAGTATCACTCCCGCCTTCTCAACGCGAAGGAAGTTGACATTCTCGGTTTTGGCTTGTCGAGCTTTCGCGAGGATTATGGAACTAAGTTTGCAGAACTGTCACTGAAAACCTCATTCAGAATACTATTGCTTGACCCGGAATTTCCTTCCTCGGCTAGCAGCGTTGCAACTATTCGAGATCGTGAAGAAGGAAACAACGATGGAGATATCAAAAGGGATGTTGATGCATTCGAGAGTGCAGTTCGGCGAGCAACCTCTTTAGTAAAAGCTAACTTTCTTGTAAGACGTCTCACGGCTCTACCGTCGATAAACATCTTCCGGGTTGACGATGAGATTTTCTGGGGTCCGTATTTGATATCGGACCAAAGCCGAAACATGCCGACTCTGCTAGTTCGACGAGGCGGTTTTCTTTACGACCAAATCAAAGACCACTTCGAACATCTTTGGACAAACAATCAATTTAGCAAACCAATTTCCGATTAGATCGAAATGCGCCTTCGAGTTCATGCGCGGCCGCGAATTCATACTGGTCTGGTTGACCTCGCAGGCGTATCCGATCGAAGTTTTTGCGGGGTGGGATTTTCCATATCCGGCCCCTGCACGAGCTGGTGCATCGAAGACGCGAAAAATATCCGATTGAACGGCATTTCGCATCTAGACCACCTCGCGCTCAACGACATTGAAAGAGTCGTAAACGACCTAAAAGCAATGACCGTAAAAGGTTTTTCGGCGACGCTAGAGCGCAGCCCGCCGCAGCATGTAGGTCTGGGGACGAAAACTTCTCTTTTGCTCTCATTAATCGCTGCCATCAACAGACTAAAGGATCTCAGCCTTTCTGACGCCGAAATTCAACAAATGTCTGGTAGAGGGGGCGCCTCCGGCATCGGAATCAATCTATTCTTCTGCGGCGGTGTAGTGTGGGACGGCGGACACGCTACGACAGACAACTTGATCTTTGTCCCGTCAAGTACAGCCAGCGCGACCGAACTTCCGCCATTGATAGCGCGATGGTCCTTCCCAGATCATTGGACCGTTGGATTGGTCTTGCCTGACAACCCAACATTTTTCGGCGAAAAAGAAGCATCTTTCTTTAAAGAAAAAACTCCCCTGCCTAGCGATCAAGTTCTACTTACGATGTCAGCCGTATATCATGGAGTTATTCCAGCGTTTGCGACGGCTAATCTCAGCTTAATGAAAGGCGCTTTGGAAAGAGTCCATTCGACAGGCCTAAAACGCGAAGAACTGCGCGCGCAAACGGAAAAAACCATTGATACCTTTCGAAGGTTTCAGTCGCTTCCCCGAATTGCGTCCGGTCTGAGCAGTCTAGGTCCGCTGATATACTGCATCTTCGACAGACGCGACTCCGAAAGTCGGGAAGCATTGGAAAATTTGGCTCGACTGACCGGCAGTAAATTCTTGGGCGTGTTTTCCGGTTGCAATTCGGGCTTCGAGGTTGAAGCAGCATGAAACGCCCTCGCCCTCACTACGGAAATGCATTCGAGTACGATCGCATTCTGAATGTGTTTTTCTATACTTCGAACACTGAGAAGCTTCTTCAGGCTCGCTTATTATTCATGAGGCACGGCTACGAATTGAAACATTTTCGAGGGAAAAAAGAGCCATACGACGAAGAGTACCAATTAGGAACCGTCGGCCTACTCAATCAGGCCATCGAACAAGTCAAGGCCGAGTTTGGTGTCCGTTCGATATTCTTTGTTGAAGACACGTCGGTGAGGATTGAGGCGTTAAGCGCTACTGGCGATTTTCCGGGTCCAGCCGTGAAGGAATGGTTCTCACAGGCAACCTTTGACGCCGTGGATAGACAACTGCGGGATGCAGGAAATGACCGTAGGGCTAAGGTCAATTCGGACATAGCTCTCTACATGCCGACACTTCAATCTCCTGTATTGTTTCATGGAGAGACAATCGGCAAAATTGCAAGCACGCCCCCCTCATTTCAAGGGTCGGTTCAATATCCGTGGCTAACTCCTGAAACCTTCAATGGCTGGATCATTCCAGACGGTTCAACAAAACGCCTTGGCGAGATGGAATTTGAAGAGTCTCTGGATTACGACTTTCGTGCAAAGGCCTTAAAGGAACTTCTCGCCGCGCTGGAGCACTTTAATGCCGCAATAAATTTACGACCTAACTTTTATACGACACGCAGATCTGTGGATCTACAACCCGGACAGTTATCGCTCATCCCGGAGCCATCTCGAACCGTAGTCCTTGTGGTGGGAGCTAGGTGCTCGGGAAAAACGACTTTTAGCGACTATATGGCAAACTATGAATCCGTGAGGGTATACGAAGCCAGTACTGTACTTCGTGGCATAGCCGAGGAAGTTGGAGTAATTCCGAGCAACTCAGACGAGGCTCTAGACTTTCTAGGTGAAGTCGGCTGGGACTCGGTGGCCCGCAGAATTGCAGACTATATTGACAAGGACGATTCTAGGCTGAGTGTTGTCTCTGGTCTAAGAACGCCCGAAGAGTTACTCTTCTTAAAACGTAGGTTTCCAGCTGCACGCATCGTATTGATAGACGCGGACCAACGAATAAGATTCGAGCGACACATTCGTCGCGCGCGCGACAGCACTCTCACCGACATGAGAGCTTTTTCGCGAGAAGATGAAAAACAAAAGGAATTTGGAACTCTACGGATTGCCAACGACATTGCCGAAATCACAATTATAAATGACGGAACACGCAACCAATACAGTAAGAAAATTGAAGAGGCCCTAGATTTAATTTCAGGAGCTCCCGAGAAGCTACGACTTCAATCAAGCAAATCGCTAAGCGAATTGCACAGAAGTTTGAAAGCCCTTTTGACAATTGGCATCGCGGCAACCTGCGAGGAAATCGCCGAATTAACAGCTAAGCTTGGATCACCTGTTCGAAAGTACAATACTAATCGCGCCTTGAAGGCAGTTCCAGAGTTTGCGAGTCGCCTCGAACAGAAAGGTGAACGGCTCAGATATCAGCCTACAAATAGATCTCTCAGTTTATTGCGCCTGCTGGATTTACTGACTGGCTAGCACCAGAAAATCATCGCTGGCTCCACGACAAAGCGATCCGAGAAGGGCCCAAGCCGCTGATTCGCCTGTCTAGGTGGTGTGGACTCTAAGGATTCCCTTTTAGGAGCAAATCAGATTCAAGGCTTCTTTTTGGGAGGCGGCCTTGGGTGTGATGGATCGGTTGGTTTTGAGCGATGCGGCTTGGGAGCGGATGGCGCCTCTGATTATAGGTCGGCCTGACCAGAAAGGCTCCACCGGGCGCGACAACCGGATGTTCGTGGAAGGTGTGCTGTGGATCGTGCGGACGGGCTCTCCCTGGCGTGATCTTCCGGAAGCGTTCGGGGATTGGAACAGCGTGTTCCGGCGCTTCAGTCGATGGAGCATCAAGGGTGTTTGGTGGCGGATCTTCGAGGCGATGTCCGACGACCCGGATTTCGAATATCTGATCGTCGATTCCACCGTCGTCCGGGCGCATCAGCACGCTGCCGGGGCGAAAAAAGGGGGTCTGAAGATCAGGCGCTTGGCCGCTCGCGCGGCGGCCTGAGCACCAAGATACATCTGGCCGTTCGCGGCCTGGGATGTCCGGTGCGCTTCACGCTTACCGCAGGTCAGAAGGGCGATGCACCGCAAGCCGCCGCATTGATCGAGGGATTGCCCGCCGAGATCGTTATGGCCGATACAGCCTATGACGCCGATCATTTGCGCGAAGCCATCGCCGCCAAGGGAGCGCTCGCCGTCATCCCCAACAACCCGTCACGCGCGCTCAAATATCCGCTCGACAAACATCTCTATGCCCAGCGCCATCTTGTCGAATGCTGCTTCTCCAAGCTCAAGCAATTCCGCCGCGTCGCCACCCGCTTCGAAAAGACCGCTCGAAATTACCTTGCCGTCATCACTCTCGCAGCCATCATCTTATGGATGCGATAAGTGTCCACACCACCTAGCCCCTCTTTCAAAAATATTTTCGTTTCCACCTGACCCAAATCATATCCATAAGCCGCGCCGTCCTGTCCCGCAGGAGGGGCGTGTCGCGATCGTCACGGACGTTGGGCACAGGATGCGGTGGACGCGGCAGCGTCGGGCGCGCGAGGTGATTGCGGGGCGGGTCTGACGACCCGTGAGCGATCAATAGCGCGCGGACGAACGGCGCGTACGCGGACGGTGAAGCCGTGTGGTCCTGGCACCCGTTGCTGGTGTCAAATTGGCGGAGGGTAAGTCGGCCCAACCGGGATGCGACAACCCTTAATCCGTCGGTGACGGTGACAAGACGAATTCGTCACCGGGGAGAGCGCGGAATAAGCCGTTAAAACCATTGCGCAGGGAATGCCGGGTGTTCCGGTGAACCTGTGGTGACTACCGTGTGCTACCTACACTTCGCACACGGGCTGCGGGTGCAGCGGGCACCCGGCGTTTCCTGCGCCCTCTGTTTTCGGGGCAAGAGATGCATGCACAACTCGGGCGCACTCCGCTGCGAGATCGTGAAGCCGTATCTCAGAGCGATGTGGCTGTTTGAAATGTGAAGTTGGTAGGCGAAGGACGTCCAATGCGCACGTAGGGATAGACGGCCGCGCCGGCGCAGGCCCGGAATCCCTGGTCGCCGTCGTGGTTATGGATTCCGGGCTCGCGCTTTTAACGCACCCTCAGATGCGCAATCGCGCATCGGGGAATGACGGCGTGGGGTGCCGCGCACTTACCCCGACCGCCTGTGGCTGGTGTTCTGCGTCAGATTGCCGTGCGCGGCCTGTTCGCGAATGTTGTGTTTCTCGTCGTCGCGATGGCCCTTGGTGGTGTCGAGCGGGACGCTGGGCGCGCTGCCGGGGCCCTTGTGACACTGGTTATCCTGCGGAACGGGCCTGATTGACTTCATCGACGATCTTGTCATCGTTCGTCTCCGTTACTCGACGAGGAAAAACGCGGGTAGCGCTCCGAAAACGTCGTGCCTTACATCTTCTCCTGCCCGGCGGGCGGCTGACCCTGGCCCTGCTGTTGCCGCTCCTGCTCCTTGGCGTGATGGCGGCCGTAGAGGCATCCGGCGGCGGCGCCGAGAAAACCGTGATGCCCGGCATAGTGGCCGGCGACGCCGCCGACCACGGCGCCCTTGATGCATCCCTTGGCATCGGCCGAATTCGCGGCCAACGTCAGCGCGGCGACGGCGAGCAAGGTGGCGATCGTTTTCATGGCGATAAAATCCTCTTTAAGACGGCTTTCCAAATGCGACCTGTCGGGATAATCGCGCATCCGCGATCCGGTTCCTTCCCCTAGGACGTAAGGATGGTCTGACACTGTTCAAGACCGCAAATACGATCGCAGTAGCGAGGGAAAACCTCACGTCTGGAGCCTCAGTTCAGCTTCCTGCCGCCGTCGGTCACGCCATCGAGAAACGCCCCCGCCTCGCGGTTGAGAAATTCCACGTCCGCCGGATTGAACCCGCCGGCCGAGGCGTGGCCGGCCACGGTGCCGGGGTTGATCGTCATCAGCTTGACGTCGGCGATGTTCTTCGCCGCTTCCTTTGGCTCGAATTCCGGGTTGAGCAGATCCTTGGTGCCGGTCAGGATCAGCGTCTTCGCCTTGATCGAGGCCAGCGCCTTCGCGGTGTCGCCGTTGAAGCCAGGCGTGGTGCCGACGTCGTGCCGCTCATAGGCCCAGGTCTGATAGATCCAGTCGTTGGCGTCGAACGCTTTCATCGCGGCGCTCTCCTGCTCGGCCATCCAGGGCAGCGCATCCATGCCGTTCTTGAACTGGGCCGAGTACATGTCCGGCGTGCGCGCGGCCAGCAGGTTGAGAATATCGCGCCACAGCCGCACGCCCTTCTCCGGCGGCGTGTCGTAATTGCCGTCCTTCCAGGCGGCGTCTTCCATGATCGCCTTACGCGAAGCTTCCAGCACCGCGACGGTCCAGCCCGGCGTCTTCGACAGCGGCACGATCGCGACCAGCGCATCCATGTAGTCGGGATGGCTGACGCCCCATTGCAGGGTCTGCATGCCGCCCATCGACGGGCCGATCACCGCCACGACGTGGTCGATGCCGAATTTTTCCCTGAGCAGCCGGTATTGCGATTCCACCATGTCGCGGATCACGAATTTCGGAAATTGCATGCGCGGCTGCAGCTTGGAATTGCTCGGCGAAGTCGTCAGCCCGTTGGCGATCGCGTCGGTGCAGATAATGAAATATTTGTCGGGGTCGAGCGCCTTGCCCGGCCCGATCATGAAGTCGAGCCGGTGGTGATTGCCGGAGATCGCCGTCACCATCAAAATGGCGTTGGATTTGTTTGCATTGAGCGTGCCGTGGGTGACGTAGGAAATCGAGAAATCCTTGATCGCCTCGCCGCTCTCCAGCTTGAGATCGCCTTCGTTGTAGAGCTGGTGTGGCGGCTGCTGCGGCGTATGCGCCGCGGCCGGCAGCGACAGCAAAAGACCGGCGGCAACGAGAGGCGCGATGCGTTTCATGGTTCTCCCCATCATCAATGTCGTGGAGGGTCTTTGACGGGCGCCCTCCTCGCTTCGACGATACGGGCCCACGCGATAGCTGTGAAGCGCCTGCCATGCCGCGATCGGAAGATTTGCTGGACATAATGAGTGGAATAAAATGGGCGGCTTGCGGTTTTCGCCGGCGCACCAACGTCTGCTGTTTGGAGGTCTCGCCCCGAAGTCAAGGCGGACATCAACAGCTATCGCGGGTACACGTATCGGTTGCACCTCCGCGCAGACACAAAACTACATCGTTTTGCCAATTGATCCCTTGGCAATTCCATTCAGAATGGCCACTGCGAGTCGGGCAAGAGGCTGGCGGAGAGCGAAATGGTCGAAAATCCTCACCGGCAAAGCGTGCTGAATTTTCTCGATGCATTCTATTCCGGCGACATCGAAGCAGCGACAGAGTACTGCGACGAGGAACTCGACAGCGTCACCCATGCGCCGATCGATCTGTTTCCGCATCTCGGACAGAAGTACGGGCGGGCCTGGGTCGGGGAAGCGATCCGCACCCAGCAGGCGCGTTATTCCAGCCGGAAGTGCGAGGTCAAATTCATCGCCGCTGAAGGCGACAAGGTTGCGACCATGCAGCTCCTGAGTCTGCGCAAGCGTAACGACGACCGCATGGTTCTTCTCGAGACGGCGGAATTCTTTACGATGCGCGGCGGGCGCATCTTCATCCACCGCTCGTTCTTCGATACATTCGATTTCGTCCAGCAATTGCTCGGTCAGGACCTGACGGATTCATTCGCAGCGAGCGTGCGCGACACCATGCAGCGATGAGCTGATCGCGACGCCGCCCGGCCCATCGATTTATTTCGCGCGATTTATTTCGCGCCGCGTTGAACCTTGCTGCGCCTGCCGCGACTAACCATGAGGTCCGCAGGCACCCGTAGAAAATGCAGTTATGAAAATCGCGTTGCTGGCGCTGCTGGGTCTGGTGCTGGGAGCGTTGGGTGGAGCAGCCCTCGGTATCGGCGCGGGCCTCGCCTGGACCGAAATCTTCAAAACCAGCGATTTGAAAGGCTATAGCGGCATGCTGGTGTTCTTCACCTTTATGCCGCTCGGCGCGGTGATCGGCGGGTTAGGTGGCGCGACGTTGTTCGGCGTGATGGCGTTTCGCGACACCAAAATCGCTATCGAGCGCGAGTCAACGCGCCGGCACGACAGCTAAATTTCGCTCGCATTTGTGCAATGCAAAATTGCAGATTGCATTTTAGTTAATGGCCCTTATGTGACGCCTCAACAATGAAGTGCAGCATCCGGGCACGGCGTCGCAAATGACGCGCGTCACAGCCGTTTGCTTCTTTCCAAATCAGGTTCAGGAATATTGCATCATGACAGAGCATAGTCTCTGGCGTTTTTCACGCGCGTTGCATCGCGCGATCAACGAACGCCAGTACGCGGACCTCGAGGCCTTGATCGACGAGGATGTGGACTGGTCGATTTATGGCCCGATCGACATGTTTCCTTTTCTAGGCGCACGCCACGGCAAGGCGTCCGTGCTCGATGTCATTAAGCGGATCGCCGACAGCGTCCGCGTTCACCGCTTCGATCGCGAACAGATCCTGCTCGGCGTCGACTCGGCGGCATCGATGATGCGCTATTCATTGACCGCGCTCGACTCGAACAAACCAATCAGCCTGCGGCTGGCTCAGTTCGCGCAATTCAAGGCCGGCCGGCTCTCCAGCATCCGGGTTCTCATCGACACGTTCGATCTGGTGGAGCAGGCGCTCGGGCGTCCGATCCATCTGCCGCGGATGGCGTCCTGAGATCGCGGCGAAGCGATCCGGAGGAAAGCGTGGATCGAATCACCGCTGCGCCCGATCGCGATGACGTGAATCCTAGCTGGCCTCATTCGCCACAATTTTGTACCACAGCAAACGCATCTTGAACTCATTCGGCATGTGAGCCGGATCAGGGCTGGGGTTTATGACTTCCACGATACGATACGGCTGGACGAGGCTGCCTGTTGTTGTGGCCGGCTTCAGCCTGGTGTGGGCGCTATCGGCGGCCGCCCAGACCGTCCCCTCCACAGCCGAACCCGACGCCGCCGCGGCGGAAGCGGTGGGTCCGGGCGTGGATGCCAATGACGACGATATGAAGGACATCGACGTCGACAAGCTGGACTGGAGCCAGCTCAATGTCGATGCGTCCACGCTGACCATCCACCCGGCATCGAAGGGACGACCGGCGTCACAGGCCTCGACCGGCACCGACATGTCATGGTCATCGAACGACAATCCGAATGGCTCATCGGCCGTTTCGGTCAAGGAGTCGCTGTCGAGTTTTCTGAACACGCAGGTCGGCGCCGATATGACCGTCACGCGACAGCCGCAGACGCTGACGGAATCGCAGCTATTATCGGAGAAGCTCGCCAACGGCGGCAGCCTGCCGCAATCTTCCGGCACGGCATGGGCAACGATCACGGCGCCCGGTGTTGGTTCAATCTGGGACAAGACCGCGGTCGAAGCGCGGGTCGATCCCGCGGAGGACCAAAGCAAGCTCGGCACGTCGTTAAGCAAATCGCTGCCTCTGAACGAGCAATACTCGCTTACGCTGGAGAACGGTTACAACGTCGTCGAGCAGGGTGTCGTGCCCGGAGGCGCCATCATCGGACGTCCGATCCGGAACTATGAAACCGAACAATCGGCGAAATTGAGCATCGCCGAGACCGGCACCAGCTTTACCGCCGGCCAGTCGCTGTCATCGACCGATGACAAATGGCTGCGCAAGATCGGCGCCGAGCAGAAATTGTTCGGCGGCGTCAGCGTGACCGGCTCGATCGGCGAAACCCCGCTCGGCGCGGCCAATAAAAGTCTTACCGCCGGATACAAGCAAAGCTGGTAGCAGCGGCGCACGCAGCGTGCCTCGCGAAAGATCGAGCATTGCCGCATATTGGCCCCGATGCGGTCAAAATCGACAGCCCAGATGGCCCCACTTAGAATCTTCTAGAATCTTCGTCGTGCGGGGGACATCCGCGCTCGCTCAAAGCGAAACAGGGGAATAGCCGATGAATGCGACCACCCGTCCTGAGAAAGTTGAATCAACTGAAGAGGACAGCAATCTCAATCTCGCCGCGGTTTCGGAAGTCGAAGCCGGCATCCGGGATTTCGTGCGCAATGACATCGCCTATCTGCGTCGCCCGGCGCCGGGCATGGTGAGCACGCCGGAGCAGACGGTGCTCGAGCCGACACATGAAGCGACCGTCAATAACGTCAACTCGCTGATCCAACGCGTCGCCGGCACGTCGCTGTCGGAAATCGAAAATCTGATTTCTGAACTCGAAAGCCTGCGTGAGCTGCTGCACGCCGAAGGCCAGCGGGTACAGCGCGAGATTTCCGGCTACGCCCAGCTTAGCCAGGCCGCGATGAAATCGACGCGGATGATCTCCGATAATGTGATGCAGTGGAAGCGCACCGCGGAAGGGCTGCGCAACAGCTGATCCCTCCGTCTTAAGTTCTCGACGACCGCCGTTTCCCTCCGGGAGGCGGCGGTTTTGTTTTGGAGGCGCCTTTGAAAACGCGATGACACCGATTTGAACTTATCCGGCCCAAGCCGCGACCAAGGCCTGACAGCAGCGCGCGGCAAGAGATCAGGCTGCAAGATCGGGCTGCAGGACCCGTTGGGGGGATAAATCTCGATGAAAACCATAAGGCCTGACAATGCCGACCCGATCCCGTTGCGGGATTCGACGCCCAGGATGGGCACCATCATGATCCGGTTCGTCGGATTGCTGGTTCTCGCCGTCGTTATTCTGGCTCTGGTCTGGAGCCGCTAACGCGACGTATGGTTAGCGAAGGGTGACTTCTTCGCTCGCGCTCGGCGCGGCTTCCAGCGAATAGGCACCGTCGGCGTAGCCCTTCACCACCATGCCGGTGGTCAGCATCACCGCCAGCGTGACGGTTGCAAAGATAAAGCCGACAAATTTCAAGCTGCCGTGGTCCACCATCATCGTTCCCCTGTGCCGTCCCCACACGTTTCCGACTATGGCAGGCACAAAGTTCAAAATGCGTTAGCAAAAAAATCGTTCCGCAAAATCTTCAAGGACAATGAAAAGGCGATCCGGTAACCCTAGCAATCCGGTAACCATGTTGCAGATTGCTTTTACCGCGCATCACTGATGGTCGCCTGCTTCAGGCGCCGCTATTCCGCCGCGGCACAAAGGCGGTTGCCAGCAGCGAGAACACCAGCTCGCCACGCTGATTGGTCCCGCTGTTGCGGCCCTGCACGATGCCCCATTCGGGGCGCTTCTCCGACGACCGCAGCGACTCGATCTCGCTGGCATAGCTGATGGTATCGCCCGCCAGCACCGGCTTGATCCAACGCAGTTCACGAAACCCCGGCGACGGTCCCCAGACCGCAACCTTCTCGCCGCGCGCAGCCGCTTCCTTTGCCTGACGCTGGCCGTCGGCCACCAGCAGCTTCATGTAGACCGATCCAACGTGCCAGCCCGACGCCGCCAACCCGCCGAACAGCGATCGGCGTCCAGCCTCTTCATCGAGATGAAAGGGCTGCGGATCGAACTGCGCGGCAAACTTCTTGATCAACTCGGCGGTGAAGGTAAACGACCCCAGTTCACGCCGTTGTCCGATCGCAATGTCCTCGAAGAAACGCATCAGGCCGATTGCTCCGACGCGGCCACCGCGCGCCGCCTCACGATGATCGGCGAGACCATCTCGCATAATGCCTGACCGGCTGCGTTGCGGATGACACCTTTGAAGGTCACGATGCCGGTCTCGGGCCGGCTGCGGGACACCCGCGCCTCTGTCACATCGACATCGAGCGTCAGATCGTCTCCGGGCCGAAACGGCGCCAGCCAGCGCAATTCATTGATTCCGGGCGATCCCAGCGACGCGGTGCGGCCGATAAAGCCATCAAACATCATCCGCATCATGACCGAACCGAGATGCCAGCCCGAACCGGACAAGCCCTTCAGCATCGAGTGCTTCGCAGCCTCCTCGTCGAGATGCATCGGCTGCGGATCGAACTCGGCAGCAAACGCGAGCATCTCCTCGCGCGTGACATGGCGCGGCCCGAACGTGCCGAGATGACCGGGCTTAAAATCTTCGAAGGTGAGCGTCATGGGTTGGGGACGGCTGGATGGAGGCCCGATTGTGGCCGCTATTTGCGGCAATCTCAAGCCGCCCATGGGCACGGCTTGCCCTCTGCGGGCACGCACCGCCTTTCGGTGCTCGCACCTGACTTGCCCGCAGCAGCATTCGGAGCTAGGCCCTGTGCCGTCAGGAGCCAGATTAGACGCGAATCATATTCGACTTTCCGGGGGGAGAACGAACGATGTTTGATTTTCAGGACCTGTTCCAGTGGGATCGTTTCATCACGCCGACGATCATCAAGACCTTCTACTGGCTGGTCATCGCACTGATCGTGCTGTTTGGCATCTCCGGAATTTTCTCGGGCCTGGCGATGATGGCGATCAGCCCGTTCGGCGGATTTATCGTGCTGCTTTACTCGATCGCCAGCGTGATCGTCGGCATCATCTTTTCGCGCATCGTCGCGGAATTTGTGCTGATCGTGTTTCGCATCAACGAGCATCTCGGTGCGATCCGCGACCAGGGACAGGGGCATTAAGGCAGATGCGCGACCGATCGCTTCCGCATCACTGCGGGCGCAAGCGAAGCGATCGAGGATCGCGACGAAGACCGGGTCGCTCCGCTCCCCGCAATGACGGTGATTGACGCCGGACCTGTCCGCAAAGCGCGTATCAGGTATTGAACCTGAAATGCATGACATCGCCATCGGCGACGACATATTCCTTGCCTTCCAGCCGCAACTTGCCGGCATCGCGCGCGCCCGCTTCGCCACCGAGCGCGACGTAATCGGCGTAGGCGATGGTTTCAGCGCGAATGAAGCCCTTTTCGAAATCGGTGTGGATCACCCCGGCAGCGGCCGGCGCCTTGGTGCCGCGGTTGATGGTCCAGGCCCGCGCTTCCTTGGGGCCGACGGTGAAATAGGTGATGAGATCGAGCAATTGATAGCCGGCGCGGATCAGGCGATCGAGGCCGGCTTCCTCCAGGCCCAGCGTATCGAGAAACTCGGCGCGCTCCTCGCGCGACAATGTCGCGATCTCGGATTCGATCTTGGCCGATATCGCGACCGCGACCGCGCCCTCTTTCTTGGCGTGTTCGAACACCTGTTTTGAAAAACTGTTGCCATCCTTGGCAGCACTTTCCTCGACATTGCAGACGTAGAGCACCGGCTTCGAGGTCAGCAAGCCGAGCATGCTAAAGGCGCGCTCTTCTTCCGGCTTGCGGTCGAGAAACCGCGCCGGCTTGCCGTCGCGCAACAGCACCAGCGCACGGTTGACGAGGTCGAGCTGCTCCTTGGCGTCCTTGTCGTTGCCCTTGGCCTTCTTGGTCAGATTGTCGACACGCTTTTCCAGGCTGTCGAGATCGGCGAGCATCAGTTCGGTCTCGATGGTTTCGATGTCGGCCAAGGGCGCGATCTTGCCTTCGACATGGGTGATGTCGGAATCCTCAAAGCAGCGCACCACATGGGCTACCGCATCGACCTCGCGGATGGTGGCGAGAAACTGATTGCCGAGGCCCTCGCCCTTCGAGGCGCCGCGCACTAGGCCCGCGATATCGACAAAGGTCAGCCGCGTCGGGATGATCTGCGCCGACTTTGCAGTCGCGGAGAGCTTGTCGAGCCTGATATCAGGCACCGCGACCTCGCCCACATTCGGCTCGATGGTGCAGAACGGATAATTCGCCGCCTGGGCGGCCGCTGTCTCGGTCAGCGCATTGAACAGGGTCGATTTGCCGACGTTGGGCAATCCGACGATACCGCATTTGAATCCCATCGTGCTTTTCCGGTCCTTCGCGCGATCACGTACGAGCGAGTTGATCTATGGCTATCTTACGCGGACATCAGGCGCGAAGCGCCGTCTTCCCATCTAGCGTCCCGCTCATCCATCTTTCTCGACGGATGGATCGCCGGATCAAGTCCGGATATGACGAGACGTGCTTATTCCTTGCCTTCGTCTTCCTTGTCGAAAAATCCCTTCGCCTGCATCGCCAGATGGACCTTGTTCTGGAAGGTCGAATCGCGAGCCGTCACCAGCAATCCGGCGTTGTCGGCAACCGCTTCGCAGAGCGCCTCGACCCAGGGACGGTCGCTCTTGGCGAAATCTGACAGCACATGGCCGTGCACCAATTCCTTGACGCCGGGATGACCG
The DNA here is from genome assembly GCF_900105125.1 of Bradyrhizobium canariense. Lineage (NCBI taxonomy): Bacteria > Pseudomonadati > Pseudomonadota > Alphaproteobacteria > Hyphomicrobiales > Nitrobacteraceae > Bradyrhizobium > Bradyrhizobium canariense. The sequence continues at coordinate 6,626,600 of NZ_LT629750.1, read as the reverse complement.
ATCCCGAGCCGGACCCGGCGATAATCATTGCCGATATGGGCCGAGATCGAACGCAGACCGTTGTGGCCGGCGATGCCGCCGCCGATCTTGATGCGCACCTTGCCCGGCGGCAGTTCGAGCTCATCCTGAAACACGGTGATCTCGCTGATGCCGAGCTTGAAGAAGCTTGCCGCTTCCTGCACCGCGTGCCCCGACTCGTTCATGAAGGTCGTGGGGCGGAGCAGCACCACCCGCTCGCCATCAAGCGTGCCTTCGGCGGTCTCGCCCTGAAAACGACGGCGCCATGGTGCGAAACCATGACGCCGCGCGATCTCATCAACGGCCATGAAGCCGATATTGTGCCGGTTATGCGCGTATTTCGCGCCGGGATTGCCGAGACCGACAAAGAGCAGCATGACGCGGCATCCCGCGCTAGCGCGCGATCAGCAAAAGTGGTCGCCGGTTTTGCGTCCGATCGCGCGCCAACTTATGAATTGGCACATGATCTTTCGCCAAACCGCTCACACTTTGGCGGATCATGCGCTTTACTTCTTCTTGTCGCCACCACCGGCGGGCGCCTTGGCGCCCGCTGCGGGAGCAGCGCCCGCGGCAGGTGCAGCGGCAGCCGCGCCTGCGGCCGGAGCAGCACCGGGTGCCGCAGCAGCGGGACCGGCAGCCGCGGCGGCGGCCGCAGCCTTCTGCTCTTCGGCGTAACCCGACGGCGGTACAATGGTCACCAGCGTCGCATCTTCGCGCGACAGCGCCTTCACGCCGGCCGGCAGCTTGATATCGGACAGATGCAGCGAGTGGCTGATCTCCAGGGTGCTGACGTCAGCTTCGACGAATTGCGGAATGTTATCGACCGAGCATTCCAGATCGAGGGTATGGGTGACGATGTTGACGGTACCGCCGCGCTTCACGCCGGGAGCGGCTTCCGCGTTCTGGATGTGTAGGGGCACGCTGACGCGGATGGTGGCGCCTTCGCCGAGCCGCATGAAATCAACATGGATCGGAAAATCGCGCACGGGATCGAGATGGAAGTCGCGCGGTATCACGCGGTGCTTCTTGCCCTCCAGATCGATGTCGTAAATCGTGGTGAGGAACCGGCCGGCCAGAATGCGCTGGCGCAGTTCGGCATCGTCGACCGAGATGGTCACGGGGGGCTGGTTGTTGCCATAGATCACTCCGGGTACTTTCCCGGCGCGACGCTCTGCCCGGGCGGCCCCCTTGCCGCTCTTCGGACGTGCGGTCGCCTTCAATTCCTTGACGGTCGCCATTGTCTTAAGTCCTTGTTTTCTAAAAAGTTAAAGGCCGCATCGCGGCCCATTTACGGTCCACAGCAAGCCTCCAGGGGTGCGGGGGCTGCGGACGTGCCGGGGTTCTAGCCCCAAAGTCCGAAAATGACAAGGAAATGCGGGGATTTTCTCGTCCCTTCCTTACCCTCCCTTGGGGAGGGTAAGACGCCCTACCCGTCCGTCTTCATGCTGCCGCCATTCGGCGAAGCCCCGAGCTTGGCCTCCAGCGCGGCGATCCGCGTCTTTAGCGCCTCGTTTTCCTCGCGCGCCAGCCGCGCCATGTCCTTGACCGCCTCGAATTCCTCACGCTTGACGATATCGAGGTCGCGCAGGATTTTTTCGGCCTGATTGCGAACCACCGTATCAACCTCGCGCTTGACGCCCTGGGCGGCGCCGGCGGCATCATTCATCAGACGTCCGATCTCATCGAAAAACCGATTGCTGGTCTGGGTCATCTGGAACGCTCCGGTCGCTGCAAATTGATCGCTACGCCGAGACAATGGCGATCCGGAGGCCCCGGTTCAAGGCCGGCGTGACGCCCGTTTGCCTTGTCATGCTCCAGTTTCCTTGCAATCGTATTCAACGCCCACCGTCAAATCAGAATCACAAAACATAAAGAAACGCCCATGATCGACCAGCAAATCGACATTCCCACCAAGGACGGCAAAACCACCACTTTTATCACCCACCCCGAGCGCGGCGGCCCGTTTCCCGTCATCATCTTTTACATGGACGCACCGGCGATCCGCGAGGAACTGCGCGACATGGCCCGGCGGCTTGGTACGTCAGGCTATTATGTGATGCTGCCCAATATGTATTACCGCTCCGGCGCGATGGAGCTCGGGCCAATCAATCCCGATCCGAATTCACCCGAACGCAAGCGCATGTTCGAACTGATGAACTCGATCGACATTCCCCTGGTGATGGAGGATACAAAAGCACTGCTCGCTTACGCCGACGGCCAGGCCGCCGCGCGCACCGACATTGTCGGCACCGTCGGCTACTGCATGAGCGGCCGATATGCCGTTAACGCCGCGACCCATTTTCCCGGGCGGGTCAAGGCGGCCGCCTCGATCTACGGAACGCATCTCGCCACCGATCAACCCGATAGTCCGCATCTTGCCGCGCAAAAGACCAAGGCCGAACTATATTTCGGTTGCGCCGAGACGGATATCTACGCGCCGATGGAAATCATCGAGAAAGTCAGACAGGGAATGAAAGGCGCCAGTGCCGAGGTCGAGATTTATCCGGGCACCCATCACGGCTTCGCTTTTCCGAAACGGCCGGTGTATGATCGCGACGCGGCGGAACGGCATTGGGAGCGGCTGCTGGCGCTCTATCGCCGCAACCTCTCAGCGTAAGATTCCGACGACTCGATGCCCTTCCTCACCATCGCCTTTCCGGTCTTCAACCCGATCGCTATTTCGATCGGACCGTTCGCGATCCGCTGGTATGCGCTGGCCTATATCGCCGGCATCGTGCTGGGATGGATCTACGCGCGCGCGCTGATCAAGAACGACAAATTATGGGGCGGGCCGGCGCCGATCACGCTGCTGCAGATGGACGATTTCATCCTGTGGGTCACGATTGGAATCATCCTCGGCGGCCGCACCGGCTACGTGCTGTTCTACAATCTGCCGTTCTTCATCCAGAATCCCGCCGAGATTTTCGAACTGTGGAAGGGCGGCATGTCGTTTCACGGCGGCTTTCTGGGCTGCGTGGCCGCTGTGATCTGGTTTGCGCGAAAGAACGACGTCCCGATCCTGTCGCTCGGCGATATCACCACCGCGGTCGGGCCGATCGGGCTATTTCTAGGGCGTATCGCCAACTTCATCAACAGCGAGCTGTGGGGCCGGCCGGCGGACCCCAGCCTGCCCTGGGCGATGGTATTTCCCAATGGCGGGCCGCTGCCGCGCCATCCCAGCCAGCTCTACGAGGCGGGGCTTGAAGGGATCGTGCTGTTCACGATCCTGGCCGTGATGATCCGTATGGGCGCGTTGAAGCGGCCGGGCCTGATCCTCGGCAGCTTCATCACGTTCTACGCACTTGCCCGCATCACCGGCGAGTTCTTCAGGGAGCCCGACCCCCAGCTCGGATTTTTGTGGGGCGGACTGACCATGGGTATGCTGCTCTCGGTGCCGATGGTTATTGCGGGAGCGATCATTATTGTGATGGCATGGCGCGGTAAATTTCCGAAGCACGTGCCCGGTTCCGATCAAGGCAGGCCGTGACTGATTTTTCACCGCTGCAGTCCGAGCTCAAGAAGCTGATCACATCGTCCGGACCGATGCCGGTCTGGCGGTACATGGAGATGTGCCTGACGCATCCCGAACATGGCTATTACGTCTCGCGCGATCCGCTCGGGCGCGAAGGTGATTTTACCACCGCGCCCGAAGTCAGCCAGATGTTCGGCGAACTGCTGGGGCTGTGGGCCGCCTCGGTCTGGAAGGCGATCGGATCGCCGTCGGTGTTCCGGCTGATCGAACTCGGACCCGGCCGCGGCACCATGATGGCGGATGCGTTGCGCGCGCTGCGCGTGCTGCCGCCGCTGTATCAGGCGCTGAGCATCCACCTCGTCGAGATCAATCCGGTGCTGCGCGAAAAGCAGAAGGCGACGCTATCGAACGTGCGCAACTTGGCCTGGCACAAGCACATCGACGAGGTGCCGAACGGTCCCGGGGTTATCCTCGCCAACGAATATTTCGATGTGCTGCCGATCCACCAGATGGTGAAGCGCGAGACAGGCTGGCACGAGCGCACGGTCGAACTCGACAGCCACGGCAAGCTGGTGTTCGGCGCCGCGCCTGAGCCGACCCCGCGCTTCGAGGTGCTGCTGCCGCCGCTGGTCCGCGCCGCACCGGTCGGCGCGGTGTTCGAATGGCGGCCCGATGCCGAGATCATGAGGCTCGCAACCCGCGTGCGTGAACAGAACGGCGCGGCGCTGATCATCGACTATGGCCATTTGCGCAGCGATGCCGGCGATACGTTTCAAGCCATCGCCCACCACCATTTCACCGATCCGTTGCAGAATCCGGGCGAGGCCGATGTCACTGCCCATGTCGATTTCCAGGCGCTGGTGCGCGCCGCCGAAGATCTGGGCGCGCGCGTTCACGGTCCGGTGCCGCAGGGAGATTTTCTCAAACGCCTCGGCATCGAAACCCGGGCCGTCGGCCTGATGGCGAAGGCCACGCCGGAGGTTTCCGAGGACATCTCGGGCGCGCTGAAACGGCTGGTCGGCGGCGGCCGCGGCGGCATGGGCTCGATGTTCAAGGTGCTGGCGATTTCGGAGCCCCACCTCATCTCACTGGCGGGTTTTGCCGACGAAGAGCCGGCCGAGAAAGACCAGCCCGAATGACGCTCACTTCGCCGCTGCTCTCAGCCGTTCCCGGCCTGCGCCACGCTTTCTTCTCACGTGAAGGTGGCGTTTCTGGCGGAATCTATGCGGGGCTGAATGCCGGCATCGGCTCGAAGGACGATCCCGCGCACGTCGCCGAAAATCGCCGCCGGATGGCAGAACGAATGGGCGTTGCGCCCACGCATTTTCTCACCGTGCATCAGACCCATTCGCCCGACGTCGTGGTGGCGACTGCGCCATGGAGCGCAGCATCGCGACCGCGCGCCGACGCCATCGTCACCCGCATCGAGGGGCTTTCGATCGGCGCCAGCGCGGCCGATTGCGGACCGATCCTGCTGGTCGATCCGAACGCCCGCGTGATCGGTGCCGCGCATGCCGGCTGGAAGGGCGCGCTGTCGGGCATCCTGGAATCCACTGTCGAAGCGATGGAAAAACTCGGCGCCGAGCGTGACGGCATGATCGCCGCCATCGGCCCCCTGATCCGCCAGCAGAGCTACGAGGTGGGCGGCGAATTCGTCGAGCGGTTCATCGAAGCTGACGCCGAAAATGCGCTGTTTTTCATTCCGTCGATGCGCGACGGTCATTCGATGTTCGACCTTGCCGGCTTCATCCGGATGCGGCTCGAGAACGCTGGCATCCCGATGATCGACGATGTCGGAATCGACACCTATTCCGACGAGCGCTTCTACAGCTACCGCCGCTCGGTGCATCGCAAGGAGCCGGACTACGGCCGGCATGTTCACGCCATCGCGCTGGAAGCCTGATCTCGGCGCAACTGTGTCAACTCAGAGCAAATTCCGTTGCCGGGGGGAGTTGCCTTAATCCCGGTTAACCTTTGTGATGCCGCTGCCCTAGACCTTAATGCATTTTAACGATATCGCTCGGGGCATGAGGGATGCGTCATTAACTCTATCCCGGGCCAACCGGATGGCGGCGCGCGCGATGATTGCCGCGACGTTTCTGGCGATCGCCTGTGCGCTCGGCGGTTGTGCCAACAGCGGGGCCATCAACAACTCCTACGCGATGGCCGGCGGCAGCGGGCCAACCGTGGCCTTTGAATCGATCGACGGGCCGCCGCCGCAGGTGTTCGACCGGATGGTGGGCGTATTGGACAGCGAATCGAAGCTTCGCAACCTGTCCATCGTGTCCCGCGAAGGGCAGGCGTCGTACCGCGTCCGCAGCTACCTTGCCGCCGAGGTCAACCATGGCCGGACCATGATCGCATGGGTCTGGGACGTCTATGATGCCAACCAGCAGCGGGCGCTGCGCCTCAGCGGCGAAGAGGCGGCCGGCAAGGCCGGACGCGATGCCTGGGCCGCGGCCGACGATCTGGTGTTGCGGAAAATCGCGCAAGCCGGGTTCAGCGGCCTCAGCGCCATGGTCAATGGCACGGCGCCGGCCGATGAGCCGCCGCCCGCCGCCGCCCCCGACAAAGGCAGCCCCGCGGTCGCGGGTGTGGAGCAGGCCTCGCCATCTTCGGATGAATCCAGCGCCGGCACCCTTAGCTACGCCGCCCGTTGAGACCTGAATTAGCCCTCCATTACCGATTTTACGCAGGAAAACCGGTGGGATGGGTTGCCAGCCGAGCCACGTCCTTGATATCACCTCGCTCGTCGAAGGCGCCGGTTCCGTGGGTATCCCGATATGCTGAACATCGTATCCAACAAGGCGCGAGGAGAGGCGTCGATGTCAGCTAAAAACGGCTCCATCAAGCTGGTCGCCGGCAATTCCAATCCGGCACTGGCGCAGGAAATCGCCAACTGGCTGAAAGTGCCTCTGACCAAGGCCGTCGTCCGCCGCTTCGCGGACATGGAAATCTTCGTCGAAATCCAGGAAAACGTCCGCGGCTCCGACGTCTTCATCATCCAGTCCACGTCATTCCCGGCCAACGACCATCTGATGGAGCTGTTGATCATCACCGATGCGCTGCGCCGGGCCTCCGCGCGCCGCATCACGGCGGTGATCCCCTATTTCGGCTATGCCCGGCAGGACCGCAAGGTCGGTTCGCGCTCGCCGATTTCCGCCAAACTGGTGGCCAACTTGATCACCCATGCCGGTGTCGATCGCGTCATGACGCTCGATCTGCACGCAGGGCAGATCCAGGGCTTCTTCGATATTCCGACCGACAATCTCTATGCTTCGCCGGTGATGGTGCGCGACATCAAGGAGCGCTTCGACCTCGCCAACGTCATGGTGGTATCGCCTGACGTCGGCGGCGTGGTGCGCGCGCGCGGGCTTGCCAAACGCATCAACACGCCGCTGGCCATCATCGACAAACGCCGCGAACGCGCCGGCGAATCCGAGGTCATGAACGTGATCGGCGATGCCGCCGGATATACCTGCATCCTGGTCGACGACATGGTGGATTCCGGCGGCACGCTGGTGAACGCCGCCGACGCGCTGATCGCCAACGGCGCCAAGGACGTCTACGCCTACATCTCCCATGGCGTGCTGTCGGGCGGGGCCGCGGCCCGCATCATCGGCTCCCGGCTGAAGGAACTGGTGATCACCGATTCGATCCAGCCGACCGAGGCCGTGATCAAGGCGCCCAACATCCGCACGCTCTCGATCGCCGGATTGATCGGGGAAGCGATCGGCCGCACGGCGGCCGAAGAGTCGGTGTCGAGTTTGTTCGACTAATCTCTCACCGTCGTCCCCGCGAGAGCGGGCCCCATACGCTGCGGCCTCTCGATTCTTCGCGCGGTGGCTGACGGCTTCTGCTCAAACGAACACCTGTGGTTATGGGCCCTGCGTTCGCAGGGACGACGTATGGGTTAGTGCGTGTGCAGATTCACATTTCAAACAGCGAACACAGCTTCGCGATCTCGCGCAGGTTTCGCGCGAGTTTTGCCATCAACGTTCCGCCCTTCCGAAAATGAGGGCGCAGGGAATGCCGGGCGCTCGATGCGCCCGCAGCCTTGCGTGCAAAAATAAAAAAGCACGCAAGCAAGTCACCACGGTCACACCGGAAAACACCCGGCATTCCCCGCGCAATGGTTTTAACGGTTTCCTTCGTGCTCTCCCCGGTGACCGGGCTCGTTTGCCACCGTCATCGGCGGAATGGCTTCCACCAACTTGACGCCAGCGTCGGGGCGTCAGGACCACACGACTTCGCCGTCCGCAAGTCTGCGCTCTCGTCAGCAGCGCCACCCGCGTCCACCGCATCCCGCACCTACGTCCGTGACGATCGCGAACGCCCCTCTGGTTGGGGCGGGACGGCGAGGGATAAGAAGTGATTTGGGTCAGCGGAGAAGGGGAATATTTTTTTAGCGAGGACTGGATGGCGCAAATCAGTTTGAAATGGTTCAAGAAATTGGACAGGGCGCGCGAGCGTGAAAGCGAGCATTTGTACGAGTTGGGAGGGCGGATTACGCCTCCAGCACAACCCACCTCACCACGCCGAAGTCCGCTTAAGGCACGGGCTACGCGAACGCACGGTTTTACCGCGAACTAGACAGGCCATGTCTCAGCAAGGAAGACAGTATCGGGGTCTTCCCCAATTTCCTTGACTACATTCTGAAACTCTTCCGGACTCAAGGCTAGAAATTTGCCCGACGGTTTGAGGAGCGGCGCTCCGCCACCTCCTTCGGCAATCGCTTCCGTTTCATTTTGAGAACGGCGGCTAGGCAGAGACGCAATCTCGTTCCAGCCTTCCGATCGCCCCGCGCTACTATTGCTTACATTTTATATTACATTCAACCCCAAGAGGTTCCGTCTTGGGCTGAAGTTCTGATGTGGGTTATGCCGGAGAATAAGCGTAGCCCGGATGAGCGAAGCGACATCCAGGATTGGCTAAATTATTTTGGTCCCCGCATATCGCTTCGCTCATGCGGGCTACCCGCTCCGATCCAACGAAGCGGCGTGGCGGAAGGTACTCGGATTAAGATGGCAAAGTTGATGGCCCCGGATCAGCAGCGCGCTGCGCTCATCCGGGCTGCGTTTGCTGCCGCATCCCCACGTCATTGCGAGCAAAGCGAAGTAATCCATCGCGCGGCAAGGGAAGTATGGATTGCTTCGTCGCTTACGCTCCTCGCAATGACGGTTGCTAAGCCGCGCCGGTCAGCTTGCCGAACCAACCCTTGGGCGCCGCTCCCGCTTGAGCCTCTGCAGCCCCGCCCACCACCGCCCCGAACGAGGCAAAGAACTCGCCGGCCAATTTCCTCGCCGTGGAATCGATCAATCGTCCCCCGAGTTGCGCCAGCTTGCCGCCGATCTGCGCATCGACCGCGTAATGCAGGATCGTGACCTCAGGGCTTTCGGATTCCAGACGCACGGTCGCACCGCCTTTGGCAAAACCGGCAACGCCGCCGGACCCCTCGCCCGAGATGCGATAGCTGTTCGGCGGGTCGAGATCGGACAGCGTCACCTTGCCGCCGAATGTCGCCTTCACGGGACCTACCTTGAACACCACAGTTGCGGTCATCTCATTGGGCGTGGACATATCGAGCGACTGACAGCCGGGAATGCACTGCTTTAAAACTTCGGGATCATTGAGCGCCGCCCACACCTTTTGCTTGGATGCCGGGATTTTCTGGCTGTCGTTCATTTGCATTGCTGGATTCCTAACTGCTGGTCGCTTGCGAAGAGAGGCGCTGTCCGCGGCGGCGCTCGATGGTGATCTCGGCGAGGATCGACATCGCGATTTCCTCCGGCGTGATGGCGCCGAGATCGAGACCCGCCGGCGCCTTGACGCGATCGAGCGCCTCCGGGGCGAGGCCAGCGGCGATGAGCTTCTCGCGCAGCGCCACCATCTTGCGGCGGCTGCCGACGAAGGCGTGATAAGCGGCATCGATCGCGACCGCCGCCCGCAACGCGACCTCGTCGCCCTTGCCCTGGGTCGAGATCACGATGAAACGCCTGGCCTGATGCAGCTCGCCCAGTGCATAGCCGTCGACCAGCGTGTCGGCATCGGGCACGACCAAAAGATCGCCAGCGGGAGCGGCAAGCGTGACGTGATACCCCAATTGCCGGGCCTGTCCGGCCAGCGACATCGCGACCGGGCTCGCGCCAAAGATGATCAGCGACGGATGCGGCAGCACCGGTTCGACGAAAATATCCATGGTGCCCTTGCTCGGGCACATGTTGCTGGCGAAACGAATGCCGTCGCGATTGTCGCCGGCCTTGACGCCGAGCTCGGCGAGCATGTCTTCCGGCTGCACCGACACCATGCGCGGTTCGCCATCGGCCAGCGCCTCGCGCGCCGCCTTCAGGACCGCGCCACGCGCGCAGCCGCCGCCGATCCAGCCCGCCACGATCGTCCCATCCGGCCGGATGATCGCCTTGGCGCCGGCCTTGGCTGCCGTCACCGACACCGTGCGCACCACGGTCGCCAGCACGAACGCCTGCTCCGCGGCTTTCATCTGCGCGACGAGATCCATTACTTCGACATGAGCGGTCATCGGTCGCCCCATCAGAGCTTCGCCAGATAAGGTTCGAGCGCGGTCAGGCTTTTGAGCGTATTGGCCGGCGCATAGAGATCGACATGCGGCAGCGCCGCCTTGATGCCGGCCGCAACGGGGGTGTAGCCCTCCCACGCCATCATCGGATTGAGCCAGACGATGCGGCGGCAGCGCCGGCCAAGCGCTGCCATTTCGCGGCCAAGCAGCGCGGCGTCGCCGGTCTCGTAGCCGTCGGACACGATCATCACGCAGGTGCGGGAATGGATCACGCGCGCCGCATGCCAACGGTTGAAAGTCTGCAGGCTCTCGCCGATCCTGGTGCCGCCGCCCGCACCATGCGCCATGATCGACAGCCGATCGAGCGCGCGCGCCGCATCCTTTTCCTTCATCGCGTCGGACACATGCGCAAGCCGGGTGTGGAACAGGAACGCCTCGGCCTGCCTGAATTCATCCAGCACGCCGTGAATGAAGCGAAGGAAGACGCCGGTGTACATGCTCATCGAGCCGGAGGCATCGAGCAGCATGACGAGACGCAGCGGCTTTTCCTTGCGCTGGCGTTTGACCAGGCTGATCGGGACACCGCCATGGCTGATATTGCTGTGAATGGTCCGGCGCAAATCGAGCCGGTAACCGCGGCGTCGCGCCAGATCGCGGCGGGTCAGCCGCGTCCGCATGGCCCGCGCTAACCGCGCTGCCGCCATATGCGCTTCTTCGATCTGCCCGGGCTCGGCCATTTTCCGGAAATCGACCTCGGCAAGATTGGAGGCCACGGAGGCGCCCTCCATCCGACCCTCGCCGTCACGCTCGCCGGGCGCGTCGGCGGCGGACGGGATCTGGTCCATCGCCGTGTCACTGCCGCTGCGTTGCTCTGGATGATTGTTCGGCAGGCCCTTCAAGGAGGGATTGTTGGCCGACTTGGCCGAGCCTGATGTCATCGATCGCGACCGCACCCGCTTGCCGAGCCAGAACGCGTCGAACAGCCCGTCGAATTTTTCCCAGTCGGATTTGCGCGCCGAGAACAGATGCTTGAACGCGGAACGCAACAAGCCGGGCTTTTCGGCATAGCCCCCTGCCATCAAGGCGGCAGCGTCGCGGCCTTCCTGCAGGCCGACCGCAAAGGCGTTGTCGCGCAGGGTCTTGAGAAACGCCGCGAGCTTTGCCGAGACCAGCCGCGAGACCTCGTCGATTTCGTCATATCCCGGGCTGTTGCCGCAGCAGCTCATGCGACCTTCCCCAGCAACCGTTGCGTGACCTCGCGCGTCACCCGTGACTTGTCCTCATGCGTCTTGAGCAGACACATCATGGTTTCATGCACCGTCTCCGGCGCGTCGTGCAGGTCGCGCACGTCGATGCCGACCAGCGCCGCCGCCCAGTCCAGCGTCTCGGCGACACCCGGGACCTTGCGCAGCTCTTCCTTGCGAATGCCTTCGACCATGCGTGCGATCTGCAGCGACAGCGAGGCGCTGGCGCCTGATATCCGCGCCATGATGATGCGCGCCTCGCGATCGGTGTCGGGATAATCGACATAGTGATAGAGGCAGCGGCGGCGCAGCGCATCGGAGAGTTCGCGGGTGCCGTTCGAGGTCAGAACGACGTGCGGAATCGTAATGGCGGAAATCGTGCCCAGTTCAGGAATCGAGACCTGAAAGTCAGACAGGAGTTCGAGCAGGAACGCCTCGAACTCATCGTCGGCACGATCGATTTCGTCGATCAGCAGCACCGGCGGCTTATCGCGGCGGATCGCGGCCAGCAGCGGCCGCTCCAGCAGATATTTCTCGGAGAAGATCTGGTCCTCGACCGCGTCCGCGTTCTCGCCGCGATGCGCCTGGATCGACAGCAATTGCCGCTGGTAATTCCATTCGTACAGCGCGGCCGATTGATCCAGCCCCTCGTAGCATTGCAAGCGGATCAGTTCGGTCGCGTGCACGGACGCCAGCGCCTTGGCGACTTCGGTTTTGCCGACGCCGGCTTCGCCTTCCAGCAACAACGGCCGCTTGAGCAGTTGCATCATCGAGATCGCAGTCGACAGCTCACCGTCAGCAATGTAGCCGCTTGCCGCCAGGGCTTGCGCTATCTCGTTACGGTCTTTCATCTTCTATCAAACCTTCAGTCATTCCGGGGCGTCGCGGCAGCGACGAACCCAGGTACGCAATTGCGTACCTGAGAATCTCGAGATTCCCCGATGCGCAATTGCGCATCTGAGGTCTGGTGCTTGCGCGCCATCCCGAAATGACGGCAGCGGGCAACAACGCTACGCAAACACTCCCAAATTCTTCGCTGCCCGCCAGTTGCGCCAGTAATCATGCGGCATCTGGATGTGCGTCGAGCCGAGGAACGAAAACGCATCGTTGACGGCGTTGGAGAACGCCGGCACGCCGCCGACATTGGGGCTCTCGCCGACGCCCTTGGCGCCGATCGGGTGGTGCGGCGACGGCGTGACGGTGAAGTCGGTTTCCCAGTGCGGGGTCTCGACCGCGGTCGGCATGAAGAAATCCATGAACGAACCGGTCACGACGTTGCCTTCGTCGTCGTAGCGGATCTCCTGGCCCATCGCGATCGCGAAGGCTTCGGTCAGTCCGCCATGCACCTGGCCCTCGATGATCATCGGGTTGATGCGGGTGCCGCAGTCGTCCAGCGCGTAAAAGCGCCGGACCTTGTAGACCCCGGTATCGACGTCGATGTTCATCACGCAGATATAGGCGCCGAACGGATAGGTCATGTTCGGCGGATCGTAATAGCTCACCGCCTCCAGGCCCGGCTCCATGCCCGGCGGCACCGAGTTGTAGGCCGCCCAGCAGATGTCCTTCATCGACATCGCCTTCTCAGGGAGACCCTTGACGCGGAAGCCGTCGATGTCCCATTCGAGGTCGTCTTCATGCACCTCGAGTTTGTAGGCTGCGATCATCTGCGCCTTGGCCCTGATCTTGCGCGCGGCCATCGCGATCGCCGCACCCGCGACCGGCGTCGAACGCGAGCCGTAGGTGCCGAGCCCGTAAGGCGCGGTGTCGGTATTGCCTTCCTCGACCATGATGTCGTCGGCCGGAATACCGATCTCGGTGGCGATGATCTGCGCCCAGGTCGTCTCGTGGCCCTGGCCCTGGCTCTTCGAGCCGACCCGGGCAATGCCCGCGCCGGTCGGATGCATGCGGATTTCGCAGGAATCGAACATCGCAATGCCCAGGATGTCGCAATTCTTCGACGGACCTGCGCCGACGATCTCGGTGAAGAACGATACGCCGAGGCCCATGATCTCGCGGGTCTCGCCGCGCTTGAACGCCGCGCGTCGTTCCGTCTGCTCCTTGCGCAGGCCGGCATAGTCGACCGACTCCATCATCTTGCGCATGGCGGTGTGGTAATCGCCGGAATCATATTCCCAGCCCAGCGCGGAGTGATACGGGAACTGCTCCGGCTTGATGAAATTCTTCAGCCGCAGCTCGGCCGGATCCATCCCGAGCTTCTGCGCCAGAATGTCCATTCCGCGCTCGATGCAGTACGCCGCTTCCGTCACCCGGAACGAGCAGCGATAGGCGACGCCGCCCGGCGCCTTGTTGGTGTAGACGCCGTCGACCGCCAGATGCGCGGTCGGGAAGTCATAGGAACCCGTGACGATGTTGAAAAAGCCCGCCGGCCATTTCGACGGATCGGCGCAGGCATCGAACGCGCCGTGATCGGCCAGCACATGGACGCGCAAGCCCGTGACCTTGCCGTCCTTGGTCGCGGCGATCTCGGTCGTCATGTGATAGTCGCGCGCAAACGAGGTCGCGGTCAGGTTCTCGATGCGGTCCTCGACCCATTTGACCGGCTTGCCGGTGACGATCGAGGCCACCGCGGCACAGATGTAACCGGGATAGGCGCCGACCTTGTTGCCAAAACCGCCGCCGATGTCGGGCGCAATCACGTGGATCTTGTGTTCCGGAATTTTGGCGATCAGCGCCACCACGGTGCGGATCACATGCGGCGCCTGGAAGGTGCCCCAGATCGTCAGCTCGCCCTTGATCTTGTCGAACGAACAGACGCACTGGCAGGTCTCCAGCGGCGACGGATGGGTGCGATGATAGGAGATCATCTCCTTGATCGTCACCTCCGCCTTGCGGAAGGCCGCGTCGGTCAAATCCTTGTCGCCGACGGTCCACTCGAAGATGTGGTTGTGATGCTTGCGCGGACCGTGCGCGCCGGTAGTCTTGCCGGCAAGGTCCTCGCGCAGCACCGGCGCATCGGCGTCCATCGCCTTGAACGGATCGACCAGCGGCGGCAGCGCTTCATACTCGACCACCACTTTATTGATGCCGTCATCGGCCGCGTAGCGGTCGGTCGCGACCACAAACGCGACCTCCTGATTCTGGAACAGCACCTTGCCGTCGGCCAGCACCATCTGCACGTCGCCGGCCAGGGTCGGCATCCAGGCGAGGTTGACGGTCTTGAGCGTTTCGGCGGTGATCACCGCCAGCACGCCCGGCACCTTCAGCGCTTCCTCCGAATTGATGGATTTCACGCGCGCATGGGCATGCGGCGAGCGGACGAAATCGCCGTGCAGCATGCCTGGCAGCTTGACGTCGTCTACGTAATTGCCCCTGCCCTGGGTGAAGCGGATATCTTCGACGCGCTTGCGCTTGCAACCCATGCCCTCGAGCTTGGCTTCGCGTTGTTCCCGCGTGGGAGTCATGTCGTTCATTCCGCAGCCTCCTGGAGTTCGACGCCGTTGATCTTGGCGGCCGCATATTGAATTGCCTTGACGATGTTCTGGTAGCCGGTGCAGCGGCAGATATTGCCCGAGATGCCCATCCGGATTTCAGCCTCCGTCGGCGACGGATTTTCCTTCAGCAATCGCTGCGCACGCACGATCATGCCGGGCGTGCAGAAGCCGCATTGCAGGCCGTGCATCATGCGGAAGCCTTCCTGCAGCGCGGAGAGCGATCCGTCGGCATTCGCCACGCCTTCGATGGTGATGATATCGGAGCCGTTGGCCTGCACCGCGAACACCGTGCAGCTCTTCACCGACATGCCGTCGAGATCGACGGTGCAGGCGCCGCAATGCGTGGTCTCGCAGCCGATATGGGTGCCGGTCATCGCCAGGTTTTCGCGGATGAAATGCACCAGCAGCGTGCGCGGTTCGACGAGGCCTTCGACCTCGGCGCCGTTCACCTTCATGGTCACATGGGTTTTCGCCATTTGCCCCTCCCTAACTTGCCCGAGCCGCGGCGCGCAGAAGCGCCCGCATCACCATGATGCCGCCAACATGCTTGCGGTACTCGACCGGACCGCGGGCATCCGCGGCCGGCGACATGATCGCTTCTGCCGCGGTGGCGGCTTTCTTCAGAGTCGCCGCATCGAGGCTGGTGCCGATCACGGCCTGCGCCGCCTCCGCCGCCAGCAGCGGCGTTTCGTGCAGATTGGTGAGGCCGATCGAACAGCTTGCCACCTTGCCGCCGGACATCGTCAGCACCACGGCCGCCGCCGCGGTGGCGTAATCGCCGACCTTGCGTTTCAGCTTTTCATAGGCGTAGCCGTGACCGGCAGCGGGCACCGGAATTGAAACCGAGGTCAGCAGTTCGCCTGGCTCGAGCGCGGTGAAATAGGCGCCCTGATAAAATTCGGAAGCAGCAATGTCGCGGGCGCCGGAGGCCCCTTCGAGCCGGTAGCTTGCATCCAGCGTCATCATCAGCGCCGGCATGTCGTTGCCGGGATCGCCATTGGCGACATTGCCACCAATGGTGCCGCGGTAGCGCACCTGCGGGTCGGCGATCAACAGCGCGGTCTCCTGCAGGATCGGCAGCGATTTCGCAATTTCGTCCGACGCCAGCAATTCATGCTGGGTGGTCATCGCACCGATGACGATCTGGCTTCCATCGCGGCGGAAGCCCTTCAGCCCATCGACCCCGTGCAGATCCACCAGATGCTCTGGTGTGGCGAGCCGAAGCTTCATCATCGGAACCAGGCTGTGGCCACCGGCCAGAGGGCGGGCGTCGTCGCCGAGCGTTGCCAGTAATTTGACCGCATCGGCCACGGTCGCGGGCCGGTGATAATTGAATGGACCAGGAATCATCGTCTCCTCCATTCGTCCTTTGGCGCCCTCTTGGTTGGTTTGGCGTGTATCCGGTCGCAAAACCGGTGTCCGGTTTTGCGGAATACGCGCGAGGGGCGCAGACGTTAATGGGACGCTCTGCCCGGAAACGTTGACGCGCAAGATGGCGGCGACCACGGGGTCACAAGGGCAGAAAATTCACACGAAATGCGTTTTCGTACGCACGAAATGCGTCAGTCTTGCCGACCTAATTGGTTGCGACTGGGCTAATGGGCGTCGTTCTCCTTCTCTCCGCTTGAGCGGGAAAGATGAACAGCTCGCGTATTCGCCGATTTAACGAAAGGCCAATCCGGATCAGGCGTGGCGCCTGGCGAGACCGAGCCGTGCCTTGACCTCGGCGATCTTGGCGCGGCTCACCGGCACCCGATGGGGCGACGGGCCATCGAGTTCGATCACCGCGCCGTCCCCTTCCTTGCGAACGAACGTGACATGCGGGATCGCCACGATATGGCTGCGGTGCACTCGGAGGAACAGCCCGGGATCGAGCTGCGCTTCGGCCTCCGAGATCGACCACGGACACATGCGTTCGCGGGTGCCGTCATGGACCTTGGTGTAGTGGGCATCGGCCCGGACGCTGCGAATATCGGCGGAATCGATGAAGTGCGTGCCGTCGGCGCCTTCGACCGGAAGCCGTGGCGCCGGAGCGGCACGGGGCGGCTGGCCAAGACCGCCGAGCGGCGTCGGCCGCATCCGCGCGCCGGCCGGGGCCACCGGCGCCTCGATTGAGGGAACGTCGGCCTCGAGACTGGCCGTCTCCGCAACCGGGGCCGTCCTGTCGGCTGAGAGCGCCAGCGCCTTCCTGCGCGGATCCGGCACCAGCGACAACAGGAAGCCCGCGGCAATGACGAAACACAGCAGCGCTACCACCAGCGACAAAATTTGCGGCGATGCAGCCAAACCTTCGATGTGATGATGCGATTCCCCGGACGGCGGCGCGATGTGCATGCCCAACATGGCCGTATAGTGCATGCCCGATACCGCGACACCGAACGCGACCGCACTCAGGACCAATTGCACGCCGCCCTGCCGCGCGAGGAATGCGCGTAGGCCGCCATAGGCCGCGGCAATCGCGATTGCGACCGACAGCACGACCATCGTGGCGTCATGCTCCATCGCAAAACCGCCGGACAGCCCGTGCATGCCGACATAATGCATGCTGGCGATGCCGAGCCCGAGCAGCACGGCCGACGAGATCACGCGCATCAGCGACGGTTCGCCGACGCTGACGAAGAACAGCGAAATCCCGACGACCAGCGCGCAGATCAGGAACGAAACGATGGTCGGAAGCACCAGATAGACGGTGCCGGCCGGCAGCGGCGCCGCCAGCATGCCGACGAAATGCATGGTCCAGATGCCGACCGCAAGGAAGCCCGCCGCTCCCGCCAGCAGCAAGCGATGACTAGCGTCCGGCGTCCCGCGGATGCGCGCGGCGAGGCCGAAGCCGGTGTATCCTCCCAGAATCGCGATCACCACCGAGAGCGCGACGAGATAGGGATCGTGTCCTTCGAACATGATCGTCTCGGCCGCCCGTCGTCACGGGCGTGCCTCCTCCCGGCCTAAGTTTATAGGCGCGGCGGTGGAAATGACAATCGGCCGAAAGTGGCCTCGATCCTGATTGAATCGGATCGAGGCTCAATTTTTTGTTTTGGCGCGTTTTCCTGACGCGAACCTGTACCTGCCCCGCTATCTGCGTGCGGGGCAGGCTTCGCTCAAAACGCTAGGGGGATCTACACAATCCCCGCCGCGACCTGGCCACGCAGCCGCTCGAGGCTGTGCAGTGTGCTGGCACAGGCTTCGGCGACCTCGACCCCCTTGATGACGAAATGCTTGCGGAAGAACTCGACATGCACGGCGCTCTCGTGGAATTGCTGCGGTGTCAACACCGCCGAGAACACCGGCACCTCGGTGCGCAACTGCACGTCCATCAGCGCCTTGATGACGGTGTCCGCGACAAATTCGTGGCGATAGATGCCGCCATCGACCACGAGACCTGCGGCCACGATCGCGGTGTAGCGCCGGGTCTTGGCGAGCAGCTGAGCATGCAGCGGGATCTCAAAGGAGCCCGGCACCTCGAACAAATCGACCTGCGCGCGCGCAATCCCGCGCGCCTCGATCTCGCCCAAGAATGCAATCCGGCACTCCTCGACCACTTCGCGGTGCCAGGACGCTTGCACGAACGCGATCCGCTGCGGCTTTGTAAATCGCGGGTGCGTGGGCACGACCGGACGGTCGGGCGTTTCGGGAGAGTTTTTTAGTTCGGAGACTTCAGCTTCTTGCAACATCTGATTCATGGCTTTCCTCTTTCAGGACCAGAATCAGGGCACACGGAACGACACCGCCACGCGAAACTGCGCGGGCTGCCGCAACCGTTCTCTTTCATCCGGACTTTAACCGTCGGCTTCGGAATTGCACCGAATCTGCTGACCCTTCCTCGGGAGAAGAAGGCGCTCGCGGGCTTGGGCTTTTTCACCCTTACCGCCGGTGGGGACTTTCACCCCGCCCTGAGAACATCGGCTGCTCGGCTGAGCAACCTGAGAGTAAATATGGCGTGTTGCCGACATCCCAGCAAGCACCTTTGGCATCGGGAATCAGCATGTCCCCATGCCAACGGAACAGGGCGGCCTAGGCCGCGTGCTGGCTGGCTTTCATGAGTTCGAGGATCGCTTCAAGCCGCGCGACCACGTCACCCGTTTCAAGGAGCTGCTGCTTCCTGTCGATCCCGATCGACAGCAACGGAGCGACTGCATCGGCTAACCCGCCCGGTTCTCCGATGCTCGGGAGTTGCAAACGGGCCTGTGGCCCCTGTGGCATGGCGGATAAATCTAGGTTTGCCCATATCTGGTAAGCGTCGAGAACAGCGAGAAACAGAGCCTCTGCCTCCGCCGTGTGGCCGCGGGTCTCTTCGAAAGGCGCGACCTCGGCCGCAAGGAATTCTTCCTCGACAGGGCCAATGATCGCCGTGCGTTCGAGGCCGGAGACGAAAAGCTTGAGGGTTCCGTCCAACAGCGTCGCGCGATGAATCACGCTCGCCATAACGCCCACCGAATAGAGGGCATCGAGCGTGGGATCGTCGTCAGCCGCGCGCCGTTGCGTGACCACCAGAACGCGGCTGTCCGTCGATATGGCGCGCGCTATGGCGCGTCTGGTTTTATCCCGCCCGACGAAGATTGGCGCTACCATCTGCGGAAAAAGCACAAGATCCCGCATCGGCACGATCGGGATACCCGCCCCACCTGACACGGGCGTAAGAACGTTGAGGGGTGCCGGCGTCACGGATGAATGAAACGCCGGCTGGCTTGCCTGAATCCTTGCGGCTAGAAAATTCCAGTCGGGGAAACCAAACGTCTTGGCGACCAGTTCCAGGCTCTCGCTGTGAGAGAGGGAAACGGATTTGGTCTTCAAGGCTTCGCGCAGGGTTTGCGCCATAGCCTTAGCGTCGCGGAAATCGCGCATGGGATCGTCCTCTGCATTGGCGAACGAGGAATGTCAGGTGCTTGCGTTACTGACTCGTTCGCTCGGGCAAAGGGTGCCTGAAGCGGCTCGATACGTTCACCGTACCCTCAAAGGGGCGCAAGCAGCGGGCCGTATCCACCCGGCTGAAAATATGCGCCCTGGAAAACGGCGCTGTCAATCACGATCCGCAAAATTAGCCATTAAGACGGCCTGATTCAGACCCGCCGGGGGCGAAGGTGGCGCGCCGGACTCGATCCGCGGGAATCCGATTCCGGTTTGTTCTCATCTTAATAATTAGGTCGTGCGAAGACCTGTGGACGAGCGGCGCTTTGCCTGTGGACGGACTCGGGGTGCGGTTGCGCCGATTCCGCAAATCACATCACTTCACGCTGGCAGGAACCCAGGGCGTTCGGGGGGACGGCAGTCGACAGCGGCGCATCACCCAGAAGCGCGGCCAGTCCCTTCGTGCGTATCAGCATAATCAAAAAAGTAAGGTCGAGACGGCATGTCCCTCCTCGAAGGCATCATCGATTCCCCGAACAATCCGCTCGCGGTGGTCGAGGATATTGCGGCCGATAATAACTGGTCGTTCGAACGCTCCGGCGAAGACGAAGTAACGATCGTGTCCAAGGGTAACTGGACCGATTACCAGCTATCCTTCACCTGGATGAACGAGATCGAGGCGCTGCATCTGGCGTGTGCCTTCGACATGAAGATTCCCGTTCCGCGGCGCGCCGAAGTGCAGCGGCTGATCGCGGCCATCAACGAGCAATTGTGGGTCGGGCACTTCGATATCTGGACCCATACCGGCATGATCATGTACCGGCAGGCGCTGGTACTGCCCGGCGGGATCACCGCCTCGACCGCGCAATGCGAGACCATGCTGGTCGGCGCCATCCACGCCTGCGAACGTTATTATCCGGCGCTCCAGTTCGTGGTCTGGGCCGGCAAGACCGCGGCCGAAGCCATGAGCGCCGCGATGTTCGACACCGAGGGCGAGGCGTAAGGCGCTCGCCACAAGTCTGGCATGTTTGGTTCGTCAGCGCGAACACGCGGGCGCCGCCCGCGCCGTGTCGCCGGCGTTCAAGCAAAGTGCTTGTGGCCTTTCCTGCGCTTCACTAGAACCGCTGACGGTTGGGTCCCGGCGTGCGCCGGGACGACGAGAAAGTGTCTTCAATGTCGCCGTCAGTCACCACCGCTCAACAGCTTGGACAAATCAACGGTACCATCGTGCTTGCGGGCGCGGGCAAGATGGGCGGTGCGCTGCTGTTGGGCTGGCTCGGCGGAGGGTTGGAGGCCAGACGCGCCGTCGTGATCGAGCCGCACCCCTCCGACGAGATCAACCTGCTCGTCAAAAGAGGCGTTCGTCTCAACCCATCGGCAAAGGACGCCGGCGCCATTGGCGCGCTGGTGGTCGCGGTGAAGCCGCAATCGTTTCGCGAGGCGGGAACAGCGCTAAAGGAGTTCGTCGGATCGTCCACGCTCGTCGTCTCGATCATGGCGGGCACGACGATCGCCTCGATATCGGAGATCTGCGGCGGCGCGGTGGTTCGCGCCATGCCCAACACGCCGGCCGCGATCGGCCGCGGCATCACCGTGGCGGTGGCCGCGGGCAATGTCAGCGCTCAACAGCGCGCGGTCGCCGACGCGCTGTTGCGTGCCACCGGATCGGTCGAGTGGACCGATGACGAGCAATTGATGGATGCGGTGACCGCCGTCTCTGGCTCCGGTCCGGCCTACGTTTTCTTGCTGGCGGAAGAACTCGCACGCGCCGGCGTCGCGGCCGGTCTGCCTGCGGAGCTCGCGACCAAGCTCGCGCGCGAAACCGTCGCCGGGTCCGGCGAGTTGCTGCATCGCATGGAAACGCCCTCGGCGACCCTGCGCCAGAACGTGACGTCGCCCGGCGGTACCACGGCGGCGGCGCTGGAAATATTGATGGGACCGGACGGCATGCAATCGCTGCTGACGCGCGCGGTCGCGGCGGCAACGAAGCGATCGAAAGAACTGGCGAAGTGATTCCTCATCCTGAGGACGGTGGTATTTACGGCCTCATTAACCCGCGCCGAGCTGCTTCATAAAAGTTGCGGCGTTGACGAGACCGCGGGCGTGACGGCCTTCGCCGATCCTGCGCTTGTCGTTGAAGGCCTCGACCTCGAAACGGATCACCCGGCGCTCCACCGCGATCACCTTGGCGGTGGTACGAACGCGCCCACCGACCAGCGTCGCGGCCAGATGGCGGATGTCGACTTCGGTGCCGAGCGTGATCCAGCCAGTTTCGAGATGCGGAGCGATGGCATCCGCCGACGCCATCTCCATCTCCAGGATCATCATCGGCGTCGCATAGACCATCGGCATGTCGGGAACGAAATGCCCGACGGTGCGATCCGCCGGCACCACCAGCATGCGCTCAGCACTCATGCCGATCTTGATGGCGTCGCGCGCGTCCATATTGAGCCCTGGTGGGTGGTCGCTGTCATTCCAGGACACGCGTCTTCGCGTGGACCCGGAATCCAGAGATTGTTAGTTCGAGATTCCGGGTTCGCGCTGCGCGCGCCCCGGAATGACGATGCTATTTCGCTCTGTCACGCTTTCGCGGGGACGACGATGTGGTGAGAGCTGAACTACTTCTTCGCCGCGGCGGCGCGTTCGACAAACGTCTTGCCACCCTTCATCTTGTGCGCCAGCGGCGCTTCGTTGATCTGGATCACGACGGCATCGGCGTCGACGCCGAGGTTCTTCACCAGCGCTTGCGTGATGTCGCGCATCATGCCGGCCTTCTGTTCGTCGGTGCGGCCATAGGCCATGCTCACGGTAATCTCAGGCATCCTAGTCTCTCCCTTTGCTCTTGCGACTTGCCAAAACCACGATCTGCTTTGCGCCGTGAAGCGCAAACGCTTACATCTTGCACTGTCATCATCATCCGCGAAAGCGGATGATCCAGTATTCCGCGCCGCTTCCGTTCAACTTGACGTCACGGCGTACTGGATGCGCGCTTTCGCGGGCATGACGGCCTTAGCTAATTCCACCTCACGCCGTGCTTATCAAGGATCTTGCGCACTTCGTCGACCAGCGAGGCCTGCGGCACCTTGGTCTGGGCCTCGCCCTGCTTCTGTAAATATTCCTCGCGGTCTTTTTCGAGCTTTGCAAGCTCGGCGCCAAGGATGAGGTCCTTCAACAGAACCTGCGGCCCAGCGGGATCGTCCTTCTCATCGCTTCCCTGGATGATCACGCACGGGCTATTGCGCCGGTCGGCATATTTGAGCTGATTGCCCATGTTCTTGGGATTGCCGAGATAGAGCTCGGCACGGATGCGAGGACCATCCGGCTTTGCCGGATCAACAGGAGCGTTGCGAAGCTGCGCGACCATTTTCTGGTAGTCCGCGACGCGATCGCGATCGAACACCGTGACCACGACGGGACCGAATTCAGGCGTGGTGTCGATCTTGCCCAGCATTGTGAGCGCAGCCTGCAGCCGCGACACGCCGATGGAAAATCCGGTCGCCGGCACCGGCTCGCCGCGAAAGCGCGAGACGAGGCCGTCATAACGCCCGCCGCCACCAACGGAGCCGAAGCGGACGGGACGGCCTTTTTCGTCTTTGGTTTCGAGCGTCAGTTCAACTTCGTAAACAGGGCCGGTGTAATATTCGAGACCGCGGACGACAGTCGGATCGATGCGAATTCGATCTGCACCATAGCCAGACGCCGCAACGAGTCTGTTTATTTCTGCCAGCTCCGCACGGCCGTCCTGACCAATCTTGCTATCACGAAGACGAATAGCGATCTGTGCATCTTTCTCTTCGGCATCATCTACTGGCTCGATGACGCCGGTAATCAAAACGATGTCAGCTCGGCTAAGTCCAGCGCCCTTCGTGAAGTCGCCGGACTCATCCTTGCGGCCTTCCCCTAGCAATTGCTGAACGCCGGAAATACCCAACCGATCGAGCTTGTCGATCGCACGCATAACGGTCAGCCATTGACCATCGTCAGCAATGCCAATGGCGTCTCGCACCCCGTCCAGCACCTTGCGGTTATTGACCTTCACCACGTAGCTGCCGCGGGGAATGCCGAGCGCTTCCATCGTGTCGGCCGCCATCATGCACATCTCGGCGTCGGCGGCGGGCGAAGCTGATCCTACCGTGTCGGCGTCGAACTGCATGAACTGGCGGAAGCGGCCGGGACCGGGCTTTTCGTTGCGATAGACATAACCGGCGCGATAGCTGCGATACGGCTTCGGCAGGCTGTCAAAATTTTCGGCGACGTAACGCGCCAGCGGCGCGGTCAGGTCGTAGCGCAGCGAGATCCACTGCTCGTCGTCGTCCTGGAACGAGAACACGCCCTCATTGGGCCGGTCCTGGTCGGGCAGGAATTTGCCGAGCGCGTCGGTGAACTCCATCGCCGGCGTCTCCACCGGCTCGAAGCCGTAGAGTTCGTAGACGGCGCGGATTTTCTCCACCATCGCCCGCGTCGCGGCGATCTCGGCGGGGCCGCGGTCAGCCAGCCCACGCGGCAGGCGGGCACGGAGTTTTTGCGGTTTTTTGGGTTTATCGGCCATGGGCGGCGTTGGTATCAGCCGACGCGCGATGCGGCAACCGTTGCTGTTATTGGTACGTCGTCATTCCGGGGCGCGTCGAAGACGCGAACCCGGAATCTCGAGATTCCCCGATGCGCAATTGCGCATCTGAGGTCTGGTCCTGCGGACCATCCCGGAATGACGCACTGGTCACAGCACCTTTTTGATCCAGTTGTGCGGATCCGCCGCGCGGCCGTACTGGATGTCGACCAGCTTCTTGCGCATCCCCATGGCGACGGGCCCGGCGGCGCCGCCGCTGATGAGAAAATCACCACTCGCGGAACACACCTTGCCGATCGGCGAGATAACGGCCGCCGTGCCGCAGGCGAAGGCCTCTTTCAGCCTTCCGCTGGCGGCATCAGTGCGCCACTGCTCGATCGTGTAGGCCTCCTCGCGCACGCGGGTGCCGGAATCCTTCGCGAGCGCGATGATCGAATCGCGGGTGATGCCCGGGAGGATCGTGCCGAGCGGCGGCGTCGAGAGCGAGCCGTCGTCGAACACGAAGAAGACGTTCATGCCGCCGAGTTCCTCGATGTAGCGGCGCTCGACCGCATCGAGGAAAACCACCTGATCGCAGCCGTGATCGATGGCCTCGGCCTGCGCGCGCAGGCTCGCGGCGTAGTTGCCGCCGCATTTGACGGCGCCGGTGCCGCCGATCGCGGCGCGCGTGTAGTTCTCCGACACCCAGATCGACACCGGCGCAGGTCCGCCCTTGAAATAGGAGCCGACCGGCGAGGCGATGACGGCGAAGATGTATTCCGCTGATGGTTTCACGCCGAGGAAGACCTCGCTCGCGATCATGAACGGCCGCAGGTAGAGACTGCCCTCGCCGCCTGGGATCCAGGCGCGGTCGATGCGCACGAGCTGCTCGACCGCTTCGATGAACACAGGCTCGGGCAGCGGCGCCATGGCCATGCGCTCAGCCGAACTCCGGAAGCGCCGGGCATTGGCATCGGGGCGGAACAGGTTCACGCCGCTGTCGTCGCGCTTGTAGGCCTTGAGGCCTTCGAAAATCTCCTGCGCGTAGTGCAGCACGGCCAGGGCCGGATCGAGCGGGAAATTCGCGCGGGATTCGACGCGCGCGCCATGCCAGCCCTTCGCCTGATCGTAGCGGACCACAGCCATGTGATCGGTGAAAACCCGGCCGAAGCCCGGGTCCACGAGCCTTGCCGCGCGCTCCTTCTCAGGAGTCGGATTCGTCGCAGGCTGGATGTCGAATTTCAACCAGGTGGCGCCATCGATCTTGTCGAACGAAACTCCCATGGGCTCTCTCCCGGATTGACGCTGTCCGCGCCCTGAGCGGCGGCGTTAATGATTTTCTACGCCTGACCTTCGCTCATCCCGGTGTTTTAGGCCGGTTTCCGCTTTGGCGGAATGCACGAAGTCCAGTATGTTTGTCGAAATGCCGCTCGACAATCGCGCGGCGGTGGAATTCACGAGCCGGTGCCGCAACCTGCGGGTTTCCCAGCGATTTGGGACGCCACGAAACGCAGAACGATCTAATATTTCGCGGCGACTGGCGGTTTTGTAACATTGAACCCAAGATATGTCAACATGACTGACATAAATTTCTCAGGCCCATCGGCCGACCCGAATTTGAGGGAATCATCCGGCTCCCCTGCCCCGCGGGCGGGCGAGCTGCGCTGGGATATCATTGAGCTGCTGTTCTTCGCCTACCGGGATTTTGTCGGCGACGCCGATCATGAGCTGGAAGCGTTCGGTTTCGGCCGGGCGCATCACCGCGTCATGCATTTCGTCCACCGTTACCCCGGTTTGAAGGTCGCAGATCTGCTCGACGTGCTGCGCATCACCAAGCAATCGCTGGGACGCGTTCTCAAGCAATTGCTCGATGAAGGCTATATCGTGCAGCGAACCGGCAATAACGACCGCCGGCAGCGCCTTCTTTTCGCCACTGCAAAGGGCGAGGCGCTGGTGGCAAAGCTCGCGGGGCTGCAGACCGACCGGATCACAAATGCGTTGCGGGACATCAGCCCGGCCGGCGAGGACGCGGTCAGGCAGTTCCTGCGCGCCATGATCGATCACGACGATCCGGACAAGGTGCTGGAAATCATCCTCAAGCCCGGCAATCCAACCGTAAAGGAATGATCGTGGCCCAGGCTGCAACCCTACTTCAATCGCCGCCGCAACCGGCCGACGATGCCCCGCATCTGCTGCTGGTCGATGACGACCGCCGCATCCGCGACCTGTTGTCGCGCTTTCTGTCCGGTGAAGGCTACCGCGTCACCACCGCGATGAGCGCCAAGGATGCCCGCGCCAAACTGCTCGGGCTGCATTTCGACATGCTGATTCTCGATGTCATGATGCCCGGCGAGACCGGCTTCGATCTGGCCCGCTTCATCCGCACCTCGTCGTCGGTGCCGATCATCATGCTGACGGCGCGCCATGAAGCGGAAAGCCGGATCGAGGGCCTGCAAATCGGCGCCGATGATTATGTCGCCAAGCCGTTCGAGCCGCGCGAACTGGTGCTGCGCATCGGCAATATTCTCAAGCGCACCGCGCCGCCTCCGGTGGAGACACTGGAGTCGATCGCGTTTGGGCCTTACGTCTATCATCTGGAGCGCGGCGAGCTGCGCCAGGGCGACGAGGTGATTCATCTCACCGACCGCGAGCGCGATATGTTGCGCATCCTGGCGGCGACGCCGGGCGAGACCGTGCCGCGCGGCGCGCTGACCGGCGGCGACGGCTCCGTCAACGAGCGCGCCGTCGACGTGCAGATCAACCGGCTGCGGCGCAAGATCGAGCGCGATCCCGCCAGTCCGCTGTTCCTTCAGGCGGTACGCGGCGTCGGCTATCGACTCGTCGCATCGCCTTAATCATTGCCGATAAATCCTCACCAATGAGCACGCTCGACACCGGCCTGACCCTGATCCGCACCGCGTCGCGACGCGTCTCCGCGGCCAATGGCTGGATGGGCAACGCGTTCAAAGGCTGGATGCCGACGGGACTCTATGCCCGCGCGCTGCTGATCATGATCGTGCCGATGGTGGTGCTGCAGTCGGTGGTGGCGTTCGTGTTCATGGAGCGACACTGGAACACCGTCACGCGGCGCCTGTCGGCTTCAGTGGTGCAGGACATCGCCGGCCTGATCGACGTCTATAACGCCTATCCGCAGGACAAGGATCACGCGCTGTTGCGGCGTATCGCCCAGCAACGGCTGAACCTGGTGCTTGATTTCCTGCCCGTCGGAGACCTGCCCCCGCCGGGTCCGAAACCGTTCTTCTCGCTGCTCGACCAGTCGCTCTCGCGGCAGCTTGGACGACAGATCGGCAAGCCGTTCTGGATCGATACCGTCGGCAACTCCAATCTGGTGGAGATCCGCATCCAGCTCGACGACGCGGTCATGCGCATCTTCGCCCAGCGCAGCGCGGCCTATGCCTCCAATTCGGAGATATTCCTGTTCTGGATGGTCGGCACCTCCTCGATCCTGCTGATCGTCGCGGTGTTGTTCCTGCGCAACCAGATCAGGCCGATCCTGCGGCTGGCGGATGCCGCCGAAAGTTTTGGCAAGGGCCGCGAAGCGCCGAATTTCCGTCCCCGCGGCGCGCGCGAAGTGCGTCGTGCCGCGCAGGCGTTCCTCGAGATGAAGGGCCGCATCGAACGCTCGATCGAGCAGCGTACCGCGATGCTGGCCGGCGTCTCGCACGACCTGCGCACCATCCTGACCCGCTTCAAACTCGAACTGGAGCTGATCGGCGACAGTCCCGAGGTCGACGGCATGCGCAAGGACGTCGACGAAATGTCCGGAATGCTGGAGGCTTATCTCGCCTTTGCGCGCGGCGACAGCGGCGAGAACGCGCAGCCGACCGACATGGCCAAGGCGCTGGAGGAATTGCGCAGCGATGCCGAACGCAACGGCCACAGCGCGACCGTGCAGTTTCATGGACTGCCCGTCGTCACGGTCAAGCCTGCTTCGTTCAAGCGTTGCCTCGGCAATTTGGTGTCGAACGCGGCCCGGCATGCCAATGCGATTGCCATCAAGGGCCACCGCGATCACCGCTATCTGACCGTGACGGTCGACGACGACGGGCCGGGCATTCCATCCGACATGCGCGAAGAAGTGTTCAAGCCGTTCCTGCGGCTGGACGACGCCCGCAACCAGGACGAGGGTGGTACGGGACTCGGCCTTGCGATTGCCCGGGACATCGCGCGCTCGCATGGCGGCGACATCATGCTCGGCGACAGCCCGATGGGCGGCCTTCGCGCCACGGTCCGGATACCGGTTTAGCTGATTTATTTTGACGTATTGCCTTCGCCGATCCCAGCCGGATCGCTTTCGGCGCCGGCTTTTGCCTGAAAGCGCTGTTGCCCGTTACTTCGACAGCTTGGGCAGCAAGTTCTTCAGCTTTTCCATGTCATGGATATTCATCTTGAGGCCGCCGGGCATCACGATGTCGCCGGGCTTCTGGTCGGGCTTGCAGGCGCCAAGCCACTTCGCCTCGATCGTCGTCACGTGATCGCCCTGTATGGCGGCCGGGCCGCCTTCGGCGTGCGCGGTGGATTTGACGGTATAGGCGGAATTGAAATCGCCAGTGATCTCGGCGTGCGAGGTGATCGAGACGCCGGCCGCGCCGCAAACGGAATCGCTGACATAACCGGTCGCGGTCTTCTGGATATCCTTCTTGGAGCAGACTTCCTTCGACATCGGCGAGAAAGCCGTGCTCATTTCCTTGTCGGTGGCCTCGTCGGTGCAATGCTGCATGGTCACCTCCGGCATCGACGAGCCGGCCCGTACCATCTTCATTTCCCACAGACCCGCCTTGCGAATCGGCAGTTCATCCGCGCATGCGCCGAACGCCGGCAGCAGCGCCAACAAGCAAGACGCCAGACCCAGTGAAAAAAGCTGACGCGTCATGTTGTGGCTTCCGGTCAATCTCTTGCGAGGGGCGAGTTAGCCCCTGTCAGTAGCGGGTGCGCAACGGCCGACCGCCGGCGTCATACGGCACCCAGCGGCAGGCAAACGAAATATAGCCGCCATAATGGGGCTCGATCGCGAGGAATTTCGCGACCTTGCCGTACTGCGCACAGTGATCGATCGCAAGCGAGCGGATATCGGTCTGGCCGGTCAATGAATAAGCGATGATGCCGCCGGTGTCGTTGCCCTTGAAGGGGGGAACGGTATCGGCGCGAACCGGCGAACACGCCAGCATCCCGCATACGGCAACCAAGCTCGCGGCCCGAATCATTCGCATCGCAGACTCCATTTCAACGGGGCCACCTTAAAGCGCATCCATCGCCGTGAAAAGAACGGCGGAGCGGCCGACGCCGAGTTATCGGCAGGTGTTGCCGCGTTGCACTTGACCGCGCCGAGGGTTCGCGGCACCGTCCGCGCCTCGGATCAGCGGCGGATTCCCATGCGCGACCTCTTCACATTTCCCAAAAAGTTGGCTCTCGGCGCCGCGATCGGCGTTGTTTTGGGCCTGTTTGCGTTCGGACAGGCGGCCGAGGCGGCCAATCCGTTCGAACTGAACTTCTGGCTCTCCGGCCCGAAATATGACGGCCGGGTAGCCCCGTGCGAAGCCGCGCTATCGACCATCAGTTCGCAATTCCAGGAGAAAGAAAGCACCTTCTGGAATTCCGATCTGACGATCACCGCCTATGGCGACATTCGCGAGACCGCGTTCCGACCCTGGCAGTCCGATAACATCCCGCGTCGCTATTGCAGCGCCAGCGCAATGCTCAGTGATGGCAAGCTGCGTCACGTGCACTACTCGATTATCGAGGACGGTGGATTTTCCAGTTTCGGCCAGGGCGTCGAATGGTGCGTTACCGGGCTCGACCGCAATTGGGCCTATAACCCTAACTGCCGGTCCGCGCGCCCGTAGAAGCCTCAATCTGGTCGCCTCTCCCCGATCATTCCGCTGATGGCACGGAAGGCCCGCGTGGCCTCGGTGCTATTTTGTTCTTGAAATGTTCCGATCGGCTGCTAGGCTTCCGACCGGTCCAGGCAAGGGGCGTCATCATGTTTCATTTTCGGCGAACTCGAAATTTGAGGTTTTGGGTTTCGAGGTTTTGGATTTCAGGGCTGGCCTGGTGCGGCCTGCTTGCCGCTACGGCACTGCTCTGCATGGGAACGGCATCGGCCCAGGATCGCCGGCAGAACGCGCCCGGCGAGTTCGATTATTACGTGCTGTCGCTGTCGTGGTCGCCTTCCTTCTGCGAAGAGGCGGAGGAGCGCGGCAGCGGCCGGCGTTCGCAGGCTCAGTGCGGCGGACGACCGTTTTCCTTCGTGGTGCACGGGCTATGGCCGCAATATGAGCACGGCTTTCCCGAGTATTGCCAGCGGCCGTCGCCGCGGCTGGATCGCAACATCATGACGTCGATGCTCGACCTGATGCCGGCGCCCGGCCTGATCTACAACGAATGGGACAAGCACGGCACCTGTTCGGGACTGGACGAACGCGCCTATTTCGAAACCATCCGCAAGGCGCGCGCGGCGGTGAAAATCCCCGAGGAATATCTCCAGCTGTCGGATGCGAAGACGGTGGCGCCGTCCGAGATCGAGGACGCCTTCATCAAGGTCAATCCCGGCCTCAGCGCATCCGCCATCGCCGTGACCTGCAACCGGACGCGGCTCAGCGAAGTGCGCGTCTGCATGAGCAAGGACCTGCAATTCCGCTCCTGCGAGGAGATCGATCGCCGTGCCTGCCGGCGCGACCAGGTGTCGATGCCTCCGATGCGGGGCGGCTAATTTAGATCGTGATGGCCGGGACAATCCCGGCCATGACGCGTAGAAGGTACGGCAGCTTCTCCAAAGGTCCGCCGATCTTCTGATGAATTACCGTCACGCCTTTCATGCCGGCAACTTTGCCGATGTCATCAAGCACATCGTGCTGGTGCGGATTCTGACCTATCTGCAGGAAAAACCGGCCGCGTTCCGCGTCATCGATACCCACGCCGGTGCAGGCGTCTACGATCTGACCTCCGAGGAAGCGCAGCGCGGCGGCGAATGGCTCACCGGCATCGCGCGGGTGATGCAGGCGCGGTTTTCGGAAGCCACAGGCGCCCTGGTGGCGCCCTATCTGGACATCGTCAGAGCCTTCAATCCGCAGCGCGGCCTGACGGCCTATCCGGGATCACCGCTGATCGCGCGCGCGCTGCTGCGGCCGCAGGATCGCCTGACCGCGTGCGAGATCGAACCGAACGCGCGCAAGCATCTGATCGGGGCCCTGCGCCGCGATACCCAGGCCAAGGTGGTCGACCTCGACGGCTGGATGGCGTTACCGGCCTTCGTGCCGCCGAACGAGCGGCGCGGCCTGGTCCTGATCGATCCGCCCTTTGAGGCCAAGGACGAGTTCGAGCGGATGGCCGAGGGTTTCGCCGCGGCCTTCGCGAAATGGCCGACCGGCAGCTATTTGCTGTGGTATCCGGCGAAAAGCCGGCGCGCCACCGACGATCTGGCGCGGTATGTCGCCGAGGTCGTCTCGACCGGCGCATCGCCTGGAAAATGCCTGCGTCTGGAATTCAGCGTCGCGCCGCAAGCCGCGGGCGCGGCGCTGGCCTCGGCCGGTCTTCTGCTGGTCAATCCACCATGGATGCTGGCAGCCGAACTCAAGGCGATCCTCCCCGAGCTCGAAAAGCCGCTCGGCCAGGGCGGTGCCGGCCGGTTCAGGCTTGAAGTACCCAAGCCTTAGTCTGGCCGGGCCGCGGTCCGTTCAAGCCGACCCGCTGTGAAAAGTCCGATTTGAGCCGTAGGCAATTCGCGGCAAACCGTATTATGCTTAGCGTCATTAGGACTGGCTTTACGTTCCGCTTCCGCGAATGGTAGCGGCGGAGTGATTAGGCCTCTAATTTTTTTCAAGACGGATCGGCGGTGTCGCCTAATCCGCAAAGTGATGGCCAAGCTTTCCGGCAGCGAATGTCCGGTCGGGCCGATACGCAAGGCGCGTAGCGGCGGAGCGGGGAGTTTCCCTATGGCCATGACTGGGACGGTCAAGTTCTTCAATGCTGAGCGCGGCTATGGCTTCATCAAGCCCGATGACGGCGGACGCGATGTGTTCGTTCACGTCACCGCGGTCGAGCGCGCGGGATTAAAGGATCTGTCCGAAGGACAGCGCATCACTTTCGAAGTTGAACCGGACAAGAAGGGCAAGGGCCCCAAGGCGGTCAATTTGGTGATTTCGTCCTGATGTGCGTATCGCGTCGGCGATAAAAAAATCCCGGCCGCAAAAGCGGCCGGGAGGTTGCGAGATTATATTTTCTTGTTGCTATCAGAAATGATAGTTCACGCCGGCGCGCAGCAGGCCAAACTGGTAGCCGTTCGACGCACCGGTGATGCTGAAGCGCTCGTCCGAAAGATCGACATAGAGGTATTCGATCTTGGCGCTCCAGTTCTGGGCGAAACCGACTTCGGCGCCGACGCCCGCGGTCCAACCCGCGGTGGTGTGGGATTCCGACAGGCCGAACGTCTCGCCGCGCAGTTCGCCGAATGCCAGACCGCCGGTGCCATAGAGCAGGATGTTACTGAAGGCATAGCCGACCCGGCCGCGCACCGTTCCGAACCACGGGTTCGAGAATTTCCAGGGCGCGAATGTATCATCGGCGCCGGTGGCCTCGAGATCGCCTTCGATGCCGAACACCAATTGACCCGATTGCCAGTTATAGCCGCCCTCAACGCCCCCCGCGACACCCGACGGGCTGGTCGAATTGTTGTCGACGGAGCCCCAGGCGTAGCCGAGATTGCCGCCGAGATAGGGACCGGCCCAACTATTGGCGTTGAGCGGCTGGTTGACGGTATAGGGAGCACGCGATCCGTAGGAAAGGTCGGCCGCCTGCGCCGACATGGTCCAGCCCGCGGCGATCAACGCCAATCCACGCAAAGCAACCTTGCTCATCAGAATACTCCACTACGCAACAGCAGCGACCGCGGCGGTCCGAGGCCCGCATGGTTACGGAATTCCCGCTTTTTCTGATCAGATTTATCGAGAGTTTTAAGTTAAAGGCTTGTTAAGGGCAGTTACCGTTCCGCTCATCATTCTTAAGAAAGCCTTACCTTGAAGGGAGTGGCGCAATGGCGTTCCTGATCTGTGCGCGCGGCGATCGCCAGGAACTTCAAATCTGCGCTCCCAGCGCTTAAATTCAGGCCATGGCCCACGATTCTACTGAAGATCCGGCAACATCAGGTCCCGGGAAGCCCCGGCTCGGCGTTGAGGCGGATGTGCCGCCGCAGGACGCGTCCGCCGGCGACATCGATCCTGCGACCGCGATCGCCGAGGACGACGACGAGGCGCGGCTGCCCGACGTTCCGGAGGAACCCACCGAGGCCATCGCGGCAGGCCCGCTGGCGGTTGGACACGCCGCGATCGAGAATGCGGTACGGCTGGCGCCGACCTCTCCCGGCGTCTATCGCATGCTCAATGCGGCCAGCGACGTGCTCTATGTCGGCAAGGCCAAGAACGTCCGCAAGCGGCTCTCCTCCTATGCCCGCGTCAACGCGCCCCAGCCGGCGCGCATTCTGCGCATGATCGCAGCCACCGTTACCGTCGAGATCATATCCACCGCGACGGAAACCGAGGCCCTGCTGCTCGAGGCCAATCTGATCAAGCAGTTGCGCCCGCGCTTCAACGTGCAGCTGCGCGACGACAAATCGTTTCCCTATATTCTGATCACGGGGGACCACTGGGCACCACAGATTCTCAAACATCGCGGCGCGCAATCGCGTCCCGGCAGGTATTTCGGCCCGTTTGCCTCGGCAGGGGCGGTCAATCGCACCATCACAGCCTTGCAGCGCGCGTTTCTGGTGCGCTCGTGCACCGACGCGTTCTTTGAAAGCCGCACCCGGCCTTGCCTGCTCTATCAAATCCGGCGCTGCGCCGGGCCATGCACCGGCGAGATCGATTTTCCCGGCTATACCGAGCTGGTGCGCGAAGCGACGGAATTCCTTTCCGGCCGCAGCCGCTCGGTCAAGCGAGAGCTCGCCAGCGAGATGGAAAAGGCCTCGGCCGAGCTCGCGTTTGAAACGGCGGCGGTCTACCGCGACCGCCTCGCGGCGCTGTCGGCGATCCAGTCACAGCAAGGCATCAATCCGCGCACGGTCGAGGAAGCCGATGTGTTCGCAATCCATCAGGAGGGCGGATATTCCTGCGTCGAGGTGTTCTTCTTCCGCACCGGACAGAACTGGGGCAACCGCGCCTATTTTCCGCGCGCGGAGAAATCATTCACCCCGGAAGAGGTGCTGGCCTCGTTCCTCGCCCAATTCTACGATGACAAACCGCCCCCGAAACTCGTGCTGCTGTCGCACAAGATCGAGGAAATCGAATTGCTGGCCGATGCGCTTTCGGTCAAGGCCGGATTCAAGGTCGAAGTCTCGACGCCGCAGCGCGGTGAAAAGAAGGAATTGGTCACGCATGCGCTGACCAATGCCCGGGAGGCACTCGGCCGCAAGCTCGCCGATACCGCAACCCAGGGCCGGCTGTTGCAGGGAATGGTCACGACGCTCGGCCTGCCGCATCCACCGAAGCGGATCGAAGTTTACGACAACAGCCACATCCAGGGCACCAACGCGGTCGGCGCCATGATCGTGGCGGGGCCGGACGGCTTCATCAAAAATCAGTACCGGAAGTTCAACATCCGGTCCGAAGGCCTGACGCCGGGCGACGACTACGCGATGATGCGCGAAGTGCTGCAGCGGCGCTTCAAGCGGCTGGTGACGCCCGCGGACGGCGACGCCGCCAAAGCCAAGGCGGACGACGATTCGTTTCCGCAATGGCCTGACCTCGTCATCATCGACGGCGGCCGCGGTCAGCTCAACGCGGTCAGGGAGATTTTCGAGAGTCTCGGCCTGACCCAGGTGTCGCTGCTGGCGGTCGCCAAGGGGCCCGATCGCGACGCCGGCCGCGAAACCCTGTTCATGCCGGATCGCGAGGCCATCAAGCTCGAACCGCGCGACCCCGTGCTGTATTTCATCCAGCGGCTGCGCGACGAGGCGCATCGTTTCGTGATCGGCTCGCACCGGAAACTCCGGAAAAAAGACATCCGGGAAGCAGGTTTGCAGGAGATTCCGGGCATCGGCCCGTCACGGAAACGTGCCTTGCTGCATCATTTTGGAACGTTGAAGGAAATCGAACGGGCGTCGATCGCCGATCTCGGCAAGGTTCCGGGCGTCAGCGCGGAAAGCGCCCGCAAGATTTTCGAGTTTTTCCATGCGCAGCCGGGTTAAAGGCAGGGTCTGGCGTCATATTTGCGTGGTCTACAGCAGGTCTCGAGTGCCGTACGGTTGACCTTCATGCTGCGGCGGTATTGGTAAGGCGGATGAACATCGCGACAACCAGGGGGACGGCCAAGAGCTCGCTGTCCCTGCCGAATATCCTGACCTGCGCCCGCATCCTCGCGATCCCGGTGGTGGTGGGCTGCATTTATGCGCAAGCCATCATGGATGGACCGCTATGGCTGCGCTGGGTGGCACTGGCCGTGTTCATCGCGGCCGGCATTACCGATTATCTTGATGGCTATTATGCGAGAATCTGGAACCAGCATTCAGCCTTTGGCCGGATGCTGGATCCGATCGCCGACAAGCTGCTGGTGGCGTCCTGTCTGCTGATGCTGGCAGCCGACGGGATCATCCACGGCTGGACGCTATGGGCTGCGATCGTGATTCTGTGCCGCGAAATTCTCGTGTCAGGCCTGCGGGAATATCTCGCGGGATTACGGGTCAGCGTGCCCGTAACCAAGCTCGCCAAATGGAAAACCACGGTTCAGTTGATCGCAATCGGCTTCCTGCTCGCTGGCGAGGCCGGTGACGCGGTGATTCCGATCACGACCCAACTCGGCCTGCTGCTATTGTGGATATCCGCGATTTTCACCATCTATACCGGCTGGGACTATTTCCGCGCCGGCATCCGTCACCTCATCGAGGAGGACGAGGGATGAAGGTGAAGTATTTTGCCTGGGTGCGCGAGCGGGTCGGAAAGGCCGAGGAAACCATCGAGCCGCCGGCAGACGTCCGCACCATTGACGATCTGATCGGCTGGCTGGCACGGCGCGGCGAAAGCTACGCTTATGCCTTCGAAACGCCGCGGGTGATCCGCGCTGCGATCGACCACGCCCACGTCAAGCCGGACAGCATGATTGCCGGTGCGCGCGAGATCGCTTTTTTCCCGCCGATGACCGGCGGTTAGGCCATTGCGCAGCGTTTTCAAGCGAAGTGAAT
Organism: Bradyrhizobium canariense; assembly: GCF_900105125.1. Classification (NCBI taxonomy): domain Bacteria; kingdom Pseudomonadati; phylum Pseudomonadota; class Alphaproteobacteria; order Hyphomicrobiales; family Nitrobacteraceae; genus Bradyrhizobium; species Bradyrhizobium canariense. The sequence goes on along the minus strand of NZ_LT629750.1, from coordinate 6,590,301 downwards.
GCCGGTTCGCGTTAGGACAACGCGTCACAACAACACATTCAGCCACCGCGACGATCGCATGACCGCTCTCGTGACCATCCGCATTCAGGAAGCCGATTTCGACATCGCGCAGGAGATTGCCGCGCTGACGCGAGATCGCAAGGATATCGGCGCCGTCGTGAGCTTTTCCGGCATTTGCCGGGACAGCGAGGGCAGCGAGCCCATCGCCGCGCTCACGCTTGAGCATTACCCTGATATGGCCGAGGCTGAAATTGCCCGGCATGCCGACACCGCGATGTCGCGGTGGCCGTTGACGGGCCTCACCGTCATTCATCGCGTCGGCCGCATTACGCCGGGCGAGAATATCGTGCTGGTGCTGACGGCCTCACGGCACCGGCAGGCAGCGTTCCAGGCGGCCGAATTCCTGATGGACTATCTGAAAGCCAATGCGCCGTTCTGGAAGCGCGAGGAACGCGCGGATGGAACGAAATGGGTCGAGGCCCACGATCACGACGATGCGGCCGCCGCGCGCTGGACCAAATCCTGATGGCCAAGCGGCCGGCTTCCAGACGCGCGAAACCGGCCGCCGGGCGCGGCCGTAGCGTCTCCAAACTTCCGAAGGTCGCGACCGGCGAATTGCTGACGCTGCTCGATTTCGTCCGTTATGCGGCAAGCCGCTTCGTCGAGGCCAAACTGGTGTTCGCGCACGGCACCACCGATCCCGTGGCCGAGGCCGCGTTTCTGGTCGGCGAGATCCTGCATCTTCATCCCGATCAGTTCGAGACCTTCATGACCGCGCGGGTCACCGCGGCAGAGGCCAGGCAGATTCTCGATGTGATTGGCCGCCGCATCACGACGCGGAAACCGGCGGCCTATCTCGTCAACAGGATCTACATGCGCGGCCTGCCCTTCTATGTCGACGAACGCACGATCGTACCGCGCTCCTTCATCGGCGAATTGCTGGACTCGCATTTCGGCGGCCAGGGTGACCAGGAAGGCGGCGCGCTGATCGACGATCCCGAATCCGTCGAGACGGTGCTCGATCTCTGTACCGGTTCGGGATGCCTTGCGGTGCTCGCGGCCCGGGCTTTTCCCAATGCGCAAATCGACGCGGTGGACATTTCAAAGGGTGCCCTCGAGGTCGCCGGGCGCAATATCGCCGACTACGGCCTGCAAGACCGGGTGGCGTTGCACCGTGGCGACCTGTTCGGACCGCTCGGCGGCAAGCGTTACGACCTGATCATTTCCAATCCGCCTTACGTCGATGCCGACGGCATGGCGGCGCTGCCGCGCGAGTGCCGTGCCGAACCCCGGCTCGCCTTCGATGGCGGCGCCGACGGGATCGATATCGTCGTCCGCATTTTGCAGGAGGCTGGCCGGCATTTGACGCCGCAGGGCGGGTTGTTGTGCGAGGTCGGCCGTTGCCGTCCCGCGATTGAAGCGGCCTATCCACGATTGCCGCTGCTGTGGCTGGACACCGAGGAGTCCGATGGCGAGGTGTTCTGGATCGGCGCCGCCGATTTGCAGGGCAGCCAGTTTGTAGGGCAGCCAGAGGCTCGTTCTGCCCCTAAAACCGTCTGAATGAACGCAAATTTAGCGGTCGTCGGCGTTCCCGTACCGCCGCGAAGCTGATAGCCTGCGGATAGCCGCCAAACCCTAAAACACAAGAGGCCACTATGCTCGACAAGAGCCCACGCCCTGCCGCCGTCAACGTACCGAACGACCTCGCCGCGCACTGGATGCCGTTTACCGCCAACCGCGCCTTCAAGAAGGCGCCGCGGCTGCTCGCCGGCGCCAAGGACATGCATTACATCACCGTCGATGGCCGCAAGATCATCGATGCCGCCTCCGGCATGTGGTGCACCAATGCCGGTCACGGCCGCACCCAGATTTCGTCGGCGATCGCCAAGCAGGCTGAAGCGTTGGATTATGCGCCGCCGTTCCAGTTCGGCATCCCGCAGGCCTTCGAACTCGCCAGCCGCATTGCCGATCTCGCGCCGGCCGGCCTCGATCACGTGTTCTTTTGCAATTCCGGATCGGAGGCCGCCGATACCGCGCTGAAGATCGCGCTGGCCTATCACCAGATCAACGGCCAGGGCAGCCGCACCCGCCTGATCGGCCGCGAGCGCGGCTATCACGGCGTTGGCTTCGGCGGCACGTCGGTGGGCGGCATCGTCAACAACCGCAAGATGTTCGGAACGCTGCTGGCCGGCGTCGACCATCTTCCAGCGACCTATGACCGCGAGAAGCAGGCCTTCACCAAAGGCGAGCCGGACTACGGCGTCCATTTCGCCGACGAGCTGGAGCGCCTGGTCAACCTGCATGGGGCCACAACCATTGCCGCCGTGATCGTCGAGCCGATGGCGGGATCGACCGGCGTGCTGCCGGCGCCCAAGGGCTATCTCAAGCGGTTGCGCGAGATCACCCAGAAGCACGGCATTCTGCTGATTTTCGACGAGGTCATCACCGGCTATGGCCGGCTCGGCTACGCCTTCGCCGCAGAGCGCTACGGCGTGCTGCCGGACATGATCACCTTTGCCAAGGGCATCACCAATGGCGCGGCTCCGATGGGCGGCGTGATCGTGCGTGACACCATTCACGACGCCTTCATGAGCGGTCCGGAGCATGTGGTGGAGTTGACCCACGGCTACACCTATTCGGCGCATCCGCTGGCTTGCGCCGCGGGCCTTGCGACGCTCGACATCTACCGCGACGAGAAACTGTTCGAGCGCGCCCTCAAGCTCGAGCCGAAATTCGCCGACGCCGTGATGACGCTGAAGGGCCAGCCGAACGTGGTCGACATCCGCACCATCGGCCTGACGGCCGGCATCGACCTCGCGTCGCGCCCAGACTTGGTCGGCAAGCGCGGCTTCGATGCGCTGAACAGCGCCTTCCACGACAACGATCTGATGCTGCGCATCGCCGGCGACACGCTGGCCCTGACGCCGCCGCTGATCGTCAGCGAAGAGCAGATCGGCGAGATCGTCGAGAAGGTCGCCAAGGTGATCCGCGCGGTCGCGTAACACGGCTCGCACCACTCCTCTCCCTCAAGTGCAGGGAGGGGAGCAGGTTCGGAACATTCGAAACCAATCCACGTTCCTCCCTCACAGGGCAACCGGCCCCGTGATGGAGGAATGACATGCTCGCGCCTTCGAGCGATCTGCTGCGCGCCGGGGTGGGGCTCAAGCTCAACCAGATCAAGCTGGCGATACGGTCATATCTTCGCGACCGGACCAATCAGGCGACCGGCACGGTTACATCCTATGCCGTCGCGACCGGATTATTCGCTGTGGCGGGTATTTTCCTGATCGCCGCCTGCTTCGTCGGCATCACCGCGCTGTTTCGCTGGGTTGAAATCAACTACGGGCTGTTTGACGCGTTCGGCGTTGTCGGCGCGTTGCTGCTCTTGATCGCCGCCATCTGCGCGGCTCTCGCCGCCGTGAAACTCAAGCGTCCCTCGCCGCACTTCCCCTCCCTCACCAGCCGTCTGCGCGTCGCGGTATCCGGGACTGTGGCCGATCCGGACAAGATCGAGGCCTTGCTGCCTTCGAGCGCACCGCAGCCACGCCTCAACCGACACCAACGGAAGACGCAGGCCGCTGCGGCGTGGAATAACCGTGACGTCCGCACCGGGCTGATCCTGATGGCGACCTTACTCGGCTGGGCCGCCGCGCGGCGGCGCCGGGCGCGACGAATGTAAGTCCGATGTCCGACCAGCGAGCGGCTCCCAACAACAATTTGCTGCTGATCGCGGCCACCACCATCCTGGTGCTCTCGCTCGAGCACTATCTTTCAAGCCGGGTGCCCCAACCATCCTCGGAGGAGCTGCCGCCTCCTGATACGGATGCTTCCCCACATGACGTCTCGCAACGGGCCCACGGCCGGGAATTCACCAACCCGTTTCGGATCCCGTGGACCGGCTGGAAGCAGATTCTGTGGCGCACCTATGAGCGGACGAGCGAAGACCGCCTGCTTGCGACCGCCGCGGGGGTGGTGTTCTACGGCCTGCTCGCAGTATTTCCGACAATCACCGCACTGGTGTCTTGCTACGGCCTGTTCGCCAATCCCGTGACCATCGGCGCCAATCTGCAAACGCTGGCGCTGATGCTGCCGGAAGGCTCGTTCCAGATCGCGCAGGATCAGATCGCGCGCGTGCTGATGAAAGGCAATACCGCGCTGGGCGCGGCGTTCCTGTTCAGCCTCGCCTTCGCCCTCTGGAGCGCCAATGCCGGCGTCAAGGCGGTGATCGATGCGTTGAACGTCGTCTATGAGGAACGGGAAAAGCGCAGCTTCATCCGGCTGAACTTGCTCTCGCTGGCGTTCACCACCGGCGGCATCGCAGCGCTGCTGCTGATGGTCGGCGCGGTGGTGGCGGTACCGCTGGCGCTCGACCATGTCGGCCTGGCGCCGGAGAGCCAGTCTATCGTGCGCCTGACGCGGTGGCCGCTGCTGCTGGTGATCCTGTTGTTCGCGCTTGGGTTGCTCTACCGGTTCGGACCGAGCCGGCGGCCCGCCCGGTGGGAATGGCTGAGCGTGGGAGCACTGGCCGCGGCCTTGCTGTGGATCGCAGGCTCCGGCTTGCTGTCATGGTATCTGTCGAATTTCGGAAACTACGGCGCGACCTATGGCTCGCTGGGAGCCGCCATCGGCCTAATGATGTGGATGTGGATGTCGGCCATCATCGTGCTGTGCGGCGCCGAGCTGAATTCTGAAATCGAGCACCAGACCGCGCTGGACACCGCGATCGGTCGCCCAAAACCGCGTGGCGTCCGCCGCGCCGTCATGGCCGACACGCTGGGAGCAGCGGTTCCGGCCGTGCCCAAAGAACACTAGCTGCTCGAATCAACATTGATGCTAAGCTTGCAACGCTTGGGGGAGCGTGGCGCAACATGATCCGTATTTCCACGATTTTTATCGCCATCTGCATGGTGCTGGTCGCAGCCTCGCTCGGCCTCGTTCTGTATTCCGTGGCGGGCATCAGCGGAACGGAATCCGCGATCGTGGCGCTCACCGCACTGACGTTTCTGATCCTCTACAACGCGGTGTCGATGCGGCTGCGCGATCGCACCGACGTCGGCGGACAAATCACGGACCTGTCGCGCGGCACCGCCGACCTCGCCCGCCAGGTTGCCGAATTCGGACGCCGCCTTGCCGTCGTCGAGGGCCGTGTCACGTCGGCCAACTCAACCGGCGCGGACCGCATCCAGGCTGTCGTCGGCGAGATCAATGAACTCGGCGTGCTGGTCAAACAACTCGCCGCCTCCGTCGCGACCCATGACGATCTGCTGGCGTCGGGCGTGCCGGCCGCAGCGCCTGTGCCGGCGAACCAGCCGGAACATGACCGGCAAAAGCAGCTGCCTTTGTCCGGCGAAGGCACCAGCGTTGCGGCACCTGCCGCCGCGCCGCCGGTCACCGTCGCGGCCGAGCCCGTGTCTTCCCACAACCAGGCGCAAGTCCTTACCGCCGTCAAAAATGCCATCGAGGAAAACCGGCTCGATCTCTATCTGCAGCCGATGGTGACCTTGCCGCAGCGCAAGGTGCGCTTCTATGAGGCGGTGACGCGGCTGCGCGACGACAAGGACCAGATCATCACCGCGGACGATTTCGTCGGGATCGCCGAAGCCGCCGGACTGATCGGACGGATCGATCATATGGTGATGCTGCGCTGCGTGCAGGTGCTGCGCCGGCTGATGGTGCGCAACAAGGAGGTCGGGATATTCTGCAACGTCGCCGCCGCGACGCTTGGCAATCCAGCCACCTTTGCGCAATGCCTCGATTTCCTTGAAGCCAATCGCGCGCTGGCTCCCGCATTCGTGCTCGAATTCAAGCAGGCAACATTCCGCAATCTGGGCTCGACCGAGACCGAACATCTGGCGGCTTTGGTGCAGCGCGGATTCCGTTTCTCCATCGACCACGTCACGGACCTGCGGATCGAGCCGCGCGAGCTGGCCGATCGCGGGGTCCGCTTCATCAAGGTGCCCGCCGTGCTGCTGCTCGATCAAAGGCAGACCTCGACCTCCGACATCCACCCTTCCGATCTTTCCGATCTGCTCGGCCGGTTCGGAATCGACCTGATCGCCGAACGGATCGAAGGGGAACGTTCAGTGGTCGATCTGCTCGATTACGATGTGCGGTTCGGGCAGGGCTTCCTGTTTGCACCTCCCCGGCCGTTGCGGCCGGAGGGAGCATCTGCTACCGGCGGGGCCGCTCCCAACAAGGTGCAGGACACCAATGGCCCCGGCAAAACCACTCCCATCGACGCTCCGGCGATCGATCCTCCCAGGTCTAGCGGCAATGCCGCGCTGGCGCGGCGCGCCGCCGGACCGGGCTGACCGGCAATCCCTGCAATGACCCTTCGCTTTGCCGAGAAGCTGCGCGACCTCGTAGGCGGCGTCGACGTCGTGCTCAGCGATATCTGGGGCGTGGTCCATAACGGACTTGAAGCGTTCCCCGAAGCCTGCGAGGCGCTTCATACCTTTCGCAAGCAGGGCGGCACCGTCATTCTCATTACCAATGCACCGCGCCCTGCGGATTCAGTGCAGCGGCAATTGCGCAAGCTTCATGTCGCCGACGACATTTATGATGCCATCGTCAGTTCAGGCGATCTCACCCGGCATTTCGTCGCCGATCATCCCGGCCGGAAAGTATTCTGGCTCGGCCCGGAACGCGACAATTCGATCTACCGCGGCCTTGATCCGGTGCTCGCGCCGCTGCCGGAGGCCGATTACATCGTCTGCACCGGCCTGATGGACGACGAGACCGAGTCCGCCGAAGATTATCGCGGCATGATGATGCAGGCGCGCGAGCGCGAGCTGACGCTGATCTGCGCCAATCCCGACATCGTTGTCGAACGCGGCGACCGCCTGATCTACTGCGCGGGCGCCATCGCCGAACTCTATCGCGAACTCGGCGGCGAGGTGATCTTCTACGGCAAGCCGCATCGGCCGATCTATGAACGCGCCATGGAGCTTGCCGCCGAACGCCGTGGCCAGCCGCCTCAGCTCAGCCGCGTTTTGGCGATTGGCGATTCCGTACGGACGGATCTGGCGGGCGCCCATAATTTTGGGATCGATTGCTTGTTCGTCACGCGCGGCATCCACGCCGAGGATTTCGAAGGCATCGACCAGCTGGACCCCGCCTCGGTGAAAGAGCTGTTCGGCCATCCGCCGCGGGCGCTGACGCGCGAGTTGCGCTGGTAAAGCGCAGCATCGCCAAAACGCAAATGCCCGGGACAGGCCCGGGCATTGCGAATTGGGACGCGTACCGTCCGAGTGTGGAAGCGCTTACGCGCTCGCCATATCCGGGAACACCGCCTCGATCTTGGTCTTCAGCGTGGCCGCATTGAACGGCTTAACGATGTAATTGTTCACACCGGCCTTCTTGGCCGCGATCACGTTCTCGGTCTTTGATTCCGCCGTGATCATGATGAACGGCGTGGTCGCCAGATTGGGGTCGGCCCGCACTTCCCGGAGCAGGTCGTAACCGGTCATCGGTTCCATGTTCCAGTCGGAAATCACGAGTCCGTACTTCTTGCCGCGCATCTTGTTCAGCGCCGCTGATCCGTCGCTGGCATCGTCGATATTCTCAAAGCCAAGCTGTTTCAGGAGATTTCTGATGATGCGGATCATGGTGTTGTAGTCATCCACCACCAAAACCGACATCGATAGATCAACCGCCATCTTGGACCCCCGCACGACACTGACGCCGCATACGATTAATTAGGCCTGCACAAGGCCGGAACGCCCCGCAGTTCATCCCCAAGCAGTAGCATCAGCCGTTAAACAGCCCGTTAACCCGCCGGCCGGCCCGAACCGGGTCTGCTACCTCCCCGAGGCCCGATTGGGCGTCCCTTGACTTCGCCGGGCCCGCCAAGTCACGGTCCCGCCGCACCCGATTTGAGCCGAAGAATCCCCAAAATGACATCTGGCTTTACTGTTATCCGCGATTCCACGCCGTCAGCCGCGATCCCGAAGGGGACCGTGGTCGCCATGGGGAACTTCGATGGCGTCCACCTCGGCCACCGCGCCGTTATCGCGGCAGCCCTTGCCATGGGGCGCGCCCACGGCAAACCGGCGCTGGCGGTGACGTTCGAGCCCCATCCGCGCAGTTTTTTCAGCCCGAATTCACCCCAATTCCGCCTCTCCGACGAGACCAGCAAGCTTCGGCTATTGGCTGGAACCGGGCTGGCGGGCGCCGTGGTGATGACTTTCGACAAGAACCGGGCCGGGACCACGGCGCAAGACTTCATTCACCATGATCTGATCGACCGGCTCGGCATAAGCGGGATTGCCGTCGGCTATGACTTCCACTTCGGCAAGGGCCGGGTCGGATCGCCCAGCCTTTTGGTCGGCGAGGCGCCCCGGCTCGGCATCGAGGTCGATGTGCAGCCGCACGTCGATATCGACGAACGGCCGGTCTCCTCCAGCGCCATCCGCATGGCGCTGGCCGAAGGACAGATCGACGACGCCACCGCGATGCTCGGCGGCCCATGGTTCGTGTCCGGCGAGGTGATCCATGGCGAGAAACGCGGCCGCGATCTCGGCTATCCCACCGCCAATATCCGTCTCGACAAGAATTGCGGGCTCAAGCACGGCATCTACGCCGTGCGGGTCGGCCGCGGCGATCAACGCTTCGATGGCGTCGCGAGCTTTGGCCGCCGCCCGACCTTCGACAATGGCGCGCCGCTGCTCGAGGTTTTCCTGTTCGATTTCAAGGGCGATCTCTACGGAACGGCGCTGGACGTTGCCTTCATCGGCTTTATCCGCGAGGAGCTGAAGTTCGACAGCATCGAAGCGCTGGTGCGCCAGATGGATGACGACAGCGCGCGCGCCCGCGCCGCTCTGGCGGCGGCGCCGGCGGCTTTCCCGAAGCTTGGGACCATAGGTTAAGGCGCCGGCAGGGCTTTGCGATCCGGCGGCTGGCTGCTATGGAAAGCCCCATGTTTGCGCGGCGCACCATAAGCATTAGCGGCCCGGCTTCTGCCTGAGCTTCGGCTCGGCGGAAAACCGGGACCTGCTTCATGCATCCGCGATCAGTCGCGTTTCAGCGCCCTTCGAGCCAAACCAGAGCATTCATGTCCGACAAGCTGCAAAAATCCGAAGCCGCCGACTATTCCAAAACCCTGTTCCTGCCGCAGACGGAATTCCCGATGCGCGCCGGCCTGCCCCAGCGCGAGCCGGAAATCCTCAAGCATTGGAACGAGATCGGCCTCTACGAGAAGCTGCGCAAGTCCGCCGCCGGCCGGGTCAAATTCGTGCTGCATGATGGCCCGCCCTATGCCAACGGCAACATCCATATCGGGCATGCGCTGAACAAGATCCTCAAGGACGTCGTCACCAAGAGCCAGCAAATGCTGGGCTTCGACTCCAATTATGTGCCGGGCTGGGACTGCCACGGCCTGCCGATCGAATGGAAGATCGAGGAGGAGAACTACCGCTCCAAAGGCAAGCAGAAGCCCGATTTCCGCGACTCCGCGGCGATGGTGGCGTTCCGCCGCGAGTGTCGCGCCTATGCGACGCACTGGCTCAACGTGCAGCGCGAGGAATTCAAGCGGCTCGGCATCATCGGTGACTGGAATCACCCCTACGCCACCATGGATTATTTCGCCGAAGCCCAGATCGCGCGCGAACTGATGAAATTCGCGGCCAACGGCACGCTCTATCGCGGCTCCAAGCCCGTGATGTGGAGTGTGGTGGAAAAAACCGCGCTGGCCGAAGCCGAGGTCGAGTATGAGGACTACACCTCCGATACGGTGTGGGTGAAATTTCCGGTTTCCTCACCGGCGCATGGCGCGCTGGCCAGCGCTTCCGTGGTGATCTGGACCACTACGCCTTGGACATTACCCGGCAATCGCGCCATCAGTTTCTCGCCGAAAATCTCCTATGGGCTCTACAAGGTCACGGACGCGCCCGCTGATAACTGGACCAAAGCCGGCGATCTTCTGCTGCTCGCGGATGCGCTTGCGGAAAGCGTATTCAAGCAAGCGCGCGTCACCGCCTACGAGAAGGTCCGCGACATCCCGGCCGACACCCTTGATGCGGTGGAATGTGCGCACCCGTTGAAAGGTCTCAGCGGCGGCTACGAATTCACGGTTCCGCTGCTCCCCGGCGACCACGTTACCGACGACACCGGCACCGGCTTCGTTCACACCGCGCCCGGCCACGGCCGCGAGGACTTCGACGTCTGGACGGCGAATGCGCGCGAGCTGGAATCCCGCGGCATCAACACCACCATTCCCTATACCGTCGACGAGAACGGCGCGCTGACCGATCAGGCGCCGGGGTTCACGGGAAAACGCGTGATCAACGACAAGGGCGAAAAGGGCGACGCCAACGAGGCCGTGATCAAGGCGCTGGTCGAACGCGGCATGCTGCTGGCGCGCGGCCGTCTCAAGCACCAATACCCGCATTCCTGGCGTTCGAAGAAACCGGTGATCTTCCGCAACACGCCGCAATGGTTCATCGCCATGGACAAGGACATTGCCGATGACGGCAAAGCAAAGCCCGGCGACACGCTTCGCGCCCGCGCGCTGCATGCCATCTCGGTCACCCAGTGGGTGCCACCGGCGGGACAGAACCGCATCACCGGCATGATCGCGGGCCGTCCCGACTGGGTGATCTCGCGCCAGCGCGCCTGGGGCGTGCCGATCGCGGTCTTCGTGCGCGAAAAAGGCGACGGCTCCGCGGAAATCCTGCAGGACGACGCCGTCAATAAACGCATTGCGGACGCCTGCGAGCAGGAAGGCGCCGACGCCTGGTACATGGACGGCGCGCGCGAACGCTTCCTCGGCTCGCATGCCAATGAAGAATGGAAGAAGGTCGACGACATCTGCGACGTCTGGTTCGATTCCGGTTCGACCCACGCCTTCGTGCTGGAAGACCCCGTGCATTTTCCGGGCCTGGCCGGCATCAAGCGCAAGATCGACGGCGGCCAGGATACCGTGATGTATCTCGAAGGAAGTGACCAGCATCGCGGCTGGTTCCATTCGTCGCTGTTAGAAAGCTGCGGCACCCGCGGCCGCGCGCCCTACGACGTGGTGCTGACGCACGGCTTCACGCTCGACGAGAACGGCCGCAAGATGTCGAAGTCGCTCGGCAACACCGTCGAGCCGCAAAAGGTGATGAAGGATTCGGGCGCTGATATCCTGCGACTGTGGGTATGCGCGACCGATTATGCCGACGACCAGCGCATCGGTCCGGAAATCCTGAAAAACACCATCGAGACCTATCGCAAGCTGCGCAACTCGATCCGCTGGATGCTCGGCACGCTGCACCACTTCAAGCCGGCCGATGCGATCGCCTATGCCGACATGCCCGAACTGGAGCGGCTGATGCTGCATCAGCTCGCCGAGCAGGCGGCGATCGTGCGCCAAGCCTACGCCGAGTTCGACTATAAAACCGTGATCGCGAGCCTTTCGGCGTTCATGAACACCGAGCTGTCGGCGTTCTATTTCGATATCCGCAAGGACACTCTGTATTGCGACCCGCCATCGTCGCTGGCCCGCAAGGCCGCGTTGACCACGATCGACATGATTTGCGATGCGATCCTGAAATGGCTGGCGCCGGTGCTGTCGTTCACGACCGAGGAGGCGTGGCGGATGTACAGGCCGGAGGCCGAGCCCTCGGTGCATCTCACGCTGTTTCCCGAAGGCCTCGAAAAATTCCGCGACGATACGCTGGCCGCTAAATGGGAAATCATTCGCAACGTCCGCCGTGTCGTCACCGGAGCGCTGGAACTGGAGCGCGCCGCCAAGCGCATCGGCTCGTCGCTGGAAGCCTCGCCGCTGCTTTACGTTTCCGACAAGACGATCTTTGCGACGTTGTTCGATATCGATCTGGCGGAAGTCTGCATCACTTCGAACGCGATGGCGACCAACGAGGATGCGCCGGTCGATGCGTTCCGGCTGAATGACGTGCCGGGCGTCGCCGTGGTGGTGGAGAAAGCCGTCGGCACCAAATGCGCGCGGTCGTGGAAGATCCTGCCCACTGTCGGCGAAGATCCTGAATATCCCGACGTGTCGCCGCGCGACGCGCAGGCGCTGCGCGAATGGAAGGCGCTGGGGGTAGCCGTTTGACTTTTCCCCGCTCCGGCATCATTGCCGCCATCGCCGTGCTGATCCTGGATCAGGCGTCGAAACTGTGGCTGCTGCGGGTGTTCGACATCGCTCACCGCGGCGCGGTGGAGGTGACGTCGTTTTTCGATCTGGTGCTGGCCTGGAACGTCGGGATCAGCTTCGGCTGGTTCCAGAGCGACAGTCCGCTGGCGCAGACCGCCCTGATGATCGTCAAGGCCGTGGCCGTGATCGTTCTGGCGATCTGGATGGCGCGGTCACGTACCCTGATCGCGACCGTGGCGCTCGGCCTGATCATTGGCGGCGCCATCGGCAACGCCATCGACCGCTTCGTTTACGGCGCCGTGGTCGATTTCGCCCTGTTCCATGTCCAGCTCGGCGGCCATACCTACAATTGGTACGTGTTTAACCTCGCCGACGTGGCGATTGTTGCCGGGGTAGCGGCCCTATTGTATGATTCCTTCCTGGGGGTACCCGCCGCAAAAGCGCCCTGATCCCGGCTGATACGGACCCTCAGGGCTTGAATGGCTTACCGGAGCGGAGCTGCGCCCGTTGGCGACCCGCGGAAAAATTTGAACAGGAACAGTGCGATGCGCGACACCAAAGCCAGCGATTGGTTTGTGCAGGATGCGTCAAGCGTGCCGGTGCGCGTCCTGCGTATCGCTGCGGTCGCCTTGGGCATTGGTCTGGTGATGGCGGTGGGCGTCGCGCGTGCCCAGGACGCCGATGAAGATGACGACAAGACCTTCGAAGAGAAGATCATCGAAGGTATCATGTCCGGAATCGGCGGCACCAACATGGAAAACCGGGGCATCGATTATCGCGAACGTTCCCCGCTGGTCGTGCCCCCCAAGATTGATCTGCCGCCGCCGGCCGCCCCGACGGCCGAGGTCAAGGTCCCGAACTGGCCGAAAGATCCCGACGAAGCCCGGCGTAAGGCCGCCATCGCAGCGCGCAAGAAGGAAAACAAGGATCCTGTCGAAGCCTCCCGCATCCTGACGCCAAGCGAACTTAATGTCGGCAGGACGGCCGCCGGATCTGGCGGCAGCACCGCCAACTCGGAAAGCCTGCAGCCCGGCGGCGATCCGGGCATGCACGCGGTCCTCAACCCGTCCGAGCTCGGCTATACCGGCGGCTTTATGGGCATGTTCCACGGCAATACAACCGAGACCGCACCGTTCAAAGGTGAGCCGACCCGGGATTCCCTGACCCAGCCTCCGACCGGATACCAGACGCCGTCGCCGAATTTTGCGTACGGCACCGGTCCGAAGGAATCGCTTAACAAGGAATATAATCCTGCCGCCGGCAAGTATGGCGAATAATCGCCTCTCGCAGCCGACCCATTGCGCTCAACTTCGTGACATCCGGTGGCCCACGCTCCGCGTATAGTGCCGCGGCTCTATCCCGAATGCTTCTGTTCGGGCCTCCAGACAGGTCATAATGCACACGCACCGTTACGCCGTTTCTGTCGTCGCTGCGCTGGTATCAGCGTTCGCTTTCTTCACGCAGGGCGCTGTCGCCCAGACCACGGTCACCTCGGATCCTCCCGCCACGTTTACCCTCGGCAACGGCCTGAAAGTGGTTGTGATCCCCGATCACCGCACGCCGGTCGTCACCCAGATGATCTGGTACAAGGTCGGCTCCGCCGATGAGACGCCCGGCAAGTCAGGTCTTGCGCACTTCCTCGAACATCTGATGTTCAAGGGCACCAGCAAGCATCCGGCCGGCGAATTCTCCCAGACCGTGCTGCGGGTCGGCGGCAATGAGAACGCCTTCACGTCCACCGATTACACCGGTTATTTCCAGCGCGTGCCCCGCGACCAGCTCGGCCGGATGATGGAGTTCGAGGCCGATCGCATGACCGGCCTGATCCTGAAGGATGAAAACGTGCTGCCAGAGCGCGACGTCGTGCTCGAAGAATACAACATGCGGGTCGCCAACAATCCGGAGGCGCGACTGATCGAGCAGGTCATGGCGGCGCTCTATCTCAATCATCCCTATGGCCGTCCGGTGATCGGCTGGCACCAGGAAATCGAGAAACTCAACCGCGAAGATGCCCTGGCGTTCTACAGGCGCTTTTACGCGCCGAACAATGCGACGCTGGTGATCGCCGGTGACGTCGATGCCAAGGACATCCGCCCGATGGCAGAACGGACATTCGGCGAAGTCGCGGCACAGCCCGACATACCGGCGCAGCGCCTTCGTCCGCAGGAGCCGCCGCCGATCGCGCCGCGCACCGTGACGTTCGCCGATGCCCGCGTCGAACAGCCCAAGCTGATGCGCTATTACCTGGTTCCGTCCGCGACAACCGCCGCCGCCGGGGAAAGCCCTGCGCTCGACGTGCTCGCGCAATTGATGGGCGGCGGCAGCAATTCCTATCTCTATCGCGCACTGGTGGTCGACCAGCCGCTCGCCGTCAGCGCCAGCGCGGGATATCAGGGTACCTCACTCGACGCGACGCAATTCATGATCTCGGCCTCGCCGAAACCGGGCGTCGAGTTCCCGCAGATCGAGCAGGTAATCGATCGCGTGATATCGGACGTCGCACAAAACACGGTGCCCGCCGAAGATCTCGAGCGGGTCAAGACGCAACTTATCGCCTCGGCGATTTACGCCCAGGACAATCAGGCGACGCTGGCGCGCTGGTACGGTGCCGCGCTCACGACGGGCTTGAGCATCGAGGACATCAGAAGCTGGCCCGACCGCATTCGCGCCGTCACCGCCGAACAGGTGCGCGCGGCCGCGCAGAAGTGGCTCGACAAGAAGCGATCGGTGACGGGTTACTTGATCAAGGACAGCGCGCCGAAGCGCGAGGAGAAGCGCTCGTGACCTATTCCTGGATTTGCACTCGGCGCACCGCGCTCATTCTTGGCGCCTGCCTCGCTATGGCGCCGTTGACGTCAACGCCATCGCACGCAGCGGCCAAGATCCAGCATCTGGTTTCACCCGGCGGCATCGAGGCCTGGTTCGTGCAGGACTCCACCGTGCCGCTGATCGCGATGGAATACGCCTTCGTCGGCGGCGCAGCCCAGGATCCGGCCGATAAACCCGGCGTCGGCAATCTGGTCGCAGACCTGCTCGATGAAGGTTCCGGCGATCTGGATTCCAAGACCTTTCACGAGCGGCTCGACCGCCGCGCCATCGAGCTGAGCTTCAGCGCGAGCCGGGATTATTTCCGCGGCTCGCTGCGCATGCTCAAGGACACCCGCGACGAAGCCTTCGATTTGCTCCGGATGTCACTGACGTCGCCGCATTTCGACAACGCCGACGTCGAACGGATTCGCTCGCAGATCATTTCCAATCTGCAAAGCGACACCAGCAATCCATCGGCGCTGGCCGGCCGCAAATTCCTGGAAATGGCCTTTGGTGACCACCCCTATGGAAGGCCATCCGAGGGCAGCCTGGAGAGCGTGCCGAAAATCAACGTCGCCGACCTGAAGGACTACGTTCGCCGCGTGCTGGCCAAAGATACGCTGAAGGTGGCCGTCGTCGGCGATGTCGACGCCGACACGCTCGGCAAATTGCTCGACCACACGTTCGGCAGCTTGCCGGCCAAGGCGAGCCTCACGCCGGTCCCCGATATCGAGGTTGCCAAGCCGCCGCAGCGCGCGCTCATCCCGCTCGACGTGCCGCAGACCGTGGTGACGTTCGGCGGACCCGGCATCAAGCGCCACGATCCGAATTTCATGGCTGCCTACGTCGTCAATCATATTCTCGGCGGCGCCGGGCTGTCGTCACGGCTTTACCGCGAAGTGCGCGAGAAGCGCGGGCTTGCCTATTCGGTCTATGAATCGCTGGTATGGATGGAGCACTCCGCGCTGTTCGTCGGAAACACCGGAACACGCTCCGACCGCGCCGGCGAGACGGTCGAAGCCATCAACAAGGAAGTCCGCCGCATCGCCGAGGAAGGCCCGACCCAGAAGGAATTGGACGAAGCCAAGTCCTACCTTAAGGGCTCGCAGATGCTGGCGCTCGACACCTCTTCCAAGCTCGCCTCGGCGATGCTGCAATATCAGCTCGATCGGCTGCCCATCGACTATATCGAAAAGCGCAACGCCATCGTCGACGCCGTGACCCTCGACGATGCGAAGGCCGCAGCCAAGCGTCTGTGGGGACAGGGCTTGCTCACCGTGATCGTCGGCCGCACCCCGCAAGCCGCCGCTGAGCCCGTGGCCGCCACTCCGCCGCCCACAGCAAACTGAGCCGTGCTCTACGCGCGGTTCCGGAAGAACATGCTACATACGCGTCACCCTTGAGGCTTCCGGTGACGCCATGCTGCGGATTTCCCGCGATCTCCTGATCAACGAAGACGATATCGAGATCGGCTTCGTGCGCGCCTCCGGTCCGGGCGGACAAAACGTCAACAAGCTTGCGACCGCGGCGCAGTTGCGGTTCGATACCCGCCGGATCACGCTGGCGGACGATGCCGCGGCGCGGCTCGCCCGGCTCGCAGGCCAGCGCATGACCAAGGACGGCGTGATCGTGATCCACGCGCAACGCTTCCGTACCCAGGAACGCAATCGCGCCGACGCCATCGACCGGCTGCTGGAACTGCTGCGCGAGGCGATGGTGCGGCCGACGCCGCGTCGTGCCACACGGCCGACGCTGGGCTCGAAGCAGCGCCGGCTGGAAGGCAAGAAGCACCGCGGCGACATCAAGGCGAGGCGCGGCCGCGGCGGCTTCGACGACTAGATCATGATTCAACTGAGTTGAATCATGATCCAGCGTTATCTTTTTGTTTGAGCATGATCTTTTCCGAAAACCGGTTTCCACTTTTCCGGATCATGCTCCAGATCATGAAGCGATCCGGTTCTTGCCGGATCGCTCCAGGACAACTCAGAACTAGGACAGCTGGCTTGCCTGATCCGCGCTCGGGCAGAACACATGTCCGCGTTTTGTCCTGCCGTGAAACAGCCCGCTACTACCACCGCCGGTTCGTAGCGACCTAAAGTCCGTGCACGCCAACGGTGATGCACATGACAAAGCGGCGCGCGGTACATGCAATCGGACTGGGATGTTGCAGCGCGGTGCTGGTCGTGAAAATGGCTGGCGCGCAGATACCGCTGCCCACCGCGAAGCCGTCGGATGGCGCGGCATTGTTCAAAACACAATGCGCGACCTGCCACACCACCAATCTGTCCGATCCGGTCCGCCAGGGTCCGCCGCTGTTCAAGATCATCGGCCGGCACGCCGGCAAAGCGGACGGATTCCACTATTCAGCCGGGTTTGCGAAAGCCGATTTCGTCTGGGATGAGGCCAAACTGGATGTCTGGCTGACCAATCCGCAGGAGGTCGTTCCGGGCGCCGTCATGGCGTACCGGCAATCAAAACCCGAGATCCGCACGGCCGTCATCGCCTATCTCAAGGAGCTGAACTGAATGGCAAAACCGGTTCACTCGATGATCCGCGTTCTCGATGAAGCGAAGTCGCTCGACTTTTACGCGCGGGCCTTCGGGCTCGAAGTCGCCGACCATCTCAAATTTCCGGACTTCGCGCTGATCTATCTGCGTCATCCGTCTTCACCGTTCGAGGTTGAACTGACGGTCAACTTCGATCGCAAGGAGCCCTACTCGCTCGGCGACGGGTACGGCCATCTCGCTGTCGTCGTCGACAACGTCGACGCCGAGCACGCCCGGTTCGAACAGGAAAAGCTGTCCCCCGGACCGCTGCGCGATTTCAAGCATGACGGCGCGACGCTGGCCCGCTTTTTCTTCGTCGCCGATCCCGACGGTTACAAAATCGAGGTGATCCAGAAAGGCGGCCGCTTCGGTTAATCGCAAACAACAAAACAATCAGTGGAGGAGAGCCATGAGAGAAGTTGATCGTCGAAGCAAATATAATCGCCGAGTATTTCTTCAGGGCGCTGCGAGCGCGGTACCGGTCGCCGCAGTGGCGACAAGCTCAGGTCTGGGCATCACGGACGCCTGGGCCGAGGACGCAACCGCGCTGACGCCTGCGACGCTGAAGACGCTGGTGAAAGTCGCGCGCGATATCTATCCGCACGACTTCCTGGTCGACAGTTATTACGTCACCGCGATCAAGCCATGGAACGGCAAGGCGGCAAAGGACCCGGCCGTCAAGGCGATGCTTGAAGATGGCGTTCGGCGTCTCGATCAGGACGCACATGATCGGCACCAGGTTGCCTACGCCCAGGTCCCCTGGGAAACCGACCGGATCGTGTTGCTGCAGGGAATCGAGCAGACCGACTTCTTCAAGAAGGTTCGCTCCGATCTTGTTGTCTCTCTCTACAACCAGGAAGAGGTGTGGCCGAAGTTCGGCTACGAGGGCTCATCCGCCGAGCATGGTGGCTACATCAAGCGTGGTTTCAACGACATCGATTGGCTGCCGAAAGTCTGAAGGCTTCGAGCAAACCTGGTTGGGAGAACATGTCATGGCGAAATTCGATCTGAATGACGACGGCGTCGTCGTAATAGTGGGTTCCGGTGCAGGCGGCGGAACGCTGGGAAACGAACTGGCCCAGAAAGGCATCAAGGTCGTGATCCTCGAGGCCGGCGCACGCAACGAGATCCAGGACTTCATCAACAACGAATGGGACAGTTTCACGCAACTGGCGTGGAAGGACATGCGAACGACATCCGGCAACTGGCGTGTCGCCAAGGACTTCCCGAACCTGCCGGCATGGATCGTCAAGTCGGTGGGCGGTTCGACCGTCCACTGGGCCGGCGCATCACTGCGGTTCGACGAGCACGAATTCAGGATCCGCAGCACCTACGGCAATGTGCCGGGCGCCAACGTGCTCGACTGGCCGATCTCGCTGGCCGAGATGGAGCCCTGGTACGCCAAGGCCGAAAACAAGATGGGGGTGACCCGCACCAACGGCATCCCCGGATTGCCCGGCAACAATAATTTCAAGGTGCTCGAAGCCGGCGCCAAGAAGGTCGGCTACAAGGAAGTCCACACCGGCCGGATGGCGATCAACAGCGAGCCACGCGACGGCCGCGGCTCCTGTCAGCAGATCGGTTTCTGTTTCCAGGGCTGCAAATCCGGCGCGAAATGGTCAACGCTCTACACCGAAATCCCCAAAGGCGAAGCGACCGGAAATCTTGAAGTGCGTCCCAACAGCATGGCGCTCAAGATCGAGCACGATGGGTCGGGAAAGGTGACCGGAATCGTCTATGCGGATGAAGCCGGAAAGACGCAGCGTCAAAAGGCGCGGATCGTTGCCGTCGCCGGCAATTCGATCGAAAGCCCTCGCCTGCTCCTCAACAGTGCGTCCAATACGTTCCCCGACGGCCTCGCCAACAGCTCAGGACAGGTCGGCCGCAATTACATGCGTCACATGACCGGCAGCGTCTATGCGGTGTTCGACAAGTCGGTGCACATGTATCGCGGCACCACCATGGCCGGCATCATCCGCGATGAGGCACGGCACGATCCGTCGCGCGGCTTCATGGGCGGCTACGAGATGGAGACGCTGTCGCTTGGCTTGCCCTTCATGGCGGCGTTTCTCAATCCGGGCGCATGGGGCCGCAGTTTCACCAGCGCGATGGAACAATATCCCCAGATGGCCGGCATGTGGCTGGTTGGGGAAGATCTGCCGCAGGAAACCAATCGCGTCACGCTCGACCCGACGGCCAAGGACACCTACGGCTTGCCGGTTGCGAGCGTGCATTACGACGATCATCCCAACGATGTCGCGATGCGTGACCACGCCTACAAGCAGGGCTCAGCGGTGTACGAGGCGATCGGCGCAACGGCCACCTTCCCGACGCCGCCTTATCCCAGCACCCATAATCTGGGAACCAACCGCATGAGCGCGAAGGCAAAAGACGGCGTTGTCAACAAATTCGGGCAGACTCACGACGTCAAGAATCTGTTCGTCTCCGACGGTAGCCAGTTCACCAGCAGCGCGGCCTGCAATCCGACACTGACCATCGTTTCGCTCGCTATCCGGCAGGCGGATCATATCGCGGGCGCAATGCAGCGGAAGGAAATCTAGAATCTTTTGCCGATGCTCAAGTCAGGATGCGCCACGCGGCACGTCCTGACCGACAACGTTTGAATCCGGGGAGGCGAGGCCAGCTCGGGCGGGCCGCGCCTATTCGGCTGCGACCAGTCTCGGTGCGGCGCCCTCAAGAAAATCGGGCATCACGGCAACGACCTTCGACCGATAGATCAGGCACGAACAGCGCAGCAGCGAAGCAAAATTATGCACTTCGCCGCAATGATCCAGCACCTCGCTGTAAAGGCGCGTCAGGAATTTCGCGAGACTCATGTCTTCCTTGCTCGCGATTTCTTCAAGCGTATCCCAGAAAGCCATCTCCAGCCGGATGGACGTGCAATGGCCATCGATCCGAAGCGATCTGGTCTGTGATTCATAGTCCCGTTGCGGCTGATGAGCGAACAGCTGGCACATAGGATATCCTCCCGATCTTTTTATAGCTTTTCTAAACGATATACCCGGTTGGCACGGGTCACAATGTTCCTGTCATTGCCCGACGCGCGGCACCAATCGGCATATCGTGCAACCGGGAGCGGCGCCTCTCCCGATGGGAACAGGCCGAGAAACTCTTGGACCGAGAAACCATTGGGGCCAAGAAACCCTTGGGACCAAGAAACCCTTGGGTTTGATGGCCCCACCCTCCCCTCACCGGGCAAAAGCTCCTAGATTGGCGAACTCCTCCCACGAGTCGCCCAAAACCCATGCCGGTCCGCCAACTCCCCGAACAGGTCGTCAACCGCATCGCAGCCGGCGAAGTCGTCGAACGTCCGGCCAGCGTGGTCAAGGAACTGGTGGAAAACGCCATCGACGCCGGCGCCAGCCGGATCGACATCTTCACCGATGGCGGCGGCCGGCGGCGGATCGGTATCACCGACG
Source organism: Bradyrhizobium canariense (assembly GCF_900105125.1). Taxonomy (NCBI): domain Bacteria; kingdom Pseudomonadati; phylum Pseudomonadota; class Alphaproteobacteria; order Hyphomicrobiales; family Nitrobacteraceae; genus Bradyrhizobium; species Bradyrhizobium canariense. Next base: position 6,569,413 of record NZ_LT629750.1, on the reverse strand, counting down.
ATGGCAGCGGCATGACCCACAGCGATCTGGCGCTGGCCGTGGATCGCCACGCCACCTCCAAACTCGACGATGAGGACCTGCTGCGAATCCGCACGCTGGGGTTTCGCGGCGAGGCGCTGCCTTCGATCGGCGCGGTGGCAAAGCTTGGCATCACCACGCGCCATGCCACCGAGCCACATGCCTGGTCGCTGTCGGTCGAAGCCGGCGAAAAATCCGGCATCATGCCGGCAGCGCTTTCTCACGGCACACGCGTCGAAGTCAGCGACCTGTTTTACGCCACGCCGGCGCGGCTGAAATTCCTCAAGACCGATCGCACCGAAGCCGAAGCGATCCGCGAAGTGGTCCGCCGCCTTGCCATGGCGCGGCCCGACATTGCCTTTACGCTCGCCGGCGAAGAGCGCGCGCCCGTCACCTGGGCCGCCGCGCTGCCGGGCGCCCCCGGCCGGCTCACGCGGCTTGGCGATATCCTGGGCGCGGATTTTCGCTCCAGCGCAATCGAAGTACGGGCCGAGCGCGACGGCGTGGTCGTCGAAGGCTTTGCCGCGGCGCCATCGCTGACCCGCGCCAACGCGCTCGGGCAATATCTGTTCGTCAACGGCCGCCCGGTGCGCGACAAGCTGATCCTGGGCGCAGTGCGCGCAGCCTATTCCGACTATCTGCCGCGCGACCGCCATCCGGTGGTGGCGCTGTTCGTCACGCTGGATCCGCAGGAGGTCGACGCCAATGTGCATCCGGCCAAGACCGAGGTCCGGTTCCGCAACGCGGGCCTGGTCCGCGCATTAATCGTGCACGCCCTGAAAGAAGGTCTCGCCCGCGAAGGCAAGCGCACCGCGGCCAATGTCGACGGCGCGGCGATCTCGTCGTTCCGTCCTTCATTCGCGCCACGCTCGACCAATTGGGACTGGCGACGCTCGCCGGCCTATCCGGTCAACCCGCAGCCAGCGTTTGAGGCCGCGATCGCGACAGCCTTTGCCGAGCCCGGACAGGCCGCGTTCGACGTCGGCACGCCCACAGCCGACGTTCGTTTCGAGCAGGCGCCGTCAGCCGATCTGCTCGACCGCCCACTGGGCGCGGCGCGGACACAAATTCACGAGACCTACATCGTCTCACAAACCCGCGACGGTCTTGTCGTCGTGGATCAGCACGCCGCCCATGAGCGCATCGTCTATGAAAAGCTCAAGGCATCGCTGGCGAAGAACGGCGTGCAGCGGCAAATCCTGCTGATTCCGGAGATCGTCGAGTTGGACGAAGCGACGGTCGAGAGGCTCGTCGATCGCGCCGAGGAACTGGCCTCGTTCGGATTGGCGATCGAATCCTTCGGCCCCGGCGCGATCGCTGTGCGCGAGACGCCGTCGCTGCTCGGCAAGGCCAATGCGGGATCGCTGCTGCGCGATCTCGCCGAGCACATGGCGGAATGGGACGAGGCGTTGCCGCTGGAACGCAAGCTGATGCATGTCGCGGCCACCATGGCCTGCCATGGCTCGGTACGCGCCGGCCGCCGCCTCAAGCCGGAGGAGATGAATGCGTTGCTCCGAGAGATGGAAGACACGCCAAATTCCGGCCAGTGCAATCACGGCCGCCCGACCTATGTGGAACTGAAACTCGCGGATATCGAGAAGCTGTTCGGGCGGCGGTAGGGCGAGGTGAGCCTGTCGTGACGATTAGTATGTTCGTCATTCCGGGGCGATGCGGAAGCATCGAACTACGATGTGCAATTGCACATCGGAGAATCTCGAGATTCCGGATCGCCGCTTCGCGCCGTCCGGAATGACGGACGTACGAATGGATTGCCATGAATTACGCTCGCAAAAACACAAACTCCGTGTCGTCATAGGCGCGGCGCTCCAGTTCTTCGAAACCTTCTGGCGCGACAAACTCCGCCGCCTTGGCCTCCTCAACCACTAGCAGCGCGGCGGGTGACAGCCAACCGCCGTCGCGCAACGAGGCCAGCGCCTTCTCGGCGAGCTTCATGCGATAGGGCGGATCGAGAAACACCAGTGAGAACGGCTCGACCGGATGCGCGGGGCCAAGATCGGTGGCATCGCGGCGGAACACTTTTGTCACGCCGCCCAGACCGAGCGCTTCGACATTGTTGCGCAGCAGCGCGCGCGCTTCCGCTCCGTTATCGACGAACAACGTGAATCGCGCGCCGCGCGAAACCGCTTCGATCCCGAGCGCGCCGGTGCCGGCGAACAGGTCGAGCACCCGGGCGTCGGTAATCGGATCATCATAGGCGTGGATGAGGATGTTGAACACCGACTCGCGCAACCGATCCGCAGTAGGGCGAATGTCGCGCGACGACGGCGACGCCAGATTACGCCCTCTCAATCGCCCACCGACGACGCGCATCAGAATACGCCGCTGCGTTCCCCTCCCCCTTGTGGGGAGGGGTTAGGGGTGGGGGTGCCACACCCAAAGACCTCGCGCGGGGCACCCCCCACCCTGCCCCTCCCCCGCAAGGGGGGAGGGAACGGAGAGGGCACCCGTGCGAACGCCATAAATGGAAGAGACACGAAGTTCATGTAGCCGGCTTACTCGTCCCGCGGCTTCAGATCGCGCTTGCCGTGATAACCGCGCTGCGGACGGCGCGGCGGGCCGTAGCCACTGGCCTCGGCTTCATTGCGCGCGCGTGCTTCCTCGCTGCCGGTGCGTTGCACCAGCACCCGGCGGCCCTTGCGGTCGGCGATCAGGCCGCTTTTGCCAGCCGGCTTGAACGGCTTTTTGCCGCGCGGCGCATCGCTCTCTTCATTCGCGGGTTTGGTGTCAGCCTCGCCCGGCATCGGCCGGTTGAAATCCGCGCCTGCCAGCGCGGCGATCTTCTCGCCGAGCTGGTCGCGCAGCACCCGGGTCTTGACCTCCTCGACCTCGCCCTCGGCAAGTTCGGCCAATTGGAACGGACCATAGGACACGCGGATCAGGCGGTTCACTTCAAGACCGAGATGCGCCATCACGTTGCGGACTTCACGGTTCTTGCCTTCGCGGATCGCAAACACCAGCCAGACATTGGCGCCCTGGTCGCGCTCCAGCGTCGCATCGATCGAACCGTATTTGATACCATCAACCTCGACGCCCTTCTTGAGTTCATCGAGTTGCGCCTGCGTGACCTCGCCGTGGGCCCGCACGCGATAGCGCCGAAGCCAACCGGTTTCGGGCAATTCGAGCGCGCGCGCCAGGCCGCCGTCATTGGTCAGCAGCAACAGGCCCTCGGTGTTGAAATCGAGCCGGCCGATGCTGATCAGCCGCGGCAGGCCTTCGGGCAGATTGTCGAACACCGTCGGCCGACCTTCGGGGTCGGCATGGGTGGTCATCAGGCCGCGCGGCTTGTGATACATGAACAACCGCGTGCGCTCGCGCGGCGGTAATGGCTTGCCGTCAACCGCAACGACATCATTGGCGGTGACATCGAGCGCCGGCGAATTGATCACGCGACCGTTGACGGTGACGCGGCCCTGTACGATCCATTCTTCGGCGTCGCGGCGCGAGGCCAGCCCTGCTCGCGACACCACCTTGGCGATGCGCTCGCCAGACTTCTTTTCGCGCGGCGGACGCGCCTGACCGCGCTCATCAGGCGTACGTTCGCGATAAGCGCCACGACCGCCGAAGGCCGGGCGTTTGACGAAAACCTTGCTGTCATCCTCGTTGTCGCGGCGCGGCCGGTCGGCATCGCGTTCGCTGCGCGGATGCTCCTGCCAATCCGTGCGGCCTTCATGTCTTCCACCGGCGCGGTCGAATTTGGGCCGCTCGCGAAATGGACGATCCCCTGCGGGACGATCCTCGCGTGAGCGCGAAAATCGCGGGCGCTCCTCGCCACCACGATCGTCCCGCGGTTTGTCAAAGCGCGGCCTATCAAACTTCGGCTTGTCGAAACTTCTTGCGCCATCACGAGACGGGCGCGAATTGCGGCCAACGTGATCGGGCGAACTGGCGTCGCGCTTCTGCCAGGGTTTTGAATCACCGCGTTCGGGGCGATCACCAAAATCCTTGCGTGGACCGCGAGAGAATTTGCTGTCGCCGCCAAACTTTCTTTCGGGCCGATCGCCGCGGGGACGGTCGCCATCACGCGGCGGCCGCGCACGATAGGGGCGGTCGCCCTGGGGCCGGTCACCCTCTTTTCGAAAACCTTCGCCGCGCGGCGTGTAGGGCCGCTTCTCGCCGCCGCCATCTCGTGATGCGTAAGGTTTTTTGTCGCCAAATTTCCGGTCGGAAAATCGCGCAGCCGGGCGACCCTCGCTGCGCTCGCCACGTGGCGCACGATCATCGCGATTGTAATTCGGGCGATCGCCGCGCGGCGTATACGGGCGCTTTTCGCCATCGCCACGGGACGGACGATCGGCAAAAGGCCGATCGCCGCGGGGCCGGTCATCCCTGTTGAAACGGGCAGGACGCGGAGCGTCCCCATCATGGCGGCGCGGAGCATCGCCGTCCTCTCGATGCGGCGGTCGACCTTCACGCTTGCCGGCGTAAGGTTTGCCGGAACCGGAATAGGGCTTCTTGCCATACGGCTTGTTGCCAAATGACTTGTTGCCAAACGACTTGGCGCCGTCGGATTTCCCGACATAGGGGCGCCGCTCACCGTCGCGCTTGTCGCCGTCGTCCCTTTTCGTGAAGCCCCGCTTGGCGAACTTCTTCTCCGGACCCCTTGCGGCGCCGGAACGGCCCTTGCCGCCCGAGGGCCGATCACGCCGGCCGCGCGGGGAAGCGTTGTCTTTGTCGTTATCGCGGGGCATGAAGGGGTCTCACTTAGGGCTGTAGGGCAAATAGTAACGAATGCGCACTCTCTGGTTTGAGCCGCATTCTTTCGCAAAATCGGTATCCACTTTTGCTGAAGGCACATTTAGTAGCAGAGTTATCCAGGTAATACGAGACATGACCGCATCATCTTTCATGGATTTGGCCCTGAAAGCGGCCGAAAAGGCCGGAAAAGCCGGTGAAGTGCCGATCGGGTGTGTGATCGTGCTTAATAACGAGGTGATCGCGTCCGCCGGGAACCGCACCCTGACCGATCGAGACCCGACCGCGCACGCCGAAATCCTGGCCATCCGACAGGCCACGGAAGTGGCGGGCAGCGAGCGGCTGGTCGATTGCGATCTCTATGTCACGCTGGAGCCGTGCACCATGTGCGCCGGCGCGATCTCGTTCGCGCGGATCCGACGGCTTTATTACGGTGCGGCCGATCCCAAGGGCGGCGCGATCGATTCCGGCGTGCGCTTCTTCGCCTCCCCGACCTGCCATCACGTACCCGAGGTCTATTCCGCGGTCGGTGAAAGTGTCGCCGCAGCCCTGCTGCGGGAATTTTTCAGATCGCGGCGGTAGGAGTTCGAACCCTAGGCTAATCTCAATTTGCGGGATACGATTGCGTCAACGGTATCGAGGACGGCCGATCAAGAGTCGTCCCAGGGAGGAATGCCATGAGGTCGAGACTAATCGTTGTTCGCGCGTTCGCGTTGGGCTTCGCAGCCACGCTGTGGCTGACCGGCGCAGCCGATGCGGCGGAAGTCCGGGTGATGATCTCGGGCGGACTGACGGCAGCCTATAACGCGCTGGTCCCGGAATTCGAACGCGCCACCGGCAACAAGGTGATCACGGCATACGGACCTTCAATGGGAACGACCGTGAACGCGATCCCGGTGCGGCTGGAGCGCGGCGAACCCGCCGATGTCCTGATCATGGTCGGCTATGCGCTGGGCGATCTCGTCAAGCAGGGCAAGGTCGCAGCCGACAGCCGCGTCGATCTCGTGAAGTCGCCGATCGGTATTGCCGTGAAATCCGGCGCGCCGAAGCCGGATATCAGTTCGGCGGACGCGGTCAAGCACGCGCTGCTCGCGGCGAAATCAGTCGCCTATTCCGACAGCGCCAGCGGCGTCTATGTCTCGACCGAAATGTTCCAGCGCCTTGGCATTGTCGAGGACATGAAGGGCAAGGCCCGGCAGATTCCGGCCGAGCCGGTCGCAGGCGTCGTGGCGCGCGGCGATGCCGAGATCGGCCTGCAGCAGATCAGTGAAATGCTCCCCGTCCCCGGCGTCGACATTGTCGGCCCCCTGCCGGCAGATCTGCAGAAGATCACGGTGTTCTCGGCCGGCATCGTTACGACCTCCAAGGAGCCCGACGCCGGCAAGGCGCTGATCAAGTTTCTTGCTTCACCCGCGGCCGGCGCCGCGATCGTCAAGAGCGGCATGGAGCCGATCCCGGCGAGCGCAACGAATTAGAGCATGATCCGGAAAAGTAGAAGCCGGTTTTCCGAGAAGATCATGCTTAAACAAAAAGATAACGCTAGAGCGTGATTCAACTCAGTTGAATCATGCTAGAAGGCCGAAGGAGCGCTACTTCGTCCGGATCGGCGTGTCCTTCAGCCCGTTATTGTCATAGGCCTTGCGCAAGGTGCCGTTCGACACCGCATCCGTCATGAACTTGGTCGCGAACGCCAGTGATTGCGGATGATTTAACGGCACAGCCACCGCGGTCACGGTTTGCTTGAAGGTTTCATCCAGCACGTGCGTTCCCGGAATCTTCCTGGCCATGGCGTTGAGCTGGTCGCGCGACAATGCGAACGCGTCGACCTCGCCATTCTTCAGGAGATTGAAGATCTCGTCATAGGTCTGATAGCCCGTGACCTTCGCGTTCTTTAGATGCGCAACCGCGCCGCGCATGGTGGTGGTATTATTGACCGCGGCGACCTTCATGCCAGGCTGATCGAGCTTCTCGAAATCCGTCGCCGATGAGCCGGCTTTTACGATGTAGGTTGCATCGGCGACTTCATAGATCGGCCCGAACGACATCTTGGTCTCACGCTCCGGGTCTTTGGGCAAAAAGGTGATATCCCAATTGCCCTTTGAAACAGAATCCGTGATCTGCCCGGAATTCTGGTACACGACGTACTCAACAGGTACGCCAAGCTGCGTGGCCATTTCCTTACCGAGATCGACCGGCACCCCGGCATAGCCTCCCGCTTCGGTCTTGGTGGACCAGAACGCGCCACCGGCGGGACTGATCGCGATCGCCACCCGCAGCTTGCCGGTCGGCGCGATTTCGTCCTTCAGGGCATCCGCGCTTGCAGGACCAACCATCATCATCGAGACCGCCAGAACGACGCCAGCGAGATACGGCACAGATTGAACATACATCGGTTTCTCCACCCATCGGCTCGTTATGATCGATCGAGCCTTCATCGGCCATTTTGGCCGATTGAGACAGGCGTTAAAACCCAAATCGCCGCGCTAGATCAATAAATTTGTCGCGACATGATGCCGTGTCCACATCACGCCGCGTTTTCCGCGGGCTGAAAGGCCGGTTGAGCGGACGCCGCGGCCTTCGATGGAAGCGCACTCGCAGCAATGTGTTTCGAGACGAACTCGGCATCCCGTCCGACGCCGACGAAACGTCCCGACCCCCACGTATAGAGCCAGGGCAGGCCCAGCACATAGACACCGTCCATCGAGGTCACACCGCGCCGATGGGTCGGATAGCCGGCACCGTCGAAGATCGGAAGTTCGACCCATGACCAGTCGGACCGGAAGCCGGTGGTCCAGATCACCGTGCTGATTCCGGCTTTGGCCGGATCGAGCGTGGCGATGGTTTCGGTGGGCTGCCAGACCGGCTCGTAGTGTGGCGACGCCGGCGCCTCAATGCTGTTGCGCGCGATATGGTTGTCGATCAGGCCGCATATGCCGTTATAGACGCGATCTGCATTGTCGAGATTGTTCTGAAGATCGCCGGCAAACTCGAGCTGGCCGTTCTGGATATCCTTGAGCCGCCCATAGAGCGTCATGCCCTCGAGCGCGAACCGGCGCAGGTCGATATCCCGGCCGCCGTCACGCCCGGTCAGATAGTGGTTGGCGTTCTTGCGCACCTTCTCCTTCAGATTATGCTGGTCCACCGGCAAATCGTACTGGCCGAGATCATCGAGCCATTCCACGGCATCGCGGCCGCGATAAACCCGCGGGCAGCGTGGCGCGCTACCGACCGCCAGATGCACTTTGCGGCCGGCCAGATGCAAATCCTCGGCAATCTGGCAGCCGGACTGACCACTGCCGATCACGAGCACATCGCCCGGCGGCAAGCTTTGCGGATTGCGATAGGCTGAGGAATGCAGTTGGGTCACCGGGCCGTCGAGACGAGCCGACATCAGCGGCACGTTCGGAACGTGATAGCCGCTAACCGCGAGCACGACCGCATCGGCCGTGATCCCGCCCGCGCTGGTCTCGAGAGCAAAGCCGCCGCCGACATCCTGCTTCAAACGCGTCACCGCGACACCTTCTCTGATCGGCGCCGAAATGTGTTTGGCATAGCCCTCGACATAACCGACGATTTCATCACGGAGCATGAATCCCTTGGGGTCGCTGCCCTGATAGGGATATCCCGGGAGCTGGCATTGCCAGTTCGGGGTCACCAGGCAGAACGCGTCCCAGCGCTGGGTCTTCCATGAATGCGCGATCTGGTTCTTTTCGAGGATGACGTGATCGATGCCGCTCTGCTTGAGCTGATAGCTCATGGCAAGGCCAGCCTGGCCGCCGCCGATTACGACGACGCTCGCATGAGAAGGAATCGACGATCCGGTCATGGGATTCTCCCTGTTATTCGTGAAAGGATGTGATGGTCACGCCTGCGTTCGACGACGCCTCGAACCGTTGGGCGCTGGCTTCCAGCTTCGCGAGTTGGCCCATCGCCCGCGAACAGGCAAAACCGTATTTCTCCCGCACCCGATCGCTTGCGATCATCAGTGCGGTTCGGCTGCGCCGCATGAATTCCGCGACGTCGTAGGTCGTGCCGACCTCCAGGTGATCCTTGATGACGAGCGAAGGCGAGTAGCATTGCTCGGTCGCACCATCCGGCCAGCGAATCTGGAACAGCATCTCAGGCATGCTGCAGCTCCACGAGCCGTTCATAGACCGGCAGATGCGCGCGCGTCGTGTTGCTCCAGTCGTGCTGGCGCGCCACCAGCGTGCCGCGCTGGGCCAGCCTCGAATGCAGCGGCTCGGTCAGGACGATTGCGATCGCATTTGCGATCGAGGCGACGCTGAACGGGTCGCACCAGACCACGTCGTTCTCGTGAAGATATTCGGTGAACGGCGCCATCCGCGACGTGACCACGGGCGTGCCGCTCGCCATCGCTTCCAGTACGACCAGTCCAAAACCTTCCTTGACCGAGGGAAAGACCAGCGCATCCGCCGATCTATAGAGCGACGGCATGTCCGCATCCGGAACCGGACCGAGGTAACGAACGGCGCGGGCGAGCACATCATTGTCCGAAAGCATCACATCGAACTGCCGGCGATACGACGCGTGGTCGAGCAGCGAGGCGCCGCCAACAATGACAAGCTGCGCGTCGCGGTGAATGTTCAGCACCTGCTGGAACGCTTCGAGAATCCGGACGCTGTTCTTGCGCACTTCGATACCGCCGACCGCGAGCAGCACCTGGCTGCCATTGATCCCGTATTTCTCCCGCACCTCCTGATCGATCGCACGCGGGCTGCTCCCGAAGCGCTCGGTGTCGACACCGTTTCCGATTGCTGTCGAAGGCCGGCCGAAGGCCGACATGATCTGCTCCTGCCAGAGCGCACTGACGACCAGCAACTCGTCGGCCTCGGTAATCGAGCGCACCTGCCAGTCGCTGAGGCGCGGGTCCGTGAAGCTGTCGATATGGTGAACCGTACGCGCAAATCTGCCGATCAATCCGCGCCGCTTCAGCGTCGCCAGCGCATTGCCGGAAATGGCATCCTGCGCGTGGAACACATCGAAGCCCCGGTTGGCCGGCAGCTCAAAATGCCTGACGTAATCGGCGATACGGGCGCGCACCATGTCGGCGACATCTTTGGCCGCAGGCGAAGCCATGACCGTGACCGCGGGCGACAAGGGCGCGCGAAAAAACCCCTTGCCGCTCGGATCGGGCGCGTGCACCACCGCCTCATGGCCGAGCCGGGTCAGGCTGTCGGCAAGCTCGATGGCGTGCACCACACCGCCGCGCGGATTGGTCGAATGCGCGAGGATGGCAATCCGTAATGGCCGGCTGCCTTGGGTCATGCGACGGCCTCCATCGCTGGCCGAGCCAGCTTTCCGGTGCCGATCAACGGCTGTTGCGCAAAATCCCAGACCGTCTCGGACGCCGCGCCATCGCTGATGCTGACGCGGCTGCCTTGCGAGATCGAACCGATGGTTGCCGCCGCAATGCCCCGCCCCGCAAAGCGCGCGATCGTCTCAGCGACATTCCACGGCTTGACCGACAGCAGATAGCCGAAGCTTGGAAAGGTCAGCAGCCAGCGCTCCAGCGCGACCTCGGCCGGTTTCGGGATCGAGCCGATATCGATATCGATGGCAACGCCGGAGCATTCGGCCAGCATCGCGGCCGTGCCGACGATGCCACCCTGACTGATATCTTTGGCCGCGCATGAAAGCCCGGCTTCGGCGATCGCGGGCAGCAGCTCGAGGTCGCCGCGCAGGCGCGCATGCGGCGCATCGGTTGCGGCTTCCCAGTTCGAGAACGGCTCGCGGTAGCGACCGCGCAGATCGATCGCCGTAATCAACGCGTCGCCCGGTTCGGCGTCGAAGCTGGTCAATAGTCTGTTGGCGCGGCCGAGGATCGCGACCGAGAGCTGGCCGCGGTCGGTCCGGATGTTGGTGTGACCGCCGACCACCGGAACATGATAGGCCTTCGCCGCATCCTTCAATCCCGCCAGCACCGGTGCGGCATTGGCCTCACCATCCGCCCAAATCGCGTTGACGACCGCGATCGGCCGTCCGCCCATCGCGGCGATGTCGGAGATATTGACCATCGCGCCGCACCAGCCGGCGAACCAGGGATCGCCGGCGACGAATTCGTTCATGAAACCTTCGATCGCGAACAGCAGATAGCCGTCGCCGTCAGGTATCGCGGCGCAATCGTCGCCGACCGGAATAATGTCGTCGCCGGACAGCCCGAGCAATTTGGCCACCGACGCAATATCGCTCTTGGCCGCGATGCCGCTGCTGCGGCGCAGCCGCTCGGCGAGTGTGGATATGGCGAGCGGGGCCGTCATCACGCAGCCAGCTTCGGCAGCGAGAGGAAGCCGACTTCGGGCTCGGGGAATGGCGGATAGAAATCCAGATCCGCCTGCATCATGTGATGCGGCTTGCCGTACAGCTCGACTTCCTTGAGGCTGCGCCAGTGCATATGACGGAAGAGATCGACGTTCTGGCTTTGAATGTTGCCCAAAAACGTATGACAGCCGCGCGCATGCGCCGAGGCAACCGCCAGCCGGATCAGTCCGGCGCCGACCGCGCCCAGCCTGCGATATTGCCTGGATACCGCAAGCCGCGAGCCCCACCAGACGCCGCGATCTTCGGGATGCCGGTGAATACGAACCGTGCCGACCACCGCATCCGCCGCGACGCCAAAAAGCGAAATCGCCGCGATCGGGATCGCTGTTTCATCGACCGCGTCGCGGTCGTCGCCATCGAACAATCCCTGTTCGCTGCAGAACACCTGACGGCGCAGCGCCGCGGCGCCGCGCTTTTCCCACGCCTCCGTTGCAAATTTGATCTGGTAGGCGCTGGCGAGAAACGGCTTGAATGGTTCGAAGATCATGCGCTGATCCTTTTCTCGTAAGTCGACAATGCCGAGCACGCGCCGCATTTGCCGCAGCCGGCTTTGATGTCGCTCGATTTCATTCCGCCTGTGACCAGCATGTCGGCGAGCGGCGCCAAGATGTCGTGCATGAGAGAGGGCGGCGGCGTTGGATGGCTTTCCAGCGGCGTGCCTGCGATCGGCACGAACGGCACCACGAACGGATAAACGCCGGTCGCAACCAGGCGCTCGCAGATCGCAAGAATCTCTTGCTTGCTGTCGCCAAGGCCGGCGAGAATGTAGGTGGAGACCTGGCCACGTCCGAACACCGGCACCGCGGCTTCGAACGCCCTGAAATACCGTTCCACCGACACCTGGGCCTTTCCGGGCATGATGCGGGCACGGACGCTTTCAGTGACGGCTTCCAGATGCATGCCGAGCGAGTCGATGCCGGCGTCGCGCATGTGCGTAAACCAGATATCGTCGTCGGGCGGTTCGCATTGGCCCTGGATCGGCAGATCGACCGCGGCTTTGACGCCGATCGCGCTCTCGCACAGGATTTTCGCGCCGCGGTCGCTGCCGGGCGGCGTGCCGGTGGTCATCACCATATGCGTGACGCCATCGAGTTCGACGGCGGCTTTTGCGACTTCGCCGAGCTGCTCCGGCGTCTTGCGTTCGATGGTGCGGCCGGCCGCGAGCGATTGGCCGATGGCACAGAACTGACAGGTCTTGGTCCGGCTCTGGTAGCGAATGCAAGTCTGTAAAATGGTCGTCGCCAGCACGTCGCGGCCGTGCAGCGTGGCGATCTTGGAATACGGAATGCCGTCAGCGGTCGATCGCTCATAGAAACGCGGCCGCAACTGGAATTTTACTTCGCCGATCACGGCGCCGCCTCGGCTGACCCGGCTGCGGCCGAGCCCGTCCGGCTTATCGACGACATAGGGGCTTTCGAACGCCGGCGCGTTATGCACCGGGATCATCACGGTCGCGCCGTTGATCGTCATCGGCATATGGTCGGAGGGACCGGCCCCGCCACGGCGGCTGTCGCCGCCAGCCTTGGGATCAACGAGTCGAACTCCGAAGGATTGCAACTCGTTGATCAGCTGCTCGGTCGGCATCGGCCTCGGCTGCTCGGAAGGTAGAATCGGTTTCATCGGATGGTCCTCCTGATGTGGAGAAAGACGGTGTCGGGTGTGATTTGCGCATCGGGGCGGTGGCGCGGTCGTCCCACAACAGCGACAGCAGTTCAGGCCGCGCATAGTGGCCGACCGAATCCATCATCCGCTTGCGTTTGACGATCAGCGCCATGTCGAGGTCGGCAACCAGAATGCCCTCGCCTGACGTGAGCGGCGGAACGATGTGATTGCCTTCCGGCGAGATGATCGCTGTCATGCAGCCGCCGCGCAGGCCGCGGCGTGGACCTTCCTCGGGTGAAATCTTTGCGATCTGCTCTTCGGTCAACCAGCCCGTGGCATTGACGACGAAACATCCGCTTTCCAGCGCATGATGACGGATCGTGACCTCGATCTGATCGGCGAAGATTTGCCCGACCAGCGAGCCCGGAAACTGCGCGACGTGGATTTCCTCGTGCTGCGCCATCAGCGCGTAGCGGGCGAGCGGATTGTAGTGCTCCCAGCAGGCCAGCGCTCCGATCCGCCCCACGGCGGTGTCCACGACCTTCAGGCCGGCGCCATCGCCCTGCCCCCAGATCATACGCTCGTGAAAGGTTGGCGTGATCTTGCGACGCTTCAGAACAAGCGTGCCGTCGGCGTTGAAAATCAATTGGGCATTGTAGAGCGTGCCGTGGTCACGCTCGTTGACGCCGAGCACGACCACGATGCCATGTTGGCGTGCCGCCGCCGCCACCGCTTCCGTTACCGGACCGGGGACGACAACCGCGTTGTCATAGAGGTGAATATGCTCGGCACCGCTGAGCATCGGCGGCCGGATAAAGGAGAAGTAGGGATACCAGGGCACGAACGTCTCGGGGAACACGACGAGACGTGCGCCTTTTGCCGCCGCTTCCGCGGTCGCGGCGAGGACGCGGTCAAGCGTCCCCGTCGGCGTATCGAGATCGGGCGCGATCTGCACCGCGGCAACCCTGATTTTCGGTTTCTCGGCCATAGGCGCCTCGTCTCGTCCAGTGTTGCCTGTCAGAGCGTCCAAATGTTCAGAGTGTCCAGGTGTGCAACATGAAGGCGTTTTCGTTGCGATGGAGCAGCGTGAGGTCCAGCACATCGAGCGGGCTGATCGGAATGATGCCGGGGATCAGCGAGGGTTCGCCGTGACCGTACAGCGCCTGCAGCGCGAAACGGCATGCATAGACCTTGCCGCCTTCCGCCATGAACTTCACCAGCGTGTTGTTGAAGTTCTGGTGACCCGGAAACGCTTCGTCACCGAGTTTGGGAAAGCCGCGCTGCACGCCGAGCGTGACGCCGGGGCCGTACAGCAGGATCGACGTCTCGAAGCCCTTGCGCATCAAGCGCGTGGCTTGCAGCATGTTGACGAAACCGATCGAGCCTTCGAACGCGACCGTGTGAAATGTGACGAGCGCCTTTTCGCCGGGCTTGGCTTTGACGTCTTCGAAAACCTTCTGTTCGTAATCGACGAGATAGTCGCCCTTTTGGTGCGCGGGCTGTGTGACGGCTGGCATGTAGCACTCCTTGCTTTGGCCCCGGGGCGTTCGCCGGGCGCGTCAGCAATATTGCAACGGACGTGCCAATTGACCTTTTGCACAACCGATCATCAAAACAGTCAATTTGCTATCAATTATACATTCAATCTTGAATGGATTCCTGACGGGATCGAAACGGCTGCCGCAAAAAAATGCGTAGAAATCTTGTGCGGCCTGCATATCCAACGGGCAAAAACCAGTTGAGGGAACCGGACCGACGGCAATTCACCTCAATCTTTACGGCACCAACAAAAGGTTGCATTAGGATAGCTAAATGCAACAATATGCAGTCAATATTCGACCCTGGAATGCTGAGGATGTATGGCCGACTGGACACCTGATCTCGCGACCAGCGACAAGCCCCGTTATCTCGCCATTGCCGATGCCATTGCAGACGATATCGGCGCAGGAAGATTGGCCGTCGGCGACCGGCTGCCGCCGCAGCGTAAACTCGCCAAGCGCCTCGATGTCGATTTCACGACGGTGGCGCGCGGATATGTCGAGGCGCAGAAACGCGGCCTGATCGAATCCAAGGTCGGACAAGGAACCTTCGTTCGCAACAGGCCGAAGCCGCGCCGGAACCAGCAGCCTCCTGCGCCGCGCCCGGTCGATCTTTCGATGAACCTGCCGCCTGAGCCCGACGATCCCGATCTGATCGAGCGCATGCAGGCTGGCGTCGAGTATGTGTCGCGCGATATCGTTTCGCTATTGCGCTACCAGGGCCTCGGCGGCACGCAAGCCGACAAGGATGCGGCCTCAAGCTGGCTCGGACGCCGCGCGCTGGTGCCTGCCCAGGAACGGATTTTTGTCTCGCCCGGCGCGCATCCGGCCCTGCTCGCGATCCTGACCATTCTTGCCAAGCCAGGCGATGCCGTTCTGTGCGAAGCCATCACCTATCCCGGCATTCGCTCGATCACGGCACAGCTCGGGCTGCGGCTGATCGGCTTGCCAATGGATGCCGAAGGCATCGATGTCGATGCACTCGCCGATGCCTGCAAAAAGACAAAACCCAAGGCGCTGTATCTCAATCCGACCTTGCAGAACCCGACGACGCTGACGATCAGCGATCAGCGGCGGCGCGATATCGCAGCCGTCGCGCGCCGCTTCAAGCTTCCGATCGTCGAGGATGATGCTTACGGATTCATCCCGACGCACGGCCATGCGCCCTTTGCCGCGATCGCGCCCGATCTGACCTGGCATGTCGCGGGCCTGGCGAAATGCATCGGCGCGGGACTTCGCGCGGCTTACGTCGTCGTTCCCGACACCCGCTCGACATGGCCGTTTGCGGCGGCGCTTCGCGCCGCGACCGTGATGGCCTCGCCGTTTACGGTCGCGCTGGTGACGCGATGGATCGAGGACGGAACGGCCGATACGCTATTGCGCTTCATCCGCAGCGAAACCACCGCGCGACAGAAGCTGGTTTCGGAGATATTGCCGAAGGGCATTTATAAGAGCGACCCGCTGAGCTTCAACATCTGGGTCGAGCTGCCAAGCTTGTGGAATCGCGCGGCCTTCGTCGGACATATGCGCTCGACCACGATCGGCGTCGTGGCCAGCGACGCATTTACGGCCGCCGGACCGCCGCCGGAAGCCGTGCGCGTTTGTCTTGGAGGTCCGATCGGCCGTCCGCGGCTGGCGGCCGGACTGGAATATATGGCGCACGCGCTGGAGGAAGCGCCGGAGCTGGCATCCGCGTTTCTCTAGATCAGGACCGGCGCGAAGCCTTCCCGATTGGCCTGCCACGCGCGCTGATATTCCATGATCCGCGCGGTTTCATCGGCGACGTGCTGGCCAAGCATCGTACTGAGAAGATGGAGCGTGGCGTCGATGCAGAGCGAAACGCCGCCACCGGTCACCACCCCATTGCCTCGATCCACCAGCATGGCCTCGCGCACGTCGATCTGCGGATAGCTGGCGCGCATGACCTCGATCGGGGGCTTTTCCGGCGGCACCACCTCACGCTTGGTGGTCGCGGGGCCATCATTCAGGATACCGCTCGCCGCCAGGATCATGCCGCCGGTACAGACCGAGGCGATGCGGCCCGAGCCGTGAACACGCCTGATATAGTCGAGCGTGCCAGGCGCTTCCGCCTGCACGATCCATCCGGGGCCACCGGTGACGATGACGAGATCGCAAGCGGGCGCCTCGTCAATCCCGAAATCGGCATTCACCTTCAGCCCGTTGGCGAGCGCAACAGGTCCGGCACGGGGCGCGATGGTGCAGATCTCGATTTCCGGCGCGATGCGGCGCGCCATCGACAGCACGCCGAAGGTCGCGAGATCGATCGGCTCAACACCATCGTAGATGAAGATGCCGAACAGCATGGGCGGCCTATTCGGTCAGCGAGCCGCCCACGGTCTCACGCGCCGCCAGTGCCGCTGTGAGCGTAATGAGTCCGAGCACGACCAACATGATCGACACACCGGTGGTGCCGCCGATATAGCCGGCCATCGCGGTCGCGACGATCGGCGCAAAGCCGCCGCCGATCGCGGCGGAAAGCTGAAATCCGAAGGTCGCACCGCTGTAGCGCACGCGCGGTCCGAACAATTCAGGGAAGTAGGCGGATTCCGAGGCGAACATCAGGCCGTGACCAAAATTCATCGCGAGCATCATGGCGATGAAGACAACCGCCGCACTCTTGCTTTCCAGCATCCAGAACAGCGGGAATGCGAACACGATCGTGAACAGCGCGCCGACAATGAACAGCGGCCGGCGTCCGATCTTGTCCGAGAGCCAGCCGAACAGCGGCAGGGTGATCAGCTCCAGCAGCGCTGCATAAAGCACCGCGTTGAGCATCATCGGCTTGGACAGGCCGAGCCTGGTGGTGGCGTAGACCACGACAAACACGGTGAGCATATAGACCCACGACACCTCGGAGAGCTTCAATCCGACGGCAATGAGAAACGATTTGGTGTTCTTGCCGATGGCTTCGCCGAAGGGATTGCTGGACAAGCCGTCGCGCATCTTGAGGCCTTCGAACACCGGCGTCTCAGGTACGCGCGACCGTACGAACGTTCCGATTGCCAGCAAGAGAATGCTGATCAGAAACGGGATGCGCCAGCCATAGGCCTGGACGTCGGCGTCGGATAATTTGGTAACCAGCGAGAATACCAGCGTCGCCAGCACCAGTCCGATCGGAAAGCCGATCTGCACGAAGCTCGTGTAAAAGCCGCGCCTGTCGATCGGGGCGTGCTCCAGCACCATCAGCGAGGCGCCGCCCCATTCGCCGCCAAGGCCAATGCCCTGGATGACGCGCAGCACGATCAGCAGGATCGGCGCCAGGATCCCGATCGAAGCATAGGTCGGCAACAGGCCGATGCAAAAGGTGCTCAGGCCCATGATGAACAGCGTCAGCACCAGCATGGATTTGCGGCCGAGCCGATCGCCGTAATGGCCGAATAATGCGGCGCCGAGCGGCCGCGCTACAAAGCCGACGGCATAGCTGCCGAGCGCAGCCAAGGTGCCGGCCAGCGGGTCGAAGGTCGGGAAAAATGCCTTGTTGAACACGAGTGCCGCCGCGGTCGCGTAAATCAGAAAATCGTACCACTCGATGATGGTCCCGATGCTGCTTGCGAACACGATGGAATTGATCTTGTCGCGCTCGATATCGACGGTCGGCGCGGTTGCCGTGATGGTCATCGGAGGGCCTCCGCTGATGCGCAATCCTCCGCAAAAGGAGGATATCTGGCTTAAGCGGATGCAAGCGGCATGCCGGATTATCGCCCCATCCCGGGACGAAACCTGTCGCGGAATGGAAGCGGTCAGTTCGCCTGGGCGGCCGGCACCCGGATTTCCTGCGGCAGGATGATCGCAGCGGCGATCACCAGCAGGCAAAGTGCTGCGAAGGTATGCAGCATGGTGACGAAGCCACCCTGCTGGTACAGCCACGCCACAAGTCCGACGGAAACCCCCGCCGCGGTAAAGCCGACGAAATAGCGCACCGCGTAGGCGCGCGAACGCCATTCCTCGCTGGTGTACTTACCGACCATGGCATCGTTGACGGTCACCTGTCCGAAGGCGCCCATCACGATGCCGATTGAAACCAGGATCAGCGGCAGGTTCGACAAGGTGGCGGCGAAATAAAGAAACGGCGCCAATACAAAAGACAGCGGCAGCGAGACCGCTTTCAACGAATGCTGGTCGAGCAGCTTGCCGATGGTATATTGCGTCATCGCGCCGAACACATAGACGCACGCCGCGATCGCGCCGAGCAGTGCGGGGCTCTTGGTCAAGTCTGCCAAGCGTTCCGCGAACAGTTTCGGCAGCGCCACCGTAACCGCGTTGAAGGTGGTCGATATCGCGATCACCACGATCAACAGCGCTACGATCACACGCCACATGTCCTGTTTGGCGACGCGCGCCTGCGCCGCGGCCTGTTTCGAGCCGGTGCGATCCTCGTGAACGACTGCCCAGGCGAAGGCCACGCCGATCAGGATCGTGACGATGCCGGGAATGATGAAGGCCCAGCGCCAGCCGAGATACTGGCCGACCACGCCGGTGACCAGCGCCGATGACGCCACGCCGAGATTGCCCCAGACGCCGTTGAGCCCCATCTCGCGACCGAGCTTGTCGGCGTAGGATACGATCATGGCCGTCCCGACCGGATGATAGATCGACGCGAAGATGCCGATCGAGAGCAGCGCGGCCCCGAGCTGCAGCGGCGTCTGCACCAGCCCGACCGAGATCATCGACGCCCCGATGCCGACAAAGAAGATTACCATCATGTGCCGCCGGCTCCAGCGGTCGCCGAGCCAGCCGGTGAGCAGCGAACCCGCGCCGAAGGCGATAAAGCCGGGGGTCGCGTAAGGCAGCAATTCGGAATAGGCCATGCCCAGCGCCGGCCCCATGACGATGACCGCGGCGGCAAAGATCAGCATCGAATAATGATCGATAAAATGGGCCGCGTTAACGAAACCGATCACCCGGGTCGGGTTGTTCATCTGACGAATCCTCGTGTCGAATCCTGCTATTTTCTGCGATAGTTATAGGGTGTTACCCTGACGAGAAGTCGCCAATGACTGTCGCCGAAAAGCCAATTAGCGCGATCATCGGACGCCGTATTTCAACCGGCGACGGCGTCTACATGATTGCCAACCGCTACCGCAAGGGCGTTCGGCTCGACACCCACCTGCACCGCCAGGCGCAGCTGGTCTATGCCGCCGAGGGCACGATGCAGGTCACCACGCCCAAGGGACGCTGGCTGGTACCGCCGGACCGTGCCGTTTGGGTGCCCGCTTTGCTCGAACATTCGATCGACGTGCTGGCCGACATCGAGATGCGCACGCTGTATTTCGATCTGGCCTGGCTCGCCCGGCAAGATCGCAGCCAGGATTTCGACGCTGAATATGTGGTGCGGGTGTCGCGGCTGCTGCATGAGACGATTCTCGCGCTGTTCGACGGCCGTAACGACGCCGAACGCACCGAGGTTCTGGTCCGGCTGGCGCTGCTCGAACTGCACGAGGCGGAAGATTCCGCGACCTTCATTCCCTTGCCGCATGAGCCTCGCTGCCGGCGCGCCGCCGACATCGTGCTCGGCGACCCCACCGGTTCGCACGAGATCGAGACGCTGGCGCGCGCGGTCGGGACCTCTGCGCGAACGCTATCGCGGCTGTTCGCCTCCGAGACGCAGTTAAGCTTCAAGAGCTGGTGCCAGCGCGCGCGCATCGCGGCCGCGATCGAAAAGCTGTCGATGGAGGCCAATGTCTCGGTCAAGCAACTCGCTTCCGATCTCGGCTATGCCAGCGTGCCGGCGTTTTCGCACGCGTTCCGGCAGGTCACCGGCAAGACGCCGACCGAGTTTGCGGGAAAGGAATGAGAAAGTTCGTCACACGCGGACGGGTTCGACCCGCGTTAAGCCCGGCCAGGACAAATTGCGGCCTTCGCGGACATGGCAAATTGCCGTATTGTCAGCCCGCTTGATTGTGACCATCATTACCATAAATCTCGTGTAGACAATTCCGTCCGGTTTGGATTCGACTCACCCCTGACTTTATCGAGCACATGGCCAACGCCTTTTTCTCCGATCTCCTCTCCACGATTTCCGAGCGCGGCCGCACGCTGCTTCGCCGCGGCGGATCGACCGAAACGAAACAGGACGCCTCCGAGCTGCTCGAATTGTGCCAGGCGCTGCTGTCCGGCCGGGGCGAGGCCTCGGGTACCGCGATGGCCCGCGAGGTGCTCGACCGCTACCATCACCTCGATGAAGCAGGCCGGCTTGCTTTCTTCGAAACGCTGACGCGCGATTACGGCCCTGACCGGGAAAAGCTCTCTCATGCGATCGAGACCTGGCGCGCGCAGCCAAGCGACGACGATGCCAGCGATCTGCATTTCGCGTCCGAGCCGCGCCGGCAGGAACTGATCCGCCGGCTGAACCGGGCACCGAGCGGCACCAGCGAACTGGTGGCGATGCGCGCGGATTTGCTTCGTGCCATGAAAGCTAACAAGGACCTCGCAGTGCTCGACCGCGACATCGTGCATCTGCTGTCTTCATGGTTCAACAGAGGATTTCTCGTGCTGCGCAGGATAGACTGGTCGAGCCCCGCCAACATCCTCGAAAAGATCATTCGCTATGAAGCGGTGCATGAAATCCGTGACTGGGACGATTTGCGCCGCCGCATCGATCCGGTCGACCGGCGCTGCTACGCCTTTTTTCACCCTGCTCTGATCGATGAACCCCTGATTTTCGTCGAGGTGGCGCTGACAGAGGCCATTCCCGGCGCGATCGCGCCGCTGCTCGCCGAAGACCGCCGGCCGGTGGCTATCGAGCGCGCACGCACCGCCGTGTTCTATTCGATTTCGAACACGCAGCGCGGCCTCGGCGGCATTTCCTTCGGCAGCTTCCTGATCAAGCAGGTGGTCGAGGAACTGCAGCGCGAATTGCCAAAGCTGGAGAATTTCGTGACGTTGTCGCCGGTGCCCGGCTTCATGCAATGGCTCAAACAGAGCGATGTTCCGGTATCCGATGAAGGCCGGGCGCTGCTCGATCAGCTCGACAAGCCGGACTGGTTCGAGAACGCGGAGCTCGCGGCGCAGCTGCGTACCGTGGTTGAGCCGCTCGCGGCCTATTATTTCCTGAAAGCGCGCTCGTCGAAGGGGCGGCTGATCGATTCGGTGGCGCGTTTCCATCTCGGCAACGGAGCTCGGCTGGAACGGATCGACTGGCTCGGCGATCTCTCGCCCAAGGGGCTGCGCGAATCCGCCGGCGTCATGGTCAATTATCTCTATCGTCTCGAGGATATCGAGAAGAACCACGAAGCCTATGTCAACCAGGACGAAATCGCCGCCTCAAACGCGGTGAAGAAACTGCTCAAGAGCGAAGGCCGGCGCTTGCTGGATATGCGGCTGTCGTAGCTTTCCGGCGTTTGACTAGCACACGGCGGGAGGCAAATGCCTCCCCACAAAGTCACCACTCAGAACGTGGCCCTTGCCGACACGCGGAAGGTACGCGTTTGCCCCGGCGAGATGTTATTGTTGCCGTCCGCCGACGCCCAGTAGCCGGTGTTGAAGATATTCTCGACGTTGAATTGCGCGCGCCAGTTCTCGTTGATCTTCAGGTAGACTGCGGTGTCAAAGCGGACGAAGCCCGGCAGTCTGACGGTGTCGTCGGACGACGCAAAGGAGTCGCCGAAGTAGATGATGCCAAGAGCAGCGCCCCACATCGGGTTAATCTGATATTTGTTCCACCACGCGAATTGGTTGTAGGGGACGAGCTGAACGCGATTTCCGGGGACGACAGTCGTCGATGTCGCGCTGGTGATACGCGCGTCTGTGTAGGCATAGGCGAGTGACGACTGCCAATCGTTCGTGGCATAGCCAACGAGACTCGCCTCGAATCCCCTGGTCAAGGTGCTACCGGACGCGAAGAAGAATCCTGGATTGTTGCCGTCGGCGATCGGCTGATTGGTGCGGTTCAGATTGTAGACGGCGGCCGAGAACAACAGCTTCGGATTGATATTCCACTTCGCGCCAACTTCTGTGTTTTCGAATTCTTGTGGTTGCAAAATCAAGGTGCCGGGACTTAACGTACTGAATTGATCGCCGGAAGCCGGCAGATATGAAACGCTGTAGGCGGTATAGAGCGACACAGTTTCCACCGGCTTTAGGATCACCGCGGCTTGCGGGGAGACCTCATCGTCGATCCTGGCTCGCTGTATGTTCGTATTCATGTCCAGCGCCGACATGTCGAAGCGATCGAAGCGGGCGCCGCCGATCAACTGCAGCCAGCGGGTGATTTCGATCGTGTCGCGAGCATAGGCCGAATCCACGAAGAGGCGATATTTGCTGTTTGAATCGGCAGCGCTGACACCGGGCGAGAAGGCCCCCGGATACTGATGGATGAAGGTGACGGGTCCAAAATAGGTCGGCGCAAACGGGTTCGCTATAATCGTATTGGAGATACCACCGGCCGCGGTCGGGAAAAATCCGGTGTTGCGGATATCGACACCGCTCTGCTGGCCGAATTCCGTGCCGAATGCAATCGTGTGAAGTGCGGGACCGGTGTTGGTTTTGTAAACGAAATCGGTCTGGTTGAAGGCGTTATCGCGGTTGGTCCAGTGCTGGTACGCCCCGAGGTTTAACGATGTATCGGCGGGATTTACCGCTCCTCCCAAGGAGCCGTTGGCCGGATAAACGTTCTGGTAAAATTTCTTGTAGTCGGCATAGATCGTCCCGTTCCTGACCGTCAATCCGTTTTCGAAATCGTGCTCGACGATAGCCATCGTGGTCTGCACGTTAGCGCTTGCGACATTGTAGGTCGGGCTGCCGAAGAAAGTCGTAAGATCCCCGTTCGGTGCAAACGGGGTGGCCGGATTGAAGCGAGTCGATGACGGCGCCGTTGCGTTGACAGCTTGCGACGGGTTGCCGCGATCGGACGTGCGCTCGTCGTGGAAATACTCGTAGCTGAGCCTGATCTTGGTATTGTCGTCCGGCTTCAGCGTGATAGTTGGATTAATGCCGTAGCGCTCGATCTGGCCGAAATCCCGGAACGTATCGGTGCCTTCGTAGAACGCGTTGAGGCGCACGGCCACATTTTCATTGACCGCCTGCCCAGCATCGAGCGTGAAACGCCGGTCGCCAAAGGAGCCGGTTTGCGCTGAGGCGTCATACACGCGGGTGCCATCGGCCTCCTTGAGCGTTCGGTTGAGCAGGCCGCCACCGGCGCCACGACCGAAGGTCAGCGCGCTCGGCCCCTTCAGGACTTCGACGCTTTGCGCATTATAGAGATCGCGAAAGTACTGAACGTCATCACGGAAGCCGTTGACGAAGAAGTTCGCGCTGGAGTCCACACCGCGAATGACCAGCTCGTCACGATTGCCTTCGCCCTGATGCACGGCGACACCGGGGACATAGCGGGTGACGTCGGTGAGACCCTGAAAACTCTGGTCCCTGATGAAGTCCTTGGTGATGACACTGAGCGACTGCGGAATGTTGACCAGCGGCGTGTTGGTTTTGGTCGCGACCGACGTGCTGTTTGCGTAAATGCCGACCGTACCGGTGCGCGCGTCCTGCGACACTGCGAAAACCTTCGGCGCCGGCGCCGGCTCTGGTCGCCGCGCGGTTTGCGCGCGCCGTTTACGCGCGCTGTCGGCCCGCTTGACAGGGGCGCTATTGGCGCGACGCCTGTCGTCGGGAGCGGTAACGGTCACCGGCGGAAGCGAAGATCCATCGGTGTCACGCTGCGCCGACTGCGCTGGCGCCTCCTGGGCTCCCATCAACATTCCGAGTGCGGCGTAACCTACCGACAGCAGCGGCGCTCTGGATGCGAGACGGGCTCGATGTTCGACCTTGAACTTGCTTGTCACGTTAGCAGCCCCCACAGCTTGTCGTGCTTTTTCGCGGCAAGTGGTTCATGGCTAACGATAACGAGTGCGTCCAGAGCATCAGAGAGGGGTGCGTCAAAATGACTTTCTCGCGCAGTACGATTTAGAAACAATCTAGTTTTTTTAAATCGAAGAAACGACTGCGGCACAATTACTTTTCGCTCGCGTCAATTTTTCGAAGTCGAAGACAAACGCGCCTGCTTCGAAGAATTCTAAAAAAGTGCGACATCATCGTACTCGCTCCGAGTGCACACGAAGCTAAGTTCGGGGCTACTCCGGCGAACAAAATTGACGGACCAACGCCGTGGCGCGCAAGGCCACGAATTAATCCGAGGCATCGTCGGAATAAATTAGAAGTTGTGGAGTTCAACCTGCCAGGAGTTCGTTCCGGACTCGATCGGACGAAGGCCGCCGGATGAGCAGGCGACAGAACATTAAAGAGAAGGGATTCGTCCTGGAGACGGGCGGACGCGCGGTGCTGGCTTTTCGTGCCGCGAGCATGGAGGAAGCCCGAGACCTTTGTTCGCAGGACTGGTTTGTCGAGGAACTCGCTTCCTATCGATCCTGCGGCCATCCGATCTGGGACGGCACGACTGAACTCAGGATTCGGCGCGCCAACGCCACCGAATCCGCCGAGATACAAATTGCGCTGACCACCGAACTCGCCCGCAAGGAATACGAAGGCCACGTGTTTGTGTTCTTCGTGCCTGTGGATACCAACCTTCAGTAGCCGCGGAGTATCAGAGCTGAACCGGATATCCGCGGTTTGCCTGATCGCGCCGGATTCCTTTTCAGGAGCGCCTCACGACGCCAACGCTTTCATCTCCGCGTAGAGATCGGATTTCCCCTCAAAGCCGATGCCCGGCAGATCCGGCATCGTGATGGTGCCGTTCTCGACGCGAACGCCGTCGGGAAAACCGCCATAGGGTTGGAACAGGTCAGGATAACTCTCGTTACCGCCTAGCCCCAGGCCAGCGGCAATGTTCAGCGACATCTGGTGCCCGCCATGCGGAATGCATCGGCTGGCCGACCAGCCCGCGGAATGCAGTACCGCAAGCGTGCGCTGATATTCGCAGAGGCCGTAAGACAGCGCGCAATCGAACTGCAGCCAGTCGCGATCCGGCCGCATCCCGCCATAACGAATGAGGTTCCGCGCATCCTGGTGGCTGAACAGGTTTTCGCCGGTCGCCATCGGGCGCGGATAGAACTCGGCCAGCGCAGCCTGGAGCTGGAAATCCAGGGGATCGCCGGCTTCCTCATACCAGAACAACGGATAATCGCGCAGCATCTTGGCGTAAGCCACGGCCGTCTCGAGATCGAACCGGCCGTTGGCATCGACGGCGAGCTGCGCCTGGCCGCCGATTTCCTTCAGCACCGCTTCGATGCGCTCGCGGTCTTCCGTGATCGGCGCGCCGCCGATCTTCATCTTCACGACGTTGTAGCCGCGATCCAGATAGCCGCGCATTTCGCCGCGCAGTGCCGAGAGATCCTTGCCGGGATAATAATAGCCGCCGGCGGCATAAACGAAGACGCGCGGGTCGGCGGTTCGTCCGTGACGTTCGGCGAGCAATCGAAACAGCGGCTTGCCCGCGATCTTCGCCACCGCATCCCATACCGCCATGTCGATGGTGCCGACCGCGACCGAGCGCTCACCATGTCCGCCCGGCTTTTCATTCGACATCATCGTAGCCCAGACCTTGTCCGGGTCGAGATTGTCGCCGGTCTTGTCCAGTAATGATTTTGGATCGGCTTCCTTCAGCCGCGGCGCGAAGCGCTCGCGAATCAATCCGCCCTGCCCGTAACGGCCATTCGAGTTGAAGCCGTAACCGACCACCGTCTTGCCGTCGCGCACGACATCGGTGACGACAGCGACGAGGCTCGTCGTCATTTTGGTGAAATCGATATAGGCGTTGCGGATGGGCGACGAGATCGGCTTTGTGATCTCGCGAACGTCGACAATACGAACGGACATGCGGTTGGCTTTCAGATCTGCTAGGAGATTGCTTATGCCGTCATTGCGAGCGGAGCGAAGCAATCCAGAGCCTCAATTGCAACACTGGATTGCTTCGTCGCTACCGCTCCTCGCAATGACGAATGATCAGTTCACGGCTCGGTCTTATCGCGAAAATACGGCTCGACGGGACCGTGGACCTTGAGGGTCAGCGGGTTGCCGTAACGATCCCTGGCGTTGCCCGCCGTCACGCGGACCCAGCCCTCGCTGACGCAATATTCCTCGACGTTGGTCTTCTCGACGCCCTTGAAGCGAATGCCGACATCGCGTGCCAGCACGTCGGCATTGTAGTAAGGGCTTTTCGGATCGGTCGAAAGCCGGTCGGGCAGTTGATCGCTCATCGATTCGTTTTTCTCGTTCACAATAGTGCCTCGATTTCCTTGGTAAGCCCTTCCGGTTTTGCCGTCGGCGCATGCCGCGCCACCGCCTGGCCCGCACGATCGACCAGGAATTTAGTGAAATTCCATTTGATCGAGGAGCCAAGCAACCCGGATTGCTCGTGCTTCAAATATTGATACAGCGGATGCGCGCTGCCGCCGTTGACATCGATCTTGGCAAACATCGGAAAAGTCACCGCATAGTTGCTGGTGCAGAACTGCTCGATTTGCCTGGCATCGCCTGGTTCCTGGTGCCCGAACTGATTGCACGGAAATCCCAATACTGAAAAGCCGCGCGGGGCGAGCGCCTGATGCAATTCCTGAAGGCCTTTGTATTGCGGGGTGAAGCCGCATGCGCTTGCGGTGTTGACGATCAGCAGAACCTGACCTTCGTACCGCTTCAGCGGAATCTCCTCGCCGGCAAGCGATGTTGCCGAAAAATCATAAACGCTGGGCATCGTGTCCACTCAACCTGAATCCAGGGCGCGATCAGCTGACGGGATCGATCGGCGCCGACGGCGTTCCGCCAGCCTCGATTGCCTCGCCCGCAAGCAGGCACAGATCCTCGCGGTAGCGGCCGGAAACCAGCTGGACGCCGACGGGAACGCGCCCCACCAGTCCGGTGGAGACGGTTAGCGCAGGCAGCCCCATGAAGGGAATAGCAATTTGCGATAGCTGTGCGCGCCATACCCGGGCAAAGGAAGCATCGTCCTTCCGATCGAGCTGGTCGGGAAACGGCAGTTCGCCGGAAACCGGCATCAGCAGCACCGCATATTTTTCGAAGAACTGCAGCCATTCCCGCGTCAGCGTCGCCCGCCGCGTCAGGGCTTTGGAGAGCGCCGCCCCATCAAACGGAAAGACCTTGGACCTGTTGCCGCGCAGGCAGGCCAGCGCACCGGGATCGCCTTCACGTTCGGCGGTCTCCAACTGCGCTTCAAAGCCGTCGCCGAGCCACAGTTTGGTCTGTAGCTCCGCTGGCTCACGCAGCGGTGGCGTGGTGTCGATTTCCTCGACGGTCCATCCGTCGCGCTCCAGCCGCTTGGCGGCATCAGCGACGGCCACCCTCACTTCCGCAACGGTCTCAAGACCGTCCGGATTAAAACAAAGCGCTGCCCGCTTCGGCATCGCAGGTCCTTCAAGCGGCGCCGGCACCCACCAGGGATCACGCATATCCGGGCCGGACATCGCGGCCAGCGCAATCCGGAGATCGCCGATGGTGCGCGCAAGCGGGCCCGATACCGCGCTGATCTGCGGGCCGATGGGGCGTTCGGGCAGCGCCGCGTTAAAGGCCGCGATACGGCCGACCGTCGGCCGCAGGCCGTGAATGCCGCAGGCGTAAGCCGGATAGCGGATCGAGCCTGCGATGTCGGTGCCGTGCGCGATATGGCCGATGCCCGCGGCCACTGCCGCGCCGGCCCCTCCAGAGGAGCCTCCGGGCGTGATGCCGGGATCGCGCGGATTTTTGGTATCGCCATGGATCAAATTGGTGGTGAACCAGCGATAGGAAAAGGCCGGACAGTTGGTGCGTCCGAGAATGACGGCGCCGGCTTGTCGCAGATTGTCGACCACAGGACTGTTGCTGCGCGCGATGGTGTCGCGTTGCAGTTTGAGGCCGTTGGTGGTGGCGAAGCCCTGCTGATCGATATTGACCTTGACCGTCACCGGCACGCCGGCCAGCGGCCCCACTGCCTCGCCCCGCGAGATCGCCGCATCGATGGCGCCGGCCTGCGCCAGGACATATTCCGGCCGGTGGTCGACAACGGCGTTGATTTTGGGGTTGACCGCGTCAAGCCGCGACAGCGCCGCAAATGCGACCTGTTTTGCCGAAACCTTTTTCGACCTTACCGCGGCGGCGATATCAGCAGCCGGCAGACGCCAGAGATCTTCCATGGACAGCTCCGTTTGACCGCTGGTGTTGTAGCGCCGCCCATACCGCAGCGCCATCGCGATTCCAAACGAAATCAGCCCCTAAGCGAGCGCCAACGGCCCCCTGGACATGACGGCTTTCAGTTGAATCAGGCGTCGGCCGTAAACAGGGCGAGAGAGAAGCGCCTTCGACCCGAACTCATCCCGCTCAGCGCACCCGGGCGATATAATAAGCGAGATCGGCGATCTGCTCGACCGTCACCGGCTGCAGCACTTCAGCCATGGTGCCGTCATAGCCGTGGCGGCTGTTGTCCTTATATTCCCGCATGGTCTTGGCGAGATAGTCCTCGCGCTGATTGGCGATGTGCGGGACATTATCGCCACCCGAGAAATCCGGCCTGTGGCAGGAATTGCAGTGGTTCTGCTGAACCAGCGCCGCCGCGCGCGCCATCCGCGCCGGATCGCCGGCGTCGGCCGGTGGCGCCGGCTTCGGCAATGTCGCGATGAAATCGGAAAAGGTTCGCAGGTCGTCGTCGCTGAACGATTTGGTCATGTCGTTCATCGGCTCAAACACGCGCAGCTTTTCGCGGAACATAAAGAGCTGGATCAGCGCGTAAGGCGCCTGCTGCCCGCCGAGCGAGGGAATGTTTTCGGTCTGGGACTGCCCATGCTCGCCATGGCAGGCAAAGCAGGTCGCAGCACGCTCCTCGATGGTTTCGGCTCTCAATGGGGTTACGGCAAAAACCAGCGCCAGGAAGGCAAACATTTTACGCATCGGCAATCCCGGCAATCTCGAAGTTTAGGGAACAGACGTGAAAAAAGCCGGAGGCAGCGCGCAGCCTCCGGCTTTCCCGATTTTATTTCGAAGCAACCTTCGGCTTGCCGTAGCTGACGCGATAGACGGCGCCGTTCCAGTCGTCGGAGACCAGCAACGAACCATCTTTCATTTGCATTACGTCGACCGGCCGGCCGAGATATTTGTTGTCTTCCAGGAAGCCGGTGATGAAGGGCTCCACGGACTTGACCGTGCCGTCCTTGTTCAGCTTGACGACCGCAACGTCACCGCCGGCTTTCTTGGATCGGTTCCACGATCCGTGCCGCGCCACGATGATGGCGTCCTTGTAGCTCTTCGGGAACATGTTGCCGGTATAGAACCGCATGCCGAGCGAGGCGACGTGCGGTCCCATCAGGCCGACCGGCGGGGTGTAGTCGGAACAGGAATGTCCCCAGCCGAACTCGGGGTCCGAAATATTGCCCTGATAGCAGTACGGCGCGCCGAAATCCTCGCCGACCTTGGTCACGCGATTGAGTTCGTCCTGCGGAACGTCCTCCGACATCCAGTCGCGACCATTGTCGGTGAAGTACATCTGCTTGGTTTCGGGATTCCAGTCGAAGCCGACGCTGTTGCGAACGCCGTACGCGACCACCTCCGCGCCGCTGCCATCGAGATTCATGCGGCGAATCTGGCCGTGTGCATCGTCGTGCAGGACGTTGTTGCCGGGCTGTCCGACCGGAACATAGAGCTTGTTGTCGGGTCCGACCGCGATGAACTTCCAGCCGTGGGCTTCGTCCTTCGGCAGCTTGTCGTAGATGGTGGTCGGCTTCGGCGGGTTGTCGATGACGTCTTCGATCTTGTCGATCTTGTCGATCTTCGAGAGCTCGGCAATGAAGAGCGTACCGTCGTGGAACGCAACGCCATTGGGCCGATACAGGCCGGAGGCGATGACCTTGACCGAGCGTTTGCCGTCCTTGTTGACGATGGCATAGACCTTGTCGACCAGGCGGCTGCCGACAAACACGGTGCCCTTGTCGCTCTGGGCCAGCGAACGCGCATTTGCCATGCCGGCAGCATAGACCTCGATATTGAAGCCGGGCGGCACCTTGAGTTTTGCAATCGGTAATTTGTCAGCGGCGGTGGCGAGCGGAGGCCCGGCCACGGGCGCAAGCTTTGCCGCGGCTTCGCTATCCGGCCGGCCGATCAAGGGTGAGCCCGGCGGAAGCGACGGCGCGGCGGCTGGAGCCGCAGTTGAGGCAGGTGCGGCGGCCGGTGCTGGCGCCGCGGCAGGCGGAGAGTCGGTCGATGGCGTCGCCGGCTGCTGCGCGGCGGCGGCCAGCGTAAACGTACCAATAAGAGCACCGGCCAGCACAAGGCTGCGCGGTGCGCGCGAGTGGATCATCATATGAATGTTCTCCCTTTGCGGAAGCCGTTGATTCCAGCGCGGGCGAGCGATACCGGCGCGGGTGGCATTCCTGATTGCCACTCTCCGATATTTTTCTGCCCCAGCGCAATCGAAACATTTTTCGCAAAGCGCCATGACAAACTAGAGACGCCGCCGGAGACAAACCATCGGCGTCGCGCGATTTTGATCATGCACGGCGCAACTGGAATGATCGGCTAGTGCTTCGTGACCGGTTCATCCGGCATGTCGAGAATCGCCTCGGCAAAGGGAAACTCCAGCACGATCTCGCCGTCGTCGTCGGTCACTTCGAGGATCGCATTGAAGAGACCGCCTTGGGTATCTTCGGTCTTCAGCAACTCCCGGATCATGGCGCGCGCGACTTCCCAGGCGCGATCGGGATTGCGCAGTTCCTCACCTTCGGGATCAGGGATCAATTCGTCGCCGATCCGCGTGTTGAAAAAATACCGTGGCATGGGTTGAAACCGACTTTCCGTTGAGGCATCCCGCAAGAGCCCATCAAACTCACAAGTTGTTTATCCGGAACCATTAACGCCATCCGGGCGGCGCCAGCCCCCGATCGGCGCGGATAATACTGAACCCGTTGATCCGGCATTGGTTTGACATCGGGGTGCACAAGTCAGTGAATTCCTTTCGCATTGCAGCATAAAAACATTAGGGTTCACCGGACGAAGATTTCGCTGGCGAACTTTTCTTTCGGCATTAGTTTATCCAGTGAGGGCGGAATTCGTCCTACTCGAGCAAGGAGAGCCCAAATGGCCTGGAAAGCACCGAAGATTGTCGAAGTGCCGGTTGGCATGGAAATCAACATGTATGCGTGCGCCGCCCGCAAGTAAGCGGCAGCGATAGCTTCACGTTTACGCAGGTGGACCTCCAGCCGAGACATGTTCCGGGTCAGGATCGTGTGCGTGTTGGTGTCCACCTTCGAAACGTCAGGACTCTTCCAAACGTTAGGACTCCAGGAGACGGATCATGCTTCGCGTCGTCGTCCTGGGCGCCGGGGCTGGCGGCGGTGTTCCGCAATGGAATTGCGGATGTCCGGTTTGCCGAATGGCGCGAACCGAGCAACCCGAACTTCAACGTACCCAGGCTTCGGTCGCGATCAGCGCCGATGGCAATCACTGGTTTCTGATCAACGCATCGCCCGATCTGCGTCAGCAGGTGACCGCAACACCTCAGCTTCATCCCGCGCACGGAAAGCTTCGCCATAGTCCGATATCAGGCGTCATCCTGACCAATGGCGAGATCGATGCGGTCGCCGGCCTCTTATCGATGCGCGAAGGATGGCCGTTTACGATCTATGCCCACGCGCGCGTGCTTTCGATCCTGAAGAGCAACAGTGTCTTCAACGTCCTGAACGAGAAGAATGTGCGGCGTCAGCCAATCCAGGTGAATGAGGCATTCGAGCCAGGCTTGCCCGACGGTTCACCGTCCGGCATCGAGGTGCTGCCGTTTGCCGTTCCCGGCAAGAGCGCGTGGTATCTCGAAGGCACGGCTCATCCCGAGGGAAACGACGGCGAAGGCGATACGCTCGGGCTTCGGATCAGCGACAAGTCGACCGGGAAACATCTCTATTTCC
Source organism: Bradyrhizobium canariense (assembly GCF_900105125.1). Taxonomy (NCBI): domain Bacteria; kingdom Pseudomonadati; phylum Pseudomonadota; class Alphaproteobacteria; order Hyphomicrobiales; family Nitrobacteraceae; genus Bradyrhizobium; species Bradyrhizobium canariense. Next base: position 6,537,354 of record NZ_LT629750.1, on the reverse strand, counting down.
TTGCCGCCTGCGCCCGCGTCACCGATGATCTCAAGTCGCGTCTTGCCGGCGCTTCGGCGATCTTCTTCGACGGTACGGTGTGGCGCGATGACGAATTGATCGTCGCCGGCCTCGGCAACAAGACAGGGCAAGGCATGGGCCATATCGCCATGTCAGGCCATGCAGGCGCGATCGAGAGCCTGGCCGGCCTCGATATCGACAGCAAGATGTTTCTGCATATCAACAACTCCAACCCGGTGCTGCTGAGCGACTCCGCCGAGCGGAAGACCGCCGAGCGCGCCGGGTGGCAAATTCCCGCTGATGGAACGGAGATTACGCTTTGAGCGCCATAACTTCGAACACCATGACTTCGAACGCCAAGAATGCCGAGATTCCGAACACCAAACCTTCGGCCGCAATGACCGCCTATTCCATCGGCAAAAGCGTGCCGCTCAACAGCGCCGAGGAACTGGAGGCCGCGCTCCGCCACATCGGCGCCACGCGCTACCACAATCTGCATCCGTTCCATCGGCTGCTGCACGGCGGCAAGCTGAACAAGGGCCAGGTACAAGCCTGGGCGCTGAACCGATATTATTACCAGAGCACGATCCCACTAAAGGATGCTGTCGTGATCTCGCGCTTCCGCGACCGTGGCATCCGGCTCGAATGGCGGCACCGGATCGAAGACCATGACGGCGATGTCGGCAGCGAAGGCGGCATCGAGCGCTGGCTGAAACTCACCGAAGGGCTTGGGCTCGACAGCGCTTACGTCGAATCCACCGAAGGCATCCTGCCCGCGACTCGCTTTGCGGTAGAAGCCTATGTGCATTTCGTGCGCGACAAGACGCCGCTCGAGGCCATCGCCTCCTCGCTCACCGAATTGTTCGCGCCGAACCTGCATGAGGAACGCATTTCGGGAATGCTGGCGCACTACAACTTCGTCAATCCGGATATCATGAGCTATTTCAGCCGGCGCCTGCAGCAGGCCCCGCGCGACGCCGGCTTCGCGCTCGAATACGTCAAGACCAACGCCAGGACGCCTGCGGAACGCGAGGCGGTCTGCAATGCGCTGATCTTCAAGACCAATGTACTATGGGTCCAGCTCGACGCGCTGTATCATGCCTATGTCGACGGCCATATTCCGCCGGGGGCGTTTGTTCCCGAGGGAAACTAGGGCATGATCCCGAAAAGTGGGAACCGGTTTTCGGAAAAGATCATGATCAAAAAAGATAAAGCGACGAGTCTGATTCAGCGGAGCTGGATCAGACTCTAGACAACAAGAGGCGAACCGATGGCAGCCCTGCGCAGTCGCAACATCAGTGTCAGCGAAGCCAGCCGGCCGGTATTGCCGCGGCATGCCAAGCTGAAATTCGATGAGACGCGGCAGGTATGGGTCATCCTGGCGCCGGAGCGGGTTCTGGCGCCGGATGAAATTGCGGTGGAAGTGCTTCAGCTCTGCGATGGCGTGCGCAACGTCGAACAGATGATCGATCAGCTCGCGGAAAAATATGCCGCCGAGCGCGGCGCGATCGCGACCGACGTCATCGCCATGCTGCAGGACCTTGCCGACAAGGGATTCCTCACCGAGGCCCGTGAGAAGACATCATGAGTCCAACGCTCACAGACGCCAATGCAACGCTCCGCGATCCCGGCGACGGACTCGCGGTGCTGGAATCGCGCGGCTCGATCGCGGAAACCTATGGCATTCCGCTCGCAGTGCTGGCCGAGCTGACGCATCGCTGTCCGCTGCAATGCCCCTATTGCTCCAATCCGGTGGAGCTGGACCGCGGCGGCAGCGAATTGACCACGGAGGAATGGAAAAAAGTCCTCACCGAGATCGCCGAAATCGGCGTGCTGCAAATCCATTTCTCCGGCGGCGAACCCACCGCGCGCAAGGATCTGGTTGAACTGGTTCAGCACGCCAGCGACGTCGGGCTCTATTCCAATCTGATCACCTCCGCCGTGCTTCTGACCAAAGATCGGCTTTCAGCGCTGGCCGATGCCGGCCTGTGTCACGTGCAGATCAGTTTCCAGGGCAACGAGCCCATCGTCGCCAATCGTGTGGCAGGCCTTAAACAGGCGCATGAGAAAAAGATTGAAGTCGCGAAATGGACGCGCGAACTGGATCTGCCGCTGACGGTCAATGCGGTGATGCATCGCCAGAACCTGTTCCAGCTTTCCGACATCATCCAGATGGCGGTCGATCTCGACGCCGACCGGCTCGAGGTCGCCAATGTGCAATATTACGGCTGGGCGCTGAAGAACCGCGCCGCGCTGATGCCGACATTCGAGCAGATCGAGGAGACCAGCCGCATCGTCGAGGAAGCGGAAGCGCGGCTGAAAGGCATCCTCGCGATCGATTATGTGGTGCCGGATTACTATGCGCTGCGGCCGAAGAAATGCATGGGCGGCTGGGGCCGGCAGTTCTTCAACATTTCGCCCGCCGGCAAGATCCTGCCGTGCCACGCCGCTGAAAGCATCACCGGGCTCGAATTTGAATCGGTCCGATCCAATCATTCGATTGCCTGGATCTGGCAGAATTCCGAGGCCTTCAATCGCTATCGCGGCACCGGCTGGATGCCGGAACCGTGCCGCAGCTGCGAATTCAAGGAGATCGATTTCGGCGGCTGCCGCTGCCAGGCCTTCGCGCTCACCGGCGATGCCGGCAATACCGACCCGGCCTGCACGCTGTCGCCGCTGCACGAGAAGATCTTCAAGCTGGCGGAACAGGAATCCGCGGCCGACAATAACCGCTTCATCTATCGCAATTTCGCCGGCGGCACGCTGGAGACGGAAGGCGACCATGGCGCCTGACGCCGACGCGGGTAAGTCTTCCCATCGTGCCAACCCGTTTGCTCCGCTGACCTCGGAACAGCTCGCGGTCGGCGACGGCCATGAGCTCTATGTCGAAAGCGTCGGCCGGGCCGGCGGCATTCCTGCGGTCTACCTGCATGGCGGGCCGGGCAGCGGTTGCCAGCCCGATCATCGGCGATTGTTCGATCCCGAGCGCTTCCACGCCGTTCTGTTCGATCAGCGCGGCGCGGGCCGCAGCCGCCCCAAGGGAAGCCGCGAAGACAACACGCTGCCTCATCTGATCGCGGACATGGAAATGATCCGCGAGAAATTCGGCTTCGAACGTTGGCTGGTGGCCGGCGGCTCCTGGGGCGCGACGCTGGCGCTGGCTTATGCGCAGACGTATCCGCATCGGGTCAGCGGCATCGCGCTGCGCGCGACGTTTCTCGGCACAAGGGCCGAACTCGAAGGCGCGTTCCTGAAACTGCTGCCCCTGCTCTATCCCGATCTTAGCAATGACTTCCTCAGCGTATTGCCGGAGGAAGAACGCGGGCAGCCGCTTGATGCCTATTGGCGCCGCATCCTCGATTCCGATGCGGCCGTACACGGCCCCGCCGCCCGTGCCTGGCATGACACCGAACGGATTCTTTCCGAACATGCGCCGGGGCGCGTCAGGCTCGACCTTGAATCACTGAATTCGACCCGCTCTCTTCCCGGCTCGCCGTTCATGGAAGCGCATTACTTCCAGAATGACTGCTTCATGAAGCCTGACCAGTTGATGGCGGAAGCTGCCAGACTCGCCGGAATTCCCGGCATTATCGTGCAGGGCCGCTACGATCTGTTATGCCCGCCTGCAACGTCGCACGCGCTCAGTGCGGTGTGGCCGGAATCGGAAGTTCGCCTTGTCGAAGGCGCCGGCCATACGCTGTACGATCCGGGCGTGCGTGACGCCGTGATGAAGGCGATCGCGGATCTGGCTTCCAGGATCACGGAATAAGGAATCACTGAATATGCCGTTGGCCGGAAAAGGCATGCTGCTGACGTCGATGGATATCGACGCGGCCGACGAAGCCGAATTCAACCGCTGGTACGATCGCGAACATCTGGAAGAACGTGTCGCGATCGATGGCTTTCTCGAGGCCCGCCGCTACGTCGCGCATGAGGGTAAACCGAAATATCTCAGTCTCTATTCCACGGCGAGTTTCGAGGTCCTCGACAGCCCCGCCTATCGTACCGCGCTGGCCAACCAGACCGCGTGGTCGAAGGCCAATATCGCGCGTTTCAAGAACATGATCCGCGCCGTCGCCCGCATCACCATCAGCCGCGGACAGGGCCGCGGCGCGGCGCTGGGCATTATCCGCTTGCGCCCGGTCGGGGGCAGCGAGGAAAAGCTGCGCGCCGCGCTGCGCGAGCAGCTCGATCCGGCCAAACTGGACGGGATCATCTCCATGCATCTGATCGAAAGCGATCCAGATCTGTCCAAACCGCTCACCGAGGATGCTTCGCGTCCCAATCCCGGAGCTTCCGACTGGTTTGTGCTGATCGACGCAACGGATGTGAGCGCGGTTCCGGCGGCAACAGCGCGATTTAACAACAATGTCGCGCTCAAATCGCTGGTGATTTCAAGCGGCGTCTACCGGCTGATGTGGGATGTGGCGAAAAGCGACATTCCGACGGCCTGATTGAACACCAAGCTATTTCGCCCATGTTGCACTGCCGCAAAAGCACGCAATGACATCACACCCGATCACTTCGCCGCATGAAAACTGCTGATCGCGCAAAATTGCCTTTGTGCATCACCTTGAATGGTTCTAATAAGATAAGCCTATGATGCAATTCAAAAACCACAAGAACGCCGTCTGAGCGTTCGCAGGAAGAGTAAGGCCGCACTGGTCTTAGTATCAGCGCGGAGATGGTGGGAATGAAACCGACTGATATCTCTGCGCCCGATTACTTTCATAAAGTTGTCGACTGCCAGTGGGCCTGCCCCGCGCACACGCCCGTTCCCGAGTACATCCGGCTGATCGCTGAAGGGCGTTATAGCGACGCCTACATGATCAATTGGAGATCGAACGTGTTTCCCGGAATCCTGGGACGCACCTGCGATCGTCCATGCGAACCCGCGTGCCGCCGCGGCCGCGTCGAGGAGACGCCGGTCGCGATCTGCCGGCTGAAGCGGGTCGCCGCCGACTTCAAGGACGATGTCAAACATCGGATGCCGCGGCCGTTGCCGAAAAACGGCAAGCGCATTGCGCTGATCGGCGGCGGTCCGGCGTCGCTTGCGGTTGCCCGCGATCTCGCGCCGCTCGGCTATCACTGCACCGTGTTCGACGCCGACCCGAAGGCAGGCGGCATGATGCGGTCGCAGATTCCGAAATTCCGCCTTCCCGATTCCGTGATCGACGAAGAAACCGATTACATCCTCAATCTCGGCATTGAGTTCAAAGGCGGCCAGCGCATCGACAGCCTCAAGAAGCTGCTCGGCGAAAACTATGACGCGATCTTTGTCGGGTCCGGCGCACCGCGCGGCCGAGAGCTCGATGTTCCCGGCCGCAAGGAAGCGGCCAGGAATATTCACATCGGCATCGACTGGCTCTCCAGCGTCTCGTTCGGCCACACCGACAAGATCGGCAAACGCGTGATCGTGCTCGGCGGCGGCAACACCGCGATGGATTGCTGCCGCACCGCGCGCCGCCTCGGCGGCGAAGACGTCAAGGTGATCGTGCGTTCCGGCTTCGAGGAGATGAAGGCCTCGCCCTGGGAGAAGGAAGATGCGCTTCACGAGGATATTCCGATCCTCAATTTCATGGTGCCGGTCGCGTTCGTTCACGACAATGGCAAGCTGACCGGCGTCACCTTCCAGAAGGTGAAGGCTGAGTACGATGCCAAGGGCAGGCGCAGCCTGGTTCCCTCGGGCGAGCCGGACCAGACGATTGCCTGCGACGACGTGCTGGTGGCGGTCGGCCAGGAGAATGCATTCCCCTGGATCGAACGCGATTGCGGCATCGAGTTCGACAAATGGGATATGCCGAAGGTCGATCCCACGACCATGGGCTCGACCAATCCAAAGGTGTTCTTCGGCGGCGACGCCGCGTTCGGCCCCAAGAACATCATCTGGGCGGTGGCGCACGGCCACGATGCTGCGCTGTCGATTCACAAGCTCATTTCCGGCGAGGACATCCACGAACGGCCGCTTCCCGAAGTGCAGATCTCGTCGCAGAAGATGGGCATCCACGAGTGGAGCTACGACAACGACATCTCCGCCGACAAGCGCTTCAAGGTGCCGCATCGCGACAAGGTCGTCGCACTGAAGGACATCCGCACCGAAGTCGAGCTCGGCTACGACGTCAAGCTTGCGCTCGGCGAAGCCCAGCGCTGCCTGAACTGCGATATCCAGACGGTCTTCACCGCGCCGCTGTGCATCGAATGCGACGCCTGCGTCGACATCTGCCCGATGGACTGCATCACCTTCACCCAAAACGGCGAGGAAACCGATTTGCGTGAGCGGCTGAAAGCCCCGTCGCCTCATCACGACCAGGCGCTCTATGTCGCGGACGGCCTCAAGACCGGACGCGTGATGGTAAAGGACGAAGACGTCTGCCTGCATTGCGGGCTGTGCGCCGAACGTTGTCCCACTGGCGCCTGGGACATGCAGAAATACCTCATCGATATGACTCACGCGGGTACATCATGTCAGTCCAAAGCCCGATCAGCAGCGTAAACGACTTCGTCGTCCGCTTCGCCAACGTCAATGGTTCGGGTTCGGCCAGCGCCAACGAGCTATTCGCCCGTTCGATCCTGCGCCATGGCGTGCCGGTATCGCCGCGCAACGTTTTCCCCTCGAACATCCAGGGCCTGCCGACCTGGTATGAAGTGCGGGTGACCGAGGACAGCCATCTCGGCGCGCGCGGCGGCGTCGACATGATGGTGGCGATGAACCCGCAGACCTGGGACAAGGACATCGCCTCGATCGAGCCCGGCGGTTATCTGTTCTACGACTCGACCAAGCCGATGCCGTCTTCGAAATTCCGCGCCGATATCACGGTTATCGGCGTGCCGCTGACTGCGATCACCAACTCGACCTATACCGATCCGCGCCAGCGCCAGCTATTCAAGAACATCATCTATCTCGGCGCGCTGTGTGCGCTACTCGACATGGATCCGAAACTGGTCGAGCAGCTGATCGGCGAGCAATACAAGGGCAAGGAAAAGCTGCTCTCATCCAACGTTCACGCTTTGCATCTCGGCCGCGACTGGGCGCTGCAAAACCTCAAATGCCCGATCGGCCTGCGCGTCAAGAAAGCCGACAAGGTTGGCGATCGCATTTTCATCGAAGGCAACAGCGCCGCGGCGCTTGGCGCGGTTTATGGCGGCGCCACTGTATGCGCGTGGTATCCGATCACGCCGTCGTCGTCGCTGGCCGATGCTTTCACCAGCCATTGCAAGAAGTTGCGGCACGATCCCGAAACCGGCAAGGCGCAATACGCCATCGTTCAGGGCGAGGACGAACTGGCCTCGATCGGTATCGTGATCGGCGCGTCGTGGAACGGCGCGCGCGCCTTCACCGCGACCTCCGGGCCCGGCATCTCGCTGATGACCGAATTCATCGGCCTGTCTTATTTCGCCGAAATTCCCGCCGTGATCATGAATGTGCAGCGCGCCGGCCCTTCGACCGGCATGCCGACGCGTACCCAGCAATGCGACATCATCGCCTGCGCCTATGCCTCGCATGGCGACACCAAGCATGTGCTGCTGTTCCCCGAAGACCCGGCCGAAGCTTTTGAGTTTGCCGCGCAATCGTTCGACCTCGCTGAACGCCTGCAGACCATGATCTTCCTGATGCTCGATCTCGATATCGGCATGAACCACCGGCTCTGCCGCCCGCTGAAGTGGGATGACGCGCGGCAATACGACCGCGGCAAGGTGATGACGGCGGAGATGCTGGACGAGGGACGCGACTTCGGCCGCTATCTTGACGTCGACGGCGACGGCATCCCGTACCGCACCTATCCCGGCACGCACCCCACCAAAGGCTCGTTCTTCACCCGCGGCACTTCGCGCGACCGTTACGCGCGCTATTCCGAAGAAGGCTCTGTTTACGCCGACAACATGCAGCGGCTGGTGCGCAAGTTCGAAACCGCCCAGGACATGGTGCCGCGGCCGTTGCAGGCCAACGCCGCCAAGCCCACCAAATATGGCGTGATTTATTTCGGCTCGACCTCCCCGGCCATGGATGAGGCGATCGGGTTACTTGAAGCGCGCGGGCATCAGCTCGACCGGCTTCGCATCCGCGCTTTCCCGTTCCACTCCAGCGTTGCGAGCTTCATCGCCGACCATGATTTCGTTTACGTGGTCGAACAGAATCGCGACGCCCAGCTTCGGTCGCTGATCGTCAACGAGAACGGGATCGATCCGGTCCGGCTGATTCCGATCCTGCACTATGACGGCACGCCGATAACCGCGCGCTTCATCGCCGGTGCCATCGGCGCCCACCAGGATCAGCTCAAACTGACCCCGCTCCGCAAGGTTAAGTCATGACCTATATCGCCAAGCCGAAATTCCAGCATCCTGGGCTGCCGAAGAACGAGCTCGGCTACACCCACCGGGATTACGAAGGCAAGATTTCGACGCTGTGCGCCGGCTGCGGCCACGACTCGATCACGGCGTCGATCATCGAGGCCTGTTACGAGCTGTCGATCGAGCCGCACCGCGTCGCCAAGATTTCCGGCATCGGCTGCTCTTCGAAAACGCCGGACTATTTCCTCGGCAATTCGCACGGCTTCAATTCGGTCCATGGCCGTATGCCCTCGGTGTTGACCGGCGCCAATCTCGCCAACCGCGATTTGATCTATCTCGGCGTCTCCGGCGACGGCGACTCCGCCTCGATCGGCTTTGGTCAGTTCGCGCATTCGATCCGGCGCGGCGTCAACATGACCTATATCGTCGAGAACAACGGCGTCTACGGCCTCACCAAGGGCCAGTTCTCGGCCACCGCCGATCGCGGTTCGAAGTCCAAGAAAGGCGTGATGAACACCGACAACGCCATCGACCTCGTCGCGATCGCGCTGCAGCTTGGCGCCAGCTTCGTGGCGCGCAGCTTTTCCGGCGACAAGACCCAATTGGTGCCGCTGATTGCTGCCGCGATCCAGCACAAGGGCGCGGCCTTCATCGACGTCGTCAGCCCCTGCGTCGCCTTCAACAACCATGCCGGCTCGACCAAAAGCTTTGACTATGTCCGCGAACACAATGACGCGGTGAACCGCCTTGACGTCATCACCGGCCGCGACCCGATCACGGTCGATTACGCGCCAGGCTCGGTAACGGTGGTCGAGCAGCATGACGGCACGAAATTGGCGCTGCGCAAGATCGACGCGGATTACGATCCGCATGATCGTCTCGGAGCGATGACGTTCCTGCAGAAGCATGCCGCCAAGGGCCAGATCGTCACCGGGCTGCTCTATGTCGATCCGGAATCGGAAGACCTGCACAGTCATCTCAACACGGTCGACACGCCGCTTAACCAGCTCGGCGAGCAAACGCTGTGTCCGGGCTCCGCCGCGCTGGACAAGATCAACGCCAGCCTGCGCTAGGTGGCGTGGACACTTATCGCATCCATAAGATGATGGCTGCGAGAGTGATGACGGCAAGGTAATTTCGAGCGGTCTTTTCGAAGCGGGTGGCGACGCGGCGGAATTGCTTGAGCTTGGAGAAGCAGCATTCGACAAGATGGCGCTGGGCATAGAGATGTTTGTCGAGCGGATATTTGAGCGCGCGTGACGGGTTGTTGGGGATGACGGCGAGCGCTCCCTTGGCGGCGATGGCTTCGCGCAAATGATCGGCGTCATAGGCTGTATCGGCCATAACGATCTCGGCGGGCAATCCCTCGATCAATGCGGCGGCTTGCGGTGCATCGCCCTTCTGACCTGCGGTAAGCGTGAAGCGCACCGGACATCCCAGGCCGCGAACGGCCAGATGTATCTTGGTGCTCAGGCCGCCGCGCGAGCGGCCAAGCGCCTGATCTTCAGACCCCCTTTTTTCGCCCCGGCAGCGTGCTGATGCGCCCGGACGACGGTGGAATCGACGATCAGATATTCGAAATCCGGGTCGTCGGACATCGCCTCGAAGATCCGCCACCAAACACCCTTGATGCTCCATCGACTGAAGCGCCGGAACACGCTGTTCCAATCCCCGAACGCTTCCGGAAGATCACGCCAGGGAGAGCCCGTCCGCACGATCCACAGCACACCTTCCACGAACATCCGGTTGTCGCGCCCGGTGGAGCCTTTCTGGTCAGGCCGACCTATAATCAGAGGCGCCATCCGCTCCCAAGCCGCATCGCTCAAAACCAACCGATCCATCACACCCAAGGCCGCCTCCCAAAAAGAAGCCTTGAATCTGATTTGCTCCTAAAAGGGAATCCTTAGAGTCCACACCACCTAGGGTTTGCGCACAGAAACTCTATTTGATCCTGACGGTAATCTTGTTTGAGACGACCGGGGGGTTGAACGGATAATGCTGGGCGTCACCCAACACCAGCTGAAGCGTGTGTTTACCGGGCGCAAGCTCGATATAGGCCTCGGTTTGACCGGCTCCGAAATGAAGATGTGACTTGTCCTGCGCAATCGGTTCCTTGGGATCGATTGGTTCATTCACGTCCACCAGCAGATGGTGGTGGCCACTGTTCTGGAAATTATCGCCAGCGTGAGTCACGCCCATGTTGCGCAGGCCGAAACGGCACCAGAAGCCGCCCTTGATCGTCGCACCGTCGTGCGGCGAAATGAAATAGAGAACCACATCCTTTGGTGCGGTTTTTCCCTGGGCGTGCGTGGCGCCCGAGGGCAACACCAGCGCTCCACACAGCAGGACGTGACGGAAGATCTTCATGGAACGGACTCTCCGGCCTCTAAGGTGTTAGAGCGACCCGGAATCCATGGGTCGGATACCGAACATTGGTATCGTAACTGTCACGGTTGGCCGGTCGCACGTAACGCGCATCATTCTTCCAGGAGCCTGACCGAAGAACATGCGAAGCACAATCTCCCCCGGTCCACGGTGAACCGTCCACCGGGGCGCCCTGGTAATTTTTGTGCCAGCAATCCTCTACCCACTGATCGACACCGCCGCCCATGTCATAAAGCCCGAATGGATTGGGTTTAAAATTTCCGACCTTGATCGGCTGGTCGATAGCCGCGACGTCGGTGCAGTCCTTGCAACTGGCCATGCCGGATTGCAGCTTCTCGCCCCACCAATATTTCGTCTGGGTACCTGCGCGCGCGGCATATTCCCACTCCGCCTCGCTCGGCAGCCGGTAAGGCTTTTTGGTAGTGACCGCGAGCCACGTGACATATTGCTGGGCGTCGGTCCAGCTCACATTCGTGACAGGCGCATCATCTTGCCCCGCCGCCACGAACGCGCATGCCTTTGCAGCGGCGCATTCATTCCATTCCCGGATCGTGACTGGATATTTACCGATCGCGAGCGGCTTGACCGTTACCTGATGGATCGGCTTTTCCGAGCTGTCTTCATTGCTGCCCATCGCGAAGCTGCCGCCTCGAAGCACGACCGTTTCCGGCTCGTGGACTGAGGGAGCCGACTGCGCCGGCGCTGTCGCCGACGGCTGCGACAAGGGCATCGTTGGCGATGCTGCGCCGGATTCCGAAGGCGCCGGTCGCAGCTTCGGCAACACGACCGGAGACGAGCTCGGTGCTGAGGCCTGATCGCCCACCTTGCCACGCGGCTGCCAGAGCAGATACCAGAGAACACCGCCGGCGATGATCAACAAGGTAATGCCCAGCAAAAAAATCAGAAGGTTCTCGCGTCGTTTTCGGGTCTTGTTGAAAGCGGCTGCGTCCGGCAGCACCCGGTAGACCCTCACCGGATCGGTGATGTTCTTGACTTTGCGGTCTCCGAGCGACTCGTATCCGCAAACCACCTTGTGCTTTATCTGTTCGTAAATGCCGCCTGAGATGTAAACCTGGCCGGGATCTGCAAGGCCCTCAAGACGCGAAGCAATGTTGACACCGTCACCGTAAACGTCGTCCGTTTCGACGATAACATCACCCAGATTGACGCCAATCCGATACTCAATCCAGGAATTCTTCGGAAGCGGCGCGTTGCGGCCAACCAGATTTTGCTGGATGACGATGCTGCACCGGACAGCCTCGACGGGACTGTCGAAAATGGCAATAAAGCCGTCGCCGGTGGTTTTGACGAGCCTTCCGTGGTGCTCTGCAATGCTGGGCTCGATGAGATCGCGCTCGATCCGTTTGACGCGGCCGTGCGTTCCTTCTTCATCGAGTTCCATCAACCGGCTGTAGCCCGCAATGTCGCCGGCGATGATCGCGGCAAGACGCCGCGGCGTCGCGCTACCCGGAGGCCCGCCTGGCTTGCCCGATTTGAAGTTGCGAATTTCACCCATGGTTTGGGTTCTCTAGCAGCTTGCCCACGGCGGCATGAGCGACGGCCCCGCAATTTGGAGCTGAACTGACAGGCTATCATATTGCCGGGTTGGGACAAGCCAAGGCGCAGTCGCGTCCCGCCAATACGCGACATTCTGGCGCTGCTTCGAGCGACGCCCGCCGTCCGTTACGCAGCCGCGGCGAGTTTGCGCGGGGTGACGATGTATTCTTTCACAGTATTGCCGGCCGCATCGGCCTCGACGAGCGACACGTCATAGCTCCAGAGATCGGCAAGATGCTGAAGCACGCGCTTGGCATCGGCATCATTGAGTTGCGCGCCCTTCACGACGGCATGGCGCAACATCAGCCGGCGATCGCCGGCCAGATCGACATCGACCACCTCGATGTTGGCATCGATGAAGCCGACGTCGTACTGCCGGGCCAGTTCGCGACGGATACGACGATAGCCCCTGGCATCATGGATCGCATCGACCTTGATGCCGGCGCGCTCTTCCGGGTCATCATGCAAATGGAACATGCGGAAGTGCCGCATCAGCCGCGGGCTGAGGAATTGAGCAATGAAGCTTTCATCGCGATAATTGGCCCAGACGTCGCGCAACACCGCCGTCGCGTCGCCCTTTCCCGCGATATCCGGAAACCACTCCCGGTCCTCATCGTCAGGATTGGAAACGATGCGCTCGATGTCCTGCATCATGGCAAAGCCAAGCGCGTAGGGGTTGAAGCCCGAATAACGCCGATCGTCGAAGTCAGGCTGAAACACCACATTGGTGTGCGACTGCAGGAATTCGAGAAAATTTCCGTCGGAGATCCGGCCCTGTTCGTGCAGCCGGTTCATGATGCGGTAGTGCACGTAGGTAGCAGTGCCCTCGTTCATGACTTTTGTCTGGCTCTGCGGGTAAAAATATTGCGCGATGTGCCGCACGATGCGGAGCAGTTCGCGTTGCCAGGAATGCAGGCGTGGTGCCGTCTTTTCCAGGAAATACAGCAGATTTTCCTGCGGCAGCCCGAGCAAATTGCGGCGGCGCTCGACGTTCAATACCGCTTCGCTCTTGGCCGCTCCAGTCGGAACCGTCCGCCACAGATCGTTGAACGCGCTTTCCAGGTGCAGCCGGCGCTCTCGGGCGCGCTTTTCTTCGGCGCGGAGATCGAGCTTCTTCTTGCCGGGATAGCGATCGATCCCGTGCGACATCAGGGCGTGCGCGGCATCCAGCGTCTGCTCAACTGCCAGCCGGCCGTGACGCTCCTCGCATTGCGCGACGTAGTTCTTGGCAAAATCGAGATAGTCGAGAATGCCGTCGGCATCGGTCCATTGCTTGAAGAGATAATTGCTCTTGAAGAAATGATTGTGGCCGAACGCTGCGTGAGCGATCACCAGTGCCTGCATGGTCGCGGTGTTTTCCTCCATCAAATAGGAAATGCACGGCGAACTGTTGATCACGATCTCATAGGCAAGGCCCATCAATCCCTTGCGGTAAGACGCCTCCTGATGGGCGAAATGCTTGCCGAACGACCAATGCTTGTAGAACAGGGGCATGCCGACCGAAGAATAGGCGTCCAGCATCTGCTCGGCAGTGATGACCTCGATCTGGTTGGGATAGACATCGATCCCAAGCTCGGTTCGCGCGATGCCCTCGCAGGCATCGTGAATGCGCTGCAACGTCGGGAAATCCCAATCCCCGCCCTCGAACAGCAGTTCTGACGTCGCGGTCATGACGCGGCCCTCTCGTGCTTACCACGGCGATGGAAGAGATCGTGGAAGACCGGAAAGATTTCGCTGCGGTCGCTGACCTTGCGCATCGACAACGGCGCGCCATCGGTGCGCAAGCGCTCATACAGCGACCAAAGCGACGAATCGGACAGGTCGAATGAGTTGCTGCCGGCTTCGCCGACTTCCAGATAGGCGAAGAACTGACTGACCGGCAGGATCATCTCCGTGAGCAGCCGGCCCGCAACCTCGCCGTCCGAAAAGGAATTGTCGCCATCCGAAGCCTGCGCCGCGTAGATGTTCCAGTCCGCCGGACGGAACCGCGACCTGACGATGTCATGCATTGCCTGCAGCGCGCTCGACACCAGCGTGCCGCCCGATGCCGGCCCGTGAAAGAAAGTATCTTCGTCGACCTCTTCGGCGCGGTCGGTATGTCGAATGAAGACGATCTCGACGTGGCGATAGCGCCGCTTCAGGAACACATAGAGCAGCATGTAGAACCGCTTGGCGAGGTCCTTCATATGTTCGGTCATTGAGCCTGACACATCCATCAGGCAAAACATGACGGCCTGGGCCACCGGCTTCGGCATGGTTTCGAAGCGGCGATACCTGATGTCGATCGGATCGATGAACGGAATCCGGCGAGCTTTGGCCTTCAAAGCCGCGATCTCGGCCGTCAGTTCAGCGCAGCGCGTCTCGTCGTCGCACTCGGCGAGTTCCGCCTCCAATTGCGCGATCGCCTCTGGCCGCGGCCGCCGCAGCGCAACCCGCCGCGCCATCGCGCGGCTCACCGTGCGGCTTACCGAAATGTTCGCAGGCGAACCGGTGGTGGCATAGCCGGCGCGCTGAATCCCCTCGCTTTCCGCCTGGGCAAGTTTCCGCTTGGCGAGATCCGGCAGTTCCAGATCGTCGAGGAACAGGTCGACAAATTCATCCCTGCTGAGAACGAACCGGAACGCGTCCTCACCGTCGCCTTCGCCGGGCTCGGATGCCTTTCCACTGCCCTCGCCCGACCGTGGAAGGATATCGCCTTCGATAAACTTCTTGTTGCCGGGGAGAACCATGTCGCGCGTGCCGCCCTCGCGGCGAAAGCGCGGCTCATTCATACCGTCCAGCGGGATGCTGACCTCGCCGCCTTCCAGGACGTCCTTGATGTCACGCTCTTGCGACGACTTCTTGACGGCGCCTTGAACCAGCGCCTTTGCACGGCGCAAAAAACGCTGACGATTCTCCAGACTCTTACTGCCTGGGTTCAGGCGCCGATCGACGATATGAATGACCACTGTTGCATCCGCCTCAACCAGCTTGTTTAACGCGCATGTACCATTCGACCAGACGGCGAACCTGGCGCTCGGTGTAGCCGCGCTCCACCATTCGCGCGACAAACTCGCCGTGCTTCTTTTCGGTATCGCCATCCTTTTTCGAACCGAACGAGATCACCGGCAGCAGGTCTTCCACCTGCGAGAATATCCGCTTCTCGATCACTTCGCGGATCTTTTCGTAGCTGGTCCAGCCCGGGTTCTTCCCGCCATTCTGGGCTCGCGACCGCAGCGAGAATTTGACGACCTCGTTGCGGAAATCCTTGGGATTGGCGATGCCGGCCGGCTTCTCGATCTTGGTCAATTCCTGATTGAGAAGTTCGCGATCGAGCATTTGGCCGGTATCGGGATCCTTGAAGTCCTGATCCTCGATCCAGGCATCGGCATAATCCACGTAGCGGTCGAACAGGTTTTGACCGTAGTCGGAGTAGGATTCGAGATAGGCCTTCTGAATCTCGTGGCCGATGAACTCGGCATAGCGCGGCACGAGCTCGGCCTTGATGAATTCGAGGTAGCGCTTCTCGACTTCATCGGGGAGCTGCTCGCGGCGGATCGCCTGTTCCAGCGCATACATCAGGTGAACCGCATCCGCACCCAACTCCGAGGTGTCGTGATTGTAGGTCGCGGCCAACACCTTGAATGCGAAACGTGTCGAAATGCCGTCCATGCCTTCGTCGACACCGGCGGCGTCCTTATATTCCTGGACGCTGCGGGCCTTCGGATCGGATTCCTTCAGGCTTTCACCATCATAAACCCGCATCTTCGCAAACAGCGTCGAATTCTCGTGCTTTCGCAGCCGCGACATCACGGAAAAGCGAGCCAGCGTCTCCAGCGTGGCCGGAGCACAAGGCGCCGACGCGAGTTCCGATCCCTGGATCAGCTTCTCATAGATCTTCTGCTCCTCGGTGACCCGCAGGCAGTATGGAACCTTGATGACGCAGATACGATCGATGAAGGCTTCGTTGTTCTTGTTGGTCTTGAAGCTTTGCCATTCGGATTCATTCGAATGGGCAAGGATCACACCGGTGAAGGGAATAGCCCCGATATTCTCGGTGCCGATATAGTTGCCTTCCTGCGTCGCCGTTAACAGCGGATGCAGCATCTTGATCGGCGCCTTGAACATCTCGACGAATTCGAGAACGCCCTGATTGGCGCGATTGAGCCCACCCGAGTAGCTGTACGCATCGGGATCGTTCTGGGCGAAGGTTTCGAGCTTGCGAATATCGACCTTGCCGACGAGCGAGGAAATATCCTGATTATTCTCGTCACCGGGTTCGGTTTTCGCGATTCCGATCTGGCGCAGGCGCGAAGGCTGGATTCGGGCGACACGGAATTGCGAGATATCGCCACCGAACGCTTCGAGCCGCTTGTAGCACCAGGGGCTCATCAGCCCGTTCAGTCGGCGGCGCGGAATGCCATATTTTTCCTCGATCATCGGTCCCAGCGTTTCCGGATCGAACAGGCTTAAGGGGCTCTCGAAGACTGGACTAAGTTCATCACCGGCCTTCAGCACGTAAATCGGATGCAGCTCCATCAGCAATTTGAGCCGTTCCGCCAGCGACGATTTGCCGCCGCCCACCGGTCCCAGCAGATAGAGGATCTGCTTTCGCTCTTCGAGGCCTTGAGCCGCGTGCCGAAAGAATCCGACGATGCGCTCGATCGTTTCCTCCATACCGTGGAAACCGGCGAACGCCGGATAGACGCGCATGGTGCGGTTCAAAAAAATACGGCCAAGGCGTGGGTCCTTGGCCGTGTCAATCATCTGAGGCTCACCGATCGCGGCAAGTAGCCGTTCGGCCGCATTGGCATATCGTAGCGGATCGCTTCGACACGATTCCAGATATTCCGCCATCGACATATCGGTCTGGCTTCGAGCTTCGAAGGACCGAGCGAAAGCGTTGAACAGAGAATCGTTGTACATGACTTCTCTCCTCATAAGTCCGCCGCACTGCTTGCGAAACCGGGCCGGGGAAGCTGCGAACCCTCTCGCGTCATCCGCGCCCGAGTTTCGAATCAGTAGTCAGCACATGGTGCGATTGGACACGCTGCTGACTCCCTCGCGCAATGCGCTACGCAAGCAGCGGATGGGTTATAAACAGGCAGTCCGCCTAGTTTGTGGGCGAAAGAGCCTCACGGGGCGTAATTTCCTCGTGATGTAGCCGCCCCGCCACATCCGGGCATCTACTGCCTCGCAGAATCCGGCGAAAATGGAACCGGGAATTGCTCTTTTTGGGAATATCCCAAAGAGAAACGCTTAAGGCATTCCCGAGTTCCACCCGCCATCGTCTATTTGTCGCCGAGAACATCGCCGAACAGCACCCACGACTTTCCGTCGAACCGCGCCATCTGGATCTGGTGAATGGCCGTGACGTCGCTCGGATCGTTATGGACCGTTATTCCGGGAAGAAGCAGCGGCAGCGCGAGCGCCTTCAACGTCGTTGACTGCTTGATGATGTTCTCACGGCTGAGATCGTCTTTGCAATTTCGCAGCACCGCCTCCATGACTTGCGCGACGGTATAGCCCTGCACATTGAAAAGATCGCCGGTGCTGGCGTTCGGCTGGTACTTCTTCATCCAGGCCAGGAAATCCTTGACCCCGGGATCGTCCGCCCAGCGCGCATCGTTCGGATCCTTGAGGTAGAGCCCGGTCACCACGCCGACGGTGTTTTCGATACCTGCGGGTTCAAGCACCGCGGAAACGGAGTTAGAGACCGACGGCAGGATGATCAGCGGCTTCCAGCCCATGCTGCCGGCTTTCTTGATCGCCTGAGCTGCGAATTTGGGCGTCGCCTCCGCGAAGAAAACATCCGCGCCCGACTCCCGCATCGTGACCATCTGCGAGTCGATGGTCGGGTCCGATGTCAAATAGGTTGTCGACGAGACGAGTTGATCGACATGCTCGCCAAGTCCTTCCTTGAAGCCCCTGAGATAATCCTTGCCGGCGTCCTCGTCGGGGATGATGACGGCGATCTTTGCGTCCGGCTTGGTTTTCAGAACGTATTGCGCGTAGAGCTTGCCTTCCAATTCGTAAGTGGGGTTGAAGCCGACCGTCCAAGGAAATTGCTTCGGATCGTTCCAGCGCGTCGCACCGGACGAAACGAAGATTTGCGGAACGTGTTTGATGTTGAGATATTTTTGGACGGAAATATTGGGAGCGGTGCCGACCGAACTGAACACCGCAAGCACTTCATCCTGCTCGACCAGCCTGCGCGTCTGTTCGACCGTCTTGGAAGGCGAGTACGCATCATCCAGGCTCAGGAAGTCGATCTTGCGGCCGTTGATACCGCCTTGATCGTTCAGCATCTGGAAATAGGCCGCTTCCGCGCGCGCGATCGTGCCATAGGCGGATGCAGGTCCGCTATAAGGCGCGGTATTTCCGAGCTTGATGGTGGTGTCGGCCGCGAGGGACGCGCCGACCAGCATCATCGAGAACGCTGCGCCGATGAACGAGCCGGCGAGAAGTTTATTGCGGGTTGACAAGGTCTTTTTCCTTTTTCGTTTCCTCGATCGCGCGCACCATATTTGCTTGGCCCAGCCTGCGCAATCGCAGGAGAATTCCGCGCGCCGGTAATCTCGGGAGCCGTCGCAATCGCGATCGACGATCAATCGGGCGATTTGTTATTGATGTTGACGATGGTGCATTTGGCGGCAGCACCGGGCACGCAAAATCCGAGCGCGTCCTTGACCGCGTCCTCGATCCTGCGGCGCCCCGTGATTGAGCACCGTGAGCGGATGAGGCAATCCGTCATCCGGCCGAACCACGATGGCTTCCAGCTCAACCGGGCTTGATCCGTTTGGGTCCGGAAATGTCCGCTGGAATTGCAGTGCATCCGGACGAATGCCGTCGGCTCGGGCCCGGCCAGTCGATATGGCGATCAGCGCCAAGGCTTCAGTGCCAAGGCTTCAGTGCCAAGGCTGACGTAAAAAATATAAAACATGTTGTACCGATCATTGTCCTGCGTCCGCCCCGTGACGCAGCTTATGAGCGTAACATGCGGATATCGCTTGAGATCAAGCTGGCGCTCAAAATCAGCGCGGTATCTGCCCGAGACCTTCAGCCCCGCCCCCGTACCGCCAAAAAATTCCATCGGGAATGCCGCCAAACAGCCAATTTCCGGGATCGATATACTGTGAATGGCGTTATGATATGGGGATACTCATATTCCCCCGGTCATCACCTCATCGGACTTCGTTGATAAATACCGGCTTCCCGCCAGAACAAGTCCCAAAAGCAGCAATTCGGCCAACCCGAACAGAAGCAGGCATCATGAATCCCGTCAAAGCACTCGAAAACCACGGCCAGGCGGTCTGGCTGGATTTCCTGGCCCGCGGCTTCGTCGCCAAGGGCGATCTCAAAAAGCTGATCGACACCGATGGCGTCAAAGGCGTCACATCGAACCCGTCGATCTTCGAAAAGGCGATCGGCAGTTCGGACGAATATGACGCCCCGATCGGCCAGGCGCTGAAACGTGGCGATCGGCCGGTTTCCGAGCTGTTCGAGCATCTCGCCGTCGAAGACATCCAGCATGCCGCCGATGTGCTGCGTCCGGTCTACGATCATCTCGGTGGGCATGACGGCTTCGTCAGCCTGGAGGTATCGCCCTATCTCGCGATGGATACCAAAGCCACGATCGCGGAAGCCGAGCGGCTCTGGAAAGAGGTCGATCGCAAGAACCTGATGGTCAAGGTGCCGGCGACCACGCCGGGCCTGCCGGCGATCCAGCAGTTGATTGGCGAAGGCATCAGCATCAACATCACGTTGCTGTTCTCGCAGAAGGTCTATGTAAAGGTCGCCGAAGCCTATCTGTCGGGCCTGGAAAAATACGTCGCCGAAGGAGGCGATCCCTCCCACATCGCGAGCGTTGCCAGCTTCTTCGTCAGCCGCATCGACACCGCAGCCGATAAGCTGATCGACGAAAAGATCGCCCAAGCGAACGACCCGACCGAGAAAGAGCGGTTGGCCGGGCTGAAGGGCAAGGTCGCCGTCGCCAACGCCAAGCTTGCCTATCAGGAATACAAGCGGCTGTTTTCCGGCGCACGCTGGGACAAGCTTGCCGCCAAAGGCGCCAAGCCGCAGCGGTTGCTGTGGGCTTCGACCGGCACCAAAAACAAGGACTATAGCGACGTACTCTATGTCGAGGAGCTGATCGGCCCCAACACGGTCAACACCGTGCCGCCGGCCACACTCGACGCCTTCCGCGATCACGGTAAGTTGCGCGACAGTCTTGAGGAAAATGTCGAGGACGCCAGGCATGTGCTGGACGAGCTCGAGAAATCCGGCATCTCGCTCGATGCGATCACGGCCGAACTTGTCAAGGATGGCGTCAAGCAATTCGCCGATGCCGCCGACAAGCTTTACGGCGCTGTCGCGCACAAGCGCGCAACCGTGCTCAGTGCTGGCCTCGATCGGCAGCAAATGGCGCTTGGAAGCAGCCTTGGAAAGGCCGTCGAGAAAAGCACCGAGGATTGGCGCGCGTCGGCCAAAATACGGCGGCTCTGGCAGCACGACAAATCGGTCTGGACCGGCGATGACGAGAACAAGTGGCTGGGTTGGCTGACCAGCCCCGCGGCCGCCGATATCGCCGACTATGAGGACTTTGCGCATCGGGTGAAGGGACAAAGCTTCACCGACGCTGTCGTGCTCGGGATGGGCGGATCGAGTCTTGGGCCGGAAGTCCTGGCACAGACGTTCCCGAAGAAGGCCGGTTTTCCGAAATTGCATGTGCTTGATTCAACGGACCCAGCGCAGGTCCGCACCATGCAGGCCTCGATCAACCTCGCCGACACGCTGTTCATCGTCTCCAGTAAATCCGGCGGCACCACCGAACCCAACGTGATGAAGGATTACTTCTTCGAGCGGGTGTCCGAGACGATTGGCGCCGACAAGGCTGGTTACCGGTTCATCGCGGTGACCGACCCCGGCTCATCGCTGCAGAAGGTGGCGGCCAAACAAGACTTCGCCCGGACCTTTTATGGCGATCCTGCCATCGGCGGGCGCTATTCCGTATTGTCGCCATTCGGGCTGGTGCCGGCTGCGGCGGCAGGCGTCGACCTGCGCACGCTGCTCACCCACACGATGGCAATGGTGCGCTCTTGCGGACCGGATGTGCCGCCGCATGAAAATCCCGGCGTGCAGCTTGGCCTCGCGATGGGCCTTGCCGGTCTCGAAGGCCGCGACAAGGTCACGATCCTGTCATCGAAAAAGATTGCCGATTTCGGCGCGTGGGCCGAACAGCTGATCGCCGAATCCACCGGCAAGGACGGCAAGGGCCTCGTCCCGATCGATGGCGAGACGCTGGGCGACGCAGCCTCCTACGGCAACGACCGGTTCTTCATTGATATCCGCACCGAAGGCGAAAGTGACGCCGCGCATGACGGCAAGCTCGCCGCGCTGGAGAACGCCGGGCATCCGGTGGTGCGCATTGTCATGAAGTCGATCGAGCATATCGGCCAGGAGTTCTTCCGCTTCGAGATGGCGGTTGCGGTCGCGGGCTCCGTGCTTGGCATCAATCCCTTCAACCAGCCTGACGTCGAGGCTGCCAAGATCAAGACCCGGGAGTTGACCGCCGCCTTCGAGAAGACCGGTTCGCTGCCCAAGGAGCAGCCTGTTATCTCGACCGATGCGGCCGACATCTACACCGATGAGAAAAACGCGGCAGCACTGCGCCAGGCAGGCGCCGATGGCGACCTCGACTCCTGGCTGAAAGCCCACCTCGCCCGCTCCGGCGCGGACGACTATGTGGCGCTGCTTGCCTATATCGAACGCAACGCCACACATATCGACAGTCTGCAGCACATGCGGCTTGCGGTCCGCGACAAGCGCCACGTTGCGACCTGTGCCGAGTTCGGCCCGCGCTTCCTGCATTCCACCGGACAAGCCTATAAGGGTGGCCCGGACAGCGGCGTTTTCCTTCAGATTACCGCGGATGACGCCAGGGACCTTGCGGTGCCCGGCCAAAAGGCGAGCTTCGGCATCATCAAGGCGGCTCAGGCACGCGGCGATTTCGGCGTGCTGACCGAACGCAACCGGCGCGCGCTCCGCGTACATCTCAAAGGCGATCTCGCATCAGGATTGAAGATGCTCGATACCGCAATCCAGAATGCGCTGAACTGATGAAACGAGAACCGAAGCGCGCACGTTCTGCCGTCCTCGCAGCAGCAGAGCGGGCGCGTTTTGTAAAACCAATATTTCAATCTGTCATACGTTAGGAAACCCAGATGCAGCTCGGCATGATCGGTCTTGGCCGGATGGGCGGCAATATCGTCCGTCGGCTGATGAAGCACGGACACACCACGGTCGTTTACGACAAGGACCCGAAGGCCGTCGCCGCCATCGGAGCCGACGGCGCGGTCGGCGCCAGCGCGCTGGAAGAGTTTGTCAGCAAGCTCGATAAGCCGCGAACGGCCTGGGTGATGCTGCCGGCTGGCAAGATCACCGAGATGACGATCGAAGCGCTGTCGAAGCTGATGCAGGAAGGCGACGTCATCATCGATGGCGGCAACACGTTCTGGCAGGATGACGTCCGCCGCGGCAAGGCGCTGAAACAACGCGGCATCCACTATCTCGACGTCGGCACCTCCGGCGGCGTCTGGGGCATCGATCGCGGCTATTGCATGATGATCGGCGGCGACAAGGCCGTCGTCGACCGCCTCAACCCGATCTTCGCGACGCTGGCGCCAGGGATCGGCGATATCCCACGCACCGGGGGGCGCGAAGGGCGTGATCCCCGCATCGAGCAGGGCTACATTCACGCCGGTCCCGTCGGCGCGGGGCATTTCGTCAAGATGGTCCACAACGGCATCGAATATGGCCTGATGCAGGCCTATGCCGAAGGTTTTGATATTCTGAAGAACGCCAATATCGACGCACTGCCCGAAGATCATCGTTTCGATCTCAATATCGCCGATATCGCCGAAGTCTGGCGGCGCGGCAGCGTGATCCCGTCATGGCTGCTGGACCTCACCGCGTCGGCGCTGGCCAAAAACGATACGCTCGATAACTACTCGGGCTTTGTCGAGGATTCCGGCGAAGGCCGCTGGACCGTCAATGCCGCGATCGATGAAGCCGTCCCCGCCGAAGTGCTGACTGCGGCTTTGTACACGCGCTTCCGCTCGCGCAAGGAACACACCTTCGCCGAGAAGATCTTGTCCGCGATGCGCGACGGCTTCGGCGGCCATAAGGAGCCGAAATAGCATCCCGCTTCCGCCACCGTTAAGCCCCTGACACTTCAAGCGAGAGGCCGGCCATTCGTGACAGACCAACCTTCAAGCCAGAAAAAGCCCGACCCTTGCACCTTCGTCATCTTCGGTGTCACCGGAGACCTCACGCATCGGCTGGTGATCCCTTCCCTTTATAATCTCGCCGCGACCAACCTGCTGCCTGATAGTTTTTGCGTGGTCGGCGTCGCCCGCAACGGCATGTCGAACGACAATCTGCGCGAAAGCCTGATGAAGGGCTTGCGCCAATTCGCAACCCGCAACGTCGATGAAGCAATTGCCAGGAAGTTGCTGGAATGCGTCACCTGCGTCGAAGCTGATCCCAAGGACCCGGCATCCTTCGACAAGATGCGCGATCAAATCAACAAACTGGAGGCGGCGCGGAAGACCGGCGGCAACCGGCTGTTTTATCTGGCGACGCCGCCCAATGCGTTTGCGCCGATCAGTCGCGAGCTCGGCCGCACCGGCCTGCTGGCGGAAGAGAACGGCGCGTGGCGGCGGCTGGTCGTGGAGAAACCGTTCGGAACCGATCTGGCTTCCGCCAAGGCGCTGAATGCCGAGCTTTTGAAAATCGTCGACGAGCATCAGATCTACCGGATCGATCACTACCTCGGCAAGGAAACGGTCCAGAACATTTTGGTGCTGCGCTTTGCCAATGGCATGTTCGAGCCGATCTGGAATCGCAACCACATCGATCACATCCAGATCACCGTCGACGAAAAGCTCGGCGTCGGGCATCGCGGCAGTTTCTATGACGCCACCGGCGCATTGCGCGACATGGTGCCGAACCATCTGTTCCAGCTTTTGTCGCTGGTCGCGATGGAGCCGCCCGCGCGCTTTGACGCTTACACGGTGCGGTCGGAAAAAGCCGAAGTGCTTGCGGCGGTCCAGACCCAGAGCGAAGAGGAGGCGCTGAAGAATTCGGTGCGCGGCCAGTATGTGGGCGGCAAGATCGGCGACACCAAGATCGAGGACTATCGCAAGACCGAGGACGTCAAGCCCGGCAGCACCACTGAAACCTACGCCGCGATCAAGCTGACGATCGACAACTGGCGCTGGGCCGGCGTTCCCTTTTATCTGCGAACCGGCAAGGCGCTCGGCATCAAACGGACCGAAGTGGCGATCAAGTTCAAGCAAGCACCGTTCTCGATGTTCAGCTGCACCGCGGTGGACCGGCTGTCGCAGAATTACCTCATCATCAGCATCGAACCCACCGAAGGCATTACGCTGCAGTTCAACACCAAGGTGCCGGGTCCGACAATTTCCATCGACGGCGTCGAAATGAAATTCCGCTACAAGGACTACTTCAAGGCGGAGCCAAGCACCGGCTATGAAACGCTGATCTACGACTGCATGATCGGCGACAACATCCTGTTTCAGCGCGCCGACAGCGTGGAAGCCGGCTGGCAAGCGGTGCAGCCGTTCCTGGATGCGTGGAAGAAGGCCGGCGCCAAGGGCCTGGAAAACTACAAGGCGGGCAGCGAAGGTCCCGCGGAAGCAGATGAGCTGTTGACGCGCGACGGCCGACACTGGCGAAAGCTCGGCCCGAATGGCTAAGACCGGTCAAACAAGCGTGATCGCGGTTTCCGATCCGGCGGCGCTGGCCAAAGCCGCCGCGGATCGCATCACGGCAAGGATCGTCGCGAACGGTGGACGCGTGGCGATTTGTATGTCCGGCGGATCGAGCCCGAAGCAGCTTTTCGAATTGCTTGCGACCGACACCTATCGCAGCCGGATTCCTTGGGATCGTGTTCATTGGTTCATTGGTGATGAACGGTTTGTCCCCGCGGATAATCCCCTCAACAACATGCGAATGGCCCGACAGGCCTTTCTGGATAAATGCGCGCCGCCGGCCAACGTTCATCCGATTTTGACGGATACTGCCGATGCCGAGGAGGCTGCGCGCCGCTACGAGAGCGAGTTGAAATCGTTCTATGGCGCAGACAGACTGGATTCGACCCGGCCGCTATTTGATGTGGTGTTACTGGGCGTCGGGCCGGACGGCCATACCGCATCGCTATTTCCTGAATACCCCGCCGTCGAAGAGACCCAGCGCTGGGTCATCGAGGTCCCCAAGGCCCATGTCGAGCCGTTCGTCCCGCGGGTCACGCTGACGTTGCCGACGCTCGCCTCCTGCCGCGAGATGATGTTCGAGGCCAGCGGCGCAGGAAAGCGTGCGATCCTGACGCGCGTGCTCGACGGCGAGGATATGCCGGCAACCCGCGCCCGCTCCCAAGGCGAGACCGTCTGGCTTCTGGACAAGGCGGCGCTGCCGGAGAATTTTCGTGCCTGACGACGCCAGCAACATGCCGTGCGCGCTTGTCGTGATGGGCGTATCGGGATCAGGCAAGACCACCATCGCCGATAAACTGGCCGAACGGATCGGCTGGCGTTGCGAGGATGGCGACAAATTCCATCCCGCCAGCAACATCGCCAAGATGAGCGCCGGCCACCCCCTCACCGATGAAGACCGCTGGCCCTGGCTGCAGGCCATCGCCAATGAAATCGACCGTATCTGCAAGGCCGGCGAGCGCACGGTCATCGCCTGCTCCGCGCTCAAACGCGCCTACCGCGATATCCTCGTGCATGGCCGCGATGATGTCCGGATCATCTATCTCAAGGGCACGCAGCAATTGATCGCGGACCGGCTTGCCAAACGAAAAGGCCATTTCATGCCGGCAGGCCTTCTCGATAGCCAGTTCAAGACGCTGGAGCCGCCCGCGAGAGACGAAAATCCCGTGACGGTATCGATCGATGCGTCGGTCGACGCCATCGTCGATGACATCGTTCGTCAGCTCGGAATATCTCAAGCCGATAACAGCGCCACGCGCAGGAACCGCCCATGACCCGGATCGCCCTTGTTGTCTCCGATGTCGACGGCACACTGCTGACCAAGAACAAGATTTTAACCGAAAAAGCCGCGCACGCAGCACGGCGTCTCGAAGACAGCGGCGTCGGCTTCACCGTCACCTCCAGCCGGCCGACGATCGGCATGCGCTTCCTGATCGAGCCGCTCCAGATCAAGCTGCCGATCGGGTCGTTCAATGGCAGTTCGATCTGCGATCCGCAGTTGAACCCGATCGAGCAGCATCTGATTCCGGCGTCCGCAGCTCAGCGCAGCCTGGATATCCTGAGCCAGTTCGGCGCCGACATCTGGCTGTTCACCAACGATTGCTGGCTGACCCGCAACGGCCAAGGCGAATACGTCGCGTTCGAACAGCGCACCATCAAGGCCGATCCGGTCATTGTCGAGGATTTCGCACCATATCTGTCCGTCGCCTGCAAGATCGTCGGCAGCAGCGCCGATGCGGCGCTGCTGCAACGCTGTGAGGCCGCGATGCAGCAGGCGTTGGGCGCAGAGGCAACGGCGGCCCGATCGCAAAACTATTATCTCGACATCACGCCGCCGGGCCACGACAAGGGCACGTTTGTGCAGGCGATGGCCAAGCGGCTCGGCATTTCGACCGATGCGGTCGCCACCATCGGCGACATGCACAATGATCTTGCGATGTTTCGAAAGAGCGGCATGTCGATCGCGATGGGCAATGCGACCGACGAAATCAAGAAGCAGGCAACCCATGTCACGACCTCGAACGAGGACGAGGGTTTTGCCGGCGCGATTGAGACGATTTTGAAGAATAATGAAGCCGGGTGATGCTATTTCCTCGCGTCGTCCCGGCGAACGCCGGGACCCATACGCCGTGTCCTCTCCTGCCGGCAACCCGGCAAGCGTCGTCTGCAACAATTAACGCTTGTGGGTCCCGGCTCGCGCGGAGCCTGTCATCGGGCCGGCCAAAGGCCGGACCCGTTGGCTTGGCCGGGACGACATAAACTTTTACTTCTTTACTTCGATCGCTGCATCGCAGGTTTTTCGTTCGACCGCTTGGCATCGCTGAGATTGTGGGCGGTATTGATCAGCGCGATGTGGGTCAGGGCTTGCGGGAAATTCCCTGTCTGTTGTCCAGCTCCTGAGTCGAACTCCTCCGCCAGCAATCCCAGATCATTCGCTACGGCGACGACGCGGTCGAACAGTTCCTGTGCTTTGCTAATTTCGCCGGCCAGCACATAGGCATCGGCAAGCCACAGGCTGCAGGCCAGAAACGCGCCTTCGATCGGCTGCTTTTCGTCCGAGATCTCGCGAGGATCGTGCCGCAGCACAAATCCATCGCGCATCATGTATTTTTCGATGGCCTCGAGCGTACCGCGGACGCACGGATCCGAGCCAGGAAGAAAGCCGACCGATGGCAGCAGCAGGATGCTGGCGTCGAGCAATTGCGATCCATAGGATTCAACAAAGGCATTCTGGGCGCGATCAAAGCCCTTCTCGCAGACATCGCGATGGATCGTGTCGCGCAAGTTTCGCCATTGATCGAGCGGCGCCGCGAAGCCGAACTTCTCGGCGCTTTTGACGGCGCGGTCGAAGGCGACCCACGTCATCACTTTCGACGAGACATAGTGCCTGCCGGCGCCGCGCCGTTCCCAGATGCCGTTATCCGGCTCATTCCATACTTCAGCCAGATGCTCGAGCACCTTGCATTCGAGGTCCCATGTGCCGTCGTCGAGCTTCAGTTCCGCCACGCGCGCCTGGTGAAAGGCATCCATCAGTTCGCCATACACATCGAGCTGCAACTGGGCATGCGCGGCATTGCCGATCCGCACCGGCTGCGCGCCTTCGTAACCGGGCAGCCAGTCGGCCTCCCATTCCAGCAGACGCCGCTGTCCCATGATGCCATACATGATCTGCATGTGGGCCGGTGCGCCCGCGACCGCCCGCAGCAGCCAATTGTGCCAGCAGCATGCTTCCTCGGTATAGCCCGAGTTCATCAACGCCAGCAGCGTAAAGGTGGCGTCGCGCAGCCAGCAGAAGCGATAATCCCAATTCCTGGCACCGCCGAGTTTTTCCGGCAGCGAGGTTGTCGGCGCGGCCACAATGCCGCCGGTCGGCGCATAGGTCAGCGCCTTCAGCGTGATCAGCGAGCGCATCACAAGATCGCGGCAATCGCCTTCGTAGGTGCAGCGGCTGCACCATTCGATCCAGAAGTCCTCGGTCTCCTGGAGAGCTTGCGCCGGATTGATCGCCCCGGGGACCGCGAGATGGGACGGACCGTAAGTAAGGACGAAGGGAATGGTCTCGCCCTCGCCCACCTCGAAGTCGGCTACCGTGGTGAAGTCTTCGCCACGGGTCTGGACTGGCGTTCGCAGCACGGTCATATCCTGCCCGCAAATCGCGAGCAGCCCAGAACCATCCTCGTTTTTCTTGACCCAGGGAATATCCGTGCCGAAGCCGAAACGGATAATGAGCTCCATCCGCAACTTCACCCGGCCGCTCACCCCACGCACCAGCCTGACGATATCGGAGGCCTTGCCGCGCGGCGGCATGAAATCGATTACGGCAACGGTGCCGCTTTCGGTCTCGAAACGCGTCTCCAGGATCAGCGTGTTGTCCCAGTAGCGGCGGGAGGTTTTTTTGACCTCTTCGGCAGGAGCGATCAGCCAGCGGCCATGCCTGGACGTGCCGAGGATTGCCGCAAAACAGGCGTCGGAGTCGAACGCGGGCCAGCACAGCCAGTCGATCGATCCGTCGCGGCCGACCAAGGCCGCCGTTTCGCAATCACCAATCAATGCATAATCTTCAATCTTGCAGGGCAAATGATATCACCAATTGAAATGCTTGTGCTTCAGGTCGTGGTGTGCGTCCGCCCGCGCATCGCGGCTTTGAGCGCAGGAACGTCAATCGCCGCGGCGATCTTATCAATCGTAAGCGGCAGCCGCCGTCGCCAGTTCGGATGCTCGTCAACAGTGCCGGGAATATTGGGCTGATCGATCACGCCCAGAAGATCCTCCAGCGATATCGTGAGCAGGCGCGATTTGGTGCGGGCCAGGAACCTCGCGACCGCGTAGAGATCGTATCCATCGATACCGCTATCGCGCAACACGTCGGACAGCATGTTCAGCGCGTGCCAGCGCGCCTCATCGCTTTCGCCGGGATCGATCCCGAGCGAGCGTTTCAGCTTCAAGTCGCTGAACGAACGCCATCCGGCATAGGTCGAGAGGTCATGCGTGTTGAAGGTGACAAGCGCATTGGCGGAATAATGGTCGAGGCCTCGGAACACCCCGCGATCGTCGCGTTCGAACATCATCACTAGATAAGACCAGATGCCCCAATCCGCCATCTGCTCGCGAAAGCCTTCCGGCACCGTGCCGAGATCTTCGCCAATCACCACGCAGCGATGCGCGACGCTTTCCAGCGCCGTCGCCGCCAGCAGCGCTTCGAACGGCATCTGCACATAGGCGCCATTATTGGCGGCAAATCCATGCGGCACGAGATACAGCCGCTTCAAGCCAAGCACATGATCGAGCCGGATCGCACCGGCGTAGCGCATCGACGCCCGGAGCATCGCCCGATACGGCTCGAAGGATTTTATCGCAAGACCGGCGGCGTTGAAGCCTGCCAGGCCCCAATTCTGCCCGGCCGTATTCAGGGGATCCGGCGGTGCGCCGACGGCAAGATGACGCGAGATCGCCGTCTGCTCATTCCAGGCATCAAACCCGTCGGACTGAACGCCCACGGCCACATCGAGATAGAGCCCGACCGCCATGCCAAGCTCGCTGGCAAGATCCCGGCATGCCCTTAATTGCCGGTCGGCCGTCCACTGCACGAATTCGACGAATTCGATCTCGGCGCCGTCAGCACCATTGCGCAATTCGGCGCATCTGGCTTCATCGGGCTGACGCCATTTCTCCGGCCATTCCCACCATGGCTTGTTGAATGTGTGCCTGAGCGTCTCGAAACAGGCAAACCGCGACAGCAGCGGTCCGCGCTCGGCACGAAATTGATCGAAATCTTGCCGGCCGTCGATCGTCGGATGCGTTCTGAATTCTGCGAATGCCGAACGCAACGCTTGCCATTTCAACTTGGCAACAGCCGCATAATCGACGAAGTCGCTCGCGCGCAGCCGGTCGATATTGTCGGCACTCTCGGGCTGTGAGCCGGCCAGTTTACCGACGTCGATATAGAGCGCGTTGAGAAATAGCCGGCTGTTGGGCGAATAGGGACTGCGATCGTCGGGCCGATCGTCGAACAAGGCATGCAGCGGATTGAGGCCGACCCCGCCAGCCCCCAAATCGGCGGCCAGCCTGATCAGGCCCTCGAGATCGGTGAAGTCGCCGATCCCCCAGTTGCGCTCCGACCGGATGCTGTAGAGCTGAACCGCAAGCAGCCAGCTCCGGTCGAAATCGCCGCCGAACGCTCTCGAAGGCGCCACAATCAAGGTCGCCTCTTCCGTGACTGACGACGCATCGCACAGATGCAACCAGTAGGAGCCGCCGGGCAAGTCCGCAGGCCATGCGATCATGCTGTCCTTGGTCTCGCCTTGGGCGATAACCTTAAGACCGGCAATGATTTTCCAGCGCACCGGCAATTTGGCAGCCTGCCCGAGTTCGGTCCGCGAGGGCTGGCCGGACCGGACCACCACCGGCTGGCCGAGAAACCGACGCGGCGTCTCGACCGGGATGGCATCCAGGATGATTTTCAGGGCGGCCTCGTCCGTCACATGCCGGTGACCCTGCCCGTCGATAAATTCGGTCTGGATTCCGAGGCCTGCAGCTTTGGTGAAAAGGTTCATTCGGCACGCTGTTTGCACGCAACGGGGTTTGGGACGTCACGAAATTCTCTAGATGCAGGAAGAGGATAGCCGTGTTTAACTCTCTGCCACCCTCGACGTTCCCGGGGAACCAATGCCCTGCGAACGGCTTTCTATATAGGTTCGAAGCGTCTCTTTTCCCGCAAACGAAACGGGACGTTGTCTCCATGTCTATGGCATCACCGTGAACAAAACCGCTCAAACTGTCGAGAGCGCCGCCATTGGCGGTACTTTCCATATCGAAGATGTTTACCCGCTGATCGACGGCGGCCGCTTTCCCGTGAAACGTATCGTGGGCGAGCGCGTCGATGTCTGGGCGGATATCTACCGCGACGGACATGACGTGATGGCCGCGGCGCTGATCTGGCGTCTCGAGCAAGAGCGCGAATGGCGCCGTGCGCCGATGAGCCATCATAGCAATGATCGGTGGGGTGGATCGTTCGTGCCGGACCAGCCGGGACGCTATGTTTACGCCATCGAAGCCTGGACCGACGAATTCGCGACCTGGAAACATGGTTTCGAACTGAAGCAGAAAGCCGGCGCCGACCTCACCCTCGACGCCATCGAGGGCGCGGGCATGCTGACCAAGGCGCAGTCCGGCGGCCACGCCGCGGCGGCGGTGATCTTGAAGCAGTGCGAGGATTTTCTGCAGACCGGCGACACCGCGCCTCTTCTGACCGACGAATTGCAGGACGCGATGGCTGAAAGCCAGTTGCGGCCGGATCTGACGCGATCGCAGCTATTTCCATTCGTGGCGGACCGGCCGCGGGCAAGAAATGGCGCCTGGTACGAGATGGTGCCGCGCAGCCAGGGCCAAACTCCCGGCCAGCATGGCACCTTCAAGGATTGCATCGCGCGCCTGCCGGATGTCGCGGCGATGGGTTTCGACGTGGTCTATCTCACGCCGATCCATCCCATCGGGAAAACCAACCGCAAGGGCCGCAATAACGCGGTGACGGCGGTCGATGACGATCCCGGGAGTCCCTACGCCATCGGCGCCGCTGAAGGCGGCCACGATGCGGTGCATCCGGAGTTGGGCACGCTGGAGGATTTCCGCGAGTTTGTCGCGGCCTGCATGTCGCACGACATGGAAGTCGCGCTCGATTTCGCCATTCAGTGCTCGCCCGACCATCCCTGGCTCACGCAACACCCGCAATGGTTCAAGCAGCGGCCGGATGGCTCGATGCGCTACGCGGAAAACCCGCCCAAGAAATATGAAGACATCGTCAATCCCGATTTCATGTCCGAGGACGCCGGTGCGCTGTGGAATGCGCTACGCGATGTCGTGCTGTTCTGGATCGACCAGGGGGTCAAAATCTTCCGCGTCGACAACCCCCACACCAAGCCGTTTCCATTCTGGGAATGGCTGATCCATGAAATTCAGCTCCGCCATCCCGACGTCATCTTTCTGGCGGAGGCTTTCACGCGACCGAAACTAATGAAGGGGCTTGCCAAGCTCGGCTTCACACAATCTTACACTTACTTCACCTGGCGAACCCAGAAGTGGGAGCTGGAGCAATATCTGAACGAGTTGACGGCCTATCCGGAGCACGATTTCTATCGCCCGAACTTTTTCGTCAACACGCCCGACATCCTGCCCTATCACCTGCAAAGCGGCGAACCCTGGATGTTCAAATCACGCGTCGCGCTTGCTGCCACATTGTCGAGCGCCTATGGAATCTATAACGGCTTCGAACTCCTGGAGCATGACCCCATTCCGGGCAAGGAAGAATATCTCGATTCCGAGAAATACGAGATCAAGGTGCGGGACTGGGACAAGCCCGGCAACATCAAGCCTTATATAAGCGAGCTCAACCGCGTCCGCCGCGAAAACGCCGCGCTGCAACAGACCAGCAATTTGCACTTCCTGCCGATCGAAGACGGCAACGTCATCGGCTTCGTCAAGGAATCGGTCAATCAGACCAACAGTGTCGTCGTCGTCATCGCGCTATCGCGCGATCCACATGAAATCTGGCTTCCGCTCAACGACGTCCAGATCGGCATAGCCGATGACCGCCGCAATGTTGCCGCGGTGGAGAATTTGATGACGGGAGAACGATACCCGGTTGAGTGGGGCGGCATTCATGTGCGGATCGATCCGATGCGAGATCCCGCGATGCTCTTTCGCTGCCTGGCGTAGGGAAAGAGCGCCATGAATGTGATGTCGTCCATCGATACCAAGGAATTACCGGCCACCGACACCGTCGATGAGCTCTGGTACAAGGACGCCGTCATCTATCAGCTTCACGTCAAGGCCTTTGCCGACAGCAACAATGACGGCATCGGCGATTTCGCAGGCCTGACCGAAAAGCTCAGCTATCTGCAGGAACTCGGCGTCACCGTGCTGTGGCTGTTGCCGTTCTATCCGTCGCCCGGCCGCGATGACGGCTACGACATCGCCGACTATGGCGACATCAATCGCGATTTCGGGACGATGAAGGATTTCCGGCGTTTCATCGTCGAGGCCAAGAAGCGCGGCCTGCGCGTCATTACCGAGCTTGTCGTCAATCATACATCCGACCAGCACGACTGGTTCAAGCGCGCTCGCCGCAGCGATCCGAAATCGAGCGCGCGCAACTGGTATGTCTGGAGCGACACCGACCAGAAATATCTGGGCACGCGGATCATCTTCACCGACACCGAAAAATCGAACTGGACCTGGGATCCGGAAGCCGGCCAGTTCTACTGGCACCGCTTCTTCTCGCACCAGCCTGATCTCAACTTCGACAATCCGCGCGTGGTCAGTGCGATCATCCAGGTGATGAAGCGCTGGCTCGATGCGGGCGTCGACGGCTTCCGGCTCGACGCCATTCCCTATCTGTGCGAGCGCGACGGTACCAATAACGAGAACCTGCCGGAAACTCACGCCATCATTAAACGGCTGCGCCTGGAGCTCGATAAATATTCGAAGGGCAAAGTGCTGTTGGCGGAAGCCAACCAATGGCCGGAGGATGTGCAGGAATATTTCGGCCGTGGCGACGAATGCCACATGGCTTATCACTTCCCGCTGATGCCACGGATCTACATGGCAATCGCGCAAGAGGATCGTTTTCCGATCACCGACATCCTGCGGCAGACGCCGGATATCCCAAGCAACTGCCAATGGGCGTTGTTTCTGCGCAATCACGACGAGCTGACGCTGGAAATGGTCACCGACGTCGAGCGCGATTATCTGTGGTCGACCTACGCCAACGATCCCCGCGCGCGCATCAATGTCGGCATTCGCCGACGCCTTGCGCCATTGATGGACAACGACCGGCGCAAGATCGAGTTGATGAACTCGCTGCTGCTGTCATTCCCGGGCACGCCGATCATCTATTACGGCGACGAGATCGGCATGGGCGACAACATCTATCTCGGCGATCGCAACGGCGTACGCACGCCGATGCAATGGACGCCCGACCGCAACGGCGGCTTCTCGCGGGCCGACCCGGCGCGGCTTTATGCCCCGACCATCATGGATCCGGTCTACGGCTATGAATCCGTCAACGTCGAGGCGCAGTCACGCAGCCTGTCCTCGCTGCTGAGCGCAACCAAGCGACTGATCTCGGTACGCAAGTCGACGCTGGCATTCGGACGCGGCACCATGACGTTCATCCGTCCCCTCAACCGTTCGGTGCTTGCTTATGTCCGGCAATATGGCGACGAAGCGATCCTCTGCATCGCCAATCTGTCGCGGTCCGCTCAGGCCACCGAACTGGATCTTTCCGCCTGGAAGGGCCGTGTTCCCCTGGAGATGCTCGGACGCACCTGCTTCCCGACCATCGGCGACCTGCCCTACATGATCACGCTGGCGCCCTACGGCTTCTACTGGTTCCAGCTGCAGGAGCCTGACAAATCCGAGCCCGCTGCGCCCAGGGCCGTACCCGAATTCGAGACGCTGGTGGTGCCGCTCGGCTCGACCTGGGTGTCGCTCGCCCGCACCCGCGGTGTATTTGAACGCGACGTGTTGCCCGGACATCTGGCGCGGACCCGCTGGTATCCGGAGCGTTCGCCTCAGGCGATCCAGCCGACGCTGGCTGCGGCGATCCCGTTCTGCGACATCGGCGACAACCGGCCCTGGCTCGCCTTTTTCGAGACGATACAGCGAGGCGTGACGACACGTTACGTCCTGCCGATGCAGATCGAATGGGTGCGCTTCGACCGCGAGCGCTACAATCCGCGGGCGCTGGCGGCGGTGCGCCAGGGTGCGCGGGAAGGCACGCTGCTGGATGTCGCGACCGATCAGATCTTCATCGCGCTGTTGCTGCGCAATCTCCGGGAGTCCCTGACCGTTGAAGAGGGCGACCTGCGCCTTGAGTTCAGGCCAACCAGCAAATTCTCGGACCGACCGGTCAGGCAGCCCGAGCGCATCCGCGCCGTCGAGACAGAACAGTCCAATAGCACCGCGCTGGT
Organism: Bradyrhizobium canariense; assembly: GCF_900105125.1. Lineage (NCBI taxonomy): Bacteria > Pseudomonadati > Pseudomonadota > Alphaproteobacteria > Hyphomicrobiales > Nitrobacteraceae > Bradyrhizobium > Bradyrhizobium canariense. Next base: position 6,501,884 of record NZ_LT629750.1, on the reverse strand, counting down.
GGATAGCGACTATGTCGTCAAGGTGTATCGGAAGCTCGAGGCCGGCATCAATCCCGAGATCGAAATGGGACGCTTCCTCACTGAAGTTGCGGGCTTCACCAACACGCCGGCACTGCTCGGCAGCGTCGAACTGGTCGAAGGCGAGACCAGAAGCGCGATCGCCATCGTGCATGCGTTTGTTGAAAACCAGGGCGACGCCTGGACCGTGACGGCGGCCTATCTCGATCGCTTTGTCGAGGAACAGCGGCTGCTGGGAGCCAGCGAACACGCCGGCGAAAGCGAGGAACAGACCCCCTATCTGCGCTACATGTCGCAGACCGGACGACGTGTCGCCGAGATGCATGTCGCGCTTGCCAGCAGCAGGGATATTCCCGATTTCACCCCGGAGCCGATCAAACCTGAAGACGGACAGCGCTGGATCAACGATGTCATGGCCCGCGCCGAACGTGTCTTCGACACGCTGACACAGCGCCGCGACTCGCTCAGAGAGGCGGATCGTCCGCTCGTCGATGAACTATTGGCGCAACACGATGCCCTGCCGGATCGGCTGAAGGCGCTGCTGCCGCGGGACGGCGACAGTTTGAACATCCGTCACCACGGCGACTTCCATCTCGGCCAGATGCTGATCGTCAAGGACGATATCTTCATCATCGATTTCGAGGGCGAGCCCCGCCGTCCTCACAGCGAACGGCGGCGCAAGGCGCCCGCCGCGCGCGACGTCGCGGGCCTGATCCGTTCGATCGACTACTCGGCGACCGCAGCGCTGGAGCGCGCGCTGAAGCTCGCGCCTGACGAGAACGGCAAGCTTGCGGCGGCGGTGGCCGACTGGCGCGATCGCGCGACCGCGGCGTTCCTTGCCGCCTACCGTGAAACCATGACCAATCAGGATCTGTGGCCGGCCGACCGGCAGACCGCCGAGCAGATGCTGAATTTCTTCCTGCTCGAAAAGGCGTTCTACGAAATCGAATACGAATTGGCGCACCGGCCGGACTGGCTGCGCGTCCCGCTCACCGGCATGCTTCGAATATTGTCTCAGCAAACCAACGAGGCCCCATGACCAAATTGTCCGCGGAGGCCTATGCGATCATCGAAGGTCGTCACTCCGATCCGTTTCACTATCTAGGGCTCCATATCGAGGGTGATCAGAACGTCGTGCGCGCTTTCCTGCCCGAAGCCTCGAATGTCGAGGCTGTCGGCGAGCATGGAGAAACCGCGCCGCTCGCGCGCATTCATGATTCCGGCCTGTTCGCCGGCGCGCTGCCGAACGGCTCGAAGCGCTACCAACTGCGCGCCCGTTATGGCGACAATGTTGTCGATCTCGACGACCCCTACCGTTTTCCGCCTGTACTGACCGATTTCGATCTGTATCTGCTCGGTGAAGGCACTCATCAGCGGCTTTACGACAAGCTCGGAGCGCACCCGATGACGCTCGACGGTGTCGAGGGCGTGGCATTCGTGGTGCTTGCGCCAAATGCGCGTCGCGTCAGCGTTGTCGGTGATTTCAATTTCTGGAACGCACGCCGGCATCCGATGCGCGTGCGCGGCGTCGGATATTGGGAATTGTTCATCCCTCATGCCCGCGTGGGCGATCATTATAAATTCGATATCGTCGGCCCACAGGGCCAGCATCTGGCGCTGAAGTCCGATCCGATGGCGTTCGCCGCGGAAGTGCGGCCGAGCACCGCTTCGATTGTCCTCGACGAGACCCGGATTCCGCATCCGCGCCCGGCTCCATCCGGCATCAACGCGCTGGGCTCGCCAATGTCGATCTACGAGGTCCATCTCGGCTCGTGGCGGCGCAAGAGCCATAACGAGTGGCTGACCTATCGCGAGCTGGCCGAGCAGCTTCCGCGCTACGCGCGCGATCTCGGCTTCACCCATATTGAGTTTCTGCCGGTCAACGAGCATCCGTTCGACGGCTCATGGGGCTATCAGCCGACCGGCCTGTACGCGCCGACCAGCCGGTTCGGAACGCCCGAGGATTTTTCCGCACTGGTCGATGCCTGCCATCGCGAGGGACTCGGCGTGATGCTGGACTGGGTGCCCGGGCATTTCCCAGACGATCCGCACGGCCTCGGCCATTTCGACGGCACCGCGCTGTACGAGCACGCCAACCCGTTGCAGGGTCGTCACCTCGATTGGGGTACGCTGATCTACAATTACGGCCGCACCGAAGTCGTCAATTTCCTGGTGTCGAATGCGCTGTTCTGGCTGGAGCGTTATGCCATTGACGGGCTGCGGGTCGATGCGGTCGCCTCCATGCTCTACCTGGATTATAGCCGGCCGGCCGGAGGCTGGATCCCGAACAAACACGGCGGCCGGGAAAATCTCGAAGCCATCGATTTCCTGCGCCGTTTCAATACCGAAGTGTTCGCCCGCTTTCCGGAGGCCACTACAGCTGCGGAAGAATCGACCGCCTGGCCGCAAGTATCGCGCCCGGTCGAATTTGGCGGCCTCGGCTTTGGCTATAAATGGAACATGGGCTGGATGCACGACACGCTGAACTACATCAGCAAGGAGCCGATCCACCGCAAATTTCATCACGGCGACATTCTGTTCGGCCTGCACTACGCATTTTCGGAAAACTTCATCCTGCCGCTCTCACACGATGAAGTCGTTCACGGCAAGCGCTCGATTCTCGGCCGCATGCCCGGCGACGACTGGCAGCGCTTTGCCAATCTGCGGGCTTATTACAGCTTCATGTTCGGACATCCCGGCAAGAAGCTGATGTTCATGGGCTGCGAGTTCGCCCAGGAGCGCGAATGGAGCCACGACCGTTCGCTCGACTGGCATCTGCTCGACCAAAAGAATCATGCCGGCATCCAGTCGCTGATCCGCGATCTCAATCGGCTTTATCAGGCGCTGCCGGCCCTGCACGAGCTGGATTGCGATCCGTCCGGATTTGAATGGATCGTAACCGACGACGCCAATGGCAACGTGTTCGCCTGGATCCGCAAGGGCAATGATGCACGCGCCCGCTGCCTCGTCGTCGTGAATTTTTCACCGAACGTTTATTACAATTATCACGTCCGGGTGCCGTTCGCCGGCAAGTGGCGCGAGGTGCTCAATTCTGACTCGGCGCATTATGGCGGCAGCAATGTCGGGAACGTCGGCGAAGTCCACACGCTGGATGGCCTGGTTCCCGAACTTAATCTCACCATCCCGCCTCTCGCTGCCATCTTTCTCGTGCCGGAAAACTGAGCATGCGATTGTCAGCGGGAACGCCCTCGCGCCTCGGTGCAAGCTGGGACGGCCGAGGCACCAATTTCGCGCTGTTTTCCGCCAACGCCCAAAGGGTCGAGCTTTGCCTGTTCGACAATCAGGGCCGCCGCGAACTCGAACGCATCAGACTCCCCGAGCGCAGCGAAGACGTCTGGCACGGCTACCTGAACGACGTCGCGCCCGGGCAGCTATATGGTTATCGCGTTTACGGTCCGTACGAGCCCGAACATGGCCATCGCTTCAACCCCAACAAGCTGCTGCTCGATCCCTATGCCAAGCGGCTCGCCGGGCGGCTGGTATGGAGCGATGCGCACTTCGGCTATCGCACCGGCAGCGCGCGCGAGGACCTTTCCTTTGATCGGCGCGACAATGCCCGTGGGATGCCGAAGGCCGTTGTCGTCGATGAAACCTTCAACTGGGGACGCCGCGAGATACGTCCCAACATTCCCTGGGAAGACACCATCATCTATGAGGCGCATGTCAAAGGCCTGACGCAAAAGCGCGACGATATCCCGCCAAATCTGCGCGGCACCTATGGCGGCCTGTCATCACCTGTGATGATCGATCACCTCAAGCGTCTCGGCGTCACCACCATCGAATTGCTTCCGATTCATGGTTTCGTCGACGACCGAATGCTGGTCGAAAAGAAGCTGGTGAATTACTGGGGATACAACACGCTGTCGTTTTTCGCGCCGGAGCCGCGCTATTCCCAGGACAATCCGCTCGACGCCTTCCGTACCACCGTGGCGCGACTGCACGACGCCGGCATCGAAGTGATGCTCGATGTCGTCTACAATCACACTGCCGAAGGCAACCATCTGGGCCCGACACTGTCGTTTCGCGGCATCGACAACGCCTCCTATTACTGGCTGATGCCGGACAATCCGCGCTACTACGACGATTTCACCGGCTGCGGCAGCTCGGTCAACCTAACCCATCCGCGCGTTCTGCAGATGGTGATGGACTCGCTGCGCTATTGGGTTGAAGTCTGTCACGTCGACGGCTTCCGGTTCGATCTCGCTACCACCCTCGCGCGCGGGCCGAACGGATTCGAGCGTAACAGTTCGTTTCTCACCGCGGTGCGCCAGGACCCGGTGCTGGCAACCGTGAAGCTGGTCGCCGAGCCATGGGACCTCGGGCTCGGCGGCTATCAGGTCGGCGGATTTCCGTCGCAATGGTCCGAATGGAATGACCGCTATCGCAGCGCGATGCGGCGCTACTGGAGCGGCGAAGGCAGCCTGATCGGCGAGGTGTCGAGCCGCATGACCGGCTCGTCCGACCTGTTCAATCACAGCGGCCGCACGCAACGCGCGAGCGTCAACCACATCACCGTCCACGACGGGTTCACGCTGTCCGATCTGTTCAGCTATAACGAAAAGCACAATGAGGCCAATGGCGAGGATAATCGCGACGGCTCCAGCGATAACCTCAGCAACAATTGCGGCCATGAAGGTCCGACCGACGACCCTGCCGTCGTCGCCATGCGGCGTCAGTTGCGGAAGAATCAGCTTGCCTGCGTGCTGCTGGCGCAGGGCTTGCCGCTGATTCTGGCGGGCGATGAGGTCGGCAACAGCCAGGGCGGCAACAACAACGCCTATTGCCAGGACAACGAAATAGGCTGGGTCGGCTGGGAAGGCCTCAACCAGGAAGGTGACGACCTCACCGACTTCATCGGCCACATGATCGGTCTGCGCAAACAATTTTCGCAACTCCGCTCGCACCGCTGGCTTGATGGGCGGCGGCCCGATGGATCTTATGGCGTGTTGTGGCTGACGCCCTCAGCCGATGAGATGAAGGAATCGGACTGGAATTTTCCGGAGGGCAGGTTCCTCGCTTATGTGCTCGGCCCGATGGAACAAGGACAGGCGCCGATCTTTATCGTTCTAAATGCCGCTCCCGAGGAGATTGAGTTCACGCTGCCGAAGATGACCGAATACGCGAGCTGGAAGCAGCTATTGAACACGACCGAAAGCCAACAAAAGACGACCGACTTCGCCTCGGGCGCCGAGACCAAGGCGCCTCCCCGCTCGGTTCTCGTCTTTGCGGGTTCGGCATGAATGGGCGTCAGTTCGGCCCAATACTGACGCCGGACGGCGCATCCTTTCGTTTGTGGGCGCCGGCTGCCAAGCGGATCGATCTGCTGTTGGAAAAACCTCACCCGCTTCGCCGCGGTGACGATGGTTGGTTTTCTGCCGACGTCGCCGGTGTCACGGCGGGCGCGCGTTATAAATTCCGGATCGACGGTGAGATCGAGGTGCCGGATCCAGCCTCCGCATTTCAGCCCGACGACGTGTCCGGTCCAAGCGAGGTGATAGATCACGCGGCCTATCGCTGGCGCGCCGACCAATGGCGCGGACGGCCATGGCAGGAAACGGTCGTGATCGAAACCCACGTCGGCACTTTCACGCCGGAAGGCACCTACCGCGCCATGATCGGCAAGCTCGATCATCTCGCCGAAACCGGTATCACCGCACTGGAACTGATGCCGCTGGCGGATTTCGCGGGCAAACGCAACTGGGGCTATGACGGCGTGTTGTGGTACGCGCCCGACAGCGCCTATGGCCGTCCCGACGATCTCAAGACCTTGATCGACGAGGCGCATCTTCGCGGGCTGATGGTGTTCCTCGACGTCGTCTACAACCACTTCGGCCCCGAAGGAAATTACCTCGGCCGATACGCGCCTTCGTTTTTTACGGACGCGCAAACCCCCTGGGGCAGCGCGATCGATTATCGGGTGCCGCAGGTTCGCGACTTCGCCATCGAGAACACGCTGTATTGGCTGCGCGACTATCGCTTCGACGGATTGCGGCTGGATGCCGTACATGCCATCGCCGAGCCCGGCGAAGTTTCGATGCTGCATTCGCTCAGCAAAGCAGTCGGAGAATTGGCGGCTGAAACCGGCCGTCACATTCATCTCGTGCTCGAGAATGACGACAATGCCGCGAGCCTGCTCGACGCCAACGAAGATCCACCGCATGGCAAATACCGCGCGCAGTGGAACGACGACTATCATCACGCCTGGCACGTGCTGCTATCAGGCGAGACCCACGGCTATTACCGCGACTATCGGCGTTCGCCACTCCACGATATCGCCCGCGCGCTCGGCTCCGGCTTTGTGTATCAGGGCGAAGCGTCCACGCATCGCGGCGGGCAATTGCGCGGCGAGCGGAGCGGGAAGCTTGCCCCGACCGCCTTTGTCAACTTTTTGCAGAACCACGACCAGATCGGCAACCGCGCGCTTGGCGACCGGCTCGAAAGCAATGCCAGTGCCGATGCCATCGAAGCCGCATTGGCGATCACCTTGCTGGCGCCGATGGTCCCGATGCTGTTCATGGGTGAAGAATGGGGCTCGAAAGCGCCGTTTCCCTTTTTCTGCGATTTCCAGGGCGACCTCGCCGACGCCGTCCGTAACGGACGCCGCAGGGAATTCGCCGGCGCCTATGCGAAACATGGCGACGAGATTCCCGATCCCCTGGCAATATCAACCGTTCGGTCCGCTGTGCTCGACTGGCCTTCGCGCGAGCAAGAGCCTGGACGCCGTCGGCTGTCGATGGTGCGAAAGCTGCTTTCGATCCGGCAAAAAGAGATCGTCCCACGGCTTGACGGAGCCGCGTTCGGCCGGGCGCATACCGCAGATGATGGTTTGCTCACGGCCGACTGGCGCATGGGCGATGGCGCCACGCTGCGGTTGACCGCGAACCTCTCGCCTCGCGGGATCGATGACCCAGCCGGTCGGGCACGCGGCACCATCATCTGGGGTGATGAGACCAGCGGGCCGATGCGGCCTTGGTCGGTCTGCTGGCGTCTGGAAGCACGCTGATGCCCCCGGCCATTCCGATCGCAACCTATCGCCTGCAACTCACACCCGACTTCGATTTCGACGCGGCCACGGCGGTCGTTCCCTATCTGAAGGCGCTCGGCATCAGCCATCTCTATGCCTCGCCCTTCATGAAGGCGCGCAAGGGCAGTACCCATGGCTACGACATTGTCGATCACACCCAGTTCAATCCTGAACTCGGCGGCGAGGCCGGCTTTGTGCGATTGAGCCAGGCGTTAAAGCAGCACGACATCGGCCTCATTCTCGATTTCGTTCCAAACCATGTCGGCGTGCATTTCGCCGATAATCCAAGGTGGCTTGACGTGCTGGAATGGGGTCCAGCCTCGCCGCACGCGGCCTCGTTCGACATCGATTGGGAGCTATTGCCATATCGGGCACGCGGCGGTGTGCTGCTGCCCATCATCGGTTCATCCTACGGCGAAGCCCTGGAGAAGGGCGAGATCGAGCTTCGTTACGATTCCGGCGAAGGCAGCTTTTCCGCCTGGTATTTCGAGCATCGCCTGCCGATCGCGCCGGAGCGCTACAGCGAGATTTTGCGAACGATCATCAAGGAGGCTGACGCCGAAGACAGCGAAGCCGGCAAACAAATTCTCGCGCTCGCCTCGCACTACAAGGGGTTGCGTCATCCCAATCGCAACGAAGCGCCGGCCTTCAAGAAAGCGCTGACGGGTATCCCGGGAAGCGCCGAAATCATCGCGCGCGGACTGGCGGCCTACCGGGCGGGAGCCGGGCGCGCCGCGCCGATCACGGCGCTGCATCATCTGCTGGAGCGCCAGCATTACAAGCTCGGCCATTGGCGGCTGGCCTCCAGCGACATCAACTATCGGCGCTTCTTCGATATCAACACGCTCGCGGGATTGCGCGTCGAGGACGCCGGCACATTCGACGCCATCCACCGGCTGGTCAGAAAATTGATCACGGAAGACAAACTCCAGGGCTTGCGGCTTGATCACATCGACGGCCTGCGCGATCCCGCGCAATATTTTCAGCGCCTGCGCCGTCTGATCCGCGAGGCGCAAGGAAGCACGACCAGGCCATTCTACATGGTGATCGAAAAGATCCTCGGTGAGCATGAAGCCCTGCCCCGCTTCAGCGGCGTCCACGGCACCACCGGTTACGAATGGCTGAACACCATCACCCAGGTGCTGGTCGACGGCACCGGGCTCGATGCACTTGATGAGATCTGGCGACAGATCAGCAATATGCCGCCCAAACTCGGGCCTGTCCTGAAGGAAGCCAAGCGGAGAGTTCTCGAGACCCTGCTGACCAGTGAATTTACCGTGCTGACACGCCTGCTGGCGCGGATCGCCAGCGGACATTATTCCACCCGCGACTATTCCGCTGATAGCCTCCGACAGGCGCTCGAACTCTACGTCCTGCATTTTCCGGTCTATCGCACCTATCTGGCATCGACCGGCCCAACGGCGCCGGACCGCGCGCTGATCTCGGAGACCATCGAAAAAGCGCGGGCCGAGTGGTTCGCCGCCGACGAAGGCATTTTCGACTTTCTGCGCGACACGCTGACGATGGATTTGATCGGACCCGGCCGCCCGCCGCACAGCACGCCGCGGGTTCGCCGCTTTGCCCTCAAGACCCAGCAGTTTACCGGGCCCATGATGGCGAAGTCGCTCGAGGACACCAGCTTCTATCGCTATCAGCGCCTGCTCGCGCTCAATGAGGTCGGCGGCGATCCGGCGGCCAAGGCATTGTCAACAGACGTATTCCACGAAGCCATGAAGGTTCGCGCGAGCGAGTGGCCGCATGGCATGACAGCGACCGCGACCCACGACACCAAGCGCGGCGAGGATGCACGGGCGCGCTTGATTGCCCTGACCGAGATTCCCGGCGAGTGGACCAGTGCTGTTGCGCGATGGAAAGTCCTGAACGCGCCGCATCTCGTCATCGAGGGCGGGATGCGCGCGCCTTCCGCAACATCAGAGTACATGCTGTATCAGGCGCTGTTGGGCGCGTGGCCGTTGGGTGGGCGCGATAATGTGTTTCTGGAGCGGATGCAGGCCTACGCGCTGAAGGCGGCGCGCGAGGGCAAGCAGGAAACCAGCTGGCTTAATCCCAATGAAGCCTATGAGGCAGGATTAAAGATTTTTATCGCGCGGATTCTGGATCGTTCAGTTTCCGCCGAGTTCCTGAACTCGCTCGAAACGCTGGCGCGGCGTGTTTCGCTTCTGGGCGCATTGAACTCGCTCAGCCAGATCACATTGAAGGCGACGATACCGGGTGTGCCGGATTTCTATCAGGGAACGGAGTTCTGGGATCTGTCGCTGGTTGATCCCGATAATCGGCGTCCGGTGGATTTTACCGAGCGCGCTGCGGTACTGGCAAAAATGGAAACCCCGGATTGGAACAGCCTCGTGCAGAGCTGGTCCAGCGGCCATTTAAAGCTGGCCTGGACCCGGCATCTCCTGAAGCTTCGAAACGAACTCGCTGAATTGTTCACGCACGGTGATTATCAACCGTTAGAGGTTACGGGGGCGCATCGCGACCACGTCATCGCTTTTGCGCGGCACCATGGCCGCGACGCGGTGATAACAGCCGTGACAAAATCATTCGCGCCGCTATCGCAAGGTGGCCGCGCATGGCCCAGCGCCGAAGGCTTTGATGGTTGGCTTAATCTCAGTGCCTATTCCGTGGAAGGGATCGGCAGCGAGAGCGGTCAGGCGGAGCTGCCTCTCTCCGCGCTGTTCCGGCATCTACCTGTTGCAGTCCTGAAGGCGAGAGTCGGCACCATCAAATCCGGGCGAAAGCATCACGCGTGATACGACGTTAAAAACGCAAAAGACCGCCCGAATCCAGGCGGCCGCGCAGCGTCAGCTTCTCTTGGTGAGCAGCAATTGGCCACGATTTCGGATCGCGACCTGGGCCACTTCCGCGAATCGCTGCAACAACCAGGGCAGCGTAACTTCCAGCCGGACATGATCATCCGCCACGTCGAGATGGCCCGACGCCGCTTGCCCCAGCGCGCGGACACGAAAGATCATGCGATTGTCTTCCCATCGCTCCTCATCGACCTTCAACACGGGAATGCTGGAGGCAGCCCGCGTCAGCCCCGCCTGCAGGCGACGCGTCGCCTCTTCGCGGCCAAGCCGATGCGGAATCGAAACGACAAGCGGTGCAGACATCTCAAAATCCTTTCCTTATCTAACTGCATGTAATTCCACGCCGTTCGAAAAGAAGAGACGTCAGCTAAATATGGCGATGCAAAAAATGGAACTTTAGCAGTTCCCGTTCGTTTTTTCGCCTGAAGGCAGAGCAACGGGTGCCGACTGCCGGGCTGGAGGAGATACTGCATGTCCATTGGTACGATCATTCTAATTATTCTGATCATCGCCCTGCTCGGCGGGTTCAGCGGCATCGGCGGCGGACCGTTCTACGGCACCGGATATTATGGCGGCGGCGGCCTCGGACTTATCGTCGTGATCCTCTTGATCCTCGTGCTGCTCGGCAGGATCTAGCTCTCACTGGTTGATTCGATCGTGAATGGTGTGGAGACCAGCGAGCGCCGGGTCTCCACACCATTGCGTATCCAAGGCTTTTCCGAAAAAATTAGCTGTTGTCATACACCGTGATGGTCCGCTTTTGAGCAAGCCGGATGAACAGGGGCCGGCCGGTGTTGGTCGTGATTGGTGGGTAGTTTTTTAGGCGTATGCCGTGAGCGGACGAATTTTCCAGATATGCCTGCCCTCGGCGTTTTTGCTGCTGTGGGCCGCGGCCGACGCACGGGCGGACGCCTGTCCGACCGCCAAGGATGAAATCGCAACCGACCGGCCGGATGTCACCAACTCCAGCCTCGTCGTTCCCGTTGGCAGTCTCCAGAACGAGAATGGCGTGAACCTTACCGCTCGTGACGATGGCCAGACCATCGATGGCACCAACAGCCGATGGCGGCTCGGCGTAGCGCCCTGCCTGGAATTGCTGGTGGATCTACCGACCTATTTTGCCAATGTTCGAGGACCGGGAAGTTCGGGATTTGCGGACGTCTCCCCGGCGATCAAATGGCAAGTCAGTCCGGTCCCGGGAAAGATCGACCTGTCCCTTGTGTTCGGCGCGGCGCTGCCGACTGGCGCGGCCTCCATCGCGGGGCGTGGCGCGCAGCCTTATGTGCAAATGCCGTGGTCGTGGGAATTGCAGGACGGCTGGGGTCTCAGCGGCATGTTTACCGAGTTCTTCCATCCCTCGGATTTCACAACCAACCGTATTACGGAAACCACCTTCGCGATCGAAAAGAAGATCGGCGAAAGAGCCAGCCTGTTTGTTGAATATGTCGGCGACTATCCTGAGGGCGCGAACCCGAGTCAGTTCCTGAATTCGGGCGGGCTGTACCGCCTGACCCCGACGCAGCAAGTCGACTTCCACGTCGCGCTCGGACTCAATCGCAATTCCCCAAGCTATATCGCCGGAATAGGCTACTCATTCCGACTGGACGGATTATTCGCGGGCTTGCCGAGATGAAGCGATCCGCGTGCTATTTCCGCGCGGCCAGCTTCTTGATCGCCGCCTTGATTGATGACGCCGCGTCGTCGTAATCGGCCCACGCCTTGGTCTTGGTGAGTAGCCCCGGAACGGACCGAACCGTATAACGCTTCGGGTCGAGATCGGCTTTCACCTGCGCCCATGTCAGCGGCATCGAGACGGTGGCGCCCTGGCGCGCGCGCGGCGAGAGCACGGCGACCGCGGTCGACATCCGATCGTTGCGCAGATAATCGAGGAAGATCTTTCCCTTGCGCAGTTTTTTCGACATGTTGAGCAGATAACGCTCGGGATCCTCATCGGCCATCCACTGGCAAACGCCTTGCGCGAACGCCTTGGCCTCCTTCCATGTCACCTGGTCTTTTGCGCCATGCAGCAGCGGTGTCACCACGTGCAGCCCCTTGCCGCCGGTGGTTTTGCAGAAACTTTCCAGGCCAACGTCACTCAGTCGCTGCCGCATGTCCTTGGCGGCTTCGACGACGTCGGCGAATTCAACTTCCGGTGCGGGATCTAGATCGAACACCAGTCGTCCCGGCACGTCAGGCGCATCCGGCGCGCAGTTCCAGGGATGCAGTTCGAGACCGCCGATTTGCGCGACAGCAGCCAGGCCTTCGACCCGGTCGACTTGCAAATAAGGCTTGCGATCGCCGGATACTTTCACCAATTCCAGCAGGTTCGAGATGCCCATCATCGCGTGACGCTGAAAGAATGTCTCACCGTTGATACCGTCAGGTGCGCGAACGATGGAGCATGGCCTTCCCTTGAGATAGCCGATCATCCATTCGCCTACGGCCTCGAAATATCTGGCGAGATCGAGCTTGGTCACGCCCTTCCCGTCGCCGGCATCCGGCCACAGCTCCTTGTCGGGCTTTGAAATCACGACGCCCATGACTTCGGCGGACTTGCCGGTCGCCGGCCTCGCGCTCTTCGCAACGGTCTTTCCGCCTTTGACGGAAGGGTTGGCGATTTTGCTCATCGACGGCCTTTCCGCCTCGACCTCGTTGGCCGGCTTGTCCTGACGCAATCCCTTGAAAGCAGCCTGCCGTATATTGCCGGCGTCAGTAAAACCGGCGAATTCAATCTCGGCGACCAACTCAGGCTTCAGCCAGTGCACGTCGCGGGTCTTGCGCGGGGCATCCTTGCCGCCGAACGGGCTCTTGTCCGAGGCCGCGGCCTTCAGCGCCGGCATGATACGCCTGATCTTGTCCTGCCCGAAGCCGGTGCCGACGATCCCGACAAAGGCCAGATGATCGTCGCGATACACGCCCGCCATCAGCGAGCGGAATTTGCCGTTGGTGGTTTTCCAGCCACCGAGAACGACTTCGTGTCCGGCGCGGCATTTGGCCTTGGTCCAGTTCTCTGAGCGGCCGGAGCGATAGGGCGCATCGAGCTTCTTGGAAACAATACCCTCCAGCGACAGCTTGCAGGCCGATTGCAGGATGGCATCACCGCCGCTTTCGAAATGCTCGACATAGCGGATCTGCCTGACTTTGGCTTTCGCCCGGGCCTCCAGCAATTGCTTCAAGCGTGCCTTGCGTTCGCCAAGCGGCAGGGCGCGAAGATCTTCGCCGCCGGCGAACAGCAGATCGAATGCAAAGAAAATGAGCTGATCGGTCTTGCCATCGGAAAGCGCGGCTTGCAGCGTGGAAAAATCCGGCGCGCCTTGATGGTCGAGCGCGACGATCTCGCCGTCGATCAGCACATCTGGCAGCGCACTGGCCTCCTCGGCAATGGCTGCGAATTTTTCGGTCCAATCCAGCCCTTTGCGGGTCTTGAGGACGGCTTCGCCATCCTCGACGCGCAATTGTACCCGGTAGCCGTCGAACTTGATCTCATGGCCCCATCCGTCCGCGCCGGGCGGACGATCGACAGAGGTGCAGAGCTCAGGCGCGACGAAATCCGGCATCGCGGCAACCTTCTTGGCCTTTGGCGCCTTTGCGGAAGCCCGCGCCGGTTTCGAAGCCGCCTTCTTGTTGTCCGCCCGTGCTTCGGCGGCTTCACCCCGGTTCGAATGCCAGACCGCGTCGGCTTTGCCGCGACCATTCCTGGTCAGCATGAACGGCTTTGGCGCTTTTCCCTTACCCTCGGCGATCTGATCCATCGATCGTCCCGAGGCGACCGATTGATCCTCATCCAGGATGTTGTTGGCTTTACCCTCCTTGGCGAATTCGTCGCGGTGCTTGATCAACAGCCAGTTGGTGCGCTTGCCGCCGTAACGGTCGCCACGCATACGGACCAATACCCAGCTGCCGTGAAGCTTGTCGCCATGCAGGGTGAATTTCAGATCACCCTTTTTAAATCCCCGTTCCGGATCGTCGGATTCCCAATAGCCACGATCCCAGAGCTGCACGGTGCCGCCGCCATATTGCCCTTCAGGTATCGTGCCTTCGAAATCGCCGTAGTCCAGCGGATGATCTTCCACCTCCACCGCCAGCCGCTTGTCATGGGGATCGAGCGAGGGACCGCGTGTCACCGCCCAGGATTTGAAGACGCCGTCGAATTCCAGCCGCAGATCGTAATGAAGCCGCGTCGCATCGTGCTTCTGAATCACGAACCGCCGCTGTTTCGAAGGCGCGACCTTGACCCTGCCGCTCGGCTCGGCGGTCTGCTCGAAATCGCGTTTCTTTCGATAGGTGGACAGGCTTCCAGGCGGCACGGTCAAACTCCACAGAAAGACGTATCGGTGCGTCCGGCGCGGCGGCAGGATCCCGAACTAAAACACGCAGTATCTGTTGAAAGTTCCAGAATTTCCCCACTCACACCATGCCGGAGATTGTAATGGCCGCTCGCGCCTATTGGAAAGGCTCCCTGAAACTTTCTCTCGTGTCCTGCCCGGTGCTGCTTTATCCGGCCTCGACGTCAGTCGAGAAAACCCGCTTCCACATGATCAACAAGGAAACCGGCAACCGGCTGAAGCAGCAGATGGTCGATGCCGAAACTGGCGAGGTCGTCGAAAACGACCAGAAGGGCCGCGGCTATGAGCTGAAAAAGGGCGAGTATGTCGAGATCGACAAGGATGAGCTGGAGGCGGTCCAGATCGAAAGCAACCATACCATCGATATCGACAGTTTCGTGCCCAAGGAAGAGATCGACAAGCGTTATCTCAACCACCCCTATTACATCGCTCCCGACGGCAAGGCCGGCGTGGATGCCTTCGCGGTCATTCGGGATGCCATGAAGGATCAGGATCGCGTCGCGTTGGCACGCATCGTTCTTACCAACCGCGAGCACGTCATTGCGATCGAGCCGCTCGGCAAGGGCCTGCTCGGCACCACGTTGCGATATCCCTACGAGCTGCGCGACGAAGACGAATATTTCGACAGCATCAAGAACCCGAAGATATCGAAAGACATGATCGAACTTGCCGGCCATATCCTCGACACCAAGGCCGCGCATTTTGACCCGTCGAAATTCAGGGACGAATACGAAGATGCGCTGAAAGCGCTGGTGAAACGCAAGGCCGCCGGCAAGCCGGTCAAGGTTGCGGAGCGCGAGGAAAAGCCGGACAACGTCGTCAGCCTGATGGATGCACTCACGCAAAGCCTAAAGGGCAAGGCGTCGGCCAAGCGCACGGCGCATTCTGCCGTCCGGCGGGTAGCGCAACGCCGGCCGGCCAAGAGACCGCACCGGCCGGCGGCACGACGTCGCAGTGCGGGATAGGGCCAGAATCCTTATCATCATTGCAAGCCAACGGGTTGCGAATGCGCGCCCGACGACAGGCTCCGCGAAGCAATCCAGAGCCAAACATTAAGAACTGGATTGCTTCGTCGCTCTGCTCCTCGCAATGACGATAAAGAATTTCCCTATCACCTTGCCTTACGCTTCTTCGCTGTCTTTCGCTTCTTCGAAGCCTTCTTCGGCACCTTTGCTCCCGCTGCCCTTGCTTCGGAAAGGCCGATCGCGATGGCCTGTTTGCGGCTCTTGACGGTCCGGCCCGATCGGCCGCTCTTCAAGGTGCCCGCCTTGCGCTTCTTCATCGCGCGTCCGACTTTGGCGGACGCCTTCTTCGAATATTTTCGTGCCATGATTTTTCTCCTGGTGGCGCGAAAATAATCATCGCAACCGGCAAAGGTTCCGAATCTGCAACCTTGCTCCCGTGTCTACCGGGATCTTGCCCTTAATCCGCTGCGCGTAGCCGATAGCCGATGCCGGTTTCGGTCAGCACGAATTGCGGGCGCTCCGGATCGGCTTCGATCTTCTGCCGGAGTTGACGTACATAGACCCGCAAATATTGCGCGTCGGTCAATTCGTCCCACAGCTCGTTCAAAAGAAACCGATGGGTCAACACCTTGCCGGCGTGCTGGACCAGCACACGCAACAATTCGTATTCCTTGGGCGACAGCTTGATGTCCTTGTCGCCGACCTTGACGATACGGCGCACCAGGTCGACGGACAGATCGCCTGACCGAAACACCGGCCGTTCGCCGTGAACCTGCAATTGATGCCGCAACGCGGCGCGCAGGCGCGCGAGCAGTTCGTCCATCCCGAAGGGTTTGGTGAGATAATCGTCGGCGCCGAGATCGAGCGCCTGGACTTTTCCGGCCTCATCGCCGCGGCTCGACAGCACCACAATCGGCACAGCGTCATTGCGCCCGCGGATCATGCGCAGCAACTCATGGCCCTGGATGTCCGGCAGGCCCAGATCGAGAATGATCAACGCCGGATTTTCGGCCAGCAATTCGAGCGCGACCTTGCCGTTGGAGGCTTCCAGGATCTCATAGCCTTGCGTGCTCAATCCCATTCGCAACAGCTTGCGGATCGGCGGCTCGTCATCGATGACAAGGACCTTGATGGGGGATGCGTTCATGCGGCGGTATCCAGCGCGGCGGTTTTAGCCGGGATCGGCAATCGGATGGTCAGCACAGCGCCGCTTCGATCGGTGCGATTGGTCGCCATGATCGTCCCGCGCATCGCCTCGACGAAGCCGCGGGAGATCGCCAGCCCAAGGCCGGTGCCGGGACGGACGTGATCGCCTTTTTGGGCGCGGTAAAACTTATCGAACACGCTTTCGAGCTCCGTCGGCGGAATACCGTCACCTTCGTCGATGATTTGCAGCAACACCGACTCTTTATCACGCAGGCTCCTGATCGATATCGTGGTGTCGGCGGGTGAATATTTCGCCGCGTTGTCCAACAGATTGAACAACACCTGTTCGAACAGCACGGCATCGAGCTCCAGCATCGGCATGTCGGCCGCGAGCTCAAGCAGAACCTTGTGATGCGCCAATATCTTGCTGGCGCGGCGCAATACGCTGCCGACGATCTCGCCGACATCCTGCCGGGTCGTATTCGGCACGATCGCGCCGGATTCCAGCTTGGTCATGTCGAGCAGATTGGCGATGAAACGGTTGAGGCGCTCGGACTCGTCGATGACAGTCGCCAACAGGTCACGCTTTTCCGGCTCGGTCAGGCCGCTTGCGAGATCCCGCATCGTGCTGGCGGCGCCGAGGACGGAGGCCAGCGGCGTCTTGAGATCATGCGAAATCGAGGTCAGCAGCGCCGAACGCAAGCGATCCGACTCGACGGTTCGCTTGACGCGATCCATATCCTCCACCAGCAGCACCCGTTCGATCGCGAGCGCGCCCTGGTCAACCAGAGCATCGAGCAGGCGACGCTGGTCCGGCGTCAATAGCGGCCCCGTCCTGTCGTCATCGATGCCGATGACGCCGATCGGCCCGCGGCCGGTTCGCATCGGAAGGAACAGGCGCTTGGCGCCGGGCAGCGTATCCGAGCCGCGGCCGGCGGTGCGATCGTTGCCCCAGGCCCAGTTCGCGGCGGCCAGATCCGCCTTGTCCAGCTGGTCCTCGGGCGGATAGCCCGCCTTGACGGTCAGAACATGATCCTCCGGCAGCAACAGCACCACCCTCACCTTGAGCATCAGCGCGATCTGATAGGCGGTCGCCCACAGCACGTCATCGAGCGTCGCGGTGCCCGCAAGCTTGCGGCTGAAGGCGTAAAGCGATTCCGTGGTGCGAATCCGGCTGGTCGCCGTGAGCGCCTGGGTGCGGACGCGCGCCGCCACGTTGGAAACCAGGATCGCGATCAGCATGAAGAAGAAGAACGCCGCGACGTTGGTCGGGTCGGTAATGGTGAAGGTGTAGATCGGCGGCAAGAAGAAGAAATTATAGCACAGCGAGCCTGCGACGCTTGCCAGCAGCGACGGCAACAGGCCGAAGCGAACCGCGACGCTCACCACGGCCGTCAGAAACACCAGATCGACGTTTTCGATACCAAATACCGGCTGGATCAGTTTCGCGGCGCCAAGGCCGACAGCCACGATCGCGAGCGCCATCAGGTAGGGGCGCGGATCGAACGGTTCGGGCCGCTCCGCCGTCTGAACCGCCGTTTTAGCTGCCGTCTTGGCAGGCAGCTCATCGCCTGCGATCACGTTGACGCTGATATTGCCCGCGCGACGCACCAGATCATGCACCACCGAACCGCGGATGATTTCGAACCACCGCGAACGCGTCGCCTTGCCGATGATGATCTGGGTCACGTTGTTGGCGTGCGCGAAGCCGATCAAATCATCGGCAATGCGGCGACCGACACCGGGAATGGTAACCGCCTCTCCGCCCAGCGCCTCCGCCAGACGCATCGTGTCGGCCAGCTGATCGCGCTGCGCATCGGTCAATTGCAGGCTGCGCCTCGTCTCGATGCTGACGGCCGTCCACGGCGCATGCAGGCGGTCCGCGAGCCGCTTGGTGTAGCGTACGAGCCCTCCCGCGCGCGGATCCTCGCTAAGACAGACCAGGATGCGTTCGCCCGCGGCCCAGGGACCGGCGATCGCATTGGCCTGCATATGTGTCAGCAGCTGTTCGTCGACACGCTCGGCGGTCCGGCGCAACGCCAGCTCGCGCAGCGCAGTCAGATTCCCCGGCGAGAAATAATGGTCGAGCGCGCGCTCGGCCTGCTTGGGAACGTAGACCTTGCCTTCCTTCAGCCGCGTGATCAGGTCGTCCGGCGTGAGATCGATCAGCTCGATCGCATCCGCCCGGTCGAACACCGAGTCAGGTACGGTCTCCCGCACCCGCACATGCGTGATCTGGGCGACCACATCGTTAAGGCTCTCGATGTGCTGGATATTGACCGCGGTGTAGACGTCGATTCCGTGAGACAGCAGCTCCTCGACGTCGAGATAGCGCTTGGGATGGCGGCTGCCCGGCGCATTGGTGTGGGCGAGTTCGTCGACCAGCGCAAGCTGCGGACGACGCGCAATCAGCGCGTCGATATCCATTTCCTCAAGGAACTGGTCCTTGTAATGGAAGCGTTTGCGCGGAATGACTTCGAGGCCTTGCAACAGCGCCTCGGTCTCGGCCCGTCCGTGCGTCTCCACCACGCCAACGACCACGTCGACGCCGGCTTTCAGCTTGGCATGCGCGCTCTGCAGCATTTCGTAGGTCTTGCCGACGCCGGGAGCGGCGCCGACGAAAATCTTGAGCCGGCCGGACTGATCGTTCTCCCGTCGCGCGGTCTCCAGCAGGGCTTCCGGCGAAGGTCTTTTATCGGGATCGCGGCGCTGATTTGCCATAAGGCATTATAATCCTCATGCCGCTCCGGGCCTAGCTGGGCCGAGCCCAGCTTGCGTTACTTCGATGCAGCGGCGTCGAGCGCCAGATTAAGCGCCAATACGTTGACACGCGGTTCACCGAGCAGCCCGGCGAGGCGGCTTTGCGTCTTCTCCTCAACCAACCCGCGGAGCCGATCTTCCGGCATATTCCGCGCCTTCGCCACGCGCGGCACCTGGAATAGCGCAGCCGCCGGCGAAATATCAGGGTCGAGACCGCTGCCGGAGGTGGTGACGAGATCGGTGGGAACGGGCTGGGAAGGATTCTCGGCCTTCAGTCTGTCGACGTCCTCCTTGAGCCGGTCGCTCAGGGCTTTGCTGGTCGGGCCGAGGTTAGAACCACCCGAATTGGCCGCGTTATAGGGTGCAGCCACCGTCTTGGTCGAATCGGCCGGATCCGGCGCTGTGGTCGCGGAAGGCCGGCCATGGAAATATTTGTCGCTCTTGAACTCCTGCCCGATCAAGGCGGAGCCGACCACCTTGCCGTCCTTCTCGATCAGGCTGCCCTCAGCCTGCTTCGGGAAGATCACACCGGCGATCGCGGTCATCGCGAGCGGATAGGCGAGGCCCGTAATCAGCGTCAGCACGACAAGGATGATGATGGCGGGGCGAATTTCTTTCAACATGATCGTCTCCTATTGTCCTTGCGAGGCGCGAAGCGAGGAAGCGATCCAGCAGTCACTGGAAGCAGCTCTCGATTGCTTCGCTATCGCTCGCATGACGGTTCAAGCCAGATTCAAGGCGGTGACGATGAGGTCGATCGCCTTGATACCGATAAACGGAATGATGATGCCGCCGACGCCATAGATCATCAGGTTACGGCGCAGCAGCGCACCGGCGCCGATGGCGCGATAGGCCACGCCCTTCAGTGCAAGCGGAATCAACGCAATGATGATCAGCGCGTTGAAGATGATCGCCGACAGGATCGCACTTTGCGGGCTTGCCAGATGCATGACATTGAGCACGCTGAGCTGCGGATAAAACGCCAGGAACATCGCGGGGATGATCGCAAAATACTTCGCGACGTCATTGGCGATCGAGAACGTGGTCAGCGCGCCACGCGTCATCAACAGCTGCTTGCCGATCTCGACCACTTCGATCAGCTTGGTCGGGTTGGAGTCGAGATCGACCATGTTGCCGGCCTCGCGGGCCGCTTGCGTGCCGGTGTTCATGGCAACGCCGACGTCGGCTTGCGCCAGTGCCGGCGCGTCGTTGGTGCCGTCGCCGCACATCGCGACCAGCTTGCCCTTGGCCTGCTCGTCACGAATCAGCTTCAGCTTGTCCTCAGGCGTCGCCTGCGCCAGGAAATCGTCGACGCCAGCTTCCGCGGCAATCGCAGCCGCAGTCATCGGATTGTCGCCGGTGATCATCACGGTGCGGATGCCCATGCGGCGCAGCTCGGCGAACCGCTCGCGGATGCCGCCCTTGACGATATCCTTGAGCTGGACGACGCCCAGCAAACGGCCGTCCTTGGCCACGGCAAGCGGCGTGCCGCCGGCTTTCGAGATCTCGTCCGAGATCGCCCGAACTTCCCGGGCGGCATCGGAGCCGATCGATGTCTGCAGCGCACGGACGGTGTTTCCGGACGCCACCGCGCGCGTGTCACCGCCGCCGACATAATTCAGGATCGCGTCGACCGCACCCTTTCGCACCGACGAAGCACCGGCATCGACGCCGCTCATACGGGTTTGCGCCGTGAACGGAATGAAGGTTGCCGCAAGCTCCGCCATGTCACGGCTGCGAATGCCGTATTTCTCCTTCGCGAGCACGACGATCGAGCGTCCCTCGGGGGTCTCGTCAGCCAGCGAGGCAAGCTGCGCTGCGTCCGCCAGTTCCTGTTCGGTCACGCCCTGTACCGGACGGAATGCCGTCGCCTGGCGGTTGCCGAGGGTGATGGTGCCGGTCTTGTCGAGCAGCAGGGTATCGACGTCGCCGGCGGCCTCGACCGCGCGGCCCGACATCGCCAGCACGTTGAAACGCACCAGGCGGTCCATGCCGGCGATACCGATCGCCGACAACAGCGCGCCGATGGTGGTGGGAATCAGCGTCACGAACAGCGCGACCAGAACGACCACGGAAATCGAGCCACCGGCATAGGTCGCATAGCTCGGAATGGTGACCGTGGCGAAAACGAAGATGATGGTCAGCCCCGCGAGCAGGATATTGAGCGCGATCTCGTTCGGCGTCTTCTGCCGCTCGGCGCCTTCTACCAGCTTGATCATGCGGTCGATGAAGGTCGACCCCTGGGCCGCGGTGATGCGGACGCGAATCCAGTCGGATAACACTTGCGTGCCGCCGGTCACCGCCGAGCGGTCGCCACCGGATTCCCGGATCACCGGCGCGGATTCGCCCGTGATCGCGGCTTCATTGACGGAGGCAACGCCTTCGATCACTTCGCCGTCGGACGGAATATTGTCGCCGGCTTCGACCAGAACGATATCGCCGACCTTGAGGCTGGTGCCGGGCACCAGGCGGTAGGTCTTGTCCGATCCCGTGAGCAACTTGGCCTGGCTCTCGGTCCGGGTCTTCCTGAGAGATTCAGCCTGCGCCTTGCCGCGGCCTTCGGCGACAGCCTCGGCGAAGTTAGCGAACAGCACCGTGAACCACAGCCACAGGATGATCTGGAACGTAAAGCCGAGACTTTCCCCGCCCGTCACGATCTGACGCAGAAAGATCACTGTCGTCAGCGCCGCGACGGCCTCGACTACAAACATCACGGGGTTCTTGATCATCAGCCGCGGGTCGAGTTTGACAAAGGCTGAGCCGAGTGCGGGCAGGACGATTTTCGGATCGAGCATCGCCGAGACCGGCACGCGCTTCTGTAATTTCATGGCTTCCATGGAGGTGACTCCTGACGTGATCGATCAAAACAGGGTGTTGGCGTTCATCGCGAGATGCTCGACGATCGGCCCCAGCGCCAGCGCCGGGAAGAAGGTCAGGCCGCCGATGATGAGGATCACGCCGACGACCAGACCAACGAACAGACCGCCCGTTGTCGGCAGCGTGCCGGCCGACGGCGGGATCGACTTCTTGCCCGCGAGCGAGCCGGCCAGCGCCATCGCCGGCACGATCATGAAGAAGCGGCCGACGAACATCGAGCATGCCAGCGTCAAATTGTAGAAGAAGGTATTGCCGGAGAGGCCCGCGAAGGCCGATCCGTTATTGCCGGTCGCCGACGTGAAGGCATAGAGCACTTCGGTGAAACCGTGCGGGCCGGAGTTCGCCATCGAGGCGACCGCCGACGGCAACACGACAGCAACCGAGGTCCAGCCCAGATACATCAACGGCAGCACCAGAATGGCGAGCATCGCCATCTTGACTTCACGCGCCTCGATCTTCTTGCCGACATATTCCGGCGTGCGGCCAACCATCAGGCCGGCGACGAAAATCGCCAGCACGACGAACAGCAGCATGCCATAGAGACCAGCGCCGACACCACCGACGATGATCTCGCCGAGCTGCATGTTGATCAGCGGAATCATGCCGCCGAGCGCCGTGAAGCTGTCATGCATCGCGTTGACGGCACCGCAGGACGCGGCGGTCGTAATCACCGCAAACAGCGAGGACGCGACGATACCGAAGCGGACTTCCTTGCCTTCCATGTTGCCGCCGGTCAAGCCGAGCGAGCTCAGCATGGACGTGCCATTGGCTTCCGCCCAATAGGTGACGGTAACGCCGGCGATGAACAGCACGCCCATCACGGCGAGGATCGCCCAGCCCTGGCGCTGATTGCCGACCATGCGGCCGAACACGTTGGTCAGCGCCGCACCGAGCGCGAAGATCGAGATCATCTGCACGAAATTCGACAGCGCGGTCGGATTCTCGAACGGATGCGCGGCGTTGGCGTTGAAGAAACCACCGCCATTGGTACCGAGCATCTTGATCGCGACCTGCGAGGCCACCGGTCCAACCGCGATGGTCTGCTTGGCGCCCTCCAGAGTGGTGGCATCAACATAGGCGCCGAGCGTCTGCGGCATGCCCTGCGAGACCAGGAACAGCGCATAAACGATACAGATCGGCAGCAACACATACAGCGTGCAGCGCGTCACATCGACCCAGAAGTTGCCGATGGTACGCATCGAAGAGCGGGAAAAGCCGCGGATCAACGCCACCGCCAGCGCGATGCCGGTTGCCGCCGACAGAAAATTCTGATGCGTCAGCCCCAGCATCTGCACCAGATACGACATCGTGCTTTCGCCGCCGTAGTTCTGCCAGTTGGTGTTGGTGATGAAGCTGATCGCCGTATTGAAGGAAAGATCCTCCGCGACCGCGGATTGTCCAGCCGGATTGAACGGCAATATCGCCTGCAGGCGCAGCACCGCATAGAGAATGAGAAAACCACCGACATGAAACAGCAGCATGGCGACCGTGTAGGTCAGCCAATGCTGTTCGCGTTTCTCATCGACGCCTCCGATCCAGTAAATTCCGGCCTCGACGGGCCGCAGCACCGGCGAAAGAAACGTGCGCTCGCCACTGAAGACGCGCGTCATGTACCAGCCGAGCGGCTTGACCAGCGCGACAATGATCGCACAGAACAGAAGAATTTGAATCCAGCCAATGACAGTCATCGGGATGTGCCTTTAGGATTTGCGCGGGATCGGTGCGAAGGCGGTCAGAACCGCTCGGGCCGTAACAGGGCGTAGGTCAGGTAAAACAGCAGGCCCAGGGACACGAGACCGGCGAGTGAATAATCGAAGATCATCGTTGTTCTCCTTCAAAGCGTTTTCGAGCGAAGTGGGTACCGGTTCGCGGGAAGAAAACGCGTGACAAATTCAGAGTCGTTCGCAGGCGTAGGTGTAACCAATCGCCGCTACGAAGAAGCCGAGGCCTAAGGCCAGCATGAAGATGTCCAACATGGGATGCTCCTGTGCGGTATAAGCGGAAAGACCCGAGGATGGTCTTTTCGCCCATTGTTGGGTGCTGACGTGCCACCCGACGCATAGGTTTTCGAGACGGAGCCAATGCAAACGTTATAGGAATCTTATAAAGGTTCCCGCGTCGTTCCGGCGGGCGCGGGACTTCTGCCGCTGGTACTACCGGTCGTGGGGCTGAGCCGACGGGTTGCCGCCGATGCGAGCCCAACGAAATTGAGCAAGCCTACCGCCCACGCATCCAAGATGGAGATGCGGCATCTCGTCCCGGCAGGTACAGCAAATGTACACGAAATAATGGGCGTCTGGCCGCGGTAGAAGCCCGCGCTACGCCCACTTATGGAATCCCTATATCTTGGGACCCCGCTTCATCTCGTTTTCAAATGCGGCTTTGGCCATCTTGCCCAGCACGGTCGTAACTCGCGGCCGTGGCTTACGTGAGATGATACGATGCTGCTACTTTCGGAACATCCTGGCGCGATCGGCGATCGGCTTCGCGACGCCGACACCGCGACGGCAGAACTCCTGTCGAAGGTTATTGGCGAAACCTGCCGACGCTTTCCATCTGTCGGACAGACCGGCAAGACCGCGCGGATCGAACGACTGATCGAGTCGGGAGCCTGGATCGACGCGGCACTTGCCTTGATCGATCTGGAACTGCCGCTGTGGCAGGTTCGCCGCCTCGCCTATGACGAGGGTGAGTGGCATTGCGCGCTGTCGCGCGAGCGCGAGCTTCCCGAATGGCTCGATCAATCGATCGAAAGCCATCACGCAGACCTGGCATTGGCGATTTTGAGCGCGTTCGTCGAGGCTCAACGCGTCAGCGCGCCATCGAGCAGGCCGAGCGTCCCCGCCGTACCGCGCGACCGAAGCGCGGCCTACGAGCCGCTTTGCGTCGACAACTTCGCCTGACGGCAATCTCCCCGGGGAACCAAATGCCTCGCTCGTTTCCAGTGACACTGAACGGCAAAACGCTTCACGTCATCATGCGGTTCAGTCTGCGAATGCTGGTGCTTTGCCTGTTTTCGGCATTCGGCAAGCTTGGCTTCGCGCGGAGCCTGGCGGCACTATTGCTGCTGTCCGTCGTTGTTTGCATCGTCACCGCCATCATGCGCAGGGAACGACCGTTCGCAGGCACGCTGACGAACTGGGACGAAGCCGCGGTCTACGGCTTGCTTTGTGCGTTGACGGTCACGGTCAGTCAGGTGGCTCCTTCGTGAAGGCCCATTCTCACAACCAATCCTAAACTTCTCATCAATGTTCAACGCGCCACGACCACTACATCTCTCTTATGAAATAGAAGTTGCCCCGCTCTCGAATTCATATGCGATCTCCTCGATATCTCAATCACAAAAAAACGGCAGTGCGATTGCTTCGACGGCATCGCCGCCAACCATCAGGAGATGACTGTGAAGACGATTGAAGAGCCTCCATCGTGCACATCTAACATTGTCATTATTGGACGGAACAGCAGGGGCAATTGGGTCGCCCAGGAACAGAACGGACTGTTCGGCGGATTATTCGTCAACCGCGCGCAGGCCATGAAATACGCATTGTTCGAGAACGGTCATCATCCGGAAACGATCGTGCTGACGAACAACATTGTCGAACTCGACATGCACCGCAAGGCGTCGTTTCTCCCCGAAGCGACCGGAATTGACGAAACCTCCCTTCGAAGCCGCGCCGCCTAGGCGCCCGCGTTCACCTCGAACAAAGGGAACACTCCTATGTCGCGACAGCCGCTCTCTTCACCACGAGACGAGATTGTCGATACGATGATCGATCTCGCACACCTTGCCAAATCGCATCGGATCGTCGTCGCCGGAAACGAAAGCATCGAGCTTTATCTGGCTCTCAAGCGACGAGGATTTGACTTTGGTGTCCTCGCATCGGCCTGCCGCACGCCCTGTGGGCAACACGCGGCGGGGCTGATCGGCGGATGTAACTCCTATCAGGCCATTGAGGCCGCGGTTGTTCAGATCTCGAGATTTCTCAACTCAGCCGCCAATATCGCCATATCGATCGAGTCGCGCGAAAGCGGACTTGTCGCCAGGGTTCGGGTGAAATTGCAGCAGCTTGGATTCAGAATAGAAGCCGGCGCCCGTTGCCGGGAAAGCTTCGTGCTGGCGGCGCACCGTCACGAATTCGGCCAGGACTTCGGTGTCATTCAAAACGTGGCGTGATCATGGCCAGAATTTATCCATCGCACTGGCTCGGCGGCTTCATCGCCGACCTTCCTACGCCATTTGATGACCACGACGGGATCGACTGGCCCGCGTTCGAGATGCTTTGCGAACACCAGATCGGATCGGGCGCGACCGCGATCGTCGTCAACGAAACCATGGGCGAGGCCTCGACACTCAGCGAGGACGAACACGGGGCAATCATCGGCACCGCCGTTAAAGTAGCGCGCGGCAGAATAGCTGTGATCGCCGGCGCCGGTTCCAACTCAACGAGCCAGGCGATCGAACTGACCGCCAGGGCCGAAGCCGAAGGCGCCTACGCGGTATTGTCGGTCGTGCCGTACTATAACAAGCCGATGCAGGCGGGCATCCTGGCCCATTTCCAGAACATTGCCGCTTCGACCAGTCTTCCCATTATTCTGCACGACAATCCTTCCCGCACGATGCGCGAGATGTCGGATGAGACCATCCTGCGGCTTTCGGAATCGTCGCAATTCCTCGGGTTGAACGACGCGACCGGAAACGTGGCCCGTCTGTTTCGTTTGAGGTCGATGCTGCCGGCCGAATTTCGATTGCTTTGCGGGAACGACGTGAACGCAGCGGCATATCTCGCCTGCGGCGGCGACGGCTGCATCTCGATGGTGGCCAATCTGTTTCCCGATCTATGCCGCCGCAGCTACGATAGCTGCATGACTGGCAATGTGCGGGTTTCGCGAGACCTTTCGGGTCGCCTTGCGGCATTCGGCGCGCTGCTCTCCGCGGATTCATCGGTCGCCGCGCTGAAGTACGGCATGAGCATGCTGGGCTTCATGGGGCCGGCGGTGAGACTGCCGCTCGTCGAGCTGGACGATGACGCCAAACAGGCGATTACGCTGCCGATTGCGGCTGCCCTGGGCGAAAATCAGATCGACAAGTCGAGCGCCCGTCCGCCGGCACACCGACGAAGCAACGCGAGATAGCTTGCAGAAAGCCACTCTCGCGCAACCGCGCTGATCCGGCTTTCAGTGGTCGATCCGCGTAAAATGGTCGTCGTCAATCCGGAGCCAGTCATGGTGAGGACCACGAACCCTGAACTCTCGTTCAATACGACGAAGCTTGGCGGCAGCGATGACCTTGAGCACAGCGCCGAAGAACGCCTTTACACCGCTCATAACGCGACTGGCATAGGCGCGGGCAGGCTTTGCCGAGATTCTTCCAAAGCGGTAGTTGCCCGGACGCAACTTCAAGCGATGTGAGCGACGATCGAGCGTCGGATCGGGTAACCGATTTCGGGTAAAGACCAAGGTCATCTTCTGTCTCCATGGCAACCAGAGTTCCGATCAAGCTTCGCTGAATCAGACTCGTCGCTTCCTGTTTGGTCGCGCCCTGCCCCGGCCGGAAGATGCGCCGGAGGACATAGGAATTCGAGAGGACCCGTTTCGCCTCGTCATAAGAACGCCATAGGCGCGCCACGCAGCCCCGGCGCGCGCCATGAAGCCAAATGCGTTCTTTATGCCGTCCCTATACGGCGCGCGGCCGAGCCGTCTCGAATTTACATGCGGTCAGGACTTAATAGGGATGCAGGCGCCGACCATGCGTCGGCGCGCCTTTGGGACCAGCATGTCCATGAACGCGATGACCTACAGCAAAGAAGTCTCTCAAGCGGCAGCCGGATCGAGGTTGTCATCTGAGCCGCTCGCGTCCGACCTGCTTCCAAAATTTCAACATCCCGCAGCGGCGCCGTTTCAGCGGCCCGGTCCGGAGGTCCTCAGCGAGGCGATTCCGGTATTCTTCATCGGCCGCAACCGAAATGGTTTTTGGATCGCGCGCGATGTGGACGGAAGGTTTGGTGGTGTGTTCTGGTCCAAGGAGGCTGCGATTCGTTTTGCGAGAAACATCTGGCCGGCCGGATGCGCCACCATCTTTCCGCAAACTCGCTTTGAGCTTGATATCGAGAATGGCGGTAATCCGCTTGTTTCCTACATAGAGATCACCCAGCGTTTTCTCACGCGGGGGCTGCGCCGGTTGACCGCTGTTACGCGAACCCTCGTTCGCCTCGGAAAGCGGCCATGACTCTCCTCATCCATCATGATGCCCGATCGGACCATCGGGTCCGTCGCGCGCTGGAAACTGATCCCGGTAAAACGCGGACCGAAGCAGCGCGCGCAACCGCGAAGCGAGGAGTTATCAGATCCGCCATCACAATGCTGCTGATCATGACGGCCCTGGTGGGAATCATCGCACTGAAAACCGAGATCTACCTGGCTCGCCTCACGAGCCCACGCCTGACCTCGGCCGAATTGGTTGATTCAGCCAAAACAAAGGTCGCAACCGCGATCGCTGATGGGGGCCAAGCCAAGGCCGGCCAGAGATAAGGCTGAGGGGCTGTCGAAACGCTATTATGGGTTTGGGGGCATCTGGAACGGAACGGCACATCAAGACATTGCGCGCCTGGCAGCTTGCCCTTCTGCGGTTCGTCGTGACGCTGGACAATGCCGACAGGCTGGCGGTATTCGCGATCGCGGGCGAAATCGACAAATTGAGCCTGGACGACAGCGCAAATCCCGGCTTCAGATTCTTTCGAAAGACCAGCGCAGACCTTTGCGCATCAATTTTGGATCCGAACGAGGCCGGCCTGGTGTGCTTGCGTCAATACCTTGCGAGGATTGACGACGAGCGGCTGAAGCGCATTTTTGCAGCTGCCATCGGGTGCGATCCACCGGAAAAACCTTCCATCAGCAGGCCAGCCGGACGAACCGGCGATCTGTGGCGAGGGCTCGCCTCCAGAACGTTGCGGACAGGCTGACGACGTCCATATCGTGACGCGGGTTGCTAGCCTCGTCACAGGCGCGGCGTCGAAACCGGCGGCTATTCAGCGGCGCTGCGAAGCTCGGCCTTTTCAGCCCTGACGGCGCAGAACTTGAACTCCGGAATCTTGCCGAATGGATCGAGCGCGGGATTGGTCAACAGGTTCGCCGCCGCCTCCGCGTAGCAGAACGGCATGAACACCATGTTTTCCGGCACGTCGCGGTCGGAGCGGACTTTGAGTTCGACGGCGCCGCGGCGCGTTTCCAGCCGGATGAAATCGCCGGGCCACACCTGCAACCGCCGCATATCCCTCGGCGACATGAAAGCCACCGCCTCAGGCTCGATCTGGTCGAGCACGTGGGAACGCCGGGTCATCGAGCCGGTATGCCAATGCTCGAGCACGCGCCCGGTAGAGAGCACCATCGGATATTCGTCGTCGGGCAATTCGTCCGGCGGCAGCACATGCGCCGGCACGATCCTGCCGCGGCCGCTCTCGGTCGGATAGCCGGTCGTAAAGATGATCTCGTTCCCGGGCAGATGCGGATCGTCGACCGGATAGGTCACCGCGCCCTCGCGCACCAGCCGCTCCCAGGTGATGTTGTTCAGCGACGGCATCACCTGCGTCATTTCGGCGAAGACGTCGGCCGGCCCCTCATAGCGCCAGTCGAGGCCCATGCGCCTGGCGATCTCCTGGATGATCCATAGATCCTGCCGTGCATCGCCGGGCGGCTTGATCACCTCGCGCGCCAGCTGCACGCGGCGATCGGTATTGGTGAAGGTGCCGGACTTTTCCGCAAAAGCCGAGGCGGGCAAAATGACGTCGGCGTGGAATGCCGTTTCGGTGACGAACAGATCCTGCACGACGAGATGATCGAGCTTGGCCAGCGCCTCGCGTGCGTGTTGCAAGTCAGGGTCGGACATCGCGGGGTTTTCACCCTCGATATACATGCCGGTGATCTCGCCGGCATGGATCGCGTTCATGATCTCGACCACGGTCAGCCCGCGATTCGGATCGAGATCCTGATGCCAGAGCTTCTCGAACGGTTCGCGCAGATCGGTGCGTCCGACCGGTTGATAATCCGGCAGGAACATCGGGATCAGCCCGGCGTCGGAAGCGCCCTGCACATTGTTTTGCCCGCGCAGCGGATGCAGCCCGGTGCCGGGCCGGCCGACCTGCCCGGTGATCAGCGCCAGCGCGATCAGGCAGCGCGCATTGTCGGTGCCATGAACATGCTGGCTGATGCCCATGCCCCAGAAGATGATCGAGGCCCGAGCGCGCGCATACGTCCGCGCCACCTCGCGCAGGGTTTCCGCGGGAATGCCGCAGATCGGCTCCATCTTCTCCGGCGTGAATTCCTTGATGCGTTCCTTCAGTTCGTCGAAGCCTTCGGTGTAGCCCGCGATATATTGCTCGTCGGTCAAGCCTTCGGTGATGATGGTGTTGATCATCGCGTTGAGCATCGCGACGTCGCTGCCGGGCTTGAATTGCAGGTGCTTGTAGGCGTAACGCGACAAGGACTGCCGGCGCGGATCGATCACGATCAGCTTGGCGCCACGCTTGGCTGCGTTCTTGATGAAGGTCGCGGCCACCGGATGGTTCACGGTCGGATTGGCGCCGATCACGATGATGACTTCGGCATCCATCGCCGCCGAGAACGGCGCCGACACCGCGCCGGAGTTCAGCCCTTCCATCAGGGCTGCGACCGAGGAGGCATGGCACAGCCGCGTGCAGTGATCGACGTTGTTGGATCCGAAGCCGGTACGCACCAGCTTCTGGAACAGATACGCTTCCTCGTTGGAGCCCTTGGCCGAGCCGAAACCGGCCAGCGCCTTGACGCCCTTCCCGTCGCGGATCTTGACGAGACCCTTGGCGGCAACATCGAGCGCCTCCTCCCAGGAGGCTTCGCGGAAATGCGTGAACGGATTGGCCGGGTCGACCTGATCGTTGGAGTCCTTCTTCGCATTCGGCAAACGCACCAGCGGTTTGGTGAGACGATGCGGATGATGGATGTAGTCGAAGCCGAAGCGGCCCTTGACGCAGAGCCGGTTGTGGTTAGCCGGGCCATCACGGCCTTCGGCATAGATAACCTTCTCATCCTTGACCTGATAGGTGACCTGACAGCCGACGCCGCAGAACGGGCACAGCGAATCCACCTTCCGGTCCGGATAGGTGACTCGGGTCTGGTTCTCGTCGAGCATGACCGCCGGCATCAATGCGCCGGTCGGACAGGCCTGCACGCATTCGCCGCAGGCCACGCAGGTCGATTCTCCCATCGGATCGTCGAAGTCGAACACTATTTTCGACCCGTGACTACGATAAGCCATGCCGATGACGTCGTTGACCTGCACTTCACGGCAGGCGCGCACGCAGAGGCCGCACTGGATGCAGGAATCGAGATTGACCCGCATCGCGGGATGGCTGGCATCAGCCTGCCAGCGCTCAGCCGCCGGGAAGCGGCTTTTGGTCACTTCGACTTTTTCGGCCCAGTGCCAGAATTTCGAATCCGGATCATGCGAGGTTTCGCGTGCCGGCTGGTCGGCAACCAGAAGCTCCATCACCATCTTCTGCGCTGCGACGGCGCGTGCACTCTCCGATTTGACTTTCATGCCGACACTGGGCGTGCGCTTGCAGGAAGCCGCCAATACGCGCTCGCCCTCAATCTCCACCATGCAGGCGCGGCAATTGCCGTCCGGCCGATAATCCGGCTCAGGGGAATAGCAAAGGTGCGGAATCTCGTGGCCCTGGCGTTTGGCGACCTGCCAGATGGTCTCGCCGTCGATGGCTTCGACCTGCTTGCCGTCGAGTTCGAATTGGATCTTGGTCATTCCGCAGCTTCCTTTGGAAGGAACTCATCCGGGAAATATTTAATCACTGACGTTAGCGGATTCGAGGCCGCCTGACCGAGGCCGCAGATCGAAGCATCGCGCATCGCCTGGCTCAATTCGTTGAGCAATTCGCGGTTCCACACCGGCCGCTCCATCAAGAGCGCCGCTTTCTGGGTGCCAACGCGGCAGGGCGTGCACTGACCGCAGCTTTCGTCTTCAAAAAAGCGCATCAAATTCAGCGCCGCGGCCTTTACGCTGTCTTGTTCGGAGAGAATGACAACTGCTGCCGATCCGATGAAGCAGCCGTATTTTTCCAGGGTGCCGAAATCCAGCGGAATATCGTCCATCGATGCCGGCAGGATGCCGCCGGACGCCCCGCCCGGCAGGTAAGCGTGGAAGGTATGGCCGTCTGCCATGCCCCCACAGAATTCGTCGATCAATTCGCGCACCGTGACGCCGGCCGGCGCCAGCTTCATGCCGGGATTTTTGACACGTCCAGACACCGAATAGCTGCGCAGGCCGTGGCGGTCGTTGCGGCCATGGCTCTTCCACCAGTCGGCGCCCTTCTCGACGATGTCGCGTACCCACCACAGCGTCTCGATATTGTTGATTAGCGTCGGCAGGCCGAACAATCCGACCTGGAACGGATATGGCGGCTTGTGCCGCGGCAACCCGCGCTTGCCTTCGATGCTTTCGAGCAGCGAGGATTCCTCACCACAGATGTAGGCGCCGGCACCGCGCCGCAGGTGCAGCACGGGACCATCAGGTGGCAGCTTGGCAAGCTCGCGATCGAGAATTTCGCGCGCGGCCGGATATTCGTCGCGAATGTAGATGTAGATATCGGTCGCTTCCACCACATGCGCGCCGATCAGCATGCCCTCGAGAAAACGATGCGGATCGGTCTCGAGGTAGTAGCGATCCTTGAACGTGCCGGGCTCACCCTCGTCGCCATTGATAGCCATCAGCCGCGGCCCGGGCTCGCCGAGCACGGCGCGCCACTTTCGACCCGTGGGAAAACCCGCCCCGCCGAGACCGCGCAACGACGCGTCGTCGAGCGCCTTCAACAAATCTTCCTTCGCCAGATCGCCGGAACGCAGGCGCCTGAGCAACGTATAGCCGCCACCGGCGACATAGGCGTCGTAATCGACATAGTCAGGCAGATGCGCGTGGGTGTCACCGCCTTTCGCCGCAGCCAGCACGCCCTCGACGCTGGCATGATCGACAAAGTGATGGCCGACCTCGGCTGCCGGCGCTGTATCGCAACGGCCGACACAAGGCGCACGCACCACGCGAATGCCGGGGCCGGCGGTGTTCTGCAATTCCTGCAACAGTTTTTCGCCACCCAGCATGGCGCAGGTCAGGGAATCGCAGACGCGAATGGTCAGCGATGGAATGTCGGGCGCGCCCTCCTTCACCACGTCGAAATGCGCGTAGAAGGTCGCGGTCTCGAACACCTCCGCGAAAGAAAGCTTCATCTCGTCGGCGAGTGCGGCGAGGTGAGCGGCGGAAATCTGACGATACTTGTCCTGAATAAGATGCAGATGCTCGATCAGCAGGTCGCGGCGCCGTGGCCGGTCGCCGAGCAGAACTTCGATCTCGTGCGCGGCGGTCGGGTCGACCTGACGGCCCTTCGGGGTCGCCGTGGCTCGCCGGCGCCCTTCGCCGGGATGCTCGAACGCGCGAACCTGATGCACATTGTGACTCATTGGAAGATCTCGCTCTCCATCAGCCACGTACCCTAAGCCCTGGCATGCCAGATGCCAAGATAAATTAGGGAGTTCCCATAAGCATTTAAGGGGCATGCAGCGTCGCTGGCATGCCCCCCTTTTAGATTGATGCGGCGTGCAAGCTCTCAGGTCTTGTCCATGCAATCTTCGATGTAGAACCATCGGTCGTCGCCGACCAGCCCCTGCCTCTTCACTTCCTTGCGGCAGGCCTTCAGCTTGACCTTGTTCTCACTCCACTTGGCCCTCATCTGCTTGAGCTTTTCGACGGTCAATTTCATTCTCGACATTTTCGCAGGCGCAGGTGCGGCCGTCTGGGCCGAGGCGGTATGCAGACTGCCGGCGACAAGCATCACGGCGGCAAGACAAACACTGGTGCGAAGCATGGGAAGTTCCCCTGATCTTATGCGTTGGATGGGATGAAAAAGACAGAACGGCGCGGGACGGTGAGGTCACCGCCCCGCGCACCGTGACAATCGATCACAGGATCTTGGCCGCGCTCTGCAGCGTGATCCAGACACCCCAGGCGAGCGGAATGCCGACAAAGGCCCAGAACAAGGCGGCCCTTACATCCAGTCCGCCTTTGCCGATGCCGAACGAACCCGAAGGTCCGGCGCCGGCGGTGCTCGCCGCCTGAAGTTTTGCCACTTCAGCCTCGCTCATGTGCCACTTCGGATCGACCGGCTTGACCAAATAGTTGCAGATCAGGCCGGCGATCAGCATGGCGCAAAGGATGTACATGGTGGTGTTGTAGAGCTGGTCGCGTGGCACACCGGCCGCAAGCTGGAACTCGCGGATGTAGTTGACGACCACCGGGCCGATGATTCCCGCCGTCGACCACGCCGTCAGCAAGCGTCCGTGAATGGCGCCCACGAATTGCGTTCCGAACATGTCAGCAAGATAGGCCGGCACGGTTGCGAAGCCGCCACCGTACATCGACAGGATAATGCCGAAGCCGAGAACGAAGAGCAGCTTGGAGCCCATGGCCGCAAAGGTCGGGGCCAGTGCGTAAAGCGCGATGCCCAGAATGAAGAACGTATAATAGGTGGTCTTGCGCCCGATCCTGTCCGAGAGCGACGCCCAGAAGAAGCGGCCGCCGATATTGAACAGCGAGAGCAGGCCGGTAAAGCCGGCCGCGATCCCCGCGATGGTGGCCTTTTGCGCGGCAGTCAATGCGTTGAAGCCGAGATCGGGTAACCCGATCAGTTTGCCGGCAAAGATTTCCTGCAACATCGGCGACGCCATGCCGATCACGCCAATGCCAGCGGACACGTTCAAGCACAGTACCCACCAGATCAGCCAGAACTGCGGGGTCTTGTGCGCGTTGTCGAGATGAACGTTGGCCTTGGAAATCATCACGTTCGCCTTGTTCGGCGGCGTCCAGCCTTCCGGCTGCCAGTTCGGCGGCGTGATGCGATAGGAGAAGGCGCCGATCGTCATGAACACGAAATAGATCACGCCCATCACCACGAACGTCTCCCACACGCCGACCGACGTGGGACTCTTGAAATAGTTGATCAGGATGTTCGCCAGCGGTGCGCCGATCATGGCGCCGCCGCCGAACCCCATGATCGCCATGCCGGTCGCCATGCCGCGATGGTCCGGGAACCATTTGATCAGCGTCGAGACCGGAGAAATATAACCGAGGCCGAGACCGACGCCGCCGATGACGCCGGCGCCAAGCCACATG
Organism: Bradyrhizobium canariense; assembly: GCF_900105125.1. Lineage (NCBI taxonomy): Bacteria > Pseudomonadati > Pseudomonadota > Alphaproteobacteria > Hyphomicrobiales > Nitrobacteraceae > Bradyrhizobium > Bradyrhizobium canariense. Next base: position 6,466,695 of record NZ_LT629750.1, on the reverse strand, counting down.
ATCCAGAGCTGATGAACGTAGACGCCGAATGCGCCAATCAACAGGCCGCCGGCCCAGCACAGTGCGGCGACAAAACCGGCCTTGCGCGGCCCGACATTTTCCAGCCAACCGCCCCAGATCGCCGCGGACACGCCCAGCACGACAAAGAACAGCGTGAACATCCAGCCCATGCTGGCCACTCGCCAGTCGCAGGTCGTGGTGAACAGCTCCTGCACCAGCGACATGTCCGGGCAGGCCTTCGGCGCGGTCAGCCCGATCGCGCGCGACAGCGGCAACCAGAACACGCTGAAGCCATAGGCCATGCCGATGCAAAGATGGATGCAAAGTGCCGCAGGCGGCACCATCCAGCGATTAAAGCCAGCTGAAGCGACCGTCCGTTCCTTATCGAGGATGCCGGCACCAACGCCGGACATGGTCCCGCTCATTGTCGTCATTGATTCCTCCCCTGTGCAGTCGCCCTTGCCGGACGTATCTGCAGTCCACGATTCCATCCCCAGCCATCGCGGGCATCAACGTCTTTGTTGCTGCTCCGCACAATTTCGAGATGCGCTGGAATCGCAAAGCGCATTCCAAAATTCTAACACCCGATGCGACACGTTATGCCCGCCGCCGGTGCCGGCCTTGATTTGAAAGCTGCGCCGTCCCCGACCGCTTGCACCGCCACAGGCGCAACTTAACCTCCGCGCCCCTGCGGATGAGCTGAATTGGGACAGAAGCTGGGCCCGGAGTCGATAGACAAAAAGTAGCGGATCACAAGTTTAGCAACCGCGGGCTAGGGCCGAACGGCATGGGTAAGATCCGCTGTCTTTTCGATCAGGAAAACAATCCGCTGTTCCCCACGCTCGACAATCTCCACCTTGTCACCGGTCTCGCGGATCAGATTCGGGATATCGATCACCGACAGCGGATCGGTGCAAATAACTTCCAGGAAATCGCCTGAAGGCACCGCTTTGAGCGCCTTTCGCGTTTTCAGCGCCGGCAACGGACATTTAAGTCCGCTAAGATCGAGTTTTATCGTGGCCATGTCCCGAACATGGCGAAGGCGGATGACCTCGTCAACGCCATCGGGGCGGTTCGGCAACCGTCAGATCAGGCTCGCATAACTCAGAAATCCGACGCTCTCGCCCGGCTCGACCCGCGTGATCTCCTCGTCGAGTTCCACCAAGCCATCGGTGTCGACGAGCGAGGAAAGCAATCCGGCGCCCTCGCGCGGAAATTTGACGGCTTCGAGCACGCCATCCTCACCCGCGCGTAAACTGACCCGGACATATTCGCGGCGCGCGATTTTCTTCTTGTAAGTAAAGCCTGAACGAACCGGCATCGGAATAAGCGGTTGTTGTGTGGCGCCGGACAGCGCCAGAATGGTCGGTCGCACCACATGCACGAAGGTGACGAAACTCGCCACCGGATTTCCCGGCAATCCGATGAAGGGCGTGCCCGCGATAATTCCCATCGCGACTGGGCGCCCGGGCTTGATCGCCATCCGCCACAGCACGAGCTTGCCGACGCTCTCGACACTGGCCTTGACGTGGTCTTCTTCACCGGTGGAGACGCCCCCGGTGGTCAGGATGAGGTCGTGGGCGCCGGCTGCGGCTTTCAGAGCCCGCGCCAGCGACGCGCGGTCATCCCTGAGAATTCCGAGATCGCTGATCTCACAGCCGAGCCGCGCCAGCATCGCGATCAGCATAAAGCGGTTGGAATCGAACAGTTGTGCGGCGGCGCGCCGGCCTCCCGGCGATACCAGTTCATTGCCGGTCGAAAATACCGCCACGCGAATGCGCCTGATCACCTCGATATTCGCCAGCCCGAATGCGGCCGCGAGCGCAACATCCTGCGGCCGCAAACGCCGGCCCGCCGAGAGCGCGGGGGTTCCGGCAGCGATGTCTTCGCCGGTGAGCCGCACATTGGCGCCGGACCTCAATCCCGCGGGGAGAACCACCTTGCCATCATCTTCGACCCGCACGTCTTCCTGCATGAAGACGGTGTCGGCGCCCTGCGGCATCGGCGCGCCGGTGAAAATCCGCACGGCATGACCCGGCTTGATCGCCTCGCTTGCCGACGCGCCGGCCTGAACCCGTCCCATTACCGGAAAGGTCTTCTCTTCTGCTTGCGGAAGATCGCGGCTCGACACGGCATAACCATCGACCGCGGAATTGGTAAACGGCGGCAGCGGCAACGGCGCGGAAATATCATTGGCGAGAATCCGCCCATCGGCCTGCGCGAGCGAAACGGTCTCAACGTCCTGCACCGCCGTCACGCGCGTGGCAACGATGCCGACGGCCTCATCGACCGACATCATCGGGCCGCCGAAGGCAAAGCAATCGTCGGACAATTGCGCCATCTTGCTTCTCAGACCTCCGTGGCGCTTTTCGCCAGCACATCCTCGACCGATGTCGCGGAACGCTGCAGCAAGGCGGCGATAGCCTCGACATCATCGAGATGGGCGGTTGGGAGCGTGGTTTCAACCACGGCGTCGGTCGCGATGCCGACGACGCCGGGATCGTCTGGAAACAGCAATGGCTTGTTATTTGCGATGCGATGCACCTCGATCTTGCGGTGCGGCTCGCGCTTGAAGCCTTCGATGACAACGAGATCGACCCGCGACATTTTAGCGAGCAATTCAGGCAGCCTCGGCTCGCCGGCGCCGCGCAATTCATGCATCAGGGCCCAGCGCCGGGTGGAGGACACCAGAACCTCTGTCGCCCCCGATTGCCGATGCACCCAGGAATCCTTACCGGGCACGTCGACATCGAATTCGTGATGGGCGTGCTTGATGACGGAAACGCGCAGCCCCTGCTTCAGAAGATAGGGGATGACCCGCGTCAGCAACGTGGTCTTGCCGGCACCGCTCCATCCCGCGAGGCCAATCACTTTCATCTCGTTCTCCGACAAGCACCGGGAACCGGGGCCAAGACCTTATCCAAGGGTACGTTATCCAGGATACCTTATCTAAGGGTGCTTTATATCGGCTGACAGGCAATGTCATGCTAACCTGCCGGTATGATGAAGATCGAAAAAGCGCCCGTCCCCCTGATCGTCCCTCATCCGGACGATCCGCGCCTGACCGAGCGCGTCGTCGGGACCGACCAGACCGGCGCCACCGTCGAGATCAAGGTGCCGGTGGAACGGCCGCTGACGCTGTACCTGAACGCGCAGGAGATCGTCACCATGATGACGATCGGCGACTATCCGGAATACCTGGCGCTCGGCTATCTGCTCAATCAGAACATGCTGAAATACAGCGACGTCGTCACCGAGGTCGAATATGACGACGACCTGCAGGTCGTGGTCGTGCGCACTGAGCATCATACCAACTTCGAACAGAAGCTGAAAAAACGTACGCAGACCTCAGGCTGCGCGCAGGGCACGGCGTTTGGCGATCTGCTGGAAGCCGTGGAGAGCGTCGCGCTGCCGCAAGCCGAGCTGCGCACCTCCTGGCTCTACCAGATGACGCATGCGATCAACACCATGCCGTCGCTCTATCTCGAGGCCGGCGCGATTCATGGCTGCGTGCTCTGCAAGGAGGGCACGCCGGTCTGCTACACTGAAGATGTCGGCCGGCATAATGCCGTCGACAAGATCGCCGGCTGGATCTATCGCCACGGCGTCGATCCCGCCGACAAGATTCTCTACACCACGGGGCGGCTGACGTCCGAAATGGTGATCAAGACGGTACGGATGGGAATCCCGATTCTGATATCGCGTTCGGGCTTCACCGCCTGGGGTGTCGATCTGGCGCGGCAGGTCGGTTTGACGCTGGTCGGGCGCGCGCGGGGCAAGCGTTTCATCGCGCTCTCCGGTCAGCAGCGGATTATCTACGATCAGAACCTCGCCTTTGTCGAAGAGGAATCCGCCCGACACAAGCGCAAGGGCGAAGACCGTGATGACTGAAGCGACGTCAAGCGACGCGCGGGCGACGTCAAGAGACGCGCGGGCGACGTCAAGAGACGCGCTGGCAATTCCAGGCGTGCTGCTGGCCGGCGGTCTGGCGCGGCGGATGGGCGGCGGCGACAAGCCGATGCGCCAGATCGGCGGCCGCACTATTCTCGAGCGCGTGATCGCGCGGCTGAAACCGCAATGCGACGGGCTCATCCTCAACGCCAATGGTGACCCCGCGCGCTTTGCGAGCTTTGGGTTGCGCGTCATTGCCGACACGGTGGAAAATTTTCCGGGACCGCTCGCGGGTATCCTCGCCGCACTCGATTGGACCGCCGCCAACCGGCCCGAGGTTTCCTGGGTGCTGAGCGCCGCGGCGGATTGTCCATTTCTGCCGCGCGATCTTGTAGCGCGCCTGTATGAGGCACTTGTGAAAGAGAGCGCACAGCTTGCGGTCGCGGCGTCTGATGGACAATCGCATCCGGTGATCGGAATATGGAGCGTCGGATTGCGCGACGAACTTCGCCACGCGCTGGTGGTGGAGGATGTCAGGAAGATCGACCGCTGGACCGCGCGTTATAAATTGGCAACCGTGACCTGGCCGACGACACCGCTCGATCCGTTCTTCAACGCCAACACCATGGACGACATCGCGGAAGCGGAGCGGCTGGCAGCGCTGGATGGGGGCTGAGGCCCGCCCCATACTTTTCAGTGTCGTCCCGGCCTTGAGCCGGGACCCATACGCCGTGACATTTCGACTTAAGGAAGTGCAGGTCGCTAGATCTCATTCAACGATGATGACCGGTGGTTATGGGGTCCCGGCGTTCGCCGGGACGACTCGCGGAGGTGACAACCAAATTACGCCGGCCTGAAACCCGCCCGCGCCAGCGCCGCGCGGCTTTCATCTGACGCGAGCGCATCCAGAAACGCCTGCACCGCCGGGCGCTGCTTGCGCGCCTTCACCAGCGCGAAATCATAATGCTCTTCCGCCAGCGGAATGAAGCCCAAGCCCGTCGCGTGCGCGACCGGCGCAATCGTCATGCCCCAGTCGGCGCGATGCTGCGCGACAGCGGCGGCGACCGCGTTATGCGAGCGCGGCTGGTTCCAGTAGCCATCGGGCCGCGCCTCGCCAAGCAGGCGATCGATCAGGATGCGGGTGCCCGCGCCCTGGTTGCGGTTGACCATGATGCAGGCTGGATCGGCCAGCGCCGCACGCACCGCGTCCTGCGCGCTCAAGCCTTCGAAACGCTTGTCGTCCTGGCGAAACACAATGCCCTGCATCCGCCGCCAGCCAACCACCAGTTCGAGCCCCTCGCTGAGGAATGGCGTGTTGTAAGTTTCCGATTTCTCATCGAACAGATGGATCGGTGCGAAATCGCATTCGCCGCGCTTGGCCGCGGCGAGCCCGCCAAGGCTGCCGACCGCGATCGAGCGCACGACAAGCCCGGCGCGCGCCAGCGGCGCCGTCACCAGATCGAGCCCGGTGCAATGGCTGCCGACGATCACGAGATCGGGCACCCGCACATGCGGCGTGAACAGCGTTACCTCGGTCTCAGATCCCGCCGGCATCTGGTCGGCCAGCGCATCGATCTTCAGAAAACCATCGGCTTGCGCGAACGACGTGATCGCGCCTGAGCCCTTGCCGGTGGGATAGGCGATCAGGCCATCTGCGCCTTCGACCAGCGACACCATGACGAATTCGGTGCGGCCGAGTTCGGACGCGATCCGCACCGGAATTTTCGCCGCGACTTTCGCGTCCGAACGCGGCGGCAGGCCCGCCATCCGCCGCAGCACCGGCACGATCATGTCGTGGAAGGTGAACATCGCCGAGGTCGGAAATCCCGGCAGGATGATCACCGGCTTGCCATCGCAGACCGCAAGACACAGCGGCTTGCCCGGCTTCAGCGCGACGCCATGGGCGATGATGCCGGGTTTTCCGAGCCGCGCGATGATGCGGTGGGAGACATCGCCCGCGCCCTTGGACGTGCCGCCTGAGAGCACCAGCATGTCGCTATTTGCCAGCGCCTTGCGCATCGCGGATTCAAGCTGCTGCTCGTTATCGGGAATGGCGCCTAAAAACGTCGCATCGCCGCCATTCTCGGTAATCGCCGCGGTGACGATCGCGCCATTGGTGTCGTAGATCGCAGCCGGCCGCAGCGGCTGGCCCGGTTGAACCAGTTCGTCGCCGGTGGAGATGACGGCGACGCGCGGACGTCGCACCACCGAAACCCGCTCGATGCCGCAGGCAGCCAACATGCCGATCTCGCGCGAGCCGATCAGGGTACCGGCGCGCAGCAGCGCCTCGCCGCGGGCGATGTCGGAACCCGCATAGGAAACGAATTGTCCGGGCGACGCGGCGCGGCGAACCTCGATCGCGCGAGGACCTGTCGGCTGCGTGTGCTCAACCATCACGATGGCGTCGGCGCCACGCGGCACCGGACCGCCGGTCGCGATGGACGTGGCGGTTCCCGACAGCACCGGCTTTTCCGGCGCGATGCCGCAGGCAATCACTTCGTCGTTCAGCTTGAGGCGAACCGGCGCCGCCTCGCTCACTGAAGAAAGGTCAGCGGAGCGCACTGCAAAACCGTCGACGTTGGAACGATCGAACGGGGGCACGTCGATCGGCGCCACGATGTCTTCGGCGAGCGCGCAGCCGAGCGCACCGGCGAGCGACCGGCGCTCGCTCGGCAGCGCGCGCGGAAACAAAGCCGCCTCAAACCGCGCCAGCGCATCTTCGCGCGACAGGATCGTGAGGAACTGATCCTGTTCCATGCTGTCGCGGGCGCTCGGCAGGGGCGTATGGGCCATTTTGGAACTCATTCCCGCAACATATAGGCATCAACTGCGGCGCCCGCAGCAAACCCTTCGGAGCCCGCGGGGATGACGAGCCAGGCATCGGCGCGGGCGATCATCTCAAGCGACAGTTCGCCCACGGCCAGCGGCATCCAGAGATCTCGTTGCCTTTCCAGTAGAACGATTTCGGTAATACCGACGGTTGAAGCCATCTTGCGGGCCAGCGGCAGCGACATCGGCTGCCGCCTCGCGCGTCCGGACAATCGGTCCAATGCCGGGACAACAAGAGTCCACCATGCCGCAAGTGCCTGATCCGGCGCACCCGGCAGCACCACGACCGGGATTTTTCCGATCCGGCCGATGGCAGCGGTCCGGCCCGGCGCCAGCGCGATGCCATGGGCGACGACTTCGCCATGCTTCGCTAGCGCGACGACCGCAGCATCAGTGCGGCCGACGCCGCTGCCGCCGGTCGTAACGAGCAAATCGCATGCGTCGATATCGAACGCCTTGGCGATCGATGACGCATCGCGCGACGCGGCCTCAGCGAGGATCACTTCCACGCCAGTTGCACGCGCGGTTTCGCAGATCAGCTCCGTCGTCATCGTCGAGCCTGAGGCCGCAGGAATATTGACAACGCGCAGACGCGGGCGGCGCACGTTCAATTTGTCCAATCCTGCCCCGCACGCGATCAACAGATCGAGCGGGTGAATGCGCTGCCCGACCGCGACAAAGCTTCCCTCGGCGATATCGCCGCCGCTCCGGCGAACGCCCTGCCCTGGGATCGCTTCCGCCAGCACCTGAATCAGCGCACCCGTCTGATCGACGGAATCGGCATCGACCACGCAGTCGCATCCCTCCGGGATCGCGTCACCGGCCTCGACCCAGACCGGCGCGATCGCCAGCGGCAGCGGCGTATAGGAGGACGCACCAACGAGGTCGCGGGAACGCAGCGCCCAGCCATCGGAAATTGCGACATCATGCGGCGGAGAGGCTTTCAACGGCGGACTATCGGCGGCAATGCAGCCCAATGCCTCCGCGAGCGGCAATTCAATCGGCCTGACGGGCATAAGGCCATGCAGCAACGCGGCGAGGGCCGCGTCGAGTGGCGTAAGCGAAGCCGGCAGACGCTGGGTTGAGGTCATGCGCGATGGTGGACCACGTATCGTCCGCTTGGCAACCATTCGCCGCCGGCACCTCCCCTACTTCACCACCCCGATCTCGCGGAAATAGCGCAGCACGCCGGGATGGATCAGATCGGTTTCCGGCGCGGCAGCGACGGTGTTCGCCGCTGTGGTTTCACAGGCCTGCGCGAGCTTCTTGCAGAACGTGGCCTCAGAAGCATGCAGCGTCTTTGCCAGGCGATAGGCGACGTCATCCGGCAGGCTCTCGCGCACCAGAATAAAACTCCAGGAGCCGACCGAGTTGATCGCCGCGTTCTGGTTCGGATAGCTGCCGGCCGCGATCGTCAGCGGCTTGAGAAACGAGTGCTTGGCTCTGATGCGCGCGATCTCGTCGGCATCCGGCGCGATGAACCTGGCGCCGCCGGGGCTTGTCGCGATCGCGGTAAAGCCGGGCCAGCCGACACCGGCGCCCCACAACGCGGCGACCCGACCGTCCAGCACCATCGCCGGTCCATCGCCGGCGTGGTCGAGATAAACAGATTTGAAATCCTCATCCTGCTTCAATCCGAGCCCATCGAGCATGTAGCGCGACAGGATCGGAAGGCCGGAGCCCTTGGCGCCGAACGCAATCGGCTGGCCGACGAGATCCCGAATGGTCTTGTACGGGCTGTCGGCCCGCACCACGAACATGCCGGGGCTGGAATACATCGCGGTCAAGATCTTCAGGTGGGTACGCGGCCGGCCGATCCCCATGAATGCCTCATAGGAAGGCTCTCCCGCGACAGTAGCGATATCGATCGTGCCCGCCTCCAGCAGCGGAATGTTCTCGTTGCTGCCCTTGGTGTTGCGCGGCTCGATCGACAGGGTCGGATCGGCGTCATTCATGACCGCGGCAAAAGCGTTGCCGTAAAGTGGGAAGCCGCCGCCCGGCGTCGCTGTCCCGAAATTAATGGTGGTCTTTGAAATGGTCTTGCCTCCGTCCTGCGCCGCGACGCTTGTAGCGATCAACGCCGTTGCAACGCAAACAATATGAGCAATCTTCATGTCGGCCTCAGCTATCGTTCCGCCGGGATGGCGAATGGTCGCGCCGACGTTGTAGGCAAGCCCGCGATTTTATGAAAGCATGGGTTTAAGCGATAACGACAACAAAATATCGGGGGCGGAAATGGTTGGATTTTTACGCGCGGCTTTATTCGGTCTGGTTTGCCTTTCAAGCCTTGCGGCAGGCATCGCGCCGTCATCCGCCGCGTCAGACTATCCGAACCGCCCCGTGCGCTGGCTGATCGGCTTTGCCGCCGGCGGCCCGGTCGACATCGTGGCGCGGATCATGAGCCAGTGGCTGTCGGAACATTTCGGCCAGCAATTCGTGGTGGAGAACCGTGCTGGCTCCGGCGGCAATATCGCAGCCGCGGCCGCGATCAACTCGCCGCCGGACGGCTACACGATATTGTTCGACGCCCCCAACAACGCCATCAGCACCTCGCTCTACAAACATCTGTCCTATGATTTCATCCGCGACACCGTGCCGGTCGCGAGCATCATGCAACTGGCCAATATGCTCGTGGTGTCGAATGCGCTGCCGGTCAAAAACGTTCAGGAGTTCATCGACTACTGCAAGGCCAATCCGGGCAAGGTGTCCTATGCATCTTCCGGTTACGGTACGTCGGTGCACATGTCCGGCGAATTGTTCAAGGCGATGACCCATGTCGAGATGGTGCATGTGCCCTATCGCGGCTCGGCCATCGCATTTCCCGACATCATTTCCAACAAGGTGCAGCTGATCTTCGACAATCTGCCGTCGGCGCTGGAACAATCACGTGCCGGCACCGTGCGCGCGCTCGGCGTCACCTCGCCGCAGCGTTGGCCGGGTGTGCCCGATGTTCCGGCGATTGCCGAAACCGTGCCCGGATTCGAATCGGTCGGCTTCTACGGCATCTCCGCGCCGAAGGGCACGCCACCGGAGATCGTCGACATCCTCAACAAGGCGGTCAACGAAGCCTTGAAAGACCCCAAGCTGGTGGCGCGGTTGACCGAAGTCGGCGGCATTCCCAAGCCGATGACGCCGGCAGAGTTCGGGAAGCTGCTTTCGGACGAAACCGAGAAATGGCGCAAAGTGGTCGAATTCGCCGGCGTTTCGGTGGATTGAGGAAAAGCACCTCGTCATTGCCGGGCCTGCCCCGGCAATCCATCTCCCTGGCGAGAGATCTTTGGGAGACTGATGGATGCCCGGGTCGAGCCCGGGCATGACAGAATCTGCGTCGCGGCATTGCCGGATCGCCTGCCACATTGTAAGGGGGGCAGCACCGTTGCTGAGCCGCTTTCCGCGGCAGCTTGCGGCGGGGCCTGTAGCTCAATGGTTAGAGCCGGCCGCTCATAACGGTCTGGTTGCAGGTTCGAGTCCTGCCGGGCCCACCAATATTTGCAGGGGTTTTTGGCGCTCCTGCCCGCTTGGCTTTTTCCTCAACCAACGAAACAACCAACGCTACCTTTTTCGACTCTGGACGCGAGCCCATATCGTCTGCAGCACCGCGCAAATGGGCCGGGTGATGGTGACCGTGGGTGTCCCGAAGGGTCTTTTCGCTCATGCCCAAAAACCCTGCTGCTTCCCACATAGGAGCCCCACGCTGCATTAGGATGTCGGCGTGTCGCAACCCGATACGACAAACTCGCAGCCAACTATCTAGCGTTCGTCGAGCTTGCATCAATCCGCATTTGGTTGCGTGCTAATGAGTTCGCGCCCTAGTCTACGCCCATCTGCCTCTTCGATCGGTAGCCTCGCTCCTACTCGTTTTCGCTATCGTCCGGCCGCGTAGGATGGTGACGCGCATGTATCATGCCACCCCCCACCTCGGTGGCAAGCAGCTGCCCCAAGCGACGATGCAGGTTGGTTGGGCAGCTAGGATTGTCTACTGTATTCTTCTTTGGAACCATGATATTTCATTATTTCTAGCAAATATCGCGTATTGCGCGTGATATTATTGTATGTAGTATACAATCCAGCGGCGTGTCCTCATCAGCTACAGGAGGAAACTGCTTGAATGCTTTAGACCTGCCCTGTCCTGACGACAGCCGGGGCAGCCTTTGCTTCGCGCCACTCTGGCGCGCCGTGCAGTGGCTGCAGTCCGGACAAACCAGCGCGGCCGAGCTGGTGGACGCTTGCGAACGCGCCTACCTCGCAGCGAACGCGACCGTTAACGCGATGGTGGTGGCTAATTTCGAGGGCGCTCACCGGGCCGCCGCCGAAAGTGACCAGCGTCGGCGCGCCAACGCCGCGCTCGGCGCGCTGGATGGCATTCCTTTCAGCATCAAGGAATCCTTCGACGTGCAGGGATGGCCCACTACCTGCGGCAGTCCCGCCCACGCCACTCATCGCGCGAGCCAGGATGCGCTTGTGGTCGAGCGCCTGCGGGCGCAAGGCGCTGTGCTGCTCGGCAAAACCAACGTGCCCCTCGGCCTGCGCGACTGGCAGACCTACAACGCCCTCTATGGCACGACCCGCAATCCGCGCGACCCGAGCCGGACGCCAGGCGGATCGTCGGGAGGTAGCGCAGCGGCCGTGTGTGCTGGTATGAGCTTTTTCGACATCGGCTCGGACATCGGTTCGTCGCTGCGCAATCCGGCACATTATTGCGGTGTGTTCTCGCACAAGAGCAGTCTCGGCATCGTACCGTTGACGGGCCACGGAACTGCGGCCCCTGGGTTTGTCGCCCAAGACATCAACGTTGCCGGACCGGTGGCCCGCAGCGCGCACGACCTCGAATGCGTGCTGCAGGCAATTGCCGGGCCCGAGGCGGACGAGGCGCTGGCCTACAACCTGACTTTGCCGCGCTGCGCGCATACGGCATTGAGCACGTTCCGCGTTGCCGTTCTTCCCAGCCACCCCTTTGCCGAAGTCGACGCGGAAGTGAGCGAGACCATCGAAGCGCTCGGACGGTGGCTGGAGAGCCAGAATGCCAAGGTTAGCTGGCAGGCGCGCCCCGACATCGATGCGATCGAGCTGTGGCACACCTATATCCTGCTGCTCCGAGCAACCACATCCATCTACACGGACGACACGGCGTTTGCCGCTCTGCTCGACCGAGCGGAACCTAATTCCACCGACCACAGCTATGCGGCCCTGCAATTCGTCGGCGCCGGCATGCACCACCGGCGCTGGCTGCTCCTGCAGGCGGCGCGCAGGCGCTTCGCGGAGGCATGGCAGCGATTCTTTTGCGACTACGATGTGCTGCTGTGCCCGGCTGCCGCCACTACCGCGTTCCCGCTCAACGAATCGGGTGAGCCGTGGCAGCGCGTGCTGTCCGTCAACGGCAACCCGCAGCCGATGACGACCCAGCTATTCTGGGCCGGGTATTCTGGCCTGTGCGGTCTGCCGTCGACCATAGCGCCCATCGGCCCCGGGCACAGCGGACTACCGGTCGGCGTGCAGATCGTCGCTCCGCGCTTTGGCGATCTGACGTCGCTGCGTTTTGCCCAGCTGCTGGAGAGTAGCGGTCACGCATTCCAGCCGCCGCCAGCAGTTATGCCGGCGCAAGATGTTCACGGCCAGTGAAGGCCACGTACAACCGCAAGGAGGGAGCGATAATGCTGGATTGGTTTAAAGAGCTGTCACGCATGGAACGCAAGGGCTTCTATGGCGCGTTCCTCGGACACGCGGTCGACGTCTTCGACTTCATGATCTATTCGTTCCTGATTCCCACGCTGCTTACGCAGTGGAGCATGAGCAAATCGGCAGCGGGCGCCATCGTCACGTGGACGCTGGTATCGTCCCTCGTGGGCGCGATCGGTGCGGGGCTGCTGGCGGACCGCTACGGTCGCGTGCGCGTGCTGCGCTGGACGATCGTCGTGTTTGCGGTAGCTTGTTTCCTGTGCGGCATGGCCAATTCGCCCGAGCAGCTTATGATCTTCCGCACCATCCAGGGGCTTGGCTTCGGCGGTGAATCGTCGCTGTGCATGGTGCTGGTGACGGAGATGATCCGCAACCCGGCGCACCGAGGCAAATATTCCGGTTTTACCGCAAGCAGCTTTTCGTTTGGCTGGGGCGCCGCAGCGATCGCCTATGCGATCACTTTCAACTTGTTCGCGCCGGACATTGCTTGGCGGGTTTGCTTCTTCCTCGGCATCCTGCCAGCGTTGGTAGTGGTGTATTTGCGTCGCAATCTGGAAGAACCCGAGCTTTTTCTCAGGAGCCGCGCGCGGCAGAACGGAGTGTCGCCGGCGCAGAGCTTCATGCGCGTGTTCCGCAAACCGCTGATGAGGAAGACGGTGCTGTGCAGCCTGTTATCCGGCGGCATGCTGGGAGCGTATTACGCGATCGCCACGTGGCTGCCGACCTTCCTGAAGACCGAGCGCGGCTTGTCCGTCTTCGGCACCAGTTCGTATCTAACCGTGACCATCCTCGGCTCGTTTGTCGGCTACGTGGCCGGCGCCTACGCCACGGACCGATGGGGCCGCCGCCTGACCTATATTGTCTTCGCGGCAGGCGCCTTCGCGATGGCGCTGGCGTATATGGTGATCCCCGTCTCCAATACGTCGATGCTGTTCCTTGGCTTTCCGCTCGGAGTAATGATGCAAGGCGTGTTCTCCGGCATCGGCGCGACTATCTCGGAGTCGTATCCGAACGACGTTCGCGCGACCGGCTATGGCGTGTCCTACAACGTGGGCCGTGTCATCGGTTCGCTCTTCCCGCTGTCGGTGGGATGGCTGAGCAGCAATGGCACCTCTCTGCCGCTGGCGATTGCTATGGTGGCCGGCGTTGGTTATGCCATGGTGATACTCTCCGCCGCACTGCTGCCGGAAACCACCGGCATCGAACTGGACGAGACAGCTGGTGAGGGCGTAACCGTCCATGACGACGGGCGCCAGCCGGCACCCGCGGGCCGGCTTGCGTGATCACGGGGGCTGCGTGGTTTGGTGGGGTAGACTCTGGCGTCGCCATCGCAGTTGCGCGAGATTCGGTACCCGCAACGCAGCGGCGATCCCTCGATGGTAACCTGATCGAACGAAGACGCGAATGACGGCGACATCGATCCGTTCGGACCGATGTTGTTCGCCGCGCCCCTATCTGCCTAACTGAACAACAATTCCTGGGAGAACACCGGCTCGAACGACCGCCACGTGTGCGGCGGGGCGGCGAAACTCTTCGCTCGGCGCAGTGATCGACCGCATGTGGACAAGGCTGACCGACAGGGAAAGCAACAGCGCCGTCTACGGTTAGAGCGGCCGGCCTACCTCGCCAAGGGTCAATTCTTTCTTCGCTACCGTCCGGCCGCGTAGCCCTGCATGCCGCGCGGGTTCGCGGCGGCACGCCGGCGTTTGCCGATTTTCGAGGCCGCCGTAAGGCGGCCCTCCGACCAGCTTGGGCCGGTCTCGACGATATGGCCGCGGTCTTTCAGCGTATCGACGGTCGCCTTCGACACGCGATCTTCCACCACCAGCACGCCGGGCCGCGCGGTGCGTGGCCAGAACGAGATCGGGAAATGCTCCGAATGCCAGGCGGGCGCGTCGATCGCTTCCTGCAGGTTCAGCTTGGCATGGACATGCCGCAGGAAGAATTGCGTGATCCATTGATCCTGCTGATCGCCGCCGGGCGAACCCCAGGCCAGATAAGGCTCACCGTCGCGCAGCGCCATGGTCGGGCTGAGCGTGGTGCGCGGGCGCTTGCCCGGCGCCAGTGCGGCAGGATGATTTTCCTCGAGCCAGAACATCTGTGCGCGGCTGCCGAGACAGAAGCCGAGTTCGGGGATGACCGGCGATGATTGCAGCCAGCCGCCGGAGGGCGTTGCCGAGATCATGTTGCCGGCGGAATCGATAATGTCGAAATGCACAGTGTCGCCGCGCACCTCGCCGAAGCGGCCGACGGTCGGCTCGCCAGCGCCCATGGCGCCGACGGCTTCGCGGTGACCTTCCTGGCGGCGCAATTTCACCACCGCACCGAAGCCCTCGACCGAGCCGGGGATGAAATCGAGCGAGGCCTGATCCGAGATCAACTTGCGTCGCTCGTCATTATAGGCATCGGACAACAGCGTCGCGATCGGGATTTCGCTGAACTTCGGATCGCCGTAAAACTTCTCGCGGTCGGCGTAGGCCAGTTTGGCGCATTCGATTTGCAGGTGAATGAACTCGGGTCCTGCCGGGTCGAGCCCGTCCAGCGTGAATCCCTTGAGCAGCGCGAGCTGCTGCAGCATCACCGGTCCCTGGCTCCAGACCCCGGGTTTGCAGACGGTATAGCGGCCATAATCGTAGGTCAGCGGGGCTTCGATGGTGGGCTGCCAGCGCGCCATGTCGTCGGCAGTCAGCACGCCGCGATGCGGCGCGCCGCTGACATCCATGATCTCCTGGGTCCGGCAGAATTGACCGATCGCCTCGGCGACGAAACCATGGGACCAGGCCTTTCGCGCCCGTTCAATCTGCGCGACACGGTCGGCGCCCGCGCTTTCGGCTTCCTTTAAGATGCGGGCATAAGTCTCGGAAAGCCTTGGGTTGGTGAAGAGGGTGCCGGGCTTTGGCACTTCATTGTTCGGCAAATAGACCGCCGCCGACGTGGTCCAGTGGTTCCTGAACAATTGCTCGACGGTTTGGATCGTCGCCGCGGCGCGCTCCACCAGCGGATAGCCGTCACGGGCATAGGCGATGGCCGGTTCCAGCACATCGCGCAGCCGCATCGTGCCGTAATCGCGCAGCAGCAGCATCCAGGATTCGAACGTGCCGGGGACGCAGGCGGCCAACAGCCCCGTGCCGGGCACCATGTCGAGGCCTTCGCTGCGGTAGTGCGCAATGGTTGCGCCCGACGGCGCCGGGCCCTGGCCGCAGATCACCTCGGTGCGGGCGCGTTTGACATCGTGCACGATGATCGGCACGTCGCCGCCCGGGCCGTTCAGATGCGGCTCGACAACCTGCAGCGTAAACGCGGTGGCGACACCGGCGTCGAAAGCGTTGCCGCCTTTCTCCAGAATGCCCATTCCGACCGCGGTGGCGATCCAGTGGGTCGAGGTGACGACGCTGAAAGTGCCTTCGATTTCCGGCCTCGTGGTGAACGGATCGGTGATATTTTTGCGCATGGATTCTGTCAGGAAGGAACCGGCAGAGAATGCTGCAGAGTGAAACCCTCGGTATATATGTGCTCGATCGAAGCGCCGCGAGCTGCAAAGGCTTGCTTGGCGCTGAAGATCATCTCGGGTGATCCGCACAGATAGATCGCGTGTTCAGAGAGGTCCTCGAAATCTGCAGCCACCGCATCTTGCACGTAGCCGCGACGTCCCCGCCACGTGGGCGCAGCACGGGATAGTACCGGCATGAATTTGAATTCGTAGAGCCGGTCGGACCATGTCAAGATCTCATCATGCAGATAGAGATCGGCAGCGGTCCGTGCACCCCAATATAGGCAGACCGGCGGACAGCTCGGATCGCACATTAGAGACTCAAGGATCGCTTTGATGGGCGCCAACCCGGTGCCGGTCGCAACCATCAGTAAAGGCCGGTCATCATCGGCGCGGAAATAAAAACCTCCCAGCGGCAACTCTACATGCAGCGCCTCGCCGACCTTTAGGTTTCCAAGTATATCTTGGGTGAATCTACCGCCTTCGATATGCCTCACGTGGAAATCGATCCGATTGTCTTGTGGGGCGGACGCCATTGAAAAACTTCGTGTGCTATTATCGGGAAGGATGACGTTCATGTGCTGCCCTGGCCGGTAGTCCAACTCTGTTACAGCAGGAACTTCCAGCACAAGACGGGTAACCAGTGGACTGACGGGCCGAATGGCGTGAACTGTTGCAAGATGGTGCGCGGCGGTCGGCATCTCTGCTTGGGCGAAGGCCGAGCTAATGACGAGGTTGCATTCGGGCTTGGCCTGACAGGCCAGTGCGTAACCTTGATCTTCTTCTTCCGGCGTCAACGCCAGCGGAAACTCATCATACGCGACTGAGCCCTCGATCAGCTTGATGCGGCACGTACCGCAGCCGCCAAGTTGACAATCGTGTTCCAGATTGACGTTCGCGCGCAACGCAGCCGCCAGAATTGTCTCGCCGGACTCCACGTCGAAGGATTGGTCCGTGTGCGCGATTTGTATTCGGAAAGTCACGACTTCCTCCGTCACAACTTGATGTCGGCCTTGACCAGCACGCGATGCTTCTTCGGCGTCAGCAGCTCCTGCAGCGCCTGCAGGGCCGCGACGCCGCAGGCGGTATCCTGCTCGCCGTTGCCGCCGCTGAGGCCAATGCCGCCGACGACCTCGTCGTCGACCACGATCGGAAAGCCGCCGACGAACACCGCGAAGCGGCCCTCGAAGCTCCACTGAATGCCGAATGCTTCGTTGCCCGGCAGCGCCGGGCCATTAGGCGACTGGTTGAACAGATGGGTCGAGCGCTTGTGCCCGGCTGCGGTGAAGGCCTTGTTCCAGGCGATCTGCGGTCCGGTCACACGGGCACGGTCCATGCGCTCCAGCGCCAGCGGATAGCCGCCCTCGTCGGCGACGCAGACGGTTTCCAGTACGCCGATCTCTTGCGATTTGCGGATAGCGGCGGCGACCATAACACGCGCTTCTTCGAGTTCGAGCTTGAATGACGATCTCATGTGGGTGTCCCGGTGGTTTGACCTGTGAAAATTATCGGATGAGTGAAGTCAGTCGCGGGTCAGCAGCCGCGATAGACCGTCTTGATCTGGGTATAGAATTCCAGCGCGGCGCGGCCGGACTCGCGGAAGGTCGAGGTGCTGGAGCGCTTCAGGCCGCCGAACGGCGCGTTGATTAGGTTGCCGGTGGTGGTGCGATTGATCTTGACCGTTCCGGATTCGATGTCGCTCGCGAAGTCGTGGATGTAGCGTGGATTGCGGGTCGCGATCGCGGAGGACAGCCCGTACTCGGTGTCGTTCGCCTTGGCGATGGCATCCGCATAGCTCGTTACCTCGATAAGGGCGATCACCGGCCCGAAGATTTCCTCGCGGGCGATCCGCATGTCCTGGGTGACATCGGTGAAAATCGCCGGCGACACGTAATAACCGTGATCATAGGCCGGACCGCTCAGGCGCTCGCCGCCGCACAACAGCGTCGCCTCACTCTTTCCGATCGCGATGTAGCGCAGCACCGTGTCCAGTTGCCGCGCGGTCGCCAGCGGTCCGATATCGTAACCCGCGACCATGCCGTCGCCGACCTTCAGCGCCTTCACCCGAGCGACGAGCTTCTCGGTGAATGCCGCCTTCACCTGCTTCATCACCAGCACGCGGCTGGTGCCCGTGCAGGCCTGGCCGCTGAGCGACAGGCCGCCCTTGATGGTTAGATCGACGGCCTTGTCGAGATCGGCATCCTCCATCACGATCAGCGGGTTCTTGCCGCCAAGCTCCATCTGGGTGCGGGTGGTGAAGCCGACCGAGCGATGGATCTGCTCACCGGCCGTGGTCGAGCCGGTGAACGAGATCGCGCGGACCACCGACGGCACCGTGATGGCCGGGCCGACATCGGCGGCGCCTCCGGTGATGAAATTGAGCACGCCCTTGGGAATCCCGGCGGCGACGAAGGCCTCCGTGAGGCGATAGCCGCTCATCGGCGCATCCGACGACGGCTTGAACACCACGGTGTTGCCGGCGATCAGCGCCGGCGCAATCTTGCGCGCCGGGATCGACACCGGAAAATTCCACGGCGTGATCACCGACACCACGCCGAGCGGTTCGCGCTGGCTGTAGACGATCATGTCGGGATCGTCGTTGGGAAAGGTCTCGCCCGTGAACGACTGGCCTTCGACCGCATAGAACCGCAGGGTCTGTGCCGAGCGCAGGATCTCGTCCTTGCTCAGATTGAGCGCCTTGCCCATCTCCCGCGTCAATTCCGCGGCGAAGCGATCGACATTGGCGTCCAGATAGTCGGCTGCGGCGTTCAGAATCTTCGCCCGGGCGGACACGGAAGTCTTTTTCCAGCTTGCGAAGGCTGCTGCGGCCGCGCGGACCGCCGCATCCGCATCCTTCGCCGAGGAGGCCGGAAACCGGCCGACAATGTCGCGGGTATCCGCCGGACTGATATTGTCGATGGTTTCGCCGGTTTCGCCCGCCGACCATTGTCCGTCGATGTAATTCCTGAAGTCTTCAATGCTTCCGGTACGCGCCGCGTAGGCGCGCCCGAGGGAGGTTGCGGTTTCAGTCATGACGATTTTTCCTC
Organism: Bradyrhizobium canariense; assembly: GCF_900105125.1. Taxonomy (NCBI): domain Bacteria; kingdom Pseudomonadati; phylum Pseudomonadota; class Alphaproteobacteria; order Hyphomicrobiales; family Nitrobacteraceae; genus Bradyrhizobium; species Bradyrhizobium canariense. Next base: position 6,447,762 of record NZ_LT629750.1, on the reverse strand, counting down.
ATCTCATCTTCTTTTCTAAGCATGGTCCGTTCGAAAAACCGGTTTCCACTTTTCCGGATCGTGGTCTAGCTCCAGAACAACACGGCACAGATTGTGGAGACGGCGAGCCCGGCCAGCACGGGCAGCAGCAGCGCCCGAACTGTGTCGAGCACGGACACCCGCGCGAACCCGGCCACGGCAATCAACGACGACCACGCGATCAACGTCCCGCCGCCGGTCCACACCGCGCCCATCTGTCCGACGGCGCACAACGTGGTGACATCGAGCCCGACGGTCGGTCCGAGCGCGCCGGCCAGCGAGCCGGTCAGCGGCAGGCCAGCGAAACCGGAGCCGTCGACGCCGGTGATCATGCCGACCAGCAGGACGCCGAACGCCACCAGGATGTGGCTGTGCGGAATCCACGGCTCCGCGCTCTGGATCAGGTTGAACAGCAGCGGCGGCGCGTCGCCGACCGGGACATTGAGGACGCCGGCGGCGAGGTCGCCGCCCGCGCCCAGGAAGAAGAAGCCGGCGATCGGCAGCACCGAGCCCATCGCCTTGAACGCGAACACGAAGCCGTCAGTGATATGGTCGGCGCAGACGTCGAGACTGCGGCGCGCGCCCTCGGCGGCGAGCGTCGCCAGGATCATCAGCGCCGCGCCCATGCCGCCGACCAAAGCGGCGGCGGCGCCGCCCTTGAGTTCGGCCGAGCCAATGTCGACGCCGAGTTTCGGCAGCACCATCACCGCGATCACGGCGGCGAAGCCGAGTGGCGCGAGAATCGCGAATAGTTTCGACCAGGCCTCGTGGCGCGTCGCGACGTGCGGCCGCTCGTGCCGGATCTCGGCATCAATGGTGAGCGGTTCTTCGTAGCTGGTGCTGGTGCCGCGGGCCATCTCGGCCTTGTCGAACGTGCCGACGGCTTCCAGCCGCTCAAGTTCGCCGTTGACCGACTGGCGCTGCCACCGCTCGAGCAACGCCTCGCTGCCCGGCTGGATCAGCTTGCGGATCGAGAAATAGGCCAACAGCAATGCGATGCCGCCGGTGATCAGCGATAGCGACAGCGCGCGGTCGGCCACCGCCGCGGCGCTGATCGCCGCGCCGGCAGCCTTGGCGCTGATGCCTGGTGCTACGCCGATCACGTAATCGGACGACAGCGCCATGCCCTGCCCGGCGATCGCGATCGCCATGGCGCCGGCGAGCGGCGGCAGCCCGGCGACGATCGCCGCGGGCAGCAGCACCGCGGACACCAGCGGAACCGCAGGCGTCGGCCAGAAGAACAACGAAATGACGTAAGTCACGGCGGCGAGGATGAAGAACGCGGAGTGGCCGTTGGTCATCACCGCGCGGAACGGCTGCACCATCAGCACGTCGGAGCGCAGCGACTTCAGCGCGTTCAGCAGCGAGGTGATCAGGGCGATCACCAGGAAGATGTTGAACAGCTCCTTGGCGGCGACGAAACTCGCATTGAAGATGCTTGCGAGGGCAGTTACCGGACTCCCGGTCCACGCCAAAGCAACGGCAAACGTGGCGATTATGGATGGGACAACCACGTTCGCGCGAAAGACCATGGTGAGCACGACCGCCGCGACCCCTGCAAGATAAGTCCAATGAGCCGCACTGATAGTGGCCTGCTGGAGCATACTCCCCCCTTGTTGATACTTGAGCGTCGAGCGGTCGGCTCATCTCATTTTCTTGTATACAGTATTCTGATCTACAACGTCAAATAAATCGCAAAATGACCAAAAACGCGACATTTATGCCCTATTTGCCGATTCCTTCCAGCCTAATGAATTGACAATAACACCTTTTCGTATACAAAATTGCACGACTGGAAACACCGGAAAAGGAGCCCATGAATGCCCGAACTCATGAACCATGTAGAATTCCGATCGGCCCTCGAGAACGCAATCAAAGGCAAGAGTGCCAACAAAGCTCCATTCAGCATCGCCTGGGCCAGCGGCAAGCTCAGCCGCGCACATCTCGGCAAATGGGCCGAGAACCACTATCACTATGTCGGTCCGTTCGCGGACTATCTCGCCTACATCTATGCCCGGATGCCGGAAGGATATACTGAGGCCAAGGACTTCCTGCTGGCCAACATGTACGAGGAAGAGATCGGCGGGGATCGCCACACGGATCTGCTCATCCGTTTCGCGGAAGCGTGCGGCACGACGCGGGCTCGGGTCATCGATCCGGACAATATGACACCCACCACCCGGGGTTTGCAGAGCTGGTGCTATTCGGTCGCGATGCGCGAGGATCCGATCGTTGCGGTGGCCGGTCTGGTCGTCGGCTTGGAGTCGCAGGTGCCCTCGATCTACCGCAAGCAGACGCCGACGCTGCGCGAGAAGTACAAATTCACAGATGAGGAAGTCGAATTCTTCGATCTCCATATCGTGTCCGATGAGATCCACGGCGAGCGCGGCTATCAAATCGTTCTTGAGCATGCCAACACGGTCGAGTTGCAACAGCGCTGCCTGAAGATCTGCGAGGTCGGCGCGCAGATGCGCCTGCTGTACACGACTGCTCTGTATTGGGACTATGTTGCCAAGGACGTGCCGATCAACGAGATCGAGAATGTCGAACACAAGGTGCCACAGGGCGAGCGAAAACTGCTGCAGGCCTGAGCAAGTGCCCAAGGTCATTCTTCATCGTGACGGCCACGCCCACCAGGGCGAGGTCGCCTCGAACAGCAATCTTGTCGTCAGGGCGGGCATCAAGCAGTTCCCTTATCCGCATCTGCGTTACGGATGCGGAATGGGAAAATGCGCGAAATGTGCCTGCCGCGTGCTTAAGGGCGCCGAGCAACTGCCCGCTCCGAACTGGAAGGAGAAACAGCGGCTCGGTCCTCGGCTGGAAGAGGGCTACCGACTGATCTGCCAGCTCTGGATCAACCACGACATCGAACTGGCACAAGACAAGACTCCGCTCGAGCCTTTGGCGCCGGTTGTACCGTGACAAGCGCTGCCGAGCAGATGCAGCCAACAACACAAGGAAATCTCATGTATGTCATTCTGACAAGCAAGCCCGGACAATTCAGGACCAAGGTGGTTCAAGGCCTGAAGCCGTTAGAGGCCTACGATTATCTGTTTTACGGCCAGACCAAGGCGCATTTCGTGATCGCGGAGCTGCTCGAAGATAGCACCCGGATCCGGGTGATCGAGGACGATACCGCGATCGTCAACGACGTGCCTTCAAAGTTTCTTGAGAAATTCGAGACGACTCAACAAGCCCTCGAAGAATTGAGGCATCTAACGACGTTCGGCCACATGGACACCGAGCTGCGCAAAACGACGCTTCCGACAAGCTGACGGTGTGACTGGATACGACATGATTCAGGTCACCTTCCTTACCAACAAGGGCAAAGTGGCGAACGCGCCTGCGAACAGCAACCTGCTCCGGGTATCGTTGCGCGAGCAAGGCGGCATTCCGTTCAAATGCGGCGGCGGGTTGTGCGGCACATGCAAATGTCGGGTCGAACAGGGCCTTGAACACACAGATGCTATCAAGCCAAAGGAGCGCAAGCATTTGACCGACGATGAGTTCAAAGCGGGTTATCGTATGGCTTGTCAGACGTTCCTCAATGGCGACGTGAGCGTTTCTTGGGTGCCGTTGGCCGAGCGCCGCGCGCCGGCGCAGCGAACGGAGATTCCCGCTGTTGTCTCGTGCCCCAGGGGCAGCGGGCTAGACGAAAGTTGATCAAGTTTATCCTTGGGGGAGCAAGCCCCCCTTGAACACTAACTCCAAAGAGCCTTATGACACCGTCTTGACTTTGCTGTCCGCGCGAAACTGGCAATCTGCGGCGGTTGAGCCGACAAATTCTTGCTCGGCGATTTTGTGGCAATCGACCAGCGATCGTGCAACGAGATGACATTCAAACTGGTTCAAGGTACGGTCATGGCATGCTTCCGGCCTCACTATGCAACGCGAAGCAAGCCGCGGTAAGGGTCGGCGCTTGGGCACGTCCCCTCAGAGCCCGATAGCATTTTTGGGGAAGGATTGACGACATGACTCTTATGCCCGGATCGCTAATGCGGCGACTTGGCCAGGACCAATTTTCACTCCACGATCGTGTCGTCGCGGAGCTGCGCCAAGCAATTCTATCGGGGCGATTGAGGCCGGGCGAGCGTTTGGTTGAAGAGCGACTAGCGGATGAATTGGGGGTTTCTCGCAATCCGGTACGAGAAGCCATTCGTGCGCTCGCATCCGAAGGCTTGGTCAACGTCACGGCTCGTCGCGGTGCAACGGTTGCGACCATGACGGAGCAGGAAGCTCGAGAAACAATCGAAGTCCGCGCGTTGCTAGAGGGACAGAACGCGAGACTGGCGGCGCGCCGTGGTGACAAGCAAATCATCAAGCGCATTGAGGCGATTTTGAATAAAGGCACGGCGGCGGTCGCAAGCAAGCGATTCGATCAATTATTCGACCTCAACCAAAAGTTTCATAGCGAACTCGCTGCGGCCGGACAGAATACTGTGCTCGGGGATCTGCTCCAGAAATTTAGAGAACGGACCGCGATGCTTTTCGCGCCTATGGATCCGAGCAGGCAAGCCCGAACTTGGGAGGAGCACGCCGCCATTTTGCGCGCGATCATCGACGGCGATGAACGAACATCCGCTACGCTGGCGGCCGAGCATGTGATGCGAGCCGGAATGGATTTTCTGGTCGGGCTCAACGCGGGAGACGGGCCGTTGATGCTTCTAGGTGAACGCAAGGAAGCTCCGACTCAGCAACGGCCATCCAAGCAAGTAGTGCCGCCCGCCACCAAAAACGCCGCGCCTAACCGGAAGGGCCCTTCCCAATCGAAGCGAAAAGCTCGAGCATAGTGTGAACGTCCGCGCGACATCAACGCTGAGAGTCTCAAGATAACCCATCAGCGCAAAGAAGGGATTCGTAGGTATGGCTATCGACGTGTCGTGGCCGGTTCACGGTCGTACTCGCTGAGGCAATGGATCGCCTTAGTCGGGACCAGGAAGATATCGCCGGAATGTTTAAGCGGATCGCGTTCGCCGGCGTGAGGATTGTGACCCTTTCAGAGGGCGACGTGACGCATCTACACGTTGGCCTCAAAGGGACAATGACTGCTCTGTTCCTCGAGGACCTGGTGGACAAGACCCGCCGTGGTTTGCGCGGGCACGTCGAGAACGGAAAATCCGGCGGCGGCCTTTGTTTTGGCTATGATGTCGTCAAGCAGTTTGCCGCTGATGCGGCCGGGTGTTGGACCTGTTGAAGCGGCACAGATGGCTGCGTGCGGTGACGCCCACAACGCGCCAGGCTCAGCGTGACCCTCGTCCACGCCGGGTCCAGCAAACCCAATCCGATACTGTGGTAACGCTCCGCTTTGGCCAATCACGAGCTTCGGTTCCAACTGCCGATAAGCGTCAGCCTTTAAGCAACCGCTGCGCGTTGGTGCGCTCGATCGCGAGAAGCACATCTGCAGGCAGCCCTAGTTCGGACAATCCCTTGACGGTCGCAACCATCGTGGATTCAGGGGCAAACGGGTAATCGCTGCCGAACAACACTTGCTCGGGCGCGACCAGCTTGAGCAGCGCGCTGAACGCGAGCTGGTTGGCCGACAGCGCGGTATCGAAGAACAAACGCTTCAATTCGAACATCACGCCATCCGGCACGCTGGCGCGGAATTCGGGGCGAACCTCGAGCCGCGCGATGCGCTCAGCCAGAAACGGCACCGTGCCTCCTGCATGCGAAAAGATGAAGCGGATGTCGCGGCAGCGCGCGAATGTGCCGCTGAACAGCAGGTTCGTCACCGCCTTGGTGGTGTCGAAGGGAAATTCGAGCGTCGCAGCCGGCACGCCGATCCCATGCATGTGGCAGCATGGCGCTTCAGTCGGATGGAAGTAGACCACAGCGCCGCGCCGATTGAGCTCGTCGAGCACCGGCGCGAATTCCGGGTCGCCAGGGTACTTGCCGTCATAGTTGGTAAGCATACCAATGCCATCGGCTTTCAGTTCGTCGAGCGCATAGGCGATCTCGCGCAAACTGCCTTCGACGTCCGGCAGCGGCAGACTCGCAAACACTCCAAACCGGCCCGGGTGATCAAGCCGAATCCTGGCCGCGTAGTCGTTGCACTCGCGCGTCAGGTGTCGGGTGGCATCGATATCACCGAACCACAGGCCCGGCGCGGAGATCGAGGTGATCGCCTTCTCGATGCCATTGCGATCCATCGCCTCGATCGAATGTTGCGGAGTCCATTCCGGCGTCTTGCCAGCGACGATCAGAGGTCCGATCCGATCATCGCCCACCGCCCGAACATAGCCCGGCGGCAGGATATGATGGTGGACGTCAATTCGATGTGCTGACATGGCGGAAATCATCCGGATCGACCCGGACCCTTTGTACTGAAGTCACTATCTTCGCAAGCACCGCACGTCGGCGCGCGGAGGCGACAAAGCCATCGAAATCGCTGGCCTTAGTTCTTCGGAATATCGCGGTCGTGGCCCTGCAACGAGGCAACCAATTTGTTGGAAGCCTCGACTGCGCCCTTGCCGGCGTCGTTACCCCAGATGAAGCGCGACAACTGGCCGCCGAGATAGGGGTGCATGCCGAGATCGTAAAGCTTGCGGAAATCGCGCTCCTCGATCGCCTTGCGCTCCTCCGGAGACATTTTGTAACGGTCGAGCACCGCCGCCTCGTTGGTCTTGAATTGCTTTCGAATCTCCGGATTCCACTTCATGTCCTGAACAAGGTCATGCGCGGCGAGGTTTGGATTGAATTTTTCCCAAGCCATGACGTTCCCCACTGCTTTGCCTAGAGATCCCAGATCACGCCGCCGATGCCGCACCGGAAGCTCGGCCAGCCGGTGTATCCGAACGTACGTCCCGGCCGCTCGCCGATCGCTGCCATCACGGGAAACCACGACAGGACTTCGGCAGTGCCGCCGATTCCGGCTTCTTCCATGCGATCGACCGTAATCTCCTTGAGCAGCGCCCTGTGGTCGCCCTTGGCACAAAGTTCGAGAAACTTGCGGTCGAATTCCTCATCGATCTTGTAGTATTTCACGCCACCCGGTTCGTGGCTCAATCCGCCCGAGCCGAACAGCGCCACACGCATGTCCGCGGGCAGGTCCCTTTCGATGAAGTCGCGCAAGGCGTGTCCGACCTCGAAGCAGCGTTCGGCATTGGGGAACGGCGGCACCGTGCAATTTTGCAGCACCGGCACGAGTGTGATGCCGGTCTGGTCGAGATTGGTCATCGTGACCGGCACGGAGATATTATCGTCGAATTTGAGGTTCTCGTCCCGCACCGACATGCGAACCCCGCGGCGGGTCATGCCCTGGAACAGCGCCTTGGCAACATCGGGATTACCCTTCGCGGTGTAATCGCGGCAGCCGATCCACTCCTGAAACCATTCATGCGGACCACTATGCTCCGGAGCGGTGCCTATCAAAAAGTCCGGATAGAAGGTGATGCGGCTGTTGGCGAGGTGATCGTTCGCGAACACGATCAGCACGTCAGGACGTGCATCTCTCAGTTCCCTGGAGATTGCGCTGTAGGTGTCGGTGACGACCTTCTTCGATTCGTCCGGCGCTTTGTCGAACAAGCCGACGATAGCGGGCGCATGCGGCGCACCGGCCGCAAAAACGATCTCTGCCATACAGCCTCCTCTGTCTGAAGACGTTTTATATACATTGACGAGAATTATTCAATCATCATAATTGTATAAATTATGTAATCCACCCAACACGGAAGCGCCGAGGCCTCCAACGATGATGTTGATCCAGCAGATTGTGAATGGCGTAATGCTGGGCAGCACCTATTCGCTGGTCGCCATCGGCTACACGCTGGTGTTCGGTGTGCTGCACTTGGTGCATCTCGCCCATGGCGAGGTCTTCATGATCGGCGCTTTCGTCGGATTACAGGTGGTTCTGCTGGCCGGTGGCGGTGTCACAACGGCGATCGCGGCCGCCGCAGCGGCGTCAGCGGTGCTCGGCGTGCTGGTCTACCTCCTCGCGATCAAGCCGATCAAGGCACGCAAGGGGCATTTCCTCGCGCCGATGATCAGCACGATCGGTGTCGGCGTCGTTCTGCAAGAGCTCGCGACACGGGCGTTCGGCGGCGAGCAGGTCGGCTTTCCCGTCCAGATGGAAAGTTATGTCTGGCATCTCGGCGCGGTCACGCTGACATCCGTTCAGCTTGTCATTCTGTTCGTCTCGCTCGGCCTGATGTTCGCGCTGCATCTGTTCATCACCTTGACGCGCGTTGGCATGGCGATGCGCGCCACCGCCGAAAGCACGATGATCTCGCACACGCTCGGCATCCGCAGCGATCGCATTATCATTCTCACATTCGCCATCGCCTCCGCCCTGGCGGGTGTCGCCGGCGTGCTGGTGGGCATGTCGTTCAATTCGATTTCGCCCTATATGGGCGTCGATATCGGCATCAAGGGCCTCGCGGCGATGCTGCTCGGCGGCCTTGGCAATGTATACGGCGCGATGTTCGGTGGTCTCGTGATCGGCATCGTCGAGGTGATGAGCGTGGCGTACCTGTCATCGTCCTACCGCGATGCTTTTGCATTCTTCGTCATTATCGCCGTGCTGCTGCTACGCCCACGCGGCATCTTCGGCACCACCGACCACGTCGAGGGGTAAGATGCTCGATCCGTATATCGAGTCGGTCCTGATCTTCACCGGCATCAACGTCGTCCTGGCGCTGAGCCTGTATCTTCCGGTCTCTGCGGGTCTGCTGTCACTCGGTCAGGGCGGCTTCATGGCGATCGGCGCCTATACGTCCGGCTACCTCACTGCGGTGGCGGCGTGGCCGTTCGGCATCGCTCTCTTGTGCGGCGGGCTGATGGCCGGCATGGTCGGCTTGATCGTCGGCATCCCCACGCTGCGGATCAAGGGTGTCTATCTCATCATCATGACGATGGGATTTGGCGAAATCGTTCGCGTGTTCTTTCTCAACTTCGAGCCGACCGGCGCGGCATCCGGCCTCGGCGGCATTCCAACCTACACCACTTTGCCGGTTGTCTGGGCCGTTGCATTCCTGGCGCTGTTTCTGTGTTTCCAAATTCGAGGCTCCCGCATCGGCCGCGCGATCGAGGCCGTTCGCGAAGACGAACTCGCTGCCGAAGTGATCGGCATCAATCTCACGAGGATCAAGGTCTCGATCTTCGGTCTCGGCGCCTTCGTCGCGGGAATCGGGGGCGGCCTGTTCGCGCACTATGCCACGTTCATCGATCCGAGCCAGTTTTCGTACGCACGCTCGGCGGAAATTTTCATGATGGTGGTGTTGGGCGGAATGGGCAATTTCATCGGCGCGGCCGTCGGCGCGATCGTCGTCACGGTCCTGCCCGAACTATTGCGGATCGGCGACGCACAGGAATGGCGCATGACGGTGTTCGGCGCGCTGCTGGTGCTCATCATGATCGTCCGCCCCTGGGGCCTCTTGGGAGTGCGCCGATGAGCAGCACCGATACACCTGTGCTCCAGACGCGCAACCTGACGCGGCGCTTCGGCGGTTACTCCGCTGTATCCAATGTCGATCTCACGATTCGAAGAGGCACGATCCACGCCCTCATCGGCCCCAACGGCGCCGGCAAGACGACCCTGTTCAATTTGATGACCGGCGTGCTGCCTCCGACCGAAGGTCAGATCATAATCGATGGCGTCGATGTCTCGGGCTCGCGCCCGGACAGCATCGCGCGCCGTGGCGTCGTGCGAACCTTCCAGGGCGTGCGTCTTTTCCCGTCCATGACCGCGCTCGAAAACGTCGAGGTTGGACGCTTCAGCCGTACCCGCGGCGGCTTTCTCACCGCTCTCGCACGCGTGCCGGGCCTTGCGACGCCGACCGAGGCGGCCACGCGGCGCCGCGCCGAAGAGCTGTTGGAGCGGGTCGGCCTCTCGGCTCGGCGTAACGTGCTGGCGACCGAACTGGCACTGGCCGATCAGCGGCGTCTGGAGATCGCCCGCGCGCTCGCGGTCGATCCGAAGCTGCTGTTGCTGGACGAGCCGGTCGCCGGCATGAACCCCGTCGAGGTGCAAGAAGCCGCCAGGCTGTTCAAATCGCTGCTCGATGACGGCATCACGATCCTGATCACCGAGCATCACATGAGCCTGGTGATGGCAATCTCCGATGTGATTTCGGTGATGAACTACGGCCGCAAGATCGCCGAAGGCCCGCCCGAAGCCGTCAAGCGCGATCCTGAAGTACTGGCCGCCTACCTTGGGACCGAGGCGGCGGCATGATGCTTGAGGTCGACAATCTGCATGTCAGCTACGGCAAGATCGCCGCCGTCAAGGGCGTCTCGATCAATATCGGCGAGGGCGAGATCGTCGCGCTGATCGGTCCTAACGGAGCGGGCAAGAGTACCCTGCTCAAGACCATCGCCGGATTGTTGCCGGCCAGTCGCGGCACGATCGCGTTCAACGGGAAGACCATCGCCAACTTGCCGGCTGCGGAAGTGATGCGCCGCGGACTGGCGCTCGTGCTCGAAGGCCGCTCGACCCTGAAGCAGATGACGGTGCAGGAAAACCTGATCCTGGGCGGCTACGCTCGCAGCGATCATGATGAGATTGCCAAGGACATGGAGCATCTGCTCGATCGCTTTCCGATTCTGCGCGATCGTCTCAAGCAACGCGCCGGCACGCTGTCCGGTGGCGAACAGCAAATGCTGGTGATCGCCCGCGCGCTGATGTCGCGGCCGCGCCTTCTGATGCTCGACGAGCCGTCGCTCGGCCTTGCACCGCTGATCACGGCCAAGATCCTCGATTTCGTTCACGAGTTGAAGACCAGGGACAACATGACGATCCTGCTGGTCGAACAGAACGCCAATCAAGCGCTTCACCTCGCCGATCGGGCCTACGTGCTGGAGAACGGCGAGGTCGTGCTGCAGGGTGCCGATCTCGCGAGCGATGCGCGCGTTCGCGAGGCCTATTTGGGAGTGTGAGGACAGTATCATGAGCGAACCACGATCGACCGAAGCCCATTCCATTTTCCAGGACACGATCGCGAACATGACGTTCCCGGACCTCGCCAAGGCAGCGGCCGATCGCGCCGTGGTGTTGTGGGGCCTTGGCGTCATCGAGCAGCACGGTCCACATCTTCCACTTGGCACCGACGTTTACATGCCCTCCGAATTGTTGCGCCGCGTGCGCAAGATTCTCGCGTCGAAAGGCGTGGCCAGCGTCATCATGCCGCCCTTCTACTGGGGAGTGAACCAGGTCAGCGGACTGTTTCCGGGCAGTTTCATGGTGCGGCCCGAGGTCATGATCGAGCTGATGGTCGATCTGATCAAAAGCCTCAAGAAAGACAGCTTCTCGACGCTGTTCTGCGTTTCCGGCCATGGCGATGCGCTGCATAACCGCACGATCTTCGACGGCGTCTGCCGCGGAGCCGATGAGTCCGGCCTGAGTGCCCATTTCGTCGGCGCCCCGTCGTTCTTCAAGCGCATCGGCATCGACCCGGCGAGCCCACGCGTCTTACCGACCATGACCGAGGTCGAACGCAACAGCAAATACTTCGACGTGCATGCCGGCGAGTTCGAGACGTCGTCGATGTGGGCGGTTTATCCCGATCTCGTGAAGGACGAATTGCTGCCGACGCTGAAGTCGACCGATTTTGGCATCGAGGATCTGACCGAATGGCGCAAGGGCGGCGAGCACGCACTCCGCAAAACGCCGCAGGGCTATCTCGGCGATCCCGCGGCGTCGAGCCGCGAACTCGGCGAGCGGATGATGGCGGAACACGCCGAGATCGTCGCCGAGGCGATTGCGGCCAAAGTGGCTGCCGTCGTTTGACCATCCGAAATCGATCGACAGGGCTTTCTCGATAGGACTTAAGGAAAACAGCGATGACCAAGACGCTTCTGGATACGGTCGATAAGCGGCTTAGCCCCGCACATTCGGCTGTGATGGTGATCGACATGCAGAACGACTTCTGCGCCGAAAAGGGCTATGTCGAGACCGTGGTCGGCAAGGATGCGACGCCCTGTCGGGCGGTAGCGTCCGAGATCATGGCGCTGGTCGGCGCAGCACGCGAGCATGGCGTGCCGGTGTTCTGGATTAAAGCCAATTACGATCCGGATCGTCTGCCTGAAGGCATGCTCGTAAAGCAGAGAGAGAAAAGTTCGGATATCTGCTGCGGCACCGGAAGTTGGGGCATTGATTTCTATGGCGTCGCGCCCGATTCCGGCGAACCGGTGATCGAAAAACATTCCTACAGCGCCTTCGCTGGCACCGATGTGGAGCAGCAGCTCAGAGCGCGGGATGTAAGGACCCTGGTTTTTGCGGGAGTGCAAACCAACGTCTGCGTCGAAAGCAGTTTGCGGGATGCGGTCTGTCGCGGTTTCTACGCCGTCGTGGCAAGCGATTGCGTGGCGTCGCATACGTTGCCTCTTCATGAGGCAACGCTGAAGAATGTCCAGTTTTTGTTCGGTGACGTTCTCGAGCGCCGCCGGATCGCCGCGGTCTGGTCGGCGGCGCCACAGAGTCGACGAAATACCGGATAACTCACTGTATTTGATGGAAATAGCTCAAAATCAGGGCGACAAGAATCGGGGGGTGCTATAGTATTCGGCATAATATTGCGCCGATTTCACAAATTTCTGCGCCGAGAACAGATGATAGCATGAGCAAGAGCAAACTTCTTTGGGGACCGGCACCTCGTCGTCAGATCGACGCGCCGAAGACGCTCGCCGATGAGGCGTATCAGCGCATTCATGACGATATTATTCGCGGCGAATTCGCTCCGAACGACAAGCTCCAACCTGACGCCCTGCGCGAGCGTTACAACATCGGGCTAAGTCCGGTGCGCGAAGCATTGTCGCGCGTTGCACTGGAGGGTCTCGCGGTCGCCGAAGGGCAGCGCGGATTCTTCGTCGCGCCTGCGACACGTGAGGAGTTGCTCGACATCGCTGACCTGCGCATCAATTTTTCGGTGCTGTCGCTGGAGCGATCGATCCGCACCGGCGGCGACGATTGGGAGAACGCCGTTGTTACCGCCTATTACCAGCTGAACAAACTGGAGAACCAGGTGCATCGCGAGCCCGGCACGTTCCACGATGAATGGGAGCGACGCAACCGCGCGTTCCATCAGGCTCTCGAGTCCGGCTGCGGCTCGCCCTGGCTGCTGCATTTCTGCGACATCCTCTATGATCAGCTCGAGCGTTATCGGCGCCGCTTCGTCGTTTACACCGATATCGATCCGACCATCGGCGAAGAGCACAAGCAGATCATGGAATTGGCTTTGGCGCGCGATACCGCCGCGTGCAAGGTTCTCAAGCAGCATTTCGAACATGCCGCACGCGTGATCGGTGGCATGATGGAAAAGGCCGAAGGCGCCAAAATCGTACCCCGGATCAAAAAAGAAAAAGAAAAAGCCGTGGCCCGTCCCAAGGACAAGCCGGCGGCCAAGCGCAGCAACGCCCGCGTCGCCTGACCGCGGATACTGGTTCACAAATCAAGAGATCGCAGCTTGACGACGACCGCTTTGCGCGGCCGCGGGCTTGCCTTACGCTTAGGCACTCGAACATTAAAAATTGGCGTTGTAATAAATTATTGCTCTCATAATATACTTTTTATCTTTGATAAGGAGTTTCGATGGACACCCGGAAGGCTGAGAAATCAAGGCGGATGTGGATCCATCGAGCGGCTTTGCTGGCCGCGGTGACGCTCGGCTACGGCGCGGTTCGCCCTGCGTTCGCCGACGTCAAGATTGGCGTGCTGATGCCGCTGTCCGGCAAGGGCGCTTCGTACGGCCAGCACCAGGAGATCGCCATGAAAATGGCGCTCGAAGAACTCCAGAAAACCGGCATCAAGGGCGAAAAGGTCGAGGCCGTCGTCTATGATACGCGCGGTGAAAATGCTGAAGCGATCACCCTCACCCGCAAACTGATCTTCAACGACAAGGTGCTGGCAATCATCGGCCCATTCTTCAGCGCCGAGTGCGAAGTCGCATTCCCTATCGCCGTGCAGGGCAAGATCCCGATCATCACCGCGTCGTCGGCCAAGCCCGGCATCGCCGGAAAGAACCGGCCGTGGGCCTTCCGTAACGCACTGTCGTCGGACCAGATGAACGGCTTCCTGCTTGATACCTGGCTGAAGCGCAACCCGGTGAAATCGGTGGTGATCCTCACCGACGTGAAGGACGCCTTCACCAAGGTCGACGGCACGGTGGTGTTCCCGGCCGAATTCAAGGAAAAGGGCGTCAACGTTCTCGACAATATTTCCTATCAGACCGGCGACATCGACTATTCCGCGCAAGTCACCAAGGCCAAGGGTCTCAATCCCGAGGGCATCCTGATCGCCGGTCTTTATAACGAAGGCGGCAATATCGTCCGCGAAATCCGAAAACAGGGCATGGCGCAGCCAATCGTCGGCGCGCTCGGCATGTCCGAGACACGCTTCCTCGACATCTCCGGCAAGGCCGGCGACGGCACCACCGTGGTAAATCCGTTCTGGCCGGATGATCCGGATCCGAAAGTACACGCCTGGGCAACCGAATATCAGAACCGCGCCAAGGTGGCGCCCGGCAACACGGCAGCGCTGATGTACGACACGATCTTCCTTGCAAAGAACTGCATCGAGAAGTCGGGCGTGACCAACAAGCCGGAAGATCTGGCTGCCGACCGCGAGCGCATCAGGGATTGTCTGGCGCATGTGAAAGACTTGTCGGGCATCACCGGTCCGATGTCCTTCGACGCCGACGGCGACGCACAGCTCAAGCCGACGGTGCTGGTCGCCAAGGACGGCAAGTGGGAGGCCGTCAAGTAAGTGGCATTGAGCAAGGCGGATTTACCACCGGCCTCTGCTTTCCGATCCGCAAAAAGCAACGGCCGCAACTTCGATTACGGCCGTGTTGCATTGGGGAAGACTCGAAACGGTTATTAACCGGATTTGTAGCCAGCGGCGTCTGTAAAGCCCGGTGACAGTTCGATGTGCGTCACCTCACATCACTGAACCGCCGATGCAGCGGAACCTATCCCAGCAGGCTCTGGTGGCTGGCGGCGAGATGAAGTTCCGCGACGCGCACGTCGTGCGATTTTCCAGACGGATGACGCGTGAAAATCTCGATGTCATGGCCGGGCAGCATCCGCGCCAGATCGTCGCCCGCCACTTTCTTGACCCGCTCCATCTCGCGCAGCAGGTTCCAGACGTTGCCCTGCAGATAGCCCGGCGGCCACATCCGCTCAACGCTGAAGTAGGAATAGCAGACATCGCCGGCGAGCGCGTAGGTGCCCACGCTGGTCTCGACCTCGAGCCACTGGATTCCGAAGCTATGCGTGTCCTTGGCCAGGCGGCATGTCACGCCTTTGCGCAAGACATGGTCGCCGTCGAGAAGCGTGACGCGCCCTTGCGCAATTGCAGCGTCCAGTGAGTCGAAATTGTTGGCGTCGAGCGAGGAGAACACCCAGCGGTCCTTGGTCACCCCGTCCCGACCATATTCCGCAAGCACTTTCTTCCAGCTTTCATACTCGTAGCGCTGCACGAAGATGCGCGCGTTGGGAAAAGCGTCGAGATTTCCGGCATGATCGAAATGCAGATGAGTCAGCACCAGCGTATCTATCCCGGCGGCGTCGATGCCGTGACGCCGCAGCACCTCGTCGCTGCGCACGAAATCCTTGAAGCCTGGACCGGTCATCGAGGTACCGGAGCTGAAGCCCGTATCGACCAGGACACGCTCACCGTCGTTCGATTGCAGCAGCGAGAAGATCATCGGCACTTCAATATGGCCTTGATTGCTTGCCACCGGGGTGCCGCGCACGAAATCGAGCGGCAGCCGGCCTTCGGCGTACTGAAACGTCCAGATACTCCAGTCTTTCATTCCCTGTCTTTCCCTCGCGCTCGAACGCGCGCCTCTCGTGCCGGTGGCTCTGAGCAACCTTCAGCTGCCGAACAGGCCGATGTCATGCACCGGTTTTCCGGCAAGCAGCGTGGTTATCACCTTAGCCTCGGGAATACGGTCCTCGTCGATCGTCATGATGTCTTCGGACAGGATCGCGAGATCGGCAAGCTTACCGACCTCGAGCGAACCGATGCGATGCTCCCAGAATGCGGCATAGGCCGCATTCCAGGTCATCAGGCGGAGCGCCTCGGCCCGCGTGATCTTCTGATGCGGCAGGCCGAACACATGGCCGGTCACGCCACCTTTGCGGGCCAGGCTCTGCCAGAACGTAAACAGCGGATCGAACGGCCGGCCGTCGGTCGATTGCGCGATCATGACGCCAGCGTCGATCCAGTCGCGAAGCGGAACCGAATTGGCAGACATCTCTTCGCCGAAGCAACGCAGATAGACCGTGTCGTAGTTCCACAGGAAGTTGGTCGTCGTCGTCGCGACCACGCCGAGACGGCGGCAAGATGCCATATTCTCGGTGCTGGGAAACTGGCAGTGCTCGATCGCCCAGCGCTTGCCCAGGATCGGGATCTCCCGGTTGATGGTCTCGAACATCGACAACACCTTGTCGATGGCGCCCCCGCCGGCGCATTGCACCTGGACGCGCAGATTGGCGCGCGCCGCCCGGAACAGGCCATCGAGAAACGCCTCGTCCGGCGTATGCTGGACGCCGGTCCAGGCGTAGCCGCGAGCACCGACATAGGGTTCACGCATCAGGCACGCGCCGATCGCGGTGGCGCTGTCGAAGGAATAGCCGAGACCGCCGAAACGGAGCAGGTCGTCGCCGAAGCCTTGGCCTGCGGCGTAGAGCGCTGTCTCGTCAATCAGGGCCTGGCCCTGCTCGACGTTGAGAAAATAAGGCTGCGGAAACGCCACCACGAAATAGGTACGCACAGAGAGCTTGCCGCGCTGCCACAGCTCGGTATAGGCCCTTTGCTGAGGCTGCGGGATGCCATGACCTTCGTAGATCGCGGTGACGCCGGCACGATTGAACGCGTGCATGCCGGCCTCGACGGCGCGGTTCATGTAGTCCTGATCCATGGGCGGGATCATGGGAAACAGCGCCCGCTTGCCGCGGATCGTGCCGTAGGTGTCAGGCATGATCTTCGGGAAATTAAAATCGCGAAAGATGCCAGTCGGCTCACCAGCGCTGTCCTTGTCGATCTCGACGCCTGAAGGCGTTTCGGTCGATGCCGTGATGCCCGCGATTTTGATCGCCGCACTGTTGGCGATGCCGATGCCCGGCGCGACCAGTCCCGATGGCTCGATGAAGACAGGGTTGTCCGGCGATACCCTGTCGAGGTCGTAGCGATTGGGCCAGCGGCCTTCGCGCAAAACGCCGGGAAACGCAAAGAATTCCGGCTCGCTGGCGACCGGATTGCAGATGATCCATTCACCCGGTTTGCGCTGGCCGACCTCGCGGCGCACGACGTCGAGCACCTCCTCGATCGACCTGACACCATCGAATGATGGCTTGAGAAAGCGAATGCCGACGCCGTCCATGTGCGGATGGCCATCGACGAAACCGGGAATAACCGCGCGGCCTTCGAGATCGACCCGGCGCGTGCCGGCACCAGCAAGGGCAAGGATGTCTTGCGACGAACCGACCGCAACAATCTGGCCATTTTGGATCGCGACCGCTTCGGCCACCGTGTCGCGGGCGTCGACCGTGTAGATCCGGCCGCGATAAAGGACGGTGTCGGGATGGGTCATTCGAGCAACTTTGCCTGGGCAGAAGTGGATGGTGACGCGGCCCGACCCATTCCGTCGGCCTAGCTTTTATTAGATCACGATGGTATTTATGAAATCAATAGATTTTATGAAACGGGCTGATTATGATTTCACCACCTGAAACGCAGCCACCCTGCCCGAGCGACTGCAAGCCGCCTCGTGCGGCGAACGGATCGCGGCAACGGACGGCTGAGCAGCGATCCCCGCGTCTTTGAAAATTTCCTACCAGAGTTGAAAAATGGCACTGACAGCAACGAAGACCGAGGCCGCCGCCTCGCCCCTGCGCAACTTCATCGACGGCCGTTTTGTCGCCTCCGGCAAATCAACCTTCGAGAATCGCAATCCGGCCACCGGAGAGTTGGTCAATCTCGTTGCGGAGGCCGATGCGGCGATGGTCGACGATGCGGTCAAAGCGGCGCAACGCGCGCTCAGGGGTCCATGGGGCCGTATGAGCGAACAGGAACGCTCTGCGATCCTGCGCAAGGTTGCCGATGGCATCATGCGCCGCTTCGATGAGTTCTTGAAGGCCGAGATTCTCGATACCGGCAAGCCCGTGTCCCTGGCCTCGCATATCGACATCCCGCG
The DNA here is from genome assembly GCF_900105125.1 of Bradyrhizobium canariense. Lineage (NCBI taxonomy): Bacteria > Pseudomonadati > Pseudomonadota > Alphaproteobacteria > Hyphomicrobiales > Nitrobacteraceae > Bradyrhizobium > Bradyrhizobium canariense. Next base: position 6,429,613 of record NZ_LT629750.1, on the reverse strand, counting down.
CGGAGCCGCCAATTTCAACGTATTCGCCGATCAAGTGCTCACGCTGTCGACGGAAAGTTTTCGGATGGCGACGCCCGATGGCGCGGGCGCGCTGAATTACGCCATCCGCGTTCCGCGTGGCGTCATCGCCGTGGTGTGCCCGTGGAATCTGCCGCTCCTGCTCATGACGTGGAAGGTTGCGCCGGCGCTTGCCTGCGGCAACACCGTCGTGGTGAAACCGTCCGAGGAGACGCCGACGACCGCGACACTGCTCGGCGAGATCATGAACGAGGCCGGCGTGCCTCCCGGGGTTTATAACGTCGTGCACGGTTTCGGACCCGGCAGCACCGGCGAATTCCTGACCCAGCATCCCGGCGTGGACGGCATCACCTTCACCGGGGAAACCTCCACCGGCCGCGCGATCATGACGGCCGCGGCCAATCACGTGCGCCCCGTCTCGCTCGAGCTCGGCGGCAAGAACGCCGCCGTGGTGTTCGCGGATTGCAATCTCGACAAGGCGATCGAAGGCACGATGCGCTCGGTGTTTGCCAATTGCGGCCAGGTCTGCCTCGGCACCGAACGCGTCTATGTCGAGCGGACCTTGTTCGATACGTTCGTCGATCGCCTGAAATCGGCCGCGGCGAACCTGCGCATGGGTGATCCGTTTGACAGGGCGACCACGATGGGACCGCTGATCAGCCAGGAACACCGCAAGAAGGTGCTGTCATTCTACGACAAGGCCAAGGCCGAGGGCGCCAATGTCGTGCTCGGCGGCGCCGTGCCGTCACTCGATGCAAGATTTCACGGCGGTTCGTTCGTGCAGCCGACAATATGGACCGGGCTCCCCGAAACCTCCTCGGTAATCCGCGACGAGATCTTCGGACCGTGCTGCCACATCACGCCGTTCGACAGCGAGGAGGAAGCTATCGCGCTCTCCAACGACAGCCCGTACGGATTGGCGACGTCGATCTGGACCGAGAACCTGACACGGGCGCACCGCGTCGCCGCGCAAATCGAAGTCGGCATCACCTGGGTGAACTCGTGGTTCCTTCGTGATCTTCGCACCCCGTTCGGCGGCTCAAAGCAGTCCGGCATCGGACGCGAAGGCGGTGTTCACTCGATGGAATTCTATACCGAACTGCGCAACGTCTGCGTCAAACTCTGAGGCGCAGCCGAACGGCGGCGTCAATTTGAACCGCGGCACAAAGCGGCGTAGCGTCGCGTGAAGCCGATTTCGAACCACCGCGTTAGTCGGCACCCCTGTGCAAAGGAGACGGCCATGAAACAACTCCCGGTCCTGGAACTCCAGGAGATCGCCAAAGAGCTCGCCGAGACCGGCAAGCGCGTCAAGGTCCTGTGGCAAGAGCCCGGATCGCTGGCCTTCGTCGCCCGCGGCCGTGAATATCGCAGCGAATTCCATATCAACGGCAGCGACGAAGTGACCTACATGATCAAGGGCACGATGAACCTGCATTATCGCACCCCGGAGGGCAAGGAAGAGATCGCGGTCATTCCGGAGGGATCGACCAACTGGATGCCACCGAACACGCCGCATTCGCCGCGCTTCCCGCCGGACGCTTTCGCCCTGATCGTCGAACGCCAGCGTCACGAAGGGGAGATCGACAAGTTCCAGTGGTTTTGCCCGAAGTGCGACAATTTTCTCCACGAGGAGACCTTCGTCGTCAGCGACTATCGCGCTGATCCGGTGTCGCAGGCCTACAAGAATTTCTTCGACAACGAAGACGCCCGCACATGCAAGAAGTGTGGCAATGTGATGCCGAACGCGCTCGCAGAGGCGGCCAAGACGTCCTAGCCACGAATTTGGCTGCCGCCGATCGATATCCGATCGTCGGCCGACCCCAGACCGCCGAAACGAAAGGACGACGAATTGCCCAAGACATACGTGACATCAGCCGCTGCGCCGACGACCGGCTTTACCGACCTGCAGAAGCCACCGCCGATCGCGCAGGCCATTCGCTTCGGCAACATGCTGTTCGTGTCGGGACAAGGGCCGCTCGATCCGGCGACCAAGACCGTTGTCGAAGGCGACATCGAAGTTCAGACCCGCCGCACGCTCGACAATCTGCTGAGCGTTCTCGATGCCGGCGGCGCGACGCTCGCCAACGTCGTCAATATGCGCGTGATCCTGCGCGACGTCGCTGACTTCCCGCACTTTAACGAAGTGTTCCGCACCTATTTCGAGCACGAGCGCGTCACGCGCACCTGCGTCGGTGGTACGCCCCACCGCAAGGGCGTCAATGTCGAGATCGATTGCGTCGCCATGTTCGACTGACAGGTATCGGGCCGGACCGGTTGAAGCTCGTCCGGCCTCTTCATTCAGGCGATGCCCATATAGGCCTGCTGCACCATCGGATTGATCGAGAGTTCTTCCGTCGGCCCGATCAGGCTGACTCGGCCGGAATCGAGCACAATCCCCCGCCCCGTCAATTCGAACGCCGTGGCGACGTCCTGCTCCACGAGCAGCAGCGAAAGCCCTTCCCGCTTGACCTTTTGCAGCGCCTCGCCGAGATGATCGACCATCTTTGGCGCCAGCCCAAGCGATAACTCATCGATCATCAGCAATTTCGGTTTGCTCATGATGCCGCGCGCAATCGCGCACATCTGCTGCTCACCGCCCGACAGCGTGCCGGCAGCCTGGTGACGACGCTCGGCAAGAATCGGAAACAGATCGAGCATGCGCTCGAGGTCGTGGCGAATATTGGCACGGTCGGTGCGCAGATAGGCGCCGGTCAGGAGATTATCGAGCACGCTCATCGGCCCAAATAGCCGACGGCCTTCCGGGACGTGAACGATCCCGTGGGAAAGAACCTGCCTGGGCGACCGGTTGGTCAGATCTTGGCCCATGAACGCGATCTGCCCGGAGCGCACGCGCAGCAATCCGGACAGTGTACGCAGCAGTGTGCTCTTGCCGGCGCCGTTTGCCCCGACGAGGCAGACCGCCTCGCCTTCATTGATATGAAAGTCGACACCCCAAAGGATCTGGATGTCGCCGTAACCCGACATCAGGTTTTTGACGCTGAGCAGCGGATCAACCATGCCGCACCATCTGCCGTTGGGCGAATTTCGAGCCGAGATACGCCTCAATCACGCGCGGATCCTTGATGACATCGGCGGCCGGATCGTCGGCGATCAGCTCACCGTGATGAAGAACGATGATGCGGCTGCACAGGCCGGTCACCACCTTGAGCAGATGCTCGATGATGACGATCGAGATGCCACGCGCCGCGATGGCGCGGATCAGATCGAGCGCTTGCTCGACTTCGGACGTGTTGAGGCCGGCATTGACCTCGTCGAGCATCAAAATGTGCGGGTTCATCGCCAGGCTCTTGGCCAACTCCAGCCGCTTGCGGTTCGCCAGCGTTAGCTGCTCGGCTGGCCGGTCAGCCATCGCGGCGAGACCGGTGAATGTGAGATGCTCCATCGCGACACTGCGGGCCTCGTCCATGGAGCGGATGTTGGCGGCAAACATCGCGCCTGCCATCACGTTCTGGATGACCGTCATGCTCGGAAACGGCTGAACCACCTGAAACGTCCGCGCGATACCCCGTGCCGAAATCTGAAATGGCTTCAGCCGATCGATCCGTTCACCCTTGTGTACGATCGTACCTGACGTGGCGGGATGAACGCCGGTGATGATGTTTACGAGCGTGCTCTTGCCTGCACCGTTCGGTCCGATCAGGCCGACGATTTGACCAGGTTGAAGCGTCAGCGACACGTTACGAATGGCGTGAATGCCGCCAAATGAACGGCTCACATTCCTGAGTTCGAGAAGCGCGCTCATGCCGTGGCCGCCTTGCGCCAGTAATTCCGCAGGTTGAAGGACGACAGCCCGGCCGGCAGGAATAGTATGAGGATTACGATCAACAGGCCAAGGACGCCGGTATGCAATTCGAGCAGGTTGCGCCACACCACCTCGTCGAGCACGAGAAACGCGACGGCTCCGATGATCGGCCCGAACAAAGTGCCCATGCCGCCGAGCAGCGTCATCAAGATAGGCTTGATCGAGAACAGCACGTCATAGACATCGGTCGGCTCGATATAGCCAGTCCAGGAGGCGTAGATCGCTCCAGCGATGGCGGCGAAGCCCCCCGACAACGAGAATGCGTAGATCTTGTAGCGGGTGGTGTTGATGCCGACGATATTGGCAGCATCCTCGTTCTGCCTGATACAGGTCAGCCCGAAGCCGAACCGGCTATGGGCGACAATATAGGTCGCCGCGAAGGTCACCGCCGCTAGGGCAAACATCGCGTAGAAGAAGAATTGGGCCAATGCCGACGGGCTCCAGCCAAAAAACGGCAGATTTAGGCCCATGCCGCCGCCGGTCACGCTGGTCCAGCCATTCGTCAACTCGCGCAACACTTCGGTCACAACCAGAGTCGCGATCGCGAAGGCGTGGCCGCGCAACCTGAGCAAGATCGCACCGAGCAGCAACGCGAATAGCGTGCCAACGATAGCCGCGAATATCCAGGCCAGCGGGATCGGCAGGCCTCTCGATTGCAGCACCGCCCCGGCATAGGCGCCAAGCCCGAAGAAGGCCGCCAGTCCGAACGACGGATAGCCCGCAAAGCCGCCAATGAAATTCCACGCCATCGCCAATGTCGCATACATCAGCATGATGGTCGCAAGTCGGAGAAAGTAGTTGTTGCCGAGAAGCGGCATCGCCAGAACGGCGAGCGCAATGACGATGGCAATCGCGAGCTGCAGACGGGACATCAGTAGCCCTTCACACCGAGAAGCCCATGCGGGCGAACCAAAAGCAAAATGATCAGCACAACAAACGCCAATGTCAGGGCATATTCCGATCCGAACGCAATCGCGCCGAAGCTTTCAAGAAGACCAAAGATCAATCCGCCGAGTGCCGCACCGGGAACGCTGCCAACGCCGCCCAGGATGCAGATAACGAAGGCCTTGCTGAGGAACAGCGGTCCTGACAATGGCGACACAGGAAATGAGACGCTGAGCAGGCTACCCGCGGCGCCGGCAAGCGCGGCGCCCAGCGCAAACGTAATGGCGTAAGTCTGCTTGACGTCGATGCCCATTAGCAAGGCGGCGTCGCGATCGAACCGCACGGCGACGATCGCGCGGCCGATCGAGGTCAACCGCAGGCACAGCCAGAGTACAAGGATCAGCAGAAAGGCGAGGACCGCCGACAGCGCCCGATCGAGCGGGATGAAGACATTGCCGATCTCGGCGACGCCAAGCGAGTGTTCGAGGATCACTTTGCGGTAATTGGCGGAAAACCCTACCAGCATCGCATTGTTCATCATCAATTCGAGCCCAAAGGTGAGGATCAGCGTCACCAGCACCGACTGAGCAACGACACGATTGATGATGAAGAGCTGGGCCACATAGCCGAGCGCGCCGAGCGCGATCGCCGCTGTGATGACCGAGACGAAGGGATGAATGCCCAGCAGATTGTAGGAGAACAACGCGATATAGGCGCCCAACACGATGAAGGAGCCGTGCAGCAGATTGATGATGCTCAGCACGCCCCAGACGAGCGAGAAGCCGGCCGCGATGCATGCATAGAGCCCGCCAAGAATGAGGCCGTTTGCGAGATATTGGAAAAAGATCATAGGCTGCGGCTCGTTTTGAGGAGGTTATCCAGCTGCGAAGGACGGTGCCGATACCGGCGGCGATCCTTCGCGATCGGAGCGTTGTCGCATCGACCCCGACTTACTTCTTGTCGAAACGCAAGTCGCTTTGCTTGATATCAGGCGGAAGAACCACGACAGGCTTGCCGCCCTGGACCTGGATCGCCGGCGGCTTCAACGACGAAATCTGACCGGTCGGACCGAATTTGATGTGGCCGTAGAACGTGTCTGTATCCATCGCCGCCAGTTGATCGCGGACCTTCGCTTTGTCGACTGAGCCCGCCTTGTTAACAGCGATTGCGAGCACTGCGCCGCAGGCAGCGGCCGAGGCAACCGAATAGTCGGGATAGATGTTGTTGTAAGTCTTGCGGAACAGTTGTTCGAAATTCTCCGCCGAGCCGAACACGTCCTCGCCGTTGAACTTGGCTGCGACGTCCCACCAGGTGGAAGTAACGACGTTCTCCGCGAGCTTGCCGGTATTTTCGATGAATTCAGGCGTGCTCGGGCCGACCAGCATCGTGATCAACTGCGTCTTGACGCCCTGCTCCTGCATCTGCTTGCGGATCAGGATCATGTCGTTGACGTAGCCCGTCGCGTAAATCCAGTCCGGCTGCGCGGCGCGGATCTGCGTCAGCGCCGAGCCGAAATCGACGCTACCGATCGGAAACTTCTGATCGGATACGATTTCGAGACCCTTGCTCTTGGCGTAGGTCGAAAATTCCTCGGCGATCGCCAGCGGGAACAGGTCGTTGCGAGCCAGCACGGCGACCTTCTTCACGGTCGGGTTCGTCGCCTGCACCAGATCGACCAGCGGCTGGACCACAGTACTGTTCGGTGTGTACATGCCGAACAGGTATTTGAAACCTTGATCATAGACCTGGGCGGACGCCGCCTGAGCCGCGATCATCGGTACGCCGTATTTCTCGCTCACGGCGCTGACAGCCTTGGTGGCGCCCGACCCGAACGGGGCGAAGAGCGCATCGACCTTGCCCTCGGTGATCATCAATTCCGCCGACTGCACGGCGCGAGGCGTATTGGACTGATAGTCGGAATAGGTGATTTCGACTTTGTAGGTGTCGTCGCCAGCCTTGATACCGCCGGCCTCGTTCTGGGTTTTCGCCCATAGATCGTATCCCGACTTCATTCGCAGGCCTTCCGGCGACAGGGCGCCGGTAAGCGGCAACGGCGCGCCGATCTTGTAGATCTTGTCGGCTGCGTCGGCGCTATGCCATGTTGCAAGGATACTCGTAACGGCGACTGCAATCACGGCGCTTAATGTCTTCAGACTATCCATTCGTCATCTCCGACGTGAGAGCTCGTTTCCATTGAAAACGTATCAAGATGGCGCGCCATACACCCAGCGTCCGCCAACCATGGTCGCGGTGCAACTGATATCGAGCAGACCCTCGGTCGTTGCGGTTAGCGGATTGCCCGACAGCACGGCAAGGTCGGCGTAATACCCCGGCAGCAGCGGCCCCTTGCGGTCCTCTTCAAAGGTCAGCCATGAGCCATTCACGGTCAGAAGCCGTAACGCTGTTTCGTTCGACACCGAGCCGCCTGGTCCCATTACGCGGCCGGTTCTGCGATCCTTGCGCGCGATCATCGTCCACATACAGAATAGCGGATCGTTCGGCACCGCATCGGTAGCGGCGGACACTGGTACGCCCAGTTCGACAAGAGCCTTGGCCGGCGACAACAGATCGAGCTGTTGTTCATCGAGGTCAGCAAATGGCCTAGCCACCTTCCAGAGATAATGGGCTGGAATAAGCGTGACGGCGACGCCCATCGCCTTGATCGCCTGGAGATCCCGCGGGCTCGCCTTGCTGATGTGCTCGATGACCCAGCGTCGCTGTCCGATCGGATAATGCCTGGCGACGCGCTCGAGGATGGGAACGACCTCATGCAGTTTGTCGGACGCCAGCGTATGCAGGCGCAAATCATATTTGGCCGCCAGCATGCAGATCTCTTCGTAATCGGCCGGCGAATTGACATTCGGCAAACCACCGCCCCAGCCGATATCGCCCATATTCTTTCTGAGCAGATCATTGAACTGTAGATTGCCGCCATAGCCGACAAATACGCCGGAGATCTTCAGCATTTCGTCACCGAAGCCCTGGCCTCGCGCCCATGGCATCCAGTGGCGCATCGCGTATTCCGCTTCCGATGTCCCAAGCCATGCCGGGCTGAGAACCAGGCCGCTGCGCAGCGACAGTTCCTTGCGCTCCCACAGCTCGCGGAACGACGCCACGACATCAGGCGCGCAACCGTGTCCCTCGTAGACGCTGGTCGTCCCCTTCTCGTGATACATCGGCAATGAGCGGCGCAGGCCTTCGATGCGATCCTCGAGCCTGAACCGCGGCGTCGCCGGAAGGAGATCCGGCTCCGCCATGCGCATGTAATTGCGCTCGACAATGATGCCGGTCGGCTCGCCAGACGCATCGAGGAGAATCTCGACGCCGTCGACGCGCGGCTTGGTGGTCCTGTCGATTCCGTTCAGTTTCAGCCCAAGACTGTTCAAAATCATGAAGCACGGCGGCTCGCCCCAAAAGCCGCTCGGACTCGTGATGTAGACCGGATGATCGGGTGCAACGCTATCGAGATCGTGCCGGTCGGGGAGCCGGCCCTCGGCAAGCGATTTGTCCGCCTCCCAGTAATAAGGCGGCTCGCCAATCGGCATCGTCACTACCCATTCGCCTTGAGGCGTCCCGGCAACGAGCGCACGGATGCGATCGAGGACGTCCTTGATGGATCGCGCGCCCTGCAGCGAGGGGCGGATGGTCTTCAATCCCAGACTGTCCGAATGCGCGTGGGTATCGTTGAAACCGGGAATGATGGTGCTGGCGCCGAAATCATGAATGCGGGTACTGTTCCCGCGCAGCTGCATGACGTCGTCGCGGCGGCTGGCAAAGAGAATGCGGCCATCGGCAATTGCAACGGCATCAGCCTGCGAATTTGCCGCGTCCAACGGCAACACATCTCCAAGCAAGATGCAGTCGGCCGTCCCGCCTCTATGTGTCATCGCATGTTCCGGTACGCATAGAGAACGCAATGCCCTTCATTTTCAGCTTCATAAAATCATACGCTTTGTATAATTTTAGTCATATTTCGTCAAATGTATAGGATTATCCGGCGAGGCTGTCGCGCCGCGCCTGCCGCTATTGCGGGCAATATCCCACGAAAAATTAGTCGTTGTGCCCGCGCTTGTTGCACCGCAGTGCTTTCGGCGGCTGCGGTCAGCTTCGCGACGACTAGAGCATGGTCCGGAAAAGTGGGAACCGGTTTTCCGAAAAAGATCATGCTCAAACAAAGAGACTAGCTCGGTAGCAGCGGGTCGCGATTCCATTCGAACGCAAAGCCCTCGCTGGTACGGGTTATGAAGCAGCCTGTGCCCGGGACAAAATGCGTCGGCAGGACGAGGGTGCGGTGTTCGGCGCAGGACTCGAGCAAATGCAGCCGCGATTGCACGCCTAGCTGCGGATCGTCATCGAGGCTCGTACCCCAACGCGGATAGTGAATCTGCAGCGGAACGTGCATGACGTCGCCGGAAAACACCGCACGCTTTCCCTGTGAACGCAACCGGATGGCGGTGTGCGCCAGCGTGTGACCGGGGGCGGGCTCGACCGTCAGCATGTCGTCGAGCGTATAGCCGTCGTCGACGGCGACCGACTGGCCGGCCTCGATCACCGGCAGGATCGAATCCTCCCAGGTGAATTCGTTGTGGGGAGAGAATCGATACGACGCGTGCTCAGGATTCCAGCGGTCGAGTTCATGACGATGCGCAATGTATTTCGCGTTTGGGAATGTCGGTCGCCAGCGGCCATCCTTAAGCACTGTATTCCAGCCGACATGATCGGCGTGCAAATGGGTGCACATCACGAAGTCGATCTGCTCTGGCGCCACACCAGCCGCGGCAAGGCGTTCAAGCCAGGCGTGATCGCGCTGGTGAAAGCGCGGGAAATAAGGCCGGTTCTTGTGGTTACCTCCGCAGGCATCGATCAGCACCGTATGACGACCGGTCTTGACAAGATATGACCGGACCGAGGTGCGAAACTTGCCCGCGGCCACGTCATAATGCAGTGGATCCATCCAGTGCATGTGCTTGGCCAGTGCATCTCCATTGCAATCCGGCAGCAATTCGAGCGGGACGAAACTCGGCTGCACACTCTCTTCGATCTGGGAAATAACGACGTCGCCGACTTTCAACACGAATGACTAACTCCGATTCGATTGCTGCGTTGCTGGATTGCGAAGATGGGCGATGGCCTCCTGCCCTTCCTTACGGATTAAGCCCTCGTTGGGCTCAACGACCACGCCGTTGCGTTTGCGGATGCGCCCATCGATGCAGACCAGCACCACATTTGCCGCGTTGATGTCGCGAGCGGACACCAGCGCCCGCGCCGCTGTGGCGTGTCCGCGCGCCGCGATGTTGGGATCGACCAGAATGAAATCGGCGCGTTTGCCCGGCGACAGGGATCCGACCCGCGGATCAAGCTTGAGCCGCAGCGCCGCGCCTATGGTACAACCCGCGAGATCGGCCTCTTGCGATTCCGGCACCAAACCGGACGCGACCGGTTCGCCTGCCGGACAAACTATTCCGTCGCCGTCCTCGGGAGGGAGCCCGATCTCAAGGCGATAGTCGCTACGTTCCGCCGACCAACGTTCGCTCAGCTCGGTCAGGACTTCGCGTTGCTTGTCCGCGGCGGACGACGGATAGCTGAAGCAGCCACGCAGCCCGGAGTCGATCTGCGCCAGCATCGCCGTCTCGGCGCGGTCGGCGCCAATTTTGTGCGCACAGTGATACACGCTAGTGATGCCTGACGACATCAGGTCGAGCATCGCCAGCCGCACGATGCGGTAAATGTCTTCCGCATCGGCGCCCGCCACGTCGCAGCCGCCCTCGTCCGCCAGCGCATCGATGGCGGGATGGCGATGATCGGCGATGAGGCCCGGCAGAGCAACGAACCTGTTGCCGTCGATCTCGAGCATCGCCGAGGCTTGCAGCGCTTGGCCGATATTGACGATCTCGCCGTCACGGACATGGATATCGGCGCGCGGCAGCGCGCCGATATCCGCGTCCATCGTCAACGCTTGCACGTTACGGACGATGAACTCGCTCTGGGCGGGGTGAATAACCGGCGCACGAGAATAGGCCTTACGCCGTTCATACGCTGCCCGGCGCTGCAATGCGCTCGTGACATCAGGCACGGTGTCCGTCAGCCCTTCAGCGAAGAAGCCGGAAGCCGAGAAGGAGCTGGACGGATTGCAGCACAAGCAAAACATGGCGGCCTGTCTGATCAGACGCAGCGATCGCGCGCGCTTCGCTCGCCGATACCCGGCAAGTTCACGCGTCGAGCACCGCTTTCGCAGCCGGCATGTTCAACTATCTTACGTCCTGTTGCAATCATGTCTGCATCAGATCGGGAACGAACAGCTCGTCCAGCCGAAGCTGACGTTCCGTGATGCCCTGCTCGAACGCATAGCGGCTCAGCATTTCCAGCGCAGCGCGGTTGCGAGCAACGCCATTAGCCCAGCGATCACAGGCGGTTTCTTGTTCCCTCGGGTTTTCCGATACATTCCTCGCGCGCTCAAAAGCATCGTAGACTTTCGATGCCAGCGATGGCTGATCCCGCAAAAGCGTTCTGCGAACCCCGACGAGATGCATGATTGGAAATACACCGGTGTCGGCGAAATATCTTTGCTCGGCGGCCGATGAGTCAGCGAACAGGCGCTTGATCGGTGCCGGAGCGGGACCGAAGCCATGTGGCGGATGGTAGTGCACGATCGCGTCGATCTCGCCGGCGACAAGCATCGACGACAACGTCGCGCCGCGCGGCACAGCCCTTATGTCCGTGTCTCCCAACACGTCAGGAACCGCAATGGTGTCGCGCTCGACATCGTCGACGTCACCGATGCGCCAGCTGATGTCGCTCGCGGCAACGCCGTAAACGTCGGACAACAAGCCGCGCACCACGAGCGCCGCCGTATTGAGATAATTGCGCACGCCGACCACGCGCCCGCTGAGATCCTCCGGGGTCTCCACGCCGCCGTCGGCACGCACATAGATCGCGGAATGACGAAAGGCTCGCGATGGAAAAACCGGAATTCCGGCGTAGCCGCACGTTCCTCGCGCAACGTGCATCAAATATGTGCTGAACGACAACTCGCTGATGTCAAACGCAAGGTCGTTGAAAGCGCGCGCGAACATCGTTTCCGGTGGCAAGGTCTGCACATCGAGGCCATGACCTTCGATGCCGATCTCTCCATCGATTAGCCGGCGCGTGCGATCGTAGTTCCCGCACGCCAGTATCAGGGTCATTGGCGTCAATCCGGTTCGTTTGACATCACAAGGAAACGTCATACAATGTATATTACAACATAAAAAATCAAATATTTAGAAATTTCTCAATCGCCGATGTGAGCGTGACGCGCCCACTCGCCTGGGACGGAGTCCGTTAGATGCGTCATGGCCTGCCAATCGGATGTGTTCTTCTGTGCCTCTCGATGATCGGCGCTGCCGTGGCGCAGGTGCCAGCCACCGTCAAGATCGGCGTCCTCAGCGACTTCTCGGGCCCGTTTTCGGATCAGGCGGGCAAGGGCTCGCTGGTTGCCGCTCAGATGGCGGCGGAAGATTTCGCCAAGGAATCGAAAGGCCTCAAGGTCGAGATTCTGTCGGCGGATCATCAGAACAAGCCCGATGTCGGCGCCGCCATCGCGCGCCGCTGGGTCGATCAGGAGGCCGTCGACGCAGTGGTCGATCTGCCGAATTCAGGCGTTGCACTCGCGGTCAACACCATCATGAAGGACAAGAACCGGACGATGCTCGCGTCCGGCTCGGCGACGTCTGATCTGACCGGCAAGTTCTGCCAGCCGACAACAGTGCAATGGGCGCTCGACACCTGGGCACTCGGCAACGCCATGGGCCGCGCCATTACCGAGCGCGGCGGCAAGTCCTGGTACTTCGTCAGTTTCGATTACGCGCTCGGCAAGGCGCTTCAGCGCGACACGACGGAAGCGGTCGAGAAGCAGGGCGGCAAGATTTTGGGATCGGTGTCGCATCCACTCGGCACCGCCGATTTCAGCTCCTACCTCCTGCAGGCGCAGGCATCCGGTGCCGATGTGATCGCGCTCGGCGACACCGGCGCCGACGCCATCAACGCGATCAAGCAGATCGCCGAGTTCCAGATTTTGGGCAAGGACAAGAGACTGGCAGCCCTTTTCATGCAGATCGTGGACATCGATTCGCTTGGGCTCAAGGCCGCGCAGGGCCTGTTGCTCAGCGAGGCGTTCTATTGGGACCTCAACGACAGCACCCGCGCCTGGAGCAAGCGCTTCGCCGAGCGCATGAACGGACGCATGCCGACGATCAATCACTCGGCCACCTATTCCGCGACCCTCGCCTATCTGCGTGCGGTGCAGGCAGCGCAGACCATCGAGGGCGACAAGGTAGTGGCGCAAATGGAGAGCGCGGAGATCGACGATCCCCTGTTCGGCAAGGTCAAGGTCCGCAAGGACGGACGCGCGATCCACCCCATGTTCGTGTTCGAAGTAAAAACGCCAGAGGAATCCAAAGGCCGTTACGACTATTACAAGCTGGTGCGAACGATTTCGGCGGAGGACGCGTTCCGGCCGATCGACCAGGGTGGCTGTCCGCTGATCCACTGAGCGCGGTTACGCCGGCTACCTTCTCCCACATATCAATCGACAAAACTTGTAACGAGGGCAGCGGCGCCCGCCCCTCGGCTCCGGCGTAAAAAAGAGATCACAATGAACAAATACACTCAGGGGACCGGTGGCTTAGGCAACGCCGCGATGCGATCCCCCGCCGACACGATTATCGTCAACGCTCACGTCATCACGGTGGATGCCGCCTTTTCGTTTGCACAGGCCGTTGCCATCCGCGACGGCAAGTTCATTGCGGTCGGAGGCGAAGCCGACATACGAAGCTGGAGTGGTCCCGAGACGGTCGTGATTGATGCCGGCGGAAAAACCATTGTTCCCGGGCTGATCGACACCCATGCGCATGTCGAAGCCGCCGGCCTGCTCAAATATACCGTCTCGTTCGACGGTGTGACCTCGATTCCCGAAGTGCAGGAACAAGTGTCTGCGATGGCAGCCCGCACGCCGGCAGGCGAATGGATCCGCGGCCGAATGTGGCATCCGCCATCGCAACTGGAGGAGAAGCGTTTCGTCCATCGCTCCGAGCTCGACGAAGCGGCGCCGGATCATCCGGTGTGTCTGCCGGTCGGCCATTTTACGTTGACGAACAGTCTTGCGCTGAAGCTCGCCGGCATCGATCGAAATACGCCCAATCCCGATGGTGGCGAAATTCACCATGATGCTGCCGGCGAGCCCAACGGGGTGCTCGAGGAAAACGCGGAAGACCTGGTCAAGAAGCTGCTGCCGGCCTGGCCGGAAACGGTTCGGATCAGCCAAATTCAAGAAGCCATGGCGTATTTCAACAGCTTCGGAATCACGAGTGCGATCAGCGCGCGAGTGAATCCGTTCGATATGCGCGTGCATCAGATCATCGCACGCAATGGCATGGCGACACTGCGCATCAGCGCGATGTTCGCGCCAACTGGCGGTCTCAATCCGACAATGTCGGAGGACGAATGGGAAGCCTTCCTTGCGAAAATCGGCGTATTTTCCGATTTTGGCGACGACTGGCTGAGCTATTCCGGCCTGAAGATGCAGGTCGATGGCGGCATGACGCTGCGGACCGCCGACATGCGCGAGAGCTATCCGGACCAGCCCGGCTATCACGGCACGGTGGTTATCGGTCAGGAACGCCTCAATCGACTGGTGTCGATCGCCAATCGCTACGGCTGGCGCGTCGGCATCCATGCCGTCGGCGACGGCGCGATCGACAAGGTGCTCGACGCCTATGCGCTGGCCGACAAGGAGCGCTCGATCCGCGACCGCCGATTTATCGTCATTCATGGCAGCCTGATGCAGCCCGATCAGATGGACCGCGCCAAGAGCCTTGGCGTGCGCGTCGATACGCAGAGCGCTTTCCTCTGGGACAAGGCCTCGACCATCGCACGCTTCCTCGGCAAGGAAACGGCGGACCGCGCCATCCCGGCGCGCGACATGATCGATCACATGGGACTGAATGCGGTGGCGCAGGGCACCGATTATCCAATCAACCCACTCAACCCATTCATCAACATGTCCATCAGCATCACACGCAAGGACATCAGCGGTACGGTGTACGGTCCCGCGCAGGCCATCAGCCGCGAGGAAGCGCTGCGCCTCTATACGAGTTCGGCATCCTGGTATTCGTTCTCGGAGCATAAGACCGGCTCGATCGAGGTTGGCAAGCTGGCTGACCTTGCAATCCTCTCGGACGACCTCCTCACGATCGATGAAGAGAATATCAAGGACATCGTCGTGTTGAAGACAATGGTGGGCGGTCGCGTCGTCTACGAAAAGGTGCCATAATCAATATATCAATGCACGACTCACTGTCGGAACGGCTCGGGGCAATGGCCTCTAATCGTCCGTCGCGCTGTTTGCCATCGGCTCTGAGCCAGCTATTCTGGACAAGTCGACCGGGCGAAATTGACGCTATATTGCATGGCGAATTGGGCACGATCCTCGGTTGGATCGAAGCACAAGCCACTGAAAGACCCGGAAACGCGGAACTCCCGCGGCTTTCGTTACGGGAGTGTCGGTATCGGTGGTTTCGGGACACGCAAGCGCGTTTGTTATAACTTCCGGCTTGGGAGACCTTCGACGGCCGGCGGCAAGATCGAGAATAGCCATCAACTCGCCGCGTAGGATGGCGTGGCTCTCACCCCGCTTGTAGCCGGGGGTTATCACCACCTCGCCAACCAGCGAGCGGATGTCCTCCCGGGCCTCCCCAATTGCTCCTCGATCGAAAGCTGATGAGCGCGGCCAACGCACCCCGCTCTGTCCGTTTCCACGTTCAGATTTCGATCCGCTGGCCATCGTCAACAATGTTTTAAACAGGCCAGGGAATCTATCGCGCTGGAACTTATGGATTGGGATGAGCCGCCTGATTACATTGAAGTTGACACTGCCTGACCGGTCGATCCCCGGCGTTGGCCGTCCCCTCCGAAACAAAATCCTCGCCCGATTTTCCGAATAGCGTTCGGCTACGTCGGCACAGACTTAAATGGCAATACTCTTAGGCATCCCTTGCCAGGAACCGGCTCAAGCCATCGCGAAACCGATAATACGCCCCGATAGCCGGCAAAGCCCAATTTGGATTGCCATTGTACAGCGGGAAATCCGGAAAGTCCTCGCGCTCGAAACCGCAAGGCCGGTTTGCGCGTCCGGAGATCCGACGAGCAGTTTCGGTGCCCAGGTAGGTCATCATGGCAATGCCGCTGCCATTGCAACCGAGCGCGTAATGCATGCCGTCCATCAGACCAGTGTGCGGCAGCGCATCGAAGGTGAAGGCAACATTGCCCGTCCAGGCGTGGGTCACCTTGACACCCCTGAGTTCGGGAAACCGATCGGTGAGGAAGCGCTGCAGGATCGGTGCGCTCACTTCCGGCGAGACGGTTGTGAACCGGGCCCGTCCGCCGAAAATCATGCGACGGCCGTCAGGTGACATCCGATAATAGCACAACACGCGTTTGGTGTCGGCGAGCGTACGACCTTTGGGACTGAGCGACGCCGCCAGATCCGGCGGCAACTCTTCCGTGGCAATGATGTGGCTTCCGATTGGAACGACCCTGCGCTTTAACTTCGGCGTCGCATCACCGGTATACCCGTTGGTCGCGATCACGACATCGCCTGCGACGACGGCACCGCGCGCGGTTTTCAGCGACCATCCGCTTCCACTGCGCGTAATGGACCTGACCGGCGTCATGCTGCAGATCGTGACGCCGCGCCGGCGCGCCGCCTCCAGCAGACCTTTGTAATAAAGCGCCGGATGCATGTTGGCGGATCGCTCGACCACCATGCCGCCGTAGTAATAGTCGGAACCGATTTCTTCACGCTGACGCTCACGTGGGACCATGTAACTGCCCGACTTGGCCGCACCGTTCAACTTGGCGACGCTTGCCTGTAGGGTGGCATAATCATTCGGCGTCCACGCCCCAACGAACCGACCACCGTGTTGCCAGTGGCATTCGATTTTTTCACGCTTGATCAGATTATCGACGAGGCCGAAGGCGTCGGCAGCAGAAGACAACATGTCCTGCATCTGGTCGGGCGGCAGTTCGACGGATTTACCCGTGAAGCTTTTTCCGATGTTAACGCCCCCACTCACCGCACCGCCGTTACGCGTGCTTGCACCGATGCCAAGCTCGCCCGCTTCGAACACACAACTTTCAATTCCGGCGTCGGCTAATTCGATCGCGCAAGCAAGGCCGGCGTAACCGCCGCCGACGATAGCGACGCGAACCTGCGACGGGACGTCTACCTGCGGTCCGGCGGCAGGTTTATAGGCTTCCCACCAAAACGGTTCGGGCTTGAAGTCTGAGTGAAAAACTTCCGATCGTTTCATTTCCGCCCCGCAGTTTAGGCTCTCATTGAAAATAAGGTGGTCGCCTCACGACGTCTGTTGTGCTTATCCCAGCGGTCAACCTCGACAGGGCCGCACGTCAAGCCGTCACGAAACCTGCACTCAGATCCCGAGCGATTGCCGCATTGGAACGCTCGGTAATCGGGCCATATCCGCCACCGCCGCCTGTTTTCAGCACCAGCAGGTCGCCCTTGAGCAACTTGACGGAATCTTTCGACCGAACCTGAATTCGCTCGTCACCGCGTTGAATCTCGCAGCTGCCGGTCGTTCCGTCCTCACCGCCGGCAAGACCGGAGGGTGGAATTCGAAAACGATCGGCATAAATGGCGAATTTAACGCCGTCTTTGAGTACCCGATAAGACCGATAAAAGCCCAAACCACCGCGATGGCGGCCCCTGCCACCTGTGTCCGCCAGCAGGCCATAACCTTCGACGCGGAAAAAATCGAAATCCATGTCGAGCGCTTCGACCGGCACGTTGGTGCAATTGGACAACGGTCCGGCGACAGCGTCGCACCCATCATACTGAGGTGACCCGCCCCAGCCTCCATTGTGAATTTCGAGGTAGACGCGGTAACGCCCCTTGTCGAGTTTGCTGAGGCAGGTTGCGACGGTCGTATCGAAGCCGCATGCAGCGATCCGTTCCGGGATGGCCTGTCCCAATGCCTTGATCACGCAATCGAAGGCGCGATAGATCGATTCCATGCGTGCGCGCACCGGCGCCGGCGAATGTGGATTGAGCAGCGACCCGAGCGGGGCCGAGATCGTAACCGCCCTGAACACGCCTTCGTTATAGGGAACGTCATCCGTGGTGAGCGCAGACTTGAGGGCCGACAGCGTAGCACCGATGGTTGAAGCGAACGGCGCATTCAGGTTGGTTTCGACCTGATCGCACGTACCGCTGTAGTCCACCGAGATAGCGTCTCCTTTAACGGTCACCGTGGCGCGAACCCGGAGCGGCGTATCGGAAAGGCCATCATCATCGACCGCGTCCTCGCCGACGTACACGCCGTCCGGAATGGATTGGATCACGGCGCGCACCCGTCTTTCGGCGTACTCCTGCATCTCGCTCATTGCAGCCCGTACCTTCGCCACGCCGTGCCGCGCGCACAATTCCTGGACGCGTGCGATGCCGGTCCCGCAGGCGGCAAATTGAGAGTTCATGTCACCGATGGTCTGATCGGGAACGCGGACGTTCGCGGTCATCAGGCGCTCGAACGGTCCACCGTTCCAGTCACGCGCCAGATTATACTTCGTGGGAGGGAGAATCAGGCCTTCCTGATAGAAATCCGTTGCCGCCGTCGTGATGCCCGGCGCACCTCCACCGATGTCCAGATGATGCGCAACCGCTGCACTGAAGCCGACAAGTTCGCCCTGGAAAAAGATAGGCATGAAAACGAAGATGTCTTGCAGGTGCTGTCCGCCACCGAGGTAGGGATGGTTGGTGATGTAGAAATCACCTTCCTTGAGTTCGGTCGGGGGGGTCTGTGCCGCGCAATGCCGGAATGTGTGCGACAGCGAGCCAACGAGAATTGGAATGAGTTCGTCGCTCTGGGCCACCGACGCGCCTGACGCATCGAGAAGCCCGGTCGATGCATCCTTTGCCTCGCGCACGATCGTGGAATACGCCGAACGACACAGGTTGACGCCCATTTCGCGCGCCGAGGACATCAGCGCCTGGCTGATGATCGCATAGTCTACCGGACTGAGCTTCTCGACAGCTTCAGGAGATCGACGGGCTTGACGCACGCTCATGGCAGTTTCCTCATCACTAGATTGTCGTGCCCATCGGCTTCTGCTCGCCATCCGGCCGGCATCCAGATAGTGGTCGTGTAATCCTCGATGACGGCCGGACCGTTGACTGCATTCCCGTCACTGAAAGCAGAGCGTGGCAACACTGTCGCGTCGATGCGCCGCCCTTGCTCGAATACAGCCCCGGTGCGTTTGCCTCGATCGGGAAGCGCGCCCGTCACAAGTGCCGGGATATCCTTCTGCGCGACGTGAAGGCCGGCGCGATAGGACACGATCTCCACCTGCGTACGGCTGCCCGCGCCGTGGCGATAGATCTTGTGATGTTCGGCCATAAAGGCCGCCAACAGGCTTTCGGAAGTAACCGACTCGATTTGGGTCGGATCAACCGGCACCACCAGTTCGAACGCCTGGCCCACGAAACGCATATCAAGCGTGATATCGAACAGCCGTGTGCCCGAAAGGTCGAGTGCATCGGCGCGGCCGTGGAGTTCTTTCATCAGAGCGCGAACCGTTTCACGCACCACATCCGCCGCGTTGTGGTCGATCAGGGTTCGACGCGTTTGACTCTCGTTGATTGAGTAATCGGCCGCGAGAAGGCCGTAGGCCGAGATAACGCCGGCGTTCGGTGGAACCACGACCGTGTCCAATTCCAGCGCATCCGCAACATCCGCGGCGTGCAGCGGTCCCGCGCCACCAAACGGCACGAGAGCATACCCTCTGGGATCACGCCCGCGTTCGGTGGAAACCACCCGGATTGCGCTGACGACATTCGCCGTAGCGATGCGTATGGCGCTTTCGGCAAGCACTTCGACGGACATGCCCAATTTATACGCCAGCGGTGCAAAGACCCGCTCCGAAGCTGCCGCATCGAGCGACATCGAGCCTGCGAGCAGTGCATCCGGTCTCAGTCGTCCGCAGATCACATGTGCGTCGGTCAGGGTCGGCAGATTTCCACCGCGCCCGTAGCAAGCAGGACCGGGATGAGCGCCGCTGCTGCGGGGCCCCACCCGCAACATTCCACCGTCATCCATCCACACGATACTGCCGCCACCTGCGCCAATGGTCGCGATGTCCACCATCGGCATCTGTACGGGCAGGCCACCGATTTTGCTCTCCCGTAAAAGTTGAGGCTTGCCGTCCGTCACCAGACAGACGTCGGCGCTGGTCCCGCCGATATCGAGCGTAATTATATCGCTGAACCCGGACAGACCGACGTGCCGAAGCGCACCGACAACCCCGGCGGCTGGTCCCGACAGGAGTGCCGTCACGGCACTCCGTCGCATTGCGGCAGCCGGAATGCGGCCGCCGTTCGACTGCATGATGCTGAAATGACCTTTAAAATTCTGAGCTGCGAGCTTCGCCTCGATCCGCCCCAGATAGGCCGAGATCACTGGCTGAACGTATGCGGCAATCGTCGTCGTCGAAGCGCGCTCGTATTCGCGGAATTCTCGGGTCACGTCATAAGAAATGGTCACCTCGATATGGGGAGCGAGACGTTTGACGAGCGCCGCGACCGCCGTCTCGTGAGTCGGATTTGCAAACGCGTTGAGGAGGCAGATCGCAACGGCGTCATATCCGCCGCGTTCGAGAAATTGCGTCAGCGACGGGGTGAGCGCATCGCAGTCGAAAGCGCGCTCGATGGTACCGTCCGAAAGCACGCGCTCCGGGATCTCGAACGAATCCTGGCGGGCCACGAGCGGCACCGGCTTTTGGTAGAACAAATCGAAGATCCGCGTCCGGTCATGGCGCTGGATCAGCAGAATGTCGCGAAATCCCTGCGTTACCAGAAAGGCGAGCTTGCCGCCCTTTCGCTCCAGCACCGCGTTCGTCGCAACCGTTGATCCGTGAACAAAATCAGTCGTCGTTTCCAGTTCAATGCCGGCCACCGCAAGTGCTGCGAACGCACCTTCGTCCGGCCGTATCGGAACGCTGGGTACTTTCGTAACGTTGACACCGTTTGGTCCGACCGACACCAGATCCGTGAATGTTCCGCCAATTTCGACGCCAACGCGCATTTGATCTCCAACGCTTTATCGCTGCCGCCTGTTTGCAGGCAGCACATTCCTACCAACGATTCACAATCGTGAAAAAACATCATGACTGCTTCCTTCGCGCTTTCGGTCCGGTTTCCTGCGCTTTTGCCGTCTTCGCATTCACCCAGATGACGCGCGCGCTGCGTCGTCCGACGCTGCGGAAGCGGTGCGGGCGCTTGCTCGAAAACCGAAAGCTGTCACCTTCGTTGAGGGTGAAGCGCTGCTCGTCGACAATCAATTCGATCGATCCCTCGAGGACGAGTCCCGCCTCCTCGCCCTCATGCGCGTAGGAATCGTCTCCGGTGTATCCTTCCGGCTCAATCACCACGACATAAAGGTGCAGCAGCGCCTCGATCGAAGATGGCGTCAGAAGCTGCTTGAAAATACCGGTGCGGCCGAAAGGCAGATTTTTCCTGTCCGCCATCCGAACGACGATCTGGTCCTTATCCTCATCGGCGGATTCATCGAACAGGCTGGCTATACTGGTGCCCAACGCGTCAGCAAGCGTTGCCAAAACTTTCACCGAAGCAGACGAAAGCCCGCGCTCGATCTGACTCAAGAATCCGATTGAGAAGGCCGTTCTTGCGGCAACTTCAGCCAACGACAGCTCGCGCGCTTTGCGCAACCGCCGAATTCGGCTGCCCAACAACGCATCAATCTCGTGAATGGACGCTTCAGATTCAGCTGGAGCGAGCGCGTCGAGAACTGCCACCGTGTAGCCGCCTGCGTGAAAATTTGACTGCAAAATTATCATACATATGAAAATCTCTTGCGCAAACGAAAATTATGAGATCATTTCTTCAGGTTGGGATTTGGTCTGACGATCAAAGCGCCGTGAAGAATGCCGCGAGTGGGAGCCTGATGTCTGGCAATGCGCCGATCCTGGATGTGCGTCACGTGCGAAAAGCTTTTCCCGGCTTCGTCGCGGTGCACGATCTCGATCTCCAGGTGCAGAGCGGTGAGTTCCTAACTCTTCTCGGCCCATCCGGATGCGGCAAGACCACCTTGCTGCGCATGATCGCTGGCTTCGAAACGGTGACAAGCGGAGATATTTTTATTTCCGGCGAGCGCATGACCGACTTTCCTCCCTATCGGCGTCCGCTCGGCATGGTGTTTCAGAATCTCGCGCTGTTCCCGCATCTAACCGTCGGCGAAAACGTCGGCTACGGATTGAAGGTGAGGCGAACCGAGCAGAAGACCCTCGCGGGCGAAGTCGAACAAGCACTCGAACTTGTGGGCCTGGCGCATCTGACCGAGCGTTCAGTGCATCAACTCTCCGGCGGGCAACGGCAGCGGGTGGCGCTGGCGCGTGCGCTGGTCATGAAACCCAAGGTGCTGCTTCTCGACGAACCTCTCGGAGCGCTCGACCTGAAACTGCGCCGCCAGTTGCAGGTCGAACTTAAAAGCTTGCAGCGACGTGTCGGCACCACATTCATCTTCGTGACGCATGATCAGGAAGAAGCACTCAGCATGTCCGATCGTATCGCCGTGATGAATGAAGGGCGCGTCGTCCAACTGGCCGATGCCCAGACGATCTACGATTCACCCGCCACATCCTTTGTGGCGCGTTTCGTCGGCGAAAACAATTTTATCGAAGCCGAGGTCGTTGGGACAAAATTGGACCAGGTTTTGCTTCGGTTTACCGATCTCGGCGTCACCCGGCCAATCGCCTCGCGCGCGTGCTTTGCCATCAATGGCGCCAAGACGTTCACCGTGACGGTGCGCCCGGAACACGTTCGGATCAGTCACGCGGACGAGAACGGCTCGGGCATCACCGGAGCGATATGTGACGAAGTATATTATGGCTCAGCCGTCCGCTACACGATCGACGTCCAGGGTCAGAAATTTCTGGCGACCCTGGCTTCCGGCGCGGGAAGCACCCGGCAGTTCAGGCTGGGCGAAACGGTCACGCTGGATTGGAACGACGAAACGACAGTCGCCATACCAAACACGCCATCATGAGTACGCACTAAAAATGGAGTCGAAATGCTGACAGGATCAAAACGGCGGCTGGAAGCGGTTGCAATCGCACTTCTGATGGTCTCCGGCACGGCGGTCAGCTCTGTGCCCGCAGCCGCGCAAAAAGTTGTGATGGCGACATGGGGCGGTGGCGTCAGCGACACCTGGCGAGAGAGCTTTGCCAAGCCCTATCAGGAGGCAACCGGCACACCAGTCACGATCGTTGAGGTGCCTAATCCGGAAGCGCAGGTGCGGGCGCAAGCGAGTGCCCCACAGTACAATGCCATCATTGCTTCGTTCTTTGAGGCCGCCAATTTGTACAAGGATGGGCTGATCGAGACATTCGACGCCAAGGATTTCCCGGAGATCGCAAATATCGCGGAGAAATACCGGCTGACGACGCCGGATGGGCGACTGATCGGAATGCCTGTCTATTTCATGTATTATGGCATCGCACTCAATACCGATCTTGCCAAACCTTCCGAGATGACATCGTGGCAGGATCTCGCCAAGCCGAAATGGAAAGGCCAGATTGCGTTGAATCGGCCTATTTATGCATCGACCTACGATCTCGTCGTCATGTCCTATGCCACCGGCGGCAACGAGACCAACATCGAGCCCGGCGCCAAGCTGTTCGAAAAGATCGCCGACAATGCCATGACGACTTTCAGCTCCATGGCGCAGATGAATCAATTGCTCACACGCGGCGAAGTCGCTGCCGGCGCCTATTACTCCACCCGCATCTGGCAGATGAAGCGCGAAGGGCTGAAGAATGTCGAATTCGTCATTCCAAAGGAGGGCTCGCTGATGCTGCCTTACGTCGTCGTGATCCCGAAAGGCAGCTTCGATCGCGACACGGCCAAGAAATGGCTGAACTACATCGGAAAGTCGGAAGGGCAGCTGAAGGCCACTGAGATGTCCGGCTACATGCCGCTGAACGAAACCGCGAAGCTTCCACCAGAGACCGAGAAGCTGATTGGGATGCCGCTCGCCGAATTGAAAAGCAAACTGATACAGCCGGACTGGGCCATCATCGCCGCCAAGCAGCAGGAACGCGTCAATCTGGTAGAGCAGATCGTCGCCCGCGCCAAATAGGCGCAGGACAATGCCGGGCAAGCTCCGGCAGCGTTCCTGCCGGCCCAACCGCAACGAGACCGAGACGCAGTTTTAATCATGAAGCCCGGTCGCTGGTTCCTACTGTTGCTGCTGCCTGCCGGGCTGGTGATGAGCCTATTCATTTACGGCTTGTTGCAGCTCGGATGGCAGTCGTTCCTGTTCGAGAATCGAGTCGGCCTCGGCAATTACAGTTCGTTCTTCGCACGTGCCGATTATGTCAACGTACTCGTACATACCATCGAGACCGCGATCGAGACCACGCTGATCTGCCTGGTGTTGGGTTTTTCCGCGGCCTATGCAATCGCTCGCGCCAAACGCTGGCGAAATGTCTTACTTATTCTTGTCATTCTGCCGTGGCTCGTCAGCGTCGTCGTGCGCACCTACGGCTGGATCGTGATCCTCGGCAATCGAGGTACATTCAACAGCCTCTTGATATGGACAGGATTGGCGGAAGGGCCGCTGCGCCTTCTCTATAACCAGACCGGCGTCTTGATCGGGCTCGTCCATGTCTTCTGCCCGTTCATGATCATCTCAATCCTCACTGTGCTGATGCAGATCGACCGCTCGCTCGAAGAGGCGTCGATGAGTCTCGGTGCTGGGCGCGTCGAGACGTTTCTGCGCGTCGTCGCTCCACTCAGCATACCTGGCGTCATCGCCGGCAGCACGATCGTTTTCCTGCTGTCCACCGGCGCCATCATTACGCCGCTGCTGCTGGGCGGCCCGCGCAACGGAATGTTATCCACGCAGATCTACCAGGACGTCTTCCAGCTGTTCAACTTCTCAAAGGCCGGCGCAATGGCGTTGATCCTGATGCTGGTCTCGATATTGGTGGTGTGGCCGCTCCAAATCGTCGAACGACGCCTGACGCGACGCCTGAAAGGCAGCGAGATCTGAGCATGCGCGCTGGACTTATGCTTTGGCGGATATGGATAACTGCCATTTTCCTGTTCTTGCCGGCGCCGATCGTCATCGTCGCGATTTCATCTTTCTCGCGAACCGGATATCTGCAATTTCCGCCGCAGCAATTCTCAATCCGCTGGTATCAGGAGTTCCTCTCCAGCGAAGCGTGGCTCAAGCCACTAGCCGTCAGTTTCGCGCTCGCTGTCGTGGTCGCGATCATCACAACCGTTTTCAGCTTTCTCGCGGCCTTCGCGGTGACCCGCATACGCTTTCGGGGCAAGGCAGCGTTCGATACGCTGATGCTGTCACCCTTGTTATTCCCGCACGCCGCGATCGGTGTGGCATTGCTCGGTTTGCTGGCCGCCGTTGGTTGGGTTGGCCACTACAGCGGCATCCTGCTCGCGCACGTCATTCTGTGTATTCCATTCGCCTACAGGCCGGTGCTCAATTCGATGCGAAAGCTCGATCTCAGCATCGAGGAAGCGGCGATGAGCCTCGGTGCGCAACCGGGATACGTCTTCCGGACTGTCACGCTGCCGTTGCTGCGGTCCGGCCTGGTGACAGCCCTGCTGTTCAGCTTCATCATCTCGTTTGATGAGGTGACGGTTTCAATTTTTCTTGTCGGGCCCGACGCTACGACTCTTCCTACTCGGATATTCGCGCACATCCAGGAGAGCGCAAGCCCCGTCGTCGCTGCGATTTCTACCTTTTTAGTAGCGGTTACGATCGGCCTTATCGCGCTGCTGCAGAGGCTCATAGGTCTTGACCTATTTATTGAGGTGGAGCGATCACGGTAAACCAGCGAGCTCAGACGAAGATCACGCCTGTGCGTGAGGCGGTTAGTGGCCCAAGGGTTTCTGCAGTTGGAGAACACCGACCTCACCTGGTTTCGGGAGTTGGTAGTTTTATTCTGAATGGTGGCAAAATGCCGTGCGCGAAGAGATTCGAACTCCTGATCCAGATTTAAGCGGCGATTTTTTCTTCGATATCGATCTGCTTCCCCGCTCTTTAGCTGAATGAGCGCACGCGATTAGCGTCTCTGGATGCTCTATCGAGAGAAAATGTCCACCTGTCATTCTCGATGAGACATGGTCACACTTTGCAGCAGCAGGATCGGCTCCGTCGCCCGCCCTGCATTCCGCAAGAATCATGCCCGTCCCGGCGGTCAGACCGGGACGGTGAGTGAGTTATAACAAAAGCGGTTGCGGGGACAGGATTTGAACCTGTGACCTTCGGCTGTGAGTCGATGTCCCGAGCCTAGTTTAAACGATTGGTCAAATCTGAGCGGCTCAACTTCAGTTCCGGAACCGAGGTGCAGATCGCCGTCGCAGAACGCTACCGCCGATTGATCGTCTGACCACTTCATCTGCGCAAATCTTTGCAAGCCGTGCGGGTCAGCCTTCTGCCGTAACCATGCGCCACAGCGTTTCCACCAGCACCTCGTAACCCTTATCGAGGGCCTCCGGCGCGGTGAACTCGCGCGGGTTGTGGCTCAGTCCACCCTGACTTGGGACAAAGATCAAAGACGACGGAATACGCTTCTGGATCGCTAATGCGTCGTGCCCCGTAACCGTCTTCAGCGCCAACGCCTTCATTCCGAGATCGCCGGCGACGCTGCGAACCATATCGAAGCCGGCCGGGTCGAGCATGGGTGCGGCCCTTTGTTCATCGGCAGCGATCGAGATCTGGACGCCGATCGCCCCCGCCTCCTTCTCAATTCGCTGCAGAAAACGATCGCTGATCGCAAGCACCACCGCTTCATCGTCGTGCCGGACCTCAAACCAGACTCGAACCCGGCCTGCGACCACATTGGGCGAGTTCGGGAAAACGCTGATGCGCGCCGCCGCGGCATGGGCGCCGGCATTCGCGCGCTCGACTTCGCTATAAAGCGCTTCAATGGCGCGCGCCGCGGCACGCAGGGCATCGCGACGCCGGCCCATCGGCGTCGGACCGGTGTGCGAGACTTCGCCTTCGAACACCACCGAGATCTTTCGCGTCATCCAGGCTCCCGAGACAGCCGCAATATCCGCAGCCTCACCTTCCAGCAGGTCGCCCTGCTCGACATGAAGCTCGACATAGCGTACCGGCTCAAATTCCATTGGGGACGCGCCGCGATAGCCGATCATGGCGAGAGCATCGCCAAGCGTAACGCCGTCCCCGTCCTTGCACGCATAAGCCTGTTCCAGCGACAAACTGCCGGCGAATACCGAGCTGCCCGTCAGGCTTGGCTGGAAACGCGCGCCCTCCTCATTGGTCCAATTCGCAACCGCGAGGTTACGCCGCGCCGTGCCGGGATTGTCGAGGGCGCGATCGCGCACCGCCTGCACCGCAAGAAGTCCCGCAAGGACTCCGTAGCAGCCGTCGTAGCGGCCGCCCGTTGGCTGGGAATCGAGATGAGAGCCCGCGATCACGACATCCTTCGATGCGGGCGCCAGTACCGCAACACCGAACATGTTTCCGATCGGATCGATCCTTGGAAGAAGTCCGCGACGGCTG
This sequence comes from Bradyrhizobium canariense, assembly GCF_900105125.1. Taxonomy (NCBI): domain Bacteria; kingdom Pseudomonadati; phylum Pseudomonadota; class Alphaproteobacteria; order Hyphomicrobiales; family Nitrobacteraceae; genus Bradyrhizobium; species Bradyrhizobium canariense. The sequence continues at coordinate 6,402,268 of NZ_LT629750.1, read as the reverse complement.
ATCTCGCGAAGAAAAAGATCCCGCGCCTCCTTATCAAGCGGTGTTGCCGTCAGCCGGCAGACCCCGCCGTCTCCGGTCGAACCGATCGCCGCAAAGGTTGCGATGAGATCGTGCAATTCGGTCATTTCCGCACCAGAGACGCGATCCAGTTCGACAATTCGATCTGCCGCACGCTTTCCTTCATGATGTCGTCACCGAACCCAAGCCGCCAGGCGATATCGCGGCGTTGCCGGTTTGCCGCAAGGGTGGACAGATCGGCGGCATAACGGTCCAGGTCCGCGACGTCGACGAAAAAGCCTTCGGTCACCAGCATCGGCCCATATCGCCGGATCACGGCGGCGACGTCGTGCAGCCCATATTCGGGGTGGTACTGCACGCCCCAGAACACGCCGCGGCCGAGGCGTATTTCCGCAGCTTGAATCTCGCTCATCGCATTGCGCGCGGTGACAATCGAGCCCTGGGGAAGCCGGGTCACGATGTCACTGTGAATAGCCGGCGCATCGAACACGGCGTCGCGCGTCGCATGCATGGGATGATCGCCACCAGCGGGGGTCAGTGCGATCTTGCGCGCGAAGGCAACCTCTCTTCCGGCCGGGTTTAATCCAACTTCCCCGCCAGCCGCCACGGCTGCAAGCTGCAGGCCCCAGCACGAGCCGAACATCGGAATGCCGCGCGCAAACACCTCGCGAACAAAATCGATCTGCCGCAACGACTCGATTTCGCGCTGGTAGATATTGAGCGATGAACCGGTGATCGCCACGCCGTCATAGCAGTCCAGCGGCTGCGGAGTTGTCCCGTCGCCATCTGCCGGCGTACAGATGTCGACGATCGCATTCGTGGCGATCGCGCGCAGCACGGCAGCATAGCTCTCCGCCGGAGTCGCGCCCGCGGATTCGGCAATACGGCGGCGACCAGCCGACGTGTTACCATCAATGACAAGCAGCCGCAGCACGGCCTAGCCTCCCAGATCGCCAAGGATGGCCGCAAGCGTAAGCTGCTCGAACTCGGCCTCGGTCAATTGCCGCGGATTGGCGCCTGCGGTCGGATCCTTCACCGCATCGGCCGCGATCATCCGGGCATCCGCTTCCTTGACACCAAGCTCCGCCAGCGTATGCGGCACACCGAGCTTGTCCCGGAATGCCAGTATCCAGGCAAGCACCGCGTCGAAATCGCGCCCCGGCAGATCGAGCGTGCGGGCGATGTGCGGGATCTTGTCGGCGATCGCCGCTCTGTTGCAAGCGAGAACATAGGGAAAGACCACGCCATTGGTAAGGCCGTGATGGGTATCGTAGCGCGCCCCAACGGGATGGGAGATCGAGTGGATCGCTCCCAGCCCCTTCTGAAACGCCGTCGCCCCCATCGAAGCTGCGGCGAACATATAGGCGCGGGCTTCGAGGTCCCGACCATTCTCGACCGCGCGCGGCAAATAAGTGTCGATAATCCTGATTCCTTCGAGCGCCACACCGTCGGCGAGCGGATGAAACGCCTGCACACAATAAGCCTCAAAGCAGTGGGCGAGCGCGTCCATTCCAGTCGCCATTGTCAGGAACGGCGAAAGCCCGACGGCCAGTTCGGGATCCTCGATGGCAATCTTGGGCATCATCAGGGGATGGAAGATGATCTTCTTTTCATGGGTATCTTCGCGGGTGATCACGCCGGCGCGGCCAACCTCGGAACCCGTCCCGGCCGTCGTCGGCACGGCGATGATCGGGACAACTCCATCAGTATTGGCCCGCGTCCACCAGTCGCCGATATCCTCGAAATCCCACACCGGCCGGGACTGCGCCACCATGAACGCCACGCACTTGCCGACGTCCAGGGCCGATCCGCCTCCCACTGCAATAACACCGTCATGACCGCCGGCCTTGAAGGCGGCGACACCGGCATTCAAGTTCGATTCGGTCGGATTACCCTTCACGTCCGAGAAGACGCTGATCGGAATTCCGGCATCGCGAACGCGTCGAACAATGCCCGCTATCAGATCGTTCTCCGCAAGGCCCCGATCGGTCACCAGCAAAGGCCGAGTGAGACCGTAGGTGCGGCACGCGTCGGGAAGCTCGGCAATGCGTCCGGCGCCAGTGACGACGCGTGTGGGGAAATTCCAGGCCCCGGTGATTTGAACTGCCATGTGCTGCTCTCAGTGTTCGATGCGAAGATGAAAAGATTTGGGGCGGGTCAGCGCCTCGAAGCCGAGGCGCGACATGCTGGCGCCGCGGCCGGTGTCCTTGACCCCGGTCCATGCGAGCGAAGGATCGACATAGTCGCAGCGGTTCATGAAGACGGTGCCGGTGGCGATGCCGTCGCCAATCCGCTCGGCTGCATCCACATCCGCCGTCCAGACCGAAGCGGTCAAGCCGTAGGGACTGTCGTTCATCAGCTCGACTGCCGCCTCATCGGAAGGCACCTTCATGATCCCAACGACGGGGCCAAAGCTCTCCTCCATCATCACCCGCATGGTATGATCGACATCGACCAGCACCTGCGGCATCAGATAGGCCGTTCCGGCCTTGTTGGCGGAAAAACGCTTCGCGTCGATCAAGGGGCGCGCGCCCTGCACCAGGGCCTCCCTTGTATGCGCCCGGACGGTGTCGGCAAAGCGCACCGCGGCCATCGGGCCCAGCGTCGTCTCCTGCGCCAACGGGCTTCCAAGCTGATAGCGCGAGGTCAGATCGGCGAATGCATCCACAAAGCGATCGTAGACCTGCTCGTGCACATAGATGCGCTCGATGCCACAGCAGCATTGGCCGGAATTGTAAAACGCACCATCGACAAGCTGTTCGACCGCAAAATCAAAGTCCGCGTCCGACCTGACGTAAGCCGGATCCTTGCCGCCCAATTCAAGGCCAAGCGTGGTGAAAGTGCCGGCCGCCGCCTGTTCGATCGCGCGGCCGCCGGCGACCGAACCGGTGAAGTTCACGTGGTCGACGGAACGGGACGCGATCAGCTTTTCCGCGGCACCGTGATCGAGGTTTAGCGCGGTGAACAAATGCTTCGGCAACCCGGCCAGGTCCATGGCGGACTGAAAACGCTCACCGACCAGCAAGGTCTGGGCGGCATGCTTCAGGAGGACGGCGTTGCCCGCCAGAAGCGCCGGAACAACGGCATTGACGGCGGTGAGATACGGATAGTTCCATGGTGCGATCACCAGCACTATTCCCGCGGGCACGCGTTTAATCATGCGCCGGAGGCCGGGCCGTTCAGCGGGCGTCGTCGGCGCCAGCGCCTCGTCGCTCAATTCGACCAGAACCCGGACGCGCTCCTCCAGGCTTCGCAACTCGCCGCCGTAACGCACCGGCCGACCCATTTGCATCGCAAGCTCGGGTACGATCTCGTCGTTCTGCGTCCTCAAAACCTCGAGGAACGCGAGCACTTTCGCCTTTCGCTCGGCCAGCGGCACCCTGGACCATTCCCGCTGCGCCTGCCTGGCTGCAGCCAGGGCCTGCGCAATTTCACCATCCGATGCGATGCGCCGCCGGGCAACTTCGCTGCCGTCGACCGGCGAGATGCACACAATGTCGTTCACGATGATTCCACTCGGTTTGAGGCGAAGGACGCCAGCTTCAGATGATTTCGAAATAGCGCGCCAGTTCCCAGTCGGTGATCGCCTTGCGAAATTCGCGCTCCTCCCAGTGGCGGGTCATGGCATAGTGATCGACGAAGATATCGCCGAACAGATTGCGAGCAGCCTGTGAGGCGATAAGCCGGTCCGCGGCCTCCGATAGCGTGCGCGGCAACGCGCGCGCCGCCGGATGCGTCATGTCATAGGCGTTACCCGAGACAGGCTCACCAGGTTCGATCCTGTTTTCGATTCCCCAGAGGCCAGAGCCCAGCGCTGCGGCGATCGCGACATAGGGATTGATGTCGGCGGCCGCGATCCGGTACTCGACACGCTGGCTTGATGGCGAACCGGGAATGACGCGTAGCGCGCAGGTCCGATTCTCGATCCCCCAGGTTGCGTCGGTCGGTGCCCAGAACCCCGGGATCAGGCGCGAGTAGCTGTTCACCGTGGAGGCCACCATCGCCAGCAATTCGGGCATCAGCGCCTGCTGGCCACCGACAAACCAGCGCATGGTATCGGACATGTCACCCGCTCGCCCGCTTTCGTGAAACGCCGGCTTGCCTTCGCCGTCGCGCATCGAAAGGTGCAGATGTCCCGATTGCCCCGGATAGGCGTTCGACCATTTGGCCATGAAGGTCATCATCTTGCCCTGGCGCTGCGCCCACACCTTGGCGAACGTCTTGAAGATCACGGCGCGGTCGGCCGCTGCGAGCGCGTCGGTATGTTTGATAGCGGCTTCCAGCACGCCCGGCCCGGTTTCGGTATGAAGCCCCTCGATCGGCATATCCATGTCGTCGCAGAGCTTGAGCAGCGCCTGATAAAAATTCGACTCGACCGATGATCGCAGCATCGAATAGCCGAACCAGCCCGGCGTCAGGTTCTTGAGGTCGCGGTAGCCTTTTTCCCTGATACTGTGGGGTGTTTCGTCGAACACGAAGAATTCGAATTCAGCGGCGACCGTAGCGGCAAATCCCATGGCGGCGGCACGGTCCACGACACGGCGAAGCAGCCGGCGCGGACAGAGCTCCGCTGCCGTGCCATCGAACTCGCCCAGGAAAAAGAGCATGTTTTCTTCGGTCGGCACCTCGCGACACGTCGCCGGATCGATGCGTGCGGTCGCGTCGGGAAACGCGGTGTGCCATCCGGTGAACGTGGACTTATCGTAGAGCTGGTCTTGAGAGTCCCAGCCAAAGATGACATCGCAGAATTTGAAACCCTGCTCCAACGCGTCGAAAAACTTGTCGCGCGCCACGTACTTTCCGCGAATGACGCCGTCGAGATCCACCACCCCGAGCTTGACGTGGGACAGGCCGCGTGCCTCCACCAGCGAACGGGCATCTGCGGCGGTTTTTACACTTCTCGAATCCATGGTTTTCGGGTCTCCACAATCCCGCTCTGCAGGACCGCGATCAAAAATGACGTCGTTCGTCAGGTTGGACAAATCTCGCGCAGAACCTCGTCGCAGGCGGCGATGAACATGTCAGCATTGTCCTTGGTGAAGCAAAGCGGGGGACGGATCTTCAGCGTATTGCCGTAGGGACCGGCCGCGCCGACGAGAATGCCTCGATGACGAAGCCGGTTAATGAGCTGGCTTGCGATCTCCGGTGCCGGCGTCTTCGCGTCGCGATCACGGACGAGTTCGAGCCCGATAAACAGTCCGCTGCCGCGTACATCACCGATCTGGATGTGGCGGTTACCGATCTCGCGGAGCCCGTTCATAACGTAACCGCCGATCTTCCGCGCATTTTCTATTAGCCCCTCGTCCCCGATCACATCGAGCACCGCGAGCCCGGCTGCCGCAGCCACCGGGTTGCCTCCGAATGTGTTGAAATACTTCGTCTCGGCGGCGAACCGGTCGAGCAATGCCGCGCGCGTCGCCACACCGCCCACCGGGAAGCCGTTGCCCATGGGCTTTCCCATGGTGACGATGTCAGGCACGACACCATGCCGGGCGAAACCCCACAGCGCGGCTCCGGTTCGCCCGAAACCCGGCTGGACCTCATCGGCAATGAACAGGCCTTGGCGTTCATGCACGAGTTTGACGACGGGCGCGAGAAAGCCGGGCGGATCGGCATAGATCCCATCGCTTGAAAAGATCGTATCGACCAGCAGCCCCGCAAAGCCGATGCCGCTTTGCTCAAGGTCCGTGATGGCTCCGCCGACACTCTCGGCAAAACGCTTGCCGAGATCACCGATCGGGGCACGAAACATCTCCGGCGCCGGAACGATACGAACGTGGGGAGGCAAGGGCTGCCCCGGGCGAGCCGATGGCGACACATCGGTCACCGCGGCGGTATTGCCGTGATAAGCCGTTTCCGTCACGACGAAGCCGGCACCGCCGGTCGCCACCTTCGCAATCCGCAGCGCGAGATCATTCGCCTCGCTGCCGGTGCAGGTCAGAACCAGATGATCGATATCAGCCGGGAACGTTGCGAGCAGCCGTTCTGCATAGGAATCGACGACGTCGTTGAGATAGCGCGTGTGGGTATTCAGCCGACCGGCCTGCCGCCGAATGGCTTCAACGACGCGCGGATGCGAATGCCCGACCGAGGGGACATTGTTGTAAAGATCAAGATAACGTCGGCCTTCGGCGTCAAACATCCAGACGCCTTCGGCGCGCTCCATCCGGATCGGCTCCTGATAGAACAGCACCGAAGCCGAGCCGAACGACCGCAGGCGGCGCTCGACGGCGTCCCGCAGCGCAGCATCCATCGCGGACACCTTGCTGCGGTCAAAGGCGTTCAGCGCCAGGATTTCTTTTTCCTCCTGCATCGCGCGCTCCTCCTCGATCGGCGCCGGCGGGAGCGGCGCAAGCAGCGTTCGTGCCCCGACGACTCCCAACCAACAATTTGGAATAATGTGGCTCTCTCCACAATAATAAAGCAGTTGGCGGACACGACACATCGGAGCGTCAGTCATATGCCGCGCGGCAGCATAGAGAATGTTCATAAAATCAAACCATTATACAGGCGACTGGCTCAGCTGCGCAGAGAACAGGCATTCCACCGCCCAAAATTTGAGGAATCTGCCACACAATTAATGTGGACATCCAACATGGACTGAGAAAGGATTTGTCGAGAGACAGCCGCAAGCGTCGCCCGATCCTGCGGCGACCGACGCTGCTGCAAGGACAGCTTGATGACGAGCGAGCAGTTACAAGCGACCGACGGCTCCGCGACCGACAAGCGGCCGCGAAAATCGGAAGGCGATCGCCTCTCGAAGCTCGCGCGTCACAAACACATCATCTCGCAATTGACGGCAGCTCCGACCTTGCGGGCCTCGGAACTCGCGGCAGTGCTTGGCGTCTCGGGTGAAACGATCCGACGCGACCTGATGGAACTTCAGGAACAGAAACTCATCAACCGCACCTATGGCGGAGCGTCCCGCCCGTTCGCGCTCGAGCCCACCCTCACCGACCGCAAGGCGATCATGATCGCCGAGCGGGAGGCGATCGCCGCCGTCATCGCCGATCTCATCCTGCCAAACGAAGTTCTGATGCTGGCCGCCGGCGCAACGACATTCCATGTCGCCAGACGATTGGCATCCCGCGCCCGCGATATCACGGTGATCACGCATGACTACGCGATCGCCGCCGCGCTGGCGGTGAATTCATCGATCCGCGTACTTTGCTGTCCCGGCCGGTATCATCCGACGGAAGGCTATGTATTCGGCACGCAGACGATCGCCAGCATCAATAGTTATGAAGCCAACCGCGCGATCGTCAGCGCGACAGGCATCAGCGCCCGCGGCATCAACGATGCTGATGACGAGGCCGGAGCCATTTATGGCGCGATGGTGAGGCGGGCAGCGGAAGCCATCATCGTCGCCGATCATACCAAGTTCGACCAACGCGCGCTGACGGTATTCGCGCATTGGACCGATATCGACCGCCTCGTTACCGACCGGCAACCGGAAGGAGCGATGGCAGCCGCCCTCCGTGAAGCCGGAACGGAAACCATCGTTGCCCAACGCTGAGAAAGGCCAAGCCATGGCACGCCTGACATCTCTTCTCCCGCGCGATGAATACACCGGCTTCGACGACGAAGCCCTAGCGTCGCAGCAGACCCGGATCGGCCGCCTTGATCTCGAATTCATCCAGCCGGATCGGTCTCTTGCCCGCAACTGGGAGCGCGTCGGCAGCGTTCATGACGCTTCCTATCTGCTAGTCTTCCCGCTGGCGGGAGGCGTGACATTCAGCCAGGACGGGCGTACCGGTCTGGCAAGATCCGGCGAGTACGTTCTGCTCAGCGAACTCGCCTTCTATGAACTCTCGCCGGACAAGAATACCCGCCTGCTCATGGTGCGCATTCCTGCGGCAGAATTGCGCGGACGGCTGGTCTCCATCGAAGACCATGTCAGCCGCCGCTTCAAGCCGAACGAGCAGATGACGCGCCTGCTGGTGGGAATGATCGGAAGCGTTGCGGAACTGTTCATCAATTCTCCGCCGCCCAATCCCCAGGCGCTCGCGACCGAAATCGTCAGCTTCATCGCGCTGACGATCGGTTCAGAAGACAGGGGCGCGGCAACTGACGTTCGCAATGCGCGCTATCATTTGCGCCGCCGAATCGTCGATTTCATCGAAACCCATCTGAGCGATCAGTCGCTCTCACCGAAAAAGATCGCTGCGAGCAGCCGGATTTCCCTGAGCTATCTCTACAGCCTGTTCAACGACAATGAGACGACCGTTAGTCAGTTCGTCCAGACCAAACGCCTGCAACGCGCTTATGAGATTCTCGTTGCCGACCCGAAAGGCCACCGAACAGTTTCAGAGGTCGCCTACGAAGTAGGTTTCAAGAACGTCTCGCACTTCTCGCGATGTTTCAGCCGCCATTTCAGGGTTGCGCCGCGTGACGCTCGTCAGACCCACAACGCCTCCCCTCACCCGACTACGGATCCGCGGCACGCGCCCCCGAAAGGCTTGCTTGCGCCGGGAGTGCCGTCTTCCCCACGCGGCAGTCTCGGCTCGCCCTATTGGGAGCGGCGGTCGCTTCACGAAACCGCATAGAAACCGTTTCCCCTGCGCCACACGTATCGCTGCCTATTGCGACCGCGCGCTTCTTCTCCGGAGCGACCATTGGACGATATTCAAGACAGGTTGTCCGAGAACGAGTTGGCCTCGTTCTTCCATGACCTCGCCGACGCCGCCGGCCGGATTGCGGTAACGCACTTTCGGTCGAACATCGACTTCGAGCGCAAGCCAGATCTTTCGCCGGTCACCATCGCGGACCGGGCCATCGAACAGGAATTGCGGCGGTTGATTTCGAAGCGATTCCCCGAGCATGGCATCCTCGGCGAGGAAACGGGATCAACGCCGGGCGATCGCTATACCTGGTATCTCGACCCGATCGATGGGACGAAGAGCTTCATTTCCGGAATGCCGCTGTTCGGAACGTTGATTGCTCTCGCGGATGAAAGGAATGGAGCCGTCATCGCGGGGATGATCGACATGCCGGCGCTGGCGGAACGATGGTATGGCACTCCGAGCGGCACCACCTTCAACGACGCGCCGGCCAGAGTGAGCCGCGCCGTCAATCTGGAAGAAGCGCAGATCTACACATCGTCGCCGGATTTCTTTTCGCCGGAGGATTGGGCGCGTTACGACGCACTCAGCCGCAAGGCTATGTTCAGACGATTTGGTGGCGATTGCTATCAATACGGCCTTTTGGCCTCCGGGCATTGCGACCTTGTCGTCGAATGCTCGCTGAAGTCGTTCGATTTCATGGCGCTGGTACCGGTGATCGAGGGCGCCGGAGGCGTGATCTGCGATTGGGAGGGCCTGCCGCTAACCCGCCATTCCGACGGACGGGTGATCGCGGCTGCCAACGCGGCCTTGCTCCAGCAGGCACTCGCAATCCTCCAGCAATAGTCGGACTTCGGCTGAACGAGAGCGATTCAGACCATCCGCAGCCAGCTTTCCCAGCGGGGGTCGTACATCACGTCGCGCGCCCGCATGTATTTCCACACCCCGTATTTCTGGTAGTCGAAATCCCAGTCCTTGAGCTTGCGATTGACGACCGCCCAGGACGCCCATTTGATGTCGGCAAGCGCGCGGTTGACGATGACCCGCGCGACCATCTCGGGACGCACCGCGCCCAGATATTGCTCGATCAGGCCTTCCGTTAGTTGTTCGTCGAAGAACATCTCGGCGAAGAGAACGCCGAGTTCATAACTGCGTTCGTTGTTCGAGGCGAACTCGTAATCGATCAGCTTCATTGGCTTGGGGCTGGCGCCCAACTCTGCGCCAACGAGGAAATTCCCGGGCATCGGGTCGTTGAAGCAGGGTACGAGGTCGAGGCCGGATGCCATGAATGCGGCCTTGGCCTGGCCGTAGCGATGCATGATCCAGGACATATCATGCGGAAAGTGCGAGCCCAATTCGCGGCCCTGTTCGACGTGCTCCTCGATCATGTCGAAGATCGTCTTGGTCAGGCTGAGCTTTGGCCCGGCATGCAGCCGGCGATAGAGGCTGAGAACGTCGGACTGAATCGCGGATTCGCCAAAATCCCCATTGGTGCAAGCTCGATAGCCTTCGAGGAATTCGCTGACTTCGAGGCCGTCCCGGGCATCGAAGAAAATCACTTCCGGCGCAATTCCCATAGCGTGGGCGTTGCGTGCGGCCTCGTTCGCGGCCACCCGGTCGATGAACATTTCGGAACCTTCGCCGGGCACCTTGATGAAATAGCGGCGCGGATCGCCGGCAATTTCGACCAGCCAGTTCTGATTCATCAAACCACCGACAAGCGGGGTATAGCTGGCCTCCCTGCCGCGCCACGGCGGCACTCGTTCAATAGCGCTTTCGACATTGCGTTCGTGGACGGTTGTCGCCTCGCCAAGCTTTCTGCGAACCGTCATGCAATCCTCCGAAGCGCCTCGCCGAAGCGCGGCTCGCGGACTGCCATCCGGCAGCGCAAGAAGCGCCAACTGGCAAATTTGTAGAACTCGAGCGTATTGCGCGCCGACTTGGCGGCAAGAAGCGCTCCGATCAACCCCCACCGCAGATCGTCCGCGACGCCATAGATGCGCGCGCGGTTGAATGCCGCCTCGTCGAACGCTCCGGCATTGCGCGCGAAGGCGTCCCGAGCTTCGGGCTCCTGGTCGAACGCCTCAACCAGGAAGCTGCCGATGTCTTCCAGCGGGTCGGCCGTAGTGGCACGATCCCAATCGATCAGGCGCACTTCGCCGGCATCGCTGATCAGGATGTTAGATACGTTGCCGTCGCCATGGATCGGTACCGGCGTGGTGTCGAGACCTCCAAACGCCGCGGCTGCGAATCGCAATTCCGCGACCAACCATTCGGTATCGGTCGGAATCTGGGCCTTTGCCGACGTCGCGGCCACGTAGAAGTGCTCGATCTCGTCAAAAACACCCTTCCGTTTGGACAAGGGCTTTCCCGCCTGGAACAAGCGGCGCGCGGCCATCACCGCATCGACGATCTTTGGCTCGAGCATCCGTTCGAGCGTCCCCACCCGCCAACCGTGGTTCAGGTCCTCCATGATGAGGATGCCCGCCTGGATGTCAGCCAGAACAACCTTGGGGCCGATACCAAGATCGGATGCACGCTGCGCCGCCTGGAAGGCGCAGGGTACGTCGATGTAAAGCTCGGCGTCGCGATCCATTACCTTGACGAAAATGCTCTCGCCATTCGACTTGTTGATGGCTCGCCAGGGGAAGCCGTCGACGCCTCGCCAACTTGGTGACGCCAGAATGGGGATCGCGGGTTCGATCACGATATCTCCCGCCCCCCACCCCGGCAGGCTCCCGATACGATCGCGGATTGTGGTCACAACCGCTCCAGATTGACTCATGGCGATCTCTGATCTTTCGCAATATTGGCTTCAGTCAGGCTCCGCGCGGCATTCCAGCTCGCGTGGCAGTTTCATCGATAGTTTGATCAATCCAGATGCAAAAGGGATGCCTCTTGCTCCACGAAATCATGCCGGTTCGACCAGCGGCCTACCCTAGTGCGGGCGATATTCGCTATTCGAACTGGTGAAGAGCCGGCGGGAAGCCGCGGAGGATGCATGTCTGCTGAAGAGCTGATCGGAATGAACCTTGCCGGGCTGACCGGTGCTTACGCATCGCGAGAGCTTTCGCCGGTCGAGGTTCTGCAAGCGGTCATCAATCATTCCATGGCCGTGAATGGCTCGATCAACGCCCTGTTCAGCTTTCGCCCCGAACAAGCCATCGCGAGCGCGCGGCAGTCGGAAGCGCGGTGGAAGGCTAAGGCGGCGCTCGGGCCGCTTGATGGCGTACCCATGACGGTCAAGGACAGCGTCGCGATGGTCGGCTGGCCTTATTTCCACGGGATCGGGGCGAACCGCTCGCAGCCGCCATCGAACTACGACTCGCCACCTGCCATTGCCCTTCGCGAAGCCGGAGCGGTGATTTTTGCAAAGACGACCATGCCGGATTGCGGCCTGATGGCATCCGGTATCAGTTCGCTGCACGGCATCACCCGCAATCCATGGGGGCTGGCCTGGAATACCGGCGGATCATCGGCTGGGGCCGGCGCATCAATCGCTGCCGGCGCTGGATTCGTTTCAGTGGGAACCGACATTGCCGGCTCGGTTCGGCTGCCGGCCGCCCACTGCGGTCTCGCATCACTGAAGCCCACCCACGGGCGCGTGCCTCACCTTCCGGCTGACACCATGCGCATGGCCGGCCCCATGGGGCGTAGCGTCGACGATATCGCCCGCCTGCTGACGGTGCTGACCCGGCAGGACGAACGTGACACCTGGAGCCTTCCCGCGGATGACGTGCGATATCACGAAAGACTCGGTCGCGATGTCAAGGGACTGAAGATCGGCGTCCTCACCGACATGGGCTTTGGGGCGAAGCCCGAAGCCGCGGTACGCAACGCGGTGGAGGCTACCGGCGAATTGCTCGCGGGCGCCGGCGCGATCGTCGAGCCGTTCATCTCCCCGCTCGACTATGACGCCATTGCGCCTATCGACCTGTTCCTCCAGGTACGCGGCTATCTCGAGTACAATTCGCTGCCGCCGCATACCGACAGCGAGCGCGACATCAACCCCTATGTGCGTGAATGGTGCCTTGGCGGCGCACGGCATTCCGGCGCCGATCTCTATCGGGCGCTCGGCCAGATCGGCAAGATGAAGGCCGCAATGCTCGCAGCCTTCGAAGGCTGGGACTATGTCATTGCACCGACGCTGGCCGTGGTGAATTTCCCGGCCGAGGAACCCGGCGTCTCGCGCGAAAAGCCGCTTGAGCATACATTGTTCACCGCGATGTTCAATCAGACCTGCCAGCCCGCCTCCACGATCTGCATGGCATTCGACCGCCGGCATCTGCCGATCGGGGTTCAGATCATTGGCCACCGGTTCGACGATCTCGGCGTATTGCAGTTGACGAAAAGTCTTGAAGGGCTGCGATCCCTGACCATGGACTGGCCGTTTCATCCGCGTGCCTGAGACGGTTGCGCCCGAAAATTGCGTATCGGGCGAAGTTACCCACCTACGCTGCGGCTTTCGCTTCGTCGCTATCGAGAAGATGGCAGGCGGCAAGGCGTCCGGGAGAATGCTCGACCAGTTTCGGGGTTTCGACGCGGCAGCGGCCGAACGCCTTCGGGCAGCGCGACGCGAAGCTGCAGCCCGCCGGAATGTCGATCGGACTGGGTGGCTCCCCTTCCAGCAGGAAATCTCCGGGATTGAACAACTTGTCCTCGAGCGTCGGTGCCGCCGACAACAGCGCCTTCGTGTAGGGATGCTGAGGGTCGAAGAACAGTTCGCGATTGTCGGCGATCTCGACCATCTCGCCAAGATACATCACGGCAATCCGCGTGCAGACCTTCCGTACCATCGCCAGATCGTGCGAAATAAAGACATAGGTCAGGTCGTTCTTTTCCTGCAGCTTCGAGAACAGATCGATCAGCCTGGCCTGCTCGCGCTGGTCCAGCGCGGACAACGTCTCGTCAAGGATCAGGAGCTTGGGGTCGAGGATAAGCGCCCGCGCGATCGAGATCCGCTGGCGTTCGCCGGTGGAGAGCGCATTGGGCAATTGATCGTAGAGTTCGGCTGCAAGACCCACCTCCGCCATCGCCGCGATCACGCGGCGGCGCAAATCCGACCGCGGGATCCTGCCGCGAATGAGCAGGCTTTCCTCAATCATGCGGCCGACGGTGGTGCGGGGCGGCAGCGCATTGTAGGGATCCTGCAGCAGGAGCTGGAATTCGTTCCGCTTCCGGATCAGTTCACCCCGCGACAGGCCGCCGAGCGAAGTGCCGTTGAGCAGGATGCTACCCTGGTCAGGGACCTCCAGCCAGGCCAACAGACGGGTCAACGTCGATTTGCCGCAGCCGGATTCGCCGACGATGCCGAAATTCTCGCGCGGCATGATGTCCAATGTCACGCCGCGAACGGCCTGGACATTGCTGTAGGAGTTGAAGCTGCCTCGCTTGCGGGCGCGATAGGTCCGGTAGACCTTCTGCACCTGCATCAGCGGCACCTCGCCTTGCGCCTGACGCCTGGCAAGCGGCCCCTCTGCCGTTGACCACATGCGTGGAACGCTGGCGATCGCCTTGCGCGTATAATCGGTCGCCGGCGAGGCCAGCAGTTCGGCGAACGCCTGCTGCTCGATAAACCGCCCCTGGTGCAGAATGGCGGTCCGGTCGCCGAACTGGCCGAGGGTCGGCAGCGAGGACGATAGATAGATTGTCGCCATCCGGTGACGCAGGCACAGATCGTGGAGCAGCGCCACGATCTGCGCCGCGATGGTGACGTCCAGCGGTTGCGTCACGTTGTCGGCGATCAGGACCGCAGGCTCGGCGCAAATCGCATCGACGATCATCGCGCGCTGCATCATGCCGCCGGAAAATTTCGATGGATAGTCCCAGTAGCGCTCCTTGGGCGAGGGAATGCGGACCTCGCTCAGGAGCTGCATGACCCGCTCACGGCATTCGCGCCGAGACCATTCCGGCCTGACGCTGTGCAGCTTCTCTGCGATCTGGCTTCCCACCGGCACCGTCGGATCGAGCGCGCTCTGCGGCTTCGAGCCGATATAGGCGATGTCGCGGCCGGTGCGGACCTCCTGGATCCCCGGCTTGAGAATATCGTGGCCGGCAAAGGCGACCTGGCCTGCACGATATTCGAGGCTTTCCGGCAGCCAATTCGCCAGCGCCCGGCTGAGAACGGTCTTGCCTGCGCCACTTTCGCCGTAGATCCCGAAAATATCCGACGTGTTCAGACGCAGGCTGATGCGATCGAGGATGGGAGGGGATCCCGGCGTTACGGGGCCGACGGTGAGATCGCTGACTTCGAGAATGAGCGAGAGATCCATGTCAGAGACCACCGTAGATCCGGTTGCGAGCTTTCTCGAGCGCCGATCCCATCAGATTGATCGACGTCAGCGCGACGGCGAGAAATATGCCAGGCATGGTGGCGATCCACCACGCGTTGAGCAGGTATTTGCGGGAATCGGCGATCATGCTGCCAAAGCTCGGCGTTGGCGGCTGGATCCCCAATCCCAGGAAGCCGAGGATGGCTTCGAAAATCATCATGCGCGCAACGTCGAGCACGGCGACAAACGCGATCGGTGGCAGGATGTTCGGAGCGGCGAACAGCAGCAGAATGCGCCAGTCCCCCGCCCCGAGAACACGCAAGCCCCGGACATATTCCTTGCCGCGCTCGGCGACGGCGGCACTGCGGGCGACCCGCGCATAGAGCGGCCAGCCTGACAGCGCCAGAACGATGATGATCGTCGGAACCGTCGGCCGGGAAACGCCGAGGATGGTGATGGCCAGAATGATCATTGGGATCGACAGCTGCGCGTCGGTGATCCGCATGATCACGGTATCCCACCATTTGCCCTTGAAACCCGCGAACAGGCCAAGGCCGCAGCCGATGATAAAAATCAGGACCACGGTGATGATGCCGACCAGCAGCGAGTAACGCAGCCCGATCAGGCATCGCATCAGCATATCGCGGCCGAGTTGGTCCGTGCCCAACGGATGCTCCCAGACCCATTTGTCACCGAGAAACAGCGGCGAAAGGAATTTATCCTTCACGACCATCTTGGTGGCGCTGACGGATGACAGCTCCGGATAGATCGCCGACGCCAGCAGAAGCGCCACGAAGATGAAGAAACCGATCCGAAAGCTCGGCGTCCGCCATGCGCCAAGCAGAATGCGCCGATTGACCGACCGGATCCGCGTCGGCTTTGGCTCAGGCTCGGCGGCAATGATCGTGGTGACCGCCATGATCAGATCTCCACCCGAGGATCGATCATGTAGGCGACCAAATCCACGATAATATTGATGAAGACGAACACGGCGCTGGTGGTGATCGCAATGCCCTGGATCACCGGAAAATCACGCCCGACGACGGAGACGACCGTCAGGTTTCCGAGGCCGGGGTAATCGAAAATGTACTCAATCACGAGCACGCCGCCGATCAGCGTCGAAAGCTGAATACCCAGCAGATTGACCAGCGGTACCGCCGCATTGCGCAACGCGTGGGAGTAGACGATGCGGCGCTGCGACAAGCCGCGGACCCGCGCCTCATCGATGAAGGTCGCCTGCATCACCTCGCCAAGCGACGTCGTCAGCGTGCGAATGATGAAAGGCGCAATCTCAACCGACAGCACCAGGGCCGGCAGCAGGACGTAGGAAAATCCCTGGTAACCGAGCGCCGGCAGCAGCTTGAGCTTGACCGACAGGAACAGGATCAGGACGATCGCCAGCCAGAAATTGGGAATCGACACGAACAGCGACTGCACGCCGAAAGCCAGCGCATTCTGCCAACCGTGCTGATTCAGCCCGCCGGCAATTCCGATCGGGAACGAGATTAACAGCGCGAACAACAACGCCATGCCGCCCAGTTGAAGCGTGAATGGCAGGCGTTCGAGAATGAGGTCGGTCACCGGCGCCATGTCGGACTTGGTCGGATCGACATATTGCCCGCCGGTTGCGATCATGCCGCTGCGCGGGCGCAGATAGGACTGCCCGAGATCGCCCTGCAGCAGGCCCCGCATGTAGCGGCCGTACTGCACGATGATCGGATCGCGCAGCCCCATCTTGGTCGCCACCTTCTCGACGACGTCGGGGGGCGCCATGCCGCCGACGATCAGGCGCACCGGATCGCCGGGAACCACGCGCAGCAACGTGAAGATGATGAGCGAGGTGATGAAGACGATCAGGAGGCCCTGCGCGACCCGTTTGACCAGGAATTCCAGGATCAACATCGAGAAGAGCTACCTTGCATTTCATCGAGCGGGGTATCTGGCAGGCCGGAGCGATCCGGCCTGCCAAGGAAATCGTTAGGCCAGCGTGGCCTTTGTCATGTCTTGCTGACCATTTGGATAGATGTACAGGCCTTCCAGCTTCTTGCTGTAAGCGTGGATAAAGACCGATGTGAACAGCGCAAGCGCCGGGGCCTTCCTGGCGATGGTCGGAAGCGTTTCGGTCTGGAGGATCTTCTTGCGTTCCTCGATGCTGGCCGCATTGTGCTCCTTGTCCAGCACCGCATCGATCTCCTTGTCGACGATGCCGGTGATGCGCTTGGACGAGGAATGGAAGTGGGTGCGCAGCACCAGATCGGGTTCGGGCGAGCCCGTGCACCAGCCGCAGTCGATCATGTTGCCCTCGCCGCCGCCGGGCTTGTCATAAAGCAGGTTGCCCCAGGCCGCGACCTCGAGGGTCTGGAGATTAACCTTGAAACCCTGCTCCTGAAGCATGCCCGTAATCAGCTCGGCATATTCCTTCGTTTTCGGATAGAAACCGACCGAGGTGTAATAGGTCAGCTCGGGCAGACCTTCCCCCTTGGGGAAGCCGGCTTCCGCGAGCAACTTCTGTGCCTTGGCCGGATCGAATTCCGGATAATCGGCAACTTCGGTATAACCGAACTTCACCGGTGAAATATGCGCCTTCGAGAAGGTGCCGGACATCCCGAGCACCTCGAGGACCTGCTTGCGGTCGATCGAGTAACATGCCGCCAGGCGTACCCGCGGATCATCAAACGGCTTCTTCGAACAACGGAAGAAGAGATATTTGTTCTCGACCGACACCGCCTTGTAGATGTTGAAGCGTGGGTCTTTCGAGATGGTCTCGACCTGCTCCTGCTCCAGCCGCTCGATGATATCGGCCTCGCCGTTCAGAAGGGAGAGCGTTCGCGTCGTCGTGTCGCCAACGAAATGATACTCGACACCTGGAATCTTGGGCGAACCGAGGAAGTAGTCCGTATTCGCGGTCAGGACCGTCGTATCGCCCTTCTGCTCGACATATTTATACGGCCCCGTGCCGTTCATGCGCGCCGACAATTGCGCCTTGTTGGCAACGTCCTTGGCCGACAGGATCGGGAGAAAGGACGAAAGATAATAATAGAGTGTTGCCGGATAGCCCTGCGCCTTGGTGTTGATATGGCATGTATAGTCATCGACCACGTCGATCGCGACAAGGCCCGGATACCATTGCGCCGGGCGATCAGGCAGGCAGCCATATTCATAGGAGGCCTTCACATCCGCGGCCGTGAACGGCGAGCCGTCGTGGAACTTGATGCCTTTTCGCAGCTTCACTTCCATCGTGTAGGTGTCGATCGGCTTCATCGATTCAGCCAGTTCGAATATCAGTTCGTCCGGCTTCTCCGGCTTCATCGGCGCCCGCGTGAGATATCCGAAGACGAAACCCTCGACAATAATCTGACCGAGATTGGTGTGAGTGGTCGGGTCCCAGTTGCCGGTAAGCGCCTCCGCACCGAGGAAGCGCAGCGTCTTGCCTTCGGCGGCGAAAGCGGAGTTCACCAGAAAATCGGGATTGATCCGCCCCAAGCCAAGCGCCGCGGCGCCGGCAACCCCACCCAACATCACGTCTCTGCGGTTGATCATGTCAAAATCCCCTCGATGATTTCAGCAAACGCTGGAACTGCTCGGGTCGCGAGGCTCTCAGCCGTTTCTATCGCCGTCGGCAACTTGCTTGGCGACTTGCAAAGCGTAGACCAAACGGCGCGGACGCCTAAATCCTGCTGCTCCACCATTTCGTTGCTCACGCTCCCGGGAATAGCCGTCCACGCTACGATTCCCGAGCCGCGGCAACGCGACGCTCAACTCCGAGGCACCTCGCCTTTCTGGTGTGCAGCACACGAATGATGGACGGCCAGAACAACGGTTTGGCGCGGACGACCTATGATGGCGACGAGAACTGACATCAACGGAATATCAGAATTGCAACAGCGTGCTTCCCGTGCGAACCGCCCTATTCGCGGCATCATCTCGGACCTTGATGGCGTGGCCTATCGAGACGACGATCCGATCCCAGGTTCGGTTCAGGCGTTTCGCGGCTGGCACGAACGCGGCGTGCCCTACGCGTTCGTCACCAACAATTCGACCAAGTCCGCGGCGCAGTTTGCAGCGAAGCTGAACGGCATGGGCATTCCGGCAACGGCAGCACAGGTCTTCAACACCATTTCCGCGGTGAGCATCCTGCTTCAACAGCGCTGGCGGCCAGGAACGCCGGTTTTCGCGATCGGCGAACAGCCTTTGCTCGAGGCGCTTGAGGAATCCGGATATCGCCTGACCGGGACGGATGCGGAGGTCGTGGTTCTCGGGTTCGATGCCGGGCTGAACTACGCCAAGCTGCGTGGCGCAATCCGCGCCGCCCTGGCGGGTGCGACGGTCATCGCAACCAATCCCGACGTGCTCACGCCCGTGCATGACGGTTACGACCCCTGCGTCGGCGTATTGACGGCGGCGGTGGCTGCGGCTGTGCCGAGTGCAACCCCGATCGTGGTCGGCAAGCCACATCCATTCATGATCGAGCAGGCACTTAAGCATCTGGGCACAAGGAAAGAAGAGACGGTGATGATCGGCGACCAGATCGCGACCGATATCGTGGCAGGCCAGCGTGCCGGCCTGCGCACCATCCTGATCGCCAGCGACGTTCCATTCAACGCCGTGACGGGCGTGGTGCCCGAGCGAATCATAACGAGCCTGCTCGACCTCGTCGACGTGGTTTCGGAGGAGACCGGAGCCGCCTGATGATGACCGCCGCCATCATCGAAACCATTCGGTCCGAACTAAGCGCCGCGCTGCCGCGATGGGGCATGTCGACCTGTGCCACGCTCACATTTCTCAGCCATTCCGAAAACACGACGTTTCTCGCAGAGGATTCCTCCTCGGGACAGCGACTGGTCCTGCGGGTGCAGCGGATCGGCTATCACTCGCCGGAGGAGATTGTTTCGGAACTGTCGTGGATCGATGCGCTGATCGCGGAAAAGGTAATCGTCACGCCGCGACCGCTCTCGGACCGCGACGGCCTGCTGCTTTGTGACGTGCCGCTGAACGGATCGATGCGTCAGGTGGTGGCTTTCGAGCACATGAGCGGGCGCGAGCCCGATCCCGCTGCTTCGCTATCCACCTGGTTCCTCAAGCTTGGCACACTGACCGCCCGGCTTCACGAGCACAGCCGATCGTGGAAGAGAACAGCCGCTTTCCAGCGCAAGACCTGGGACTTCGATGCCATGCTGGGTGCACGCCCCCTCTGGGGCGACTGGCACGCGGCACTGGGGCTTCGCAATGCCGACCGGCAACTTCTGCAGCGGGTCGCCGATGCGCTGGCGCAGCGCGTCCACGCTTACGGACAGAATAGCCACCGGTTCGGCCTGGTGCATGCCGATCTGCGTCTCGCAAACCTCATGGTCGACGGAGAAAGGCTCGGCATCATCGATTTCGACGACTGCGGCTTTTCCTGGTTCTTCTACGATTTCGCCGCGGCTGTAAGCTTCATGGAACATGAGCCTGTTGTAGCCGACCTGCAAAATGCCTGGCTCGAAGGATATCGCAAGATTGCCCCCGTATCGAAAGCCGATGAGGCCATGCTGCCGGCTTTCGTGATGCTGAGAAGAATGCTGTTGACGGCCTGGATAGCATCGCATTCGGACACCGAGACGGCACGCCAGCTGGGAACGGATTATACGGAAGGCACCGTCGCGATGGGTGAGCGGTTTCTCCGGGGGCTCTAGCCGGATCCAACCCTCGGTATCAACGCCTACCTTTCCTTGGCTCCAGTGTTGTTGCTCCACGACTCCAGAAAGCCGGTGCAGGCCCTCCCCGCGCATCGTCAATCTGTCAAGAATGGCGCGAGGTTCGGACACATCCCGCCGATTTCCGAGCCGAAGTTCCGGTGGGAGTCGCGTCCGTGGACATTCAAGCCTATTTCGAGGAATGGTCGTGCCAACCGGGCGACGTCGCCCGGCTTGCGATCAGCACGCCGCACAAGACCATCCGTGCGAGTCTGGTGCGGCTCGTCTCCGGCCCCGCGCAGGGAGACCATGTCGAAGGACAGGTCATCGATTTTTCATCGGTGCTCGACAGGACGGTCCCTGGCCGCCTGCAGACGACGATGGTCGGATCGTACGCGGAATTCCCCCTTCCAGCCCCGATCGCAGATCGCACGATCAGCCTTCATTGCTGGGCATGGCCAACGGTGCCGGAGCGCAAGACGCTTCAGGCGATCTGGTCGCTCGGCGACATCGCGCTGGTGATTGTATCGGGCGAACTCGCGCTTCGTGCGAAAGACAAGACGCTGGCGACTATTCCCGGCGCTATTGTTGCCAAGCACTGGTATTCGATCCTGGTCACGCTCGGAAATGGTGAAGCGTCGATCGACTTGAAGCGCCTTGACGGCAAGACCGGCGCACACCGAACGATCGCCGTCGCGACGGGCGCGACCGCCACGTCCGACACACTGCTGCTCGCCACTTCCGGGATCGGGCCATCCGGATCACCGCAGCAGCCCTTCAACGGCAAGATCGATTCTCCAACGCTGCATCTGACCAAACCATCGGCCGAGCAGGTCGCGGCGCAGCACGCGGGAAAGAATACCCAATCCGCGTGGGCAGCCTGGAAGCTCGGCAAGGATTTCGCGGCCGAAGCGATTGAGCCCGACTTCGCCGGGGGTGTCCCGGGGCGCCTGGTGAATGGTGTCGAGCGGGGCGTCACCGGACGCAACTGGGATGGACGCAGCGATTCGTTCATCGAAGTCCCGCATCAATACTGCGCGCTGCAATTTCACGACGACGACATGGTCGATGCCGGATGGGAGTACGATTTCGAGTTCACGCTGCCGGATACGCTTCCGAGCGGCATCTATGCCGTCCGGCTCGAGGCCAGCCAGAGCCGCAACCATTTCCCGTTGTTCGTCAGGGCCAAGCCTGGCAGCACCGCACCGGTGCTGTTCCTGGTACCGACCAATACCTACCTCGCCTACGCCAACGATCATCTTGCTTCGCTCGATTTTTCGTCGGTGATGCCGCACGACAAGATTGTCCCGGAAGACGAGCAGTACCTTTTCTCCCATCCCGAGCCCGGTCGGTCCTGCTACGACACCCATGCCGACGGGACACCGGTTCGTTATTCAAGCCGCAGGCGGCCCCTGTTCAACGTACGGCCCGGCTTTCCAAACTGGTTGACCGGCTCCTACCGCCATTTTTCCGTCGACATGTACATCATCGAATGGTTGGAACATGTCGGCATCGAGTACCACGTCGCGACTGACGAGGATTTCGAGCGCGACGGACGTGCACTCACCAATCGCTATGCGACCATCGTCACCGGTTCGCACCCGGAATACTGGACGCGCAAGGGCCTCGACATCCTGGATGGATACCTCAACGAGGGCGGAAGGATCATGTACCTCGGCGGCAACGGATTCTACTGGGTCACCAGCCAATTCGAAGGAAAGCCGTGGGTTATCGAGGTGCGTCGCGATAATAGCGGCACACGATGCTGGGATGCGCCCTATGGCGAGCGGACCCACGTCGCGACTTCGGAAGCGGGCGGCATCTGGCGCTCGCGGGGGCGCGCGCCCAACAAGATGCTCGGTGTCGGCTTTGCGTCGGAGGGATGGTCCAAGGGCTGCGGCTATCGGCGCCTGGACGCAAGCTACAACTCACCCGCGGCAAGTCTGTTCACCGGTGTGACCGAGACGATTGTGGGCGACTACGGATATGTGCTCGGCGGCGCCGTTGGCGACGAGGTCGACAGGTTCGACATCGCGCTCGGCAGTCCCGAACACGCCTACGTGCTCGGGACGTCAACCGGGCTTGGCAACGAATATCAACTCGTCATCGAGGACTTGACCCTGTCGTTGCCCGATCAAGGAGGCGCACAGCGACCGGACATGGTGAGGTCGGACTTGGTCCTGTTTCCGATCGATGGTGGCGGCTGGGTCTTCTCGGTGGGTTCGATCACCTACGGCGGCGCGCTCGCCTGGAACGGTTGCGACAACGGCCTATCGCGTCTTACGGCCAACGTCCTTGCAGCTTTTACCGGCAAAGGGCCGGTACTCGGCGAGACATGAGAACGGGTACCGGACCGGTCCAAGACGACAGTCGTTAGTTCGGCATCTTGATCTCAAGCATGCTGATTTCGCGATTGGAACTTACCTTGACTGTCCCCAACGCTCTTTTGCTGTGTACTGAAAACCTACAGCCGAACCGCACCAGTTTCGCACCAGAAACAACCTCGCCAAATCAGCCCTTGAACGTGCAAAATCACATGAAGGACTTCAAATCAGAATTGACCCGGGACGGATCGAAGAGTTCGGACGCAAGATGCGGGACACCTTGACCAACGGTTCCATGGCGTTTCGCAAAGCCTATCTTCAATCTCTGATCGACGTGATCGAGGTCGACGATAAAGTCATCCGCATCAAAGGGGACAAGGATCTGCTCGAAAAAGCCGTCTTGGCTCGGAAAGCGGCGGCAGCACGGGTTCGCAGATGAGTACTAGGTGGCGCTCCCTAGGTGTTTAGTCCCGGCATTCGCTGGAGCGGATTGAGGGTGAATCGTTCGGGCTCTTTTCTCCAGGCCCTGCAGATGTATTCGTAGGGCGTGAGACCTTTAAGGGTCTTGAGCCGCTTGGCCTGCCGCCAATAGGTGTAAAAGTTCAGGCGCACAGGGAGTGACCTCGGCATCATGCACCGCTCGATTGGTGACAGCCGGTGTGATCCGACGCCGGACGGGCCGGCCCGATCCCACAAGACGTGGGTATAGCGCTGGACGGCGCGCTGATCGCGACGCCATTCGGGCCGGCCTCCCATCCCAATGCCCGAGCGGCCTCCGGTCTCCCGCCGGGATATTACTTCCCGAATCCGCGCAAATATTTATATTCTTTGGCGATTGCAGCCACAATGGAACGTGTTGATGGAGCGACTGGATTGTGACCGCATGTTTGTCGCGGTGCTGGAGATTGGCAGCTTCGCGGGCGCCGCCGAACGACTCGGCGCCAGTAGTGGACAGGCTTCCAAGCTCGTCTCGAAGCTTGAAGCGGATCTCGGCGTTCAGCTTATTAAGCGCACGACGCGCGCGCTTTCGCCCACGGAAGTCGGCCGGGCCTATTACGAGCGGATCAAGGCGCTACTCGATGAATTCGATGCGTTGGATGCGTCGGTACGCAACGCCTCTGGCGCGCCCACGGGGCGCCTACGGCTAACCGCGCCCATCTCCTTCGGAACCGCGCAACTGGCGCCTGTTTTGATCGACTTTGCTCGGACCTATCCCGGCGTTCAGCTCGATGTGAGCTTTTCGGATCGGATCGTGAATCTTGTCGACGAGGGCTTCGATGCGGCTATTCGCATCGGCAAGCCCGGCGACAGCAGTCTCATTGCCAGGAAGCTGTGCGATGTGAGGATCGTGCTAGCCGCTGCTCCTGCGTATTTGGAAACGCGCGGCGAACCCAAAGCGCCGGCTGATCTCACGGAGCACGATTGCATCGTCGACACCAATTTCCGAGATCCCGGGAACTGGCAGTTCTCGACGGATAATGATGAGCAAACCGTGCCTGTCACGGGGCCGCTGCGCTTCTCAAACGCGGATGCCTGTATCGCGGCGGCGGAGGCCGGGCTTGGAATCGCGCGCGTGCCCAGCTTCGTCGCCGGAGCCAGTTTTCGATCCGGCTCGCTTCGGCCGTTGCTATGCGCGTTCGAGGGCGAGCCGGTCGCTCTCTATGTGCTCTACCCTCCAGGTCGCCATCTGGCGCTCAAGGTCCGCGTGCTGCTCGATTTCTTAGTCTCCCGCTACCGCGGCGAGCCGTCATGGGATCGAGGCTAGTGAAGGTCACGCCTTCCAATATGGAATTAAATACCCCCGAAATGACCGGATAATCACCCGGTTCGAATGGGCGCATCTTCCAGGCGACACATCAATCCAGCCGAAGGAAATCGCGCCATGATCGACACCCGCACCGCTCCCTACGCCACCCTGGCCCTGCGCGTGACGCTGGGCATTCTGTTCCTCGCCCATGACGGGCTCAAGTTCTTCGTCTTCACCCCCGCGGGCACGGCGAAATACTTTGCATCCCTCGGCCTGCCGCCGGCGCTTGCCTACGCCACCATGCTGGTCGAGTTCATGGCGGGGGTCAGCCTCATCCTCGGGATTTGGACTCGGTTCACTGCCCTGGTCGGCATTCCGACCCTGTTGGGCGCGATCGTCACGGTCCACGCCGCAAACGGCTTCTTCTTCAACAATCCGAACGGCGGCTGGGAATTCCCCGCCTTCTGGATCGTCGCGCTGGTCGTGCAGGCCCTGCTCGGCGACGGCGCATTGGCGCTCAAGCCGACGCCGACGTTCGCCTTGACGCCCGGCGGTCAGAAGACGCGCCATGGGCTATCGACCTGAGCGCTTCACTCAATCGAAGCGTCGCACGAATTGAACGCCCGCCGCCGCACCGATAGCGCCTAGCGGCAGGTGTTCAGACTACAGCTGCGAAAGTCGGACGCCTGAGAGGCTCCGGCCTTCCCTCTGCGCTGGAACGCCATGTCCTGCGCCTCCAACCAAATCCCCCGCCCGGCTTGAGGCCGGACCACGATGGAGTTCGAACCATGCTTGTGAACGGCAAATGGACGGCAAGCTGGCAACCGGTCCAGGCCGTCGATGACAATGGCGGCTTCGTGCGCCAGACCTCCAGCTTCCGTCACTGGATCACGCTGGACGGGACCGCCGGCCCGACGGGGCAGGCCGGCTTCGGCGCGGAGGCTGGACGTTATCACCTCTATGTCGCGCTGACCTGCCCCTGGGCTTCACGAACACTCATCGCGCGCAAGCTCAAAGGGCTCGAAGACATCGTGTCGGTGGCCGTTGTCGAGCCCGCTCTGACAGAAGAGGGTTGGGGCTTCGGCGACTATCCAGGTAGCGACAGGGACGCACTGAATCACGCGACCCACCTGCACGAAATCTACACGCGCGCCGACCCACATTACACCGGGCGCGCCACCGTCCCTGTTCTTTGGGACAAGCGTCGCAAAACGATCGTCAACAACGAATCCGCAGACATCCTGCGAATGTTCAATTCTGGATTCGGTGCGTTGGCGGATCCGGCCTTCGACCTCTATCCCCGTGACCTCCGCATCGAAATCGATGCGCTCAACGCTCAAGTCTATAGTCGGCTCAACAATGGCGTCTATCGCGCTGGTTTCGCCACGACGCAAACTGCCTATGAAGCGGCGTTCGCCGACGTATTCACCATGCTCGACGAGCTGGAAATACGCCTTCGCGAGCGCGGACCGCTGCTGTTCGGCGAGCGGCTGACAGAAGCGGACCTACGCCTCTTCGTAACGCTCGTGCGATTCGATGCGGCATACCATGGCCTGTTCAAATGCAACCTTCGCCGGCTCAAGGACTACGCCTCGCTTAGCGCGTATCTCGCCCACGTGCTCGCGGCGCCAGGGGTTAAAGAAACGGTCAACATCGATCACATCAAGCGCGGTTACTACTCCATCAAGGCGCTCAACCCGAACGGCATCGTACCTGTCGGTCCCGATCTGACCGAGCCTGGCGCAACTATGTCGCTGAGTTCTGAAAGCCGGGAGCGCCACCATGCCTGAGCGTCGCGCTGAGATTCACACAAAATTCGCCAGCCGCAGCCTCCAGCAACTGTGCAAGCACTGGAGCCACAGGTTCGTGGTCGACTTCACCCCCTCACACGGCGAGATCGCCCTGCCGCTGGGCCGTTGCGTGCTCGACGCCGAAGACGAACGCCTCGTGGTCGTCGTTTCATCCATTGATCCTGCAAGTCTTCCCCGACTCCAGGACGTCGTGGAGGAGCATCTGAAGCGGTTCGCGTTTCGCGAAGCGTTGACGTTCCACTGGAGCGATCGCCGAAATAGCGCATAGGCGGAAATTCGATCGCCGCCGTTCGCCGCCTCGGCAGTGGCACCGGCAACCAGCACGCGTCGCTCCCTGCAGCCTGCTGCTGCTTGGGACGCCGTGCGCCGAACTGGGTTCCCTTGGCCGCAGCTTTTGCGTCACGGCCTCCAGGCGCGCGGCCCGGCTGACGATCTCCCCGGCGATCCAGAGCGGGGTGTCGGATGCTCCGGCCGGGGCCACTTCTCAGCTTTTAATGAAAGCGAGCAGGTCGCTGTTGATGGTGTCGGCTTCAGTCGTCGGCATCCCGTGCGGAAAGCCCTTGTAGGTTTTAAGTACGCCGTTCTTTAAGAGCTTCGCCGAGAGCGGTCCGGAATCGGCGTAAGGTACGATCTGGTCATCATCGCCGTGCATCACCAGAACGGGGACGGAGATCGTCTTGAGGTCTTCTGTGAAGTCGGTCTGGGAAAAGGCGACGATGCCGTCATAGTGGGCCTTAGCGCCGCCCATCATGCCTTGGCGCCACCAATTCCAGATCACCGGCACAGACGCCTTCACGCCAGGCCTGTTGTAACCGTAAAAGGGGCCGGCCGGCAGGTCGTAATAGAACTGAGACCGGTTAGCGGCGAGTTGCGCCTGAAGCCCGTCGAAGATCTCCTTTGGAAGGCCGCCCGGATTGGCTTCCGTCTTGACCATCAACGGCGGCACGGCGGCGATAAGCGCTGCCTTGGCCACACGGCTTTCGCCATGGCGCGCAATGTAGTGGACGACTTCACCGCCGCCGGTTGAATGGCCGACATGCACGGCGTCCTTCAAGTCCAAATGGGCGGTCAGCGTCGCCAGGTCATCGGCATAATGATCCATGTCATGGCCACCGTCCGTCTGGCTCGAACGGCCATGACCGCGCCGGTCGTGGGCAATGACGCGAAAGCCCTTGCCCAGAAAGAACAGCATCTGAGTATCCCAGTCATCTGCCGAGAGCGGCCATCCATGGCTGAATACGATCGGCTGTCCCCAGCCCCAGTCTTTGTAAAAGATCTCAGTACTATCTTTGGTCGCGATCGTAGGCACGTAACTACTCCCTTCTGGTGGTCAGACGTTGAACGTGCTTTAGCCGTCTGTAATACCTCGCCTGCCTCACGTTCAGATCTTGACTAGGCAATCATCTGGTCAGCTGAGGCGATCAGCGCGTGAGGTTGACCTTCGCAAGGTCGACCAGTTCGTCCGCGCGGCCGTTGAGCACTGCCTTGATCAGAAACAGACCGAATTGGTGAGCCTGGTCGAACGTCGTCTTCGGCGGCATAACCAATTCCTGGCGCGCGCTGACAACATCGATGAGAGCCGGACCATCATGGCTGAGCACCTCCGCCAGCGCATCCCTCAGATCCTGTGGCTGCTCAACACGAACGCCCTTGATGCCCATCGCCTCAGCCATCGCGGCAAAATTTGGATTCTTGAGGTCGCATCCCGTGTCCAGGAAGCCGTTCGCCTTCATCTCCATCTCGACAAAGCCGAGAGTACCGTTGTTGAGCACCACGACTTTGATCGGCAGGCCAAGCTGCGTTAGTGATATAAAGTCACCCATCATCATGCTGAAGCCGCCGTCCCCCGACAGCGAGATGACCTGGCGCTTTGGAAATGCGGCCTGGGCGCCAATTGCCTGCAGCAGGGCATTGGCCATTGATCCGTGATTGAATGAACCGAGCAGACGACGTCTGCCGTTCATCTTGAGATACCGGGCGGCCCAGACGGTGGGTGTGCCGACATCGCAGGTGAACACGGTATCGTCGCCCGCCAGTTCGCTTATCAGGCGGGTCACATATTGCGGATGGATCACCGTGCTCTTCGGACCGCTCTCTGCAAGGGCATCCATGCCCGCGCGGGCATGCCTGTAGTGTTCGACAGCGTTATCGAGATGCCGGGAATCGATATTTTCCGACAAAAGCGGCGCTAGAGCCAACAGCGTCTGTCGAACGTCACCCAGTAGACCAAGCGTCAGCTTGCACCGATTACCCAAGGCTTCGGGCCGGACATCGACCTGAGCGATTCGCGCGTGCTCGGGATAGAATTGCCGATAGGGGAAATCCGTCCCCAGCATCAGCAGCACGTCGCACTCCTTCATGGCCGCATAGCCGGACGAAAAGCCGACGAAACCTGTCATGCCTACATCGTACGGGTTGTCGTATTCGACGTGCTCCTTGCCGCGTAAGGCATGGACGATCGGCGCTTTAAGCTTGCCCGCAACGGCCACGACCTCGGCATGCGCACCGGCACAACCGGCCCCGCAAAGTATCGTCACGGAGCTGGCGCCGTTGAGGAGGTCGGCGAGCCGCAACAATTCGTCGGGATCGGGTCGGAGATCGGGTTTCGCGGGTGCGATCCAATCGGCTGGCGCCGCGGCCAGGGGCTGCAAGGCCGTGTCGCCAGAGATGACGACGACGGCCACGCCCCGCTTCGCGATCGCGATGCGCATGGCGCGCTGGAGAATCTGCGGCAGCTGGGCGGGATTCGACACCAGCTCGACGTAGTGGCTGCACTCCTTGAACAGGATCTCCGGGTGCGTCGCCTGGAAGTAGTCGATGCCGATCTCGCTGCTGGGGATGTGCGCTGCGATGGCCAGGACCGGCGCGCCGCTGCGATGGCAGTCAAAGAGGCCATTGATCAGATGCAAATTTCCAGGCCCGCAACTCCCTGCGCACACAGTCAGTTCGCCAGTCAGTTGGGCCTCGGCGCCAGCCGCGAACGCCGCCGCCTCTTCATGCCGAACGTGCTTCCATTCAATTGCGCCGCGCGCTCGCAATGCCTCCGTAAAGCCGTTGAGCGAGTCGCCGACGACGCCGTAAATCCGCTTGACGCCAGCCTTCTCCAGCGTCGCCGCGATAAAGTGCGCAGCCGTCTGCGTCATGGTGCAACTCCTTCTGGTTCCCGGAAATCGCAATGGACGGTCGCAACATATGCGCGTGCCCAACAGATTCCGTTGAATGCTGGCCTATCGATAGATCGTGCAATCTGAGTTCGGGCGATGCGCTCGCTCATTTTGGGCCCGCGCTGCCGTCAGCCCTGCCAGGGTGCGAGGAAGGACTCGAGCGCCGCGTTGACTTCCGCCGGCCGCTCCTCGTGGGGAAGATGTCCGGCCCAAGCGATCGGCGCTGTCGTGAGATCCTCGGCGAGGCCCCGCCAGAGTTCGACCATGTCGACCATCTTCGCCGCCTCGAACTCGCTTCCCCACAGGGCAAGGGTGGGGCAACGCAGCTTGATATCCTTGTCTTCTTCGTCCTGAGCGACGTCTTCTCGCCAGGCCCGATAGTCCTCGAACGCACCGCGAAGCCCTCCGGGCTGCGCGTAGGCGCGGACATAGGTCGCGATGTCGATATCGCTGAGCGCTTCCGGATCGTAAGTCCAACTGGTCAGGATATAGCGCAGCCAGATCTCTTCTCGTCCCTGGATGAGCGCCTCCGGCAGGTCCCTGACTCCTTGGAACAAGAAGAACCAACTTGCTTGCGCCACGCGGGCGTTCATCATGCCAAAGAGCAAACGCGTCGGGATATTATCCAGCGCTGCAAAGCGAGCAACGGCGTCGGGATGGTCCTTGGCGAGCCGCAGCCCGACGCGAGCCCCACGATCGTGGGCGACGATGGCCGCCCGCTTGATGCCGAGGTTGGACATGAGAGCGCGGATGTCGTTTGCCATGGTGCGTTTGTCGTACCCGGTGGGCGCCTTATCGGTCGCGCCGTACCCACGCAGATCCGGCACAATGAGCCGATAGCGCGTCTTCAAGGCATCGATTTGATACCGCCACGCATAGGAGGTTTCGGGAAAGCCATGCAGCAGAATGACCGGCGGTCCTTCACCGGCTTCGGCGTAGTGGAATTTAATGCCGTTTACGACACACCGGTGGTGGCTGATCGACTTCTCTTCCACAGCTTCGTTCCCTTCGCCTTGGGCGAGCCATCAATTCTTCATCGCAAGAAGATCAACGCTGCCGCAGCCGCGCACTCCGGCATCGGCCCGATTTCACTTGAGATAGTCATGGACCGATGTGCCCGGCCGAAGCAGGCTGTCGCTGAGCGTATGGACTATGGAGACGACCTCCCTTACCGGCAACGCGGCAAGCGGGGCTGCCTCATGATGAAATAGGTCGACACTGCCCGGCCCGGTCCAAGCACCCTTCAGCGTGATGTCGGAATATTCAAATCGCACTAGGTCGGCTATGCGTGGCCGCCCATCGACGTCCGGGACGATCTTCAATACGACGCTCGGACGCGCGAGCGCCTTCATGGCTCGTTCGGCTGGAACGTCCTGGTACTTGTAAGCCATGCTTGCTCGGGCAACGAGCGAGCCGTCACATTCCAGCGTACCGACGTAGGAGCTTCCGTTCTGGCCAACGCGCGGATGCCCGTACTTTTTCGGCAGGCCCAACACCTCGCGCCCCATGATGATCGCGGTGACATTCTCCGCCACCATCAGCGGCCGAAAGCTGACCTCTTCGTCGCCGAGAAAGCATGTGATGCTCTGA
Organism: Bradyrhizobium canariense; assembly: GCF_900105125.1. Taxonomy (NCBI): domain Bacteria; kingdom Pseudomonadati; phylum Pseudomonadota; class Alphaproteobacteria; order Hyphomicrobiales; family Nitrobacteraceae; genus Bradyrhizobium; species Bradyrhizobium canariense. Next base: position 6,371,109 of record NZ_LT629750.1, on the reverse strand, counting down.
GCAAATTCGTAATAGTCGCCGATCCCCGGGGCCACCATGTAGAGAAAGGCGAGACTGACCAGCGGGTCCTTGACCACCAGCGGCTCCGGCACGATGGCGCGCGCCAGATCCATGTCCGTCCGATAGGTGACCGTCAGCGCGGGGCGATCCAGAAACCAACTGGGTGAGCGACCGAACGCCGGCTGGTGAATGGGCATCGCAAAGGCTTCTTCACGGACTCGTTGCGCCGATAGCGGCCGCGCATCCGGAGATCCAATGTTGAAGAGGCCTCCTGTAGATCCCGTGCTGGTCATCTAATCAAACCTCCATCGAGCGTTTGAACGCGTCGCCGGTCGCAAGACTGTTCTGGGTGCTTGCTGCGCGCTCGCACATCTTCAATTCAGGGAACCGGTTGAGTTGCTTTCGTCTGCGATCGCGTTCGAGAGCACGCCGATTCCCTCTATCTCGATCTCGCATATGTCGCCGGCCTTCATCCAAACCGGGGGCTTGCGGGCAAGGCCGACACCCGATGGCGTTCCGGTCATGATGATATCGCCGGGTTCCAGCGTCATGCCTTGCGTGATATAAGCGATGCTCTCCGCCACCGGGAAAATCATGTTTTCGGTATTGTCGGACTGCATGACCGTGCCATTGAGTCGACACTCGATCTTCAGTCCCTTTCCACCGGGAGGAAGATCGTCTGCGGTGACCATCCAGGGACCGAAAGCCCCCGTTGCATCAAAGTTCTTTCCCATGTCCCATTGCGTGGTCTTGCCCTGGAACTCCCGGATCGAACCATCATTGGCACATGAATAGCCGGCGATGCAGGACAGCGCATTGGACACATCGAGATGCTTGGCGCGCTTGCCGATCACCACGACCATTTCGGCTTCGTAGTCGAGCGTCGCGCTAACCTTGGGACGGATGATCGGACGGCCGTGCGAGAGCAGCGAACTGGGGCACCGCATGAAGATCGTCGGAGACGCCTCGAAGCGGTCGCCATGGAACGCCTCCTGGAGGTGCTCACGATAGTTGACTCCGAGGCAGATGATCTTGCCAGGCCGCGCCACGGGCAACGCGTAGTCGACACCATCGAGCGGCCGGCGTGCGTTGAACGGCGCCCGCTGAGCCAAAGCCTTGAGTGATGTCAGATCTCCGTTGTTACGCCTGAGCAGTTCGGCAAGATCATTCGGCAGGCTCGGATCGACCGCCTGAAGATCAATTACCTCTTCACCTTCCACGACGCCGAGATGGGCGGCCCCCTTGGTATTGAAACCGATGATCTTCATAACGCCGAAATGCTCCAGGACGGTTGGCTCAAATTTGCCCCTCATATCTGCTCCGCGGGAGAGGCGATGATGGCTACAGCCTTATGTAGGGTGCATTAAATGCGCCGTTGGTCCTATCCCCCCGATGGGGGGCGCTTCGTCCTGTTTGGGGGAACCGTCAGAGCCCATACCGGAACGGACCTACCCGCATCCAGGCTCAGGACTCGTTTGAATCAATGCTTGAGTTGAAATTTCAGTCCGGTGGAACCGCGTTTCCTTCGAAATCCGCCGCAGCGATGCGTGTCGGTTCGAGTCGGGATCGCCCGCACCAAAATCGTGAAGAGCGCATTGCGGGTATGCTTTTCGTGACGACGGCGCAGGTAGCGACGATTCGATTTCAAATCTACGGAACACAGTCCGACGGATCCGGGGACAGCTGCTAGACCTCCCCCGGTTTTGGCGCTCGCCCACCCTTATAGGGGATGCCGCCTCCGTAGCTTGGACGCCATCATGGTCGCAGTCAGGGTAGAGGCGGCTCGTTCTGAGATCCCACGCCGTCTCGGCCTGCCACGGTTGCCGCCGGCAACTTCTATCGCTGATGGGCAGAGACGTGACCGAGGAGCGCCTGGCAAATACAAATTACCAGTTCGCACCAGACGAGGCGCCAACTTTTCCGGGGTCTCCGTTTGCTCCCCGCCACAATCCTTGGCGGCGTGTAGGTTATGCGGCCACCGGTACACTCGTCGGGATCGCCACGAGTTTCCCAAACGCGCTCACAAGTGTGAATGTGGGCACCATCTCGGGATCGCTTGGTCTATACGTTGCACAAGCGAGTTGGCTTCCGGCGATTTTCTACGCCATGAACGCTAGCGGCAATCTCACACTTGTTAAGGCCCGTATTCAATTCGGCATCCCGGCTGTCACCTATGCAATTCTAATCTGCTACTCGGCTGTTGCCGTAGCTCAAATCGCCATTCCCAGTTTCGGCATGGCTGTGCTGGTTCGGGCCGTAAACGGCCTTATGGGGGCGGCCCTGGTCAGCCTCTCAGTCTACTACTTTCTCCAGGTTTTTCCGGCGAAGGTAAGACCGCTTGCTTTGCTATTTGGCGTCAGTCTCCCACAGCTCGGTTCACCCTTAGCACGTCTCGTGCCTGTCGAATTATTGGCGGTAGATCATTGGCAAGGCTTACATCTAATCGAACTTGCAGTGGGGCTTTGCGTTCTTACGAGCATCTCGCTTTTTCCACTGCCACCAAGTCAACGCAGCAGGGCATTTGAGCGGCTCGATTTTTTGACGATCGCGTGTGTTGTGTCGGCAATGCTGCTCAGCTGCGCCGTCCTTGGGTTGGGTCGCGTGCTCTGGTGGACGGACACACCCTGGCTTGGCTGGATGCTCATCGCCGCTGTCCCGTTATTCATGCTCGCGGCCGCAATCGAGACCACCCGTCAAAATCCGCTCGTGCACTTTGAGTGGCTCGGAACAATCGGAATGCTCCGGTTCGCCGCGATAGCACTTCTTGTGCGGTTGGCGCTGGCCGAGCAGACCTTTGGATCGGTCGGGCTTTTGTTTTCCGGCGGCTTAAACAACGATCAACTGCATACGCTGTTTTGGATCGTCATTCTGGCCATGGCTCTAGGTCTGGTGACGGCCGCTCTGACGCTATCGGAGCAAAGGATTCCCTATCAAGTCATTGCGGCAGCGGTTTTGATCGCGATCGGCGCGCTCATGGACAGTCAAGCAACAAGCCTCACTCGTCCTCCGCAACTCTATTTGAGTCAGGCGCTCATCGGTTTTGGAACCACGTTGTTTGTTGGCCCGGCGCTTCTTTTCGGGTTCCTTCAGTTGATACGGAAGGGCCCCGACCATTTGATCACGCTCGTGGTCTTGTTCAGTATCACGCAGAATGTGGGCGCCCTCGCCGGATCAGCGGTCGTGGGCAGCTATCAGGTCATACAAATACATGCGCATGCCGCCGCATTGTCGGAGGATCTGCTCGCGAGCAATCCGCAAGTGCTCGATCGCCTTCAAAGCGGAGCCAGAGCGCTAAGCCCGGTCATTGTCGACCCGTCGCTCGGCGGCGCCGAAGGAGCGTCGCTTCTCGGTAATTCGCTCATGCAGCAAGCAAGCATCTTAGCGTTCAACGACGTATTTCGGCTGCTCGCTTTGCTTGCGTTTGGCACGGCGCTCTACGTGGGTTGGCTCGTTGTTCTTCGCTCTATCCGTGGTGGATCGAACGTGAAGCGGATAGCAGCATGACCGAAGCTTCCGAGGCGGCGCCCAGCGGCGCAGGCGAATCGTCCGAAGGCCCGGCTCCCACCGCGCACTGGCGACCGGCGCGAAAACATCCGTTGGTCCTCGTGGCAATTCTGGCCGTCGGGTGCGCGGCCATCTTCACCATCATGCGGGCATGGGACTTACTTCCGTTCACCGGTTCAGTCCAGGTGACGGAAAACGCTTATGTACGCGGTCGGACCGCCGTTATTTCTCCACAGGTAAGTGGCTACGTCATCGCAGTCGAAGTTCGTGACTACCAGACCGTCCGGGCCGGGGACGTTCTCGTCCGCATCGACGAGAGTTCTTACCGCGCCAAAGTCGACATGGCGCAGGCAAACCTTTCGGCCGCAGAGGCAGCGCTCGCCAACAATCGCCAGGCCAAGGCGTCAGCCGAGGCGTCGCTTCAGGGACAGGCTGCTGCGGTGGCAAGCGCAAGGGCGCAGCTCTTGCGTGGAAAAGCCGACATGGCGCGTGCAGGCCAGCTCGTGGGCGACGGATCGATCTCGATCCGCGAGCGTGATCAGACGAAAGCGGCTCTTGCTCAGGTGGAAGCGCAGCTTGGACAGTCGGTGTCTGGTCAGGAAGTCGCCCGACAGAACGTGCTCACCATCGACGTCGCGCGAGGCGGTTTGGAAGCGCAGGTGGCCGCAGCGCGCGCGCAGCTCGACGCAGCACTCATTGACCTCGGCCACACGACGATACGTGCGGTTGAGCCGGGGCAGTTGGGTGAAATCGGCGTCCGGGTAGGCCAGTACGTAACCAATGGGACACAGCTCACCTCATTGGTTCCTGCTGATCGGTGGATCATAGCTGCTTTCAAGGAAGCGCAAACAGCTCACATGCGGGTGGGGCAGAAGGTAAGCTTCACTGTCGACGGGCTTGATAGCGCGCGTCTCGCGGGTCGCGTCGAGGAATTGTCGCCAGCCGCAGCCTCCGAATTTTCGGTGCTGAAACCGGACAACGCGACCGGCAACTTTGTGAAAGTCCCCCAGCGGATCGGTGTTCGGATTTCCATAAATCCAGGACAAGCCCTCGCGCCGCGACTTCGACCGGGCATGTCTGTCGAGGTGCGTGTCGATACAGGTGGGCCGTCGTGACACGGCGGGCGGCGGTTCTTGTTCCGTTGATGCTAGCGGCCTGTGCCGGACCTAGGTCGATGCCACCGCCACAGGCGGCTGTCTCGCCGCCGACGGCTTGGCACGGAAAGGAGGCTACGGGCGACGTCGATCCAAATTGGTGGCTGGCGTTTGGCGATCCGACGCTCCAACGGGTTGTGGAAACAGCGCTCACCAACAACGTCGACGTTGCCATCGCTGCCACAAGGGTTGCTGAGGCGCGGGCCGACTTCAATCTGTCACGCGCGCAACGACTTCCCAATATTGGCGCGAGCGCGGAAGGCGGTCGCAGCCGGAGCGTCAACCCCGGTTTCGGAATTCCTGAGATTCAGACAGCGGGCCAAGGTGAAGTTCAGGCGGCGCTCGACCTCGATCTTTTCGGTAAACTGGCTCAAGCCAGCGAAGCGGCGCGCGGCGTGATGTTGTCAAGCGAGGCGGCCCACGACAACGTCAGGTTGGCGGTCGCATCATCGGCAGCCAGCGGCTATATCACGCTGCGAGCCCTGGACGCTCGCATCATAGTTCTGCGGGAGACATTGGCGGCGCGAAAGGCAGAGTTGGAAATCGCGCGCAGGCGAGCAGCTGCTGGCTATTCGAGCCAACTGGATCTCGCGCAGGCTCAGGCCGAATACGAAGCGACAGTCCAGCTGATCCCCGCCACGGAGCTGGCGATCGCTCGCCAGGAGGACGGTCTCAACCTTCTCCTAGGGGAGAACCCTCAGGGGATCGCCCGTGGCAAGGGCATTGATGGATTAAGCGCTCCATCTGTGCCCGTGTCGCTTCCAGCAAGCCTATTGCGCAGACGCCCCGACATCGCTGCGGCGGAGTTCCAGCTCGTTGCCACGGACCATGCGTTGGATTCTGCTCGTGCGGCCTTCATGCCGGACGTTCGCCTCACGGCATCAGGCGGCCTTGTTGGTTCGACGCTGGTTGCGGCTAGTCCGATAGCAATATGGGCGCTGGGCGGCAGCATCCTCGCACCGTTGTTCGATAGTGGGCGATTGCAGGCGCAGCAGGACGCTGCTGTGGCCCGGCGAGACCAAGCCGCCTTTGCCTATCGGAAGGCCGCGCTTGTCGCGTTTCGTGAAGTTGAAGATGGATTAGCGGCTGTTCAGCACAATGCTGAGCAGGAGCGCTCGCTCATTGCGCAGCGCGATATTCTCGCGCGAACATTGACGCTGGCGACCAATCGCTACCGCGCAGGTTATTCACCGTATCTCGATCAGCTGGATGCCCAGCGTAGCCTGCTTTCTGTTCGTCTCACGCTTATTCAAGTGCACACCGATCGCCTAAATTCGGCAGTGGCCTTGTATCAAGCCAGCGGCGGTGGATGGACCGGCCCGACTGAACAGCAGCGCACGATTGTCTCCGCCGCCGCCCCGCAGCCATAGGTTTCGCGTCGTGCGACGATTGGGTAACTCGGCAGAACCGGGAGCTCTTGCTTCGCACGATAGGGACGCTGTCGTTTCGGACTGAAACGAACTCGTGCCCCCATTCCTGAGGCACCTTCCCCCATAAGGGGGATAGAGGTGCAGACGTCGACGCTGCAGTCTGCCTAGCTCCGATGGCGTGACGGCGGCGTCGCGGCCGGGAGAGTTGCCAGCTTCCGGAAGACGATCGAGATCCACTCGGCCGGCGACGGAAGCCAACCGGGCGAGCCACATGAAATTCCTGTTTGAGGATGAGTCCTTCTCCTTCGAGACGCTGCGCGCTGCAGGTTTCGCGGTGGACGGCGGCGCCGATCTTGGCGAGATCATCGTGACCGCCGAGAAGATCGGCGAGGGCGACGAGGCGGCCTGGCATCGCGAATGGAAGGCGCTCGCGGCCCGGATCGAGGCGGCTGGCGAGGCGTCGTTCGCGGCGGGGCATAAGGTCAGCGCCCGAGAAGCGTTCCTGCGCGCTTCCAACTATTATCGTGCCGCCGAATTCTATCGCCGCGACGATGCCTGGAACGATCCGGAAGTGACCGGGCTGACCGCGAAGTCCCGCGACACCTTCCTCAAGGCAGGAGCCCTGTTCGACACGCCGGTCGAGGACGTGCGCATCCCCTATGGCGACGGCAGCCTGCCTGCTTATCTGTTCCTGGTCGACGACAGCGGTAAGCCCCGCCCGACGATCGTCTACAATAATGGCTTCGACTCGACGCGCGAGGAGGCCTGGTTCGCCATCGGCGCGGCTGCGCTGCGGCGGGGCTACAACGTCATCGCCTTCGACGGGCCGGGCCAGGGCAGCGCGCTGCGGGACGACAAGCTCGTCTTCCGTCACGACTGGGAAGCCGTTCTCGGCCCAGTTCTCGACTACGCACAAAAGCGCCCGGAATTCGCCTCCGACAAGCTCGTCCCCTTCGGCTATAGCCTCGGCGCCCAGCTGATCGCCCGCGCCGCAGCCTTCGACAAGCGCCCGGCCGCCCTAATCCTCGACGATGGCATGTATGACTTCTTCGACGCTAACGCCGCGCTGCTGCCCGGCTTCGTCACCGAATGGGTGCGAGCCGGCGACAAGGACGAGGCCGTCGACCAGGTGATGCAGCTCTTCATGCAGAAGAGCACCAATGCCCGCTGGGCAATGCGCAATGGCGTCTGGACGACCGGCGCCACCTCGTTCGGAGACTACCTGCGCAAAAGCGCTGACTACACGCTCGAAGGCATCATCGATCGCATCGAGGCACCGACCCTGATCCTTGAAGCCGAGGAGGACGCGTTCCTGAAGGGCCAGGCGCAGAAGGTTGCCGATGGGCTGAAAGCTCCGCACAAGCTGGTGACCCTGACGCGCGCCCAAGGCGCCTCGACGCATTGTCACATGGGGGCCATGCGCCTTGCGGGCCAGACCATCTTCGATTGGCTCGATGAGGTCCTGGGATGAGAGTCGCACTGTCCTGGCGCATGCATCGTAGTGGGCCTCCCTCCGACCTGACCACGCCATGAGATGTCGACATCGGGCTGAGACAATACCGTCCCCCCGATCTTGAATCTCGTTCCCCCCATAAGGGGGATACAGACGACGACGCGCCACCGGCAGTCTCCTTGGGCGCGACAGATGCGTTGCGTCGGCGGAGAGCCGCCAGCTTCCGGGCGGCCGGCAGCGTTCAGCTATCGCGACGGCGTCGGATCAGAATGCGTCCAGGGTGAAGGCGACATCGACGGAAACGTAGATCGAGGAACAATACACATGGCGAAGGGTCTTTCGATAGACAGACGAAGCCTGCTGTTGGGAGCCGCCCCTGTGGCGACCGCGGTTCTGTCGGGACTGGCGGGATGTTCACCAAGGAGTGGGGATGGCGCTACCGCATACGCGCCGACTTTTTTCAGCGCGGATGAGTGGGCATTTGTTCGCGCGGCGGTCGGTCGCCTCATCCCGTCTGAAGGTCCTGGCCCGGGGGGGATTGAGGCCGGAGTTCCGGAGTTCATCGATCGCCAAATGGAAATGCCCTATGGGCATGGCGCATATTTCTACTTGGCTGGGCCCTTTCTGACGGATGTCCCGCCGTCCTTGGGCTACCAACTTCGTTATGCCCCGCGTGAGATCTACAGGCTCGGCATCGCGGCCGCGAACGTCGAAGCCCGCAAAACGCTGGGAAAGACGTTCGCGGAATTGCCGGCCGGCGATCAGGACCGGCTCCTCGATGGGATGGAAAAGAACGCGGTAAGGTTCACGACAGTCCCCGCGCCCGTCTTCTTCGGCCAGCTGCTCGCAAATGCCAAGGAGGGCTACTTCGCTGATCCGCTCTACGGCGGGAACCGCGGCATGGCGGCGTGGAAGTGGATCGGCTTTCCCGGCGCGCGTGCGGATTTCACAGACTGGATCGACCAGGCTGGCCGCGCCTATCCCTATGGTCCAGTCGCCATCAGCGGAGCGCGCGGCTGATGGCTGAGCGTCGGAAGCGGGTAGACGCTGTCATCATCGGCTATGGCTGGGCCGGCGCGATCATGGCGAAAACGCTGACAGATGCTGGTCTATCGGTCGTAGCGCTCGAGCGCGGCCCAGCCAGGGACACGTCGCCCGACTTTGAATATCCGCGGATTGCGGATGAGCTGAAGTACGGGGTGCGGGGTGATCTCTGGCAACCCCTGGCGAAAGAAACGGTGACCATCCGTCACAGCCTCAACGACGTGGCCGCTCCGTATCGCAAATATGGGTCGTTCGTTCTCGGCAATGGCGTCGGCGGCGCTGGCGTCCATTGGAACGGACAGCTTTGGCGCGCGTCGCCGGAAGATTTGCGGCTGCGCAGCCACATCGAAGAGCGCTACGGCAAGAGCGCGATCCCGCAGGATATGACGATCCAGGACTATCCGGTGACCTTCGAGGAGCTGGAGCCCCATTTCGATCATTTCGAAAAGGTCTGCGCGGTCTCGGGTGTCGCCGGAAACCTGCGCGGCTCAATCCGGCAAGGCGGGAATCCGTTCGAGGGGCCGCGCAGCGATGAATTTCCTACACCGCCGCTGCCGCCGATCGAGGTGGCCAGGTTGTTTGAGAAGGCCACGGCGGAGCTAGGCTACAAAGCCTTTCCAATCCCATCGGCGAACAGTTCGATCGCCTACACAAATCCCTATGGCGTGAGGCTCGGACCCTGCAATCTGTGCGGCTTCTGCGAGCGCTTCGGGTGTTTCCTTTACTCCAAGGCATCGCCGCAGACATCCATCCTGCCAATCCTTGTTGACCGACCTAACCTCGAGGTGAGGACCGGTGCCTATGTCACCAAGATCCTTCGGGACAGCAGCGGGAAGATCGCAACAGGCGCGTTGTACGTCGATGATAGCGGCGCCGAGGTCGAGCAGCCCGCGGACCTCGTCATCCTCTCCGCCTTCCAGATGCACAACGTGCGGCTGCTCCTGCTCTCCGGAATAGGGGTGCCCTATAGCCCGACAACGGGTGAGGGCTTGGTGGGGAAGAACTACGCTTATCAGATGTGCGCCCAGACGGCGGCCTATTTCAGCGAAGATGTCGAGATCAACCCCTTCATAGGAGCTGGGTCCGCCGGCCAGCGCGTCATCGACGAGTTTAACTCCGACCATTTCGATCATAGCGGCCTCGGTTTCATCGGTGGATCGCAGATCTTTGCCGGCGGCACTGGTGGGCGGCCAATCGATCAGATGATGCTCCCGCCCGACGTTCCACACTGGGGAGCGGGCTGGAAGGCCGGTATCCGCAAGCACTATCGGCACTCCGCACCGCTCGGCACCCTTGGAACCGTGATGTCGTACCGGGACCGCTATCTTTCTCTCGACCCGACCTACAAGGATGCGCACGGCTTGCCGCTCCTGCGCATCACGTTCGACTGGCACGACAACGAATACAAAATGGCTGCGTACTCTGCCTCCAAAATGGAGGAGATCGTCCGCGTAATGAAACCTGAGAAGCACGCGACGCTCGTCCTGCGACCAGGCATGGCTTACGATGCGCGCATCTATCAGACGACGCACACCACCGGCGGCGCGATCATCGGAACCGACCCCTCGAACAGTGTGATCAATCGCTATTCGCAGAGTTGGGATGTTTCCAATCTCTTCATCTACGGCGCCTCGGCCTTTCCGCAGAACATCGGATACAACCCGACCGGACTGCTTGCTGGTCTTGCCTATTTTTCGGCCGCGAAGATCCGCGATAGCTACCTCAAATCACCCGGCCCTCTGGTGCCGGCATGAGGTGGAAGACCCGCATTCTCGCCGTCTGCATAGTCTGGGTGGCGGGGCTCCTGTTGGCGATGGGGATATCCTATGTCGGGGACCGGTATACGGGGGAGGCTCAGCTCGCGGCGCCCTCGGCGACGCCGGACGTAGTCGCGCGGGGTGCCTACCTTGCCGGGCTTGGCGATTGCGCCGCCTGCCACAGCATCCCCGGTGAACCGCCCTACTCCGGCGGTCTTCGTATGGTCACGCCGATCGGCGCCATCTACACGACGAACATCACGCCGGACCCTATACACGGGATCGGACGCTTCAGCCTGGCTGACTTCGATCGGGCCCTTCGGTTTGGCGTCGCCGGCGGACATACGCTTTACCCGGCGATGCCTTTCACGTCGTACTACAACACGACGCCTGGGGACGTTGCCGCGCTATATGCCTATTTCCGGCAGGGCGTCCCTGCAGCGGTCGTTCCGAACCGCCCGAGTGAAATCCCTTTCCCGCTTTCGATGCGTTGGCCGCTAACCTACTGGCGCTGGCTCTTCGCACCCAAGCCTACACCTTTCCAACCTTCAGCCGGCTTGAATGCCGAGGTTGCGAGGGGCGCCTATTTTGTTGAGGGCTTAGGCCATTGCGGCGAGTGTCATACGCCCCGCGCCATCACCATGCAGCTCAAGGCGACGACGCCAAAGAACGGCTCGGCCTATCTGTCAGGCGCGGTAATCGAGAACTTTTTCGCACCAAGCCTTCGAAACGGTGGGCCCGGAACGCTTGGTGATTGGGGTGTCGAAGAGCTGGCGCAATTCCTCAAGGGCGGAGCAAGCTCCAAGGGCATCGCCTTCGGCTCCATGCGCGACGTCATCGTTCATAGTACCCAATATATGAGTGATGCGGACGCGCTGGCGGCCGCGAAGTATCTCAAATCCATCCGCAGTGACCACGACGGCGAAGCTAGTCCTTTCGTCTATGACCCCGCTGTTCACAACGCGCTTAAAAACGGCGATGCAAGCAAACCGGGATCCATGGCCTATCTCGACAGCTGCGCCGCCTGCCATCGCCCGGATGGGATGGGGTATGACCGCGTCTTTCCCCGCTTGGCAGGCAACGGCGTCGTCCAGGCAGAAAACCCGATCTCGCTGATCTCGATCATTTTGCAAGGTTCGAGCACGCCCCGGACAGGCGGTGCACCTGCGCAATTCGTGATGCCGAGCTTCGCCAAGCGCCTCTCGGATCAGGACCTAGCGGATTTGGTGAATTTCATTCGCACGAGCTGGGGCAACCACGCCTCTTCTACCACGATCGGCGATGTAGCCCGCGTGCGCAAGGCGATGAGGCCAAACGAATAGCCGTGCTCGGATCGGCAACAACGGCGTCTACACAAGAGAATTTCGTCATGACCGGCCAGACATTAAAAGTTGCAATCGTCACAGGCGCGTCCGGCGGCATCGGCGCTGCTGTGGCTGAACGCCTCGGCAAAGATGGCTTTGCCGTCGTCGTGAATTATGCCGGCAATGCCGCGTCGGCCGAGGCTGTGATTGCGAGGATCGAGTCGGAAGGTGTCCATATTGATCCGTCGCAGGACGGCGCCGAGGTCGTGAACACCGTCGCAGACCGAATGCGCCGGGAAATCTACCGAAACATCGGTCTTGCCGATCTGTTGTCGCCGCAGGCTGCCGGATGAACTGTTCTAGAGAAGGCTCTATCGCGCGGGATTTTTGGATGGATGCGCGTGGCTAGCGCCGGTGCCAATCGTCGCGTCGCTGCACGGGCGCCTTTTTCCGAAGTGAATGACACTTTGAACCGCCCAGCGCTTCGAACATTATCTGGCGGTCAAGCAGTCGCTCAGAGGTGGGCCCTCAGGAATTTGTCGATCCTGATGACAGCGGGATCGACGTACTCAGGTCTATCGTAAAAGTCAAAATGGCAACCGCCCTCAATGATGAAGAGTTCCTTCGGCTCTCTCGCCTTCGCATAGGCGGCCTCGCTCTGCGCCAACGTCTCAGCCTCGGAGCCGGCGATGACTAGAAGCGGGGTCGGCGCCAGCAACTGAATAATGTCGAGCGCAGAGAACTGAAGCATCTTGTCGAACGACCATAGGAGCGTCTGGTTCTGCCATTTTTGATCCGGATTGCGATCGGTCAGGTAGTACTTCTTGCCGTTCTCCACCCAAACGCTCTGTTGCCCCGGAGGCATGAATGGCACGTACTGCGGGTCGCCGCCTCGAGCGAACTCTTCACGCGCCGCCAGAGCTACACGCATCAGATCGTGCCAGTCACCTGCGAAACCGTCGGTCAATGTGCTACGCAAGTCAGGAATACTGCTGACCATAGCCACCGCCTTGATCCGCCGATCTGCCACAGCTGTGTACGGCACGAAGCCGCCCCCTCCACACACCCCAACTGCCCCAATTCGGCCCGGATCAACCTCTGAGCAGCCGGCCAGAAACGTGACCGCCCATTTAATGTCCTCGGATTTGGCGAATGGGTCCTCATCACAGCGCGGAGCGCCCTCGCTTTCGCCATACGTGGAGTGGTCGAAAATAAGGGCTGCATATCCCAGTTGGACCAAGCGTTCGGAATAGACCGTTGGTGTCTGTCCCTTCGTCCCTGACGACGCCCCGACCACAATGACGGCAGGTGGCTTCGCTTGGCCTAGATCTCCATCGGGTAGGTAGAGGTGACCGACAAGCTTTCGGCCATCGCTGAGAAAGGAAATGTCCTTGCGCATAGTCGAGCCTTCTCGGGTCTAGAGATCGTTTCTGACATCGTTGACCGCGACACGACCGGTATCGCGACCGCAGCCTGCATACTGCTTCGGAAGCACCAAACACCCCATCCCCCTGACGGGGGTCGAGCGGTCCAATTCGGGGGAACCGCCCGATAACTTTCGCTGAAGGGACCGAGAGCGGCCAACACGCCTCAACTCGCAGACCGGCCCGTGCTGGACGACGCCTTTTTGCCCAACGCCGTATTAGCCGATCGGGGGACCGGCTCAGATCGAACCCCTCCGCACGCGGTCGAAAGCATGGCCTCGCGACGTGACGAGATTTGGCTAGCGCTGCATTTGCATCAGGCGATCCATAGGCATCATCCCGTGGTTGAGATTGGCCATGATGATCATTGACCCGAACACGGTGAGCCCGACTACGAAAATGCCAAATGCTAGGGCCAGAAAGTTGTTCGTCTGGTCGGGCGCGGTGGAGATTTGCAAGAAGAAGACGAGGTGGATTCCCATCTGCGCGATAGCGAGGACCGCCAGGAGGACAGGGACGCCTGGCGCATAGATGACGTGGGTCGACGACGCCCAAAACGAAGCGAGCGTCAGGATCGTGGCAAAGCCAAGCCCAATGAGGTAGCTGCGCGGGCTGCCGTGGCTGTTCTCGCTGACCCCGGGCGCTTCGCCTTGCGCGTTCGTTTCATCATGCATCAGCGTGCTCCCAGATAGACGATTGTGAAGACGCCGATCCAGACGATGTCGAGCGCGTGCCAGAACAAGCTGAAGCAGAAGAAGCGACGCCTCACCATGGGCTGAAAGCCGAGCGTCGTAACCTGCAGCATCATGATGACGAGCCAGAACAGGCCGGCGGCGACATGCAAACCGTGCGTGCCGACGAGCGCAAAGAACGCAGAAAGGAAGGCGCTTCGCGAGGGGGTGTTTCCCGCGGCGACCATACCGGCGAATTCGGATCCCTCGAGGCTCAAGAAGGACGCACCGAGGACAAAGGTGGCCGTCATCCACAGATATGTCCCGAGCTTGTTGCGCTGCTGTACAGCCATCGAACCGAAGCCGCATGTGACGCTGGAGGCGAGCAGGCAGGCGGTCTCGATGAAGACATGCGTTTTGTCGAAAAGCTCTGCGCCGGGCGGACCGCCGTTCGTCTCGCCACCCAGCACCGCGTAGGCAGCAAAGAGAGCAGCGAAGATGACGATGTCGGATAGCAGGAACAGCCAGAAGCCGTAGCCGACAACAACGCTGGTCGATGCGGGGCCTCTCATTGAGAGGGGAACGGCCTCGGGACTCGAGAGGGCTTGATCCGCGACGGTCATACGGCGCCCTCCCTGGCCGCATGCGCTTCGTAGAACGCTGCGACCTCCCTTGAAGAAATGTCGGTCTCACCGCTCGTGCGCCAGGCTTGGACGAGCACGACAGCCAAAGAACCCATCAAGCCGGCGATCGCCATCCACCAGATGTGCCAGATGAGCGCGAAGCCGAGCACAACGGCGAAGAAAGCGAGGAAGAAACCTGTGGGGTTGTTGCGCGGCAAATGCACCGGGACGTAGGCACGCGCGACAGCGACTTGTTCCGCCTCGTGTCCGCGCTGTTTCGCAGCCCAATAGGCGTCGGTGCCGTTGATCTGCGGCGAGAGAGCGAAATTCCAAGGCGGCGGTGGAGAAGGTGTGGACCATTCGAGAGTGCGGCCGTTCCAGGGGTCGCCGATCAAATCGCGGTTGAGGTCACGCCTTCGAATGCTGACGACCAGTTGAACCACGGTCAGGCCGATGCCGAAGAGGATCAACACCGCGCCCGACAGGGCTACAAGCATTAGGGGCTGCCAGTGCGTGTCCGGATAGTGCTGCATTCGCCGGGTAGCGCCCATCAGACCCAGCGCATAGAGCGGCATGAAGGCGAGGTAGAAACCGAGGAACCAGCACCAGAAAATCGCCTTGCCCAGTCGCTCATCGAGCTTGAAACCGAAGGCCTTGGGGAACCAATAAGTGTAGCCGGCGAAGACGCCGAACACGACACCACCGATCGCGGTGTTGTGGAAATGCGCGACCAGGAAGAGGCTGTTGTGCAGGACGAAGTCGGCCGGTGGGATCGCCATCAGCACGCCGGTCATGCCGCCGAGCACGAAGGTGACCATGAAGCCAAGCGCCCAGTAGACCGGAACGGTGAAGCGGATGCGCCCGCCGTAGAGCGTGAAGAGCCAGTTGAACACTTTGACGCCGGTTGGCACCGCGATGATCATCGTCATGATGCCGAAGAAGCCGTTTACGTCTGCGCCGGCGCCCATGGTGAAGAAGTGGTGCAGCCAGACCAGGAACGAGAGGACGCAAATTGCCATTGTCGCCATGACCATGGAGCGGTAGCCGAACAACGGTTTGCCGGAGAAGGTCGCGACGACTTCGGAGTATACGCCGAAGGCCGGCAGGATCAGGATGTAGACTTCCGGGTGGCCCCATATCCAGATGAGGTTGATGTACATCATCGGATTGCCGCCGGCGCTCGTCGTGAAGAAATGAAAGTCACAGTAGCGGTCGAGCAGCAACATCGCGAAGGTTGCGGTCATGACCGGGAATGAGGCAACGATGAGGAGATTGGCGGCGAGCGCCGTCCAGCAGAAGATCGGCATGCGCATATAGCCCATCCCCGGAGCCCGAAGCTTCAGGATGGTCGTGGTGAGATTGATTCCGGACAGCAAGGTGCCGAGGCCGGAGATCTGCAACGACCAAAGATAATAATCGACACCGACGCCCGGGGAGAAAGCGGTCTCGCTGAGGGGCGGATAGGCCAGCCAGCCCGTGCGCGCGAACTCACCGATGAACAGCGACAGGTTGATCAGAAGTACACCGGCGGCCGTCAGCCAGAAGCTGACGTTGTTGAGCACGGGGAAGGCGACATCGCGTACACCGAGTTGCAACGGCACTGCAAAGTTCATCAGGCCGATCACGAACGGCATGGCGACGAAGAAAATCATGATCGTCCCGTGCGCTGAGAAGATCTGATTGTAGTGCTCGGGCGGAAGGAAGCCTGGTGCGCCGCCCGCGGCGAGGGCGAGCTGGGTGCGCATCATGATCGCGTCGGCGAAGCCGCGAACCAGCATCACCAGGGCAAGGAGCACATACATCACGCCGATGCGCTTGTGATCGACGCTGGTGATCCACTCGCGCCACAAATAGGGCCACCACCCTTTTAAGGTGACGAGGCCAAGGATGCCGGCGATGACGATCGCGACCCCGGCCGAGGCGATCATGACTATCGGCTGATCGAACGGGATCGCCGCCCATGTGAGCTTACCCAGCATGTCAGTGCTCCTGATGCGGCGGGAGCTCAGCGCCGGTACTGCGGGCCGAGGCAGTTTCGAACAGTCCGGGGGAGACGCCAGCGTAGGTCGTCGGCGCAATCGCTTTGCTTGGGCGTGCAAGAGCGCTGTAGGAGGCCGAATCGAGCATGCCGCCCTGGGTCTTGGCAGCCTTCACCCAAGCCTCGAATTGATCCTGGGGCACGGCCGCCAGGTCGAAACGCATATCCGAAAAGCCTTCGCCGCTGAACTGTGCAGACAGGCCCTTGTAGACGCCGGGACGGTCCGCCTGCAGGTTCAGGCGGGTTGTCATGCCGGGCATGATGTAGATTTGGCTGCCAAGCTGGGGGATGAAGAACGAGTTCATCACGCTGGCCGACGTGAGGCGGAACCGGATCGGGGTTCCTACCGGCACGACCAGGCGGTTGACGCTCGCGATGCCCTGGGTCGGATAGATGAACAACCACTTCCAGTCGAGCGAGACGACTTCCACGTCGAGCGGCGCCTGGGCCGATGTGATTGGCTTGGGAGGATCAAGTTCGTGCGCACCAATCCAAGCAATGCCCCCGAGAAACAGGACGACAAGAGCCGGGATCGACCAGACGATCATCTCGATCCGGCCGGAATACTCCCACTCGGGTAGGTAGCGCGCCCGCTTGTTGCTTGCGCGAAACCACCACGCGAAGCCTAGCGTCAGCAGGATGACCGGCACGACGACCGCGAGCATGATGGCCGTGGCGTCGCAGAGAATGACACGTTCGGCCTTACCAATCGGACCGTGTGGATCGAGGACGCCTTCACTGCACGAGCAGAGCAGAAGCGCCGACGATACGAGAATGGCGCCTCGAACTACCTTAGTGGCCACCGCGCTCTGCAATGCTCGCTCTCCAAACTCGGCTAGCTGACAGTGTTCGCGAGCGACGCCCGCTGCCCCGCTGCCAACGAGGGAATCTTCTGACAAGCACCTTGGCCGGTGACCGGTCCGCCCCTCAGCGCATCGCCGAGACGGATCATGGTCGAATCCGATATGACGCCCTATCCCCCCGATGGGGGGCAGATCCTGTAAGGCGGGGGATGGCGCGGCGAAACGGAGCGTCGCAAGGGGACGACCGTTCGTCCGGGTCAGACAGATGGATCGGTACAAGGGGCTTAGCTTGTGCGAGATTCCGGCGCGTTGGATGCTTCCCTCGTTTTTCGCTTCGCAATTCTTGAGCGCAGTTCGGCGTACCCAGGCGCCACCATCGGGTAGTCCTCCGGAAGCCCCCACTTTTTCCGGTACTCATCGGGCGAAAGCGAGAATTTGCGCTTGAGATAGCGCTTGAGAGTCCGCAGCCTTTTCCCATCGTCTAAACAGACCAGGTATTCGTCGGTAATGGATTCCCACACCGGAACGGCGGGCTTCTCGCGGCCGCTCGAAGTTTGCGGGACAGCATCAATGTGGAGAAGCGCGTTGTGGGTCGACACGATCAGAGCAGGAATTTCACTAGCCTTGAGCGTGTTGTTGGAGACGAACGAAGCGACGATGATCGCGGTCAGTTCCGTCAGGTTGGCTACAATCGCCATAACCGACTCCTCGGTGCGCCAGATCGTTCGAGCAGCGACGCCGCGAAGGGATTGCTCCCGACTTCAGCATAGTCGCCCGCGAGCGTGAGCACGCCACAAAGACCCTGTCGTCGACGCGATCGGCACGACATCGGCCGGGCGCTCCCGACACCGGAAGAGATGCATTTGAATCTTGGGCATCACGCAGGGCGTCACCAATCCCCTCTACGGGGGAGTAAGCTTATGAAATGGGGGGGCGCAGCCGACGGCTGCTTCGGCCCAAAGGGAATGCCCGGCAAGGAAGGGGGGCGCTTCTGACATCGTCGGTCCCGCCGCCTCGACGATGGTCCAATCGAAATGCAACGTTCCGGTTAAACTCGCAGCGGCATCTATAAGAGACGTAACTTGGGAAGAGGGTGGAACCAATACGAAACAATACCAAATCTTTACCAGAAAAATACCTCGAAATCACGACTGCTGGGCGTTTCGTCGGTACTAGTGGCGCCGACCGACTGGCGGTCGGCCCCGCGGCTCCCTTGTCACTGACCGCATCAGGATCATGCTATGGCGGAAGGGAGCTTTCTAGGATCGTGCAGCGAAGACGCGCTTCGACCCCGGGGGTCTCGATTCACTGCGCCGTGGAGCGAGGTTGAGAAACCTGCATTCGGGCCGCGGCACTTGCCTGATGATGGCGCGAACCTGATTCAGGTCATCGCGCGGAGCCTCCCCGCGCCCATCACGACGCCCGGCACAAGCGGGCGGTGCAAGACGCAACGGAATCTCACCGGCGCGTCGGCGCCTCAGATCCGGCGCAGCTTGGCGAGGGCCTGGCGCATGATGTTGGCGTTGCAGATCAATGAGGCATTCGCTGAGATTGATCGGATCGAGCTGGAAATCGGTGATTTGCCGACCGAGGTGGGGGAGCGGTTTCGGGCTGCAACAGAACTCCTTCGCGCGGTTGGCCTGGCCTTCGAGGATGACAGCTTGGCCGCTCTCTCGATCGCAGAGTCATGCCTTAAGAAGGCAGCCTATGGTGAGGATCATCATGTCGCATCTACCCTTTGTCACTTTCTATACTGGCAACTGGGTGAACTGGAAACTTTTTATGCTTTACCCCGGTGGCCACCTGACGCGAGGACTGGGCGATCGCAGACGCTTTCGGCGGTGTTCAACCTGTCCATCGAGGCGGCCATGGAACTTGAGCAATTGCATTTTACGACGGCGGCACGCCTAGCGTCCGATGCGCGAGAAATTTCCGAAGCTGGGCTCCGATCCGCCGCAGGATTGGCTGCTCTACCGGTGTGTCTGACCGCACAGGTGCTCTATGAAGAAGGGTATCTGGACGCAGCTGAGGTGATGCTCCGGGACAAGCTTTCTGCGATCAGTGCGCAGGGCTCCGTCGAGTGCGCTTTGCGGGGCTATCTTGTTCTCGCGCGGATAGCGAGACACAGGATGCAATGGGACCTTGCGGCGTTGCTGCTGCGGGAGGCGGAGGCCCTGGGCGGCCGCCGCGGATGGCCTCGCCTCGTCGCGGCGAGCATCGCTGAACGAGCCCTCTTGTTGCTGCAAGAGGGCCGCTTGAACGAAGCCCGCGCCTGCGTCGAACATCTCGACCGCGCCGCCCAGACCCACAACGTCGGATCGGCCCATAGACGCTCCGAGGTTGTACGGTGCCGCACTCTTACGTACTGGCGCGTTTCCTGGGCTGAATCCCCTTCGATAGAAGCAGCGGCAGCTTTTCGTCTGCTTTATCATCAAGCATTAGAGCGACATGAGCTCTATACCGCCTGTCAATTGGCGATTGAGCTGGCCGGCATGCTTGCGCATATCGGGGAAACTCACGAGGCCGACACATTATTTTTTCGAACCCTTCAAGTTGGTTCAAGCACGGGACTTTATCAGGTCTTTATGGACAGAGGGGCTGGGGTCGGTGCGTTGCTGAAGCGGGCCTATGCCTATGCTCAAGGGCCCGAGCCAGGCGGGCACCGCGCTCTTCTTCCCTATCTCGGGAGCTTATCCGCGTGTCTTGACGCTCGAGATGCAAAGCGTGCTTCGGCCAAACCATGGAGCAAAGCAAGTGACGGGCTTAGCACACGAGAGTGCGAGATCTTGGCACTGATCAGTCGCGGTCTCGCCAACAAACGGGTCGCTCAATCTCTCAATATCTCGCCTGAAACGGTCAAGTCGCACATTAAGCGCATTTTTTTGAAGTTAGCTGTCAGCACCCGGACTGAGGCCGTATCTCGAGCTGGAGAATTAGGCCTCTTGTGATCGATACGATAGAAAGCTGGAAATTTCGATCGGGCGGTGTGAATGGCGGCAAAAGCCTCAGCCCGGCAGATCGTAGAAGCGACCCGAATTTATCGACTAACGGGGCGAGGTGCTGCGCTGTTCGAATATTAGTCGGACAGGGTGTTCGTTCGGCAGCGTCTCGGCGAGGCGCTTCCTCGCGGCCGCGCCCAAGCGGGTGTGTGCTTTTACCTGGCGAGCGTCCTTGAGGACTTTATAGGTTGCTACACCCGTGGCATGCACACGCCATTCGGCGAGCGGGGCCTTACCTCCCTCGCACGCCGCTATGGCTCTGGCGACATAGTCAGTCGCGACCGATGTTTCGCCGCGCAACAACGCCGCGCGCGCACGCCTCCCACGCGAGGGCCTGCCAAGTGCGCTCATCGGTCTGTGCAGCCAGGTTTGAAAGTTGCTCAGCGCGGACTGCCGCCGCGGCTGGATTCCTCTCGGCTATGAGGATGTTGACTACGCCCCATTCCAGGGCAAGACGCCAATACCAGTCTAGATGAGCCGGATGGCGCGCCATTTCTTCTTCGGCTGAGTGCAGTCTATGCAGCGCTGACGCAATGTTTCCCAGCCCCATTTCGGCCAACCCGCAATAGATCAATGCTATTCTACGTTCGGGCGGGGGAACGGTGGTGCCCCCAGAGGCGCGATTTCCGTTGCAATACTCTCCCTGTGACAAAACTGGAAGGCAGGATTGCACTGCGCCTTGGAAAGGCAATACGTGAAAAAGTAGGGCGCTACGATGTATTTGGAAGGAGCGGACAGCAAATGTATCGTCGTTCTTTTCAAACACTGCAATGCTCGCATCGTAGTGCGAAAGTGCGGCACCTAATTCTCCCATTAGAGATAGGGACCAGGGTACGCCAATGTGATGCAGCGATGCAGCTCGCGCCAAGTCGGCTTCGACAAGACTGTTGGGGCTTTCGCATAACAGGCGATATCCGCCAGTCAATAAATCATGTCCCTCACGGTATCGTGCCGAAAGTATACAAAAAATGCTGAAATTTATGGACGACCGCGCGATGATGAGTTCGTCGCCGCGGTTTCTTACCCGGATGACGGCTTCCTCACACCGGCGTGCCTCAATCCGATTCCAGCCATGCCCCCAAAGGCGCCGTGGTCAGGCAGTAATCCTGTAGATTTGGATCGGCTTTGTCACTGAGATCGAGAACCTCGCCGAGAACACGAAGGCTGCCGTCGAGATCGTGCCAGCTGAGCACAAACGATAGGCCCAGAAGTCCCCGAATCTGGGCCGCGGTGTCGCGGTGACGAGCGGCCATCTCCGCGAGCTTCGCATACGTTTCCCCTGCCTTGCGATCGTGGGTTGCAGCCTGAATGGCAGCGCGCCGCTCAAGAAATTCGATTTCAGCAGGAATTCGGGCGCCGTCGGGAAGGCCTGCGGCCAATTCCGCGGCACGATCAAGAATGACAAGAGCGTCCCGCCGCGCTGAACGGCTGTTGGCAATGCGTAAGGCGGAACGCAGATAGTCCAGGGCTTTCGGCCAGTCTCGCGCGAACGCAAAATGCTGTGCAAGGCGGGCGGCAAGGTCATTCCGTTGATCAGGTGAGTAGATCTCCTCCAACCGCACGCCAATCGCGCGGTGGAGATGCGCTCGACGAGCTGGCCCAATGCGATCGTAAAGGATCTGACGATAGATTGCGTGATTGAACGCGTAGGGGCGGACATGGGCGTGATTGGGTAAGATTCGCTCTTCACCCCTGCGAATGAAACTTGTGCGCCTAGCGAGTTCCTCACAAATCGCCTCGAACGACTGCTCGTCCATATCAGCTGCGGGCGCAACACTTGCCGTATCGAAATGGACGCCCGCGACGCAGGCTGCTTCAAGCACCAGTTGCTGCTCGTCGGTCATTCCTTCGACGCGTGACTCGATCAGCCGGCCAAGAGTGGGGGGCGTTTCACGAGCCAACTTATCAACGGTGGTGAGGGGACGCCAACCGCGCGTCTCACGGGCAACCATTCCGCACCCGGCGAGGTGGTCCAGCGTGATCCGCATGAACAATGGGTTGCCGCCGGATCGTTCATGAATGAACCGCGTAAAAGCTGCCGAGGGTGATTTGCCGTCCGCGCCCTTCAGAATGTCCGCGATAGCCGGCTCGGGCAGCGGTCCAAGCTCCACCTCGGTGCAATATCCGTGGGCTGAAAGCTCACGTGTCACCCGCTTCAGAGGGTGGCGGGCGGTCTTGAGATCTTCAAGGCGATAGGTTGCGATAATCAAGAGTCTGGCCGCCGATCGGCGCCGACAGATCGCAGACAGTAAATCTATGGTCGCGTAGTCAGCCCAATGCAGATCTTCAAGGATGAGGATCAGCGGGCGCTCCATTGCGAGCGCCTCGATGAGGCTGGCCGCCTCGCGCACCATGCGTCTTTGTGCGCCTTCAACGGCTTGCAGGTTTAAGAGGGCCCGTTGCTCGACAGGAACCTGCGCCGGCATCTGGCTCGCCCAGCTTGGAGCCAGGGTTACGAGGGCCTGAATGGCGCCAACGCCGTTGGGGCCTTTGCACAAGCTGCCAAGCGCCTCGAGTACCGGATAGTAAGATTCCGCTCCGGCGAAGCCCTCGATACATCGCCCCTTCGCAACCCCAAGATCCGGATAGCTTGTAGTCTGACCAAGAAACTGTTCGATCAGAGTGGTTTTTCCGACCCCGGGTTCGCCGCTAACGAACGCCACCTGAGGGTCGCAGGCGGCGGCTCGATGGAGCAGCCCCAGCAGTCCTGCCATGGGCTCAGCGCGACCGGCAAAGCATCCAAGTGGGACGGAATCATCAGCCGGTCGTGGGAAGTCTGATGCGCAATTAATCGGCCCGACGAAGCGATAGCCGCGGCCGCGCTGAGTTTCGATGAACCGCGGGGCCTCGGTTTTGTCGCCAAGGGCTGTCCTGATAGCGAGAACATGACTTTTCAGGACTTCGGGCTGCACATGGACGTTGCGCCAAAGCGCGTGCAGCAATTCGTCGTGGGTCACTAACCGACCAGCGTTTTCGACGAGGTAGCGGAGCACGTCGAACGTTTTTGGGGGTAGCTTTAGGCGCTGGTCCATTCCTCCTGCATCTGTCCGCCATATGCAGAGATTGATCGGATCGATCCGAAAAGTCGGCGACTTTAGCATAACTGGCGGTCCACGAAGCCGCGGTTTGCTTCGAGCATCAACGAAGCCGCAAGCCCGAATGTGGCCAGGGACAATCGCCAGCAGAGGTCCGTTGCCACGCCGGAATTGGGAAATCGACCAGAAGGGTCGAACAAAAGCATCATGGCCAGACAAATGGCATGCTGCTTTTTAATGATAATCCGCTTTATTGACAGATGGGTTCACCCCCGGAGAGTGAGGTGTCAATTGCTGGATCGCATCACGGGAATGCAAATCTGTCTTAAAGTTGCGTCGCTAGGGAGCATATCCTCGGCCGCGCGAGCATTGAGCGTATCGCCGACGCTTGCGACCAAACACATCGATGCGATTGAACGACGGATCGGAGTCGCTCTTTTCCATCGAAGCACAAGGCGCGTATCGGTGACCGAAGCCGGACGGCGATATCTCAGCGAGGTGGAGAGCATCCTCCTTCATCTTGAAGAGGCGGACGCGCTTGCGAGCGATCACCAAGTCACCGTGCGTGGGACGCTACGCGTCAGCGTTCCCACCTCCTTCGGTCTGCGCGTCTTGGCGCCGATCCTGCCGAAATTTCTTGAAATGCATCCGGATCTATCGGTCGACCTCGATTACAGCGACCGCGTGGTCGACCTTCAAGCGGACGGTTGGGACATGGCGATCCGGGTCGGCCGACTTGAAGACAGCAGTCTCATCGCCCGCAAGATCGTTGCTTGCCGAACTCTGCTGTGCGCCTCGCCCTCGTATCTTGCGCGACACGGCACGCCGAGAACACCTGCAGACCTGCGCACCCTTAATTGCCTGGGATATGCCCTGTCCGAACGGCTCGGCGACCGTCAATGGCACTTCGGTGCGAAGGGAGATATCGTCCAGTCCATTCAGGGAAACTTGCGGGCCAACAACGGCGATGCTTTGGTGCTGGCGGCGATGGCCGGGATCGGCATCACCTATGCGCCTGACTTTCTCGTCGACCGAGAACTCGCCTCGGGTGCGCTCGTCGAGATCAAACTCGACCAGCCCACCGTCGAAATTCATGCGGTTCACGCGATCACTCTGGCCGGCCGGCGCCAGCCTGCGAAGGTCCGAACCTTGATCGATTTTCTGGTCGAGCACTTGGCAAGATAATATGTCGGCGAGCGATGCAAGCCTTCTCTGGCGATGGCCAACCCCGCCGATGTGTACGCCACAGCCCGAGAGTTCCGCATCACTTCAGATGAAAGCTTCCTTCGCCAAGGCCAGAGCGGCTCGCCCTGCTCGGCCGGCGGATCCAGTCAAGCAGGCGGCAACCGCCTGGTTTGACGATCGTCGACTTTATTGGGATTCCCGCCCCGGACATCGCCGTTGCAACGGACGTGTATTACAGAGTTTCACCGTAGCCTCCTGTAGACGGGCCGCCACTGAGAAACGCGACGCAGAAGTCTCATGGTGGCGGTCGAGGCGGCTCCGATCACTCTGCGCTTTGCGCCTCTGGTTGACTACACAGGCAACCCCAACAGTCGCGTCTTCTCGGGGTTTCTGACGATACACCCCGTGATCACGACGGCTACTTTGTTCACCCACTACCGCGGCGAGCCGTCATGGGATCGGGCTGGTGAAGGCCATGCCTTCCAATATGGAATTAAATACCCCCGGAATGACCGGATAATCACCCGGTTCGAATGGGCGCATCTTCCAGGCGACATCAATCCAGCCGAAGGAAATCGCGCCATGATCGACACCCGCACCGCTCCCTACGCCACCCTGGCCCTGCGCGTGACGCTGGGCATCCTGTTCCTCGCCCATGACGGGCTCAAGTTCTTCGTCTTCACCCCCGCGGGCACGGCGAAATACTTCGCATCCCTCGGCCTGCCGCCGGCGCTTGCCTACGCCACCATGCTGGTCGAGTTCATGGCGGGGGTCAGCCTCATCCTCGGGATTTGGACTCGGTTCACTGCCCTGGTCGGCATTCCGACCCTGTTGGGCGCGATCGTCACCGTCCACGCCGCAAACGGCTTCTTCTTCAACAACCCGAATGGCGGCTGGGAATTCCCCGCCTTCTGGATCGTCGCGCTGGTCGTGCAGGCCCTGCTCGGCGACGGCGCACTGGCGCTCATGCCGACGCCGACGTTCGCCAAGTGGACCACCGCCGAAGCGTGAGCCTCGCCCGCTTGAAAAATCATCTGATCGAGTAGGAGACTTCCATGCGCACTCTTATTTTCGCACTCGCCACCGCGAGCCTAGCCATGTCCTCCGCCGCCTTTGGCGCGACATTTGAACTGTCTAGCCCGAGCTATCGACCAGGCGACAAGATCAAGACCGAGCAAGTGTACAATGGCCTCGACTGTGTTGGCGGCAATCTGTCGCCGGCCTTGACCTGGAAGAATCCGCCGGCGGGCACGCGCAGCTTCTTGCTCACATTCTTCGATCCTGACGCGCCGAGCGGGTCAGGCTGGTGGCAGTGGGTCGTCTACAACATTCCCGCGACAGCCACCGGCCTGCCGGAAGGTGTGACGTCCAATTACGGCTTGCCCGCAGGCGCGGCCGAAGGTCGAACCGACTATGGCAATCCCGGCTATGGCGGGCCATGCACGCCTCCGGGGCCTGCTCATCGATACATCTTCACCCTGACGGCGCTAAAGGTCAGCGCGCTCGACGTGCCCACGAATGCGACGGCCGCGTGGGTCGGCTATGTCGCCCATGGCGAAGCACTCGCTACCGCCCAGCTGGTACTTCAGTACAGCCGTTGATTCATTTGGTTCCATAGGCTGCGCTGCCGCCCGCACGATCGGGCGGCGAGTTATCGGAAATCAACACTCAGTTAGCGAGATCAGGCATGTTCGCGACAACGCGGGTGTTCATGTTGCGGCTCCTCCAAACTCGGCGCTACAGCCGCCACGTTCTTCGTTCTGCAACAAGTCCTTTTCTTTCCGCCGATATCGCGTTGTCCGATTGTTGTCGTGACGATTTGCCCAGCTCCTATCAACTCGTAAAGCTTCGTGCGTCCCAAGCCGGTCATGCATCATCAATCGTGCAGGTGAGCCGCTGGGCGAATGGCATCGTGCTCGGTTCTGCGGCTTTCGGAGCGGATAGACTGACTTGTGACTGTTGTCCGCCAGTTTTCTCTCGTCGATTGTATCTCACGTAGCCCTCCTATTCGCACAAAGCTCGACAGGACAAGAGTTGATTGTGCGACGAGCAACGTCAATGCGAACATCCGAGGGCGCTCGCGTACGACAGCGCACGTCAGCGGCGGTTTGAATATTTCCGGAAACCAAGGGCGGCGAGGAAATTTTTCGCGAATGCGCCAGCCACAGTGAGGCATCGCGCGGAGGCTAGTCTGCTAATGTCGGCAGCAAATTCCCCAAGCGTTCGCCGCTGTTCACCAGCGTCTTATTCAACCATTATTCAACCAACGCGGCTGATGGCTACCTAAGTGCCTGACTTTGCTGGCGCTCCCTAGGGGAATCGAACCCCTGTTTCAGCCTTGAGAGGGCCGCGTCCTAACCGCTAGACGAAGGGAGCGTGCGGTTCAGGGAATAGCCTTGAAATCGGCCCGCTGCAAGGCGCGGCGGACACCGTTCCGGCGGATCGTGCCGTTCAGGGCTCGCTGACGAATTTCAACCGCCCGGCCGGCTTGAGCGTATGCGCGTCGAAGGTGCGGATTTCGGTCACACCTCCTATATCCAGTGTCAGCAGCAGCCGGTCGCCGGCGACGCCGGTCGCGACGATCCGGGCGCCTTTCGGCAGCGTGGCGGTGACGTCGGTGACGACAGTGCTTCCCTCTGAGCGGAAAAGGCGATAGCCGATGGCGATCAGCACGGCCGCCACCGCCAGCGTCGTGGTTAGGCCCGCAATCAGCATCATCCGCCGTACCCGCGCGAACAGGGCGGCCTGCTCGGGTGTCGGTTCGGGCGCAACAGTAGCAGCGGTATCGGTCATCAAGGGCTCTTTAGAGCATGATCCGGAAAAGTGGAAACCGGTTTTCCGACCGGATCATGCTCAAACAAAAAAGGAACAAGGCTTGTCATCAACTAGCGGTCAAAGGCTGGAAGTCACCGTCGGCGGCGACGAGGGATCGGCCCGGCTCGACCGCGTGCTGGCGGTACGCCGTCCGGAGCTGTCGCGCTCGCGGCTGAAAGCGCTGATCCTGGCCGGTTCGGTCACCGTCAGCGACGCTTCCATCCGCGACCCCGCTTATCATGTCGCCGCCGGCGATACGATCACAATCGACGTCCCCGAAGCCATTCCCGCCGAGCCCAGGGGCGAAGATATCGCGCTTAATATCGTCTATGAGGACGATGACATCATCGTCATCGACAAGCCCAAGGGCCTCGTCGTGCATCCCGCCGCCGGCCATGAGACCGGCACGCTGGTGAATGCGCTGATTGCCCATTGCGGCGCGAGCCTTTCCGGAATCGGCGGCGTCCGGCGTCCGGGCATCGTGCACCGGCTCGACAAGGACACCACCGGGCTGATGGTGGTGGCGAAGAACGACCGGGCGCATCAATCGCTGAGCGAGCAATTCGCCGACCATGGCCGCACCGGCGCCATGCGCCGCGGCTACAAGGCGTTCGCGTGGGACCTGCCCAACCGGCAGCGCGGCACCGTCGATGCGCCGATCGACCGGCACCCGCACGCGCGGGAAAAAATGGCGGTGCGCGACGGCGGCCGCGAGGCCATCACCCACTGGGAAATCCAGGAAGCGTTCAATGGCCGCGACGGCAAGCCGATCGCGGCGCTGCTGGCCTGTCAACTCGAGACTGGGCGCACCCATCAGATCCGGGTCCACCTCGCCCATATCGGCCATCCCCTGATGGGCGACGGCGTCTATGGCCCGCACTTCAAGACCAAGGCCGGCCGTCTCGGTCCCGAAAGCCAGGCGGCCTTGAGCACCCTCGATCGCCAAGCGCTACACGCATACCTCCTGGCGCTGGAGCACCCCAAAACAGGGGAAATTTTGCATTGGGAGGCGGCCTTGCCGGAGGATTTGCTTCTCCTGCAGGAGAGGCTACGAGCGGCGCTATGACGCAGGCCTCTCAGAAAAGCGATGTTATGCCAACAGGTTATGGCAGCCACACGGTGACGTGACTCCGGTTATCCTTCCAAAGGCCCCCCGTTTTGGTGTATGTTGCACCTGCGTTGAATATCCAACGCGGAACATCGCAGAGCGACTGGCTTTAACATAGAGGCCGCCTGCCTGGCCCGCCGCTATCGGGGGCCTGAACCACTGGAGGGCGCTAAATGGCCCGTACAGCTACCTTGCCGGTTCTCAACGGAGAATCCGGCCTCTCAAGATACCTCGCCGAAATCCGCAAATTCCCGATGCTGGAACCCCAGCAGGAATACATGCTCGCCAAGCGCTGGCGTGAGCATGATGATCGCGACGCGGCACATCAGCTTGTCACCAGCCATCTCCGGCTCGTGGCCAAGATAGCCATGGGCTATCGCGGCTACGGATTGCCGATTTCCGAGGTCGTCTCGGAAGGCAATGTCGGCCTGATGCAGGCAGTGAAGCGGTTCGAACCTGAAAAGGGTTTTCGTCTCGCCACCTACGCCATGTGGTGGATCAAGGCGTCAATACAAGAGTACATCCTTCGTTCGTGGTCGCTCGTAAAGATGGGCACCACCGCGAACCAGAAGAAGCTGTTCTTCAACCTGCGCAAGGCGAAGAGCAAGATCTCCGCACTGGACGAGGGTGATCTTCGCCCCGACCAGGTCAAGCTGATCGCCAAGCGGCTGGGCGTGACGGACCAGGACGTGATCGACATGAACCGCCGCCTCGGCGGCGACGCGTCGCTCAACGCGCCGATCCGGGACGACGGCGAGGCCGGCGAATGGCAGGACTGGCTGGTCGATAACTCGCCCAACCAGGAAGCCATCATGGCCGAGCACGAGGAGTTCGATCATCGCCGTCAGGCGCTGAACGGCGCCATCGGCGTACTCAACCCCCGGGAACGCCGCATCTTCGAGGCGCGCCGTCTGGCGGAAGAGCCGATGACGCTGGAAGATCTGGCAAGCGAGTTCGGCGTGTCGCGCGAGCGCGTGCGGCAGATCGAGGTCCGCGCCTTCGAGAAGGTGCAGTCCGCGGTCAAGGGTACGATCGCCCGGCAGGAAGCCGCACTGGAAGCCGCGCATTAATTTGCGCGCCATCGAAACAGAGACATCAAAGCCGGCGGCAACGCCGGCTTTTTTGTTGGTCACGGCGCTTCACCAATCAAAGCGTCCCTCCGCCAACACATTCAGGTCGTCATGCCCCACGAAGGCGGGGCATCCAGTACTCCGGAGCGCTCGCTTTTTGCACCCTGCACTCCAACTGGCGCTCGGGATACTGGATCGGCCGGTCAAGCCGGGCGACGACAGCGGGGGAGTGCTGCGCGCGCCGCCTCATCCCTCAGTAATAAGCCCGCAGATAATCCGCGACGCTGTCGGGCTGGTTGAGATTGTCCCAATCGTAGGGATCGCCATACAACAGCGCTTCGGCCTGGGTTTTGTAATCGGGTGAAACGTTGTCGGCTTGCGGCAGTGGCCGGCTGAGAATATCGCGATAGTCCTGATAATTCTCCTCCGTGCCGATGAAGACGCAGACACAGTGGATCGGCTCGGCATAGAGATAGCGCACATTGCCGCCGTTCCTGTGAATCACGAAACGATGCGGCGGCAGTGCCTGCAGCACGCGTTTTCCGGCTTCATCATTGGCGACCTGCACCCGAAATCCAGCCGAGGAGAGATAGAAGCTGTTCCTGTCGAGAAAGGGCTTGCTCGGCGTCTCCAGTGCCACCAGCAGCGACGTGCACAACAGAACAATGATGGCGGGAAAAATCCGAAAAACTCGCATCCCGTGGGGGCGAAACATCTGACCGTGAGCCGATGCAAATGGCCAGACCGTCGAAGCCGACATCGCGAAATCCCCCTGCGGACCGAGTGCGGTCCATGCGCGTATGACGCAGGGTATAACGGCGCAGGCAAAGGGCCAAGCTGGCATGAACCGGCCGCCGGGATTAAGTGACAAAGACGAACAGAGATGCTGCTGCCAAACCGAGGAGCGAGGCGTTCTCGCGGGCCGTCATGGCGATCAGATTGCAATCAACCGTCGGCGGGTTTTCGCCCGAGTTCATGCGCCGGCTGCCGCGGCTCGAGCAGGCCATGGTCGCGCACGGACTTGAGCCAGCGGAGTTTGTGATCTCAAAGGATCGCGCCACGCCAACGATGCCTTTCCTCGGGCCGTTCTTCTTCGACTACACGGTGTTTGTCGGAGGCGAGAGTTTTACCGTCACCGAACCGAACGATCTCGGCTTCTATGAATATTTCTATCAGCGCTGCGTCGCCGAAGACGAGACCATGCCCGAGCAGCGCCTGCGGCGCCCCGGCCTGATCAGCCGCTTCTTTCGCTGGATGGCGCAGCCGATTTGAAGAAGAAAGAGAACTTCTCAACCCGTCTTGCTCCGACTTGATCCGGGCATCCACGTCTTTCTTAAATTGGATAGATCAAATCTTGGGATGGTGGGCACGCTTCGCTTTAGCCACCCTACTTCCCCCACTCTCTTGCCAGCGTCGCGAGCGCGCAGCCTTCGCAGTAGCGGGCATCCTTGAAGTCGATCCAGTCGTGCGCGTAGACCCGATCGACGGGGATGCCGTAGCGCGCCCGCAGCACGGCAACCAGAATCCGCCATACCGCGATCTGCGCGTCGGTGGCGCCGCGCGTCACATCAGGATAATTGCCGGCGAATTCCACGCCGATCGAGTTGTTGCCGACCACCTGATGATAGGTCGGGCTGTTGTCGATATATTTGTTGTCGTTGCGGTTGCCGCCGTCGCCATGGGTCGGCACGAGATTTTCCGGCACCGACCAATACACCGTGCCATCGGTTTCGACCCAGACGGTGACGCCGCGCCGCGTCGGATTCTTGGATTGCTCCGACGCACCCCAGCGCGCCGAACCGGCCGGGCCCTCGGTCTGATGCACGATGATGTTGCGCCAGGGATGAGCGTTGGACAGATCGCCCCACGGCGCCAGCCACACCATCTTCAAACCGGGAATGTCCGGCGTGCCGGACTGACGCGCGATGGCCGAGAGGTCCGGCGTTTGCGCCGAGGCCGAGGTAAAAATCGCGACGACGCAAAACGCGAGCGCCAGCAAACGGGCGATCATGGCCAGCTTCCGATGAACCGGCTCCATAACACGCTCAGGCGATTTTGCGCAGGGCCTGCTCGATAGCGGCTTCAAGTTCAGGCGCCAGCGGCGGCGACGCCGGATCATAGATCGCATGGCAGTTCCTGCCGTCTTTCTTGGCGGCATACAGCGCGTGATCGGCAGAGGCGATCAAGCGGTCGGGGAATGCGCCCATCTCCCGAGTCCATTGCGCCACGCCGATCGAAACCGAGACGGGGATGTCGGCGCCGACGCATTGCGTGGCGTCTTCGCGGCACACATCTACAATGCGGCGTGCGATCATCGCGCCCTCGCGCACGGTGCTGGCCGGCAGCACCACGCAGAACTCGTCACCACCGGTGCGCGCCAGCATATCGCCGGGCCGCAACCGGGTCTGCGCCATCAACGTGAAATGCTGAAGGCAGGCGTCACCCGCGGCGTGACCGTGGGTGTCGTTGATCGCCTTGAAGCCGTCGAGATCGATCACCAGCAGCGCGAAAGGCGCGCCGCTGCGTTCGGACCGCGCGCATTCCTCGGTCAGGCGCTGCAACAGATGCCGCCGGTTGCCGACTCCGGTGAGGTCGTCAAGCAGCGCGAGATCGGCGACCTCGTTGCGCAGACGGTCCATCGCCATCAGCAGGAAACCGAAATTCAACGCCATCGACAGGAAAACCAGCAACAGGATCACGGCCGACTGGAACGGACTGAAATGAACGAAGGAAATATCGGCGCCGAACAGACTGCCCGCAAGGCGCGCGACATAGATGGCGATAATGATGCTGGCGACCACGCCGGCGAGCCGGGCGCCGGGATTGATGTGGCCGTTCTGCCGCGACAGCAGCGGTTTCAGGCTCAACGCCAGCGGCAGGGATTGAGCGATCGTATAGACGGCGATCCGCATCATGAGGCTGTCGTGTACGAAGATGAAGAACGCCAGGCCGGAGAAACTCAATCCCGTGATCAGCGCGGTGCCGAGCCAGGTGCCTCCCTGGCCGTAGAACCGCTTGATGCCCATCGCAGCCAGGCAGGCGGCGAAAATCAGAAATGTGCCGGCGGCCAGCAACGGCAGCAGTGAGTCCACCGCGACGACGCGCAGCATCGCGAACGCCGCGCCAGCGGCCGCGGTAAACGCCGAGCCGGTCCAGAACCGCGCGGCCTCGAAATTGGGGTAGCTGCGCACGATGTAGGCCCAGATCAGGCCCAGCGCCAGAAAGTTGATGACGAATACCGTCCACAACGTCGGTACGTTCAGCATTGTGAACCCGGAACGTACAAGGCCCCGTCTCCCCTGTTATAGAACACCATCCCAGACCATCCCCGTGATCTTACGGAGTAACATGCAACCACCTCGCTTAACGGACTCTCACCCTCGCCGCGGCAATCCGCAGTTTGGTTTTGAATTGATGAAGAACCGTGAGCATTGCCTCGCCTGTTCCGGATCAGAGCAGATACATGCTCTGGCTTCGTGTCTTGTTAACTCTGTCGCGCCCGCGTGAAGCCGCTTCGATCGTTCGCGTCGTCGACCGTGACGTCGTCTGGCGCTTTCTCGTTCTAATTAGATCAGGCCGAAGCTCCATCCCTTGACGCACTTGCTGCGAGCGGAGGTGCTCCGCTTTCACTCGAAAAGGCTTTAGCGTGTCGAAAATCGTGCAAAAACCCATAACAACTGTGGATAACGCAATGACAAAGGCATGACGGTGCGGGGCATCGCGCTCCGAATCTGCTGGGATTGTATTCGAGGATGTTGCGAGGTTGGCCCTCCGCCGAGCATGCCTCGTGTCGCGTTTCATTCCATTAACTCAAATGAGGATGCTATGGCTAAGAAAGCGAAGAAGGCTAAAAAGGCGAAGAAGGCGAAAAAGGCCAAGAAGTCCAAGAAGTGACTTTCCGCCCGGGTGGAGCCTCGCTCTGCCCGGGCATCCAATTTCAGATGAGCGATTTAATTGACACGGCGGGCCTCGAGCCCGCCTTTTGATTTCTATCATCAAACGCGACGCAGTCTCCTTCCGCCGTCATTGCGAGGAGCGTTCGCGACGAAGCAATCCAGTCTTGCTCTGTGGGCCTTCTCGATTGCTTTGCCGATCCTGTCAACGGATGGCGCTCTGCCGATCCGCTGGCTCGCAATGACGGTGGTGTGGCTATTACCGCTCCGCGAACGCCAGTTTGACGCCGAGCGCGGCGAACCCGGCCGCAAAGCTGCGGCGCAGCCAGGTCATCACCTTCGGCCGCGAGATGATGCGGTCGCGGACGCCGGCCGCGAACAAGCCATAGACCACGAACACCGCAAACGTCAGCGCCATGAATGCGCCGCTCAATTCCAGCATCCGCGCCAGCGGATGGCTTTCATCGGCCGCGATGAATTGCGGCAGGAACGCCAGAAAGAAGATCGACAGTTTCGGATTGAGGATGTTGATCAGAAAGCCGGTGACGACCACGCGCCGGTGCGACCGCCCTGCGGCCGGAGCGTCGATCGCAAGCGCGCCGGTCTCGCGCAGCGCCTGCCACGCCATGTAGAGCAGATAGAACACGCCCAGCCATTTCAGCGTCGCAAACGCCACCGCGCTGGTGTGCAGCACGGCGGCAAGCCCGAGCATGGCCGCCAGCATGTGCGGCACGATCCCGAGCGTGCAGCCGAACGCGGCGGCGACACTCGCACGAGAACCCTGCTTGAGCGCCACCGCGAGCGTATAGAGCACGCCGGTGCCGGGAGAGACGACCACGACCAGCGAGGTCAGCAGAAAGGCAATCGACATAGGCGTCACACGTCCTTCAGCTTTTTTGATTGGGGGTATTCGTTGCCTGCCCGGGCGTCGCCAGATCCGGAAACAATTCGCTGAAACGGCTCTTCTCGCCATCGAATACCGCGAGCCAATGCCGCACCACCTGTTCCGGGTCGGCATCTTTGGCGCGAAGAGCCCGGAATAATTCCATTTTCATCTCTTGCAGGCGAGTGCCCGGAAACTCATTGGCCGAAAACGACTGAGGAAAATCCGCCCTCAGCCAATGCGAGAACATTCGACTAAGCATCGCGGCCCGGCTCTTGGCGGCAGCCGGGGAATAGGAACCCAGCACAAGCTCGGCTGCCTTCATGTTGAACTGCGCGCGGGCCTGAAAGAACATCGTAATTATGCCGGCCATCAACGCGACAACGGCAGCCATAAGGGGAACTGCGACACCGAGGAAAGTCCAGCCACTCTTTTCGCGATCCAGCGCCAGTTGATCGCGCTGCAATGTCAGTCGCTGTCGTTCGATTTCAAGACTCTCCTTCTGGAATTCGCTGAGCTGGTCCACGACAACTGCGGACCCGGCTTGCGCTGCGCCGTTGCCGCCTTGGACGGCGGCAGGCGGCATCTGGGCTGTGCCAGCCGGCGTTTGGGCATCGGCCCGGGTCATTCCGACCACGAAAAGGCCGACCGCCGAGATTACACAGAAAACACGGAAAACCCCCGTCATTGCGCCCTCCCTCTGCAAACCGTGCCTCGCCACGAGCATAGCAGATTTTAAATTCTCCGCGCTGACGTTGCGCGATTTCGGGAACGCCGCTGCCTCCGGCGAGCAGCGCACGCGCCCGGCGCGATCAGCCATCTTGCGGGCAAGGACAGCGTCATCGACTGCCGATATCAGGGACTGCCGATATCACGACGCCCGCGGTCGCGGAAGCAGTGCGGCTCACGCGTTGTCGTTGGCGGCCCGGTGCGCAAGCGACATCCGTTCCGCCGCACGGATCACGTCGAGCGGCGCCCACGGCTTCGACCAGAACTGGGCGCCGTCCGGGAGTGGCTGCCGCAGCGGCATGCCCGAGGTGACGATCACGTCGATATCGGGCACGCGCCGCTTGGCGATGTGCGCAAGCTCGACACCGTTCATGTGGCCGGCGAGGTGGACGTCGGTCATCATCAGCCGCAAAGAGCCGCCGTTCCTTTCCAGCACCAGTTCGGCCGCTTCCGCGCTTTCGCACTGGATCACATCGTAATCGCTCTCTTCGAGCAGCAGACAAATCATTTCCCGTTGCATCGGGTCGTCTTCGACAACAAGCGCAGTGGCACGAAAGGGCTTCGATTGTCCCATGAAGGGCCTCCTGTGAAATCAGCCCCGAAGAAGTAACTTTAGTTAAAGGCCGAAAGGACTGGATGGTTTCCGGTTCCCGGCATAAAAACCGGGGAACCCGTTGCGGCCTCCCCAGGGCTGCATGCCCTTGCACATTTTTTCACCCCACATTCTTTCCTCCCACATGGAGCTAATACCCGATGACTGCGATCCGTGGATCCGCTGCCGCCGTGACCGGCGCCGCCAGCGGCATCGGCCGTGCGCTGGCGCTGGAGCTTGCCGCGCGCGGCTGCGATCTCGCCCTTGCCGATCGTGACGAGACCGGCTTGCAGGCAGTCGCCGCCGAGATTGCCCGCGACCATCAGCGCAAGGTCACGACGCATGGCGTCGATGTCGGCGTACCCGAGCAGATCGCACAGTTCGCGCAGGCTGCTGTAACCGCCCACCCTGCCCTCAACATCGTCGTCAACAATGCCGGCGTCGCGCTGATGGGCACTTTCGGCGAGATCGACCAGGCCGAGATGGACTGGCTGATGAACATCAATTTCTGGGGCGTGGTGCATGCGACGCGCGCGTTCCTGCCGCATCTTTCGCGGCAGCGCGAGGCGCACCTCGTCAACCTCTCGAGCATCTTCGGCATCGTCGCGCCGCCCGGCCAGACCGCCTATGCGGCGGCGAAATTCGCGGTGCGCGGTTTTTCGGAAAGCCTGCGCCACGAATTGCAGGCGGCGGCAAGCCCAATTCGGCTTTCGGTCGTGCATCCCGGCGGCGTCGCCACCGCCATCGCCCGCAACTCGCGCCGTGGCACCGGCATGACCGACAATGTCCGCCGCGCCCAGGCGATCGAACGGTTCGACGCGGTCGCCAAAACCACGCCGCAAGCTGCCGCGCTGCGCATCATCGAAGGCATCGAGAAGAACCAGCCGCGCATCCTGATCGGCAACGACGCCCGCCTGATGGACCTGGTGCAACGTTTTAGGCCCGCGACCTACTGGAAGGTGCTGTCGCGCCTGATCGAGAAGGCGACGAAGAAGGGGAAGTAATTCGTCATGCGAGGAGCGTAAGCGACGAAGCAATCCAGAAGCTTCGAGCGGTCATTCCAGGGCGCAACAAAGTCGCGAACCCGGAATCTGGAAGTTGTCGGTGCGAGATTCCGGGTTCATGCTGACGCATGCCCCGGAATGACGGCGATGCGTCGTCCCGGCTCAAGGCCGGGACGACGTGGAGTATGCTTCTCGATCATCAAGCAGCCAATTAGGAATTACTTCGTCCTGGCCGGGCTCGACCCGGCAATCCATCCCCTTCTAAAAAGTTATTGCGAAGATTGATGGATGCCCGGGTCATCTGGCGCGAAGACGCGCTTCGCGCTTTTGCCCGGGCACGACGCGTATGTCAGACACGGCTTCGCGATCTCGCCGCACCTCGCGCGAGGTTTGCTGGTCAACGTCCTGCCCTGTTCTGAAAATCAGAGGGCGCAGGGAATGCCGGGCGCCCGTTGCGCCCCGCAGCCTCGCGTGCAGTGAAAAAAAGCACACGAGTTAGTCACCGCGGTCACACCGGTTCACCCGGCATTCCCTGCGCAGTGGTTTTAACGGTTTCCTTCGTGCTCTCCCCGGCGATCGGGCTTTCTTGTCACCGTCGTCGGTGTGATGCGAAGCATCATCACCAACTTGACGCCGGCATCGAGGCGTCAGGACCACACGACTTCGCCGTCCACGCATAGGCGCCGTTCGTCCACAGCGCCGCGCGCGTCCACCGCATCCCGCCCCGCGTTCGTGACGATCGCGAGCCGCCCCTCTGGGGAGCGGGACGGCGCGGCTATAGGGGTGATTTGGTTATGGACGAAAGTGGAATATTTTTCGAAACGGGGCTGGACAGTGATTTGCCCGACGGGCGGTTTTTGTAACCAGCCTAAACCACACCCGTCATGGCCGGGCATCGTCCCGGCCATCCACGTCTTTCTTGCTTGGGTGCCTCCAAGACGTGGATGCCCGGGACAAGCCCGGGCATGACGAACTAACCTGGATCGCCGTTTCCTCGCAAACGCACCCGTCATTCCGGGGCGATGCGACAGCATCGAACCCGGAATCTCGAAGTTATTGGCGCGAGATTCCGGGTTCAG
Organism: Bradyrhizobium canariense; assembly: GCF_900105125.1. NCBI lineage: Bacteria > Pseudomonadati > Pseudomonadota > Alphaproteobacteria > Hyphomicrobiales > Nitrobacteraceae > Bradyrhizobium > Bradyrhizobium canariense. The sequence goes on along the minus strand of NZ_LT629750.1, from coordinate 6,333,573 downwards.
CCCTGCGGGCTGCCCCGGAATGACGGCAAATAGCAATCACCTTCCCACCAGCTGATCCGCAAAATACCCGATCGTCTTGCGATAGATCGTGGCGTGATTCCATTCGCGCATCGCTTCGAAATTTTCGCTGCCTTCGCCGTAGGGCGCGCCCATCTTGAAGCCGTTGGTGTGCAAGAGGTTCGCGGTGGAAGCGAGCACGTCGGGCACTGAGTGGCGCAGATCGACGCGGCCGTCACCGTCGAAATCGACGCCGTATTTGATGTAGGACGACGGCAAAAATTGCGTCTGGCCGATCTCGCCGGCATAGGCGCCGATCAAATCCCGCAACGGAAGATCGCCGCGCTGCACGATCTTCAGCGCCGCCAGCAATTCGCCCTGGAACAGCTCGGAGCGGCGGCAATCATGCGCCAGCGTGGTCAGCGTCCGGATCACCGGCAGCTTGCCCATGTCGCCATGGCCGAAATCCGTCTCCAGCCCCCAGATCGCGACCAGGATCTGCCGGGGCACGCCGAACCGCGCCTCGATCCGCGACAGCAGCGCGGCGTTCCGCTGCAGCATCGCCCGGCCGGTGTTGATGCGCCCCGAGCCGACGCGGGTCGAAACATATTGCTCGAACGTCTTGTTGAAGGTGTAGCGCTGGCGGCGATCAAAATTCAGCACCGCCATGTCCTGCGTTACACCGCCGAACGCCTGCGAAATAACGGCTTGCGAGACGCCGGCCGCCTGCGCGTCCGCCGACATGCTGGCGACGAAGGAATTAAAATCCCCACCACAACGGGCGGCGAACGAGGGGGTGGCGATGACCGTGCTGAACAAAATGGCCAAATAAAACTTGCGCATGCGAATCCTTTGCTGCTCGATTATCTCAATCATGTCATGAAAATACGCGCCGCACACCGTCATTGCGAGCCAACGGGTCGCGCGCATGCGCGCCCGATGACAGACTCCGCGAAGCGATCCATATCGCCAACGTGCAGAAAGGTGGATTGCTTCGTCGCTTCGCTCCTCGCAATGACGATGGAGAGACTGGTAACGCTTGCATCAGAGGCGCGTCCCGCAAGCCCGCTTCACTCGCCTCCGTCGATCTGGCGGCCCATCAGCGCGATGGCGCGCTGGTAGACACCCGCCGCATTCCAAGCCTCGATGGCGGCGAAGTTGGGCTCTCCCGGCTGATATCCGGCGCCCGCACGCCAGCCATGGGCTTTCAGGAAATTCGCGGTCGAGCTCAGCGCGTTGGCCGCGACGTCGAGATTGCCGGTACCATAGGCGAGAATGTTCTTCGGCATAAACTGGGTCTGGCCGACCTCGCCATGCATGGAGCCGCGCTGGGCCGGCGACAGCGCGCCGCGATCGATCAATTGCAGCGCCGCGTAAAGGTGCTCGGTGAAATAGGCCGACCGCCGGCAGTCATAGGCCAGCGTCGCGATCGACGAGAGCATGTTCTGGTTGCCGCGCTGGCTGCCGAACCCCGTCTCCATGCCCCAGATGGCGAGCAACGGGCCCGGCGGCACGCCGTAACGCTGCTGAATGGAAGCAAACATCGCGCCTTGCGAATGCTTCAGCGAACGTCCGCGCGCAACGATGGTCGCAGCACCCCGCTTGGCGAGAAACGCGTCGAGCGACAGATTGAAGCTTCGCTGGCCGCGATCGGCGGCGATGGTCGCCGAGGCGTAGTTCGTCGCCATCAAGGCCTGGACGGCCGAGGCGCCGACGCCCTTGGCCCTCGCCTCCTGGGCGAACTCGCTCTTCCAGGCTTCGAACCCGCCGGGGCCACTGCCGCATTGGGCGGCGCGGGCTTGTGGGCTCAGGCCCGCGAGCAGGGTCAGAATAGCGGCCATTATCAATTTTGTGCGCGTGGTCATCAGGAAGTCCCTTGGCAGTCGCTTGGCAGTCCCTTGGCAATACCTTGGGCATAACGGGTGGCCCGAGATCGTAACACCTCTCATGCCATTTTTCGTTCGAAAATGCCCCTTGCGCCCGCGACCTGCCGCCCGGCGGCTTGTCGCCTGCAAATCAGTTGATCCACATCAAGCGGCTGCGCGGCGGTATCCCCTGGACCCGTCAGCCGAAGGGAGAGCCGCTATGATCGGAATGATTCCGGCCACGGATCAGTTTCGCGCCGCACCTGTCTGGTCCGGCAACGGAACAAGCGCCAGGTGATCGCCTCGCCTGGGCTTTCGACGCAGGCGTCGGTCACCGAGCAGCGGCACGCGATCAGGAAAATGCCCCGGGTTGACTGGGTAGTATGGCAGCGAGCAGCGCTGGAGCGATGTGCCCATCGGCATGCAAGGCCCAGAGCCTCATGGCCTCGAGGTCCGACGCGAGATAGCGGTCGCGATCGAGGAAGGCTACGCGCGAGCGGATCGTATCGAACTCCGCTTCGATCAGCGGTGAACTCTTGAGGGGGCGCCTCAACTCGATGCCCTGGGCCGCGGCCATGGCCTCGATGCCGACCACGACGGCCGTGTTGTTCACCATCTCGCCGAGCCGGCGCGCCGCGTAAGTTGCCATCGATACATGATCCTCCTGATTGGCCGAAGTCGGAAGACTGTCGACACTCGCGGGGTGGGCCAGCGACTTGTTCTCGGATGCAAGTGCCGCGGCCGTCACCTGCGCGATCATGAAACCGGAGTTTAGCCCGCCGTCGCGCACCAGGAATGCCGGCAGGCCCGACAATGCGCTGTCGACGAGCAGCGCAATACGCCGCTCCGCCATCGCGCCGATCTCGGCTATCGCGAGCGCCAAAATGTCGGCGGCGAAGGCCACCGGCTCGGCGTGAAAGTTTCCCCCTGAGATCACCTCGCCGGTGTCGGCGAACACCAGGGGATTGTCCGACGCTGCATTGGCTTCGATCGCCAGCACGCGCGCCGCGTGCGTCAAATTGTCGAGACATGCGCCCATGACCTGCGGAATGCAGCGCACCGAGTACGGATCCTGCACGCGTCCGCAATCGGCGTGAGACGGCACGATCTCGCTGCCCTCCAGAAGCGCAAGCACCGCGGCCGCAACAGCGATCTGCCCGGCCTGCCCGCGCGCCTCGTGGATGCGCGCATCGAACGGCTTGATGGAGCCCTGGATGGCTTCGAGCGACAGCGCCCCCGAGATCAACGCCGACGCGAAGACGTCTTCCGCACCAAACAAGCCTGAGAGCGCGAGAGCGGTTGATACCTGCGTGCCATTGAGCAGGGCCAGCCCCTCCTTGGCACCGAGCACAAAGGGCTCCAGCCCGACCAGCGCCAGGGCCTCGCTCCCTTTCACGACTTTTCCATCGGCGGTGAAGGCTTCGCCGTCACCGATGAGCACGCACGCCAGATGTGCAAGGGGAGCCAAATCCCCTGACGCGCCGACCGATCCCTTGGCGGGGATGCGGGGAGTGATGCCCGCGTTGTACAAGGCGAGCAGCGCATCGACCAGCGCCGGCCGTACCCCGGAATGCCCACGGGCCAAACTCACGACCTTGGTCGCGAGCACCAACCGGACCACGGCAGGCGAGAGCGGCTCACCCGTTCCGACGCTGTGCGACAGCACCAGATTGCGTTGCAGTTCGGCCAAATGGTCGTTGCTGATCCGCGTGCTCACCAGCTTGCCGAAGCCGGTATTGATTCCATAGACCACCTTGTGGCTGTCGACGATGTCCTGAACCGTGGCCTGTGAAGCCCGCATGCCCGTGGTTGCCGAGGGATCCAGCGACAGCGCAACGGTACCTGCATGGATGCGTCTCAGCAGCGGGAGGTCGACCGCTCCCGGCTTCAGGACGGCCGTGCTCGGGAAGGCGGGATTGGCTGGGTTCATGACATCTCGTCCAAACCGGATGAAATGCGGGAAACCGGGAACTCACGGTTGTTCCGCGGAGTTGCAGACAGGCGATGATCCTTATTATCCTCGCGTCATTCGCCACGATCGATGGCGCAGGCTTGAATGATGATATCACCAATGCGTTCCGTTTTCCGGAGCATTCCCCCTTGAAAGTGCCGCGCTCTGCTTAAAAGCCCGGGCGGCCCATTTCATCATCGCGCCATGATCGAAGGCCAGCCACCCACCCGCAGGCGCCGCGTCGGGTGCCTGACCAGCCTGTTCGTGCTGCTGGCGCTCGGCGCGATTTTCTACATCACCGTCAACGCCGCGTTCTCGCCGTGGATCTATCGGGTCGGCGGACGCACGCGGCTGTGGCCGGCAAGGCGTCGGCGTCGCGCACGCCGCGTCCGGCACCTACACGTTCTACATCTGGTTTTCGCCGTCGCCCTCAGGCTCGCGCATTCTTGCGTCCACCAGCGTGCGCGGCGACGGCTATCTCTGCACACCGCTTGGCGAGCGCTACCGGCTTCAGCTGCGTGGCGGAACGCCGGGCCGCGTGTGGTCCGACATGGACAGACATGCGTTTCGCCTGCGCGCCTATTATCGGCCGGTGTTCTGGAACTTCACCGGCCAGATCGAACAGCCACCACGCCTGACCTTTGCCGGACGCTGGTCGGGCCCCGATCTCACCATGACCGATGAAGGAAGTTTTGACCGCGCGTTCGCGCCGGACGGATCGCTGAACCTGCATCCATCGGGCCGACGTGTCGCGGGCGGCGTGGTGCCGGTGACGTTTACGGAAAGCGCGTGGTGGTTCGGGCCGAGTTGTCCGGCGGCGGAAGGATAAGTGGCGACTCGATATTTTTAGAGTTACCACCGTCCCGCTTAGTACGCGGTCGCATTGACCGAGTTAAGGGACCAAGCCGGAAACGAGTTTCTATTCAATTTTTTCAAGTCCCCCTACATCTTTTGGTCGCGAATACTTTGCACGGACAGTTTTAGCCCGAGCCTTAAATGCGGGGTCGATCTGCGCTGCGGCTTCCATTCTTCCTAGCAACGGTCGCAATATTTTGCCTTCTTCAACCGCGTTTTGAGCTTTCGCCAAAGCATCAAACCCGTTCTTGATCTTCAAATGCAACTTGTTGGGAACGCGAGGACCAGCGGCCGTATTACAAACACCCGTCACCACTTTTGGCTGCAAGCCTGAAAAAGTATGCGCCTTATGTGATTTCAATCCGTGCCGGGCAATAATGCCCCTAATCGCGTAAAGAACGCCTTTGTTGGCGCGGGGACCGCTCAAGGCCATGTCATCGACATAACATGTCATCGTAAGGCCGAGAGATTCCGCGAATTGTGCGATTTCATCAAACATAGGTTTAAACGAGTAGTACGCGATTATCGGACTTGCCGCGCTTCCCGTTGGGAGATGCGCATCGAAGGTCAGAATATCGGCGAGCAATCCCGCAACGTCACGGCGGCATTTTAGTGGGCCCGCGAAAAAATTAAAAATCACCACGCGCGAAACCGATGGAAAGAATTTCTTCACATCAATTTTGATTGTTGGCATTTTCGGATCGTGTGCGGCTGCGTTGGAAATGTATGATTTCCCTCGCACAGCTGAATGTAGATACTTCGGAACTGCGACGCGCGAGAGCAACTTATGAATTCGGGCGTGAACACCTTGCAGGCGGCGCTTCGGCCATTGGATAGGACGCGCTTTGCCCTTCTCGTTGAAAATTGGGAACAGTCGATAGTTTCCAGTATCTCGCGCGAAGGACGAAAGATCGTCGACACACAACTTATGGCCTGGTGTAGATAACCGTCGGGCGAGAGTGGAAGGTGAGTCAATTGCAGAGAGCCAGCAATCTGACAGAGGGAGATCGGTTCGAGGTTTCTTCCTCATCGGATCAACCAGCTCGCAGCTCGTCACGCGTGGTTTCCTCGAGCCACTCCAGCATTTTTAAGACCTTGTCGGCGGCAAAAGCTCGAGACGTTTCGCGCAACTCCGAAGATCCTGATCGCTCAGCGAATAGGAGCAGCGACGAGACTGGGATTTTGAAATAGTTGGCATAACGCTCAAGCACATCAATACTTGGCTTCTTCCCTCCGGGCTTTTCGAGTTCGGATACGAATGACCGCGATAGATTGAGGGCGTCCGCAAGCTCCGCCTGCGACAGCCGATGGTATTGCCGGATTAATTTCAGTGCCCGGTCGTACATCGATTCACTCAACCTTTCGAAAATTGGGAAAATTAGCTTAGAGATCGCCGCGTAGCCTGTTCACTAGTTCGACTATCCGCACCATCAACGTGAGGACGCGGGTGGCCATAATGAACGTCTGTCTGTTGACAAGGTTGCGGCCGAAGCCACGCACTTGTCGCCAGAAACCAGAACGCTTTCGTTCGCCGCTTGGTGGATCAGTGGTATCGACCATTGACCGTCTCCCTGTTCGCCGGTGCAAAATTGCCCCGGTGCCTTTGAACAAAGAGCATCTCGAACGAAAGGACCTCTAAGCTTCCCAGGCGAACATCGAAGCCTTTTCGATGTTCGCCTATGTTTGGCGGAGGGCGCGCGACGCAGGAACAGGTGCCGCACGACCGGCCAATGGAGGATTCTTTCGAATCCCTAGAGCGATTTGACTCGCCCGGTTTGGGAGGCATGAATGTCGCCCAAGCGAGCCAACACTCACGACTGATTCGGAACTCGCTTGCAAACTAAATTCGCTGTCAGCGAGCTATAATCGCTGTTGACTTCGAATTGCAAGTTAATTGTGAGATTGAGCGTTGATTCGCGACAAAGTCGCTGGAGTTCCTGTTTTGTCTGGTTTTGGCCGCACAGGGCTCTTTTGATTGTTCCGAGCCCGAACAAAAACGGCGGGCTTTCGCCCGCCGCTTTGTCTCGATGGATACCCGGGTCAAGCCCGGGCACGACCTCTGAATTAGTTATCGAGAAACGACCGCAGCTTCCGCGACCTTGACGGATGCTTCAACTTCCGCAGCGCTTTGGCCTCGATCTGGCGAATTCGCTCTCTGGTCACCGAGAACTGCTGGCCGACTTCTTCTAGCGTGTGGTCAGTGTTCATGCCGATGCCGAAGCGCATGCGCAGCACGCGCTCTTCGCGCGGGGTGAGCGAGGCCAGCACGCGGGTGGTGGTTTCGCGCAGATTGGACTGGATCGCGGCATCGATGGGCAGGATCGCGTTCTTGTCCTCGATGAAATCGCCGAGATGCGAGTCTTCCTCGTCGCCGACAGGCGTTTCCAGCGACAGCGGCTCTTTCGCGATCTTGAGAACCTTGCGCACCTTTTCAAGCGGCATGCCGAGCTTTTCGGCAAGCTCTTCTGGCGTCGGCTCGCGGCCGATCTCGTTGAGCATCTGGCGCGAGGTGCGCACGATCTTGTTGATGGTCTCGATCATGTGCACGGGAATGCGGATGGTGCGCGCCTGATCGGCAATGCTTCGCGTGATCGCCTGCCGGATCCACCACGTCGCGTAGGTCGAGAACTTGTAACCCCTGCGGTATTCGAATTTATCGACCGCCTTCATCAGGCCGATATTGCCTTCCTGGATCAGGTCGAGGAATTGCAGGCCGCGGTTGGTGTATTTCTTGGCGATCGAGATCACGAGGCGAAGATTGGCCTCGACCATTTCCTTCTTGGCCTGGCGCGCCTCGCGCTCGCCCTTCTGCACGCCATGCACGATCTTGCGGAATTCGCCGATCTCGAGCCCGGTCAGCGCGGCGAGCTGCTGGATTTCACCGCGCAGCTCCTTGATGCGGTCCTTCTCGTGATGGACGAAATTCTTCCAGCCTTTGGCGGAGAGTTTCGAGACCCGGTTGAGCCAGCGCGGATCGAGCTCCGATCCTTGATAATTGCGCAGGAAATCCTCGCGCGCGACGCCGTGGCTGTCGCCGAGGCGCAGCAGGCGGCCCTCGAACGAAACCAGCTTCTTGTTGATGTCGTAGAGCTGCTCGACCAGTGAATCGATACGGGCCTGGTTGAGCCGAAGCGACTTCACCTCGACGATGATCTCGTCCTTCAGCTTCTTGTACTTGCGCTCCTGCGACGGCGACAGCGTCTCGCTCTGCAACTGGTTGGCGATGTCCTGTTCCTGCAGGCGGCGCAGCTTCTTGTACTCGCTGGCGATCTTGTCGAAGGTCTCCACCACCTTCGGCTTCAGCTCGGCTTCGATCGCCGCCAGCGACATCTGGTTTTCGAACTCGTCGTCGTCCATGTCGCCGTCGGCGGCGGACTCGGCAGATTCCTTTTCCTCGACGTCGGCACCGACCCCGGCGGCGGGCACGGCGCGGAACGGCGTCGGGGCCGGCGGCGCGGCGGGCGGGGCGACATGCGCGGGTGCGGCGCCATTGCCGTTGGCGACGGGCTGGCCGTCAGCACCGACAGGCGCGGCAAGCATCGCCGGGTTCATGTTGTTCTTGGCGTCGGGGCCGGCATAGGTGGCTTCGAGATCGATGATGTCGCGAAGGAAGATCTTTCCTTCGTTCAATTCGTCGCGCCAGATGATGATGGCCTGGAAGGTCAGCGGGCTTTCGCACAGCCCTGCGATCATCGCCTCGCGGCCGGCCTCGATGCGCTTGGCAATCGCGATTTCGCCTTCGCGCGACAACAGCTCGACGGTGCCCATCTCGCGCAGATACATGCGCACGGGATCGTCGGTGCGCTCGCCCGGCTCGGATTTCTTGACTTCGGTGACGGCCTTTTGCGTGACCTCGACAAGCTCGTTGTCGGTGTCGTCGGCATCGTCTTCCTTCTCGTCCTCGCTGTCGGCTTCCTCAGCCTCGGAGACGTTGATGCCCATGTCCGAGAGCATCGACATGATGTCCTCGATCTGCTCCGGCGAGGTGGTGTCCGACGGCAGCACTTCATTGAGCTGATCGAAGGTCACGAAGCCGCGCTTCTTGGCCTGCTTGATCATCTTCTTGACGGCGGCGTCCGACAGATCGAGCAACGGCGACGGCGCGTCGGCTGAATCCTTCTCAGGCGCATCTGCGGCCTTGTCGTCTTTTTCCTTGTCCTTGACCTGCAGCGTCTTTGCCTTGGTGGCCATTCATTGCTCCTAAAACGCGCTCATGCTGGATGCGTCGCCGCGCCCGCCTTGATCCAAACGTCACGTATGACGCGCAAAGGGCGGCGCAGATGTCTCGCCACCCTGAAAGTGCTCCAACCGGCTATGACCTCTTGGCCCTGTGCGTATTCCGCAAAAGTGAATATCGGTTTTGCAATTAGAACACGCGCCATTTTTATTTGACGGATTTTCTAACGGCGAACCGTTCCCCCACTTCGACGGAAAATGCTACAGACCTCTTAAGCGTCCATTAACCCTGTTTTTGCAGCCAAACCATGGGTTTGGCGAGTCTTTTCGCGGTTCCGGCCCGGGCCGTCCGCAGCATTTTTTAATCAGACGCTGCGCTGGAACCGGCCTGAAGACTCGCCGAACCCCTCGATCAGTGCCTCGGTGCCATCAACTTCGGCCATCCTGGCCTTGACGTCACGCAGCCACGTCAAATTAGCCTCGCTGCCATTGTCGCCCAAAGCCAGCTCGGCATCTTTCAATTCCCTAAGTAAGGAGTGCCATTGATGATGCAAGGATACCAGCTGGTGCCAGGTGGAAAGAACGTCCTCGCGCGCCGCGCCGGGCTGCGCGCCCCACACCGCGTGGGTCGTGATCGACCGTTCAACCCTTTGAAGAAATTGAGAAAATCCGCCACGATCGAGATCGGCGCGCATTTTCTCGCTCTGCTCGGAGGGCTCGGCACTGTGGTGATGATCATGGGCGAAGGCGGCGATGATCCCGGCCCGCAGCTTGTGGGCTTCGGGATGGGCCAATTCCAGCGCCGCGACCTCTTCCAGATGGTCGTGCAATAGCCAGGGGTGGTTAATCAGGGATTGCAGGATCAGGGCCTCGCGGCGGGAGATCGAACTGCGCTGGCCGCGCATGATCGGGCTCAAGGCCAGTTGCGGGCTCGACGCCTGATAGGGTCCCGCGCCCAAGGCCGCGGCCGGAGTTATCCCCTGCCCGCGTCCGCCGCGGGGTTCGAACCGGCCGCCTCCGCCGGGGCCGCGGGGCTGAAAACGGCGGCCTGATTCGCCCCCCGCCCCACCCCGGTAATTGCCTTTGGTGTATCCGCCGCGCCCGGTTTCCGGCGCGAACATGCGCTGCAGGCGCTCGGCGAGATCCTGGCGGTAATAGCGCCGCACCACTTCGTCGCGGACGCCGTTGGTGAGTTCGCCGATCCGCGCTTCCAGCGCCGCGCGCCGCTCCGGCGTCGCGTAAGAGCCGCCTTCGATTTCGCGTGACCAGATCATATCGGCCAGCCCGCGCGCCGCTCCGATCACTTCCTCGATCGCGCCGCGGCCGCCGGAACGCGCGAGATCGTCCGGGTCCTGGCCTTCGGGCAGCAGCGCAAAGCGCAAACTCTTGCCGGGCTTGAGATGCGGCAGCGCCAGGTCGGCGGCGCGATACGCCGCCTTCTGCCCGGCGCGGTCGCCGTCGAAGCACAGGATCGGCTCGTCCGCCATCTTCCACAGCAGCGCGAGCTGGTTTTCGGTCAATGCCGTGCCGAGCGGCGCGACGCTGGCGGCAAAGCCCGTCGTCACCATCGCGATGACGTCGACATAGCCTTCGACCACCACCAGCGAGGCGCCGTCATGCGCCGCCTGCCGCGCGGTCGCGAGATTGTAGAGATTGTCGCCCTTGTGAAACAGCGGGGTTTCCGGCGAGTTCAGATATTTCGCCGGGACGTCCTTTTCCAGCGCACGGCCGCCGAACGCGATGACCCTGCCGCGCACGTCCGTGATCGGAAACATCACGCGGTCGCGGAAGCGATCGTAGGGCACGGGGATGTCGTCGCCGGCGATCAGCAGCCCGGCCTCGACCATGTCCTCGACCGGAATGCCATGGCCGCCGAGATATTCCTTCAGCGCGAAACGGTTCTGCTGATTGCTGGGGGCATAGCCGATGCGGAACTGCACTTGCGTCGCCGGCGAGATCGCGCGGTCGCCGAGATAGCCGCGCGCTTTGGCGCCGTCGCGCGAGGCCAGCGTGTCGGCGAAGAACTTCGCGGCGAGTTCCATCACGTCATACAGCGTCTTGCGGCGCTGCTCGTGCCGCGCGGCATCCGGCGTCACCGCCGGCAGCGCCAGCCCCGCCATCGAAGCCAGCCGCTCGACGGCTTCGGGGAACGAGACGCCCTCGGTCTCCATCACGAAGTCGAAGATGTTGCCGTGCTTGCCGGTCGAGAAGTCGTGGTAAAACTGCTTCTGGTCGTTGACCGTGAAGGACGGCGTCTTTTCCTGCTGGAACGGTGACAGCCCCTTCCACTCCCGCCCCGCCTTCTTCAATTTCACGCGGCGGCCCACGACTTCCGAAACCAGAAGCCGGGCGCGCAGTTCTTCGAGAAATTGAGGCGTAAAGCGCATGTGGTTTGTGGTTTGGTCCAGGCGAGTGACAACCGACCATCGATATAGGGCGCACGGCTCAAAACGCGAACATTATTCGCCTTCTCCCGGCTATTCACAGGCCTCGTCATTCCGGGGCGCCCGAAGGGCGAACCCGGAATCTCGAGATGAGGTGCGAGATTCCGGGTTCATCGCTGCGCGATGCCCCGGAATGACCGTACCAGTCACTTCTCCATGAACCGCCCGGACGCGATCCGCGGCAAATGCGCGACCGGCCAGTTATAGATGTAGGTCCAGGCCTCGCTGGCGGTGCCGTCGGCCAGCGTCAGCTTCAGCATCTGCCGGACATACTCGGTGAGCTCCTTGAAACCCTCGCCGCAGGCCTCGTACATATCGAACTCGCGCAGCAATTCGTCGGGCTGCCTGAGCCGGTACAACTCTCCGAGCACGACGTCGGTGGGGTCATCCGACAACACCAGCCCGGGATAATGCTTCACCAGATAGAGCCGGCCCTGGCAGCGCGCCTCGCCGAGAAAATCGGCGCTGCGCGACAACAACTGCGCCATCGGATGAGCGAAGTTACGCATCAGCGTGCCGTAGACGAAGAGACGATCGGAGTTCATGCGGCCTTGTTAGCCCGCCAGCGCAGAACGGATCAAGCCGTCACGACCTCGTCGCTGACGACGAAAAACTTGACCAGGTCCATCCGGCCAAAGCTCGTGGTCAGCGCCACGTCGGCGGCGTCGCGGCCGGTGCCCATCAGGATGCGGCCGATGCGCGGATGGTTGTGGCGCGCATCGAAGGTGTACCACTGGCCGGACAGATAGACCTGAAACCAGCCCGAAAAATCCATCGGCGCGGGATCCTTGGGAACGCCGATATCGCCGAGATAGCCGGTGCAATAGCGCGCCGGGATGTTCATGCAGCGGCAGAACGTCAGCGCCAGATGCGCGAAGTCGCGGCAGACGCCGGCGCGCTGCTCGTAGACGTCATGCGCCGACTTCATGTGATGGGCGTGCTGATAGCCGAAGGTGACGTGGTGGTGCACGAAATCGACGATGGCCTGCACCCGCGCCCAGCCGGGCGGCGTGCCAGCGAATAGCGACCAGGCGATATCGGTGAGCTTGTCGGTTTCGCAATAGCGGCTCGGCATCAGGTATTGCAGCAAGTCATCCGGCAGCTGATCGATCGGAAGCTGCTGCGCGGTCGGCATCACCCCATCAGGCAATCCGCTATCGCGCACCAGCGCGCTGCCGCGCAAGGTGACGCCGCCGGCCGGCGCCACCAGCCGACCGCACACATTGCCAAAGCTGTCACGGTAAAAACCGATCGGCACGTTTGGTTCAGTGACGATGCTCTCGGTGCCGACGATGTCGGCGAACCGCGACGGATGGATGTTGAGCATCGTCACCATCGGCGTCGGCTGCACCGCCGCGTAGGTGATCTCGAAGCCTACCCTGATTTCCATGATCAGACCCCCGCGTCCTCGGAAGCCGAGACGACATTGATGCTGACGTCCATGCCGACGAAGGCGTCGGCCGAACCGAGATACGTCCCGTGCAGCGGAATGGCCTGGCGCGGATCGCGCGCCACCGCCACGCGAATGAGATCGCGGGTACCGATGATGCCGTTGGTGGGATCGAACTCGATCCAGCCGGCGCTCGGCAGATAGACCTGCACCCAGGCGTGGGTATTGCCGCCGCCGACATAGCCATGGGCGCGATCGCCGGGAATGAAGATGTAGCCCGACACGAAGCGCGCGGCGATGCCGAGCCGCCGCAGCGCCTCGATCATGAACAGCGCAAAGTCGCGGCAGGTGCCCGATCCCGTCTGCAGCGTATCGAGCGGATGCTGGGTGCCGTGCTCATGTCGCTTGCGATAGGTAAATTCGTTGCGGATGCCATGGGTGATGCCGCTGAGGATATTGAAGGTCGGCGTCGCGCCTTCGGCATCGAGAAACTTGCGCGCCCATGCCGACAGCTCGCCATTGGGATCGCCATATTGCGGCGTGATGAATTGAACGAGGTCGGGAAATTCCTCGTCGTCATAGACGAACGGATAGAAATAGGCCGGATCATCGGCGGTCAGCGCGAACTCTTCCGCCGGGCTGTGCTCGATCGTCGCGGTGCTGACGATCGACAATCGGTCCGCCCGCTCTTCGAAGGTCGCGATCGCGACGCTGTTGCCGAACACGTCATGGATCCAGCGCAGCGACGCCGGCTTCGGCGCGATCTCGAGCTCGCTCGACAGCACGCGCAGATCGTGGCTGTCGCGCGGGCGCAGCATGACGCGGTGTTCGCCGAACGCCACGTTGTGCGTATAGCGATATTCGGTCTTGTGATGGATCGTCAGTAGCGGCATCGTCGGAGCAATCATCGTAAATTCGGGCGATCTAATCTATACCGGTCATTGCTCATTTCTAAGCAGATATGCTGCTTCGATAGGCAACGTTTGAAGGAATGGTTTTGAACAGCGTCAGCGACACACCCCTACTCCTCGGCGACGCGGAGGTTCCACCGATTCACGAATATAATGCCGAAGGACATTCGCCGTTTCTGCTCACATGTGACCATTACGGCCGACTAATTCCGCGCGTGCTCAGCGATCTCGGCCTGCCCGAGCGCGAGCTGACGCGTCACATCGCTTGGGATATCGGCATCGCCGGCGTCGCCGAGACGCTGTCGAAACATCTGGACGCGCATCTGGTCGCGCAGCGTTATTCGCGGCTCGTCATCGACTGCAATCGCCCGCCGTCCGCGGCGAGCTCGATCCCGATCATCAGCGAAGCCACCACGATTCCCGGCAATGAAGGCATCGCGCGCGACGCGGCCGAGGCGCGGCGCCGACAGATTTTCGAGCCCTATCACCGGCGCATCGACGAGATCATCGACCGGCGATTGCATCAGGGCACGCCGACGGTGCTGGTGTCGCTGCATAGTTTCACGCCTGTCTATGCCGGGATCTCCAGGCCCTGGCATATCGGCACGCTTTATCACCGCGATACCCGGCTGCCGCCGCTGCTGCTGAAACATCTGCGCCGCGAGGCCGATCTCGTGGTCGGCGATAACGAACCTTATGCCGTGAGCGACGAGACCGATTACACTATCCCGGTTCACGGCGAGGCGCGCAGCCTGATGAACTCCGGCATCGAGATTCGCCAGGACCTGATTTCCGATCAGGCCGGCCAGCAGCAATGGGCCGAGCGGCTGGCGCGGATTTTAGGCGAGATCGAAGTAACGCTGCGCGCGGAGCGGCTGATTTAGTTTAGTTGCAGGTAGTTTACTTGCAAGGCACAGGCCCGGTGTCTCCTTCCCTCCCCCCTTGCGGGGGAGGGTTAGGGAGGGGGGTAGGCCGCAAATATCAGCGTTCGTGATACCCCCTCTCCACCTCTCCCCCGCAAGGAGGGAGAGAGCCGAGATGCGCGTGCCGCGAGAGCTCACTCCAAATGCGGCCTCAGCTAGCGCGCCCGCGTCAGCGCGAGCCAGATGCCGCCGCCGATCATGAAGCCGCCGGATACCCGCGACAGCAGCCGCGTCCGCCGTGCCGAGAAGATCAACCGGGCCCGGCCGGACAGCAGCGCGTACATGCCGTCTGTCATCGCCGCGATCACCATGAAGGTGACGCCGAGCAGCGCGACCTGCGAGACATGATCCTTGTTCATGTCCATGAACTGCGGAATGAACGCACCGAAGAACACCAGCACCTTGGGATTGGAGAGCAGCACCAGAAATCCCTGCAGGAAAAATCCGCCGCGTGGCGGAGCCGGCGGCTCATCGGTACTGACGCCTTCGACCGGAAAGCGAATGAGCTTGATGCCAAGCCAGACCAGATAGGCGGCGCCGGCAAAGCGCACCCAGTCGAACCAGTAGCCCATGGTCGCCATCAGCGAGGTCAGCCCGATGGCGACGACGCCGATCACGATCGCAAGGCCAGCCTGCGCACCGGCGATGTTGATGAACGCCGCGCGGGTGCCGTGCCGCAGACCATTGGCGATCACCAGCGTCACGATTGGTCCCGGCAGCAAAGCGAGCGCAATACAGGCAGCGACAAAGGCGAGATAGGCTTGAAGGGACATGTGGGGACTCGCGTGCATCCGAATGGCTGTTCGACGAGGCACGATGGTATCGCAAGAGAAGATCGCCCTCCAACCTGTTTCCTTGTGGGAAAGGGTCGCGAGAATGACCACTCGGATCGACGCTTCGCGCCGTCCAAAGCACAGTCTCCGCGAATTCGGGCCGGGATGAAGAGGTGCAATAGCGTCGCCATATGGACGGCTTGAGAGCCGCCGAGGCGGCTGCTCGGCGGCTCTCGCGCGGGCGACCGCTCCTGGGACGGGGGGATAATCGCCGGCGCTAACGGTTCTGCAACGGGCGCGGTATCCGGCGCTTTGGGACTCGTGTTACGAAGAACGTCATAGCTGGTTATACTAAAAACTATACTGTATCGTTTACATAATCCAACTTCAGCACGCTGACAAGAGGCTTTGGATGGCGAAGGAAGGAATTGTTGCGACGCGTCCTGCCCCGCGGGGGGCCGGCGGCCGTCCCACACGCGAAGCGGCGGTGCGGCGTGATGCGCGCCTGCTCGACGTCGCGACAAAGCTGTTCATGGAGCGAGGTTTTGATTGCACGTCGATCGATGCGGTCGCGGAAACGGCCGGCGTGAGCAAGCCGACCGTCTATGCGCGTTATCATGACAAGCGCGATCTGTTCACGGCGGTCCTGCGCGCCACGATTCAACGCTGTCTCGCTCCGCTATCGGCCGCGGCCGAGGCCGCGATGCTCAGCCCCAAGGGCATCGAAACGACGCTGCACGATCTTAGCCGGCACGTGCTGGCCCACGCTTTGACGCCTGAGGTGATTATGCTGCGGCGAACGCTTGCGGCGCAGGCGGTGCAGTTTCCGGAGCTGGCAAAGCTCGCCTATGAAGAGGGTTGGCTGCGCGCGGTTCGGGCCATCGCCATCCTGCTTGAGCAGTTCGCCGCCCGCGGTCAGATCAGGATAGCCGACCCCACCATCGCAGCCGACCTGTTCCTCAGCCTTGTGCTGAGTACCTCCGAGCGCCAGATTCTCCACGGTATCGCAATCCGCTCGAAGATTCAGGAGCAGCGGAGAGAAGCTGCCGTCAATCTCTTCCTGGATGGCGTGAGAGCTCGCTGAGGTCCGCCTGCATCCAGCTTTGCGCGGACGCGTGAACGTTAGCGCACGACGCTTCGCCACGATCACTGCTGGTCTCGCCTTTCACTGCAACGTGGCTGATCTTCGGTAGCGAAGGCCATTCTGTAGGAAATCGTCCGATGGCGGCGCCTTCGCCCAGAAATCACCGGTTCTGGCCTTGTCATATCCGTATTGATAAAGCGAACGCATATAGCCCGTATCAAAACCGAACGAGCCTGGCGAGGGAATATCTTTGTCGACGTAAGTCAGATTGAATCCGAAGTTGTTGCGGCGGGCGAAGTCATAAGTCTCGTAGAGCACCGAACGGATTTGCGTTTTCGTGACGGAAGCAGAAGCGCGCGCCGCGATGTCGATGGTACTGTTCGGCACCAGCTGAAAGTCCCGCTCGACCTTATCGTTTACCAGGACGTAGATGTTCATGCGCAGACCCCTGGCGAACGCTCCGTTTCGCAACAGGAACGCTTCCGGCAACGTCAGGACCGGCGCCGTCACGCCGCCATCCACATGCATCTCCTGGAAGCGATGTCCGTTCGCTTCCGCCTCGATCAACATCGGCGGGAAAACCACCGGGATACTTGCGGACGCGGCCAGGACATCCCTGAACAAATCCAGCGCCTGGGCGGATCCGATCCTGGCGATGCGACCCATATCCCAGATCACCGTTCGCTGCGTATCGAGATTGGTCGTCACGATGAGAAGCCTTCTGCCCTTGGCGTCTTCGGCCGCGATGGCCGCAAGCATGTCCTGGCCGACATATCGGGCTACGAGCTCGCGCAGGTGCGTATTTCCAAACAGGCCGGATCCGAAAAGAGCGTGCACGATGTTTGGCGTATTGAGCAGGCTTTCAGCGATGCCGCTGGTATAAATGTCCCTCAACGTGGCATCGTAGGCAGGGCCGAGAAATGCAAATGGTGCGATCAGAGCGCCCGTGCTCACGCCCGAGACGACTGAAAATTCAGGACGCGTCCCCGCTGCGGTCCAGCCATTCAGCACACCCGCACCGTAGGCGCCATCGGCGCCGCCTCCCGACAAGGCAAGATAGCTGAGAGGCCCGGAGCGAGAACTCAGATTTGTTTTGAGAAATGTCGATGCCGGCTCGTCAGCATATCTGCGCAGTTCGCCAAGATCCAACACCGTCGAGGATGCCGCATCGGACACGGTGTACGGTGTGCGCGGAAGCGAACTGCAGCCGGCAAGCATGATCATTGCGGCCAGAATGGCGAATGGCAGCACCAACGGCCGACGAAAACAACGCATGACGATTACCTGCTCCGCTCAACGACGCGGCTTTGCCGTGAAGGCCGCCCGCACATCTGGAAAATTTATTCGATGCCGGATTGTCCCAAGGTGCCAATGCCGGATCGCTCCACTTTCTCCAGGTAGTCACGGTGAATGGCCTGGATACGTCTTCGTCCGTCGAACTTGACCCGCCAACTGCTCGGGGATCCCTGTCCGACGATAAGGCCCTGGCGATCACCGTATCTGGGGTGACGCGCACGTCCCCATGCACTCATTCGGACCCGATCGCCGGGCGCGAGCGACGGCGTCGCTTCCGCTGGATCGTCGGCTCCCGAATTGGGACCACCCGATTCCCGCGTTAGTTCCACACCGCCGGTTTCGTATTTCGTCATCCACCATGGTCCTTGTCAGCTTCCCGGATTTGGATTATGTAAACGATACAGTGTGGTTTTTATTTTAACCAGCGGTATAAGCACCGTTCGTAAAGTTGGTCTTAAAGTGCGGGGGTTACGGTCGGCCATTGCCAAGCCCGGGCGCTTGCAACGCCGCAGCCGTCACGGCGGTCAATCACGCGTTCAACAACAGCTCCGTGCTGCAGGCATGGAGTCCGTGGACCGCGAGCGGACGCGCGGCGCTCGACCAGGTCGTGCAGATGCAGGCTTCCATCATCAGCTATATCGACGATTTCAAACTGATGATGGTTCTCTCGCTTGCCGCGGTACCTCTGGTGTTGCTGCTTCGCCGGTCAGCCGCGTCGGCAGGAAACGACCATGCGATGGTGATGGAATGAACGGCATGTCGCCCCCTCCATGGTGAAATCTAAGGAAATGAACACGATGCACAAATTCTTGGTGGCGCTCTTCCTGTTGTCTGTCCCGATTCCGACTGGCGCGCTTGCCCATGGCGGCACGGACCAGGAGGAGAAGGCGTGCATGCGCGACGTCCAGCGTTTCTGCCGCAAACTGATGGATCAGGGCGACTTTACCATTCTGGCTTGCCTCAAGGAAAATCGTCAAAAGTTGACTTCCGCGTGCCGCTACGTGCTGGTCAGCCACGGGCAATAAAAAGACGTGGATGCTCGGGACAAGCCCGGGCATGACGGCTGATAGGACGGATCGCGAACCTAGCCGCCATTCAACGCAGCAATCATCCAGCGCGTCATGTCGTCCGAGCCGAGAAAATCCCGCGCGACCCGCTGAACGCCGGCCGCGGATCCCTTGCCCTGCACAACCGCCACCATGAGGTCGCAGCGTCGCGACAAAGCGAAACCAACGGCGGTATGCGTCGAGCCATCGGGCATCGTGAGATCGTAGCCCCGCGCTCGTCCGGACATGCCGCCGATCCGGATCACCTCACCCGCCTCGAGCGGAACGAAGCGTTGGCTCATCAGATCGAGATCGGCGACGCGGTCGACCTCGTCATCATCAGCGACGCCGCTGTCACAATTGCAGAAGCCGATCTTCGGCCGCGCGTAAAGTTCGACTTCTTCGCCGCATGACTCCGCGCCGCAATGAAATGCACGGCCCGCCGGCCAGCCATCGCGCGGAAACGGCCACGCGATCTCACGCCAGGCGGTTCCGTGGATACCCTCGCCTTGGGGCGGCCGCACTTTTTGATAAGCCGCAACGCCCGACACCGCGCCAAACGCTAAAGCCGCAATCAGGATGGCGGGCCAACGGCGCATGGCTCAAGGCCCTCAGGGCAGACCCGCGGCGGCGCGCGCATCACCAGTGAGCTCGAGGATGTGCAAGCCGGTATTGGCGCGGTCGACGATATAGATGTAGCCGCGGTCGTCGGTCTCGACATTGTTGGTCTGGATCGCGACCTTGCAGCGGTCCTTGCCGTCGATGGTGACGCAGCGTTTGTCGGTGGCCGCTGTGATCGACGGAATGAAATAGCCGACTTCCTTGGGGTGATAGGGATCGCGAATGTCGAGCGCGCGGACGCCGGCATTGAAGAAGGCGATGAACGCCATCTTCTTGTAGTAGACCGGCGCCATGCTTTCGTTGGAAGAATGCGAGCCGAACCGCCCACCGCGTTCGCAGAACGAGCCGCTCGCTTCCGGCACCGTGTAGCTCGAAATCATCATCGGCCGGGTCTCGGTCGTGACGTCGGCAAACCACACCATTTGCCTCGGCTCGCCGCATTCATTCTGGATCGCCTCATCGACGATCATCACGATGTCGCGGGTCTTGCCGTCCTTGTCCTTGGCGAATTCGGCGATCGGCATGTTCAGCATCGGAAACGTGGTGTGGGCGCCGTTGAAGGCCGACATCGGCATCCGCGATATCTCCGGAAAACGAAGGTTGTCCGGCGTCGGCTCCTTCGGCCCATTGATCAGCTTGTCGCGATCAACGATCTGCAGGAAGCCGCCCTTGTCGGTGCCGTAGCCGAAATAGATCCGGTTGCCCTTGGGCCCGGTCGAGATCATGCCGTGCAGTTCGGTCGGCACCGCGCCGGTCGAGCCGGGCTCCTGGCCGGGCAGGCCGAAATCGCGGATTTTGACCGGATGCGCGGGATCGCTGAGGTCATAGACCTGCGTCATGCGGCGCGTGCGCCAATCAGGTGCACCCGACACCAGATAGGCGATGCCGGTGTCACATTCCCAAAAATTCTTGTGGGTGTCCTTCAAGCCCTCGCCAATATGGGTCACCAGAACAGGATTGGCGGGATCGGCGACATTCCAGATCTCATGCCCTTCGCTGCCAACCGCGCGCAGCATATAGACCGCATTGGGATCACCTTTCGGCAGGGTCTTGCCATCGCAAACGCGCACCATCTGCGCACCGCCCGACTCATATTTTCCTTCCTGTCCGGGAATGTGATGCAGATATTTGGGATGGGCGGGATCGGTGACATCGACGATCGAGGTGCCGTTCGGCTCGGCCTTGCCCGTCATCGGATTGACCGGATCGGGAATATCGTCGGTGCCGCCGTGATGGCCGATATAGGCGATCCAGCGGTCGCCCTGATGATGGATGGTCGGCTGATAGGCGCTGCGCGCCTGCAGATCATTGCCGCCGACCAGCTTCATGTTCGACGCTTCCGGCGGCGCGCCGATCACCTGTTGCTGCGCCTGCGCATGCCCGCAACACGTGACGAAAACCATTGAGAAAAAAGCGATCAGGAAGCCCCGGCACTTCATCTTCTTCCACCCCACTGTTCAAAGCCAATCTTCGTTGGCTGGCCGCGACGATACCCATGTCCGCCCCGGTTGCAAACACACGCTCTTGACATGCAACCATTTGGTTGCCTATTATCCCTCTCATGGAATCTTGCCATGGATGAGGTCTTCAAAGCGCTGGCCGATGCATCGCGACGGTCGCTGCTGGACAGGCTTCATCTCAAGAACGGACAGACGCTGAACGAACTTTGCGACGGCCTCGCCATGACACGGCAGGCCGTCACCAAGCATCTCGGGATTCTCGAAGAGGCCAATCTCGTCACCACGTTCAAGCATGGCCGCGAGAAGCTGCATTACCTCAACCCGGTGCCGATCCATCAGATCGGCGAGCGGTGGATCAAGAAATTCGAGCGCGGCAAGCTCACCGCACTCAGCGAATTGAAACGGCAACTGGAGAAGCGTGATGAGTAAACCGGAATTCGTCTATGTCACCTACATCGAGACATCGGCCGAGAAACTCTGGCAAGCCCTCACCGACGGCGACTTCACCGAGCGCTATTGGTTCGGCTATCGCGTTGCCTCGGACTGGAAGCCCGGATCGCCTTATCACTTCGCCAGGCAAGGCGCTGATAGTGTCGAGGGCCACGTGCTCGAACTCGATCCGCCGAAACGGCTTGTCTATAGCTGGAACCCATGTTCGCCCGAGGCGAAGCGCGAGCGCGTATCCCGCGTCACCTTCGACCTGGAGCCGCGCGGCAAAATCGTCAAATTGACGGTGACGCACGACAATCTGGAAGAAGGCGGCAAGACGCTGCGCGATATCTCCGGCGGCTGGCCGATGGTTTTGGCGAGCCTGAAGAGCCTGCTCGAGACCGGGCACGCCTTGATGCTCGATCCTCCGACGGCTGCCGCCAGGGAGAAGGCCGATGCGTAAGCCTGAATTCATCTACGTCACCTATATCGAGACCTCGCCTGAAAAATTGTGGGAGGCGCTGACCAATGGCGACTTCACCGAACGTTACTGGTTCGGTGTACGGTTGCGGTCGGACTGGAAGGTCGGTTCGGCATTCGAGATGGTGCGAAGCGACGGCACCGTTTCCGATGCCGGCAAAGTTGTCGAGTACGACCCGCCGCGACGGCTGGCTTACACGTTCGTGAATTTGTCGGACGAGTACAGAGGCGAACTTCCCGCGCTTGCGACGTTCGTGATCGAGCCCTATGGCAAGCTCGTCAAGCTGACGCTGACGCATGAAGGTTTTGCCGAAGACAGTAAATTCTTATTGGGAATCTCCAAGGGATGGCCCGCCATTCTGTCGGGTCTCAAGAGCATCCTGGAAACAGGAAAGCCGCTTGATATTCCCTACGCTGCGATGAAATCCGAAAGCTGAGGGTTGCGATGAATATCGACAGCTTCAAGCCGATGACCGTCTATGTCATCTACATCGCCGCCACGCCCGAGAAGGTGTGGGAGGCGCTGACGTCGGCGGAGTTCAGCCGGAAATATTTTTTCGGCAACGCGGTCGGGGTTGATCTGAAGATCGGCGGCGCGTACGTCGTCCGCGCGCCGGATGGTTCGCTGCACATCAGCGGTCAGGTGATCGAATGCGATCCACCGCGCAAGCTCACGATCACCTTTAACGTCAACTGGCCGGCGCTGATCGAAAAGCTCGGGCCGACACTTGTGACTTACGAAATCGAGCAGGCTGGCAACGCCGTGAAGCTGACGATGACCGAAGCGCATGACCGGCCGATCGACGACGACATTCTCTCCGGCGGCCGTCAGGGCTGGCCCGCGATCCTCTCCAGCCTGAAGAGCCTGCTGGAAACCGGCGAGGCGCTAGTGATCAAGATGGAGCCGCCAGCGCGGATGCTGGAGGCGCTGAAGAAATTGGGGATCGGGACGCCGTAATTATCGCTCTCGTCGTCCCGATCGTCATTCCGGGGCGCGCGTCAGCGCGAACCCGGAATCTCGCGCCACAATCTCCGAATTCCGGATCTGCGCTTCGCGCATCCCGGAATGACAGCGCTGCGCGCTTATCACCCCAGCGCCCGCAACTCACGCCGCAATACCTTGCCGGTCGCGGTCAGCGGCAGGGACTCCGCAAACTGCACGAAGCGCGGATATTCGTGGGCGGCGAGTTGCACCTTCACAAAATCCTGGATCTCGCGCGCCAGCGCATCGCTGGGCGCAAAGCCCGGACGCAGCACGATCCACGCCTTGATCGATTCGGTGCGGATCGGATCCGGAATTCCGACTACTGCCGACATCGCCACCGCCGGATGCTTCATCAGCGTGTGTTCGATCTCCGACGGCCCGACGCGGTAGCCGGCCGTGGTGATCACGTCGTCCTCGCGGCTGACATACCAGAAATAGCCGTCCTCATCCTGGATGCCGAGATCGCCGGTGAGCAGAAATTCACCGGCATATTTCTTCGCCGTCGCTTCCGCGTTGCGCCAATATTCGATCATGGTGCACGGGTTCGGCTGCCGCACGCCGATGATGCCGCGTTCACCGCGCGGCAATTCCTCGCCCTTCTCGTTGATGATCCGCACGTCGAAGCCGGGCGTCGCCTTGCCCATGGAGCCGGGTCTGATCGGAAACAGATTCGAATTGCTGCCGACCACGAGATTGCATTCGGTTTGCCCAAACACCTCGTGGGCATCGATGCCGAAGGTGGCGCGCACCCAGTCCAGCAATTCGCCGCCCAGCGATTCACCGCCGGTGAAGATGCTGCGCAGTTTGACGCCCGCGTGCGTGACGTTGGCCTGCCGCATCAGTTTCAGCGCGGTCGGCGGCAGGAACACGTTGCGAATGCCGTAATCGGCCATCATCTGCATCGCCGCTTGCGGTTCGAACTTGCGGGCGCGGTGACCGACGATCGGCACGCCGTGATACCAGGCCGCAAGAAGCGCGTTGATGAGGCCGCCGATCCAGGCCCAGTCCGCCGGCGTCCACATCAGATCGCCGGGCTTGGGCAGGAAATCGTGGCACATCTCGACATTGGGCAGATGGCCGAGCACCACGCGATGCGCGTGCAGCGCGCCCTTCGGGTTACCGGTCGTGCCCGAGGTGTAGATGATCAGCGCCGGATCCTCGGCCGACGTATCGACCGTGGCAAATTCCGCCGACGCCGCCTTGAGCGAGGACCAGAACGGCTTGGTGCCGGTGGGCAC
The DNA here is from genome assembly GCF_900105125.1 of Bradyrhizobium canariense. Lineage (NCBI taxonomy): Bacteria > Pseudomonadati > Pseudomonadota > Alphaproteobacteria > Hyphomicrobiales > Nitrobacteraceae > Bradyrhizobium > Bradyrhizobium canariense. The sequence goes on along the minus strand of NZ_LT629750.1, from coordinate 6,309,649 downwards.
ACGCTCGCCGATGACATAGATATTCCTGAGATCCGGAAGCCGGTCGCGGATTTTTGCCAGCTTCTCCCAGCCGCTCTCATCGGTGACGATGGCCCTGGCGCCGGAATTCGACAGCCGAAACTCCAGCGCGTCCTCGCCGAACAGGGCAAACAGCGGAATCGACACCAGGCCGGAACGGAACGCCGCCATGTGCGCGATCGGCAACTCCAGCGATTGCGACAGAAACACCGCGACGCGGTCGCCGCGCGCAAGACCATCGGCTTTCAGCACATTGGCAAAGCGGCGGGAAAAGTCACTGACCTCATCGAACGACGTGCGGGTCGCAGCGCCGTCTTCATCGACATAGATCAGCGCCAGCCGGTTGGAACCATCGGCGTGACAGTCGCAGCACGCAGTTGCGATGTTGAAGCGCGCCGGAATATCCCAGCGAAAGCCGCGATAGAGTTCGTCGTAGGTTGCAGCTTCGGTGAGCATGTCGTGAGATTAGCGCATCGCCGTCACGGTACAAATCCTCTCCCCCCTGGGAGAGGGTGGCGCAATCGCGCGAAGCGGGATTGAGGCGGGTGAGGGGTTCGCGCGATACGGATGGACCTTACCCCTCACCCGCCTCGCTCGGCCCCCTCTCCCACAAGGGGAGAGGGAAGAACCACAAAACTCACCCCGCCAGTGCGGCCTTCACCAAGCCGCTGGCCTTGCCGAAATCCATTTGCCCGGCATATTTCGCCTTCAGCGCACCGATCACCTTGCCCATGTCCTTGATGCCGGCGGCGTTGGTCTCGGCGATGACAGCCGATATCGCCGCCTGCACGTCGGCCTCCGACATCTGCTTCGGCAGATAGGCTGAAATGATCGCGATCTCCTCGCGCTCCTGCGCGGCCAGTTCGGCGCGGCCGCCCTTGTCATAGAGCTCGACGGATTCCTGGCGCTGCTTGATCATCTTCTGCAGCACGCCCAGGAGGTCGCCGTCGCTGAGCGGCGGCTTGCCCTGGCCGCGTGCATCGATGTCGGCATTCTTGATGGTCGAATTGACCATGCGCAGCGTGGAAAGCTTGCGCTCCGCCTTTGCCTTCATCGCTTCCTTGACCGCATTGTTGATGTCGTCGCGCAGCATTTTTCTGTCCTCTGTGCAGTCCTCAAACCGCTTCAAACACCTGATCTAGGCCGTTCGCGCCATCGAAACAACATTAGTTCTGGTTTCCTAGCCATTCGACCAGGACCTCGGTCGTCACCTCCGGCTTCTCGGGCTGCGGGCAATGGCCGCAATCGGGCAGGATGACCAGCTTCGCGCCTTCGATACCCTCGGCCATTTCCTTCGACAGGCTATTGGGGATCAGCATGTCCTGATCGCCCGTCAGCACCAGGGTCGGACATTTGATCGCCGCCATGGTCGGCTGCGAATCCGCCCGCGCCATGATCGCGGTCTGATGATTGATGAAGCCCGCCACCCCGACATCATCGGCCATGTCGTGGAAGAGCGTTCGCAAGGCCGGTTCATGGACGCGCGCGGGATGCACCAGGAGCGGGAGCATTTCGTCGACGATGTCGTGCAGGCCGCCATCGCGGGCACGCGCCATCAGCGCGCGGCGCCTGGCGCTGGCTTCACTGGCGTCCGGCCGCGCCTGGGTGTTGATCAGCGCCAGCTTCGCCACCCGCTCCGGCGCCTGCCGCATGATCTCGAACGCGATGTAACCGCCCATCGAGTGCCCGGCCAACGCAAAGCGCGGCGGCGCTTCGGCCAAAATCCGCCGCGCAATCGCGCCCATAGTGTCGTCGCGGATATGGTTAGCGACCGTCACCGGCCCGAACCGCCACAGCAGCGGCATCACCGGCGCGTAGATTCGCGCCGAACAGGTCAGGCCCGGAACGAGCAAAATCGGCATCGCATGGTCCATGCTCGGCTTCCTTAATTGGGAGAATGGGTGAAAATCGGCTGATTGCGGGAACCGCAGATTAAAAACCTCTTCCCGCCTGTCAAATATGCGCATTTGGCGTGTGAATCGGCGGCTTTAAGGCTTTGACGCGCGCGCATGCGACGATTATGTAATGCGCTCATGACAACATCTGGAAACGACGCCGCTTGGCCGGACCACAAGCCGACCGCGCTCCTTGTGCTGGCCGATGGCACCGTGCTGGAAGGCTTCGGCCTCGGCGCGGAAGGCCACGCCGTCGGCGAGGTCTGCTTCAACACCGCGATGACCGGGTATGAGGAGATCCTCACCGATCCCTCCTATGCCGGCCAGCTCATCACCTTCACCTTCCCGCATATCGGTAACGTCGGCACCAACGACGAAGATATCGAGACGGTGAACATGGCGGCAACGCCGGGCGCGCGCGGCGTGATCCTGCGCAGCGCCATCACCGATCCCTCGAATTACCGCGCCACGCGGCATCTCGACCTGTGGCTGAAGGCGCGCGGCATCATCGGCCTTTCCGGCATCGATACCCGCGCGCTGACCGCGCTGATCCGCAGCAAGGGCATGCCCAATGCCGTGATCGCGCACGCCAAGGACGGTCAATTCGATCTGCACGGCTTGAAGGAAGAAGCCCGCGAATGGCCCGGCCTCGAGGGCATGGACCTGGTGCCGATGGTGACATCAGGCCAGCGCTTCACCTGGGACGAAACGCCGTGGGCGTGGGAAAAAGGTTTCGGCCGTCAGACCGAGCCTGAATTCAACGTCGTCGCCATTGACTACGGCATCAAGCGCAACATCCTGCGGTTGCTCTCAGGCGAAGGCTGCAAGATTACCGTGGTGCCGGCGACCACCTCGGCCGAAGATATCCTGGCGATGAAGCCGGACGGCGTGTTCCTGTCCAACGGCCCCGGTGATCCCGCCGAGACCGGCAAATACGCGGTGCCGGTGATCCGCAAGGTGATCGATTCGGGTACGCCAACCTTTGGTATTTGCCTCGGCCACCAGATGCTGGGCCTCGCCGTCGGCGCCAAGACCAAAAAGATGCATCAGGGCCATCACGGCGCCAATCATCCGGTCAAGGACGAGACTACCGGCAAGGTGGAGATCACCTCGATGAACCACGGCTTTGCCGTGGATCAGGCGACCTTGCCGAAAGGCGCGACGCAAACCCATATCTCGCTGTTCGACGGCTCCAATTGCGGCATCCAGCTCGACGGCAAGCCGGTATTCTCGGTGCAGTATCACCCTGAAGCATCGCCCGGCCCGCGCGACTCGCATTACCTGTTCAAGCGGTTTGCGGAGCTGATGCGGGCGAAGAAGAGCGCGTAGCGACCCGTCCTGCCATCATTGCGAGCCCACGGGTCGCGCGAATGCGCGCCCGATGACAGGCTCCGCGAAGCAATCCAAATATCTGTCCAGAGAAAGACTGGATCGCTTCGTCGCTTCGCTCCTCGCAATGACGAGGTTCTCTTGTTAGCGCTGGCTATCTGCGCGCCGTTTAATATGATGTCCGTCATCATACGTAGGAATTCTGGCATGCCCGATCACGCTTCCCGTAATACCGAACATGGCGTCGTTCCGACCGAGATCATGGCCTCGATGGCGGGCATTGATTTCGTCCGCGCCATCTTCTCCGGCCAATTGCCGGAGCCGCCGATCATGCAGAACGTCGGGCCGTTCGATTGCACGGCCGAGCCTGGCGCCGTCGTCATCCACAGCATCCCGGGCGAGCGGCACTACAATCCGATCGGCTCGGTGCATGGCGGCTACGCCGCGATCCTTTTGGATTCCGCGATGGGGCTCGCGGTCCATTCCATGCTGCCGGCCGGCACCGGCTACACCACGCTCGAATTCAAGATCAGTTTCATCCGGGGCATGACCAAGGATACCGGAACCATCCGCACCGAAGGCCATACGCTCAATGTCGGCCGCCGCGCCGCGACCGCCGAAGCGCGCATTACCGACGCCAAGGGCCGCCTGCTGGCGCATGCCACCACCACCTGCCTCATTTTCGAGTTTCCCAACGAAACGAAAAAGGGAACGTGAGCCGCTGACGCCGGTTTGATCTACGCGTTATCCTGACGCACAGGAGAAACCACCGCAGGAGATAATCATGCCGGTTGTCAGCGCCGACGTCGAACCGTTCGCCGTTGTCTTTGCGGACGATGGCCTTGTTCCCAATAATCCGATGCCGTTTCTGGTCTACAAGGGTGTAGTTCCCGTCGAGAACGATCATCCCGAGAAAACCATCGAGGGACTGTTCGGCGCCAATGGCTGGGGCGATATGTGGCGCAACGGCGTCTACGACTATCTGCATTACCATGCCACCGTGCACGAAGCGCTCGGCGTCGCCCGCGGCCACGCGCGCGTGCGCTTCGGCGGCGACCACGGCAAGGAATTTGAGATTTCCGCCGGCGACGTCGCCATCCTGCCCGCCGGCACCGGGCACCAATGCCTGTCCGCCAGCGGCGATTTCTGCGTGATCGGCGCTTACCCGCCCGGACCCAAAATGCAGATCACGCGCCCGACGCCTGAAAATCACACAAAGGCGCTGAAGACCATTCCGGAAGTAAAGCTGCCGCGCACCGATCCGGTGATGGGAGAAAGCGGCCCACTGGTGACGCTATGGAAGAAGCATGGCGGCAGCAAGCGGTAGGGTGGGCAAAGCGAAGCGTGCCCACCATCTGCACGGCAGCTATTTCCGCATCGCGTTGTGAACGGTGGGCACGGCGCCAAAGAGCGCCTTTGCCCACCCTGCGATCCATCCGCCAGATTGAGTCGTCGGCAAGCAACGGATTGCTTCGTCGCTGTCGCGGCTTGCAATAACGAGGCGACGGCTCCTGGCCTCGTTGTCGCGCTTAAGCCTCGTTGCCGCCTTCCTGGCGGCTGGCTTCGAACAGGAACCAGGTGCGGCGCTCGGTCTCGTCGATGAAGGTCTCGAGCAATCCGGCGGTGCCGGAATCCTTGTTGTCGTCGGCGAGTTCGTGGGCCTTTCGCATCGCCGCCGCCACGTGCTTGTTGTCTTCCATCAGCTCGCGCAACATTTCGCGCGGCGGGACATATTCCTCATTGTTGTCCTTGATGGTCTGGTGTTTCCCGATTTGCCCGATCGAGCGCAACGTGGTGCCGCCGAGCTTGCGCACCCGCTCAGCCAGCTGATCGGTGGTGGCGAAAATCGCATCGGACTGCTCGTCGAGCATGATGTGATAATCGTGGAAATGCCGGCCGCTGACATGCCAGTGGAAATTCTTGGTCTTCACGTAAAGCGCGAAGGCGTCGGCCAGCAGCGTGTTGAGCGAGGCCGAAAGCTTGTCCACCGCAGCGCGCGGCAGGTCGGTCGGGGTGTCGAGTTCGGGCGAGGTTTTGTCAGACTTGGCTTTGCTCACGATGAACCTTCCTGTTAGGAACCGGAACCTGGCGGCAATTACGGCTCGCCGGATCATCTAACGCGCCATATACCCTCCGGTTCCTGGACCGGAACCCCTGTTTTTACCGGACACCTGTGACGATGGACGACTGGATCGATTATTACGATTCCACGCATACGATTTATGCGAGCAAGCTGCACCGCGATCTGCATTTCCAGCTGATCGCCAGAGATATCATTGGCTACATCTCCTCTCCGGACGCAGTGGTGCTCGATTATGCCTGCGGCGAGGCGCTGTCCGCGGCGAAGGTCGCGGAGGCCTGCGGCAAGCTGTATCTGGTCGAGCCGGCGCCGGGCGTCCGCGGCCGGCTGGTCGCGCGGTTTGCGCCCAACACCAAGATCAGGGTGCGTTCGCTGGAAGAGCTGCGCAACATGGAGGAGAAGTCGGTCGATCTCGCGGTCATGAACTCGGTCGCTCAATATATGACGCCGGCCGAACTCGACTCCGCATTTGTGATCCTGCGGCGGCTGTTGAAACCGACCGGCCGTTTGATCGTGGGCGATATTCTGCGTCCGGAAGTCGGCATGCCGCGCGACGTGCTGGCACTGCTGCGCTTCGCGGCGACCCATGGCTTTCTGCGCGACGCCCTGATCGGCCTGATCAGCACGGCGCTGTCGGATTACCGGCAATTGCGCACGCGGGTCGGCCTGCAGCGCTACAGCGAAGACGAGATGATCGCCAAGCTCGCCGCATGCGGATTTACCGCGTCGCGGGCGCATTCGAATATCGGCCACAATCCGTGGCGGATGACGTTCGTGGCGCGCCATGCATTTTACCCGCGGGATTAACCCAAAGGTTAGGGTTAATGCGGGCTAGACGTGGCTCATCGCGGCGTGATCGGCGATGATGGGCATGGCCCGGTGGCGGAAAGCGTCGACGCGGGAGCAGTGCATCGCTCTTTATCCTGGTTCAAATCCAGGCCGGGCCTCCAACTTTCGTCGGCGCAACCGCGATCGCGGAATCAGCCCGCGCCAACCGTCTCGACATCGGGAATTTGCAGCCGCTTGGCGTCGCGCGCGGCGGATTTGATCACCGCGTCCAACAGGCCCGGAAAGCGCGCATCGAGATCCTCGCGGCGCAGCTTCATCAGCCGGTTGGTGCCGACGATCCGGGTCAGCATCAGGCCCGACTCGCGCAGCTTGGCGAAATGGTAGGCGAGATTGGACTTGCCGCTCAGCGCATTGAAGTCGCCGCAGCACAATTCGGTCGCGGCACGCTCGTGCTGGGCCAGGGTATAGACAATCGCCAGCCTGGTGGGATCGCTCAGGCAATCCAGCACCATCGGCAGGTCGATCTGGTCACGGGTCGGATGCTGGAGGGAGCGACTCATGGGGGCAGTCATACCAATCGGGCTTTGCGCTTGCAATGTTCAATAGTTATTGAACCAATTGACATCCGTTCGCTGATGCACAATAGTTCAATGATTATTGAACTTGAGGGCGATGGCAATGAGCGTCTTGTGGCTGGCCGTAGCGGCATTCGCGATCGGCACGGAAGCTTTTGTCATCGCAGGGTTATTGCCGGTCATTGCGTCCGACCTGCAGATTTCCCTGGCGGCGACGGGGCAACTCGTGACCGCCTACGCCCTGACCTATGCGGTCGGTTCTCCGATCCTTGCGGTGACGTTCAATAATCTGGACCGACGGACCGTGCTGACCTTGGCGCTGTGCTGTTTCATCGCCGGCAACCTGCTGGCGGTGCTGGCAGGCAGTTTCGCCGTGCTGCTGGCGTCCCGGATGCTGATGGCGGTGGGCGCCGGCCTGTGCATGCCGACGGCGCTTGCGGTGGCGGTGGCGATCGCTTCGCCAGAACGCCGTGGCCGCGCCATTGCGCTGGTGACCTCAGGCATGACCATCGCGACCGTGCTTGGGGTACCCTTGGGAACCTGGATCGGCAATCATTACGGCTGGCGGGCGACCTTTATCCTGGTGGCAGGATTGGGCGCCATCGCGCTCGCCGGGCTGCTGTTCGGATTGCCGCGGGGCCTGCCGCGCAACACGGCGACGCTTGGCCAGCGGCTCGCGGTCGCCCGGCACAGTGCAGTATTGCGTGCGCTTTTAATCACTTCGTTCTGGGCCATGGGCGGCCTTACCGTTTTCAGCTATCTGGCAATCCCCCTGCATAATCTACGGTTTAGCCCGACGGAAATCAGCCTCGCGTTGCTCATCTTCGGCGTCGCCGCGGCGATCGGCAACATGCTGGGCGGCACATTGGCCGACCGCATCGGTCCTGTCCCCACCGCGACGTTGGGCCTGGTTACGATGATGATGGCGCTGATCCTGCAGTCGATCGCACTGAAATTCGCGCCGCCGGAATACGCCCGACCGGCCGTGCTCGGTCTGATATTTTTCTGGGGCATCGGCGGATGGGCGTTTTACACCGGCCAAGTGGCTCATCTGGTGCACATCGAGCCACATGCTTCGATGATCGCGTTGTCGCTGAACGCCTCCGCCATGTATCTCGGGTTCGCCGCCGGCGGCGCGCTGGGTGGGATCGTCCTCACGGCGCTTTCGCCAACCGACCTTGGCTGGGTCGGCGGCAGCAGCGTCGCCACGGCGCTCGCGATGGTCCTGCTTCGGGGACGGCGGGCGCAGCTCAAAACTGCATAAAATGCCGGTTGATTGCGGCCTTAAAGCTCTTTCGCGACTGCGAAATCTGTTCTAAAGACCACCCGCGCGCGAGGGTGACCCGCGCCAGCGCATGATCCGCCGAGGTGTAGGCGGTTGGCGTTGAGATCATGCGCTCCTATATTACGAAAGAGAGCACGATCTCACGCAAAACCGGCTACCACTTTTGCTGATCGCGCTCTCGGCTCGAGGGACGCGCGGCATGCGCGCCCTTTTTTTGTGCCCAATTCCCTGCCCGTGAGAGTGAATGCCGAAAAGAACCGACATCTCCACCATCCTGATCATCGGCGCCGGTCCCATCGTGATCGGCCAGGCCTGCGAATTCGATTATTCGGGTACGCAGGCGGTCAAGACGCTGAAGGAAGAGGGCTACCGCATCGTCCTCGTCAATTCCAATCCGGCAACCATCATGACCGATCCGGAATTGGCTGATGCGACCTATATCGAGCCGATTACGCCCGAGATCGTCGCCAAGATCATCGAGAAGGAACGTTACGTCATTCCCGGCGGCTTTGCGCTGTTGCCGACCATGGGCGGGCAGACCGCGCTGAACTGCGCGCTGTCGCTGCGCCGGCAGGGAACGCTGGCCAAGTTCGACATCGAGATGATCGGCGCCACGGCCGACGCCATCGACAAGGCAGAGGATCGCGGCCGGTTCCGCGAGGCCATGACCAAGATCGGGCTGGAGACGCCGCGCTCGATCCAGATCAAGAATCTGCCCGACGCGTTGCGCGCGCTTGACGATATCGGCCTGCCCGCGATCATCCGGCCGTCTTTCACGATGGGCGGCACCGGCGGCGGTATCGCCTACACCAAACATGAATTCATCGAGATCGTCGAACGCGGTATCGACGCCTCCCCCACCGACGAAGTCCTGATCGAGGAATCCGTTCTCGGCTGGAAAGAGTTCGAGATGGAGGTGGTGCGCGACAAAAAAGACAATTGCATCATCATCTGCTCGATCGAGAACCTCGATCCGATGGGCGTCCATACCGGCGACTCCATCACCGTGGCGCCGGCGCTGACGCTGACCGACAAGGAATACCAGATCATGCGCGACGCCTCGCTGGCGGTGCTGCGCGAGATCGGGGTGGAAACCGGCGGCTCCAACGTGCAGTTCGGCGTCAACCCGGCCGACGGCCGCATGGTCGTGATCGAGATGAATCCGCGGGTGTCGCGTTCATCTGCGCTTGCTTCAAAGGCGACCGGCTTTCCGATTGCAAAAGTCGCCGCCAAGCTCGCGGTCGGCTACACGCTCGACGAGATCGCCAACGACATCACCGGCGGCGCGACCCCGGCGTCGTTCGAGCCGACCATCGATTATGTCGTCACCAAGATTCCGCGCTTTGCGTTCGAGAAATTTCCCGGCGCCTCGACCACGCTGACCACTTCGATGAAGTCGGTCGGCGAAGTGATGGCGATCGGCCGTACCTTCCAGGAAAGCCTGCAGAAGGCCTTGCGCGGGCTCGAAACCGGATTGACCGGGCTTGACGAAATCGAGATCGAAGGCCTCGGCCGCGGCGACGACAAGAATGCGATCCGCGCCGCATTGGGCACGCCGACGCCCAACCGTATCCTGCAGGTGGCGCAGGCGATGCGGCTCGGCTGGTCGAACGAGGAGATCTTCACCTCCTGCAAGATCGATCCGTGGTTTCTGGCGGAAATGCGCGGCATCGTCGAGATGGAGGCCAAGATCAAGAAAAGCGGCCTGCCCGGAAACGCCTTCGGCATGCGCAGCCTGAAGGCGATGGGCTTCTCGGACGCGCGGCTGGCGGTGCTGGCCGAGACCACCGAGGCCGACATCACCGCGAAGCGCCACGCGCTCGGGGTTCGCCCCGCGTTCAAGCGCATCGACACCTGTGCCGCGGAGTTCGCCTCGCCCACCGCCTATATGTATTCGACCTATGAGACGCCGTTCGCAGGCCATCTCGCCGACGAGAGCGCGCCGTCGGACAAAAAGAAGGTCATCATTCTCGGCGGCGGACCCAACCGGATCGGCCAGGGCATCGAATTCGACTATTGCTGCTGTCACGCCTGCTTTGCGCTGCACGATGCCGGTTACGAGACCATCATGATCAACTGCAATCCGGAAACGGTGTCGACCGACTACGACACCGCCGACCGATTGTATTTCGAGCCACTCACGGCCGAAGACGTGCTGGAGATCATCGCCACCGAACGCAAGAACGGCACCCTGCACGGCGTGATCGTGCAGTTCGGCGGTCAGACGCCGCTCAAGCTCGCGCATGCGCTGGAAGCCGCCGACGTGCCGATCCTCGGCACCTCGCCCGACGCCATCGATCTGGCCGAAGACCGCGACCGCTTCAAACGCGTGCTCGACAAATTGCGGCTGAAGCAACCCAAGAACGGCATCGCCTATTCGGTCGAGCAGGCACGGCTGGTGGCGGCGGATCTCGGCCTGCCGCTGGTGGTGCGTCCGTCCTACGTGCTGGGCGGCCGCGCCATGCAGATCATCCGCGAAGAAACCCAGCTCAGCGATTATCTGCTCGGCACGCTGCCCGAACTGGTGCCCGGCGACGTCAAGGCGCGCTACCCCAACGACAAGACCGGACAGATCAATACCGTGCTCGGCAAGAACCCGCTGCTGTTCGACCGCTATCTCTCCGATGCGACCGAAATCGATGTCGACTGCCTGAGCGACGGCAAGGATACGTTTGTCGTCGGCATCATGGAGCACATCGAGGAAGCCGGCATTCACTCCGGCGATTCCGCTTGCTCGCTGCCGCCGCATTCGCTGGACGCGCAGATGATTGCCGAACTCGAGCGGCAGACCCGCGAACTGGCGCTTGGCCTCGACGTGATCGGCTTGATGAACGTGCAATACGCGATCAAGGACGGCGATATCTACGTGCTCGAAGTCAATCCGCGGGCCTCGCGCACCGTGCCCTTCGTGGCCAAGGTGGTCGGCACGCCCGTCGCCAAGATCGCAGCCCGGGTCATGGCCGGCGAAAAGCTCGCCGACTTCAATCTGAAGAAACGCAAGCTCGGCCATGTCGGCGTCAAGGAATCGGTATTTCCGTTCGCGCGTTTCCCGGGCGTCGACACCGTGCTCGGCCCCGAGATGCGATCGACCGGCGAGGTGATGGGCATCGACGGCTCGTTCGAAGTCGCCTTCGCCAAGAGCCAGCTCGGCGGCGGCACCCGGGTGCCGCGCAAGGGAACGGTGTTCGTCTCGGTACGCGAGATCGACAAGGTCCGGATCGTCGATGCGGTGCGGCTGCTGTACTCGCTCGGCTTCAAGGTATTGGCGACCTCGGGCACGCAACGTTTCCTGACCGATAGCGGTGTACCGACCGAAAAAGTGAACAAAGTGCTGGAAGGGCGGCCACATATCGTCGACGCCATCACAAACGGCGAAATCCAGCTGGTTTTCAACACCACGGAAGGACCCCAGGCGCTGGCTGACAGCCGTTCGTTGCGGCGAGCTGCCCTCTTGCATAAAGTGCCATATTACACCACTCTTTCGGGCGCCGTGGCGGCCGCACAGGGCATCCGCGCCTATTTGGGCGGGGACCTTGAGGTCCGCACCCTGCAGAGTTACTTTTCCGAAACCTGATCACCCGGCCGGGTCGTACCCCGGCTTAAGTGATTGGCGATAAAGCCGACATGGCCGGAACCACTCCGCCATGCGGCTGTTCTGTTTCGGCGCTTGGCCGTGCTGGAAATGAGAGGGTCCGGTGCCGCATTGTGAGGCTCGGAAAACCTGATCGAAGAAGAAGCATGTCGTGTGTGCCGCCTCCTGGCCCGCGCGATCGAAGGACAAGAGAAATGATGGAAAAGGTTCCAATGACCGCGAGCGGCTACGCCGCGCTCGAGGTTGAATTGAAGCAGCGTCAGTCGGTGGACCGTCCACGCATCATCGAGCATATCGCCGAGGCGCGCTCGCATGGCGATCTTTCGGAGAACGCGGAATATCATGCCGCGAAGGAAGAGCAGTCCCACAATGAGGGCCGCATCGCGGAGCTTGAGGACAAGCTGGCGCGCGCCGATGTCATCGACATCAGCAAGTTGTCCGGCGACACCATTAAATTCGGCGCAACTGTCACGCTTGTCGATGAAGACACCGAGAAGAAAGCGGTGTGGCAGATCGTTGGCGAGCCGGAAGCTGACGCCAAAAAGGGCCGCATCTCCATCACTTCGCCATTGGCGCGCGCGCTGATCGGCAAGAAGAAGGGAGCGTCGGTAGAAGTCGTGGCGCCCGGCGGGCCCAAGGCCTACGAGATCACCAAGGTCGAGTGGCGCTGAGATCGCATTTTTGAAATCGCTGGGGTTGCAAAGGGGCCGGAATCATTTTCCGGCCCTTTCATTTGGTGGGCGACGCGCAGCGGCGCGATGACGGACCGGCTTCGGCATTTCCGGCCGGTAGCCGTGGCAAATACTTCGTTCGCGGCATTATTCCTATGCTGCTTTGCGAAACGCTGCCGAATTTTGTCAGGACGATTGCTTTTCCTGAAGAGCGCGACACGATACGAATCGGACTTATCGGAATTTTGGGGGGAGCAATCATGAATGAAACAATGTCGGCGTGGACGCCGCGCGTCCTGAGCGTGCTGCGCATTATTACGGGGCTGATGATCATCCAGCATGGCATGGCCAAGATCATCGGCTTTCCGGTCTATCCGCCCTATGCCGCCGTCAAGCCGCTGTCTTTGATCGGCGCCGCCGGTTTCATCGAGCTGGTCGGCGGCGCGCTGCTGATCCTCGGCCTTTGGACGCAGCCCGTGGCCTTCATTCTCTCGGGCGAGATGGCCTTTGCCTATTTCATCGCGCACTTCCCGAAAGGCTTTCATCCCCTGCTCAATGGCGGCACGCTGGCGATCATGTACTGCTTCACCTGCCTTTATCTGTCGACCGCGGGCGCGGGACCGTGGAGCGTTGATGCGGCGATGAAAAAGGCTTGAGGGCGATCATGGAACAGATCAACAAAATGCTCGGGGCCGGCGAACCGATGGTTCGCAGCATCTTCCGCATCATCACGGGCCTGCTGATGTTTCAGTACGGCGTGGCAAAGCTCCTGAAATTTCCGGCGGGGACGATATTCGAGAAAGTCGAGCCGTTTTCAATGTTCGGCTTCGCCGGCATGTTCGAGCTGACGCTTGGCGGATTGTTGATCCTTGGCCTGTTTACGCGCCCGGTCGCGTTCATCCTGTGCGGCGAAATGGCGTTCGCCTATTTCATCGAGCATTTCCCGCGAAACTTCATCCCGCTGTTGAACGGCGGCAATCTCGCGATCATGTTCTGCTTCGCCTGCCTCTATCTCGCCTGCGCCGGCGGCGGGCCGTGGAGCCTAGATGCGATCATGCGCGGGAAGCGCTGAGCGCATGGTTCGTGATTGCTGCGCCAACGGGTCGCGCGAATGCGCGCCCGATGACAGGCTCCGCGAAGCAATCCAGGGCCGCAAAGGAAAACCGGATTGCTTCCGCCTTCGCTAAAAAAGCTACGGCGGACAGGTCGTCGCTGGCGCTGCTCGCACTGACGGTGGAACTGCTCAGCCCGGTACCTTCAAATCCAGCGGCACCGCCGCCTCGTATTTCGAGTTATGCAGCACCAGCGAGGTCCTGACATTGCGCACATGCGGCGCCGCCGTCAGATGGGTGACAAAATCCTGAAACGTCGCCATATCCGGCGCCACGCATTTCAGGATGAAGTCGACCTCGCCTGACAGCATCCAGCATTCCCGCACCAGTGGTTCCGCGCGCACGAACTCCTCGAATGCGCGCAGATCGGCGTCCGCCTGGCTGGACAGATGCACGGAGGCAAACACCGTGACGTCAAAGCCGAGCCGGCGCGGATCCAACAGCCCGCGATAGCCCTGGATGTAACCCTCTTCCTCCAGCGTTCTCACCCGCCGCAGGCAGGGCGGCGGGGAAATACCGACGCGTTTGGCCAGTTCGACGTTGGTGATTCGGCCGTCGGCCTGGATTTCGCTGAGGATTTTGAGGTCGATTTCGTCAAGATTCTTCGACACGCGGTTCCGGGTCCTGGGCTGGCAAGGTTTGCTGGAGATAACGGCAACACTCTTAGCCCAGCGCGGCTGGCTTGCGCAATTTTATTGCGCGTGCGATGCGACATTTACCGCAACTTCGGGGAAAATCCGCCGCCTTGTATTGCAATTCTTGCATAGCTCGCCAGATGTCTTAGACTTGGATTTGACACTTTCAGCGCCATCGCGATGCCTTTCCGGGCGCTTTCCGTTCAAACGCTGACGTAATTCCCTTAAGAAAGGGACCTGCTCCATGCCTGCCGCGATCCATGCCAAGGTTGTCATCATCGGTTCCGGCCCGGCCGGCTATACCGCAGCGATCTATGCGGCCCGCGCGATGCTCGAACCGGTCCTGATTCAGGGCATCCAGCCCGGCGGCCAGCTCACCATCACCACCGACGTGGAAAACTATCCGGGTTTTGCCGACGTCATCCAGGGCCCCTGGCTGATGGAGCAGATGGAAAAACAGGCCGCCCATGTCGGCACCAAGATCGTCACCGATCTTGTCACCAAGCTCGAACTCGGGCAGCGGCCGTTCCGGCTGACCTGTGACAGCGGCGACGTCTATCTGGCGGAAACGGTGATCCTTGCCACCGGCGCGCAGGCACGCTGGCTCGGCATTCCCTCCGAAGAGAAATTCAAGGGTTTTGGCGTCTCGGCCTGCGCGACCTGCGACGGGTTTTTCTATCGCGGCAAGGAAGTGATGGTGGTCGGCGGCGGCAACACCGCGGTCGAGGAAGCGCTGTTCCTGACCAACTTCGCCTCGCGGGTGACGGTTGTGCATCGCCGCGATCATTTCCGCGCCGAGCGCATCCTGCAGGAGCGCCTGTTCAAGCATCCCAAGATCAAGGTGGTCTGGGACAATGCGATCGACGAAATCCGCGGCGATGAAAATCCCGGCAAAGTCACCCATGTCCGGCTCAAGAACGTCAAAACCGGCGCCCTGACCGAGCTGCCGGCCGACGGTGTCTTCATCGCCATCGGCCATGCGCCGGCGACCGACCTCGTGCTCGGCCAGATCAAGCTGAAACCATCCGGCTATGTCGAAGTGGCGCCGAACTCGACGGCGACCTCGGTGCCCGGCCTGTTCGCCGCTGGTGACGTCGCCGACGAAACCTACCGGCAGGCCGTTACCGCCGCCGGGCTTGGCTGCATGGCTGCCCTTGAAGCCGAACGCTTTCTCGCCCTGCGCGCCAGCGATCGCATGGCTGCGGAATAATATGGCTCGAAACTAATCATGGCTCGAACTCGCGACGGATTTACTGAAATGGATTGGGACAAGCTGAAGGTATTTCACGCAGCGGCGGAAGCTGGCAGCTTCACGCATGCTGGCGAGCAGCTTGGCCTGTCGCAATCGGCCGTTTCGCGGCAGGTGAGCGCGCTGGAGCAAGAGCTGTCGGTATCGCTGTTCCACCGCCATGCCCGCGGCCTCATCCTCACCGAACAGGGCGATCTGTTGTTTCGCACCGCGCATGACGTTTTCATGCAGTTGCAGGCGGCACGCGCCAAATTGACCGACAGCCGCGAACGGCCGAGCGGCGATCTCAAGATCACGACCACGCCGGGTGTCGGCATCAACTGGCTGATCCCGCGGCTCGGCGAGTTCACCGCGCTTTATCCGGAGATCCGGATTTCGCTGATCGTCACCGACGAGGAACTCGACCTTTCGATGCGCGAGGCCGACGTCGCGATCCGGACCCGCAAGCCGACGCAGCCTGACCTGATCCAGCGCAAATTATTCGCGATGGGTTTTCACGCCTATTGCTCCCCGGAATACATCAAGCGCTTCGGCACGCCGCGCACGCTGGACGAGCTCGACGCGCACCGCATCATCACGCTGAGCGACGGACAGGTCGCGCCGCATCTGCAGAATCGCAACTGGCTGATCGAGGCCGGGCGCAACGGCACCGGTCCGCGCGAAACCTACTTCAAGGTCAACAACATCCTCGGCCTGGTGCGTGCCTGCCAGCAGGGTCTCGGCATCGCCGCGCTGCCCGATTACCTGATCGAGGAAAACAACCGCCTCGTGCAGCTGTTCAGCGAGTCCGACTCAATTCAGCTCGATACTTATTTTGTTTATCCCGAAGAATTGAAGACAGTTGCGCGCGTGCAGGTGTTCCGCGACTTCGTGGTCAGCAAGGCGCAGCGCTGGCCTTCCTAAATCGCCGCTGCACAATCCCCCGGTCTCCGCATGACTGACATGCGGCTCGGACGCTTGCCGCATCGTGCGGATGGGGATCATAGTGTCTCCACGCTGAGCATTCGCGTCGCGCATTTGTCCCCCTCCTCCAGTGGCGCGGACGCTCAGTAATCCCTCTTGGAAGGTGATTGTGTCGGCCTCACGTGGCCAATACCTTAAGCCGGGCTCTCTTGGGCCCGGCTTTTTTTTGCTCTTTTTTCGCGCTCGATGCCGCGGCGTTTCCGCCCTGATCCGGGATCATTGACAGTCCGGATGTCATCGATCATCATTTTCCAATGATCACGAATTCGTGCACAGCGATCTCGAAAAAAGCTCCCCTTCCGGGGACTGGAGATCGACGCGCGCGATAGACTTCTCGCTCACAACCGATCCCAAAACCCCGCCGTCTGGACGGGGTTTTTTATTGTCCCGTCTCCGGCTCAAACCTTAGGAGATGGACCCATGACCAATCTTTCAAGCGCTGACCTTCGAAGCCAATTGCAGGGCCTGTGGCTGCCGCTTGTCACACCCTTTCGTGATGGCGATCTGGACGAGACATCGTTGCGCCGGCTGGTCAGGCACTACGCCCGTGGACCAGTCGACGGATTGGTGCTCGCCGCCACCTCGGGCGAAGGCATGGCGCTCGGCATCGCCGAACTTGAGCAAGTGGTGACGCTGACGCGGGCCGAGATGGCCGACATCAGACATTACATGCCGATCTGCTTGGGACTGTCAGGCGCCAGCACGCTGAAGATGCTGGATCAGCTGGATGAAACGGCGGCCTGGCCGATCGACGGCTACCTGATCTCGAGCCCGTATTACGTGCGGCCCTCGCAACGCGGCCTGCTGCAACATTTCAGCGTGCTTGCCGATCACGCCTCATGGCCGATCGTGCTCTACAACATTCCCTACCGGAGCGCCGTCAACCTCAGCAACGAGACCCTGCTCCGTCTCGCCGAACATCCTAATATTGTGGGACTGAAGGATTGCGGCGCCGACCGCGCGCAGTCCATCGACCTGTTGCGGCGGCGCCCGTCGGGCTTTCGCATTCTGACCGGCGAAGACACGCAATATTACGACGCGATTTCAGACGGCGCCGACGGCGCGATCCTGCTGTCGGCCCATATCGACACCGAGGGTTTTGCTTCGGTGCGGACGCTTTTCAGGGAAGGTAACCGCGACGCCGCGCAGGCACGCTGGGAGAGCATCTCCGATCTCACCAGGCTGTTGTTCGCAGAGCCAAGCCCGGCGCCGGCCAAGTATTGGCTGTCGCGAACCGGGCTGATCGACAGCGCAGAAGTGCGCCTGCCGATGGTGGAGGTGAGCGCAGAACTAGCGGCGCGTCTCGATCTGGAAATCGAACAAAGGTGTCGTGGGGTTGATCGATTGCCGCGACGAGCGCAAAGCTAAATTTTTGCGCCTTGCAGGACCAGAAGCAATGTTCTCGATCGTGACCTATACCGATGGCCATTTCGATGGAGTGGACGCGCTTTGGCGGGAAGCCTTCCCGAACGACACCGCGTGGAATGTCGCCAAAACATCCATTCCCGAAAAACTGAAAGTCCAGCCGGACCTCTTGTTGGTCGCCGTCGAATCCGGTTCGGTCGTGGGATCCATCATGGCCGGATATGACGGACATCGCGGCTGGATCTCGCGAATTGCGGTTGGCAAATCAAGCCAACGCCAGGGGATCGGGGAAGCTTTGATCCAGGAGGCCGAAAGGCGCCTAGCGGCGCTCGGCTGCATCAAGGTCAACCTTCAGGTCGTGGCTTCGAATGCAGCCGTGCTGGGCTTTTATCAGAGCCTTGGATACGGCGTTGAGGAGCGCATCAGCATGAGTAAGCGCCTCCCATAGGCTTCATCGGGCAGCGCAGCACTAGTCCAGTTTGGTGCGCGCCAGCCGCAGCGCGTTGCCGATGACGCTGACCGACGACAGCGCCATCGCGGCGGCGCCCACCGTTGGCGACAACAGGATGCCGAACACGGGATAGAGCACGCCGGCGGCGATCGGAACGCCGGCGGCGTTGTACAGGAATGCGAAAGTGAGGTTCTGGCGGATGTTGCGCATGGTCGCGACCGACAGTCGCCGCGCCCGCACCAGCCCCATCAAATCGCCGGTCAACAGCGTCACGCCGGCGCTCTCGATCGCGACATCAGTACCGCTGCCCATGGCAATGCCGACATCGGCCGCGGCCAGGGCCGGCGCGTCATTGATGCCGTCGCCAACCATCGCGACGTTGCGGCCTTCGCGGCGCAGCCGTTGCACCACCTCGCTCTTGCGCTCCGGCAGGATGCCCGCCTCGATCTCGTCGATGCCGAGCTGCCCGGCCACCGCACGCGCGGTCGTGAGGTTGTCGCCGGTCAGCATGACAATGCGCAGGCCGTCATCGCGCAGCGCCTGCAACGCGGCTTGCGCCGATGATTTGATCGGATCGGCGATGGCGATGACGGCAACGGCGCGGCCGTCGATCGCGACATAGATGGCGGTTGAACCCTGTTGCCGCGCGGCCTCGGCGGCGCCGTCGAGCGCTTGCGTTGCGATCTTCAGCTCGCCCATCAGCATCGCGTTGCCGAGCGCCACGGCCTTGTCGCCAACAATCCCGGTAGCGCCCTTGCCGGATGGCGAGGTGAAATCGCCGGCTTCGCTCAGGCTTAGATGACGTTCCTTCGCGGCGTTGAGGATCGCCAGCGCCAGCGGATGTTCGCTGCCGCGCTCGACACTGGCCGCCAGCCGCAGCACGTCGTTTTCCGCGAAACCTTCGGCCGCGATGATCCGGACCACTTTCGGTCTGCCTTCCGTCAAGGTGCCGGTCTTGTCGATCACCAGCGTGTCGATGCGCTCAAACTGCTCCAGCGCCTGCGCGTCACGGATCAGGATTCCCGCATGCGCACCGCGGCCGACGCCGACCATGATCGACATCGGCGTCGCCAGCCCCAACGCGCAGGGACAGGCGATGATCAGGACCGTGACGGCCGCGACCAGACCGAACGTGAAACGTGGCTCCGGCCCGAACATCATCCAGGCCGCAAATGCCAACAGCGCCGCCGCAATCACCGCCGGGACGAACCAGCCCGCGACCTGATCGGCGAGCCGCTGGATCGGCGCCCGCGATCGCTGCGCCCGCGCCACCATGTCGACGATCCGCGCCAGCATGGTGTCGTGGCCGACCTTGTCGGCCCGCAGCACCAGACCGCCGCTCTGGTTGACGGTGCCGCCGATCACATGATCGCCGCCGGCCTTCGACACCGGCATCGACTCGCCCGTGACCATGGACTCGTCGATGAAGGAGCTGCCTTCGGTGACCACGCCGTCGACGGGAATCTTCTCGCCGGGACGGACCCGCAACAAGTCACCGACCACGATGTGCTCGAGTGCGACATCTTCATCGCCATGTGCGGTGATGCGCCGCGCGGTTTTGGGCGCAAGCCCGAGCAGCGCGCGGATGGCGCCGGACGTGCGCGCCCGCGCCCGCAATTCCAGCACCTGTCCCAGCAAGACCAGAACCGTGATGACGGCCGCCGCCTCGAAATACACCGCGACCGCGCCATGCATGTCGCGGAAGGCGGGCGGAAACAGTTGCGGCGCCAGCGTCCCGACCACGCTGTAGATAAAGGCCACGCCGGTGCCCATCGCGATCAGCGTGAACATATTGAGATTGCGGGTGACCAGCGAACGCCAGCCGCGGACAAAGAACGGCGCGCCCGCCCACAGCACCACCGGTGTTGCCAGCACCAGCGAGATCCAATTCGACCACAGCGGCGGCACCAGATGCATCAGCCCGAGATGGCTGCCCATCTCGATCACAAACACCGGAGCGGTCAGCGCCAGCGCAATCCAGAATCGCCTGGTCATGTCGATCAGTTCGGGATCGGGCGCATCATCGAGCGAGACCTGTTCGGGCTCGAGCGCCATGCCGCAGATCGGACAGCTCCCGGGTCCTACCTGCCGCACCTCGGGGTGCATGGGACAGGTGTAGATGGTGCCGGCCGGCGCCGCCGGCTCGGCCTCGCGGGGGGTGAAGAATTTTTCCGGATCGGCTTCGAAACGTTCGCGGCAGCGCGCGCCGCAGAAGAAATAATCCTGCCCGTTGTACGAAAAACGATGCTTTGCGGTCGCAGGATCAACCCTCATGCCGCAGACCGGATCGATCGCAGCCGCGGTTTCGACGGCTTTATCTTGATGGCCATGATGTCCGCCGCAGCAGGCGTTGGCCTGCGCGCCGCTCGCATGATCGTGGGATGTCTCGTGACCGTGCGAAGGCGCGTGGTCATGAGCGTGTTCTGTCTGCGCCACCGAATACTCTCCTGGCCTCTTGAAATAGATACCCTAGGGGGGTATATGACCTGCATGCGAGCAGAGATCAAGACCTCCTGCCTGAAACGGCTGAAACGAATTGAAGGCCAGATCCGCGGTCTCGCGGGGATGGTCGAGGACGACCGCTATTGCATCGACGTGGTGACGCAGATCGCCGCGGCGAAAACCGCGCTCCGCCGCGTCGAGGAGGAAATCCTGCGTGACCATGTCGCCCATTGCGTCGAACACGCGATCAATTCGGGCGACAAGGCGGATCAGCGCCGCAAGATCGCGGAGTTGATGGACGTGGTCAGCCGGGCGGACCGCTGACGGCAGCCTTCCTCCGGGCGATCATTGGTGTGGTTAATGATTGGTGGCCGCGATGCTTCAAAGCCGAGCGATGCCATGGCCGTAACTTTAAAATTTGAGCCTTATTGACCCCCCCATAACAAAAACGGGGGAAACAATGACCACTTCATACAAGCACGATAAGCGGTACCCGATTTGCGAGCGGGTGCAGCGGACCCAGGACGTTTTTCTGGTCTCGTCATTCGCGCTGTGGGCGATGCTGCTCGGCTTCGCGCCGGTTCTGACCTATCGCGTCCTGTTCGGTTGATATGACGCGCGGGCCGCTCGGTCCTGCTTCAATCAGAACCGAGGCCCTGTCTTTTAGTTGACGCATTTCTGTAACGCGAACCGGGATCCAGCCTGGATCAGGTCCGGGGCAGGCTTACGCGCAAAGCCGCGATCGCGTGGTTAACCCACGGTAGCACCTGTGATCAAATGCGAGCGAAATCGGGGCAGGCATTTTAAAGTTCGACGCGTACACATTCCCCTGCAACAGCAGAACGCAGGGGCGTCGTGAATAATCGCAACAAACCTTTCCCTGACCAACAGGGCTTTACCAAGCAGGACATTCTTTGGGCGCTTGGCATCTGGTCGGTGATCCTGAGCCTGTCGCCAGTGATCGCCTTCTACGTGCTGATGGTGAACTAAAGCCTTCGGTTCTTTAATCAGAACAGAGGCTACAGATTCTGGCTTGACGCGTTTTCTTCACGCGAACCGGTGTCCACTTCGCTCGAAAACGCTATGGCAAACAACGAAAAACGCGCGGACCCCGCGCGTTCGTTGCCGACATCAGAGTCGGGCCGGATCAGGCCGCCTGCTTGTGCATCGCGCCGCTGGCCGACGACGAGCCGCGGATCGCCTTGACCGAACGTTCGATCGCCGCCCAGAGCTTGCTGATCTCGGCTGCCGCACGGCCTTCCGCGGAATATTCGCGGGCACCTTCGCCCTGGGCGAGCGCCATCAACAGATCGGCACGGTTGGTGATCTGGCCACCCCACACCGGCGCACGGAATTTGGCCAATGCCTCGCGGGCGATGGTGACGATCGGGCTTTCGGCATCGTCGCGGCGAGCCGGCGCGCCGTTGATCACGACCGCATAGGGCTTGCGCAGCGCCCGGCAGGTTTGAATCGTGTCCTGCACCGCGTTGACGTCGAACACGCCCGGCCGCGCCGGAATAATCACCATGGTTGCATTCTTGATGGCGTCTTCGACGACAGCCGACGTATTCGGCGGCGTGTCGATGAAGACCCACTCGATGCCATCGCGCTTGGCGGCGGCGACAATTCCGCTGACGGAATTGATGGCGGATTTGATCGGCGGTTCGTTGGTGCCGCGCAGCTTGTGCCACAGCGTAAGCGACCCCTGCGGGTCGGCATCGATCATTAGACAGGGCTTCGTTGACTTATGCACTAGCGCCGCGAGATGAGCAGCCAGGGTGCTTTTGCCCGAGCCACCTTTACGCGATGCGAAAACAATGACGTTCATACCTTGGCCTCCAGATTGACCCCGGCGCAAAAATGAATCAGCGCGCTGATTCGCGAAAGAAGAATTTGGAGTCAATGATGGCGAATGCGCGGATTTGTGCAGGCGTTGGCTTTTGAGTCACACCGTGCGCCGCAGCAGGAGAGACAATCGAATCCGAAAAGCACTTTGACAGCAGGCATTGCGGAATTCCGCGCGTGCTGACGCTCAATCGGTGTGCATTCTGCACTCTACCTGTCCGAGTATCGGCAATACCCGTATGACGAGCGAACAAAACGAGTCCGCCAAGTGATCGGCGCGCCTCCAGAGCCAATGCAGAGAATCCGATCCAGCTTAGCTGAGTGCAGACTCATCGCTATCTGTTTGTTTGGACGTGATCTTTGCCAAAATCCGATTTTCGTTTTTTGGCATCGTGACTTACGAAGCCAATCGCCTGGCTCCTTCCGGGGCGCGCTGAGCCGCAAAGAGCGGCCGTCAATGCGCCGCCCCGGAATGCAAGTGTGATCTACTTCACATCATTCCAATTTGCGCCATTGAAGCGCTGCAGCTGCATGTAGGTGACGACGCGATAGTCGGTCGGCGAGGTGTTGATGCGGCTGTCCGGCAGCAGAAGCCCGAGGTGGAAGTCGCGCAAATTCGCCGCCTGCTTCATGATGTTCTCCCGCGTCAAATTGTCACCACACTGCCTGAGCACCTGCTCCAGCGTCTGGGCCACGCTGTAGCCGGCCACCGTAAGGCTGTCGTTGATATCGGTGCCGGGCATGTTGGTCTTCATCCACTCGGTCCAGGTCTTGACGTCGGGATCATTGGCCCATCTGGGATCGGTGACGTCCTTCATGAATCCGGCCGTCATGATGCCCTTGGACTTGTCGAGACCGGCGGGCCTGAACGTGGCGCCGACCGACGCTGCGCCGAGATGCAGATAGGTCTCCGGCTTCCAGTTCAGGTCGTACATTTTCGTAATCGCCTGCGCGGCCTGCTTGGCATAGGTGAACAGGAACAGCGAGTCGGCGCCGGAATTCTGCAGGATCACCATCTGGCTATCGATGGTCGGATCGGTCGACTGAAAATTCTGCGCGCTGACGATCATCTTGTCGGCGTCCTCGCCGAGACCTTCCTTCAGGCCATTGAGGAGATCCTTGCCGAAATCATCGTTCTGGTAGAGCACGGCGATTTTCGGCTTCGGGTTATGCGCGAGCAGATTCTTGGCATAGAACTTTGCTTCATCACGCAAAATCGGCTGCCAGCCCATGGTCCAGGGGAAATGCGCGGGGTCGTTCAGCGCGGACGAGCCGGCGGCGGGGAAGAGCTGCGGCACGCCCTGCTTGTTGAGGTAAGGCCGGATCGCCATGTTCAAGGGCGTGCCGAGCACGCCGAAGATCAGCGCCACCTCGTCGCCTTCCACCAGGCTGCGCACATTCTCCACCGCCTTGGGCGGCGAATAGCCGTCGTCGCGGCTGATGAAGGTGACCTTGCGGCCGTTGATGCCGCCCTTGGTGTCGTTCAGCCATTTGAAATAGGCCGCCTCAACCTTGCCGAGCACGCCATAGGCCGAGGCCGGCCCGCTATAGGCGATGGTCTGGCCGACCTTGATCTCGGTATCGCTGGTGCCGGGACCATATTGCTTCTGCGCCAGCGCCGGTTGCGCCAATAGAGCGAGCGCGACACCGAACAGAATTATCCTGCGAACGGACATTGAGCTTCCTCCACATTTTTTGTTGTGGAGGAAGTGTGAGTGACCAATCCGATGTTGGCAAGCAGAGTGCGGCTTGAATCGCCGGCGTCAGCGAATGCTGCGCCGCGGTCAAGTGGCGTCGCGCTTGACCGGCTTTTTGAGCTGATGCGGCCTTGTATGTTTTCGCACCGTCGCCGGCTTGAGGTTGAGCGGTGCGCCGGTGTCACCCTGCACCACATCAGGCTCCGGCCCGGACCTGAAGAACGCCTGGCAGCCCGGCGAAAGCTGCTCCTTATTTCTGATCATGCAGACGGTGACACGATCGACATCGGGAATCTCGGAGCTGCACAAACGAAAAGCATCGCCGCTGCAGGCCTGCTGCTGTTCGGGCGTGTAGGCCTCGCTCACTGCGGGCCACAGCGCCGTCAATGACAGCGCCGTGACAAACAGCAAACCGAGCTGGAAATTCCTGGAGCGAGCGACAAGCATGAAACCCCCGACCTGTTGAGGTCGGGATTGTCGGTGAGCGACGGGCGATTGGCAAGGACCGCCCGGTCGCAGTTCGCCACGGATTTAGCGGCGTGAGCTCAGATAGCGCGCACGCGTGACATCGTGGCAACAAGTGCTGGCGATCCTGCTATTCCTTGACCACGCGCACCGCGCCACGCGCGGCGCTTGTCGTCAGCGCGGCATAGGCCTTGAGCGCCATCGACACCTTGCGGCTTCGCTTCGCCGGCTTCCATGCCTCCGCTTTGCGGGCCAGCATCGCCTCGCGGCGTTGCGCCAGGGTGGCGTCATCGACCAGCAGGCTGATCGAGCGCGCGGGAATATCGATCGCAATGCGGTCGCCATCCTCCACCAGTCCGATCAGGCCGCCTTCCGCCGCCTCCGGAGACACGTGCCCGATCGAGAGACCCGAGGTGCCGCCGGAAAAGCGGCCGTCGGTGATCAGGGCGCAGGCTTTTCCGAGCCCCTTCGATTTGAGGTAGCTGGTCGGGTACAGCATCTCCTGCATGCCGGGACCGCCGCGCGGGCCCTCATAGCGGATCACGACAACGTCGCCAGCCTTGATCGTGCCGCCCAAAATGCCTTCGACCGCGGCGTCCTGGCTTTCGAATATCCGTGCTGGCCCGGTGAATTTCAAAATGCTCTCATCGACGCCAGCGGTTTTCACGATGCAGCCGTCGAGGGCAAGATTGCCGGATAGCACCGCGAGACCGCCGTCCTTTGAGAACGCATGCTCGACATCGCGGATGCAGCCTTTAACGCGGTCGGTATCGACCTCGTCGAACCGGCGGTCCTGGCTGAACGCCACTTGCGTCGGCACGTTGCCGGGCGCCGCCTTGAAGAAGGTGCGGACATTCTCGCTTTTGCTGCGCCTGATGTCCCAGCGATCCAGCGCATCGGCCAGCGACTTGCTGTGCACCATCGGCAGTTCGCGGCTGATCAGGTTGGCGCGGTCGAGTTCGCCGAGAATGGCCATGACGCCGCCGGCGCGGTGAACGTCCTCGAGATGCACGTCCGGCACCGAGGGCGCCACCTTGCAGAGCACCGGCACCCGGCGCGACAGGCGGTCGATATCCTGCATGGTGAAGGGGATCCCGCCTTCATAGGCGGCGGCCAACAAATGCAGCACCGTGTTGGTGGATCCGCCCATCGCGATATCGAGGGTCATGGCGTTTTCGAACGCCTTGAAGTTCGCGATCGTGCGCGGCAGCGCCGTCTCGTCGTTCTGTTCGTAATAGCGGCGCGCCAGATCGACGATGAGATGGCCGGCTTCGACGAACAGCCCCTTGCGGTCGGCATGCGTCGCCAACACCGAGCCGTTGCCGGGCAGCGCCAGGCCCAGCGCCTCGGTCAGGCAGTTCATCGAATTGGCCGTGAACATGCCGGAGCACGATCCGCAGGTCGGGCACGCCGACCGCTCGATGACTTCGACCTCGGCGTCGCTGATCGAATCGTCGGCGGCCGCGACCATGGCGTCGACCAGATCGAGCGACCGCTTTTTGCCCTTGAGGCTGACCTTGCCGGATTCCATCGGGCCGCCCGACACGAACACGGTGGGAATGTTGATCCGCAACGCGGCCATCAGCATGCCCGGGGTGATCTTGTCGCAATTGGAGATGCACACCATGGCGTCGGCGCAATGCGCGTTGACCATGTATTCGACGCTGTCGGCGATGATCTCGCGCGACGGCAGGCTGTAGAGCATGCCGTCATGTCCCATGGCGATGCCGTCATCGACCGCGATGGTGTTGAACTCCTTGGCGACGCCGCCGGCGCCTTCGATTTCCCGCGCGACCAATTGCCCGAGATCCTTGAGGTGGACGTGACCGGGCACGAACTGCGTGAACGAATTGACCACGGCGATGATCGGCTTGCCGAAGTCCTCGTTCTTCATCCCGGTGGCGCGCCAGAGGCCGCGGGCGCCCGCCATGTTGCGGCCGTGGGTTGTGGTTCGGGAGCGGTAGGCGGGCATGGTCTGTCCTTTTATGGATCGAGGATAGTATATCCGGAATTTCGAGGCTGAGGCCGTGTTCTAGACGGCGGCTTCTGCCGATTGAACGCGGTTTGGCGCAGAGGGGCTATGCAGCCGCCCGCTTGCGCCCTTCGGGGATGAGCTAATGCCTTACATCACGCGCACAAGCTGCATCGCGGCCACCAACGCTGCGACCGAAAGCACGACCGACGTGATCATGTAGAGGCCCGCCGCTACCAGTTCGCCGCGCTCCATGAGATAAAAGGCATCGAGCGAGAACGTCGAGAAGGTGGTGTAGCCGCCGCAGATTCCAACGGTGAGAAAAATCCGCACCGCCTGCGGCAAATCCCATTTGAGCGCGAACAGGCCGGTGAAGGCACCGATCAGGAACGATCCCGTCACATTGATGATGAGGATGCCCCAGGGGAAATTCGTGCCGAACGCCCGGCCCGCGCCGATCGCAACCAGATAGCGCGCGACCGAGCCGATGGCGCCGCCGATCGCGACCGCAAGAATGAATTGCGGGTTCATCGCTGCCGCCTTCCGATCGCGAGCCACTCGGCAATGCCTGCCACGAGCCCGGCAGCGAAGGTCGCCCCGACAATCCCGCCCGGGGCACCGAAGGCGCGGGCCACGATGGCCACGAGCCAGATCGACCCCACCAGCCATGCGGCGATCGAAAGCGACGGCGGCAACGGGGAACGAGGTAAAAGAGAAGGTGGTAAGCCAATCATCACATCAGCCCTTTCGTTTTGGGGGCATGACGAGACTGGCAGCAGACGTGCTTCTACCAGCGCTCGCGCGCCCGGTAGAAGTCATCAGCCATTCGGCGGTTATCGGGGGACTTCATCCCCATCCTCGAAGCCGGAAGCGTAAATGCGGCTCCGTTTAGGCGCAAGCTCAAAGGATGGGCTTGCCGTGTAAGCGCGATAGCGAACTGGACGAGCCCCGCTGTGGGCGAGAAATTTAGCGGCGCTTGCCGAATACAGGCGGTCCAGCTGTAGATGATGGGCTGGGGCTGGCCATGCTCGGCACAGGGGCGTTAGCAAGTTCGCGCATCCGCTCTGCGATTAATCTTTCGACTCGCTTGTCACGGGCCTCGGCCCGGAGTTGCTCATCCAGTTCTGTCCCGCGAGCGGCTTCCGCTTTGCGCTGTCCCGTTATCCCGCTGCCGTTCTTATTCAGCTTATCCGCAATCGACCTGCGCTCACGCGTCATCAAGATCAGGAGCAGGATCAGACCGCCTATCGGGGTGATGCCGACAGAAAGTATAAACCAACGCACGAACGATCTGCCGCGGCTGCGCGCCAATGCGCCAACGAGAACAGGAAACAAAAGAAAAAGTAGAGCGATCATGGTGGCCGCAACCTCCTGCTCGATGCAGCTAGCATTCGGAGGTGGGGATACGGTGAAATCGCCCCCTAAAATTGTCCGATCTCCGCTCGGAGACCCTTAGCGCGACCGCGGGAGGTACTTGCAATCCCTGGGCGCTGGACGTTTAGTTCGACATTCGGCGCGCTGTCTCGCGCTAAGCCAGACTGATTAAAATCGGCTGGGCGTTATTGAAATCCACGCGATTATCGTTTCTCAAATAGCCTCTTAAAACGCTTCTATGTTTGAGAACCAAAGAATAGCAGCGTGACGGCCGTGAAGCCAAGCCGGAACACTTGTCGAAAAATGCGACCTATCATTGAAATAAAATGTTTCACATGATTCGATTCAAAACCAGACACCGTTCAATATTGAACAGCGCGTCATTGACTCGCACGCTCAAGCTGAGCCATCACCGTCCCACCACCAGGTATTCCCGGTGACTGAGAGTGTTGTGCTCCCGCCTGCCGAGGGACGCGCCATGTCAGCACTGTCCGATTTCACGTCCATTCCGCGGGCTTATTGCCCGAATTGCCGATCGGAAATGATGCTTTCCCGCATTTTGCCGACGCGCACGGCGCTCGACTTGCGCACGTTCGAGTGCGGTAAATGCGCCCACGTTGAAAAAATCATCGTCGAAGTTGACCCTATCAAATCTCATGCGCTTGGTTGGCTTCTGGGAGAACTTAGGCCACCCGATTGAGGCGATACTGCTTCGACGAATCCACGCTGCAACAGCGCCGGACGCGGGCTAAGGGATGTCATCGCCTCATGCCGTCTGGCGCGGAGTGGACGCCATTCGACATCGGTTCGATCAGCTTCTCCAAGCGCCGCGGCTCGCACGGCCAAGCTCCTCATCAAGCGAGAATGCCGAGCGCATCATCCGGATCGACTGCCGTCACCCGGAACCGTTTGGCGCACCGCGACTTGGTAAATCATGCAGACATTCGAGACGACTGATTCAAAAGTCGCGAGACGCTGCCGCTATGATCAACATCGCGGGCAGAAAACCGCCTTGACCGTCAAGGGATCGCTGATCACGGGATTGGTCCATTCGGTCATGGAAGTTAAGTCCAGCAATTCGACGCGATGGATCATCACAATCGCTGCCAAGCCGGGCGTCGCAGCCTAACCGAAGCGAGCACGCTTTATTTGGTTGTCAGCCATCGGTTGATCTCGGCGGCAGTGCGCAGACGCCCGGCTTCCCTGAGCGCAGAACGTCGCCGTTCTCCCCGAGGCATCTGACGGGCTTCCGCAATAACCTCCGTCGCGCGGTCGTCCCAGACGCGGCTATCAGGTGGTGCCTGTGTCGTTTGTTCCATGGTCATTACCCCTATGCAAGGGAGTTAAAAAGGTGCCCGGACGCTTCGGTGGCGACTCTCACCTGGTGAACGTGATTGCACTTCGGGCACTCAAACGTGCGGAAGTCGAACCCCGTGCTCGCCGGCATGACGCGCGCGAGCATCATGGGAGCATGGCATCCGGGGCAAGCTGGCCGCTCGATGTGAGCATTGACGTTGTCGGGAAAAAAATGGGATTTCTGCATGATGCTTCCCTCAAAGAGGCGGGAGCGCAACACTCTCAGTCACCGGTAATGTGCCTGGTGAAGTAGCGGTGATGAGCCAGCATTGATCATCGCGCTCCGGCTCGCTGTTCTGTATTGACCGGTTTTTTGGCGGATCATGGGACTTGCTCAACAAGCACTTTCAGCAATCATTGCGATTTTAGACAATTGACAGAACCGGCTTACTTCCGTGGCCTCCCACGTTTTGCAAAGATCAATCCCCGGTCGTCCGCGCTGCGACGAAGCTGGCCGGCGTTTTTCAGCGCGGCCGTTCGCTGCGGCCCCGGTGGCATCGCCCGCGCTTCCTCGATCGCGTCGAGCGCCTGCGCTGCGCTCGGATTGTCGAATCCAGAAGGTGAATGCGCTCAGATTTTATGGGCCGCACGCAATCTGGAAAGATGTCGGGCAACGGTTGCTTGACCAGACCTGCACCAATCGCACCGGCCGGCATGAGGAAGACGGATGCTGGCCGGACTCGATCAGGTGATCGGCGCAGTGGCAGAAAGCTTTCAGCGCCGATGGTTGGCGTTCGATGATGTTGAGAAATATCTTTCCGGCTCGACTTATTTGCGGAGCCGTGTTCGCCATAACAACCAGACCGACTGGCTTTGACCAGGCGCAAATGGATTTCCAAAGTCTGTGGACGTCCATCGGAGCCAATTCTTAAAGAGCCGGTGAAACAATGGAATGTGAAAGTGATCGGCGTGCATCCCATAGACTTCGCGCTGCGTCCGGTTCCAGCAGGACAGCAATAGCGCGCGATACGGCGGTTCCTCGTCAGCACTAAAACGGTCTAAGCAGACGCGAGCTTCCGCGGAAGATTTTTTGCCTTCACGAAGATCGGCGAGTAACTCATAATAGCGCCGCTTCATCAATGAATGGGCTCTAGCTCGGTTTGAAAGATCGAAGGTCAGATCAAGAGCGCCGAACAAAGCTGCTCCCGCTCCGAGAAAGCCCTTGAGCAGGTTTTCCTGATGATCGCCTTCTCTCTTTGGAATGAGGTCCGCGAAGGCCGCCGCGCCTAAGACAATCACGGCAAACATGAACCAACGATGTGTCGTATCGAGGAAGCCCTCGCGCGCACCATGATAATGGGCATTCATGATGCAACTAACGCGCTCCGCGCTGTCTAGCGTTTCGGCGGCCAGGGGTCCGTGTGCCGGGTCGGACGTCCCTTCTCCTCGTTGATCCGCCCCGGTACTTCGTGCGGGCGATCCTCCGGCGTCCTTGTCGGCCTCGGGTCCGGACGCTGCTGAGGCCGTGGCTCCGGCCTCGGCGGCTCCCTCGGCTCCCGCGCTGCTTGCCATTCTGCTGCCTTCTCAAGATCCGCTGATGGGTTCACGCTTGCCGCTCCCTTTGACCACGCGAGAGGACAATCATTTCTATCTTTTGGTGTGTCAATCGGGAAAGCCTCCCAAAGGTGTACCTTCCCCTGATTGATGCAGACCGATCTCGACGCCCTGCCCGGTTATTTTCCGCTGTCGTAAGATGAGCGAGAAGGACTGAGCTCTGATCAAGAGCCGCGCTGTCTCTGGATCGCGCGGTTTTTTGTGCCGAGTGCAAGCCTTCGCATTCGCTAAGGTCTTCGCTAAGCGATTTTAGCAAATCCACGATTTCGGACTTAACTATTGACTGGCTGGTACAGTTGGGTGGGCTCGAACCACCGACCTCCTGTTCCACAGACAGGCGCTCTAACCAACTGAGCTACAACTGCATCCGTTGCCGGCCCTCTCGAAAAGGGGGTGCCGAACGGGGCGGAAACTAGGTGCAACGCCCGGCTTTGGCAAGGCCGGGAATGGCAATGTCCGCATCGTCTTGCGACGCGGTCGTGGCTAAAGCAAACGCCCCGCCAATTCGTGACAAGACGCAAAACAAACAAGCCCGGGCTTGTCGCCCGGGCCTGTTCGAAACGAAAGCCTTTGGAGGTTAACGGGCTTCCAGATCAGGCAGCCGGCTTGAACAGCTTCGACGCGTTGGCCTTGATCGGCTCGGCGCTCTCGGTCGCGACCTTCTGGGTCAGCTCGGCGAGTTCCTTGGTATGGGCGGTGAGCGATTCGAACGACTTGCGTGCGTGCGTGGTCCACAGCTCCATCGCCTCCGAAGGCGACTTCACGCCGACCAGCGCCTGGGCGAAGTCGAGGTTCGCGCTGGCGGCTTCCTTCATCATCTCCATCACCTTGGTGGAGTATTCCTTGGCGCCGGTGCTGAACACCGAAAACACCGCTTCGATGGTGCCGTTATGGGTTTCGGCGGCGTCCTTGAACTTGGCGTAGTTGTCGCGGGCCTGCGAGACGCCCTTTTCGGCGAACGCACGCATCTGCTCGGGAACTTCGAACGGGATAACGGAGGCGGAGAAAGGATCGGAATTAGCCATAGGCAGCGTCCTTCGCGAGGGGTGAACCGGTGTGACCCCTGGCGTACGCGGCAGGGAGCGTCGAGCTGGAATCACGTAGCGGGAGTTGCCCTTTCGGGCTGGCACTACCCAACACCCATATCATGTCAACATTGTGCAACGCAAAGCAATCTGCGGTGCAATGCCGCAATTTTAACGCGGTTCCGATACGTATTTCGTCGCAGATAGGGCGGGCCGTCCCGGCCGCAAACTGGGCCGGGAAGCCGCCTTTCTGCGCCCGAAGGCGTTCAGCCGTCCCCTTTCAGGGGCGAGTTCGCCTCAGTGTTTCGGCTTGGCGGCGTCCATCGCGGCCCGGCCGACGATCTGGCCCATTTCACTGGCCTGCTCGGCCAGCGAGCGCATTTGCGCCTGCACATAATCGCCGTGCAGCCGCATCACTTCGGTCAGGTCCTTGGCGTGCAGCAGCGCCTGCGCATAGTCGAGCGAGGCCTGCACGTTCTTCTCGGCATAGGTAAGCGCCT
The DNA here is from genome assembly GCF_900105125.1 of Bradyrhizobium canariense. Taxonomy (NCBI): domain Bacteria; kingdom Pseudomonadati; phylum Pseudomonadota; class Alphaproteobacteria; order Hyphomicrobiales; family Nitrobacteraceae; genus Bradyrhizobium; species Bradyrhizobium canariense. The sequence goes on along the minus strand of NZ_LT629750.1, from coordinate 6,277,410 downwards.
TGGCGCTGATATCCTTGGCGCCGGCGCGAACCGTCGCGCCCCGCTCCTCGATCGTGCCCGCCGTCTGCTGTGCGGTGGCGAGGAATTTCTCGAAAGCATTGCGCGCCTGATCGAAGCTCGCCTCGGCCATCGATCGCATTTCCTTCGGAATCTCGAAACGCCCGTCTTCGCTCATGGTCGCACTCCTGTCGTGCTGAAGGAGCCATTCACGGCCCCGGTTCCTCGCTCGCACCCAGCCTTGAAATTATCCGGAAACGACTTCGCCGGTGTGACGTTGTCTTCCAGTATCCTGATCGTGAACCTTTGCTGGCGGTTTTCAACACCTCAACGCGAAAGCCGGCTCGATGGTTCAGACGGATTAAGGTTATCGCGCCTCAGACCATCGTCGCCGCTGTCAAGACGTGGACCTGGCGCCTGCCCCGCGCGATACTATCGGTCCGTTAAGGCTGTCACCGTCTGGCCGCCGATCCCTGAAGCCATCGTCGGAGCCACGCGACAGCTGCCGGTCATGTCAATCCAATGAATAATCTGGAATTCCAGTTGCGAGGCGTCGGCGATCCGCGACTGGCGGTACATGCAACGAGCGCGCTGCCGGCATGGCTTTGGTCGGTCGACGGCACGCGGGTCCTGTGGGCCAATCCGGCCGGCGCGAGGCTGTTCGGTGCAGCCAATAGCGTTGCGCTGGCCAAAAAGACCTTCGGTCCGGCGGACGCGCAGCGGCGTCAGGTGGCCCAGCTCGCAAACCGGCTGCCGCCGTCGGGCGCGATCCGGCTGGAGCGGCTGCGCGGCTTTGGGGCGGCGCTCGGCACCCTCATCACCTGCGGCTGCGCCAAGCTCGATTTCGCAGACGGCAGCCGTGGCATCCTGGTCGCCGTAGCCGAACCTGTCGGCCGCGCCGCGATGCCGCTGGTCGAGCGGCTGCAGCGGCTGGTCGAAGGCATCGATGCGCCGATCGCGGCTTTTACCCGCGAGGGCAGGTTCATCGGCGCCAGCGACGCCGCGCGATTGCTGCCGGGTTTTCGCGATCTCGCCGATGCGGGTCTTGACGAGAGCTGTGTTGGCAAAGCGCGCAGCAATGCAATCAAACATGGCTACGCCGAACTGCCGCCCGGCTTCGGCCGCCTGGTGCTGCAGCGCGTCGGCATTGGCGCGGATGCCGGCCTTGTCGCCCTGATGGCGACCGGCATGGCACCGGCCATGGAACCCATCGCGCCTAACAACAAGCGGCCGGCGATGCCAAACCAGGCCCCGGCCGCATTTGCATTGTTCGACGAATTTGCCGATCCTCCCGCCGAGGCCGCCGAAATCACGCCGGTCGAACCGGAATCTCAACCGGCGCCGGAATACAAACAGCCCGCGATGTCGGGCGAAGCACCTGCCGAGTTTGCATTGATCGACGAATTCACATCGCCTCCCGCAGAGACCAGCGACGCCACGCCGATCGAGCTGGAATCGCGGCCGGCGCCCGATTACGAACAACCGGCGATGTCGGGCGAAGCGCCGGCCGAATTTGCATTGATCGACACGCCGGCAGAACAGCCGGCGGAGCCCGCCGTCGAAACATCATCCGCCGAGGCAACGCCGGAAATGCCCGTGCCCGGCATTGAAGAGCCTGCGCACGAACCGTCGCCCTATGTCGAAGCGGTGGCCGATGAGCCGGAGGCTGCGATGCCTCCCGTCGAGGAGTCCTCCGTATCGGCGAACGAGGCCACGGCACCCGCGGATGACGCGTGCGTTTCGACGACGGCCACATTGTTGCCCGTCGAAACACCTGCATGGCTCGAGGAGTCCCCGCCCAGTCCACGCCTGCACCCGCTGCGCTTTCTGTGGCAGATGGACGCCCACGGCCGCTTTTCGCTGAGCGCCGGCGAGTTCACCGGTCTGATCGGCGCGCGCACCGCCGCACGCTTCGGCCGGTCATGGAGCAGCATCGCCGAAACATTCGGGCTCGACCCTGACGGCCGCGTCCTCAAGGCCTTCGCCACCCACAATACCTGGAGCGGCATCACCCTGGACTGGCCGGTCGATGGCGGCAGCCTGCCGGTGGAGCTTGCCGGATTGCCGGTGTTCGATCGTGCCCACAATTTCGCCGGTTATCGCGGCTTTGGTGTCTGCCGCGACCTCGACGGCCTGACACGACTGGCCGCGTTACGCCGCTATGAATCGCTCCACAACCCGCCGGCGCCGCAGGCGCTTTCGGCCGATATCGTCACCGCCGACCTTGCGGAGGAAGACTACGAACTGAATGCCGGCGTCGCATCGTCCGGTCCCATTGAATTGTCAGCGCCGATTGCTTCGGAGACTTCACCACCAACCCCTTTGGAAACAGCCGTGGAACCGCCCCAAAACGTCGTGCCATTTCGGCCGATCAGCGAGCCGAAATCGCCTGCCCTGACGCCGGTGGAAAACAGCGCGTTCAACGAGCTCGCGCGGCAGTTGGCCGAGCGGCTCGAGAAGGCCAAGCCTGCGATGACGCCAGTGGCCGAGACCGCTGAGGCCGTTGTCGATCAGCCGGCCAACGTCGAAGCCCCCGAGGTCAGCGAACAACCCGGCTGGCTGACGCAGCCCGAGCCGCCCCCGCGCGGCGAAAGCCGTCGCGACCGGGCGCTGCTCGATCTGCTGCCGATGGGCATCCTGATCTACCGGCTCGACCGGCTGCTCTACGCCAACCCGGCGTTCCTGGAGCGGATGGGCTATCACAGCCTTCACGCGCTGGAAGAGGCCGGCGGCCTCGACGCGCTCTATGTCGAACCCGGTGTATCGAACGCCAGCAGCACGTCGGATACCGGCACACCGGTGACGATATCAGCCACGCAAGATTCGCCGGAACACGCGCCGCCATCGACGACGGAGGCGCGCCTCCACACCATCGCATGGGACGGCGCTTCCGCGCTGGCGCTGATTTTTTCGCCCGCGCCCGCGCCGAGCAGCGACACTGTCGTTGCTGCGACCGAAGTGATCGCCGAGCCAGTCGCTGATCCCGAGCCATCACCCGTCGGCCACGCCAATGCCGAAGAGCTCGCCGCCATTCTCGACACCACGGCCGAGGGCATCCTGATGTTCGATGCCGAAGGCAACATCAATTCCTGCAACCGCAGCGCCGAAGCGCTGTTCGGCCATGACGGCACCGAGCTCGTGCAGCACAAATTCGACGAGCTGTTCGCGCCGGAAAGCCAGTCCGCGGTGCGCGACTATCTGGAAAGCATCAAGGGCGCCAATATCGCAAGCCTGCTGGAACAGGGCCGCGACGTGCTGGCCCGCGTGCGTGGCGGCGGGCTCATCCCGGTCTCGATGACAATGGGACGGACACAGGCCCAGGGGCCGAATTTCTTCGCGGTGTTTCGCGATCTTTCGCAAACCAAAAAGAGCGAGAGCGAGTTGCGGGAGGCCCGCCGGCTCGCCGATCGCGGCGCGAACGCCAAAGCGGACATGCTGGCGCGGATCAGCCACGAGGTCCGCGCGCCGCTCAACGCCATCCTGGGCTTTGCCGAAGTGATGATCGGCGAGCGGTTCGGCGCACTCGGCAATGAGCGTTACGTCGAATATATGAAGGACATCCGTGCGTCCGGCGAACGCGTGATCGCCATTATCAGCGACCTGCTCGACCTGTCGCGGATCGAGACCGGCAAGCTCGACCTCACCTTCGCCAGCCAGAACCTCAATGATCTGGTCGAGCAATGCGTCGGCGTGATGCAGCCGCAGGCCAATCGCGAACGCATCATTATCCGGACATCGCTGGCGCACACGCTGCCGCCTGTCGTCGCCGATGCCCGCGCGCTGCGCCAGATCACGCTCAACCTGATCGGCAACTCGATCCATCTCGCCAATGCCGGCGGACAGGTCATCGTCTCCACCGCCTTGTCCGACTTCGGCGAAGTGGTGCTGCGGGTCCGCGATACCGGCCCCGGCTTGAACGACAACGAAGTCGCGGCCGCGCTGGAGCCGTTCCGCACGTCAGCGCTGTCGGATCAGGCGTCCGACAATTCCGGTGTCAACCTGTCGCTGACCAAGGCACTGGTCGAAGCCAACCGCGCGCATTTCCAGATCAAGACCGGCGCGCATTCCGGCACGCTGATCGAGGTGCTGTTCTCGCAGTCGGTCGCGCGGGCGTAGCCCCTGCAAACTAAAGCGGCTGCGCGAATCTGTCGCGTTGGCCGCGTTGGTGGCAGGTATGGTTCTTGCTCCCGTTGTGCCGACCCGCGATCGCGGGCCTGACTGTCCGGCATTCGGAATGATTTGATCATGCGCTGTCTGGTCGTGGCGGACCTGCATTATTCGCTACCGCAGTTTGACTGGTTGCTCAGCGCGGCGCCGGAATTCGATCTCGTCATCTTCGCCGGAGACGCGCTCGACATCGGATCGATGGTGGACTTCCGCGCCCAGATCGTCGTGGTGAAGAAATATCTGGCGCTGTTGTCCGGCCTCACGCGTGTCATTCTCTGTTCGGGCAATCATGACCTCGACGAGCGCAATTCCGAGGGTGAAAAAATCGCCCGCTGGGTTGGTGAAGTCCGCGAATTCGGCATTGCCTGCGACGGCGATAGCCTTGTCATCGGCGACACCCTGTTCACGGTCTGCCCGTGGTGGGACGGGCCGCTCGTCAAGCAGCGCATCGACGACCAGCTTGCCAAGGATGCCGTTCAACGGCTGAAGCGATGGATTTGGGTCCATCACGCGCCGCCGGCGGATTCGCCGACGAGCTGGGGCGGCAAACGTTTTTTCGGCGACATCGAACTGGTGCAGTGGATCCAGCGCTACCAGCCTTCGATGGTGATCTCAGGCCATGTGCACCAGTCGCCGTTCATTGCGGACGGATCGTGGTTCGATCGGCTCGACGCCACCTGGGTGTTCAACGCCGGCCTGCAGCCCGGCCGACCACCGGTATGCATCGTGCTCGACATCGAGGATGGCACGGCATTCTGGCTCGCGGCCGGCGACGAGCAGTGGATCAACCTGCGCGTCCCGCTGCAGCGGCCGGCTGCGCCGCTGACCGATCCGCCACCATGGCTCACATCCTTGGGTCGGATTGCCGATCCGATCCTGGTGAGACCTCCTTCGGCGGCAGGTTGATCATGCTCTGCAGGATATCGCCGACCATCGCGAGGTGATTGCCGTGACCGGCATATTGCTGCTTGAGATCGGCGAGATAGGTGTTCGCGACATTGAGCCGCTGGGCGAGCAGCCGCGCGATCAGCAATGCCACTGCCGGCTGCTCGTCGAGAAATGAAGCCGCGTCATCGAACTCATAGATGATTGAATCGGAAGCCGCGCGCACGCTCGCGGTATGCGGCTGATCGAGCAGAACCGACATCTCACCCAACACCGCGCCGGGCTCGGTGATGACGGCAACGACGGTATCGCCCTTGGTGACCTCCAGCCGCCCGTCGACCAACACATAGAGGCGGCCGGTCGTGCCGCCTTCCTGAATGACGAACGCGCCTGCGGGCACCTTTCGCTGAACTCCGCCGCTGCAATAGTCCAGAATCGCGTGCATCCCATGACATCCCAATCCACCCGCCGAGACTAGGCGGGAGGGTCGCTACCGTCGAACGGATAATGTGGCCGGCATGCTCAAATTGTCAGCAACCGCTGACGCCATATGACCGGCTCATCCTGATACGCCGCTTATCATGCTTCACCTCATTCGGCGGGCTCCGGAACGCGCTGAGGCTGCTTGGTCAGCTTTTCAGCAAGTGGCGGCCGGCTATCGAAGCGGTCATCGCGCGCCAACCGAAAGCCTTTGACCAGGCCAAAGATCGCGGGGATCACGATCAACGTCAGCAGCGTCGACGAGATCATCCCGCCGATCATCGGCACCGCGATGCGCTGCATGACCTCGGAACCTGCGCCGGTGCTCCACATGATCGGCAGCAGGCCCGCCATGATGGCGACGACCGTCATCATCTTCGGCCGCACCCGCTCCACCGCGCCTTCCATAATGGCGTCGTAGAGGTCGCTACGCGTAAGGGCCCGGCCCTCGATGTGGCGTTGCGCTTTAATCTCGGCCAACGCCTGATTTAGGTAGATCAGCATCACCACGCCAGTTTCCGCGGCGACGCCGGCGAGCGCGATGAAACCGACCGCGACCGCGACCGACAGATTGAAGCCGAGCCACCACATCAGCCAGAGGCCGCCGACCAGTGCGAACGGCAGCGACAGCATGACGATCATCGTCTCGGTGATCGAGCGGAAATTCAGATACAGCAGCAGAAAGATAATCAGCAGCGTCACCGGCACGACGATTTTCAGGCGCGCCGTTGCACGCTCAAGATATTCATACTGGCCGCTCCACATGACGTAGTAGCCGGGCGGAAACTGGATGCTCGCTTGCACGGCGCGCTGCGCGTCAGCAACGTAGCCGCCGAGATCGCGATCGCGGATGTCGACATAGATGTAGGTGGCCAATTGTCCATCTTCGGTCCGGATCGAGGTCGGTCCTCGCGCCGGCGTGACCTTCGCCACCTCGCCGAGCGGGACAGCACCGCCGGCGGGCATCGGCACCAACACGTCGTTGGCGATGGCCTGCGGGTTGTCCCTGAGATCGCGCGGGTAGCGCATGTTGACGCTGAAGCGCTGCCGGCCTTCGACCGTCGTGGTCACCGTCTGGCCGCCGAGCGCGGTCGCGATCACGTCCTGGACGTCCTGGATCATGATGCCGTAGCGCGCTAAGGCTTCCCGGTCCGGCGTCACGTCGAGGTAGTAGCCGCCAATCCCGCGCTCGGCGTAAGCCGACGACGTTCCTGGCACGGCCTTCAGCACCTGTTCGATTTGTTTGGCGAGCCTGTCCATCTCCACCAGGTCGGTGCCGATGACCTTCACCCCGATCGGCGTCCGGATACCGGTCGACAACATGTCGATGCGCGCCTTGATCGGCATGGTCCAGGCATTCGACACGCCAGGAAATTGCAACGCCTTGTCCATTTGCGCGATCAGGCCGTCGACCGTCAGCCCCGGACGCCATTGCTCCTTCGGCTTGAGGTTAATGACGGTTTCGAACATTTCGGATGGCGCCGGATCGGTTGCGGTCTCGGCCCGGCCGGCCTTGCCGTACACCGATGTCACTTCGGGGAACGACTTGATGATCTTGTCTTGCGTCTGCAGCAACTCGCCGGCCTTGGTGACGGAGATGCCCGGCAGCGTGGTCGGCATGTAGAGCAGCGTGCCTTCGTTGAGGTTGGGCATGAACTCGGTGCCAAGTTGGCGAGCCGGCCAGACGGTGACCGCGAGCACGGCGATCGCGAGCGCGATCACCAGCGTCTTGGCCCGCATGACGCCCTTGATGACGGGGCGGTAGATCCAGATCAGGAAGCGGTTGATCGGATTCCTGTGCTCCGGAACGATCCGGCCGCGGACGAAAATTATCATCAGCGCCGGCACCAGCGTGACCGACAAAAGTGCCGCAGCCGCCATGGAGAAAGTCTTTGTAAACGCGAGTGGGCTAAACAGCCGCCCTTCCTGCGACTCCAGCGTGAAGATCGGCATGAACGATACGGTGATGATCAGCAGGCTGAAGAACAGCGCCGGCCCGACCTCGGAGGCGGCGGCGATCAGGATGTCGACACGCGATTGTCCCGGCTGTGCACGTTCGAGATGCTTGTGGGCGTTCTCGATCATGACGATCGCGGCATCGATCATGGCGCCGATCGCGATTGCGATGCCGCCCAGGCTCATGATGTTGGAGCCGAGCCCGAGCAGCTTCATCGCGCCGAATGCCATCAGTATGCCGACTGGCAGCATCAGGATTGCCACCAGGGCGCTACGAAAATGCAGCAGGAACACGATGCAGACCAGTGCGACCACCACGCTCTCCTCGAACAGCGTGTGCTTGAGCGTGTCGATAGCGGCGTAGATCAGGTTCGAGCGGTCGTAGACCGGTACGATCTCCACTGATTTCGGCAGGCTGCTGGCGATCTCCTTGAGGCGCTTCTTGACGTTGTCGATGACATCGAGCGCGTTAACGCCGAAGCGCTGCAGCACGATGCCACTTGCGACCTCGCCCTCGCCGTTGAGCTCCGTAATGCCGCGTCGCTCGTCGGGACCGAGCTCAACCCGGGCGACGTCGCGCAACAGCACTGGCGTGCCGTTATTCGTCTTCAGCACGATGTTGCCGAGGTCGTTGATGCTCTTCAGATAGCCTTTCCCGCGGATGACATATTCGAACTCCGAAAGTTCGACCGTGCGGCCGCCGACATCGGCATTGCTGGCGCGGATCGCGTCGCGCATCTTCTGCATGGTGATGCCGAGGTCGCGCATGCGCTGCGGATCGAGGACGACGTTGTATTGCTTGACGAAGCCGCCGACGCTGGCCACTTCGGCGACGCCTTCGGCCTTGGCGAGCGCAAACTTCAGATTCCAATCCTGGATGGTACGCGTGTCGGCGAGGTTCAACTCCTTCGACATCACGGCGTACTGGTAGACCCATCCGACGCCGGTCGCATCCGGACCGATCGTGGGCGTCACGCCGGCGGGCAGTCGCGAAGTCGCGCCGTTGAGAAATTCGAGCACACGCGAACGGGCCCAGTAGATGTCGGTACCGTCCTCGAAGATGACGTAGACAAACGACACGCCGAAGAACGAAAATCCCCGCACCACCTTTGACCGCGGCACGGTCAGCATGGCCGTCGTCAGCGGATAGGTGACCTGGTCCTCGATCACCTGCGGCGCCTGGCCGGGGTATTCCGTATAGACGATGACCTGGGTGTCCGACAGATCCGGAATGGCGTCGAGCGGCAGATGGACCAGCGCGTAGATGCCGGCCGAGGCGGCGAAACCGGCGCCGAACAGTACGAGCAGCAGGTTGTGGGCTGACCAGGCGATGAGGCGGGCGATCATTGCTGGCCTCCCGCTTCCGAAAATCCCTTGAGAGCCGCCTTCAGATTGCTTTCGGCGTCGATCAGGAAGTTGGCTGAAACGACGACAGGCTCGCCCTCCACGATACCCTCCCGGACCTCGACATAGCCGTCGCCGCGATGACCCAGCTTCACGTCACGCGGTTCGAACCGACCCTCTCCTTTATCGATGAAGACGGCTTGCTTGCGTCCGGTATCCAGAACGGCGCTCTCCGGAATGGCAAGAACCGGTTCGGAACTTCCCGTGTTGATCTCGGCGTCGACATACATGTCCGGCAGCAAAGCGAGATCGGCGTTCGGGAGTTCGATCCGAACGCGGGCGGTCCGGGTTTCCCGGTTCACCTGCGGATAGATCACGCTGATCTTGCCCTGGAATTCGCGCCCCGGGAAACTGCGCGCCTTCACCGTGACCGGCTGGCCGACGGCGATAGCGCCGAGATCGCGTTCCGCGACATCGACCATCGCCCACACGACCGATGTATCCGCGACCCGGAACAGCACGTCGCCGGGCTGCGCGCGCATTCCCTCGACGGCGTTGCGCTCCAACACGATGCCGTCGCGGGGCGCGGACCATTCGATCGCGATCGGAACGGTGTGGCTCTTTTCCATCGACACGATGACGGGCTCCGGAACGTCGAGGTTCATGATCCGCTGGCGGGATCCGCGCCCGTAGAGACCGACTTCCCCAACGGTTCCTTTTGAACTGAGCGCCGCAATGTATTCGGCAGCGGCCGAAGATACCGCCGGGCTGTAGATTTCCATCAGCGGCTGGCCCTTCGTGACCCGCGTGCCCGTAGTGACGTCGGCGACCTTCTGCACCCAGCTTTCGGCGCGCATCGAAATCACCGAGACGCGGCGCTCATCCAGTTGAATGGTGCCTGGCGCGCGGATCGCAGTCCGGATCACCCGCCGTGCTGCAGGCTCGGATTTGACGCCGGTACGTTGGATCTTGGCGACAGAAAGCTTGACCGACCCATCGTCTGAATCGTCGCCCTCGAAGACCGGGATGTAGTCCATCCCCATGGAGTCCTTCTTCGGCGTCGGCGACGTGTCCGGCAGACCCATGGGGTTGCGGTAGTATTTGATCTTGCGCTCGGCGGCAGTGGCGGATGGCGCTGCCGACATCGTCGCCTCCGGAGTTGCCTCGTCGAAGCTGACATCGGCGTCCGCGGGAACGCCGCGATAGTCGCGGCCGTCCGGGGTTTTCCCAGGAGTCAGCGAGTACCAAGGCTTGCCGTCAGGATCTTGGTAATAGATCGGCGTGCGGCTGCCTTCCGCCACAGCGGAAGTGACCATGCTGGGGAGGCCTACCGCAGTCCACTGCGCACGCCCGACGATGAACCCGCCTCCCGCCGCCGCGATCAAGGCGGCGGCAGTGGCGCTTGTGAGTACGGCGCGGTTCATTTCTGCGCCGTGATGACGAGCTTGTTCTCCACGGTGCCGGTCTCACCCTGAACCTTTGCGCCCAGGGAAAGCTGCCATCGCCCGGCCATGCCGAAGGTGGCCTTGAACTTGTAGGTCCCGGGCTCCCCGCCCGGCATCGGTGCGATCTTCGTCGCCATCTCCTGCATGCCGTCCGGAGTCATATCCAGGCGAGTCGCGAAGATGACAGCGTCCGATACCGGTTTGCCGGTCTTGGTATTCATTAGCCGTACCGTGATGACCTTGTCGGGGCCGGCCTGGATTGTCTGATCGACGAGCTTGAACTCGTAGTCCTTGATGTCGGCGCGCGCGACCGTGGCCGGACCGGCCATGGCAATGCCGATCAACGCGGCCCTAAGGGCACGCGCATAACGAGACGTCTTCATTTTGGAATCCTCTGATGTCTGTGGCCGCCGCAAGGCGGCATGCGTCTATCCGCGCGGTTTTGAGACCACGCGGCAGCAACCGGCGCTGGAGCGCCGATCAGACCAGAGTTCGAGGAGGATATTCAGGAGGTGAATGGCCCAGGCCGTCGAGCCAGAAATCGTTTCGCGGGCGAGCAAGACCGGCAGAGACCGCGAAAAGCGGCTGGAAAACAGCCGCTGTCAGCCCGGTGAAACATTTGGCCGCGCAGGCCGCCATAAACACGCACTTGTCGCAGCCGATCGGCGCCGGAGCCTTCGACGGGCAGCAGGGCATGTCGTTTGCCATCTCGTCCGGCATGGCCGACGCCGACATATCGTCCGCCATCGCCGGATCCGAGGTCATGCCGGCCATGACAGGCCGGGAAAACGGAGCCAACGCCAGCCCCGCAATCATGAAGATCGCGAGCAGCCGGCGTATGGTGATCTGGCGGTTCACATCAACAAAATCGCACAGGAGGGCTCGGATTGATAGTCCGCCGAGGCTAACGACGCCGTGATCGGACCGCGCGCCGGTTTCCTTTTCAGGTCGGCGCATACGATGCCGGCAGAAAATCGCCGATCGCATCCAGAAAGACTTCCGGCGATTGCAGTTGCGGAACGTGCGCACAGCCGGGAATGACCAGAAGGCGCGCGTTCGGCAGGCCCGCCGCCAGCTCATGCGACATCGGCGGCGGCGTCGCCTCGTCATACTCGCCGACCAGCACCAGAACCGGCGCCTTCACCTGGGCAAGCTCGGGCCGGAGATCGAGACCGGCCAGCGCATCGCAGGCCGCGCGAAACACTTCCGGATCGGTCTTCAAAAACGCCTCGCGGCGATCGCGCATCAGGTCGGGATGCTGCGCCTGGAACTCCGGCGAAAACAGCCGGCGCATCGCGACGTCGGTAATCGCGGCCAGCCCCTTGGCCTTCGACGCTGCCGCCATGTTGCGGAACGCTTCGCGGCCCGGTTCTGAAAACGCCGCGCCGCAATCAGCAAGGATAAGTTTGGTGGCGATGTCGGGATGACGAATCGCCATCTGCAGCGCCACGAACCCGCCATAGCCGTTGCCGAGCACGATCGCCTGTTTGCCGCCGGCGGCATCCTTGACGAACCCAGCCATCCGGTCGGCGACATCTGCGAAATCGCCGGGGACCGCGCGCGATTGGCCGAAGCCCGGCAATTCCGGAACGCACACCCGAAACGACTGCGCCAAGCGGGGCACGATGGCGTGAAAGCTCGCCCGATCCGACAGCAGCGAGTGAAACAGGAACAGCGGCGGCCCGTCGCCGAACTGTGCCGCATTGACCGTGCCGCCTGCGAAAAGTTGATCCATCCCGTTCCTCTTTCACGTCAGCTTCAACGCCCGCCGAGGGGCGCTCGCCAGCGCCCTTGATAGATTAAAACTCGCGTAATTCAAGCCTTTGCTACTTGACGTGATATTTCACGACTGCGAGATTAGTCGTCGAAGCCAAAGGAATTCCGATGCTTTTACGGGATAATGTCTATGAGAGCCTGCGCTCTGATATTCTGACATGCCGCCTGGCGCCTGGTGATGATATGCGGGAGCAGGATCTCGCCGAGCGCTATGCCGTGAGCCGCCAGCCCGTGCGCGAGGCCTTGCTGCGGCTGGAGCGCGAACATCTCGTCACGGTGCAGCCGCGCCAGGGCTACCGGGTCAATCCGATCTCGCTTGCGGACGCGCGCGACCTGCTGCGATTCCGCCTGGTGCTGGAGCCCGCCTGCGTCGCCGAGGCGATCGAGAACGCCAATGACGATGTCCTCAAGGCGCTGGATGAATTCCGGCTGTTCGCGGGCGATCATGAGGACTTCATCGCCTACAACCGCGGCTTTCACTCCGCGCTGGCGCATGCCTCCGGTAACCGCCGCATGGCGGCGTCGCTGTGCGATCTGATCGGACAGGCCGATCGCCTGGTGCGCGTCAGCGTTGCCAATGTGAAAGGCCATGATCCGGCGCAGCTTGTCGCCGAGCATGTCGCCCTGATCGAAGCGATGCAGCGCCGCGATGCCAGAACCGCAGCCCGCATCATCAAGGCGCATGTCGCCCAAACCGAGAAGCGCGTGCTGCCCGCGCTGAAGCGTAACGCCGTGATCGTCGAAGGAAGAGACCCATGAATATTTCCGCAAAACCCGCCACAACCGATGTCGAGATCCATGGCAATTTCGTCGATGGCCGCGAGATCGAGGCGGGAAACGGCGAGATGCTGGATGTCCGCAATCCCGCAACCGGCGACGTGATCGCGCGGATCCCGAATTCGACCGCAGAGGATATCGACCGCGCGATGAAAAGCGCGCGCGCCGCGTTCGAAGGCAAGGCATGGGGCGGCATGGATATTCGTGCGCGGGCGCGGCTGGTCAATCGCCTCGCCGACGCCTTCGAGGCCAATCTCGAACCGCTGTACCGGCTGGAGACGCTCAACAACGGCCGCCCGGTCAACGAGACGCGCGCGCAACTGTCGCGGCTGCCGGATTTCTTCCGTTACTTCGCAGGCCTAGCATTGGCGCGCCGCGACGCGGTGATTCCCGTCGAAGGCTCGTATTTGAACTATACGCTGCGCGCGCCGATCGGCGTGGTCGCCAACTGCACGCCGTTCAATCATCCGCTGATGATCCTGTGCAAGTCGCTCGCCGCTGTTCTCGCCAGCGGCTGCGTCACCGTGGTCAAACCGTCGGAATATACCCCGCTGACCACGCTGAAGCTGGCGCAAATCTTCACCGAGGCGGGCCTGCCGCCCGGCGTGTTCAATATCGTGCTCGGCCTCGGCCAGAGCGCCGGCAAGATGCTGGCCGAACACCCCGACATCAACAAGCTGGTGTTGACCGGCGGCACCGAAGCCGGCCGCATCGCAGGCGCTGCGGCAGCCAAAGTGTTCGCGCACCAGACCATGGAGCTTGGCGGCAAGACGCCGGTGATGGTGTTCGACGACTACGACATCGACCGCGCCGTCAACTATGCCGCGTTTGGCGCCTTCATCGGCGCCGGACAAACCTGCGTCTGCGCCTCCCGCCACATCGTGCAGGCCTCGATCTACGACGAGTTTGTCGAGAAGCTGAAGGCCAAAACCCAGACCATCCGGATCGGCGATCCTTTCGATCCCGCGACGCAGCTCGGACCGGTAATCTCGGCCAGGCAGCGCGACCGCGTGCTGACCTATTCCCGGTTCGGCCATGAGGACGGCGCGCGGCTGGTGACCGGCGGCGTTGCGGCGAAAGTGCCCGGCCATGAAGGCGGATTCTTTGTCGAGCCGACGGTGTTCGCGGACGTGAAATCCAATATGCGCATCTTCCAGGAGGAGGTGTTCGGGCCTTTTACTTCGGTAACGCCGTTCAAGGACGAGGCGGACGCGTTGCGGCTCGCCAATGATTCACCGTTCGGGCTCGCCGCCGCGATCCGCACCCGCGACGTGTCGCGCGCGCATCGCGTGGCGTCCGCCGTCAAGGCCGGCATTGTCTGGATCAACGATCACCACCGCCTCGATCCGGCCTCGCCCTGGGGCGGCGTAGATGACTCAGGCATCGGACGCGAATTCGGCACCGAGAGTTTCGACGACCATTTCAACACCAAGAGCGTGATGGTCGCGACCCATGATCAGCCATTCGACTGGTATCGCGAGACGGCGACGCAACCACGATTGAATTGAGACGATCGAACTGAAGTCGATGCCAACCGGCTGATCACGGTCCGCAAGAAGACTGGCAGCCGTGACAAAACAAAACGACAAAGGGGAAACGCACATGGTCACATCAGTCAACGCCGGAAGCCGTCTCGATCGGCTGCCGATCGGCCCATTCCACCGCCGCATCATGCTTTTGATCGGCATCGGAATGTTCTTCGACGGTTTCGACATCTACCTCGCCGGCACCGTGCTCGGCGTGACGTTGAAAACCGGCTTCTCCACGCTTCAGCAGAACGCCGTCTTCATTTCCGCGACCTTCGTCGGAATGATGCTGGGCTCGTTCGCGACAGGCTTTCTCGGCGACCGCTACGGACGACGGTTTACCTATCAGTTCAACCTGCTGATCTTCGGCCTCGCATCGCTGGCGGCGGCCTTAGCACCCAGCATGACGGTGCTGATCGCATGCCGCTTCTTCATGGGATTCGGATTAGGCGCCGAAAACGTCGTCGGCTATGCGACCATGACCGAATTCGTGCCGGCGCGCTCGCGCGGCAAATGGCTCGGCTTCACCACGGTGTGTGTCGTGACCGGCCTGCCGGTCGCGCTGCTGGTGGCCTCGCTGGTGGTGCCGAATTTCGGCTGGCGCGCGATGTTCGTGCTGGGCGGCATCGGCGCGCTGATCGTCTGGTATCTGCGCAAGGCATTGCCGGAATCGCCGCGCTGGCTGGAGGCTGTGGGCCGCACCGAAGAAGCCGAAGCGCTGATGCAGTCGATCGAGCGTGAAGCTGCCCAAGGGCAACCGCTGCCGGCGCCGGCCGCGATCTCGACGGTTGCGGTTTCCAGTGATCTTTCGACGCTGTTCACACAGCCTTTGCTGTCGCGCATGATCGTCGGCTCGATCTGCCTGATCACCATCAACACGCTGCTGTATGGCTTCATAACCTGGCTGCCAGTGTTCTTCATCAAGCAGGGGCTGAGCATCGCGACCTCGTTCGGATATTCGCTGCTGATGGCGCTGGGTGCGCCGATCGGCTCGGCCATCGGCGCACTGACTGCGGATCATTGGGGCCGCAAGCCGACCATCATCGGCGCCTCGCTGATCTCGATCGTGCTCGGCATCATCTACCCGATGATCTCGGATCCGGTGATGCTGCCGATCGTCGGCTTCGCCTTGACGGTACCGATCTACGTGCTGGTCGCGTTGCTGTTCGGCGTCTACATTCCCGAACTGTTCCCGACCGAGGTGCGGTTGCGCGCCTCCGGCATCGTCAACACGCTGGGCCGCGGCGCCACCATCGTCACGCCGTTCATGGTGGTGACGCTGTTCGAAGCCCGCGGCGTCGCCGGCGTGATGTCGCTGATGATCGGGCTTCTGGTCGTGCAAATCGTCGCGGTCTGGGCGTTCGGCATCGAACCGCGGCATCGCAGCCTGGAAGAGCTCAAGGGCGACGACGCCGCACCAGCGCTGGTGAAACAGGTGTCGTGAGTATCAAGTCGTCATGCCCGGCCTCGTGCCGGGCATCCACGTCTTAACAGCATAGCCGCGAGAAAGACGTGGATGCCCGGGACAAGCCCGGCTAGGCCATGACAGAGAACGGCCTATGAGCTGGTGGGCACGGCGCGAAGAGCGCCTTTGCCCACCCTACGACGTTTCGGGGGGCGCGGGCCGGATCGTGGGGGTCACGATCGCCCCATCGCAATAACGCTCACGCGTTCTTCAGCGCGACCCGGAATTCGGCTTCGGTTTTCGACTTCACCTCGTCGAGCGTAACGCCGTCGGCAAGTTCGATCAGCGCCATGCCGTCCTTGCCGTGCTTGTCGATGGTGAAGACCGCAAGATCGGTCACCACCAAATCGACCACCTTTTCGCCTGTCAGCGGCAGGTTGCACTTCTTCAGCAGTTTCGCGCCGTCCTTGGCGGAATGCTCCATCACCACCACCACGCGCTTGACGCCGGCGACCAGGTCCATGGCGCCGCCCATGCCCTTGACCATCTTGCCGGGGATCATCCAGTTGGCGAGATCGCCATTCTGCGCCACTTGCATCGCTCCGAGGATCGACAGGTCAATGTGCCCGCCGCGCACCATGCCGAATGAATCGGAGCTGGAGAAATAGCTGGTGGTCGGCAATTCGCTGACGGTCTGCTTGCCGGCATTGATCAGATCGGCGTCTTCCTCACCCTCGTAGGGAAAAGGCCCCATCCCCAGCATGCCGTTCTCGCTCTGAAGATTAACGTCGATGCCGTCGGGGATGTAATTCGAAACCAGCGTCGGAATGCCGATGCCGAGATTGACGTAATAACCGTCGCGCAATTCCTTGGCGGCGCGGGCGGCCATCTGTTCACGGGTCCATGCCATCAGACTTCTTCTCCCGTTGCGGCCGCAGGCGCGCGGCTCGGGCGCGGGCGGGTGTTGCGGAATTCGATGCGTTTCTTGCCGGTGCCGACTTCGACGATGCGTTTGACGAAAATGCCGGGCGTATGGATGTGATCCGGGTCGATCTCGCCGGCCGGCACCAGATGCTCGACTTCCGCGACGGTGACCTTCGCCGCGGTCGCCATCATCGGATTGAAGTTCCGCGCGGTCTTGCGATAGACCAGATTGCCGGCGGTATCGCCCTTCCAGGCGTGAACGATGGCGAGGTCGGCGAACAGCCCCCGCTCCATCAGATATTTCTCGCCGTCGAATTCCTTCACTTCCTTGCCTTCGGCGATCAGGGTGCCGACGCCGGTCTTGGTATAGAAGGCCGGAATGCCCGCGCCGCCGGCGCGGATCCGCTCGGCCAGCGTGCCCTGCGGATTGAATTCAAGTTCCAGTTCGCCGGCGAGGAATTGCTGGGCGAACAGCTTGTTCTCGCCGACATAGGACGAGATCATCTTCTTGATTTGCCGCGTCTCGAGCAACCGGCTGAGCCCGATGCCGTCGACCCCGGCATTGTTGGAGACCACGGTCAGGTTCTTGACGCCGGAATCGCGGATCGCGTCCGACAGGGTGTCGGCGATGCCGCACAGGCCGAAACCGCCCGACATGATCATCATGCCGTCCTTCAAAATGCCGTCGAGTGCCGATTTGGCGTCAGGATAGACTTTGTTCATGAAATACAGCCCGATGGAGGAAGAAGGGATTATTAGGCGGAATCTTCGCAACGCGTCAATGATGGGGAGTTAGCCCCAAAGGAGGTGTTCGGAACACCGCTATGGCCTTGAAAGCGTCAAGAAAACCCCGCAAGTTGTGCCGGTCGGTTAGGGCGTGGCGCCCTGCCCTTCTTTTCAACAACGACCCGACGACGACCCCGATCAGGATATGTCATTGACGATGGCCCAAGGAATGAAGCGCCTGGGGATGCCGATTGCGGCGTTTCTCGGCTTGGCGCTGATCGGCCTGATCGCAATGTCCTGGTTCCTCAACCGGGACGCCCTGCGCCAGGCCGTGGAGGCCCAAATCCGGGCCGTGACCGGCCTTGATCTGGTGGTCAAGGGCAATATCGAGGTTTCGGTTTTTCCCGCCAGCTATGTGTCGTTTCATGACGTAGGCCTGAAGGGCGGCGGCACCGCCGACCCCGCGCTCGCCGTCGACGTCCTGACCGCGAATTTGCGATTGCTGCCGCTGCTGCTGCAGCGGTTCGAGATCGCCGACGTCATGATGTTGCGCCCGCATATCCATGTCGTCCGCAATCCCGATGGCGAAAGCAACTGGACGCCGTTCATCGAGACCATTGCGCGCGCCATGAAGCCGGGCGCCGACAACCAGGTGTCGTTTTCGGAAATCCGGATCCAGGACGGCGTGCTCGGCTACGAGGATGCCGCCAATCACGTCAACGAAGGCCTCGACGATATCGACCTTTCGCTGGCATGGCCGTCGATCTCGCGCTCTTTTGCCGCAACCGGCCAGTTCGACTGGCGCGGCGAACGGGTCGACGGCAGCATCAGCGTCAGCGACTTCGTTGCCGCGCTGTCCGGCGACCGCTCGGGCCTCAAGGCGCGGCTGACCAGCGCGCCGCTGAAACTGGCTTTCGACGGCACCGTCGCCGATCGCAGCAGCATGATGATGGAAGGCACGCTGACGATCGACAGCACGTCGTTGCGCAATGCCCTGCGCTGGGCCGGCGGGGCGCCGCCGGGCAGCGGCGGGTTCGGCCGCTTCGCGCTGAAGGCGCGCGCCAATGTCGTGGGTGCGTCGGTCGCGTTGACCAATGTTAATGTCGAACTCGACGGCAACGTCGCCGAGGGCGTCATGACCTACACCAACAATGGCCGCCAGACGCTGCAGGCGACGCTTGCGGCCGGCGCGCTCGACTTCACGCCCTATATCTCGACGGTGCGCCTGCTCGCCAGCGGCGCGCGCGACTGGAACAGGCAGCTGTTCGATCTGAATTCGCTGTCTTCAACCGATCTCGACATGCGGCTGTCCGCGGCCAGGGTGACGATCGGCTCCTCGAAACTCGGACGCACCGCGCTGGGCGCAAACCTGCGCGGCGGCGCGCTGGCACTGAGCGTGGCCGAGGCGCAGGTCTATGGCGGGATCGCCAAGGGCTCGTTCGGGATCGCGCGTTCCGACGCGATTGCCGACGTCAAGGCGGAATTCCAACTGACGGACGTCGATTTGCAGGCCTGCGCCAGCGAATTGTTTGGGATCAACAAGCTGTCCGGCCGCGGCAATCTCAATGTTTCGCTGGTGGCGTCCGGCTCGAGCCCGTTCGGGCTGGCGCAGTCGCTGGATGGCACCGCCAATCTGACCGGTCATGACGGCGCGATCAACGGCTTCAATGTCGAGCAACTGTTGAGGCGGCTGGAGCGCCGGCCGCTGTCCGGCGCCGGCAATTTCCGCAACGGCTCGACGCCCTACGACAATCTGAACATTGCGGTGAAGTTCAGCGAAGGTGTTGCGACCGCGGAGGATATTCGCGTCGAAAGCCCCGCGACGCGGCTCACCTTGACCGGAACCGTCTCGGTGCCGGCGCGCGAATACGACATGAAAGGCATTGCCAGCCTGGTCTCGGCCCCCAACACCCCGCCGGAATTCGATCTGCCATTCGTGGTGCAGGGCCCGTGGGAAGACCCGCTGATCTTCCCGGACCCGGTAAGCCTGATCAAGCGCTCGCCCGCCTCCGCGCCACTGCTGGATGCAGTCAAGGATCCCAAGACCCGCGATGCCGTGCGTTCCGTGCTCGAGCATTTTACCGGCGGCGGACAGAAGCCGGATGCACCTGCCGCGCCGGCGGCTGCCGAGGCGGCGAAGCCGAACTAAGATTTCTGCTGCGCACGCGCCTGCGAGGGTAGCTTTCCGGCCCTCGCTGCCGGGATTCCCAAAAGCAAGATGTCAAAGGGTCGTCTAGATCAGACCACGGCAATGCGTTAGTCTTTTCTCCAACTGGTTAAAAAACCAGATCAATGAGGGAGAGAACAACGTGGGATCCAAGGGAATTCGCGCGCTTTCGATCGCGCTCGCCGCTGCCGGGCTTTTGTACGCCGCAGCGCCGGCGATGGCTCAGGACAAGATCACGGTCTGGTGGGGCAAGGGCTTCTACAAGTCCGAAGACGACGCGCTGCTGGACGCGATCAAGAAGTTCGAGGCCAAGACCGGCATCAAGGTCGAGCTGTCGCAATACGCCATTCAGGACATGATTCCGAAAACGGTGGCCGCGCTGGATTCCGGCACCGTGCCGGATGTCGCCTATTCCGATACTTATGACGTGCAGGCGGCCGGCAAATGGGCGTTCGAGGGCAAGCTGGAAGATCTCTCCGACATCCTGACGCCGATGAAATCTGCGTTTGCACCGAACACGCTCGAGACCGCCTATCTCTATAACGACCAGACCAAGAAGAAGGCCTATTACGGCTTCCCGCTGAAGCAGCAGAGCATGCATGTCCAGATCTGGAAGGACATGCTGGAACAGGCTGGCTTCAAGGAGAGCGACATCCCGACCAAATGGGCGGACTATTGGTCGTTCTGGTGCGACAAGGTGCAGCCGGGCATCCGCAAGGCCACCGGCTCGCGCATCTATGGCATCGGCCAGCCGATGGGCGTGGAATCGACCGACTCGTTCCAGTCGTTCTACACCTTCATGGACGCCTATAACGTCAAGCTCGTGGATGACGACGGCAAACTGCTGGTCGACGATCCCAAGGTGCGCGAGGGCCTGATCGGCGCGCTGAAGGATTACACCGATCCCTACATCAAGGGCTGCACCCCGCCCTCCTCCACCACCTGGAAGGATCCCGACAACAACGTCGCCTTCCACAACCGAACCACGGTGATGACGCACAACTTCACCATCTCGATCGCGGCGAAATGGTTCGAGGATTCCACCAATCCGGCGCTGACGCCGGAACAGCGCGCCGCCGGCAAGAAGGCGTATGAGGAAACCATCATCACCGCGTCCTTCCCCAACAAGCCGGATGGATCGCCGATCAAATACCGCTCCGACGTCAAGACCGGCGTGATCTTCTCAGCTGCGCCGCACAAGGCCCAAGCGAAGGAGTTCGTCAAATTCCTGCTGCAGGAAGAAAACCTGCAGCCTTATGTCGAGGGTGCGCTCGGCCGCTGGTTCCCGGTGACGATCGCCGGACAGAAGAGCGCGTTCTGGCAGGCCGACCATCATCGCAAGGCGGTCTACACCCAGTTCATGGGCGGCACCACGCCGTTCGATTTCACCAAGAACTACAAGTTCACCATCCTCAACAACGAGAACGTCTGGGCCAAGGCGATGAACCGCGTGGTCAGCGAGAAGGTGCCGGTCGACAAGGCCGTCGACGAACTGATCGCCCGCATCAAGCAGGTCGCGGGGTGACGTAAAGACCCTGCCGGCCGCGGTCGCGGCCGGCCTCTCTTTCAAGGGGCCTGCATGGCAACGATGACGGTCATGACACAAGACGACGCGGCCTCTCGCGGGCCGCTGTCGGCGCGTCTGACGACCCCGCAGATCTGGGGCGTCGTGCTGCTGACGCCCTACATGCTCGTGTTCCTCGCCTTCGTGGTCTATCCGGTCTGCTACGGGCTTTGGCTGGCGCGCCATCCGTCGAGCTATGTCGCGCTCTACAACGATCCGATCTTCGCGCGCGCGGCCGTCAACACGCTGATCTTCCTGGTGATCGGCATCAATTGCAAAATGCTGGTGGCGCTGTTCCTGTCGGGCTTCTTCGTGCAGTCGCGCGCGTGGATCCGGTGGCTGTCGGTGCTGTTCATCCTGCCATGGGCGGTGCCGTCGATTCCAACCATCCTGTCGGTGCGCTTCATGCTCAATCCCGAATGGGGCATGGTCAATCAGCTCATCTTCAAGTTCACCGGCGAGGATGGTCCGAACTGGCTCAACGATCCGACGATCGCGCTTACCATGGCGATCCTGGTCCATATCTGGAAATCGCTGCCGTTCTGGACCCTGATCCTGATGACCGGGCGGCTTGCCATTGCGCAGGATCTGTTTGAGGCCGCCGATGTCGACGGCGCGAGCTGGTGGCAGAAATTCCGCTTCATCACCTGGCCGTCGCTGCGGACGCTGTATCTCACCTGCACGCTGCTCTCGATGATCTGGACGCTCGGCGACTTCAACAGCGTCTATCTTCTGACCGGCGGCGGCCCCGCCGACCTCACCCATGTGCTGTCCACGCTCGGCATCCGCTATCTCCGGCTCGACCAGTTGGATATGTCGATGGCCGCCATCGTGTGCGCGCTACCGCTGGTGCTGCCGCTGGTCTATTTCATGATGAAACGGTTGTCGCGATGAAGCTTCCCGCCATCAAGTTTCCCTCCTGGCGCGATGCCGGCACCGAGGCGCGACTGCTGCTGATCGGCATCCCCGTGTTCATCTGGACCATGCTGCCGATCTACCACATGTTCCTGTTCGCGATCTCGCCGAAGGAAGATGCCTTCTCCGGTAAATTCTGGCCCGATCATCCGACGCTGCATAATTTCGAGATCGTGTTTCGTCAGCAGCATTATTTCCTGAGAGATTTCTGGATTCAGTTCTGGAATTCGATCGTCATCGCGGTGGCCGTCGGCGCGCTGACGCTGTTCATCGCGACTGCGGCCGCGTTCGCGATCTCGCGGCTGCGCGTCCCCGGCGGACGGGCCGTGATGAATCTTGCGCTCTTTACCTACTTCATCCCCGCCGCGTTCCTTGCCGTCCCGATGTACCGGACCATGGGCAATTACGGCTTGCTCAACAATCAATGGTCGCTGATCCTGGCGATGGTGACGATCTCCTCGCCTTACGCAATCTGGGTGCTCAAGCAGGCGTCCGACAAATTGCCGCTCGAACTCGACGAAGCCGCGATCATGGACGGCGCGACCACCCTGCAATTGTTCCGGCTGGTCTATCTGCCGCTGATGATGCCGTCGCTGGTCGCGATCGGCACCTATGCGCTGCTGCTCGCCTGGAACGAATATCTCTACGCATTCCTGCTGCTGTCCAGGGACACCGACATCACGCTCCCCGTTGCGCTCGGCAACTTCCTCGCCGCCGACGATTCCCCCTGGGAATTGCTGATGACCACCGGGTTCATCTACGCGTTGCCGCCGGCCGCGATCTACTACGTCTTCCGCCGCTACATGGTCGGAGGGCTGACAGCGGGAGCGGTGAAATCATAAAGCTTCATCCGCTCACAATGGCGCCGCGCTCTCGCCCCGCGCACTCGACAGTTTCGAGGCCAACGACGCCACCACGATAACCACCGCGATCAGCCCGACCACCAGCGTGCAGATCGCGTTGATCTCGGGTTTCACGCCGAGCCGCACTTCCGAATAGATCCGGATCGGCAGCGTTTCCGAGCCGGGACCGGTGGTGAAGCTCGCGATCACCAGATCGTCCAGCGACAGCGTGAACGCCAGCATCCAGCTCGCCGCGATCGCGGGGACGATCAGCGGCAGCGTCACCGCGATAAAGGCGCGCGCCGGGTCGCAGCCGAGATCCATCGCCGCCTCTTCCAGGCTGCGATCGAGCACGCCGAGGCGTGACTGCACCACCACGGCGACAAAGCACATGGTCAGCGTGGTGTGCGCGATCGTCACGGTCCAGAAGCCGCGCTCGGCATTGACAGCCACGAACAGCAGCAGCAGCGAAAGCCCACTGATGACTTCGGGCATCACCAGCGGCGCATAGAGCATGCCGGAAAACAGCGTACGGCCCTTGAAGCGTTCGCCGCGCGACAGCGCCACGGCGGCGAGCGAGCCCAGCAGCGTCGCCAGCGTGGCCGAGGTCGCCCCGACGCGAAAACTCATCCAGGCGGCATCCAGCATGGCGCGGTCGTTGAAGAACTCCGTGTACCAGCGCAGCGACCAGCCGCCCCACACCGTGACCAGCCGCGAGGCGTTGAAGGAATAGATCACCAGGATCACGATCGGGAGATACAGAAACGCAAAGCCAAGCGCGAGCGAGGTGACGTTGAACCGCGTGATCCTGTTCACCGTGCGCGCCATCAGCGTGCTCTGCCGTTCGTTTCCCTCCCCCCTTGCGGGGGAGGGCCAGGGAGGGGGGTAAGCCACAAGCGAGATTTTTCCTTGGGGCCACCCCCTCCCCGCAAGGCGGAGGGGATCCAGAGAGCGTGCTCGCGAATATTCATCGCCATCACCCCGCGCCTTCGAGCTGGCGGCGCTGCAACCGGTCGTACAACAGCAATGGCGCGAGCAGCAGCACCAGCAACAGCACCGCGGCGGCGGAAGCCACCGGCCAGTCCTTGTTGGTGAAGAATTCCAGCCACAGGGTCTGGCCGATCATCAGAGAGTCTGAGCCCGCCAACAGATCCGGAATGACGAATTCTCCGACAATCGGAATGAAGCAGAGCAAGATACCCGCGGCGACACCCGGCAGCGACAGTGGGAACGTCACCAGCCAGAACACCTGACGCGGCGAAGAACCGAGATCGGCGGCCGCCTCCTCCAGCGCGGGCTCCATCTTGGCGAGCGTCGCATAGAGCGGCAGGATCATGAACGGCAGATAGGAATAGACGATGCCGAGATACATCGCGCCGTCGGTGGACAACCACACGACCGGCGTTGAGACCAGATGCAGGGCGAGCAGGATTTTGTTCAGCAGGCCGTCATGCTGCAGGATGTTGATCCAGGCATAGATGCGGATCAGGAATGAAGTCCAGAACGGCACGATCACCAGCATCATCGCCACGCTTTGCCAGCGCCGCGGCAACCGCGCCATGCCATAGGCGATGGGATAGCCGATCACCAGAAGGATCGAGGTCGAGACCGCTGATACCACCAGGCTGCGCAGATAGGACAGAACATAAAGATCGTCCGAGACCAGCAGCCTGAAATTGTCAAGCGACAGCGCGGCAAACGCCGCCTTGATCGCTGCAAGACCCTGGGTCAGATCGAACACCGGCAGATAGGGCGGCTGCGCGATCGCGGTTTGCGACAGGCTGATCTTGAACACGAAGCCGAACGGCACCAGGAAGAACAAAATCATCCACAGATAGGGCGCGATCGCGGCAAAGCGCGCCGGACCTGCGAAGATGCGGCGAACGCTCATCGCTCCAGCACCACGCAATCGTCCGGCGTGAACCACGCGACCACGCGGTGGGTTACGCTGTAGGCATCGGTGTCGAGCCGCGCCGTATTGGCCATCGAGCAGCGCAGGACCGCCCCGCTATCGAGCTTCACCCTGTAGACGGTGAGGCCGCCGAGATAGCTCACCTCCGTCACGACGCCTTCCAGCCGGTTGATGGCATGCGCATGGGCCGCATCCGCGGCTGGACCACGGCGCGACAGTTTTACTTTCTCGGGACGGACGGCGACGCAGACCTGGGTTTTCGTCAGGGGATCGGCTGGCTGCGTGGCAAAGATCGTCCCCGCCTCTGGTGTCGCAACCGCGAGGCGGCCGGTTTCGTCGGGTTGAGACTCGCCCTCGAATATATTGACGTCGCCGACGAACTCCGCGACCCAGCGTGAACTCGGCGCCTCGTAAAGCCCGCGTGGCGTCGCGACCTGCTCCAGATGGCCATTTTCCATGACGCCGATCCGGTCGGCCATCGTCATCGCCTCTTCCTGGTCGTGGGTGACAATGATGAAAGTCATGCCGAGACGCCGCTGCAGCTCGATCAATTCGGCCTGCGTGCTTTCGCGCAGCTTCTTGTCGAGCGCGGCCAAGGGCTCGTCGAGCAGCAGCACCCGCGGGCGGCGCGCCAGCGAGCGCGCCAGCGCCACGCGCTGCCGCTGGCCGCCGGAAAGCTGGTCGGGCTTTCGTTTCTCCAGCCCCTCGAGCTTGACCAGCGCGACCATCTCCGCCACGCGCGTGGCGATCTCGGAACGCCGCATCCGCGCGCGCCGTAGGCCGAACGCGATATTGTCCCGCACATTGAGATGGGGAAACAGCGCGTAGTTCTGGAACATCATGTTGAGCGGGCGCTGGTGTGGCAGCACCTGCGCAATGTCCTCGCCGTCGAGCAGGATGCGGCCTTGGTCCGGCGTCTCAAAGCCTGCTAGCATCCGCAACAGCGTGGTCTTGCCGCAACCGCTCGGGCCGAGCAGCGCAAAGAATTCGCCGGCCCTGATGTCGAGCGACAACCGGTCGACCGCCCGCAATGTGCCGAAATTTTTCACCACGCTGTCGATACGCAGCAGCGGCATCTCGCCGGCCGCGATCGGCCGCTCATGCTTTTCCGGCTCCGCGGCGGCCTGCGGCTCGCCTAACGATAATTCCTCAGCCATTGATCCTCAGCCGGCCCATACGCCAGCCCACGCTAATGACTGGCGGACGCAGGCTCAACCGATTCGGGCTGCAGCAGCTATCATATTATCGTCGACAGCTCAGCCAGGTGCCGCCATGAACGCCGCCAAGGCCTCGCGATCCTCTGGCCCCATCGCCAAACCGAGCTTTGAGCGCCGCCACAAAATGTCATCCGGAAAACGCGCCCATTCCCGCGTCATCAGATAGCGCACTTCCGCGCCCGTCAGCTCCGGCCCGAAGGCCGGGCCCAGGTCGGCGCGGGCTTTGGCACCGCCCAGCAACGCCTCAAGGCGCGAGCCATAGGCGGCGACCAACCGCTGGGCGTGCGCCTCGCTGAGGAAGCGCCAGCGCTCGCGCGCCGTATCTACCTCCGCATCGAACCGGGCCCAGCCGAATTCGCCTCCGGGCAGCGGCGCTGTCGCGGTCCAGCGCGGCGACATCGGATAGAACGGCGTGAGCTTGCCGACCGCCCGCTCGGCCCGCCGGCGCGACGTCGTGACATCGCCGCCGAACAGCGTCAGCAACGGCGCCTTGCCGCGCCTGGCATCGAACGCCATGGTGCCGTCCCGCGCGGGATTAACGACGGCGTTGGCGCCGGAGATTGTCCTGATGACATCGGACGAATCGATCCGCTCGCGAAAATACCGGTTGACCGCATCGCAGAGATAGGCGACGTCGCCCGCGGCCATCGACACAATGGCGGGATCACCCTTGAACGTTTGTCCTATCGTGCCGATCAGCGTGAAATCGCGCTCGTAGGGACTGGCGAAGATCAGCCGCCGGTCGTTGTTCTGGAACACATAGACGGTCTCGGTATCGAACAGCCGCCGGACGATGATCTGGCTGATCCTGCTGGCGCTGAGGCTGGGCGGCGGCACGCGCAGCACCGTCTCCATAACCGAGGCGGTCCAGGCGCCACTGGCGTTGGCCAGTGCCCTCGCCGTGATCACCTGGCGATGGCCGCGATCGATCGTGACCAGCCGCCAGATATCAGACCGTTCGGCGCGAACGCAGCGCGCGCCGGTGCGAATCTCGGCGCCGCGCTCGGCCGCATCGATGGCAATGGCGATCACCAGGCGCGAATCGTCCACCACGCAGTCGGAATATTCGAAAGCCGTGCCAAACGGCCGCTTCAGCGGGTTGCCGACCGGATGATGCGTGACGTCAATCGTCTGCGAGACCGGCAAACCATCGCGAGGCGCCAGCCGGTCGTACAGCAGGAGCCATAATCGCAGCAGCCAGGACGGACGCTCGTCGGAATGGGCCGGGATCGCGAAACGCGCCGGACGCACAAGATGCGGCGCGATGCGCAGCCAGATATCGCGCTCGGCCAGCGCCTCGCGCACACGGAAAAAGCCCCTGCGCTCCAGCACCGACAGGTCGCCGTGGATCAATCGCGATGTCGCGGACGATGCGGCGGCGCCAAGATCGCCCTGCTCGAGAAGAATGACCCTCAAGCCGCGTCCGGCGGCATCACGCGCAACGCTGACGCCGTTCAAGCCGCCGCCGATGATCGCAAGATCGTAGTCCGCCATACGCAAGCTCTAGCGCACGATCCGGAAAAGTGGCTGCCGGTTTTCCGAGAAGATCATGCTTCATCAAGAATTTAGAGCGCGACGACGCATCGCGCTCTGGATCCGAATCCGAAGCCCGCCACACCTTGTGGCGCCCACCTTTGCGAATTTCGGAAAGGACACTGGAGCTTCATGGACTGCCAGTGTGGCTTAAATTCAGAAGCTCTCACCGGCTCTGCGCAAAAATTGCGGAGAGTTTCTGAATTGCCGCGCTAGCCGGTCTTGCGCGCCGGCTCCGGCGCATTGGTGCGGCCGACCAGCGCGGAATACTGCCCGATCGGAGCGGGCTTGCCGATGAAATAGCCCTGCACCGCGTCGCAATCCTCATCGGCGAGGAAACCGAGTTGCTCCTGGGTTTCCACGCCCTCCGCGACAATCGACATTCCAAGGCCGTGGCCAAGTCCAACCACCGCGCGAACGATCGAGGCGGATTGTGGATTGCGCCCGAGATGCATGACGAAAGCGCGGTCGATCTTGATTTTGTCGAACGGAAACGCCTGCAGATAGCTCAATGAGGAATAACCGCTGCCGAAATCGTCCATCGAAACGCGCACGCCGAGCGCCTTCAGCCGGCGCAGCAGCGCCAGGCCGCGGTCGAAATCTTCGATCAGCACGCCTTCGGTAATTTCCAGTTCCAACCGGCCCGGCGCGAGGCCGGTTTCGATGAGAATCGAGTGCACCAGACCGACCACATCACCATGCATGAACTGCGCCGGCGACAGGTTGACCGCGATTTGCAGCGGCTTCGGCCACGAGGCGGCCTCCCGGCAGGCTTCGCGCAAAATCCATTCGCCCATTTCGACGATCAAGCCGCTTTCTTCCGCAATCGGGATGAAATCGCCCGGCGGGACGAAGCCGCGGACCGGATGCAGCCAGCGCGCCAGCGCCTCGAAACCGATGACTTCGCTTTCGGCAACCGTATGCCGCGCCACCGCCTGCGGCTGATAGTGGAGCGAGAGCTCGCCGTTCCTGATCGCGAGCGAGAGATCCTGGTGCAGCACGCGGCGATCGCGGATCTGGGCGTCCATCTCCGGCTCGTAGACGCTGATCGAGCCGCGGGATTTTGCCTTGGCGCGGAACAGCGCCGCACCGGCATTGGCGAGCAGCGATGCGGCGTCCACACCGTTATGCGGGAATATCGAGATGCCGGTGGTCAGGCCGGTGCGAACCGATTTGCCGTCGATCGGGAACTCGTTCGACATCGCTTCAGCGAGCTGCTCCGCCAGCGCCCTTCCGGCCGCGGGTTGCTTGCCGTCGATAATCAATCCGAATTCGTCGCCGCTCAGCCGGGCAACGACGCCGCCGCGCGCCGAGGCCTGGATGCGGCGCGCCACTTCGACCAGCAGCTTGTCGCCGATCGCGTGGCCGAACACGTCGTTGATTTCCTTCAAACCATCGAGATCGACGCAGAGCACCGCGAATTCTTCGTCCGAGCCGGCGCAGGCTTCGATCATCTGCGCGAGCGCCTGCAGGAACGCCGCGCGGTTCGGCAGATCCGTCAGGCCGTCGTGATAGGCCATATGCGCCATCCGCGACTCGGTCTGGCGCCGGTCGGTAACATCCTCGTGGGTCTTGATCAGATATTGCGGCTCACCGGCCTCGTCGAGCACCGTCATGCGCCGCGTCAGGAACAGGCGCAGGCCGTCCTTGGTGCTGATCGGATGCTCTTCGGTGAGCAGGCCGCGCTTCTTGATCGCCGCTTCGTCGCGCGCGATGATCAGCTTGGCTTCTCTCGGATTGAAAATATCGGCAGCCGTCAATCCGGTGGCATCCTCGCGCCGCCGGTTGAGGATGGCCTCGGCGCCGCGATTGGCGAGCAGGTATCGTCCGTCGCTGACGCGCTGGACGATCAGTGAAACCGGAATGTTATCGACGACCAGCTCAAGAAACTTCTTGGTATTTTCGAGTTCCTTGGAGAGCGATTTGCGGTCGGTGACATCGTCGAACATCGCGATCAGGAATTCAGGCTGGTTGTTCTGGTCACGCGCAATCACGCGATTGCTGGAAAGAACGCGTTTCTTCGAACCGCGCTCAACGGCGAACTCGGTGCGGTACTGGCCCTCCGGCGAATCGAGCGCCGCCCTGTCGGCCTCCGCGATGCTCGCCGCCGTGGCGGGCTGGAAGATGTCTTCGCCCCGTTTGCCGACGATGTAGTCGCGGGAAAAGCGGGAGAAGCGTTCGAACGCGCGATTGGCAAAAATGTAGCGGCCGTCCTCGATGCTCTTGGCGGCCACGCATACCGGCACATTGTCGAGCACCGATTCCAGGAACTGCTTGGTCGACGCCAATTGCCGGGAGAGCTTGCGCTGTTCGCTGCAATCCTCGTGCGTCGCCACCGAGCCGCCATTGGGCAGCGCGAAATACCTGACCAGTACCGACCGCCCCTCGGGCAGGCCGGTAACGAGGCCTTCCGGGGTGCCGGCGTTGGTATAAAAGTCCTCGGTGCTGACGTCGAGCAAGCCACGCTCGCGGCGAAGCGCCAGCAGGTCCGGCCCGGTCATGCCTTCGAAGATATCCGAACGCGACAGCCCGTAGATATCGAGGTAGCGATCGTTGCAGAATATGATCCGCCGCCGCGAATCCGTCATCACCACGCCCTGGCTGAGATTGTTCAGGGCGGAGCTGACGAATGCGTTTCTGCGCAGTTGCAACCGCTTGAACTTGCGCAGCGCCGAGGCGATCCATAGCGCGACGGCTCCAACAAAGGAGCAGACCACGATGCCGCCAATCAGCATTTCCCAAATCATATCGGGGCCGGCCGAGCCGCCATAACCGGACGGCGCAAGGTCACCGGACGCAGCGCATGCGGCAGCAAACGGCACGACGGTGCCGGTTAGGCACACGACGGCCCGTGCGGACATTTGAACCTTGCCGCCTGCCTGCCAGTTCTTGTCAGCCATCAGTCACTCGCGGAATTTCTGCGCCGGAGTGTCTGGCTTCACGGGTTTGGATCGGGTAAACGCGTACCCCTACAACTCAAAAATGTGGTTCAAATTACGGCAATTGCCCTGACATGATTAACGCATCCCTAACGGCCGCCCGGTCAGGAAAACCGTCCCAAAAGAAAGTCCCAGAATCGCTCGAAAGGTCATCACAAACAACGCGATAGTATGTGAAATGCTATTGACGCGGGGCGCGCGCCAACCCACCAAGGGGCGCGCCAAATTGTTTGAAATGCGGTCGAGTAGCCAACAATCCCGGATTCGTACTGAGAATGGACAGAGTTGATTGCGTCGTAATCGGTGCGGGGGTGATCGGTCTTGCCGTCGCCCGGCGGCTGGCGAAAGCGGGCCGCGAGGTCATCATCCTGGAGGCGGCCGAAGGCATCGGCACGGTCACGTCATCGCGCAACAGCGAGGTGATCCACGCCGGCATCTATTATCCCGCCGGAAGCCTGATGGCGCGGATGTGCGTCAGCGGCAAGCGCGCCCTCTATGAATACTGCCGGGAGCACGGCATCCCATATCGCAATTGCGGCAAGCTGATCGTCGCGACGACGCCGAAGGAAACCGAAAAGCTGCAATCGATCCGGGCTCACGCCGAGGCCAATGGCGTGCTGGATATGCAAACCCTCTCGGGCGACGCCGCGCGCGCATTGGAGCCGGTGCTGAACTGCGACGCCGCCCTGCTCTCGCCTTCCACCGGCATCATCGACAGCCACGCCTATATGCTGGCGCTGCGCGGCGAAGCCGAGGATTCGGGCGCGGCCTTCGCCTTCCACACGCCGCTATTGGCGGCCAAGGCGGTTGCGGACCGGATCGAGATCGACGCCGGCGGCGATGCGCCGATGAGCATCGAATGCAGCCTCCTCATCAACGCGGCGGGACTGGCTGCACCCGCGGTCGCCCGCAGTATCGATGGCATGCCGATCGACCTGATACCGCGGGCCTATCTCGCCAAGGGAAACTATTTCAGCTGCAGCGCGCGGGCGCCGTTTTCGCATCTGATCTATCCGGTGCCCGAACCCGGCGGGCTGGGCGTTCACCTTACCCTCGACATGGCGGGGCAGGCCCGCTTCGGCCCCGACGTGGAATGGGTCGATAGCATCGATTACGCCGTCGATCCGGCGCGGGCGGAGCGGTTTTACCCGGCGATCCGGCGATACTGGCCGACGCTGCCGGACGGCGCCCTGATGCCGAGCTATTCGGGAATTCGTCCCAAGATCGTGCCGCCGGCGGTCGCCGCCCAGGATTTCCTGATCCAGGGGCCGCAGGACCATGGCGTCGCCGGGTTGATCAACCTGTTCGGTATTGAATCGCCGGGACTGACTTCATCGCTGGCGATTGCGGATTACGTCGGCGAAATGGCCGGAATATAGGCGTCGTCCGCGCCAGCTCCCGCCGACGCCGCGTAACCGCCAACAGGGATCGTGATGCCTGCCTAAGCAGAGCATCCGGTCCCCCCAATGATCAGAAGAATACTGCGGTACACCTCATCGGATCGTCCGCTTCGCGGACGCTGACGACGATGTCGTGGAGGAGCTGTCCCGATTGCTAATGCAGCGTTTCGCTCGCCGTTTGTCTGAGACGCTCGATCTCGTCCTTTACCATTAGTTTCCGGCGCTTTAATTCGACAATTTGCAGGTCGTCTGTGGAAAGATGCACGAGAGCATCGTGGAGTTCGTTTTCGAGAATCTTGTGTTTACGTTCCAGTTCAACAAGATGCGCCTGCATCGCCATACCAAACCTCCTCGGTGGAATTAAACCTCAGGTTAGATCCGGACAGTGAAGTCTACACCCGCCCTCGAATCTGTCGATAGGTATCGAAACTCGCCTGCTCATATTTCGCTGTTATCTGTAACCAATCGTGAGTATGGAACCTATGAGTGTCCCGATCTCCGGGTTAGCCCCGCATGCGGTTCGCAGCCGGCTTGCAGACCGTCACGGCAGGAACGATATTCTTTTGAAACCTCACAACCCTCGCAACCGCATCGCGCTTTTCGGCTAACATAGACCATGACCGACGAAGATGAGCGGGAACTCGAACTCGAGCTGGCACGGCTGCAACAGGAGCACCGCGATCTCGACGCGGCGATCGATGCGCTGCATCAATCTCCCGCACCGGACTTGTTGCGCCTGCAAAGGCTGAAAAAGCGCAAGTTGCAACTGCGCGACCGCATCGCCTTTATCGAAGACCAGATCACGCCCGATATCATCGCATAACGATGTCGACCCGGAATGCGGCGTCAGGCCGCAGACCTCGGATGTTATGGCCCCCGCGGAATGACGACGTTCACTGGCCGATTGTCAACTCTCGCAACACGCCGGTCACCTGCGCCGCATTATAGGGTTTCGGCAGAAACCTTCCGCCTTCGGGCAAATCCGCTTGCCCCACATTAAGACCAGAGGTCGCGATAATCTTGATCGGAGGCCAGCGGCCCCGGACCGCGCGGGCGAGTTTCAGGCCGTCCATCGAGCCGGGCATCTGGATATCGGTAAAAACCACGGTGATGTCGGGGCGCACTTCCAGAATTTCGATCGCTTCGTCGGCATTGGCTGCTTCGACCACCGTGAAGCCGGCAGCGGAGATCATGTCGACCGCGTCCATTCGCAACAGAAACTCGTCCTCGACGATCAGCACCACGGGTCTGCTGGACTCGACTAGACCCATAGTGTCACTCCCTGCGAATACGCGATAAGCGCCGGATATTGTTTTAGTTCCCGCGTCACGGATTTCTCGACAGGTCGTTGGGCCTGCGTTAGCGTTTCTGTCGGGATTTCATTGAAAGATAATTCTTGAAGGATATTCATGGCGACCGACCTCAGCGCGGACATCGCCGCCGTGCAGGGTATCGCGGCGGTTCCACGCATTCTGGAAGTGGTGTGCCGGTCCACTGGCATGGGCTTCGCCGCGGTGGCGCGCGTCACCGAGCAGCGCTGGGTGTGCTGCGCGGTGCGCGACGAGATTGACTTCGGCCTGGTGCCCGGCGGCGAACTCGAGGTCGAAACCACCATCTGTCACGAGATCAGGCAAAGCCACGAAGCCGTCGTCATCGACAACGTTGCCGAGGACGCTAGCTTCAGCGGGCATCATACCCCCGCGAAATACGGCTTTCGGAGCTATATCTCGACGCCCATCATCCTCGCCGACGGCACGTTTTTCGGCACCTTGTGCGCGATCGATCCGCGGCCGGCGCGCCTGAACACGCCGCAGACAATCGGCATGTTCAAATTGTTCGCGGAATTGATTGCGACTCATCTCGAGGCGGTCAATCGGCTTATCGCCAGCGAGGCCACGCTGTTGAGCGAGCGCGAAACATCGGAATTGCGGGAGCAGTTCATCGCCGTGCTCGGCCACGATCTACGCAACCCGCTGGCCTCGATCGCCGCCGGCACAAAAATGCTGGCACAGGATAATTTGCAGATACCTGCCGGCGAGATTCTTGGGTTGATGCAGAAAAGCGTCGCGCGGATGTCGGTCCTGATCGACAACGTGCTGGATTTCGCGCGCGGCCGGTTGGGCGGCGGAATTGCGCTGAGACGCTCGCCGCAATCGCTGGAGCCCGTTCTGAATCAAGTGATCGCGGAGCTTCGCGCCAGCTCGCCCGGGAGCCAGATCGAAACTGCCTTCAATTTGACGCAGCCGGTCGATTGCGACGGCGGCCGCATCGCCCAGCTGTTTTCCAATCTGCTCGGCAATTCGATCGCCCATGGCACGGCCGCGATCCCGGTCCGTGTGGATGCAACGACACAGAGCGGCGAGTTCGTATTGTCGGTCACCAATTCCGGCGAGCCGATCCCGGCGGACGCCATGGGCCGGCTGTTTCAGCCGTTCTACCGCGTGTCCGCGCAGGACTCCCCGCAGGGTCTGGGATTGGGGCTCTACATCGCCTCGGAAATCGCGCGAGCCCATGGCGGCACCATCGACGTCGCCTCCTCGCCGGAACAAACGCGATTCACGTTTCGGATGCCGCTGCCATGAAATCGAAACCGGCGAATCCGGGCTTCGATTAGATTCGTGTGGGCCGGGAAAACCCGAAGCACCCATGCGTGGACGGAAGCCCGGCATGTGAAACGGCGCTGGCCCTGGCCCGTATCTCGCGCGCGGCGCGAATGATCCTCCAGATTAGCCGCGCCGCAGGCGGCCTCGCCTCACCAGCGCGAGGCGAGGTCGTTTGTCGAGGACCGAGGTTTCAATCAATGACCACCCGAACATGACCGGCGGCAATGTTTTGCTGCGGATAACTGAGGGCGAGTGAACGAAAAATGCTGCATCGGGGCCCCGGCCAGCTTGACTCCGAGAGAACAAAATAGGAACATCATCGCCGTCGTTTCCAGCGATCGGAGATCTTGCCATGTCCGAACCTTCCACGCCGCCTGAGGTCAGCCATTACGAGCAGGCCTGCGACCAGGCGATTGCGATGTGCAATGGGAACATGCGCAGCACCATCAAGGCGCTGATCATGGCCAACGAATACCTGGAAGCGGAATTAACGGAATTGCAGGCGGCTTTGCAGGCGGGCGCGCCCGTGAGATTGCCGGGAGCCAGAATTGTCAAAGCCGAGGGCAACGCCGCCTGAGCCACGCTATCGGGAGCAACGCCATGGCCGATGTCACCTACTACGTCGCGCTGCCTTTCCTTCAGGACGATGCCGGCGCGCCGGTCGCCGGAGCTGCGGAAGAATGCCAGAGCTCGTCGGCGGCATTGCGGCGCGCCGAGCTGCTATCAAGGGCCGCAGGCTGCATCGGCGCGGTCGCTTTCAGCCGCACCGGCGATCCCATGATCGGCGAATTCGGCGACGCCCAGTTGCTGAGGAAGTTCGGCAACGTGCCGGATGATCTGAGCACGCTGTAAGGAGCTCACTCAGAGTCTTGCTCCTGATTCCCTTTGTTTGACGCGTTTTCTTCACGCGAACCGGCATCCACTTCGCTTGAAAACGCTTCGACATCACGCTTCGTGCCGCCTCTGCGCCTTGCGCACATACATCGCGCAGTCGGCCTCCTCCAGCGCTTTGCCGGCTTCCGTATGGGGTCCGAGAATGGCGACGCCGGCGGATGCGCCCGCGCTGACGGGACGACCGCGAAACACGAAGGTGAGCCGGTCGACGGCTTCTTCCAGCGATGCCGCCTTGGCGTGGGCATCGGTCTCGCTCAGGTTCCACAACAGCAGCGCGAACTCGTCGCCCCCGAGCCGCCCGATCACATCGGAGGAACGCACCTGGGCGAGCAGCGTCGCCACGATGGCTTTCAGCACCTGATCGCCCGCGGCATGCCCGAACGCATCGTTAATCGGCTTGAGGCGATCGACGTCGAGCACGATCAACGCACCGCTGGCGCGATAGCGCTTGATGTAGGCGATCGCGCGATTCAGCTCGCGTTCGAAACCGCGCCGGTTCGGAATATCCAGCAGGAAGTCGATATCGGCGGAAGCCTGCAATTCGTCGATTTGCGCCAGCGCTTTCGCCAATTGAGCCCGCAGCCTTCGAATGGCCGGTTTGGCATCATCGGGCGCGACCGGTAACCGAACCGCAGGCGCCGCCGAGCCCTTCCGCCGCCCGCGCTCGAGAGCCACCTTTGCCGCCCCGCCGCCGCTTTTGCGCCGTTTGGCAGGTTTTGACGCGGGAACCTTGGTTTTCTTCTTCATGAAAGTGCCTGGAGCTCAGTTCTGATTAACTGGCCCCACCTCGCTCGAAAACACTATTAGAGGCTTGCCGGGATTCACCAAGACAGGATAGTCCATTCCTGATCCCTTGCCACGCCTTGCCGAACCTCCGGCCGAACCTATAATCCGGCCTATGCTTTTGGATTCCCGAAAAGAATTGACCGCATGACCGCGCCTGTAGCCATCATCATGGGAAGCCAGTCGGACTGGGAAACCATGCGCCATGCCGCCGAGACCTTAACTGCGCTCGGGGTTGCCTCCGAAAAACATATCGTCTCAGCGCACCGCACCCCGGATCGGCTGTTCGCCTTTGCCAAGGGCGCCAAGGCGGCCGGCTTCAAGATCATCATTGCCGGCGCCGGGGGCGCTGCGCATTTGCCGGGCATGACCGCGGCGCTGACCGAGCTTCCGGTGTTCGGCGTTCCCATTGAATCCAAGGCGCTGTCCGGCGTCGACTCACTCTATTCCATCGTCCAGATGCCGGCCGGGATTCCGGTCGGAACATTGGCGATCGGCAAGCCCGGCGCCGTCAACGCCGCCCTGCTCGCGGCCAGCGTGCTGGCGCTCAGCGATCGCGCGCTCTCGGGCCGACTGGTGGCCTGGCGCAAGCAGCAGACCGACGCCGTCGCCGAGCGCCCGGAGGAATCGGCGTGAGCGAACCACGACAGGTGAAGCTGAAGCCCGGCGACACCATCGGCATCCTCGGCGGCGGCCAGCTTGGCCGGATGCTGGCGATGGCGGCGGCGCGGCTTGGCCTGCGATGCCGGGTGTTTTCTCCGGACCCCGATTCGCCGGCATTCGATGTCGTGCTGAATGCGACGTGCGCGGAATATGCCGATGTCGAGGCGTTGGAGCTGTTCGCCGGCGATGTCGACGTCATCACCTATGAATTCGAGAATGTACCGGCGGCTTCCGCGATGATCCTCGCGGCGCGGCGTCCGGTGTTGCCGAACCGAAAAATCCTGGAAACCACCCAGGATCGCCTGGCGGAAAAGGATTTCATCAGACAGCTCGGCATCGGCACCGCCGACTATGCCGATGTCTCATCTGCGGCAGCGCTGCGGGCCGCGATTGCGAAAATCGGCCTTCCGGCCGTGATCAAGACCCGCCGCTTCGGCTATGACGGCAAGGGCCAGACGATCATCCGCGAGGGCGACGATCCCGAGCAAATCTGGGCGGACCTCGGCACCAAATCGGCGATCCTCGAGGCCTTCATTCCTTTCGAACGCGAGATCTCGGTGATCGCCGCCCGCAGCGCCGATGGCCAGGTCGAATGTTTTGACGTGACCGAAAACGAGCACAGCGATCACATCCTGAAAACCTCCCGCGTGCCGGCCGCGATCTCCGATGCGCTGGCGGCGCAGGCACGCGGCGTTGCGGAGAAGATCGCAAACGCCCTGAACTATGTCGGCGTGCTCGCGGTCGAGTTGTTCGTGGTGCAGGGGGATGGCGGGCCGAAAATCCTGGTCAACGAGATTGCGCCGCGGGTACACAATTCCGGGCATTGGACGCTGGACGGCGCCTCCATCTCGCAATTCGAGCAACATATCCGTGCCATTGCCGGCTGGCCGCTGGGCAAGCCCGTTCGTCACGGCCAGGTCACCATGACCAATCTGATCGGGGACGAAGTCAACGGCTATGAGCAATGGCTGACCGTTCCGGGCGCAACCGTGCATCTTTATGGCAAGGGTTCGCCGCGGCCGGGCCGCAAAATGGGGCACGTCACGCAGGTTGCAACGGGGTCGTGAAAAATCGCCCGACCGGGATCAAATTACCGAATCCGACCTTTCGGCCTCACATAAATGCGCTGCCACAGGTGGACATTCCCACCTTAGTCTGATACATCCGCGCGCTTAGGGTTAAGGGCTAGGCTTTTTGCCAGCCCTTATACTTTACCAGAATTCCAATCCGATCCACTGAAAGAGGATGCCGCGTGCAGGTTCTCGTTCGCGATAACAATGTCGACCAAGCCCTCAAGGCGCTGAAAAAGAAGATGCAGCGCGAGGGTATTTTCCGCGAGATGAAGCTCCGCGGCCATTATGAAAAGCCCTCCGAGAAGAAGGCCCGCGAAAAGGCTGAAGCTGTGCGCCGCGCGCGCAAGCTCGCCCGCAAGAAGCTGCAGCGCGAGGGCCTGTTACCGATGAAGCCGAAGCCGGTATTTGGCGCAGGTCCGGGTGGCGAGCGCGGTGGCGCTGGCGGCCGTGGTGGCCCGGGCGCCGGTCCGCGCGGACCGCGCTGATCCAGAAAACTGAAATCATCTGCTGATTTCATGATTTCAAGAGATTTGAATCCAATAACGCGGGCCTTGGGCCCGCGTTATTTTTTTGACCGATAGGTCTTGTGAAGCGGCGCTACGGCGCCAGCGCTGATCAGGCTATTGCGGCAGGACCGCGTGAAACACCGACTTCGCAGCCGACAGCATGTCCTCGGCCACGTTCTTGTGTTCCTGCGGCGCGGGCTGTCCGGTCTCGGCACGCAGATCGAGCGGACGCGCCAAGGGAATGTCGGCCGGCGGCGTCGGGCGGCGGGGATCGTCGATCTGCGCCGAGGTCGGATAGGGCTGCGTCGGTGACGGCGCTGCGGCCGGGCCGAACGACTCGCCCCCGTTCGGCGTGGCGACCATGATCGGCGGCGGAAGCGGCCGAACGGCCTGTGGCTGTGCTTGCGGCGCCGATCCGATTCGGGGTCCGGCGTCCGGGGCACGGGCGCCTTCCTGCGCATGCGGCGAAGCTTCATTATTTGGGCCGCGCAGGCGCTCGATCACGGCTCGCGCCAGATCGTTGGCGTCGCGATGGTCCTCCGGCGTAACCGCAGCCTCGACCGTCGGGGCCGGATTGGCCGGAACGACCGCAGGTGCTGATGTCGACGCGGCAGGCTGCACCGCCGGCGAGGCCGTCAATGGAATCGTCCGGATGGCCGTCTTTTCACGCGGCGCGGGCGTGTGCCGGCGCGTGTCAGCCGGGATGCTCGCCGTCTCCGCCGGCTTGTCGTCGGTCTTCTCGGCGGATTTTTCGGGCGACTTCTCTTGCGGCTTTTCCTGAGCCTGGGCCTTTTCCTGGGGTTTTTCCTGCGGCTTTTCTTGAGGCTTATCGACGGCTGATTTGTCGAAGATCGCCTTTTCGGAGATCCCCTTCGCCCTCACGCCCGCCTGGGGAATGTTGGCGAGGTCGGTGGATGTCTCTTTTTTGGGATCTGCCGAGGACACCGCGGCGGCAACCGGCGCGTCGGCTGCAGGCTTGGCCGTGATGTAATGATTGACGATGTAGGCGCCGATGATGGTCGCCGCCACCGAGGGCAATATGTCCGAAGCGAACTTGGAAAGATATTTCAGCATGCCGGCCACTCCCCGCCTGGGTTTGATGGGGAAACTTTGAGGCACATTGAGGGATCAACTGCGACGGATCGGAGGCAATTGGTAAACGTAGATTAACGGTGCCGCTATGGTTTCAATTCGACTTCCAGGAACACGATTTCGTCAGCGGTTTCATTGAGTACGTCGTGCTGGACGCCGGCCTTGCGGAAGTAGGATTTGCCGACCCCGAGCTGGGCCTTGGAACGCTCCCCGCTGGGCGCCACAATGGTCATTTCGCCCGAGGTCACGGGAACAATCACGTAATCCATCTCATGGGTGTGATGACCGGTCGCGCTGCC
Organism: Bradyrhizobium canariense; assembly: GCF_900105125.1. Lineage (NCBI taxonomy): Bacteria > Pseudomonadati > Pseudomonadota > Alphaproteobacteria > Hyphomicrobiales > Nitrobacteraceae > Bradyrhizobium > Bradyrhizobium canariense. The sequence continues at coordinate 6,237,600 of NZ_LT629750.1, read as the reverse complement.
CGGCGCCAGCCGCCACTCGGTGACGCGAACTTCGGCGGTATCGACCTGAACGTCGGACTTGGCACTGATCATGGTCGCTTATCCTCCAAACAGTCAGGGCACGAATACCAGGAACACGAAGACCGCAAATACCACCAGATGAAGCAGTCCGAACAGGATGTTGGTGCGGCCGGTTCCGAAGGTGAGCATACTGAGGATGAACGTCAACACCAGAAGCACGATCTCGCGCTCCTGCAGCCCGAGAATCAGCGTCTTCTCCAGGGTGTAGGCCGCTACCGCCACCGCCGGGATCGTCAGCCCGATGGTCGCGAGCGACGACCCCAGCGCCAAATTGATGCTCTTCTGCAGATCATTGTTGCGTGCGGCCGCAAGGGCGGCGACGCTTTCCGGCAACAGGATCAACAGCGCCACCAGAATGCCGGCAAAAGCCGGGGGCGCGCCGATCACGGCTGCTCCGGCATCGACCACCAGCGAGAATTTTTTCGCCAACAGCACCACCGCCAGCAGCGAGATCAGCAGCAATCCAGTGCTCAGCAGCAACGGATGGCCGGAGGCCGGCGCGGCGTGATCGGCGGCATCCGCCCTCTCGCTGATGAAATAATCGCGATGGCGGATGGTCTGGGTATAGAGAAACACGCCGTAAAGAACGATCGTCACGATGCTGACGAAGCCAAGCTGCGCCGCCGAGTAGAACGGTCCGGGCGTCGTCAGCGTGTAGTCAGGGAGGATCAGCGTGATGGTCGCGAGCACGGCCAGCATCGACAAATAGAGATTGGCGCCGGAAACCTGAAAATCCTGCTCGCGATAACGCAGACCGCCGACGAGAATGCAGACGCCGACGAGCCCGTTGCACACGATCATGACAACCGCAAAGACCGTATCGCGCGCCAGCGTCGGCACCGCTTTTTCGCCAAGCATGATGGTCGCAATCAAAGCGACCTCGATGACCGTGACGGCCAGTGTCAGCAGCAGCGTGCCATAGGGCTCGCCGATCGTCTCGGCAATCACCTCGGCGTGATGCACGGCCGCGAATACCGTGCCGAACAGGATGACCAGCAGCACGGCCGCGAACAATAGCCCGGCCGGTGATGGCGCGAAGGTGTAGTCGAGCACTGTGACGAACGCGAAAAGCACGACCGCCAGCAGGGGAAACAACCAGGCCGATTTCGGCATTGGGCCGTGCACGCTCATGTGATCGCATCCTCGACGCCCGGGCACAGGCGATGCGCCGAACAATAGCAGCGATCAACCGTTTGAAGCATCCATGAAATGATGAGCGGTTTCGATCGCACCATAATCATCCAGATTGTCGTGGCCGCCGCCGGCAAACCGCACGAACTGCTTCGGCTCATGCGCGAGCGCAAACAAGCGTTCGCCAAAGCCTATCGGAACGACGGAATCGCGCTCGCCATGCATGATCAGCAGCGGGGCCGTGACGGCTGCGATACGTTCATCGGAGCGGAATTGATCCCGCAGCAGCCAATGCACCGGCACGGCTCGAAACAGCGGGCGCACGCCGGCGACATCCGCAATCGACGTATAGGGCGCTTCCAGGATCAGCTTGCCGATCGGATGCCCGGCAGCCAGGGCCACCGCAACGCCCGTACCGAGCGAGAATCCCCAGACGACAATTTGATCGGCTTTGTACCGCGCGGCGGTGAAGGCGTAGACCGCTGCGGCATCCTGCAACAGGCCCTGCTCGGTTGGCTCTCCGCCCGAACCGGCGTAGCCGCGATATGACAGGACGACGAGCCCGGTCCCGTCAGCGGTGATGCGGCGAAAACGGCTGACGCCTCCGGCGAGATAATCGCCATTGCCGGGAAAATAGATGACGACCGCGTGCCCCGGCTTTGCCGGAACGTGCCAGATGATGACCTTTTCGCCGTCAGCCGTGGGCAGGACGTGTTCTTCGGCTTCGGGGAAACCCGCAGCATCAGGCGCCGTTCGCGCTGTCACCGGGATCGGAAAGACGAACGAGCGCTGCGTGAAAAACAACACGGCTAGGCCGCCGACATAGCCGATCAAACCGAGAAGGAGGAGCCATTTGAGGATGGTCATGGCTCCCTGTGGACGGCCTTACATCGCCTTGACGATGTTCTCGGTCATCTTCTTGGCGTCGCCGAGCAGCATCATGGTGTTGTCGCGGTAGAACAGGGGATTGTCGATACCGGCATAACCTGAAGCCAGCGAGCGCTTGATGAACATCACGGTGCCGGCCTTCCAGACCTGCAGCACCGGCATGCCGTAGATCGGCGAGGTCTTGTCTTCTTCCGCCGCCGGATTGGTGACGTCGTTGGCGCCGATCACGAAGGCGACATCGGCTTGGGCGAATTCGGAATTGATGTCCTCGAGTTCGAACACCTCGTCATAGGGCACGTTGGCCTCGGCGAGCAGCACGTTCATGTGGCCGGGCATGCGGCCGGCTACGGGGTGAATGGCGTATTTCACCTCGACGCCTTCTTTCTTCAGCGTATCCGCCATCTCGCGCAGCGCGTGCTGGGCCTGCGCCACCGCCATGCCGTAGCCGGGCACGATGATGACCTTCTGCGCGTTCTTCATGATGAACGCGGCGTCATCGGCGGAGCCGAGCTTGACCGGACGCGCTTCCGCCGTGCCAGCGCCCGCAGCCGCGGTCTCGCCGCCAAAGCCGCCGAGGATGACCGAGATGAAGGAACGGTTCATCGCGTGGCACATGATGTAGGACAGGATCGCGCCGGATGAGCCGACCAGCGCGCCGGTGATGATGAGCGCGGAATTGCCGAGCGTGAAGCCGATGCCGGCCGCGGCCCAGCCGGAATACGAGTTCAGCATCGAGATCACGACCGGCATGTCGGCGCCGCCGATCGGGACGATCATGAGCACGCCGAGCGCCAGCGCGAGAATGACGATCAGCCAGAAGTCGAGCGCGCTGCCGGAGATCACGAGGCCGACGATGAAGAACACCAGCGCTACGGCAAGTGCGACGTTAATGAAGTGGCGGCCGGGCAGGATGATCGGTGCGCCGCTCATGCGTGCCGACAGCTTCAGGAACGCGATCACCGAGCCGGTGAAGGTCAGCGCGCCGATGGCGACGCCGAGCGACATTTCGACCAGGCTCTGCGGATGGATGTTGCCGGGCGTGCCGATGTCGAAGGCTTCCGGCGCATAGAAGGCGCCTGCCGCGACCAACACCGCGGCCATGCCGACCAGCGAGTGGAACGCCGCGACCAGTTCCGGCATCGACGTCATCGGCACCCGGCGGGCAATGACCGCACCGATGCTGCCGCCAATGGCGATGCCAAGGATCACCAGCAGCCAGGCCATGCCGTCGGCCGGCGGATGCGACGCCAGCGTGGTCGCAACCGCGATCGCCATGCCGATCATGCCGAAGAAATTGCCCTGGCGGCTCGATGCCGGGCTCGACAATCCACGCAGCGACAGGATGAAAAGCACACCTGCCACGAGATACAAAACTGCAGCGAGATTGGCGTTCATCTAGAGGCCCCCATTGACTTCGTCACCGCGAGATGCGCGCCGTTCACTTGGTTTTCTTCTTGTACATCGCCAGCATGCGCTGGGTGACTAGGAAGCCACCGAAGATGTTCACGCAGGCGAAGATCAGCGCGATGAAGCCGAAGCCGCGTGCCCAGCCGCTGCCGCTGGAGATCATGCCGACGCCGACCGCGAGCAGTGCACCGACCACGATCACCGAGGAGATCGCGTTGGTCACCGACATCAGCGGCGTGTGCAGCGCCGGCGTCACCGACCACACCACGAAATAGCCGACGAACACGGCGAGCACGAAAATCGACAACCGGAACACGAAGGGATCGACGGCCTGCGCGATATGCTCCATGGCTTCTCTCCTGTTAACCCGTCATTCCGGGACGGCGCAGCGCGACGGACCTGGAATCCCGAGATTGGTTTGCGACGGAGATTCCGGGTTCGCCTCTTCGAGGCGCCCCGGAATGACGAAAGAATGTCGTTCGCGCATCATCGTTCATGCGTTCTTCGGCTGGAAATTCGGATGGATGACGGCGCCGTCCTTGGTCAAGGCGGTCGCCTTCACCAGTTCGTCATCCCAGTTCACGGCGAGCGCCTTGGTCGATTTGTCGACCAGCGTCTCGATGAAGGAAAACAGGTTGCGCGCGTAAAGGCTGGACGCCGACGCCGCGACGCGACCGGCCACGTTGGTAAAGCCGACGATCTTGATGCCATCGACATCGGCGACTTCGCCCGCTTTGACGCCTTCGACATTGCCGCCGCGCTCGACCGCCAGATCGACCAGCACTGAACCCGGCTTCATCGACTTCACCATGTCCGACGTCACGAGACGCGGCGCGGGCCGGCCTGGAATCAGCGCTGTGGTGATGATGATGTCCTGCTTCTTGATGTGCTCGGCGGTCAGTGCCGCCTGCTTGGCCTGATACTCTTTCGACATTTCCTTGGCGTAGCCGCCGGCGGTCTGGGCGTTCTTGAATTCCTCGTCCTCGACCGCGAGGAATTTGGCGCCCAGGCTTTCGACCTGCTCTTTGGTGGCCGGCCGCACGTCGGTCGCGGTGACGACCGCGCCCAACCGCCGCGCGGTCGCGATCGCCTGCAAGCCGGCAACGCCGACGCCCATCACGAACACCTTTGCTGCGGGAATGGTGCCGGCGGCCGTCATCATCATCGGAAAGGCGCGGCCAAACGACTCCGCCGCCTCGATCACCGCGCGGTAGCCGGCCAGATTGGCCTGGCTCGACAGCACGTCCATCACCTGCGCGCGGGTGATGCGCGGCATCAATTCCATCGCGAACGCCGAGACGCCGGCATCCGCCATCGCCTTCAGCGCGGCGTCGTTGCCATAGGGGTCCATGATGGCGATGACCAGCGCACCGCGCTTGTAGTTCGCAAGCTCGGAAGATTCGGGCCGCTTCACCTTGATGACGATGTCGGCGTCCTTCACCGCATCGGCGCTCACGGTGGCGCCGGCCGCGGTGAACTCCGAATCGGGCAGCCCCGATTTGATGCCCGCGCCCGGTTCGACCGCGATATCGACGCCCAGCGTCCTGAATTTTTTCACCGTATCTGGCGAAGCAGCGACGCGCGGCTCGGACGGATCGATTTCCTTGGCAACGGCAATCTTCATGAGGCCTCCGGCGGCGCGAGGCGCGCACGCGCAAGCTAGCGCTATTTCCGCAAGGATGGATACTGGTTTTGCAACCGGAATGCGGGCAGTTTTTCAGATCGCGTCATCGGCGGTGACAGCGCGAGCGGCAATCGATCAAGTCAGGAAAATCGCCATCATGGCGACGATGAAGATGACGGCGGCGGTGCCGTACTTCACCAGCTTGATGAAGCCTTCATAGGTCTGCTCATGGGCCGGATAATCGTTGCCGTCGGCGGTCGTGTAGGCCACTTCGTTATGTTCTGCCATTGGGATCCCCAGTCAAAAGCCTTAGTCTTGCGTGCAATTACCGCAAACGCCCCAAGAGGGCAACGCCGCGCGGTCGCCTTCCCCTCTATTTGGTGGGCTCGGCAGGCCAGTTGTCCCGGATCCAGCGGGTCAGGCTTTCCTCACTGACTTCGCCGGCGGCAAGGGAGAGGATGATCGATGTCGACTGAGCGGGTTCGGGATCGAAAGCGACGCCGTTCTTGAGCAGAAAGCTCATCATGGACATGAAGGCAATGCGCTTATTGCCATCGACGAAGGCGTGATTTTTTGCCAGCCCAAATGCATAGGCTGCCGCAAGCTCAGCCATGTCTGACTGTTCATAGCGCCACTTGTTGACCGGACGCTCAAGCGCGGATCGCAGCATGCCTTCATCGCGCAAGCCGGGTGCTCCCCCGAAGCGGCGCAACTGACGACTATGGATTGCAACGGCCTGCTCGTGGGTGATCCAAAGCGGCTCTTTCGGCTCGCTCATGTGGTGTTCTACTTATTTTGCAAGCGCCGCGAGCGTGTCTCGATACTTGTCCATAATCTGATCGGCGATTTCCATGGTCTTCTCGAAGTCGGGATCGTAGGGCATGGCCTGAAATCCGCCTCCGGCGAGTTCGGTAATGTGCAGTTCCTGACCCCGCTTGAGGTCGAGCCGCTGCATCAATTCACGAGGCAATAAGAGACCGTCGGAATTGCCGATCTTCTTGATTTCGATTTTCATGGTCAGTTCTCCCTCACAAATGGTCCCCGGTTGGCCGGATAATGTCGCGTCCAAACCATCTGGCGGACTAGGTGGTGTGGACACTTATCGCATCCATAAGATGATGGCTGCGAGAGTGATGACGGCAAGGTAATTTCGAGCGGTCTTTTCGAAGCGGGTGGCGACGCGGCGGAATTGCTTGAGCTTGGAGAAGCAGCATTCGACAAGATGGCGCTGGGCATAGAGATGTTTGTCGAGCGGATATTTGAGCGCGCGTGACGGGTTGTTGGGGATGACGGCGAGCGCTCCCTTGGCGGCGATGGCTTCGCGCAAATGATCGGCGTCATAGGCTGTATCGGCCATAACGATCTCGGCGGGCAATCCCTCGATCAATGCGGCGGCTTGCGGTGCATCGCCCTTCTGACCTGCGGTAAGCGTGAAGCGCACCGGACATCCCAGGCCGCGAACGGCCAGATGTATCTTGGTGCTCAGGCCGCCGCGCGAGCGGCCAAGCGCCTGATCTTCAGACCCCCTTTTTTCGCCCCGGCAGCGTGCTGATGCGCCCGGACGACGGTGGAATCGACGATCAGATATTCGAAATCCGGGTCGTCGGACATCGCCTCGAAGATCCGCCACCAAACACCCTTGATGCTCCATCGACTGAAGCGCCGGAACACGCTGTTCCAATCCCCGAACGCTTCCGGAAGATCACGCCAGGGAGAGCCCGTCCGCACGATCCACAGCACACCTTCCACGAACATCCGGTTGTCGCGCCCGGTGGAGCCTTTCTGGTCAGGCCGACCTATAATCAGAGGCGCCATCCGCTCCCAAGCCGCATCGCTCAAAACCAACCGATCCATCACACCCAAGGCCGCCTCCCAAAAAGAAGCCTTGAATCTGATTTGCTCCTAAAAGGGAATCCTTAGAGTCCACACCACCTAGGGGCCAAAACGCTAAAAAGGCGCGTTATACATCTGTATAACACGCCTTTTGGTCCTGTTCAACACTTGTTGTACGAATTATTTATGCCATCCCTTCCAGCTCATCGATCATGCCGGATATCACGGACAGCCCGCCGTCCCAGAATTTCGGGTCCTTGGCGTCGAGGCCGAAGGGCTTGAGCAGTTCGGAATAGTGCTTGGTGCCGCCGGCAGCCAGCATCGCCAGATAGCGCTCGGCAAACCCCTCGGAGGCATTTTCGTAGACCGCATAAAGCGAGTTCACCAGGCAATCGCCGAATGCATAAGCGTAAACGTAGAACGGCGAATGGATGAAGTGCGGGATATACATCCAGAACGTCTCATAGCCCGGCCGGATGTCGATCGCCGGCCCCAGGCTTTCGCCCTGCACACTCAGCCAGATTTCGCCGATCCGCTCCGCGGTCAACTCGCCATTGCGGCGCTCGGTATGGATGGCGCGCTCGAACGAATAGAACGCGATCTGCCGCACCACCGTGTTGATCATGTCCTCGACCTTGCCGGCGAGCAGCGCCTGGCGCTGTTTGGCGCTTTTGGTCTGCGCCAATAGCCGCCTGAAGGTCAGCATTTCCCCGAACACGCTGGCGGTTTCCGCGAGCGTCAGCGGCGTCGGCGCCATCAGCGCGCCGTTCTTGGCCGCCAGCACCTGATGCACGCCGTGGCCGAGCTCATGCGCAAGCGTCATTACATCCCGCGGCTTGCCCTGATAATTCATCAGCACATAAGGATGCGCCGACGGCGTCGTCGGATGCGAGAATGCGCCCGGCGCCTTTCCGGGACGCACCGGCGCATCGATCCAGCGATCGGTGAAAAATCGCTCCGCAATGCTGGCCATCTCGGGCGAGAAACCGCGATAGGCAGTCAGCACCATGTTTCTTGCCTCAGGCCAGGCGATACTTCCGGTGGCGGCAAACGGCAGCGGCGCGTTGCGATCCCAGTGCGCCAGTTTCTTCTTGTTGAACCAGCCCGCCTTGAGCCGATAATAGCGATGCGACAGCCGCGGATAGGCTGCGCGGACGGAAGCAACCAGCGCGTCGACGACCTCGCGTTCGACGCGATTGTTCAGGTGGCGCGAATCCGCGACATCCTGAAAACCGCGCCAGCGATCGGAAATCTCCTTGTCCTTGGCGAGCGTGTTGGTGATGAGCGCAAAGGTCCGCTCATTGGCCTTGAAGGTTTTCGCCAACGCGTGCCCTGCGGCCTTGCGCTTCTCGCCGGCCCGATCCTGCAACAAATTGAGCGTCGGCTCGATGGCGAGCTCGCGCCCCGCGACCTTGAAGCGCAGGCCGGAGATGGTCTGATCGAACAGCCGGTTCCAGGCGGCGTAACCGCTCTGGGACTTCTCATGAAACAGCTGCTCGACGCGATCTTCCAGTTGATACGGCTTGTCCTTGCGCAGATCCTCGATCCACGGGCGATAATGTCCGAGTTCGGGCGTCTGCATCGCGCGGTCGATCGCTGCATCGTCGACGCGGTTGAGCTCCAGCGCGAAGAACAACAAATGGATCGATGCAGCCGTCAGCCGCTCGGACACGTCGCCGTAGAATTTGGATTTTACCGGATCGACACTGTCGCCGGCATGAACCAGACCGGCATAGGATCCGAGCCTTCCTGCGAGATCGTCGATCGCCTCGTAACGCCTAACCGCCTCGGCGAGCCATTTGCCGCCACCTTCTGTCGCAATACTTTCCGCAAGCTTGCCTTTATAATCCGTCTCAAACGCAACGCATTCCGCGTCCATCTTCTCGAGGTCGCGGGTGATTTCCGGCGCGTCGATGCCGGAATAGAGATCGGCCAGGTTCCATTCCGGCAGTTTGCCGGTCTTATTTTTGGCCACGGATTTCTTGATGCTGGGCTTGCGTGGAGCGGACGGCTTGCGGAGGGCGGATGAGGAGCGCGAGGTCATCTGGTTCGAGCCTGTGTGTTCGTTTCGAGTGGAAACGGTCGTGCGAGGGCGCGCCGCCAACCTTTAAGAGGGCGTTAATCGGCTTCGGCGAGAGTGCCCCGATTCGAGACAGATAGTTGTAACGCCCGAGGAAAGCCATGGCTGCCTGTATTTTGATTGCCGATGATGACGCCGTTCAGCGCCGCCTGGTCGAAAACATGGTGCAGAAATGCGGCTATGAGGCGCTGGTCGTCGATAGCGGCGACGCTGTCATCGCCATGCTGACCGCGCCGGATGCGCCAGATATCGACGCCGTCGTGCTCGATCTGGTGATGCCCGGCCTCGACGGCATGGGCGTGCTGGCGAAAATGCGAGAAGCAGGTCTCAACATCCCGGTCGTCGTGCAGACCGCCCATGGCGGCATCGACAATGTCGTTTCGGCGATGCGCGCCGGCGCCCAGGATTTCGTGGTGAAACCGGTCGGCCTGGAACGATTGCAGGTGTCGTTGCGCAATGCGCTCAACACCAGCGCGCTGAAAGGCGAATTGCAGCGCATCAAACACAGCCGCGAAGGCAAGCTGACTTTCGCCGATATCATCACCCGCAGCGAAGCCATGACGGCCGTGCTGCGCACCGCGCAAAAGGCCACCGGCTCCACGATTCCGGTCCTGATCGAAGGCGAATCCGGCGTCGGCAAGGAATTGTTCGCGCGCGCCATTCACGGCAGCGGCGAACGGAAGACAAAGCCGTTCGTGGCCGTCAATTGCGGCGCGATTCCCGATAATCTGGTGGAGTCGATCCTGTTCGGCCACGAGAAGGGAGCCTTCACCGGTGCAACCGAACGCCATACCGGCAAATTCGTCGAAGCCTCCGGCGGCACGCTGTTCCTCGACGAAATCAGCGAACTGCCGCTGAACGCCCAGGTCAAGCTGCTGCGCGCGCTGCAGGAAGGCGCCGTCGAGGCGGTTGGGGGCCGCAAGCCCGTCAAGGTCGACGTCCGCATCATCTCGGCGACCAATCGCAAATTGCTCGACCACGTCAAGAACGGACAGTTTCGCGAGGACCTGTTCTATCGTCTGCACGTGCTGCCGCTGACGATTCCGCCGCTGCGAATGCGGCGTGAAGATATTCCGCATCTGCTGCGGCACTTTCTGGCGCGATTCTGCGCCGAGGAAAATCGCCCCATCACCGGCATCAGCGGCGAGGCCGTGGCGCTGTTGGCGCAACTCGATTGGCCCGGCAACATCCGCCAGCTTGAAAACGCGGTTTATCGGGCCGTGGTGATGAGCGACACCGACCAGCTCGGCATTGCGGATTTTCCGCTGGCCGCGGCACAATCGCTGGCGACCCCGGACGACATGCCAGCCGAGCCGCTGATCATCGGACCCGGTTCGCATTCGACCGCGCCGGCCATGGTATCAGGTAACGAGATACCTATCGCGCCGCCGCTACCATCCGTCGGCATGCTTTCGATGCTGACAAACGCGGGCGAAGTTCGGCCGCTTGAAGAGATGGAAGGCGAAATCATCCGGTTCGCGATCGCGCATTATCGCGGGCAAATGTCCGAGGTCGCACGCCGGTTGAAGATCGGTCGCTCGACGCTCTATCGCAAGCTCGACGAGGCCGCCGCCGACGATGCGGCGCCGCAGCGTACCGACGATGCAAACTGAGGCAGATGAACAATTGCGGCGCTTCGGTGTTGACCGCGTGCAAACACTGAGAGGCCAGGCGGTCCGGAACATTTGAACCGTGGCTTGCCGGTGACAGACAAAGGCAAAGGCTCGTGGCAAAAATGCGCGATCCGTTGCCAAACGGGTGTTGGGAAGTCAGTTTATCGTGAGTTGCCCCGCATGATGCTGGCTGCATGAATGGGGCGCGTATAACGTATCGTCTGCGTATAAATCGTGGCGTGCAGGCGTACTAACTTGAAAGCGATTTGGAGCGATTCAGACGCGAACGATATTCTCGACTGAACACGCCGCCAACCGAGCAGGCCGGCACTTGCGAAAACTGAGACCGATATTCCAACGGCTGTTCCATGGCGGGACAGTTTTCACCCAAGGGGCGCGATGATGCGTGACTGTTCGAAGAGCCGTGCGGGATTCGACCGCGTGCTGATGGCCGTGGCCGCGACCTTCCTGACGGTATCGGCGACCTCGGCAATGGCGCAGCAGGCGGATGGGGCGCGCAACAGCGCCGCCGAGCTTGCGATCGACGCAGCGATCCCGCGACCCGAATCCGCCAACGTCCCGCCCCCGACTGTCAATGACTTCAAACCGGATGCCGCCAAACCGGATGTCACCGCATCGGTGCCCGACGCCGCGAAGGCCCCCGCCCCCGATGCGACAAAGACAGCGGAGAAGCCCGCCGCAACCCCGCCTTCCGCGGTCGCCACCGCTCCGGCCGGCAAGACCGAAGACAGCAAGAACGACGCGGGCAAGACCGACACCGCGACCACGACGCCCGCTGCCACAACGCCTGCTGTCTCGACGCCAGCTACGGCCACCGCGACGCCGGCTGCCGAGCCCGCCACAGAGCCGGTAAAGGCCGCAAGCAATGTCCCGGCAGCGGATCAGCCGGTCGCCGACAAGCTCCGCGACATGCTCTCGGCAAAATCGTCGCATTATTTCGACCGCAAGGCCGAACGGGCTGCGGTCGAGAAATATTACACCGCACATGACTTCGCGCCGCTGTGGACGCAAGGCGGCGCATTGACCGAGCCCGCCAAGGGCGTCATCGCGCGCCTGAAGGGCGCCGCCTCCGACGGCCTGAATGCCGAGGATTACCCGGTGCCGGATTTCACCGCAGCGACCAATCCGGACGCGCTGGCGGAAGCCGACCTGAAACTGACCGCGAGCATGCTGGATTATGCCCGCCAGGCCCAGAGCGGCCGGATGCACTGGTCGCAGGTCAGCGGCGATATCTCCTATCCCGAGCATCCGGTCGATCCATCGGAAGTGCTGGCCAATGTCACCGGCGCCAAGGACGCGTCCGCCGCGCTCGACAGCTATAACCCGCCGCAAAAGCTCTATCGCGAACTCAAGAAGAAGCTCGCAGAATTGCGCGGCCAGGGCGACGGACCGGTGATCCAGGTCGCCGACGGACCGGCGCTTAAATTCACGCCGTCGCGCAGCAAGAAAGAGACCGCGGTCGCGGTGGAAGATCCGCGCGTGCCGCAGCTTCGCACCAAGCTCGGCATCACCGAAAACGCCGGCGACGATCATTACGATGCCAAGGTCGCCGAGGCCGTACGCAAATTCCAGGAAAGCGTCGAGCTCAAGCCCACCGGCATCCTCGACGACAGGACCGTCAAGGCGATCAACAGCCCGAAGCGGGACAAGCAGATCGACACCGTGATCGTCAACATGGAGCGCTGGCGCTGGCTGCCGCGTGACCTCGGCGCGCCGGCGATCGGCGATGCCTATGTCATTCTCAACATCCCCGACTACACGCTGAAGGTGATGCAGCACGGCGCCCAAGTCTGGACCACCAAGGTGGTCACCGGCAAGCCGGGCATTCACGCCACCCCGCTTCTGACCGAGACGATGAAGTACATCACGGTCAACCCGACCTGGAACGTGCCGCCGTCGATCGTCTATGGCGAATATCTGCCGGCGCTACAGCAGGATCCGACCGTGCTGGAGCGAATGGGATTGAGGCTCGAGCACAACCGCGACGGCAGCGTCCACATCTCCCAGCCGCCTGGCGACGGCAACGCGCTCGGCCGCGTCCGCTTCAATTTCCCGAACAAATTCCTGGTGTATCAGCACGACACCCCGGACAAATATCTGTTCGCCAAGGATGAACGCGCCTTCAGCCATGGCTGCATGCGGGTGCAGAATCCGGATCAATACGCCTCGATCCTGCTCAACATCACCGAGCCGAACGAGCATTACACGCCGGAAAAAATCCGCAGCATGTATGGCTCGAGCGAGATCGACCTGAAATTCCCGACCCCGATCCCGGTCAACATCACCTACCAGACGGCGTTCGTCGACGATGCGGGCAAGCTGCAGTTCCGCAAGGACGTCTATGGCCGCGACGGGCTGATGCTGTCCATGCTGCGCAACAGCAAGAACAAGGATATGGAGACCATCGTCGCGCATTCGCAGCCGAGCTATTCGCACCCGGTCGGCAATATTCCGAGCGGCACCAGCTTTGCCAGCGACAACAGCCCCTATTCTTCAGGCCCCTCGTTCTTCGAACGGCTGTTCGGCGGCCCGACCCCTGCTCCCGCGCCGCCGCGCCCGCAGCGCCGAATCTTCACCCGCTGATCAACCTGTCCTCGTTCAGCGGCCGGGCTCCATTTCAACAGCGATATCAATGGTCTCGCCGACCGGGCGAGACCGGTAACGTGAATCATCGTCCACCTCGATCGCGGCACCGGGCTATTTTTCGCCACACTCAATGGGTTAGGTGAACATCTGACTTGGGGGTGGGACGTAAATTTCGGTTAACCCTCCCACCTTAAGACTACGTTCATCGTCTTTTGCCGCTCGGGACGGCAAAGGAATTATTCGATCGGTCTTCTGTGGGTGGGCTCATACGTGCCGGCTGGTTTCGCACGCCATTTCAACTCGCTGTCGTTGACGAAGGCTGGATATCGGGCCGGATATTGTCTTGGCCTGACTTCATTGTTGCTGTTCGCAGGAGCCGGCTCGGTCCATGACGCGGCAGCTACGAACGAAACCCGCACCCTTTCGTTCCACCATACCCATTCCAATGAAGATCTCACCGTCACGTTCAAGCGTGACGGTCGCTACGACGAAGAAGCGCTGAAGCAGCTCAATCATTACCTCCGCGACTGGCGCACCCAGGACCAGACCGTGATGGATCGTCATCTGTTCGACATCCTCTGGGAAGTCTACCGCGACGTCGACGCCAGGAAGCCGATCCAGATCGTTTCCGCCTACCGCGCTCCCGCCACCAACGCCATGCTCCGCCGCCGTTCATCCGGCGTCGCCCGCTTCAGCCAGCACATGCTCGGCCACGCCATGGATTTCTACATTCCGGACGTGCCGCTCGAGCAGATCCGTTACGCCGGGCTTCGCCTGCAGCGTGGCGGCGTCGGATTCTATCCGACATCGGGATCGCCTTTCGTTCATCTCGATACCGGCAGCATCCGTCACTGGCCGCGCATGAACCACGATCAGCTCGCCAAGGTATTCCCCGATGGCCGCACCGTGCATGTCCCGACCGATGGCGTTCCGCTGAAGGGATATGAACTCGCCCGCGCCGATATCGAGAAACGCGACGGCGACGATCGCGCAATGACGCGAAGCAGCCCAAGCCTGTGGGCCAAATTGTTCAAGGGCAAATCGAACGACGACGAGGATGAGGGTGCGAGCGCGAGCACTCCAGCGCCGGCCGTCATACAGGTCGCCGACGCGACGCCCGCCAAATCTGCCGATAAGTCCGCGGACCTCGTCCCGACGCCGCGCTCGAAGCCGCGGATGGTCTCGGCGTTCCAATTGGCCTCGGCCGATGCGCAACTCGTCCAGCCCGGCAAACCACGGCCGGCCGAGCAGACCTCTGCTGATAACAGCGATGCGAAACCGCAAACGCCGGCCGACATCATCAATGCCCGCGGCTTCTGGGGCGATACGCCCGCGGCTGCGAAACAGGCAACGCCCGAGCAGATCGCCGCCATCAAGGCGCGCCAGGCGGTGACGTCAGCCGATACACAATCGACCGCTAGTATTTCCGCCGCGTTCCAGGCGCTGGCCTACGCACCGGTCGCCAACTCACCGGTTGACCGCTCCAAAATCGTTGCAGCCAGCGCGCCGATCCCCCGCGGCAGCCGGCCGGCTCCCCGCGACGCCGGGGCCCCCGCGACCGAGATCAACACCATTGCCGCCAAGGGACCGCAGGGTCAGGACAGCGTGATCGCGACATCAACGCGGATTGCCGCGGCCAAGGGTAATGACACTTGGCTGCGTGTGATCATGCTGGCGCCGAGCGCGAGCAGTTCGATGTTCACGACGGTGCTCGGCGATACCAACATGACGCTGATGCGGGATTACTTCGTCAAGCCGCAGGCCGCGGTCGCGATGAGCTTCTCGGACGATCCGCAGATGGGACTGCTCAGCGAGCACTTCACGGGATCGACGACCGCCCGGCTGGTGACGACATCCTTTGTGACGCAGACTGCATCGCTGCATTAAGCTCGGCTTAGAGCATCAGCTTTCCACGGCCATGACAGCGTCCTCGCGAAAGCGAGGATCGACAATCACCCGCCTTGTCGACTGGCTCGACGCTCGCCCGCGATTCCGTTCAGCGACGGTGGTGATAAATCCCGGTGCGCCGTTGCGCTTGGCCGGGACGACGAGAGACGAGATTTACGAAACTAACGTCTCAGATCATTCCCAACGCCTGCATATACGTCTCCAGGATCGTCTCGGCTTCGGCCCGCTCATTGGGATCCTGCTTGCGCAGCCGCACGATGGCACGCAGCGCCTTGACGTCGAAGCCGTTGCCTTTGCTCTCCGCATAGACGTCGCGGATGTCGTCCGAGATCGTCTTCTTTTCTTCTTCCAGCCGCTCGATGCGTTCGATGATGGACTTGAGCTGGTCCTTTGCGAACTTTGTCGCGGGCTCTTCCGTGACGGCGGCAGCAGAGGTGGCCATCGGATACTCCTGAAGTGAACTGATGGGTGAGGGATGGACGTGCACGCCTTGCGCGCACCCAGATCTGGAAATGACCCTCAAGTTTGGGACGGCTTACGTCAAGGAAACATCGCGTTCATCCACAGCGCGCCCACAGGAGAAAGAAAGCGACTTGACGCCGCCATTGTGAATCAGGCGCCGACATGCATCTGATGACCGGCGCCGCGATGCAATCCAGAGCCACGATCGAGCCTCGACTGCTTCGTCGCTTGGCGCCTCACAATAACGAAAAAAGTCGGGTCAGTGCCCGCTTGGGATCTTGTTCATCTCCGCCAACTGTTCGGGACTGGCGGTGCCCTGAAACTTTGACTTCCAGGTTTCATAGGGCATGCCGTAGACCGCTTCGCGGCTCTCGTCCTTGCTCAGCTCGGCGCCTTTGGCGTCGGCTTCCTCCTTGAGCCAGTTGGACAGGCAGTTGCGGCAGAAGCCCGCCAGATTCATCAGGTCGATGTTCTGGACGTCATTGCGCGATCGCAGATGCTCGACGAGACGCCGGAAAACCGCAGCTTCAAGTTCTGTTCTGGTTTTGTCATCAATCGCCATATCGTTATCTCGCCGTTTCACGTAAAGGATACTGGATATTAAGTGGGCGCTGTCACAGATTTTGCCATATCGCGGCGCAAACAGGGTTCCAACAGGCGGAATTCTGGCCGACGATTGCCATCCGACCGTTGACAGTGCCTGCCGGCTCACGCGAAATCGTCAAAGAACTGATATAGCTTCGCTCAATGGTTGCTGAAACTCCCCAACAGACCCCTCCATCCGTTCGTGTGACCGCCGGTTTGATACCCGGGCTGGCGCTGGCGATCAGCTGTTTGTGGAACAGTTCGGCCGCGGCCGACTTTCGTCTCTGCAACAACACCTCCAGCCGGGTAGGTGTGGCGTTGGGCTACAAGGATGCCGAGGGATGGACCACCGAGGGTTGGTGGAACGTGTCTTCGCGCAGCTGCGAGACCCTGCTGAAAGGCACGCTGATCGCGCGCTATTACTACATTTACGCGCTCGATTATGACCGCGGCGGTGAATGGTCGGGACAGGCCTTCATGTGCTCGCGCGACAAGGAATTCACCATCAAGGGCACTGATAATTGCCTGGCGCGCGGCTTCGACCGCACCGGCTTCTTCGAGGTCGACACCGGCGAACAGCGCGCCTGGACCGTGCAGCTGACCGAATCCAGTGAACAGCAGCCCGCGCAACGGGTGCCGGGGATGCCGGGAACGGTCGATCCGAATGCACCCGGTGGGATCCCGGGCGTCACCAATCCGCAGGGTGGAACACCCGGCCTGCCCAATGCGCCGGGCGGAACGCCTCCGGGCGCGTCTGGTCCGCCGCCAGCCGTTACGCCCGGAAGCAAGCCATGAGACGTCTGCGTCGTATCAAAATTCTCGCAACCCTTGGCCCGGCATCGTCCGACAGCGCCATGATCCGGCGGCTGTTCGAAGCCGGCGCCGATGTGTTCCGCATCAATATGAGCCACACCTCGCACGACAAGATGCGCGAGCTGGTCAAGACCATTCGCAACGTCGAGAGCAGCTACGGCCGCCCGATCGGTATTCTGGTCGATCTTCAGGGGCCGAAGCTGCGTGTGGGCTCGTTCGCCGAAGGCGCGATCCAGCTCAAGAACGGCGAAAGCTTCGTGCTGGATTCCGATAAGGCGCCCGGCGACAACACCCGCGTCCAGCTTCCGCATCCGGAGATTCTCGCGGCCCTCAAGCCGGGGCATGCGCTGCTGCTCGACGACGGCAAGGTACGCCTGATCGTCGAGGAAACGTCACCCGATCGCGCCGTCACCCGTGTCGTGATCGGCGGCAGGATGTCGGACCGCAAGGGCGTCAGCCTGCCCGACACCGACCTGCCGGTATCCGCGATGACGCCGAAGGATCGCGCGGACCTTGAAGCGGCGCTGGTCACCGGCGTCGACTGGATCGCGCTGTCCTTTGTGCAGCGCGCCGAAGACGTCATCGAGGCCAAGAAACTGATCCGCGGCCGCGCCGCCGTGATGTCCAAGATCGAAAAGCCGCAGGCGATCGATCGGCTTCCCGAAATCCTGGAGGCCTCCGACGCATTGATGGTGGCGCGCGGAGATCTCGGCGTCGAACTGCCGCTGGAGCGGGTGCCAAGCCTGCAGAAGCAGATGACGCGGCTGGCGCGGCGCGCCGGCAAGCCGGTGGTGGTCGCAACCCAGATGCTGGAATCGATGATCCAGAGCCCGGTGCCGACGCGCGCCGAGGTCTCCGACGTCGCGACCGCCGTCTATGAAGGCGCCGACGCGATCATGCTGTCGGCAGAGTCCGCTGCCGGAAAATTTCCTGTCGAAGCGGTGTCGACGATGAATCGCATCGGCGAGGAAGTGGAGCGCGACCCGACCTATCGCGGCGTGCTGAATGCGCAACGCGCCGAGCCGGAGCCGACCGTCGGCGACGCCATCGCCGATGCCGCGCGGCAGATTGCCGAAACGCTCGATCTGTCCGCGATCATCTGCTGGACCGATTCAGGATCGACCGCGTTGCGCGTCGCGCGCGAACGGCCGAAGCCGCCGGTGGTGGCGATCACGCCCAATCTCGTCACCGGACGCAAATTGTCGGTGGTCTGGGGCGTGCACTGCGTGGTTGCGGAGGACGCCCAGGATCAGGACGACATGGTCAACCGTGCCGGCTCGATTGCGTTCCGGGATGGTTTTGCCCGAGCCGGACAGCGCGTCATCATCGTCGCCGGCGTGCCGCTTGGCACGCCCGGCACGACCAACATGGTGCGCATCGCCTATGTCGGCCCGGAGAGCGACGCGGATATGTGACGGCACGTCATTCCGGGGCGCGTCGAAGACGCGAACCCGGAATCTCGCTCAGCCACTTTTGGACTCCCCGATGTGCATCGCGCATCCGAGGCCCGGTGGCTAACGCACCATCCCGCAATGACCGCAACTAAACGAGCGTTGCGTCCAGCGTGATCTTGGTGTTGAGCACTTTCGACACCGGACAGCCGGCCTTGGCCATAGCGGTCAGCTCGTCGAATTTCGCCTTGTCCGCGCCCGGAATCTTCGCGGTCAATGTCAGGTGCACCGAGGTGATGGCAAAGCCATCGCCGACCTTCTCGAGCGTGACGTCCGCCTTGGTCTCCATATGCTCGGCCGTGAGCTTGGCTTCGCCTAATATCAGCGACAGCGCCATGGTGAAACAGGCGGCATGCGCCGCGCCGATCAATTCTTCCGGATTCGAGCCCGGCTTGCCTTCGAAGCGGCTGGCGAAGCCATAGGGGTAATCGTTCAGCGCGCCGCTCTTGGTCGAGATCGCGCCCTTGCCGTCCTTGATACCGCCCTGCCATTTGGCGGATCCTGATGTCGTTGGCATATGTCGCTCCTTGCATCGCTGGTTGGGTCGCCGGTTGCACGGCGGACTGCCCCATCCTAACCGGACGGTTGCGGCAAACCGATGTCGCGACGATCGGCTCTGTTAGGCGCCGACCAGTGCTTTTGCCGGCAGCACCGCCTGCACCACGAGGCCGCGGGCGCGGGCATCCATCACGCCGACGGCGCGCAAGGCCAGTAGCGTGACGGTCTGGACCGCGTCGCGCAATTTGGCAGGATCTTCCATATTGTCCGGCGCCAATGGCCCCACCAGCGCTTCATGCAGCGCGCCAAGCAGCGCGGTCGCGGCCAGTGCGGTGTCCTGCGCCGGAAGATGGCCGGCGCGGACCGCGGCCTCGATCCGCGTCGCGATCTCGCCGGCGATCTCGCGGCGGCTCGCCAGCCGCGACGCGGTTACATCGACATCGACAGGCTCGGCCAGGATGCCCCATGCGAGCTTGCGCTGCGACAGCACGTGCACGGCGACCGTGGTGACGGCCGCCGCCAGCGCCGATGACGGTCCGGGGGCTGCATCCGCGGCGCGGCGGATCGCGGCCAGCTCATCGCGCGAGACATCGGCGATCAGTTCGGAAATCAGATCCGCCTTGGAAGGAAAGTAGCGGTAGACCGTGCCGGCGGCGACATTGGCCCGGACCGCGACCGGCGCGATCTGCACCGCCGCCATGCCCCCGTCCGCCGCAGCGTGCCGCGCGGCCGCCAGAATGGCGCTGCGCCTCGCCGCGAGACGCTTTACCACCTGATGGGTTCGCCGATAGACCATGAAGCGCTTCTCGTCCCTGCGCGCACCAGGCCGTCTGGATCCGGCCGTGCAGCACCGTCTTGATTTTGGCGATTTAGAACAAACCGCTACGAAGAAGTGAACAACTATTCAGGACGAATGACAAGATGATTTGCGGCCGCTGCAGACAGATTTGCAGGACGGGCCTCGATACCCGCAAAATGGAAGCGAAATCGCCTTGCCGGGCCAGACCCGCGCGATCAAGGCATCAGCCGCATGGCCCTTCAGGAAACTACTGCGCGGGACTTTCCGTCGGTCAGGCTGATGTGGCGTGGCGAGGCTGCAATGCCGCACTGGCGCGCCACAGCCCGCAGCGGCCCGCGATCAATCCCGCGACGATGAGCGTCGCCGCAAAGCCGGTCGGGGCGCCGACCAGCGGATAAAACATCAGAAGCGCTGCCGCCAGTCCGAGGGCCGGCAATTCAAACCGCCGGAAGCCCTGATTGAGTCCGATCCGGACCAGGAACGCCACCGCGATCGCCAGCACCATGAGGTCGTAGAGAAACAGATAGGGCGTGATCAGCAGCGTGCCCGCCGCGAGCGCCGCGGCCTTCAGCGGATAGCTGATACGGCTGCGCCACATCAGCGCCAACAGCACCGCAACCGTGCCGCTCATGATCCACTGGAATATCCACGCCAACTGTTCGGTGCCGCCGAAATATCGAACCAGCGCGAAAATACTTTGCATCTTGCCCCAGGGGGCGCGGCCTTCGGTGAGGAAGGCTTGCGAGAACATCGGGATCCAGTGAAAGAACGCCTGCCAGGTTTCGGTGCCGAAGGCGAGCCACGACACCAGTGCCATCGTGGCCGCAACGACGCCGGCGGTAAAGAACACCGTCCACTGCGAGGCCGCGATCAGCACCAGGGGAAACAACAGCCCGTATTGCGGCTTGTAGCTCAGCAGCCCGAGGCAGATGCCTGACAGCACCGGCCGCACCGGCATCAGATAAAGCACGCCACCGATCAGCGACGCCGTGAGGAAACCATTCTGCCCAACCAGCGTGTTGGTAAGCACCACCGGAAACGCCGCCGCGAGCAGCCAGCCGAACGGCCGTCCCACGATCGCGCGCATCACCGCAAGATAGGGCACAAGACTTGTCGCGGCCCAGCCGATGAAGGCGACCGCGTAAGGAAAATGCGCCAGCACGGCTGCGACGAACAAAAACGGCGGCGGATAGTGCCAGGCGAAGTTGCCGTCATAGCTCTGGCCGAGCACCGCGACCTGAACCTGTTTCTCGATACCCCAATCATAGGCCAAGGCGGGATGGCCCTCGAGCACCAGCTTTCCGGCCGCCCAGACGTTGACGAAATCGGTCGGGATGCCGAGGCCGTTTTCGTCAAAAATCCACCCATGGGCGAAGAATGCCGAGGGGAAGAATACCGTATTGATGACGAACAGCACGAAGCATGTATTGAGCAGCACCGCAGGAATCGTGCCGTGAACAGCAGAAACCGTCGGGGCAGACGCGGTCGTGGCCATGCGGAATCCTTTGCGCGTGCCACAAGCGGCTCAGACAACGCGCCTCTTCCATCATTAAGGCCGATAGGCTTGAGGAAATCTTAAGCTTTGGTCTCCTCGCGCTGTGATTTTCGTGGCGAAAGGACCTGATTTCGACGACAGTCCGGCCGCAAATTGATGACCGCCCGCGACGAGGCGGAATCGGGAGGACGCGATGCTCAAGGGCTGGACACGGCGGTCGGTACTGTCGGGCGCGGCGGTGGTGGGATCGGCGCTGATCGTCAGGCCGACGCTCGCGGCCGAATACAGGTTTTCGCAATATCACAATCAGGCCGCGAGCGGAACGCTGCACAAGAACCTCACCGCGATGTGGGAGGCTGTGCGCGCCGAGACCAATGGCCGGGTCGAGACCACGGTTTATGCCGAGAACAACAAGCTGCCGGGCGGCGATCCCGATGCGCTGAAGATGCTGATCGCAGGCGAGATCCAGTTCTTCACCTTGATGGGCGGCATCATCGGCACGGTGGTGCCGGCAGCCGAAGCGCAGCAATTGCCGTTCGCGTTCAAGTCAGCAGCCGAAGCCCACAAGACGATCGACGGTCCGCTCGGTACCTATATCGGCGAGGAGATGGCGGCCAAGGGCATGTATCTGTTTCCGGTTGCTGGCTTCGACAACGGCATGCGGCAGGTCGCGGCGATCCCGCGCGCGGTCACGACGCCCGAGGATTTCGCCGGCATGAAAATCAGGGTGCCACCCGGGCAGATGATGATCGACACGTTTGGCGCGTTCGGCGCCCAGCCGGTGACGACATCCGCCAACCAGATTTACGATGCGCTGAAAACCGGCAAGGTCGACGCGCAGGAAAATCCGCTGGCGATCCTGGAGGGTTTCAAGCTCTACGAACTGGTGAAGTATGTCAACATGACCAATCACATGTGGTCCGGCTTCAACGCGATGGCCAACCTCACAGTCTGGAAGTCGCTGCCGCCGGATATCAAGGACGTGATCGAGCGCAATTTCACCAAATATGTCCGCCGGCAACGCCAGGATCAGGCGGCGCTGAATGCGAAGCTGCGCGACGATTTCGTCAAGCGCGGGCTGGTGTTCAACGAAGTCGATCAGGCAGCTTTCCGCGCAAAACTTCCCGGCGTGTATGCGATCTGGAAGGAAAAGCTCGGCACGAAATGCTGGGCGCTGATGGAGACCGAGGTCGGCAAGCTGGGCTGACAGCTGCCGTTATTCCGGCATCGCGCGCAGCGCGAGAGCCGGAATCTCGAGATTCCCCGATGTGCAATTGCACATCTGAGGTTCGCCGCTTTGCGTCGTCCCGGAATGACAGTGCATAAATTCAATTCCCGGTCTGCAGCTCGCCAAAACGATCCCAGTTCTTGCCATTGAAGCGCATAAACTGCATCTGGTCGACCGGAACGTGATCGGTCGGGCTGGTGTTGATCTTGATACCCGGCAGCAGCATCGGCAGTTGCAGATCCCTAATGGCGTAAGCCTGCTTGAGAATGTTCTCGGTGGAGAGATCGTCGCCACAGGCCTTGAGCACGGCTTCAAGCGCCATCGCGCTGTTGTAGGCATTGACGTAATTGGTGTCGTGCAGGTCGGCGTCCGGAACGTATCTGGTCATGAACTCCCGCCATTCCTTCACGCCCGGATCGTCCTTCCAGGCGGGATCGTCGGGATCCTTGACATAGGCGGTGGAAAGAATGCCGACGCCGGCTTCCAGCCCCGCGGGCTGCATCACCGTGGAGATCCACACCGCGACGTTGGACAGAAAAATCATCGGCCGCCAGCCGATCTCATAGGCCTTGCGGATCGACTGGGCGGCGAATTTGGGTGTCGCCGCGATCATGAACACATCGGCGCCGGATGCTTTCAGCTTGACGATCTGGGAGTCGATAGTCGGATCCGATATTTCATAGGTCGCGGCGGTGACGAGGGAATCGTATTTGTCGCCGAGCACGTCCTTCAGGCCCGCCAGATAATCACGTCCGAAATCGTCGTTCTGCGAAATCACGGCGAATTTGGCGTCCGGATTTTTCGCCAGCGCATAGCGCGCGTAGAGCCGTGCCTCGTAACGGAACGGCCCCTGCACGCCCAGCGTGGCCTGCGGGTATTGCGCGAGGTCGGCGAATTTCGACGCACCGGAGCCGATGAATAGTTGCGGGATGTTCTTGCCCTGCAGATATTTCGCGATCGCGGTGTTGTGCGCGGTGCCGATCGGGGAGAAGATCAGCGCAACTTCATCGCTCTCCACCAGCCGTCGGGTCTGCTCCACGGTCTTCGGCGGCGCGTAGCTGTCATCGAGCGAGATCAAATTGACCTTGCGGCCGTTGATGCCGCCGCGCTCGTTGATCATCTTGAAATAGCCGACCTCGCCCTTGCCGAGCGCACCGAACGCCGAGACCGGCCCGCTATAAGGCATGGTCTGGCCGATCTTGATTTCGGTTGATGTGACGCCGCGCATCTCGGCGGACCGAGATGCCGCGGGCCATGTCAGCACGGCCAGCGCGCAGACGACGGCAGGTCTCGTGACGAAACGCATCGACGTCCCCTCCCCTGTTTTGGTCACGCGCAGCGGTGGCCGCGCCCGGCGCGGTTCTGCCCGCGCTCTTGCTGTGATCGGATACATGCCATGAGGCGCAGATCCGCGCCAACCATAAACATGACGAGGCGGAAGCAATTCACTGGACGCGCCACAAAAAAACGCGGCGTTTCCGCCGCGTTTTCAAATCCAATGAAAGCTCACTTATGCCTGCGGCTGCGGCTCCAGCCCCGGGTCGGGATCGGGACGCGGCCGCGGCTTGCCGGCCGGTGGCACCGCCGAGGTACGCGGCGTGCTCGGCTCAAGCACCGACTCACGGCTCGGCTTCTTGCCCTTGAGCAGATCGATGATCTCGTCGCCGGTCAGCGTCTCGAATTCGAGCAGGCCCTTGGCCAGCGCCTCGAGGTCGGCGCGCTTCTCGGTGAGGATCTTGGTCGCCTCGTTATAACCCTCTTCGACCAGCCGCCTGATCTCGGAGTCGATCTTCTGGACGGTTGCCTCCGAGGCATTTTGTGTGCGCGAGACCGACATGCCCAGGAACACTTCGTCCTGGTTCTCGCCGTAGGACACGGTGCCGAGTTCCTCGGACAGGCCCCAGCGCGTCACCATCATCCGCGCCAGTCTTGTCGCCTGCTCGATATCCGAGGCAGCGCCTGAGGTAACCTTCTCGCGGCCGAAGATCAGCTCTTCCGCGACACGGCCGCCCATCATGATGGCGAGACGCGAGGTCATCTGCTCCAGCGACATCGACAGCTTGTCGCGTTCCGGCAACTGCATCACCATGCCGAGCGCACGGCCGCGCGGGATGATCGTCGCCTTATGGATCGGATCGGTCGCAACGACATTGAGACCGACGATGGCGTGGCCGCCTTCGTGATAGGCGGTCAGCATCTTCTCTTCTTCGGTCATGACCAGCGATTTGCGCTCCGCGCCCATCATGACCTTGTCCTTGGCCTCTTCGAATTCGGCCTGCGTCACCATGCGCTTGTTGCGCCGCGCCGCCGTCAGCGCCGCTTCGTTGACGAGATTCATCAGGTCCGCGCCGGAGAAACCGGGCGTGCCGCGGGCGATGGTCTTGAGATTGATATCCGGCGCTAAGGGCACCTTGCGGACGTGAACCTTGAGGATCTGTTCGCGGCCGACGACATCCGGATTCGGCACCACCACCTGGCGGTCGAAGCGGCCGGGGCGCAGCAGCGCGGGATCGAGCACGTCGGGCCGGTTGGTCGCCGCGATCAGGATCACGCCTTCATTGGCCTCGAAGCCGTCCATCTCGACCAGCAACTGGTTCAGCGTCTGCTCACGCTCATCATTGCCGCCGCCGAGGCCGGCGCCGCGATGGCGGCCGACCGCGTCGATTTCGTCGATGAAGATGATGCAGGGCGCATTCTTCTTGGCCTGCTCGAACATGTCGCGGACACGGCTCGCGCCGACGCCGACGAACATCTCGACGAAGTCGGAACCCGAGATCGTGAAAAACGGCACATTGGCTTCACCGGCCACCGCGCGCGCGATCAGCGTCTTGCCGGTACCGGGAGGGCCGACCAGCAGCACGCCGCGCGGAATGCGTCCGCCGAGGCGCTGGAATTTTCCGGGATCGCGCAGGAATTCGACGATCTCCTGCAGATCCTGCTTGGCCTCGTCGACGCCGGCGACGTCCTCGAACGTCACCCGGCCATGCGCCTCGGTCAGCATCTTGGCGCGCGATTTGCCAAAGCCCATCGCCTTGCCGGCGCCGCCCTGCATCTGGCGCGACAGGAAAATCCACACGCCGATCAGCGCGATGAACGGCAACCATGAGACGAGCAGCGACACGAACCACGGCACGTTGTCGCCCGGCGGCTTCGCGGTGATCTGCACCTTGCCGTTATAGAGGCGCGTCACCAGCGACGGATCGCTCGGCGCATAGGTCTGGAAGCTCGAGCCGTTGGTGAAGGTACCGTGGATTTCCGGCCCCTGGATCACGACGTCGCGAACATGTCCCTGATCGACTTCGGTCAGAAGCTGCGAGAACGAGATGTCCTGCGAAGACGTGCGCTGCCCAGGATTCTGGAAGAGCGTGAACAGGGCCAACAACAGCAAGACAATAATAACCCAGAGGGCGAAATTGCGCAGATTGGCGTTCATCGATCTTCCTTCGTGGTCGCGCGGATCGCGGCCTTATGTCCTTGGCAGTAACCTTGGATAGCCACAAGGGAATCCCCTGGTCGACTGCTCTACAATCTAGGTGTCGCCCCGGTCGCTGCCAAGGGAACCATGCAGGACTATTTAGCGCATTTTAGCGCTGTTCCCGTTCAAATAATGGCGTTGAGACCGGTGTTTTCCAGGGTGGTTAAGGCTCCGAGCCGGTATCGGGCAACGACGACCCGGATTCAGTCTCCCCGCCGGCGGCGGGGTGGTGCCTGCTCGATGCGGATTCGACCGTCGACCAGGCTGATCAAGGCGCCGGCCAGCGTCTGCTTCAGCTTTGGCCGCTTCCCTCCGGTTGTTGTCGCGCTAGCCCGATCCAGTGCCGACAGCAACGCTTCGACCTTGCCAAGTTCCGCCGGCCCCTCAGGGCCGAAACGATCGATCGCACGTTGCAACAAGCGGACGCGGACTTCCTCCGGGACAGCGGCAAAAGCCTCGAAGTCAAAGACCTTGAAGCCGGCGATCCCGGCGTCAAAGCCGGGACGTGAGGCTTCACGCTCCCTCAATGCGAGATAACGCTCGGCGCCATCGGCCAGAACTTCTACCGCCGCATTGGCCCGCGCGAGTCGTGAGGCCAGCCGCGCCAGATTGCGGGCATCGCCGCCCTCGGCCGCGAGCGCCGGCAGCAAGGCGCGCAGCCTTGGCCGGGTGAAATTCATGTCGCGATTGGTCGGATCGTCGGCGAAGCCGATCTTTGCCCTGTTAAGCGTAGCCACGAGTTGCGATTTGGAAATATGCAGAAACGGACGCGCGAGAAGTACGCCGTCCCGCTCGGATTGCCGGGCCATCGCCGCAAGACCGGCGATGCCGCTGCCGCGCAACATGCGCATCAACAGCGTCTCGGCCTGATCGTCGCGGGTATGCGCGGTGAGAATATGGGTCGCGCCTGACGTCCGCGCCGCCTGCGCCAGCAATTGGTATCGCGCGGCCCGCGCCGCCGCCGGCAACCCGGTCTTTGGTTTGGCGCCGTTCCAGCGCACCGTCCGATGCGGCAGATCGAGCGCCCGCGCCAGCCGCTTGACGTCGCGCGCCTCGCGCGCGGCCTCCGCACGCAAACCATGATCGACGGTGACCGCGATGAGACGCGGCCCGCGCGCCAGATTCCTGCGCCAGCGCGCCGCAAGCCACATCAGCGCGATGGAATCGGGACCGCCGGAAACCGCAAGCACGATCGCCGGCACGTCTTTCCAGTCCGCGAACAGACGTTTTGCATCCCTCGCCGAGATCACCGAATGGTCGTCGTCGGGCATGGCATAACCCAGCCTATTTATGCCGAGATGCGCCCCAGCCCAGCGTCATATGAAGCCGCCTCCGGCACTCAGCACTTGGTCCGCTTCTGCTCCCGATCCACGGCGGTTTTGACACCGTTCGAGGCGCGGGGATATTTCCGCGTGACCTCGCCAAAAGCAGCGCAGGCGGCCTCTTTCTCTTTCAGAGCCGCCAGCGACTGTCCCAGCCGCAGCAACGCATCCGGGGCCTTGGCCGATTTGTCGAATTTGGTGGTCACCGCGAGGAACGCTTCGGCAGCATCGCGATATTGCTGGCGCTGGAACAGGCTCTCGCCCAGCCAGTATTGCGAATCCGCGACCATCGGATCGCTGGGATATTTTTGCGCGAAGTTGCGCATGGTCTGTTCCGCGAGCGCGTAATCCTTGCGCTCCATGTAGCCGATGCCGAGATCGAACTCGTCACGCGGTGTCGCCGAGGGCGGCAAGGTGGTCAGTCCGCTACCCGCGCCGGGGCTGGGACCACCTGACGGTGGCAGGGCGCCACCGGTGTTCGCACCGGGATATCCGAGATTGAGCGGCTCACCCGGGCTGCGCCCGCCGGGCGCGCCGACAGGCGCCTCGTTCGCCAGCGGCATCTGGCCGCCGCCAAGCGCGCGCGGGGAGCCGGGAGCATTGGGATTCTGGCTGGGATCGAAGGCATCGCCGCGGCGACGGCCCTGAACTGGGGCTTCCTCCTGATAGATCGGCGCCGGGGCAGCAATCTGCTGCTGGCCATAACCCGGCTGAGGCGCGGGCTGCCCATAGTTCGGGTTCGGCTGCGGCGGGGGCAGCGCAGCCACGCCGGGCTGGGCGACCGGAGATTGACCTGCGGGGCCGGCTTGCGCGCCGCCCTGGAGCATCCTCAAACGATCCTGGAGCTGCTGGTTCTGATGTTGCAGCTCCTCATTCTGTCCGGTGAGCTGCCGTAGCTGATTCTCAAGCTGCTGGATTCGCATCTCCGGGTCGCCGTCGTCGGATTGCGCCAGGGCTTGCGAAGAAACCGCCAACGAACCAAGCGCCAGCATTCCGAAGAATGCTGCGGCCCAAGTAACTCTATGAAATCTGGATGACATTTTGCCCTGACGACGAAATCAGCCTGACATCGGAAGCGACGTACATTGAGTGAGGGAGTACGCCAAAAATGTGACTGATACAAACATGTGCTTGAATCCAGTCACTAAAAACAAAACCGGCGCCCGAGGGCGCCGGCCATGTAATCTGATAGCTCAAGCGCGCCCTTAAGAGCTGGCGTTCAGCACCGTGACGGCGCGACGATTCTGCGACCAGCACGAGATGTCATTGCAGACCGCGACCGGGCGTTCCTTGCCGTAGGAGATCGTCCGCATGCGGCCGGCGTCAATGCCGCGCGATGCCAGGAAGGTCCGAACCGACTGGGCACGGCGCGCCCCGAGCGCGATGTTGTATTCACGGGTGCCACGCTCGTCCGCATGGCCCTCGATGGTAAATGAATAGCGCGGATAGGCCTGCAGCCATTGCGCCTGCTTTTCCAGGGTCGCGATCGCCTGCGGGCTCAAATCGGTCTGGTCGCTCTCGAAGAACACGCGGTCGCCGACATTGACCACGAAGTCCTGCTGGCTGCCCGGGGTTGCCGCGCTTGCCATTGCGCCATCGGCGCCAAGGTTCTTGTTGGCGCAGGCGCCCATCGACAGCGCCACCGCCAGCACCGCGGCCAGCTTCAATCCCTGGAGGATTCGCATCTGAGATTTCATTCCGGAGCCTCCACGCTCGCGTTTTTCAACTGTCATCCGGTCTACAGGGGGTTGGTTAAGCGAACGTTCCGTCAACCTTGACGGGGTGTTGCCAAGGCCGGTCAAATGCCCCCAAACGGCGAATAGCGACCGCGATGGTTAATGGGTTGTAAATGTGGCGCGAGGGTGGAGGCAAGTTGCAGCGCGGCAACAGCACGGTGTTTTCGGAAAAACTCAGATTCCAATTGTTCCCGCGAAGCCATCTTCGTCAGTGGGAACCTGTTTCCAAGGCTACCCGTTCCCAAGGCTAGCGCCTGGGTGGGGGTGGCCGGACCAGCTTTTAGTCAGGAATTGGGAACGATCGAGGCGCGATCGAACGAGGTCACGCCGGCCTCGGGTGACGAAGGAAGCTCGCCGTCGCGCTGGAACAGCATCCGCCGCTCGAAAGCGCTTGAACGCAGAAATGGATAACGGGCCAACACCTTCTCACGCACCGTGGGATAATGCGCAGCCATCAAGCCGACCGGCTTCAAGAGACCCGGGTACAGGCGCGGCTCGCACCAGGTCTCCTGCAAAAACACCCGGCGATAAAACGCCTGATGCTCGGCACGAACGGGCGCCAGTCCGTAGTCGGCATTGAAATGGACGCCGGCAGTCGAACCCAGCCGGGCCGTCACGTACGGAAGCTCGGGAAAGTTTTTCACCTTGTCGGGGTCAGCAACGAAGCGCGTTGAATCGATGAAAACCAGCCCCTGATCCAACTTGGGCTGAAGAATGTCACCAAACACCGCAAGCGAGGGCGACGTCCGCCATGTCGGCGTCAACACGTTCACCCTGATGGAGCTGTAAAGCTCGCCGTGAAAATAAACGCCGAATGTCCACGCGTTCGGGGCGTCGTCAAAATCGTCGGTCACGCGCTGATCGGCCGAGGAGCGGATTGCGCCCTCGCGCAGATAGGCCCGGTAGCGAAGGTTATAGATCTCTTCCTTTTCTTCGCGGGTCCGGGCCAGACGATAATCTACTTGATCCAGGGGATCCGAGATCCGGGGAGTGGTTACTGGAGATACTTCGGCCACCGATCCCACACGATACTCCTCGAGCACAAACAACCTCAACGCGTGACAAGACGTTAACACCTTCTTAACGAAGGCGCAAAGGC
This sequence comes from Bradyrhizobium canariense, assembly GCF_900105125.1. Classification (NCBI taxonomy): domain Bacteria; kingdom Pseudomonadati; phylum Pseudomonadota; class Alphaproteobacteria; order Hyphomicrobiales; family Nitrobacteraceae; genus Bradyrhizobium; species Bradyrhizobium canariense. Next base: position 6,207,486 of record NZ_LT629750.1, on the reverse strand, counting down.
ATCACCGCGTTAGGGTTAATCCAACCGCTAAAAATGTCGCCATGGACGCTGGAACAATCTTGCGTCGAGGTGGCGCTGAGACGAGCAATGTTACGTCAGGGAAGTTTAGGCGATCGAGCGTGAGTGAACCGTGAGCACGGGCTCGTCGGGCAAATGGCGGCCATGCGAGGCGTTCAGGAGTTGCCGGACCCGCACCGACGGAACCGGCCGGCTGAAAAGGTAGCCCTGCGCCTCGGTGACCGTGCCGTCGACACTGATCAGCTCGAGCTGCTCGTTGGTCTCGATGCCCTCGACCACGACCGACATGCCGAGATCGGCGGAAAGCCGCGCCACGCCGCGCAACAATGTCAGCGGCCGATCGGTATCGATCCCCTCCAGGAACGAGCGGTCGATCTTCACCTTCTGCAGCGGGAAGTTATGCAGATAGCTCAGGCTCGAATAGCCGGTGCCGAAATCGTCCAGCGATATCCGCACGCCGATCGCGCTCAACTGCGACAGCACGTCATGGGTCAGTTGCGTATTGCGCAGCAGCGAGGATTCGGTGATCTCGATTTCGAGACGGTGCGCGGGGAGACCTGAAACCTCGAGCGCATAACGAACCTCGCTGAGCACGTCGCGCTGATGGAATTGCTGCGGCGAGAAATTGACCGCGACGCTGACGCCTTCCGGCCATCTCATGCATTCCATGCAGGCCTTGCGCAGAATCCATCGGCCGAGATCGATAATGAGGCCCATGTCCTCGGCGACCGGGATGATATCGATCGGCGAAACCGTGCCGCGCAGCGGATGATTCCAGCGCAGCAACGCTTCGCAGGTCGATATCCGGCCGGATTTCAGATTGACCAGCGGCTGATAGAACAGCTCGAATTCCTCGTTCGCCAGCGCCTTGCGCAGGTCAAGCTCAAGAATGCGACGGGACTCGACGGTTTGCGCCATCTCGTCGCGGAAGAAACAGAAGGTGCCGCGGCCATCGGCCTTGGCGCGATAGAGCGCCATGTCCGCATTCTTCAACAGCGTGTCCGCATTGACGCCGCTGGACGTCAGGGCGATGCCGACGCTGGCGCCGATCTCGACCAGATGATTGTCGATCTTGTATCGCTCGCTCAGGCGGTCGACGATGCGTCGTGCCAGAATTGCGGCATCTTCGGACGATGTAATGTTCTGCTGAAACACCACGAATTCGTCGCCGCCGAAGCGCGCGACAAAATCTTCAGGGCGCAGCATGCCGCGCAGGCGTTCAGCCACGGCGCACAACAGCTCGTCGCCGCAGGGATGCCCCAGCGTGTCATTAACCTGCTTGAATTGGTCGAGATCGACAAACAGCAGCGCCGACAATTGTGCGCCGTCTTGCTGAATGGCGAGAAGACGCCCGATCTCGTCGCGGAAATTCAGCCGGTTAGGCAACGCGGTCAGTTCGTCATAGCGCGCCAGATGGCTGATCCTGGCCTCGGCATTGCGCCGCTCGGTAATATCCTCGAGCAGCACGACAGCGCCGCCGCCGGCCATCGGCTGAAACGTCCACGACAGCGAGCGTCCCCGGTTGGCGTCGGGATCGGCGGTAATCATGTCCCGCGTCTGGGTGTTCTCGATTTCCGCGAGAATCATGTTGCCGCTTGCTTCCGTGATCGAACCGGCCTTGACGCAGGCCGCGATGATGTCGGGCGCGCTCGCGCCGTGCTGCACCAGATCGTCCGACAGATCCATCATTTCGCTGAAACGATGATTCATGACCGCAAGACGGCCGTCAGCGCGGAACATGCACAGCCCGTGCGGCATGTTGTTCAGCGCCGTGTCAAACTGGCCGGCGAGCGCCGCCTCCCGCTCGCGCGCGGTCCAGGCGTTCAGATAGATGCGCTGGAGACTGGATGTCAGCTGCCGGATAGCGATGAAGAAAACGAAGCTCAGCAGAGCGAGGGCGAGGTGATAAGATCCGCCGACAAACATCAGCGCGGCGATCAAGGGTCCGCAGGCCAGAAGAACCTGCAACTGGAAAATTCGAGGCCGGCCGAATGTTCGTCCAACGCCTCCCGACGTATAGGCGACCACCGTCGTGGTGCAGAGCATGTGGGCGGCGGCATCGTTGGTCCGCAGCAATACCGCGAGGGACCAAATACCGAGCGCCGTCCCGTAGGCGATCGCACCGATCCGGTATCGCTTTTCCCAAATCACCGCTTCGATGCTGGTCAGCGGAGAATTTCGCTGTTTGTAACGGTACATCTGCCATGCACGCGCCAGGCCCACGAGCACGAACAGCGGCACGCATAGCCACATCACGACATCGCCAGTGACCGCTGCGATCACGGCGCCGGCAATCGCGGGGCCGCACGCGCCGAAGATCATCGGCGCGGGATTCATGAACAGCGAATCCACCAGCCCCGCAGAAATCGACGGTGACATCTCCTGATCGGGGTCTCTGGATCGGCTTGCAAGCTGCATTAGCGATGAACGTCCTTTTCAGGCTCGTACTTTTACCCGTCGCATATGAAGTCTTTCTGAGGGAACATCGTTAGCAGGACGTTGTCTTTCACAACGCAAGACGAAATTCTGTTTGGTAAATCAGTGCGGTAGGCAAACTTTGCCGATAACAAGATGAGTTCTCGGTCACCACCGGACGGACATTGCCGGTGTTGTGACAACCGCAGCCATCCCGGCGGGCAGGACGCGCGAACCGGCGCTCGAACGCGCCGTTCGCGGGGTCCCTGATGTGGCGGCGAACGGCGAGTATTCCGCGCTGCCAAGGCGGGTCACCAAGGAACATTTCCACGCGCTTTCGCTGCAGATCCGCCGTCGCCGGGCGCCAATCTTAACCACGGATTAAGATTTGACCTTAATTTCGGGTTAACATGCCTTGGTAAATCGCTCGATAAACGATAGCTATCCGTTAAGTAAGGTTGCGTTCAGGAGAGTACCGATGACAGATGCGGTTGTGGCTCGCTCAGCAAAATTGGGCGATTCCTGTCTGCGGGACATTCCGCGCCTTCTTTCAAAGGAAGAAATTCGCAACCTCTCGCAAATCGACAGCGTGAAATTTACCGCGGCCGCGGTGCTTGAGTTCAGCCTTATCGCTGCCGCGGTCTGGATCAGCGAGACCTGGTGGAATCCATTAATATACGCGCTCGCCGTCATCGTCATCGGCTCGCGGATTAACGGGCTGGGGGCGCTCATGCACGATGCCGCTCATTATCGCGGCTATGCCAATCGACAGCTCAACGACTTCGTCGGAGAGATCATAGCGCTGCCAACATCGGCCTCGATGGCGGGCTATCGCAACACGCACTTCGCGCATCATCGCGAGTTGAACAGCGAAAATGATCCCGACTGGCGACGAAATCTCGGGCTGAAGGAGTATGAATTTCCGGCGGCGCCCGGCAGCGTGCTGTTGCGCACCATGAAGTATCTATCGGGCCTCAAGAGCATCACCGCGGTAACAGGATTTCACAACAACAAGGAGACGCGCGACATCGCAGCCGCCGTGGCCCGTGCGCGACTGTTCTTCTTTGCGGCGCTTTTGGTTGCATCGATCGTATTGGGGTTCTGGAAGCTCATTCTGCTTTACTGGATCGTCCCGCTGATGACGGTGTTTTTAGCCATTCGATATATCCGCAGCGTCGCTGAGCATTACGCGGTGGAGCACGAGAACGTGTTGACCGAAAGCCGTACCGTTGTGGCGCCGTTCTGGGAGCGCTGGCTGATCGCCCCCTGGGGGCTGAACTACCATCTCGAACACCATCTGTTCCCCGGCGTACCTTGCTTCCGGCTCGCGGAACTTCATCGACTGTTGATGGCGCGAGATCCCTATCCGAAAATCGCCCACGTGACATATGGCTATTTCAGCGGGCTGGTGCGGGATTGCGCGGCGGCTCCTCATACCGAGGTAGCGGGCTCCACGACATAAGCCCGCCCCGGTCGATCAGCGAAGCGTTTTGTCGATCGGCGGCGCTACGACAGCAGCGGCGACCATGCCGGATCGGACGCGAAGCTCGGGGTTGGGACCCGTTGTTCGGTGCGTCCGGAAATGTCGATGGTGAATAGCGAGGGTCCCTCCTCGCCGCCGGGATCGCGGAAGAACATCACGACGCGGCCATTCGGCGCAAAGGTCGGTCCTTCGTTGTGGAAACCGGACGTGAGGATGCGTTCACCCGATCCGTCGGGCTTCATGATGCCGATGGCAAACTGTCCACCGCCCTGTTTGGTGAAGGCGATGTAGTCGCCGCGCGGCGACCAGACCGGAGTCGAATAGGTGCCGTCACCGAACGAGATGCGCTGCGCGGGGCCGCCGGTCGCCGGCATGATATAGATCTGCGGCTTGCCGCCGCGATCGGATTCGAAACACAGGCGCGTGCCGTCCGGCGCATAAGACGGCGAGGTGTCGATCGCCGGCGTATCGGTCAGCCGCGTGGTCGCTTTCGAACGCAGATCCAGCACGAACAGATTCGAATTGCCGCCCTGCTGCAGGCTCATGATGACGCGCTGGCCGTCCGGCGAAAATCGCGGCGAGAACGACATGCCGGGAAAATTGCCGACGATCTCGCGCTGCCCGGTCTCGATATTGAGCAGATAGACCCGCGGATCGCCTTGGCCGAATTCCATATAGGTGATTTCCTGGGTCGACGGAGAGAACCGGGGCGTCAGCACGAGGTCGCTGCCGCGCGTCAAATAGCGAACGTTGGCGCCGTCCTGATCCATCAGCGCCAGCCGCTTGACCCGATGCTGCGCGGATCCGGTTTCATCGACGAACACGATGCGGGTGTCGAAATAGCCTTTCTCGCCGGTCAGCCGCTCATAGATCTGGTCGGAAATGATATGGGCGATGCGGCGCCAGTATTCCGGCGAGGTGAAATATTGCTGGCCAGTGAGCTGCTGGCCGGTGGCCACGTCCCACAGGCGGAATTCCGCTTTCAGACGTCCGTCGCCCTGGCGGGTCATCCGGCCAGTCACCAGCGCCTGCGCGTTGATGGTTTTCCAGTTCTGGAATTGCGGTGCGGTGTCGATGTTGGTGATCCGCTCGATGAAAGCGGCCTGATCGATCGGCACAAACAGCCCGCTGCGCTTGAGATTGTTGGTGATGACCTGCGTGACATTGGCGCCGACATCGCCGTCCGATGGCGTTCCCGCCACGAAGTTCGGAATCGCGATCGGCAACGGCTGGAATTCGCCTTCGGGCACGATGATGCGCTTCTGGGCGAAGGCGTTGCGGGCGCCGCTGCCTGCCAGCACGCCCAGCGAGGCCATTCCTGAAATGATCTGTCGTCGGCTCGGGCGGAACATCATCTTACGCAATCCATCTTTGTGGGTCATCTGCTCACGAGCTTCGTTTCACGTTTCCGCGCCGCCGACGGGCGGCTGCATTCAAGTCCTTCGCTCGGTGAATACCGGCGCGAAATATTTCCACTCATCGAAATAGGCTGCGGGCAAACTATAGGGCTGACATTCGATAATCGCGCGCAAGGCACTCTCCTGATAAACGCGAAGATAGGGCGTAGCCGGGCTTCCTTCCGGAACCGGCGGCGCTTCCAGCGTGCCATCGCGTTTCAGCTTGATCTCAAAAGCAGCCTCGGGGTTCTGACTCTCGATACCACCGTACGGCTTCTTCCAGCAGCGCTCGACCTGCGACTGGAACATCGCGCCCCACGTCGCGGAATTGTCGGCAGCCTTGCCCTTGGAAAGTCCGAGCGCGGCATTGGAATTCAGCGCGTCGCCGGTCACCGCCTGACGCGTCGGATCGCGCTTGTCGAGCAGCGCTGCGATCTTGGTCTGATCGAAGGTCCGTTCCTTCGGCTTGGTCGGTTGCGGCGGTGGCGTCGCGGCCTGGGTTTGCGGCTTCGGCGGCGGCTTCTTCTCTTCTTTCTTCAAGGCTTCCGCGATCGGATCGACCTTGGGCGGATCCGGCTTTTTCTCGATCGGCTTCGGTTCTTCCTTGGGCTTGCTCTCGGCGACCGGCTTCGGCGGATCCGGTTTTTTCTCGACCGGCTTTTCCACCGGCTTCGGCTGCGGCGGCGGCGCGGTGTCGGTCACGACCGGCGGTTTGTCGCTGATCTTGCCGACCGCCTCATCGTCCACCGGCTTGGCTTCGGCGACCTTCTCCACCAGCGGTTTCGGGTTTTCCTTTTTGCCGGTCTTCGCGCCGGCCATGACATGGGCAAGCTGATCGGCGGAAACGATGTCAACCGGCAAGGATTCTTCCGGCATGGATTCGAGGGCTTTGGACGAGAACGACACCAGTCCCCACCCGATCACGAGAACGTGCAGGGCCACAGACGCAACAAGTGTCTTGTCGACCTTCACCTTCACGCTCTCAGGTCCCCTGCTCCACCTCGGTGACCAGCGCCAGGCGCTTGAAGCCCGCGCCCGACAAAAGGCCCATCACCTTCGCGACGGTGCCGTAATCCGCCTTCTTGTCGGCCCGCATGAAGATACGCTCGTCGAGGCCGCCGCGGGCATCCGTGATCGCCTTCAGCTTCGGTATCAGTTCGTTGAATGCGACTTCGGTGTCGTTGATGAATATCTTGCCACTCACATCGACCGAAAGCTGCAGCGGCGTTTTGTCCTGCTCGAGGCTCTTGGCCTGGGTCTGCGGCAGATCGAGCGGCACCCCAACGGTCAACAGCGGCGCCGACACCATGAAGATGATCAGCAGCACCAGCATGACGTCCACCATCGGGGTGACGTTGATTTCCGCCATTACGGCGCGACGGCGACCGCGGCGGCCGCTGCTCGCCGAACCTGCCATGTTCATCGCCATGATCTGGTGCTCACGATGCTCATGATTATACCGTCCCTCACGCCCGCTCGTCGATCTGGCGCGACAGGATCGCTGAAAATTCGTCGGCGAACCCCTCGAGCCGCTGGGCCTGCCGGTTTACCTCGGACGTGAACTTATTGTAGAAAATAGTCGCCGGGATGGCGGCGATAAGGCCGATTGCGGTGGCAAACAGCGCTTCGGCGATGCCGGGCGCCACCACCGCCAGCGAGGTGTTCTTGGAGGCGGCGATCGACTGGAAGCTCGACATGATGCCCCAGACCGTGCCGAACAGTCCGACGAACGGCCCCGCGGAACCGACGGTCGCCAGCACCAGCAGGCGGCGTTCCAGTCGCTCGATTTCGCGGGCGATCGACACGTTCATCACCTTCTCGATCCGCATCTGAAGCCCGGCAAAGGATCGGGCCTGGCTTTCGAACGAACGTTTCCATTCCCGCATCGCTGCGACAAAACAGGCCGCCATCGATTGCGTCGGCTTGGCCGACAGCGCGCGATAGAGTTCCTCGATCGACTGCCCGGACCAGAACGCCTGCTCAAAGCGGTCCATGGCACGCTTGGTGCGCGCATACAGGAAGATCTTGTCGATCGCGATCGCCCAGACCCATACGGAGCAGGCAAGCAGCCCCAACATCACCACCTTGACGATCCAGGCGGCCTGCAAAAACAGTGCGATCAGCGATACGTCGCTAGACGCCATTGGCAAGGCTGACTGAGCCACGTCGGCCGGATTCATGATCGGTATCCTCTCAACGTCCCAAAATCCCCGGGAGCAAATGGCTGCCGGTTCCACAGCCGCGCGTCAGGTGCGCGGGAAAGCGCAGCGCGAGAGCCTTGTTGTGTCGCATGGGAGGCCCGTCCGAAGCCGAGGCCTGCATCCCCCGCCAACATGTCAAAACAAGGGCTGTCAGCGCGTCTTTACGCCTCTAACCAGACGCTAATCATGGTTAAGACCGAGTTACCACAGGGTATTTTGGCTGCGTCAAAAGGGGGCAGCGGGGCCCGCCCGATCAAGGGGGTCCAGAGCCCCAAAAACAAAGCCGCCCAGCTGCTTTCGCAGATGGGCGGCGGTGTCGCCGTCAGGCTTTATGGGGGCATTCCGCCTGAGGGCTTCAGCTCTGGGACTTAAGTCTTAGTTCTGCGGCTGATCGTTCGGCGGGGTCGGGCGCGGGCGGTGCTGCGCCATGAACTGGTCGAACTCTTCCTTGTCCTTGGCGTGACGCAGGCGATCCAGGAAATCCTTGAATTCGGTCTGCTCCTCCTCGAGACGCCGCAGGGTTTCCATGCGGTATTCGTCGAAGGCGCGGTTGCCGCTCGAGGGCGGGCCAAACCCTCGGAAGCCGAAGCCTCGCCGCTCCATATGGTCGCGCATCCGCTCCATCTTGTACTGCATCCGCTCCATTTTATTCTGCCAGCGATCCTGATGACTCCAGCAACCCATTTTCGTGCTCCTGAGTGTGAAAAAGAGGAAGGCAAGTCCGACCGGCCACCAGAACAGGAAGCCGAGAATCGTCGCGATCACCAGACCGGGGTGCACGTGCATATGCGGCGGCCGGTAGGGTTCCTCTGCGGGGCCGCGCCATCGATGGACATCTGCGGTGTAGGCCATTTCCCTCTCCATGACGGCATCACGCCGTTGTGAATGTAAATAACATTTACATACCTAAACCATCCCGAGTTTTTGTCAAGCCGGGCGCAAGCGGCGCTCCGGCATTTATTTTCAGATTTATTTTGGGGTGCCCCAAGGGCCCGCAACAGGAGCAGCGGCGGATTTTTGATCGGCCGGGTCTTTTGGCTCGGCCGTTCTGCCGCCGGTCTGGAAGCCGAGACCGCGCAGATAGATCAACACCTCGGCTTCGAGCAGATCCTCCGCCGACATCGGCAGCTTGCGTCGCGCCGCATCGCCGCGCGCGAACAGCGACGCCACGCCATGCGACATCGACCAGATGTGCAGCGCCATCATCATGGCCGGCGGCCGCGGCGTGCCGGGTGGCGCCAGCGCAGCGAGGCGCTCCGCCGCTGCCCGGATCACCGCGAACGCGCGCTCACTCGCTGCAAGCAGCGCCGGATTAAGGTCGACAGGAAGCCCGGATTCGAACATCGCCGAATAGAACGCCGGCTCTTCGCGGGCGAAAGCGAGATAGGCCTTGCCGACCCGCTCGAACGCCGTGACGGTGTCCGGACGCCCGTCATCCCAGGCGCTGGTCAGCATCGCCTCGAACTGTTCGAAGCCGCGCTGCGCGATACTCGACAACAACTCGTCGCGATCGCGAAAATGCCGGTAAGGTGCCGCTGGGCTGACGCCGGCCAGCCGCGCGGCGTCCGCGAAGGTGAACCCGGCGGGGCCCTTCTTCGCGATCAGATCGAGTGCTGCCTGTAGCAGCGCCTCTTTCAGATTGCCGTGATGGTAGCCGCGCTCGGCGCGGCCCGGATCTTTGCTCCAGCTCATGTAAATGGCTTTTACATGAGCCGGCCGCAAAGGTCACTAGCATCGCCACGTCAGGCGGCGGGAACCCGTCATGATTAGCGCGCCGTGGAATTACCCTGCAGTTCGGTGAACCCGGCCGCCGCCTTCTGAACGTCGGGAGGGAATTCCGACATTTCCTGCACCTGGCGGATTTCAATGATCTCGTTGTTGGAGGCCGGACACCGCTTCGCCCAGGCGATCGCCTCGTCGCGTGACGACACGTCGATCATCCAGTAACCGCCGAGCACCTCCTTGGCCTCGGTAAAGGGGCCGTCGGTCACGAGGGGCTTGCCATCGGCAAACGAAACCCGCGCGCCCATGGATGGCGGATGCAGGCCGTCGAGCGTGATCAGGACGCCCGCGTCCTTCAATGCCTCGTTATATTTCATCATGGCGGCGACCGCTTCCGCGGAAGGCATGGTGCCCGCCTCCGCCGTCTCATAGCCTCTTGGAATCATCAGCATCATGAATCGCATCGTCGTCTGGTCCTGTTTGCAGATGGTTGGGGGCCGGTTATTCTTCGCGTTATTTCTTCGCAGTCTGGGCGCGGAGCCGCGCCTCCTGCTCGCGCAGCTCGGGCGTCAGCGCTTCGCCGAAATCCTCTGCCGAGAAAACCTGCCGGATTTCGATTTCGGCCCCGCCATCGAACGGCGTGCGCTTCATCCAGTCGATCGCCTCCTCGAGCGATTTGGTCTGGATCATCCAGAAGCCGGAGACCAGATCATTGGTCAGGCTGAACGGCCCACGGCTCACCGCGCTCTGCCCACCGGAATATCTGACCCGCGCGCCCCGCGAGGTCGGATGCAGGCCTTCGCCCGCCTGCATCACGCCGGCTTTCACCATTTCCTCGTTGAACTTGCCCATCGCGGTCAGCAATTCCGTACTCGGCATCGCGCCGGCCTCGCTATCCTTGCTGGCTTTCACAATCACCATGAATCGCATCGTCACTCTCCGTTTGCTTTTCGAGGTCCGGGCCGGCTGTGAACCGACGCTCATCAACAAGACGAATGGGGTTTTGCGGGACCGACATCGGTCGCGGAATTATTTCCGAGGTAATTGCATGGCGTTTGCCGCGCCCTCAATCGTCGATGGCCTGATAGGCCAAGGTCCAGAAATCGGCAAAGGCGCGCGGAGGCTGCGGCGAATCCATCATCCGCTGCGTCAACAGGATGCCGGTGAGTTGTTCGCGCGGGTCGGAATACCAGGAGGTGCCGTAGCCGCCGTCCCAGCCGAACCGGCCCGGCGTCGTGCAGAGGTCGTCCCGCCCGGTGAAGACGGAAAGGCCCATGCCCCATCCCCTGATGTCACCGAAAAACAATTCCGAGCCCAATTTCTGTTCCGAGGTGATCTGGTTTGATGTCATCAGCTCGATCGACGGCCGCGACAGAATGCGTTCGCCTCTGAAGCGGCCTCCGTTCAGCATCATCTGCGCGAACGCGTTGAAGTCGCCGGCGGTCGAGACCAGGCCGGCACTGCCATTTTCAAAGAGCGGCGGATTGGCGAATTTACCGGTGACGGGATCATCGAACACTTTCAGTTCCTGCGTCGCGTGATCGCGCATATAGCTGGTTGCAAACCGCTCACGCTTGGCCTCCGGCACGCTGAACGCCGTGTCCTTCATGCCCAGCGGCGCGAAGATGCGCTCGCTCGTGAATTCGCCTAACGTCGCACCGGACGCGCGCGCGATCAACACGCCAAGGATTTCCGTTCCGCTGTTGTAGAGCCAGCGCTCGCCGGGCTGATAGAGCAACGGCAGGCTGCCATAACACCTCATCAACTCATCGGGCTGAAACGACGGAAACACCGGCCCCGGCGCGAAGCCCGCCTCGGCAATGGCTTTCTGGATCGGATAGCGGTCCGGAAACACCATGAGCATGCCGAGGCCCAGGCGGAACGTCAGCAAATCGCGCAAGGTGATCGCGCGTTTGGCCGGCACGGTGTCGTCGAGCGCCGCATCGATCGCGCGCAACACCTTGCGATCAGCAAGCTCCGGCAACCATGGATCGACGGGATCGTCGAGGCGCAATTTGCATTCCTCGACCAGGATCATCGCCGCGACTGCCGTCACCGGCTTGGTCATGGAGGTGATGCGGAAGATGGTGTCGCGTTGCATCGGCGCGCCACCGATCGCCATTTTGCCGATCGCATCGGCGTGAATCTCGCCGCGCCGGCTGACCAACGTCACCAGACCCGGCATCTCGCCCGCTTCGACGTGGCCGGCCATGATGTCGTGCATGCGCTTGAGGCGCGTTTCCGAAAGTCCGCCGGCTCCTGTGACGCTCATCCCTTGCTCCTTTTCAGAGATAGCCAATCATGATCCCTGCAGGACGACGAACCAGATCGCGCTGAGCCGACATTCCAATCAAACTTTATTGTGATTGTTTGACGAACACACCGTGGCGGTAGGTAGCACCGAAATAAACATCGATGCGCCTGATCCTGTCGCCTTCGAACGTGAAGAACTCGGTATTCCGAAAGCTCTTGCCGTCCTTGGCCAGGCACCGGTAGGTCACAAAGACCCCGCTGCCCTCGACGAAGATCCGTTCGAGCTGATGCCGTTCGATCCAGTCGCTGATCCGCCAGCAGCGCGCGAAGTAAGTGGCCCTGTCGATCTCGTCGTCATAGGGACTGGTAAAGCGGAAATCATCCGTGAAGAAATCCTCGACCGTCTTGCGGTCGTTGGCGAGATAGGCGGCGAAGAGGGCGCGGATGATGTCGGATTTGCTGCCGCTCATGTCACGTCTCCTCGCGGGAACATGCTAAAATAAGGTTCGGCTTCCCTGATCACGCGCGCAAAGGCCGGCCGCGCCTTCAGGCGATCCAGATACGCCGTCACGTTCTTGTGCGCATCGCCGAACGGCAACACCTTGTCGGCGTAGAACAGCGCTGGCGACGCGGCGCAATCGGCCATGCTGAAAGCCTCTCCCATCGCCCAGTTCCTGCTGGCGATCTCCTTGTCGATCATGCCGTAGCACGACCATAGCCGCGCCTTGGCTTCTTCAACGCCGTGCGGATCTTTCGCTCCCGCCGGTCGCAGGCGGTCACCGACGATCTTCTGCACCGACAAGTGCACGTACAGATCGTAAAAACGGTCACGCAGCCGCGTCTGCAGTGCCAATTTCGCATCTCGCGGAATGAAGCGGGTCGGACCCGGATAGCGATCGTCGAGATATTCGATGATGATGCTGGACTCCGGGATCGTGCGATCCTCGGCGTCGTCCCGAAGCACGGGAAACTTGCCGATCGGCCACAGTTTCAACAGCGCCGCACGCTCGGCCTCGTCGCCGAGATTGACCATCTTCGGCGTGAACGCCGTGTCGTTCTCATACAAGGCGATCAGCGCCTTCCAGCAGAACGACGAAAGCGGATGAAAATGCAACGTCAGTGACATGCGACCTCCCTGATGTGCCGGAGCGCATTGCGCTGCCGCGCTTCATACTGATTGTAATTTGCAACCAGTTGCAATCTGAGACAACTGGTGCAATATTGCAAGCGGTTTTTTGGTCCTGCGCCGTGGGCAGAACCGGAGGATAGGATGACCGAGGTTCAGCGGTCCGGCTGCCCGATCAATCTCACGCTGGAGGTGGTCGGCGACAAGTGGAGCCTGCTCGTCATCCGCGACATGATGTTCGGCAACCGCCGGCATTTTCGCGAGCTGTTGACCAAATCCGACGAAGGCATTTCCTCCAATATTCTCGCCGACCGGCTGAGGACGCTGCTCGAGCAGGGCATCATCACGCGCGAGGACGACCCCAGCCACAAGCAGAAGGGAATCTACTCGCTCACCGAACAGGGCATCGAACTGCTGCCGATCCTCGCCCAGATGGCGGGTTGGGGATACAAGTACCTTCCGGTCAGCGAAGAGCTCGGCATCCGCGCCAAGCTGTTGAGTGAAGGCGGCCCGAAGATGTGGGCGGAATTCATGGACGAGTTGCGCCAGACCCATCTCGGCATCAAGCGTCGCAAGAAAGTGGGACCATCAGTCGGCGAGCGGCTCCAGGCGGCATATCAGAGCATCGTGGCTCGGAAATAACATTTGCGACTGATCCGCGCATCACTATCGATGAAATCACGACGCCTGGAGCAGCCGCGCTATGAATGCTTGCACGCCGCAACCCACGCCTTCAGTTAATGCCAGCGTGCGCGCGTCCTTGCTCGAAAAATACTGGTAGACCGAGCCGATGCTGACCCCGGCGCGCTCGGTCCGCATGGGCTTGGCTGTACGACCATTTGCGGGAAACACTGTTCTGGGATCACTACTTCGAAGTGCTCGAGATATTTCCCTCGATTGAGGGCAATTATCTCGCGCGAGCCGAAAAGCCTGATTGTCCCAACCCCAAACTTGTGGGGTTGGGCCTTCGCGGGTTCGTACTTTTCAACCGAATCCTTCGCGAACGCAGCGTGACCTTGCTGCCCCATGCGCCTAAGCTGCGTCGCCCGGTGGTGGTCCGGCGCCGTGCACACAACCGAAACTGAACATCGGATCTGGGGAGTATGACGCCATGTCGGGATTACTCGTTAATCTGATCATCCAGATCATTAGTGGCGCGGTCGGCGGAAACGTCGCCGCGGGGGCAGCCAAGAACATCGATCTCGGTACGCTCGGAAACACAATCGCGGGCGCCGTCGGCGGCGGAGTCGGGGGTCAGCTCCTCGGCATGTTCCTCCCGCTGCTCGCCAATGGCGCCTCGACGCCGGATATCGGCAGCATCATCGGCCAGGTGGCCGGTGGCGGCGTTGCCGGTGCCGTTCTCACCGCCATTGTCGGCGCCATCAAGAACCGATCGGCGGCTTGACCTAGAGGTGGTTTCCGTCTTCTGAGTGCGGGCTGCGCGACGCAACGGCATCGCGCGGCCTGCCAACCCCAGAGGATGACGGCATCCCCATGATACCGACCCCACAGAAAGTCGCGTTGGTGACCGGCGCGGCGCGCGGCATCGGGCTTGCGACCGCGAAACGATTTCTCGCCGAGGGCTGGCGCGTGGCGCTGCTCGACATCGAAGGCGAGTTGCTGGATAGCGCTCACGCCGCGCTGGCCAACCCGGACAACACGCTTGCACTGCATTGCGACGTTTCCGATGCCGGTGCGGTCGCCGCCGCGATGGTCACCGTGAGCGGGCGCTTTGGCAGGCTCGACGCGCTCGTCAATAATGCCGGCATTGCCGTGTTCGCGCCGCTACTGGAAACCTCCGATCAGGACTGGAACCGGGTGCTGGCGGTCAATCTCACCGGGCCCTTCCTCTGCACCAAGGCGGCTGCGCCATTGATGCGCGAACATGGCGGTGGCGCGGTGGTCAACATCACCTCGATCTCGGCCGTACGCGCCTCGACGCTGCGCTCGGCCTACGGCACCAGCAAAGCCGGGCTCGCGCATCTCACCAAGCAACTCGCCGTCGAACTGGCCTCGCTCGGCATTCGTGTCAACGGCGTCGCGCCCGGTCCGGTCGATACCGCCATGGCGAAAGCAGTCCATTCGCCGGAGATCCGCGCCGACTATCACGACGCGATCCCGCTCAACCGTTACGGCCTGGAAGAGGAACTGGCGGAAGCGGTGTTGTTCCTGTGCAGCGATCGCTCGAGCTACATTACCGGACAGATTCTCGCCGTCGACGGCGGTTTCGACGCCGCAGGCATCGGATTGCCGACGCTGCGCGGCGAGCGAAGAAACGGGTAAGACATTCTTGCGCCGGACCGATACAAAAACGTCATTTGCCGATCGCTCGATCTCGCTATATAAACCGGTAGCTTCTTCTCCATTTTGAAGAGGCTAACATGAACGATTTGCATACGTGGCTCTCTGAGCAGCATCACGGCCTGCGGACTTTCCGCGCTTTTCAGCAACAACTGGACACTCTGAGCAAAGGCGATCCGGAGCAGCGCGCTTTGTGCCGCCTGCTGAGCGGCATCGTCGGCAGCTACGTCGAGACCTTCGACGAAGAGCCGTTGCCTGTCTCGGTCGCCGACCGCGCCTACCATCGCCTGCTCGATCTGGTCGCAAGCCTGGATTTTCGCGCCGGCGCCGACCGGCGGCTGGCCGACATCAACCGCGTCGCGGCTTTCGACTTGCGGCATTGACCCGGGAACCCGGCAGATGACGCGCCTTGTCGAGCGACCGATGCCTGACTAGCTTTTTTGGTTACGGGGCGTGTCGAGCATGATCCGGAAAAGTGGGTAGCGATTTTCCGAAAAGATCATGCTTCAACAATGGAGCAGAGAGCGATGGCGATTCCGTCCAAAGCCATCTCGCTCCTGGAGCTGCTCATCATGCCAAAGGCTGGCCTGAAGACTTATCTCGTAACGGCGCTGCTGGTTGCTCTCGCCTCACCGCTGCATGCCGAGATCCGCATTCTCGGCAGCCCCGGCGGACAGGTCGGCCCCTTCCTCGATTTGTTCGAAGGCGTCCGCGAATCCGGCGAACGCGTCGTCATCGACGGACCGTGCCTGTCGGCCTGCACGCTGGTGCTGAGCGTGGTTCCCAGCAATCGCATCTGCGTAACGCGCCGGGCGGTACTCGGATTCCATGCCGCGCGATCGATCGACCGGCGCGGCAGGATGTATGCCGAGCCGGAAGCGTCCGAGCTGGTGCTGGAAGCCTATCCTGCCGCGGTGCGGAGCTGGATCGAGCGCCGCGGCGGATTGTCGTCGCACCTGCTGTTGCTGCGCGGGCGCGAACTCGCAGCGATTTATCCATCGTGCCGGTAGCGCGCGACCGCTGACGGCTCAATCCGGATTCTATTACAGAGAGCCGGCTCCATCCGCGATCGCGCTCCGCGCTTTGGTCAGTGGCCCTCGAGCGGGCAATTGACCATCCAGGGAATGCCGAACTGGTCGACGACCATGCCGAAGCCCCTGGAGAAGAAAGTCTTGCTAAATGGCATGTTGACGCTGCCGCCTTCGCAGAGCGCCTTGAACTTGCGTTCGGCCTCGGCGGGATCGCCGACCGTCAGCGAGACCGAAAAGCCCTGCGGTTTATGGAAATGTTCCGGGGGCGCATCCGAGGCCATCAGCACCTGGCCGTCAATCGACATCCTGGCGTGCATGATATTCTTTTTTCGTTCCGGCGGCGACGGCATCGACTCCGGAGCCTCCTCATTCCTCAGCATCATCTCGATTTTTCCGCCGAGAACCCTCTCGTAGAACTTGAAAGCTGCTTCGCAATTGCTGTCGTAAAACAGATAGGGATTGATCTGCATCGTTCGCTCCTTTCGGTGGTGGACGCCTGTGGTATTCGGTTATTTCTCGGTGAGCCTTTTCAAATTGGCGAGGCCGATTTCGAAGTCTTTGCCGATCATGCGATCCAGGTTCATGAACACCTGCATCACTTTCGACATGAACGGTGCGGGACCACGCATCGTCCAGGTAAGGTCAGTGGTCGGGTTTGTGGCATCACCCTGCGGCAACATGATGAACTCGGCCGTGTTGTGGCCTTCGAATGGCTTGAAGAAATCGAGCTTGATGAGAATTTTCGAAGGCACCGAAATGTCGAGGATTTCCATCCGGCCTGAGCCGACATTGCTGTTGCCTTCCCACGCGTAGACCGCGCCCTTGCCGCTCGCCGCGCCGCTATAGCTGCGATTCATGGCGGGATCCTTGTTCTCGTAAGGCGACCATGATCCCCACTGGTGAAAATCGTTGATCAGCGGAAAGATCTTGTCGGCCGGCGCCTTGACGCTGATTGCGCGCTCGACACTGAACGTTTCCGGCTTGATTGCAGCCAGGATCAGAACAATCGCAATGGCGATCGCAAGCACGACGGCGACGATGGCAATGATTTCGAACATGGAAGACCTCGTACCTGCAAATTACCGGCGATACATGTCAGCGCGAAAACAGCATTAATGCGCGCGAGCTTCTGTTGCGCAACCACAGCCCGCCCCAGACCATCAGCCCCAGATAAAATCCGAACAGGATCTGGCTGAACAACGGGCTGTCGATCCGCACATGCGATGCCATCGCGCCACCGAGATAGCCGGTCAGCAGGATGGCGCCGAGGATCGAGGTCGGCGGCACCGCGTACAGTACGGTGCAGACGACGGTGATGAGGCCAAGGCTGCGCGCCAGCGTTTCGCTCGAACCATAACCCATCCGGTCCATCGTTTCGGTGACGACCGGCCACGGCACCAGCTTGATGGCGCCGTCGAACAGCATAAATACAATAACGAGACCGCTCAGGGCGCGGCCGGTCCAAAGCGCTGGCTTGGAGACCGCTGCGGTGTCCGCAATCGTCGGCATGGCTTGCTCCATTGGTGATGCTCAATCCCTGGACGAACGGGGCAAACGCAATCCGACAGAGAGAATGAATTATTTTTAAAAAGAAGGTTCGGGATGTCCCGTGGTTCGTTATGGTCAGGCGCCGTCCAGCCCGCGCGAAGAGACGCTTCGCGCTTCTGCCGGGCATGACGAGTCCTGAAAACTTCGGCTGGTTGAGGCTTCGGGTCTTACTTCCCAGCCTTTGCGCCTTGCGGCTGGCTGTCGCGCATCAGGCGGTCGAGATGCATGCGGATATGGGCCGCTTCCGCCGTGGTGTTGGCGAGCGCGATGGCGTGGTCGAAGGCGATCCGCGCCTCGTCATTGCGACCGAGCTGCATCAGAAATGCGCCGCGCACGCCAAAGAAATGAAAATAATTCGACAGCCGTTCGCCGAGCGGCTCGATCATTTCAAGCGCCGCCTCGGGCCCGCGCACCTTGGATACCGCCACCGCGCGATTGAGCGTGACTACCGGCGACGGCTGCATGATCTCAAGCGCGCCATAGAGCAGATCGATCTGGGTCCAGTCGGTATCCGAGGGTTTGGCGGCGCGGGCATGCAGGGCCGCGATCGCCGCCTGAACCTGATAGGGCCCGCTTTGGCGATGGCGCATCGCCTTGTCGATCAGCGCCAGTCCCTCCGCGATCATCTTCTGATTCCATAGGCCACGGTCTTGATCGTCGAGCAGCACCAGCGCGCCGTCGGCATCAAAACGCGCAGTGGCACGGGCATGCTGCAGCAACAATAGCGCCGTCAGCCCCATGATCTCGGGCTCGCCCTGGAACAGCCGCAGCAATAGCCGCGCGAGGCGAATGGCTTCCTCGCACAGCGAGCTGCGGATTTCGGCGGTGTCTCCGCTGGCGGAATATCCCTCGTTGAAAATCAAATAGACCATCGCGGCGACCACGGAGAGCCGCTCGGTTCGCTCCACGGCGCCTGGCGTTTCGAACGGCACATCGGCA
This sequence comes from Bradyrhizobium canariense, assembly GCF_900105125.1. Classification (NCBI taxonomy): domain Bacteria; kingdom Pseudomonadati; phylum Pseudomonadota; class Alphaproteobacteria; order Hyphomicrobiales; family Nitrobacteraceae; genus Bradyrhizobium; species Bradyrhizobium canariense. Next base: position 6,189,052 of record NZ_LT629750.1, on the reverse strand, counting down.
TCGGCGACCCGCGCCTTGGCGCGGGTGATACGCTGCTCCATCGCGGCCTCACTGACCAGAAAGGCGCGCGCGATCTGTTTTACGGTCAGCCCGGAGACGATGCGAAGCGCCAGCGCGATCTGCTGCGTCGGCGGCAGATCGGGATGGCAGCAGATGAACAACAGCCGCAAGATATCGTCGCGGTAATGCGAGCCGTCGAGCCGCTCGGCAAGCCGCTCCTCGGCATCGTCGAGATCGGAGATGACGTCGTCCTCGGGCAGCGGCTCCTGCTTGCGGCTGCGCCTGATATCGTCGATCGCGACGTTGCGTCCGACCATGATCAGCCACGCCGCCGGATCGCGTGGCGGCCCGTTCTGCGGCCAGCTTTTCAGCGCGCGCAGGCAGGCGTTCTGGAAGGCTTCCTCGGCGGTGTCGAGATTGCGGAAATAGCGCAGCAGCGCGCCGACCGCCTGGGGGCGCGCCGAGGTCAGCGCGGCATCGATCCAGGCGGTATCGGTCACGTCTTGATGCTCCCGGGATTGAGCAGGCCGACGGGACGGATTTCGTAAGCGCCGCCGGGATTGGCGGCGCCGAGATCGCGCGCGACGTCCAGCGCCTCGTCCAGATTGTTGCAATCGACGATGTAGAAGCCGAGCAGCTGTTCCTTGGTCTCGGCAAAGGGCCCGTCGAGCACGACAGGCGGATTCTCCTTGCGCAGGGTGGTCGCAGCGGTGGTCGGCAACAGCCGCGCGACCGGCCCGAGCCGGCCCTGTTTGGCGAGTTTATCTTGCACGACGCCGAGTTTCTGCATCACGGCGGCGTCCTGCTCCTTGGTCCAGGAGCCGACGGCATCTTCGTCATGGTAGCAAAGGATCGCGTAGAGCATGGGACAAGGCTCCTGTTCACTGCAACGACGAATAAGGCGGCGCGAAGCCGACAGCAAAGCGGAAATATTTTGCTTGGGCCACCCGGGCCGGTATGTTGCCGGAACTTCCGAACATCTCAGGCAAAAATCCAATGAATAAAGGCACGCTTGCCCTCCTCATCCATGGCGCGACCGAAAACTGGTCGCCGGCGCGATGGAAAAGCCGATTTGACCAGGTATGCCCTGATCGGCGCGTTCTGCTGCTGCCCGATTCCGGGTTCGACCCTGCGGAGGTCCATTACGCCGCGGTCTGGAAGCCCTCGCCAGGGGAACTCGCCGCATTTCCAAATCTGCGGGTCATTTTCAACCTCGGCGCCGGCGTCGACGCGTTGATGGCCGATGGCCGCCTGCCGAACGTGCCGCTGGTCCGCGTGGCCGTCTCCGATCTCACCGCGCGCATGACGGAATATGTCGTGCTTCATGTGCTGATGCATCACCGGCAGGAACTTTACCTGCGGGCCAGCCAGCGCGAGAAACGCTGGGCGCCCAAATCTCAATGGCCGGCGAGCGCGATTTCGGCTGGGATCATGGGCCTCGGCACACTTGGCGCAGACGCGGCGCGAGCGCTGGCGAAACTCGGCTTTCGCGTCTCCGGCTGGAGCCGAAGTCCGAAAGAGATCGACGGCATCGACTGCTTTCACGGCCAAGCGCAACTCGAGCCGTTTCTGCAGCAGACCGATATCCTGGTCTGCCTGTTGCCGCTGACGCCGGATACGCGGCACATCTTGAATCGCGGATTGTTCTCAAGGCTCAACCGCAGCAGCCCGATGGGCGCGCCGGTCCTGATCAATGCCGGGCGCGGCGGCCTGCAAAACGAAGCCGATATTCTTGCATGCCTTGACGACGGCACGCTTGGTGCGGCTTCGCTGGACGTCTATGCCACCGAACCGCTGCCACCGGACAGTCCGTTCTGGACGCATCCGAAGGTCGTGCTGACGCCGCACAATGCCGCCGACACCGATCCCGACGAGATATCGAAATACGTCGCGCGGCAGATCGAGCGCTTTGAGGCCGGGGGAACGCTCGAAAACATCGTCAATCCCACGCGGGGGTATTAGGAACGCGCGATAGCGTGACGACAGGACCTAAGCGCGCACCATCACATCGATCGCGCCCTTCACGATCGCTTCCAACTCCTTGCGCGGCACGCGGGCGCGGGCGCGGATCGCGATGGTATGGATGGTTGCCGATGCAAGCTGCGCAAGCACCAAGGGGTCGGCGGTTTCACTCAGTTCGCCGTTTTCCTTCGCAAGCCGGAAGCAGGTGGCGAAGGCCTTGTCGAGTTCGACAAAGCCGTCAAGCACCATGGCGCGAATATCCGGATCAAACACCGCTTCCGATGCCGCCGTCATCACCGTGAAGCAGCCGCGCGGTCCTTCGTCGCCGGACAGATAGATATCGAGCGCTACTGCGTAGATGCGCTGCAGCCGTTTGCGGATCGGCATCTCGTTCCGGAAAATCTCGATCATCGCCGCGCGCGCGTCGTCGCGATAGCGCTGATAGCTCTTGATGTAGAGTTCGCGCTTGTCGCCGAATGCACCGTAAAGGCTCGGCCGGTTCATGCCGGTAGCGGCGCTTAGATCGTCGAGCGAGGTCGCGGCAAAGCCGTCCTTGCGAAACAGATCGAGCGCCTTGCCGAGTGCGACTTCAGGCTGGTAGGCCCGCGGACGGCCGCGGCGCTTGGGCGCGTCCGGGGCATCGATCGTCGCGGCCGGCGACATCTTTTTAGTTTTTTGTACCATTTCGCAATAAATCCCTTGACCCGATTTATATTATGCGGAATGGTATAAAAATCAACCCTGGCTCGAATTTCTGAATTGGCGCGCGACGCAAAGCCGGATTTCGCTTTTTCCGATCGCGCACTGCCCGAGCCAAACCGCCAAGGAGGCACACATGGACCTGTATTTTTCCCCGCTCGCCTGCTCGATGGCGACCCGCATTGCGCTGTATGAAGCCGGCGCCGAGGCCAGATATCTTGAGGTCGATCCGAAAACCAAAATCGTGCAGAACGACGGTTCGGATTTTCGCGAGGTGAACCCGCTCGGCCTGGTGCCGACGCTGCGCACCGATGACGGGCTGGTGCTCACCGAAAATGCCGCGATCCTGCAATATGTCGCGGATCATTTTCCTCAAGCCGGCATCGCCACCGGACCCGGCATGGAACGCAGCCGGCTGCATCAGTGGCTGTGCTTCATCGGCACCGAGCTGCACAAGGGATTATTCGTGCCGGTGCTCGACAAGAAGGCACCGCCAGAAGTGAAATCCTATGTGCTCGGCAGGAACCTGTCGCGGCTCGACTATCTCGAGAACTACCTCAAAGGCCGTGAATTCCTGCTCGACCATTTCAGCGTCGCTGATGCTTACCTCGTGACCGTCATCAACTGGACCATGGCGACGCCGCCGATCGAGCTTGCGAAATGGCCTGTCGTAAAAGCCTATTACGAGCGCCTGCGCGCACGCCCCAGCATCGCCAGGGCGATCGGCGAGGAGTTCGAACTGTATAAGGCCGAGCTCGCCCGCCACAAGGCGGCGGCTTAGGCCTAAGCGGAGGATTTCGCGAGCGGCTTGCTTTCTTCTCCCCCTCCCCCTTGCGGGGAGGGGTCGGGGGTGGGCGTTAACGGGTGATATCTCGCTTGTGGCTACCGCCCTCCCCCGCAAGGGGGAGGGAGCCCGCGTCTCATCTCAAATTCAAAACGGGCTCTCGCCCAGCCCCGGCACGTTCGCCGGCCTTGGGCCTGGCGCGGGCCAGTGAAAGCGGCGATCTTTTTCAGCAATCTCGATGTCGTTGATGCTGGCTTCGCGCCGGCGCATCAGGCCGTGCTCGTCAAACTCCCATTGCTCATTGCCGTAGGAGCGATGCCACTGCCCAGCGGCGTCGTGCCATTCGTACTGAAAGCGCACCGCGATGTGATTGCCGTCGAACGCCCAGAGATCCTTGATCAGGCGATAGTCTTTTTCCTTCTCCCATTTGCGGGTGAGGAAGGCGACGATTGCGGCGCGGCCCTGGAAAAACTCCGAGCGATTGCGCCAGCGGCTATCCTCAGTATAGGCCAGCGCCACGCGCTCGGGATCGCACGAGTTCCAGGCATCTTCGGCCATGCGGGCTTTCTGGGCGGCGGTCTCTCTGGTGAACGGCGGAAGCGGCGGACGCGACATGGTGACCTCCGGATTTTGATAATCTACCGCGAGTGTATCGCCGTGGTGCGGCGAGTCGAGGGCATCCCGCCTATCGGCCGATAACTATAGCGTTTCAAGCGAAGTGGGCACCGGTTCGCGTGAAGAAAACGCGTCAAACAAAAGCCTAGATCAGATCGGCCTTCATCAGCAGCCGCAGCGATTTCGGTATCGGCTGCGCCCTCCCCTCGCTGATAAAGGCGACGCGCACCTGCGCTTTGACCAGCACGTTGTCGCCGCGCCGGACCTCCTGCGCGAGCGTGATCGAGGCCCCCTTCACCGCGATCGGCCATGTCACGATCTCGAGCACGTCGTCCATGCGCGCGGGCTTCAGATAATCGATCTGCATCGAGCGCACCACGAAGGCGAAGCCCGGTGTCTCCTCCTGCGCCTCGGCAAACAGCGTGTGCTGATCCGCGCCCATCAACCGCAGATGATTGGTACGTCCACGCTCCATGAAACGCAGATAATTGGCGTGGTAGACGATGCCGGAAAACACTGGTTTGACGATATCGCAACAGAATAAAAACGACCTGATTTCACTGGGGCGCTGGAAGGCCATAGCATGAACGAGGGGTAGATTTAACTTTGCCCTTCCATGGCGAGTCGCAGGGACTTTGGGATGCGCCGTGCTTTTTCGCCTGAGATAGCCGTAGTTCCTCCGATTCGTCGTTCGCGGCTCGGCCTCTCGGTTTCTGTGAGTTCATCTGCGACGGCCCCGTTTGCCGCAGGGGCGAGTGGTGGATTTCCAGCAGAAACTGGCAGCGAAGCGAACTTCTGGACGGGATGGCTGGCCCCGGCCCTTGAAATGTTCACCCTGCGTTCCCACTACTAAGTGCTGCATTCATAAGGTGGGGACACGGAATGAGGCAGCTTGAAGTCGAGAATCAACTTCGCGACGTAGTCAGCCGCATCATCGTTCAAGTCGAGTTGGCGACCTCCCAGGGTCGAACCGACATCAACTTGGCGCTGGAGGACGCGTTCATCCCCATCCTGAAGTCAGTATATAACCTCCCGCATCTCACCAATCTGAACCGGAAGCAGAAAAACTTCCCCGGCATCGATCTCGGCGACGATCACGATCGGGTGGCATTCCAGATCACTTCGACGACCACGCTGGAAAAGGTGAAGTTCACAGTTCAGCAGTTCATGGACCGCGCCTACTACAACACGTTCGACGAACTGTTCATCCTCATGCTCGGGAAGAAGCAGTCGTCCTACAGCCAGGCATCGGTGAATGGGCTGCTTACTGACCAGTTCGCCTTCAACTGCAAGAAGCACATCATCGACCTCGGTGACATTCTCGGTCAGGTGACCGCTCTGCGGCTCGCGGCGCAGGAGCGAGTGCTGTCAGAGTTCAAGCGCATCCTGGGCGAAGTCGACGCGTACATCAGCTTCAGTTCGGAGAGCATTGCGGCACCGACGGCCATCACGTCCAACCTACAGATGATCAAGCTCCCCGAAGCGGTTTACGTGGCCGAGCTGACCATCGACGACAAGAAGGTGATCGCGCAGGGGAAGGCGAAGCTCAACTACGGGGGAAAGGCGCGGAGCAGGAAATCGGTCGTCAAGATGGCGCTACTACTGAATGACGTGGAGACAGATGCGTGGGTCTGCCACGACAACAAGCTCTTCTCGTTCCACGACATAGAACAGTGCGGCCTGATCAGCGTGGTGGACGCGGGCTCGGTGGAGCGGCTGAACGTATCCGACTTGGCCGAGTCCCCCGAATTGGACAACGTGAACATCCTGAAGCAGCTTCTCTCGGCCGAAACGCGGGAGCAGTTGAAGCAGCGCCACGTGCGCATGCACAACAAGGACGGGTTCTTCTTCTTCGGACCGACCGAGGAGGGACAGCTTGAGCGGAGGGAGACTTGGATCGGGAAAAGGACCGCGATCCGCCGCGTGTTCGAGGTCAAGTACCAGCGCAAGGATCCGTCCAAGGTCGCGCACCAGAAGCATTTCTCGTTCGACCTGACGTTCACGAAGCTGGGGGACGACTGGTATGCGCAGATCGTGCCGAGTTGGTACTATTCTTATGACGGCTACCGCCAATCGCGCTGGCACGATGAACTGTTGTCGGCGCAGAAGCGTCTTGAGCACAATGCAACCGTCCGAAACATGGTTCGTTTCGTGGCCTATTTCCTGTCCGGCGCCAGCAAGAACGAGGACGAGGACCACGGGCTGCGCTTCCTATCCCTCGTTGAATTCAACGTGCAGGACGCCGACGAGGCAGAGCCAGTAGGTGACGACGATGAAGACGATACCAAAGTGGCGGGAGGAACGGCGGCATGAAACTCACGACGCTACCTGAACCGCTGCTCGAATTCGGTACCGGCACGCACGTCTGCCCCCGAACGGGAATCGAGCACTTGGGCGTCTACGACAAGCGAGACGAGTTGCGTCGAACCGAACTGCGGATCGGCGTGGTCGGACGCGGAGAAGGAATCGACCTCTTGGACGATTGGCTCGAGAGGTGCCGGGATGGAATTGAGCGCAAGGAGGGGTCCAAGCTGCTGAACCTGTTTCGGGGCTTCGGCGGCATCAATCAGGACTACGGATTCCTGACGAGGATCATCAACTCTCCGCAGTACACCCGCACCATCAAGAAGTCGGATATCTCGGCAGTAGTTAAGCTCGCGTCCCGGGCGGAGCGAGTGGAGAAGGCCGTTGAACTCTACTACGAGCAGATTCGCTTCCTCGCCGAGAACAGATCGGTGGACGTGATCGTCTGCGTGATGCCGAACGAAATGTTCGACTCCATCACGACGACCTCGGAGAGCGACGACGATAATTCGGGGGATAGCGAGCTTGAGCACAACTTCAGACGCATCCTGAAGGCCAAGAGCATGCACCTCGGCACCCCGCTGCAATTGGTGCGCGAGAAGACCATCCTCATTACCAAGCAGGCGGGAGATCAGCAGGACCCAGCCACGAAAGCATGGAACTTCGTCACGGCGCTCTACTACAAGGGCAACAAGACAATTCCTTGGCGGCTCGTCGAGGACACGGCGAAGCTCCGGTCGTGCTACATCGGCATCGGTTTCTACAAGAGCCGCGACGGAGAGACGGTATCGTCGAGCTTGGCGCAGGTCTTCGACGAGTTCGGCCACGGGATCATTCTTCGCGGTACGCCAGTGTCGATCGACAAGAAGAACCGTCACGCGTACCTGAGCGAGGATCAGGCCTACGAGTTGCTGCGCGACGCGCTGGACGAGTATGACCGAGCGCTTGAGCACATGCCGGCTCGGATCGTGATCCACAAGTCGAGCCAATTCCGCGAGAGCGAGCGCAAGGGTTTTCTCAGGGCGCTCGACGAGAAGGGCATCCGGGCGAAGGACTTCGTCGCGATAACGGACACGGATATCAGGCTGTTCGGTAACAAAGATTATCCGCCAAAGCGCGGGACGCTGATGACAATTTCTGAAACTGAGGGAGTGCTCTACACTCGAGGTACCGTCGACTTCTACAAGACATATCCCGGCATGTATGTCCCGGCCCCGCTAAAGATCACGGCGTACGAGCAAGATTCCTCCCTTGAGAGCCTTTGCGATGAGATACTGGGACTGACCAAGATGAACTGGAACAACACTCAGATGGATGGTCGTCTGCCCATCACACTGGAATGCGCGCGGAAGATCGGAGACATCATGAAATACGTCAGCCCGACTGAGAAGCCGCAGGTCAGCTATAGCTTCTACATGTAGCGATTCCGGAGGCTCCAGGCGGCCCCTCTTCCGCTCGGACTCCTTGCGTCCGCTTCCGATAGGGCCGCGTGGGCATCCGGCAGGGTTGCAGCGTACGATACCATCCACGGCAATAGAGACAACCGAACGCCCACATCAAGCTAAGCTTATGAGTCACTTTGACGAACTACCGCGTCGTGACCGAAATCACGAGATCGAGGACGAGGCGATTGCGGCCTTCCAGATGCGACTTACCCACAGCGGCGCTTTCATTTTGCAGGCACCGGACCGCAAGGACTACGGGACCGACTGCCAGATCGAGGCGATGGCTGATGGGCAGGCCACCAATGCCCGGGTCCACGTCCAACTTAAAGGAACCGAGAGTGCACTGAACGCTGACGGTTCGCTCAGTGTGGAGGTGCGCCGTACTAACCTCAACTACCTGCTTATGCAGCCCTACAGCGTTTACGTCGCGTATCACGCGCCGACGGGCTCCTTACGCATCCGCACGGCGGAAAGCGTTGCTCGTCAATATGAACATGGCACGACGAACTGGACCGACCAGCAGTCAGTGACAGTCTCTTTCGTTGAAGAGCTGACAGTCGAGCGCCTTGGCCAGCTCGCGGATCTCGCCCGTTCCGGGGCGAAGTCGTCACGCGATCGGCGCGTAGAGCAAGTCAGCATGGCCGCGGCGGAACTGTCTAATCACGTTCTGAAGTCTCCGCCGGAAGTTCACGTTCCCGAGGAGCCGGCCCTGGCGCGCAAGCTGCTTGTGCAACTCTACGAGAAGAACGCAGACGAGGCGATTAGCGCCGGCTTCGCTAAGTTCGCGGCCGTTCTTGGCACCGGCAGTGACGAAATGGGCATTTGTTACATGTCCGAGATCAACCTAGGCATGGACGGCATGAGCCGCCGCCCAGAGCGGATCAAGGAGGCCATCAGCTTTTTCCGGACAAGGCTCGCCGACGATCATCCCCAGCGCGGCGACCGACACTACACGATCGGAAACGCCTTCCACGCTCTCCGTAATGAGCAGGAAGCAAGGCGCGCTTTCGAAACCGCGCTGGCCGACCCGGCGCTCGCTGCGTCACCCGAACTGGCGGCTCAGATCCACAAAAACCTTGGCTCCAGTTACGCGCTGCTCGGTGACCATGAACAGGCGGTGGATCACTACCGCGAAGCTTTACGGTTGAATTCCGACCTTGCGGAGGTCCACAACGCGCTGGGCACCCACTATGTCCGCCTGGGCAAATACGAGGACGCCTTGCGTCATCTCGACCAGGTCGTCTTCTCGGATCAAAAGCAGGGCCGGATCTCTGCGGTCACCGGCTGGCGCGCCAACGTCCTTTTCAACCTTGGCGACGGCCGTGCAGCGTTTCGCGAAATCAATGGCCTGGTGGCTCAGGCCGATCGCCACCGTTGGATTTGGCCCTGGTGTCGCCGTCTGGTCGCTGGCTCTGGGCGCGCGAGTGTGGACAACGCCCGCCAAGCCGCGCCTTTCTGGCAACGTTATGTAAGGGCGAACCCCGAGGACCCCGCCGCGAGGTGGGAGCTTCTCATGACAATGTTCTATCTGCGCGGCCGAGGGGAGAACATCGGAAAGAGCTACGGCGAGTTCCGCGAGGAATTTGATCGCCACATTGTCCACATCGACTCCGAGAACGCCGCGCTGCCTTGGGATCGTCTGGGCCACTGGGCGCAGGATGAGGAGGACTGGGCGGAGGCGGAGCGCTGTTTTCGTAAGGCCTATGAATTGGCGGGCGGCGATTACGGCTATTGCCTGGCGATTGCCCTCAAAGCTCTGGAGCGGTTCGATGAGAGCGTGCCGCTACTGCTGGAGCAGGCCCAGATCGTTCAACCGGACGCCATGAGCTGGTTTCAGCTGGCTGCGGCTTACGCCAGCCTCGATAGATGGAGAGAGGCGATCGAGGCCTACGAAAAGGCGCTTGCGCTCGATCCAGACTATGCTGTTGCGATGTTCGATCTTGGTGGCGCTCACTGGAACAGCGGTGACGCGGCAACGGCAGCGAAGGTTTGGACGGCGGCGATGGAGCGTTTCCCTGACCACGAACTCAGCGCCAAGCTTCAGTGCGATTTCTCGTTCTTGTTTGGTAATCCAGCGGCCGGCCAACCCGGCGATGGCGCTCGTTAGAAGGGGAAGTCTCGCGGTGGGACCGTTCCCGACTCATGCGCGTCACTATCGCCCATTCACGCGCATCCAGCCTTCCCGGTGTGGGTCGACAGAAACGACGGCGTGGTCTGTCAGTCCGCGAGTCTCGGCGAAGCGCCTCGCTTGCTCGGCATCCTGCGTCGCGTGGACGAGCTCGCCTGCATCGTCAAAAACGCCGTGACACAGGAAGCGTCCGGGGTTGTTGGGATCGATCGAACCCAAGATCCGGTCGGCCATGTTCCAGCCTGAGAAGAAGGTTGCCGTACCCGTCCCGCCGGCGATACCGCTGCTGACCACGCCTATGAGGTTGCCGGTCTCGTTGAACACCGGGCCGCCGCTCATGCCGCCCGGCCATTCGGCTGCGACTCTGATTACCGGCCAGGGGCGGCCGCGCGCCCCGTCCGCCGGCTCCACGTCCGTGATCTCACCGAAGGACCCATATAGGTATTGGGAGATCGGCCGTTCCTCGCGGCCCTCTTCGTCGAGGTTCGGGAAGCCGAGTGCGAGCACGCGCTCGCCGCGCACAGGCCGCCACCGCCGCAGATCGAGCGGCCAGTACGGAGTGCCCTCGGAGGATTGCGTCGCAGGGCGGATTCTCAACACGACCAGTTCCGTCAGATTCCGAAGACGCGGCGTCTGGAACGGCGGGGCCTCGACGCCGCAGAAGGCATACGATCCAGCCAGTGGTCGCCAAGCGTCCGCGCGTAGTCCGATCAGGCCGAACCCTGTTCCTTCGACCTCGAGCGCTGCAAGCCGCAGCCCCGGTCGAAGCGCCGCCCCGGTACCGGCTTCGTCAACCTCGAAGAGATCCTCCAGGACGTGGAATGCGGTGAGACAGCGGGACCATGGGTCGATACGAAAGGTGGTGCCGTGGCCGACCGGGCGGTCGTCGGATCGCCTCGGATCGAAGCCGAACAGCGGCAAGACCCTGGCGCGGATGTCTGGGGCCTGGACGAGAAAGAGCCCTCGCTCGTCCACCTCGCCGGCTCCGGGCTCGATCGGGAAGCTCATGCATCGGCTCCACACGCATCCGAATGGCTCGACTGCAACTGGAAACGCCAATGCGGCGGCGGCGCCTTACTGGGACAGCCAGCCCTGATGGGCGGCTCGCACCATCCCGGCCCGTGCCGCACCCGACGCAGAACGATTTGTCCGTTGCGAAGGGTCAACGCCGTTGAAGCCATTGGACGGTCAATTCCTGATGTTGCTTGCCATCCTCCCAGCTCAGGGTCACCCAATTCGTTGATGTTGGATACGAGATCAGGATTCGGCTGGGTCGATATCTGGCACCGGCCAAGGACGGATACTTGCTCAGATCAGGCGCTTCGAGCAGCAACTCGAAGCGAAAGCCCATGATGTTAATCGCGAACGCTTTAATATCATCCTGCTCGTCGGTCAGCGGCTGGAACTGAAAGCGCGGCATGTTTTCCATGATGTTGCCGCTGTTCATGGTGCAGAACAGCCCCGCCCCTGCGGGCCAATGCCGGGAGTCGTCAAGCATGTCGAGAATTGCCTCATCTCGCGAGAACGCGCCCGACAGTCGTTGTCTTCCACGTGCCAGGTTCCGGGACACGGCAGCTGCTTTGGCGGTTTTCAAAATCCAGCGTTCGAGGTCATGCCCGGATAGAATGGCGTGTCGCGACCCGGCATCGTGTTCGAGATAAGATTTGAGGGAGGCGAAGAAGTAATGTGCAGAGGCATCGAGCGGGCTAAGCGCGCTGTTGTGCTTGGTACAGAGGCATTTTGTCTGGAGAGGCGGCATGATCTTCGTTTCGCCCGCTTCCAGCCACGGAACGCCTGAGATCGAGAACTCACCGTCGCCCATCAATACGCGGCAGACGGAATCCGAAATGATATGCTCGGCCGAGATGGGGGGAACGCATGATCCCAGCTCCTTCATGTAACATTTTTCGACACGTCCCGTGGCAGGCAGCGCTTTGAGTCCAAGGACTGCGGACGGCTTGTGCCAGCCCTGCCCGTTGAAGCAACAAAGGCGCGCGGTCTTCCCCGAGCTGCATGGACACGGCCCGTTTAAGACGGCTTCCCTTTTTCGCCTCGCTTCACCCATGGCTGCGCATTGGAGATCGAAATGTGATTGGGCGTGCCCCGGCAAGCCAGGTTTTGATCATGAGATTTCTGCATAGTCAGGCTTAGCAAATTTGCAAATCTATAAACTTGCCGTTGGTTTGAAATATTGCTATATTGCTTAGTATGACTGAGCATTCAGGCGGGAAGCTAAACCACCTTGAACATACCCTCCCGGAAGGCCTATTGGTCGATGCTGGGTGGATGACGAAACATGGCTATTCGACAGGTCTGCGCAGCCAGTATGTCTCGGCTGGCTGGCTGGTTCAGCCGACGCGTGGAACTTTCAAGCGTCCGCTTGGCACTCTGACATGGCAGAAGGCCGTCATATCGCTTCAGACGCTGCTTGAGCGCCCCCTGATCGTCGGAGGGCGAACCGCGCTCGAATTGCAGGGCTTCTCGCACTACCTCCGGGCTGAAGGGCCGACCGTCGTTTATCTGTATGGTCCCACTGCTCCGCCCAGCTGGCTGTCCAAGCTTCCGCTCAAGGAACGCTTCACATTCCGCAAGAGCACAACGCTCTTCAAAGCCGATCCGGTGACGAAGGGGCTCAAGAACTTCGCCTGGAATGTCCAGAACAATACCGGCGCAGCCGCCGATGAATTCCAGGCAGGCCCATTCAAGCAGATATGGGGCCAGGGCGAATGGCCGCTCACCGTCTCATCGCCCGAGCGCGCGTTGCTCGAACTGCTCGACGAGCTGCCGAATAGCGAGAGCTTCCACCAGGCTGACATGCTTGTTGAAGGCTTGCGCAACCTCAGTCCCCGCAAGCTGCAAAAGCTGCTGGACGATTGCCGAAGCGTGAAAGTCAAAAGGCTGTTCTTCTGGTTTGCCGACCGGCACAACCATTCATGGCTGAAGCAAATAGACCGTGACAAGGTCGATTTGGGGAAAGGAAAGCGCATGCTGGTGAAAGGCGGAAGGCTCGATCCGAAATATTTGATCACCGTGCCGGAGGATCTCAGTGCCCCTATCTGAACGCTATCGGCATCAGGTTGCGCTGCTGATCGAGACCTTGCCATTCGTTGCGGCGGAAAAGGATTTTGCTCTCAAAGGCGGGACTGCGATCAATCTATTCGTGCGCGATATGCCGCGTTTGTCAGTCGATATCGACTTAACCTACCTGCCTGTCGCCGGCCGGCCGGAATCGCTGGCCGCGATCGATGCGGGCATGAAAAGAATGGCTGTCGCCATTGGCAAGAGAATTCCGGGCGTCAAGGTGAATGAGGTCGTGAACCGCGCGGAAGGCATCGTTACCAAGCTGACACTTCAAAGGGCTGGCGCTCAGATCAAGATCGAAGTCACTCCCGTCCTTCGTGGTTGCGTCTTCGATCCCGAGATGAGATCCGTGCTTCCGAACGTCGAGGAGAGCTTTGGTTTTGCAGAGACACAAGTCGTCTCGTTTTCCGACCTCTACGCGGGAAAAATCGTCGCCGCCCTTGACCGCCAACATCCTCGCGATCTTTTTGACATCCGCGATCTTCTGGCGAATGAGGGCATCAGCGACGACCTGAGGCGCGCTTTCATCGTCTATCTCATCAGCCATGACCGGCCTATTTCGGAGGTTGTGGTGCCGCGGCGAAAGGATATCCGCAAGGAATTCGAGCACGGCTTCGAGGGTATGACCTCAGATCCGGTCTCGCTGGATGAGCTATTGAAGGCACGCGAGGATTTGATCACCGAGGTATCTGGAAAAATGCCGAAGCAGCATCGAGAATTTCTGATCGGATTCAAACGCGGGAAGGCAGATTGGGCTCTGTTGGGCATCGATGGAGCAGCAGAGCTTCCCGCCGTTCGATGGAAGCAGGTCAACCTCGATAAGCTGCATGCTGCAGATCGCGAAAAGCTTGTGGCTCAGTTGATCGCAGTTCTTGAGTGACCGCCATGGCTGCTCTCACGACGTCTCAAGAATTCCTTCGCATTTCGCAAATGCTCACGAACCTGACCGTGTCGATCCCGATTGCTCTCATAACGGCATCGCGGATCGATGAAATCGAGACACGATCGGCAAATGAGCCGACGCTCGCATCTCTGAACAATGAGCTGCGAAAGAAGCTGAAGGCGGTTCAAGGTCCGCAAGACCACACGTCGATGGCGCAGGCCTACGAAGTCTACGCCGAAGCCTGTTTCTGGCTGGAAATGGCCGACCGAGGCGTGCGTCTCGACCGGACGCCGGGGACGGGACAGCTCAATCAAAAACGTCCCGATTTCGTCCACGCTCATCCGGCGGGACACGTGTACTTCGAGGTCAAAGCGCTAGAAATAGCCGACCCGTCCACGCGCCACAATCAAATCGCTTACGACGCGCTGGACAGTACAGCCGATCTTGACGCACGGGCTCGTGGGCCGGGCGTTCATTTCGGCAATCCTGTCGAAATTTCCGGACCTCTGCCTGGCACCAGCCTGGCCGAGCGCCTTGACGCAACCATCGAAAAAATCACGAACAACGTAAAGGGAGATCAAATACATTATGGGCCGACCGTGCTTGTGGTCGATCTTGGACGGTTCAATACCATGCCTTACGGCCCCTCAAGCTTGCTGCCCGTATTCTTTCACGATTGCCCGCCTGCCGAGAGCTGCGTCAGTGGGGAGCTATGGCAGATCGGGTTTGGGACTCCTGGTGAGCAACTTTTTTCGCTGCCTGAGTTCGATGGGAAAAGTAATCTTGCCGGTCACCAGACCCGAAATGGCATTTTTCGGGAGTATCCCGGGCTGATGGCCATCACCTTCGTACATCCCCGGTGGAACCAGAAGTCCGAGCTGCTCACCTTGTGGAATGTTGGATTCGACCAAAGCGTCCTAAAGAACCCTTGCGGTTTGAGCGAGTCGGATATCGATGACCTACTTTATAAGTTCTCCGACGGCGTGAACGACTCCAGCAATGAGCGAGGCTGGTATTTTCGGGTAATTCCCCTCCGGCCCTAGCTGCGGAGGCGTGTGGTGCTTGACGTTAGCAGGCTTTCCGTAAACCCAACGAGCTGCTCAAGCGTATCGATGAGTGCGACCTGAAGCGGGAGAACGTTGATGCGCGCTTGGGGCTGCTGGGCGACGGCAGCGAGAATGTGATCCCGTTCGACCACCCGAAGTTCGGTGAGCTTTACCGTTCGGAGGTTAAGAAACTCGTCAAAGCGCTCAAGATCAACCGAAAAGTGATAGAAACCCGTGCCACCTTACGTAACTTGATTGACTGCACTGTAGTGCATCCAGGTCGTAAGCGGATGGGCACGCAGTAGGGCTGTGGAGTATGCTCGGTCGCTATAGGATAAAGCAGGAGCCGTCGTCGTATAATAGCGTAGAGAACACTGGTTTGACGATGTCGCAACAGAGGCCCAGCGGATTACTTTCGTTGGGTCGCTGGACGGCTAAGGCGTGAATGAGGAGCAGATTTATCTATGCTCTTCCGTAGACACCGTGACTAAGAGATCGTCTGCGCGCCTGACCGTTGCCCTCCGAAGGCAAAGGTCACACGTTCGAATCGTGTCGGGCGCGCCAGTTTTTTCTTATTTTGTTTTGCAGCTGGATAAGCGTGCCTGGACTGAAACTCCAGGTCTGCGTCATTCGAGTACGTAAGCGACTGGATGGAAAATCGGAAGCTACACAGCTCAATAATCCTGGTGCACAAAATGCCCACTCGCGATCCCACTCGGCCGGCCGGATGTCAGTTGTTGAGGGCCCTGCAGACGGGATTTGCTCAGCTTGAGTTCTTCGCTTTTTGACCCGTTGCTGCCGTCACGGTGCCAGAACATGGCTTCCAAGTCCGCCAACGGCTCCGAGGAAGGACCGACGCGAATTACGGTTTGCTGTCTGCATAACTTACGACCTCCCGGGTAAATTTGGATAAGCACTATTTGCAGGCTTTTCACGAGGCTTTACTCTGGCTGCCCAACCCGTTTTGCGGCCAGCGGTGTCCAATCGCCGATGGGGACGAAAGCGGCCCAGTAGTAGGGGTGCCGGGTCGCTGGGTTTGCGATCATCGCCTTCTGTGCCTCGCGCAGCGCCGCTGCGCGCCCCTCGCCCTTGAGCAGGCGCTGATAGTAATCCACCATCAGCCCTTGCGTCTGGGAATCGGCCACTTTCCACAACGACACAAGTTGCGCCTCTGCTCCGGCGAGCACCAGCGCTCGGCGAAGCCCGTACACTCCCTCCCCCTCTTCTACCTGCCCCAGCCCGGTCTCGCAGGCCGAGAGCACCACCAGTTGGGTGCCACGCAAATCAAGTTGCGCGGCTTCCGCCGCGGTGAGAATGCCATCGTCGCTCTCGCCAGAGCGCCGCGCGTTGGCCCCGGCCAGGGCGAGCCCCGAACGCAGCAGCGGGTTCTCGCCCAGCGGCAGGGGCGGCGTCTCGGTGCCGAAGCTGACTGGCTGAAGGACCCCGGCCGCCACCTGTTGATCGCTCAAGAAGAACCCGTGAGTGGCCACATGCAGGATGCGCGGACCGTGCACCCCCTTGAGCTTCTCCTCGGTGGCATTGGCTCCGGTGAGCAGCTCCTGCACATCGAGCTTGAGCAGTCCTTGCAGTGCTTTGGCCTCGTCTGCGGTGCCCGCAAGCGGCGTGAACACCAGGCCGCTGCGGTCCAGATCGCCCGAGCGGTACAAGCCGATATCGCGCGGCGGACCGCTTGTGCTCTGACCGTAGTCCGGATCGGCCATCACGACGGGACTGCCGCGTGCAGGTACTGGCGCCGCCAAACTCAACAGGTCGCGACCGCTGGTGAGGTAGGTAAGTTCAGAGTGCTGCGCGACATACTCTCCGTGCTCGTCTATGAGCGCCGCGAAGGGCAGCAGGTTCAGTGCCCCGTCGGGGGACAGGAGCAGCCGATTGATGCCCGAGAGAGAAGACTGCAGCGGATTGATGAGCTTCCCGAAGAGTTTCTCTCCCACCTCCTTGTAGGAGGTGCGTGCCGGATCGCTCAGCGCGACACGGAAGTCGCTCACGAGGGTGTCGATGTCCTGCGCGGCGCCGAGGTCGATCGCCGCTGGATCGCCCTCACGCCGCAGCACATAGGCGACATAGCGCGGCGCGCCCCATTGTGTCTTCTCGTCCTTCATCTTGGGGTCAAACGGATGGAAGCGAAACCACTCCACCAGCGCTGCGTCAGCCGGCAGCCTCTGGCGCACCCTCTCGAGGGTGATCGGAGCCACCGCTTGGCGAAACGCGGTGCTGCGGGCAGAGATTTCCCCTTCCAGCCGCTCCTGCTCGCGGGCAAGAGTGTCCAGGCGCTCGCGGTACGCCGAAGCGGAGAGATTGCCCGGCCCACGGAAGGTGAGGGTCGAGAGCTGCTGCGCTACCGCGGCAAGCTCATCAAAAAGTGCCAGGTCCTTGGGGTCAACGCTGCGGCGCAGCAGAGCGACGCTGTCGGCCATCGCATCGAGCACCCGGCCTTTGTACTGCAGCACCGCCGTGAGCCCCAGCGCCTTGGCGCGTGGATCGGCCACCATTACCGAGAATGACGCGTCGAAATAGGCATCGCCGCGACGCTGCTGAAGATAAGCCCGCTTTCGCGTCTCGTCACCGCTGAGCAGGAAGCGCACGGTATTGATCTCAGAAATGCCCCGCGCACGCTCGAACAGCGGCTCGGCGTTCGCATAGGCACCCACGACCTCATTCAGTCCGGCGAGATTGTTGAGCAAGCTTGCAGTGTCGGGATGCTCGGGGCCGAGCGCCTTCTCAGTGATCGCCAGCGCACGCTGGTAGAGCGGCTCGGCCTTGGCGTAGGCGCCCATCGCAGAATACAGCGCAGCGAGATTGTTGAGCGAGAGCGCCGTGTCGGGATGCTCGGGGCCGAGCGTCTTCTCAGTGATCTCCAGCGCGCGCTGGTAGAGCGGCTCGGCCTTCGCGTAGGCGCCGGTGGCCTCGTATAGCAAGGCGAGATTGTTGAGCGAGCGGGCCGTGTCGGGATGCTCGGGGCCGAGCGCCTTCTCGCGAATCGCCAGCGCGCGCTGGTAGAGCGGCTCGGCTCTGGGGTATGCGCCGGTGGCGCGGTACAGTTCGGCTAGATTGTTGAGCGAGTTGGCGGTGGCGGAATGCTCGGGGCCGAATGCTTTCTCGTCAATGGTGAGCGCACGCTTTAAGAGCGGCTCGGCCCTGGCGTAGGCGCCGTTCGCTTGGTACAGCTCGGCAAGATTGTTAAGCGAGAGGGCGGTGTCGGGGTCCTCCGGGCCGAGCGCCTTCTCAGTGATCGCCAGCGCGCGCTCCAAGAGCGGCTCGGCTCTGGGGTATGCGCCGGTGGCGCGGTACAGTTCAGCTAAATTGTTGAGCATGCTGGCGGTGTCGATATGCTCCGGGCCGAGCGCCTTCTCAGTGATCGCCAGCGCGCGCTGGTAGAGCGGCTCGGCCTTGGCGTAAGCGCCCATCGCAGTGTACAGCGCAGCGAGATTGTTGAGCGAGACCGCCGTGTCGGGATGCTCGGGGCCGAGCCTCTTCTCAGTGATCTCCAGCGCGCGCTGGCAGAGCGGCTCGGCCTTGACGTAAGCGCCTATCGCTTGGTACAGCTCGGCGAGATTGTTCAGCGAGTCGGCGGTGTCGGCACTCTCGGGGTCGAGCGCTTCAGTGATTGACAGCGCGCGCTGCGCAAGTGGAATGGCTTGCTGGTATCGCCCCGTTGCATAGTACTGCAAGACTTGCCGGTTCAGGCGCTGCGCTTCGGCGAGGTCGCCTTGTTGCGCGTCCGCCGTGGACAGGACCCAGAGCGCGAGCACAAAGACCACAGCGATGCGCCAGTGCAAGCCCTTCATCGAGCCCCCCGTCATTTATAGTTATTATACCTATATAC
This sequence comes from Bradyrhizobium canariense, assembly GCF_900105125.1. NCBI lineage: Bacteria > Pseudomonadati > Pseudomonadota > Alphaproteobacteria > Hyphomicrobiales > Nitrobacteraceae > Bradyrhizobium > Bradyrhizobium canariense. The sequence goes on along the minus strand of NZ_LT629750.1, from coordinate 6,170,261 downwards.
GGTATCATTGCCCGTATTGCTCGTGCCGCTTTTGACGAGATTGCCTGCACAATGTCGACAGTCGAGCCCCCGGCGATATCCGAGCTGTCCGCGCTCGACTATCGCCCCGGCCGGCCGCCGACACCGCCGACCGGACGCTCAGAAATCGCTCCTCGTGGCGAATGATTATAGCTAACGTGCGTGTGTCTGAATAAACTCAAACATCTTCTTTACCAGAGGATTGTTACAGTCGAACTCAGAACTGCCCTCAATCGGTTCAGAGAGTAGAATGCGATCCTCGGCCGTAAGATCATCCTCCCCGAGTCTCTTTTCGATCAGCCCCCTGAGGAAGGCACGCTCCCTAGCAACAAGCACGTGGCAACGCGCATCCACATCCCGCGAAATGGCTAATAGTAAATCAGCATCCGACAGCGCGAGCGCGGTGCGAGGGAATAGTAGCCCTGCCGCGACGACGAATATGCAGAGGCGAAGCCACGCTCCAAAATTGCGAGGATGCTCGACTAACACGTCCACCTCCTTTGGCAAGGTTTCATGCTGAAAAATGCACCTGTACGCGCATAGCGGCAAAGCCTATCCCAGCTGAGGCAGCATGTCTGGTATTCACGCCTAATCTTTTTACAACGCGGGAGGACGACCCGATCCGCTTCGAGGTTCGCGTGCGCCCTGCCGCACTGAACGCGGTCCGACCCTGGCAGAGTATCGGTGGCAGCGTTGGTGCCCAGGGAGCTTCACCGAACCCTTGGCATGGCCGACCAGAGCCGCGATCGTCACCTCGGTAAAGCCGAGATCTTTGGCGATGCTCGCGAAACTGTGGCGCAAGACGTGGGGAGTGATATCGGATACGCGATCGTGTCCCAGGGCGCGGTGTCGTCGTATGAAAGCGCGGGAAACACTGATTTGACGATGTCGCAACAGAAGCCTAACGGGTTGCTTTCATTGGGTCGCTGGACGGCTAAGGCGTGAATGAGGGCAGATTTATCGATGCCCCTCCATAGCAAGCCGCAGCGCCTTCGGGATGCGTTGCGCTTTTCCGCCTGAGATAAACGCCACGCGTACACGCGCCGTGACTAAGAGATCGTCTGCGCGCCTGCATTCCTGCAACAAGTCAATCGACGCGCCCTTCACCTCTTGCGGGACCGTGACGATGTCAAGCAGATCGTCCAAAATCGCCGGTCTTAGAAAATCGATTGTTATCGAACGGACAACGAAGGCAAAACCGGGCGCATCGTTCTCTGCTTCTTTGAGCAGCGCTTGTTGACTGGTTCCGAGCAGGCGCAAGTAATTCGTTCTGCCGCGTTCCATGAAGCGCAAAAAATTAGCGTGATAAACAATTTGGCCGGAGTCTGTATCTTCAAAATAGACGCGAACCTGCATGTGATGGCAGCCGTCGCGAATTTCGCCATCAAGAGAGGCTGTCACAAGTGCGATTCCCATTGCTGCGGTTGCGAGAACCAACTCTCTTGCACAGAGGCTCTTTTCTGAGCAAGCATCAAAATCTTGGGCTTGGCTCCTGCCGTCGTGCCGATCGGGTCGGCGAGTTGAAGACCCCACGCCCTGGAGCTCGTCGGCCGCTGCGCGTCAAAGAGAAAAGCCCACGCTTCAGGATCGTGGGGTGGGTTCGAGCGCCAGAGGAGCCTCAGCTGATTGAGACGCTACCGCGCCGTTAAAGCGCCGTATGGCGCTTGAGCTTCGGCGCCTCCACCCGGGCGACGCCCGCGCTAACCGACCGCCTAACCTCTAGGAACCTTTGTCTTTTCCCCTCGCGGGGCTCGTGTACAAATTGTTGTTGCTTCTCGGCGAGAGACCCCCTATATCTATCTCATCGATTGCAGTGAGATAAATGAAGATCATCGCCCTTCCTATGCTTCGTCCCGGTGTCGACCCCATCCTTGCGGGCCGTCTTTCTGGTCAACGCGCCTTCGTCGCGGCGCTCGAACAGTTTCCCGAATTGGCGGAGGCCGCCATCGTCCTCCTCGACTTCGGTGGCGTTGAGCTCGCCACATCCTCCTATCTCAGCGAGGTGCTGGTGCCGCTGCGCGATCATCTGCGGCTCCGCCGTCAGCCGGGCTACACGGTCGCCGCCAACTTGAATGAAAAAGTCCGCGAAGAAATCGAAGAGATGTTGCGGCGCTCGGGTGACGCCTTCATGACCTGCACCACGGATGGAGCAGGGACGATCTCCGGCGTTCAGCTCTGCGGGCGGCTCGATGAGAAGCTGCAGGAAACCTTGAAGCTCGTAAGCCGCAGGCGCGAGACCACCGCGGCGCAACTGCACGAAGAAACCCGTTCGGTCGATGCCGTAGGTGCGACCGCCTGGAATAACCGCCTCGCATCCTTGGCATCGAAAAGCCTCGTGGTGGAGATCTTGCAGGGCCGTACCAAGAAGTACCGGCCTGTTCTGGAGGTTGCCTGATGGGGCTGGATTTTATTCGCACCGCGGCGCCGGGCTTCAATCGCGTGCTCGACCGCCGCCTCGTCGAACTGAATTCGCCGACGCTGTTCAGCCGTGACGTGCCGGTGTTCTCGCGCACCGCGCGCGCCGACATGCGTGACGATGTCGCGGTGACGCTCGGCGAAAAAGTCATGCTGCGTGTGATCAATAACAAGGTGATCGTGCAGCGGCTGAACGCTGTCATCGCCGAGTGTCCCAACGCGCCAGCCGAACTTGTTGCGATCCTGCGCTCGGGCGCGGGCATCGCCGAAGGCGAGATTACGTCCGTTCAGCCCATCAGCCAAACCTTGGAGGTAGGCATTTGCGAGTAACCGCCCGTCCGCAGGAACAGCCGGTCACCCCAAACCTCCGCCGACAACGTCGCCGCTGGGATGAGGGCGAAGCGTTGCCGATGGCCCTGGGCTGTCTCGACTGTCCCGACCTTGGCACCTGCGGCGGCATCCGCAAACGGCAAGCCGCTTTCTCCTGTCTTGATGATTGCTGCGGCAATCCCGACACCTGCGACGGTATGTGTCCCAATAATCCGATCGGCTTTCGGGACCGCATGCGTGAGATCAAAGGCTTTGAGCTCGATAATATTCCGCGGGCCTCCCCTTGTCCGGCCCCGGAACTGCCCGCCTACATTCCTTACATCTATCACGGTAACCGCCGTGCCAAGCCGCTCGACATCGAGGCGGTAGCGTTGCCGCTTCGCTGCTTCCACCGTCCGGACGGGTGGCTGCGTTTTGCCAGCCACGCCGAGGTCGAAGCAACGTTCGGCATTGGCCCGCACACGCGCATCGTGCTGATCGGAAGCGGCCGCGATAAGTCCATCGAAGCATGGTGGAAACTCAGTGAACGGCGCATCCCGATCCTCGCGGGACTGCGCGCTCTTGGCGTCGCCCTGATCACGGGACCGAACTACTCCATGTTCACGGACGAGGTGCGCTATAACGACATGCACGCGATGAAGCGCATCGGCACGGCCTGGCAGGAGATCATCGCTGCCGGCGTTCCCGGGGGGTATCACCTCAATGCCCGAACACCGAAAGATTACCAGCGTCTCGCCGCGTTCATCGCCGAGCGGTCGGAAGTGACCGACGTCGCATTCGAGTTCAAGACCGGGGCGTCCTGGCGGAAGCGGCTGCCGTTTCACGTTCATGAGTTGACGCAGCTTCCCAGCCGTGCCGGGCGGTCGCTCAATCTCACCATGATCGGCGGCCTGACGGTGTTGCCGGCCTTAGCCCCCGCTTTCAATCGTGTGACCTACATCGATACGTCGGCGTTCATGGCCGCGATGCACCGGCAACGCCTCTATCTTAACAACGAAGGCAAGATGAAGAAGCTGAGCGAACTTACGCTGATCGGCCAGCCGGTCGACAGTCTCCTGGTCGAGAATATCGCCACCATGCGGGCGCGCATCGAAAGCCTGCTTCCCTAACGGGCCGTTCGCCATGATTGACACCCGATATCAATGGGTCGCCGAACTCGAGAGATTGAGCCCGATCATCAAGACGTATGATCTGACAAACACGACCCTGAAAAAGAACACTGTTTACGTCGACCGGACATCGAACCAGTCGGATCGCACCCGCGATAAAGATGCTTTCAATGTCGCTAATTCACCGCCGCACAATGCCATCATCGTCGACGCGGTAGCGGCGTTGCAAGGGAAGATGCCGGATGACGCGATCCGCAGCCTGCTCGGTGAACTGACTAGCAAGAAGACGTATGGCGCGTTCAGCGAACTCGTCGCTTACAAATGGTTGAACGATGCAGGCCTGCCGTTCACGGCACAGGCGCCGATGACGGGGGCCGACGTTGTCAACCCAAATGGCACCGCCGCCGACGGCCAAACGACGTTCCCTTCCGGCAAAATCGCAAACCTCGACATCAAGGGGTTCGGCTTTGTCGAGCATAAAACCGAGATCTTGCAGAAGCGATTGGCCGACGAATTTCCCAAAGACGTGGTTCAGTTCGGTGGCGATTGGAGCTTATCGATCGACACGCTTCAGGATCTGCTCGACTATAAGGGCTTTTCCAGTCTGGTGGCCGAGCTTCAAAGCTCCGGTCAGGCCAAGCGCGGCGCATTGGAGTTCAGCGTTCAGAAGAAGCAGCGCATGAATGTTTCTACCCGCTCGATCAATCTCACGACAATGGCGCAGTTGAATGAAGGCTATCCCTATCGTTTCACCGGCCAATTCACGCGACACCGCCCGTTCTTCCTTGTCTTCATAATCCATCCGTGGTTTGGCGGTGGTCAGCTCAATAAGAATTTCGCTGGTACCACAGACCACGTCGCCAAGACGCTTGCGGCGGGGGCGTTTCAGTCGTTCGTCAACGATATGACGCTAGTCGAAGGCATCACGCACGCGGAGGCGTCGGCGCTTCTGTCGGGCTTAGTGTTCCTCAACGGCTGGCCCGCGACGGGTACTGACGCGCCGCCGTCGAAGCCGTTCTGCCGCGTGTATCTCAATGGCGGTGCAAAACATCCGCTTGAGGTCTCGGATTTTGACCCGTTCATAAAGGCGTTCGGTGACGGCATGCTTGTTGAGCGCATCGACCCACCGCCGCAGCCAAGATCCTGGCGCGGACTAGCCGCGGGGCTGCTCCTCGTTGTCGCAGCCGTAGCGGTTCTCCACTATCTCGCGGCTCAACATCAGTGACGCGTGTCCGAGCCCGGCATCATTGGCTGGCACCGCACGGCGGCGAGAAATCCTTTGAACGGCGCCTTTTGGGCAAGGCGGGCGGTTTTCAACTCAGGTTGCGGGCCGCTGATGAGCAATGCGTGATCGCCCGAACGAAACCGCAAATCGGCATTCAAATGGGCAAGACCGAGAAACAGGTCGCGAAAGCCGTTTCCGTGGCCGGACTTGCGCCCATAACGCGATACGTTTTCCTGAAGCGCGGTGTGCATGGCAAGGCCATGGTCGGTGAGGTCCGCAAATTCCTCGTCTTCGCGCAAGGTCGCAAGAATCCCATAGCCCGCGTCGGCCGCAACAAATTCAAAGGAAGAAGCGCGGGCCTGGAAGGCAAGAATGCCTGTCGATGACGCGCCAGAATGCTCGTGAATGTTGGATTCCATCTCACGCAGCGCTGCCGTCAAGCTTTGCGCGACGGGCTTGACGAGGCCCGACGTTTCGGCCGCCATTCGTGCGGCGATCAGAAAGCGGTTTCGCTGCAGATCGTCGGCCTCCACGCGCGGATCGAAGGTCGTGCGCATGAATCCGCGTGTCCGTGTCTCATCGAGCCAAATGTTCTGATGGCTCACGAGCGCGGAGCGAAGATCCAGCTGTGTGATGGAATCGAGCCACGGCGTTTGCAAGAGAGGGCCCGTCCGGCCGGTGCTGGCCTCCATCATCAGCTCAATCAGCGGGCACACGTCGTTCGGCGCGTAGCGAACCTGCGGAGCTCCTTTGAGCCGGCCACGTCCATGGGCGCCCACGAGGTCGTCAACGACATCAAAGGTCAGATTGGCGCGCGGCAAAGGTTGGCTGGCAAAGTGCACAAAACGCTCAGAATGGAAGGTAAATATCCCAAAATAGGCGGGTATAATATGCGAGTCGCGTCCCAAGCCGCGAGTCCATTTGGACGGTTGTGCTCAACCAAATGCAGGCCCGCCGGCGCCCGTAAGCAGGAAATCCAGACTTAAGATATCCTTAGCATCGAAGAATCTTGGGGGGACTTTGACAGTTGCCACGGTAGCGGCGCCGGCCATATGGCGCACCGAAAAGACCGTTCTGGTTTCCGGGCATACGGTGCACGGGCAACGGCCCAGCCCGGTCTCGGACGGGTTTGTGGCTCCGGCCATGCCGCCAGCCATCCGCGTCCGGCCAGAGGCGCTTGCAGCAGCGATGGGGCGAACGCTCACGCTACGTCGGGCGCCTGATGCGATGCTTGCCCAATGGGCCCGCTCGCAGCTCCTGCAAATAGAATATCTCGTGCGGGATGGATCTTCCTTCGCGCTCTCGCCGGACATCATGGCGCTTGGCGATGCGGACCGGTCCGGCTTTGCTGGACGCGTTGGCGCTGGCGTGACCGACGTTATGATGAATGCTCTCGGATACGTCTGGCGCGACAACGGCGTCGCATTACCCGGTAGCGCCAATCCGCACGCCGACTTCATCTATGCTGGCGGCGCCGTCGCCGCCCATGGCGTGGTGCTAGCCGAGGCCCACGGTTCTTTTGCGCTAGCGGTGACGAGCGCCGACATGAAGCGAGAGGCCAAGCAAAAGTATTTTCGCCAAGTGAAACCGCACATCGGCCAATTATGCGCGCATGGAAAGGTCGTGCACGGCTACTCCGTGGCTTTCGGCTCTAATCCTGTTTCCTCCGACACGTTCTTACATATCGCCGAGACAGAGATAGCAAAGAAAAAGTCGAAGCCCGCTCCGCCGCCTGCCGTTTCCCAGGCGGGTGCGGGGTCTGCGCCTGCCTCCGTTGTTTTCGCCGCGCATCGGTCGAACTTCTTATTGATGGGCGCTCCGCAGATCGTCGCGTGGATTGACTGGCTCCGGGGTGCTGGCAATCGACCCGACGACGAGATCGTCACAACATTTCTGACGTTCGGACTTGGCGGCCGGCGGTTCTGGGTTGCTGCCGAAAGTCTGTTTCCCTTCGTCCGGCCCTGGCTGCTGCTGGACGAGTTCGAATCCGTCGCCGGCCGATTGCCGCCAAGCGAGTACGGTCACTGGTTCCGGCGGCTTCAGGGTAGTTTTTTCAATGTGTTCGCGATGGAGGAAGTTGCCGCGAAGTCATTCCTCTCTCTTCTTTCCGGAATGATAGGCGGCCAGGCGGCCCCGTTTCCCAGAGTTGTTGATCTACCAGCGACCGAGCCGTTCGGCCTAGTTCCGGGATTTGACAGCCCTTCGCGCGATGATGGATCACGGTATCCGTTCGTGCTCTTTCGGGATGGATTGGCGCTGCTTTCGAGGCTCACGAGGACCTCGGCACCCGACCGGTTCACGTGGTCGCCGCGGCATGGATTCGGTTGACACTTCGCCCACGCGGCTCGGGCCTTGCGGCTTCGATCCCTACTTGAGCCGCGCTACCGCGCTCCAAAGCTTTGATACGGTGCCTACAAAAGGCTGGGTTTGGCGAGCCGCCGGAATTCACGCGGCGCGCGTTTGACGTTTACTTCGAACGCTGGCGACCAACTTTCACCGGCGCAGGTTTCCACGCTCGGGTGAACTCACGCGTAGCACGATCATATGTCGCGAAGTCATTCACCGCATTGGCCACCACCAACGCGCCCGTGATCGTTGCCAGCAATTGCGAGGCCTCATCCGACGAGAGGCCCTCCTGCACGAGCTTCTCATGACACATCTTGAAGAACTTCTTTACTTCCGCTGACACTTCCGACGGCAGATCCATGGTTGATGCACCGAGCACGGCGCATGGACACATGCGATCCTCTGAGTGCAGAGTCCCTCGGAACGCTTTCACCCAAACCTTCACCGGGTTTGGCTCCTTCTGGAGCTCCCGTTCGATCAAATCCGCCGTCTGTGCGGTATAGCGCTGGATGACGGCAGCCGCGAGATTCTCCTTGGTCGGGAAATGATAGTGGACACTAGAACTCTTGACGCCCACGTCGACTGCAATCTCTCGAAAACTGAAACCGCTGAATCCGCCCTTCCGCATTCGCCGCTCGGCGGCGTCCATGATGGCGGCGGCGACGTCACTCATTGGGTCTGCTCCCGTGGCTACCTCTCGATAGGTAGGGCTTAAAGAGACCAAAAACAATGCCCGTCAGTCTATCTATCGATAGGGCACAATGCTATGCAAGATAGCGAACGTCTGTCGCAAGCCTAATCTTCGGGTCCTTGGCCGGGCTTCGGCCCGTCGATCGCGGAAGACATCCCCTCCCTCGGCACGAATCTCAGGCAAGCTGGGTAATCAAGATGTTCTCGGTGATCTTCGAAGTCCATCCCAAGAAAGAACAATTCGACCTTTACCTCGCTCTTGCGAAAGACTTGAGGCCGATCCTGCAGGCCATCGACGGGTTCGTCGACAACGAGCGCTTCGAAAGCGCGCGCCGGCCGGGGTGGATCCTGTCGCATTCCACGTGGCGAGACGAAAAGTCCGTTGTGAGATGGCGCACCGTAGCCAAGCACCACGAGACTCAACAGCGCGGCCGCGACGACGTCTTTCAAGATTATCATTTGCGGGTTGGCGAAATCGTGGCGGATACGGCGCCTCCCGACGGCGTGCCTCTGGTTGAACAGCGTTTGGACGAGACGGAGGTCGGCGCCGGGAAATTTGCAACGCTTACCGAGGTTTTGCCGGCACCGACTAGATCGGGATCGCTGGCTCTGTCGGAGCTCGCTGACCGCTTGTCGCTCGATCGAAGGCACCCGGCCCTGATCGACCACGACGTTTTCTCAAGCATCTACAATGCGGGAAAGCTTGCATTGTTGGCGAGCTGGCGCGACCGCAACTCCGCTGAGCAGTTTGAACCACAGCTCCCTACCGAGGCCAACGCTGTTCGTCATCGCGTCGTGCGCATCGTGCGTGACTACGGCATGTTCGATCGACGTGAAAGCCCACAATATTATCCTGACGTTCCGCGTGGCCTGATGACGCACCGATAGGTTCCGTCGGAGGAAGGTCGGCAATCCGTCCGCCGCCCGTCACGACGTTGTTCCTCTCTATCGATAGATCAGGCTTGACGCATCCAGTTTCCAGAGTTAATTCTCGGAAGCTCATCAATCTATCGATAGGTAGAATAACCGGGAGAGTTGCCATGCGTTTTCAGGACAAGGTCGCGATCGTTACAGGAGGCAGTTCGGGCATCGGCAAGGAAGTGGCGACCCGATTTGTCGCTGAAGGTGGATCTGTCGTCATCATCGGACGCGATGCCGCCAAAGCTGAAGCCGCAGCCAAGCAAATCGACGCGACCGGAAAGCGTGCTATCGCCCATGTGGGCGACATTTCCCTGCCGGCGACCGGACAAGCAGCGGTGAAGGCAGCGCTTGATCGCTTTGGCCGCCTAGACGTCCTGTTCAACAACGCCGGCATCTTCGGGCCGAAGCCATTCCTCGACGTCACCGAAGATGAATACGATCGTTTCCTGAACATCATCCTCAAGGGCAAGTTTTTCATCGCACAGGCGGCCGCCAAGACCATGAAGGCTGCGGGCCGCGGCGGCGCGATCGTGCAAACTGGCTCCATGTGGGGCCTGCAGGCGATCGGCGCCACGCCGTCATCGGCCTATTCAGCGGCCAATGGTGGCGTCCATGCGCTGGTCAAGAACCTCGCGATCGAGCTGGCGCCCGACAAGATCCGCGTGAATGCGATCGCGCCCGGCGTGATCGAGACCCCGGTCTTCAGCACATTCCTGACGCCGGAGCAGGTGAAGACCGTTTTGCCGACCTTCAATGCGATGCACCCTCTTGGCCGCAACGGTCAGCCCGCAGACGCGGCCGAAGCGCTCCTGTTCCTTGCCTCGGATCAGGCGAGCTTCATCACCGGGGTCATCCTTCCGGTCGACGGCGGCATCATGGCTGGCAGGCAGTGATCGCCTGCGGTCGGGGCAACATCCGACCTTAGTGATCCGTCCCGCGCTCGACCCGCGCGGGACCGCCTTCCTCTTCACGCCCCTCCCTTCCGTTTCCAGCGCAGCCTCATCACGAACGGAGAATCCCAGTGGGTATAAACGTTCAAAAGAAGCTCTTCACGCCCGTGCAAATCGGGCCGATCACACTGAAACACCGTGTCGTCATGCCGCCGATAAGCCGGCTACGGGCGCAGCCAGGGACGGGCATTCCGAGCGACTTGCAGCTCGATTATTATACGCAGCGTGCGTCTGACGGCGGGCTGATGATCACGGAAGCGACAGCGATCGCGGCGTCCGCGCGAGGCTACTATCACGCGCCCGGTCTCTACGCCGACGAGCACGTGGCAGGCTGGAAACGCATCACGGATGCAGTTCACGCCAAGGGCGCATACTTCTTCACCCAGCTTTGGCATGCCGGCCGCACGACACATGTCTCGATCACGGGATCGCAACCGGTCACGGCGTCCGTCGATCCGACCTACTGGGCTGATCCGAGCATCGTCGTCGATACGCCTGATGGGTTTCGCCAGACGTCGCCGCATCGCGCGCTGGAGACGGCGGAAATCGCCAGCATCCTCGATCAATATCGCGCCGCCGCGCGCAACGCCAAGAAAGCGGGTTTCGATGGTGTCGAGCTGATGGCGGCCAACGGCCACCTGATAGATCAGTTTCTGCAGAACAACACCAACAAGCGGAGCGACCAATACGGCGGTACGGTCGAGAATCGAATGCGTCTTCTGGTCGAAGTCGTCCAGACGTTGAGCGAAGTCTGGGGCGCGGATCGGGTCGGGGTTCGGCTCGCGCCAAGCGGGACGTTCAATGGCATGGGCGACAGCAATCCCCGTGCGCTGTTCCGCTCGGTGGCAGAGCGGCTCGACGGCTTCGGGCTCGCGTATCTTCACCTCATCGAACCGCGGGTGAAGGGCGGTGAGACCATTGCCGAAGCGCAGGCGCCGGTCGCAGCCCAAGAATTGAGCAAGATCTTCAAGGGACCAGTCATCGCAGCCGGTGGATTCAATCCGGAGACGGCCGAGGCAAGCGTGGTCAATGGCGATGCGAGCCTAATCGCCTTCGGCCGTCACTTCATCGCGAATCCCGACTTGCCCAGGAGGATCGAACTCGGCTTGCGGCTGAACCCATATGACCGCAGCACCTTCTATGGCTACACCGCGCGCGGCTACACCGACTATCCCACCTACGAAACGTCCTTACAGGCTCTGCTTCCCACTTCCTGATTGAGCCTTCGAAAGCCCTGCCGATCGTCTGCGCGTCGGCAGGACCTCTTGTCGCTGATCTACATAGCCAAGCTCATCGCGCAGGTCGCGGAACAGCGGAATGGATGGTTTCGTGCTCAGGAATGGCGAAAATAGCCTCGGTATTGCAGCGGGACAGCTGCAGACTGATGCTATGCCACCGTCTCCGACGGCTCGGTTCTCTGGCCGGAAGCTGCGCATGTTGCTTTGTTGTGCCGGCGCGCCCTTTCTCATCATGCTCGACACCAACATTGTCGCGGTCTCGCTGCCATCCATTGCGCGCGACCTGCACGGCGGATTCACCGATGTCGAATGGGTTGTCAGCGCCTATATCCTTCCGTTCGCGGCACTGCTGATGCCAGCAGGCGCCTTGGCCGACCGTCTTGGGCGGCGGCGCATGCTGCTTATCGGGCTGTCGATCTTCACATTCGCCTCTTTTCTCTGCGGTGCGGCACCTAATCTCGCTACGCTAAACGGCGCGCGCGCATTGCAGGCGGTCGGCGCCGCGCTCCAGCTGACTTCGTCGCTGGCCGTTGTCGCACACGGATTCGAACCTCACGAACGAGACCGCGTCTACGCGATCTGGGGCACCGTAATGGGTATGGCACCGCCTCTCGGTCCGATCCTCGGCGGCCTCGTTACGTCCTATTTGGGATGGCGATGGGCGTTTTACATCAATTTGCCGTTGGGCGCCGGATTGATCGTCCTCGCCCTGACATCGGTCGCGGAATCTCGCGACCCGAAAGCGTCAGGCTTGGACTATCCAGGAATCATCCTCTTTGGCGCCGGTCTTTTCAGCGTCGTGTGGGCTCTGATCGATGCAAATAGCATCGGCTGGGAGAGTGCGCCGACAATCATCAGATTAGCAGTGGGCACGGTCCTGCTTGTGGCGTTCGTTTTTGCCGAACGCAAACACCCACGCCCGATGATCGACCTGTCGATATTCCGCGATCCGACCGTCACCGGAGCAGCCGTCGCTATGCTGGGTTACGCGACCGCAGCACAAGTCATGATGACGATCCTTCCGCTCTATCTCCAGGATGCGTTTGTGCTTTCGCCGGCGATCGCAGGTCTCGCAATGATACCTTTCGCATTGCCGCTGCTGATCGGTCCCAGCGTGGGCGGCAGGCTCGCGACGCGCATGTCCAGCCGTGCGATCCTGAGCTTCGGTCTCGGATTGGTCGCGCTTGGCAATGCGATCGCGGCAGCAGCCGTGCTGTCGGACCTCGCATATTGGACGGCTGCGATCGGCATGTTCATCACGGGATCCGGCGCGGGCCTGCTCAACAGCGAGACGGCGAAAGCTCAAGTCAGCTCCGTTCCGCCAGAGCGCGCCGGAATGGCCTCCGGATTGGCAAGTACGACGCGGTTCATTGGCATCGTCGCCGGTGTCGCGGGGCTGGGCGCAGTGCTCGCGGGCGTGGCCGAGGCCAACCTTCGAAGGCTTGGAAGGTCGCTCGTGCTCGATCAGAGGATCGATTGGCACGACCTGAGCCTTCGGATCGTGGGCGGCGACGCGAGCGGTGCTTTGTCTGCTTTATCAGATCCGATTCGAATCGCCCTCCAAGGCGCGGTGCACGCCAGCGTAGCAGCCGGCTTCGGTGCTGCACTCTCCGTTGCTGCGGTCGTCGCAGTTTTTGCAAGCCTGGCGAGTTGGCGGCTCATCCGGGCGGCTGGAACGCGCTCATCCTAGAGCGGGACACGCAGCTTATGTTTGCCACCGACCTGCGGGCGCCGCGCTTCGTGACAGCGTCGTCATAGGTGGCGGGGTCGATGTGCAAGTCGAGCAGGAGGTCCGGGTACGCCGACCAAAGGCAGTTCGACTGCCTCACCTGCCTGCGACAAGCCGCCGACGCTCCATCCGCTTAAGTCACCATGGACTACGAATGAAGGGTGGCGAGGTAGGCGTGGATCTGAGCTACGGCCGCGGCACCCTCGCCGACGCCGGCCGCCACGCGCTTCACCGATCCGCGCCGCACGTCTCCGATCGCAAAAACACCGGGGCTGCTGGTTGCCAACGGCAATTGCGGATCGCTACCGGTGGCAACGAAGCCCTTGTTGTCCAGGGTGATACGCCGATCGAGCCACTGGGTGTTGGGATCGGCACCGATGAACAAGAACATGTGCCGTGCGTCGACCCGGCGACTGTCGCCGCTCTCACGGCAGGTCATGTCGATGCTTTCCAGTGTACCATCTGCCGTACCCGACAATCCGGTGACGGCGGTGCGGACCCGCAAGTCGATGTTGGGCGTCGCCTTGATCCTGTCGATCAGGTAGCGGGACATGGAGGCATCGAGGCCCGACGAGCGGACAGCCAGGTGTACCTGGCGCGCGTGCGCGGCGAGGAAGACAGCCGCCTGCCCCGCAGAATTGCCTCCTCCGACGAGAACGATATCGCGGCCCTCGCACAGGGCCGCCTCGATCGTCGTCGCCCAGTACGAGACGCTGGTTGCCTCGAAGCGGTCGAGGTTTTCGATCTCTGGCCGCCGGTAACGCGCGCCCGACGCGATCACGACCGTCCGTCCACAAATTGAAACGCCATTGTCGAGTGCCACGCGGTGCAACGGTGGCTGCGAGCAATCGAGTTCGACGACCGAGACCGGCACCGCAAATTGAGCACCGAATTTCTGAGCTTGAAGAAATGCGCGCGCCGTAAGCGCCTGGCCGGAGATGCCGGTCGGAAATCCCAGATAGTTCTCGATCCTCGAGGATGCGCCCGCTTGGCCACCGAACGAGCGGCTATCGACAACCAGAACGGAGAGCCCCTCCGATGCCGCATACACGGCAACAGCGAGGCCTGCCGGGCCCGCGCCAACGACGATCACGTCGTACGTCGTTCCAGGCTTGATATCGGGAACGATTCCCAGCCCTACTCCCGCCTCAGTATCGCTGGGCCGCCGCAGCACCGTCCCGTTCGGGCAGATCAGGATCGGCAAATCGGCCGCCTGCACGCCGAGGCGCTCGACAAGGGCTTTACCTTCAGTACCACCTGCATCGATCAGCGAGTGCGGGTAGCTGTTCCGGGTAAGCAGGCCCCGAAGGCGAACCGTCGCCGGCGATCCCGCTTCTCCAAGGATGACCGAGCCAACGCTGTCCCCCTCCAACAGCGCGGCGCGCCGCAGGATGAAGGCCCGCATCATCAGTTCGCCGATGTCCGCGCTGCTGATGAGCAGAGCTCGAAGATGAGGGAGATCGAACGGATAGGCCGTGCACCCGTTCGGTCCCGCGCAGACCATGGCCAAGGAGGCATGCCCGGCAAGGTCACTTACTTCTCCGCTGAACTGACCCGGTCCGCCGGTGGCAAATATCCCCTCCCGGCCCAGACCATCCCGTCGGCTCGCAACGATGCCCCCCTCGACGACCAGCCACACGGCCATGTCCCGATCGCCGACATCGAGAAGCTTTTCGTCCGGTGCAAAACGCCGCTCAGGACCGCTCGCGAAACGAAGAGCGAACTGTATCTGAGCTGGAGTCAGCGTCGGAACGATTTGGGCCAGTCGGTCTTCCAGCAGCATACCAAGTGCCTCGCTGATGGGGATTCGGCTCGTGCGACGCCGAATCGTACGGGTCGGATTGGTCAGCCGACCCAATGGCCGCGCAGCAGCCGATTGAATGCGTCCGCCCGCTCCTCGGGAAAGAAAAGCCGCGCTCCGGGCAGTTCGACGGGCGGTCTCGCTCCTGGGATCGCTTCGGCCAGCCAGTGCGCCCATTTCACCGGAAAGTAGACATCGTCCGTGGCCCAGACGATCAGCGTCGGAGCCTTGAGCTGCCGCAATCGGGGCTCGATGGCCAAAGTGTGCTTATTGTCGAATGCGCCGACGAAACGCTCCAGATCGTGGGTACGCTGCTCGTTGCGCAGGTGTGGCCGCAGGTAGATTTCGATATCTTCGTCCGTGACGGCTTCGGGATGCTCGTAGGCCGGGCCAAGCGCCCCTGGCGAGCGATAGATCGATTTGTCGCCGAGCATTGCGTTGAGGGTTTTGCTCAGCCCGCCGGCAGAAACCATTTCCACGAACGGTTTGAATGCTTCAGGCGGCCAGTTGTCATGGGTATCGCAGTTGGTGAGCGTCAGCATCCGCACCCGATCCGGATTGAGCGCGGCGAAGATCTGGCAAATCCCTCCGCCGCTGTCGTTTCCGACCAGATCGACCTGATCTATATGCAGCGCGTCGAGCACTTCTTTCAGCATATTCGCGTTGGCGGTCACAGATACGTTCTGAGCGGCTGCGATTTCCGTGTCGCCGTGCGCAAGCAGGTCGACCGCGATGCACCGCCGAAAATCTGAAAGCGCGCCGAGCTGGTAGCGCCACATGTGCTTGTTCAGCAGCACGCCGTGCACGAAGAGAGCGACCGGTCCCGATCCCACTTCCACGTAACCGATTCGGCCTGACGGCGTGTCGACGTGGCGAACGGCCGGCGTATCCTGTTCGTTGCTCATGAGCTCCTTCTCCGCTCTATCGATAGGTAGAGAAAGGGATAACTCTGGAAATCCCTGCCGTCAACGTCTATCTATCAGTAGAGATAGGAAATGCAATGAACGAAACGGCAGAGCGCCTGATGGACCTGGCCGAGGCTCGCATCCGCGAGGCGGGCTACCGGGGCTTCAGCTTCCGCGATCTCGCAGCCGAGATCGGCATCAAGAGCGCCAGTGTCCACCACCATTTTCCGACCAAGGCGGGAATGGCCGCTGCGGTCGCGCGCCGATACGGGGATCGCTTCTTCGAACTGGTCGCGCGGCGGCATGATGAGAGCGGCGACCAGGTGATTGCGATCTATCGATCCGCGTTTCGCAGCGCGATCGAACGGGATGGCCGGATGTGTCTAGGCGGCATGCTTGGAGCTCAAGCGGGCGGTCTACCGCCCGAGATCGTGCAGGAAATCGAGATGTTCTTTCGACGCTGCATCGACGACCTTTCGAGCAGAATTGGCGGAGCGAATGCTGTGGGTCGGGCTTTCCATGTGATGGCGGCGTTGGAAGGAGGCCTGATTCTTACGCGTGCCTATCACGATATCTCTGCGTTCGATCAGGCGACTGCGGGGCTTACCGGGTCCACATTCGCAGTCGCCTGATGATCGCGCGAAAGCGTGCTGTCATGATCCCGGCTTCGGGCTGAAGCGACCTCACCATCGCCGCGGACGTTTTATCTAATCACTTCGCCCATCTATTCGCCGATCTGACAACCGCAATGGTGGAACGCTAATCGCTCGAGGAGTTTCGGCCAGGGCGAAACGTACGCAAGGTCACGGAGTAGCGCAGAACGTCCATCGGCGCGATGCTGTGCTGCCAGCTGTTCCGCACCGGGCCATGGAGCAAATACACTGATCGTGGTTGGACATGCGCGGACCGGCGCTCCCAGCCCTCCCCCGCCCTCCGACGCAGCCGCAATGTGCAAGGCGCGAGAAACGACACTGCGACGATATCTTCATACGACGGTCGGTCGCGGTGCCAGCCGATTCCAGCACCCGGCGCATACTCCGTCACCATGAACTGCTCAAACGCCTCGGCCGGCACGCCACTGATCTGGCTTGCAACGTCGGTGAGCGGCAGAAGGTAATCGGGAATGCTCGCATCGGCGCGCGGCTCCTGGCCTGCGAAGACATATCTGTGCCCGAAGGTGTATATGCGGCGATTGCCCTGATGTCCGTGAAATTCAAAGGGCTTCAGGGGCAGCTTTTTAAATCGCTGAACGAGGCTCTTTTCGTCGGCGGTCGATATTACATACGGGATATAGCGGAAACCGGCAGGCAGCTCGGGATCCCCGAACAGGTCGCCCATGCCACTGACGGGGCTGCTGGTGTATTTCTTTGCTAAAGCGCGTTTCACGGGCATCGAATCTGGAGATTCTTCTTGGAGGCTCGACTTGTGGTGAGCGGACGGCTTGCCGCAGGGCGACCGCGCCACCGATCGGCGCCGAGAGGGTCCGGGCAAGAAAGGAATGCCTGTCTCGTCAGGCTTCGACAAAATTCATTGGCCCAAGGAAGTCCATCTTGCCGACGTCAACGCCGCCGTTGCGGAGAACCGCGTACGTCATCGCAATGTGGAAGTAGACGTTCGGAATCGTTATCTGAAGCAGATAATCCTCGCCACCGATGACCTTCCCGGGAACCCACGAAAGGCTGACTTTGCGGCCTTCTGCGCCTTCGTATTGTGTCTTGCCTACGCTTTCGGCGAAATCGACAGTTTTCCGAACGCGAGCGCGCAGCTCTTTGAGGGTTTGCTCATTGTCTTCGTGCTTTGGAGGCGTCTGCCCGGAAAGCCACGCGGCGGCGGCTTTGACATAGTCGCAAGCGCTCTGCACCTGGTAGATCAAGGGCTTCATGTCGGGCGCGAGACGGCCGTTCAACAGCACACGGACGTCAAACTGCTTGGCAGCGGCAAATTGCTCGGCCTTGTCGAGCAAGACCTCTACAGTTTTCAAGGACTGGACGCACTGCGAAACGACTTGATGATACACAGGATTCTTCCTTCTGGATTTTACGCTCGTGGCGTGTTGCCGTCGTCATAGACCGGCTCATTGATTGATGTGATTTTCCCAGTCCGCTGGGACGCGCCCCTTTGGTCCAGGCGAAGGCTGGTCGAGGGGCCGAGACCGCGGCAACGCGAGACGAAGATGAGGATATCTGGGCAAACGGCGCTGCGGAAGTTGGCCTATCTTCGCGGCGCAAATTTACTCACAATCCTTGCAAGGGCGTCGCGGGTTTGGCCGACCTCCAGAGGTCGCATGCAGATTACGAAAAGAGCTTGCTTGCCTTCTTCTGGAGAGCCTCCATCGCCTCGATGTACGGAATCGGCCCATAGCTCACGCGGGCGACACCTAGTTTCGCGAGCTTGTCATTCGATGGGACGCCTTCCATGACCATGACGTTGACCGGCAGCTTCGCTTCCTCAGCAATCCGACGGATATGGTCGGCCTCGGTCAGCCCGGGAATGAAGAAGCCGGACGCGCCGGCCGACGCGTATGCCTTCGCTCTCTCCAGGGCTTCGTCGACATCGCCGCTGTTACCTAAGAACACATCGGTCCGCGCATTGATAAAGAGAGGAACGCCCTTGTGTTCGGCAGCATGTCGGATCGCCGCAATTCGCTTCGCCTGCCGATCAACGTCGTAGAGCCCTTTCCCCTTAACCACGCGGTCCTCGAAATTGATCCCGATGATTCCCAGATCAAGCAGCTTGGAGATGTTCGAGGCTAGTTTGCGATCATCGTCGCTGTAGCCGCCTTCGAAGTCGACGGTCACGGGCACGTCAACTGCCGCCACGATCCGCTCGACGATCTGCTCGGCAAGCGGAAGCGGAAGGTCCTCGCCGTCCTCATACCCCTGCGCAGTGGCGACAGACCAACTGCTCGTCGCGATCGCCTCCGCACCGGTCTCGACGATCGTTTTCGCACTGCCTGCATCCCACGCGTTATAAAGTATCACTGGCGTCCCTTTGACGTGAAGGGCCGCAAATTGTTTAGCTTTCTTGATCTGGCTCACTGTCATCCTCCGTTCAATAGATTGCACGATGGTGAAATCGCAGACAGACTTGGACTCGAAGTCTTGCTTGCGTACGCCGGCGACCGTGACCCGCCGCGCAGCACTGAGCGACGGGCCACGATCAACTGCCACGCGCCGCTGCGTAATATATCTATCGATAGATCGATGGTTTGATACGACTCTTGTCCATCTCTGTCAACCTCTATCTATCGATAGAACATCGCTTGAGTAGCTCTCTCGCCCGCCCAGAAGTCTTGCTGCCAAGGGTGATGAACGACATGGCTGCGCTGGATATTACCGCCTCCCCAGGGGTGGCAGTCCGCTCTATCGCGTCGAAGCGGTGCGCGCGATTGCCAGGCCAGATGCGATAAGAGGCCGCCTAAATCGGTGTCCTCGTAATAGACGCGGACCTGCATGTGATGGCGACCGTCGCGGATCGCGCCGTCGAGATGCGCCGTCATCGGCAGACCGATATCGGTCACTGCTCGTCCTCCGCGCTGCCAAACAATCCGAACTGCGCCGGATCGCGGGCGGGTTCAGCAAGGCCGAGATGGCGGAAGGCATGCGAGGTCAGAAGCCGACCGCGCGGCGTGCGCTGCAGATAGCCGCACTGGATGAGATACGGCTCGATGATGTCCTCGATCGCATCGCGCGGTTCGGACAGCGCCGCCGCCATGGTCTCCACGCCCACCGGACCGCCGCCGTAATTGATCGCGATGGTGGTGAGATAACGCCGGTCCATCGCATCGAGGCCGGCGGCATCGACCTCCAGCGCGCGGAGCGCGTTGTCGGCGATCTTGCGATCGATCGAGACCGCGTCCGCGGCCGAGGCGAAATCCCGCACCCGCCGCAACAACCGTCCGGCGATGCGCGGCGTACCGCGGGCGCGGCGCGCAATTTCGTTGGCGCCGTCAGGCGTCATGCCAATGTTGAGTACGCGCGCGCCGCGGGTGACGATCCTCTCCAGCTCTTCTTCGGTGTAGAAATTCAGCCGCACCGGAATTCCGAAACGGTCGCGCAGCGGATTGGTCAGGAGACCGGCGCGCGTGGTGGCCCCGACCAGCGTAAACTTTGCTAACTCGATCTTGACCGAACGCGCCGCCGGGCCTTCGCCGATGATCAAATCAAGCTGAAAATCCTCCATCGCGGGATAGAGCACTTCCTCGACCGCGGGACTGAGGCGGTGGATTTCGTCGATGAACAGCACGTCGCGTTCCTCGAGATTGGTGAGAAGTGCTGCGAGATCGCCCGCCTTGGCGATCACGGGACCGGACGTGGCGCGGAAACCGGCGCCAAGTTCACGCGCGACGATTTGCGCCAGCGTGGTCTTGCCGAGCCCGGGAGGACCGACGAACAGCACATGGTCCAGCGCCTCACCTCGCTTGCGCGCCGCCTCGATGAAGACCGAGAGATTGGCGCGCGCCTGCTGCTGTCCGACAAATTCCGACAGCAATTGCGGACGCAGCGCGGTGTCGCCGACATCGTCGGCGCGGCGCTCGGGGGCGACAATGCGGGAGGGCGTGCTCACTTCGCCAGCTCCTTCAGGCCGAGCCGGATCAGTTGCGCGGTCTCCGCATTCTCGCCGGCGCTTCGCGAGGCGGACGCAATGGCGGCGGCCGCCTGCGGCTGGCCGTAGCCGAGATTGACCAGCGCCGAAATTGCATCGGTGACCGGACGCGGCGCGCGTTGATCGTCGATCGCGCCGGAAAGATGCACCAACGCCGGGTCGACATTGGCGAAGGCCGGCGCCTTGTCCTTCAGTTCGGTGACGATACGCTCGGCGACTTTCGGGCCGACGCCCGGCGTGCGCGTCACCGCGGCCTTGTCGCGCAGCGCGATCGCGTTCGCTAGCTCCGCCGGTGGCAGGGTTGAGAGCACGGCAAGCGCCACTTTCGCGCCGACGCCCTGCACGGTCTGCAGCAAGCGAAACCATTCGCGCTCGATGTCGCTGCGAAAGCCGAACAGTTTGATCTGGTCCTCGCGCACATAGGTCTCGATCGACAGCACCGCGGCCTCGCCGGGCGACGGCAGCGTTTGCAATGTCCGCGCCGAACAGTGCACCTGATAGCCGACGCCCCCGACGTCGACGATCACGTAATCCTCCCCATAGCTGTCGATCAGGCCTTTGAGCTTGCCGATCATAGGCTCATGACCTTCATCCTGAGCGCCGCGCTGGCGCGGTGATGCGCGTGCGTGATGGCGATGGCCAAGGCGTCGGCAGCGTCGGCGGATTTCGGCTCGGCCTTCGGCAGCAGAATCTTCAACATCATCAGAATCTGATTCTTGTCGGCGTGGCCGACGCCGACCACGGTCTTCTTCACCTGGTTCGGGGCGTATTCCGCGACCGATATCCCGAATATCGCCGGCGCCAGCATCGCAACGCCTCGCGCCTGTCCGAGCTTCAGCGTGGCAACGCCGTCCTTGTTGACGAAAGTCTGTTCGACCGCAGCTTCGGCCGGCTGGAAGTCGCCGAGCACAGTGGCGAGCCCCTCATGGATCGCCAGCAGGCGGCTCGCCAGCGGCAGGTCGTCCTGTGGTTCCACCGAGCCGCAGCCGACAAAGGTCAGCCGGTTGCCGTCGATCTCGATCACGCCCCAGCCGGTGCGGCGCAGGCCCGGATCGATGCCAAGGATACGGACGGGATGGCGAATCGGCGGTGATGTCATGGGCTTTTATAACCCATGGTGAAGTCTCGAGCCTAGCGCAGGTGGTCCGCTATCAACCGCGGTGCTGGCCCTGATTCGTCATTGCGAGCGCAAGCGAAGCAATCCAGAAATCCGCCCGCGGAAACAGTCTGGATTGCTTCGTCGCTTACGCTCCTCGCAATGACGGCGTCCTACCCGCCCATCTTGGCGACCAGCGCGTCGGAAATCTCGAAATTGGCGAACACGTTCTGCACGTCGTCATGTTCGTTCAACAGGTCCATCAGCTTCAACAGCTTCTCGCCGGTCTCGTCGTCCACCGCGACCGTATTGTGCGGCTTCCAGGTCAACGCGGCCTTGCGCGCTTCGCCGAACTTGGCTTCCAGCGCCTTGGCGACGTCGCGGAAGGTCTCCTGCGACGCATAGATCTCGTGGCCGCTTTCGCTGGAGGCAACGTCGTCGGCGCCGGCCTCGATGGCCGCATCCAGCATTGCGTCGTCAGATGCGACGCTGGCGTCATATTCGATGACGCCGGTGCGATCGAACAAGAAGGCCACCGAACCGGTTTCACCCAGATTGCCGCCGGATTTGGTGAAGTAGGATCGGATATCGGAGGCTGCGCGGTTGCGGTTGTCGGTCAGTGCCTCGACGATCACGGCGACGCCGCCCGGGCCGTACCCCTCGTAGCGAATCTCGTCGTAATTATCGCCCTCGCCGCCGAGCGCTTTCTTGATCGCGCGCTCGATATTATCCTTCGGCATGTTTTCCGCGCGCGCTGCGACCACCGCCGCGCGCAGGCGCGGATTCATCGCGGGATCCGGGGTTCCAAGCTTCGCAGCTACCGTGATTTCCCGCGCCAGCTTGCCGAACAGCTTCGACTTCTGGGCGTCCTGCCGCCCCTTGCGGTGCATGATGTTCTTGAATTGGGAATGGCCGGCCATGCGAGGTCTCTTGGATTCGTCTTGGGGATGCAGGGGTGGAAAGCGCGGC
Source organism: Bradyrhizobium canariense (assembly GCF_900105125.1). NCBI lineage: Bacteria > Pseudomonadati > Pseudomonadota > Alphaproteobacteria > Hyphomicrobiales > Nitrobacteraceae > Bradyrhizobium > Bradyrhizobium canariense. The sequence goes on along the minus strand of NZ_LT629750.1, from coordinate 6,147,914 downwards.
CTTATAGGCCGGGATTCCGGCAAAATCAAAGATTTGCCCAAGCCTTCGGTATACCGGTAGTGCCTTCTGCCTGAGAATGAGGCAATTGTTAACCATGAGTTCACGCCGAGATGCGACGATCACGGTCGCAACGGCATCACCTTAGGGGTGCGCGAGACCGGCAAGTCCGTCCGCGTCAATGGCCGCCGCAGGCGGAAGCTTCCGCAAAGCGTACAGGCTTGATGACGCCTGCAGTCAAAAGTTCTGAACCGCGTATCGACCTGGAGAGGTCCTGCAATGCCGGTTACGCAGTTCGTGAAGTTGGACGATGCCGCCACGGTGCCATCCGATAGCGAGCGTCTGGTCGATCAGCTTTCGAACCGGATTGGCGGCCTTGGCGTCGAGCTCGCCGACGTGGCGGGAAACCTGCAGGAAGTCGCGGGCCGCGTCTCCAGCCAATCCGATCGTTTCCGGCATCTGCAGAAGACTGCGGAGACGATGGTTTCCGCCAATCACGACATCGCCACAGCGTCGGGCGCGGTGCAGTCCGCCACATCGGCGGCCGTCAGCGAAATCACACAGTCGCGCGCTGCGGTGGAGACCGCGGTCCAGCATATCGCCGCCTTGATCGAAGCCGTCGGCCGCATCGAGCGCCGCCTTGGTTCGGTCGGAACCGCGCTCGCGCAGGTCGCCAAGGTATCCGGCTCGATCGAAGCGATCGCGAAGCAAACCAACCTGCTCGCCCTGAATGCGACCATCGAGGCCGCCCGCGCCGGCGCGGCGGGAAGAGGCTTTGCCGTCGTCGCCAGCGAGGTGAAGAGCCTTGCCGAAGCGACGCGCCAGGCGACGCATCTGATCGGCGACACCGTTCGCGATCTCGACGGCCAGGTCGGCAATTTGATCGGCGAGAGCGGCGACGCCTCGCTGCGGGCCAAGAGCGCCGGCGAAGGCGCCGAGCAGATTCAGAACATCATCATGCGGGTGCAGACCGGCTTCACATCGGTCGGTCATGAAATCGATGGCGTCGCCAAGGCAGCCACTTCCAATCTCTCCCACTGCGATATGGTGATTTCCGAGCTCAGCCACCTTGCCAAGGGCGTCGATCTGTCATCGACCGATCTCAAGCAGGCCGACGACCGGGTCGCGAGGCTGCTGGACCTTTCCGAAGGGCTGATCTCGCTGATCGCCGACAGCGGGGTGGAAACTTCAGATGCACCGCTGATCCGCATCACCGTCGATACCGCAAAGCAGATCGCCGCTGCGTTCGAGGCGGGTCTTGCGCGAGGTGACATCAGCCTCGCGCAGTTGCTGGATGAGAACTATCGCGAGATTCCGGGCACCAATCCCAAGCAATACCTCACGGACTATGTCGCGTTCACCGACCGGATCTTGCCGCCGATCCAGGATCCGATTCAAAAGATCGCCCCCCGGATCGTCTTTTGCGTCGCATGGGCAAAGGGCGGATATCTTCCCACGCATAATCCGAACTATCGCCTGCCGCAGGGCGCAGACCCGGTTTGGAATAATGCGAACTGCCGCAACAGGCGGTTGTTCAACGACCGCGCGGTACACAAGGTAGCTGACAATACCAAGCCGTTCCTGTTGCAAACCTATCGCCGCGATATGGGCGGCGGCAATTTCGTCCTGATGAAGGACGTCTCGTCGCCGATTTACGTCCGCGGCCGCCATTGGGGCGCGTTCCGCATGGGCTTTCGGCAAACCTGAGCAAGAAAAATCAGATGCGAACAATCGCCGGGCGAATTTCTCGGAAAGAAAAATTGCGCGCGTAATCGCTTTCACGGCCGATTCAAGTCAGCGTTGCAAAGATATCTGCTTCTTTGCGTCGCGCAGCGGGATATAATCCAATCGCATTCTCTCGATCAGCCCATGGCGACTTTCGCCACGGCGGCCGCTGCCCGCGGTCGTTGCAATGGAGGTTATGATGACAACCACGCTGACGATCAATGGCGAGACGAAGTCCTTCGACGCTCCCGCCGAAATGCCGTTGCTCTGGGTTCTCCGCGACATCCTCGGCATGACCGGCACCAAATTTGGCTGCGGCATTGCCCAATGCGGCGCCTGCACGGTTCATATCGACGGCAAACCGGTGCGTTCCTGCATGCTGCCGGTCAGCGCGGTGCGCGATCGCGCCGTCACCACCATCGAAGGCATCGGTGCATCGGCCGCCGGCGCGAAAGTGCAAAAGGCCTGGCTTGATCTCGAAGTGATCCAGTGCGGCTATTGCCAATCGGGCCAGATCATGTCGGCCGCGGCGCTGCTGGCGGCCACGCCCAATCCGGATGATTCCGACATCGACGCCGCGATGGCCGGAAATATCTGCCGCTGCGGCACCTATGTGCGGATCCGTGCAGCCATCAAGCAGGCTGCTTCCGGTCGCCAGTCGTAGGAGGGCACAATGACAGTCGCAGCGAAAATATCCGACACAGTCTCACGGCGTGCGCTCCTTACCGGCGGTTTGGCAGGCGGTTTCCTGCTCGCCTTCCATCTCCCCGTCCGTGCTCTTCCCCCTGCGGTCAACGAGCCGGTGCAGCCGCCCGACGTGACCGATGGCAAATTCGCGCCTAACGCCTTCATCCGTATCGACGACGCCGGCCATACCACGCTGGTGATGCCGCAGGTCGAGATGGGACAGGGCGTCTACACCGCGGTGGCGATGATTTTGGCCGAAGAGCTCGATGCAGATCTGGCGCAGGTGACGCTGGAGCCCGCGCCGCCGAACGACAAGCTCTACGGCAATCCGACGTTCGGCATTCAGGTCACCGGCAATTCCAATTCGATCCGGGCGTTCTGGAAGCCGCTGCGCAACGCCGGCGCCAGCGCGCGCGCCATGCTGGTGCAGGCGGCCGCGCAGCAATGGCAGGTCGAGCCGGCAAGCTGCACGACGTCGAAAGGCGAGGTCACGCACACCGAAAGCGGCCGCAAGCTTTCCTACGGCGCGCTGGCGACGGCGGCGAGCAGCCAGAGCCCGCCAAAGGATGTCGCGCTCAAGGACCCCAAGGATTTCGTCTTCATCGGCAAGCCGCTGAAGCGCTTCGACACCCCCGACAAAGTCAACGGCAAGGCCGTCTACGGCATCGACGCGATACTTCCCGGCATGAAGTTCGCGACGTTGGCCGCATGTCCCGTATTCGGCGGCAAGGTCGGCACCGTCGATGACACCGCCGCCAAGAAGGTTCCGGGGGTGCAGCAAATCGTGGTGCTGGACGATTTGGTCGCGGTAGTCGGCGATCACATGTGGGCGGCGAAGAAAGGTCTCGATGCCCTGGTTGTGACCTGGAACGAAGGCGCCAACGCCCGCATCAGTTCGAAAGACATTTGGGAAGATATCCGCGCGGCCAGCGAAAAGGACGGCGTCGTCGCAAGATCCGACGGCGACATCGCCAAGGGCCTTGCCACCGGCGACAAGGTCGAAGCGTCTTATGAGTTGCCGTTTCTCGCGCATGCGACGATGGAGCCACTGAACTGCACCGTTCATTTCAAGCAGGATTCCTGCGAATTATGGACCGGCACGCAGATCATCTCGCGCGTTCAGTCGGAAGCGGCGAAAGCGGCCGGGCTTCCGGTCGAGAAAGTGATCGCGAATAATCACCTGCTCGGCGGTGGCTTCGGCCGCAGGCTCGAGCCCGACATGGTGGTTGCAGCCGTTCGCATCGCCAAGCATGTCGATGGGCCGGTCAAGGTGGTCTGGACCCGCGAGGAAGATATCCAGCATGATATCTATCGCCCGGTCTATCGCGACACGATTGCGGCGACGCTGTCGGACGGCAAGATCGTCGGCTGGAAATATCGCATCACCGGATCGGCTGTGATCGCACGCTGGCTGCCGCCCGCCTTCCAGAAAGGCATCGACATCGATGCAGTCGATAGCGCCGTCGATATTCCCTATGACATTCCCAATCTCCACGTCGAATATGTTCGGTCCGAGCCGCCTGCGGTGCCGACCGGGTTCTGGCGCGGCGTCGGTCCCAACAACAATGTGTTTGCGATCGAATGTTTCATGGACGAGCTCGCGCGCAAGGCGGGCAAGGATCCGGTCGCGTTCCGCCGTGACATGCTCGGTAAAAACCCGAGGTTGAAGGCCGCACTCGATCTGGTGGCCGAGAAATCCAATTGGGGCCAGCCACTGCCTGCGCGGGTAGGACGCGGCGTGTGCGTACAGCCGTCGTTCGGCAGCTTTATTGCAACCGTGGTGGAAGCCGAAGTCGACGAACAGGGCGAGGTGCATCTGCGGCGCGTCACGTCCGCTGTCGATACCGGCATCGCCGTCAATCCCGACACCATCATGGCGCAGCTCGAAGGCGGGCTGATCTTCGGCCTCACCGCCGCGCTCTATGGCGAGATCACCATCGACAAGGGGCGAGTCCAGCAGTCCAACTTCAACAACTACCGCATGCTGCGCATCGATCAGGCGCCGAAGATCGAGGTGCACGTCATCAAGAGCGGCGAGGCGCCCGGCGGCATCGGCGAGACCGGCGTCACGGCGAGTTCGCCCGCGCTGCGCAATGCCATCTACGCCGCGACCGGGGTTGCGCTGCGAAGATTGCCCATCGACCGCAGCCTGATCGCGGGGAAAAAAGCATGAGCGCGACCGCGCGGATCCTGCTCAGCGTTGCCGCGATTGTGGTGGCAGCGCTGGCGATCGGACTTTGGGTCATCCGTGGCCCAGGCCCGATGGCATTTTCGGACGGCCCGAAAGTATCACTGGCGGACTATAAAGCCGCCAATCCGACCGGCACACCGGTTGCGCTCGCCAAGGCGAGCCTTGTTGAACGTGGCGCCTATCTCGCACATGCCGCGGATTGCATGGTTTGCCACACCACCCAGGGCGGCCAGGAATATGCCGGCGGCCTCGGATTCAAGCTGCCGTTCGGTACGCTTTATTCGACCAATATCACGCCGGACAAAGACACCGGCATCGGCAATTACAGCGATCAGGACTTCCTGAACGCGCTGCATCGCGGCGTCCGCCGCGACGGCGCGCGGCTTTATCCGGCGATGCCGTATACGTCCTACACTTACATCAGCGACGCCGATGCGCTGGCGATCAAGGCCTATCTGTTCAGCCTGCCGCCGGTGCGCGCGGCCGCTCCCGCCAATACGCTGACGTTTCCGTTCAACCAGCGCTGGGGCATGATGTTCTGGTCGGCGGTGTTCAATCCGGACACGCGGTTCGAACCCGACACATCGAAGAGCCCGGAATGGAACAGGGGCGCTTATCTCGCGGAAGCCCTGGCGCATTGCGGTGAATGCCATACGCCGCGAAATCTGGCGTTCGCGCTCGACAACCGCAAGAAATTCGGCGGCGCGCTCACCGCGGGCTGGCGTGCCTTCAACATCAGTTCGGACAAGGCCACCGGCATCGGTGCCTGGCGCGACGACGATCTCATCGCTTATCTGTCGACCGGACATGCGGCGGGTCATGGCACGGCGTCGGGGCCGATGGGCGAAGCGGTCGACCAGAGCTTCAGCCAGCTAGCGCCGGAAGATATCCGCGCCGTGGTGGCCTATCTGCGCAGTGTGCCCCCGACACCATCGCCCGATCTGCCGGCGACGCTGGCGCCGCCTGCGCCGGCTTCGCACAAGGACGGCGTCACGGCGGATGCGCGCGGCAAGATGGTGTTCGCGGGCGCCTGCGTTTCCTGCCACGGCTGGACCGGCGAAAGTCCGGTCTCACCGTTTGCCACGCTCACCGGGGCCTGGGCGGTGAACGATCCCGGCGCGACCAATGTCGCGCAGATCGTGATCGCCGGCACCAGGCGGAATACGCCGGACGGCGCGCTCTCGATGCCTGCCTTCGGCGACGCCTATTCCGACGACGAGATCGCGGCGGTCGCTAACTATGTGACGGCGCGCTTCGGCGGCAAGGGATCGAAGCTCACGGCGCAGGACGTCACTGAGCTACGAAAGCAGGTGTCGCAGTAACCGAGGCTGACGGAGCGCAGGTTGCGCGCCACAGCGTCGGCGAAGGCGTCATTTCCGATTCGATTTTCAAACAACGGAGAAGACAGGCATCCGCCATCTCGCAGCGCGAAGCGCCCGAGTTGTTGCAAAATCCTCTCCCTCGATGACAGAGGGCGCAGGGAAAGCCGGGTGCCCGCTGCACCCGCAGCCCCGTGCGCAAAATAAAAAGCACACGAGTTCGTCGCCACAGGTTCACCGGAGCACCCGGCCTTCCCTGCGCAATGGTTTTAACGGCTTACTCCGCGCTCTCCCCGGTGACCGGGCTTTGTTGTCACCGTCATCGGCGTGATGCGGAACGCATCATCGCCAACTTGACGCCAGCGTCGGGGCGTCAGGACCACACGGCTTCGCCGTCCACGCCAACAGCGTTCGTCTCTCGCGGCTGCCGCGTCCACCGCATCCCGCACCCAACGTCCGTGACGATCGCGATACGCCCCTCTTGTGGGTGCGGGATGGCGCGGGTTGTTAAGTTGATTTGGGTCGGACCGGAACGAAAATATTTTTGCGAAAGGGGCTGGACACCGGAATCGCTGAACAACCTGTCTGCAAATCAACCCGTAGCAACCATTAAATACGATCGTCATTCCGGACGACGCGAAGCGGCGATCCGGAATCTCGGGATTCCGGGTCTGGTCCTTCGGACCATCCCGGAATGACGAAGGCTAGATCCAGGACCGTCGGGCGCAATAGCGTCAGCGTATTGCGCTGCAAGGGAATTTGAATTGGCGGAATACGCCAGCGCTATTCCGCCCTACGAGTTGGTCGCATTTTCGGTCAGACTCTCAGGGCATCCAGAACCCCGGCATCGCCTCTTCCAGCCGGCCACCGATCCGCACCGGTGCGATCCGCAGCGCCAGACCGGTTGTATCATCGGTCTCGACCGCGACACCGCTGAGTGTTGCTGTGCCCAGTGCCGGCTCAAAACGCCCCGACGGAATGCCCGAGGTGAAGCGGCGCAGCGGCTCTTCCTTCTGCATGCCGATGATCGAATCATAATCGCCGGTCATGCCGGCGTCGGTCATGTAGCCGGTGCCGCCCGAGAGGATCTGATGGTCGGCGGTCGGCACATGGGTGTGGGTGCCGACGACAAGGCTGGCGCGGCCGTCGCAGAAAAATCCGATACCTTGCTTCTCGCTGCTCGCCTCACAGTGGAAATCGACCACGATCGCATCGGCTGCCGCACCGAGCGGACAGGCCTCCAACTCGTGGTTGATGGCGGCAAAGGGATCATCGAACGGTGTCATGAAGACGCGGCCCATGGCATTGATGACGAGTGCGCGCTTGCCGCTTTTGGTGTCGATCAGCGCGGCGCCGCGGCCGGGCGTGCCCTTTGGAAAATTCGCGGGACGAATGAGCCGGGGCGCGCGCTCGATAAAGACCAGCGCCTCGCGCTGGTCCCAGGAATGATTGCCGAGTGTGACGGCGTCGGCGCCGGCGTCGAGGAATTCCTGGTAGATCGCCTCGGTGATACCGAACCCGCCGGCGGAATTCTCGCCGTTGACGACGACCAGATCGAGCGCCCAGTCGCGGATCATTCCAGGCAGATATTCCGAGATGGCAGTGCGACCGGCCCTGCCGACGACGTCACCGACGAAAAGAATACGCAAGCTAAAAACTCCGGAAATCGAACATTCGTGTTTCCGTTAGCACATAATCCAGTGCGACGTCGTGCGACAACGCCGGGACGGCCTCGATTTCCTGCGCGGCAAAGGCAAGACCGATACCGATGACGGCTTTCACCTTGCGCAAATGCGCGAAGGTGTAGTCGTAATGACCGGCGCCGTAGCCGATGCGGTGACCCAAACGGTCGAACGCGGCCAGCGGCACCAGCATCACGTCGGGAATGACTTCGGCGGCAGCAGGCGACGGCTCGAGGATACCGAGCGATCCGAGCTGCATCCTGTCGTTGGGGGACCATGCGCGAAATGTAAGCGACTGGCCGCGTGCCGTTACAGCCGGCAGTGCCAGCCGCGCGCCCTGCGCGGCGACTTTCAGCATCAAGGGGGTCGGATCGATCTCACTGCGGATCGGGGAATAACCGGAGACGATCATGTCGCGCACGATCTCAAACGGCATGCCACGCTCGGCGACAGACTGGGCCGCGGCGGCACGCTGCTGATCACTCAACGCATCGCGCGCCGCAAGCGCTGCGGCGCGCAGATCGGCCTTTGACCGGGTCGAGGGAGTAGCGGCCATACAGCGTTATATTCCGCTGTCATCACCGGCGAAAGTGGCCTTCACCTCACCCGCCTCGCAGGGAGGCTAAAAGAACCGCCACAGGAAAAAGAAAAGTGCGAAGCCACGATGGCCGTTGGAGCGCTCGATCCCGGAGTTCCCTACGAAAGTAGGTGGGCACCATATGTCCGGATCCACGGACCCGGCCAGGGACAGTTCCCTAAAGGATCGATAAGGCCCCGGGGATATATGGCTCCTGACGCGCGACGCAGCTTCGCCCCGCCAATGTAGCTACGATTAGCTCGATCCGCCAGCGCTTAAGACAAGCCGCGGTCAACCAATCGCGACGCCGCCGCCGATGGTGCGGTTCAGCACCTGCGTGGTTTTCTCGATACGGTCGGCGGCCGCGTTGAGCGCCTTGGCGACCGCGGTTTGCACCACCTTGGCGCGATCGGCCGATGTGGAGCGGGCATCGCGCAAGGCTTCGAGCTCTTGCTCAAGGCTAGCGATGCGTTGGTTGGCATCGAGCAATTCGTCGCTGGCCATCAGCGCCGCCATCACGGTGAGGCGGGAGTCGCCGATTTCGCCGAACTTGCCGCGCAGCGATCCGATCCGATCCTCAAAGCCTTCTGCGAGGTGCAGGAGCCGCGCCTCCTGCCCTTCCTCGCAGGCCATGCGGTATTGCCGGCCATTGATGGTGACGTTGACGTGGCTCATCAGAGTTCTCCAGCATCGATCACGGCGCGGATCGTCTCGATCGCCGCATCCAGCCGTTCGCCGATCTCGCGGTTGGTGCGCTCCAGCCGGCGCGTTTTCACCAGCGATCCGTCGAGTTCGTCGGCGAGCCGCGAGCGATCCGCACCCAGCGCCTGAATCCGGCTTGCCAGTTCATTCTCGTCACGATCGGCCTCGCGACGCCGCTCGACCGCGCTTTCCAATGCATCAAGCGCCGTCATCAGCCGCCGCGTCGCGGCGTCAATGTCCACTGAGGATGGCTCGGCAGCGCCGAAACCGTTGGAGGGACGATCGCTCATGCGGTCAGTGCAGGCCTTTTATGAGCAGCCGCAGGGCGACAAAATCCCACGGCTCAGCAAGCGGTTACACGGCGAAATTTACGTGGCAAGCGAGGCCAACGCAACGCCGCCGCAGAACTATGCACCGCAAAGCAACTTTTCGGCCGGCCCGGGCGTTTCATCGCCTTGGACTCCGGGAACACAGGTGCTATCCAGCCCCTGACTTTCCGTGGTCCTCACACCCGTATCGCAACCAAGCATCTCATTTTAGGCGGATTTTCATCATGACGCAGGTCGATCACACCCGTATGGCCAACGCGATCCGCGGTCTCGCGATGGACGCGGTCGAAAAGGCCAAATCGGGCCATCCGGGCCTGCCGATGGGAGCGGCCGATATCGCCACCGTGCTGTTTACGCAATTCCTGAAGTACGACGCCGCCAACCCGGCGTGGCCGGATCGCGACCGCTTCATCCTGTCGGCCGGCCACGGCTCGATGCTGCTCTATGCGTTGCTCTACCTCACCGGCAATTCCGAGATGACGCTCGATCAGCTCAAGCATTTCCGCCAGCTGGGATCGCTGACGCCGGGACATCCGGAAAATTTCCACACCAAAGGTGTCGAGACCACGACGGGGCCGCTGGGCCAGGGCCTTGCGACCTCGGTCGGCATGGCGCTGGCGGAGAGGATGCTCGCGGCCGAGTTCGGCAAGAAGATCGTCGATCATCACACCTATGTACTTTGCTCCGACGGCGACCTGATGGAAGGCGTGTCGCAGGAAGCGATTGCGCTGGCCGGGCACTGGAAGCTCAACAAGCTGATCGTGCTGTACGACGACAACGGCATTTCGATCGACGGCCCGACCTCGATCTCCGACTCGGTCGACCAGGTGAAGCGATTCAAATCGGCCGGCTGGGCGGCTGAGCTGATCGACGGCCAGGATCAGCATGCGATCGCCGCTGCGATCACGCGCGCGAAGAAGTCCAACAAACCATCGCTGATCGCCTGCAAGACCACGATCGGCTATGGCGCGCCGACCAAGGCCGGCACCGCCAAGGCCCATGGCGAGGCGCTCGGCGCCGAAGAGCTCAAGGGCGCCAAGGAAAAACTCGGCATTTCGCTCGAGCCCTTCTCGGTGCCCGACGACGTGTTGCAGGCCTGGCGCGCGGCAGGCAGCCGCGGCGTGGCTGCGCGCAAGGAGTGGGAAACACGCTTCGGAGAATTGTCCAATCGCAAGCAGTCGGAATTTGACCGCCGCTTGCGGCATGAGCGCCCGGCCTCGCTGGCGAAAGCGATCAAGGCGCACAAGAAGTCGCTGCTGGAGACGCCGCAGAATATCGCCTCCCGCAAATCATCCGAATCCGTGATCGACGCGATCGCGGAAGCGATGCCGCTCGAATTCGTCGCGGGCTCGGCCGACCTTACCGGCTCCAACAACAACAAGGCAAAAACGGCGGTCGACTTCTCGGTCAAGATGCCGAAGGGACGCTTCATCCATTACGGCATTCGCGAACACGGCATGGCCGCGGCCTTGAACGGCATCTTCCTGCATGGCGGCTTCGCGCCGAACGGCGCTACCTTCCTTTGCTTCACCGACTATGCCCGGCCGGCGATGCGGCTTGCGGCATTGATGGGCACCGGCGTCGTCTATGTGATGACGCATGACTCGATCGGTCTCGGCGAAGACGGACCGACCCATCAGCCGGTCGAGCATCTCGCGGCGCTGCGCGCCATCCCCAACATGCGCGTGTTCCGTCCCTGCGACGCGATCGAGGTGACCGAATGCTGGGATCTGGCGCTGAACCGGATCGACGGCCCGACCGTGCTGGTGCTGAGCCGCCAGAACCTGCCGCAATTGCGCACCTCCACGCCCAACGACACCCCCTGCAGCCATGGCGCCTACGAGCTGGTCGCGGCACAGGGCGAGGCAAAAGTGTCGTTCTTTGCTTCCGGCTCCGAGGTCCAGATCGCGGTCGACGCCCAGAAGCAGCTCGCCGAGCGCGGCATCGCGTCGCGGGTGGTGTCGGTGCCTGCGCTCGAGCTGCTGTTGTCGCAGCCGGCGGACCGCCAGCAGGCGATCATCGGCAATGCCCCGGTCAAGGTCGCGATCGAAGCGGCAGTGCGTTGGGGCTGGGACGCCGTGATCGGCCGGGATGGTGAATTTATCGGCATGCATGGTTTCGGCGCCAGCGCGCCCGCCAAGGACCTTTTCAAGCACTTCGGAATTACCGCCGAGGCTGCGGTTAACGCTGCCCTGAAACGCTTGGGGTGATGGTTGAGATTGCCCGAAAAAAAGGCTACCTAACGGTCATATAGTCCGTTCTCGCCCGGCTGAACCGGGCGATCCGCATCAAGCATCTCCGTGGATGAACCATCTCCGCGGGGATGATGTCAGCTATTAGAGGAGAAGCGCGAGATGGCAGTCCGGGTCGCAATCAACGGGTTTGGCCGCATCGGCCGCAATGTGCTTCGGGCCATCGCCGAGTCCGGCCGCAACGATATCGAGGTGGTTGGCATCAACGATCTCGGCCCGGTTGAGACCAACGCCCATCTCCTGCGTTTCGATTCCGTGCATGGCCGCTTCCCGGGCACGGTGACGGTGGAAGGCGACTCGATCAGCGTCGGTAACGGCAAGATCAAGGTTTCCGCCGAACGCGATCCGACCAAGCTGCCGTGGAAAGAACTCGGCGTCGACATCGTACTGGAATGCACCGGCATCTTCACCGCGAGGGACAAGGCCGCGGCGCATCTCACCGCCGGCGCCAAGCGCGTGCTGGTATCGGCGCCCGCCGATAATGCCGACGCGACCATCGTGTTCGGCGTCAATCACGACAAGCTGACCAAGGACCATTTGGTGGTTTCGAACGGTTCGTGCACGACGAACTGCCTCGCGCCCGTGGCAAAAATCCTGAACGACACCGTCGGCATCGAGACCGGTTTCATGACCACGATCCATGCCTATACCGGCGATCAGCCGACGCTCGACACCCTGCACAAGGATCTCTATCGCGGCCGTGCCGCGGCGATGTCGATGATCCCGACTTCCACCGGTGCGGCCAAGGCGATCGGCCTGGTGCTGCCGGAGCTGAAGGGCAAGCTCGACGGCGTCGCGATCCGCGTGCCGACGCCAAACGTCTCGGTGATCGATCTCAAGATCGTGGCGTCGCGCAAGACCGACGCCAAGGAAATCAACGAGGCGATGAAGCGCGCGAGCGAGCAGCAGCTCAAGGGCATTCTCGGCTACACCACCGCGCCCAATGTCTCGATCGATTTCAACCACGATCCGCACTCCTCCACGTTCCACATGGACCAGACCAAGGTCCAGAACGGCACGCTGGTGCGGGTGATGTCCTGGTACGACAACGAATGGGGTTTTTCGAACCGGATGGCCGATACCGCCGTCGCGATGGGAAAACTGCTCTAGAACAAGTCAATCGTCATGCCCGGCCTTGTGCCGGGCATCCACGTCTTCTTGCACGGTCATTCCGGGATGGTCCGAAGGACCCGACCCGGAATCTCGAGATTCCGGGTTCGATGCTTTCTATTGCCCGGAATGACTACTTAAATGCCAGGGACAAGAGTTCGAGTCCGTCCATGTCCAAATCATTCCGCACCCTCGATGACGTCGACGTGAAGGGCAAACGCGTGCTGCTGCGCGTCGACCTCAACGTGCCGATGGAAAATGGCCGCGTCACCGACGCGACCCGGCTCGAACGCGTCGTTCCCACCATTACCGAGATTTCCGGCAAGGGCGGCAAGGCCATCCTGCTCGCGCATTTCGGCCGGCCCAAGGGACACGACGCCAAGGATTCGCTGAAGCCGGTTGCCGCCGCCCTTTCACAGATCATCAACAAGCCGGTTGCTTTCGTGGAAGATTGCATTGGAGACGCCGCCGAAAAGGCGGTCGCGGCGATGAAGGATGGCGACATCCTGTGCCTGGAAAATACCCGCTTCCACAAAGAGGAAGAAAAGAACGATCCGGCCTTCGTCGCAGCACTGGCGAAGCTCGGCGACATCTGGGTCAACGACGCGTTCTCGGCGGCCCACCGCGCGCATGCCTCGACCGAGGGCCTCGGCCACAAGCTGCCGGCCTACGCCGGACGCACCATGCAGGCCGAGCTTGACGCGCTCGGCAAGGCGCTGGAAGCGCCGACCAAGCCGGTGATTGCGGTGATCGGCGGCGCCAAGGTTTCCACCAAGATCGACTTGCTGGAAAATCTCGTCACCAAGGTCGATGCGCTGGTGATCGGCGGCGGCATGGCCAACACATTCCTGCACGCGCAGGGCGTCGGCATCGGCAAGTCGCTGGCGGAAAAGGATCTCGCCGCGACCGCGCTGCGGATTCTCGAAAAGGCAGAGGCTTCGAACTGCGCCATCATCCTGCCGGTTGACGCCGTCGTGGCGTTTCACTTCGCTGCCAACTCGCCGTCTCATGCCTATGGCCTCGACGCGATTCCGGCTGATGGCATGATCCTCGATGTCGGCCCGCGGTCGATTGCGCGGATTCATTCGGCGATCGACGACGCCGCAACGCTGGTCTGGAATGGTCCGCTCGGCGCGTTCGAGATGACGCCGTTCGATCGCGGCACCATGCAGGCGGCAAAGCACGCCGCCGATCGGACCAGGGCTAAGAAACTGATCTCGGTCGCCGGTGGCGGCGACACCGTGGCGGCACTGAACCAGGCCAGGGTGGCCGGCGATTTCACCTATGTTTCGACCGCGGGCGGCGCGTTCCTCGAATGGATGGAAGGCAAGCCCCTCCCCGGTGTCGAGGTTTTGAAAGTAAAATAGTTTATCGGGCGTCGCCCCAACGCGGAGAACAGAATTCATGGCTCGCATCACGTTGCGTCAATTGCTCGACCACGCGGCGGAGCACGACTACGGCGTGCCGGCCTTCAACATCAACAATATGGAGCAGGCGCTCGCCATCATGGATGCCGCCTCCAGCCTCGATGCGCCCGTGATCATCCAGGCCTCGCGCGGCGCGCGGTCCTATGCCAACGACATCATGCTCAAGCACATGATGGATGCGGTCACCGAAATCTATCCGCAGATTCCGGTTTGCGTGCATCTCGATCACGGCAATGGGCCCGACACCTGCATGACCGCGATTCAGGCCGGCTTCACCTCGGTCATGATGGACGGCTCGCTGAAAGCCGACGGCAAGACGGCGGCCGACTGGAATTACAATGTCGGCGTCACCAAGACCGTGACCGATATGGCCCATCTCGGCGGCATTTCGGTGGAAGGCGAACTCGGCGTGCTCGGTTCGCTTGAAACCGGCATGGGCGACAAGGAAGACGGTCACGGCGCGGAAGGAAAACTCTCGCACGACCAGTTGCTCACCAATCCCGACGAGGCCGTCAAGTTCGTCAAGGAGACCAAGGTCGACGCGCTGGCGATTGCGATGGGCACCTCGCACGGCGCCTACAAATTCACCCGCAAGCCGGACGGCGACATTCTGGCCATGAACGTCATCGAGGAAATTCACCGCAAGCTGCCCAACACGCATCTGGTGATGCATGGTTCATCCTCGGTGCCGCAGGATTTGCAGGACATCATCAATGCCAATGGCGGCAAGATGAAACCGACCTGGGGCGTGCCGGTGGCCGAGATTCAGCGCGGCATCAAGAACGGCGTCCGCAAGATCAACATCGATACCGACAACCGCATGGCGATGACCGGCCAGATCCGCAAAGTGCTGAAGGACAATCCGGAAGAGTTCGATCCGCGCAAATATCTCAAGCCCGCGATGGAAGCGATGACCCGGCTGTGCAAACAGCGGCTGCAGGAATTCAATACCGCAGGGCAAGCCGGCAAGATCAAGAAGGTGCTGACCACCGCCGAAATGGCCAAGCGCTACACCAAGGGCGACCTCGATCCGAAAGTCGCATGAAATTCAAGGAGGCGGGCTTGATCCCGCCCCTTTTTTTGGCCGCAGTCCGGGGGCAACTAGTGCCGCCGATTTGAAGTTCCCGCAGAACAAGCTGCAAATTCGATCCAGGAACTTCAAATCGCGAAGCGGCACTAGAATTATGGATTTGCTAGTGCCCATTACTTTCCGAAGTTCGTGAAAGGTGGGCGCTGCGATGGATCACGAACTTCGGAAAGTGGGCACTAGCCGCGTCATGGCCACCAAACCCGTTCCGCCGCGCCCCGTGCCACGGCTTTATCTCGCGACCCCCGTCGTGGACGATCCGTCACCGCTGGTGGCAAGCCTTGCGGGCGTGCTCGCAGGCGCCGATGTCGCTGCGGTCCTGCTGCGGCTGAAGCCGACTGACCAGCGCACCATGATCGCACGCGTCAAGGCGCTCGTGCCGGCTGTCCAGGACAGCGGCGCTGCGCTTTTGCTTGACGGCCATGTCGAACTGGTTGCCCGTGCTGGCGCTGATGGCGCGCACCTCACCGGCATCGCAGCCATGGAGGATGCGCTGCCAAGCCTGAAGCCGGACCGTATCGCCGGCGTCGGCGGGCTGACCACCCGGCACGATTCCATGGCCGTTGGCGAAGCCGGGGCGGATTATGTGCTGTTCGGCGAACCCGACGCGAACGGGCAGCGGCCCTCGATTGAGGCGATCGCCGAGCGCCTGCAATGGTGGGCCGAATTGTTCGAGCCGCCCTGTGTCGGCTTTGCGGAGTCGCGCGAAGAGGCCCGCGAATTCGCGGCAGCCGGCGCTGATTTCGTCCTGGTCGGCGATTTCATCTGGGCCGATCCGCGCGGCCCGGCGGCGGCGCTATCGGACGTGGAACAGACGATCAGGCAGGCCCACGCCGCTTCATCCGGAAAAGCCACGGCTGAGCAGGAATAGCGCCCGCACATGAAGAGACTGCGTCCCATAGCGATCCTCGCAGGCAGCCTGATGCTGGCAGCAAGTGGCGCAGTAGCGCAGGTCTCGCTGACGCCTCCCGGCTCTGAGCCGCCGCCGGCAGCCAACAAGCCTGCTGCCAAACCGCCAGCAAAACCGCGCGAGGTTGCCAAGGAAGCCGTCAAGAAGCCTGCAGCGGCGACGCCGAAGCCGGAAGCTACTCCGGCGCCGGCCGCCACCGCGACGCCCGCGCCCGACGATCCCCATGTCGATCTGGTCTACGGCGCTTTTCAGCGCGGGCAGTACAAAACCGCGTTCGATCTTGCCACCAAGCGCGTGCAGGAAAAGGGCGACCCGAAGGCCATGACGATGCTGGGCGAGCTCTATTCCAATGCATTTGGCGTCAAGCGCGATTATGCCAAGGCCATCGAGTGGTACAGGCGCGCCTCCGACGCCGGGGACCGTGAGGCCATGTTCTCGCTCGCCATGCTTCGCCTGTCCGGGCAAGGTGGCCCAGACGGCGGCGCCGAAGCCGCGAAGTTGCTGGCGTCCTCGGCCAAGCTCGGCAGCATGAAAGCCGCCTATAACCTCGCGCTGCTCTATATCGACGGGCAGACGCTGCCGCAGGATCTCAAGCGCGCCGCTGAATTACTCCGCGAGGCGGCCGATGCCGGTAATCCGGAAGCGCAATATGCGCTCGCGACATTCTACAAGGACGGCAACGGGGTGCCGAAGGACCCCGAAAAGTCGGTGCGGCTGCTGCAGGCGGCATCGCTGGCCGGCAATACCGACGCCGAGGTCGAATATGCCATCGCAATGTTCAACGGCACCGGCACGCCGCAAAACCGGCCTGCCGCGGTGGCGCTGCTGCGCAAGGCTGCCCGGGAAAACAGCCCGATCGCCCAAAACCGCCTCGCCTGGGTGCTGGTGAACGGACAGGGCGCGCCGGTGGACAAGATCGAGGGGCTGAAATGGCACCTGATCGCGAAAACCGCCGGAAAAGGCGACCCGATGCTCGACGAGGCCCTGGCCGATCTCAGCCCGGGCGATCGGGCCAAAGCTGAAGCCGCGGCGCGCAGATGGCTCGGCACCAAATGATCCGCCTTGACGCCCGCACAACCGCAGGGCACCCAGTCTCACCACTCCCGCGCTAGAACTTCAACAAGCCGAGATCATGCTGCATTCAGCCCTCATCAACGTCATGGTCAAAGCCGCGCGCCGCGCCGGCCGCAGCCTCAATCGCGATCTCGGCGAGGTCGAGAACCTCCAGGTGTCGCTGAAGGGACCGGCCAATTTCGTCACCATGGCGGACAAGCGCGCCGAGGAGATGATCTACACCGATCTGGCCAAGGCGCGGCCGGGTTACGGCTTCATCGGCGAGGAAGGCGGCACGCGCGAAGGCGCCGACAAGAGCCACACCTGGATCGTCGATCCGCTCGACGGCACCACGAATTTCCTGCACGGCATTCCGCAATTTGCGATCTCGATCGGCCTGCAGCGCGAGGGCACGATCATCGCGGGCGTCATCTACAATCCCGCCAATGACGAGCTCTACATCGCCGAACGCGGCAAGGGCGCCTTCCTCAACGAGCAGCGGCTGCGCGTCGCTGGCCGCCGCAAGCTCGATGAATGCGTGATCGCCTGCGGCCTGCCGCATATCGGACGCGGCGATCATGACCTGTCGCGCAAAGAAATGGCCGAGATCCAGAACAAGGTCGCGGGGCTTCGGCGGTTCGGCGCGGCGTCGCTCGACATGGCGTTCGTCGCCGCGGGCCGCCTCGACGGTTATTGGGAGCGCAATCTGCAGCCGTGGGACATGGCGGCCGGTCAGATCCTGGTGCGCGAGGCCGGCGGCGTCGTCAGCGGCATGGCCGGCGACGATGATCCGCTCAAGACCGGGCACCTCATCTGCGGCAATGAATTCGTCCACGGCGAGCTGGTGAAGATTCTCAAGCCGCTGGGCAAGTAGCGCCTACGCCGCCTTCATCCGGTAATGGCTGACGCCCCATTCGCTGCCGCCGGCGTAACCGAACAATCCTGATGTGGCGAGGAAGAACCAGCGCCAGCGCCGCATCCATAGCGCGGTGTCGCTGCCGTAGACCGGACGCAGGATGCCCTCGATCTGCTCGCGGCAAGAATCGAAATTGGCAAGCCAGCCGAGCGCGGTGCGCCGGTAATGCGTACCGCTCCAGCACCATTCCTTCTCGATCGCGAACAGATCGGCATATTGGCGGATCAAATGATGGCTCGGCATCACGCCGCCGGTGAAGAAATGCTGTGCGATCCAGTCTTCGCCATCGGCGCGATCGAACAGATAGGCGCCGGCCCGATGGGTAAAGATATGCGCGTCGCGGTGCGCGAGCACAGCCGCTGGATCGCGGCGCGAATAATGAGATCCGGCAGCGGCACGCGCCCCGCGGTCACGATCATGCTGGATACGAAGCTCATGCGGCCACTCCTTTATGCGGCGGCAACGGAAAGAACATGCTGGTACGCGACTGATAGTCACGGTAGCGCTCGCCGCGCGAGCGCAGCATCTGCTGCTCGAGCGGCGGGATGCCGGTGACGTGGACCAGGATCCAGTACATGAAGATCGGGGCCAGCAGCGCCGCCCAGCCCCAAGGATAACGAAGCGGGTCACCGGCCGAGATCGCGATGACCGGATAGGCTAGCCAGCCGAACCATTCGAAGAAATAGTTCGGATGCCGCGACCACCGCCACAGCCCGGCGTCGCAAACCCGGCCGTTGTTGGCGGGGTTGGTGCGGAAGCGCTTGAGCTGCGCGTCGGCCAGCGCTTCGCCAGATATGCCGACCACCAGCACCAGCGCGCCCAGATAATCCTGCAGCCGAAGCGCCGATTGAGGAAACCGCGCCGCAACAAAAATCGCAAACAAAAGCGGGATCGATCCTAATCCCTGATTTTGCAGGAACACGAACATCTTGCGCGATGAATCCGCGCCCCATTCGCTGGCAAAGGCCGCATAGCGCGGATCATCGGTGATCCCGGCGGTTCGCACCGCGATATGCGAGCCGAGCCGGATCGACCAGATCGCCACCAATGCCGCGACCAGCCATTGCCGCGGGTTTGGCCCGGCTCCGGCTATCGGCCACAACGCGCTGGCGGCACCGACGAGGCCGAGCGAGAACGTCCAGATAGTATCGACCCAACCGGAATTGCCGGTGCGCTGCTGCACCACCCAGGCACCGGCCATGAGGACCGACATGGACAGCACGATCGCGGCCAAGGCTTCCAAATAAAATAGGGCCTCTAAATAAAAAAGATTCATGCCAACGTTCCGGCTAAGCGTCAGAGACCTCAAAGATTTATGAAATACGCACAGGGTCTAAGCCCGGTTTCAGGTGCAAGTTCCCTGTTCCCGCCATGAACGGAGTGCAATTGGCTTTTTTCCCCGCGCCGCTGTGCCATATTGGTGCCCGAAAGCGCTTCCCCTGCAACAGGTGACGATCAGCCAATGTCTTCAGGCCCCTCTTCCCGCTCTGCGATGGAAATCGAACTGACCAAGTTGTCATCGCCACGAATTTTCCTGGTGCGGATGCTGGTATTTCTGGTGCTGTGCGCCCTCGTGATGGTGGTGCTCTACAAGCAGATCGTCATCGCGTTCTTCGCCAATCCGGGCCTGAACGCACTGATCGGGCTGGTGCTTTTGATCGGCACCATCCTGGCATTCCGCCAGGTAATCCGGCTTTATCCGGAAGTGGCCTGGGTCAACAATTTCCGCATCGCCGATCCCGGCCTTGCCATGGACCGGCGTCCCACGCTGCTGGCGCCGATGGCGGCGATCCTCGGTGGCGAGCGTACCGGGCGGATGACGATCACGCAGCAGACCATGCGGCATCTGCTGGACTCGATCGCAACCCGGCTCGATGAGGCCCGTGACATCTCCCGCTACATGACCGGCCTTCTGGTGTTCCTCGGGCTGCTCGGCACGTTCTGGGGCCTGATCGAAACGGTCGGCTCGGTCGGCAAGGTGATCGACGGATTGAAGGTCGGTGGCGACGCCGGCGCCTTGTTCGACACGCTGAAGGAGGGCCTCGCCGCGCCGCTCGGCGGCATGGGCATTTCGTTTTCGTCGTCGCTGTTCGGCCTCGCCGGCTCCCTGATCCTCGGCTTTCTCGATTTGCAATCGAGCCAGGCGCAGAACCGCTTCTATACCGACCTCGAGGACTGGCTCGCGACCACCGTGCGGGAATATTCTTCGGGCGAGACCGCCGTCAACGGCGCGAGCGGCGATCTGCACAACGCACTCGAACGGTTGCGTTCGAGCGTAGAGGAAAGCGGCGCCAATCGCGGCACCACGGTGGCGATGGCCAATCTCGCCGAAGCCATTCAGGGGCTAGTCGCGCATATGCGGACCGAACAGCAGATGATCCGCGAATGGGCTGACGGCCAGGGCGAGCAGAACCGCGAGATCAGGAAATTGCTCGAGCGGTTGGCGCGCGAGCCCGAGAAGAACTAGTACGAGATCATTGATGTCGACTTTGAGGACGAACGGCGTATGCAGTCTTACCTCTCCCTTAGGGAGAGGGGGTGCACTGCGTTCGTCGAAGTGCGATCGACCACGAACCTAGCAGAGGACGACGATGGCCCTTGCACGTGCACGCCGCAGCGAATCCGCGTTCAACTATTGGCCGGGTTTTGTCGACGCGCTGTCGACGCTGGTGCTTTCGATCGTGTTTCTGCTTTCGGTGTTCCTGGTGGTGCAGTTTTTCCTGTCGCAGCAGATCAGCGGCAAGGACAAGGCGCTGGAACAGCTCAACGCCAGGATCGCGCAGCTGAATGACATGCTGTCGCTGGAAAAGCTCGGCAAGCTCAATCTCGACGACCAGATCTCGCAGTTGCGCGCGGGGCTGTCATCCGCCGAGGGTGAGCGCGACCGCGTCAAAGGCCTGTATGAGGGCCTCGCCAACGCCGGCAATGATGCCGCCGGCCGAACCACCGAACTCAACAAGGCGCTGGATTCCGAAAGAGGAGTTTCGACCCGCGCACTGGCGCAGATCGAAGTGCTGACCCAGCAGATCAGTGCGCTGCGACGGCAGCTTGCGGCGCTGGAAGAAGCGCTCGACGCCTCGGATAAACGCGACAAGGAATCGCAGGGACGAATCGCCGATCTCGGACAGCGGCTGAACGTCGCGCTGGCGCAGCGGGTGCAGGAATTGTCGCGCTACCGGTCGGAGTTCTTCGGCCGGCTGCGCGCCATCCTGGGCAACCGGCCGGATATCCGTGTTGTCGGCGACCGTTTCGTTTTCCAGTCTGAAGTATTTTTCGACACCGGACAGGCGCAATTGCTGCCCGAAGGCCGCGCCGAACTCGACAAGGTGGCGAACGCATTGACCGATCTCGACAAGCAGATTCCGAGCGAGATCGCCTGGGTGCTGCGGGTCGATGGCCACACCGATGCGCGACCGATCACCAACAGCCCGTTGTTCAAGTCGAACTGGGAATTGTCATCGGCACGCGCGATTGCGGTGGTGCAGTATCTGATATCGCTCGGCGTGCCGGCACAGCGGCTGGTCGCGGCCGGCTTTGCCGAATTCCAGCCGCTGGACACCGCGCAGACCGAAGATGCCTACAAGCGCAATCGCCGCATCGAGCTGAAGCTGACGGAAAGATAGTGGTGATATCGTCGCGTCTCTCACAACATCGTCATGGCCGGGCTAGTCCCGGCGATCCACGTCTAGTTGTGGCCCCGCAAGGAAGGACGTGGATGCCCGGCACAGGGCCGGGCATGACGGCTCGGGTTTCGGCTTGAGTCCTTCCTTCACCCTTCGTCCCTATCGCACCAAGGACGAAGACGCCACGATCGCGCTGTGGCAGCGCACCTGGCAACAAGCCTATCCTTCAATCGATTTTGCCGCGCGTGTGGCCTGGTGGCGCGAACGCTGGCGGGATGAGCTGGTGCCGAACGCCGCGATCGTTGTGGCAGAGCAGGCCGACGTGCTGATCGGATTCGTGACGATCGATGATTCCGGTTATCTCGACCAATTGGTGGTCGCGCCAGATCACTGGGGCTCGACGCTCGGCGATGCGCTTGTCGACGAAGCAAAACGCCGGTCACCAGAGCGCGTCACGCTGCTCGTCAACCAGGACAATGCCCGCGCCATCCGCTTCTACGGGCGCAACGGCTTTGTGCATGCCGGCGAGGACGTCAATCCGACGTCAGGCCGGCCAGTGTTGCGGATGGAGTGGAAGGGAAGCTCGTCATTGCGAGGAGCGTAGCGACGACCTGTCCGCCGTAGCTTTTTAGCGAAGGCGGAAGCAATCCAGTTTCCCTGCTCTGGATTGCTTCGCGGAGCCTGTCATCGGGCGCGCATTCGCGCGACCCGTTGGCTCGCAATGACGGCTTATATCCCCTCGAACTGCAGCCGGGCCAGCCGGGCGTAGAGTCCGTTGGCGGCGACCAGCGAGGCGTGGGTGCCCTGCTCGACGATGCGGCCCTGCTCCATCACCAGGATCCGATCACAGGACAGGACGGTCGCGAGGCGATGGGCGATCACCAGCGTGGTGCGGTGGCGCATCAGTTCTTCGAGCGCGGTCTGCACCAGCGTTTCGCTTTCCGCATCGAGCGCAGAGGTCGCTTCATCGAGCAGCAGCAGCGGCGCGTCGCGCAGGATCGCGCGTGCGATCGCGATGCGCTGGCGCTGGCCGCCCGACAGCGTTACGCCACGCTCGCCAAGTTGCGCCTCGAAGCCGCCAGGCAGGCGGCGGATGAACTCGGTGGCATGCGCCAGATCCGCGGCGCGTTCGATCTCGGCGTCGGTGGCTTCCGGCCGGCCGAAGCGGATATTCTCGCGCGCGGTCGTGGCAAACGCCACCGACTCCTGCGGCACCAAAGCGATGCGGGCGCGCACGTCATGCGGATCGGCTGACCGGATCGGCACGCCGTCGATCGTGATGGTTCCGGATGCCGGATCGTAGAATCGCAGCAGCAGATGAAACAGCGTGCTCTTGCCCGCCCCTGAAGGGCCGACGATCGCGACCTTCTCGCCGGCGCGGACCGAGAATGAGACGCCATCGACCGCGGCAGCATCCGGCCGGGTCGGATAGGCGAAGCGGACGTTGTCAAAACTGACGTCGCCGCGCGCCGGCATCGGCAGCGCGCGCGGCGACGCCGGCACGGTGATGTCGGATGTGACGCGCAGAATTTCGAATAATCTTTCTGCGGCGCCTGAGGCAGCGGAAACCTCGCCCCAGACCTCGCTGAGCTGGCCGAGTGCCGCCGCGGCAAACGCTGCGTACAGAATAAACTGGCCGAGCCGCCCCGGCGTGATGGCGCCGCTCAGCACATCGTGCGACCCGATCCACAGGATCACCACGACGCTGGTAAAGACGATGAAGATGATGATCGCGGTCAGCACCCCGCGCGCGCGGGTGGACGTCCGCGCCGCGTCATAGGCCTGTTCGACTTCGCTGCCGAAGCGCGCATTGGCCAGCCGCTCGCCGGTATAGGCCTGCACGGTCCTGATGGCGCCGACCAGTTCGGACGCATAGGCGGACGCTTCGGCGAGCGTATCCTGCGCGTTACGCGACAATCGCCGAACCCAGCGGCCGAACGCCACCAGCGGCAGCACGATCAGCGGAATCGCCAACAGCACGAACCCCGAAAGCCGGGGGCTCGTGAACACCATCATCGCGGTGGCGCCTAAAAACAGCAGCAGGTTGCGCAACGCGATCGACGCCGAGGCGCCGGCCGCGGACTTGATCTGGGTGGTGTCGGCGGTGAGCCGCGAGATCAGTTCGCCGCTGCGCGCGGAATCGAAGAAGGCCGGCGACAGCGAAATCAGATGCGCGAACACGTCGCGCCTGAGATCGGCGACGATCCGCTCGCCGATGGTCATTACCAGATAATAGCGCGATGCGCTGGCCAGGGCGAGCACCGCGACCACTAGGATCATCACGCCGAAATAGCTGTTGATCATCGCGATGCCTTTCGGGGTGAACCCGAAATCGATCATCCGCCGAACCGCGACCGGCACCACCAGGGTCGTGATCGCGGCGACCGTAAGCGAAACCACAGCCAGAATGGCGCGCCAGCGGTACCGCGCGATATAAGGCGCCAATGCCAGCAGCGGGCGCAGCCGCGCGCGGTTCTTGGCCGGCGATTCCGTCAGCACCGTTTCGATGGAAGATGCCTCTGCCGGCGCCGGATCCTGCAACGGCGTTTCGCCGTCGCTGCCGTCAAGCCGCTCCACTGCACTCATGAGTCTGACCTATCGCTTTGGCTAATCGCCGCCCCCAGATAGGCCCCGGCGCCTGCGCTGGCAAATCCGTAAGAGACCGGAAGAGAGATGGCTTCAGTCCCATTAGTTGGCTTGTTTTGGCGGGCTGGCTGCGTTATAGAGCCGGCCAAATCCGCAACCCTGAGATCTCTTGGACAGGCGCCGGCGCGCCGAAGGATATGCCATGAAAGCCGAAATTCACCCGGATTATCATACGATTACGGTCGTGATGACCGATGGCACCGAGTATCAGACCCGCTCGACCTGGGGCAAGGCGGGTGACAAGCTGAACCTCGATATCGACTCCAAATCGCATCCGGCCTGGATCGGCGGCTCCCAGCAGCTGCTCGACCGCGGCGGCCGTGTTTCGCGGTTCCAGAAGAAATTTTCGGGCTTCCTCAAGAAGGATTGAGAACCTCTTCAATCACCTTCTTTTGAGCCAAACGCAAAAACGCCCCTGGTCAGGGGCGTTTTTATTTGTCCCGGGTCATTTTGTCTCATTACGAGCAGCAACGCGACGAAGCCATCCGGGGTCCAAGGAAGGTCCGGATCGCCTTGTCACTTCGTTCTTCGTGATGACGATGAAGATAGAGCTTACTGCTCGAACGCTTCCTTGAGGCGATTGAGCTGCGGCACCAGCGGATTACCGATCGCGGCGCGTTCGGACCCCGTGGCGTGCATGGTGCTGTCGAGACGGCGCACCTTGGTTTGCAGGGTCATCGAACGGGCGATCAGGTCCTGCAATTGTTGCGGCAGTTTGTCGATCATGTCCGAGGCGCCGGGATCGGCGGCACTGAGCCGGACCTTGGTCTTTTCGCGATTGGCCTGGGTCAGCGTCATCTCGCCTTCCTTCACCGCACGGTGCAGCAAAAGCCATGACGCCAGTTGCATCAGGCGCGTGGTCAGCCGCATGCTCTCGGTCGCGTAAGTAAGGCTGACAGAACGATCGAGCGCCTTGGCCTCGGCGCGGCCGATCCCGTCGAGATAGGCGGCGGTCTCCTCGACCAGATCCATGCCTTCCCGGAACAGAGTACCGAACGCCGCGGAATTGGTCAGCCGCTCGCTGAATTGCACTAGAGCGGTTTCTCCTTGCGAACGGTCCGACATGGTTAACGCCTCACGCCACTGATTACACCACCGGTTTGGAAAGCGCCGGCTTATGATGAACAAATCATTGCGCGAGCGTGGGCGAGAGTCCAGCCACAAGACTTTTTATGGTTTCCACGAGGTGCGGTCATTCAATGACCAATGCCCAAAAGCCCCGTTTCGAAACACTTT
Source organism: Bradyrhizobium canariense (assembly GCF_900105125.1). Lineage (NCBI taxonomy): Bacteria > Pseudomonadati > Pseudomonadota > Alphaproteobacteria > Hyphomicrobiales > Nitrobacteraceae > Bradyrhizobium > Bradyrhizobium canariense. The sequence goes on along the minus strand of NZ_LT629750.1, from coordinate 6,122,445 downwards.
GGCGACGATGCAGGCTCGCCAAAAAAAGAGCCGCCGTTTCCGGCGGCTTTTGAAGTTGATAACAGGGAGGCGTCAAACAGAGTGGACAGGAGCCACTCGGTGTCCAAAAGAGGACGATCCAAGTCATAATCGAGAAAGCTTAACGGGTCGTAAACGAACGATTTTCTTTAGGCTTCGTTTGCCATGTCGGCCATTGGCCGAGTGCGCAGGCACCGTGACGCAAATTTGCGCCACGGTCGTCGCGCGAACGCCGAGGCCCATCGGCTTGATCAGGACGATGCCGGACCAGGACGACGCCGATTACGATTTGAAAAAACTATTCGCGGCGTCCTTGGAGGCGCGCTTCTTGGTCGCCGCCTGCTGCAGCCGTTCGATCTCCGAGGTCATCAGCGCAATGCGTTCGTTGAGTTCCTCGACCGACAACAGCGACAGGTCCTGCCCGATCTCGTGCGTGATTTTCTTTCTCGGCTTGTCGTCGTCCTCGATCGCCATGCGTCGTCCTCCTCCAGCGTTTCCGAGCGAAGCGGCTACCGGTTCGCGTGCAGAAAACGCGTCAAAACAAAAGACCGGGTTCGAGAATATGCTGAGGCGGTTGCCAGCCGGAGCATGGCTGGTTAATGCAGGTGCGGCCTCCCGAATTCCCGCGTTTCGCAAGGACAAATCATGGAAAAGCTGCCCGCGCAAATGACCGTCATCGGCATCAGCAAGCCCGGCGGCCCGGAAGTGCTGCTGCCTGAGAACCGCGCCGTGCCGGCGCCCGGTCCGGGCGAGATTTTGATCAAGGTCGCGGCTGCGGGCGTGAACCGGCCCGACGTCGCGCAGCGCTCCGGCAGCTATCCGCCGCCGCCGGGCGCCAGCGACCTGCCCGGCCTTGAAATATCAGGCGAAGTGGTTGCGATCGGCAGCGGTGCAAGCAAGCACAAGATCGGCGACAAGGTGATGTCGCTGGTCGCCGGTGGCGGCTACGCGCAATATTGCATCGCGCAAGATGCCCAGGCGATGGCGGTGCCGTCGGCGCTGTCGATGACCGAAGCCGGCGCCATCCCGGAAACGCTGATGACGGTCTGGCACAATGTGTTCGAGCGCGGCGCGCTGAAAGCCGGCGAGACGCTGCTGGTCCATGGCGGCTCCTCCGGCATCGGCACCATGGCGATCCAGTTGGCCAAGGCCTTTGGCGCCACCGTGATCGTGACCGTCGGATCCAAGGAAAAGGCCGACGCCTGCTTAAAACTCGGCGCCGATCACGCGATCAACTACAAGACCCAGGACTTCGTCGCCGAGGTGAAGACGATCACCGATGGCAAGGGTGTCAATGTCATCCTCGACATGGTCGGCGGCGATTACATCGATCGCAACTATGACGCGGCCGCGACCGACGGACGCGTGGTCCAGATCGCGTTTCTGAGCGGCCAGCCCAAGGCAACCGTCAACTTCGCCAAGCTGATGGTGAAGCGGCTGCACCATACCGGTTCGACGCTGCGCCCCCGTAGTAATGCGGATAAGGCGGCCATGGTCGCAGCCATCGAGGCCAAGGTCATGCCGCTGCTGCGCGAAGGGCGCATCAAACCGCTGATGGACAGCACGTTTCCGCTGGAAAAGGCCGCCGACGCACACCGGCGCATGGAGAGCAGCGAACATATTGGCAAAATTGTGTTGGTTGCCTGAGACTCGTGAACGCATCGTTACTGGAAACCCTTTGATTTCCTTCGCTTTCATGTCATTTATCGCCGCAACATTGGGCAACTCACCTCGCCCATAGCGGCTGTTGATAGCGGAGAACTGATTTGCGTCTGATCAGGTGCCTTGCGCTGCTCGCGCTGGGCCTCATGACGTTTGCCGCCACGACGCCGGCGCGCGCCCTCGACGCCGTCAGCGTCCGCAGTGACGCGCCCGCGATCGACCTCACCGGCGTGCTCGAGCATCAGCACAGCGACAGTGACCGCATTCAAGTTTCGACGGCGCCCGGCACCGATGGCATCGTTCGCCGCATCGAAGTTCGTGCCCGCGAAGGCGGACAGAACTGGGTGGTGTTCGCGCTCGCCAACAACACCGACGACCAGCTCGATCGCCTGATCGTCGCCCCTCACTACCGCATCGTGTCGTCGGGACTGATATGGCCCGATCTCGGATTGTCGCGCATCGCAACCATTACACCGTCGACCGGCGACCGTCCTGAACGCCAGGAAAGTCCGACCGCGGACGTCTTCCGCATTACGCTCGACCCTGGCGCCGTGATCACCTTTGTCGCGGAATTGCGAACCGATAAATTGCCGCAGCTCTATCTGTGGGAACCCGACGCCTACAAGGACAAGGTCAACTCGTTCACGCTGTACCAGGGCATCGTGATCGGCATTTCCGGTTTGCTGGCGCTGGTGCTGACCATCCTGTTCGTGGTCAAGGGCAGCATCATGTTTCCCGCTGCCGCGGCGCTGGCATGGGCGGTGCTGGTCTATATCGGCGTCGATTTCGGCTTCTGGGGCAAGGTGCTCGACATGTCGAACAACGCCGAGCGGGTGTGGCGCGCGGCGGGCGAAGCGATGCTGGCTGCGACGCTATTGGTGTTTTTATTCGCCTATCTCAATCTCAGCCGCTGGCACGTGCGCTATTCCCACATCACCGTCGGCTGGCTTTTCTTTCTCGGTTCGCTGGTGGCGCTGGCGCTGTTCGATCCGGCGGTCGCCTCGGGCATCGCTCGGATGTCGCTGGTGCTGATCGCGTTCGCGGGCTTCGCGCTGATCGTCTATCTGTCGACCCATGGCTTCGACCGCGCCGTGCTGTTGATCCCGACCTGGTTCCTGCTGGTGGTCTGGGTGGTCGCGGCCGGCATGGCGGTCGCCGGCAGCGTGACCAACGACATCGTCGGCCCCGCATTGCTCGGCGGCCTGGTCCTGATCGTGATGCTGATCGGATTTACGGTGATGCAGCACGCTTTTGCCGGCGGCGGCGCCACCACCGGCGTGGTCTCCGACGTCGAACGCCGAGCGCTGGCGCTGACCGGCTCCGGCGACCTGATCTGGGACTGGGACGTCTCGGCCGACAAGGTCTTCACCAGCCCCGAGACCGAAAGCCTGCTGGGCCTGAAACGCGGCACGCTGGAGGGCCCCGCCGCGAAATGGCTCGAGGTGCTGCATCCGCTCGATCAGGATCGTTTTCGCGCCGCGCTGGACAGCGTGCTCGACCAGCGCCGCGGCCGGCTGGTGCAGGACTTCCGGCTGCGCACGCCCGACGGACATTTCATGTGGTTCGCGTTGAAGGCACGACCGGTGGTCGGTTCCGATGGCGAGGTGTCGCGCGTGGTCGGCACGCTCACCGATGTGACCGAGATCAAGAACGCCGAAGAACGCCTGCTGCACGACTCCGTGCATGACAACCTCACCGGCCTGCCAAACCGTCAGTTGTTCATCGATCGCCTCGGCGCGGTCGCCAATTTGTCCAAGACCATGCCGAGCCTGCGGCCGACGCTGATGGTGATCGACCTCGACCGCTTCAAGCAGGTCAACGATTCCGTCGGCATCGCGGTCGGCGATTCCATTCTGCTGACGCTGGCCCGCCGGCTGACCCGCATCCTGAAACCGCAGGACACCCTGGCACGGCTGGCCGGTGACCAGTTCGGCCTGATCCTGCTGTCGGAACAGGACCCGGCGCGTATCACCGCCTTCGCCGAGACCATCCGCAAGACCATCCGTGCGCCGATCGCATTCAATGATCGCGAGATTTTTCTAACCGCTTCCATTGGCCTTGCGCTGAGCGATCCGCAGACCCAGCTGTCCGACGAGATCATCAAGGACGCCGAGCTTGCGATGTATCATTCCAAGCGCATCGGCGGCGACCGTATCGATGTCTACAAACCCGCGATGCGCGCGCGCAAGACCGACCGGCTGACGCTGGAATCCGAATTGCGACGCGCCATCGAGCGTGAGGAAATCACTATCCTGTACCAGCCGATCGTGCGGCTGGAAGATCGTTCGATCGCCGGCTTCGAAGCCCTGGCGCGCTGGGATCATCCAAAACTGGGACGGATGTCGCCGTCGGAATTCATCTCGATCGCCGAGGAGATCGGCCTGATCGTCGATCTCGGCATGTTCGTGATGGACCAGACGGCCAAGCAACTCGCGATCTGGCAGCGCGCGATGCGCTCGCGCGACCCGATCTTCGCCAGCGTCAACGTCTCGTCGCGGCAATTGCTGCGGCACGATCTGATCCACGATATCCGCACCGTGCTGTCGCGCTCCTCGGTGGCGCGCGGCACGCTGAAGCTCGAGCTGACCGAATCGCTGGTCATGGAAAACCCGGAACACGCAGCCCAGATGCTGACGCGGATTCGCGAACTCGGCACCGGGCTGTCGCTGGATGATTTCGGCACCGGCCATTCGTCGCTGGCCTATCTGCAGCGCTTTCCGTTCGACACCATCAAGATCGACCAGTCGTTCGTGCGCACCACCAGCCGCGGCACGCGCCCCGTGATCCTGAAATCGATCATCGCGCTGGCGCATGATCTCGGAATGGACGTGGTGGCCGAAGGCGCGGAGACCGATTCCGACGCGGTCGAGCTCTATCAGCTCGGCTGCGAATACGCGCAAGGCTTTGCCTTCGGCGAGCCGATGGATGCCGACGCCGCGATGCGGCTATTGACCGAAGAACGGCTCGAGGCGGCGAGCTAGTACGCTCGTCATTGCCGGGCCTGACCCGGCAATCCATCCGTTTCGAAAGATGCATTTAGCGAAGATTGATGGATACGCGGGTCAAGCCCGCGTATGACGAAGGTGCCTCACTTCATCCGCTTGAACCGCACGCCCTTGCCGTCCGCAAGCCGCGTGGCGATGTAGCCGCCGGCAAGGCAGGCCTCGCGCTGTGGCATCTTTTCCTGGGGGCTGCGCAGCGTTTCCCACCATGATGCCCGCTGCGCGGCGCGCGGCAGCACGGCATCGATGAGTTCCTCGATCTGGTCGAAGCTCAGGACGAATTCGGCCAGGGTCTGCTTTTTCAGATAATCGCGCAGCGCGTCGTAGTCGTTCACTTGCATTCCTGGTTGTAAAAGGCATTCGAAAAATGTCGCGCGGTTTGAGCAGTATGCACCCCGTCCCGGCAACCCATCGTTAACTTATTACCGCATCGTTGTCGTCACTTAAGCCGGTCGCAACGATTCCGGACGTATCTGGCGGGATCGGGAGCGAATAATGAGATTCGGACGGCGCAGGAACGAGGCCAGCCGGCCTTGGCGGCTATCAGCCAAGTTGCTGATCGCGTCCTCCGTGGTCACCATCATCGGCTTCTCCGCGATTTGCGCCAGCGTCCTGCTCGACATGCGTCGCGGCGAGGAGGCATTGGCCCGCCAGACGCTTGAGAACCTCGCATCCGGCATCGACGCCGACATCGGCCGCAACGTCGAGCTTTATGACCTGTCGCTACGCGCGGTCGCGAGCAGCATGGTGATGCCGGAGGTCAAGGACCTCAGCAAGCCGATCCGGCACCTGATCCTGTTCGACCACGCGGCGACTGCAAAACATTTTGGCGCGATCCAGGTGTTCGACGCCGACGGACAACTGACCGTCGACGCTTCGACGCTGGATCCTGTTCCCGAAAACCGCGCCGACGAAGAATTCTTCAAGGTGCATCGCGACCGACCCGATACCGGGCTGTTCATCAGCCGACCGATGCTGCATCGCGGCTCTTATGCCATCGTGCTGAGCCGGCGCATCACCGGAGCCGACGGGCGCTTTCTCGGCGTGGTCGCGGGCTCGATACGCTTCAGTTATTTTCACGAGATGTTCGGCCGTCTCAACCTTGGCCTGGCAGACACCATCACCGTGGTTCGCCGCGACGGCACCGTTATCATGCGGGTGCCGTTCGACCTCGATGTCATCGGCAAAAACATCGGAGATGTTGCCGGCGTGAAACGAGCGCTGTCCGAACCGAGCGGATGGTATTCAGGCCAGAGTGTGATCGACGGGATGTCGCGGCTCTATGTCTGGCGCGACGGCACCAAGCCGCTCGTCGTTCTGGTTGGCAAGCCATGGAGCAGCATTCTCAACCTCTGGCGCAAGGAGGCGATCCGGATCGGCGCGATCATGATGGCGCTGGTCCTGTTCATGCTCGCCGTGACCCTGTTCCTCGCGCGCGAAATCAGCCGCCGCGCGCAGGCGGAGGACAAGCTCGAGGAACTCGCGACAACCGATGCGCTGACGGGCCTGAAGAACCGGCGCAAGTTCGACGCCACGATGGATGACGAGTGGCGGCGTGCGACCCGCCAGCAAACGCCGCTCGCGCTCCTGATGATCGACGCCGACCATTTCAAGGCCTACAACGACACGTTCGGACATCAGGCCGGCGACCAGGTGCTGATCGGGATTGCCATCTGCATCTCGGATTCGGTTCGTCGCGCCGGCGATTGCGCCGCGCGATATGGCGGCGAGGAATTCGCCGTGTTGTTGCCGGGGCTATCATCCCCGGAAGCACTGGTGGTCGCCGAAAAGATCCGGCTGAAAGTCCAGCAATGGTCCGACGAGTCGGAAATCAACACCGTCAGCATCGGCATCGCCAGTCTGACGCCTGGCGCAACGATCGACTGGTCCGAGCTAGTGGGGGCTGCCGATAAAGCGCTTTACGCGGCCAAGGCCAATGGCCGTAACCAATCCGTACTGGCCAGCATCCCGAAGCTTTCGCTGGTGGCCTAGGAGTTACTTTACTTCTTCAGGTATTTCTTCATTTCCGCGCGCAGGCCGTCGCGCAGATCGTCGCGGGCCATGCCGAAGGCGATGTTGGCGCGGAGAAAGCCGGCCTTGGAGCCGCAATCATGCCGCTCGCCCTCGAACTCGACGCCATAGAAGCTCTGGGTTTTTGCCAGCCCGATCATCGCATCGGTGAGCTGAATCTCGCCACCGGCGCCGCGCTCCTGCGTTTCCAGGATCTTGAATATTTCCGGCTGCAGGATGTAACGCCCGGTGATCGACAGGTTCGACGGCGCGGTGCCCTTTGGCGGCTTCTCCACCATGCCATTGACTTCGAACAGCTTGCGGTGCGCGTGGCGTTTGCCGACCCCGCAGATGCCGTATTGATGCGTGAGATGTTCGGGCACTTCCTCGACCGCGATCAGGTTGGATTTATCGCCGAGATTGGCCGCGGCCTCGATCATCTGCTTGAGACAGCCCGGCGTGTTCAGCACCAGTTCGTCCGGCAGCACGACGGCGAACGGCTCGTTGCCGACGATGTCGCGGGCGCACCACACGGCGTGGCCGAGCCCGTGCGGCGCCTGCTGCCGCGTGAAACTCATGGCGCCCGCCTCGGGCTGGTCGCGTGCCAGAATCTCCATCTCGGCCTTCTTGCCGCGCGCCACGAGCGTGGCGTCGAGCTCAAACATCCGGTCGAAATGATCCTCGATCACGCCCTTGTTGCGGCCGGTGACGAAGATGAAATGCTCGATGCCGGCCTCTTTGGCTTCATCGACCACATATTGGATCAGCGGTTTATCGACGATGGTCAGCATTTCCTTGGGCATCGCCTTGGTGGCGGGCAGAACGCGGGTGCCCAGGCCGGCGACCGGAAAGACAGCTTTGCGAATTTTCATGGGATATCGTGGTGCCCTAAAAAAGCATGCAGAGAAGGGGTTTAATGCAGCGTTGGTACCCGGTTTACGGCTGGGAACAAAGGCGGATATGTGGTTTCCTTTGCCGCAGCGTTAAAAGTGATGCCAACTTGGCGCCTATCCTGACAACAAAATCTCGCCTTTGTTAAGCTAGTGGAAACCGCGACAGGGCCTGCTGAAAGCGGGATGTCTACGGCGGTGCAGGTGGAACATGATGCGACGGACGGGAGCATTGGCGAACAAGCGAACGGTTGCGGTCATCCTTGCGGCAACATTGCTGCTCGGCGGCGAGGCGCGCGCGCAGTCGTCGAGCGGCGGCGGGCCGTTAAGCTTCTTCGGTAACATTTTCACCGGATCGTTTTCCAAGGACAATCCGTCAGCAGCGCAACCGGCGCCTGGCAATGGCGGAACTCAGGCCTGGAGCGGCGAGGACGGCGCGTCCGGCCATCCGCTGATGACCGCCAGCGCCATCCGCGAGGCTGCCGCGAATTTCGACAATTGCGTCGCCTCGATGTGGCCCGATGCCGCGCGCCGCAATATTTCGCAGGAAAGCTTCCAGCGCTTCACCGCAGGCCTGACGCCCGATCTGCACATCATGGATTTGATGGATTCGCAGCCGGAATTCAGCAAGTCGATCTGGGACTATCTCGACATTCTGGTGAACGACAATCGTCTCGCCAAGGGCCGCGAAATCCTCGTCAAATACAAACCGCAATTCGACGAGGTGGAAAAGGCCTACGGCGTCGACCGCTATGCGATCGCGGCGATCTGGGGCATCGAATCAAATTACTCGACCCAGATCGGCGACCGCAGCGTACTGCAATCCACCGCAACGCTCGCCTGCATCGGCCGCCGGCAGGCTTATTTCAAGGATGAATTCCTCTCGGCGCTGGAGATCCTGCACCACGGCGACCTGCGCCCGGAGCAGATGCACGGCTCCTGGGCCGGCGCGTTCGGCCCCACCCAGTTCATGCCGACCGCCTTCAAGCGCTACGCCGTCGATGCCGATGGCGACGGCCGCCGCGATGTGGTCGATGACCCGGCCGACCTGATCGCCTCCACCGCCAACAACCTCAAGAAAGACGGCTGGCAGGCCGGTGAAACCTGGGGCTATGAGGTCGTGGTGCCGCCGGGCTTCAATTACATGCTGGCGGACCGCGCCAAGGTGATGACGCTGGCGCAATGGGAGCATCTCGGCCTCAAGCACGCCGACGGCAAGCCCTTCCTGCACCCGGCCGAGAAGGCCTATCTGCTGGCGCCGGCAGGCGCCGAAGGCCCGGGCTTCCTGATGCTGCAGAACTTCCGGGTGATCATGAAATACAACCCGGCGGAAGCCTATGCGCTGGCGATCGGTCATTTTGCCGACCGTTTGCGCGGCGGCGCGCCGTTCGTGCAGCCGTGGCCACGGCAGGAACGGGAACTGTCACGCGCCGAGCGGCTGGAACTTCAGCAATTGCTGGTCGAGCGCGGCTTCTATCGCGGCACCCCGGACGGCCAGTTTGGTGGCGAGACCCGAAATGCCCTGCGCAGTTTCCAGGCCTCAATCGGGGCGCCAGCGGATGGATTTGCCTCCTCCGACGTGTTGGAACGGCTCAGGGGACACTGATTCCGGTTCCGGAAGGCCGCTCAGTAACCCTGAATACGACATTTGCGCAGTACCCTTGACGGCGGTAGCCTATGCCCGGTTTATGCTTGCAGAATATGCCCGCTTGCAGCCCGATTCCGCTATTATAGCGGCTGCCAGATCTTCATTTCCGATTGATGCGCATGGCCAATCCGAAGTCCTTTTTCCGGGTGTTTACCGAAAGCGGCCCGCTGATCGCGCTGGCCATTGCAACTGCGCTGTTGGTCGGCGTGGTCGGACCGGCGTCCGCACAATTTTTCAATTTCGGCGGGCCACAGCGGCCCCCACCGCCGCCGCGGGGTGGTGGCGGTTTCTTCGGCAATGGCGGCGGAGGCTGGTTCGGCGGCGATCTGTTCACGCCGTTCCAGCAGCAGGCTCCAAAGCGCGTCGTCCGCGAGGATTTTTCGAAGGCGCCGCCACCTGAGAAGCGCGACACCGTGCCGGAACGCAACATCCTGGTGCTCGGCGATGCCATGGCCGACTGGCTGGCCTATGGTCTCGAGGACGCTTACGCCGATCAACCTGATATCGGCGTGCTCCGCCGACACAAGACGGTTTCCGGTCTCATCAAATATCAGCCCAAGGGCGATCCGGCCGACTGGGCTGCGGCGGCCAGGGGCATTCTCGCGACCGAGAAGCCCGACGCCATCGTCGTCATGCTCGGACTGAGCGACCGCGTCGCGATGCGTGAGCCGGCCGCGGAGAAATCCGACGGCAAATCGCCCGATAAAAAGAACGACAAGAAAGACGCCCGGGCCAAACCCGCTGATGGCACCAAGCCGGATGGCGCCGCAAAGCCGGACGATAAAGCGGTCGACACCGAATTAGCTCCAGAGGACGCCGACAATGGCGATGCGCCGCCGGCGATCGCACCGGAGAAGAGCACGCGCTCGCCGAACGGGATCTATGAGTTTCGCGAGGAACGCTGGGTCGAGCTCTACACCAAGAAGATCGAGGAGATGATCGCGGTCCTGAAATCCAAGGGCGTGCCGGTGGTGTGGGTCGGCCTGCCTGCGATACGCGGCCCGAAGGGCACATCGGATATGCTGTTCCTGGATGCGCTCTATCGGGATGCCGCCGGCAAGGCCGGCATCACCTATGTCGATGTCTGGGACGGCTTCGTCGACGAGGCCGGCCGTTACCTGCAACAGGGCCCGGACTTCGAAGGCCAGATCCGGCGCTTACGCTCCTACGACGGCGTGTTTTTCACCCAGGCCGGCGCGCGCAAGCTTGCGCATTATGTCGAACGCGAGGTCACGCGGCTGCTGGCGGCGCGTTCCGCGCCGATCACGCTGCCAACGGAGCCAGCGACACCCGATGCCAACGCGCAGCCCGGTCAACCGGCGCCGCGTCCGCTGGCGGGACCGATCCTGCCGCTGGTGGCCTCTTCGGTCGGTACCGACCAACTGCTCGGCGGTCCTGGCTCGCGGCCGGCCGCGGTCGATCCGCTCGCCGCGCGAACGCTGGTGAAGGGCGAGCCGCTGGCGCCACCTGCGGGCCGTGCCGACGATTTTATCTGGCCGCGGCGTGAAATCGGACGCGAACAGGCAAAGGGCGAAACGCCGGTTGCAGCCGTGACGCCTGATGGGACGGTGGCTGCCGCTCCGGCCGGTGCTCCCACCGCGCCGCCAAAGCCGAAGAAGGTTCATCCCGCCCAATCGGGTCAGAATTTCTTCGGGTTTGGGAATGCGCAGCGCCAGCCGCAACCGGCTCAGCCGCAAGGTCCGCGCCTGCTGCTGCGTCCTCCGGCCAACGTCGGCCGTGCGGCGTGGGCGCCGGACTTCTTTACGCGGTAGCGGCATCCTTCCGCGAACGCGTCATTCCAGCACGGAGCAGCCGCAGCCTCGATTCCCGGTCCACGCGAAGGCGCACGTCCCGGGATGACGGTGGATGTCTGTCAGCCGTAATAGCGCCATCGTGGCGGCGGCCGGCGTGGTGGCCGCGTCATCAACAGCGCCAGCGCAAAGCCGATACCGCCCGCGATCAGAAGCGCGCCAAGCGGATTGTCCTGCACTTTCCTGGCCACGGCTTGCGAACCGTCGCGCAACGTATCGCCGCTGTTTTCGTAAGCGTCCTTGGCGTAGCCTGAGGCCGCATCGCTGACGCTACGTGCAGCATCCTTGGCTTGGCCGTAAAGGTTCTGCACCGTGCCTGCGGCTTCGCGAGCACGCCCGGACGCCTGGGTTTGGGCGTCGCCGGTCGCTTCACCGAGAGCACCTTCAGCCTTGCCGGCAAAGTCCTTTGCCGAACCGGCAATTCGATCCTTGTCCATCGCGCTCACTCCTTGTTTCCTTGGGGGTAACCGACGGGCGTCGTTCCAGTTCCGTGAGCTACAAAATCAGCCCGCCGTCGACCACGATGGTCTGACCGAGGACATAGGACGCGAGCGGCGACGCCAGGAACAACGCTACGCCTGCCATGTCGGCCGGCGTTCCCAGCCGCTTCAACGGTATCCGCTCGATGGCGCCTTCGAGCCGCTTCGGATTCGCGGTCGTCACCTTTGTCATTTTGGTATCGACGAGACCGGGAGCGATGCCGTTGACGCGAATGCCATCTTCTGCCCAGGCCTGCCCCAGCGTACGGGTCAAGCCGACGGCGCCGGTCTTCGAGGCGTTGTAGGCCGGATTGCCCTTTGTCGAATGATACGCCGCCGTCGAACTGACGATGATCAGCGAGCCCTTCGCCGCGCACAGCGTCGGATGAAACCGGGTGGCGCAAGCCATCAGGCTGATCAGATTGACTTCCAGCACTTTTCTAAACCCGGCCATCTCGAATTCACCGCGCCGGTAAATCACTGCGCCCTGCGCCAGCACCAGCACATCGAGCCGCTCGAAGGGCGTGCTAAAATTCTCGATCGATTTGGGATCGTTGACGTCGAGCTGGAAGTAATCGAGGCCTTCGAGGTGCGATCCCTCTTCCGGCGAATAATCAGCCGCGCTTGCGCGCGTGCCGCAGACATGCACCTCGGCACCTTTGGCCCGAAACGCTTGCGCGATACCGTTGCCGATACCGCTGGAGCCGCCGACCACGAGAACCTGCTTGCCGCTGAAATCCAGTTCGTTCATCGCCCTGCGATCCCTTGTTGCTGCCTCGTTTGACCTCTCTCGCGGATCGGGGCAAGCCTTGTCAATCCAGCCCCCCATCTCCCGCGAGCCGTCGATGTCCCATTTCAAGCAGCTTAGCCGGCGGTGAAGCGATTGACCGTTCTCGATCCCGGTAGACGGCGGGCTAATGGCGCGAAATGCATGACCGGCTGCACCGGGGCGTGTTGACATCAGGTCACGCCGGAGTAGCTTTTTGCGACGTAAGAACGTCGGCAAAAAATATCGACAAAAACGCAAAAAAAGCACGACAAAGACATTTGGGAGGCATCCATGCCTGTCGCTATCCGCCGGCTTCATCGGCATTTCGTCGGCGAAGTCAGTGGCGTCGACCTTAGACAGCCGCTGACGCCGCAAGAGGCCGCCGATATCGAAGCCGGCATGGACAGATATGCCGTGCTGATTTTCCACGGCCAGGACATCACCGACGACCAGCAATTGATATTCGCGCGTAATTTCGGCGAGCGCGAGAACGCGCGCGGCGGCACCGTGACCAAGAAGGCGGATTACCGGCTCACCTCCGGCCTGAACGACGTCTCCAACCTCGGCAAGGACGGCAAGCCGCTGCCGCGCGACCACCGCACCCATTTGTTCAATCTCGGCAATTGCCTGTGGCATTCCGACAGTTCGTTCCGGCCGATCCCGGCCAAGTTCTCGCTATTGTCGGCGCGCGTGGTGAACCCCAAGGGCGGCAACACCGAATTCGCCGACATGCGCGCGGCCTATGACGCGCTTGATGACGAGACGAAGGCCGAGATTGAAGACATGATCTGCGAGCACTCGCTGATGTATTCGCGGGGTTCGCTGGGGTTCCTCGACTACACCGAGGAAGAGAAGCAGATGTTCAAGCCGGTGCTGCAGCGCCTGGTGCGCACGCATCCGGTGCATGGCCGCAAGTCGCTGTACCTGTCGTCGCATGCCGGCGGCATTGTCGGCATGACGGTGCCGGAAGCACGGGTGTTGCTGCACGATCTCAACGAACACGCCACGCAGCCGGAATTCGTCTACGTCCATAAATGGACGCTGCACGACCTCGTGATGTGGGACAACCGCCAGACCATGCACCGCGTCCGCCGCTACGACCAGTCGCAACCACGCGACATGCGCCGCGCCACGGTCGCCGGCACGGCGCCAACCGTTGAGCAGCAGGCGGCGGAATAGTTTGGCGCAACGACGATCATAGAAAATACCGTCATCGCCGGCGCAACGGCGATGCAGTAAGCGTGGACGTCGGTGAAAGCTGGCGGTTACTGGATGCCCGCTTTCGCGGGGTATGACAGTGGGATTTACGCATGTCCCGCTTCAGCGGACAGCATGCTTGGATCGACTCCGATCTTGCGCAGTGCGCGCTGGTATTTTTCCTCAACGTCGCCGCCGAAGATCAGATCCGGATCGGCATCACAATGCAGCCAGCCATTATGCTGGATTTCGTTTTCGAGCTGTCCCGCCGCCCAGCCGGCATAACCCAAAGCGAGGATCGCGTGTTTCGGCCCCGAGCCCTTGGCAATCGCCTTGAGGATATCGACGGTGGCGGTCAGGCAAATGCCGTCGTCGATCTCCAGCGTCGCATCCTCGATAAAGAAATCGCTCGAATGCAGCACGAAGCCGCGGCCGGTCTCGACCGGACCGCCTTTCAGCACTTTCATGGTCTCGGCGTTTTCCGGCAGCTTGATCTGGTCGGCCTTGTCGATGATGTCGAGCTGCACCAGCAATCCGGGAAAATCGATACTGCCCGCCGGGCGATTGACGATGATGCCCATCGCGCCCTCGGACGAGTGCGCGCAGAGATAAATCACCGAACGTTCAAAGCGCGGATCATCCATGACCGGCATGGCAATCAGCAACTGGCCGTCGAGATAGCCGCGCCCTACCGGAATATCGCCGCTGCCGGCGCTTTTTCGGCGAACAGTCCTCGGTTTTTTGCCTTGTGGGTCCATCCGAAAGGACTCTCTTGCTGATTCACATCCTGATATTGGGTGGCGGCTCTGTCAATCAAGCTTGAGCCGCCTTTAGTCATACATCACAAGCAATTCAATGGTTTGCCCTCTTTCTTGCCTGTAAAGACGTCGAATGATCACGATAGTTCCCATGCGTGCCGCGCTCGGCTTTGTTGCAACGCTATTTGCGTGTTCCCTGGCGATCGAGGCCCGCGCCGAGGATGCTTCGCCGTGGCTACGCGACGGGCATTCCGCGGTCCGATTGCTCGCGGGCTCACGCAGCGGCGCAGTGCTGCTCGGCGGCATCGCCTTTCAGCTCCAGCCGGGATGGAAAACCTACTGGCGGACCCCAGGTGATTCCGGCGTGCCTCCGCGCTTCGATTTCTCGAAGTCAGAGAACATCGAAGCCGTGACCATTCTGTGGCCGGCGCCCACGAAGTTTGATGATGGCGCAGGCGGCCACTCCCTCGGTTACCACGATCAGATCGTGCTGCCGCTGCGCATTGTGGCGAAAAATGCCGACAAGCCGGTGACGCTTCGCGCCGCGATCAATTATGCGGTCTGCGAGAAGCTCTGTATTCCCGTTGAGGCTGATACGGAGCTGGCTTTCAACAGTGTGGCGAGCACCGAGGACAGCGCGCTGTTCGCGGCCCTCGACACCGTGCCGAAGCCCGCCAATGTCGGCGATCCTAATCCGCTCACCATCCGCGACGTCAAGCGCGACGGGAAATCAACCGTGCTGGTTGACGTGGTCGCCCCGGCAGATGCCAAACAGGTCAATCTGTTTGTCGAAGGGCCGACACCGGATTGGGGACTGCCGGTTCCGAAATTGCTCGAGCAAAGCCCGCCCGGCGTCAAGCGCTTCAGCTTCGAGCTCGACGGCCTGCCTCCGGGCACAAACCCCGAAGGGGCAGCGCTCAAGCTGACACTGGTCGGCGGCGAGCACTCCTACGAGTTCAACATCAATCTGGAGTAGGGATTTACGTCGTCCCGGCGAACGCCGGGACCTACGTCGTGGCCGTCATATTCGGGTCACCAAGGCAGACACTTTCGTTACACGATCACGGCCTGTGGTTGCGGATCCGCTTTCGCGGGGACGACGCAAGTTACGCACCGCCCAACCGAATCTTAACGAATCGTTGCTAGGCCGGGCGAGCGCCGCAATTGCCCGGCGTCTCCTTGGATTTTGCTTCGTGGCCGTGATGGATGCGCAATCCGCAGCAACTTCTACCGGCGTGATCGCGCGGCTGCGTTCAATGTTGCGCGGCCTGCTTGGCGGCTCGAGCGAAGCGTCGGTGACCAAGCGCCTCGCCGGCACCATCTTCATCATCCGGGTCCTCAGCGCAGGCCTGGCCTATCTGTCGCAGATCCTGCTCGCGCGCTGGATGGGCGGTTCGGACTACGGCATCTACGTCTATGTCTGGACCTGGGTGTTGCTGCTCGGCAGCATGATGGACTTCGGCATCTCGGCATCGGCGCAAAAGATCATTCCGGAATACCGCACCCGCGGCGAACATGCCTTGCTGCGCGGCTTCCTCTCCGGCAGCCGCTGGATGACCTTCCTGGTATCGAGCGCGGTCTCGGTGCTGCTCGCCGGCATCGTGAAGGGACTGTCGCCGTGGATGGGCGCGGGCGAGATCGTTCCGCTCTACATCGGCTGCCTGACGCTGCCGGCCTTCGTGGTCGCCAATACCCAGGACGGCATCGCGCGCTCGCACGACTGGATGCGGCTCGGCTTGATGCCGCAATTCATCATCCGCCAGGCGCTGATCATCGGATTTACCGCGGGCGCGTTGGCGCTCGGCTTCCATCTCGGCGCGACCGTTGCGATGCTGGCCAGCGCAGCCGCAGTGTGGATCGCCATGATCGGGCAGATGATCGTGCTGAACCGCAGGCTCGCTGGC
The DNA here is from genome assembly GCF_900105125.1 of Bradyrhizobium canariense. Classification (NCBI taxonomy): domain Bacteria; kingdom Pseudomonadati; phylum Pseudomonadota; class Alphaproteobacteria; order Hyphomicrobiales; family Nitrobacteraceae; genus Bradyrhizobium; species Bradyrhizobium canariense. The sequence goes on along the minus strand of NZ_LT629750.1, from coordinate 6,106,297 downwards.
CATATCGAGCCCGGACATAAAGCCTACGATTTCCGCGGCTGGCTCGCCGTCTCGCTGCCGATCCTGCTGGTCGAGAGCTTCTATCTGCTGCTGTCCTACACCGACGTATTGGTGTTGCAGCAATTCCGTTCGTCGGAAGAGGTCGGCGTTTACTTTGCTGTCGTGAAGACGCTGGCGCTGGTGTCCTTTATTCACTACGCGATGTCGGCGACGACAGCGCACCGTTTCGCCGAGTATCACGCGCTTGGCGACAGAGCGCGGCTATCCGCCTACGTCGCTCATGCGATCAAATGGACGTTCTGGCCGTCGCTGGCGGCGACCATTGTGCTGCTGGCCCTGGGCAAGCCATTGTTGTGGTTGTTCGGATCGCAATTCGTCACCGGCTACGACATCATGTTCATCGCGGCCATCGGACTTGTGGTGCGCTCCGCGATCGGCCCGGTCGAGCGGCTGCTCAACATGCTCGGCCACCAGCATATCTGCGCGCTGGCTTATGCACTGGCCTTTGTCATGAACGTCGTGCTCTGCGTCGTTTTGGTGCCCCGCTTCGGCGGCCACGGCGCTGCCGCGGCAACCTCGATCTCGCTGACGTTCGAGACCGTGCTGCTGTTCTGGATCGTGCGGCAGCGGCTCGGGCTGCACGTGCTGGCGTTCGGGAAGCGCTGACCCCGCTTCACGACAGAGGGGTCAGCAGAAACGCCTACTCCGCGGTCCAGCCGCCGTCGATCGAGAGGTTGGCACCGGTGATTTGCGCCGCGTCGTCGCCACATAGGAACAAGGCCAGGGCAGCGACCTGCTCGGAGGTCACGAATTCCTTGGTCGGCTGCGCGTCCAGAAGCACGTCGCGGATGACCTGCTCCTTGGTCATGTTGCGAGCCTTCATGGTCTCCGGGATCTGGTGCTCGACCAGCGGCGTCCAGACATAGCCCGGGCTGATGCAGTTGCAGGTGATCTTGAAAGTCGCAACTTCCAGCGCCACCGTCTTGGTGAGGCCGGCGATGCCGTGCTTGGCCGACACATAGGCCGACTTGAACGGCGAGGCCACCAGCGAGTGCGCCGAAGCCGTGTTGATGATGCGGCCCCAGCCGCGCTTCTTCATGCCGGGCACGGCGGCGCGGATACCATAAAACGCCGACGACAAATTGATCGCGATGATCGCTTCCCACTTCTCGGGCGGAAAATCCTCGATCGGCGAGACGAACTGGATGCCGGCATTGTTGACTAGAATATCGACCGAACCGAAGGTCTTCTCGCCCAGCGCGACCATTTCGGCGATCTCGGCAGGCTTGGTCATGTCGGCGGGCGAATGCACGGCCTTGACCTTGAAGTCGGTCTCGATACCGGAGCGTTCCTTCTCGATGTCGGCGGGCACACCCATGCCGTTGAGAACGATATTGGCACCCGCAGCCGCGAAGGCGCGCGCATATGCCAATCCGATGCCGCTGGTCGAGCCGGTCACCACCGCAGTCTTGCCTGTCAACGTACCCATTATCGTCGCTCCTGTTTGCCATCAGGGGGGTTGGTACCATCCCCCGTCAGATCGTAAGTCACCATGGTTTCACCGGCTTGAGGCCGTTCTAGCCATTCTTCATGACGCATTGACAAATGAACGTCACGGACGCCCGCGTCCCAGTGCTCGACCATGCCAACATGGGAAAAATCATAATCCTTGGAGGATGATTCATAATTTTTGCTGCGGTAGATCAGGTGCACCACGGTGACGGTGTTTTCCTTGGCGGCCTCACGCAGGATCGCCACCGATGGATCATTCTTCAGATCCTCGGGCAATTTGCCGATCAGCTCGCGTACCGCCTTGCGGGCGTTGTGAACCTGCTTGTTCTTGTCGGTATTCATCCGCGTACGGCTGGAAAAACGGATATCCTTCTCACGCTCCGCCGCCTCCAGCAACGAGACCGGCAATGGCCCGCGCGCGCTGAACAGGTCGACTTGGAAGATCAGCAGGTCCTGTCTGGTTTCTTCATCGAGCACGTAGTCGAGCGGTGTGTTGGAAGCGATGCCGCCGTCCCAATAATGCTCGCCTTCGATTTCGATGGAAGGAAATCCCGGCGGCAGCGCGCCGGACGCCATGATGTGCTCCGGGCCGATTTTCTTGCCGAGCTTTTTGAACTCGATATTGTCGAAATATCTGAAGTTACCGGTCGTCACACTCACCGCGCCGACACTGAGCCGGGTCTTGAGATCGTTGATCCGGTCAAAATCGACCAGATGCTCCAGCGTTTTGCGAAGCGGTGACGTATCGTAATAGCTCAGGGATTGCGAGCTGCCCGGCGGCCAAAGCGGCGCCGGCGGAACTCGCGGGGTAAAGAAGCCGGGGACGCCGAAGGTCGCAATCAAGGCGGCGCTGGTCTCGTTGAAAACGGTGCGCCCGCGATCGGTTTTTATGATCGGATTCCACGGCACTGGCGACGACACCAGTTGCCAGAATTCCTTCAACCGCGGCACGCGCTTTTCCGGCGGGTTGCCGGCGATGATCGCGGCGTTGATGGCGCCGATCGAGATGCCGGCAATCCAATCAGGCTCGAAATCGTGATGACACAGCGCCTGATAGGCGCCGGCCTGATAGGAACCGAGCGCACCACCGCCTTGCAGGACAAGCACGCGCCGCGCCTTGGCGGGTGTCGCGGCCGGAGCTGGGTCCGAAATATCCGTCATTACTTCCGATCAAATATCAAAGGACCACGCACCGTGGCTCCTGTTCTTGATGCCGTCAATCCACGACGAGCCCCATTGGGATCACGCCGAAGTCATCGCGCCTCGGTTGATGCAAGAATGAGCGTCCAGAACACCTTGTATTTGGTATTCGGAGCATAAGTCGCCGCAATGCCCATTTTTGTTACACCGTTTTTGAGCATATTTTCCCGGTGCGGCGGTGAGTCACGCCAGCCCGAGAAGGCTTCGGCCATGGTATGATAGCCGGCTGACACATTTTCGACCGCTAGCGTCGCCGGATATCCGGCCTCGCTCAGGCGCTTGGGTAACGGCGCCCGGACATCGTGGTCAAGCTTGTTTTTGTTCGCCATCGCCTGTGACTGCGATTCCGCAAGCCTTGTGAGTTCGGGGTCGATCACCACGCTGCCTAAGCCATTATTCTGTCGATATTGCGAAATCATCGAAGCTGCAACCTGCACATCAAGCCTCGCGCCCGGATCGGCCATGTTGACATACATGGCTGGCTGTTCGGTGGTGGTGTTTTCAGCTGCGCAGCCGCCCAGCAATAATGTTACGAGAATCGCCGCCGCCGCGCGCATGAATCAGCCCCAAATTGAGGGGCCGTTGTTGCATACCAACCGTGGCTGAATGGTGAACGCGAGAACGCCGATCGGGCCGTTTCGGGCTAATCTTGCGCGGCGAAAATCCGGTAACGCCGCGGTTGCAACCCAACGAGATCACCGGGTTGAAGCTGCCGGTCCCGGGGCGCATCGATCTCGATGACGGTTTTGCCCTCGCCGCCGCATAGCGCGACTTCAGCCCGCTGGATCGGACCGAACGTCCGGACATGGCGAACCGCGCCCTCAAGCGAGCCGCTGCCGGCCGGACCGACCTGCATGTCATGGCGGCGGATAAACAGTTTCGAGGCCCCGCAAGCAACGCCGTCCGCAGCGATGTTCAACGCCCGATCGCCCAGCCGCACGCAACCCCGACTGACCTGCACCGGCAGCACGATCGATTCACCGATGAAGCCATGCACGAATGCCGTCGCCGGATCATCATAGACCTCGCTCGGCGTGCCGATCTGTTCGATGCGGCCCTTGTCCATCACCACCACGCGGTTGGCGACTTCGAGCGCTTCTTCCTGGTCGTGGGTGACGAAGATCGAGGTGACGTTGATTTCGGAATGCAGCGAACGCAGCCACTGCCGCAGTTCCTTGCGCACCTTGGCGTCCAGAGCGCCGAAGGGCTCATCGAGCAGCAGGATACGCGGCTCGATCGCAAGCGCGCGAGCCAGCGCGATACGCTGGCGCTGGCCGCCGGAGAGCTGGTTCGGGTAGCGATCGGACAGCCAGTCGAGTTGCACCAGATCCAGCAACTCCTTCACGCGCGCGCGAATGCTCGCCTCATCCTTGCGAACGGCGCGCGGCTGCACCCGCAGGCCGAACGCGACATTTTCGAACACCGTCATGTGGCGAAACAGCGCGTAATGCTGGAACACGAAGCCGACATGGCGCTCGCCGGCACCGCGGCTGAGCGCATCCTGGCCGTCGAACGAAACCTCACCGGCATCAGGCCAGTCGAGGCCTGCGATGATCCGCAGCAACGTGGTTTTGCCGGAGCCTGACGGCCCCAGCAGCGCCAGCAATTCGCCGTTGGCGACTTTGAGGTCGACATTGTCGAGCGCGGCAAACGCGCCGAATTTCTTCACGATATTCTTGAGTTCAATCGTCACGCAGCAACTGCCCTTCATCCAGACGCCGCTCAAGAACGGTCTTCGCCACCAGCGTGATCAGCGCCAGCATGGCCAGCAGGGAGGCGATCGCGAACGATGATACGAACTGGTACTCGTTGTAGAGAATCTCGACCAGGAGCGGCATGGTGTTGGTCTCGCCGCGGATGTGGCCGGAGACAACCGACACCGCGCCGAATTCACCCATCGCGCGCGCATTACACAGCAGCACGCCATAGAGCAGGCCCCATTTGATATTGGGCAAAGTGACGCGGAAGAAGGTTTGCAGGCCCGATGCACCGAGCGAAGTCGCGGCTTCCTCCTCCTGCGTCCCCTGCTCCTGCATCAACGGAATCAGCGCCCGCGCCACGAACGGAAACGTCACGAAAATCGTGGCGAGCGCGATGCCGGGCACCGCGAACAGCACATGGATGTCATGAGCCTGCAGCCACGGCCCCCAATAACCCTGCGCGCCGAACAGCAGCACGAACACAAGACCCGAGATCACCGGGCTCACCGAAAACGGCAGATCGATCAGCGTGATCAGGAAGGTCTTTCCGGAAAAGTCGAACTTGGCGATGGCCCAGGCCGCGATCACGCCGAACACCAGGTTGGAGCCGACGGAAATCGCAGCCACCAGCAGCGTCAACCGGATCGCCGACAACGCTTCCGGATCGGACAGTGCGGCAGCATAGGCACCGATGCCTTTTGAAAAGGCCTGGGCAAACACGACAACCAAAGGCAGCACGACAAAGATGGTGAGGAAGACCACCGCGATCGCGATGATGACCAGGCGGATCGGTCCCGGCTCGGTGCGCAGATCGCCGCGCGGTGGGCTGAACGAGGTTTGTTGCGCGTTCACAAGCATCGCAAGCGTCCCAAAGGCGCAAGTGCGCCCCCTCCCCCTAAGGGAGAGGTGAACCGAATTCCTTGCCGCGCCTGCTCCGAATTCATCGATCAAGCTCTAATGCGCGGGAATTCGGGTTTGCGCCCAGCGCTGCAACCGATTGATTGCGAAGATGATCAGGAATGACGCCCCCAGCATGACGACGGCGATGGCGGCTGCATCCGCGGAGCGAAATTCCGAGAGCCGGATCACGATCAGCAGCGGCGCGATTTCTGACACGTTCGGCAGATTGCCGGCAATGAAAATGACCGAACCGTATTCGCCGACGGCGCGCGCGAACGCCAGCGCGAACCCCGTGAGCAGCGCCGGGATCAGACTCGGCAGAATCACCCTGAACACCGTGTGCCACCGATTGGCGCCAAGACTGGCGGCGGCTTCCTCGATCTCGGGATCAAGGTCGATCAGCACCGGCTGCACCGTCCGCACCACGAAGGGAATGCCGATGAAGATCATCGCGATGAAAATGCCGATCGGCGTGAACGCGACCTTGATGCCAAGCTCGGCAAGGGGCGCGCCGAGCCAGCCCTTTTGCGCGAACAACGTACTCAGTGCGACACCCGCGACCGCGGTCGGCAACGCAAACGGAATATCGACAATGGCGTCGAACAGACGCCGGCCCGGAAAGCGGTATCGCACCAGCGCCCAGACGATTACCGTTCCCATTACCAGATTGACGATCGCGGCGGCAAAAGAAAGCCCGAACGAAATCTTCAGTGCATTGAGCGTACGGCGGCTGGTGACAATGCCCCAGAATTGATCGAAGCTCAGCTCAAGCGTCTTGAGAAAGAGACCCGCGAGCGGGATCAGGATGATGACGGAGAGCCATGTCAGCGTCAGCCCCATGGTGAGACCAAACCCTGGCAACGTGCTGCGCCGTCCTGCCGCTATGCTCACGAAGTCCCCTGCTCTCGCGACTTACGGATCAATTTTTGTAGATCTGGTCGAAGATGCCGCCTTCGCTGAAATGTTCCTGCTGCGCCTTGGCCCAGCCGCCGAACACGTCGTCGATCGTAAACAACTCCACCTTGGCGAATGATGTCTCGTATTTCTTGGCAATTTCGGGATCACGCGGCCGGTAGGAGTTCCGCGCGGCAATTTCCTGGCCTTCCTTGCTGTACCAGTATTTCAGGTAGGCCTCGGCGACCGCGCGGGTGCCCTTCTTGTCGGCAACCGTATCGACAACTGCGACCGGAGGCTCGGCGAGGATGGACAGCGGCGGCGAGACGATCTCGAACTTGTCCTTGCCGAATTCACGCTGCGCGAGGAACGCCTCGTTCTCCCACGCCAGCAGCACGTCACCGACGCCGCGCTCCACGAAAGTGACGGTCGAGCCGCGTGCGCCGGTGTCCAGCACCGGCACGTTCTTATAGATGTCGCCCACAAATTGCTTCGCCTTGTCGGCCGAGCCGAATTTTTTCAAGGCGTAACCCCAGGCGGCCAGATAATTCCAGCGCGCGCCGCCGGAGGTTTTCGGATTTGGCGTAATGACGCTGACGCCGGGTTTGACCAGGTCGTCCCAATCCTTGATGCCTTTGGGATTGCCCTTGCGCACCAGGAACACGATGGTCGAGGTGTAGGGCGAAGCGTTCTGCGGCAGACGCTTCTGCCAATCGGTTGAAATCAAGCCCTTGGCCGCAATGGCGTCGATATCGTAGGCGAGCGCCAGCGTCACCACGTCGGCCTGCAAACCGTCGATCACTGCGCGCGCCTGCGAGCCGGAGCCGCCGTGTGACTGCTTGATCTCGACGCTCTTGCCGGTGTCCTTTTGATAGGCCGCCGCAAACGCCTTGTTGAAATCAACATAGAGTTCGCGGGTCGGATCATAGGAAACGTTGAGCAGCGTTACATCTGCGGCGAATGCTGAACCAGCCCACAGCAATCCCGCGACAGCAAACAGAATACGACGCACCATCTTGGTCTCCGTTCGGCCTGATGACAGCCTTGTCATCGAGCACACTCGGTGAAACTCGTGGCGAAGCGGCTTTAAGTCAACGAAACCGCATTCCGTTGTTTGTGGTGCAGCAGTGACATTGTTCCAAGAAGTCTTTGTTTCCAGAAAATCCCGTTCTAGGAAACCTTGGCGACGTGGATGCCGCATTCCGTCTTGGCGCGGCCGCGCCAGCGACCTGCGCGCGCATCTTCATCCGGAGCGGCACGGCTGGTGCAAGGCACGCAACCGACCGACAAATAACCCAGGGCCGCGAGCGGGTGCGGCGGCAATCCGGCAAGCGCATAGATCGCCGCGATCTCCTCGCGCGAGACGTTTGCGAACGGGTTGAATTTCAGCCTGGAACCGTCGTCTTCGACCACCGGGATCGCGGCGCGGACGCCGCCCTGAAAGCGCTTGCGGCCGTTGATCCATGCGCCGAACGGCGCCAAGGCCCGCGCCAGCGGCTCGACCTTGCGGATACGGCAGCAGGCATCGGGATCGGAGAACCACAATTCGCGGTTCGCATCCTCACGCGACAACGTCTCCTCGAGCGGCTTGATCGAGCGGACGTCACGCAGGCCTAGCCGCGCGGTCAACGTATCGCGATAGGCCAGCGTCTCCTCGAACAACTGTCCGGTATCGAGAAAGATCACGGGGATCGCCGGATCGACGTCGGCCATCACCTTGAGCAGCGCGGCCGACTCGGTGCCGAACGAAGAGACCAGCGCAAGACGCTCACGGCCGACCGCCTGCAGGGCCGCGGCGATCACTTCTGCCGGCGAGGCGTCACGAAGCGCGTGGTCGAACTGTTCGGCCGGCGGCAAATCCGACGAACGTGCCGTCTGTTTCGGCGACAGCGGATCGGCAAGTGTGCTCACTGGCTGGCGCTCTCCGAATGACGCAACTGCATCCGCCGATTGAGGGCCGTGACGCGGCCATCGCCGGTTGGCTGGTAGAACACCGAGTAACGCTTGGCGGTGGCGGCGAACGCTTCCGCGTCGCTTTCCTTCTTCACCTCGAACGCATCGAAGCCGGCCCGGAGCATGAACACGAACTGGTCACGCAGCACCTGGCCGGTGGCGCGCAACTCGCCGCGATAGCCGTGGCGTTCCCGCAGAAGCCGCGCCTGGCTGTAGGCGCGGCCATCGCGGAAGGTCGGAAACACCAGCGCAACAGTACCGAGCCGGTCGAGCCAAGGCACGAGGTCATCGATATCGCGATTATTCGGCCAGATCACGCCGGTTTTTCCGGCCCGGCGCAACAACGTCTCCGGATCTTCGAGAAACCGCGCCGCCGAAATCAGGATCGCACCGTCGCCCGGCAGCTCGGCACCGTCAGCCACGTGGACAAAGATGTCGTCGGCTATTTTTCCGTTCTTAACGAGTGGCATAGACGCGCTCCCTGAAAGGTTCGACGCCGAGGCGCTTGACCGTATCGACGAAAAGCTCGTCGGGCCGCGCACGCAGCGCCAGATAGGCCTCAACGATATCTTCGATCACGTCGGCGACTTCGCCGTAGCGCACCGCGGGGCCGATCAACGTGCCGACCTGGGCATGCTCGTCGGCGCGACCGCCGATCGTGATCTGATAGAATTCCTCGCCGTTCTTCTCGACGCCGAGGATGCCGATATGGCCGACGTGGTGATGGCCGCAGGCATTGATGCAGCCGGAGATGTTGATGTGCAGCCGCCCGATCAGGTTGGCGGTGTCGTGATTGGCGAAGCGCCGCGTCAACTCCTGCGCGATCGGAATCGAGCGCGCATTCGCCAGCGAGCAATAATCCAGTCCCGGGCAGGCGATGATATCGGAGACCAGATTGATGTTCGGGGTCGCGACGCCGATCTTGTCGAGCGCGCGCCACAGCACCGGCAAGTCGCGCCTGGCGACATGCGGCAGCGCGAGGTTTTGTTCGTGACCGACGCGAATTTCACCGAAGGAATATTTCTCGGCGAGGTCGGCGATCGCATCCATCTGGTCGGCCGTGGCATCACCGGGCGGTCCGCCCACCGGTTTGAGCGACAGCGTCACGATCGCATAGCCCGGCATCTTGTGCGGAAACACCGAGTTCTTCCGCCATGCCTCGAATTTCGGGTCATGCGCCGCCTTCTTCAGCTCATCGGGCATATGCGGCAGGTTTTCGTAAATCGGATAGCTAAAGCGCGAACGGACTTCCTCGACGACGGCCTCATCCAGCGTCAGCGCACTGTCGCGGATCTGCAGCCATTCCTCCTCGACTTCCTTGGCGAATTTTTCGATGCCAAGCTCGTGCACCAGGATCTTGATGCGGGCCTTGTAGATGTTGTCGCGGCGGCCGTACTGATTGTAGACGCGCAGGATCGCCTCGACATAGCTCAGGAGGTCGCGGCCCGCCACGTAGGGTTTGATGGTCTTGCCGATGAACGGCGTGCGGCCAAGCCCGCCACCGACCAGCACCTCGAACCCGGTCTCGCCTTCGGCGTTCTTGAGCAGGCGCAGGCCGATGTCATGCACCTTGATCGCCGCGCGATCGTGTTCGGATGCGGTAATCGCAAACTTGAACTTGCGCGGCAAAAAGGAAAATTCCGGATGCAGCGTCGTATATTGCCGCAACAGCTCCGACCAGATGCGGGGGTCCTCAATTTCGCCGGGCGCCACGCCGGCCCATTGGTCGGAGGTGACGTTGCGCGTGTTATTGCCCGACGTCTGCATCGCGTGAATGCCGACCTCGGCGAGATCGGCCAGCGCGTCCGGCAATTCGGCGAGCTTGATCCAGTTGAACTGGATGTTCTGCCGCGTGGTGAAATGGCCATAGCCGCGGTCGTAGCGGCGCGCGACATGCGCCAGCCGCCGCAACTGCGTCGACGACAGCGTTCCGTAGGGAATCGCCACGCGGAACATATAGGCATGCAGTTGCAGATAGACGCCGTTCTGCAGCCGAAGCATCTTGAATTCGTCCTCGGTCAGCTCACCGGACAGCCGGCGTCTCACCTGGTCGCGAAATTCTGAAACACGCTCGTTGATCAGCGTGCGGTCGAGTTCGTCATATGCATACATGGCAAGCTGGCCTTATGCCGGAACCGGAAGGTCGATGGTGACGCCTTCAGACCGGATGTGTTCACGCAGGTTACCGGGCTTGATCGCGCCGGTGCTCTTGATTTCAACCGGCGCGATATAGGCGCCGATGGCGCCGACGTCATCGGCGACGGATTCAGCAAGCAGCTCACGCGCCTCGTCGGAGGTACGAACAACAGCGGCATCCGCCAGATCCGGCGACCAGCCGTGCTCGGCGGTGCGATAGATCACGGCGCCATCCCAGGCGCGGTTGGCGGTCACCATCGAGGGACCCGTTAGTTTGATTTTTTTCTGTTCCAGGGGAGAGGTCATTCGGCAGCTTCCAGTAGTTTTGAGATCATCTGATTAAGGTTCTGATGGCGCCATGGCGCGGAGTGCGCGACCACGTCGCCAATCACGAGAATCGCGGGACCGCCGTCGATACGCCCGACAAGATCGGGCAGTTCATTCAGCGTTCCGACCGCGGCCTGCGCATCGGGCCACGTTACGCGCGCGAACACGCCGGCCGGCGTTTGCGGCGAGCGGCCCGCGGCGAGAAGCCCGGCGCGAACCGATACTGCGGCGGTCATTCCCATATAGACGACCACCGTCATCTTTTCGTCGGTCAGCGTCGACCAGTCAACGGTTTCTGCGTCGCTCGCCTTGTGCGCAGTGAGGAAGGTGATGCGCAGCGCCTCGTGGCGGAAGGTCAGTGGCACTTCGAATTGCGCCGCAGCGCCAAGGCCCGCGGTAATTCCCGGCACGATCGAGTAAGCGATGCCGGCCTCGCGCAGTGCTTCGACTTCCTCGCCGCCGCGGCCAAACACGAAAGCATCGCCGCCCTTGAGGCGCACCACGCGCTGGCCTGACTTCGCCGCCGCGATCAGCAATTTGTTGATCGCATCCTGGCCGATGCCGGGCTTTCCGACCCGGCGGCCGACGGGAACACGCGACGCATCGCGCCGCGCGCGATCGAGAATTTCCGGCGAGACCAGTTCATCGTAAAACACCACATCGGCATCCTGCAGCGCGCGCAGCGCCTTGATCGTCAGCAAATCCGGATCGCCCGGACCCGCGCCAACCAGCGTCACCCTGCCCTCGGCTTCGCCCGATGCGGTCGCGCCGGCGAAAGCACTGGGGTCGGCAATAGATACTAGCGCCTGTTCGGCCTCATTGCTTCGTCCGGCGAGAACCAGCGCGCCGATCGGGCCATCGACCACGCGCTCCCAAAAGCGGCGCCGCAGTTGCATCTCCGGAATGCGGCCGTGCATCGATTTACGCCGGCGGCCGATAAAGCTTGCGAGATCACCGATCCGCGCCGGCAACATCGCTTCGATGCGCTCGCGCACGCGGCGCGCCACGACCGGCGAAGCACCGCCGGTTCCGACCGCAACGACCACGTCACCGCGATCGACGATGGCGGGAAAAATGAAAGTCGAATGCACGAGATCGTCCATGACATTGACGGGCAGACCGGCGGCCTTCGCCCGCACCGACATCGCAGGACCGATATCGCCGGCACCGGCGCACAGGACGGCGATCACTCCGCGGAGATCGGCGGTCAGAGGATCGCCTTCGGCGTGCTCGATGCGCGCGGCATCGGCCGCATCCAACCCGCTCACCTCATGATTGCCGTCGGTCGCAAACCATCTGATGCGCGCGCCGGCCGCTGCCAGCAGGCGTAACTTCGCCCGCACCAGATCGCCGGCTCCAACGACGAGTACGGGTCCGGCTTGCAGATCGAGAAACACCGGCAGGAATCGCATGCGCTACTCTCTTCCCCACTTCTGGGGTTGACTGGAATTATTTTCTATATATGTCTCATTCAATGCCCGCAAAGGGAAAATTATTTCTTCTCTATTGCAGCGCAACTATAGAATTTTCGCCTCCAGCGGCCAAGGGTCAGAGATGCATCTTCTCGACAACACTTCAGCGGGAGACCGGTTGCCTCCCACGGGCCTGAATGAAGCATCTTCGGTGCGACAAATTCTGGCCGAAGCGCGCGTGCCCGCCCCCTCCATGGACCATCTCGACGAGCTGGAGGCGCAGAGCATCTACATTTTGCGCGAAGCCTTCGCGCGGCTGAAGAAACTGGCGCTGCTGTGGTCGCTGGGCAAGGATTCCAATGTGATGATCTGGCTGGCACGGAAGGCCTTCTTCGGCCGCGTGCCGTTTCCTGCCCTGCATGTCGATACCGGCAAGAAATTTCCGGAAATGTACGCGTTTCGCGATTGCTTTGGCAAGGAATGGGGGCTCGACCTCAGGGTAGAACCCTGCCCGCCGATCGACGCCGTTGATCCGACCTTGCCGCCGGCCGCGCGATCGGCGGCACGCAAGACCGAAGGGCTGAAGCTCGCGCTCGCCAAATATGGATTCGACGGCCTGATCGCCGGCATTCGCCGCGACGAAGAGGCCACGCGCGCCAAGGAGCGCGTATTCTCGCCGCGCGGCACCGAAGGCGGATGGGACGTGCGCGACCAGCCGCCGGAATTCTGGGATCAATTCAACGCCTCGCCGCCGCCGGGCGCGCATCTGCGTATCCACCCGATCCTGCATTGGACCGAGGCCGATATCTGGGCCTATACCAAGCGCGAAAACATCCCGATCATTCCGCTTTATCTCGCCAAGGACGGCAAGCGGTACCGCTCGCTCGGCGATCAGGACATCACCAATCCCGTAGCGTCGACCGCGTCGAACATCGAGGAAATCCTGATCGAACTCAACGGCACCAAGGTGCCGGAACGCGCGGGCCGCGCGCTCGATCACGAAACCGAAGACGCTTTCGAACGATTGCGCGTTGCCGGTTATCTCTGACGGACATTGAGTTGAGTGATCAGATGAACATGATCGTCCCCGCAACGGTATCCGCAACACCCAACGGCACCACCCGGCCGCAGGTTCGCATCGTCATCGTCGGCCATGTCGATCACGGCAAGTCCACGTTGGTCGGACGCCTGCTGTTTGAGACCGGCAGCCTGCCCGAGGGCAAGCTCGAGATGCTCAAGGCCGTCAGCGCCCGGCGCGGCATGCCGTTCGAATGGTCGTTTCTGCTCGACGCGCTTCAGACCGAACGCGACCAGGGCATCACCATCGACACCACGCAAATTCGTTTTCGCACCCACTCCCGCGATGTGGTGCTGATCGATGCGCCCGGCCACGCCGAGTTCTTGCGCAACATGATCACCGGCGCCTCGCAGGCCGACGGCGCGGTTTTGATCATCGACGCGCTGGAAGGCGTGCGCGACCAGACCCGGCGCCATGGCTACCTGCTGCATCTGCTCGGCGTCAAACAGGTCGCCGTGGTCGTCAACAAGATGGATCGCGTCGATTTCAGCGCGGCGCGCTTCAAGGCGATCAGCGACGAGATTTCCGCGCACCTCACCGGCCTTGGCGTCACGCCGAAAGCGATCATTCCGATCTCGGCGCGCGACGGCGACGGCGTTGCCGCGCGCACGCCGAATATCCAATGGTATGATGGCCCCACCGTGGTCGAGGCGCTCGACGCGCTGGAGCCCGCGCGGCCGCTGGAACAGCTTGCGCTGCGCTTGCCGGTACAGGCGATCTACAAATTCGACGACCGCCGCATTGTCGCCGGCCGCATCGAGTCCGGCAGCCTCAGTGCCGGCGACGAAATCGTCATCATGCCCGCGGGCAAGATCGCCAAGATCCGCAGCGTCGAGAGCTGGCCTGTCACCCCGGTGAAAGGGAAACAGACCGCGGGACGATCGGTCGGCATTACGCTCGACCGCGAACTCTTCGTCGAGCGTGGCGACGTGATCGCTCACACCGGACACAGCCCGCGCGATACCAGGCGAATCCGCGCGCGCATCTTCTGGCTGCACGACAGGCCGCTGTCGACAGGCGACCAGGTCCTGGTCCGCCTCGGCACCAGGGAAAGCCGCGCGACCGTGGTCGCCATCGAGAAGGCGGTCGATCCCGGCGAACTCTCCAACGAGGAAACGAAATCGATCGCGCGCAATCATGTCGGCGAAATCGATATCTCGCTGGCGCAACCGATCGCCGCCGATCCCTATGGCGACAATCCGCGCACCGGACGCCTCGTGATCGAGGTCAATGGCCGGATTGCCGGCGGCGGCCTCGTGCTGTCGGTCGATGCCGGACAACGCGCCGTTCCCGTCGATATCGTGCCGGTGGAATCCGCACTGCGGCCCGACGAGCGCTCGGCGCGCTACCGGCATAACGGCGCCGTGGTCTGGCTCACGGGCCTGCCCGCTTCCGGCAAATCGACGCTGGCGCGCGCGCTCGAACGCCGGCTGTTCGGCAAGGGCGGCTCGCCGATCCTGCTCGACGGCGACACCTTGCGCGCCGGCCTCAACAGCGATCTCGGTTTCTCGCCGAAAGACCGCGCCGAGAACATTCGGCGGCTGGCTGAAGTCGCGGTTCATCTTGCCCGCAACGGGCATGTCGCCATCGTCGCCGCGGTATCGCCCTCGGCGGAGGACCGCGCGGCGGCGCGCCGTATCGCTGACACGGCGTTCCGCGAAGTCTATGTCGCGACGCCGGCGGAAGTGTGCGAGAGCCGCGATCCCAAGGGCCATTACGCCAAGGCGCGCGCAGGCTCGCTCCCCGCGTTCACCGGTATCGGCAATGATTACCAGCCGCCGGCGGCGAGCGAACTGACCATCGATACCTCGACGCGCTCGGTCGCCGAGGCCACCGACGCAATCGAGCAGATGCTGACGAAATCCGGCATTCTGTTCGACGAACCGGTGGATCTGGCCGCCAACATCTGAGCGCTTCCGTAAGCCCTTATGTTAGGCACTGAGGAGCCGCCAAGGGTCTTCTCATGGCCTTCGCTTTAGCGGTAAAAGGCTGTTATGGCTGCGCTTTGCAGCGTTTCTGCTGTTTTCGTTCCGAAAGCAGCGTGTAACCCGCCGTTTTCGCGAGAAAAGTCCATCATGAAGCGTATCGATGCCCACGGATTGAAGGTCGCCACCGTTCTCCATGATTTTATCGCCAAGGAAGCCGCCCCCAAAACCGGGATTTCTCCCGACGCGTTCTGGGCCGGGCTCGCTGGCATCATCAGGGATCTCGGGCCGAAAAACCGCGAATTGCTCGCATTTCGCGATTCCTTGCAGGCAAAGATCGACGGCTGGCATCGCGCCAACAAGGGCAAGCCGTTCGACATGAACGCCTACACGGCGTTCCTCAAGGAGATCGGCTATCTGTTGCCGGAGCCGGCGACGCATAAGGTCGAAACCGCTGATGTCGACGAAGAGATCGGCAAGATTTGCGGACCGCAACTCGTCGTGCCCCTCACCAACGCCCGCTATGCGCTGAACGCCGCGAACGCGCGCTGGGGCAGCCTTTACGACGCATTTTACGGCACCGACGCGATACCGCACGAAGCGAACGAAAGCGGCAAGGGCTACAACAAGGCCCGTGGCGACAAGGTCATCGCGAAAGCGAAAGCGTTTCTCGATTCTGCCGTGCCGCTGGCGACCGGAAGCCACACCGACGTTACCTCTTACAGCATCATCGCCGGCCAGCTCGCCGTCAAACTGAAGAGCGGCAACGCGACCGCGCTGAAATCCAACGGCCAGTTCGCCGGCTATCAGGGCGATGCGGCAGCGCCTTCCGCGATCCTGTTGGTCAACAACGGCATGCATATCGAGGTCAGGATCGATCGCGGCCACACCATCGGCAAGGATGATCCGGCCGGCGTGGCCGACATGATCATCGAATCCGCCGTCAGCACCATTCTGGACATGGAAGACAGCGTCGCTGCGGTCGATGCCGAGGACAAGGTGCTGGTCTATCGCAATACGCTGGGGTTGATGGACGGCACGCTGTCGGCTGACTTCGAGAAGGGCGGCAAGACGCTCAAGCGCTCGCTCACCCCCGATCGCGTCTACAAGACGCCGGACGGAAAAGAACTCAGGCTGCACGGCCGCAGCCTGCTGTTGATGCGCAATGTCGGCCATCACATGTTCACCGACGCCGTCCTCGACGATAAAGGCGAGGAGATTCCCGAAGGCATCCTGGATGCCGCGGTAGCAGGTCTGATCGCGATCCACGATCTCAAGGGCAACGGCAAAATGCGCAACAGCCGCACCGGGTCGGTCTATATCGTCAAGCCCAAGATGCATGGCCCCGACGAAGTCGCGCTGACCTGCGAGCTGTTCGGCCGCGTCGAGAAGATGCTGTCGCTGGCTGAAAACACCATGAAGGTCGGCATCATGGACGAGGAACGCCGCACCACGGTCAACCTCAAGGCCTGCATCCAGAATGCGCTGAAGCGCATCATGTTCATCAACACCGGCTTCCTCGACCGCACCGGCGACGAGATCCACACCTCGATGGAAGCGGGTCCGATGATCCGCAAGAACGACATGAAGGCCCAGCCCTGGATCAAGGCCTATGAAGACTGGAACGTCGATATCGGCCTGATCGACGGCCTGCCCGGCCATGCCCAGATAGGCAAGGGCATGTGGGCCGCGCCGGACAAGATGGCGGACATGCTGGCGCAGAAGATCGGGCATCCGCAGGCCGGCGCCACCACCGCATGGGTGCCGTCGCCGACCGCCGCGACGCTGCACGCGCTGCATTATCATCAGGTCAATGTGCTGGCGCGCCAGCAGGAACTGGAGAAGGGCGGCCCGCGCGCCAAACTGTCCGACATCCTCACCATTCCGGTATCGCAATCGAACTGGGCGCCCGACGATGTGAAGCAGGAAATCGACAACAATTGCCAGGGCATTCTCGGCTATGTCGTGCGCTGGATCGATCAGGGCGTCGGCTGCTCCAAGGTGCCTGACATCCACGACGTCGGCCTGATGGAAGACCGCGCCACGCTGCGCATTTCGAGCCAGCATCTGGCCAACTGGCTGCATCAGGGCGTCATCACCGAGGCCCAGGTGATGGAATCGCTCAAGCGCATGGCGGTCGTGGTGGATGGCCAGAACAAGGGCGATCCGCTCTACCGGCCGATGGCGCCTTCCTTCGACGGGGTCGCGTTCAAGGCCGCCTGCGACCTGATCTTCAAGGGACGCGAGCAGCCGAACGGCTACACCGAATACATCCTGACGGCACGGCGCCGGGAAGCCAAGGCGGCCGGCTGAGCTCGCGCCACGCCCGGAACGTTTGAGTTGCCCGTCCGTTGAACAGCTATCTCACCTCAAAAGGAGATGGCGATGGATTGGAACCGGGTTGAAGGAAACTGGAAGCAGTTCAAGGGCGCCGCCAAGGAAAAATGGGGCAAGCTCACCGACGACGATCTCAACGTGATCGAGGGTCGGCGCGAGCAGCTCGAAGGCAAGCTGCAGCAGCGCTATGGCTTCGCCAAGGATCAGATCCACAGGGATGTGGATGACTGGTTCAAGACGCTGAAATAGAGCAATAGATTGCTACGAGAATTAAAAAGCCCCGGCCATCGCCGGGGCTTTGGCTCGTCGATAGCTCGCTAGAACACCGCGATGTATTTCAACAGCGAGATGACGCCGAGGATGATGACGACCACCCGGCAAATCTGCTTGGCGCGCCCATCCAGCGGCAACATGTTGATCAGATAGAGAATGAGAATAACGACGAGAAATGTGACGAGTGCGCTGACAATCATCGATAGCCCCCAAGGATGGCGTTAGAAATGTCTTAACGCTTAGGATGTCCGTCCGGTTCCACCTGGGGAACCCTCAATTTTCCGGAAAACCGAATATCTTCAACGGCCTCCATTTTACGGCAGTAATACTGTCTAAATTTTTACCTTTTCTGGGCCAAAAGCATGGAAGCTTTGGGGGGTTCCATGCTGAATCGTCTGACCGTATCCGCGCTTTTGAAAATCGTAATCCTGGCGACCTCCGTCTGCGTGGTGGTCGGATTCTCGCTCAACGCCTGGGATTCCTGGGGGCGCCTGCAGACCGCCAATCGCATCTCGGTCATCGCCGACGTCTCGGCAGATCTGTTCCAGGCCATGAACGACATGCGCGGCGATCGCACCTCGACGCTGCGGGTGCTGAATGCCGACCAGCCCATGAGCAGCGACATCGAAAAATATATTCGCGGCCTTCGCGACGAGGAGATGCCGAACATGGCCCGCGCGCTGGCCGCGCTCGCCACGGTGGAATACTCCCAAGGACAAGCGTTGACGGCCGAGTTCGATCGCCTGTTCAAACTCCTTACGGCCGAGCAGAAGGAATTCTGGGAAGAGATCGGCAAGCCGCTGGCCTCGCGCCGTTCCGCACTGGGCAAGGAGTATATGGCGAACACGAATTTGCTGCTCGACCATCTCGATAAATTGTCGGGCGCGCTCGCAGCATCGGTCAACCATGACGACGCCGCCATCGACCAGTTGCTGGCGATCAAACAGACCGCGTGGCTGCTGCGTAACACGGGTGGGGAAATCTCTTTTCTGGTTTCGAGCGGACTTGGCTCCGGACACGTCGGACCCGATGCGCGCGAGACCTATACAAAGCTCGTCGGCGGCACCGACACTGCATGGAAAGCGCTGGAACTGACGATCTCCGGGATGCAACCGATTCCGGCGCTGACCAGCGCGATGGCAGCGACCAAGATCGCTTATTTCGATAAGGATTATGCCGGCCTTCGTGACCGGCTGATGGCTTCCTTGATCGCGGGAGAAAAGCCGGAAATGCCGGCCGACAAATGGAGCCCATTTACCGTGGAGAAGCTTGGAGCGGCCGTCGCCGTCGCCAACGCGGCGCTCAACTCGACCAAGGAGCGCAGCGCCACTTTGCGCGTCGGGGCGCAGCACTCGCTGATCCTGCAGCTCGTGCTGCTCGCGTTCGCCATCGCGTTGACCATCGGCGCCATGATGGCCGTCAGCCGCCGCGTCATCAAGCCGCTGCACAATATGCGCGACGCAATGCTGAAAGTCGCGGCCGGCGACCTCACCGTCGACAGCGGCTATGGCAACCGCCAGGACGAGATCGGCGCGCTGGCTGGTGCACTCGAAACTTTCAAGCAGCAAGCTGTCGACAAGCTCAGGATCGAAGCGCAGGAGCGCGACCGCAACGCCGGCGCGGTGGCGCGTCAGCAGGCGATCGAAGCCCATGTCGGCGAATTCGAAAGCCTGGTACGTCACACGCTGCAGCAACTGGGTGACGCGTCCGGCCAGATGCGGACAACCTCGTCGGGCCTGTCCACGGTCTCACGGCAAACCAACGAGCGCGTCGAAGTCGCGCAAAAAGCCTCCGGCGAGGCCTCGATGAGCGTCGAGAGCGTCGCTTCCGCCTCGGAAGAATTGAGCGCTTCGATCAACGATATCAGCCAGCAGGCGGCGCATGCGGCCGGGATCGCGAGCCGCGCGGTCAATCAGGCACGGGAGACCGACAGCACCGTCCAGGGACTGGCGAAGTCGGCCGGCCGGATCGGCGAAGTGGTCGGTCTGATCAACACCATCGCCGCCCAGACCAATCTGCTGGCGCTGAACGCGACCATCGAGGCGGCGCGCGCCGGCGAGGCCGGCCGCGGTTTCGCGGTGGTGGCTTCGGAAGTCAAATCACTGGCGAGCCAGACCGCCAAAGCGACCGAAGATATCTCCGAACAAATCGCCGACATTCAAAAAGTGGCCGGCGACGCCATCGACGCCATCAAGGGCATCGGCAGCATCATCGGCGAGGTGAACGAGGTCGCAACCGCGATCGCAGCCGCGGTCCAGGAACAAGGCGCCGCCACCCAGGAAATCTCCCGCAGTACGCAGCATGCCGCGCAAGGCACCAAGAACGTTTCGGACAACATCACCGGTGTGAAAGCCGACGCGGACGCCGCGGCCGCAGCCGCCGAAAATGTGAAGGTCGCCTCCAAGACGCTGGAAATTCAGAGCCAGCAACTGGGCAGCCAGGTCACGCAATTCCTGGGCAAGATCCGCGCGGCCTGATGGCGGTCGCGGGCCAACTGATCAGGCGGCGCTGCTATTCCGACGCTACGATCGGCACCCGCTGATACTTCGCGCGCACCGATGCCGAGACCGGCGAGAAATTCAGCGAGGCGCCGCGTTTGTCCGCGCCTCGGCCGGCCACCATCAGCCCGTTGACGCCGGCGACGATGTCGCCCTTGCGAAGCGTCGGATCGCTCTCGATGTTAACCGGCGCGAGGCCGAACTGGTCCTTGCCATTGCAGGTGCAGCCGGCGACAATTTCATTGCGGTAACGAAACGCATTCGGCAATTCGGAATAAGGCTTGCCGCTCTCGGTTGCGGCGTTGTCGATGCTGCTGCCATAGACGAGTTTGGTCTCGCTCGCCGGGCAGAAATTATTGCACGACGCCGCCTTGCTTTCATTGTCGGGCCCCGTGATCGGGAAATAGCGCCCGTCGCAGCTACGCACGCAATAGGCCTGACCGCCGACATAGCGCGGGCGAGCCTCGCTCGACGAAGAGGAGGATGCGTTGCCGTCGCCCTCATTGCCGAACGGCAGCCGGATCACGGGGGCGTGCGACCGGCCGCCGCCGAATGCGCCAAACAGCGCCGACAGAAAGTCCTCTGCCTGCGCGGCGGTCGACAAGCCCAGGATCGTCACCAGGGTACAAACCAGCGCCGCCACGCCTGATCTCGACCGCTTGCCTGATCTCCTGCTCATGTTCGGCTCCCGAAGCAGGTTGCGGATCTCAGTTGATCGACGGTGAGAGATTCATGGCCTCGCGACCCGAGGGCAGCCTCGTGATCGCGGGGCGGGCGGCCGTTGCCGCCGCACGCACCGGCATCGCAGCCCTTGCTTGGAGATGCGGCCCGCTCTTCGGCAGCACCACGACCTTGGTGCCGACATCGACCCGGCTGAAGAGGTCTGCAACATCTTCATTGGTCAGGCGGATACAGCCGCTCGATACGAACTTGCCGATGGTGGTGGGATCGTTGGTGCCGTGAATGCGATATTCGCTGGCGCCGAGATACATGGCGCGAGCGCCGAGCGGATTGCCGGGGCCTCCGGCCATGAAGCGCGGCAGATAAGGCTGGCGGGCGATCATCTCGGCCGGCGGATGCCAATCCGGCCATTCGGCCTTTCGCGAGATGGTCTGCGTACCCGCCCAGGTAAAGCCCTGCCGGCCGACGCCGACGCCATAACGAATGGCCCGGCCCTGACCGAGCACGTAATAGAGCGCGGTGTTGCCGGTATCGATGATGACGGTGCCGGGTGCTTCCCGGGTGTCGAGATTGACGATCGCGCGCCGCAGCCGCTCCGGCAGCACGTTCGTCGCGCCGCCATCGCCGTCATCGGTCAGCGCCGGTTGGCCGGGCGCAACCATGATGTTGTCTGAAGGAAAGGAGGTCTGCGGTGAAGACGCGTAACCGAGCACCTGTGCGTTCGCGGCGCCTGGAAGGATGACTGGCGCCAGCACCAGAGCACCGGCGAAGACGAATACGCCGGCCATGCGACTTGACGGCCTGCGAGTGGCTGCGAATGGCTGTGTCATGTGCTGCCCCGTTGGATACGCATCACGGTGATGCTCCGATTTCAACCAACGCGATCGAGGTTTCGCGGTTCCATCCGACTCGGCCGAAGACATCGCCTGTCAAGCGGCGGGCGCTTCACGTTTCTGCGATGGAACTTTCATTGCGATCGTGAATTCAGCTGACAGCGCTCGGTTCGCAAGTTTCCGGTATCGGCTGCCCCTCGTTTGAGGGAGGGAGATTCTTTGTGCGTGTCCTTCCCAGTGAACGTTTGCTTTCCGACGAGCGGGCGAGCGCCCCCCTCCCCGACAGCAAAGGTACACAGCCGCCGGTCATTCGCCGCGCCGAAGCCGTTGCGTTTGCGCTCGTCGCGCTCCTGGTCATTTGCATCGTTGCGGTTCTCTATGCCGCCAAGGCGTTCTTTCTTCCCGTCGTGATGGCGTTCGTGGTCGGCACCATGTTGTCGCCGGCCGCAAGCGCCCTCGAGCGATATCGAATTCCTCGTCCCGTCGCGGCCGTCATGATCGTGGCCACGGTGGGTGCTGCCGCAACCTTCATGGTCGGCTTGATATCATCGCCTCTGATGGATTGGAGCACGCATTTACCGGAGCTGGTCTCGCGGCTGAAGGACAAGCTGCATGTGTTCGATCGCCCGCTCGCGCTTTGGCAGGACCTCCAGAGCATGGTTGGCACGCCGCCCGCGCTGACATCGTTTCAAATGCCGAAGTTCGAGTGGGTTCAGCCCACGCTTGAATTTCTCTCGCCGACATTCACCGAGTTTCTGCTCTTCTTCGCCACGCTGGTGCTGTTCATCGCGAGTTGGAAGGACTTGCGCCGCGCGCTGATCATGACCTTCGGCGATCACGAGGCGCGGCTGCGAACGCTACGCATCCTCAACGAAATCGAAGTGAATCTCGGCAACTACCTGCTGACCGTGACGATGATCAATGCCGGGGTCGGCATCGCCACCGGCCTGGTTTGCGCGATCACGGGAATGCCCAACCCGGCCGGGCTCGGCGCCCTCGCCGCCACGTTGAATTTCTTTCCCATCATCGGCCCGGTTGCCATGTTTGCAATCCTTGTCGCCGTGGGTGCCGTGGTTTTTCCGACCATCAGCGGCGGGCTGATCGCCCCGCTGCTGTTTGTCGGAATCACCTTTATGGAAGGCCATTTCATCACACCGACCATCATTGGCCGGCGGCTCGCCCTGAATGCGCTGGCGGTGTTCATGGCGCTGGCATTCTGGACCTGGCTGTGGGGGCCGATGGGCGGCTTTTTATCTTCACCGCTTTTGATCGTGGCGCTTGTGCTCAAGGAGCATCTGATGCCGGGCGATGCGCCGCAACTACCGCCGGATTGATCGATCGGCAAACGGGAACTTCCGGGAACCCGGCGCGTTGGCCCTGACACCTTCAGTCCGAGGAGCTTTTGATGTCGAGTACGGATGGCGAAATCGGAATGAAAAATCTGACGGATAAAGCGACCTATGAACGCCTCGAAAAGGATGTAGCAGCCGTGAAAAACGATATCGCAGCCTTGGCCGATCAGATCACAGACGTGCTCAACAGCTTCGCCGGTAGCGCCAAGAAGCAGGCGCGCCGCGGCTACAAGCAGGCGCGGGCCAACGTCGATTCGGCCGTCGACGACATGTCGGATCGCGGGGCCGCCGTTATGGACGCGGCCCAGGACGCCGCCTACTCGATCGAGGAAACGCTGGAAGACGCCATCACGCAGCGTCCGCTCGCGACCGTGGGCCTGGCGCTCGGCATTGGCTTCCTGATCGGCGCGACTTGGCGCAGGTAGGCGTGGCTCAGGTAGATATGGCGCAGCCTGGATATGGCACAGCTAAACGGCACGCCGCAGTTCGCGATGGCCACGCAGCTTCAATCCGCCATGACTTAGTTTGAACGGCGGCGCGCACGGCGCCGTCGTCCCATTTTTCGGCATTATTTTGCACCGGGGCCTGCGATGTTTCAGCGCATGATTGACGACTTCAAGGAATCGACGGGGACAGCGATGCGGCTGACGTCGCTCGCCGCGGCGGTCGCGATGGCCCTGTTCGTCACGACGTCGTTTCTGTGCGCCGCCGCCTTTATCTTCGTGCTTCGGAAATATGGCCCGGTCGAAGCCTGCCTGACCGGGGCTGGCATCTTCTTCGTGGTCACGCTGATCGCAGCCGGCTGCTACATGGTGCGTAAAAATCAGGTCAAGGCCCGCGCCGCCGAAACCGCGAAGTCAGCGGTGCACTCGGCGCTGGCCGATCCGATGCTGGTTGCAGCCGGTCTTCAGGTCGTCCGGGCCATCGGCATCAAGAGGCTTATTCCGATTTTGGCTGTCGGCGGCCTGGCGCTGGGACTGATGGCCGCCCGCAGCAGTGCGGGCGCCTCGGACGACGACGAGGAGCCTAAAGCTTGACCCTCGGGGCCTAAACCTTGCCGGCCGTAAGCTCGACAGCTCAGGTAACGCAGCGGCCGGGCTCGAGCTGCTTGGCAACCTCGGTCAATACGCTGACCATCGGTTCGCAAGCTACCGCTGTCTTGCCGCCACCAGACTTGATCAGAGATGGCGCGGGAGAGCGGTCGCGGGCTTCGTGGGCGACCGGCACACGAACGAGAACCGAGGTATCGTAAAGACCATTCAGCCGCAGCGAGATCGTTTGCGTCTGCATTGCCGAAGTAGGCCCACGGGCAGCACGGTCGGCTTTGCCGGCGCGGTTGATAGCGGCCGCGGAGGCCTCCACCGAATTGAGCGGACCCGGCGGATTGGACTGGCCGAGATCCCGGCCCGAGGCAAACTGGATCGCGCCGAACGTCAGTGAAAGAGCGATCGCGCCGAAAATTCCCTTAAAGAAAATTCCCTTGGATATCTGTGACATGGTTACACGTCCCTCGCCCCATGGCGATCAAGGGAACAACGCGAGCCGGCATGGCAGGGTTCAGTCGGGTGATGATCACTTAACCGTGTACGAAAATATTTTTAAGTCGCGGAACGACTCAGGGGAGCTGTGCGTCATTCCGGCAGCCGGTTATTCCCCCTGCCCCATTGACCGGCGACGTGGGGCGCGGCTGTGGTGATGCCAGCCGCGCCCTGCTTTTTTATCTGCCTGTTTTTTATCTGATTGATATTACTTGAACTTTGAAGAAATTAGCCCGCCAACTCCGTCTGCAGGTCACATTCCTCAACATACGCCTGCCTTGAAAAGCGTCAGCCAAGATTGACGCGCGGTTCCCCTGAGTGCAGCAACGGCGATATTGCACTCAGATAATGGCTCCCCGAATTGCGTGATTTTCTCGAGATCGTCGGACTTTCGATCAGCGTTAGTCTGGCGGCGACGGTGATCGCGACGACGATCAGTCTGCCGATCGGGACCGCGCTCGCCATTTTCCCTTTTCCCGGACGGCGAGTGATTGTCGTTTTGATCAATGCGTTCTTTGGTCTGCCGCCGGTCGTGGTCGGCTTGATTTTATATCTCGGGCTGTCGCGTTCGGGGCCGCTCGGCTTCCTTGAATTGCTCTTCACTCCCGCCGCCATGGTGATCGCACAGGCGATTCTCGCCACTCCCATCATCATGGCGCTGGTCCATCGCGCCAGCGAACGGGCCTGGGCGCGCTATGGGGACGAACTGATTTGCGACGGGGCATCACGAATCCAGGCCATTCCGCAGATACTTCTCATCATTCGCGCCGAACTGGTGACGGCCGTCCTGGCTGGCTTCGGCCGGACCGTTTCGGAGGTCGGCGCGGTGATCCTGGTCGGCGGCAATATTCGCGGCTTAACCAGAACGATGACGACAGCCATCGCACTGCAAACAAGTCAAGGCGACCTACCGTTGGCGCTGGCGCTTGGAGCGGTGTTAGTTGGGATCAGCATTTCAGTCAGCGCGACGGTTTTCGCACTGGCGGGACGGGCGAGAACAGCCGGGAGTGATGAGATATGACGAGAATTAGCTTCCTATTGGCGCTCGTTGCGGCGATTTTTTCCATCGATTCCAGTTCGGCCGCGGAACCCTCCATCGTTCTGGCGTCGACCACTTCGGTCGAAAGCTCGGGACTTCTGGCGAACATTCTTCCGCAATTCACCGCGAAGACCGGGATTGCGGTCGATGTCGTGGCGCAGGGCACCGGCAAGGCGCTCGATACCGCGCGGCGGGGCGATGCCGATCTGTTGCTGGTTCATGATCCCGAAGCCGAACAGCAATTCATGGAGGAAGGCCACGGCGCGACACGCCGGCAAATCGCATGGAATGATTTCATTATCGTCGGGCCGTCGGCCGACCCGGCCCATATCAGTGGCGGCAACGACAGCGTCGCGGCGTTGAAGGCCATTGCCTCCGCGCAAGCCCCCTTCGTATCGCGTGGAGACAAGAGCGGCACCAACGCGGCGGAGCTGCGGCTTTGGAAAGCCGGGCAAACGCCCGATGCCTCCAGGGAAAAATGGTATCGCGATATCGGCGGCGGAATGGGCCAGGCGCTCAATGCCGCAAGCGCGATGGACGCCTATACGCTTTCCGACCGCGGCACGTGGCTCAGCTTCAAGAACAAGGGATCGCTGGTGATCGCGATCGAGGGCGACTCCCGCCTGATTAATCGATATGATGTCATCGAATTGAGCCCGCAAAAACACCCGGGCGCAAAACTAGCCACAGCCAGGATTTTCGCCGATTGGCTGGTCTCGCCCGAGGGCCAGCAAGCCATCGGCGCCTACCAGATGAACGGACAAAAACTGTTCAACCCGTCCGCGGACTCTCCGAAGTGACGCACTTGCCGTTCTCGACGGACGGTTACCAACCGGCCGCTGAGCAGCCTTGATCCCGGTCAGGTTCGGCGCGTGACCCACGGCACGCGCCGAACCGTCGTTTTAAGCTACCGATCTAGTGTTCTGACTCAGTCGGTTGGTTCCCAGCCTTGATTGCGTCAAGGACATCGAGGGCGCGGCGCTCTTTCTTCAGGATTACCTCGGCCGATTTGGTCCATACGAAGGGTTTGGGATCGGCATTGTGGTGCAGGAGGTAGTCGTGGATCGCGGCTTCCAGCTCGGCCACGTTGGCGAAGGCGCCGCGCCGTATTCGCTTCCTCGTGAGTTCCGCGAAAAAGCGCTCGACGAGGTTCATCCACGAGGCGCTCGTCGGCGTGAAGTGCAGCTTGAAGCGGGGATGCTTGGCGAGCCAGGCTTTCACCTCGCCTGTCTTGTGCGTCGACGAGTTGTCGAGCACGACGTGCACGTCGAGGTGCTTGTGCACGGCCCGATCGATCCGCCGCAGGAAGGCAATGAACTCGCGGGCGCGATGGCGCGGCTGGCAGTCGCCGATGACGAGCCCGCTCTTCACGTCCATCGCCGCATAGAGCGTCGTCACCCCGTGCCGCTTGTAGTCGTGCGTCATGGTCGCGGCGCGGCCCTTCTTGAGCGGCAGCCCTGGCTGGGTTCGGTCGAGCGCCTGGATCTGGCTCTTCTCATCGACGCAAAGCACGAGCGCGCGATCCGGCGGGTTCATGTAGAGGCCGACGATGTCGGTGACTTTCTCCTCGAACTGCGGGTCGTTGGAGACCTTGAACCGGGCCGTCAGATGCGGCTTCAGGCCTGCCTCGCGCCAAATCCGCTGCACGCTCGAGTGGCTGATGGCAAAAGCCTTGGCCATTGTGCGCACACTCCAGTGCGTCGCGTCGGGTGGCGTCTCGCGCGTGGTCTTGGCCAGCACCTTGGCCTTCAACGCAACCGGCAATGGCTTGCGGCCCGGCGGTCGCGTCTTGTCGCGCATCAGGCCATCGACGCCTTCATCGGCATAGTGCTTCTGCCAGCGCCACACGCACGGCTTCGACTTGCTCGTCGTCCGGCAAATCGCCTTGACCGTCTCGCCGTCCGCCGTCGCCAGCACGATCCGCGACCGCCAGACGACCTTCACCGGCGTGTTGCGATCCGCGACCAACCGCTCGAGCCGCGCACGATCTTCAGCCGCGATCTTGATGTCTGTCTTCATGCGCAAAGCTTTCATGATTTGCCGGGCCATCGAAATCCAGCGTCATTGACAGAACACTAGTGCGCGCGCCCCTCGGCTGGCGGAGAAAGACAAGGTCCGCCGGTGACCCATCCGCGGATTCCCTGACGACCTTTGACCATCCCCGCGGCAGGGAACGAATCTCTGCACGAGCCAAAGTCTTGACTTTGCCGCAATCACGCAACATGTAATGTTACATGAGACGAGATAGCAGATTGTCGGGGGTGCTCCACGTCCTGCTGCACATGGCAGAGCACAGCGGCCCCGTGACTTCCGAAGTGCTGGCGAAGGCGATTGACACCAATCCGGTGGTGGTCCGTCGGATCATGGCTGGCCTCCGCGACCAAGGATATGTCCGGTCGGAAAAAGGGCATGGCGGCGGGTGGACGCTGGCCTGCGACCTATCGAAGGTCACAATGCGCGACATCTATACTGCGCTCGGCAGCCCCGCGCTTCTCGCCATGAGCAACCGGGCGGAGACGCCCGGCTGCCTCGTCGAACAGGCGGTTAATGCCGCCCTCAATCAGGCATTCGAGGATGCGGAGGCGCTACTGCTCGCGCGTCTTGGGCAAGTGACGCTGGCCATGCTGAGCGCCGATCTTCACGAGCGCATCATTGCCCATGGCGGATCTCATCATCTGGAGAATGTCCATGTGTCGTGACGCAATCATCACCGGCGGCTGTATTGGCTTGACATGGGACCATACACGCCATGTCGCCGAGCAAGTCGCGCCGCTAATGCCGTACGCAATCCCGGGACGGCCAGTCGCCCTGTGCGACCTGGAACCACTCGAGTTGGCAGCGTGAGCGAGCGGATGGCTCCATTCTCCGATCCTCAGGCGGTGGCTCGCTACGCCGATGGACCACCGCGTTTCGTGCCCGGCTACAACGCCATGCAAAGCATGACGACGCTCCTGCTTGCTGAGCGTGTCCCGGAAGATGCTCGAGTGCTGGTTCTCGGCGCCGGAGGCGGGCTGGAGTTGAAGGTATTTGCGCAGGCCCGTTCGGGCTGGACCTTCGACGGCATCGACCCGTCTGCCGAGATGCTCAAGTTAGCCGAACAGACTCTTGGGCCACTCGCGTCGCGCGCGCGTCTGCACCAAGGCTATATCGATGGCGCGCCGCAGGGACCGTTCGATGCAGCCACCTGTCTGTTGACTCTGCACTTCATGGCCCTCGAGGAGCGGCGACGTACGGCTATCGAAATCCACCGCCGCCTCAAGCCCGGCGCGCCTTACGTGATTGCCCACCTTAGCTTCCCGCAGGGTGAAGGCGAGCGCGCGCTCTGGCTGTCGCGACACGCCGCATTCTTGATCGCCTCCGGTCTCGACCCCGACAAGGCGGCGAACGCTCGCATGGCGATTGACACGCAAACGAACATTCTCACGCCAGAGCAGGACGAAGCGATCCTCCGTGAGGCCGGCTTCTCGAATGTCAGTCTGTTCTACGCCGCCTTCAGCTTCCGCGGTTGGGTGGCCTACGCCTGATGCGTGCCGGCTTCATCAATGCCGGCGAGCAGATGCGCAAAGCTTGCATGATTTGCCGGGCTATGGGAATCCAGCGTCAGTGACAGAACACTAACCGTTAGCGCGTGACGGCTTCGCCATCCTCTTTGATGAAGGAGCGGACCGGTGCTTCGAGCAAATCGAAGACCATTTCGGAGGGACGGCAAAGCCGCGTTCCCTTGGGCGTTTCGACGATGGGACGATTGATCAGGATCGGATGGGCCTGCATCAAATCCAGCAGCTGATCGTCGGTCCATTTCGGTTCACCGAGACCCAGCTCCGCATACGGCGTCCCTTTTTCCCGTAACAATGCGCGCACTGAAATGCCCATCGCGCGGATCAATTCCAGGAGCCGTGCCCGACTCGGGGGACTCTTCAAGTACTCAATGACGATCGGCTCCTCGCCGCTCGCCCTGATCATTGCCAAGGTGTTGCGGGACGTGCCGCAGCCCGGATTGTGATAGATTGTCACGGTCATAGTTGCGCCTCTCGATTAATTGACGGGCCGTCGCCGCTGGCGCGCAGCAGCCAACTCATGAGCATCAGCCCGGCAACCGCGCCGCATAATTCGGCCGCGATGAAGCCGGGAAGGTCGACAGGGCGAATACCGGAGAACGTATTCGTCAACGACCGGGCGATGGCGACGGCCGGATTCGCAAACGACGTTGACGCCGTAAACCAGTATGCAGCCGTGATATAGAGACCAACGAGCCACGGGACGGACGCCCGCTCGAAGCGGATTCCGGCCAGGATGATTGCGACCAGACCGAATGCGGCAACGCCTTCTGCAAACCATTGCGCGCCGCCGGTTCTGATCTTCATCGATGGATCCAGGAGCGGTAACGCGAACATCGCGTGAGCTACCATCGTCCCGGCAATGCCACCGATGATTTGCACGGCGAAATATGACGATGCTTCGTGCAATGTCAGATCGCGCTTTAGCGCGAAGATCAGCGTGACTGCCGGGTTGAAGTGCGCGCCCGATATCGGGCCCAAGGTCGTAATCAGGACGACGAGCATCGCGCCGGTCGCAATGGTGTTGCCAAGCAACGCAAGCGCAACGTCTTTGGTCAAGCTCTCGGCCATGATACCGGAGCCGACGACGGTCGCGACCAATAGCGCCGTTCCAAGCGCTTCGGCCGCCAATCGCCGCGACAGATCGAAGCCGGGCATTAGTTGGGCGTAGGTGCGCAACACGCGGATGGTTTTTCATGCGCGACCCGCACGACGTTCTCGCCCGTTCCGTCACCATAGGTGATGCTTTCGCCGGTGGTCAGAAAGGTTTCCCACGCAATGCCCGAGGGATCGTCGATCCAGGACTTTTCCGATTTGGCGTAGCAACAGGCCGTCTGGCCTTGCTCGATGATGTTGCCGCCTGCGTCGCGAAGACGGGCGTAGACCTCGTCCAATTCTTGAGCGTTCTCCACCTGGATTCCGAGATGATCGAGTCCCGGCTGCCGGCCGCGCGTTGAGATTGCGAAATTAACGCGCGGATCGTCCAGCATCCATTTCGCGTAGTCGTCTTTGACGACTGACGGTTGCGCGGCAAATAGCGCGGAATAGAAACCAATTGAATTCGAAATGTTGTCGACGGCAACGTGGACATGAAGACGTTTCATCGCATCTCCCCTTTAAACAGTGACTTTGGTTCGTTTCGGCTTGCAAACGGCTGCGGGCGCGCATTGCTCCGGCGCACCGCCGCAACAGTTCTCGGTGAGAAAAGAAAGCAGCGAATTCATTTGATCGTATCGCGCGGCATAGATCATCGAGCGACCGGCGCGGCGCACGGTCACGAGCCCAGCTTGACGCAACCGGTCGAAGTGAAACGTGAGCGTATTGGGCGCGAGATCGAGAGCCGTCGCCACGCTTCCGGCCGGCATGCCCTCCGGTCCCGCCTTGACCAGCAGGCGATAGACCTCAAGGCGATTATCTTGCGCGAGTGCGGCCAGCGCCGCGACGGCATCCGAGATTTCCATATTTCAACGAATATCGAAATAAACGGCGGTCGTCAAATTATTTCAATGATAATTGAAATGGATCATGAAAATGCGCCGGCGCGCCCTAAGGCGCGCCGTTCTGTTCGAATGCGATAACTTTGCTAAATCAGGAAGCCGCCGCCCGAGGCGCGCGATTGCGCGAATTGCGCTGGAAGAACAGCGCCTGGCTTGCGACCGCCGACACCATCGCCGGCTGGAACGGCTTCGAGATCAGGAAGGCCGGCTCGGGGCGCTCGCCGGTCAGGAAGCGCTCGGGATAGGCGGTGATGAAAACCACCGGCACCTCGAATGTCTTCAGCAATTCGTTGACGGCGTCGAGGCCCGAACTGCCGTCAGCGAGCTGGATATCCGCCAAGATCAGGCCCGGCTTCTTGTTCTTCGCCAACGCCACGGCATCGGAGTGGGTACGGGCCACGCCGATGACGTTATGCCCGAGATTCTTGACCAGGCTTTCGAGATCCATCGCAATGAAGGTCTCGTCCTCGATGATCAGCACATCGGTGGCGATTTCCGCCGCCATTTCCCGCCCTGCCGTATCGGCGAGTTTGCGGGTCTCGACCACGTCGGTGCCGAGAATGAATGCGACTTCCTCTTCGGAAAAACCTTCCAGCGACAGCAGCAGGAAGGCCTGGCGCGGTAGCGGCGTGATGTTCGAGAGCCGGCGTTCGGAAGGCATCGGCAGCGTCGCGACGTCGGAATCGTCGTTGAGCGACACCGAATTCCAGATTTGGGTGAACAACCGGAATAGTCCGGCTCGCGGGCCGTGTTGCTCATCGAGCAGCGACGGGTCCTGGAGCAAGGCTTCGAGCATGGCGCCGACATAGGCGTCGCCCGACGCCTGGTTTCCCGTTAACGCACGGGCATAGCGCCGCAATAACGGTAAATGTTCGGCAACGAGCTGTGATCGGGACATCCCCACTCCATCGATTGTCTTGGGTCAAACTGTCTGATGGGGTGACCCGGGTTCCCCTGACGTGCCTGATTACGCCCGAACCCGCGAAAAGTTCCCAATAATAGTTCCCGAAAGCCGGAACTTTCCGGCGAACTTCGCATTAGGTCCACCGTAGAGATGTGCCACAAGCCTCAAAGACCAAGGATAACTCTTGAAACTTCAGGGACTTAACTCTCGGGGAAGCGTGGATCAGGTCATGAAAGATGTAAAGTCCAAGAATGCCGCAACCGGCAAGCCGGGCGGCCTCAATGCCGAGATTCAGTCGAGGATCGGCCACCAACTCCGCGCCATGTATGACGATGTTGTGAGACAGGGGGTACCAGATCGCTTCGCAGAACTTATTCGAAAGCTTGATGCATCCGAGCCCAAACCCCAAGTAAGTAATACGGGCGAACAAGATGACGGGAGGAGCTAATGCCCCTCACAGAATCACTTCGCGACGACATCCTGGCATCGGTTCCCAGTCTGCGAGCATTCGCGATCTCGCTTAGCGGCAATGGCGATCGCGCCGACGATCTGGTGCAGGAAACACTGCTGCGCGCGCTGGCCAACATCGATTCATTCCAGCCCGGCTCGAACCTGCCGGCATGGCTGTTCACGATCCTGCGCAACCTGTTCCGCTCCGACTATCGCAAGCGGCGACGGGAGGTGGAGGATGCCGAAGGCAGCTACGCCAAAACTCTGAAAACCCAGCCGGCGCAAAACGCGCATCTGGAGTTCGAAGAGTTTCGCGCAGCGCTCGAAAAGCTGCCGCAGGACCAGCGTGAAGCCCTCATTCTGGTCGGCGCCTCCGGCTTCTCTTATGAAGATGCCGCGGCAATCTGCGGCTGTGCGGTCGGCACCATCAAGAGCCGCGTCAACCGCGCGCGATCGAAACTCAGTGCGTTGCTTTATGTCGACGGCGCCGAGGATTTTGGGCCCGATGAAACGGTGCGCGCCGTGATCGGCGGCAGCGGCGGCTAACCTAGCCGTTGCTCTCGGCAAAAAGCAGCCATGAAAAAAGCGGCCACGCATTGTGGCCGCTTTTTTTGTCGGTTTTCGCGTCACGTTGACGCAGCGCTCCGCGCCGGAATCACGTCCTAGTGCAAACCCCCGAATGCATAAATCAGGACGAGGATCGGAAGCGGGACACCGAGCAACCACAGCAGCAAATAACGTCCCATGAACAATCTCCGGTGATGATCGAGCAGAATGTCATCTCGAGGCCAGCTGACCTCAATGCCGGCCACCAATGCCAAATCGCGGGAGTTTGTTCCGGAAGTTGAGAGCTCGGCGGATCACCGTCAGCGGCGCGATAATTGTTCGGTCCGGTCTCGTTCCGTCATGTCCACGACGGTCTGCATCGGCGCGGTGAGTTCGTACACGTAGCTCACATCGGTAAAATACCGCTTCGAGATGCCGCCGAGCGCCTCCGGAGCGACACGATCGAGCAGGATGACGCCGAAATCGCTGTCCTGGCGGCGGGTTGCCTCGCTGGTGTTGAACTCTTCCCAGCGAAAATGAAATACCGCGTCGGGATCCTCTCCCGTCACTTCCCAATGCGCGACGATATGCGGATGCTTGCCGACCAGCGACAGCCCTTCGTCCGAATGCGATGCCAGTTCGAAGAACAATAGCGAGAGGCTTTGGGCGGCCCGCGCGCTGACAGAGATATCGGGACCGCTCACCGCGATGCGTTCGGAGTGCGGTATGGCGCGGGCCTCGAACAATCCCTGCAACTTCACGCCCTGCCACTGGCTTTCGCTCAACAGCGAGACCACGTTCGACATGGCGTGGATGCGCCCGATTAGAAGCTCACGGGCGCCATCGATATCCGCGCCATGACGCAGCGTCCGCGTCACGATCGACTGGATCACGGCTAAAATGTTCTTGACCCGATGATTGAGTTCATCGATGACCGCCGTCAGCCGGCGCTCAAAACCGATCCGCACCTGGATTTCGCGGCTCAGCCGCAAATTGTTGTAGGCGACGTAGCCGAACAGCCCGCAGACAATGCCGGTCAATGCAAGCCCGATCGCGGCCACGATAGCGGCTGTCTGCGCGGCGCGCTTCACCGCGTTGGTCTTGGCGTAATAGCCGAGCGACCAGTCGCGGCCTCCGAACGTCACCGTTCGTATCGCTGATGGGGAGGGCCCTTCCGGGTTTGTGATCCTCGACGACACCACGCCTTGATCGCTGGCAATCAGCTCACCATTGGCGCTGCGAGGATCTTTCAAGGCGACGGAGAACAACGATAGGTCGTCATTCGTCAGCATCAGCGGCGCCAGTTCGTATGAAAATGTCACGAAGCCCGCGGGCGAAGCGGCGCCGTCCGGCAAAACCGGTGCCGCCAAAACAACCCCGATCGGCCCATCTTGGCGCAACAGCCGAATCGGGTCTGATGCGACTGGTTTTCCTTCGGACATCGCCTTCGCGAACATCGGTCCAAGAATCGGATCTTGATCAAGCGAACGGCCCGGGAAGGCCATCGTCTGCCCGTTGCGAGGTTCGACGTCCATCACGACATCGATCGGCTGAGTGAGAGACTGCGTATCCCGCGGCGAATCGTCATAGTTACGAATCGTCGGGTCGGAAAATCCGGCTTTCGCCAGTTCGGCTCTTGCGGCATCCAGTTCGTTCGGCTTGAGCCGCGCGATCCAGCCCGCTACCACGAAATCGGTCTTGAAGGCATAAATGGAGGTCCGCAGCGGCTGCAGCATGTCCGCCTTGATCATCGACGGCGTGTGAAACAGGCCGGACGCGACGCGGGCCAGCAGCTCGCGCTCGGTCAACCGGTCCTGAACCAGGCTGGCGTGAACGTCGATCGCACGCGCCATCGCGATGCCGTCGAGCGTGAGTTCCTGATCGTGAACGCGATAGGCCGCAAGACCGGAGAGCAGAACCCCGATAAGCGCGATAAACCCGATGATGAATCCCAGCCGAACCACTCGGTTACTCGGTCATGAGGGGTTGGCGAAGAAATAGATCAAGCATGTGACATTCGCCGGGGCGGCAACAAACTGAAGCAGAGTGAAGGCCAACCGCCAGACATAATGAAGGAGCGATCATCGGTACGCAACCGCGGTGGGCGACAAAGCTGAAAACGGCCCGTTTTCAAGCATTAAGTCAGACGAGCCAGAGCGTACCAATCAAGAAAGATCGATTTAGTTCCGGCTACTTAACTAGAAGGCTTACAAATACTTGCCTTTGGGGTCTCGCGAGGTCGAAACGTTAACCAATCCGATCAGCGGCCTTGGTGCGTACAGCCGGACTGAGACCGCCTTTGGCCTCGATGAAACCGATAATGCGATCCAGGCCTTCGCTCTTCCTGAGATTGGTCATGACGAACGGCCGCTCGCCACGCATCCGCCGGGCGTCGGTATCCATTTTTTCCAGGGACGCACCGACATGCGGCGCGAGGTCGATCTTGTTGATGACGAGAAGATCCGATCGGGTGATGCCGGGACCGCCTTTGGAGGGGATCTTGTCGCCGGCCGCGACATCGATGACATAGATCGTGAGATCGGCGAGTTCGGGCGAAAATGTCGCAGCAAGATTGTCTCCGCCGGATTCGATCAGCACCAGATCGAGGCCCGGGAATTTCGCGCGCATGTCAGCGACGGCGGCAAGATTCATCGAGGCGTCCTCCCGTATTGCCGTGTGCGGACAGCCTCCGGTTTCAACGCCTGCGATGCGGTCGGGCGTCAGCGATCCCGAACGAACGAGAAATTCCGCGTCCCATTTGGTGTAGATGTCGTTGGTGATCGCCGCGATGTCATAGCGCTCCCGCATCGACTTGCAGAGCAAATCCATCAACGCAGTTTTTCCTGATCCGACGGGGCCGCCGATGCCGATCCGAAGCGGGCCGTGAGAACTAGCCATGTCAATCATTCCCTCCGTTGTCATCGTCCCGGCGAAAGCCGGGACCCATACCGCGTGATTTATCAATGAGGCAGGACGGGCGATGCCTTCTGCAACAATTGAGGACGGTGGTTCCCCGTTTTCGCGGGGACGACGTGTTGATAGATGAGTTCACGACCTGAACAGCCTGGTGTACTGCGTTTCATGCCGCATGCTGGCAAGGTCTGCGCGAAACGTCGCGCTGCCGAGATCATCGAGCGAGGCCTGGAGCGCACGAACGCCCGTCGCAGCGACGACGGACTCCAGCGACGCCAGCACGCGCTGACTATCGGTCTGCCCCAAGGGGATGAGCCGGGCGCCGGCGGAGATCCAGTTCGATGTCAGCGCGTGGAGGAAAGCATGCATCGTGAGCGGAAGCGGGATCGCATGCGCCGCGCTGACCAGGCCCACCGCGACCGGATAAACGATGCCACCCTCGCAGCAGGCGACCATTCGATCCAGACCCTCGCAATTCCACGCCGAACGCGCGATGTCGATGAATGCGCGGCCCTGCGCTGAGGTCTCGAGGTGACGCTCACGGGAAGGCACGAACGCAGCCGCAAGCTCAGAGACTTCGCGCAGGCCAACATCATCGCTCGACGCCGCGGCGCGGTGGGTGTGCGCGAGAAACACACCATCGCAAAATCCGGGCCCGTCCGTGAGCATCGCACCGAGCCAGTCGCGCAAAGACGCGGCGTCGACGATATCGCCGGCTTCCACCGCCCACTCGATGCCGCTCGAATAAGAAAAGGCCCCAACCGGAAACGACGGCGACAGCCAGGTCATCAGCCGGTACAGCGCCGCGGCCTCGCTCTCATTCACTCCGCCGCGATCGCCGATCGGGTGCCCCGTAGCGCCTCCGGTCGCGTTCGTGGCTGCCGCCGCGCGCCTCCGAGGTTTCGCCGGCGGCTTATTTGTGGTCATGAGCATGGGTGTGACCATGGTGATGCTCGTGATCGCAATGCTCGTCATGGGGATGGTGGTCGTCATGGTGGTGATGGTCACCATGATCGTGCGAGGAATGATCATGCGCCGCGTGATCGTGGTGATGATGATCCTCGGCGACGTGATCATGGCCGCCGCCGGCATAGGCGCCGCCTTCGGGATCGAACGGCGCCTCGATCTCGACGACGCGCGCGCCAAGACCCTTCACCATCGCCTCGATGACGTGATCGCGCCTAATGCGCAGGCCCTTGGCCATGATCTGCGTCGGCAAATGCCGGTTGCCGAGATGCCAAGCGACCCGGATTAAATGATGTGGATCGCTGCCGCGAATCTCGACCAGTGGCTCCGGAGCCGCGACGACTTCGATCAGGCGTCCATCGTCGAGCAGCAGCGCATCGCCGCCGCGCAGCGCAACGGCGTTTTCGAGATCGAGCAGGAATTCAAGCCCGCGCGTGCCCGTCATCGCCATCCGACGCCGGTGACGATCGTCGAAATCGAGAACGACGGTGTCGGCCGGCGCCTCGGTCCAGCGATGCTGGGCGTGAACTTGCGTCGCGCGGATCATGCGAGCCTCTGCTTCTTGCTATGACGCGTTTTCTTCACGTGAACCGGTTCACTTCGCTTGAAACGCTCTAGAACTTCTCGACCTTGCCATCGCTGATGATCTCGATCACCGTCGGCGACACCTTCAGCGGCGCTGAATATTCACGCCAGACCTTCATATGCGGCGCACGGCCATGCGCGTTGAGGTCGTCGCGGGTCTCCCAGCGCTCGACCACCACGAACAGATTGGGATCGTTGATGCTGGTGTGGCTCTCATAGGAGAGACAGCCTTTTTCCTTGCGGGTTGCCGCAATGCATTCCTTGGCGCCCTTGATGAAGGCGTCCCGCTGGTCCGGCTTCACCTGGGTGGTGGCAACGACATAGATCATCAGATTCTCTCCCGATGTTTTTCTTGATTAGCGAACTTCGACCTTTTCGGGCGTAATGACTTCGATCTTCGGCGGCGCCGTCATGCATTTTATGGCAACGCGGCCGAAGGCCTTCATGTGCTCGGCGCTCCGGTGCGGCACCAGCACCTCGGCGTTTTCCCACTGCTCGACAAACACCATCTTGGAATGATCGGTGACGCTTTCGTGCAGGTCATAGGCAATATTGCCGGGCTCCTTGCGGGTTTCCTTGATGCAGGCGGTGGCGGCGGCGATGAATTCGGCGCGTGTTTCAGGCTTCACGGTCAGTGTGGCAACAACGTAAATCACGAAAGTCCTCCCGGCTTGTTCTGGCTTTGATCGCCGGAGGCGACCATAGCCCATGATCCGCCAAAGTGTGAGCGGTTTGGCGGCAGGATCGCACGCCCATTTGGGAGCGCAATCGGACACAAAACCGGCAGCCGCCGTCGGATCAAGTCCGAGGGAATGCTTTGGCCAATCGCGGCTCTAGAACATGAAGTAGCGCTGCGCCATCGGCAGCACTTCAGCGGGCGCGCAGGTCAGGAGTTCGCCGTCGGCGCGGACCTCGTAGGTCTCGGAATCGACCTCGATCTTGGGCGTGGCGCCGTTATGGATCATGCTCTTCTTGGAGATGCCGTCGCGGGTATTCTGCACCGCGTAGAGCTTCTTATCGATGCCGAGTTTCCGCGCCAGCCCCGATGTCACCGCGGCCTTGGAGGTGAACACCACCGAGGAGGCCGTCAGCGACTTACCGTAGGCTGCGAACATCGGCTGATAATGCACGGGCTGCGGCGTGGGGATCGATGCGTTGGGATCGCCCATGGGGGCTGCGACAATCGAGCCGCCCTTGATGATGCAGTCGGGCTTCACGCCGAAGAAGGCAGGCGACCACAGCACCAGATCGGCAAGCTTGCCCTTTTCCACCGAGCCGATCAGCTTTGAGACGCCATGCGCGATCGCGGGATTGATGGTGTATTTGGCGATGTAGCGCTTGACCCGGAAATTATCGTTGTTGCCTTTGTCTTCCGGCAGCGAGCCGCGCTGCTTCTTCATCTTGTCGGCGGTTTGCCAGGTACGGATGATGACTTCGCCAAGTCGGCCCATCGCCTGCGAATCCGACGACATCATCGAGAGCGCGCCGAGATCGTGCAGGATGTCCTCCGCCGCAATGGTCTCTTTGCGGATGCGGCTTTCGGCGAAAGCGAGATCTTCGGCAATCGATGGATCGAGATGGTGGCACACCATCAGCATGTCCAGATGCTCGTCGATGGTGTTGCGCGTGAACGGGCGCGTCGGATTGGTGGAGGACGGCAGCACGTTCTTCAGGCCGGCCACCTTGATGATGTCGGGCGCGTGCCCGCCGCCAGCGCCTTCGGTATGAAAGGCGTGAATGGTGCGGCCTTTGAACGCCTTGATGGTATCTTCGACGAAGCCCGACTCATTCAAGGTGTCGGAATGGATCATCACCTGAATGTCGTGATCGTCGGCAACCGACAAGCAGTTGTTGATCGCCGCGGGCGTGGTGCCCCAATCCTCATGCAGCTTGAGCGCGCAGGCGCCGGCCTTGATCATCTCCACCAGCGCGGCCGGCCGCGAGGCGTTGCCCTTGCCGGAAATGCCGAGATTGACCGGAAACGCATCGAACGACTGGATCATCCGCGCCATGTGCCAGGGGCCGGGCGTGCAGGTCGTGGCAAAGGTGCCGTGCGACGGACCTGTGCCGCCACCGAGCATCGAGGTCACACCCGACATCAGCGCGTGCTCGATCTGCTGCGGACAGATGAAATGGATGTGGCTGTCGAAGCCGCCCGCAGTCAGGATCTTGCCCTCGCCCGCGATCACGTCGGTGCCGGGGCCGATGACGATGGTCACGCCGGGCTGGATATCCGGATTGCCGGCTTTGCCGATGGCGCTGATGTAGCCTTCCTTGATCGCAACATCGGCCTTCACGATGCCCCAGTGATCGACAATCAGCGCATTGGTGATGACGGTGTCGGCGGCGCCCTGCTTGTTGGTCGCCTGCGACTGGCCCATGCCATCGCGGATCACCTTGCCGCCGCCGAATTTCACTTCCTCGCCGTAGATGGTGAAATCCTTTTCGACCTCGATGATGAGGTCGGTGTCGGCGAGCCGCACCCGATCACCCGTGGTGGGTCCGAACATGTCGGCATAGACAGAACGTTTGATCTTCACCGACATGATTGGACTCCATCGCGAGAATTCCTCCCTCCCCCCTTGCGGGGGAGGGTCAGGGAGGGGGGTGAGGCTTGCTCCGCAGCCAGACCGATAGCGGCTACGACGCCTTCCAGATTCTTCATCACGTCATCATTGGTGAACCGAAGCACGCGATATCCGCGGGACGCAAACCATTCATCACGCCGACGGTCGTGGCGAAGACGAGACTCGAAATCGTGGCTTTCGCCGTCGACCTCAATAACGAGCTTGCAGGAGTGTGCGACGAAGTCCGCGATATAACTGCCCATGGGGCTCTGCCGGCGAAATCCGAAAGCGGCGAGCCGATGCGCTTTCAAGTGGCGCCAAAGCAGCGTTTCGCTGCGCGTCGTTGCTTGTCTTAGTCGTTTGGCACGATCTCGTTGAGTCTTGCCGACCTCGTTATGCGGCATACCCCCCTCCCCGCCCTTCCCTCGCAAGGGGGGAGGAGACCGGACAACAGTGATCGTCTCTGAAGAAATCAAAGCTTCCCCATCACGTCGCCGCGGAAGCCGTAGACGGTGCGCTTGCCGGCGAGCGCCACGAGCTGCACGTCGCGGGTCTGCCCCGGCTCGAACCGCACCGCAGTGCCGGCCGCGATGTCGAGCCGCATGCCGCGGGCTTTCTTGCGGTCAAATTTCAGCGCCGGATTGGTCTCGAAGAAATGGTAGTGCGAGCCGACCTGGATCGGACGATCGCCCGAATTGGCAACGGTGAGCGTCACCGTCTTGCGGCCGGCATTGAGCTCGATCTCGCCGTCCTTGATGAATAATTCGCCGGGGATCATTTTTCCTCCTCTGTCATTCCGGGGCGATGCGCAGCATCGAACCCGGAATCTCGAAATTCATAATCTCTGGATTCCGGGTCCGGCGCTCTGCGCCGTCCCGGAATGACCAATTTGCTTCATCGGATCGGCTCATGCACGGTGACGAGCTTGGTGCCGTCGGGAAACGTCGCTTCCACCTGAATGTCGTGAATCATCTCTGGGATGCCCGGCATCACCTGGGCACGGGTCAGCACCTGCGCGCCCGCCTGCATCAGATCGGCCACCGTGCGGCCGTCACGCGCGCCCTCGACGATGAAATCGGAAATGATCGCGATGGCCTCGGGATGGTTGAGCTTGACGCCGCGTTCCAGCCGCCGTCGCGCCACCATCGCCGCCATTGAAATCAGAAGCTTGTCCTTTTCGCGGGGAGACAGGTTCATGCGAGCACTCTAATGATTTTTGATCGATCCGATTTAATTGAGCCCACCTAATTGAGCCAGAGCCGCGGCAGCGCCGCACCGCTGGCGCGGCCGAGCACAGCCATCATGTCGGCACGAAGCCGGGCGGCATCTTGGGCACAGAAGCGCGCCATTGCAAACCCATTCCAGGCGGAGATGCCGACCTCACCACCGAACGAATCGGAAAGGTCGCGGATCCGCTCAACCAGCGCCTCATCGCCCGGCACGATCAGCGCCGTGCCGATGGCGACGCCGCCTTTGGCGATCGCAGGACTGGCAAGCTTGACGCCGATATCGCCATCGAGCCGCACGGTTTCGGCAAGCACCAGCTTGCCGCCGCGCCGCAAGCGCCAGCGATCGACGAATTCACCCCGAAGCATGCGTTCGCCCATCGCCGAGCGGCCGAACACCACGATTTCGCACAGCAGCAGCGAGGCGGTATCCGCAAGATCGATATCGATCCGGCGCGACACCCGCGCCGAATCGAACAGAATGGTTTCCTGCGGCAACCAGGCGAGGTGTGCGCCTGCGGCCGCTTTCAGGGCGATATTGAGCTGCGCGGCCGCATCCGGCGCACGATAGATTTTTTCCGCGGCTGCGGTCGTCAGCGTCAACCGCGCGCCCTCGCCTGCCGCGATATCGATATCGAAGCGATCGCCGCCGGCAACGCCACCTGCGGTGTTGACGAAAACAGCCGAGAGGCCGTCGCCTTCCGGCGAGGGAAAGCGCACGCGCAACGAACCGGATTCATGCAGATGGCGGCGGCGGGTGACGCCTTCCAGGAGATGTACGTCGAACGTCACCGACCCCTGAGCCCGATTGGCCGCGAAAATCGCCGAAGCCCCGCGCGTGGTATCGGTCCGCATCCCCTCCCCCCCAGCACGACCTTGGCCGGTCGCGTCTTAAAACCTTGATTAAAGCGCCATCTGGCGACTGATTTCGGCCGGATCCATCGCGCTGCGATCACAGGCATATTTCACAGCGCCGCGGTCCATCACCGCGAAATTGTCGCCGAGCTCGCAGGCAAAGTCGAGATATTGTTCGACCAGAACGATCGCGATATTGCCGAGGTTGCGAAGATACGAGATCGCGCGGCCGATGTCCTTGATGATCGACGGTTGAATGCCCTCGGTCGGCTCGTCGAGCAGCAATAGTTTCGGCCGCATCACCAGCGCGCGCCCGATCGCAAGCTGCTGCTGCTGGCCGCCGGAAAGATCGCCACCACGGCGGCCGAGCATCGATTGCAGCACCGGAAACAGCGCGAACACGTCGTCAGGGATATTGCGGTCTTCGCGCTTCAACGGGCCGAAGCCGGTCTTGAGATTCTCCTCCACGGTGAGAAGCGGAAAAATCTCGCGCCCCTGCGGCACGAAGCCGATGCCGCGCCGCGCCCGTTCATAGGGTTTCAACCCTGTGATATCGGCACCATCGAGCGTGATCGCGCCGCTGGCAATCGGATATTGGCCGACCATCGCGCGCAACAGGCTGGTCTTGCCGACGCCGTTGCGGCCGAGCACGCACGTTACCTTGCCGGGCTCCGCCGCGATCGAAACGCCACGCAACGCCTGCGCCGCGCCGTAATAGAGGCTGATATTGTCGACGTTCAGCATGATCAGCGTCCCAGATACACTTCGATCACCCGTTCATTCGAGGAGACCTGATCGATGGTTCCCTCGGCCAGCACCGTGCCTTCGTG
Organism: Bradyrhizobium canariense; assembly: GCF_900105125.1. Classification (NCBI taxonomy): domain Bacteria; kingdom Pseudomonadati; phylum Pseudomonadota; class Alphaproteobacteria; order Hyphomicrobiales; family Nitrobacteraceae; genus Bradyrhizobium; species Bradyrhizobium canariense. The sequence continues at coordinate 6,063,313 of NZ_LT629750.1, read as the reverse complement.
CAGGCACGTCACCTTGACGCCGAGTTCACGGACGAAGGTCATGTCGTGCTCGACCACCATGATGGTCTTGTCGCGGTTGATTTCCTTCAGCAGCTCGGCGGTCTGGTGAGTTTCAACGTCGGTCATGCCGGCAACCGGTTCGTCGACCAGAAGCAGCTTTGGATCCTGCGCCAGCAGCATGCCGATCTCCAGCCACTGCTTCTGGCCGTGCGACAGGCTTCCCGCCAGGCGGTCGCGCGCGTCGGTCAGGCGGATGGTTTCCAGCACACGCTCGATACGCTCGGACTCGGCTTTAGTTTCCCGCCAGAACAGTGTGCCCTTGACGCGATGATCGACATTGAGCGCCAGCAGAAGATTATCCTCGATGGTCTGACTCTCGAACACCGTGGGTTTCTGGAATTTTCGGCCGATCCCGAGTTCGGCGATCCGTGTTTCATCAAGCCGGGTCAGATCGGTGACGCCGTCAAACAGGACCTCGCCTTCGTCCGGCTTGGTCTTGCCGGTAATGATGTCCATCATCGTGGTCTTGCCGGCGCCGTTCGGGCCGATGATCGCCCGCATCTCACCGGGGGCGAGCGTCAGCGACAGATTATTGATGGCGTGAAAGCCGTCGAACGAGACGTGCACGCCGTCGAGATAGAGCAGCGCCGAGGTAGCACGAGAGTCCATGACGTTCATTGTTTCACTCCGCCATGTTCGGTTCGCTGACGCCGTCTTCGCGCGCAGCACTCACGGCATTGGCCGTCAAGCGTCGCGCCTTCCACGGTTCCCACCAGGCATTGAAAGTGCCGATGATGCCTTTCGGCAATAACAGCGTCACCAGGATGAACATCGCGCCCAGCATGAACAGCCAGTACGGCGCCAGCGGACCGGACGTGAAATAGGTCTTGGCGTAGTTCACGACGACCGCGCCGAGCGCGGCACCGATCAAGGTGCCACGGCCGCCGACGGCAACCCAGATCACGGCCTCGATGGAATTTCCCGGCGCGAATTCGCCGGGATTGATGATGCCGACCTGCGGCACATACAGCGCGCCGGCAACGCCGGCCATGCACGCCGAAAGCGTGAACACGAACAGCTTGTAGGATTCGACGCGGTAGCCGAGAAACCGGGTGCGGGATTCGGCGTCGCGGATCGCGATCAGCACCTTGCCGAGCTTCGAGGTCACCACCGCGCGGCAGATCAGGAAACCGACAATCAGCGCCAGACAGCTCAGCGCGAACAACGCGGCGCGGGTGCCGTCGGCCTGGATGTTGAAGCCGAGAATATCCTTGAAATCGGTGAGGCCGTTATTGCCGCCGAAGCCGAAATCGTTGCGGAAGAACGCCAGCAACAATGCATAGGTCATCGCTTGCGTGATGATCGACAGATAGACGCCGGTGACGCGCGAGCGGAACGCGAGCCACCCGAAGCAGAAGGCCAACAGGCCCGGAACCACAATAACCATCAGGGCTGCGAACCAGAACATGTCGAAGCCGTGCCAGTACCAGGGCAGCTTCGGATAATTCAGGAACACCATGAAATCTGGCAATATCGAATTGCCGTAGACGCCTCGACTGCCGATCTGGCGCATCAGATACATGCCCATCGCGTAACCGCCGAGCGCAAAGAACGCGCCGTGGCCGAGCGAGAGAATGCCGCAATAGCCCCAGATCAGATCGATCGCGAGCGCCAGGATGGCGTAGCAGACGTATTTCCCGAACAACGACACCAGATAGGTCGGCACCTGAAACAGCGAGCCCGCCGGCAGCAGCAGATTCGACAGCGGGATCAGCACACCGCAAGCGGCGACCACGATCAGAAAGACGGTTGCGCTGCGGTCGAGCGAGCGCGTGAGCACGTGGGGCATCATGCTTCCACCGCCCGCCCTTTGAGCGCGAACAGGCCGCGGGGTCGTTTTTGGATGAAGAGAATGATCAGCACCAGGATGGCGATCTTGCCGAGCACGGCGCCCGCGACCGGCTCCAGGAACTTGTTGGCGATGCCAAGCGTGAACGCGCCGACCAGCGTGCCCCAGAGATTACCGACGCCGCCGAACACCACGACCATGAAGGAGTCGATGATGTAGCTCTGGCCGAGATTGGGGCTGACATTGTCGATCTGCGATAGCGCCACGCCGGCGATGCCGGCAATGCCGGACCCCAGACCGAATGTCAGCGCGTCGACGCGCGAGGTCGCGATTCCCATCGATGCCGCCATGCGCCGGTTCTGCGTCACCGCACGCATCTCAAGTCCCAGTGCCGTGTAGCGCAGCATCGCGAGCAGGATCCCGAATACCGCCAGCGTGAAACAGAGAATCCACAGCCGGTTGTAGGTGATCGTGATCTGTCCGAGCTGGAACGCACCGCTCATCCAGGACGGGTTGCTGACCTCCTGGTTGGTCGGGCCGAACATGGTGCGCACCGCCTGTTGCAAGACCAGCGACAGACCCCAGGTCGCCAGCAATGTTTCCAGCGGACGGCCGTAGAGAAAGCGGATGATGGTACGTTCGATCAGGATGCCGATCGCGCCGGCCACGATGAAGGCCGACGGTACTGAAATCAGGAGCGCGTAATCGAACAACCCTGGAAAGCTGCTACGAATGGTTTGCTGCACCACAAAGGTGACGTAGGCCCCGATCATGACCATCTCGCCATGGGCCATGTTGATGACGCCCATCACCCCGAAGGTGATGGCAAGGCCGATCGCGGCGAGCAACAGAACCGAACCGAGCGACAGGCCGTACCAGGCATTTTGCACCCAGGACCACATCGCTAGCCTGGTTTGAATGGCCGCGACCGCACTGGCCGCAGCGTGGGAGACGGCGGCCGGCTGGTCGCCGCCGATATCCGTCAGCATCGCCAGCGCTTCCTGGTCGCCACGCGCCCGGATGGTCGCAATGGCATCGATTTTATCGGCATCGGAGGCGTCATCCTTGAACAAGACGATCGCTGCGCGCGCCTCAATGAATGCCTGTTTCGCGTCTTTGTTCTTTTCCTTCTGCAGCGCGGCGTCGATCGCCGGCAGCAGGTTCTCCTCATGGTTCTTGAAAACCGATTGAGCGGCCTGGATCCGCTTCTCGGGATCCGGCGACTGCAACGTCAGCGCGCCGAGTGCAGCCTCGACGTGGCGCCGCAACTTGTTATTGAGCCGCACGGCGCTGGCGCTGTCCGGGACGCTTGCGACTGGCGCGCCGGTTTCGGCGTCGATCGCCTTGCCGTCCGGCTGCGTCACATAGACTTTCTTGGCGTCGGCGTCGAACATCAGCCGGCCGTCCTGAAGCGCGCTGATGATGGGAAAAGCCAGCGGATTGCCCGATATCGCGATCGCGTCGACCGCGTCTTCGGTATCGGAATAATCGTCGGTGGTGAATTTGCCGACCGCGTCTTCGAACGGCCCCGCCAGGACCGGAAGCACGGTGGCGAAGATGATCAGCAATGCAAACGGAAGCGCGCGGACGTTTCTAAAGACGTTGGTAAGCACTGTCAGACCCCGGCAGGAGCGATGAGGAAGGCGGCGGCCATCGCCGCCTTCCCTGTTTTGCTTGGAGGTGTCAGGAATGAATCAGGAGCCCTGACCGCCGCACTTGTTGGTCTTGGTGTTGTAGTTGCCGCACTTCTTGCCGACCCAATCGCCGATCAGATCCTTGGAGTCGGGCAGTTCCTTCGACCATGCGTCGCCGGCAACCAGGCCAGGCGTCTTCCACACCACGTCGAACTGGCCATTGCCTTTGATTTCGCCAATGAACACCGGCTTGGTGATGTGATGGTTCGAAAGCACCTCGGCCACGCCGCCCGTGAGGTTCGGCGTCTTGGTGCCCGGAAGCGCGTCGATCACCTTGTCAGGATCGGTCGACTTGGCTTTTTCGACCGCCTTCACCCACATGTTGAAGCCGATATAGGTGGCTTCCATCGGGTCGTTGGTCGTGCGCTTCGGATTCTTGGTGTAGGCCTGCCACTCCTTGATGAACTTCTCGTTCGCGGGCGTCTTGATCGACTCGAAGTAATTCCAGGCTGCGAGATGGCCGACCAGCGGCTTGGTGTCGATGCCGGCGAGTTCTTCTTCACCCACCGAGAAGGCGACCACCGGAATATCGGTTGCCTTGATGCCCTGGTTGCCGAGTTCCTTGTAGAAGGGAACGTTGGCGTCGCCGTTGATGGTGGAGACCACCGCGGTCTTCTTGCCGGCCGAGCCGAACTTCTTGATGTCGGCGACGATCGTCTGCCAGTCGGAGTGACCGAACGGCGTGTAATTGATCATGATGTCTTCATCCTTGACGCCCTTCGACTTCAGATAGGCCTCGAGGATCTTGTTGGTGGTGCGCGGATAGACGTAGTCGGTGCCCGCCAGCACCCAGCGCTTGACCTTTTCTTCCTTCATCAAATAGTCGACGGCCGGGATCGCCTGCTGGTTCGGCGCAGCGCCGGTATAGAACACGTTGCGCTCGCTCTCTTCGCCTTCGTACTGCACGGGATAGAACAGGATGTTGTTCAGTTCCTTGAACACCGGCAGCACGGATTTGCGCGACACCGAGGTCCAGCAGCCGAACACGACCGCAACCTTGTCCTTGGTAATCAACTCACGGGCCTTTTCGGCAAACAGCGGCCAGTTCGAAGCGGGATCGACGACCACGGCTTCCAGCTTCTTGCCGAGCAGGCCACCCTTCTTGTTCTGCTCATCGATCATGAACAGGACGGTATCTTTCAGCGTGGTTTCGCTGATCGCCATAGTGCCCGAGAGCGAGTGCAGGACGCCGACCTTGATGGTGTCGTCATCGGCTTTGGCTGCGCTAAATCCGGACAAGCCCAGGACCAGCCCGGCGGTGGCCGCCAGCCAGCGGCGACGGCTAAGGGGCGCCGCTATATCGTGAGTCAACTTTGTAAGCATGAGGTATCATCTCCCTGACGCAGACGTTAAACGCTGCGAAACGGCCCCACGGCCGCCTGCGTTAATGGAATCGCAAGAACCATGCCACGGCAGACAGACGATCTAAGCACATGATATATTTGATAGATTCGTCGCCAGACGGGAGACAGGCAGGAATATTTGCCTGATATTTAGGCTGAAAAAATGTATGCTTCGTCAGCAAACAGTCTATTTAATAAGCAATTGTGACATGCTGTCTAAATTAACGGCAGCATTCGGCACCCCACAACGTGCCCCTTCGATGCGCAATTGAACGCGAATTGACGGTGTTTGCAGCCGGACACCGGCCATTCCATAATTCACCTTGAAAGCGCCGCGTTCGTGTTCCATATCACCGGTACGACCCTGGGAATCACCGGGTCACCGCGAGCCGCGTGTTCTGAGCCCGTCCAACGGTTTCTGGCTTGCCCCTTTAGCTAACCAAAACCGACGCCCCAAACACGCGGGTGTCTCTGACACCCTCGCGCGCTCCTGGCTGACATTGCCGGGCGCCTGCTTTTTATAATGGAAAGAAACATCCTTTTGACCTCCTTTCAGGATTTCGGCCTCGCCGATCCCATCTCGCGTGCGCTCAAAGAAGAGAATTATCTCACGCCCACGCCCATTCAGGCCCAAACCATTCCCCTCGCACTGACCGGCCGTGACGTCGTCGGCATCGCCCAGACCGGCACCGGCAAGACCGCGGCCTTCGCGCTTCCCATCCTGCATCGCATTCTGGAAAACCGCATCAAGCCGCAGCCGAAAGCCTGCCGCGTGCTGGTGCTCAGCCCTACCCGTGAATTGTCGGGACAGATTCTCGAGAGCTTCAACGCCTACGGCCGTCACATGCGCCTCACCTCGGCGCTGGCGATCGGCGGCGTGCCGATGGGACGCCAGGTCCGCTCGGTCATGCAGGGCGTCGAAGTCATGGTCGCCACGCCGGGCCGCCTGCTCGATCTCGTGCAGAGCAACGGCCTGAAGCTCGGCCAGGTCGAGTTCCTCGTGCTCGACGAAGCCGACCGCATGCTGGACATGGGCTTCATCAACGACATCCGGAAGATCGTCGGCAAATTGCCGGTCAGGCGGCAGACGCTGTTCTTCTCGGCGACGATGCCCAAGGATATCGCCGAACTCGCCGAACAGATGCTGCGCGATCCGGCCCGCGTGGCGGTGACGCCGGTTGCCTCGACGGTCGAGCGTATCACCCAGCGCATCATTCAGGTCGATCATTCCGCCAAGCCGGCCTTGCTGGCGCAGATCCTGAAGCAGGAACAGGTCAATCGCGCGCTGATCTTTACCCGCACCAAGCATGGCGCCGACAAGGTGGTGAAGGGCCTCGAGCGGGCCGGCATCAGTTCCGACGCCATCCACGGCAACAAATCGCAAAACCACCGCGAGCGAGTCCTGGCGGCGTTCCGCACCGGTGAAATCCGCACGCTGGTCGCCACCGACATTGCCGCCCGCGGCATCGATGTCGACGGCATCAGCCATGTCGTCAACTTCGATCTTCCAAACGTGCCCGAGACTTACGTCCATCGCATCGGCCGCACCGCGCGCGCCGGCGCCGAAGGCATCGCGATCTCGTTGGTCGCGGGCGGTGAGGAACTCGCTTATTTGCGTGACATCGAAAAGCTGATCCGCATCACCTTGCCCAAGGAAGACCGCCGCACGCCGGGTCATCGCGACACGGCGCCGGCGCCTTCGCAACACCGAGGTGCACGGTCGGCACCACGCGTGCACGCGGCCCGGGCGAATGAAGCCGCGCCCGGATCAAAAGGTCCTCGCCGCCGACGCCGTCCCGGTGGTAATAATGGCGTTCCGCAAACCAACCGGCACGAGGTCAATCGGCAAGAGCCGTTGCGTCCGTCGCAAGGCGGCGCCAAGGCTGAAGGCATGAAGGCTGAAGGCATGCAAGGCGTTGCTTTCTTGCATCGCGAAAGCCGTCCGAATACCCGGCCCAATCGTACCCAAAGACCGCGCTAACGTTGATCGATCTGGAGATAATGTATGGCTAAAGAAGAGCTGATCCAGTTCGAAGGACTGGTCACCGAAATCCTTCCCGATGCACGTTACCGCGTGCAGCTCGATGCCGGGCACGAGATCGTCGCCTACACCGCCGGCAAGATGAAAAAGAACCGGATCAAGACGCTGGCAGGAGATCGGGTGACGATCGAGATGTCGCCCTATGACCTCGAGAAGGGCCGCCTCATTTTCCGCCACAAGGACGAGCGTCCGGGTGGTGGCATGGCCCCGCGCGGCGCACCGCCGCGCGGCCAATTCCGCCGCCGCTGAGCGCAACCTCCGGCCGTTCGACATGGCGCATGACAACGCCATGTCGGCGTCGGGCGACGATTTGACGCGTGCTCATTCGGGCCGATCAAAAAATCGTGCACCTCAGGATTGTTTTGGGGGCCCGCTTCCCATAATATAGGCTAATCGATTTTCGGCCGGACGAAATTAGCTATCCACCGGTACAGCCGGTTTAGACGCTGACGACCCTTCCAAAAATTCGATCTCACCAGCCCGCAGAATGTGGGTTTCGACATTTGATATCTGAGAAGGGACTATCCCGTGAGCATGGGAACCGTGAAGTGGTTTAACGCAACCAAGGGCTATGGCTTCATCCAGCCGGATGACGGTGGCAACGACGTGTTCGTGCACATCAGCGCCGTCGAGCGGGCCGGACTTGGAACGCTGCGCGAAGGCCAGAAGATTTCGTACGAGATCGTGGCAGATCGCCGTTCTGGCAAGTCTTCGGCCGACAATCTACGCGCCGCTGGCTGAGCGAATTTCGCCCGGCCTCGGCGACCGGCCGGGACGCTCGAAATTCAATTCGCATCTATATGAAAAAAGGCCGCGCCCATTGCGCGGCCTTTTGGCTATGGATCCGGTGCGCCCAGGAGTCCGACCGAAGTATCCGCGTTCAAGACGTCGGACAGGGCGGAATAGGAGTTGGAGGGACAACCGCCGGATAAATAACGCAATTCGATTGGCGCGGCCGCGTGTAGCTGACGTCGCTCAGGTTGATGCCGGCCTTTGACATCACGTAACCCACGGTCGGCGTGTAGAGATAATTGACCTGACTGTAGATCAGATAGGTGCCACCGACCAAAAGGGCTCCTGGTACCGTGACGACCGTTTTCGCCGCAAGCGGCGTGCCTCCTTGATACCCTTTGCTCCACTGCACTCGCGCCTGGGGCGGCGTCGTTGTTCCATCGACATAAAGTTCGGAAATGACGGCCTTCAACGGCGTCGTGTCATACGGCTGCATGATTGCAGCATTTGCGGCAAAGAAACCGACAAAATCGGAATCGCTGACGCCCGTCGTCGGCGACTGGGACGCCAAATCGGAGAGCGTGTGTGCCATCAGCGAAACCTTGCGATCCACCGCGACGCCGGAAGAAAACTCGACCGTTCCGAAAAACAACACGAGCATGATCGGCACAACCATGGCGAACTCGATCGCAGCGACTGCGCTGCGATCCCGGATCAGACCACGGATGGAAAGCCGGGCGCGAAGCCACATTTTCGATACCGGTTTCTCGACGCGGCTCATGAGCAAGATCCGTTGTAGGGCTCGTTGCGGAAAGCGGCCGTGGCGCGCAGCAAGTACTGGCTGCCGGACAAATTCGAGATGTTGTAACCAAGGCCGGTGACGTACAGCGGCCATTGATAAAACAGCCTCACCATGACGATATTGCAGGGGCCGCCCGTGTTATACTGCATGTTGTTGATGAACGTGCCGGTATTGCTGATCGGATTGGTGATGACCACGTTGCTGAACGACGAGAAGCTCTCCACGTCGACGTAGACATTGGCGCAATTAAACAGCGCCGGGATCTGGCTGCAGACATACTGCTGGAACTGCGTCTGCGTGAGAGGTCCGGTCTGCGACGGCGTGACGCCTCCCGGCAGCATCGCCTGACCGGTCTGGATGATGCGCGCGGAATCCTGGGTAATGGTTTCCAGCACTTGGCCCGCGAAGAAGATGATCGCCGTTTCGATGATCGCAAACAGCAGCGCGAAAAACACCGGCGCGACCAGCGCGAATTCAACCGCGGCCGAGCCTCGGCGGCTGCGGCGAAACCGGCGCAAGATAGTTCTGACGGAAGCTGATGAAGCGGCGGAAGACATCGGGATATCCTTGCGGCGGCAGCAACGATCTGCCCGCAAGGATTACCTCAAAGTGATTGTTGAATTGTTTCGCCAAATCGAAGCGGGGCGGACCGCAGAATTAACCGCGCGTTAACCATCGTCCAGCCCCATCGCGAAGCAGGAGGCGCGGAGTGCATAACCGGTTCGCACCGGCGAAACGCGTCAAAACCAAAAATCAGAGCCGTTTGATCGCAATGATCTCGCTGCCCGCGGCGCTGATGCGCGCGATGGCCTCGCCTGTATTTTCAATCACGGTTGCCATGTGATGCGCATTGGCGTGCACGATGGTGTCGGCGTCGCGCACCACCGCCACATGGCCTTTCCAGAAGATCAGGTCGCCGCGCCGCAACTTGTTCGATTCCGCCGGATCCAACGTCCTGCCGAGGCCATCCTGCTGCATGTCGCTGTCACGCGGGCAGCCGGTACCGGCGGCGCTCAGCGACACCTGAACGAGACCGGAACAATCGATCCCGAGGCTGCTCTTGCCACCCCACAAATAGGGCGTGCCGACAAACCGCTCGGCGATCGCAACGAAGTCATCCTCATAATGATCGATCGGTCCAACGTGCGGACGCGGCAAATAAAGGCCATCACGGGTCACGACGAACGGGCCATCCTCGCGCGTGACCGCCAGCGTTGTTCCCATCAAAAGCGTATCGACCGGAGAAAGCTTGATCGAGGGACCCGAAAACGCAAACGTTCTGATCGCGGTGATCTTGTGCGTCGGCACCGCAACAGGCCTGACGAGTGCGCGATCGGGAAGCCAGCCGACATAGCCATCGCCGTTCAACTGGCCCCAGGCCCAGCCCTCCGCGTTGCGATCGTAAATCGTCACGCGCTCGCCTTTCAGCGCCTGCGTCGCCAGCATCGATGCCGCCGACGGCCCTTCGTGCAAGGGGGCGATGGCGTCGGCCACCTCAAACGCCTCGCCGGGCACGAAGCGTGCGGCTTTGACCTTTCCTTCGAGATATTTCGCGGCGAGATCGGGCCGCGCCGGTGTCAGGCGTGGATCATCCATAGCGTTCGTCCAGCAATTTGTAGATCGCGCGGGCCGCCTGGCATTCGCCGCCCTCCGGCCGCGCCGGCTTTGCCGACGGGGTCCAGCCATAGATATCGACATGCAGCCAGCTTTTTGCGGCCTCGACGAAACGCTGCAGGAATAACGCACAGGTGATCGAGCCGGCGAACCCGCCCGACGGCGCGTTGTTGATATTGGCGACCTTTGAATCGAGCCAGGCATCGTAAGCCGGCCACAACGGCAATCGCCACAACGGATCGTTCTCCTGCTTCGCGCAAGCGGCCAGGTCCTGCGCCAGCGTCTCATCATCGGTGTAAAAGGGCGGTAAATCCGGCCCGAGCGCCACGCGCGCTGCGCCGGTCAGGGTGCCCAGATCGATCAGCAGGTCGGGCTTTTCTTCGTCGGCCAGCGCCAGCGCATCGGCGAGGATCAGCCGCCCTTCGGCATCGGTGTTGCCGATCTCGACCGTCAGACCCTTGCGCGATTTGAAGATATCGAGCGGGCGGAACGCATTGCCGGCGATGGCGTTTTCGACCGCGGGAATCAGGACCCGAAGCCGCACCTTCAGCCTGGCATCCATCACCATCGACGCCAGCGCCAGTACATTGGCCGCTCCGCCCATGTCCTTTTTCATGATCAGCATGCCGCTGGAAGGTTTCAGGTCCAGCCCACCGGTATCGAAACACACGCCCTTGCCGACCAGCGTCACCTTGGGATGAGCGGGATCGCCCCAGCCGAGGTCGATCAGGCGCGGAGCACGCGTCGATGCCATGCCGACCGCATGAATCAGCGGAAAATCCTGCGCGAGATCATCACCAACGATGCAGTTGAAACTGGCGCCGAAGCGCGTCGCGAGTTCCTGCGCCGCCTGCGCCAATTCCTGCGGCCCCATGTCGTTTGATGGCGTGTTGATGAGATCGCGGGCAAGGCCGGCCGCCTCAGCCATGCGCGTGATATCCGCGAGGTCTACGCCGTCAGGCGGCACCAGCCGGACGTCGGATTCATCCGCCTTGCGATAACGGCTGAAACGATAGCTGCCGAGGACAAAGGCAAGCGTAGCCAGGCGAGCGTCGTGCGGCGCATTGGCGAAGCGATAGGTACCCGGCGGCAGCAAGCCCGGCAACGACCCCGGCCTGAATGGATCGCGAGATTTGCTGGTCTGTTCGTCGAGGCCGAAAATGACCTGCGCAATCGCACCGTCAGCTGAAGGCAATGCCAGATATTTTCCGGGCTTCGCTGCAAAGCCGTTGGCGAGCGCGAACTGCTGGGCCGGCGCCGAAAGACCATCGCGGATCGCATCCCATGTCGTTTTGGTGGCAAAGGTAATGGGAATCGCCGGTGCGGCTGGCGCGGTCTCGAACACGGAATGCATGCTTCGCTCGTCTTCAATTTAGATGGGACAATACAGATACGCTTTGGACCAACCAGACTTCGCAAAGTTTTCGCGTGCCCGCAATCTCCTAGGGAACGCGGCCGAAAGTCTCCGGCCCTACACGCCGCAGTGGGGGCGTGTTAGGCTTCCCATGTTGCAACCTGGGAGAGTGAAATGGCCAAGAAGGGCAAGGGGCTGGACGGCCGGCATCGCGACACGACCGGTCGGATCGACAAGAAGCACGGCAACACGCGTATCGGATCGTTGCGCAAGACCTATGGCGAGCATTTTGCGCAAGGTCGCCGCAAGGACATGATGCTCAAGACCTTGCTCGCCGAGACCGGCATGGAGTCGCTGCACGCCTACCTGCGCAAGCATCACAAATAGCCGGATGGATGACCGGTCTCTGGGCACATCCGAACCGGGCACCACAGCGGGCGATCGGTCGATCAATAGAGGCGGCACGGACCGGTGGAGGACCGGAGCGTTATCGTGACCGGCTTGCCCTGCGATCGGCTTTGACCCGATCCGAAACCCGCTGAAAGGTCAATTAACCTGACGTTAGGGTTAACAGTCTATTGCTGGCGCGTTCAGCTCGATCAATTCGCCTGATATCGCGGGTTAAAGTGCCATGCGTCGACAGTCCAGCGTTGCCCGGTATCTCGCGTCTGCGGCCGTGGTGGCTATTTTTGCCGTTGGGCTTTGCGGATGCCAGACCACGTCAGACATCACAGGCTCGCTGACGCCGAAGGCTGACAGCGGTGCCGCCGCCGATCCGCGTCGCGTGGCGGAAATTGATGGCGAACGTTACCGCGCCAACCCCAAGGACGCTGACGCCGCCCTGGCCTATGGTCAGGCGCTCCGTGCCACCGGGCAGCACAGCCAGGCCGCCGCCGTGCTCGAACAGGCCACCATCGCCCATCCCGGCAACAAGGCGCTGCTCGCGGCTTACGGCCGGGCGCTTGCCGACAACAGTAATTTCCAGGCCGCCTTCGATGTCCTCGCGCGCGCGCATACGCCCGACAATCCCGATTGGCGAATCCTTTCGGTGCAGGGAACCATGCTCGACCAGCTAGGCCGTCACGACGAAGCGCGGGGCTATTACGTCAGCGCATTGAGGATCGTGCCCGACGAGCCGTCAGTGCTGTCCAATCTCGGCCTCTCCTACATGCTTTCCAGGGATCTGCCCAAAGCTGAACAGACGCTGCGCCAAGCCTATGCCAGCGGCAAGGCCGATTCCAGGGTGCGGCAAAATCTGGCGCTGGTAGTCGGCTTGCAGGGCCGCTTCGCCGAGGCGGAAAGCATCGCGAAGGCGGATCTGCCGCCGGACGAGGCGGCGGCAAACGTCGCTTATCTGAAGCAAATGCTCAACCGCAAGGATAATCCGCGCGGGGCCGCCAAGCCGGTGCCGATGGCGTCGCTCGGCCAGCCCGAATAATCGCTTCGATCACTCGTAACGTGTGACCAGCTCCGACCGGTGCCTGTTCAGCCCCAAGGAAATCAGAACCGAGCCCTCGTTTTCTGATTTTGACGCGTTTTCTTCGTGCCAACCGGCCTCCCCCCGCATCTCGTGCGGGGCGGACCTTTACTCGAACCGCTATGAAGACCGCGCTTGCGGGCGTTACTGCATCGCCATGACCTTGATAGCGGTCGGCCCCAGGATGACAACGAACAGCACCGGCAGGAAGAACAGGATCATCGGCACCGTCAGCTTCGGCGGCAAGCCGGCCGCCTTCTTCTCGGCCTCGTTCATGCGCATGTCGCGATTTTCCTGCGCCATGACGCGCAAGCTCTGGCCGAGCGGCGTTCCGTAACGCTCCGACTGCTGCAAAGCCAGGCAGACCGATTTCACGCCCTCGAGGCCAGTGCGCTTGGCCAGATTTTCGTAAGCGACCTTGCGGTCCTGCAGATAAGAGAGCTCGGCCGTGGTCAGCGTGAACTCCTCCGACAGCGCGACGGACTGCGTCACGATTTCGATACTGACCTTGCGGAATGCGGTTTCGATCGACATGCCCGACTCGATGCAGATCAGCAGCAGGTCAAGCGCATCGGGAAAGGCGCGCTTGATCGAGAGCTGGCGCTTGCTGATCGCGTTCTTGAGGAACATCATCGGCGCCTGCAATCCAAGATAGGCTGTTACGACGCATATGCCGATCTTGACCGGCATCGACTTCTGCATGTGGGAGATCACGAAAACATACAATACCGACGCCACGAAAAGCAGAATGGGCGTGACCAGCCGGAAAAAAAGGAACGTGACATAGGGCGCGTGTCCACGATAGCCGGCCATGATCAGCTTCTCGCGCGCAGCCTCCTGCGCCAGCCATTTTCCGAGATTGAAGTCGTCCACCACCTTGGAGACGAGTTGCTTTGGTGCCTGCCGCAGCGACACTTTCTCGGACTTGGTGAGGCGCTCGCGCTCGCGTTGCCGGATCCGCTCGCGCTCGCTCGCGACTGCCTTCATCCGTCTGGCCAGACCGTCGCCCGCGAACAGCGGCGTAATCAGCGTGTAGGCCGTGGCGCTCGCGGCAAGGGCCGCAAGCAGCATGGTCATGAAGTGCGCGTCATGGATTTTTTCAATCAGAAACTGAATCACGCTGCACCATCAAAAATCGAAGTTGATCATTTTCTTCATCACGAAGATGCCGATGGACATCCAGACCACGCAACCGACCAGCATCAACTGGCCGGTCGGATGCGTCCACAGCACCGAGATGTATCCCGGCGTCGAGAGGTAGACGAGCAGCATGACGGTGGGCGGCAACGAGCCGATGATGCCCGCGGACGCCTTGGCTTCCATCGACATGGCCTGAATTTTCTCGGCCATTTTCTTGCGATCGCGGAGCACCTTGGACAAATTACCCAACGCCTCGGACAAATTGCCTCCGGATTTCTGCTGGATCGCGATGACGATTCCGAAGAAATTCGCTTCCGGCACCGGCATCCGTTCGTACAGTCGTGCACAGGCCTCGCCGAGCGGCATGCCAATGGCCTGTGTCTCGATGATCGCCAGAAATTCACTCCTCAGCGGGTCGGGCGAATCGGCCGCGACGACCTTGATCGATTCAAACAATGGCAGCCCGGCCTTGATGCCGCGAACGATCACGTCGACGGCGTCCGGCAGCGCCTTGAGGAAATTCTTTTCCCGGCGTTTCTTCAGGTAGCTCAGCGCCCAGCGCGGCAGACCGAATCCGCCGGCAAAAGCCAGGCCGATCGCAGCGAGCAGTCCACCGCCGAACAGCAGCGCAAGCACGAAAAAGACGGCGGCAAGAATGCCGGAAATCACCAGGAATTTCTGCGTCGTCCAGTCGAGGCCGGCCTGGGTCAGGCGGACGCCCAGCGGCACCCTCTTGTCTTTTTTCCGCCGCGCCTCAAGTTCCTTCAGCGACCCTTCGACCTGTTCACGGCGCGTGCGTTGATTTTTGTCGGTCTGGCGCGAGGCCGCCGGCTCGGATCGCGCGATCGACGCGCGGCGATTCTCGGCCTTCCTCTCACCCGACAGGATGGGATAGAGAAAAACCCATGCCAGGCCACCGAGGGCAGTAGCGGCGAGAAAGGCCAGCGCGAGCGTTTGCATTTTCATGGCGGGCTCCCGGCGACTTCGGCTGCGTCGAGCGCCGCGGCAAGCCGCTTCTCCTCGCCGTAATAGCGCGCACGATCCCAGAAGCGAGGCCGTCCAATGCCGGTTGAGCGGTGCCGTCCGACGATGTTGCCGTTGGCGTCCTCGCCCATCAGGTCGTAGATGAACAGGTCCTGGGTGATAATCGTATCGCCTTCCATGCCCATCACCTCGGTGACGTGCGTGATGCGGCGGGAACCGTCGCGCAGGCGCGCGGCCTGAATGATGACGTCGATCGAGGCGCAGATCATCTCGCGAATGGTGCGCGATGGCAGCGAAAATCCACCCATGGTGATCATGGACTCGCAGCGCGACAGGGCTTCGCGGGGATTGTTGGCGTGCAGCGTTCCCATCGATCCGTCGTGACCGGTGTTCATGGCCTGCAGGAGGTCGAACGCCTCCGGTCCGCGGACTTCGCCGACGATGATGCGTTCAGGTCGCATGCGCAGGCAGTTTCGGACCAGTTCGCGCATAGTGACCTGGCCTTCGCCCTCGATATTCGGCGGACGGGTTTCAAGGCGCACCACATGCGGTTGCTGCAGCTGAAGTTCGGCGGCGTCCTCGCAGGTGATGATGCGCTCGTCGTGGTCGATATAGTTGGTGAGACAGTTCAGCAGTGTGGTCTTGCCGGAACCGGTACCGCCCGAGATCAGGACATTGGCGCGGCAACGCCCGATGATTTGCAGGATATCGGCGCCTTCCGGCGTGATCGCGCCGAATTTGACCAGCTGGTCGAGGGTGAGCTTGTCTTTTTTGAATTTGCGGATGGTGAGCGCCGGGCCGTCGATCGCCAGAGGCGGGACGATGGCGTTGACGCGTGAGCCGTCGGCGAGGCGCGCGTCGCAGATCGGCGAGGATTCGTCGACGCGGCGGCCGACCTGGCTGACGATGCGCTGGCAGATATTCAACAATTGCTGATTGTCGCGGAAGCGGATTCCGGTGCGCTGAATTTTTCCGGCGACTTCGATGAATACCGTGCCGGCGCCATTGACCATGATGTCGGCGATATCGTCGCGCGACAACAGCGGCTCCAATGGGCCGTATCCGAGCACGTCGTTGCAGATGTCATCGAGCAGTTCCTCCTGCTCGGCGATCGACATCACGATATTCTTGATCGCGATGATCTCGTTGACGATATCGCGGATTTCCTCGCGCGCCGACTCGCCATCGAGCTTGGCGAGCTGGGCAAGATCGATGGCCTCGATCAGCGCGCCGAAGATGGTCGCCTTGACCTGGTAGTAAGTATCCGACCGCCGCGCTTCCATTGCGGGGGCGGGTGCAACCGGCTTGGCCGGCGCAAGCGGTGGCGAAGAAACCGCGGGCGGCTTTGCTTCGCGCGAGACGGCGGCGACAGCCGCAGCCGCGTTGGAAGACGGTTCCAACGTGCCAGCGGCGGGTTTCATCGCCCGCAAATCGTTTTCTATTCCGCTACGCTTACCAAACACGACGATACTCCATGCGGACGGCTTACTTTGCCCGCAACTTCTCCAGGAACGGCGACAGGAACGAGTTACGCGGCTTCTTGGTCTCGCCGCGGCCGGTTAGCCGCTGCGCGATCTGCAGAAACAATTCGGTGGCGCGGTGACTGGCGGAGATTTCCGCGATCATCTGGCCATTGTTCGCCGCCGAACCGAACATTTGCGGATCGAACGGGATAGAAACGATCGGCGGCGTCTCAATGGCCTTGGCAAATTCGCTGGCATTGATTTCCGGGCGCTTCGGCACGCCGACCTGGTTGAGACAATACAGCGGCATCCGGTCATTGGGCCGAGACGCCTTCAACAGGTCGAAGATATTCTTGGTGTTACGCAGGTTGGCGAGGTCGGGCGCCGCGACGATCAGAATATCGTCCGCTCCGACCAGCGCGCGTTTCGCCCATCCCGACCATTGATGCGGGACGTCGAGCACGATGCAGGGCATCGTCGAGCGTAAGGTGTCGAAGATCGAATCGAAGGCGTCGGCGCCGAAATCGTAAACCCGATCGAGCGTTGCCGGCGCTGCCAGCAGGCTGAGATGGTCGGTGCATTTCGACAGCAGGCGGTCGACAAACGCCGTGTCGATGCGGTCGGGAGAGAACACCGCATCTGCAATACCCTGCGGCGGATCCTGGTTGTAATCCAGGCCGGCGGTGCCGAATGCCAGGTCGAGATCGGCGACGACGGAATCAAGCGCAAGGTCGCGTGCGATCGCCCAGGCCACGTTGTGGGCAATGGTGGATGCACCGACACCGCCCTTGGCTCCCACGACCGCAATGATACGACCGACCGCTTTTGCTTCAGGCGCCGAGAACAGGCCGCAGACCGAACGCACCACGTCGAGCGCGTTGATCGGCGCAATCACGTAATCGCTGACGCCGCGGCGCACCAGTTCTCGATAGAGCGCGACATCGTTGAGACGGCCTATCACAATGACGCGGGTCCCGGAATCGCACACGCTGGCGAGTTGGTCGAGGCCTGTCAGAATGTCGTTGCGGCCTTCGGTTTCCAGGATGATCACGTTTGGCGTCGGCGCCGTACGATAGGCCTCGATGGCGGCTGCCATGCCGCCCATCTGAATCTTCAAATGAGCCTTGCCGAGGCGGCGGTCTTCGCCCGCCGATTGCACGGCTGCAGCGGTTTCCACGGTCTCGCAAAAGGCCTGCACCGACACGCGCGGCGACGGGGCGATGTGATCGTCCGCGAGCGGCGGCGTGACGTCCGGCTGTTCGTCGGAATTTTGTCGGGCGTAGCTGATCATTTGCCTGTGTCGCTGAGTTTGGCCTTGTCGGCTTCCGGATAGGTGGTCGCTGTCGAATTGCCTTTGCGATACTTCTCGAAGGCCTCCGAGCGCCGTGCGGCGTAGGCGGGGGTTTCAGACCGCGGTTGCGCGAGGTCTGACGGATTGTCGATCATCGCGGCCACGTTGCGCTGAGCGGCGCAGCCGAAATTATAATAGTCCTTGTTCTCAAGATAACTCTTGTCCTTGACCGAGGGACCGAGATCCTCAGGCCACAAACCACAAGGCCCGGCGACAGCCGAGATCTTCGGATAGGTCAGCCGGATCGTTGCCATCAGGCGCGGGTCGTTCGGGTGATAATGGCGGACGACAATCCCGCGCGGCGGCACGCCGCCCGCCGTCAGCAGCGACTGAACTTCGCGAAACGCGTCCGCGGCCGCCGCGGCATTGGGCGTGTCGACCGGCACATCGGCGTTGATCGGGCCGGTCGCTTCCTGGCGCCAGGTTTGCGCCAAGCCCATGACATCGGCCCGATCGGATGCGGCGAGGCCGCCGCGCGCATGACCGACGAAGATCACCAGCGAACGGTCCGCTTCCTGGACCGTGATCGGATGGCGCAGACGATAATCGTCCGGGATGCTCGCCGTCGTCACTTCGTCGCTGGTATGGGTGCAGGCGCCCAGCGCAACGGCAAGACCGACAAGCGCTCCCGCCACGCGGAAGACGCGATTGCGATCGACGGGTGTTTTGATTGTCATCGTCATCGTCTTTGTCCCGCCTCAGTCCGTAATAAAGCCGTAGGTGCCGCGATAATTCTGTGTCGGCTCGGTGCGACCCGGAACGCCATAGATGCGATTGATGCTGCCCAGGAGATCGGCTTGCGGATCAGCAGCCGCGGCGAACCCGTCATCCGGGCGCGACAGATCCTTCGGTGCGACGGCCCGAACGATATAGGGCGTCACCAGCACCATCAGTTCGGTCTGATTGTTGACGAAGTCGCGGCTGCGGAACAACGACCCAAGCACCGGCAACGTCGACAGCCCGGGCAGTCCGTTGATCGCCAGCTTTTGCTGTTGCTGAATCAGGCCGGCCATCGCCATCGCGCCGCCCGACGGAATCTCCAGCGTCGTTTCCGCACGGCGAGTCTTGATCGAAGGCACCGAAATTCCGCTGATGTTGATCGAATTGTCGGTGGAGACTTCGGATACTTCGGTCATCACCCGCAGGCTGATCCGGCCCTCGGTGAGCACGACCGGGGTGAAATTGAGCGAGATACCGAACTTCTTGAACCCGATCGACGGGGCGCATTGCCCGACCGATCCCGCCGCCGTGGTTTGGCAGGTCACGCCGGTGGGAATCGGAAACTCACCGCCCGCGATGAAGGTCGCGGACTCGCCCGAGATCGCGGTCAGGTTCGGCTCGGCCAGGGTACGAACCACGCCTGCGCTTTCCATCGCACGCATGGTCGCGCTGACCGATGGCGTGGAACCGAACGATGTCGTCAGGGCGTTGCCGGAAACCAGCGGGCCACCGTTTGCCGTGAACGGATTCGAATTGTTGAAGGTCACGACCGAGCTGCCGTAACTCAAATTGGCGCTGAGATCGATGCCCATCTGCTTGACGATCGAACGCGCCACTTCAGCGACCGTGACTTTCAACATCACCTGGTCGCGCCCCCTGACCACGATCGAGTTGACGACCTTCTCGGCTGCGCCTGCAAGCCGTGCGGCGAGATCGCCCGCCTGTTGCGCCTCAATCGGCGTGGCCGCCGTACCGGTCAGTATTATGCTGTCGCCAAGGCCGTCGATCTGGATGTCGGAGTTCGGCGCCACCTGCTTCAATGCGGCGCGTATGCCGTTGAGGTCGCGCTTTACCGCGATATCATAGGCAGCGATCTGCTGGCCGGCGGAATCGAAAAACACGATGTTGGTCTGACCGACGGCAGCACCGATGATATAGGCCCGTTGCGCGGAACGAACCACGGCGTTGGCGATCTTGGGGTCCGCGACCAGCACATCCTTGATGTCGCGCGGCAGATCGATAACGATCGATTTGCCGATGCCGAGCGACAGGAAGCGCGCATTCATCTGTCCGTCGGCGGCGACCGGTGCGACTTGCGCCGCGACGCCATAGTCGGCTGCCACAACCGGGGTCAAGGCCGGGTTGAGCGTCAGTGCCGCGACGGCCGAGAATGACAGCGCGCGAACCACAAAGGCCCGCATTAACCGCTGATTTCCCCTGCATTTCATGTCGGTCGTCCTCTTAATCACTTCGTCGTCTGGGTCGGTACGCCATATCGAATGACGTTGATGCCGTTGCTGCGTTTGGGGGCTGGATCGTCGGCGTTACTCGCGACCGCATTGACGTCGGCGATGCTGCGCAGCGCCAGCGACAGCGTGCCGGCCTGACGTGCGGCGGTAAGCGTTGCGGTTTGCTCGGGCTTTAGTTCGAGCGTGACGGTCTTGCCGACCACGGTGTTCTGGCCGTCTTTTTCCTTCGGCGCCTGGTCGATCGCGAGAACGCGAATGTTGGTCAGGATGATTTCCGCCTCGACCACATCGTTCGATGAGGCGTGGTCCGGATTTTTCTCGTGTTTCGAAAGAATGACGTCGACGCGGTCGTTCGGCAGGATAAAGCCGCCGGCGGCGGTCTCCGGCGAGATTTCGGTCGAGACGGCGCGCATCCCCGAAGGCAGGATCGCCGCCATGAAGCCAGATCCATTGCCCTTGACCAGTTTCTGCTCACGGATCGGCTCGCCTGCAATGAACGGCGCGCGCGCGATCGAACCGGCGATCTGCGTTGTGGCGTCGGGGCGATCGTTGCGGCGGATGAAAGTGTTGCTCGCGGTCGCCTGGGGCCAGGTCTGCCACTGCAGGTCTTCGGGCTTGACGGTCTGGCCGAGTGCGATATCGGACTTCGCAATCAGCACATCCACGGTTTGCAGCTGCGCCACCGGTGCGGCCTGCGGAATCGGCTTGTCGGATCCGCTCGCAAGGTACGCGGCAATGCCGCCAGCACCGATAGCGACGGTCAGGACGACAATGCGTGCGGTATTCATACGCTTCACTTTCCACATTACGCCGCGACGCTTCCGTCGCCGTGATGGGAGTTGACCAGTTATTCGTCAAAGCATGGTTAATGAGGCGTATCTAAATCGCCTTAACGCCGGGTTTATCCGGCGAGATCAGGGGACGGCGAAGTGAGCGAGATCGACCACCCTGATCCAATCCGTGTCGGGATAGATCATCAATGCGCCAATGGCGAGCGCGACGCCGTAGGGAATGCCGCTTTCCTTGGCGTGCAGCCTGAGTAACCAGGCCTGACCGGCCAGGGCGTAGGGCAACGGCCATTGTCTGAACTGGAGCAGCAACAGCGTCAGGACGCCGCCAAACAGCGAAGCATAGAGCAGATAGTCCAGCAGATGGCCGAAGCCGAACCATAGCGCTGCGGCAGCCGCGACCTTGGCGTCCCCGCCCCCGATCCAGCCCATGGCAAAGCAGGCAAAAGCGACCGCGAGTACGCTGGCGCCGGCTCCCACATGTGTGGCGATATCGTAGGGTCCCATGCCGCTTAACAAAGCGAGAACCAGGAATCCCGCCGCAAGGGCCAGCGACACCCGGTTGGAAATCGTCATGGTGAAAAGATCGCTTGCGGCGGCGAATGCCATCAGGGCCGGAAACAGCAGAAGCCGAGCGATGTCGAGGATCATGGGATTACACAGCCCGTGCTGCTGGCGCGAGGTCGGAGCATCGCCCGATTTTAATTGTCAGATATGAACAATCGGGAAACGCATCGAGGATCACCAGATACTCACGATCCGCATCGCGAGCACGAGAATCGCCAAGGCCAGCGCCAGGCAGACCAGTTCCACGGGCGCTTCACTGCGGTTGCCCGCTGAGGGTACTGTTCTGGCCGCGGCCGAGGCGGCATCGGGTTTACGCATATGTACGCCGTCGCATTTGCGGTGGAAACAAAAGGCTCCGGGATCGGAGGCCTTCGACAATCGGCCTTGAACGCCGATTATTTCGACGAGTTGTTCACCCTAAGGTCGGCGAATTTCAGCGTCGTTAATTCGATGGCGAAAACGCGGCTGGAATCGGTTGCTCTCGAGCAGAGTAAATTTCGGATTAAGGCCTTTGCTACAAGGCGAAACAGGCTGTGATCACGTCATCATGAGCATTGTGAACAACGTTCGCCGCGTCTTCTTCATGGCTCCTTAAACATGGACGCGTAACCGTTGATATCTCTGGTCAGATGAGGCGGTGATGTCGAACGTGGTGTTGGAAATCGTCGGGATGCTTGGTGAGACGATCGCCAAAGTGGTTCCCCTTACCATCGTGGTGGCTGTGGTGTTTTCGGTGCTCAGCCACTTCTGGGCGTGCAATCCCGGAACGCCATGGTGGCGCAAGCGCGAGTTGGTGACCGACGTCTGTTACTGGTTCTTCGTGCCGTTATTTGGTCGCGTGTTGCGGATCGGGCTATTGGTGGTCGGCGCCAGCTTCGTCTTCAATATTCGTGATGCCGATCAGCTGATTGCCTTTTACGACAATGGCCACGGCCCGCTCGCGACGTTGCCGTTGTGGCTGCAGGCGCTGCTGTTCCTGGCTTTGTCGGATTTCATGCTCTATTGGCTGCACCGCCTGTTTCACGGCGGCGGCTTCTGGAAATATCACGCGATCCATCATTCGTCCGAAGAGCTGGACTGGATTTCGGCGGCGCGTTTCCATCCGGTGAACCTGTTCCTTGGAACCATCGGGGTGGATGTCATCCTGCTGATGGCCGGCATCTCGCCGAACATCATGCTTTGGGTGGGACCTTTCAACCTGTTCCATTCCGCGTTCGTCCACGCCAACCTCAACTGGACGCTTGGACCGTTTAGATACGTGCTGGCGACGCCGGTCTTCCACCGCTGGCACCATACGGCGCTGGAAGAGGGCGGTAACACCAATTTTGCCGGGACTTTTCCGCTGTGGGACATCCTGTTCGGCACGTTCCGGATGCCTGAGGGCGAGCTGCCGCAGGCGTACGGCAAGGAAGATGCCATCCCATCCGAAATCGTCGGGCAAATCGCCTATCCGTTCCGGCAATGGATCAGCGAAGGGCGAACGTAATTTCAGCTCCGTTTGCAGTTCGTTCACCAATTGAAGTCAGGTTAGCCAGGTCGGGCGCCGGTTCCGCTGCATATCGCCTCAGCCGGCTAGTCAACGTCCCGGAGTAGAGTATGTCGTTCAAGTGCCTGCGTACGCGCACACGCGCCTTTTCCGGACTCCGCTCGCTGGCGGCGGCAGTTCTGCTGTTGCCGGCCGTTGCCTTTGCCGAGCCGCATCCTGACGCCATCGCGGTCAATGTCGATCAGGCGAAGCTCGTCAAACTCCCCGCCCGTGTTTCAACCATCGTGGTCGGAAATCCTTTGATCGCCGACGTCACGCTGCAGAGCGGCGGGATCGTCGTTGTCACCGGCAAGGGCTACGGGGCGACCAATTTCATCGCCATGGACCGCGGCGGCGAGGTACTGGTAGACCGCGTCATCCAGGTCGAGGGCCCCACCGACCAGCTCGTGACGGTCTATCGCGGTGTCGACCGGGAGTCCTATAGCTGCATGCCGATTTGCCAGCGCCGGGTCACGCTCGGCGATGGCGATAGCTATTTCAAGCAGACGATGGACCAGGCCGGTACGCTCTCCACCCAAGCCGGCGGCGCAAGCAAATCCACCAATTAGAACCGGTTCGGTTCCGACCGGGTCGGAACCAGGCTGTCGTTTTTGTTTAACGCGTTTCTCCACGCGAACCGGACTCCAGCCCGTAGCCGGTGCGGAGCAGGATTTCGCCCGACAACGCGTTGAGCCAAGTCAATCCGCGACGGCGCCACCGGGAGCGGCTTCGAGCCGAAACGCAGCCGCAAACAGCGCGCGCGTGTAATCGCTCTTCGGGTTTTGGAACAGCTCCGCAGCCGCCCCCTCCTCCACTACCTTGCCGTGCCGCATCACGATCAGGTGGCTGGCGAGCGAGGCGACGACGCGCAGGTCATGCGAGATGAACATGTAGGTCAGGTCGCGCTTGCGCTGCAATTCGCGCAGCAGATCGACCATCTGTGCCTGGAACAGCATATCAAGCGCACTGGTCGGCTCATCCAGCACGACGAAATTCGGCTCCAGCACCACCGCGCGGGCGATGCTGATGCGCTGGCGCTGGCCGCCAGAGAATTCATGCGGATAGCGAAACCGCGTCGCCGGATCGAGGCCGACATCCCTGAGCGCCTTGATCACCCGCGTTTCGCGTTCGGATTCCGAAAGCCCGCGCTGATGCACGGTCAGACCTTCGGCAACGATATCACCGACCGACATGCGCGGGCTCAACGCGCCGAACGGATCCTGAAACACGATCTGCATGTCACGGCGGAACGGCAGCATCGCCTTGAAACGCAGGCCCTGGATGTCCTTGCCCAGGAACACGATCGGCCCGTCTGATGAAATCAGACGCAGCAACGCGAGCCCCAGCGTGGTCTTGCCGGAGCCGGATTCGCCGACAACGCCGAGCGTTTCGCCTTTGCGCACCGAGAGGCTGACGCCATCGACCGCCTTGATATGTCCGACCGTACGGCGGAGCACACCGCGCTTGATCGGAAACCAGACCTTCAGATCATCGGTCGACATCACGACCGGTGACTCAGGACGGGGCGGCGCCGGATCGGGCTTCGGCTCGGCCGCAAGCAAGGCGCGGGTGTACGGATGTTTAGGCGCGGTGAAGACCTGTTCGACCGGCCCCTGCTCGACGATCTTGCCGTTGTTCATGACGCAGACCACATCGGCGATGCGGCGCACGATGCCGAGATCGTGGGTGATGAACAGCAGACTCATGCCGAGCCGCGCGCGAATTTCGGCGAGCAGGGTCAGGATCTGCGCCTGTACGGTAACGTCGAGCGCCGTGGTCGGCTCATCGGCGATCAGGAGATCAGGCTCGTTGGCGAGCGCCATCGCGATCATCACCCGCTGGCGCTGGCCGCCGGACAATTGATGCGGATAGCTCGCGAGCCGCGTTTCCGGATCGGGAATGCCGACCTGCGTGAGCAGCTCGAGCGTTCGCGCGCGCGCCATGGCGCCGCGGACTCCGCTGTGAAGCTGCAGGATCTCTCCAATCTGGGACTCGATCGTATGCAGCGGATTAAGCGACGTCATCGGCTCCTGGAAGATGATCGAGATGTCGTTGCCGCGGATGCCGCGAATCTCGCGTTCCGACAAATTGAGCAGTTCGCGTCCCTTGAACTGAATACTGCCTGACGGATGCGAAGCGGTCGGATACGGCAATAGCTTCAGGATCGACAACGCGCTGACGGATTTTCCGGAACCGGATTCGCCGACCAGCGCCACGCACTCGCCGCGCTTGATGTCGTACGAAATGCCGTCGACCGCAACCGAAGTGCCGCTCGGCTGATGAAACGCCACCGACAAATCACGGACATGGAGCAGCGGCTGGTTGATGGCGTCCATGCGACCTGCCTATCGGAATGTCTTGCGCGGATCGAAGGCGTCGCGCGCGGCTTCGCCGATGAAGATCAGTAGCGACAGCATGATGGCGACCGCGAAAAAGCCGGTGAAGCCGAGCCACGGCGCCTGAACATTGGCCTTCGCCTGCGACAGCAACTCACCAAGCGATGGCGAGCCCGGCGGCAATCCCATGCCGAGAAAGTCGAGCGCGGTCAGCGTCATCACCGATGAGGAGACGATGAATGGCAGGAACGTCATGGTCGCGACCATGGCATTCGGCAACAGATGCCTGAACATGATCACGCCATTGGATACGCCGAGCGCACGCGCCGCCTGGATATATTCGAAATTGCGGCCGCGCAGGAATTCCGCCCGCACCAGACCAACCAGCGATACCCATGAGAACAGCAAGAGGATGCCGAGCAGTACGAAGAAGCCGGGCACCAGCACCGACGACAGGATCAAAAGCAGATACAGCGAAGGAATCGCGGTCCACACCTCGATCACGCGCTGGAACGTCAAATCGATCCAGCCGCCGAAAAAGCCCTGGATGCCGCCGGCGGCGACGCCGATGATCGACGAGATGATGGTGAGCGTCAGGCCGAACAGCACCGAGAGGCGAAAGCCGTAGATCAGGCGCGCGACCACATCGCGGCCCTGGTCATCGGTGCCGAGCCAGTTGTATTCGAGGTCGCGGCAGCTCTTCAGGCCCTTGCGCTGCACCACTTCCTTGCACTGCGCCTCTGTCAGCATCCAGGTCGGCGGCGATGGCGCCGGCGTCGGCAGGTCGAGGTTGTGCGTATCGTAGGAATAGCGGATCAGCGGCCAGAGGATGGTGCCGCCCTTGTCCGCGATCAGCTTCTGCAAATACGGATCGCGATAGTCTGCCGCGGTCTGAAAATCGCCGCCGAACGCGGTTTCGGGATAGCTGACGAAGGCCGGCCAATACAGATGCCCGTCATATTTGATCAGGAACGGCCGATCATTGGCGATCAGCTCGGCGAACAGCGAAATGAAGAACAGGATCAGGAAAATCCAGAACGACCAGTAACCCCGACGGTTCGATTTGAAGTTCTGCCAGCGGCGGCGGTTGAGCGGCGACGGGCTGAAACGATGGCGCGTCATCGGCACGGCTTCGCCGAGCGGCGATTGCGTCGTGGTTTCGATCGGGGGCGGCGCGATCACGGTCATCAGACTTCCCGCGCCTCGAAATCGATCCGCGGATCGATCCACATATACGCCAGATCGGAGATCAAATTGACCACAAGGCCGACGAGCGAAAAGATGAACAGCGTTCCGAACACCACCGGATAGTCGCGGTTCAGCACGCTTTCGAAACCGAGCAGGCCCAGGCCATCGAGCGAGAAAATGGTTTCGATCAGGAGCGAGCCGGAGAAGAAGGCGTGAATGAAGGCGCCCGGAAAACCGGCGATCACGATCAGCATGGCATTGCGGAAGACGTGATTGTAGAGCACCTGACGCTCGCTGCAGCCCTTGGCGCGCGCGGTCATCACATATTGTTTGCGGATCTCATCCAGGAACGAATTCTTGGTCAGCAGCGTCATGGTGGCGAAGGCGCCGAGCGCCATCGAGATCAGCGGCAGCGTGATGTGCCAGAAATAATCCAGGATTTTCCAGTACCAGGGGAAGTGCGACCAACCATCCGAGGTGAGACCGCGCAATGGAAAAATATTGAAGAACGAACCGCCGGCGAACAGGATGATCAACAGAATTGCGAACAGAAATCCCGGTATCGCGAATCCGATGATGACCACTGCGGAGGTCCAGGTATCGAACTTCGAGCCGTCCTGCACCGCCTTGCGAATGCCGAGCGGAATCGAGATCAGATAGGTCAGGAGCGTCATCCAGATTCCGAGCGATATCGAAACCGGCAGCTTCTCCTTGATCAGTTGCAGCACGCTGATATCGCGGAAATAGCTCTTGCCGAAGTCGAAGCGCGAGAAATTCCACACCATCAGCGCGAAACGCTCCGGCGCCGGCTTGTCGAAGCCGAACTGTTTTTCCAGGCTCTTGACGAATTCAGGATCGAGCCCTTGCGCGCCGCGGTACTTCGATCCGACGGCATCGCCGGATATATTGACCTGGCCGCGCGCGCCGAAATCGCCACCGCCGCCCGAAATCCTGGAGGTGCCGCCGGTATCCGCGCCGCTGAGCTGCGCGATCACACGCTCCACCGGACCGCCGGGCGCGAACTGCACCACGACAAACGAGACGAACAGGATGCCCAACAGCGTCGGGAACATCAGAAGAATCCGGCGGGCGATATAAGCGCTCATGAGCTATTTCGCCTGCTCGACCTTGGCGACCTTGGTCGGATCGGACCACCAGTTTTCCGGCGCGCCGACGCCCTGCGCGTAACGCGGCGGTTTTTCCGTATGAGAGAAAACATCCCAATAGGCGATCGGGTGTGTGGCGCGATACCATTGCGGCACCCAATAGCGTCCGGCACGAAACACCCGGTCGAAGGCACGACACACGATCGTCAGATCGGCGCGGTTGTCGGCGGCGAGAATTTTTTCGATCAGCGCGTCAATCACGGGATCGGAGATCCCGGCAAGGTTATAAGAGCCCTTGGTCGCGGCGGCCTGCGATGAGAAGAATGGCCGCACAGCGTCCCCTGGCGTCGCCAGCGCCGGCAGCCGCTCGACGGTGATGTCAAAGTCGAAATCCTCTACCCGAGCCCGGTATTGCACGGGATCGACAATCCGCAACGTGGCGTCGATCCCCAGCGTGCCGAGATTCTTGATGAAGGGCCCATGGTGCGGCTGAAACGTGGGATCGTCGCTTAAAAACTCGATCTTGAACGCCTCTCCATTTGGCAATAGTCGCTTGCCGTCCTTGATGACGAACCCGGCGTCCTGCAACAATTGCGACGCCTTGCGCAGCAGCGTCCTGTCCTGGCCCGATCCGTCAGACACCGGCGGCACGAACGGCATCCCGAACACCTCGTCCGGTACCTTGCCGCGAAACGGCTCGAGCAGCTTGAGCTCTTCCGGCGACGGCGGTCCCTCCGCCACCATGTCCGAATTCTGGAACGGGGAAACAGTGCGCTTGTAGGCGCCGTACATGATGCTTTTGTTGGTCCATTCGAAATCGAACGCCTGGATCAGCGCTTCGCGTACCCGCGGATCCCTGAACTGCTCACGGCGGGTATTCATGAACCAGCCCTGGCCACCTGACGGCGTATCGTCGGGCAATGTTTCGAGCTTCACCCGGCCATCCTTGACCGCCGGAAAATCATAGCGCGTCGCCCATACCCGCGCGGTGAACTCCTCACGGAACAGATAGTTCTTCGCGGTGAAGCCTTCGAAGGCAACATCGCGATCCCGGTAGAACTCGTACCGCACGATATCGAAATTGTAGCTTCCGCGGTTGACTGGAAGGTCGGCAGCCCACCAGTCCTTTACCCGTTCGAACTCGATGTAGCGATTGACCTCGAACTTGCCGACCTTGTACGGCCCCGATCCCAGCGGCGTATCGAGCGTCGATTCGTCGAACGGCCGCGTCGCGTAATAGGCTTGTGAGAATATCGGCAGGCTGACAACGAAAAGCGGTACGTCGCGCGCGCGCTTTTCGGCGAAGGTAACAACCAGCGTGGCGTCATCGACCGCTTCGGCCTTCATCATGTCGCGCATCTGCGTCAGAATGAGGGGATGACCCTTTGCCTTCAGCGTGGTCAGCGAGAAGGCGGCGTCATGCGCCGTCAGTTTTGAGCCGTCGTGAAACCTCGCCTCCGGACGCAAGGTGAAGCGATAGCTGGTCTTGTCAGCCGATATCTGTACCGACTTGGCAACGAGACCGTACATCGCATCCGGCTCGTCGTTCGCGCGCGCCATCAGCGTCGCAAAGGTCATGTCCATGCCCTGCGCGCCTTCACCCTTCAGGATGTAGGCGTTAAGCGAATTGAACGTAAGGAACGACTGGTTGAAAGCGCGCTGCGAGGGAATGAATGAGAACACTCCCCCTTTCGGCGCCGCGATGTTGACATAGTCGAAATGCTTGAAGTCGGCGGGATATTTCAGGTCGCCGAACACCGATATCCCGTGAACTTCCGCATTGCCGTCGGTCGCGGCCGTCGCAGGCCGAAACCGCATGGCACCCAGTGCGCCGACGCCAAGCCCGAGCACATGCCGGCGCGAGAGCGACATTATCCGTGCGGGATTGCTCACGCTTTGCCGACCTTGGCAGCTTTTTCAGCGTCCCACCACCACACCGTCGGGAAACCGGAGATAGCGTATTTCGGCAGCGGCTCGGCGTGGCTGAAGCGATCCCAGCGCGCGAAATTCCAGGAGTCTGTGCCGTACTGCGGCACGACATAGAAATTCCACAGCAACACCCGATCGAGCGCCTTGCAGGCGGCGACCAGTTCGGTGCGATTTTTTGCGAAGATGATGCGATCGATCAGGGCATCGACCGCGGGATTCTTGATGCCGGGAGTGTTTTTGCCGCCGGGACTGTCCGCCGACTGCGATCCGAAGAAGTCGCGCTGCTCGTTGCCCGGTGACAGCGACTGCGCCCATACGTCGGTAACGATATCGAAGTCGAAATTGCGCAAACGATTCTCATACTGAGCATCGTCGATGGTCCGGATCGAAACGGTGATGCCGAGACGTTCGAGCGACGGTTTGTAGAACAGCATCAAGCGTTCCATCGGCGGCTCGCTTGTCAAAAACTCGACGCTGACAGGCTTTCCCGACGCATCGACCAGCTTGCCGTCCTTGATCTCGAAGCCGGCTTCCTTCAGAAGCCTGACGCCTTCGCGCAAATTAGCGCGCACGGCTTCCGGGTTGCCGCCGACCGGATTCGTGTAGGGCGTCGTGAAGACCTCGGCCGGAACCTTGTCGCGTACGGTTTCCAGGATTTGCAACTCCTGACCTTCAGGAAGGCCGGAGCTCGCAAGATCGGTGCCTGAGAAGTAGCTGTTGATCCGCTTATACGCGCCGTAGAACAACTGCTTGTTCATCTCCTCGAAATCGAAAGCATAGTTGAAGGCGCGCCGCAGCCGCACGTCCTTGAACAGATCGCGGCGCAGATTGAAGATGAAGCCTTGCATCCGGCCCACGCTGCGCATCGGGAATTGTTCCTTGATGACGCGCTTCTCGGCGACCGCCGGAAAGTCATAGGCCGTCGCCCATTGCTTGGCCGAGTTCTCCAGGATCCAGTCCGCCTGGTCAGCCTTGAAGGCCTCCAGCGCCACGAGATTGTCGCGGAAGAATTCGAATCGCTGCTCATCAAAATTATTGGTGCCGACCTGCACCGGCAGATTGGCGCCCCAGTAATCCTTCACGCGCTCGAGCACGACCGAGCGGCCGGCCGTAAAATCCTTGATCCGATAAGGACCGGAGCCAAGCGGCTTTTCCAGCGTGGTTGCGGAGATGTCGCGCTTCTTGCCGTCGCTGTCGACGCCCTCCCACCAATGCTTGGGCAACACCGTGATTTCGCCGACGATCGTCGGCAATTCGCGGTTTCCCGGGGAGTCGAAGGTGAACGTGACCTCGCCTTCGCCGGTTTTCTCCGCTTTGGCGACGTGACGGTAGTAGGCGGAATACATCGGATTGTATTTCCGCAAGACCTCGAGCGAAAAGAGCACGTCTTCCGGGGTCACCGGTTTGCCGTCCTGCCAGCGCGCCTCCTTGCGCAACCGGTATTTGGCCCACGAGAAATCGTCGGGATAGGCGAACGATTCGGCCAGCAAACCGTAATAGGTCGCGATCTCGTCCTGCGCCCCGCTGGTCAGGGTTTCGTAGATCAGCCCGATCGCCGGCGCGATTTTGCCCTTCACGCCCGACACGGCGATGTTGAAATTATCAAAGGTGCCGATCGAGATCTGGCGCACCATGCCGCCCTTGGGGGCATCCGGATTGACGTAGTCGAAGTGCTTGACGTCGGCCGGATATTTGACGTCCCCGAACAGCGACAACGCGTGACGCCAGGCCGGCTCGCTTGCCGTCGATTGCGCATGCGCCGAGTTGATCGCAGGAAAACCTGCTGCTGCTCCCAGTGCCGGGGCGATCACGGTGGAGGCTGCGCTCTGCAAAAGGTGTCGTCGGGTAATTGCCAAAGGAGAAATCCCTGCTGTTACGGCGCTCTATTGAGGACGCAATATAAGGCAACGGTTCGACAGATTATGTTGCTTTTTCCTAATGATAGGCACCTGGAACCGGGGGTTTCTGCGGCGAAACGTCCCAATAACAAAAGCGCGAGGCGTTTAAACGAAAACGGCCAGGCAATGCCTGGCCGTTCACATGAAAGTCCACTGCGAGGGCGTTACTTCGCCGCCGTCGGGAGCGGGGCCGGATTGTCCGACAGGGTGTTGAGATAGGCGATCACGTCGGCGCGCTCGCTATCCTTCGGGATGCCGGCAAAGCCCATCGCGGTGCCGGGGATGAAGCCCTTGGGATTGGTAATGAACTGGTTGAGGTCATCAATGGTCCAGGTGCCGCCTTTGGCTTTCATGGCGGCAGAGAAATTGAAGCCGCCGCGATCCTCGCCTCTCTTGTCGCCGACGATGCCGTAGAGATTCGGACCGACGCGGTTGGGGCCGCCCTTCTCGAAGGTATGGCAGGCCTGACATTTCTTGGCGGCCGCAGCGCCCTTCTCGGCCGAGGCGGTCTGCAACAGTTTCTCGATCGGCACGGTCGGTGCGGCCGCGGCTTCCGGGCCGCCGGCGGGCGCCGCTTCCTTCACCGCGATTTCGTAACCCGGCTTTTCCGGCATCACGGGCGAGAAAATTGCGCCGGCTGCGAAGCTGGTCGCCAAAACAACAAGGCAGGTGCCCAGAACGGCGCCCAGAATTTTATTGAGTTCGAAGGAGTCCATTTCGGATCAGGCTCCAGGCCTTACAGGTCGACTTTAGGCCGACTGAACGGCCGCGGATGGCACGAGGAATCAGGCTTTCGCACCGCACCCCGCGCAGCGATGAGATATCGGTTTGCCCGCGCTCTGGCAACCCGTATAAACGCGCCAGCTTTCGCCCAATCCCCATCATTTCCGGCCCGTTATTGACCCGCCCTGAGCCCGCTCGGATGACCGAAAACCGCACTTTGGTGCTCATTCCCGCCCGCATGGCGGCCACGCGCCTGCCCGGCAAGCCGCTATTGGACATCGCCGGCCTGCCGATGATCGTCCACGTGCTGCGCAGCGCCGAGGCGGCGCACATTGGCCGCGTCGCGGTCGCCACCGACACGCCGGAAATCGCGGCAGCCGTAAAAGCCCATGGCGGCGAAGCGGTCATGACCCAAGCTGATCACCCCTCCGGGTCGGACCGGATTTACGAGGCGCTTCGTACGCTGGACCCGGATGGCCGCGCCGAAATCGTCGTCAATCTGCAGGGTGACTTTCCGACCATCCACCCCGACAATATCAGCAGCGTGCTGGGCCCCCTCGCCGACCCCGCGGTCGACATCGCGACGCTGGCGGCCGAAATCCATACCGAGGAGGAAAGCACCAATCCGAACGTGGTGAAGGTGGTCGGTTCGACTGTAAGCGGGCGGCGAATGCGCGCGCTCTACTTCACCCGCGCAACCGCGCCTTGGGGCGACGGGCCGCGCTACCACCACATCGGCCTTTATGCCTATCGCCGCGCGGCACTGGAGCGTTTCGTGGCGCTCCCGCCCTCGACACTGGAGCGGCAGGAGAAACTGGAGCAGCTTCGGGCCCTCGAGGCCGGGATGCGGATCGACGTCACCGTGGTCGACACCGTCCCGCGCGGCGTCGACACGCCGGCCGACCTCGAAACCGCCCGGCGCATACTGGCTAAAACCTAGGCTGTTGGTACAAGGCGCTATGACAAAAACCATGAAAATTGCATTCCAGGGCGAGCCAGGCGCGAATTCCCACATCGCCATCGTCGGAGCCTATCCCGACGCCGAACCGCTGCCCTGCGCAACCTTCGAAGACGCGCTGGCCGCGATCTCCTCGGGCGAGGCGGATCTGGGGATGATCCCGATCGAGAACTCGGTCGCCGGCCGGGTCGCCGACATTCATCATCTGCTGCCGCAATCCGGCCTGTTCATCGTCGGCGAATGGTTCGAGCCGATCCATCATCAATTGATGGCGCCGCGCGGGGCCAAACTGGCTGACATCAAGACGGTGGAGAGCCATGTCCACGCGCTCGGACAATGCCGCCGCATCATCCGCAAGCTCGGCATCAGGCCGATCGTGTCGGGCGACACCGCCGGGAGCGCGCGGATCGTAGCCGAGCGCGGCGACAAGAGCTGCGCGTCGATTGCCTCGCGGCTCGCGGCTGAGATCCACGGCCTGGATATCCTGGCCGAGGATGTCGAGGACGAGACCCACAACACCACCCGCTTTGTGGTGCTGGCGCGTGAGCCGAACTGGGCCAGCCAAGGCTCGGGACCGCTGGTCACCACGTTTGTTTTCCGGGTGCGCAACCTGCCGGCCGCGCTCTACAAGGCGATGGGCGGCTTCGCCACCAATGGCGTCAACATGACCAAGCTGGAAAGCTACATGGTCGACGGCAATTTCTTCGCCACGCAATTCTACGCCGATGTCGACGGCCACCCCGAGGACAGGAATCTCGCCTTCGCGCTGGAGGAATTGAAATTCTTCTCGCGCGAATTCCGCATCGTAGGCGTCTATCCCGGCCATCCGTTCCGCGCGACGTTCAGCGAGAAGCAGGATTGAATTGGAGAGACCTCATTCCGGGTTCGCGCTAACGCGCGCCCCGGAATGACGGCGCGAGTAATCGTTACGCCGCCGCGCTCTTCCCCAGCCCAAACGCATCCGCCAGCAAGCTATATGACTTCTTGCGTGCGTCGTGATCGTGCACCGCGGTGATGATCATCAGCTCATCGGCCTGGCTGGCCGCGATCATCGGCTGCAGCTTCGCCATGATAGTGGCCGGACTGCCGACGAACAGCCGCGAGCGATTGCGCGCGATCAGGGCGCGGTCGGCATCGGTGTAGGGATAGGCCAAGGCCTCCTCGACACTGGGCAGCGGCAGGTATTCCCCGCGGTCCCGGCGCAACCGGTTGAGATCCATCGAGGACGCCAGCCGCTCTGCTTCCGCATCGGTTTCCGCTGCGACCACCGCGACCGCGAGGATGCCGCTTGGCGTCGCGCGCCAGCCCGAAGGTTTGAAGCGCTGACGATAATTGGTCAGCGCTGCGATCGCGTCATAGGACGCAAAATGATGCGCAAACGCAAAGCCCATCCCGACCTGGGCTGCCAATTCTGAACTGTAATCGCTGGAGCCGAGCAGCCAGATCGGCGGCAGCGGCGTGTCGTCCGGCATCGCGATCACCTTGTTATAGGGATGGTCGGCCGGAAAATCGCGCGTCTCCCACAGCGTCAATTCGTGCAGCCGCTCGAGAAAATCGTCGCCCTCGCGGCGGTCGAGCCGGCTGCGCAGTGCATACGCCGTGGCGCCATCGGTGCCCGGCGCGCGGCCAAGTCCGAGGTCGATCCGGCCGGGAAACAGCGCCTCCAGCATCTTGAAGCGCTCGGCCACGACCAGCGGCGCATGGTTCGGCAGCATCACGCCGCCGGAGCCGACCCGGATGTGGCTGGTTACGGCGGCGATCTGCCCGATCATGATATCGGGCGCGGGGCTCGCCACGGAGGCAAGGTTATGATGTTCAGCCAGCCAATACCGGACATAGCCAAGCTGATCGACGTGGCGCGCCAGATCGATGCTGTTGCGCAGCGCGGCGGCCGGCTTGGTGCCTGTGGTGACGACGGAGAGATCGAGGACCGAGAGAGGAATCATGGCCACAAGCTAGTGCGCCATTTCCGCGCCACAAAGAGCCTCGCCGTGCAGATCAGGCGCGCGCTGGCAGAGCCGGGAATAGCTCGCGCCAGCCGACGCAGGTGGGATGAATGTAAAGCAAATGTCATAAATCAGGTTTTGCCCACTGTTCATATCCGGTGCTGCAGGGCTCCAATGTGCTAGTTTTTGCCTTATAATGCCGTATTTGCCGCACCAAATGCTTTTATCAAACTCTGCCCACATATCTCTTAAACCCGCCTTGCATCGAAATATATAAGGGTTTATTGGGCAATTTCCCATTCCCAATGGGCTATTTGAGGAGCCTCGTTTGGCCTATTTTAGGGTCCTGGCAGCCAAGCCTGACGTCCGGGCGTCCGAGTGGAGTTTGTGGGATCATGACCGAGAATACGCCCTCCGCGCCCAATGGGCACCGACCGCATGACCTGCCCGCAATCTCGTTTGAGTTCTTCCCGCCGAAGACCGAGGAGATGGAGCGCAGCCTGTGGGAAACCATCAAACGGCTGGCGCCGCTGGCCCCCAATTTCGTCTCGGTGACCTATGGCGCCGGCGGGTCGACCCGCGAGCGCACCCATTCGACCATTGCCCGCATTCTGTCCGAGACCAGCCTGACGCCGGCCGCACATCTCACCTGTGTCGATGCGCCCCGCGCCAATGTCGATGACGTGGTTGCGCAATATCACGCGGCCGGCGTCCGCCATATCGTCGCGCTGCGCGGCGATCCCGCCAGCGGCATCGGCGGCGTCTACACCCCGCATCCGGAAGGCTACAGCAGCTCCGCCGATCTCGTCGCCTCGATCAAGCGCCGGCACAGCGATATCGAAGTGACGGTGTCGGCCTATCCCGAGCGGCATCCCGAAAGCACTGATTTCGACGCCGATATCGATATGCTCAAGGCCAAGGTCGACGCCGGTGCAACGCGGGCGATCACGCAGTTCTTCTTCGATAACGACCTCTACTTCCGCTACCTCGACCGCGTCCGCGCCCGCGGCATCGAGATCCCGATCGTCCCGGGCATTTTGCCGGTGCAGAACTTCAAGCAGGCGGCGAATTTCGCCAAGCGCGCCGGCGCCAGCATGCCGGACTGGCTGGCGCAGAAATTCGAAGGCCTCGACGACGATCCCGAGACCCGCAAGCTGGTGGCGGCGGCGGTGGCCGCCGGCCAGGTGCAAAAGCTCGCCAAGCATGGCGTCGAGACCTTTCACTTCTACACCATGAACCGCGCGGACCTCGTGTTCGCGATCAGCCATTTGCTCGGCATCCGCCCGCAGGCTGCACAGAAGGCTGCCTGATCGATGACCGTTCCTGTTTCGCCAAAGCGAACTGCCCTGCTCGCTGCTGCCCGCGAGCGCATCCTGGTGCTCGACGGCGCCATGGGCACCATGATCCAGGGGCTGCAATTCGACGAGGCGGCGTTCCGCGGCGAACGTTTTGCGGACTTCCATCGCGACGTCAGGGGCAACAACGACCTGCTGATCCTGACCCAGCCGAGGGCGATCGAGGATATCCACGCCGATTATTTGCGCTCCGGCGCCGACATCGTCGCCACCAACACCTTCTCCTCGACCTCGATCGCGCAGGCCGATTACGAGCTGTCCGATCTTGCCTATGAGCTCAATCTCGAAGGCGCGAAACTCGCGCGCAACGCCGCGCTGCGCGTTACCGCCGAGGACGGCAAGCCGCGCTTTGTTGCGGGTGCGATCGGACCGACCAACCGCACCGCGTCGATCTCGCCCGACGTGTCGAATCCCGGTTTCCGCGCCGTGACGTTTGACGATCTGCGCAAAGCCTATGGCGAACAGATCAACGGCCTGCTCGACGGCGGCGCCGATCTGTTGCTGGTCGAGACCATCTTCGACACCCTCAACGCCAAGGCGGCGCTCTACGCCATCGCCGAAATCAGCGAGGCCCGCGGCATCGACGTGCCCGTGATGATATCCGGCACCATCACCGATAAATCCGGCCGCCTGCTGTCGG
Source organism: Bradyrhizobium canariense (assembly GCF_900105125.1). NCBI lineage: Bacteria > Pseudomonadati > Pseudomonadota > Alphaproteobacteria > Hyphomicrobiales > Nitrobacteraceae > Bradyrhizobium > Bradyrhizobium canariense. Next base: position 6,026,321 of record NZ_LT629750.1, on the reverse strand, counting down.
GCCAATTGCCCGAAGCGTTCTGGAATTCGGTACGCCACGCCAGGCCCATCACCATCGGCTTCAATTGCGCGCTCGGCGCCGAAGACCTCCGAGCCCATATCGCCGATATCGGCCGCGTCGCCGATACGCTGGTGTGCGCCTATCCGAACGCAGGCCTGCCCAACGAATTCGGCCAGTACGATGAAAGCCCGGAATATATGGCGCGCCTGATCGGCGAGTTCGCCAGCGCCGGCCTCGTCAACATCGTCGGCGGCTGCTGCGGCACCACGCCGGATCATATCGCCGCGATCGCGGCCGCGGTCGCGCCGCATCGCCCGCGCATCGTGCCCGAGATTGAGCCGCGGTTGCGGCTGTCGGGTCTCGAGCCGTTCGAGATCACGCCGGCTATTCCCTTCGTCAATGTCGGCGAGCGCACCAACGTCACCGGCTCGGCCAAATTCCGCAAGCTGGTCACTGCAGGCGACTACACCGCAGCGCTTCAGGTGGCGCGCGACCAGGTCGAGAACGGCGCCCAGATCATCGACGTCAACATGGACGAGGGCCTGCTCGATTCGGAAGCGGCGATGGTGACATTCCTCAATCTCGTCGCCGCCGAACCCGATATCGCCCGCGTTCCCGTGATGGTGGATTCGTCGAAATTCGCCGTGATCGAAGCCGGCCTGAAATGCGTTCAGGGCAAGCCGGTTGTCAATTCGATCTCGATGAAGGAAGGCGAGGAGAAGTTCATCCACGAAGCAAAAATCGCGCGGCGTCACGGCGCCGCCGTGGTGGTGATGGCGTTCGACGAAGCAGGGCAAGCCGATACGTTCGCGCGCAAGACCGAGATCTGCAAGCGCGCCTACGACATCCTCGTCAATCAGCTCGATTTCCCGCCCGAGGACATCATCTTCGATCCGAATATTTTCGCGATCGCGACCGGGCTCGAAGAACACAACAATTACGGCGTCGATTTTATCGAGGCGACGCGCTGGATCCGGCAGAACCTGCCGCACGCGCATATCTCCGGCGGCGTCTCCAACCTGTCGTTCTCGTTCCGCGGCAATGAGCCGGTGCGCGAGGCCATGCATTCGGTGTTCCTGTATCACGCCATCAAGGCCGGCATGGACATGGGCATCGTCAATGCCGGGCAGATGATCGTCTACGACGACATCGATCCAGAGCTGCGCCAGGTGTGCGAGGACGTCATCCTCAACCGCGATCCCGGTGCGTCGGAGCGGCTGCTGGCGCTCGCGGAAAAATTCCGCGGCAAGGAGAAGCAGACCAAGGAGCAGGACCTCGCCTGGCGCGAATGGCCTGTCGATAAGCGGCTGTCGCACGCGCTGGTACACGGCATCACCGAATTCATCGAGGCCGATACCGAAGACGCCCGCAAGGTCGCGGAGCGCCCGCTCAATGTCATTGAAGGCCCGCTGATGGCCGGCATGAACGTGGTCGGCGATCTCTTCGGCGACGGCAAGATGTTCCTGCCGCAGGTGGTGAAATCCGCCCGCGTGATGAAACAGGCGGTCGCCTATCTGATGCCGTTCATGGAAGAGGAAAAGGCGCGCAACCTTGCCAATGGCATCACCGGCGACGGCCGCAAGAACGCCGGCAAGATCGTGCTCGCGACCGTCAAGGGCGACGTGCACGACATCGGCAAGAACATCGTCGGCATCGTGCTGCAATGTAACAACTTTGAAGTCATCGACCTCGGCGTGATGGTGCCCGCCACCAAAATCATCGAGACCGCGAAGGCCGAAGGCGCCGATATCATCGGCCTGTCCGGCCTGATCACGCCGTCGCTGGACGAGATGAGTTTCCTGGCCAGCGAACTGGAACGCCAGGGCCTGAAGGTGCCGCTGCTGATCGGTGGCGCCACCACCAGCCGCGTCCATACCGCTGTGAAGATCGAGCCGAACTACAAGGGCGGACCGGTGGTGCATGTCAATGACGCCAGCCGCGCCGTCGGCGTGGCCTCGGCGCTGCTGTCGCCCGAGCGGCGCGAGGCCTATGCCGCCGAAGTGCGCGCCGATTACGCGAAAATCTCGGCGGCGCATTTCCGCGCGCAGGCCGACAAGAAGCGGCTGAAGCTCGCGGACGCCCGCGCCAACGCCCCGCACATCGATTTTGCCAAGACGCCGCCGAAGAAGCCCACCTTCCTGGGCATCAAGAGTTTTGCCGATTACGACCTCGCAGAGCTCGCCTCCTACATCGACTGGACGCCGTTCTTCCAGACCTGGGAGCTGACTGGGCGTTTTCCGGCCATCCTCGACGATCCCAAGGTCGGCGAAGTCGCGCGCTCGCTCTATGATGATGCCCGCAAGATGCTCGACCGGATCGTGAAAGAGAAATGGTTCAAGGCGCAGGCGACCATCGGTTTCTGGCCCGCCAATACCGAGGGCGACGATATCGCCGTCTATGCCGACGACACCCGCCAGGAAAAGATCGCGACCTTCCACACGCTGCGCCAGCAACTGGAGAAGCGCGAAGGCCGCTTCAACACGGCGCTGTCGGATTTCATTGCGCCCGCCGCGTCGGGCGTGCCTGACTATATCGGTGCGTTCGTGGTCACCGCAGGGATCGGCGAAGACATCATTGCCGACCGCTTCAAGCATGCCAATGACGATTACTCCTCGATCCTGTGCAAGGCGCTGGCGGATCGTCTCGCCGAGGCCTTTGCGGAGCGGATGCACGCACGCGTGCGCCGGGAATTCTGGGGCTACGCGCCGGACGAGACGCTTAAGCCGGACGAGTTGATCCTGGAGCAATATGCCGGCATTCGCCCGGCGCCCGGCTACCCCGCGCAGCCCGATCACACCGAGAAGAAGACGCTGTTCGCGCTGCTCGACGCCGAGAACACCGCCGGCGTGAAGCTGACCGAAAGCTATGCGATGTGGCCGGGCTCGTCGGTCTCCGGGCTCTATTTCAGCCACCCCGAAAGCTTCTATTTCGGCGTCGGCAAGATCGAGCGCGACCAGGTCGAGGATTACGCCGCGCGCAAGGGCATGACGGTGGCCGAGACCGAACGCTGGCTGGCGCCGGTGCTGAACTACATTCCGGCGCAGGACCGGTCGACGCAGGATCGCGCCGTGAAGGAAGCGATGCCGACGCTGGCGCCGACATCAGCCACGCCCGCCAACGACGTTGTCGTTCAAGAAATGGCCTCGCATCCTCCGGGCTGCACCTGCGCGGTGCATCTGGCGTATCGCAAGAAGACGGCAAGGGCGGGGTAAGCTTTCTTCCCTCTCCCCTTGCGGGAGAGGGTGCCTGAGCGAAGCGAGGGCGGGTGAGGGGTTCCTCTCCGCAGCGAAGAACCCCTCATCCGCCGCGGACTTCGTCCGCGTCACCTTCTCCCACAAGGGGAGAAGGGAGTGAGCACCTTCGTTCAATTCCCGATTCAACTTTCAAAGAGCATGACCGTCATTGCGAGCGAAGCGAAGCAATCCAGGGCCGAACACCGAGGAAAAGTTCTGGATTGCTTCGTCGCTTCGCTCCTCGCAATGACACACTATGGGGCACACGCTCGCATTCTCGCGGCGCTGACCGCCCGAGTTGTTATGCAGTCCGCCCCTCGAAAATGGAGGGCGCAGGGAAAGCCGGGTGCCCGCTGCACCCGCAGCCTCGTGCGCAAAGTGTTGGAAGCACACGAGTGTCGTCACCACAGGTTCACCGGAACACCCGGCCTTCCCTGCGCAATGGTTTTAACGGTCTATTCCGCGCTCTCCCCGGTGATCGGGCTTTCTTGCCACCGTCGTCGGTGTGATGCGAAGCGACATCACTTGCGTGATGCGCAGGCATCATCGACCGACTTGACGCCAGCGTCGGGGCGTCAGGACCACACGGCTTCGCCGTCCGCACTCAGCGCCGGTCGTCTGCGCGCCGAAGCGCGCCCGACGCTGCCGCGTCCATCGCATTCCATCCCGCGTTCGTGACGATCGCGATACGCCCCTCGTTCGGGACAGAACGGCAGCGATAGGCAACTGATTTGCCTCGGCAGAAAAGCGAAGAAATTTTCGAAACAGGGCTGGACAGCCGAATCACTGAATCAGAACTCGCGCCAACAACCGCAGCTCTTTGTTGAATGCGAAGAGGAAAAGGGGGATTATTTGTTCGTCATTCCGGGGCGCGAGCAACGCGAGCGAGCCCGGAATCCATAACCACCGCACTCGCGATGTCATATTACGTCTATCTCCTTGCGAGCAGAAAACACGGCACACTCTATCTCGGTGTGACAAGCGATATCGTGCGTCGCGGCTACGAACACCGCAGCAAGGCGATCGGCGGCTTTACGACAAAATATGGCGTCGACAAGCTGGTGTGGTTTGAGATCTACGACGACATTGCAACCGCTATTGCCCGAGAAAAGGAATTGAAGAAATGGCGGCGCGACTGGAAAATTCGTTTGATTGAGGAGCAAAATCCGGAGTGGGTCGATCTGTATCCCGGTATCTCAAATTGACATCGGGAGTATGGATTCCGGGCTCGACGCTTCACGTCGCCCCGGAATGACGACAATAGGTGAGTAGCTCACCCCTCCCCCTCATCGCTCGCCAGCACGCCCTTCACCGCCCGCGCCCAGCCCTTCAGTTTTCGCTCGCGCGTGGCCTGGCTCATGTTGGGCTTGAAGCGGTGCTCCAGCCGCCAGTTGTCGGCGAATTTTGAAGGCTCGGGATAGACGCCGGCGTTGAGGCCGGCGAGATAGGCGGCGCCCAGGGCGGTGGTTTCCTGGATCATCGGGCGATCGACCGGCGCGTCGAGCAAATCCGCAAGGCGCTGCATGGTCCAGTCGGAGGCGGCCATGCCGCCGTCGACGCGCAGCACGATGTTCGCAGCTTTGGCTTCCGGCCAGTCGTCGCGCATCGCGGCCCAGAGGTCAAAAGTCTGGTAGCAGACGCTTTCCAGCGCGGCGTGCGCCAACTCGGCCGGACCGGTGTTGCGCGTCAGCCCGAACAGCGCACCGCGCACCCGCGGATTCCAGTAGGGTGCGCCGAGGCCGACGAAGGCCGGCACCAGATAGACCGACTGCGTGGAATCGGATTGGTCGGCGAGCGGGCCGGTCTCGCTGGCCTGCTTGATGATGCCGAGGCCGTCGCGCAGCCACTGCACCGAGGAGCCGGCGACGAAGATCGAGCCTTCCAGCGCGTAGGTGCGTTTGCCGTTCAACTGATACGCAATCGTCGTCAGCAGCTTGTTCTTCGAGGCCACGGGCGTCGCGCCGGTGTTGAGCAGGGCAAAACAGCCGGTGCCATAGGTCGATTTGATCATGCCGGGCGAAAAGCAGGCCTGCCCAATGGTCGCCGCCTGCTGGTCGCCGGCGATGCCTGATATCGCGATCACGCCGCCAAACAAATCCGCCACGCTGTCGCCAAATTTTGCCGAGGAGTCCTTGACCTCGGGCAACATCGAACGCGGCACGCGCAGGATTTTCAGCAGTTCATCGTCCCACTCGCCGGTGTGGATGTTGAACAGCAGCGTGCGCGAGGCGTTGGTGGCGTCGGTCGCGTGCACCTTGCCGCCGGTCAGCCGCCACAGCAGATAGCAATCGACGGTGCCGAACATCAGTTCGCCGCGCTCGGCGCGCGCGCGGGCGCCGGGCACGTGATCGAGGATCCAGGCGACCTTGGTGCCGGAGAAATAGGGATCGATGATCAGGCCGGTTTTCGCCGAGATCGCCGGCTCGTGGCCTTCACTCTTTAACTTGGCGCAGATGTCGGCGGTGCGGCGGTCCTGCCAGACGATGGCGCGGTGCACGGCGGTGCCGGTGGCGCGGTCCCACACCACGGTGGTTTCGCGCTGGTTGGTGATGCCAATGGCGGCGATGTCCTTGGCACCGATACCGGCTTTCCGCAGCGCCTCGCGGCAGGTCGCCACCGTCGAGGTCCAGATGTCCTCCGGCTCGTGCTCGACCCAGCCCGAGGCCGGAAAATGCTGCGGGAATTCCTGCTGCGCGGATGCGGCGATGGAGATGTCGGAGCGAAACACGATCGCGCGTGAGGATGTGGTGCCCTGATCGATGGCCAGCACGAAAGACATTTGCGGTGATTCCTGGCGTTGCTTCCCGGGGTGTTTATTCAGGTGGTGTTGCGCCAAGGCAAGCGGATTGGGAGCGGAAGGTCAATATAGATGAGACGACGGCTTGTTCGCCACACGCGAGCTGGGCCCCCTCTCCCGCTTGCGGGGGAGGGTTGGGGTAGGGGCAAGCCACATCGGGATTCGTCTAACTGAATAGCAGTCAAGTAGCGTGCGGATCCGGAAGAAGCTGCGCGTGTGGCTTTCCCCCTCCCGCCTTCGCTCCGCGAAGGCACCCTCCCCCGCAAGCGGGAGAGGGGAAGATAAGGTGACGCCCTCGCTAGACCGACGCGGTCGTCACGCCGCCGTCGACCACGATGGTCTGGCCGGTCATGAAGGTGGAGGCGTCGGAGGATAGATAGGCCACGGCGCCGGCGATCTCGTCGGGCTCGCCGATCCGACGCAGCGGTGTGGTGGCGCAGCGGCGCTTCAGGCGCTCCTCGTCTTCCCACAGCGCACGGGCGAAATCGGTTTTGACCAGACCAGGTGCTACGCAATTGACGCGCACGCCCTTCGGGCCCCATTCGCCGGCGAGGCTACGGCACAGCGCAAAATCCGCCGCTTTGGAAATCCCGTAGGCGCCGATCACGGTCGAACCACGAAGTCCGCCGATCGAGGAGATGATGACGACCGAGCCGTTGCCACGCTCGGCCATCTGCGGGATCGCCAGCGAGCACAGCCAGATGTTGCTCTTGACGTTGGAGCCCATGATCTTGTCGAAGGCTTCGTCGGTGATGTCGAGCAGCGGGCCGTAATAGGGATTGACCGCGGCGTTGCAGACGAGGATGTCGATCTTGCCGAAATGTTTTGTCGCGCCCGAGATCAGCGCCTCGACTTCGGCGCGCCGCGAAATGTTGCAGGCAATGACATGGGCCTCGCCGCCGGCCTTGTTGATGCCATCAGCGACTTCCTGGCAGGCATCCGCCTTGCGGCTGGAGATCACCACCTTGGCGCCGAGCTTCGCCAGCAGTTCAGCCGACGAGCGGCCGATGCCGCGGCTCGAACCGGTGACGACGGCGACTTTGCCGGTGAGATCGAACGGGGTGTTTTTCACGGTGGTGCTCCCTTTTTTGTTTTATTCGATGTTGGTTTTGTTTTCCGCTCGTCATGCGCGGGCTTGACCCGCGCATCCACGCCTTACTTTCTTCCGCAAAGACGTGGATGCCCGGCACAAGGCCGGGCATGACGATCTTGCAGTCATTCCGGGATGCGCCTCTTGGCGCAGACCCGGAATCTAGAAGTTATAAGCTCGAGATTCCGGGTTCGATGCTTTCGCATCGCCCCGGAATGACGGGACTAAGTCAGCGCCCGGAATGACGAAGAACTAAACCAGCCCACCGCTGTCGGTGACGCGACGGAGGTGGTAGTCGGTATCACCCAGCGTGTTCTCGATCATGGTCAGCCGCTTGAAGTAGTGGCCGATCTTGGCTTCCTGGGTCATGCCGATGCCGCCGTGGAGCTGGATCGACTGCTGGCCGACGAACTTCAGCGATTTGCCGATTTGCACCTTCGCCGCGGCGATTGCGGTGGCGCGCTCTTTGGCGTTGTCGAAGTCGGACGCCATGGTGGCGAACATCGACATGCTGCGGGCCTGTTCGACCGCGACGAACATGTCGGCGGCGCGATGCTGCAGGGTCTGGAAGCTGCCGATCGGCACGCCGAACTGCTTGCGGGTTTTCAGATATTCGACGGTGGTCTTGAGCGATTCATCCATCGCACCGACCGCCTCGGCGCACAGCGCGGTGCGGGCTTCATCGACCACGCGCTCGATCAGCGGCAGGCCGTTCTCGGGGTCGCCGATCGCGGCACTGCCGTCGACTTCGACGCCGGTGAAGGTGATATCGGCCGCGTGCAGGCCGTCCTGGGTCGGATAGCCCTTTTTCGCGATGCCCTTGGCATTGCCGGGCACCAGGAACACGCCGATGCCGTTCTTGTCGCGCTGGCCGCCCTTGGTGCGCGCGGTTACGATCAGCGTGTCGGCGGTCTCGCCGTTGAGCACGACGAATTTCTCGCCGTCGATCACCCAGCCCGAACCCTTCTTCTTGGCCGCGGTCGCGATGTCGTGGAGGTCGTAGCGCGAATTCTTCTCCAACTGCGCGAAGGCAAAGGTCTTGCTGCCGTCGATGATGCCGGGAATGTGCGCGGCCTTCTGCTCGGCCGAGCCGCCATGGCGCAGGAAGCCGCCGCCGATCACGACGGTCGCGAGATACGGCTCGAGCAGCAGTGCCTTGCCCAGCGCCTCCATCACGATCATGGTCTCGACGCCGCCGGCGCCGAAGCCGCCATCCTCTTCGGAGAACGGCAGGCCCAGCAGGCCCTGCTCGGCAAGCTTGCCCCAGAGCGCTTTGCTCCAGCCGCCCTTCTCCGCCATGTATTTCTTGCGCTGGTCGAAATCATAGGAATCCGTCAGCAGTCCGTCGACGCTTTCCTTGAGAAGCCGCTGCTCCTCGGACAAATCAAAATCCATTTTTTTACTTCCTCGTATCCAAGACAACTGTCGCCGTCATTCCGGGATGCGCCTCTTGGCGCAGGCCCGGAATCCATACTCACGATGGTGGTTATGGATTCCGGGCTCGTGCTCCGCACGCCCCGGAATGACGAAGGTGGGAACGCGGAATGGCAGTTGCGATTAAAGCCCCAGCACCGCCTTGGTGATGATGTTGCGCTGGATCTCGTTGGAGCCGCCGTAGATCGAGACCTTGCGGTTGTTGAAATAGCTCGGCGCGATCTGCGCGGTCCAGTCCATCGCCTCGTTGCTGCCGTCGTCGCCATGCTCGTCATAGGGCGCGGCGAACGGGCCGATCACTTCCATCAGCAATTCGGTGGTGGTCTGCTGGATTTCCGAGCCCTTGATCTTGAGCACCGACGATGCCGGGTTGGGCTTGCCCTTGCCGTGCTTGTTTTCGTCAGCGACGACGCGAAGCTGCGTCAGCTCCAGCGCCTTCAGCTCGATCTCGACCGCGGCAAGTTTTTCGCGAAAACCCTGGTCTTCCATCACAGGCCTGCCGCCGGACTCGACCTTGGAGGCCAGCTCCTTGATGCGGCGGATGCGCTCCTTGGACACGCCGACGCGGGCGATGCCGGTGCGCTCGTTGCCGAGCAGAAATTTGGCGTAATCCCAGCCCTTGTTTTCCTCGCCGATCAGGTTCTCCACCGGCACCTCGACGTCATCGAGGAAGACCTCGTTGACCTCGTGGCCGCCGTCGATGGTCTCGATCGGGCGTACCGTGACGCCTTTCGACTTCATGCTGAACACGATGAAGGAGATGCCCATCTGCTGCTTCTTCGCAGTGGTATCGGTGCGGCACAGGCAGAAGATCATGTCGGCGTATTGCGCCAGCGTGGTCCAGGTCTTCTGGCCGTTGATGATGTATTTGTCGCCCTTGCGCTCGGCTTTGGTTTTCAGCGAGGCGAGATCGGAGCCCGAACCCGGCTCGGAAAATCCCTGGCACCACCAGTCGTCGACGCTGGCGATGCGCGGCAGATATTGCTTCTTCTGCGCCTCGTTGCCGAAAGTGTAGATGACCGGGCCGACCATGCTGACGCCGAAGGCCAGCGGCGCCGGCGCCGGCGCCATCTGCAGCTCTTCGTTGAAGATGTAATGCTGCACCGAGCTCCAGCCGGTGCCGCCATATTCCTTCGGCCAGTGCGATACGCCCCAACCCTTCTTGTTGAGGATGCGCCACCAGGTGATCATCTCTTCCTTGCTGAGATGACGGCCTTCCTGCAGTTTCTGCCGCGTCGCCGGCGGCACGTTTTCCTTGAAGAAGGTCCGCACCTCGTCGCGAAACGCCACTTCTTCCTTGCTGAAACTGAGATCCATCGGATCCTCCTGTCATGAAAGCCGCTTGCGCCGGCTTCGGAATTTTCCTGTCATTCCGGGGCGCGTTGAAAACGCGAACCCAGAATCTCGCCACCGTTGCAACAATCTCGAGATTCCGGATCAGCCGCTGCGCGCCTGTCCGGAATGACGAAAACCCCTTACTGCAACACCTCGAACAAACCGGCCGCGCCCATGCCGCCGCCGACGCACATGGTCACGACAGCGTATTTGGCCTTGCGGCGACGGCCTTCGATCAGCGCGTGGCCGGTGAGGCGCGCGCCCGACATGCCGTAGGGATGGCCGACCGCGATCGCGCCGCCGTCGACGTTGATCTTCTCGGGATCGATGCCGAGCTTGTCGCGGCAATACAGCACCTGCACGGCAAAGGCCTCGTTCAATTCCCAGAGGTCGATATCGTCGATCTTGAGGCCGTGACGCTTGAGCAGACGTGGCACCGCGAACACCGGGCCGATGCCCATTTCATCGGGCTCGCAGCCGGCGGCGACGAAGCCGCGGAAGATGCCGAGCGGCTTCAGGCCGCGCCTGGAGGCTTCCTTGTCGCTCATGATCACAGAAGCGCTGGCGCCGTCCGACAACTGGCTGGCGTTACCGGCGGTGATGGTAAAACCTTCGCCACGCACCGGCTTGAGGCCGGCGAGACCTTCGGCGGAAGTTTCGGGACGTGGGCCTTCGTCCTTGGACAGCGTGATGTCCTTGAACGAGATTTCGCCGGTGGCCTTGTCGGCGACGCCCATCTTGGTAGTGATCGGCGCCAGCTCATCATTGAACTTGCCGCCTTGTTGAGCTGCCGCGGTGCGGCGCTGGCTCTCCAGCGAGTATTCATCCTGGCGTTCGCGCGAAATGCCGTAGCGCTTGGCCACGACTTCGGCGGTGTCGATCATCGGCATGTAGACTTCGCCCTTGATCTTCAACAGTGCCGGATCCTGGGTGTGAAACTTGTTGGCGTGATCGTTCTGCACCAGGCTGATCGACTCGCCGCCGCCGCCGACCGCGATTTCGACGCCATCAAAGATCACCGAGCGCGCCGCGAGCGCAATCGCCTGCAGGCCCGAGGCGCATTGCCGGTCGATCGTGGTGCCGCCGACGGTCACGGGGAGGCCCGCGCGCAGCAGCGCCTTGCGGGCGATGTTGCCGCCGGTCGAGCCCTGTTGCAGCGCTGCGCCCATCACCACGTCTTCTATTTCCGCAGGATCGACCTTGGCGCGGGCGACGGCTTCGCCGATGGCGTGGCCGAGCAGGGTCGCGCCTTCGGTGGCGTTAAGCGCGCCGCGATAGGCCTTGCCGATCGGGGTGCGGGCGGTGGAAACGATTACGGCGTCGGTCATCAACGACCTCCTGTTGCGAGTTGTTGTTTGGGCTGTGCGGTTTGGTCTGAAGATTTCTGCTGGTTGCGCAGCTCGTGGCGCGACAGCTTGCCGACCGGCGTGCGCGGCAGCTCTTCGACGAAATCGAGCGCCGCGGGAAGCTCGTGCTTGCCGAGCTTGCCGGTGAGGAAAGCGCGCAGCTCTTCCAGCGTGAAAGCCTTGGCGCCAGCGCGCAATTTGACAAAAGCCTTGGCCGCCTCGCCGCGATATTCGTCTGATATGCCGATCACGATCACTTCCTGCACCGAAGGGTGGGTGTAGATCGCCTGCTCGATCATCTGCGGATAGACGTTAAAGCCGCCGGAGATGATCATGTCCTTCTTGCGGTCGACCAGATAGAAATAGCCGTCATTATCCATGTAGCCGATATCGCCGGTCAGGAAGCGATCGCCGACAAAGGCTTCCGCGGTCTCCACCGGCCGGTTCCAGTAACCCTTGGTGACGTTCGGACCGCGGATGCGGATTTCACCGACCTCGCCGACCGGCATGACCTGCTTCGGATCATCCAGCGAGACCACGTCCATCTCGATGCCCGGCAGCATCAGCCCGATCGAGCCCGGCTTGTCCGGGCCTTCCTGCGGGTGGCCGGTGCCGGGCGAGCAGGTCTCGGTCATGCCCCAGCCACTCTTGAGCTTCATGTTCACCTTGCGCTCGAAGATCCTCGCGACCTCGACCGGCAGCGGCGCGCCGCCCGATCCGCAGCTCACCAGCGACGACAGATCGCGGCTTTCGAGATCGGGCAGGCTTGCGATCGCAATCCACATCGTCGGCACGCCGGGGAATGCGGTCGCGCGCTTCACCTCGATGTCGCGCATCACGGCTTCGACATCGAAGCGCTGATGCAGCGAGATCAGATTGCCGCGCTGGATGCAGGACAGCAGGACCACCGTCAGCGCATAAATATGAAACAGCGGCAGCACGCAGATCACGCGCTCGACCGCGTTGCGCTCGGCGCGCGCCTTCTTGCCCCAGACATCGTAGATCGATACCGCGGAGGTCAGATTGCCGTGGCTGAGCATCGCGCCCTTCGGCAGGCCAGTGGTGCCGCCGGTATATTGCAGCAGCGCGACGTCGTCGGCGCTGATCTCGGGCCATCGCGCAGGTTTTGTCGCGCCATCGATGAATTGTTGGAAGGTGACGATCGCCGGATTGTCGGGAAGCTGTGTCTGCGGCGTGCCGACCTTGCCCCAGCGGTCGTCCTCGCACACGATCAGGCGATCGAGCAAACCCTTGTCGAGAAATTTCAACGCGGTCGGCAACAGCGCCGAGAGATTGCTGGTGACGAGCACCCGTGCGCCGGAATCCGAGAGCTTGTGCGACAGCGCGATCTCTCCATCGAGCGGGCTGAGGTGCACCACCCGCGCGCCGGCCTTCAGCGCGCCGAAGAAATTGGTGGGATGATCCGGCGTATTGCCGAGAAAAAGCGCGACCGAGCTGTTCTTGCTGTAGCCCGCACGCAGGAAGGCGGCCGCAGCCGTCTCGACCATCGCTTCCAACTCGGTGAAGCTGATCGGGCGATCGCGGAATTCGATCACCGGCCGCGCTGCATATTCAGCCGCCGCCTGCGATAACAGGTCGGGCAATGTTCCGCGCGCAATCGGATCGTTCCAGTGCACGCCTTCGGGATAGAACTGTTCGCCGGGATGGGTCATGCTTGGCCGTCATTCCGGGGCGCGAGCCCTTTGCGAGCGAACCCGGAATCTCGAGGTTCCGGGTCTGCGCCAAGTGGCGCATCCCGGAACGACACGTGGTAACTGCGGTGCCGCATCAGCCCGCTTTCGCCGTCTGCGCCAGCGATGCAAACGTCTTGCCTTCGGCCGCCAGCCGCTTGAGCAGCGGCGCGGGCTCGAGCGAAGGATCGTTGGTCTCCTTGGCGTAATACGACAACCGGTCGGCGATGTGCTTGAGGCCGACCTGGTCGGCATAGAACATCGGGCCGCCGCGATAGATCGGCCAGCCATAACCATAGAGCCAGATCACGTCGATGTCGCTCGGACGCGCCGCGATCTTCTCTTCGAGAATGCGGGCGCCCTCGTTGATCATCGGATACATCATGCGCTCGAGGATCTCGTCGTCGCTGACGACGCGGCGCTTGCGCCCCAGCCGCTGCAAGGTCTCGTCGATCAGCTTCTCGACTTCGGGATCGGGCAGCGGTGCGCGCGAACCCGCCTCGTATTTGTAGTAGCCCTTGCCGGTCTTCTGGCCGAAGCGCCCCGCTTCGCACAGCGCATCAGCGATTTCCGACTTGATGCCGCGATCCTTGCGCGAGCGCCAGCCGATATCGAGGCCGGCGAGATCGCCCATCGCGAACGGTCCCATCGGCATGCCGAATTTCGTCACGACGGCATCGACCTGCTGCGGCAATGCGCCTTCGAACAGCAGCTTCTCCGCCTGCTTGCCGCGCTGCGCCAGCATCCGGTTGCCGACAAAACCGTCGCAGACGCCGACCACCGCCGGCACTTTTGCAATTTTGCGCGCCACGGCGACCGCCGTGGTCAACGCGTCCGGCGCGGTCTTCTCCGCGCGCACGATCTCGCACAGCTTCATCACGTTGGCCGGGCTGAAGAAGTGCATGCCGAGCACGTCCTGCGGACGTTTTGTCACCTTCGCAATTTCATCGATGTTGAGGTAGGAGGTGTTGCTGGCAAGCACCGCGCCCGGCTTGGCGTATTTATCAAGCGCGGTGAACACTTCCTTCTTGATCGCCATGGTCTCGAACACGGCTTCAATGATCAGGTCAGCGTCTTTGACGTTCTCGAGCCCGACCACACCCGTGATCAGACCCATGCGCTTGGCCGGCGCATCCGCCGGAATACCGCCGCGGGCCGCGGTGGCCTCATAATTCTTCTGCATCACGCCCATGCCGCGCTTGAGCTGCTCTTCGCCGGTTTCGATCAGCGTCACCGGAATACCGGCATTGGCGAACGACATTGCGATACCGCCGCCCATGGTGCCGGCGCCGATGATGGCGACGCGCTCGACATTGCGCGGCTTGGTGCCCTCAGGTACGCCCGCGACCTTGGCCGCCTCGCGCTCGGAGAAGAAGGCGTAACGCTGCGCCTTCGACTGATCGCTCGCGACCAGCTTGAGGAAGCCTTCGCGTTCCTTCTTCAGCCCTTCGTCGAACGGCAGATCGATGGCGGCGCCCACTGCGTCGGCGGCAGCAAACGGCGCTTCGAGCCCGCGCGCCCTCTTGGTCATGGCGGCGACCGCGTTGGTGAAGATCGAGCGGTCGGCCTTCGCGGCCACGAGCTTGCTGTCGTCATCGCGCAATTTGCGCAACGGACGCTTCTCGGCCAGCACCTTGCGGGCAAAAGCCTCGCCGCCTGTGGCCGGTCCCTCGACGATTTCCTCGATCAAGCCGTTCTTGAGGGCTTCGGCGGCGGCAATCGGATCGCCGCCGACGATCATCTTGACCGCCAGTTCGGGCCCGACCGCGCGCGGCAAACGCTGCGTTCCGCCCGCACCCGGCAGCAGGCCGAGCTTCACTTCGGGCAAGCCCAGCTTTGCATCCTTGGTGGCGACGCGGAAATGGCAGGCGAGCGCGACCTCGAGACCACCGCCGAGCGCGGTGCCGTGGATAGCGGCCACGATCGGCTTCGAGCTGTTCTCCATTACGGTCAGCACTTCGTGCAGACCCGGAGGTTTTGGCGGTTTGCCGAATTCGGTGATGTCGGCGCCAGCGATGAAAGTACGGCCGGCGCAGGTCAGAACGATCGCCTTCACTTCCGGATCGGCGATCGCGCTCTTCATGCATTCCAGGATACCGCCGCGGACCGCGGCGCTCAGTGCATTGACCGGAGGGCTGTTGACGGTGACGATGGCAACAACGTCATGACGCTCGAGTTTGACCACTTCGCTCACGGCACTCTCCTTGGATACCCGTTTTTATCAATTTCGCACTGCGGAATTTAATTCCACATCTTGACAGCGAGGGTTATTTTGAAGCACGTCCGTTGTCAACGAGGTCCGCGCAGCTGAAGTCGATGAAACGTCCAGGCAAGAAAGTGGCGACCGATCGCAGCTTCGTTGTCGCGCTTTCCCGCGGTCTCGATGTATTGCGCGCATTCCAACCCAATGACGGGCTTCTTGGCAATCAAGAGATTGCGGCCCGTACGAAATTACCCAAGCCCACCGTTTCCCGGCTGACCTATACGCTGACCAAACTGGGATACCTTACACCTGTTCCGCGGTTCGAGAAATATCAGCTTGCGCCGTCGGCGATGGCGCTCGGCTATGCCGCGCTTGCCAATCTCGGCGTTCGTCATTTGTCTGAGCCGTTCCGCGAGGAAGTCATGCGCGAGACCGGCGGCGCCGTCGCCGTCGGCGGGCGCGACCGTCACAGCATGATTTACTTCGGGCAAAGCCGCAACGGGCTCACGCTGGGCGTTCAACTGGACGTCGGCTCGCGAATCCCGATCGCAACCACCGCGATGGGGCGGGCGTATATTTGGGCACTGCCTGATGACGAGCGTGCCTCTTTATTGCGCGACCTCCGCGACCATTATGGCAGCCGCTGGGCGCGAATGCGCGACGGCATCGAGCGCTCCGGCGAAACGGTGGCGCGATACGGCTTCACGATCTCGGCCGGCGAGTGGCAGGACGACGTTCATGCGGTCGGCGTAGCACTAAAGCTTAATGACGGAACGGGTCCTTATGCGTTTAACTGCGGCGCGCCTGCATTCCGTTTCACGGAAGATCGATTGCGCAGTGATATTGGACCTCGTCTCGTGGCGATGGTAAGGAACATAGAAGCGGCGTTAGGTGGTGTAACGATGCCGCAATCAAAAAAAGAAGAAGGCAAAAGGGTGAGACCAGGAGGGAAAGTTGCACGTGTGGTTGAGGGGATCAGATAGTCCGCGTCAATTTGACATGCGAACAGACTCGCGTGGTCAATCCCGTCTGATACAGGCGGGCGCAACGAAATGACGCAGGCACAGGTCGCGCGGGGACAATATCCCCTGCTCGCGGTTCGCGACGTCAGCGTCGTGTTCGGCGGCATTATCGCATTGAACGGCGTGTCCTTTGACATGCATCAAGGTCAGATCCTCGGCCTGATCGGGCCGAACGGAGCGGGCAAAACCACGCTGTTCAACTGCCTCAGCCGGCTCTACCAGCCGAGCGCCGGCGACATCCTGATGGAAGGCCAGAGCATCCTGTCGCGGCCACCGCACCGGATCGCCGAGATCGGCATCGGCCGCACCTTCCAGAACGTCGCATTGTTCGCCAACCTTTCGGTGCTCGACAACGTCCGCGTCGGCACCCATGCCCGTACCTCCAGCGACATCGTCAGCGACTCGTTGCGGTTGCCCTGGGTCCGCAACGGCGAAGCCAGGCTCAATAAGCGCGTTCATGAGATCCTCGGTTATCTCGACCTCGAAGACGTCGCCCATGTCACGGTTTCCGGTCTGCCGTTCGGTACCCAGAAGCGTGTGGAACTGGCGCGCGCCTTGGCCGCGGATCCGAAAATCCTGCTGCTCGACGAGCCGGCCGGCGGCCTTAACCATGAAGAAGTTTACGTGCTTGGCGATTTGATCCGCCGCATTCGCGACGAGCGCAAGATGACCGTGCTGCTTGTCGAACACCACATGGGCCTCGTGATGTCGATCGCCGACCACGTGGTGGCGCTCAATTTCGGCCGCAAGCTCGCCGAGGGAACGCCGGCCACGGTGCAATCCGATCCCGACGTCATCAAGGCCTATCTGGGGAGCAAGGACCAATGACGGCGATGCTCAACGTAAGGGACCTGCGCGCCTATTACGGCCAGGTGCAGGCGCTTCACGGCCTGGAATTCGGCCTTAACGAAGGAAGCCTGACCACCCTGCTCGGCGCCAACGGCGCCGGCAAGACCACGACCTTGCGCGCGATCTGCAACATGGTGCGCTCGACCGGATCGATCGAATTCGACGGCGCGCCTCTCACCGGCCGTTCGACCGAAAACATCGTTCGCCTGGGCATCGCCCATGTGCCGCAAGGCCGCGGCACGTTCACGACCATGACGGTGGAGGAGAATCTCCAGCTCGGCGCCATCACCCGCAAGGACAAGGCCGGTGTCGTGTCCGACATCGAGCGCATGTACGATCATTTTCCGGTTTTGAAGCAGCGGCATACCCAGCAGGCCGGCACGCTTTCGGGCGGTGAACAGCAGATGCTAGCGGTTGCTCGCGCACTGATGCTGCGCCCGAGGCTGATGTTGCTGGACGAGCCGTCATTCGGGCTCGCGCCGCTGATCGTACGCGACCTGTTCAAGATCCTCGGCAAGATCAATCGCGAGGACAAGGTCACCATTCTGGTGGTGGAGCAGAATGCGCAGCTGGCGCTGGAACTCGCCGACCAGGCCTATGTGATCGAGACCGGCCGCATCGTCATGTCCGGAAAAGCCACCGAGATCGCGAATAACGAAGACGTTCGTAAATCCTATCTTGGATATTGAGGAGCGCCGCCATGGAGCTTTTTACAAACCAGATCCTGGCTGGCATCGCCACCGGCGCGATCTATGCCTGCATGGCGCTCGCCGTCGTCATGATCTACCAGGCAATCGATCATCTCAATTTCGCCCAGGGCGAGATGGCGATGTTTTCGACATTCATCGCCTGGCAGCTGATGCAATGGGGGGTGCCGTACTGGGGAGCATTCCTGATCACGTTGGTATTCTCCTTCATCGGCGGCATCGCCATCGAGCGGTTGCTGTTCAAGCCGTTGGCGAAGGCGCCGATCCTGACCAACGTCGCCGGCTTTATCGCGCTGTTCTCGATCATCAACAGCTCGGCCGGCCTGATCTGGGACTTCACGATCAAGCAGTTTCCGACGCCGTTCGGCTCGTCGCCGTTTCTCGGCAGCCAGCTGGTCTCGACCCATCAGGCCGGCATGATCGGCGTGACGCTGCTGTTGCTGGTGCTGCTGTTCTTCTTTTTCCGCTTCACGCGGATCGGCCTTGCGATGCGCGCCGCCGCGTCGCTGCCGGAATCGGCCAGGCTCGTCGGCATCAACACCAGCTGGATGATTGCGCTCGGCTGGGGCATGGCGGCCGCGATCGGCTCCATCGCCGGCATGCTGATCGCGCCGGTGGTGTTTCTGGAGCCGAACATGATGGGTGGCGTGCTGATCTACGGATTCGCCGCCGCCGTTCTTGGCGGGCTCACAAGTCCGTTCGGTGCGGTCATTGGCGGCTTTCTTGTCGGCATCTTCGAAAATCTCGCCGGGACCTATATCCCCGGCGTCGGCAATGAATTGAAACTGCCGATCGCGCTGGCGCTTATCATCGTCGTATTGGTCGTCAAACCGGCGGGCCTGTTCGGCCGGGCCATCGTGAAGCGAGTTTGATCATGAGCGCAATCCAGGAAGTCGTCACCGAAGCGCCCGCCGTCGAGGCCGTTCCCAAGAGGGCCATGACGCTCGGCTACGGAACCTCATTGGCCGTGCTTGCATTGCTGATCATCATTCCGCTGTTCGTGAAGAACTTCATCATCTTCCAGCTGACGATGTTGCTGATCTATGCGCTCGCGGTGCTGGCGCTGAACATCCTGACCGGCGGCAGCGGGCAGTTTTCGCTGGGCCAGAGCGCATTCTACGCCGTCGGCGCCTATACCTCGGCGATCCTGATGGAAACCTTCAACGTCAACTACGCGCTGACGCTGCCGGTCGCCGGGGTGGTGTGCTTTGCGTTCGGTTTCCTGTTCGGCCAGCCGGCGCTCCGTCTGAGCGGCGTTTACCTCGCGCTCGCGACCTTCGCATTGGCAACCGCGATGCCGCAGCTATTGAAGCTCAACGTGTTCGAGCCCTGGACCGGCGGCGTGCAAGGCCTCGTTGTGACCAAGCCTGACGCGCCGTTCGGGCTGCCGATGTCCCAGGACATGTGGCTGTATTACTTCACGCTGGCGGTCACGATCGCGATCTATATTTTCTCCGTCAATCTGTTGAGGTCGCGCTCCGGCCGCGCCTTCATGGCGATCCGCGACAACGAGATCGCGGCCTCCGCCATGGGCATCGACGTTGCGCTCTACAAGACGCTGGCGTTCGGCGTCAGCGCTGGGATCACCGGTGTCGCCGGCGCGCTCGGCGCGATCGCCGTGCAGTTCGTCGCGCCCGACAGCTACACCATCACGCTGGCGATCGCGCTGTTTCTCGGCATGGTCGTCGGTGGCGTGGGATGGCTGCCCGGATCGATCGTGGGTTCGGCCTTCATCATCTTCGTGCCGAACATCGCGGAAGGAATCTCGAAAGGCCTTTCTGGCGCCGTGTTCGGCGTCCTCCTGTTCGTTGTCATCTTCCTGATGCCGCATGGCGCCAGACAGGTGGCAATGATGGCCCAGCAAGCGATCGGTAAATTCAAGAAAAACTGAGGAGAAACACCCATAATGCTTTCTAGACAGCAATTACGAACCGCCGCGTTCACCACGGCGGTCATCGCCTTTGCGGCCACCGGCAGCAGCGCATTCGCCCAGAAGAAATACGACACCGGCGCGACCGATACTGAAATCAAGATCGGCAATATCATGCCCTATAGCGGCCCGGCTTCGGCCTATGGCGTGATCGGCAAGATCGAAGAAGCCTACTTCAAGATGATCAATGAACAGGGCGGCATCAACGGCCGCAAGATCAATTTCATCAGCTATGACGACAGCTACAGCCCGCCAAAGGCGGTCGAGCAGGCGCGCAAGCTGGTGGAGAGCGACGAGGTTCTTCTGCTGTTCAGTCCGCTGGGAACACCGTCGAACTCGGCGATTCAGAAATATCTGAACTCCAAGAAAGTGCCGCAGCTTTTCGTCGCGACCGGCGCCACCAAATTCGGCGAGTACAAGGATTTTCCCTGGACCATGGGCTGGCAGCCGCCCTATCAGAGCGAGGGCCGGATCTATGCGAAATATCTCCTGAAGGAGAAGCCCGATGCCAAGGTCGCGGTCATATTTCAGAACGACGATTTCGGCAAGGACCTGCTGAAAGGCCTCAAGGACGGTCTCGGCGACAAGGCGTCGTCAATGATCGTGGCTGAAGAGAGCTATGAAGTTTCCGAGCCGACCATCGACTCCCATATCGTCAAGCTCAAATCGAGCGGCGCCGACGTCTACTTCAGCATGACCACGCCGAAGTTCTCCGCCCAGAGCATCAAGAAAGTCGCCGAGATCGGCTGGAAGCCGATGTACTTCCAGAGCAATGTCGGCGCTTCCGTCGGCTCCGTGCTGCAACCCGCAGGTTTTGAAAATGCCCAGGGCATTCTCTCCGCGGCTTATGCCAAGGACGGCGCGGATTCGCAGTGGGACAATGATGAGGGCATGAAGAAATTTTATGCCTTCCTCGCCAAATACGCCCCCGAGGCCAACAAGGCTGATGGATCGGTCGTGTTCGGCTACGGTCAGGCGCAGACCATGGTCCAGGTGTTGAAGCAGGCCGGCGACAATCTGACCCGCGAGAACATCATGAAGCAGGCCGCCAGCCTGAAGGACTTTGCGCCCGACACGCTGCTTCCCGGCGTGAAGATCAATACCAGCGCAACCGACTTCTATCCGATCGAGCAGCTTCAGATGATGCAGTTCAAAGGCCAGAAGTGGGACCTGTTCGGCCCCGTCATCAGCGGCGAGGTCGGCGGCTAGGTTTTGCCAGCCGAGAGAACCGATTAGGTCAGTCGATTTGACCCAAGTCTGTTCGACTAAATAACGCCCCTTGCGACCTCGTCGCAGGGGGTTTTTTGTTGCTGCCCAACGCCGGCAGGTATTCGATACGCGGAGGGGCCGCAAAGTGCTCTCAATAAAAAAATGACACATTCAACCGCGATCCAGGGAGATCAAGATGCCCGCTATCCATTGGCGATCGGGAGCCTTCACGGCTGCCCTCGCGATTCTTGTTGCGACCAGCAGCGCAGCGCTCGCGCAGAAGAAATACGATGTCGGCGCCACCGACACTGAAATCAAGATCGGCAACATCATGCCTTACAGCGGCCCGGCGTCCGCCTATGGCGTGATCGGCCGGACCGAAGCGGCCTATTTCAAGAAGATCAACGATGCCGGCGGCATCAACGGCCGCAAGATCAATTTCATCAGCTATGACGACGCCTATAGCCCGCCGAAGACCGTGGAGCAGGCGCGCAAGCTGGTGGAAAGCGACGAGGTGCTGCTGATCTTCAACTCGCTCGGCACGCCGCCGAATTCCGCCATCCAAAAATACATGAACTCGAAGAAAGTGCCGCAGCTCTTCGTCGCCACCGGCGCCACCAAATGGAATGATCCCAAGAACTTCCCATGGACCATGGGATGGCAGCCGAGCTACCAGAGCGAAACGCAGATCTACGCGAAGTACATCCTGAAGGAAAAGCCGAACGCCAAGATCGCGGTGCTCTATCAGAACGACGACTACGGCAAGGACTATCTGAAAGGGCTCAAAGACGGACTCGGTGCCAAGGCCGCCTCGATGATCGTCGCCGAGGAGAGCTATGAGACCACCGAACCTTCGGTCGATGGCCATATCGTCAAGCTGAAGTCGAGCGGCGCCGATATCTTCGTCAACATCACGACGCCGAAATTCGCGGCGCAGGCCATCAAGAAAATGGCCGAAATCGAGTGGAAGCCGCTGCATTTCCTCAACAACGTCTCGGCATCGGTCGCCACCGTCATCAAGCCGGCCGGTTTTGAAAATGCCCAGGACATCATTTCCGCGGCTTACCTGAAGGACGCCTCCGATCCGCAGTGGGACAATGATGCCGGCATGAAGCAGTTCTACGAGTTCATGGCGAAGGATTTCCCGGAAGGCAACAAGCAAGACCAGGGGACCGTGGTCGGCTTCGCCGTTTCGCAAACGCTGGTCCAGGTGCTGAAGCAGTGCGGCGATGACCTCACCCGCGAAAACATCATGAAGCAGGCGGCAAGCCTCAAGGATTTCCGGACCGGAGTGCTGCTGCCCGGCATCAAGATCAACACCAGCCCGACCGACTTCGCCCCGATTTCCTCGCTTCAACTGATGAGATTCAAGGGCGAGCGATGGAACCTGTTCGGCGACGTGATCGACGCGGATGTTGCCGGCTGACGCGGTTGTTCAGCCCGGCAGGCCCTGAAGGAGACGCGCGGCGGTGCCGCGTTCAGCCTTGCGGCTGACAGGGCCTCATCCTGAGGAGGCGCGAAAGCGCCGTCTCAAGCGATGAAGCCACTGCACTGGAAAAGCGCAGAGTCTGATTCAGATCCCTGAATCAGACTCTGCGGCCTTTTATCTGACCTTCGAAGCGGTTTTCCACCCTGCGGGATCGAGCACGAACAGGGGTTTTCTTTTGTGCCGATTGGATGGATAACCGGCATTCTCGTCACTCCATTTCAAATCCCGTGAAGCGATGACTGATAGACGCCCTCTCCTGCGCGCACTCTTCGATGCCGCCGTTGCCGCCGCCCACCCCGACGTCGTGCTCTCGGCGCATCTGCGCCCGGTGCCCAAGGGGCGGGTAATCTGCCTTGCCGCCGGCAAGGGCGCCGCCGCCATGGCCGTCGCCGCGGAACGTCATTATCTCGACGAACTCAAGCTCGAGCCCTCTCGCCTAGTGGGCATCGCGACCACCCGTCACGGTCACGGCCTACCGACACGGCGGATCAAGGTGGTCGAGGCCGGTCATCCCGTGCCTGACGAGGCCGGACTAAAGGGCGCGGAAGATACGTTGCGGCTAGCGCAGAGCGCCGAGGCCGATGACCTCTTGCTGGTGCTGCTGACGGGCGGCGGCTCCGCCAACTGGATCGCGCCGGTGGAGGGCATTACGTTCGCGCAGAAACAACAGGTGACGCGCGCGCTGCTGCGCTCGGGCGCGCCGATCGGCGAGGTCAACACCGTTCGCAAGCATTTGTCGCGCATCAAGGGCGGCCGGCTCGCGCGCGCCGGCCAGCGCGCCGAGATCGTGACGCTGGCGATATCCGACGTTCCCCGCGACGATCCATCCGCAATCGCATCGGGACCGACAGTGCCGGATCCGACCACGCTGGCGGATGCCCGCGCCCTCGTCGCGAAATACAACCTTGAAGTCGACGATGCTATCCGCCGCGCGCTCGACGACGCCAACAACGAAAGCTGCAAGCCCGGCGATCCCGCCTTTGCCCGCGCGCATTTCGAGCTGATCGCGCGGCCGAGGGCCTCGCTCGATGCCGCGATCAAGCTCGCAAAGGACGCCGGATACGACATCATCGATCTCGGCGCCGATCTCGAAGGCGAAGCGAGGGATGTTGCGGCCGATCATGCAAAGCTCGCGTTGCAGGCGCGCGCCGAGGGCAGGCGCGTCGCGATCCTGTCGGGCGGCGAGCTCACCGTGACCGTGCGCGGCAACGGGCGCGGCGGCCCCAACCAGGAATATGCGCTGGCGCTGGCCGGCCTTCTCAATCAGACACCAGGCATATCGGCGCTGGCGGCCGATACCGATGGCGCCGACGGCGGCGCGGGCAGCGCGACCGATCCAGCCGGCGCGATGATCGATCAGACCACTTTTACGAAAATGAAATCGCTGGGCCTCGATCCCAAGGCTTACCTCGACAACAACGACGCCACGGCGTTCTTTGCCGCAACCGGCGATCTCTTGTTGACCGGCCCGACGCTCACCAACGTCAATGACGTCAGGGTGATCCTGGTGGATTAGGCTTAGGTTCACTGTCATTCCGGGGCGCGCTTCAGCGCGAACTACGATGTGCGATTGCACATCGGAGAATCTCACGCCGCAACTTCTGGATTCCGGGTTCGATGCTTTGCATCGCCCCGGAATGACGAGAGGCTCTAAAACTCCCGAGCAATCGTGGCCAGCATCGCCAGCAGTGCGGCACGGTTGGCGGGGCCCAGCAATTCGTTGAGACGCGCTTCATGCTTGGTGGCGACGAGCTTCTTGGCGCGTGCCAGTACCGCGCGGCCCTTGTCGGTCAGCACAAGGATATGAGAGCGCCGATCATTGGTCGAGCGCATTCGCGCGCAGAGGTCGCGGCTCTCGAGGCCATCGAGCATCGCGACGAAATTCGGCCTGAGAATGCCGAGCGTATTGGCGATTTCGGTCTGATTGCGCCCGGGATTCTTGTCGAGCAGCAGCAGAACCGAGAACTGCGCCGGCGTCAGTTGCAGCGGCTCAACGCAGTGCAGGAAGTCCTCGAACACCTTCAACTGCGCGCGCTTGAGCGAATAGCCGAGCAGTTCGGACAATTCGCCCATCTGCAGCGCGGCGCCCTCAGTCGCGCCCTCGGCCTGTTCCTTGCGGGCGGCACGCGAGCCTTTGGGATCGACGGCGGTTTTGGAAACAGTCATCGCTCGGGGCTCGCAATCCCTGTAGATTGATATGGCCCCTCTGCAACGGATGCGGGCCTTGAGATTATAATCGATAATTGTTATCCATCATATCAAATACCGGCAGCATGTTTCAACTGCTGTTATCGGACCGTCGGGCAGCCACGCCGGCGCGCGATCGGCCCGGCGTCTGAGGGGGAGCGTCCGGTCTTGAACACGACGATCATGCTGTTCCTGGTGCAGGACGGCATTACCAACGGCGCGATCTATGCGTTGCTCGGCCTCGCGCTGGTGCTGGTGTTCGCCGTCACGCGCGTGATCCTGATTCCGCAAGGCGAGTTCGTCACCTATGGCGCGCTCACCTATGCCTCGCTGTCAGCGGGCCAGTTTCCGGGCACCGCGCGGCTGGCAGTGGCGATGGGCATCGTGGCGTTCTGCCTCGACATCTATGTCGGCCGCCGATCGTTGCACCGGCGGCTGGTCGGGCGCGCGCTCGTGGTCAACATCGTGCTGCCCTCGGTGATCTTTGCGCTGACGTACTGGTCGGCCGGGCACCAGAGCGGGATCGCGATCAACATCGCGCTGTCGCTGCTGATCGTCGCGGCGATCGGGCTGTTTCTCTATCGCATCGCGTTTCAGCCGATCGCACAAACGTCCGTGCTGGTGCTCCTGATCGCCTCGGTCGGCTGCCATCTCGCGATGCAGGGTTTTGGCCTGGTGTTTTTCGGCGCCGAAGGCCAGCGCGGGCCGCCGATTTCGACCGCGGCTTTCACCGTTGGCCCGCTGCGCTTCACCGGACAGAGCATCGCCGTCTATGTCATCACCGTTGCGTTCATGATCGGGCTTTGGCTGTTTTTCGGCCACACGCTGACCGGCAAGGCGTTGCGCGCCACCGCCGTCAATCGCCTGGGCGCGCGCCTGGTGGGGATCAGGACGACATTGGCGGGACAGATCGCATTCCTGATGGCTGCGCTGATTGGCGCGATTTCGGGGATCCTGATCGTGCCGATCACGACGCTGTATTACGACACCGGATTCCTGATCGGACTGAAAGGCTTCGTCGCCGGAATCATCGGCGGCCTCGTCAGCTATCCGCTGACCGCGATCGCAGCACTGCTGGTCGGCGTGGTCGAAGCCTTCTCCTCGTTCTTCGCCAGCAACTTCAAGGAAGTCATCGTCTTCACGCTGATCATTCCGGTTCTCGTGCTGCGATCGCTGGCGGCGCCAGCGGTCGAGGAAGAGAAGGATTGATCGCGATGCCGCAGCGGCTGCCAATCATGCTGTTTGCGCTGGTGATGGCGGTGATCCCGTTCATCCCGGGCATGCCGCCATTCTGGATCGTGCTGCTGGACAATATCGGGCTCTCCGCGCTGGTGGCGATGGGGCTCGTGCTGTTGACCGGCGTCGGCGGCCTCACCTCATTCGGCCAGGCGGCGTTTTGCGGCTTCGGCGCCTACACCACGGCGGTGCTCACCACCGCCTACGGCCTGTCGCCATGGCTGGCGCTGCCGCTTTCTCTTATTGTCAGCGGCCTCGCCGCAGTCGTACTCGGCCTCATCACGGTACGGCTATCCGGCCATTATCTGCCGCTCGGCACCATCGCCTGGGGCATCGGCCTGTTCTATCTGTTCAGCAAGCTCGAATTCCTCGGCCGCAATGACGGGATTTCCGGCGTTCCGCCTTTGTCGATCGGCTCGCTCAAAATGATCGATCCCGGAACGATCTACTTCGCGATCTGGATCGCGGTTCTGGTCAGCGCGCTGCTCACCATGAACCTTTTGGACTCGCGCACCGGCCGCGCCATTCGCGCGCTGCGCCGCGGCCACATCGCCGCCGAAGCCTTTGGCGTGCAGACGCCGCGCGCCAAGCTTCTGGTCTTCATCTATGCGGCGGTGCTGGCCGGTCTCTCCGGCTGGCTCTACGCGCATTTCGAGCGCGCCGTTAATCCGACGCCGTTCGGCGCGCAGGCTGGCATCGAATATCTGTTCGTCGCCGTCGTCGGCGGCGCCGGCTATGTCTGGGGCGGCGTGCTTGGCGCCGCCATCGTCGTCATCCTGAAAGAGATTCTGCAGAGCTACCTGCCCTATGTATTTCACGGCGAAGGTCAGCTCGAAACCATCGTGTTCGGCATCCTGCTGGTGACGCTGCTGCAGATCGCGCCGACCGGCGTGTGGCCCTGGCTGATGGCGCGCATCCCGTTAAAGCCGAACCGCAGGCGGCCGGATACGTCCCTGACCTTGCCGGCACGACCGCGAGCGGCGGAAACGCCTGGCGTGCTCCTGCAGATCGATCACGCGCGCAAGCAGTTCGGCGGTGTGGTCGCGGTCAACGATGTTTCCTTTGACGTGCAGACGCGCGAGATCGTCGCGCTGATCGGCCCCAACGGCGCCGGCAAAAGTACGACCTTCAATTTGGTCACCGGCGTGCTGACCTCATCGGGCGGCAGGATCTCGGTGCTCGGCAAGAACATCAATAACGCGCCGCCGCAGGAGGTGGTGAAGCTGGGCGTCGCCCGCACCTTCCAGCATGTCAAGCTGGTGCCTGATATGAGCGTGCTGGAGAATGTCGCGATCGGCGCCCATCTGCGCGGTCACGCCGGCGCCGTCGCCAGCATGTTGCGGCTTGATCGCGCCGATGAAGCGAAATTGCTGGCGGAGGCGGCGCGGCAGATCGAGCGCGTCGGGTTGAGCGAGCAGATCAACCAATTGGCGGGCAGCCTGTCGCTCGGCCAGCAGCGCATTGTCGAGATCGCCCGCGCGTTGTGCGTCGATCCGATGCTGCTGCTGCTCGACGAACCGGCCGCGGGATTGCGGCATATGGAGAAGCAGCAGCTCGCGGCGCTGCTGCGCCAGTTGCGCGATGGCGGCATGTCGGTGCTGCTGGTCGAGCATGACATGGGATTTGTGATGGATCTCGCCGACCGCATTGTCGTGCTCGATTTCGGTACCAAGATCGCCGAGGGCACGCCGGCCGCGATCAAGACCAATCCCGATGTGATCAAGGCCTACCTCGGAGCGGTGGCATGAGTACGTTGCTGAAGGTCACCGACGTTCACGTGGCCTATGGCAAGGTCGAGGCCGTGCGCGCGGTGTCGCTCGATGTCGCCGACAACGAGATCGTCACCATCATCGGCGCCAATGGCGCCGGCAAGACCACGCTGTTGAACGCCATCATGGGGATCCTGCCGCTCAAGGGCGCCGCCCACTTCGCAGGCCAGGACATGGCCCGGCTCGATATCGAGGATCGCGTCATGGCAGGCCTGAGCCTGGTGCCGGAGCATCGCGAATTGTTCTCGACCATGAACGTCGAGGACAATCTTCAGCTCGGCGCGTTCCGGCTGCCGAAGGCCGCCACGGCAAATGCCTTCGAGCGGGTCTACACGCTGTTCCCGCGGCTGAAGGAACGGCGCAAGCAATTGGCCGGCACATTATCCGGCGGCGAGCAGCAGATGCTGGCGATGGGCCGCGCCTTGATGGGCACGCCACGGCTGTTGATGCTGGACGAGCCGAGCCTCGGGCTGGCGCCGATCATCGTCGCGGATATTTTCCGCACCATCGGCGAATTGCGCGCCAGCGGCGTCTCGGTGCTGCTGGTCGAGCAGAACGCAAAGGCCGCCCTGCAGATCGCCGACCGCGCCTATGTGATGGAGCTCGGCGAATTCATCCTGAACGGATCGGCCAAGGAGATCGCGGCCAACCAACGCGTCGCCGCCAGCTATCTCGGCTTTCAGCACGAAGGCGCGAGTGCGGTTTGAAAACGTAGGGTGGGCAAAGGCGCTCTTCGCGCCGTGCCCACCGTTCTGGAAAAGATATAATTCAAGTGGTGGGCACGCTTCGCTTTGCCCACCCTACTATTTGCTACGCATCGCCCAACGCAGCCGACCCTCCCCCTTCAGGGGAGGGTAAGAAAAAGCCGGCCCCTCGATAAGAGGCCGGCTTCAATCACTGTCGCTCCGTCTGAGCGGTTATGTCCTTACTTCGCCGGAACGTATTTACCGTCCTTCACCGTGAGCAGGATGCGCGAGCGGTCGTCGAGACCGTAGCGATCCTTTTCGGTGAAATTATAGACGCCTTGGGTCGCCGCGATTTCATGCTCGCTCAGGAACGCCTCGCGAATGGCTTCGCGAAATTCCGGCGTGCCCGGCTTGGCCTTCTTCAACGCCACCGGGATCACGCGCTCGAGCACCTTGAAGGCGTCGTAGGAATGTCCGGCGAACTGGCTGCGGCTGTTGGGGCCGTATTTGGCCTCATAGGCGGTATCGAGCGCGAGGCCCGGCTTCTTGGTCAGCGCGCTGTCGGGCTGGTCTTCCGGATCCATCACCGGACCGGACGCCATGATGACGCCTTCGGCCGACTTACCGGCGATGCGGATGAAGTCCATGCTGGCGGCCCCGTGGGTCTGGTAGATCAGGCCCTTGTAACCGCGGTCGCGAAGCTCCTGCTGCGGCAATCCCGCCGCGGTGCCGGACGCACCGATCAGGATCGCGTCGGGATTGGCTGCGACCAGTTTCAGCACCTGTCCCGCAACGGACGTGTCGGGCCGCGCGAAGCGCTCCTCGTCGACGATGGTCATGCCCATCGGAACACCCTGGTTCTTGAGGTCGTTGAACCAGAGGTCACCATAGGAATCGGAATAGCCGATATAGCCCACGGTCTTGATGTTGTGCGCCTTCATGTGCTCGTACAGCACCTTGCCCATGATCGGCACCGGCTGCGGCATATCGACCGACCACTTGGCCCGCTCCGGCGTAATCGGAAACGGCGCCAGGCCGATATGGGGAATTCCCGCCTCGTTGGCGACGTTGGAGACGGCGATGCTCGGCGGAGTCGTCGATGAGCCCATGATGACGTCGGCCTTGGATTCCGTGACGAAACGGCGGGCATTGGTGGTGGCGTTGGTCGGATCGCCGCCGTCGTCCAGCACGATGACCTTGAGCGGCACGCCGCCGATCTCCTTGGCCACGAATTCCAGCGCGTTGCGCTCGGGAATGCCGAGCGCCGCAGCCGGGCCGGTGGTCGAGATCGAGATACCGATGGTGATTTCATTGCTCTGCGCGCGCGCGGGCAGGCCCGACAATGCGAGGGCCGCCGCGACCGCCGCGGCAGACAGGTAAACTTGCTTCATTCATTCCTCCCTTGGATCTTATTTTCTAAAAGCAAAATTCGGCTGGCAATTCAGCCCCCCTCTTTAGGCGATGTAGGTGGCTGAGTCAGCCCGGGAAAACGGCTCCCGCCTTGCGCTAACGCGGCCCCGCCGGTTCCGGATCATGCGTTAACCCTGCATGAACCTGGCAATGATTTCCGCCGGCACAGGCGCCGATTTCAGCCGCGCCGGATCATCCGGATGACGCCCGACCAGCACCCTTGTTTCGAACGCCTCGATCGCCAGCGCCTCGGCCTTGAACACCCTGTGGGTGACCTCGAAGCTTGAACGCTTGAAACTCTCGACCCGGCTTTCAATCGTAATCCAGTCGCCATGCGTGGAGGCGATATGAAATTTGGCCCGGGTATCCACCATGGGGATACCGACCAGGCCATATTTCCTGACGATGTCCTGCTTGGGGAAGCCGGCGGCCTCGAACATGATCGACGTCGAATCGTCGAACATCTCGAAATAACGCGGGTAATAGACGATGTTGGCGGGGTCGCAGTCACCCCACTGGATCTGCACATCGCGCCGGTGGACGAACATGCCTCTCCCCCTCTTCCCTTGCTAGCGCGGGTGGCTCCCTCTCCCACCCAACTCGGGTCTACCCGAGTTGGGCATTTTATATTGCCGAAGTCGGATATATCCGACTTAGATGGGAGAGGGAGTACGGTCTATCGATAGAGCGTAACCCCTCAACCGGCGCTTCGCGCCGACCTCTCCCCATGGGAGAGGTGGGAAGATCACGGCGCGCGCTAACTTCATATCGATCATCACGCTCAGCGCGGCGCCATGCGGAGTGACGCATCAAGCCGCACCACCTCGCCGTTCAGATAGGGATTGTCGATCATGTGCAGCGCCAGCGAGGCGAACTCGTCGGCATGGCCGAGCCGGCGCGGAAACGGAATCGCCGCGGCGAGGCTGTCCTGTGCTTCCTGCGGCAAATTGGCCAACAGCGGCGTCAGGAACAGGCCGGGCGCGATCGTCAGCACGCGAATGCCGAACTGCGCCAGCTCGCGCGCGATCGGCAACGTCATCCCGACAATGCCGCCCTTCGATGCCGAATAGGCCGATTGTCCGATCTGGCCATCATAGGCCGCGACCGACGCGGTACAGATGACGACGCCACGCTCGCCCGTCGACAGCGGCTCAAGTTTCGTCATCTCGGCGGTCGCCAGCCGGAGCATGTTGAAGGTGCCAATCAGATTGATCTCGATCACCTTTTCAAAATCAGCCAGCGGCATCGGACCGTCGCGACCGATCACCCGCTTGGCAACGCCAATGCCGGCGCAATTCACCAGCACGCGTGCCGGACCATGGGATTTCGAAGCCTGAGCCACGGCGGCTTCGGCTGACGCGGAATCGGCGACATCACAGACAACTGCAACGCCGCCGATTTCGGCGGCGACGGTTTCGGCGAGCTTGGCGTTGAGGTCGCACACGGCGACCTTGGCACCCTGCGCCGCAAGCCTGCGCGCGGTTGCGGCACCCAATCCCGAAGCGCCGCCGGTGACGATGGCGGCCTGATCCTTTAACTGCATGGCTCTCTCCTTCGATATACTTCTTCGATTAGCTAAAGCGTGATCACGTTGGCCGCCGGCGTCGGCGCGTATAAATCCTCGATCAGCCGGCCGCGATGTTCGAGCACGGCGCGCTGATTGATCGAGCCCTTGTCGGTGACTTCGCCGCGATCGATCGACAATGGCGTATCGATCAGGATCGCACGCGTAATCCGGTTCGAGGAACCGGTCGCTGTCGCCAGAAATTGGGTCAGCCGCTGCCGAAGCGCTTCGCGGATCTTTGCATCGGACGCCGCTGCCGCGATGTCGTCGGCGGCAAGCGCCGGATTGATGAGACGGCAACCGTCGAGATCGAGCACCACCAGCGCCGAGACCTCGTCGCGGTTGATGCCGGCGATCACCACATCACGCACCATCGGCGCGCAGGCCGCGACGAGGCGTGCCCGGAGCGGGCCGACACTGACCCAGGTGCCGCTGGCCAGCTTGAAATCCTCGGCAATGCGGCCATCGAAATCGAAGCCGGCGCTGAAATCATCCGCCACGGCGGGCTTGAGCGCGTCGCCGAACTTGTAGAAGCCTTCGTCGTCGAACGCGGCCGCGGTCAGTTCCGGCTGACGCCAATAACCCGGCGTGACGTTCGGCCCCTTGGCGCGAACCTCCCACTTGCCGTTGTTCGGAACAAGCTTGGCGTCGTTGCCCAGCACCGGAAGCCCGACGTGGCCGGAACGGCTGGTATCCGGCCGCACCGACATGAAGAATGGCGCGGTCTCGGTGGCGCCGAGGCCGGTGAGAACAGGCACGCGGTAGCCTTTTTCCTGCACCGCAAGCGCATCAAGGCTGTTCCAGACATGGGGCGACAACGCAGCTCCGCTGAAAAACATCGCATGCAGCCGATGGAAGAATTTTTCGCGCAACGCCTGATCGTCGCGCAGATAAGGCAGCAGCGATTCATAGCCTTTCGGCACATTGAAATAGACCGTCGGCGAAATCTCCCTCAGATTGCGCACGGTCTCCTCGATGCCGCCGGGCATCGGCTTGCCTTCGTCGAGATACATCGAGCCGCCATTGAACAGCGTCAGCCCGATATTGTGGTTGCCGCCAAAGGTATGGTTCCACGGCAGCCAGTCGACGATGACGGGCGGTTCGTCCTTCAGGAACGCCAGTGTCTCGCGCAGCATCACCTGATTGGCGCAGATCATCCGCTGGGTGTTGATCACAGCCTTCGGATTGCCGGTCGAGCCCGAGGTCAGCAGGAATTTTGCAATCGTGTCGGGACCGATCGCGTCATGCGCTGCATCAAGGCCGGGATGTTCCGGCGTCGCCAGGAGATCAGCCAGCATCGTCACGCGTCGGCCGGGCACCGCGCCGTGTGATGCCGCGATTTCGGTTTCATCGGGAACGTTGGCGGACAGCGCATCGGAGAATTTGCCGGCGTCGTCGGCAAATACCAGGCCCGGCGTCAGCAGCTTCATCAGGAAAGCGAGCTTGCCGTAATCCTTCGAAATCAAGGAATAGGCCGCCGAAACCGGACAGAATGGAATCCCCGCATAGAGCGCGCCGAACGCCACCAGCGCGTGGTCGATCGAATTACCGGAGAGAATGACAATCGGCCGCTCCGCCGACAGCCCGCGCGCCAGCAGTGCGGAGGCAATGTGCCGGGTCGAGGCCAGCAATTGCGCGTAGGTGATCTGGCGCCAGCCGCCGGCGCTGCGCTCGGCCATGAAGATGCGGTTTGGTCCGGCTTTGGCCCAATGATGCAGGCGATCGGTCAGCCGAACCGGATAGTCGCCGAGCGCGGCTTTAGGCCTGAGATAGATGGTGCCGTCGGCGCGCCGGTCGATTGACACGGCGGGATCGCCGAACGAGATCGCGCGCAGCGGATGAACCTTCGAAGCGCCCGCCAGCGCATCGCCCTTGCCGGCCGTGGCCGATATGTCGGGTTTTGCGCTCATGTCAGGTGGGCTTCACCTTGGCGGTCTTGCGGTCGAGGAACGCGCGTATCCTGAGCTTGGCTTCCTTGTCGCTCTGCGCGACGGTTGCCATCAACGATTCCATCAGCAATCCCGTCTGCGGGTTGGCTTCGGCGATCATCGGCAACGCCTGCAGCACGGCGAAATTCGTCAGCGGCGCGTTGCTCGCGACCTTGGCGGCAAGCTCCATCGCCTTGGGCAATGCGCCCCCTTCTTCGGTGAGGTATTGCGCGAAACCATAGGATGCACCTTCGGTCGCGGAATAGACCCGGCCAGTCAGCATCATGTCCGTCATCCTGGCGACGCCGATCAGCCGCGGCAGCCGCACCGATCCGCCGCCGCCGACGAATATACCACGCTGGCCTTCGGGCAGCGCGAAATAGGCCGACGGCTCGGCGACGCGGATATGCGCGGCGCAAGCCAGCTCCAGTCCTCCGCCGATCACCGCGCCCTTGAGCGCCGCGATGACGGGAACACGGCTATATTGAATCCGGTCGAACACCCGATGCCACATCTGCGAATGCCGCAGGCCTTCGGTCGCGTCCTGCTCGGTCAGTTCCGAAAGATCGAGGCCGGAGGAGAAATGATCGCCGATGCCATGAATGACGACAGCGCCGATGCCATCAGGAAGATTCGAGAAACAATCCTGGATCGCGAGGATGATGCCGTCGTTCAGCGCGTTGCGCTTGGCCGGACGGTTGAGGCCCACGGTCAGGACCGAGCCTGACGTCTCGATCTCGAGCAGCGCGGCCCGATCGGCGGTAGCGGCGTTTCCCATGGGCTTCATTATGTCCCGTTCAGAATAGTTATGTTTTATAACTATTGGAGCGGGAGTCAATGCTTCGTGTCGTCCCGGCGTGCGCCGGGACGACACGGGGTAGAGTTCGCCGCTCCTCTTACAGCACCTGATGCACGTCGATGACGACGCGGTCGGCATGGCGCGCGGCGGAGCCGACAAACAGGTTTTCCATCAGCCAGCGGTATTTTTCACTGCCGGTTTCGAACTTCGGCACGGTGCGGAAATAGATCAGTTTGGGATCGACAGGCTCGCCGCGTTTCAACTTCTGCAGCAGTTCGATCGGTCCAAAACGGATGCCCTTGTTTTCGACATAGACCACCGCGCCGTCATCGGTCTCGAACGCGTATTTCGCTTCGAGCTCGATCAGCTCGTTGGGACGAATGATCTGAAAGTCAGCGCCGAACGCACAGACCTTGCCGTTGATATCATCGCCTCTGACTTCGCCGCCGGTGATCGGAATGATGCGGCGGACACCGTGACCGATCTCGCCGGCCGACGTCACGGCGCCGATATGGGCGGTGATGGTGAAGACATATCTGGTCTGGAGAACAGGGGTCATTGAATTTGCCTCACCCGCTTTGGTTTGCTCCCCCTATCCCTGAAAGGGAGAGGTCGGAACGCGCGCTATCGGGTGGAAGTTTGCTCCCTGGAGAGAGACCCCCACCCCAACCCCCCCCTTTCAGGGGGAGGGGGCTGAAAAGCTATCCGATCATCCGTTGTGGCAACCAGGTCGCCAGCAACGGAAACAGTATCAAGATCACCAGCCGGATCAGGTCGGTCACCACGAACGGCAGCACGCCGACAAAGATTGTCGACATGTTGACGTCCTTGATGACGCTCTTGATCACGAACACGTTCATACCGACAGGCGGATGAATCAATCCAAGCTCGACGGTCATAACGATGACGATGCCGAACCAGATCGGATCGAAGCCGAGCGCCGTCACGACCGGAAATACGATCGGCACGGTCAGGATCACCATCGCCATCGCGTCCATCAGGCAGCCCAGCACCAGATACATCAACAGGATCAGGGCCAGCACGCCGTAAGGACCGATGCCAAGGCCGGTCAGAAATTCAGTCACGTTCTGCGGTGTCTGGGTGATGGTGAGGAAATAGCCGAAGCACAACGCGCCGATCAGCACGGTGAACACGGCCGCCGCCGTACGCGTCGCCTGCAGCAGCGATTGCAGGATGCCCTCCCTGGTCAGCTTGCCCCTGAGGATACCGATGATGAAGGCGCCGACGGCGCCAACCGCGCCAGCCTCG
The DNA here is from genome assembly GCF_900105125.1 of Bradyrhizobium canariense. Taxonomy (NCBI): domain Bacteria; kingdom Pseudomonadati; phylum Pseudomonadota; class Alphaproteobacteria; order Hyphomicrobiales; family Nitrobacteraceae; genus Bradyrhizobium; species Bradyrhizobium canariense. The sequence goes on along the minus strand of NZ_LT629750.1, from coordinate 5,991,138 downwards.
GTTGGAATGAAAAAGCCGCCATAGAGGCCGCCGATCACGAACACGAACAGCAGCAGCGGCGACCACACATCGCGCAGCGCCAGCAACCTTTCCTTCCATGATGCGGGAGGGCCGGCTGGCAAGAATCCCGGCCGTACGACACCGATGATGCCGATGGTGATCATGTGCATCACGATCGCCAGCAATCCCGGCACGATGCCGGCGATGAACAGCTTGCCGATATCCTGCTGGGTGATGATGCCGTAGACCGCAAGCACCGTCGACGGCGGCAACATTGCGCCAAGCGTGCCGCCCACCGCGATCACGCCGGTGGCAAAGGATTGCGGATAGCCGAAGCGCCGCATTTCCGGATAGGCCACCGCTGAGAACGTTGCCGCGGTCGCGACCGACGAGCCCGAGATCGCCGCAAAGCCGCCGCAGGCGGCGATGGTGGCGATGCCCAAGCCGCCTTTCCAGTGGCCGACAAAGGTGTTGGCGGCCCGAAACAGTTCGCGGCTGATGCCGGAGACCGACACGAACGCGCCCATCAGCAGGAACATCGGGATCACGCCGAAGGAATAATCCGTCACCGTGCGCATGGTGGTCTGACCGACCAGCTTCAGCGCCGGCGCAAAGCCGGTGAGATAACCAAAGCCGGTGATGCCGACGAGCCCCATCGCCATGCCGACGGGCACGCGCAGCAGCATCAGCGTGAACAGGCTGACAAAGCCGATCAAGGCAACGGCCTCGTTGCTCATCGCGGCCTACTCCGCCGTCTTGATTTTGGCGTCATGAATATCTTCGGGATGAAAGATCAGCCGCCAGGTCCGGATCGCGATCAGCAGCACCGCCGAGACGTCGCCGATCCATGACACCAGGAAGAACGGCCAGATCGGCACTTGCAGATCCATGGTGACGATATGCTCGGCGCGGGTGCTCACCACCTTGTCGAACAGCGTATAGGTCTGCACCGTCACCACGAACAACAGCACCAGGGTTGCGAACACGTCGATCCAGCGCTGGTATTTCGGCGTCGCATTGGCCCAGACCAGATCGACGGTGATGTGGGTGCCGCGATAGCTGGTGGCGGCGATGCCCCAGAAGATGAGAATGCCGAGCAGGAACTGGCCGAAATTATAGTAATCGGGAATCGTCACCGCGAAGAATTTTCGCATGAACACTGCGGTAAAGGTATTGAGCGCGACAATGCCGACAAAGAACGCCGCGATCCATTCGATGGAATCGATGAAGCGGTCCATGAAATTCTTGCGCACTGGCTCGGGCGGACCGGTGATGACGCCTTCTTGTGTGATTTCGGGATTGGCGGTCATGATGCTGACTAGTCGCTTCCAGAAAGCGTCATTCCGGGGCGCTCGCCCCGCGAGCGAACCCGGAATCCAGAGATGATTGGTGCGAGATTCCGGGTTCGCGCTGACGCGCGCCCCGGAATGACGGTGTTGCTAAATCCCCGCCTCGTATTTCTTCAGCGTCGCCTGTAGATCGGCATCGATCGCCACCGGATCGCCGCCGGCCTTCTTCACCGCTTCGGCCCAACTGTCGTGCAACGGCTTGACCGCCTTCTTCCACTCGGCGAGCTGGTCGGGCGTCAGCGGATAGACCTCGTGACCGGGCAAGGCCTTCATCTTGACGCGGCCATTGGCTTCGAACTCGGTCCAGGGATCGGTGACTTTCGAAGCCCATTCCGGCGTGCAGTGATCGTCAATCACCTTCTTCTGCGCGTCCGACATCGAATTATATTTGGCGAGGTTCATATTGTAGGTGAACACGGTGGTGTAGAGCGGCACGTCCATGTGATACTTGACGACCTTGTCGATGCCGAACAGGAAGATCGAGCCCCAGGGGAAGGTGATCTCGTCGGCGACGCCGCGCTCGATCGCGTCGCGCGATTCCGGCGCCGAGGCCTGCACATTGGTGCCGCCGAACATTTTCACCATTTCGCCGATCGTGCTCTGGGCGGGGCGCACCTTCACGCCCTTGAGATCCTCGGGCACCAGGATCTTCTTCTTGCCGTGCAACGCGCCGGGATCGTGAATGAAGGCGAAGCAGAGCTTGGTGTCCTTCATCTCGGTCGGCGCGTATTTGTGGTACCATTCGTTCAGCGCCAGCGTGCCCTTCTTGCCGTCGGAGAATACGAACGGAAGCTGACCCGCGGCCGCGATCGGGAAGCGGCCGGGCTGATAACCGGGATTGACGTAAGTGACGTCGGCGATGCCGTCGCGCGCCATGTCGTAATGATCGAACGCCTTGCCGAGCTGCTCGGAGGGGAACACGGACACCTTGATGGTGCCGCCCGACGCTTTCTCGATATCGGCGGCCCAGGCCTGCGTGGCCGGCACCAGGGGATGGGCCGGCGGTACCCACAGCGACACTTTCAAATTGACGGTCTTGTCCTGCGCGAACGCGGGTGTCACGCTGGCGGCCAACAGCAACGCCAAAAACGCTTTTCTCATCGGCATCGTCTCCCTCCCGAGATCGCCATTGAAAGGCTCTTTGCGCGCATTGTTATATGATATAATTATCATTGCAAGACTGCGCGGCAACGCGCGATGGCGGCCAAACCTACGATAGTCTGGGGAGCAAGTATTGCGGACGAAAGTAGCAATCATAGGCGCGGGACCAGCGGGACTGCTGCTCGGGCAGCTGCTTCACACCTATGGGGTCGACAACGTCGTTCTGGAGCGGCAGACGCCGGAATACGTGCTCGGCCGCATTCGCGCCGGACTGCTCGAGGAAGGCACCGTGGCGCTGCTCGATGAAGCAGGCGCGGGCAGCCGGGCGCATCACGAGGGACTGGTGCATCACGGCGTCGAATTGGCCTTTGGCGGCGCGCGCCATCGCATCGACATGCATGCCGCCACCGGCAAGACGATGATGATCTACGGCCAAACCGAAGTGACGCTCGACTTGATGAATGCGCGCAAGGCGGCCGGTCTCACCACGATCTATGAAGCTGCCGACGTCAAGCCGCACGATTTCGACACCGACCTTCCTCGTGTCACCTACGTCAAGGACGGCATCACCCACGAAATCGCCTGCGACTTCATTGCGGGCTGCGACGGATACCACGGCGTCAGCCGCGCCAGCGTATCCGCGTCGGCGATCCAGACCTTCGAGCGGGTTTATCCGTTCGGCTGGCTGGGGATTCTGTCGGAAACGCCGCCGGTCTCGCACGAATTGATCTACAACAACCATGCACGTGGCTTTGCGCTTTGCACGATGCGTTCGACGCACCGCAGCCGCTATTACGTGCAATGTCCGCTCGACGATCATATCGACCAGTGGCCGGACGATCGGTTCTGGGACGAGTTGAAGCGCCGGCTGGACCAGAAAGCGGTCGACGAACTCGTCACCGGGCCCTCGATCGAAAAGAGCATCGCGCCTTTGCGAAGTTTCGTCGCCGAGCCAATGCGGTTCGGGCGGATGTTCCTGGCCGGCGACGCCTCGCACATCGTGCCGCCAACCGGCGCCAAGGGGCTCAACCTCGCCGCCAGCGACGTGCACTATCTCTCGCACGCGTTCCGCGAATATTACGACGAGAAATCCTCCGCCGGGATCGATGCCTATTCCAGCACGGCGCTGACGCGGGTCTGGAAGGCGGTGCGCTTCTCGTGGTGGATGACCTCGATGCTGCACAAGTTCCCCGATCAGGGCGAATTCGGCGCGCGCATCCAGCTCGCCGAACTCGATTACCTCGTCAGCTCGAAAGCCGCATCGACATCGCTTTCGGAAAACTATGTCGGTTTGCCGCTTTGAACGTCATTTCGGGGAGCAAAGCGAACCCGGAATGACGTTGGAGACTGGATTGCTCCGTCGCGGAGCCTGTCATCGGGCGGCGCTGTGCGCCGACCCGGTGGCCCTCGCAAATGACGGGGCAGGCCCGATCTGCGGCGTTTCAAACAACCACCGAAATTCCGTTTAAAACTTTGTAGGCGATGCATTTCGCCTTCACTTCGCGTTAATGACGCCATGTATCGCCATCACCCGAGCCGCGCATGACCGTCACCGATATTCCTGAAGGCTTTGAGCGTCACTTTCGGCAGAGCCCGCTCACCGATCCCTGGGAACCGCTCTATTCGAAGCGGACAGACAAAGCCGTGATCATCGGCTTGAGACTGGCAAAACCCCACACCAATGGCCGCGGCTTGATTCATGGCGGGCTGATTGCCGCGCTCGCCGACAACGCGATGGGCCATAGCTGCGCGCAGCAATTGGGTGGAACGTCATCGCTGGTGACGATCAGCCTCGCAGTCGACTTCATCGGCACCGCGAAGGTCGGACAATGGCTTGCGGTCGAAAGCGACGTGATCCGGACCGGCAGCACGATCTGCTTCGCGCAAAGCCTGATCAAGGCCAACGATGTTACGATCGCGCGCGCCAATGGGACGTTTCGCGTGGTGCCGAAGATACCGCAGCTACAGCCTTAACCGAAATGCCAATCGCTGATCTCGATCACGAGATCGATGAACGTACGCACCTTGGCTGACAGCAGCCGCGACGTCGGGTAGACGATATGGATCGGCAATGCCGGCTGCTCGAATTTCGCCAGCACGATTTTGAGCCGCCCGCCCTTGATCGCGTCGGCCGCCTGATAGGCCATCACCCGCGTCAGGCCGCCGTCCTGCTCGGCATACTGGATCGCGGCGTCGGCGCTGTTGGTGACGAAACGCGGCGTGACGTTGACGCGAACCTCGCGCCCGTCCCTGACGAAGCGCCAGTCCGGCGGGATCGCCATGGCGCCAAACTGAATCGTCTGGTGCGAATTGATCGCCTCGGGCGTTTTCGGCTCGCCGTGTTCCTGGAGGTAGCCATTCGAGGCGACCACGATCCGACGCATCTCGCCGACCTGACGCGCGACCAGGCTGGAATCGGGAAGATGGCCGATCCTGACGGCGAGATCGACGCCGTCTTCGACAAGGTTGATCATGCGATCGGACAGCCGCAGTTCACCGGTCACCTCGGGATAGCGTTTCAGGTACGCCGACATCACCGGACTGACGTGAAGGCGCCCAAAACCCAGCGGCGCCGAGACCACCAGCCGTCCGCCCGGCCGGGTGCGTTCGCCCTCGGCCGAACCTTCGGCCTCCTCGACATCGGCAAGGATGCGCCTGACACGCTCCAGATAGCGCGTGCCGACGTCGGTCAGCGCGACCTTCCGCGTGGTCCGCTGCAACAGCCGGGCGCCGAGGCGATCTTCCAGCGCGGCGATCAGCCGCGTCACGCCTGAGGGCGACAGGCCGAGCTTGCGGGCCGCCGGCGCAAAACCCTTGACATCGGCCACCGCGACAAAAGCCTGCATGGCATCGATACGATCCATGGCATTATTTCATATATCGCAACAATGAAGTGTCAATCCGATCGATTGTGAAAATCTCAAAAAGATCCATTTTTGTGGGCGGGGGACACGGGCTCAGCGCCCCCGGGTGAATCAAGGATCCTCCGATGTCAGACGCTCACATCTATTCCAGCGACGTCGCCTTCACCCCGGCGGTGAAAGCGATCCAGGCGCGAAAAGGGTCGCGCGACGCCTACGCGCATGTCGAAGAGAATGGCGGCTGGCGCACCGAGGTCGACGAGAATCTCGCGGGCTTCCTGGCGCAGACCAACAGCTTCTACCTCGCCACCGCCAGCGCCGACGGCCAACCCTACATCCAGCATCGCGGCGGGCCGAAAGGTTTCATCAAGATTCTGGACAAGAGCACGCTGGCGTTCGCCGATTATAGCGGCAACCGCCAGTTCATCAGCCAGGGCAACCTCTCGGAAAATCCCAAGGCGCATATGTTCGTGATGGATTATGCCCATCGCCGCCGCGTCAAGATCTGGGGCGAGGCGCGCGTGGTCGATGACGATCCCGCACTGACGCGGTCGCTGATGCCGCAGGGCTACAGGGCACGGCCCGAGCAGGTGATCCTGTTCAAGATCACCGCGTGGGACACCAACTGCCCGCAGCACATCCCGCAGAAATTCGATGCCGGCGATGTCGCGGCTGCACTCGCTGTCCGCGATGGCCGCATCGCGGAACTGGAAGCGGAACTGGCCGCATTGAAGCGCCAGCCCGCTCCGGCGAACTAGATTTCAGGCAGCCTGTTGCAGCGGCGTCCAGGCGAAGTCGGGATAATATTGCAGCATCATCCGGTCGACATAGGCCGTGAGATTCTGGAATTGCTCGGCGCGTTCACGCAATTTGGAATCGAAGAACGGCGTCAGGATGCCGGCAATCGCGCCGAAGGCGGTGGCGTCGGTTCCGCAGGGGGTGTCGCCCATCAGGTATGGTTTCTCCGCGAGCTGGACTGACAGCGCAAACAATGATCGAACGGCAAGCTCAATGTCGTCATCCGGGGCGTGGCGGCCGAGGCCGCTCAAAAGATAGTTCTCGGCAACGCGGAATTGCGCATCCTCGCGAAGCTTCTCGCGGACATGCTCGGGCGCACCATCAAAGAAATGCGTCGGCCCCTTGGCGAAGTTGTCCGGATCGACCCAACGCGCGCCGACCAGCGCCCAATAGATGTGATGTTCGATCATCCGCTCGAACGCCCAGGTTTGCGCACGCTGTTGCAAATCCAGGCCCGCGTCGAAATCGAAGCCGTATTTGCGTTCGATATGAGCGCGAATAAAGGTCGAGTCGGCAATGCTGCGGCCATCATCGGCGATAAAGGGCAATTGCCCCTTGGGAGAGGCCGGAGGCATCGCCCGCTCCTTGCGATAGGCCAGACCCGCCATCTTCAACTGGACTTCGGTCTTGGTCACGAAAGGGCTGATTTCGGGCAGGCCGAAGCCTTGGCCAAAGCCGTAAAGGGTAATCATATTGGGCTCCTGATCTCGTGGAACGACGGCTGACGCTTACCTGCCCCCTGCTGCCACCATACTGTCAGCATCGGTGATCTCGGCCGCAAAACGCGCCCCCTGCCAGGCGCGACGCATGACGTTCCGGGCCCACAGGCTAAATTGCCTTTGCCCGAAAACGCAGGCGGCGCTGAGTGAATGCAAGGCCAGTGCTATAATCGCCCCGCGGACGTCGCCGGCGTCCCAGTTGAATGAGGTGAGACGCACCAATACAAAGGTCTGGGCGCGCCAGAGCGATCCGAAACCTTCCCGGACGGCCAACATGTGAAGATTCATCATGGACAAATTCCCTTCGTTTGAAGTGTTGTCCCGATATAGCCGCCACCTGCTGCCAACATGCTGTCAGCATCGACAGCGCCGCCGTGAAAAAAGAGACCTCCCATGAGACGCGCCGACCGGCTGTTTCAGATCATTCAGGTGCTCCGGCGTACCCGCAAGCCGCTGACGGCAGACGCCATCGCCGCCGAACTGGAGACCTCGAAGCGGACGATCTATCGCGACATCGCGACCCTGATCGGACAGCGGGTGCCGATCCGCGGCGAAGCCGGCATGGGCTATATCCTGGAGAAGGGATTCGACCTGCCGCCCTTGATGCTCACGCCCGACGAAATCGAAGCGGCGGTGCTCGGCGCGCAATGGGTCGCGGGCCACGCCGATCCGACATTGTCCCGCGCCGCTGACGACCTCATTGCGAAAATCGCCGACACCGTCCCCGAGCGGCTGCGACCGTTTGTGCTGGAGCCCGCCAGCCGCGCCCGGCCGGTCTGGCGCAGCGAACCTGACCGCATCGACATGGTGCGGACGCGCGCGCAAATTCACGAAGGAAGGAAGATCGCGCTGCGCTATCGCGACGAGCAAGGCCGTGACAGTGAACGCACGATCTGGCCGGTCGCGATCGGCTATCTCGAGGCGGTGCGGCTGCTGGCGGCATGGTGCGAACTGCGCAACGACTTTCGCAGCTTTCGAACCGACCGTGTCGTCGATGCGGACTATCTCGGCGAGAAATATCCGGAGCGGCGCGACGTGCTGCGCGCGAAATGGCGGCAAAGCCTGGTCTGGGAACGGCCGAGCGATACCTGACACATCTGCGTTGTTAGCTGGCCGATCCCGTCATTCCGCGCTACACGGTCCAGCATGGAAACAAGCGATCCAGCCTTTGATGCGGAAGCCCTCTGCCAGTCCTGCGGGGCGTGCTGCGCCTATTCGTCGAACTGGCCTCGCTTCACCACCGAGGATGATGCGGCGCTCGATCTGATCCCGGAACAGTTCGTCAACACGAAACTGTCGGGCATGCGCTGCGATGGCGAACGCTGCTGCGCCCTGTCAGGCCAGATCGGCGTCAAGACGGCTTGCGGGATTTATGCGGTGCGGCCCGAAGTCTGCCGCACCTGCATGCCCGGCGATCCCGAATGCGCGATGGCGCGGCGGCGCTACGGCTTGCCGGCGCTGGTCCGGTTTCCGGCTTCGTAGCAACCATCAAGTACGGTCGTCATTCGGGGGTGATGCAAAGCATCGAACTACGATGTGCAATTGCACATCGGAGAATCTCGAGATTCCGGATCGCCGCTCCGCGTCGTCCGGAATGACGGGAAAAAACTAAGACGGGACGGTCAAGCCGGAACGGCTTCCACGAAATATTCGTCGTCGGGTTCGTCCGCGAGCGGCGAGAAGGTGCTGAGCGGCTTGGTCGACAGCGTGATCGGTTTGCGATGGCCGGACGATGACGGGGCAGCGCGCGCGGTCGGTTCCCGGGACAGCGCGTACAACGCCGACCCGACACGTCCGCCGAGCTGAATCAATTCGCGCTCGCTGCAACTGGCCGCGATCGAAAGCGCCAGCGAGTACAGATGGCTTCTGCGATAGCAGAACAGCGCCAGCATGGCCCGGACGTCGGAAGAGACGCTCTCGACCAATCTAGCCAGGCCATGTTCGTTGGCGCGATACATTTCACCGAGCAATTCCTCTCGGACCGGGCAGAAATCGTTCTCGAAGGCTTCGCGACTTGAAAACATTGCAGTTCCCCCTGTCCGGGAAGATGCAGTGCAATGCTCTAACGAAAGGTTAACCACGGAGATCGGTAGTCACACGGGGTCCTTGCCAGTTTCGCGCGAATCGGAACCGCGACTCGCCGCCGTTTGGCACCGCGCACGATCCCAAAAATGCGGGAACCGGCTTCGGCGGGGATCATGACCACAGGGATCATGATCGAACGACGAGACAAGCGATGAGTCCGCCGCTAGAGCGAGTTCGCCTTCATCCACGCCGCGACCGCCTGGCCGATCGCCGGCCCGGAATCTTCCTGAATGAAGTGCGACCCCGGCACCGTCACTTCGGTCTGGTTGTTCCAGCCTCGGCAGAAATCCCGGACTGCACCGATCAGGATCGCACCGGGCTCGGCGTTGATGAACAGCTTTGGGAGGTCGTTTTGCGCCATCCATTGCGAATAATCCGCCGCGATCTGCACCACATCGGCCGGCTCACCCGCGATCGGAATCTGCCGCGGCCAGGTCAGCGTCGGCCAGCGGTCCTCGCGCTCGGAAAAAGGCCTGCGGTATTCCTCCATCTCGGCCTCGGTCAGTTTCCGCAATACCGACCCCGGCAACACCCGTTCCACGAACATGTTGCGGTCGAGGATCATCTGTTCGCCCTTGTCGGAGCGAAAACCCTGGAAAATAGGCGTCGCCGCCGCGCTCCATTCTTCCCAGCCGGCGACGGGCCGCACGATCGCTTCCATATAGGCGATGCCGCGAACGCGATCGCGGTGATGGTTGGCCCAGTCGAAACCCAGCGCCGAGCCCCAATCATGCACCACGAGCGCGATGGATTGCGTGGGACCGATCACCGCATCGATGAACGCGGCGAGATATTTACGGTGGGTCGTGAAGCGGTAAGTGTCGGCATCCGGATCGGGCAATTTGGCGGAATCGCCCATGCCGATCAGATCCGGTACGATCAGCCGGCCAAGCCCCTTCAGTTCAGGAATGACGTCGCGCCAGAGATAGGATGAGGTCGGGTTGCCGTGCAGCAACAAAACCGGCGCGCCCTCGCCGCGCTCGTGATAGGCCATGCGGGCGTCGAGCACATCGATGGTCTTTTTTGTCAGCACTTGTTCTGTCATTGATTTCGCGGCCTCCACGATTGAACCAACATGCCGCGCGATGGCGCTGGACGCAACTCAATGCCGCTTTCCTTTTCAATCTCCGACCTGCGCCAGTGTCCGGCGTTTTTCGACACCGTCGCGGACCGGATCTGGCAGGCGTGGTGGAAGGAAAGCGGTCATCCGCTCGACTATATTTCCGGCCGCCTGCGCGACAACATGAATGCGACCCCGATTCCATTCGCGCTGGTCGCGCATGACGGCGGAGCGTTTCTCGGTACCGCCTCGGTGATCGCATCCGATCTGGCGGAACGTCCACAATTCACGCCCTGGGTCGCAGCGGTGTGGGTCGAGCCGCAGGCGCGCGGCCATGGGATCGGCGCCGCGCTGGTCGATCGCGCCACGCGGGATTGCTTCGCGCTCGGGGTCCGCCGCGTCTATCTGTGCGCCCGGCCGCTGCGTTCAGGTTATTACGAGGGCTTGGACTGGGCTGTGGTCGAACGGGATATCGGACCACATCATATGAACGTGCTGATCCGGGACCGCAGTCCGCCCGGTTCTGATTGAATCAGAGCCGAGGCACCCATCTTTGCTTTGACGCGTTTCTCGAGACGAACCGGTATCCTCCTCGCGCAAAAACGCTGGACGCCAGCAGGATCAATTCGCCGCCATGAAAATCGACAGACCGAATCCGGTCAGATGGTGCAGCGCCTGATCGACCCCGATCAAGGTCCAGAACCACGGATGCTCCAGCGTGACGTCGAAGGTGGACGCACAAAACCCCTTGGCGCGATCGATGGTGATGTGAATGGCGAAATCGATCAAGGCGACGAACCAGAAGCGCGGCGCGATCGCCAGGATCAGCGCCATTGCAACCGCAAGATGTACCAGACAGTGCGCCAGCAGCGGCAGCGCCCATCCGGTTTTCTGATCCTTGCCGAGCGCCATCCAGGAGGTCTGCAGGACAAAATCGGCGATGACGTGCTTGAAGGTGAGAACGAGCATCCATCCGACCAGCGCACCTACCGGAACCGAGGATGACATTGCGGGAAACAACAAAGCTGACGCCCTTTGCTGGGACTGATCTGAAACGACAAGACGAGAACGAAGAACTACGGCGTCAGAACAACATCTTCTCAAACCGGATAATTCGACCGGCGGTGGTATTTATGACACCTCCCACGCCGGAATGCACCTCCGGTGCGCCCGAAAAACCGGGAGTGTGGCCCAACAGCGATAGCGGCGTGACGTCCTTCCACGGCTTCCCCGGGATATCGTTACCGATCAGCCTGATTTGCAATCAACCGGGAGCGGCATATCATCGCAGAATTATCGTTCTTTTTTAGATATTTGCGATCTCGCCTGGGCGATCCTGGCAGCCATTATGGCGGCGCAGCGTGCCCGCGTTCTGGAGATGGTGCCGTCGCGCAGACTAACCACCGCGCCTCGTGCGCGACGAGATCGGCCTTCGCGGCGATCACCTCAAGCGGCATGCGCACGACGACAATGTTGTGGTTGTCAAAACCGCGCAAAGCGCCTGAGGTATCCCGGCCCTAGGCCGGGGTGCTGGCGAGCTGCGCCTCGGACTGCGCCCGCGCCCTGATTTCCGCGATCCGGCGCTTGAGTGCGATCTGCCGCGGATCAGGCAGCACAGCGGCGCGTGCCTCGGCGATGGCGCCGGCAAGATCGGGCAGCGGCAACACGCCGTCGAAGGTCGGCTTGACGAGGCCGTCAATGATGGCATGCCAGTCGGCAAGACCCTGACGATAGACGTCGCCATACCCTTGAATCATCGTCGCGGTCTGAACGATTGCCGATGTGGCGGCCGGCTGCTTGAGGAGGCTGCGGTCGATCATATGCAGCCAGCGCTCGACCCAGACCCGCTCCTCGGCATAGCGCACCGAAAACAGCCGCCATCGCCGCAGGGCCGCTTCGATCTTCAGGCGGCGAATCCCCCAACGGTTAGCCGCGCTGTAACGGATCGAGACCGGGGCGTGGGTCCAGTTCATCCATTCGAGCACATCGAGTACCGGTTCGGCGGCCACGGCGGGAAGCGCCCCGATCAACTCATCGATCCGGAACTTTCGCCTGTCGCTGGTTGGCTGGACGTGCGTGGGATCGGCAACGATGTCGCATTCGGCAAGCTTTAATTGTGCGATCCGGATCGGATCCTCATAGCTCATGCGCGCGGCTATCAGCCGCGCAATTTCACAGAATATCGCGGCGTCGACGCCCGGCTTGCCGATGAAACGCCGCAACCGGTCCACATAGAGTTGCGCGTAGCTTGCGCCTTGATAGTCGACCAATCGATCGATGCCTTCGCTGACGGCCGGCGCTGCCCCATCGGGCAGTCCGTCGGGCGGTGATGGCGTCGTGCAGTCATCGTCGCCGATGATATCGGCGAACAGATAACGGATCGAGGAAAGAAAACCTGCCACGCCCGTGATCCCGGCTTCTCAGGCGGGCTTCGGCGCGGCGGCTGACGACATGGCCTGCTGCGCCAGCCGCTGCTCCAACGTCCCGATGTTCTGAAACAACCGGGCGCTCGCCAGACGAAGGAAGTAAAAGCCGAAGGCCGGATTCTGCACGTACAGTTCCTCCACCTTGCTGTAGCTGACGCTCAGGATGAGACCGGGTTCGACGCACTCCAGCGACTGGGTTCGCACGTTCGACGGCGACAGCATGCCAAGCTCGCCGACGATGGCGCCCACCGGCAGTTCGATGCCGGATTCAACCAGCTTGAACCGGCCGCTGACGATGTAGAGCATGTCCTCGGCCTTCTCATCCTTGTAGAACAGGATCTCGCCGGCGCTGCATTTGCGCTCGGTCATGAAGGGTTTTAACCAGTCCATCGACAAATCGCTGTTAACCGATCGCTTCACGTCGCGCACCAGTTGCAGCATCTGGTGCAGCCGATAGGAATTGAGCACGAGCAAAACGCAGTGCAGGAGGCCGGTCGGATAATTATGGCTCGGGATCGAAGACACGATCAGCACGATATTGGTGAGGATGCCGAACACCCGCAAAGGGATCATCGTCCGCATCGTGGTCGTCGCCACGACGAAAACGGAAGCGAACAGCGTCCCAGCGGTGCCGGCGTGCTCTGCGATATGTGAGGTATCCATCGGGGCCAACCAATTTTAAGGCAAAATAGCTTCGCGGATCGTATCCAGCGCGCCCGCTATCATAATGTTCGCGCCGGTTCTTGATATAAGGCGGAAAAGCGACGTTTTGTCGTGAATTCCCGGCAATATTGGCCAAAAGCAGCGCTTTGGCCCCTGCTTACGAGATCCTTACATGGCTCATCTTATTCCCGCGCCTTCATTCCAGAGAGCCTTTATTCCGAGCCGCCTTTAGTTCAAGCCGCCTTTAGTTCAAGCCCTGCGATAACTCTGTTTTCGGGCCGTCGTTGACGGCCTCCCCCCACCCGGGCACTTTGTCGGACCTGTCACGCCCGGCATGGCCGTATCAGACCTTTTTCACCGACAGACGCTGCCTTCCGATGACAAAGCCACTCGTTTCTCCAGCTCTGACGCAGTTTGTGGCCGCAACCAACGGCCGCAACATGACCCAGGCTGCCTATGTCGCGGTGATGACCGGCCTCGCGATGATGATTCTGCTGACCGTCGATCCCGCCTACAATGCGCTGCATCACTGGGTCGACGCGCTGCTATGGGCGTGTCTGGCGTTCTTCGTCTTCGAATGGGTGGTCCGTCTCCGCCAGGCCCGTTTGACGGACCGGGTATGGGACTATGTCCTATCCGTCCGGGGGCTGGTGGATGCCGCCGGCGCGCTCGCGGTGCCGCTGGCGCTGGCGTTCGGGGTGACCCCCAAGACCGCCTGGCTGCTCGGCATTCTCTGGCTCTTGAAAGTATTGCCGGGAATTCGGGGCCTGCGGCAGTTGCGCCGGGTGCTGGTGCAGGAATCCGGGCCGCTGCTGAGCGTGCTGGTGATCTTCCTGCTGGTGCTGTTCCTGGCTTCAGTTGCGGTCTATTTCCTGGAGCGCGACGTCCAGCCGGCGACCTTCGGCAACATTCCCGCGGCCTTGTGGTGGGCGGTCGCGACCCTGACCACGACCGGATATGGCGACGTGGTGCCGATCACACCGCTCGGCCGGCTGGTCGCGGCGTTTGTGATGATCTGCGGCCTCGGCGTGTTCGGCCTCTGGACCGGTATTCTCGCCACCGGCTTTGCCGCGGAGACCCGCCGCGACAATTTCCTCAAGACCTGGGAGTCCGTGAGCAAGGTGCCGTTCTTTGCCGCGCTTGGTCCGGCGGCGATCGCCGACGTCACCCACATGCTGCGCACCATGGACCTGCCGTCGCGCACCATGATCATCCGCAAGGGCCAGGCCGGCGACTGCATGTACTTCATTGCCGAAGGCGAGGTGGAGGTCGATTTGCCGGGCAAGAAGGTCAAGCTCGGCGAAGGCGCGTTCTTCGGCGAAATGGCGCTGCTCGGCAACAATTTGCGCTCGGCCAATATCGCCACGACGCGGGTATCCAAGCTCCTGGTACTTGATCTCGTCGACTTCCGCGTGTTGATGGCGCGGCATCCTGACCTTTCGCAAACCATCGATGCCGAAGCCAAACGGCGCGAACTGGAAAACCAATAAAATAATGGAGACAACCATGACCGAAGCGGCCGAGACCGCGAGCACGCCTGTCCTCGACATCAACGGCGCGCGCGCCACCATCCGCCTCAACCGTCCCAGGCATCTGAACCGGTTGCAGCCCGACGATCTCGAGGCGCTGCTGAAACTGTTCGACCGCATCGAAGCCGATCCGGCGATACGGGTGCTGGTTTTGACCGGAACCGGCCGCGCCTTTAGCGCGGGATATGACCTCAATTCGGTGGCCGAACGCGCGGTCAGCGCCACCGAACAGGAGAGCGGCGGGTCGGCGTTCGAAGTCGTCGTCAACCGGCTCGAGGATCTCGGCGTTCCCACGATCTGCCGGCTCAATGGCGGCGTTTATGGTGGCTCGACCGATCTGGCGCTGGCCTGCGATTTCCGCATTGGCATCGACACTTGCGAGATGTTCATGCCGGCCGCGCGGCTCGGGTTGCAATATTACAAGAGCGGGATCATGCGCTACGTGTCGCGGCTCGGCGTCGACAACGCCAAGAAACTGTTCCTGACCGCGCAGAAGATCGACGCCCCGGAAATGCTGCGGATCGGCTATCTCACCGCGATGGCGCCGGCTGAGACCTTCGACCAGGAAGTGGATCAGCTCGCCGCCATTCTCGCCGGCAACGCGCCGCTGGCGATGCGCGGCATGAAGCGCGCGATCAACGAATTCGCCCACGGCAAGCTCGACGAGGAAGCCGCCGACCGCCGCCATCGCGAGAGCATGCGCAGCGCCGAAATCAAGGAAGGCATCAAGGCGTTCGCGGAAAAGCGCCCGCCGAAGTTTTGACGGATTTGGGTCTTTTCGACCTCACCCTGAAACACCACTGCCTTTCGTCATGCCCTGCCTTGTGCCGGGCATCCACGTCTTGAAGGCACGCCGACTGGCAAGACATCGATGGCCGGGACGAGCCCGGCCATGACGAAATCGGTATTGTCTGTGCCCTATTCGTCGACGAACGTCGCGGTGTCCGCGACCCCGGCACGCGAGGTGCGGTAGCTGTTGACCTTGTGCGCGTTGTCGGCAAATCCAAATGAAATCCCGCACACCACGCGGCGGTCGTCGCCGAGATTGAAGTGGCGGTGGATCAGCCCGGAGTGGCGTGCCAGCGCCGCCTGCGGGATGGTGCCGAGACCGAGCGCTTGCGCTGCCAGCATGAAATTGCCGACATAGGCGCCGCAATCGATCGCGCCGTAAATCCCGAGCGCCTCGGTCGAGTGAATGATCGCGACATGCGGCGCGCCGAAGAAATTGTAGTTCTCCAGCGCCTGCTTGGCGTAAGCCGCCTTGTCGCCTCTGGGGATGCCGAGCGTGTTGTAAAGCTGGAAGCCGCTTTCGCGGCGGCGATCGAGATAAACGCCGAGATATTCGCGCGGGAATGTAAAGTCGCCCTGTTCCGGGCCGCCCGAGCTCGCTTCAGCATAAATCGCCCTGCGAAAACGCTCCTTGGCCGCGCCGCTCGCGATCAACACCTGCCACGGCTGGCTGTTGCACCATGACGCGGTACGCTGCGCCACTTTAAGAATGTGCTCGATGGTCTCGCGCGGCACCGGCTCTGGCAGGAATGCGCGGACGGAATAGCGCTCGTGCAACAGCTCTTCGAGCACGCCGATACGATCCTCGGTCGAATAACGCGTCTTCGGTTTCTTGACGGCTTCCTGCATCTTCAGCGCCCCTTGGTCGGGATCTTGTTGAACGGTACGTTCTTGTCGACACGGATATCGCCGGGCAAGCCCAGCACGCGCTCAGCGATGATGTTGCGCAGGATTTCATCGGTGCCGCCGGCGATCCGCATCGAGGGCGAACTCAACAGCATCTGCTGGAACTGGCCGCGCGCCACTTCATCGGAATCGCCGGTGAGAGCGCCGGCCGCGCCTTCCAGATCCATCGCATACATCG
Organism: Bradyrhizobium canariense; assembly: GCF_900105125.1. Lineage (NCBI taxonomy): Bacteria > Pseudomonadati > Pseudomonadota > Alphaproteobacteria > Hyphomicrobiales > Nitrobacteraceae > Bradyrhizobium > Bradyrhizobium canariense. Next base: position 5,974,674 of record NZ_LT629750.1, on the reverse strand, counting down.
CAATATCCTGCAGCATCGAGCCCGCGACCAGCTTGCCGATCGAATTTTCCGGGCCCGGCCGGTCGCCCTTGGAAAGCGCCGAGATCGCACGGTAGCTGGTGTATTTCAAGCCGCTGGCCTTGACCGCCCAGCCCGCAAGCTTCGAGCGCGTGGCGCGGTCGTCGATCGCGGGCCCGTCCTCGGTCATCAGATTGGAGCAGAACTCGAATATTTCCGGAAAGCCGGTCGCGAGCCGCGCGCCGATCGACATGCGCTCGTTCATCAGCGTGGTCAGCGATACGTTCCAGCCGTCGCCGACCGCACCGAGACGCTGGTGATCGGGAATCACGACGTTGGTAAAATAGACCTCGTTGAATTCCTGCATGCCGTTGGCCTGCTTGATCGGCCGCACCTCCACGCCCGGGCTCTTCATATCGAGGAAGAACATCGTCAGTCCCTTGTGCTTCGGCACATTGGGATCGGTGCGGGTGATCAGCAGGCCATAGTCGGAGTAATGCGCCCCCGAGGTCCAGATCTTCTGGCCGTTGATGATCCAGTCGTCGCCCTTCTTCTCCGCGCGCGTGCGCAGGCCCGCGACATCCGATCCGCCGGCGGGTTCGGAGAACAACTGGCACCAGATCTGTTCGCCGGAAGCGAGCTTCGGCAGATAGTGACGTTTGTGTTCCTCGTTGCCAAAGGCCATCACGGTCGGCCCGCACATGCCCTCGCCGATCTGGAACGGCTGGGTCAGCTTGCCGTAGACGCCTTCTTCCTGCTGCCAGATCACGCGCTCGATCGGGGTGGCGCCGCGCCCGCCATATTCCTTCGGCCAGTGCAGACAGGCCCAGCCGCCTTCGGCCTTCTTCTTCTGCCAGGCCTTGCCGACCTCGACCATGTCGTGGTTCTGCAACCTGATCCGGCCAAGCGAGGACTTCGAGAGCTCCGCCTCAAGCTCCTTTGGCGCGTTGGCCGCGACCCATTGGCGGGCTTGCGCGCGGAACGCGGCTTCCTGCGGAGTGTCATCGAAATTCATGGCGAACCTCATGCTGCCTGTAGGGTGGGCCAAGCGAAGCGAGCCCACCACTTGATTACGACACGCGGTGGGCATCGCTGCGCGATGCCCACCCTACGAATAAGATCTATCTTCCCTTGGTCGGTATCTTGTTGAACGGCACGTCCTTGTCGACCCGGATATCGCCGGGCAGTCCGAGTACGCGCTCGGCGATGATATTGCGCATGATCTCGTCGGTGCCGCCTTCGACGCGGGTGCCAGGCGCGCGCAGCAGCATCGCCTGGAATTTTCCGGCGGCTTCCGCGTCCTCAGGCCCGCTCAAGACCCCGGCGGCGCCCTGCAAATCGAGCGCATAGGTCGCGACATCCTGGATCATCGATCCCGCCACCAGCTTGCCGATGGAATTTTCGGGTCCCGGACGTTCGCCTTTGGAAAGCGCCGAGATCGCGCGCATGCTGGTGTATTTCAGCCCGCTGGCGCGCACCGCCCAGTTGGCGAGCTTTGAGCGCACGCCGCGATCGTCGATCGCGAGCCCGTCCTCGAGCATCAGATTGCTGCAGAACTCGAACAATTCCGGAAAGCCGGTGGCAACGCCGGCGCCGATCGACATCCGCTCGTTCATCAGCGTGGTCAGCGATACGTTCCAGCCATCGTTGACCTCGCCCAGCCGCTGCGCGTCCGGAATTCTGACGTCGGTGAAATAGACCTCATTGAAGTCGGATTGCCCGCTGGCCTGCTTGATCGGCCTGACCTCGACGCCGGGGCTCTTCATGTCTAGGAAGAACATGGTGAGGCCCTTGTGCTTCGGCACATTGGGATCGGTCCGCGTCAGCAGGATGCCGTAGTCGGAATAATGCGCGCCTGAGGTCCAGATCTTCTGACCGTTGATGATCCAGTCATCCCCCTTCTTTTCCGCGCGCGTCCGTAGGCCTGCGACGTCGGAGCCGCCGGCCGGCTCCGAGAACAGCTGGCACCAGATATTCTCGCCTGACGCCAGCGGCGGCAGATATTTTCTTTTCTGCTCTTCGCCGGCAAACGCCATCATGGTCGGGCCGCACATGCCGTGGCCGATGATGAACATCGCGCTGAGCTTGCCGAAGGCGCCCTCTTCCTGCTGCCAGATCACGCGTTCGATCGGGGAAGCGCCACGGCCGCCATAGTCCTTCGGCCAGTGCAGGCAAGCCCAGCCGGCATCGGCTTTTTTCTTTTGCCAGGCTTTCGCGGCCTCGAGGATATTGGCGCCCTTGATCTGGGTGCGGCCGAGCGAGGATTTGCGCAACTCCTCCTCATATTGCTTCGGCGCGTTGGCCGCGATCCAGGCTTTTGCCTCGGCGCGGAACGCGGCTTCCTGCGGGGTGTCATCGAAATTCATGACCGCTCTTTCTTCCTGTCATTCCGGGGCGCGCGAAGCGCGAACCCGGAATGACGATTGTGGGGCTCAAGCCGCATTCCTTTTGCGCATCCGGTCGATCAGCTGATCTTCCCAATAAGAGAGAGAGCCGAGCCCCAGCGCCGCCGCGTTGGCGCGCCGATAATACATGTGGCAGTCGAACTCCCAGGTAAAACCCATGCCGCCGTGAACCTGGATATTGTTCTTGGAGCAATGCTGGAATGCCTGCGTGGCGCTGATGCGGGCCGAGGCTGCCGCTTCCGGCAATTCCGACGCGTTGGTCGAGAGCGCCCAGGCGCCGTAATAGCAATTGGAACGCGCCAGCGTCGCCGAGACATACATGTCGGCGAGTATATGCTTCACCGCCTGGAACGAGCCGATCGGACGGCCGAACGCGATACGGTCGAGCGCATAATCGCGGCCCATCTCCAGCGCGCGGTCGGCGCCGCCGACCTGTTCGAAGGCCATCAGCACCGCGGCGCGGTCGAGCACCTGGGACAAAATGCTCCAGCCGTCGCCGGCCGCACCGATCGGCTCGGCCTTGCAATTCCTGAACGTCAATTCGGCCTGGCCGCGGGTCGGATCGACATTGGTGAGTGTCTTGGCTTCGACGCCACCGGCCTTCATGTCGACCAGGAACAGCGAGATATCGGAATCGCGTCCGCTCGACCCCGTGCGTGCGGCGACAATGGCGAAATCGGCAATCGCCCCATCGGGCACCGGCTTCTTGACGCCGTTGAGCGTACCACCGGAAGCCGCGAGCTTGATTGCTTGCGGCGACGGATTGCCCTTGCCCTCGAACAACGCCAGCGTGCCGATCGCGGACCCCGATGCAATGGCCGGAAGCCATTTTCGCTTTTGCGCGTCGCTGCCCGCGAGCAGGATGGCTTCGGCAGCCAGATAAACCGTCGATGAAAACGGCACCGGCGCCAGCGCGCGGCCCATTTCCTCGGCGACGACGCAAAGTTCGAGATGGCCCGCACCGGCGCCGCCAAAAGCTTCCGGAATCGCGACACCGAGAAAGCCCATATCGGCGAGGCCTTTCCACAGCTCGCGGTCGTAGGGCTCCTTGCCGTCGAGCACCGCGCGCACCGCCTTGGGCGGGCATTTCTCGGTCAGAAATTTCCGCGCCTCGTCGCGCAGCTGCTTTTGATCGTCAGAGAAATCGAAATTCATGGCGGTTTACCTCTTATGGCTGTCGTTCCGGGGCACGTTGAAAACCCGAACTTCAGATGTGCGAGTGCACATCGGGGAATCTCGATGTAAGTAACCTCTGGATTCCGGATCGGTCCAAAGGTGGACCGTCCGGAATGACGGCGAGGCGGTTCATAGATTTATCGTTCCTCAATTCAAAATGATCACATCCTGGTCGGGCCGATCGGCATAGAGCCGCTCCACCAGCGCGGCGCGGCGCTCAAGCCCGGCGCGCTGATTGATGTAGCCTTTATCGGTAAGTTCGTTGCCGTCGATCGAGGCCGGCTCGACCATCAGCATCGCGCGCGCGATCCGCATGCTGCTGGCGCCTTCAGTTGATTGATTGTGCGCCTGCAAGCCCTGCTTCAGGCGGGCCAACACGTCAGGGTGTTTGACGACGTCCTCGTAGCTTGCGTCGGGATTGCCGATGATCTGGCGGCAGGCGTGGAGATTGGGCCAGGCCAGCAGTCCAACGAACGGGCGGTCTTGTCCGGCGACCAGCGCGTCCTGCACCACCGGTGTCGCCGCCGCGATGGCGTCGGTGCGCAGCGAGCCGACATGAACGAAGGTGCCGGTGGTGAGCTTGAAATCCTCCACCACGCGGCCGGCGAAGATGATGCCCTGCACGGGATCCTCGGGATCGACGAACACACCGGCGTCGCCGATGCAGTAAAATCCTTCCTCGTCGAACATGGTTTTGGTGAGATCGGGCCTGCCGAAATAGCCCGGCGTGACGTTGACCCCACGCAGACGCAGCTCATATTTCGAGCTGACGGGGACCATCTTCAACTCGACGCCGGGAAACGGCAGCCCGATCAGGCCGACCCGCTCGGTGTCCCAATAGGTCCCGGTCGAGGTCGGCGCGGTCTCGGTCGAGCCCCAGCCGGTATAGAACACGATGCGCTCGCCGGTGGCGCGCACCGCCAACGCCTGCATCCGCTCATAGAGATCATCCGGCAGCCTCGCACCGCCATAGGCCATCAGACCGAGATTTTTAAAGAAGCTGCGGCACAGCGCGTCGTCTTTTTCCATCGCGGCCGCCAGCGCGGCGTAGCCCGCGGGCACATTGGCGTAATAGGTCGGCGATACCTCGCGCAAGTTACGCAGCGTTTCGTCGATCATGCCGGGCATCGGCCGGCCATCGTCGATATAGAGCGTGCCGCCTTCGGTCAGCACCGGATTGAACAGCGCATTGCCGCCCATGGTGTGATTCCACGGCATCCAGTCGAGATAAGTAGACTGCGGCGCATTTGGATCGCGCGGCCGGACCTGCATCATCATCGCGGCATTGGCGCACATCATGCCTTGCGTGTTGATGACGGCCTTGGGCATTCCGGTCGACCCCGAGGTGAACAAAAGCTTGCCGACGGTATCCGGCGTAATCCTCGCGATCGACTCTTCGACATCCCTGGTGACTGGTGTGGCCGCAAGGTCGGCAAACGCGATGCTCCTGATGCCCTCGCATAGGCGCGCGACATGAACGACGGTAACGCCGGTGAGATCGATTGCCTTCAGCGCCTTCTCAAACGTCGGACCATCCTGCACCATCACCACGGCCGGCTTGATCAGATCGAACAGATATTTCAGTTTGACGTGATCCTGGCTCATCAGCGAGTAGGCCGGCGACACCGGCGCGGCCGGAAAGCGCGCCTGCATCGCCGCCTGCGTCATCAAGGCATGTTCGATCGAATTGCCTGAAAGGATCGCAACGGGACGGCCGGGCTCAAGCCCGAGATTGAGAATGCCTTGCGTCAGCGCATCCACGGTGCGCTTGGCCTCGCCGTAGGACAATTTTCGCCATTGCCGCTCGGGGCCCGCGCGTTGCGCGAGCCAGATCCGTTCCGGCCTTTCCCTGGCCCATTTCGCCAATGAGGCCGGAATATGCTTCTCATAGGGTTTGAGCGGAATCCGCGACTGCAGGATGATGACGCCGTCGGGCCGCCGTTCGACCGCGATATCACGCTCCAGCCATTCGATCTTGCGAAAGGCCGGCTTTGTCAGCACCGCGGCTGCATTCCCACTCATCTCGTTTCTCCCAAAGCTTCGGTCCTTTGCGGATCCTTGTTGTTATCGCCGGGTATAGACCGGCTTTCGTTTTTCCACCCGCGCGGTGGTCGTTACTGCGCCTTCTCCCCTTGTAGGAGCCGAAACGAGCGAAGCTCGCTCCTAGGGCATCGCCGGCGACAGCCTTGCATTCGATGCGGTGAGGGGTTGCCAACCGGATAGAACCCCTCACCCGTCTCGAATTCGCTACGCTCATTCGAGCCACCCTCTCCCACAAAGGGAGAGGGGAAAAGCAACTACCGCGGCGCCATGCGGATGGCGCCGTCGAGACGGATGGTCTCGCCGTTCAGCATCGGGTTCTCGACAATGTGCACCGCGAGGTTGCCGTATTCGGAGGCATCGCCAAGCCGCGCCGGATGCGGCACCTGCGCGCCGAGGCTTTTGCGGGCTTCCTCGTTCAGTCCCATCAACAGCGGCGTCAGGAACAGGCCGGGCGCGATGGTGTTGACGCGGATCTTCTGGCTGGCGAGATCGCGTGCCGCCGGCAAGGTCAGGCCCACCACGCCGCCTTTTGAGGCCGCATAGGCGATCTGTCCGATCTGGCCTTCATAGGCCGCGACGCTCGCGGTGTTGATGATGACGCCGCGCTCTTCGCCGATCGGCTCCGCCGTCACCAAGCGCTCGGCAAACAGCCGCAGCACGTTGAAGGTGCCGATCAGGTTGACGTTGATGATGCGCGCGAACTTGGCCAGCGGATAGACACCGTCCTTGCCGACGATGCGCTGCGAACCGCCGATGCCGGCGCAGTTCATCAGCACGCGTGCGACGCCGTGCGAGGACTCGGCTTTGGCGATTCCCGCCTTGACTTGCTCCTCGTTGGTGACATCGGCGTGGATGGCGACGCCTTTCACTTCCGCGGCGATCTTTTCGGCGTTCTCCATGCTCTGATCGAGCACGGCGATTTTCGCACCCTTGGCCGCCATGGCGCGGGCGGTGGCGGCACCAAGACCGGAGCCACCGCCGGTGATGAGAACGGCAACGTCTTTCAACTGCATGTTTAAGAACCTTTCCTTGGGCGTTTCTTCTCTAGACTTATTGGTTTTGAACCGAAGCGATCGTCATCCGGCCGCGGCGGCACCTTTTTCATTGTTCCTTGTCAGCATGCCGCCGCAGATCAAAGCCTCGATATGCTTGATGTATTGGCGGCAGACTTCATCTGTCACCGGCCCCACGCCGGTGGCGCGCGACATCGCGTGCCGTGCGAAAAACAGATGATCGCAGGCGCCGATCAGGCTGGTGTAGAACAGCACTGGATCGATGCGGCGAAACTCGCCGGCCTTGATGCCTTCGTTGAGCAGCCGGCGATGAAAATCCAGCAGCGGCGCAACAAAGAATTTCGACACTTCGTCGGCGGCTTCGGCGCTGGTTTCGTGCAGGAGATAGTGGATCAGCCGGTTCATGTAGGGGAACCGATGATAGGCGCGGATGATGCCGGCGATATGCAGCTTGAGCTTCGCGGTCGGCGTGATCGGCTGCGCCAGCAGATATTCGAGATTCGATACTTCCGTGGCGGCGTCGCGCGCGAGCAGCGCCAGCAGCAGGCCGTCCTTGTTGCCGAAATGATATTTGACGAGCGCAGCATTGACGCCGGACTTCTGCGCGATGTCGCTGAGTGAAATCTCGATCGAGGAACGCTCGATCATCAATTCGCTCGCCGCAACGATCAGTTTCTCGGCGGTGGCGTTTTTTCCACCCGGAAGCCTGGCCGGTACGCTGGTATTCAACTGTGATGCCATCACTCGCCTTCGCGGAAATAGGCGCGCAGATAAGCCGAAGCCGGAGCCGCACTCAAGAGTTAATTGATTGATTGACTAAATCGGTCGCCGCCACTTAAATCCGCCAACAATCAAAACGCCGACCCAAAACAATCAGGGAGAACAGAGATGGCCGAGGCATATATCGTCGCCGCCGCACGCACCGCAGGTGGCCGCAAGGGAGGCCGTCTCGCAGGCTGGCATCCGGCGGACCTCGCCGCTTCCGTGCTGGATTCGCTGGTCGAGCGCACCGGTGCCGACCCCGCGCAGATCGAAGACGTCATCATGGGCTGCGTGATGCAGGCCGGCGAGCAGTCCAACAACATCGCGCGCAACGCCATCATGGCTTCGAAACTGCCGGAGAGCGTGCCGGGCACCTCGATCGACCGGCAATGCGGATCGTCGCAGCAGGCGCTGCATTTTGCCGCGCAAGCCGTGATGTCGGGAACCATGGACATCGTGATTGCCGCCGGCGTCGAAGCCATGACGCGGGTGCCGATGGGTCTTGCTTCATCGCTGCCCGCAAAAAACGGTTTTGGCCACTACAAGAGCCCGAACATGGAGAAGCGCTATCCGAACATCCAGTTCAGCCAGTTCACCGGCGCGGAGATGATGGCGGAGAAATACGGCCTCTCCAAAGACGAACTCGACGAATACGCCTATGGCAGCCACCAGCGTGCGATCGCGGCGACCCAGGCCGGCAAGTTCAAGGACGAAATCATTCCGCTGCAGATCACCCGCGCCGATGGCTCGACCGATACCCACCACATCGACGAAGGCATCCGCTTCGACGCCAGCCTCGACGGCATCAAGGGCGTCAAGCTGATCGCCGAGAACGGCAAGCTCACCGCCGCCAGCGCCAGCCAGATCTGCGACGGCGCGTCGGGCGTGATGGTCGTCAACGAAAAGGGGCTGAAGTCGCTCGGCATCAAGCCGATGGCGCGGATCCATCACATGACCATGATGGGCGGCGATCCCGTAATCATGCTGGAAGCGCCGCTGCCTGCGACGCAGCGCGCGCTGAAGAAAGCCGGCATGTCGATCGACGACATCGACCTGTTCGAGGTCAACGAGGCCTTTGCCTCGGTGCCGACGGCGTGGCTGAAAACCACCGGCGCCGACCCCACAAGGCTCAACGTCAATGGCGGCGCGATTGCACTCGGCCATCCCCTTGGCGGCTCCGGCACCAAGCTGATGACCACGCTGGTAAACGCGCTCAAGCAGCGCAACAAGCGCTACGGCCTGCAGACCATGTGCGAAGGTGGCGGCATGGCCAACGTGACGATCGTCGAAAGACTGTAAGCGCAGCAACGACAAATGGTGTCGTCCCGGCAAAAGCCGGGACCCATAATCACAAATGTTCGTGGTGGACCCGGCTGGTGAGCTAGCTCGTTCCAACAGTTTAAATTGGTAGTTATGGGTCCCCACGCCCCGTGCGCAATGGCGCACCAGGCGGGGACGACGAACTAATGTGCCTGAGGAAACGTCTGTGACCCACCCTTCCATCCACGCCCGGACCAAGCCGGACAAGATCGCCTATCAGATGGCGGGCAGCGGCAAGGCGATCACCTATCGCGAGCTCGATGAATTATCGAACCAGGGCGCGCATCTGTTCCGTGCGCTCGGCCTCAAAGCCGGCGATCACATCGCGTTCCTGATCGAGAACCGGCTGGCGTTCATGGAAATCTGCTGGGCGGCGCAGCGCAGCGGGCTGTATTACACCGCGATCAGCCGCTATCTGACCCAGGACGAGATCGCCTACATCGTCAAAGACTGCGGCGCCAAGGTGGTGATCACCTCGCCGAAATGCGCCGGGCAGATCAAGGGCCTCGTCACCGGCGCACCCGGCGAACCCTTGTTCTTCATGCTCGACGAGCCGCTGCCGGGCTTCCGCTCCTGGGATAGGGAAGCCATTGCGCAGCTGACCACGCCGATCGCGGACGAGGTCGCCGGCTATGACATGCTGTATTCGTCGGGCACGACCGGCCGCCCCAAAGGCATCAAGCGGCAGTCCGAAAACAATCCGATCACCTTGCCGAACCCGTTCTTGCGGGTTCTCTGCGCCGACATGTGCGGCATGAATGCCGACAGTATCTATCTGTCGCCGGCGCCGCTCTATCATGCGGCTCCGCTGCGCTTCAACATGATGGCGATCGTGCTCGGCGGCACGTCCGTGATCATGGAATCCTTCGACGCCGAAGAATTTCTGAAGCTGGTCGAAAAGCACGGGATCACCCAGTCGCAACTGGTGCCGACCATGTTCGTGCGCATGCTGAAGCTGCCTGATGAAGTGCGGATGCGCTACGACGTGTCCTCGCTGAAGGGCGCGATCCACGCCGCCGCGCCCTGCCCGATCGACGTCAAAGCAAAGATGATCGAATGGTGGGGGCCGATCCTGATCGAGTATTATGCGGGCTCGGAAGGCAACGGCGTCACGGTATCGACCTCGCAGCAATGGCTAGATCATCGCGGCACCGTCGGCCGCGCCGTGGTCGGCAAGGTCAAGATAGCAAACGAGAACGATGAGGAAGTACCTGCGGGCCAGATCGGCACGGTGTATTTCGCCGACGCGCCGGTGTTTTCCTATCACAACGATCCCGACAAGACCAAGCGCGCCTACAACACCAAAGGCTGGTCGACGCTCGGCGACGTCGGCTATCTCGACGACGAAGGATTTCTCTACCTGACCGATCGCAAGTCCTACATGATCATCTCCGGCGGCGTGAACATCTATCCGCAGGAGACCGAGGATGTGCTGATCACCCATCCCGGCGTCGCCGACGTCGCAGTGTTCGGCGTGCCGAACGAGGAGATGGGCGAAGAGGTCAAGGCCGTGGTGCAGCCGCACGACATGGCGCGGGCCGGCAAGGAGCTGGAGGCCGAGTTGATGGTGTTCTGCCGAAAACATCTGTCGCCGATCAAATGCCCGCGCAGCATCGACTTCGAGGCCGAACTGCCGCGCACGCCAACCGGCAAGCTGGTGAAGCGGCACTTGCGCGACCGCTATTGGCCGAAGACGGCGGTGAAGGGGTAGGCGCAAGCGATCGAGCACATTCCGTCATGCCCGGGCTTGTCCCGGGCATCCACGTCTTTACAACGTTGCAGCCAGCAAGACGTGGATGGCCGGGATAAACCCGGCCATGACGATGAAGGTGCCCCATGAACACCACCAGCGACCTTCCCGACATCCCTCTCCCGCCAACCATCCGCTCGCGCTACGTCGAGAACGTCAACGGCCTGCGGATGCATGTGCTCGAGGCCGGCTTCGAGACGCGCGGCCGGCCTTGCATATTGCTGCTGCATGGCTTTCCCGAACTTGCCTTCAGCTGGCGCAAGGTGATGCCGGCGCTCGCGCAAGCCGGCTATCACGTGATCGCGCCGGACCAGCGCGGCTATGGCCGCACCACCGGCTGGGATGCGAATTACGATGGCGACCTGAATTCGTTCCGGCTGCTTAACCTCGTGCGCGACGCGCTCGGCCTGGTCTCGGCCTTCGGTTACCGGCATGTCGATGCCGTGGTCGGACATGATTTCGGCAGCTCGGTTGCCGCCTGGTGCGCGCTGGTGCGGCCCGATGTGTTTTGGTCGGTCGCGCTGATGAGCGCGCCATTCGCCGGGCCGCCCGCGCTGCCATTCGACACCGCGGATGCGCCCCCAAAACCCAAGCCTGAAGATCCCGTGCATCGCGAGTTGGCGGCGCTGCCGCGTCCGCGCAAGCATTATCAGTGGTACTACTCCACGCGCGAGGCCAACGCCGACATGCAGCACGCGCCGCAAGGCGTGCATGATTTCCTGCGCGCCTATTATCATCACAAGAGCGCCGACTGGAAAGACAACAAGCCTTATCCGCTGAAGTCATGGTCCGCGGGTGAACTCGCGAAGTTGCCGACCTACTACGTGATGGATCTTGCCAAGGACATGGCCGCAACCGTTGCGGAGCAAATGCCATCGGCCGCCGAGATCGCCGCGAACCAATGGCTGCCTGACCGTGAGCTTGCCTTCTACAGCGCCGAGTACCAACGCAACGGTTTCCAGGGCGGGCTGCAATGGTACCGCTGCGGCACATCAGGCGCATTCATTCCCGAACTCCAGACCTGGTCGGGCCGCAGCATCGATGTCCCGTCATGCTTCATCTCCGGCAAACAGGATTGGGGCATCTATCAACGCCCCGGCGTGTTCGAAACGATGCAGACCACCGCCTGCACCAAGATGATCGGCTGTCATCTGATCGAGGGCGCCGGGCACTGGGTACAGCAGGAACAACCCGCCGAAGTAAGCCGGCTGCTGCTCGAATTTCTGCAACAAGCGCAGACCAAGGGCGCTTCGATTTGACGTGGCGACGGCAGGTGTCTATAACCAATTTAGAATCATTCTAAATTGAGAAAAAGGCTCCTGTCGTGAAGAATTTCGCCGATCTGACCGAGCGGGAAGTGCTGGCGGTCGCAATTTCCTCGGAGGAGGAAGACAGCCGCATCTACATGACCTTTGCCGAGGATTTGGCCGAACGGTATCCGGATTCGGCCAAGATCTTCGAGGAGATGGCCGAGGAGGAAAGAGGCCATCGTCACCAGCTGCTGGAACTCTATGAACAGCGTTTCGGCCCGCATTTACCCCCGATCCGCCGGGACAATGTCCGGGGCTTTTTGCGCCGCCGCCCGATCTGGCTGACCAAGAACCTGTCGCTCGACACCATCCGCAAGGAAGTGGGCACGATGGAGTTCGAGGCCGAGCGGTTTTACGTCAAGGCCGCCGAACAAGCCGAGGATGTCGGCGTTCGCCGGTTGCTCGGCGATCTCGCGGAAGCGGAAAAAGACCACGAAAAACTGGCGGCGCAGTTGACTGACCAGATCCTCAGTCCGGACGTTCGCGCCGACGAGGAGAAAACCCGCCGGCGCATCTTCGTGCTGCAATATGTGCAGCCGGGCCTCGCCGGATTGATGGACGGCTCGGTATCGACGCTGGCGCCGCTGTTCGCGGCGGCGTTCGCAACCCATCAGAACTGGCCGACGTTTCTGGTGGGACTGGCCGCCTCGATCGGCGCCGGCATCAGCATGGGTTTTGCGGAAGCGTTGTCCGACGACGGATCATTGACCGGGCGTGGTTCGCCCTGGCTGCGCGGCGCGGCCAGCGGCGTGATGACGGCGCTTGGCGGCCTCGGGCACTCCCTGCCCTATCTCGTCCCTGACTCATGGGCGAATGCGTTCTGGATCGCGACCGCGATCGCGGGCGTCGTCGTGTTCTTCGAGTTGTGGGCCATCGCCTTTATCCGCTCGCGATATATGGACACGCCGTTCCTGCAAGCGGTGTTTCAGATCGTGCTCGGCGGCGTCATCGTGCTGGCTGTCGGTATTCTCATTGGAGCGGCGTAGGCCGGTCACGTCTTCGCAATGGTTACATCCATGTGACAATGCCGGAATCCACACGCGCGGATGATTAGAGCATTTCTAGATGCAAGCTGGCTTCGATCTGCTGAAACGTCACGGCTTCTGGCTTAAGAGAAACGCGCCTTCCGACTTAAGAGAAATCATGACCGATCGTTTGCAATACGGGACCACCGCCAAGGTGTTCCACTGGCTCATTGTGGCGCTTTTACTGGTGCAATATCCGTTGGGCTGGCTGATGCCGGATATCCACCGCGGCATGAAACCCGGCGACGCCATGACCTACCATATCTCGATTGGCATCGTCATTCTCGCGCTCATCGTCTTGCGGCTTGTGTGGCGGCTGACGCATCCGGTGGCGCCGGAAAGCTCGCTGCCGCCGTGGCAACGGCTGGGTTCGGAAGCCGTGCACTGGCTGCTCTATCTCCTGGTGCTGGCCACGACCATCAGCGGCTGGCTGTTCGCATCGTTTCGCGGCTGGTCGATCTCGTTCTTTTTCCTGACGCCGCTGCCAATGCTGGCTTCCGAAAGTTCAACCGCCATTCGCGCGATCAATCACTGGCATCAGAAGTTTGAATGGGCGCTGCTGATACTGATCGGGCTTCACGTGGTGGCGGCGCTGGCCCATCTTTTCGTCTACCGCAGCCGCGTCATGCAGCGGATGCTGCCGGGATAGCCACCCTCACCCTTCGGCGATACCTGCAATTCCCGGCACCGCCTTGCAGCGGGTGGCGGAACTGAGCATCATTGGTACAGGTACAAAAACAATGGCAGGAGAAACGCCTTGGCGAAATCGCAATGGAGCTTCAAGACCGCGACCGAACTGTCGGCAGCGCTGGCGGCAAAGAAGGTCTCCGCCGTCGAACTGGCGCAGGACGTGATCGGCCGCATCGAGCGTCACGACGGCAAGATCAATGCGATTTGCGCCCGTGATTTCACCCGCGGCCTTGATGCGGCCCGCGCTGCCGACGCTGCGCTTGCACGCGGCGAGAACAAGCCGCTGCTCGGCATCCCCCTGACCGTGAAGGAATCCTACAATGTCGGCGGACTTCCCACGACATGGGGCATTCCGGCGCAGAAGAACTTCGTGCCGCTGGAAGACGCGCTGTCGATCTCTCGGGTGAAGGACGCCGGCGGCGTCATCCTCGGCAAGACCAACGTCCCGCTCGGGCTCGGCGACTGGCAGAGCTACAACGAGATCTACGGCACCACCAACAATCCGTTCGACCTCGGCCGCACGCCCGGCGGTTCCTCCGGCGGATCGTCGGCGGCGCTGGCTGCGGGTTACGGGCCGCTCTCGCTGGGCTCCGATATCGGCGGCTCGCTGCGGGTTCCCGCGTTTCATTGCGGCGTCTATGCCCACAAGCCGACCTTCGCGCTGGTGCCGTCGCGCGGCCATACGCCGCCACCGTTGCCGCCGCTGCCGTTCGACCGCGATCTCTCGGTGATCGGTCCGATGGCGCGCTCGGCCGCGGACCTCTCCTTGCTGCTCGACGTGATCGCAGGGCCGGACCCGCTGGAAGCCGGCAAGGCGTACCGGCTGGCGCTGCCGCCGCCGCGTCACAGCGAGATGAAGCCATTTCGGGTGCTGCTGATCGACACCGATCCTGTGATGCCGACCTCCAAGGCCGTGCGCGCGGCGATCAACAAGCTTGCCGCTGATCTCGGCAAGGCAGGCGTGACAGTCACCCGCGAGAGCCCGCTGCTGCCCGACTTCGCCGCCTCGACACGGCTTTACATGCGGATGCTGATGTCATTCCTCGCCGCATCATTTGCGCCGGAGGTCTATGCCGGCGCGCAGGCTGCAGCCGCCAAGCTCGCGCCAGACGATATGAGCCTTGGGGCGGAACGCCTGCGCGGCATCACGCTTGGCCATCGCGACTGGCTGATGGCGGATGGCGGACGCGCGCGGCTGCGGGCGCAATGGCGCGAGCTGTTCAAGACTTTCGACGCGGTGATTTGTCCCGTGATGCCGACGCCGGCCTATCCGCATGATCATTCGCCGGAGCAGGAAGCGCGCCGGATCAATATCGACGGCAAGGATTATGTTTATCCCGACCAGTTGGCGTGGCCCGGCATCGCGACGCTGCCGGGCCTGCCGGCAACCGCGATACCGATCGGCCTTTCACCGGACGGCTTGCCGGTCGGCGTGCAGATTGTCGGCCCGTGGCTGGAAGACCGTACGCCGTTGAAACTGGCGGAACTGATCGAACGCGAATTCGGCGGCTTCGTCCCGCCGCCGATGTTCGATGATTAGTTAATCGACGTCATTCCGGGGCGCGCAAAGCGCGAACCCGGAATCCAGAGGTTGTTTAACGAGATTCCGGGTTCGCATCTTCGATGCGACCCGGAATGACGAACCAACTTCGCCCGACGATGGGCGATCAATTCTCAAGCATCAAACATGATCACGCTGCGCACGGTCTTGCCGGCTTTCATGTTGGCAAAACCTTCGTTGATCTCGGACAGTTTCAGCTTGGCCGAGATCCAGTCCTCCAGATGCAGCTTGCCGCGCATGTAGAATTCGACCAGCCGCGGCATGTCGACGCGAAAATGGTTCGAGCCCATCGACGAACCCTGGATCTTGCGTTCGCGCAGGAAGTCGAAGCCGTGCAGCTCGATCTTCTGGCCGAACGGGATCATGCCGACGATGGTCGCGGTGCCGCCGGGCGCCAGCATCGCAAAGGCCTGCTCCGCGGTCTCCTTGCGGCCCAGCACCTCGAACGAATGATGCACGCCGCCATTGGTGAGATCGCGCACCTGCTGCACCACATCGCCGTTGCGGGGATCGACCACATCGGTGGCGCCGAGCTTTGTCGCCAGTTGAAGTTTGGCCGGATTGGTGTCGACCGCGATGATGCGGCCGGCGCCCGCGATCTCGGCACCGTTGATCGCGGCCATGCCGACGCCACCGCAGCCGATCACCACGACATTCTCGCCCGGCGCGACCTTGGCGGTGTTCACCACCGCGCCAAAGCCGGTGATGACGCCGCAGCCGATCAGCGCCGCCAGATCGAGCGGCATGTCCTTGCGGATTTTGACGATGGCGTTTTCGTGCACCAGCATCTGCTCGGCAAAGGATGACAGATTGAGGAACTGGTTGAGCTTTTCCGACCGTGCCCAGGACAGCCGGTTGGACTGGCCGGGCAGCATCTTCACGGTGGTGTCGGTGCACAGCACCGTGCGGCCCGTGGTGCAATTGTCGCAGGTGCCGCAGAACACTGACAGACATGTGACGACGTGATCGCCGGGCTTCACGTAATTGACGTCGGAGCCGACCTTCTCGACGACACCGGCGGACTCATGGCCCAGCACCGCCGGCAGCGGATGCGGATAAAGCCCTTCCATGAAATGCAGGTCGGAGTGACAGAGGCCCGCGACCGACGTGCGGATCAGGACCTCGCGTGGACCGGGGTTCGGCACGCTGACATCCTCGATCACCAAGGGCTTGTTGACTTCATGCAGAACGGCGGCCTTCATCGGTGTTTCCTCTTTTTTGTTGTTCGTATTTAAGAACGCGAAAAGTGCGCTCCCTCTCCCACCCAACTCGGGTTTACCCGAGTTGGGCACCCGAACTTGTCGAAGTCGGATAAATCCGACTTCGATGGGAGAGGGTCGGGGTGAGGGGTCACGGTCTATCGATAGGCCGTAACCCCTCACCCGGATCGCATCTGTCGATGCGATCCGACCTCTCCCACAAGGGGAGAGGTGGTACCGAGTCCGCGGCATTCTTATTCCGGTCCATCGTCCAAGCCTACGCCGCCGAAATCAATTCGCCAACCTCGGCCATGCCGACGTCGCGGTCGCCGAGCAGATGGCCTGTCATCGCCCGCTGCGCTGCATTTTCCGTGAGCCGGAACGGATCGCCCGCCTGTAACCGGTGATCGATGACCATGCGCGATAGCAGCAGCCGTCGTGCATCGCCGCGCATCGCGTGAATGCGTCCGCCCTCCCAGGCCAGCGCAACCGCGCTTGCGACATGGTAAAGCAGGCTGGTGGCACGCCTTGCCTCGGCTTCATTGTCGGTGCGGCTGGCCACCTCGCGGGCAAAGCCGACCGCGCGGTCGGTCAATCCGCGCAAGCGGTCGCGCCAGGCCTGCGGCACATTGGCGCTGTCGTCGAGGCGGGCATGCAGATCCGCTGACAGCGCGGCATCGGCGCCGTGGCGGCCGACCGCCCGCTTCAGCGCATCGATCGCCACGATATTGCCGGTACCTTCCCAGATCGAGCCGAGATGCGCGTCACGCAACAACCGCGCGGTGGCGAATTCCTCGATGTAACCGATGCCGCCACGCATTTCCAACGCGTCGCCGCAGACCTTGCGCGCATCGCGGGTGGCGCGGAATTTCAACGTCGGCGTCAGGATGCGCAACAGCGCCGCTGCATCCTGGCTGCCAGCCTCGGCGCGGTCGAGCGCGTCGGCGGTGAGGAAGCTCATCGACAACGCCTGCTCGGTAGCGAGCATGATCTTCATCAATTGCCGCCGCGCCAGCGGCATATCGATGATGCGTTGGCCGAACACCACACGATTTTTGGCGACCGTCATCGCATCATGGTGTGCGCGGCGCATCAGCGCGGTCGATTTGACGCCGTTGGAGAGCCGCGACGAGTTGACCATTTCGGCCATCTGCACAAAGCCACGGTCGAGCCGGCCGACCGCATACGCGATCGCGCCTTCCAGCTTGATCTCACCCGAGGCCATCGAACGGGTACCGAGCTTGTCCTTGAGGCGAACGATCCGGTAGTGATTTTGCGAACCGTCTTCGAGCCGGCGCGGCATCAGGAACAGGCCAACGCCGCGCGTGCCGCCTTCGGCGCCTTGCGGCCGCGCCAGCAGCATCACCACTTCAGCATCCGCATTGGAGCAGAACCACTTCTCGCCATATAACCGCCAGTGATCGCCTTCCTGCACCGCTGACGTCGTCAGCTTGCCGACGTCGGAGCCGCCTTCCTTCTCGGTCATGAACTGGCCGCCTTGGGTCAGCTTGCTCATGTCGGTCTGGGTCAGGCCGTCGAGATATCTGGCTTTCAGCGCCTCGCTGCCGAAATTCGCCAGCAACTTGGCGCAGCCGTCGGTGACGTTGATCGGACAGCCCAGGCCGAACTCGGCCTGATTGAACAAAAACGTAAAGGCGTGCTTGGCCACCACGGGATATTTGTCTGGCCAGCCCAGAATGCCCTTGCGGACCGACATCGCATGGATGCCGAATTCACCGAACGCGGCGCGCTCGAGCTCCCGATAGGCCGGATGATACTCGATCCACTGCACGTCGCGCCCGAACTTGTCGCGCTGATGCAGTTCCGGCACATGGCGGTCAGCCAGGCGCGCGCATTCGTCGAGATGGCCGCCGGCGAGCCCGCCCAGGCGGTCGAGATGTGGCTCGATATGACGAAACAGCCGGTCGGGCAGATGAAGACGAAGCAGATCCGTCAGCGCGGGATCCGCGCGATAGAAATTCATTCCCGACGTATCCGGCGCGAGCAAGCCGGGCTGGGCGGCCGGGAGTGTTCCTTCGGCGTGTTTATTTAGCTGATGCATTTTACAACCCTTGTTCGTTCCGCCCGGTCCGACGATTATTGTATTGAGGAGAATGCCGCTCCCGACCATTGAATGATATAGATCATTCTCCAGATAAAGCAGGCGCTAGAGCCGTCGAAGCATCATCGGAGAATTACCCATGGCTGGCGGCTATCGCATCTTCGGCGCCGAGATGTCGCCCTACTCGGTCAAGGTCCGCTCCTATTTTCGCTACAAAGCCATCCCGCATCAATGGATTTTACGGAATGCGGCAAGCCAGGCGGACTATGAGAAGTACGCCAGAATGCCGATCATTCCGCTGGTCATTACGCCCGACGGCGCTGGCATCCAGGATTCCACGCCGATCATCGACCAGCTGGAAAGACTCTATCCGGAGCCGTCGATCCATCCCAATGATCCCATCACGCGCTTCATTTCCGCACTGATCGAGGAGTTCGGCGACGAATGGGGCAACAAATGGATGTTTCATTACCGCTGGGCGCGCGATGTCGACCAGATGAGTTCGGCGGGACGTATCGCGCGCATGCGCAGCCCGCACGCGAGCGAACAGGAGCACGCGGCGTTCACAACGCAAGTGCGGACCCGCATGGTGGAGCGGCTCTGGTTCGTCGGCTCGAACGCCGTGACCGCGCCGCAGATCGAGGTCGGCTTTCTCGCGATGCTCGGTCTATTGGACCATCATCTCGCCAGCCGACCCTATCTGTTCGGCGGACGGCCCGCATTCGGCGACTTCGGGCTTTGGGGGCAGATCTACGAAATGTGGACCGACCCCACCGCGGGCGCGATCATCGGCGGCGGCACGCCGCATGTGCTCGACTGGATCCAGCGCATGCTGTGGCCGAAGGCGGAAGGCGCGTTTGAGGACTGGTCCGCGCTGGCGCCGACCCTGATGCCGATCCTGACCGAACAGGTCGGAAAGCAGTTCATGCCGTGGACATCGGCCAACGAAAAAGCCCTGAACGCGAAGCAGGAAGAGTTCAGCGTCGCGCTCGGCGACAAGCTCTGGATCCAGAAGCCGCAGAAATATCACGCGCGATCGCTCGCGATGCTGCGCGCCAAATACGCTGAAATCGCCGACAAGGCCGCCCTCGATCCAGTTCTGGAAACGGCCGGATGCCTTGCCGCCTTGCGCGGCTAAACGTTGTCAAGAAGAAGGAAACCACCCATGGATGTTCCCAAATATAAAACCGCTTTGATCGTCGGCGCCGGTGAAGGCCTGAGCGCTTCGCTGGCGCGGCTGTTTGCACGCGAAGGCATTCGTGTCGCGCTGGCGGCGCGCGGGATCGAAAAGCTCGGTGCGCTTTGCAGCGAGACCGGCGCGAAGGCATTCGCCTGCAACGCGACCGACGCCGATGAGGTCGAACGCCTGTTCGGCCTGGTCGAGCGCGAAATCGGCACGCCGGATCTCGTCGTCTACAACGCCAGTGGACGGGCGCGTGGCGCGTTCGTCGAGCTGGTGCCGTCGGATGTCGCGCAGGCGATTGCGGTCAGCGCGTTCGGCGGCTTTCTGGTGGCGCAGCAGGCGGTGAAGCGGATGCTGCCCAGCAAACGCGGTGCGATCCTGTTCACCGGCGCCTCCGCCAGCGTCAAGGGCTATGCGCAATCCGCGCCGTTCGCGATGGGCAAGTTCGCGCTGCGCGGCCTGGCGCAGAGCATGGCGCGCGAATTGTCGCCGCAGGGGATTCACGTCGCGCATTTCGTCATCGACGGCGGCATTCGCAGCGCCGCGCGCACCGAGACCCCCGACCGGCCGGATTCGATGCTTGATCCCGACGCGATTGCGGCCAGCTACTGGAGCGTGCTGCAACAGCCGCGTAGCGCCTGGACATGGGAACTGGAACTGCGGCCATGGGTGGAGAAGTTTTAGAGACACCAAGGTCATGCCGGGATAGTGCGTTAGCACCGGACCTCAGATGTGCAATGACACATCGGGGAATCCTTGGATTCCGGGTCGATGCTTCGCATCGCCCCGGAATGACGGCGAATGAAATGGGAATTCGACATGACCACCGAGACCGCGATCGATACCGGCACCGATGAACTCCTGTGCGTGATCCGCGACCGCGTCGCGGTCATCACGCTGAACCGGCCGGAAGTCCGCAACGCGATGTCGGATCATCTGACGCCGGCGTTGCGCGCCATGATCAAGACCTGCGGCGAGAATCCTGAGGTCGGCGTGCTCCTGATTACAGGCGCCGGCACCGCCTTCTGCGCCGGCGGCAACGTCAAGGGCATGGGCGCCCACCGCGACCAGAAGAAACTCGACATGTCCTATGACGAGAAGGTCGCCGATTTGCAGGAGCGGCAGCGGCTCTTGACCGGCGCGCTGATCTCGGTGCGCAAGCCGACGATTGCCGCACTGCCGGGTCCCGCCGTGGGGGCCGGCCTCGCGCTAGCGATGGCCTGCGACATCCGCATCGCGGCACAATCGGCGTTCGTTTCGACCGGTTATCTGCGGGTCGGATTGAGCGGCGATTACGGCATTGCATGGCTGCTGACGCGGCTGGTCGGAACATCGCGGGCGCGCGAATTGATGTTCACCGCTGACAAGGTCGACGCCACGAGATGCGAGGCGATCGGCCTCGTCAACCGCGTGGTGCCGGACGACAAGCTTCAGGCGGAAGCTTTTGCGCTCGCCAAATCGATGGCCGAAGGCCCGACGCTCGCGTTGCGCTACATGAAGGACAATCTCGACGAAGCCCTGCTGTTCGATTACGCCACCGCGCGCGATCATGAGGCCGAACGCCTGACCCGCTTGACGACGACGGCGGATCATCGCGAGGCGGTGCAGGCCTTCATCGAAAAGCGCAAGCCGGTGTTCAGGGGAAGCTAGGCTAATTCGCCATGGTCTTGGCGAAATCGACAAAGGCACGCAGCGCCGCCGGAAGCTGGCGGCGGCTTGGATAATACAGAAAGAAACCGGGATAGGCCGGACACCAGTCGGCCAGCACGCGGACCAGCTTGCGCCTGGCGATCAGTTTTTCCACCTGCGCCTCGAACACAAAGGCAAGGCCGGTGCCGTCCAACGCCGCATCGACCATCAGATCCTGATCATTCAGCGTCAGCGGTCCCTCGACATCGATATCGACTTCGATGCCGCCGCGCTCGAACTCCCAGCGATAGAAGGCGCCGCTTGAGAAGCGAAAGCGGATGCACGGCATGCCCCTGAGGTCATGCGGCGTGACCGGCGGCTGGTGTTGCCTGAAATAAGCTGGCGATCCGACCACCGCGAAACGATGCCGCGGTCCGATCGGCACCGCGATCATGTCGGCGGCAATGGTCTCGCCGAACCGGACACCGGCGTCGAAGCCGGCCGACACCATGTCGATCAGCGCGTCATTGATGGATATCTCGGCATTGATATCCGGAAAGCTTTTGAGAAAACGCGTCACGATCGGCAGCAGCACCAGTTGCGCCGACTGCCGTGCGGCGTTGAAGCGCAGCGTACCGGCCGGCTTGCCTCGAAAATTATTGAGATCCTCCAGCGCGTCGTCGATGTCCTGAAACGCCGGGCTGATGCGTGCGAACAACCGCTGCCCTGCTTCCGTCAGTGCGACGCTGCGGGTCGTTCGATTGACCAGCCGCAGATCGAGACGCGTCTCGATGTTGCGCAAGGCGTGACTGAGCGCCGACGCCGATACGCCGAGCTCGGTCGCCGCGGCACGAAAGCTGCGATGCCGGGCGATGGCCAGAAAGGTCGCAAGATCAGAAGGATCGATCCGCATTGATGAATTTTACTCACTAGCTCATGGATTATATAGCGGATTATCTCAGCTATGGCGAACCGCTATTTGTGGCCCATCAGCCCAGGCAAGCCGCCTGGGCCAGCGAGAAAAGGGCAACAACATGCGCGTCTGGTTCATCACAGGAGCTTCCCGAGGTTTCGGCGCCCTGATCGCCGAGGCTGCATTGGCCGCCGGTGATGCGGTGGTCGCCACCGCCCGGGATCCCTCAACCGTCACCGCCCGGCTCGGCTCACATCAGCGGCTGCTGGCGACCCGGCTCGACGTCACCAGCGAGACGGAGGCGCACGAGGCCGTCGGTCAGGCGATCAGGCAATTCGGCCGCATCGATATCCTCATCAACAATGCGGGCTACGGCCTGTTGGGCGCGATCGAGGAAGCCAGCGCCGCGGAAACCGCCAAACTGTTCGGCACCAATGTTTTTGGCCTGCTCGGCGTCACCCGCGCGGTGCTGCCGCATATGCGCCGGCAACGCGCGGGGCACATCATCAATCTCTCGTCGGTCGGTGGCTACGCCGGCTATCCCGGCTGGGGCGTGTATGGCGCGACGAAATTCGCGGTCGAGGGCATCAGCGAGGCGCTGGCCGGCGAAGTGGCGCCGCTCGGCATCCACGTGACAGTCGTCGAGCCCGGATTTTTTCGCACTGATTTCCTTGATGAGACCTCGTTGGCCCGCACCGCCCAACACATCGACGATTACAGCGAGACCGTCGGCAAGACCCGCGCCCATGCCGCCGACGTCAACCACGGCCAGCGCGGCGATCCGCGCAAACTCGCCAAGGCCTTCATTGCGCTTGTGAACGCGAAGAATCCGCCGCTGCGGTTGCCGCTTGGCAGCGACACGGTCGAACGTATCGAACGCAAGAACGCCCATGTCGCGCAGGAACTCGCGGCCTGGCGGAAGATCGCAACATCGACCGACTGGACCGAGGGGACGGCGTGATGCTGTTGCAATCGATCATCGACTGCGGCGCATTGGTCCGGCCGCTATGGATTTCGGTCAGGGCGCGACTGGTACTCGGCAAATGCAAGCAGCGGCGACGGCCGCTGGATTCTTGAACAGAGATCGCTGAAAGAAAAAGCCCGGTTCAGGTTGAACCGGGCTTAGTTTTGTCAACCCGCGAGAGGAACTGTCGCGAGATGGCGGGAGGCAGCGGCAAGGCGCCAACTGGCGCAGGGAATATCTTTCGGCGCGATATCGATATGCTTCTCGAAGCGCACCAGCTTCCAATCATCGGAATTGGGCGCAAAGGAATAGCCGGATTTGCGCGCAAGCCCGATCATGGCGTCATTGGAGCGCAGCGTATCGCCGACCAGCCGCTCGGCGCCGAACGCGGCAGCGCGGCATTCGAGATTTTTCAGCAGTGCTGCACCGATGCCCTGGCCCTGCCAACGGTCATCGATCGACAGGCCGAACTCCAGGCTCTCCGTGCCGGCATGGAACGCATAGCGGGCTTCGCCGACGATGGTTTCGAAACCGTCGATTTTCATGGTCGCAACGACGCTGAATTCGTCGCGCTCGCCGACATGGATGAAATGATCGAGCACGTTTTGCGGCAGTTCGCTCATCGCGCCGAGGAAGCGGTTGTAGCGAGAGCGGGTCGAAAGCGAGCGAAAATAGTTCTGCAATTCCTCGGCGTCGCGCGGCTCGATAAAGCGCACCGTCACCGCGCTGCCGTTGCGCGAGCGCAGGACGTCGGAATATTGCTTCAGATCGTCAAAACGCAGAGCAATCATCGCACGCTCCCGCAAATTCAAAAGAGATTGGTTGGCGTCCCCCTGTCGAGGCGACGCCAACCAGGCTGCATCATGCCCGCCAGAACGGTTTTTCAGCCTCAAGCACAATGTCGCTTCGGGAAATGCCGACATCATGCAGGTCGCGATCGGTCCACTGGGCCAGTTCACGCCGGCTGCGCTGTCGCTCGCGCCAAACGTGAAAGGTTTCGCCGAGCTGGGCGAAAACCCCAGAACCATGATTATTTATCATCTCCTGGTGTGAATAAATGGACATCTCAATCTCCTAAAGCTAACTTGTTAAGGCCAATATCTGCGCTATGTGGACTTTCCACAAACGACACTTTGTACCGCTTTAGATGACAAAAAATCATGCATGAATTTTTGGTCAAATGACAGCCAGACTGCCCTCCCTGAATGGGCTGCGCGCGTTTGAGGCGGCGGCCCGGCACCTCAGCTTCACCAATGCGGCGACCGAGCTGAACGTCACGCAGACCGCGATCAGTCATCAGATCCGGCGGCTCGAGGAAGAACTGGGGATTCGCCTGTTCGTCCGGCAAAACCGCGCGCTGGCGCTGACGCCGGAAGCCCGCGATTATCTTCCCGGTGTCCGCGCGGCCTTTAACGATCTGCGGCTCGCCACCGACCGGCTGCTGCGCAAGGACAATGAACATGTGCTGACAGTGTCCACGCTGGCGTCGCTGGCGGCCAAGTGGCTGCTGCCGCGGCTTTCCGCATTTCAGGAGGCGCATCCGGGCATCGACGTCCGCATCACGACGTCGTCCAATCTGGTCGATTTCAAAAGCGGCGACGTCGATGCTGCGATCCGCTATGGCCGTGGCCATTGGCCGGGCCTGCGCGCCGACTGGCTGATGGCCGACGAAATGTTTCCGGTCTGCAGTCCGGCATTGCTCTCCGGAGACAAACCGCTGCGGTGCCCGGAAGATCTGGCCCATTATACGCTGCTGCACACCAGCGCCGGCTATAACGACGACTGGCGGTTGTGGCTCACCGCGGCAGGGCTGCCGGCGAATATCTCAAAACACCCCGGGCTGACCTTTGACCTGCTGCTGGTAACCGTCCAGGCCGCGATCGACGGGCTCGGGGTGGCGATGGGACGGACGTCTTACGTCGAGGCCGACATCGCCAGCGGCCGGCTGGTGGTTCCGTTCAAGATCACGCTGCCGACGGATGCCGGCTTTTATCTGGTCTCGCCCGAGGCGAGGGCTGACTCACCCAAGCTCTCGGCGTTCCGGCAATGGCTGAGCACCTCGCTGCAGAACAAAACCTGAAAAATATCGGCGTGCGGCGCGATATCCGATTTAACTAGCGATTTCCGGTTGGTCGCGCCGCACCGGCATGGCAGATTGCCCTTCAAGAGCAATTGTCGGCTGGCGAAAAACCTTTCCGCACCGGCCATTTCGAAAACGGGGAGAATTCGCCATGCCGCCAATATCCACATCCCAGCCGCCGGTGATCAAGTCGCGGATCGGCGCCATCCTGCGCGCGACCAGCGGCAATTTCCTCGAGCAGTTCGATTTCTTCCTGTTCGGATTTTACGCGCAGGATATCGCAAAGGCGTTCTTCCCCGCCCAGAACGAGACCGCGGCCCTGCTCAATGCGTATGGTGTGTTCTGGCTCGGCGCGCTGATGCGTCCGGTCGGCGCAATCGTACTGGGCGCCTATATCGATCGTATCGGCCGCCGCCAGGGGCTGATCGTGACGCTCGCGCTCATGGCGGTTGGTACCGTGGCGATCACCTTCTGCCCCACTTACGCATCCATCGGCATCGCCGCGACGATCATCGTCTTGATCGGCCGGTTGATACAGGGGTTCTCCGCCGGCGTCGAACTGGGCGGCGTCTCTGTTTATCTTGCCGAGATAGCGACGCCTGGCAATCGCGGCTTTTACACCTCGTTCCAGTCTTCGAGTCAGCAGGTCGCGATCTTTGTCGCGGCAATCATCGGCTTTATCCTGAGAGAAAGCGTCCCCGCTGACACCTTCCTGGATTCAGTGGGCGGAATCGCCAAATGGCGCATCCCGTTCTTTGTCGGCTGCCTCATTATCCCGGTCATTTTCATGTTGCGGCGATCGCTTGAGGAAACGCCGGCTTTCCTGGCCATGAAGAAACATCCGACCGCGAGCGAGGTGTTTGCTTCGGCGATCGCGAACTGGCGCATTGTCGTTCTCGGCATGATGATCGCTGTGCTGACCACGACGACCTTTTACTTCATCACGGTGTATGCACCCGGTTTCGGCAAGCAGCTCAATCTCTCGCCGACGGGGACATTGCTCGTGACTCTGCTCGTTGCAATCACGAATTTCATCTGGAATCCGGTTGGTGGCGCGGTTTCCGACCGGATCGGCCGCAAGCCCGTGCTGCTAACGATTGCAGGCTTGGCGCTCGTGACTGCTTACCCAGCGCTTTCCTGGCTCGCGGCAGAGCCCACACTCGGAAAGCTGCTGGCAGTCCAGATGATGTTCTCGTTCTACTTCGGCGTCTACAGCGGCACGATGCTGGGATGCCTGGTCGAGATCGTGCCGGCACATGTCCGTACCACCTGTTTCTCGATAGCGTTCGCATTGGCTGCAGGCATATTCGGCACGGCCACCCCCTTTGTATCGACCAAACTGATCGAAATGACGCACCAGGACAAGGCCTCGCCTGCGTACTGGCTGATGTTCGGCGCGGCTCTCGGCATCATCGCGACGCTCACCGTGTATCGCGGTGGCCGGACCATCGAGACGCGCGAAGCCGTCACCGCCTGATCCCTCGAAACCGCCGGGCAGGCACGCGCCTGCCCGGTTTTGATTTCCATGCAAACAAGATAAACAACACCGCATGGTCGATTTAACCCGAAGATTTGATGTGCTGGTGATTGGCGGCGGCAACGCCGCGCTATGCGCCGCGATCAGCGCGCGGCGCGCCGGCGCCTCCGTGCTGGTGCTGGAAGGCGCCCCGAAATTCTACCGGGGCGGCAACACCCGCCATACCCGCAACATGCGCTGCGCCCATGACGCGGCCACCGACATCCTCACCGGGCCCTATACCGAGCAGGAATTCTGGGACGACCTGTTGCGCCTGACCGGTGGGCAGACCGACGAAGAGCTCGCAAAGTTCATGATCCGGGAGTCCAAGGACATCCTGAACTGGGTCGTCGAACAGGGCGTGCGCTGGCAGCCGTCGCTGGGCGGCACGCTGAGCCTCGGGCGGACCAACTCGTTTTTCCTTGGCGGCGGCCGGGCGATGCTGAACGCGCTCTATCTCACCGCCGAGCAACTCGGCGTCGATATCCTCTACGACGCCGAAGTCACTGATCTGCGAATCGAAGACGGCATGTTCCTGTCTGCGATGCTGAAGCAGCCGATCGATGGCACCGCGGAAGTGCGCGCCTCGACCTTGGTTGCGGCCGCCGGCGGCTTCGAGGCCAATATCGAATGGTTGAAGGAGTATTGGGGTGAGGCCGCCGACAATTTCCTGATCCGGGGCACGCCTTACAACCGCGGCGCCATCCTCAAGATGCTGCTGGCCAAGGGCGTGCAGGAGATCGGCGACCCCACGCAATGCCACGCGGTCGCGATCGACGCGCGCGCGCCGAAATTCGACGGTGGCATCATTACCCGGCATGACTCCGTGGTGTTCGGCATTGTCGTCAACAAGCATGCGCAGCGTTTCTACGACGAGGGCGAGGACATCTGGCCGAAGCGCTATGCGATCTGGGGACGCCTGGTTGCCGCGCAGCCGGATCAGATCGCCTACATCATTTTCGACTCGACGGTGCTGAACAGCTTCATGCCGACGCTGTTTCCCCCGATCAAGGCCGACTCGATTGCGGAACTTGCGGGAAAATTCGAGCTCGATCCGGCCACCCTGGAAAAGACCATCACCGACTTCAATGCCGCGGTGCAGCCCGGCACCTTCGATCACACCATCCTTGATGACTGCCGCACCGAAGGATTGACGCCGCCGAAGACCCATTGGGCGCGAAAGATCGAGACGCCGCCGTATTATGCCTATCCGGTGCGGCCCGGCATCACCTTCACCTATCTCGGCACCCGCGTGAACAAGCAGTCCCGCATCCTGATGAAGGACGGCAAGCCTTCGGCCAACATGTTCGCCGCCGGCGAGATCATGGCCGGCAATGTGCTGGGCAAAGGTTACGCGGCCGGAATCGGAATGACCATCGGCAGCGTGTTCGGACGGATCGCGGGACGGGAAGCGGCGCAAAATGCACGGAACTAAAATCCTTGAGGAAGCCGACCGCCTGATGACGGTCTGCAACTCCTGCCGCTATTGCGAAGGTCTCTGCGCTGTTTTCCCGGCGATGGAAATGCGCCGCTCGTTCTCCGACGGCGACCTCAATTATCTTGCCAATCTCTGCCACGCCTGCGGCGCCTGCTACACCGACTGCCAGTTCTCGCCGCCGCATGAGTACAACGTCAACGTTCCGCAAACGCTGGCGATCGCTCGCGCCGACTCCTACGCCGCCTATGCATGGCCGCGGGCGTTTTCGGGCCTGTTCGCGCGCAACGGACTCGCGATCAGCATCATTGCGGCCCTAAGCGTTGCCGCATTCATTTTCGGCTTTGCCGCGCTCAACGACCCGCAGGTTCTGTACGGAATCCACACCGGACCGGGCGCGTTCTACAAACTGATGCCACACAACACGATGGCGGCGCTGTTCGGCGCGGCGTTCCTGTACGCGATATTGGCGCTGGTCATGAGCGTGCGCGCCTTTTGGCACGATATCGGCGAACCCGTGGGTATGAAGATGGACGCGGGATCGCTGTGGCAGGCGATGCGGGATGCCGGCGAGCTGCGCTACCTCGATGGCGGTGGCGTTGGCTGCTTCAACGAAGACGACCGCCCGACCGACCGGCGCAAGATCTATCACCACCTCACCTTCTACGGCTTCCTGCTGTGCTTCGCCGCGACCTGCGTCGGCACGCTCTACCATTATCTGCTGGCGCGCGAGGCGCCCTATGCGTGGTGGGATTTGCCGGTTGTGCTCGGCACGCTCGGTGGCATCGGTTTGTTGATCGGGCCGATCGGATTGCTCGCGGAAAAATCGAAGCGTGATCCGGTGCTGGTCGATCAGGCCCGCACCGGCATGGACACCGCTTTCATTGTCATGCTGTTCATGACCGGCCTGACAGGTATCGCGCTATTGCTGTGGCGCGACACCGCGGCGATGGGGCCACTATTGGCGCTGCATCTCGGCGTGGTGTTCGCGCTGTTCATCACCATGCCCTACAGCAAGTTCGTCCACGGCATCTACCGCTATGTCGCGCTGGTGCGCTATGCGCGGGAACGGCGGATGATGGGGCATCCGGTTTAGTACCGTCATTGCGAGCCAACGGGTCGCGCGAATGCGCGCCCGATGACAGGCTTCGCGAAGCAATCCAGTGCCCGAAAACGAAGACTGGATTGCTTCCGCCTTCGCTAAAAGCTACGGCGGACAGGTCGTCGCTTCGCTCCTCGCAATGACGAGGCTTCTTGCAAGTAGCCCAACCGACACAACTGCCGTCATTCCGGGGCACGCGGCCGCGCGAACCTCAGATGTGCAATTGCACATCGGGGAATCTTGAGGTTACGTCTTCCAGATTCCGGGTTCGCGCTTATGCGCGCCCCGGAATGACGGTGTAATCTACAAATCCACCACCACGTAGTCGCTTTCCACGGACACCGCGACGGTCTCGGCCACGTAAGGCCCTTTCACCACGCTCGAACCCGGCTCGACATTGACGGGATAGGCTTTGACCCGGAAACGCTTGGGGTCGCAATAGGACTGGCCGGTCCGGATGTCGAACTCCCAGCCGTGCCAGGGGCAGCGGATGATTTCGCCGAGCTTGGTGTACTCGATCTCGCCGGGATCGGATGATTGCGCGAGCCCGATCAACGGCCCTTCGCACAACGCCGCGCCCTGATGCGGGCAGCGGTTCATCAGGCCGAAAAACTCGCCCTTGATGTTGAAGACCGCGATCGGCCGTTCTTCGATGGTGAGGAATTTGCGCGTGCCCGGCGGCAATTCAGCCACCGCCGCGATGACGTGACGGGCCATGTTATTTTTTTCGCCTGATCTCCGGGCAAACGCTTCGCGTTTGTCCCGAGGAAAACCGGTTCCCACTTTTTCGGATCATGCGAGCCCGTACAGCTTCTTTGCATTGCCGAGATAGAACGCTTCGCGGTTGGCGTCGCTGACCCCCGGCGGCAGCACCCGCGATGGCTCGTCATAATCCCAGTGCGGATAGTCGGTCGCGAACAGCAGTTTGTCCCAGCCGACCCAGTCGATCACGTCAAACAGATGATCGCGCCTTTCGGGATCTTCCATCGGCTGCGTGGTCCAATAGATGTGGTCGCGGATATATTCCGACGGCGGCCGCTTCACATGCGGCACCTCGCTGCGCAGCCGCTCCCAGTTCTTGTCCAGCCGCCACGACAGCGACGGCGCCCAGCCGAAGCCGGCTTCGATCATCACCATCTTGAGCGTCGGGTGCCGCTCGAACACGCCTTCCAGCACGAGGCTGGCGAGCGCCGTCTGCTGGCATTGCGAATGGCCGACCATTTCCTCGATGTAGAAGCTCGGCCAGCCGGATGCCGTGATCGGGTTGCCGCCGAAGCCGAAGGCGTGGATGCCGATCGGAAGCCCGGCCTCCTCGGCCGCCTCATAGATCGGCCAGTAGCGGCGCTGGCCCAGCGGCTCGACATTGCGGCTGAGCAGCAGCACCTGCACGAAATTCTTGTCGCCGGCGCGCTTGCGAATCTCGGCAGCCGCTGCGGGGCCATCCTCATTAGCTACCACGACCGAGCCCCTCAGCCGGCTGTCCTTGCTGGTCCACTCTGCAATCTGCCAATCGTTGACGGCGGTGGCCAGCGCCGCGCTCAAATCCTGGTTGCGAATGCCCTGCCCTGTCTGGAGCGGACACAGCACGCCCAGCGCGACATTGTTCGGGTCGAGGTGCTGTTGCTGCATGAACGACAGCGACGAGCCCTGCTGGCCACCCTCCGGCGGATAGGCATCGCGACGCGACGCATTCGGCTGCGCCTTCGGATAGGGCGGGCCTTCCATCATGCCCTGATAGGGATGCTTGCCATAGGTTTCGAGATGGTCGTGCCAGCGCGTGGCCATATAGGGATAGAGATCCTTCAGACTCTTCCGCGCCGGATGGATGTCGCAATCGGCAATCGCGGTTTTGACACCGGTGGAGGCACCCGGTTCGGCGCCGGGGCGGAACTGCATGTTCATGGTGTCGTCTCCTCTAGATTCCGATCCAGCTTCGCCGAATTGAACTCGCCAATCTCATTTGTTTGGGCATGATCTTCTCCGAAAACCGGATGCCACTTTTCGGGATCATGCCCTGGCCGACTGCTTCAGGCGGCTGTAGGTCGCGTATGGATTGTCGATCATGATCTTGCGTACGAGATCGGCCGAAATCCCTTCGGGCAACGCCTGGTCGCCATCGAATTGCCAGTGCGGATAGTCCGTTGAGAATAGGAGCAATTCGTCCGACTGCATATGGTCAAACAGCCGATTTAATGTCTGGGGATCCGGCGGCGCATCGATCGGCTGCAGCGAGAACCGGATGTTGCTACGCACAATTTCCAGCGGCGCGCGATCCACCCACGGCGTTTCCATGCGGATGCCACGCCAGAATTTATGCAGTCGCCACAGATAGGATGGCAGCCAAGTGAAGCCGGACTCCAGCATCACCATTTTCAGGTTCGGATGCCGCGCGAAAACGCCCTCGACGATCAGGCTGGTCAATTGCGTCTGGAACGCCTGCGCCTGGGCGACATAATCCTCGATGTGATAGGAGCCCCAGCCGACCGAGCTGGGCGGGTTGTGATAATTGCTGCCGGCATGGATGCCGATCGGCAGGCCGTGCCGCTCGGCGGCGGCATAGATCGGCCAATAGGCGCGCTTGCCGAGCGGCATGTCCCCCATGACCAGCATCAGCACCTGAACGAAACGCTTGTCGGCAGCGCAACGCTCGATCTCGGCAACCGACTTCTCGATGCTCTGGACCGGGATAACGATCGAGCCGCGCAAGCGACTATCCTTGTCGAGCCACTCCTTGACCAGCCAGTCGTTCAGCGCGCGGCAGAACGCATCCGCCATATCCTCGCTGAACACCATCTGCACGCCATACAGCGGGTTGCAGATGCCGTAGCTCACCGCGAAGGGATCGAGCGCTTGCGCCTGCATATCGGCAAGGCTGGACCCCGGCTTGCCTTTTGACGGCCGCCAGTCCGGCCGCGAGATGATCGGCGAATTGGCCGGATAGGATTGCGACACCAGGTCGACCATCCCTCGGGTCGTGACCTGGTCGCGCCAGTAATCGTTGAGATAGGGCAACAGGCTGGTCAGATGAGGAACGGCGGGATGCAGATCGCAATCTACGCCTCCCGCGATCGGCGATGTCATGACAAATTCCTCGGCAAGTTTCCTCTGCTCCGCGCGGTATTCCATCACGGCATGTTGTAGGCCGCACCGCTTGGTTCTTGAGCCGCATTCAAGCAGGGTCGGCCGCGGCCCGCAACTCGGCAAACGGGCCATCGCGTGCTAGGAAACCTTAAAAATTGGGGCGGGAGATTTTGATGTTGCGGATTGGAATTGCGGCTGTTGCCACCATGATGCTGCTGAACGGCGCTGCCGTCGCGCAGCAACAGCCGTCAGCGGCACCGCCGCCGCCTGATTTCTCCAAGGTCGAGATCAAGACCACCGATCTCGGCGACAACATGTACATGCTGGAAGGCCAGGGCGGAAATATCACCGTGGCGGTCGCCAAGGACGGCATTATCATGGTCGACGGCGAGTTCGCGCCGCTGCATGACAAGATCAAGGCGGCGATCTCGGCGGTTTCCAACGAGCCGATCAAATATCTGATCAACACACACTTTCACGGCGACCACACCGGCGGCAACGAGCCGTTCGCCAAGGATGGCGTCACCATCGTCGCCGACGTCAACGTCAAGAACCGGCTGGCTGCCGGCACCACCAACGGCCTCACCGGCGCCAAGACGCCGGCCGCGCCACAGGGCGCGCTGCCCGCGAAAACCTACACTGGCGCATATCACATCAGGCTGCGGGGCCGCGTCGCCGACCTCAAGCATATCGCCAACGCGCATACCGACGGCGACACCTATGTCTGGTTCAAGACCGCCAACGTGCTGTCGACCGGCGATACCTTCACCAATGGCCGTTACCCCAATATCGATTTCGCCAATGGCGGCAATATCAAGGGCATGATCGCGGCGGCCAGCAGCTATCTCAAATTCGTCAACGACAAGACCCGGATCGTGCCGGGCCACGGGCCGCTCGCCGACAAGGCCGCGCTCGCGGAATATTTGAAGATGCTGACGACCGCGCGCGACCGGATGGCGAAGCTGGTCAAGGACGGCAAGAGCGAAGACGACGTGGTGGCGGCAAAACCGTTCGCCGATCTCGATGCGAAATGGGCGCCGACGGAGCTTGCCAGCAAGAATTTCATCCGCGTCGTCTATCATTCGCTCGCCGAAAAAAAAGACGGCAAGAATGACAGCAAGAAAGGCGCGTGATGAAAGAGCTGGTTGCGATCGCCGAACAAATCGCCGCGCGGCTGATCGAACGGCGGCAGACCATTGCGGTTGCGGAATCCTCGACCGGCGGTTTGATCTCGGCGGCGCTGCTGGCGGTGCCCGGGGCGTCCGCCTATTTCCTTGGCGGAGCGGTGGTCTATACCCGCGATGCCCGGCGCATTCTGATGGACATTCCCGACGATGCGATGAAGGGAAGCCGTTCGGCGTCGGAGCCCTACGCGAAATTGCTGGCAACGCAAATCCGCCAGCGCTTCTCCACGGATTGGGGCCTGTCCGAGACCGGCGCCACCGGGCCTACCGGCAACCGTTACGGCGATAACGCCGGCCACAGCTGCATGGGCATTGCGGGCGTTGAGCAGTCTGCGATGACGCTGGAGACCGGCAGCAGCGACCGGCTCGGCAACATGCATGTGTTTGCGAGCACCGCGCTGAATTTCCTGCTGCAGAACTTGTCGCGGTGAATTTTTGATTCGCCGCCTATTATTGTCGTCCTGGCGAAAGCCGGGACCCATACGCCGCGGCCCTTCGGGATGGCACGAAGTGAGAGCCTATCTTTCAACTACAATGGCTGGATGGTTATGTCGCAACCCCGACCTCACCTCTCGCGGAACGCGCGCATCAGCTGATCGTGCAGCGGCTTGATGAGGTAGGACAGCATGGTGCGATCGCCGGTCTGGACAAAGGCCTCCACCGGCATCCCGGGTATCAGCTTGGCCTCGCCAAGACGGGCCACCTCTTCCGGCGGCATCGAGACGCGGATCGTGTAATAGGCCTGTCCGGTGCGCTGATCGGTGGTGACATCTGGCGAAACGCGGGTGACGACGCCGTTCAGTTCCGGCGTCGTGCGCTGGTTGAAGGCCGACAGCCGCAGCAAGGTCTTTTCGCCGATCTGCAGTTTATCGATATCCTGCGGATTGACCTTGGCTTCGACCTGGAGGTCATCGGCCTGCGGAACGATCATCATGATGGCGTCGCCGGCGGTAATCACGCCGCCCACGGTATGAACCGTCGATTGCTCGACCATGCCGTCCTGCGGGGCGCGGATATCGACGCGCCGCAACTGGTCTTCGGCCGTCACCTTGCGTTCGATATATTCGCCGATCTTGTCGTTGGTCTCGCGTAAGTCCTTGGAGACATCGCTGACCATATCCTTGTCGACCTGGATGATCTGCAATTCGGTTTCGGTGATCTTGCCCTTGGCCTGCGCCTTCGATGAGATGTATTGCGCCCGCTCTCCGGACAGCCGGGCTCCATCGCGCTCGAGTGTGGTCAGGCGCGTCAGCTGCACCAGATGCTGGTCGTAGAGCGAGCGAACCCCGACCAGTTCCTTGTCCACCAGCGCGATTTCCTGGTCTTTGGCCTGCTCCTGCGCGGTAAGACCGGCGATTTCCTCATTCAGCTGCGTGATCCGCTCGTGCAATTGCGCCTTCTGTCCGGTCCGGCCCGTGGTGCGGACTTCGAACAATTTGGCTTCGCTCGCCATCACGCTCTTGACGTCGGGATCATTGGCGCGGTCACGCAGCGAGGCGGGAAATACCACCTTGTCGAGACCCTGCTGCTCGGCCTCGAGCCGCGCGGCTCTCGCCCACAGGCCATCGAGATTCTTGGTGACGATTGCAAGGTTAGCCTTGGTGACGGTGTCATCGAGCCGCACGACGATATCGCCGGCCTTGACGATATCGCCATCATGCGCACGCAACTCACCGACGACGCCTCCGGTCGGATGCTGGACTTTCTTGACACTGGATTCGACGACGATCGATCCCGGCGCAATCAGCGCGCCGGAGATCTCGGCCGTCGACGCCCAACCGCCAAGGCCGCCGGCGAGAAGCACGACCACGGTCAGTCCGACCATCAAATGCAGCCGTATCGACGATCGTGCGCCCTGTGTTTCGCTGCCGCTCATGGTTTGGCAACCCCGCCCTCGGATACGATCTTGATCGGCGTCGGCGGATTAACCCGCTGCAACACCTGCCCGAGCACCGTTTCCTTCGGCCCGAAGGCGTGCATGCGGCCTTCCCTCAGCACCAGAAGCTGATCGACCGCCTCGATGCCGACCGGCCGATGCGCCACGATCACCACGATGGCGCCGCGCTCGCGCGCCGCACGAACCGCCCGCGTCAGCGCCTCATCGCCCTCGGTATCGAGATTGGAGTTCGGCTCATCGAGGACGATCAGGAACGGATCGCCATACAGCGCCCTCGCCAGCGCCACGCGTTGCGCCTGGCCGGCGGAAAGCGAAGTCCCCTGTTCGCCGACCTGGGTATCGTAGCCGTCGCGCATCTTGATGATGATCTGATGCACGCCCGCTTCCTTTGCGGCCGCAATGATCTTTTCCGAATTGGCTTCGGGATCGAAACGGGAAATATTCTGGGCGACGGTACCGGCAAACAGTTCGACATCCTGCGGCAGATAGCCGATGTGAGCGCCGAGAACATCCGACGACCACTGGTCGAGCGCTGCGCCGTCGAGCCGAACCTTGCCGCGAAATGGCTGCCACACACCGACCAGCGCACGCACCAACGACGACTTTCCCGATCCGCTCGGCCCGATCACGCCCAATGCACTTCCAGCCTCGAGCGCGAAGGTGACGTCCTGGACGATGATCTTCTGATCGCCCGGCGGCACCATGCTGATGCCTTCGACCGAAAGGCGGCTCGACGGGTTCTGCAGCAGCATTTGCCCGGTCCGCTCAGGCATCTTCTCGAGCAACAGGTTCAGACGATGCCAGCTCTGGCGCGCGGCGACGAAGCCTTTCCAGTGCGCGATCGCCAGATCGACCGGGGCCAGTGCGCGTGCGCTCAGGATCGAGCCCGCGATGATGATACCTGCGGTCGCTTCCTGGTGGATCACCAGATAGGCGCCGACGGCAAGCACCGCCGATTGCAGGGTCATGCGCAGCACTTTGGCAATCGCGCCGAGACCGCCGGCAATGTCGCTGGCGCGCTGATTGCCCGCCAGATAATTCTGGTTGGCTTCGACCCAGCGGTTGGTCAGCCGCCCGGACATTCCCATCGCAATCAGCACCTCGGCGTTTCGCCGGCTGGTGGCGGCAAGGTCGTTGCGGCGCGCCGCCAGTCCTGTCGCCTCGCGCGCCGGCGCGCGCGACATGTATTCGGTGACAAGGGTAAGGCTGACGAGAATGATGGCGCCGACCAGCGCCGTCAGGCCGATCATGACATGGAAGGTGAAACAGATCGCCAGATAGAACGGCAGCCAGGGCAGATCGAAGAAGGCGCCCGGCCCCATGCTAGAGAGAAACGAGCGCACGGCATCCAAATCCCGTAATGGCTGAAGTCCGTCATTGCGTCCGCCGACGGTCAACGGCATCCGCACGATGGTCTCGAACACCCGGCGATTGAGCGATTCATCGAGCGCGGTCCCGACGCGACCGAGGATCCGTCCGCGGATCAGATCGAGGATGCCCTGGAAGAAGTACATTCCGCCGGCGAGGATCGCCAAACCGATCAGTGTCGGTACGCTCCGGCTCGGCAGCACCCGGTCGTAGACTTCCAGCATGAACAGCGAGCCGGTCAGATAGAGCACATTGATCATGCAGCTCATGATGCCGACGCCGATGAAGGCGTTGCGACAAGTGCGCAGCGCGTCACCGAGTTCGGAGCGCCGGACCGCGGGAGCGGCTGCCATCAATCAAATCTCTTAAATGAAATACGAGAACCGCATTTTACCGATGTTTCCGCCTACCGTCCATTTAAGTCGCATTAACCTAAATGGGGCAGCCGGCTCACCGGCAGAACCGGTTTATTCGGGGCGCCGCGGAGGAACCGAATCGGCGCCGAATGACTTGTCCTCCCACCTTAACGGATACTGGGAGACATCATGATTCGCCGTTTTATCGGAATTGCCGCCTTAGCTGCCACCGTGGCGCTTCCCGTCGTCGCGCAAGCCCAGGGGGTTCCCGGTGGAGTTGAGCGAGGCTCAAGAGAAGGCGAGCGCGCGGCGGGTCCCGTCGGCGCGGTGGTCGGCGGCGTCGTTGGTGGTGTGGTTGGTGGCGTCACCGGAGTTCTGGGCGTCGATCAGCGCCCGCGCTTTCACAGCTATGTCGTCGAGCAGCGCCGGCCCTCCTATCATTATGGCGAGGACGTGCGGGTCGGCGCCGTCCTTCCTGAAGCAGGCGTCACCTATTATGACGTGCCGCAGGAATATGGCGTCCATGACTATCGCTACACGGTCGTGAACGACCGCACGGTTCTGGTCGATCCGCGCACCCACCGGATTGTCGAGATCGTCGAATAAGCGATTTCGACGCCGCTAATAAGCAATAAGTAAGGGGCCGTCTCTCGGGACGGCCCCTTCGTTTGCAGCGTTCTGATCGAAATGTCTGGCGCGGCGAACGTTTATGGCGTCACGTCAGAAACGGCCGCCGGTTCGAATCAGCCGGACGATCAGCAACAGCAGAATGGCGCCGATCGCGGAATCGATGATCTCGCGCACCAGCCCGACGCCGAGCTGAATGCCAAGCTTCGGAAACAGCCAACTGGCGACAAAGGCGCCGGCGATGCCGACAATGATATCGCCGATAATTCCAAAGCCGGTACCCCGAACGATCTTTCCGGCGAGCCAGCCCGCAATCAAGCCAACGAATAAAATAACGAGAAGGCCTTCACTGGACAGTCGCATCAAAAACCCCCCTGTTTGCAGCGTGTCATATCGCCGCGCTGCATTCGAATCTACCCACAATTATATGACGTGACGACCCCAATCCCGCTAATTTTAGTTAGATCGCGAGCGCCCTCCACAATGGTGGCGTGGCCATTTTCAATGAAGGCGAAACTTTGACGCAGCAACAGCGTTATCCAAGCATGACTCAACCGGATACTTGGTATGTGGCCTTTGGGCCAAGCAAAATGGCGGGCGACGGCGCAAAAGGCGCGGCCCGCTCAACCCGGACATTCAAATCGGAAGTCGATGCCAAGCTGTTCGCCATGCAGATCCTGGCCAAGGGCTGGACCGCGAGCGCCGGCACGCTCAATCCGCATCAGCCCAAGCGCATTGTCGGTGCTTCCGAGATCGAACGCTGGGCCGACCCGGGCCTCGGCGCTTGACTTCAGATACGGCTAGGTCGCGGCGACCGCGACGCCAGCGTTTTCAGCCAGGATGCATCTGGCGTGCCTGCCCGGCCCTATCTGCACATCGGGCGGCAGCGCTTCGATGCAGCGCGCTTGCGCAAAACCGCAACGGGGGGCGAAGGCGCAACTGACCGGCGCCTGGTCGAGCGACGGCGGCGTCCCCGGAATGGTTTCCAGGCGCTGACCTCTCTTGGCGCCGTGCACGGTAGAGGCCAGCAACCCCTGCGCATAGGGATGGACCGGCGAACGCACGATCTGGCTGAGCGTGCCCTGTTCGACGATCTGGCCCGCATACATCACGGCGACACGATCGCAGATCTCGATCGCAACACCGATATCGTGGGTGACAAAGATGACGGACATCCCGAATTCGCGTTGCAGCTCGCGCAGCAACAGCAGGATCTGGATCTGCACGGTGGCGTCCAGCGCCGTCGTCGGCTCGTCCGCCAACAGGATTTTCGGCTTGCAGGCCAGCGCCAGCGCGATCATCGCGCGCTGCCGCATGCCGCCGGACATCTCATGCGGATAGGCATCGAGCCGGCGTTTGGCGGAGGGAATGCGCACCACCTCCAGCATTTCGAGCGCGCGCGCCACGGCCTCGGTTTGGCTTTTGCCTTCGTGACGCATCACGGTTTCGGCGATCTGCTGGCCGATGGTGTAAACCGGATCAAGCGCCAGCGCCGGCTC
The DNA here is from genome assembly GCF_900105125.1 of Bradyrhizobium canariense. Lineage (NCBI taxonomy): Bacteria > Pseudomonadati > Pseudomonadota > Alphaproteobacteria > Hyphomicrobiales > Nitrobacteraceae > Bradyrhizobium > Bradyrhizobium canariense. Next base: position 5,935,527 of record NZ_LT629750.1, on the reverse strand, counting down.
CTGAAAGATCATCGACACGGTCCGGCCGCGAAACGCCGAAAGCTGTTCGTCATCCAGCGCCAGCACGTCGCGTCCGAGGACCTGAACCTGCCCTGAAATCTGCGTCCGCTTTCTCGGCAACAACCGCATCAACGCGCGCAAGGTGACGCTCTTGCCCGAACCGGACTCGCCGAGCAGGCCGAGCACTTCCCCCTCGCCGAGCGAAAGGCTCAGATCGTTCACGGCATGAACGGTACGCTCGCCGGTGAAGCGAATGCTGAGATTGCGGATGTCGACAAGCTGGTTCATGCGAGCTTCGGCACCCGGTCGTGGAAATCGGTCGCGCGCTGGAACGCGGCGCCAATTTGCAACAGCGTGGCCTCATCGAAGGAACGGCCGATCAACTGCATCCCGACCGGAAGGCCGCTGCGGGTAAAGCCGGAGGGAAGCGCCAGCGACGGCAGGCCGAGATAATTGACCGGCCGCGTAAAGCGCGTCAGCCGCTGGATCACGGCTTCGGCGCCAGGACCGCCGCCGACGTCGCTTTCGGCAATGGTGGGAGCCGCGACCGGCGACACCGGCGCGATCACGGCATCGACACCAGCAACCGCGGCATTGTGCGCGGACAATGCCGGCCCGCGCCAGCGCATCGCTTCCAGATAGGTGATCGCGGGGATAGCAAGCCCGTTCTGCAAGCGCATCAGAACCTGCGGACCGTAATCCTGCGGCCGCTCGATCAGCCAGCGTTTGTGAAACGCCGCGGCCTCGACCGCGAGAACGAGCTGGCTTGCCGAAGAGAGCTGGCGCTGATCCGGCAATTCGACCCGAACGATCTCGGCGCCCTCGCGCTTGAACACGGCAATGCTCTCGTCAAGGACCCGCGCGACCTCGGAATCGAGATCGTCGACATAAAACGCCGCGGGTACGCCGATGCGCAATCCTTTCAGCGAACCTTTCGTCGCCGCCATGTAGTCCGGCACAGGCACGGTGACGGCCGTCGGATCTTCCGGATCGGCGCCAGCCATCTGGCCCATCAGCAGCGCGCAATCTTCCGCGCTGCGCGCCAGCGGGCCGACCGTATCGAGCGATTGCGACAACGGCATCGCGCCGGCGCGGCTGACCCGGCCGACGGTCGTCTTCAATCCGGTCACGCCGCAGAAATGCGCGGGCATCCGGACCGAGCCGCCGGTGTCCGATCCCAGCGCCGCAAAGGTCAGTCTCGCTGCGACCGCGGAGCCAGATCCCGACGACGAGCCGCCGGTGATGTGATCGACATTCCAGGGATTGTGCACGGGGCCGAAATGCGAATTGTGCCCGGTCGGTCCGTAGGCGAATTCGGCCATCTGCAACGACCCAAGGCGAACCGTACCGGCGTCCTTGATGCGCTGCAGCGCCGTCGAGGTCGTGGTGGCGACGAAATCACGCCGGATCTTCGAACCACAGGTCACCACCTTGCCCGCGTCGTAATACATGTCCTTGTGCGCCAGCGGCACGCCGTGCAGAACGCCTTTGACATTGCCTTTTGCCAGCGCCGTGTCGGCTTCATCGGCCGCCGCGAGCGCAGCCTCAGCCTCGATCGCGATGAACGCGTTGAGACGAGGCTGCCACTGACCGATTCGATTCAGACAGGACTGCGTTACTTCGCGCGAGGAAAAGCGCTTTTCGGCGATCGCCTTTGCGATCGAGGTGAGCGACATCAGGGCCGGTTCAGCGCTCATTTCGAAACCTTCGCAATTTGCGCCAGAACAAAACTGGCAGGCTCGAGATCGAACGGCAGCGTGCCCGATATCGGCGCAAAGCCCTCAAATGCAGGACCGATCGAATTGGACATCCGCGTGGCAACCTCGGCGGTCACGGGTACGCCGGCGACATCCGCCACCACCTTGATCTCTTTAGAACTGGGTCTTGTCATGGAGTATTCGATCCTTTTGCCGGCGCGCGGCTGTGACCTGAACCTGGAATGGCCATGTAGCATGCCGCTTGATGACCCATTGTATCGAGCGCGGTGAGTTTTGGTGCAGCATTTGCGCAGAGCGGCTCCGCAAACGGACAACGGGTGTGAAACCGGCAGCCCGCGGGCGGATCGATCGGATTAGGCGGATCGCCCGTGATCGGCGGCGTTTCGGTCCTGTGGTCCGGATCGGACGATGGCATCGCCGCCAGCAGCGCCCGCGTATAGGGATGCGCCGGCGCGTCCCACACCCGATCGACCGGACCGAGTTCGACCACTTCGCCGAGATACATCACCAGCACACGGTCTGAAATATAGCGGACGACATTGAGATCATGGCTGATGAAGAGATAGGTCAGTCCGAATTCGCGCTTGAGATCGACCAGGAGATTGAGCACCTGGGCTTCGACCGATTTGTCCAGCGCCGATACGGCCTCGTCGAGGATCACGAGCCGCGGTGACAACGCCAGTGCGCGGGCGATGTTGACGCGCTGCCGCTGGCCGCCGGAAACCTCGTGCGGATAGCGGTTGGCAAAGACTTCCGGTCGTAGGCCCACTTTGCCGAGCAGTTCGCGCGCTAGTGCGCGGGCGGGGGCGTCCGCCATGCCATGGACCTTGGGGCCGAAGGCGATCGATTGTTCGATGGTCAGGCGCGGGTTGAGCGAGGCATAACTGTCCTGAAACACCATCTGCATGCCGCGGCGAAGTTCGCGCAGCGACAGAGCGCGCCCGACCGTCATGCCATCATAGATGATATCGCCGGCGTCGCGCTTCATCAGGTGCATCAAGAGCCGCGCGGTGGTCGACTTGCCGCAGCCGGACTCGCCGACGATTCCGACCGTTTCGCCCTTGGCGATCGAAAACGACACGTCATCCACCGCCCGCACCGTTTTGCGCGCGCTGAACAGATCGCCGCGCACCGGAAAGTGCTTGGTCAATCCGTTGACCTGCAACAGCGGCTGCGCCGCGCCGCCGCGATCCTCGACCGGCTCCAGCATATCGACGGGTAGGCTCGTTTCGTTCATGGCATCAGTTCCGGATATCCATGGCGCTGCGCATGCCGTCGCTGAGCAGGTTGAAACAGATCGACACCGCAAAGATCATGACGCCAGGCAGTGCCGCCACCCACGGATTGACATAGATCGCGGTGCGCAGCGTATTGAGCATCAAGCCCCATTCCGGCTCGGGTGGCTTGGTGCCGAGGCCGAGAAATGACAGGCCGGCGGCCAGGATCATCGACACCGAGATCAGACCGGTTGAGTAGACAAAGATCGGCCCCAGCACATTGCCGAGCATATGCACGCGCATGATGGTGAAGGGGCCGGCGCCGGAGGCGCGCGCGGCTTCGACGAAATCCATATTGCGCACGCCGGTGGTGACGCTTTCGGCGACGCGGGTGATCTGCGGCACGAATACGATCGTCAGCGAGACGATGGAGTTGACGATGCCAGCCCCAAGCGCGCCCGAAATCGCGATCGCCAGCAGCACCGAAGGAAAGGCGTAAAACACGTCCACCGTACGCATGATCGCGGTGTTGATCTTGCCGCCGACATAGCCGGCGACAAGGCCAAGCGACGTCCCGATCAGGAACGCCAAAATCACCGGAAGAATGCCGATAATCAGTGACAGCCGCCCGCCATAGACCAGCCGCGCCAGCATATCGCGGCCGAGTTCATCGGTGCCGAGCGGATAACCGGCCGTGCCGATATGGCGAAGCCGACGGATCATCGACCCCTGATAGGGATCGGCGAGCCCAAGCCACGGCGCCAGCAGCGCGGAAACAAAAATGACCAGCAGAATGATGGCACAGGCCATGCTGACCTTGTCGCGCCGGATGCGGCGGCCCACCGTCGTCCAGTAACCGCGCGCCTTGTCGGCGGGAGCGGCTTGCAGGGCAGCATCTGTGATCGCGCTCATGAATCGATCCTCACCGGCTCAGCTCCGTTTGATCCGAGGATCGATCGAGGCCTGCACGATATCGACGATGAGATTGAGGAACACGAAGAACAATGCCAGCACCAGGATCGTGCCTTGCAGCAACGGAAGATCGCGCTGGAAGATCGCGGAATTGAGCAGCAGTCCCGAGCCCGGCCAGGAGAACACGGTTTCGATCAGGATCGAGCCGCCCAGCATGTAGCCCAATTGCAGGCCCATCACCGCGAGCGCCGTCGGCGCGGCGTTCTTGATGACGTGACGGAACACATGGGTTTCACGCAGGCCCTTGGCACGCAAGGCTTCGACAAAATCCTGGCTCAATATATCGCCGGTCAACGCGCGGACGGTGCGCGTGACGATCCCCATCGGAATCACCGACGTCGTGATCGCGGGCAGGATCAGATAGCGGATATGATCCCAATCCCAGCCCCAGGCACTGGAGCCGCCGGGGCCGGCGCCGACGGCCGGAAGCCAGTTGAGCTCGACCGAGAAGATGATCACGAGCACCATGCCGAGCCAGTAATGCGGCACGGAAACGCCGGCGATCGCGATCGAGGTTGCGACCTTGTCGATCCAGGTGTCGCGGAAATACCCCGCGATCAGGCCGAAGAACAATCCGAGCGTGAAGCCGATGATGGCCGCCGCGATCGCCAGCGTCACGGTATTGCCGACCGCGCGCATGACTTCGTTCAGCACCGGGCGTCCGGTCGCGATCGAATGACCGAGATCGCCATTGACCGCCTTCCAGAGCCAAAGACCGAACTGGATCGGCAACGGACGATCGAAGCCGTAAGCGGCGCGCAATTGATTCGCGAGTTCCTGCGACGCATCGGCCGGCAGGATCGCGACCAAGGGATCGCCAGGCGTGATGTGCACCAGCATGAAGCACACCAGCGCCACGCTGATGACGATCGGGATCACATAGACGATACGCCGGGCGATGTAGACGAGCACGGATTCACCTTGGTTCAGTCAGCACGAATTACTCGCGAACGATTTCGAACGGCCAGGGCCGCAACCCTCTCATTCGTCATGCCCGGCCTTGTGCCGGGCATCCACGTCTTTCTTGCTTGCGGTCAGACATCAAGACGTGGATGGCCGGGTCAAGCCCGGCCATGACGAAGAAAGTTCATCCTCATCAATCACGGCGTCATGCTGACCGGCGAGAAGTCGACGAACCAGCTCTTCGGCTGCACGAAGCCCTTGATCTTCGGGCTCATGGCGCGGGGGCCGACGTCATGGGCCACATACAGGAAGTCCGCGTCATCGACGGACGCCGCATGCAACTCGGCGAGGGCTTCGTCCCGCTTGGCCGGATCGAAGGTTTGACGCGCCTTCTTCACCAGCGCATCGAATTGGGGATTATTGATATAGCCCCAATTATTCGACACCGGCGGCGCCATTCCAGATTGCAGGAAACGCACCATGGCGAAGAACGGATCCATTGCCGCGTAGGTCACGTTGGTGGCGTTCGCGCCGTTGGCCGAGGGGTCCTTGGCACCGCGCCGCCAGTTGGTGAACAGCGTATTCCATTCGATGACGTCGAGCTGAACGTCGAAATAGCATTCGGCCAGCGCCTGCTGCAGATATTCGTTCATCGGCAGCGGCATCATCTGTCCGGATCCCGACGCCGAGGTCTGGACCTTGACCGACAACCTCTTGTTGGGGCCGTATCCCGCTTCCTGCATCAGCTTCTGCGCGGCCGCCTTGTCATATTTGATCTCGAAGGTCGGCTTGCCGCGCCAGGGATGGCCGGGCTCGAAAGTGCCAGTCGCCGGCACCATCAAGCCGGCGAGCAAGCCGTCCTTCAGGCCCTCGCGATCGACGCACAGATTGGCGGCCTTGCGAACGCGGATGTCGTTCCATGGCGAGCCCTCGACGCGCGAGAATTGCCACGGCCAGACATGCGGCTCCTCATTGCTATATATCTTGAAGCCGCGCTGCTTGATCTCGGCGACGGCATCCGGTGCGGGCGCCTCGATCCAGTCGACCTGGCCGGACAGCAAGGCCGCGGTGCGGGCGTTGGCCTCCGGCATCGGCAGCAGCAGCATCTTGTCGACCTTGGGGATGCGCGCCTTGTCCCAGTAGTTCTCGTTCCTGACCAGTTCCAGCCGCTCGCGCGGCGTGAAGCTCGACATTTTCCACGGGCCGGTGCCGGACGCGTCGCGCGCGAAGGCCGCCCAGGCGGCTTGCGATTTTGCCTTGGCGTCCGCGCCTTGCGCGACGTCGAATAGTTTCTGCCATTTCGCCGGGCTCGCCATGAACAGATTGGTGAGGTTGATGGGCAGGAAGCTGTCCGGCTCCGTGGTGGTCAGTTCCACCGTCAGATCGTCGATCTTGCGGGCCGAGGCCAAAGTCGGCATCCGCGACGCTGTCACGCCGACCTGACTGGGATCGAACTGCGGTGCATCCTGCCTGAGCACCTTGTCGACATTCCAGACCACGGCGTCGGCATTGAACGGCGAGCCATCGTGGAAGGTGACACCCGGACGAAGCTTGAACACCCATTTCGTCTTGTCGGTCGCATCCACGGCCCACTCGGTCGCGAGCCCTGGAATCATGACGCTTGGTTTATCGGCGGACGACAGGTCCCACATCGTCAGCGCGTCATACATCGTCAGTCCGGTGAAACGGTTGCCCTCAAATCCCTGATCGGGCTGCCCCAGCGTGCGCGGAATATCGGCCGCGGTCATGCCGATGCGCAGAATGGTTTCGGCGCCGGCACCGCGCGGCAACCCCGCCATCGCGGCAATCGCCAGCATGGCAACGGCCGCCGCCGCCCGGCGTTTTCCAGATTTCTCGATAAGCATCACGCAAATCCCCTCTCAACTTTCGGTGACTATTTCTTATGCAATCGTATGCAACCGCTGTGCCAAGGCCTGGAACAGCTCGGGAAATTGTCATTGCCGCCGTAACGCTTTGTCGCAGGCGGGGGAGAAAGAAACAGCACTGCCTATTCTGGCATCAACCTTGCAAGTTCAGCTCCGAGAAATCGTTCAATGGAGCTTAGTTGATGCGCGTCCGAAATTCGATGCTTCTGGCCGTTCTGGCCATGGCCCTGTCAGCTTTTTCGGCGCGCGCCGAACAGGTGGTCCGCTACGGCATTTCGATGGCGGATATTCCGCTCACGACGGGGCAGCCCGATCGCGGCGCGGGCGCCTATCAATTCACGGGATATACGATCTACGATCCGCTGGTTTCCTGGGAAATGGATATCTCGGATCGGCCGGGCAAACTCGTGCCGGGCCTCGCCACCGAGTGGAAAGTCGACGACAACGACAAGACCAAATGGCGATTTACGCTGCGCAAGGGCGTCAAGTTCCACGACGGCAGCGATTTCAACGCCGATGCGGTGATCTGGAACCTCGACAAGGTTCTCAACGACAAGGCGCCGCAATTCGACAAGCGCCAGAGCGCGCAGGTGAAGACGCGCCTGCCTTCGGTGGCGAGCTACGCCAAGATCGACGACTTCACCGTCGAGATCACGACCAAGACCGTCGATTCGTTCTTCCCGTATCAGATGCTGTGGTTTCTGGTCTCCAGCCCCGCGCAATACGAAAAACTCGGCAGGGATTGGGACAAATTCGCAAGCCAGCCTTCGGGCACCGGGCCGTTCAAACTAACCAAGCTGGTGCCGCATGAATTGGCCGAGCTATCGAAGAATGCGGATTACTGGGACAAGAAGCGGATTCCGAAAGTCGACAAGCTGGTCCTGATTCCGATGCCGGAAGCGCTCACGCGAACCAATGCGCTACTGGCCGGGCAAGTCGACCTGATCGAAACGCCGGCGCCTGATGCCGTGCCGCAATTGAAATCCGCCGGGATGCGGATCGTCGACAACATCACCCCGCATGTGTGGAATTATCACCTCAGCGTGCTGCCAGGCTCGCCGTGGACCGACATCCGCCTGCGCAAGGCGCTCAACCTCGCCATCGACCGCGATGCCGTGGTGGCATTGATGAACGGCCTGGCCAAACCCGCCAAAGGCCAGGTCGATCCGTCGAGCCCCTGGTTCGGCAAGCCGACCTTCGACATCAAATACGACCTTGCGGAAGCCAAGAAGCTGGTCGCGGAAGCCGGCTATTCCAAGGAAAAGCCGCTGAAGACGACCTTCATCATCGCGCAAGGCGGCACCGGACAGATGCTGTCGCTGCCGATGAACGAATTCCTGCAACAGAGCTTCAAGGAGATCGGCATCGACATCGACTTCAAGGTCGTCGAACTCGAGACGCTCTACACGGCCTGGCGAAAGGGTGCGGCCGATCCGAGCAACGCCGGCATCACCGCCAACAACATCGCCTATGTGACCTCCGACCCGCTCTACGCCATCGTGCGGTTCTTCGCCTCCGATCAGGTCGCGCCGGTCGGCGTCAACTGGGGCGGTTACAAGAATCCGAAAGTCGATGCGTTGATCAATGAGGCCAAGCAGACCTTCGATCCCGCCAAACAGGACGACCTGATCGCGCAGGCCCACGCGCTGATCGTCGACGATGCGGCGCTGGTGTGGGTGGTGCACGACACCAATCCGCATGCGCTATCGCCCAGGGTCAAGCAGTTCGTGCAGGCGCAGCACTGGTTCCAGGATCTGACGACGATTAGCGTGGAGTGAGGACCGGCGACCTACGTTGTCATTGCCGGGCTTGACCCGGCAATCCATCCGCTTTGCATCAAAGTCGTTTTTCATGATGGATGCGCGGGTCAAGCCCGCGCATGACAAATCGGGCGAGGTTGCGCTATTTCGTCAGCAGCGCGAACGCGCCGTTCCAGTCCGCCGGAGGCGGGTCCTTCTGATAGCTGCGGATTCGCGCTTCATAGAGATGATAGAGCAACTCAAGCGAACGCGCGTCGTCGGTGCGACGGCCGCGTTCGATCACGGCGAGCGCGCCTTCCCAGTCACGGCTGCGATAACATGCCAGCATCTCGATAGTGAGGTTGCGCAGCCGCTGGAATCGGCCGGACTGCGCGGTGTCCTCGCGTCCGGCGATGGCATAGATGACCTCGGGCTCTTTCTTGCCCTTGACCATGATAAAATCGAGTTCGAGAATCGCGAACTTGTCCTTGACGGCAAGCGCGGTTCTCGAGCCGACGATGATCGGGAAGCCATATTCCTTGGATTGCCCTTCGAGGCGTGACGCCAGATTGACGCTGTCGCCGAGCACCGAATAATCGAAGCGCAGGTCGGACCCCATATTGCCGACAACGCAGGTTCCGGTGTTCAGCCCGACGCCGACGTTGAGCGGAATGTAGACGTGGCCACCCTCTTGCGCCTCGAGCTCGCGCTGCTTGTTGAGCGTATCGATCCGATCCAGCATGTCGACGGCGGCTTCGCATGCGTTAAGCTGATGCTGCTTGTCATCCAGCGGCGCATTCCAGAACGCCATGATCGCGTCGCCCATATATTTGTCGATGGTGCCTTTGCGCGCGAGGATCGCATTGGTCAAAGGCGTCAGAAAACGGTTCATCAGCGCGGTGAGGCCCTGCGGATCATGCTTGTAGGACTCCGAGATGGTGGTGAAGCCGCGGACGTCAGAGAACATGATGGTCATCTCGCGCTCTTCGCCGCCAAGCACGAGTTTTTCCGGCGACTGGGCGAGCTGCTCGACCAGCGCGGGCGACAGATACTGGCCGAACGCCGAGCGAATCTGCCGCCGCTGCGCCTGCTCTCTTACAAAGCTGGAAAAGATGAGCGTCAGATAGATCGCGGTCGTCGACAGCAGCGGATAGGTGAAATCGATCAGCAGGCGCTGCTCTGTGTAATAATACCAGGACGCTCCGATCAACAGCGTCGCTAGCAGCGCGCCGACCGCAACGAGGGTGACCGGGCCGAACATCGGCGCGAACGCGATCACCAGAAGTCCGAGCACCAGGGCGGTGCATAATTCGATGACAATGCCGTAATTCGGTTGCGACAGCAGTTCGCCGGTCAGCGCGCTCTCGAGCACCTGCGCGTGAACCTCGACGCCGGGCATCACAGGGTCGATCGGCGTGGTCTTGTTGTCGTTCAGTCCTACCGCGGAGGTCCCGATCAGCACCAGTTTCCGCGCGATCATTTCCGGCGCGACGCGGCCTTCAAGCACGTCAATGGCCGAGACATAGATCGAAGGATCGTAATGCGCGAAATGAACCCAAAGCTGACCGTTACGGTCGGTCGGCACTTGAAAACCCTTGACACCGACGCTCTTGATTCCGGCCTCATCGGATTTGACCAGGATAGTGTCGGATCCCGTCACCACCCGCAACATTTCGAAACTCAGCGACGGCATGGTTTCGCCCTGCGCCTGCATGATCATCGGCACCCGCCGGACGATGCCGTCGCGCTCGGTCCGGATCGTCAGCAGGGCGCGACCGGCGGCTGCGGTTTCCAGCACCGGCGTGTTGCGCAGCAAGCCGGCGAATTTGAACATGAACTGTTGCGGCTCGGGGCCGAGCATTGCCAGCCCCGTTACCGGAAGCGTGACTTCGGGCTTCGGCATCACGTCGGGCAATCCGGACTCGCCCAGCACCACCCGTGAACGCTTGATCGCATCCGCGAAAACCTGATCGTTGCTTGGCAATGCGCGCAACTTTTCTCTGGTTTCTTCGTCGAGGTTGCGGATCGCATCAGCGGCCGCATCGGGATTGAGCCGGTCAGGCTCCGCGAAAATGACGTCGAAGGCGATCGCGGCGGCGCCGAGTTTCGTCAGATTGTCGACCAGATCCGCCATCCGCGTTCGTGGCCAAGGCCATTGACCCAGTTTCGCCAGGCTCTTTTCATCGATGTTGATGATGGTGACCGGCCTTGCGGTCTTCACGCGAGGCTCTATGAGCTGGAAGGTGTCGAAGGTTCTGACACGAAGTTCCTGGATCGGCGCCGGGTCGGCGACGCGCAGCGCGACAAAGCCGATCAGCAGCGCCAGGCACACCAGCCGGGCATAGCCGAACTTCCGCGCGAACCAGCGTCGCCATACCCTTAGTCGTTTCATGGTGTCTGGATATCAGGTTTGCACTTACCAGGCATCCGATTTTGGCGACTTCGCCGCACGGTGAAGGACGGCCGCGGCTAAACCAGGTGGAAGTCGTTTGGGTGCGCCTGGATTTGCGCGAGGGTCACGCCACTTAGCGTAATCGTGTCGTGAGCCGCGTCCGTGATGACGGTGTCGTGGCCTGAATTAGCCGATTGTGCGCTGGAGAGAATCGCCGACACGCTCGCGAACAAGGTCTGACTGATATCGATGGTATCTTTATTGACGTCGAAATCACCAATCGTGGCGCTGTGGAAGTTCGCGTTGAACACGAAGGTATCCTGGCCGCCACCGCCGAAAATCTTTACCCCGCCGCCGACGTTGACGAAGGTGTCGTTTTGCGGCGTTCCGGTAACAACCGATGCTCCGGTCCCGACAATGGTGACAGTCAACGGCTGGTCGCCGGTAACGACGTGGCCATCGGTGACTTGCGCGTCGAAAGTGAGGGTCAGCTTATCCCCCGGCTCGAGGAAGTCGAAATTGGCATTGGCGGGATTGTAGGTCCAATCCAGCACTTCCGAACCGCCGTTCGATGTGACGCTATCGAACGTCACCGCTTTGGAATCAATCAGCGCCGACAGATCCACATTCGGCGGCAAGGTCGTTGAACCATTATATTCGGCAACGGCGTCGCCGGTTACCGACGCCGTAAGCGTATCGCCGATGTCGGCGTCGCTGACGGTCAGCGTGCCGGTGATCGGGCCAGGCAGGTGGTTGTGGGAATCCGAAACATATCCGGCGGAAATATTGTCAATCTCGAAAGCGTTTGAACTGCCGCTTGCCAGCACGACCTTGTTGAACGGACCGAGATCGGAAAATTCCACGTAGCCGTTCGACGAAAACGAGCCTTGGTTGCCGTTAGCAAGGAGCGGCGCGACATCAGCGCCTGTGTAGGAAGCGACCAGCGTGTTTCCGTCATAAAATTGGATCGTATTGAACGAATCGGCCGATCCCCAGTCCAGCCCGAACTCGTTCTGCAGGCTTGCAAATGTGATGGTCTCCGACCCGTGTGCGCCGATACTCAGATAGTTCGTGGTATCTGCGTGACCCGGCGAAGGCCCAACGAACGGAGCCGCCGTGACCGAGGACGAGCCGTGCACGATACCTGCGTCGCCCGATGCGACAAACGTCGCGTCGAGAGCGGCGCTGGTGAAATTGCCATGGCCAAAACCATTGTTCGATGCCGAGCCGGCAGAAAGACTGTCGAACGTCTCAGTAGGCAACCCGAGCGAGTTCGTGGTTACGCCTGTTCCCAGAACAATCGGCGATTTTGCCAGGATGAAAGTCTGTACCGACGGATTGGTCTCGCTCACGATCGTGGGGACGTCATTCGCCCCGTTGATCGTGATCGTAACACTCGCCTTGTCGGTGCCTCCCTCATGGTCGTTAAGGGTGATGGTCGAAGTCACCGTCGCGGTCTGCCCCGCGCCAAGAAAATCCAACGCGCTATCGGTGATCGAGTAGGTCCAGTCGATCGCGCCGTTATTGGTGTTGCCTGTCTCTGTCAGCACAAGCGCATGCTCAAGCGCGGAAAGTTCGCTGGGCGTCAGCGACGAGGAAAGATCGGTGTGATTGGCGGACGTCAACGTCACGCTCTGCGCGGTAATTGTCGCCGTCGGCCGGTCGGTCAGATCGACGTCCGTGAAGTGAATGATGCCGCCCGCAGGCGACGAGGAATCCGATGCCGACGATCCCGTGGTATTGGCGAGTTCCGTCACGGTAGCGGTTTGCGTCGTGTCCGCCGGCGTGAAGGCCGGCGCATCGTCAGCGGCATTCAGCGTGACCAGCGTGCCGCCGTTTCCGTCGGACGAACCTGCGAAATGCGCGTTACGGTAGTCGCCGACCAGCGTCATGCTGATCGAATGCGTGCCGTCGGTAATGGTCAGAACGCCGCCGGTATTGTTGGCATTGCTGACATAGGTTCCCGTCGTGTCCGGACCGTAACCAATGGTCTGCAGATCCAGTTGATCGGTGGCCGACAGACCGACGATATTGCCGCCGAAGCTGGAGCCGTCGATCTTCAGTTCGGCCTTGCTGCCGTCGAAAACGACATTTTGCGTGTCCGACCCATTAAGTTCGAACTGCCCGCCGCCGTCGATCTGAACCGACCCGCTGCCTGTGATGGAGCCGGCAAGCTTCAGCGTGCTGCCGTCCAGAACTTCGATCGTCCCATTATTCGCAACGCTGGTATTGGTCAGGGTAACACCGCCGTCACCAACCTGAACAAGCGCGTGCGTTCCGACCGTTACAGCCCCGCCGCTGACAGTGACACCAGACAGCGCCAGCTTGTCATTGCTGTCGACATGGATGGTACTGCCGGTTGCGACATTGGTGAACGACGTGCCGGCGACCGTCACGTCGTCCAGCGTCAGCGTTTGACCGCTTTCAATCGTCACGTCGCCATGGTTCAGGCTGGCGTTGTTGATCGTGCTGGAGCCGGTGATGTCGATATCGCCGGCGACAATGTGGCTCGAGACGGTGCTGTAGTCGTTGATGGTGCCGCCGTTGATGGTGGCGCCGTTGAGCGTCAGCTTATCGCCGCCATCGACCTGGATGACGGCGCCGGTCGCGGAATCGTCGAAGCTCGTATAGCTCACCGTGACGTTGTCGAGCGTCAGCACCTGTCCACCCTCGACCGTCACATGACCGTGGTTCAGGCCGGCGTCGCTGATCTTGCTGGAGCCGGTAATGTCGATGAGGCCGGAAACGATGTTTCCCGGTTCGCCGCTGTAGTCGTTGATTGTGCCGCCATCGATAGTCACGTTGTAGAGCGTCAGCGTGTCGCCGCCATCAACCCGGATAATGGCGCCGGTCGCGGTGTCGCTAAAGCTGGTATAGTTGACCGTGACGCCGTCCAATATCAGCGTCTTGCCCGCGTCGATCGTAACGTGACCGCCGGTCACATCGGCGCTGTCGATCGAACTGTCGCCGGTGACATGGACCATGCCGTTATCGGCGATCGTTCCGCCGGTAATGGTGGCGTCGTTCAGCGCCAGGGTGCCGGTGCTGTCGACCGTGATGGTGCCTTTGTTGGCCACCGTCGTGCCGGCGGCGAGCAGGAGCAGGCTGGCGGCGAACACTTCGATCGAATTGTCGTTGGTGACGCTCTCTTTGTTCAGCGCCGCGCCGCCCGAGGTCTTGACCGCGAGGGTGCCGACGGATCCCACCGTCAGCGCGCCGCCCATAACGATCGTACCGTCGTCGAGAACCAATGAGGTCGCGATCGGAGACGCGTCGCTGTCGACCTGAATGGTGCCGGGACCGGTGATGGTGACACCGTCAAGTGTCGCTCCCGATGAACTTTCAATTTCGACCGTACCGGAATTTTCAAGCGTCCCGCCAACGAGCGCAACGCCGCCCTGCAGCACCAGCGTCTGCCCGGCATCGACGACCACCGTGCCGTTATTGGTAACCGTGCCGCCGGTTATTGTGGTGCCGTCCAGCGTCAGCGTCTGGCTCTTGTCGACCGTGAGCTGGGTATTGCCCAGCGTGTCGTTCTCGATGCTCGACGAGCCGGTGATTTCAACGGTGCCGGCATTGCTGATTGCGCCGCCGCTCAGCGCGACATCGTTCAGCTTAAGCACCTGGGTCGCGTTGACATTGACGGTGCCGCTGTCGGTGATGCTGCTTCCCGTCACCGTGGTGCCATCGAGCGTCAGCATCTGGCCGCTCTCGATCGTCACCTGCCCTTTGTTCAGGCTGGCGTTACTGATCGTGCTCGAGCCGGTGACGTCGATGTCTCCGGCGACAATGCTGCCCGAGACGGTACTGTAATCGTTGATGGTACCACCGTCGATGGTGGCACCATTGAGCGTCAGCGTGCCGGTGCCGTCGATCGCAATCGTGCCGCCGGCATTGCTAACCGCGGTGAGCTGATCGAGGGTCAGCGCTCCAAGAGCCAGAACTTCTATGGTGCCGGTGTTGGTGACGAGCTCGTTGTCCAGCGCGTTGCCCGTGCCGCTGAAATCGATCACTCCGGAATTGCCAAGCGTGCCGTTCTTCAGCACGGCCGTGCCGGTGAGGTCGATGATGCCGTTGGCCTTGTTGGTGACGGTGCCGCTCGTGACCGTCACGTCGTTCAACGTCAGCGTCGCCGTATCGTCGACCGTGATCGTGCCGCCAGAGTTAGCAACGATCGTGCTCTGGTCGATGACCAGTGTGCCGCCCTCCAGAACCTCAAGCGCCGCATTGCCCGACAGGTTCTCATTGTGCAGCGCGTTGCCGGTACCGGAAACGTTGAGTTGGCCGAAATTGTAAAGCCAACCGTTCTTGAACACAGCGCTTCCGGTGAGGTCGATGGTGCCGCCGGGGTCGTTATAGACGACGCCGGTATTGATGGTTGCATCGTTCAGCGTCAGCGTCCCGGCATCGACCTCCAAGGAATGGGGATCAGTAACCGTGGAGCCCTGATCGATGGTCAGCGCGCCACCGGGAAGAATTTCCAGGCCACCGCCGCCAGTGACAGTCTCGTTGTGAAGCGCGTTGTCGATGCCAGAGACGAGGATATAGTTGAAATTTTGCAGCGAACCGTTTTTCAGCACGCCGGCGCCCGTGAGCTTGATAGCACCGGAGTTCAGGATCGAGCCGCCATCGATCGTCGCATCGTTCACCGTCAATTCGCCGATGCCGGTGGCGCCATCATCGAGGCCGATGACGCCGGTGTTGGTAACCGTCGACCCCTGGTCGATGGTCAGCGCTGCACCCGGATCCACCGTGATCCGACCGGAGTTGGCAATATCGACCTCAACATTGAGCGTGCCGCCGGATATCTCGATCGTCCCCGTGACGGTATTCGAAATCGTGCTGTGGTCTTTGAAGTCGCCGCCCTGGTGCAGGTTGATGGTGCCGGAATTCTGCAGCACGCTTTGGTCCAGCACTTCCATCAGGCCGCCGACGCTGATGGTCCCGGAATTGTGGGCGATCGAGTCAGCGCTCATACTGAACGCGCCGCCGATCGTCAGCGTGCTCTCATTGATCAACTCCGGGGCAGATGTCCCCAAGTCGTTCATGGTCACGCTCTCGGCCACGGCTGGAGCGTCGATCGTGACCGGAAAAGAGGGCGTTAGCCCGAACTGCTGATCGGTGATGATGATGACGTCGTCACTGGCTGATGGGACCGCCCCCGTGCTCCAGTCCGACGGATTGCTCCACAGCCCGCCCGACGGCGCACCATCCGCAGTCTTCGCGACCCAGACCACACCCTGCCCGATCGTGACCGTGATGTCCTGCGTGGCGGTTGCACCCTGCGAGTCCGTCACCGTCACGGCATAGGTGATCGTCAGCGTTTCGCCCACGGGGATGAAGTCTTCGAGAGAGGCCGGCAGGTCCGCCAGACTCCAGTTGATCGTCCCGGCACCGCTATCGGTGCTGTCAGTCGCGATCGACGCGGAAAGCGCAGACTCAAGGATGTTCAGCGGCGTCGATGGCAGGGTCACAGCGCTGCCGTCCAGCGCCGTCTCTACCACCGCGACCGAGACCTTGTGGGTATCGGTAAGATCTGGATCGGAAAACGTCATCTTTCCCGATGTCGGCCCCGTCGCGACCAGGTCGCCGCCGGGAGCGCCAGCGCCACCGTTAAACCCGATCGTATGCGGCACGCTCGACGTAATGACCGGAACATCGTTGGTGCCGGTGATCGTGATCGTGATCGGCACCGTGGTTACCTGGATGTCCGGGCTATAATTGTTGCTGACCCGGATCAGGTAGGTCAGCGTCAAGGTCTCCCCGGCGCCAAGGAAATCAAACGCCTTGTCTGAAATGCTGTAGGTCCAGGTCGCGGTACCCTGGTTGGTATTGCCCGAATCCTGGCTGACGGTGATGGCCGCCTCGATCGCGGTGAGCTGCTGCTTCGACAGAAGCGATGTGACGTCCTGGTGTTGAGTGGTCTGGTAGGAGACAGCGTCGAACGCCGCTGTGGCGGTGGGACGGTCACTGACGTTGAGATCGGAAAAGCTGATCTTGCCGGACACCGTATCCAGGGCATTATCGCCGGTCACGCCAATGCGCTCGGCCTCCGCGCCGCCATGCGCCGAGACGGTCGGCGCAATCGGAATATGCTGGATCTGAGTCGCCGGTCCGGAGTTGGACTGCACAGGACTGTTTGCATTGTTCTCCGCAAAGATGATCGGCGTGAGGTTCGGCACGTTCACAAATTTGAACGGCGTGAACACCAGCGGAACGATCGAATCGGTGAAGTGATCGAACGATTTGGTGTTCGGGTTGGTGTTGTCAGTAAACTTGAGCGTGAAAACGTCGGTGATGAGCTTTTGCAGCTCTGGCGACAATCCGCTCGACGAGTAGCTGACGCTACCCTGGCTGATGTTCACCTGATGCCCGGCCTCGTTGACCGTTGCGATCGGAGCCAGCGTTGTCTTGTCGAACAGGATGTAGGAACCGGTGTGCCCGTCCGGCTCGACCAGAACCTGGAATTTCGCGTCCGGGACACCGGTCTGGCCGGGAATATCGAAGTCAATCTGGACCAGCACCGCGGTGCCGCGGATGCCCATGGTCGCAACCGGCGTGTCGACTTTCATGTCGCCGTGTTTTGCGGTCTCGCCGGCGACAAAGGAGATGGTGCCCTGCACCAGGCTGAGCAGCGAGGAATTGTTCGACCCGTTGGGGTCATAGATCATCTCGTTGACCACCATCCTCGCATTCGAGGCGAGGCCGAACACGGTGCCGTCAACGAAGGTAACGCCGAGCGTCGAGTCGGATCCGGACTGAAGCACGTCGCCCTTGTCGACGTTGTCCCCCGAATTCAGGATGATCGAGACGCCGTTGCGGATCGCGGTCGCGTTGCCGGTCAGCTTGGTGACATGGCCGACAACGACGGCGGCGGCGGCGCTGCCATCGGCCTGGGCATATTCGACGTGGCCGGTCAGCGCGTTGACGATGTCGCCGGTGAGATGGGCGCCATCGGGCGATGCCAGCGGAGCATGCTTCTCGCCCTTGAAGTAATCGTGCAGGACCAGTTCGCGGTCGTCGTTGGAAAGGATCAGGTCGACGCCGGAACGCTTGAAGTCGGCGCCGAACAGCAAATGAGCGTCCGGGACGATGATGGCGTCCACGGGAACATGGGTAGAAAGCGAATTGACGTGGAAATGCGCAACGTCATGCGCACCCGCGCCGCCAACGGGCAGCACTCCGTCGAATTTGCTAGCGAAATTCAAAAGCCCCACCGCAAATGGTTAATATTTATAAAATTTCTTCAGTCTAAGTTCTGCATATCATTAGGGATTGCGCGGCGAAACCATCTGCTGCTCGTGTAAAGGCAGTGCAGTTTGATTAGGCAACGCCACCGAGGTAAAACTAAGCTGTCAAACTCTCCCAAGAAGAAGTATTCGATGCCAAGTATGCCAATAAAATTCCTTTAGTACGATGCAAGTCTAAGCTATCGAAAGTAGCTCCATGTATATAGCCTGGAAACAATACCTAGACGATTTCTAACCTGCATTTTCTTGCAGAATATTGCATCAGTTCGACAATTTAAACTGTAGTTCCGGTAGCGAAAACGACTACTGCTGTAAATTAGCCATATCCGGCGGAATTTGTCGCAAATACGCCCCAAACACGCTGCCGACCCTCCTAGGAAAACTTGTACCCCCGAAGGTTGAGTCTGTAAAATTTTCTGCAAACTGGCGATATGGATTTTAGCCTGTTTTGCTGTTTCTGCCCCCGGAACGCTCCCGTTAAGCGCAATAAAAGCCTCCCCCCGCATCCTGCTCTCGAAAGATCCGGCCACGCGCGGGCTAATGGCCTCGCCGATGTCCGGACACGGGGTGTCAGATGGGGATTTTCGGCCGGGTGCACGCGTGGCGTGCCGCCATATTTGTGATGAGCTTGGCCTGGTTCGCGCCGGTAGCGGACGTCCATGCGGGGACACTGCTGTCGCCGGGATCTGCGGCGCTGGTCCGGAGCTCCGCCGAGCCGTTCGGGCTGTTTGCAGCGGTCCTGACCTACGGCGGGCTGCGGGAAAAATGGCTTGATGTCGAGCGCAAGCTCGATGACGAGCGGGTGCAGCTGGCGCTGTGCGACGGAGACCGCGACCGCTGCGTCTCCCCGGCTGCGCTGCAGCTGCTCGCCATCGTCGACAATGCGCGAGCGCGGGAGGGACGCGCCCGTCTCGGCGAACTCAATCGCGCGATCAACCTCGCGATCCGGCCGATGAGCGATCTGGCTCAATACGGCCAAATCGATGTGTGGAGTTCACCGCTCGTCACATTCGCGCATGGCGCCGGAGATTGCGAAGACTATGCAATCGCAAAATTCGTCGCGTTGCGCTTGGCCGGCATCGCGGCCGATGACCTGCGCATCGTGGTGCTACGCGACACCGTCAGCGGCGACGACCACGCCGTCACCGCCGCGCGGCAGGATGGGCGTTGGCTGATGCTGGACAACCGCCGCATGGCGATGATCGAGGACGCCTATATGCGCAACACCCAGCCATTGTTCGTCATCGATCAGCATGGCGTCATGCAGTATGCCGATAGACCAGTGCTGGCCGACCTACGTGCCTCGAGCCCGGCGCCGCTGGTGGCGCTGAATTTCACGAACTAGCCCACCCTCGCCTCATCTTCTCAGGAGCGCGCTGGGCCCGGCCCGGCGAACGCCGTGGCCGCACGCAATTCCGGCGATCATGGGGCGGCAGTCATGCTCGCGCGCTAAAGTAGTCATTCCGTAGCTTTCGATTTCCCCGCGCGCCACGCGATGATAGTCTCTCGCGCAATGGTCCGATAAACCGGGAGGGTTCGATGGCTTTGAGCGCCGGAAGTGAAGTTGCAAGCGGCCGACGCGGTGAGCCGATCGACGTGATTCCGACCGGAGCCGCGCTGGGCGCGGAGGTGCGCGGTATCGATCTCAGAGATCTCGACGCATCGCAGTTCGCGGCGATCGAGCGCGCCTGGCATGACCATCAGGTCATTTTGGTGCGTGGCCAGACGCTCAACGATCAGGACCTGATCACGTTCAGCCGCCGTTTCGGCGATCTCGACTGGGCGCCGGTCCAGGAAACCGGCAGACGCTTCGTCGAAGGACTGCCTGAAATCTACATCGTTTCAAACGTGACCGTGAACGGTCAGCCGATCGGCAGCCTCGGCTCCGGTGAAGCCGTCTGGCATACCGACATGTCGTATCTCGATGTGCCGCCAATGGCGAGCATGCTTTATTCTCTCGAGGTGCCGCCTGCCGGCGGCAACACCTCGTTCTGCAGCATGTACGCGGTCTACGAAACGCTGCCGGACGAATTGAAACGCAAAATTGCCAACCTGAAGATCAAGCACGACGGCACCTATAACAGCGGCGGTTATCTGCGCCAGGGCGTCACCGCGACCGACGATCCACGAACGTCGCCGGGCGCGGTACATCCGCTGGTCTGCACCCACCCCGACACTGGACGGCGGATGCTTTATCTTGGCCGCCGGCGCAATTCGTATCTCTTGGGGCTCGAACTCGCGGAGTCCGAGGCGCTATTGAACCAGTTGTGGGATTTCGTCGCGCGCCCCGAATTCGCCTGGGAGCACGTCTGGCGGGTCGGTGATCTCGTGCTGTGGGACAACCGCTGCACCATGCACCGACGCGACCCGTTTGATGACTCGGCCCGGCGCGTCATGCATCGTACACAGATCAAGGGCAACGCGGCGCCGGTCTGATGCGCCGGTTCGGCGCCTCCAATACGGTCCTGCTGATCATCTGCCTCATGTACCTGATCCTCTATGTGGATCGGGTCAACATCTCGACGGCGGCGCCGCTGATCAGGGCAGACCTTGACTTAAGCAACACCCAGCTCGGCCTGGCCTTTTCGGCGTTCGCCTATCCCTATGCGCTGTTCCAGCTGATCGGCGGCTATTTCGGCGACAAATTCGGCGCACGCCTGACGTTGTTCGTCAGCGGCCTCATGGTATGCGCGGCAACAGCGGCAACTGGCGCCGTCGGTGGACTTGCGAGCCTGTTCGCCGCGCGGCTCGCACTTGGGATTGGCGAAGGCGCGACCTTTCCGACCGCGACGCGCGCGATGGCGACTTGGGTGCCGGAAGGTCGCTGGGGTTTCGCCCAAGGCATCACGCACTCGTCGGCGCGGATCGGCAATGCGGTGACGCCGCCGCTGATTGCTGTGCTGGTCGGGCTGGTGTCGTGGCGCGGAGCGTTCGTGCTTCTCGCGCTTTTGAGCCTGATCTGGGTGGTGGTCTGGTTGCGGTATTTTCGCGACGTACCGACATCGCCGCCACTGAGCGCCGAGGAGCTTGCGACGCTTCCTGTGCGCAGCCGAAGCGGTGCGGCCGAGGCAGTGCCGTGGTTGAAACTGTTTCGCCGCATGCTGCCGGTCACCGCCGTCGATTTTTGTTACGGCTGGACGCTATGGCTGTTCCTGAGCTGGATACCGTCGTTCTTCTTCCAGAACTACCAGCAGAACCTGATGCAATCGGCATTCTATTCGGCCGGGGTCTTCCTTGCCGGCGTGATCGGCGACACCCTGGGTGGCGTGGTGAGCGACCGGATTCTGCATCGGACCGGCAATCGAACCGCGGCGCGGCGCAACGTCATCGTCGCCGGCATGCTCGGCGGCTTTCTGTTCCTGATTCCGGTGATGCTGGTTCACGACGTCAACATCGCCGCGATCTCGCTCGCCGCGGCGTTCTTTTCGGTCGAGCTGGTGGTGGCGCCGATCTGGGCGGTTCCGATGGACATTGCGCCAAAATACTCGGGATCCGCGAGCGGCATGATGAATTTCGGCTTCGGCGTGGCCGGCATCATTTCGCCGCTGGTCTTTGGCTTCTTGATCGATCGGACCGGAAGCTGGACCTTGCCGTTCGCCGGCTCCATTTGTCTGTTGTTGCTCGGTGCCGGACTGGCGTTTCGCATGCATCCGGACCGGCCGTTCGAGGCGGGCCCGAAGGCGTAACTTTCTGACCAGTGTCACATCAGGTCATTCGCTGCATCCGCAACTAAATGGTTGGCGCTGAAAACCAGAGTTTGAGCTTGAGACCCGGTGAATTATCAAGCATTTCGATCTGCGCGCCATGGAGGCGCGCGACGGCAGCGACCAGGCTGAGCCCGAGACCGTTTCCCGGCTTGTAGCGACTGTGTTCGAGCCGGTAAAAGCGCCTGAACACATGCGCGCGTTCGTCTGCGGGAACGCCGGGTCCGTCATCGGCGATTGAAATGACCGACCTGCCATCGATGCTCTCGTTGGCAATGATGACTTGCCCTCCGGCGCGGCCATGCTTGATCGCATTGTCCACGAGGTTGGCTATGGCATCAAAGATCAGGTCACGGTCGCCGGTCACCAGCACCTCGCGATCGCCGACAACCATCAGACGCGTCCCGTCCTGTTCGGCCGCCGCATCGTACAACTCGGCAACCTCACTGGCGATTTCGACCAGATTCACGGTGCGGAACGCGCTCCTTCGAGCCTGGGTCTCGATTTGCGCAATCCGCGTGATTGACGAGAATATCCGCAACACAGCATCGAGGTCGGCGATCGTATCGTCAATCAGCGCTTGATCATCCTCGGTAACGCGCCGGCTGTGATAGGCCTTCTCCAGCCGTCCGCGCATTCGCGTCAGCGGCGTCCGCAGGTCGTGCGCAATATTGTCGCTCGCCTGCTTGACTTCGCCCATCAACGTTTCAATGCGGTCCAGCATCAGGTTCAGGTTCTCCGCGACGCGATCCCATTCGTCATTAGTGCCGCGGAGCGGGATACGCTTGTCGAGGCCGCTGAGCATGATGGCCCGGCTGGTCGCGTTGATCGATTCAATTCGCCCCACGGTCCGGCGCGTCACCAGGATGCTCGCGGCTCCCGCCAGCACGAATATCAATGCCACGCCCGAGATCACGGCTGTCTTGATCTGATCGGTAAAGCTATCGAGGTCACTGATATCCCGCCCCACCAGCAGACGATCGCCGCTCGGAAATGTTTCGAGCATTGCCCGCAGCAGCGGTCGGTTTGTCGCGTTGGACGACGGCTCCGGGGCGCGAAACTCTGTCCATCCCCTGGCCGCCATGGCCGTCGGTGGCCATGCCTTGAGGTTGCCGCTGAGAACGACCATTGAAGGATCGACGAGGACATACACGTTGTCTGCAAAACTTTTGTCGGCCATGCGTCGCTGAATCAGGGCAATCAGCCCGTCGCGCCCGTTCCGCTCGTAAGCGCCTTGCAGGCTCAAATACTCGGCCATGATTGCACGATCCGATCGGCTGCGCACATAGGACGAGGTGGACAGGTAGACGTAGCTGAAAATGATCGACACAATTACGCCGAAGGTCCCGATCGCGATCAGCGCCAGCTTGAAAGTCGATGACGTTAGGGTTTTAGTCAGGAGCACGGAGACGGTACCCGATACCACGAACCGTATGGATCAGCGGATAGGCCTGCTGGCCGTCGACTTTGCGACGCACGCGACCGACATAGACATCGATGATATTTGTTGAGGGATCGAAATGAAGATCCCAGACGTGCTGCAACAACATTGCCCGGGATACGATGCGGCCTTCGTTGCGCACCAAATACTCGAGGAGCTGGAATTCCCGGGGAAACAGCGAAATGTTCTTGCCGCGCCGGCTCGCCGTCCGCGACACCAGGTCGATTGCGAGGTCGCCGACACGCAAGACGGTCTCTTTGACAACGGTGTCACTGCGTCGGCCAAGCGCCTCGACGCGCGCCAACAGCTCGATGAAAGAAAAAGGCTTGACCAGATAGTCATCACCCCCGGCACGCAAGCCACGCACCCGATCGTCGATTTCTCCGAGCGCGCTGACGATCAGGACAGGTGCGGCGACGCCACCGTCTCGCAATTGACGCATGACCGTGATGCCATCGATATCCGGAAGCATGCGGTCGATCGTGATCACGGCATAATCGCTGGCGACGCCGCGGCTGAGCGCCTCGTTGCCGCTGGCGGCCAGATCCACCTGGTAACCGTTGGCCGTGAGCGACTCGACGAGCTGGCCGGCGGTCTCCAGGTCGTCCTCCACAACCAGAATACGGCGGTGACCTCCTGTCATGGTCCTCCGTCTCCGAACAACTGGTCAAAGGCCGAATTCACTTCGGTGTATATATGTCAGAAACCAACTCATCCGTAATCTAAAGGTTGCGTGAAGAGACTCGCACCATGGGGTGTGATGGTCGCCACCGCTAGCTGATCCAGCTTGCATCGGCCGGGAATGCTGCGGTTGCGACCATCACGAGGTCTGGATCCTTGCTCGCAAAACTCCGCCGACGCGATGGGACCCGGCACAAAACACCAACGCGTCGGCGTCGCTCCAGCAGCTCGCCAGATCATATGATCGCGGCATCAGGCGATGCGCTCAGGCAGTGTCAGTAGTAGCCGTAGTCGCCGCAGACATCGACCCACTGCAGTCCATATGGCGTCCACACCCTGCTCCAGCAGCTGTCGTAGGCAGCATAGGCAAAGGGCGCACCAATGAACGCAAAGCGGTTGAAGCGATGATGGAAGAAGCGGTGATCTCGGAACGCGAACCTCGAAAACCGGGGCGAGAATCCAGCATGTGCAAAAGGCGCACCGGCGAAACGGCCGTCGCTGAAATGCCTGCCTCCGTCGAAGGCTCCGAAACGCGCACCTCCACCCACGGCTGCAAAGCGCGCGCCTCCGCCCATAGCTGCAAAGTGCGCGCCTCCGCCCATGCCGCCAAAGTGCATCCCTCCGCCCATGCCACCACCGTGCATCCCACCTCCCATGCCGCCGCCACCATGCATGCCGCCACCACCACCTCCGCCGTGAAAGGCGAGCGCCGGTGACGCAAGAACAAGCGCCGTACCGAGCGCACCCGCGGCGAGGCAATTAAGGAGCTTGTTGCTCATCTCATTTCTCCTGGTTGAATTGCAGCGACGGATACCGTCGCGAGAAGAAGACGATCAGGAGACCCAAAGGGTCCAATGATTTCAAATGACAAATGTGACAGTTTCTGACGCGAAAGTTAGTTTTGACTTGCAAAGCCCGATCACGTCGCAGCGCCGTCTACACCAAGCCGTGTGCTCCATAACACCCGTCGGCGTTGTACCTCGGCTGTTACCCGAGAGCGGATTTTTCACAGGGAAGCGGTACGTCCCCTTCGTGCCATCCGACGCAGACGTTTGATGATTCTGCCCACGACCGCGATACCACCGCTACGCCACCCGCCCGATGTGGGTGGGATTTGCGGTCCTCGATTCACCGCGTTGAAAGTTCTCTGGTTCATGGTCCGCTTCGAAAACCTGAAACCTGGATTGTCCCGACACGATGAATCCCGCCGAACAACCATCCGCACTGCAGGTGCGAGGGTTAACAAAGCGTTTTGACCGCCCCGCGGTCGACGCGCTCGATCTCACCGTCCGCCCCGGCGAGTTCTATGCGCTGCTCGGGCCCAACGGTGCCGGCAAGACCACGACGCTGCGCATGGTCGCCGGCCTGCTGCGGCCCGATGCCGGTTCGGTGTCCGTGCTCGGGATCGACGCGTTGGCCGATCCCATCGCCGCCAAGCAGATCACGGCATGGGTGTCGGACGAGCCGATGATCTATGACAAGCTGACCCCGCTCGAATACCTCGCTTTCGTCGCCGGCCTCTGGGGCATCGATCCCAAGATCTCCGAATCATCCGCACACGATCTCTTGGTCTCGCTCGGGCTCGAGCCGCATCTGCACGAACGTTGCGAAGGATTTTCCAAGGGCATGCGCCAGAAAGTGGCGCTGGCCGGTGCTCTGGTGCACGAGCCGCGGCTGATCATTCTGGACGAGCCGCTCACCGGCCTCGACGCGCTCTCCGCCCGTCACGTCAAGGGGTTGCTTGGCGATCGCGTACGCTCTGGGTGCACCGTGATCATGACCACGCATATCCTTGAAGTGGCCGAACGCATGGCCGACCGGATCGGCGTCATCGCCTCGGGACGGCTTGTTGCCGAGGGCACGCTTGCCGAGTTGCGCCAGCAGAATGGTCGGAACGACACCAGCCTCGAGGACATGTTCATCGCGCTGGTCGAGGTCGAGGCCGCCGCCGCATGAGCTCCGCCGCGGCCCTGACCTGGTTTGCCCGGCACGAAATCCGGCTGGCATGGCGCGAATGGCTCGCGATGATGACCGGCGGCCGGCGCAAGCGGAACCGCGCCGTCATCGGACTGATCGTCTTTGCCGTCGTCATGCACCTGCCGGCCTATGCGGTGATCGGCCGATTTGCCAATTTGCGGATGCCGCTCGACAAATCCTCCCTGATCGTCATGTCGGCGACCATCTTCCTGGCGTGGGCCCTGATGCTGTCGCAGGCGATCGAGTCGGTAACGCGGGTATTCTATGCGCGCGCCGATCTCGATCTGATCATGTCGTCGCCGGCCTCGCTGACCAATGTGTTCTCGGTTCGCATCGCCGCGATCGCGCTGTCCGTCGTCGGCATGGCGCTGGTGCTGTCGACGCCTTTCGTCGACGTTCTCGTGATCGGCGGCGGTATCAGATGGTTTTCGGCCTATGGCGTCGTCATCGCCATCGGCGTCTCGGCTGCGGCGGTTGCGATCGCGGTCACGGTCGCGCTGTTTCGCTTGATCGGCCCGAGCCGGACCCGGCTGGTCGCCCAGATCCTCGCGGCGATTATCGGCGCCGGTTTTGTCATCGCGCTGCAAATCGCCGCGATCCTGTCTTACGGCACGCTGTCACGGTTCGCGATTCTGACCTCGGACGCAACTGCGGCCTTTGCGCCCGGCGTCGACAGCATCGTCTGGTGGCCGGCGCGCGCCGCGCTCGGCGACGGCGAAGTGCTGCTGCTTCTGATGGCTGGCGGCCTTACGCTGCTCGGCGTCGTGATGGCGCTGTTCTCAAACCAGTTTGCCGACACGGCGGTCCGCGTGTCCGCGCACGCGATGCCGACCAACCGCAGCTCGCGCACGTCAGGCTTTCGCACCGGCTCCCGGCAACAGGCGCTGCGCCGGAAGGAATTCATGCTGCTGCGGCGCGATCCGTGGCTGGTGTCGCAGACCCTGATGCAGCTATTGTACCTGGTGCCGCCGGCGCTGATGCTGTGGCGAAGTTTCTCCGACAGTTCGACAGCCATTGTGCTGATCACGCCTGTCATCGTCATGGCGGCGGGCCAGCTCGCGGGCGGTCTCGCATGGCTGACGATATCGGGCGAGGACGCCGCCGATCTGGTCGCGACCGCGCCGTTGCCGTCCTCACGCGTGACCCGCGCCAAGATCGAGGTGGTGCTGATCGCGATCGGCGCGATATTTGCGCCACTGGTTGCGGCGCTGGTATTCGCCTCGCCGCTACAGGCCGCGGTCACCGCTACAGGCGTCGCGATCGCGACGGTGTCGGCCACCGCCATTCAGCTTTGGTTCCGCGTGCAGGCCAAGCGCAGCCAGTTTCGCCGCCGCCAGACCTCGTCGCGGCTTGCGACTTTCGCCGAAGCCTTTGCATCGATCGGATGGGCCGCGACCGCGGCGCTGGCGCTTGCCATCCCGATCGCCGCCCTGATCACGGGAGCGATGACTGCGGGCATCATGGCCGCGACCTGGAAGATCAGCCCGCGGCGCGCGTGATCGGCAGGCGCCCCGTCCTATCCCTTCACCAACTCCATCACCGCCGCGGCAAACGCCTCAGGTTCTTCCTGCGGCAAATTATGTCCCGCACGCGGGATAACGCGATGAACACGGTGCCCCGTGAATTTCGGCGCACTCGCGCTGCCGTCGGTCACGACGGCCACGCCATCGCCGGCGCCATCCAGCGTGATGGTGGGCACGGTGATCGGGGGCAGCGCCGCCAATTTGCGCTGCAGCTCGGCATATTGCGGATCACCCTCGGCAAGGCCGTAGCGATGGCGGTAGCTGTGGATCACGACGTCGACATAGTCGGGGTTGTCGTGGGCCACCGCCGTCCGCTCGAAACAGGCCTCGTCGAACTGCCAGTTTGGCGACCATTGCTGCCACAAGATCCTGGCGATGCCCCGCCGGTTAGCGGCCAGCCCTGCCCGACCCCGTTCGAGCTGGAAATAATATTGGTACCAGAGCGGCACCTCGCGCTCCGGCCGCGCCGGCACCATGGCCTTGGCGATGTCCTGGATCAGATAGCTATTCACCGATACCAGCCCGACGCAGCGCTCCGGCCACAGCGCCGCGCCGATGCAGGCCGCGCGGCCGCCCCAATCATAGCCCGCGAACACCGCGCGTTCGATGCGAAGCGCATCCATCAGCGCCATCATGTCGGCCCCGACCGCGGCCTGCTCTCCCGAGCGTGGCGTGGCCGCATCGCGGAATTTCGTCGGCCCGTAGCCGCGCAGATAGGGGACGACGACGCGGCAGCCCTGTACGGCGAGCTGAGGCGCGACGTCCACAAAGGAATGGATATCATACGGGAAGCCATGCATCAGCATCACGACCGGTCCATCCGCGGGTCCGGCTTCGTAATAGGCGATGTTGAGAACGCCGGCATCGACATGACGCAATGGTTCCAGCCGATGTATCGAGGAAGCGCGGGTAACCGTTGGCGTCAATTCCATCACTGCAACTCCTGACCGGCCGAGCCGAGAATAAAGCGATACTGACGGTCTATTGATCGAGACACGATAGTTCGCTGCGGCATTCGGCGATACAATACCATCTCCAGCGTTATCGGGGACGGGCCCTTTCATTTATGCTGCGATCGTTTTCCGCCATCCTCGCCTTGCTGGGTTCCCTGATCGCGCCGGCTATCGCCCAGGAAGCTCCGCGCAGCGAATGCCTGGCGATATCAGATGCCGGTCCGCGCGCTACGCCGGTCAGCCTTCGCCACGCTGCGGCCGGGACAGACGAAGTGGCGATTACCTACGCGGGCCATTCGACCTATTTTATCGACACGCCCGGGGGCGTGCGGATCGCGACCGATTACAGCGGCGCGTACCAGATCGGCCGCCTGCCCGACGTCGTCACCATGAACCGCGCCCACAGCACGCATTACACGCTGTTTCCCGATCCCCGCATTCCCCATGTGCTGCATGGCTGGCGCGACGACGGGCAGCCTGCACGCATCGCCGAACGGATCGGTGACGTGTACATCCGCAACGTGACGACGGACATCCGCCGCTATTTCGGCGACGATTCCAACGCCGAGATGATCAAGGACGGCAATTCGATCTTCATCTTCGAAGTCGCCGGCCTCTGCATCGGTCATCTCGGACATTTGCATCACGCGCTCGATGACAGCCATTTTGCGGCGATCGGCCGGCTCGACATCCTGATGGTGCCAATCGACGGCACCTATACCATGTCGCTGGACGGAATTGCCGATATCACGCGGCGCCTGCGCGCCTCCATCGTGCTGCCGATGCACCGCTTCGCGACGCCGCTCGATGAATTCATGCGCCGGATCGGCCAGCAATTCGCGATCGATGTCCGCACCGAGCGGACTTTACGGATTTCGCGGGACTTGCTGCCGGACACGCCAACGGTCATTATTCTAGACGGCGTTTGATCCTCCACGCGAGCCGAACAGCCCCGACAAAACAAAAAACAGGGAGTGACGATCCATGGTTTCCGGCAATGCCGCCTCATCAAAGAGCGGCCTCTACGCGGATCCGCGCGAAGACTGGCTCGCGCTGCACACGGAAGAAATTATCGATCCCCAGCGTCCGATCGTCGATCCCCATCATCATTTGTGGGATCGCGGCGGCCAACGCTACCTGATCGAGGAGATCACCGACGACATCGCCTCGGGTCACAATATTATCGCCACCGTTTACGTCGATTGCCGTTCGATGTATCGCGCCGGCGGACCGGAAGCTTTCCGTCCCGTCGGCGAAGTGGAGTTCGCCAATGGCGTCGCCGCGATGAGCGCGAGCGGCGGCTATGGCAAGGCTGCGGTCTGCGCCGGCATCGTCAGCCATGTCAATCTCCTGCTGGGCGAGGCCGCGCGCCCGGTTCTTGAAGCCGAGATCGCCGCCGGCAATGGCCGTTTCCGCGGCATCCGGCATTCCTCGCCCTGGGATGCCGATCCCGACGTCGCCGGCATGTACGCGACGCGGCCAAAAGGCCTGCTGCTCGATTCCACCTTTCGCAAGGGATTTGCCTGTCTTGCGCCGCTCGGCCTGAGCTTCGACGCCTGGCTGTTTCATCCGCAGATCGGCGAGCTCACCGATCTCGCCCGCGCCTTCCCGGATACCAAAATCGTGCTCGATCACTGCGGCGGCCCGATCGGCGTCGGCAGTTATGCCAACCGGCGCGACGAGATTTTCCCGGTGTGGAGAGCATCGATCCAGGAAATTGCAAAATGCCCGAACGTCGTCGTCAAGCTCGGCGGGCTGGCGATGCGGCTATTGGGCTATGATTTTCACGAGCGTCCAATGCCTCCCTCGTCGGAACAAGCTGCAGTCGCGTGGCGCCCCTATATCGAGACCTGCATCGAGGCCTTCGGTCCCGGACGCGGCATGTTCGAAAGCAACTTTCCGCCGGACAAGGGCCAGTGCAGCTATCAGGTGATCTTCAACGCATTCAAGCGCATCGCCGCGCAATACTCCGAAGCCGAAAAGACGGCGCTGTTCTCGAAGACGGCGACGGATTTCTACCGGCTGAAACTCGGCTGATTGCTGACGCTATCTTTGGGCTGCTTCGGCCGACAGCGTCGCATGGCGCGATAACCAAGGGGTCGGCGCCAGGCGCCGCCCACCGCGCCGAATATCTTCAGGACGAACCCATCAGGCTCGCGGCCTGGCGTTCGTCGGCCGGCAACAGGATCTTCCTGAGCTTCAGGAACACCCGCAGCGCAAAGCCGAGCCAGACCGGCTGGGTCTTGCGGCAGAACGCTAGCTTTCGGACGCGGCCCTCGACATGCCATCTGGCGTGCGCGCCATCCTTGAAGAAGATGACATCGCCCGCAACATAGCGGGTCGGCGGCATGGTATCGTTTTCAAGGACGATCGAGCCTTCCAGGATCAATACTGTCTCGTCGAAATCATAGTACCAGTTGAAGCGGCCCTCGCTGCATTCCCAGACCATCGTTGACGCCAGCCCGTCCGCGCTTTGCGACAGGACGCACCATTGCGCGACCGGATTGCCCTCGATGATCCAGGACGGTTCGATCGGCCGTGGTGTGAGGTTGACGGCAAGGTTGGTCGTTTCAATCAATGCGCGCGACATCAGGAACCTCAGGCGAATGGATTCAAAATCGCTTTTTATTCAAAGGGATATAGGCAAGCGAAATCGCGGGCATAATTAAGGCCAACCTTTTAAGCTTTCCTTACGGCCATCGATTCAATGCCAGCGATCAGGCGTCGACACCCTCAATCCGCCGATCTATCAAGGATGAATTCAACGCATTCGCCACTTGCAACAATGGCTGCGTCATTTCAGGAAATAGCATGACCGCAACTCGACAAGGCGATGCAGTTCTGGCCGGCGTGAAGGCTTTTTGCATCAAGGATTTTCGTCTGGAGAGCGGCGTGGTGATGCCGGCCGTGACCATCGCCTATCGAACGTTGGGCGCGCTCGCGACGAACCGCGACAACGCCGTGCTGATCACGCACGGCAACACCAGCGGTCCACAGATGATCGACCCCGATGGATCGACCGGCGAAGGAAGCTGGAAGGATCTCGTCGGTCCGGGCAAACCGGTCGATACCAACCGTTTCTTCGTCATCTGCCCGAACATGCTGGGATCCTCGTACGGATCGACCAACGCCGCGAGCATCGACCCGGCAACGGGCAGGCCCTACGGGCCGCGATTTCCCGATATCACCGTGAGCGACATCGTTGCCACGCAACGCGCGCTGCTCGGCCATTTCGGTATCGACCGGCTGGTTGCGATCGTCGGCCCGTCCTATGGCGGGTTTCAGGCCTTTCAGTGGGCCGTCAACTACCCCGGCATGATGAAGGGAATTGCCGCTGTCGTCACGTCTCCCGTCGTGCCGCGTGAGCGATCCGCCGGCAACATCGAACGCCTGCTCACCACGCTCTCCAAGGATCCGAACTGGAATGGCGGCGACTATTATGATCGCGGCGGCGTGTTCGAGACCATGATTCAAATCCGTTCAGCGACGCTCAAGACCTATGGCATCGAAGCTCGCCTGAGAAGCACGATGCCGGACGCCGAACAAATCGAGGCCGCGATCCGCGATGAGGCTGCGCGATGGGCGCGAGGGTTCGATGCAAACTCGCTGATCATTCTTGCCAGGGCGCTGCGCGGCTTCGACGTGACGCCACGGTTCGGCGATATCAAGGCAAAGGTCTTGTACGTGCTGTCCCGAACCGACCGGCTGTTTCCTCCGGAGCTCGCGCCCGGCGTCATGCAGGCGCTGCAAAACGCCGGCGTCGAGGCCGACTATTTCCTGCTCGACAGCGAGTATGGTCATTCGGCTTCCGGTATCGACGCCCCTAAATGGGCGCCGCGGCTGCGCCTGTTCATGGAGCAGCTGAGCCAGTCACAGGGCTAGCTCGCCGCCCGATGCCGACGCTTCATCCCTGCTCTGCGACGATGTCCGCCGGCCAAAAAATGCGACGCGGTTCGCTTCCGTCGATTTGGCCGTGGCGCGGATGCGAAGCAGGTCCTTGCGGGATACCAGGCCAACCAGCCGTTGCGTGTCGCGTTCGACGATCGGCACGCGGCCGATATCGGCCAGCACCATGCGATCGGCCAGATGGGAAACCGGCTCGTCGGGATAGCCGACGGTAAGCGAACGGTCCGAAACGCGGTCGAACAGGCTTTCGCCCTCGTGCGGGCTTTCCGCCCGCCACCGCAACACGTCGGCGCGCGCGACCATGCCTGCGACCTGAGCGTCGGCATCGATCAGCGGATAGGATTTGTGCCGCCGCGCCTCGCTGGAGAAAAACGATACGGCTTCGTCGATCGGCATGGCCGCCGGCAGCGTATCGACATTGCGCACCATTACTTCGCTGACACGCAAGAGTTCGAACGGGTCGATACTGTATTCCCGAACCACGTGCTGGCCGCGCCGGGCGATCTTCTCGGTCAGAATCGATCGTTTCAACAGCAGCACGGTCAAGGCATAGGCCGCGCTGGTCGCGATCAGCAGCGGGCCGATCAGGGCAAAATCGCCGGTCAGTTCAGCCGCGAACAGGATCGCCGTCAGCGGCGAGCGCATGGTGCCGCCCATCATCGCGGCCATGCCGATCAACGCCCATACGCCGTGATCGCCCGGAAGCAACTGGCCTTCGAGCCAGCCGGCGCAGCCGCCGAAGATCAGCAGCGGCGCCAGCACGCCGCCGGATGTTCCGGAGGCCAGCGCGATGATCCAGATCGCCGACTTGACCAGAAGGATCAACACGACCGCCGACAGCACGATGTGATCGTTGAGGAGATCGCCGATGATGTCGTAACCGACGCCGAGTGCGCGGGGCTCGATGAGACCGCCCAGTCCAACCGCAAGCCCGCCGATCGCGGGCCACCACATCCAGTGCAGCGGGATATGGCCGAACAGATCTTCCATCTTGTAGAGCAGACCGGTCAGCAGGCCGGACTGCAGCCCTGCCACGACGCCGACGCCGATACAGGCAAACAGTCCCCACCAGGGCAGATCGAGGTGCCCGGCAAAGGGGAACAACGCGCCGCTGCCGATCAACAGCGGCCGCAAGGCGGAAGAGACAACGCAGGCGCCGATCACCGGGATCAGACTGCGTGGTTTCCATTCAAACAGCAGCAGCTCGACGGCGAGCAGAACGGCGGCGACGGGCGTGCCAAAGATAGCGGTCATGCCGGCGGACGCGCCGGCGACCAGCAGCGTCTTGCGTTCCGCCGCGCTCATGCTGAAGCACTGCGCGAACAGCGAGCCGATAGCGCCGCCTGTCATGATGATCGGACCCTCGGCGCCGAACGGGCCACCGCTGCCGATCGAGATCGCGGATGACAGCGGTTTGAGGATCGCGACCTTCGGCTGCATCCGGCTGCCGCCGATCAGGATCGCTTCGATCGCTTCGGGGATGCCGTGTCCCCTGATCTTCTCCGAGCCGAAACGGGCCATCAGTCCGATGACAAGGCCGCCGAGTGCCGGGGCTGCGACCATCCACGCGTCCGGTTTGACGGCTGCGAGAGAAAGGCTCTGCACGCTGAATGTGTGCAGCCATACCAGATTGGTGGTCAGCGCAATCACGCGCAGCAGCAGCCAGGCTGCCACGGCGCCGCCGGCGCCCACGACCACGGCCATCGCGACCAGCATGAGGACACGCCGATCGGTCGTGAAATCGCCGAGCCGCGGCAAGGAATTGGCGGAAGCAGAACGAACCATCGTGATCTTTCGACGGGAGGGAGTGTGTGGCGGGGGGATGTGCGCCGTTCAGCCCAGGCGGACGTTAACGGCCAAAACGTAACTATATCGTGACACGATATAAATCAATGAACAAAAAGGTATGCTTTGCAGCATACCGGAAATGACGAAAGCGCTGACTTCATCGAGGCGCACTTGCCGGGGCAGCGGCTACGTGGCTCTCCAGGCGGAGCGTCGATCTGTTTTTCGGATACGGGAATCGTTGTGCTGGCGGGGGTGGGCTATCCGCCAAGACACGGGATCGCGCGCGTCAGCGGTTCCCGGCTGCGTGAGATGCGATCACAATAGGCAAATCAGGGGACAGCCAACTTGATCACGTTGCGGTCGGATTTGGTCAACCCATCTCGCGCCATCGATTCAATCATCGGCCAATTCTGCCGGAAAAATTGAGTCGCATCGTGGATATTGGGCGCCTGCACCTTGACGCAGCAAGCCTGTCTTCCACCCCTGTTGGTTATTTGAAAGTGAAAGGTGTAGCCAACCATATCCCCATTGTCTTCAGACGGCTGAAGTTCCTGGCGCATGCAGTATCCCCCCTGTCTTGCGTCGAACTGGCACACCTTATGTTTGCGATTTGGCCTTTCGTACGGCGCGATTGTGACATGACTGCGCGGCCGCGCCAGGCGCCGCAATACAGACCTTTCCAGGAAATGGACCGACGATTGACGTCACATTTGCTTCATTCGGGCCGCGCGCAGATTTCTTGCAGCGACGCCGTCGCGCAAACCCCGTCAGGCCCACTCGCCCTTGCGGAAAACCGGCACGCGCCGACCATCCGCGTGAACGCCATCGATGTCGATCTGGTCGGAACCGATCATCCAGTCGATGTGGATCAGGCTCTTGTTGCCGCCTTGCGCGGCAATCTGCTCGGGCGACAGCTTGGTGCCGTCAATGAAGCATTTGGAATAGCACTGGCCGAGCGCGATGTGGCAGGCGGCGTTCTCGTCGAACAGCGTGTTGAAGAACAACAAACCGCTTTTTGAGATCGGCGAGGAATGCGGTACCAGCGCCACTTCGCCGAGCCGGCGCGCGCCCTCGTCGGTATCGAGCACCTTGTTCAGCACTTCCTCGCCGCGCGAGGCCTTGGCTTCGACGATGCGTCCGCCTTCGAATCGCACCGCGATGTTATCGATCAGCGAGCCCTGATAAGACAGCGGTTTGGAGCTGATGACATGCCCGTCGACCCGCCGGGCGTGCGGCGTGGTGAAGACTTCTTCGGTCGGGATGTTGGCGTTGCAGGTAATGCCGTTCTTGGCGGTCGATGCGCCGCCTTCCCATTCGTGGCCATCGGCGAGCCCGATCGTCAGGTCGGTGCCGGGTCCCGTATAATGCAACGCGCTGAATCGCTGGCCGTTCAGCCATTCGGTCCGGCTGCGCAGCGCGGCGTTGTGCTTTTCCCAGGCGGCTACAGCGTCATTATTGTCCACGCGTGAGGCGGCGAAGATGGCGTCGGCAAGCTTTGCGACCGCGACGTCCTCCTCGTCTTCGGGAAACACCTGCTTTGCCCATGACGGGCTCGGATAGGCAATGATGTTCCAGTTGATATCGAAGGTGACGATTTTCTCGAGCGCCGGCTTATAGGCGATGGAGTTGGCCTTGCTGGCGCGCGCGACCTTGGCGGGATCCTGGCCGGAAAGCAGCATCGGATCGTCGCCGACGATGGCCAGCCGCGCCGTATTGGCGGCAAAGGCTTTCGACATCCCGTCATAGAGCCAGCTCGCGGCGCGGTCGAAGCTATGGTCCTGGCCGAACCGATAGCGCGACAGCGTGATCGCCTCGTCGGAAAAGATCGGGGTGACGAGGCCCGCGCCCGCCTTGTAGGCATGCTCGGCGATCTTCCGGACCAGCGGCAGAGCCACGGTCGGCGCCGTCAGCAGCAGATCCTGACCCGGCTGCAATTGCAGTCCGATTTTCACCGCCACTTCCGCCAGCCGGTCGAGCTTGACGGGATCGATCGGGGTCGGGAAATTGCGCTGGTGTGCGGTCATGACATGCCTCGTTACGAAGTTGGCGCTTGTGCAGAGATAGGCGAACTGGCCGAGCGGTTCAACGCCTTGAGGCCGCCAGCACCCGATCAACCATTTCGGGCGCGAGGCCGAGATAGTTCCCGGGCGACGTCAGCCGATCGATGGTCGCGCGATCGATGCGCCCGGACACTTGCGGATTTGCCGCCAGCGCGTCCGCGAGTGTCAGCTGTTTTTCGTTGGCGAGCCGGCAGGCGTCGTAGACGACGTCATGCGCCTCCTGCCGCCCCATTTGTGGCGCAAGGCCCATCATGACGGCTTCGGCGACGATCAGCCCGCGGCTGATATCGAGATTTCCGGCCATCTTTTTCTCGTCGACGATAAGGCCGCCGAGCGCGAATTTCGCCTGATGCAGCGCGCCGGCGGTCAGCACGAAGCTTTCCGGAATCGCCATCCACTCGGCATGCCACGGCCCGGTGGCGCGTTCGAAATCCTGAACCATCGCATCCAGCATCAGGCCCGCATGCTGACGGACGCCCTTGCACGCCGCCAGCATCAGCTCGGACGAAATCGGATTGCGCTTCTGCGGCATGGTCGAGGACGCCCCGCGCCCCTTCACAAAAGGTTCATAAAGCTCGGCGAATTCGGTTGAGGCCATGATCATGATGTCGAGCGCGATCTTGCCGAGCGATCCCGTCACGAGGCCGAAGAAATTCACGACCTCGGCAAGGCCGTCGCGCGCGACATGCCAGGTCGAAACGGGCACGCCAAGACCGAGTTCCTCGCAAAGTGCTTTCTGGACGTCGAACCCCTTGTCGCCGAGCGAGGCCAGCGTGCCGGCGGCTCCCGCGAACTGGCCGACCAGAACGCGCGGCTTGAGTTGTTCAAGGCGTTCGGCATGGCGGTCGAACATCGCAAGCCAGATCGCGGTCTTGTAACCGAACGTCACCGGCAGCGCCTGCTGCAGATGGGTCCGCCCCGCCATCGGCGTGTCGCGATAGCGTCTGGACAGATCGGCGAGGATCCCGCGCAGCGCCGCGATATCCTCCTCGATGATCTCCAAGCCATCGCGCACCTGCAGGATAACAGCGCTGTCCATGATGTCCTGCGTGGTGGCGCCCCAATGGACGTAACGGCCGGCCTCGCCGCATTGCTTCACCATCTGATGCACCAGCGGCAGGATCGGATAGCCCACGACATCGGTCTCGCGGCGCAGCAGATCGAAATCGAACGCAGAAACATTGGTATGTCTTGCGATTTCTTCCGCCGCGTTGGCTGGAATGACGCTGCAGCGCGCCTGGGCCTTCGCCAGCGCGATCTCGACCTCGGCGTAGCGGGAGATCAGCGCGTAGTCGGAAAACACCTCGCGCATCCGCGGCGTGCCGAAGGCGTCGCGGAACAGGATGGAGTCGAAAACAGTGGTCGAAGTCGGAAAAGCAGCCATGTCGTTTCCTTCGGCCAAATACGGAAATCTGGCCCGTTGTTCATGGGACGTACGATGTGATGTTTATGCCGTGACAGATCAGAAATCTCTGTCACGCGCCCCTTTTGCCGAGGAAATTATACCGGCTGGGCTCGCAGGCGGCAAATTGCAGCCGCGTTGACGATCAAGCCATGAACAGGAGAGAGAATCTAATCGCTGCGCAAGGCGATCACGGGCTGAAGGCTCGCCGCCTTCTTGGCGGGATAGTAGCCGAAGAAAACGCCGACGCAGCCGGCAAACGCCACCGCAATCGCGGCTGTCTGGGGTTCCAGAAGAACCCGCCACCCGACGAAGTTCGCCACCGCGATCGCGAGCAAACCACCGAGCATGACGCCGAACACGCCGCCTGCCGTGCAAATCATCGCCGCTTCCAGAATAAACTGCTTCCGAACGTCGCGCGGACGGGCCCCGATGGCCAGCCGCAATCCGATCTCGCGGGTTCGCTCGGTCACGGAGACAAGCATGATGTTCATGATACTGATGCCGCCGACCAGCAGGGAAACAGCGGCAATCGCACCGAGCAGGAACGCGACCGTTCGTGTCGATGCTTTCTGTGCCGCGAGGATCGAGGCGGCGGTCGTGACAATGAAATCCTTGTCATCGTCGTCAGTGATATTGTGGCGTTGATACATCAGCGCGTCGATTTCCTGGATCGCTGTGGTCATGGAGCTTTCGGACTTTGCGCTCGCAAGGATATAGGCGACCGCGTCCCGATTGACCGTATTGGCGCTCCCGATCAACCGCATCATCGCGGTCAGCAACGGAACGAACACGACGTCGTCCTGATTCTGTCCGTCTCCCGCGGTTCCCTTCTCCTTCAGGACGCCAATGACTTCAAAGGGCGTACTGAGAATGCGGACAATCTGGCCCACCGGCTCGTCGTCGCCGAACAGTTTGTGAGCGACGGTCGAGCCGAGCACCAGCACCTTGCCGGCATCCCGTTCGTCATCAGGCGTGAAGAGGCGGCCGGACGCCAAGGTCCAACCGCGTATCGCAAAGTGATCCCGGGTCGTGCCGTTGACGGTGGTTCCCCAATTCAGGCTGCCATGAACAACCTGCGCGGTGCCCGACACGGACGGCGCGGCCACCCGTACCGAGTCGAGTTCGGCCATGGCTTTGGCGTCTTCAATGGTCAACGGCCGGCGAAAATTACCGGCCGAGCGGACGCCGTTCTGGCTGCGAGCGTTCGGATTGACCATCAGGACGTTGGCGCCGAAGGAGCGGATCTGCTCCTGAACCTGGGCTTGCGCGCCGGCGCCGATGGCGGCCATGCTGATCATCGAGCCGACGCCGATGATGATGCCGAGCATGGTCAGGAACGTGCGGAAAGGGTTGGCTCGCATGGCGCCAGCCGCAGCCGATAGATAATCAAGCGGCCTCATGGTGCGGTGTCCCCTGATAGGCAGTCTCGGCCTGTCGTGGCGTGACGGGCTGATCCGATATGATCCTCCCATCGCGAATGGAGATGATCCGGCGCGCCTGCTGCGCGATTTGAACGTCATGGGTGACCATGACGATGGTACGGCCCGCCTGGTTGAGCGCCATCAGGAGCTGCAGGATCTCCCAGCCGGTCGTGGTGTCCAGCGCGCCGGTTGGCTCGTCTGCGAGAATGAGCGGCGGGTCGGTGACGATCGCCCGCGCGATGGCGGTGCGCTGCTGCTCGCCGCCGGAAAGCTGCGACGGCAGATGATCGATGCGGTGAGACAGCTTGACGGCGGTGAGCGCGGCGATAGCCCTGCGTTTTCGTTCGCTGCCAGTAACGCCGGCATACATCAGCGGCAGCTCAACGTTCTTGAGGACCGTTTGACGCGGGAGGAGATGGTAGGCCTGAAAGACAAAGCCGACAAACCGGTTGCGCGTTTGCGCAGCCTGGTCGTCACTGAGCCCTCCGCAGTTCACCCCGTTCAGGTAGAACTGGCCAACGGACGGACGATCCAGCAACCCGATGATATTCATCAAGGTCGATTTTCCGGACCCGGAAGGTCCCAGGATCGCGAGAAATTCTCCGCTGGCGATCGAAAACGACGTCGGATGGAGCGCGGTGACGGTCGTCGACCCCAGCGAATATACTTTGCTGATCTCACGCGCCTCGGCGATCATATTCAAAATCCACCGGCTATCGCACTACATCTTTGTCCGAGCCTTGCGCGTTTTCGCCGATCACGATCCGGTCTGCAGCCTGCAGCTCGTCCGATTTGATGGCGACGTTGGTGCCATTGTCATCGCCTCTGACGACCGAGATACGCCTGGGCTGATGACCGGACCTCAGCACCCAGAGAGATGCCTGACGAGCATTTTTGTCTGATGTCGCGGCAGCTTCGGCTTGCGGACGGAATCTGAGCGCGGCGAGCGGCACCGTCATGGAAGCGGGGGTACGCTCCGTCACGATCTTCGCAAGCACGGTCATCCCCGGCAACAACGCATAATCGGGATTCTCGGTCGTCAATACGACCGTGTAGGTAACGACGTTCTGCAGAACCTGCGGCGCCATCCGGATCTGCCTCACGGTCGCCTCGAACGTTCTTCCCGGAAACGAGTCGACGGTGAATGTCGCGTTTTGCCCGACCTTGATCTTCGCGATGTCGCTTTCGTCGACGCGCGCGTTGATTTCCATGTGGCTGAGATCGCCCGCGATCGTGAACAGGGTCTTGGCCTCGAGGCCGGTTGCCAGAGTCTGCCCTTCGGTGATGCTGCGGCCGACGATGACGCCGTCTACCGGAGACTTGATCTTGGTTCTGTCAAGTTCGGTCAGCGCGGTCTGCAGTTGTGCACTTGCCTTGTCGACGCTGGCACGGAGGCCTCCGATATCGGCCATTGCCCGCTTGATGTCGGCATTCGCGGCATCGATTGCGTTCGCCTGATTGTCGAAGATGACCTGGCTCTCACGCAGTGCTGCATTGGCGGCATCGAGCCGCGATTGCGAATCCTGCACCTCGGTCGCGGGCGCAGCGTTGCGTTCCAGCAGCCACTGTTTGCGCTTGTACTCCCGGTCAGCGACGTCGAACGCAACCTTGGCCCGATCGACCCGTGTGGCGAGCATCGAACGCTCCAGGATCGTCTGTTTCGCCTGAATCCTCGACCGTTCGAGGCGGACTTCGGCAGCCCTGAGATCCGCCCTCGCGCCTTCCAGCGCGGCCTGGCTGGACGCGACGGCCAGTTCAAAGGTCCTGGGATCGAGTTCCGCGAGAACCTGACCCTTGACGATCTTGTCGTTGAAATCGACTTTCAGCTTTGCAATCTGCCCTGAGAGCACCGAGCCGACTTCCACATTAAGCGAGGGGATCAGCGCCCCGGTCGCCATGATGGTCTTGACGACGTCTTCGACCTTTACCGAAGAAGTTACGTAGTCAGGCTCGGAAGATGCGATCCCTGGAAGGCTTGCCAGCATCGTCCCGGTATTCGGGGCGTGCCACCATGATGTCGCCGGCCACGCGACAACCGAGGAGAGGATGAGAGAATTCACCAACAGGATCTTCATGTTGCACTCCAGGCCTTCGTCCTTGCCGGCACAGCGCTGACAACTCGCTTCGGTCTACACAACGGGCACACAAAGCTGCTTGGCTACTTGATGGTCCCGTTCATGCGTTTCTGGCTGTCATTGCCTTTGTTGTCGCCGCTGTGATGATTGCCGTTATTGTCTGTCGTGTTTCGGTTACCGTTGTTATTGCCGCGATTATTGTTGCCGTTGTTATTGCCGCTGTTGCCGTTGCCGTTGAAGTTGCCGATATTCCCGTTGCCATTGCCATTGCCGCTACCGGCCGCAACGACGAGCACTGCGATGGCAATCGCGCCGGCACCGACGAGCGCACGCCTGCTGACGTGATCGTTGCTCGATATGGTGCCAACCGCGGTCAATGATTGAAGCTCCCGTTGAGGTTTCCGTTCAGCGCTCCGATATTGCCGTTGCCGTTGAAGCTGCCGTTCCCGATGCCAACATTGCCGATGCCGTTGAGGTTTCCGTTGTATGAACCGATGTTGCCGTTGCCGTTGAACGTGCCGCCGTTCCCGTTGCCGTTAAATGCGCCATAATTGTTGTTGCCGCTCGTCGAGCTTGAATTTCCAAGCCCGTTGAAGGCGCCAATGTTTCCTGTGCCGCCGTTCATGTATCCGAGATTCCCGTTGGTTTGCGGAACACCAGTGCCATTGCCGTTACCATTGCCGTTGCCGCTTCCGAGGTTGAAGTTGCCGTTGTTGTTGCCGTTAAGGGTTCCAACATTGCCATTGCCATTGCCGTTGCCGTTCCCAATGGCAAACGCCCAGCGCTCCAGTCCGCCTGGTTTGCCTCTCGAATCGGACCCGACGAGGCTTTCAGAATTCCTGGGGATCGCAAGGGTGACGCAAAGCTCCAGGCAAGTGAGAACTGCAAAAGTCATTCTTGTTCGTTTCATTTTCGGCTCCTGAAAGCTGGATCCCTGCGACCTGACTTTAAGGGGCTTTTTGTCAGGACGAGGATATTCCGATTGCGGTATTCTGTAATTCAATTACTCGCACTCGCGCCTGGTCTCAGTCTCTTCTTGAGATTGTACTGCGTGCCGCGTGTTCGATTTTCGGCCAGATACCTCGATGCCACTCTCTTTGAGCACTCCCGGGGGGATCCAAGAATGCCCAAAGGAGAGCAACATCGATAATAGACACTCATCAAAACATACGGTTCGCATTCAATCGACCGCCGCATGTGACAAGATTAGTGGTTGAAGTTTCCGCTGCCGTTGCCGTTGAGCGACCCGAAGTTGCCGTTGCCGTTGGCGTTGCCGTTGAAGGCACCGAAGTTGAAGTTGCCGTTGGCGTTGCCGTTCAAGGAGCCGGCGTTCAGGTTGCCGTTGCCGTTACCGTTCTGGAAACCGAAGTTCGCGTTGCCGTTCAGGTTGCCGTTGGCACTACCGAAGTTGCCGTTTCCGTTCACGTTGCCATTGCCGCTGCCGAAGTTGAAGTTGCCGTTGCCGTTGCCGTTGAACGACCCGAAGTTGCCGTTGCCGTTGGCGTTGCCATTACCGGAACCGATATTGCCGTTGCCGTTGCCGTTGCCGTTTCCAACCGCAAACGCGGAAGCCTGGCTGCTGATGAGAGCGGTCATCAGAGCTGCGAAAACGATTGTCCTGGTCTTAAACATTGCGCGTCTCCTTCGTGCGACGATTGCCCTGGGGGGCGGTTTGTCACCACGCCGACATTGACGTGATGCGCTGATATTCCCGGCGAACGCGGCAACCCGCAAGCTGACCATGCGGACATACAACTATTGATCGAGCAACGTAGAAAACACCAAGCGCCTAAGCCGAAAGAGGTACGGCATGTAGTCCGGCGAGTACTTTTGTCGCAAGATTTCTTACGACAAAAATCGTGTTGCGCGGCACAACACT
This sequence comes from Bradyrhizobium canariense, assembly GCF_900105125.1. NCBI lineage: Bacteria > Pseudomonadati > Pseudomonadota > Alphaproteobacteria > Hyphomicrobiales > Nitrobacteraceae > Bradyrhizobium > Bradyrhizobium canariense. Next base: position 5,892,637 of record NZ_LT629750.1, on the reverse strand, counting down.
TTCTGTCTGCGCACGCGACCGACGACGCAACGAAGATACCCGAGGTGAAGATGGAGCGATCGATTGCGATGAAGGATGCTGAAGACGATCGTCCGCAGAACTTGCAGGCGCGAGCCATCGATGGGTCGAAGCCTCGCGGCACTATCGCTTGTCGATTCTAAGCCGAGGAGAGAGAGAGAGAGAGAGAGGCGATATCGCCCATCAGGAACATCACGCCATGGGCGCAATTGTCGGAGGCGAACCTTACGACTCCAGGTGTCTCGAAGAGGTCGTTTTGACCTTCGCGTCAACGGCGGCCGAAAACAATTCGGAGACATTCCCTGAAATCGTGATCGGTTCAAGCTTGTGAACCGTTGCTTTCTGCGGATTCGCGAGCGACCCGTTTGCCAGCATATAGGCGACCTGGGTCCTGTTGCTGGCATGCAATTTGGACATGATATTACGGAGATGGACCTTGACGGTGCTTTCGGCAATGCCGAGTTCGTATGCGATGGCCTTGTTCTGCATGCCCTGGCGCAGATGCGTCAAAAGTGCAATTTCGCGCTTCGTGAAATTCCCGATCGCAGAAAAATCCAGATCGTCAGAAACATCGGTCGTCTCGATGGGGGCATTATGCCGCGGGGGCGTCACCTGATCGGTTTGGAGAAAGATCTTTGTCGTCATGAGCGACCCGCCCACCAAGACGAGATTGATAGCCGCGAGCGCCAGTTTCACGGAAAGGTATCCCTGAACGATCGCGACGAGACCAACGTCCGCCAGTTCGCGTGGCAATTCATGGCCGGAGTGCTCGATCAACGCCATCGCTGGAACACCGGGCATGCAGTCCCGTAATTCATGAGCACGTTTCCGAAGCGCCGTGAGTCCGTCGGGTTCGCTGGAATTCATGGAAATGACGACCAGATTGGCGCCTTCAACCGGAGCTCGCAGCGGATCACTCATCGCGTGGAAAACGGTGTCATATCCGCATTCGTTGAGTGCATTGTTCAGGCAGTCACTGACCAGACCTGGGCGGCTGATCAGCATGAGGCGTCGATCCGACGGCTTGGCGACAGGACCTTGCTGGTACAGCGGTGCGTTGGATGGTTCCCTCAAACCAAAGGTGGGCTGGGACTGGCTAAGTTCATTTTCAAGCGAATGCGTTGTCGCGCGTACGAGATACGGATCGGGCTTCTGCATGACGCCACCCCAAATTTGCTGATCGACGCGATAAATTTAATATCTATGGCCGGCTAACCTTTGTCTCTCCTCCCGAGAACGCCGTGGATCAATTCAATCAAAAAGCTGAAAGCAAATAGACCGCTCTTCTTATCGCTCTCAAACGTGAAGCCAATATTATATTACGTATGTTCGAGCAGCGATCTTTCAGTTCAATTGTGTCGACCGCAACTCGCTTCTGAACTCGGCCTCAGCGCTATCGACGGCAAAAGATAATCTTTCGACCGTCCGTTGAATGTGCTGCGCTTCACAGTCTGTAATTTTTTATTCCCGAATCAATTTTTGCAGCTTGGCGATTGCAATAGAACCGCTCAGATCGCTGCAGCCGCGACAAAAGAGACGTGTTTCACGGACTCTCGCGGCAATAGTGCCGTTAAACCCTACTATGCGAATAATAAAACCGCAATCTTGCCTCGTTGTCGCAACGCGTTCGACACGATTTCTGTCAGCAGCGCTGCCCTACCGGCGGCAGAATGCGGCAAGGTCGCGGCCTGAAATTCTTAGCTCGCACGGTTCCATCGTTCTGTCGGGCAGGTGTTCGTATGCGACAAATTGCCTGACGTTTATCTGTTCGCGCGTTCCTTGCCGGTGAGGACGAAAGGCGTGCGGGAGCAGGATGATCATCATCGGGAAGCGGACCATCACAAGGACCGGTCAAGAGACTTGACCCGTTGTGGCTCTCGGGTTGGCGCCAAGGATGATGGCTCGTATCACGCATGCCGAGCCTTGTGCGGCGACAGCCGACAGCGTCGCTCCAAGCTCGCAACGGGCCGTTCTTTCCTTCCGCTTTTCAGATGCGGAGTTTTCCCACTGATAACGGCGTGACGCGACGGCGAAATGAAGCGCGTGGCGCACGGAGGGGTAATCCGCAATGAACGAACGACGTAGTTCAGGCGTAGCCTTGGGTGCCGATCCCCGGTAAAGGGAGCCATCGCCTTAACCCGGGCAATCGATCGGGTCACGGCTAAGGGGGACCAATGAAGGCAGTTATGATTTTGGGATTGGCTGCGGTGATCCCGCTCGGCGCTATTTCGCCGGCACGCTCCGAGGGAACGCCCGCCAAGGTATTCGCATGCTCGATCGACAAGAAAATGGTTTCCGTGACGAGCGATGGCGGTCAACTTATTTATCATTATGGAACGGCAGGCCACGACGAAATGACGATCGTGGGCGTCCCAAGCGCTGGTAACATCTTCCAGATGACGCAGCGGTACGCCGGAATGGAGTACCAGTTGAGGTTCAAAAACGGCGAATTCAGCTACATCGTCTATGAGGGCGAAGGCAATGCCCGTGTCGGCGCCGCAGGGACCTCTGGTCTCGTGGTGATGCAGGGCGGGCGGCGGATATCGGACAAGTCATGCGCGCGGTTTACGCAGCTTGCTATGCCCGACGACGCTCTTCACATCCCGGCCGATACCGACGCCTACTCGGCAATGTGACCCAAGGCCCGACAATAAGGCCGGCAACGGACGGCGCGCGATAGTGGTGACGCGGGTGGACCGGCGCAGAAGCTAGCCGGTCCACCCGTTGGCGCCGCGAGTTCACATGTTGGAGCAGATCGCCATCGCGCCGGTGCGCGTGCAGGGCAGGTTCTGATCCGGATCGAAGTAATGCACGGTCCCTTTCGGCGGATCGCAGACTTCCGCGCCGCCCATGTTCTGGCAATCCATGCCGTTGTCATGGTCGATGAAATGGCCGGGCTGAACCTTGGCGTCCGAGCTGAAATACGGATCGACTGGCACTTTTGATCGCGTCAGGAAACTGTACTTCCAGCCGTATTGCAGCATGCAGCTGCGATAGCTCGCGGACGGCTTTGCGCTCTGCACGCCGATCGCGCTGTCGCAGGTCGCGGTGTCCACCTGAAGCTGCGCATCGATCTGCGCGTTGCTGAGCGAAGGTTTACGGACATAGTCGTAGTGGGCGGTGTAGTCATACGTCGCCGCGTTGGCCGCCGAAGTGACGACGACGAGCGCGGCGAACAGGGCGATATGTTTGATGGCAACGTATTTCATGGCGACCTCCTTCTTGCAATGAAGGTTGGTCGAGGCCGCCACGCGTGGCGTTCGGCAGGAGCGGATTACAAATTGGCAAGGGTTTTGGGGCGGCCGCCGTCGAAGCGCCCGCTCCGACGGCAGAAATTAACCAGGCACAGGCGCTGTTAATCCTTCATTCCGGTGATGGAGGCGCTGACGGCGCGGGGATCGCGGCTTGGCCAGCGCCCGCTTTCGACCTGGGACAGAAAATCGCCGACGATCCGGTTATACTCATCCGGCTCTTCGATGTTGATGGCATGGCCCGCGTTCGGCATCACCACCAGCGCCGCCGAAGGAATGCTTTGCTTCATCAGGATGCCCGGCAAAAGACATGGCCAGTCCTCGTCACCGGTAATGATGAGAGTAGGCACAGTGACGCGCTTCATGTCATCCACCAGCGTATAAAGCGACGGCCGCTCCTTCTGGACGCCCTGCTGGGTGTTGGCCGATCCGACCGCCGAATGCTCGGCCAGCATCGCCTTGAATTCGGCGTGGCCGCGCGGATCCTTGTTTTCATATTGGACGCGGGTCGGCCCGTAGGCATAGCGTTCGGCAAAGGCCGGCATCCCCTCAGACCGTATCATGCCGGCGATCACGTCGGCTTCCGCCCGGAAGGTTTCGCGCTTGTCGAGTTCGGCGCCGTAACCGCAGCCGCCGATGCATAGCGACAGCGCCCGCTGCGGATGACGCAGCCCGAAATGCAGCGTCGCGAAGCCGCCCATCGACAGTCCAATGATGTGCGCCTGTCGCGCGCCGATATGATCGAGCACGGCGAGGATGTCATCGGCGGCACGGGCCTGCGAATAAGAGGAAACATGCTCCGGCACGTCGGACGGTGGGAAGCCGCGCGCATTGAAGGCGATGGCGCGATACCGTTTTCCGAAATGGCGCGTCTGCGGCTCATAGCTGCGCAAATCGCCCGCGAATTCATGAACCAGGATCACGGGATGGCCCGATCCCGTTTCCTCGAAATACAGGCGCACCCCGTCATCCGTCGTCGCATAAGGCATATTGATCTCCTCCCGTCTATCGTTGTGAAGGGTCGGCGGGCGCTGGCGGCTTGGTCCGCGACAGATAGGCGCCGTAGCCTTTCGCGCCGACGAGAACCCCGTCATCAACCACCACGCGTCCGCGGACCATGGTCAGGACCGGCCAGCCCGTGACATCCAGCCCCTCATACGGGGTGTAGTCCGCACCGTCATGAATGAGGTCGTGGCTGATCGTGACCTTTCGCTTCGGGTCCCACACTACGATGTCGGCGTCCGATCCCACCGCGATCGTTCCCTTGCGCGGATAGAGACCGTAGATCTTGGCGTGATTGGTCGCGGTCAGCGCGACGAAACTGTTGAGGTCGATGCGGCCTTTCACCACTCCTTCCGAAAACAGGATCGGAAGACGTGTCGCCACGCCCGGAATCCCGTTCGGCACCCAGCGGAAGCTGGTGCGCCCCTTGGGCGCGAGCTTGCCCTGCGGATCGTCGTAGCGGAACGGACAATGGTCGGAAGAGAACACCGAGAACACCTTCTGCTGCAAGCCCTCCCAGCACGCCTGCTGGCTCTCGACATCGCGTGGCGGCGGCGAGCAGACATATTTGCTGCCTTCCATATTCAGCCGGTCGAGGTCTTTCTCCGTGAGCACAAGGTATTGCGGGCAGGTCTCCCCCATCACCTTGAGGCCGCGTTGCTGGGCGCGGCGGATTTCCTCCATCGCGCCGCGGTTCGATACGTGCACGATCATGATCGGCACGTCGATGAGTTCGGAAAACGAGATCGCGCGGTGCGTTGCCTCGCGCTCGACCGGAATCGGCCGCGAGGTCGCATGGAAACGCGGCGCGGTATTGCCGGCTTGTTCGAGACGATCGGTCAGAAAGCGGATGGCATCGAAGTTTTCCGCATGCACCATCAGCACCGCGCCGGTTTCGCGCGCCACCGCCATGGTTTCGAGCAGCTCGCGGTCCGACAGCGCCAACCCTTCATAGGTCATGAAGACCTTGAGCGACGTGTAGCCATCCTCCACCAGCGCTGGCAGTTCCTGCCCGAGCACCTGCTCGGTCGGATCGGTCACGATGAGATGGAAGGCCACGTCGACATGACATTCGCCATCCGCCAGCGCGTGGTAGCGCCGCAGCGCCTCGCGCAACGTTTGGCCTTTCTCCTGCAGGCAGAACGGCAGCACCGTGGTGTTGCCGCCAAAGGCCGCCGACCGCGTGCCGGTGGCGAAACCGTCGGCCATGACGATGCCGTCGCCCGAGGGCTGGGCGAAGTGAACGTGGCTGTCGATGCCGCCTGGCAGCACCAGCCGGTCGGTCGCGTCGATGATGGTTTCCGCCGCGCCAAGATCATGTCCCAGGGCCACGATTTTCCCATCGCGGATCCCAATATCGCAAGAAAATGTGTCGGCGGCGGTTGCGATCGTGCCGCTGCGAATGATGGTATCGAACGGCATTAGTGGGTTTCTCCCTTCACATCTGAGCGCCGCCGATGCTCGATCACCGCGGCCAGCGGCTCCGCCAGGCCAACGGTCGGCTTGGGATCCGGACGGCGAAACGTTCCGGCGACGGCCTTGCGCGGCTTGAGGGCAACGAGCGTCTCCGCTTGCCGCACAGCGGCGGCGGTCGGATCGATCACCGGCACCGGAATGCGATGGCTGACCTTGTCGGCGAGGCCAGCCAGCGGCGCGCCGGACAAGATAATGACATCGGCGGCGTCCTGCTCGACGGCGCGGTTCGCCAGCGTCACCAGCAGGTCTTCCTTCTCGGCCTGGACATTAGAAATGGATTGGAACGTGCCGTCGAGCGTGCGTATGCCGGCGCAGCGGGCGTCGAGACCGTGCATGGTGACGCATTCCTGATACCAGGGCGCGAGCGCGCGGGCGAATGTCACGATTGAAAATCGACGGCCCAGCATGCAGGCGGTCAGCATCGCGGCTTCGGCAAGGCCTATGACCGGAATATCGAATAGTTCGCGCGCCCCGAACAGGCCGGGATCGCCGAACGCGGCGATGATAGCGGCATCGACGCTGGAACCAGCCGCGGCCAGCATTTCGAGCGCAATGGCGCCCCCGATCTGCGCTTCGGCTCGGGTGGCAATATAGGGCACGCCGCGCTCGGCCGTCGCCACCACCAGCTCAGTCCCCGGCGAGGCGGCCTTTGCGCCGGCGGCATAGAGCAGGTCGGTCACAGCAGTCGTGGTGTTGGGATTGAGCAACAGGATTTTCACAGCCCGGCCTTTCTCGTGATGATGGCTCGGACGTTGCGCCGCGCTTTCGCGGCGCCAGCATCCTCCGCCTGAACATCCAGCGTATCGGCGACGATATCACCGGTTCGGCGGACATGGTGCCCGAGCAGGCGTCCAGCTCGGTCGGCGTCGCCGTCCTTGAGCGCCGACAAGATCTCCTGATGTTCGCGCACCGATTCATCCCATCGTCCGTCGGCCGACAAGGCGAAGAAGCGCGCGCGCTCCACCCGCGGCAACAATATGTCGTGCGTGGCCTTCAACACGGCATTGCGGGCAAAGCCGACAATGGCGCCGTGGATTTGCTGATTGACCTCGAAATAGTCGCGCAGTTCGCCGCGATCGTGGTGCCATTGGATACGGTCCTGCAGCGCCTCGAGCCGCTCAACATCGCGCGCCACCATCCGTGTCGCGGCGAGCTCGGCGGCGCAGCGTTCGATCCCGCTCACCGCTTCGAACAGTTCGGTAAGTTCGTCACGGCGAAGCGGCGCGACGATGGTGCTCCGGTTGAGCCGAAGCTCGACCAGACCTTCGGATGCCAATTGCTTGAGGGCTTCGCGCAACGGAGTCCGTGAAACCCCGAGTGCGTCGGACAGATCGGTTTCGAGCAATTGCTGTCCCGGCGCAAGATCGCCGCGGACGATCAATAGACGAAGCCGCGCCGCGGCCTGCTCATAGAGGCCGGTTCGCGGCACACGCAGCCGCCGGCGTTGCAGCGCAGTCACATGCCGCCGCCGCTTGGGCTCGGTTCTGGTTTTCGTCTCGGTCACGATCGATATGTCGTACGGTTCATGAATATTGGGGCCTTTGAACGTCACCGCGAACGTCCTCAACTGGACTCGTGGATCGTGCTAGGTCCGGATTCGTAAACAAGCTTCCCCAGCCCTCGATACGCGCCGGATCTATTCCGGTCGCGACCAGGCATGCCCACAGCGTTACCGCAATCGAATCGAAGACCGGCACGCCCAGCCTCGCTTCAAGGACCTCGGCGGGGCCGGCACCGCGCATATTGGTGCAAACCACGGCGACGGCGTCGCAGCCCTCGCGCACGACTTCTTCGATCAGGCGCGCGACCTCGGCTTCCGGCACTTCGGCGAACGAAAAATTATCCTGCAGTGACAGGTGCCGCTCCGAAACGCACTGCAATCCTTCCGCCCCCCAATTGGCAATGATCTTGTCCTGGACATCCTTGCGATAGGGCGTCACCAGTCCGATGCGCGCAATTTCGAGCCGTCGGAACAGGTCGCGATAAGCGAGCACCGTGGTGCGCGCGCGGATGCCGGTCGACGCGGCGATCCGTTCGCACAGGCGCTCGTCGCGCTCGAAGCCGAGCCAGCTCGCCGATGTTCCATTCCAGGCAATGACATCGACCTTGGCATGCGCCAGAAGCTCGGCCGCGCGCAGGATCTCGCTATCGTCGAATTGATGCAGCGCGGATTCAGACAATGCGATTTCAGTGACCTTGAAGCGCGAGAAATGCGCCGAGACATCGGCAACGCCGGCCAGCATCGCGCTCGTGATCGGTTCCAACGCGGTGTTGGACGAAGGGGTCAGCATGCCGAGCCGGACCGGGCGTGTCATATTGCAAGCCTTATCATTGCAAGCTTTATAAGCGGACTGGGATCATGTGGGGGCGGCCGTCGCCGCCCCCACATACGATATCAGATCGGCAGTTTGCGGCTGTAATCGATCAAGGTCGAGCAGATCAGCAACGCAACGCCGGCGGCGGCGAAGAACATCAGCGCCAGGAAGTAGGACCCTGTGGCTTGCACGATGAAGCCGACGATCAGCGGCGTCAGCACGCCGGCAATGTTGCCGCCGAGATTCATGCAGCCGCCGAGAAAACCGGATTTATCGCGACCTGCCAGTGCCGAAGGAATTGCCCAATACATTCCGCACCACCGCAGAAAGAACAATGTAGCGGAAAGCAACACCACGACGGCGACCGGATTCGTCACATAGGCCACCGAGAAAATCGACACCGTCGCCATGATGGCGGCAATACCAAACAAGGTCCGGAACACCAGGTTTGGCGAGCCACCACGGCTGCGCCAGAAATCGCCGATCCATCCGCCGACCAACTCCCCGACAAAACCAGAGAAGAAGATGATAAAGGAAGCGCCGCCGAGCGTCTTGATGTCGAAGTTGTGCACCTTGAACAGGTAGGTCGGCATCCACGTCAACAGACCGTAAAAGGTGGTGTTGAAGAACATCCAGCCAAGGCACATGCACCAGACCGAACGGTATCGAAAATAGGCCATCCAGTTTCCGCCGCGGGAGGCAGGCGTCGCCGCATCTTCCAGCGCGTGCGCCTGTTCGATATAGCGCGCCTCCGCTTCATTGACCGACGGATGCTCTCGCGGCGCGTTGCGGATGTAATACCAGGCCCACAGGCCGCATATCATGGTTCCGATGCCGGCGATGACGAAGGCCATGCGCCAGGAGTTGAAGGCGGCGATCAGCCAGGCGATCACGATCGATCCCAGCGCGGCGCCGAGCGGCGCTCCGCCATCAAGCAGCGTCGCACCGCGGCCCCGCTCGTTCTGCGTCATCCAGATCGCGTTGAGCTTGCCGCCGGCTGGATAGATCGGCGCTTCCGATGCACCCAACCCAAGTCGCGTCAGCAGCAACAGCCACCAGCTTGTCGACACCGCCGCAATCGCCTGGAACGCCCCCCAGAAAATCGTCGCCAGCGCGATCACGATCCTGGGCTTGAAACGATCGGCAAGCATGCCGCCCGGAACCTGCATCACGGCGTAGGTCCAGAAGAACGAGCTGAGAATCAGGCCCTGCATCGCAGGATCGACGTCGAATTCCTTGGAGATCAGCGGCATTGCCACCGAGAGCGACGCCCGATCGATATAATTGATCGAGATCAGGAACAGCATCAGCAGAAAGATATTCCAGCGCACGCCGGTTGGCTTGATGGCGCCTGTCGCTGCGATGGCTGAGACCTGATCGCTCATTGCTCTCTCCGATTGCCGGCAGATCCTTTCGCGCCGTCGCGTCACCATCGCCATTGATGGATCAATCGCCTGCCGTGACCGAAATTAAGTCTGGTTCAACTGGCGAGCCTCGGCAATCATTTTTTGTATGTTGCATACAAAAATATGTAAGATACTGATTTTGTGGGATATTGTTAGATAAATTTTCAGCTGAGGAGCGATATCCAGCTACTGCCGCACCCGGTATCGAAGCAATTGTCGTGCCGCATCGCATCCGAGTGGCGCCGGGTGGCGACCAACACGAACCGGTTGGCGCAATGCGTTGGGGAGACAGTCTTGGCCGCCTCCCCGAGATCGAGGTCGGCCAACAAAGCTCGCGCGGCCTGCCCTGCGGCACTTGCCGCGGCGAGCTAGTTAGACCGTCAGGAGCTGAAATCCGAAAGAAGATCGAGTGCGCTGAACTTGTATTGCGGCTGGGCGCGTGCGCGCACGCCACGCAGCCGAACGATCGATGTCGGGCTGCGCACACGCATAATTAAAGTCGATTGGGCAGCCTTACCTCGCCGGATGATTGGCCCGTCTCGCGCGCTCAGACATTCCACTTCTCGCTCGTCGAGTTGAGTATCTTCACGAGATTGGAATCTTCTTGCAGGCCGCCATGCTTTTCCCGCCATTTCGGACCGCGGCCGCGCATGTAGTGCGCCGCCGGCCAGTACTGCGTCGGCGATCCGCTCCAAAGAAACATCAGCAGTCTTTCCATTGCGCCGCGCATCGTCTTCCGGATCGACGCGCGCGTCGAGTTTTGAAGCTTGATTTCGTTGTGCATGTTCAACCTCCGCCCGTTAGTGGCGATCAGGACAGCCGATGACAAGGATGTAGATTGCGGCATAAGAAATCGATGTGGGCACACGTAAGTTGTTATAAAAGCCGCATAGTCGGCGCGCGCGGCAAGTTTCCCCGATCGCTGACGCCTTCTCCGCGACGCGCCACACAACCCTGTGTTCACGGACGCCCGAGGCCGCAGCCATGCCATGATGATCTCGAAGTCCGAACGGCGCCTGCGCGGCAAGGCGTGCTGCTTCGCCGCGCTCCTGGCAAACACGGCCGCCTGTCCGGCGGATTGTCTGGTATCACTGGCACGCGACATCCATTCGCGGATCACCGCGCGACGCACATTCGGTTTCGCCATCTCAACGATTCCTTCTTTCGCGCGGCCCTGACTTTACGCGGCTTTCTTCAGCGGGTTGGTTTCAAGCAGGCGCGCGGCCAATCCACAGCCGCAATCATGAACCGTCCCGGATTCGATGACGCATCCGAGGCGCTCCAGCGCGGAACGCAGCTTCAGATTCGCGGTCTGTTTCTGGGGATCGACCCACACGATCAGCATGCCGCCCGGACGCAGATAGTGAAGAAGCCATTCGATGGTCGGCTCCAGCGAATTGGTGGTCCGTCGCCGCCAATCCACCATCGCGACATCGTATTGTCCGGCGGCACGTCCGCAATTGGCCGTCGCGGCCACCTCAAGGAAACCGCGCCGCTGCAATTCCAGCATCAGCTCGATGGCCTTCGAGCCGGCAATCACGATACGGTCTTGCTTCGTGCAACGCGCCAGATCGATCATGGGGTCGAGTATTCGGTCTCCCGACACCGCGTGGGCAACGCTCTTCATCGTCCTACTCCTGCATTCGAGTTCTTTCGGCTGCGAACCAAACGCAAGCGGCTCAAATCCGCCAAGCGGATGCTCGCAAGCTTGCTGTCGGAGACTTCGCTTCCAGCGCCGGTGCCATCGGCACACCGCACGTCGGCCCGCGACGCATCGCGCGCGAGCGAGGCGCGAGAGCACCTTCGTCAGCGCGGAAATCCGGATTGGACGGCCTGATGGACTCGCTGGAGAACGAAGCTTCGATCCCGGCTAAATAGAGCGCGACGCATATAAAAACGAGCCGAGCGGAACGGTGAAGAAATAGTTGCCGTATAATGCCGGAGGCGAGCGTCACCGCGTGGACAATGGCGATTGGCTATCCGAAATGCGCGGGGCCGACCGCTACTCAAAACCGCAATCACTGCGCAACGACAACATTCTCTGGATCGCTTGTTGTCGCGCTCTGCTCGGATACGAGCTGGAGTAATGTCTCCAGCACCACTTCAAATGATCCTTGGGCGACAAGCGTGCCGGCCGGACTTTCGGCAGGCGTGATGCCGTCCGCGCCAAGAAGCGCGAGCAGTACTTTGACACTGCCGTTTTTTTTGGTGAGGCGCCGCACGGCATATTGAATCCTGGCGCCGGATGGCCGGTCGACATAGCAGACACAGACGAGCAAAGTACCGGTCAAATCGAGCGAAAAGAATTTGGACATCGAGAGGGCATCCGCCTTTTCCGATGCCGCGCCGAATCCGCGACGCCGAAGAATCTGGGCGACCACCAGCGCCGCCGCTTCATCTATCTTGCTGGCTCCCGGAACACATAGAACAGATCGCGGCGACTGCCATTGTTCCGGAATCAGGATCGGCCGGTCCCCCGCGCGCTCGATTGCAACGAGAGCGCCGAGATTGGAGTCGACGTCGGCAGGCGCCGCATCGGCAACTTCCGCGTCGTTGTGCGTTTCGAGGTCGCTCACCAGTTCGCCGACGGTAGCGACGATGCGGTCCAGCCGCTCCTCATTGAGATGGCCTAGTCGATTGTCGGTTTCCGCAAGTCTCAACCCTTTCAGGAGGATCGTGTCGTAATAATCTTCAAGTGACGCATTCTTCAGATGCTCATGCGCCTGCTCCGCCGCTTCGATCGGATCGCCTGCCAGCATCCGCTGGTACACCAGTTGCGACGGCGTCAATGGCGGCCGATCGCCGAGCATGATGTCGAGGAATTTGAGGCGATCGACATGCCGCCCGACGACGACGAGACAGACCGTAAGCGGCGTCGCCAACACCAGCCCGACCGGTCCCCAGAGCCAGGTCCAGAACGACGCGGACAGGATGATCGCGACCGGAGACAAGCCCGTGCTATGGCCGAAGATCAACGGTTCCAGCACCTGACCGGCCAGCAGCTCCAGCACGACAAACAAGGCGGCCGTCAAAACCAGCATCTCCCAACCGGAGCCGACGGCTGCGGAGAGGATGAGAGGGAATACGGCTGATATCAGCGCGCCGATATAAGGCACGAACCGCAGGATCATCGCGATCAGGCCCCACAGAGGCGCCGAGGGAACGCCGATGAGTTCGAGCCCGATGCCAATCGCCAGACCAAACACGGCGTTGAAGGCGATCTGGGTGAGGAAGAGCTTGCTCAAGCGTTGGCCGGCGTCATCCAGCGCCGCGGTCGTGCGCTGAATATCCCCCGAACCGGCAAGTCGCACCACCCGGTTTCTCAGATCTTCTCGTTGCAGCAAGATAAAGACGACGAAGATCACGACGATCCCGGTGGTCGTCAGCGGCGAAAGCAAGGGTTCGATGATGGCGACAAGCGTGGTCAGGGCGCCCGGGTCGGGCTGCTTGACTTCGACGGGGATGGGGGCGGGGTTATTGGATGGTTGTCTCAGGAGACCGTTGTTGGGCTGATCAGCCGCATCCGGATGTTGCAGCTGCGTACCCAGTTCCTTGAGAACCGTGGAGGCCTGCTCCAATGTCCCGGAGCCGCCCATGAGGCCGCGAAGGCTCTCGATCTTGTCACTCAGCGTCTGCTGATATCTGGGCAGTTCGCGGGCGAGGCGGCTGGCCTGCGACACCATCAGACCACCCAGACTGAATATGATCGAGAATCCCACGAACACCACTACCAGCACGGCCAACGTGCGTGGGACCCGCCAGGAATGCAGACGCATGACGAAAGGCGCGAGGACAAAGCTTAAGAGGACCGCCAGGGCGACCGGAACGAATATCTCACGGCCGAAATACAGCGCAGCGATAATCAGCGCTGCGACGGCCATGTTGATGAGCGTCGTTCCTCGAGGTTGTACCAGTTTTATTGGAGCCGGCTCGTGCAACGGTACAGTCCCGCTCTCCAGGCGAACCGGCGGCCGTCCTGTCCCTGGCAACCATCTTGCCATTGCGAGCCACCTTCGACACTACGCCATCGGCTACAATTTGCCGGAACCGAAATGGTTCCGACCCATCGTCGAGCGTCCGCGGGGGGCTGACTCAGCCCACCCAACCGCGAGGTGCTATCCGGTCAAATGCTCCGTGCGACCATATCTCGCAGCCCATCGACAAGGTCTACCTTGGGTCGAAAGGCCACCGATCTCCGCTATGGGTCAGGTCGCGAAGGAAAACAGACCGGCCTCATCCCTTGATCGCGCCCGCGCTCAAACCCTGGATGAAATAGCGCGACAGGAACACGAACATCAGAAACAGCGGCAACATGATCAGCGAAGATCCGGCCATGGCTTCGCCCCATCGCATATCGAACGAACCGACCATCGAGGCGATGCCGAGCGGCAGTGTCTTTTGCGAATCCGACGTGATCATCACCAGCGCGTATACATAGTCCGTCCATGACAGCAAAAAGGAAAAGATCGCGACCGTGATGATGCCGGGGCCCGACAACGGCAACACCACGCGGAAGAACGTGCCAAGCCGTGTACACCCGTCGACCATCGCGGCTTCTTCCAGATCGAACGGCACGCTCTTGAAAAAACCCCAGAGCAGCCAGATACCAAGTGGCAATGTCAGGGTGCAATGCGCGATGATGAGCGCGATGAGGCTCTCGCCAAGTCCGGTCTGAACGAAGATGCCATACAGGGGAATCGCCAGCAACATCGGCGGAAACATGTAGGCGTAGAGAACGCTGCTGATGATGAAAACCTTGCCCGGGAATTTGAGGCGTGTCAGCGCGTAGGCGATCACCACCGAGAACACCAGCGTGATGGCCACGACGCTCGCCGCGACGATCAGCGAATTCTCGAATTGTTGTCCGTAATCGCTCAGCTGCAGCAGGAGCCGATAGTTGCTCAGGACCAGATGGCGCGGCCACAGGCTCGGCACCGAGAACAAATCCGATTGCCCGCGAAACGACGAGAGCAGCATCCAGTAGATCGGAAAGAACGACCAGACGGCGATGATCGCCGCCACGAGATACAATCCCAGCCGCGACAGGCGGGCCGACCTGCTGCTGGCTCCGACACGACGGAGGGTCATCGCGGGCCCTTTTCTTCGAGTGGCGAAATCCGGAAATAGACGAAGACGCAGGCGGTCAGGAGGGCGAAGCTCAACGTCGAGACGGCGGCTCCGCCGCCGACGTCGTACATCGAGAATGCTTTCTTGTAGGCGAGGATCGGCAGATGCTCCGTGGCGCCGAGCGGGCCTCCCTTGGTCAGCAACCACGTGATGTCGAATTTGTTGAACATCCAGATCGCCCGCAACAGGATGACGACACTGAGCACCGGCCTGAGCTGCGGCAGAGTGACATGCCAGAACCGATACCAGGCATTGGCGCCATCGACCCGGGCCGCCTCGTAAAGCGCAGGCGGTATCGACTGCATTCCGGCAAGACAGCACACCGTGACGAACGGCGACCACATCCAGACCGACACCATGACAACCGAGGCCATCGCGGCATCGGGACGCTCAAGCCAGGGAATTACGCCAAGGCCGAGCTTCTGCGTGATCACGGTGATGACGCCGAAGCTCCCGTCGGTCATCCACTGGAAGATCAGCGCCACCACGACCGTGGGCAACAAATAGGGAAGAACCGCCATGCCGCGGACCATCCATCGCAGCGGAAACGCCGTGTTGAGCACGAGCGCGAACACGATCCCGATCACGACTTGAAGGACGATGCACAGTCCCGCGTAGATGAAACCGTTCTCCGTCGCCCGCCAGAAATCCGGATCGGTGAGAAGGGCAACATAATTATTCAGGCCAGCCCAATGCGGCGTCTCGATGAACGAAGACGCCGAATGGAGTGACAGCCATATCGCGTTGAAGACCGGCAGCACCGCGAACGCCCAAATCAGGGCTAGCCCGCTGATAAACAGCAGCCATATCACCCAGTCGTGACGAGAAGACATGACGATGCTCCGTATCGACCGCCGATTCCACTAAGCGATAAGCTGGCGGATCCGAGTAATCGCTTCGTCGACGCAGACGTCCGACGGCATGCCCTTGAGGAGCTTTTTCTGCAGCATTTCGGGCAGCACGTTGGCCTCGAAGACCTTGGCCGGCCTGATGTCCGGAGCGGGCCCTTCGGTGTCGATCGAGCGGATCGTCAGCGCGGGATCATCGAGAAAACCGCGCATGGTCCGCACGGCTTCGCTGTGTTTCTTGAGTATAGGGTTGTTGGTCCAGCGCGCATCGTCATAGAGATCAAGCCGCGGCGGCTGAAACGTCAGCGGTGCGGTGTGCAGGAAGTCGATGTAGGGGCCTTCCGACCACCATTCCAGGAACTTGATGGATTCTTCCGCCATCGGCGTATTGCCGACCAGAAATCCCTTGTAACCATGGTTCACGGCGCGGCGCGTTCCCGAACTGTCGGGGAAAGCCGCGATGCCGCATTTATCCGCCATCTCCGGCACGCGCTGCTCCATGTAATCCATCAGGCGCCCGGCCTGCGGCGCGTGCGCGGTCTGATCGGCGCCGAACTTCACGAGCACCGAACCGAAATCGCCCTGGGTTTCGCCGGGCGGCATGGTCTTGTAGAGGCCGGCCATGAAATCGAGATATTTGGCGGCGCCCTTGCGGCCATCCGGAGTGTCGAGCGCCACCGTCCATTTGTCGTCGAACAGCTGCGCGCCTTCCGCCCAGAGCGGACCGAATGCCATCCAGCTCGTTGCGATGTTGGAGCCGATCGGCGTTGAATATCCGTAGCGCTGGCTGCCGCTAGTGGACATGCACTTCTGCGAATTCTCGACCAGTTGATCCAGCGTCTTCGGCGGCTCGAGCTTGAGCGTGTCGTAGAGATCCTTGCGATAATTCATCCAGCACAGCGCATAGGCCCACGGATAATAATAATGCTCGCCCTTGACCGGAAACAGGATTCGCTTGCCCCATTTGTATTTGTTGACCAGCGAGGTCACCGGCGCGAGCTGGCCTTCATTGGCGAGACTCAGCATGTGAGCGACGAAAATGATCATCGTCAGGTCATAGGGCCGTCCGCCGCGAATGCCGGCGAGGATACGCGGGTAAAGATCCGCCGACGGCACGGTGTCGACCACCACCCGCACGCCGCGCTCCTGCTCGTAGCGCGCGGCGGCCTCCTTGATCACGCGCAGCGAGTCGACAAAGGTCTGGTCTTGCAGCAGACGGATTTCCTTGGTCTGCGCATGCACCGCAGGCGCGCCGAGGGGACTGAAAGCGGCCGCAGCAACGCCGCTCTTGAGAATGGTTCGCCGGGTTAGTCCGATGTTCGCCTTTGACATGTCGTTTGCCTCCCCTGATATGTTTTTTGTAGAGCTTTCGATCGCGCCTAGGACTTCCGCAAAGAGATTCCGTTTTTTGCATCGAACAAATGCAGCCGCTCGCTGTCGGCCGCGAGGCCGACTACATCGCCAACCTTCAAGGCTTCGTTGCGCGAGATCAGCGACGACAGGCGGATGCCGCCGCTGTCGATGGCCACCTGCATCTGCGCACCCAGCCGTTCGATCATCGTGATACGACCGGATGCCGGGCCGCCCGGCGCCGCCAGAGCAAGGTGTTCTGGCCGAACCCCAAAGGACACCGGCTCGCCGGGTTTGGCCTCGGGGAAGCATCCCGGTGGAATCGAAAATCTCAGTTCGGCGTTCCGGAATGTGCCGTCGCTATCCAGTTCACCCTCGATGATGTTCATCTCCGGCGAGCCAATAAAGCTGGCGACGAAACGACTGGCCGGATGATCGTAAACATCGATCGGCTTCGCGATCTGCTGGACGTGCCCGTCGCGCATGATGCAAACCCGATCGCCGAGCGTCATGGCCTCGACCTGATCATGGGTTACATAGATCATGCTGATCCCGGTCTCGCCGTGGAGCCGGCCGATCTCCTCTCGCATCTGGACGCGCATCTTGGCGTCGAGATTGGACAGCGGCTCGTCGAGCAGGAATACTTCCGGCTCGCGCACCAGCGCCCGTCCGAGCGCCGCGCGCTGCATCTGTCCGCCCGATAATTGCCGCGGCCGGCGCGACAACAACGGCTCGATCCCGAGAACACCAGCGGCTCGTCGTACCCTGCTATCGATGTCGGCCTTCCTGACGCCGCGCATCCGCAGCCCGAAGGCGAGGTTTTCGTACACCGTCTTGTGCGGGTAGAGCGCGTAATTCTGAAAGACCATCGCAATGTTGCGGTCGGCCGGCTCGAGATCGGTGACGTCCCGCGCGCCTATCGATATGGACCCCGACGACGTGGCCTCCAGGCCGGCAATCATCCGCAGCGTGGTCGATTTTCCGCAGCCGGAAGGACCGAGCAGCACGAGGAACTCGCCATCCGCGATATCGATGCAGACATCTTCGACGACGTTGATGGCGCCAAAGGACTTGCAGACATTCTTCAGCGTTACCGATGCCATCGTATTGTTACTTTCGACACTCTGCTCTCGACTTGCCCGTTTCCGCGCGCGACCACCTTCGATCGATCGAAGTCCGCGTTCACACCTCACGACTGCGTGTGGCGCGCCAGATAATCTTCCCGAACCGTGATCCCGATTCCGGGTCGGCTGGGAATTTCGACCACGCCGTTTTCGGCAATGAAGCTTTCCTCGATCAATTCATGCAGCAGTGGATTGGCGCCGACCGAATATTCGACGATGAAACCCGCCGACGCCGCGGCTGCCACATGCAGCCCCGCCGCGAAGGCGGGCGCGCCCGACCACAAATGCGGCGCAAGACGCAAATTGTAGGCGCTTGCGATCGCGGCGATCCGCATCGCTTCGGTGATGCCGCCGCAGATGGCGAGATCCGGCTGAAACACGTCCACTGCCGCGCGCTCGGCGAGTTCACGAAAATCAAACCGCGTGAATTCGCTTTCACCCGCCGCGATCGGAATATCCGTCGCGGCGCGAACGGCGGCATAACCCGCTCGGTCATCCGACGTCACCGGCTCTTCGAACCAGGCGAGATTGTAGGGCTCGACCAGCCGGCAAAACCGCTTGGCTTCCGCGACCGAGAAGGTTCCATGCGCATCGCACATCAGGCCGATGTTCGGCCCCAGCGCCTTGCGCGCGGCGGCGACCCGCTGCGCCGAAGCCTCGGGGCTTCCGTCGATGATTCCGACGCGCATCTTGACGGCGCCGAAACCGCCGCGCTCGATATAGCCGCGGAGCTGCGCTCCAATCCCTTCCGCGTCGGCCCAGCCGCCCGAAGCATAGGCCGGCAGCGACGGCGTGCGCCGCCCGCCGAGCAATTGCCAGACCGGGACGTTGAGCGATTTCCCGAGAATGTCCCACAACGCGATATCGATGCCGCTGATCGCCGAAATCGTCAGGCCACGCCGCCCAAGGATCGGAAACACACGACCTTCGCGCAGCGCATAATGCGCCCGCACGCCGTTATAGAACGCGTCCCAGATCCGATTGATGTCGCGCGGATCCTGCCCGATCAGTTCGGGTCCGAGCTCCGAGTTGATCAGCGCCGTCAACGCATGATTGACCGCCATGCTGCCGACCTGCGCCTTGGCTTCGCCCCAGCCGACGATTCCGCACTTCGTCTCGATGCGCACCAGCGTCGCGTCAAACGATGAAATTCGTCCGAAATCGCTGACGTGCTGCTGCGCTTCTGGGATCGGAATATGCGCCCAATACGCTTGAACGGTCTTAATCTGCATCAGCCCTGTTCCGGCTTTCGGCGGCGCTCGATCGCGCCGTCAGGTGTTCTTGCCAGACAGTGCATCAATGATGGCAACGCAGAATTCCGGCAGGTCGTCGGGACAGCGCGCGGTAATCAGATTGCGATCGACCACGACCACATTGTCTTCCCACAGCGCGCCGGCGTTGATGAGATCGTCCTTCAGGCTGATCCAACTCGTCACCCGACGTCCCTTGACGATCCCGGCCGAGATCGGCAGCCACGGCGCATGACAGATCGCGCCGATGGGCTTGCCGGCCTGGTCGCTGCGTCGCACGAAATCGACGATCTTCGGTTCGCGGCGCAGAATGTCGGGCGAGAACCCCCCGGCGATCACGACCCCATCGAAATCCTCCGGCTTGAGGTCGAGCATGTTGGCCATCTCATAGCGCCGGCCCTCGACCATCGGAATCGGCGGCACCGGATAACCAAGACGTCCCGTGATCGGCTTGTCCTTTCCGACATAGGGCCGCGCGCTGAAGCTGGCCTGATAGGTCCCGATCACGATGCGCGCGCCCTCTTCTGACAGCCGCAGCAACGGATAAAGCAGTTCGAGATCCTCGAACTCATGCGCCACCGGCATGCAAATCGATTTTCCTTTGAGCTTCATGGCGCGCACTCCAGTTCAGGCGATGGCCACTGACAGTCTGGTCAGCGTTCGGATGGCGGTAAATAATATATAATATATTTGGAAGTCAAGCAGATGAAAATGAGCGAGAGGATCGATCTCAGCTGTATTTTAGGTAAAATTCGCTGATCTGGTGATGGCTGGCAAATTCCTGTTGCACTAGATAATATATAATATATCCCGAGGCATCGCGCATTTGGGAGTCCCGCTCATGAAGATTGCAGAAGTCACGGCGTTTCCAGTCACGGTTCCGGTCCCCGAAGATCAGCGTGTCACCCTGGGAATCGGCCGCATGGTTAAGCGCGATACCGTGGTGGTGAAGGTGCAGACGGACGACGGCCTGATCGGCTGGGGTGAATCGCATCACGGCAGGGCGCATCTGGCAATCGCGGCGCTAGTCAACACCACCCTGCGCCAGCTTGTCCGCGGTATGGATGCCACCGACGTCAACGGCGCGTGGTCGAAGATCTACAAATTCCAGCTTGGCAGCCATGGAATGGGTGCAGCTTGCGCGATGGCCATGAGCGGCATCGACATGGCGCTGTGGGACATCCGTGGCAAGGCGGCGGGATGGCCGCTCTACAAGCTTCTGGGCGGCAGCAACAACAGGGTTCCTTGTTACGCGGGCGGGATTTCGCTCGGCTACCAGGCCCCCGAATCTCTCGCCGTCGAAGCCGCGGGTTTCGTTGCGCAGGGATTCAAGGCGCTCAAGCTGCGGATCGGCGACACCCCCAAAAACGATTGCCTGCGCGTCGAAGCCGTCCGCCATGCACTTGGCGACGACGTCGACATCCTGACCGATGCCAATGCCAGTTACGCGCTGGCGGACGCGCGGCGCGTCATGCCATGCTTGGAAGCCTGCAAGGTGGGATGGCTGGAGGAACCCTTCCCTGCCACGGATTACCGCAACTATCGCGAAGCCAAGGCGATCGGCAAGACTCCGCTGGCCGCCGGCGAAAACCATTTCACGCGCTTCGAATTCAGCCGCCTGATCGAAGAATCGGTCGTCAGCATCCTGCAACCGGACCTGTCGAAATGCGGAGGAATCACGGAGGGGCTGAAAATCGCGGCGATGGCGTCGGCATATAAATTGCCGGTGCATTGCCATTCGAGTATGGGAATCAACATGGCGGCGACGGTCCATTTTCTGAGCGCGATCGAGAACGCCGGCTATTTCGAAGCCGACTGCTCGCTCAGCAATCCGTTGCGCGACAAGCTGATCGATCCGCCGATCCAGGTGAGCGGCGACGGCACGATTTCGCCCGGCGAAAAGCCGGGCATCGGCGTTGAAGTCGATGAAGACATGATCCGCCACTACGCTGGCGTGGAGGGGCCCGGTTACGTATGACGCTGTCGCTGGATCCGCCGCACACCAACTACGAGCGCCTGCGCGACATCATTCGCGGCGACATCATGACCGGCGTGCTCGCGCCGGGCTCCCGGCTCAAGATCGCGGAGCTCTCCGAGCGCTATGGCATCAGTGCGGTACCGGTTCGCGAGGCGCTTCAGCAACTCCAGGGCGAAGGCCTGATCGAACTGACCGCCAACCGCGGCGCAAGCGTCCGCCGCATCGACGAAACGTTTCTGTGGCAGGTCTACGAGATCCGAAAAGCACTGGAGACTTTTTTTGTAGTGGAGCTGGCCTACCGCGTCACGCCGGCCGACATCGAAAAACTATATGGCATTCTTGCGGAGCAGGAAGCTGCGCTCGCCAAGTTCGAAGACGGAAAATTCCAGGATCTCGATCGGCGCTTCCACAATCATATCGTCAGCGTGACGCAAAACGAGGAAGCGATTTCCGTTCTCAACCGCCACTACGATCTCATTCGCCCGCTCCGTATTCGCTTCGGCCGCAGCGCCGATCAGCGCGCGCGCATTCCGAGGGAGCATCGCGAGATCATTGACGCGATCCAGCGCCGCGACAGCGGCCGGGCGAGCCTGCTGCTTTCGGCCCACATCGATCAAGCCTTCAAGGATCTTGCCGGCGAGATGCAGCGCAATGAAGAACCGGCCGCAACCCGATCGCGCGGCTGACACAGCCGCTTCGGCCCCTGCCAGCATCTAATGACGAAGAAGCGGTCAAATGACAAAGAAGCCATGGGTTGCGTCGCGCCGAAGCTGTTCGACGAGACCATATTCCCACTCGAGATAGGCCTGCATCGCGCCGGTTGAGGCCTCGGTGCCTTCGTAGGGACGCCGGTAGCGGCGCGCGGCATCGGGCTTCGGCAGAACCACCGGTGGCTTGATTTCCAGCGCATGATCATAGCCGCCCTCGAGCACATAGGTCTCCCAGCCCATTTGCGCCAGCCAGGACGCCGTCATGTCGGCACGGACCGCCCTGTTGTCCGTCAGCACGATGCGCGCGCCGCGCACCGGCGCCGCCATGTCAATCTCCTGGACAAGCTGCCCACCGGGATGATGGCGAAAGCCGGGGATGTGGCCGGCCGCATATTCTTCTGCGGAGCGAACGTCGAAGCGATAGAGCGTGCGGTGGGTCTGTGCCTGCAGCGCTATCGATTCCTCCGTGCCGAGATGCCGAACGCCGGCGCGATAGGCGACATCATGGGCGTTGGCTTCCGCCCCCTCGAAGGTGCCGATCTCGCCGCGCCGGTTGGCGCCATGCTCGAGGTCATGGCTTGCGAGAGTCCAGCCGATGGTGCCGTTTCTCAGCGCCCGCACCTTGTTGGCGACGCCGGCGTTGATCAGCGACTGGGTGCCGATGATCGATCGGGTGCGGCCAGCGCAGTTCACGATGATGGTCGTCTCGGGATCCGGCGCGGCGCGGCCCGCGCGCAGCACCAATTCCGCACCGGGCACGCTGACGGAGCCGGGGATGTTCATGGTCTCGTATTCGTCGAACCGCCGAGCATCGAGAATCCTGATATTGGCTTTGCTCGCGATCAGCCCCGCGACTTCGTCCGCGGTCAGCGAGGGCGTGTGCCGGCGCGACTCAACCAGTTCGCCAAAGGCCTTGGCATAGGAATTCACGTCCTGAAACAGTTCGTAGCCTGCCGCCTTCCAGGCCTGGAGTCCGCCGTCGAGCTGACGAACGTCCGTATAGCCCAGTGCCGTCAGGCGCTCCGTCGCCGCGCGCACAAGCCCTTCGCCGGCGTCGTACACAACGATCGGCAGGTCCTTGCGCGGCAGCCTGGTCTCGGCTTCGAGCCCGATCCTGTCGGCCGCCATGTTGGCGGCGAACAGCGGATGGCCGGTGGCGAAGGCAGCCTCGTGCCGCAGATCGAGCAACGCGATTTCATCGCGCAGCAGCAGTGCACTGCGGATTTGCAAGGGAGTGACTGATGGTGCGGTCATGGATGGAGCCTGACTGAGGACGAATGGTTTACGCATAACAACGGGATGAATGGCGCACCACTCAGAACAAAACTGCAAACTCATATCCAGCGGATGCCGGTAAGCGCTCCGCCGTGTGGCCGGCCTTCCCAGCCCCACACGCTGGGGTTGCTTTTGTTCTCGTTTCGTTCTAGCCTCAATCTCACGACCCAAAGCGACACGCAGAAATCCCAAGCGGGGCACCATCCGATGCACGATGTTCACGCCGAGACCGGCCACTGCCAGATCATCTTCCACAACGACGATGACACGCCGGAGGAATTCGTCGCTGCGCTTCTGCATTCGGTGTTCAAGAAGTCGGTGGTCGAGGCGATCAAATTTACCGAAACAATTGACGCCAAGGGGAAAGCGATCTGCGGGATCTACCCGCAAGACGTTGCCCGGGAGCTGCTGGAGGCTGCTCGACAGCGCATCCTCGCTTCAGGTCATTCGCTCCTGATCACGAGCGAAGCGGTTGCGAAAAACGGACATTGCAAAGTCTGCGGAGCGCTTTGCAGCGCGAACCGGCTTTCCCTGAACGGCATGGCGATGCTTATTTGCGATGACTGTATGTATGAGGTCACGCGGAAGCTGCCCGAACTCACCCGCAACAAGCAATTCGACTATGCCTTTGAAGCGTTGGCCTGGCATTTCGCCGGCATTCCTCGGGATCAGCTGACCGCGACCTCGCGACAATTTCCGGGGCATATGCGCGCGGACGTTCAAGTCGCCGTCGACAGACTGTTCTCCGCATCCTCGATCCGGTTTTTTGGCATCCACGAGCCGCACCGCTACGAGACATTGACCCTCGCGGGACTGACCAGAGACGACCGGAATGCTCCCGCTATTGCGCCGGCGCAGTATCACAAGGTGGATATCGGCGAGAGCGCGCCGGTGAAATGTCTGCATAATGGCTTGTGGCTCTGCCAGACCGACGGCCTGCGCTACGCCGTCGTCCTCTCCTCGCATCGTGAGTATGGCTACGAAGCCGGGACCCGCATCGAGATCGCTGTCCCTGCCGGCGCCGATGGCGCTGAGTTCGTGCAACGCTGTTTCTCCGAGTTGGAGAGCGCCGTCAACGCAGCGCGTTCCTATCGTGGCAAGATCCTGTCGCTCGATACTGACTCGGATTATCGGGGACGCTCGAAGGGCGTCACGGTCCACAAATTGCCATCGGTTCAGCGCGAGGACGTGATCCTGCCTGACGCCACACTGAAGCTGCTCGACCGCAACGTGTTGAGCTTTGTAGGCAGCCGCGCAAAACTGCGCGCCCTCGGGCAATCGACCCGCAAGGGCATCCTGCTTTACGGTCCGCCCGGGACCGGCAAGACCCATACCATCCGCTATCTGGCGAGCAACCTGCCCGGCCACACCACCCTGATCATTACGGCAGCGCAGGTCACATTGCTTGCCCAGTACATGAATCTCGCCCGCCTGCTGCAGCCAGCGATGGTCGTGATCGAGGATGTCGATCTCATCGCGCGCGATCGCAACCAGATGGGGCCTTGCGAGGAATCGCTGCTCAACGGGCTTCTCAACCAGATGGACGGGCTGAAGGAGGATGCGGATATCCTGTTCATCCTCACCACCAACCGGCCGGAGCAGCTTGAGAGCGCCTTGGCCAGTCGCCCCGGCCGCATCGACCAGGCGATCGAAGTGCCGCTTCCGAACGATATCGGCCGCAAGAAGCTCGTCCAACTCTATGGCACGGGTCTGCCGCTCGGCGACGCTGTCGTGGACGAGGCAGCGCAGCGGACGAAGGGCGTCAGCGCCGCGTTCATCAAAGAGCTGATGCGGCGCATCGCGCAGGCAAGCATCGCCCGCGATGGTGGCACAACCGTCGAACCCAGCGATATCAGCGAAGCATTGGACGATATGCTGTTCGCGGGTGGCGCGCTCAACGTCAAGCTGCTCGGCGGAGCGCAACAAATGATCGATGGATGACGGTATTCCCGCCGTGACAGCCGTTTGAAAACAAACCGGCCAGCGAGGCAGGCAAGAATTTAGGGAAGAAGCGCTCTGGCAATAGAGCGCCACGGCAATCTCCTCTGCTGCTGCCGCCAAGGCAGGATAACTGCCGGCAGCTGCGTTGCCGGCGCCATGGGAGCTGCTGGTGAGCTCGTATGTCGGCGATGAGGTTTTAACGCGGCCTGGCGTCGGATAGGGTGCGCGCGATGAACAGGGGGATTACATGAGTTTGTCCGGCATTTTTGCGCGAATCGTCGCGATCATCGGCGCTGCCGCGCTGCTGTGGCGTCGGCTGCAGGGCGCAGCGCCCGAGCCAGCCTGGGGCAGCGCTCCGGTGGTCCCAGTGGCAAAGCCGCAGGGCAGCATCCCGACGCTCAAGATGCCGACGGCCAGGGGCTGGCCCGACGGGCAGATGCCGGTGGCGGCGCGGGGGCTCAAGGTCAATGCGTTTGCGACCGGCCTGAAACATCCGCGCTGGATCCACGTGCTGCCCAATGGCGACGTCCTCGTGGCCGAGTCGAACCAGGTCCAGGGGCCGACCAGGAGCGTGTTCAGTTACGCGATGCAGGCGACGATGAGGCGCGCCGCCGCTCTTGGCGTCAGCGCGAACCGCATCACGTTGTTGCGCGACACCGATGGCGACGGCATCGCCGAAAAGCGCCAAGCTTTCATGGAGGGACTGAACCAGCCGTTCGGCATGGCGCTGCTGGGCGACACGTTCTATGTCGGCAACACCGACGGCGTCGTGGCCTTCCCATATGCGCCGGGCGCGGACCGCATCACCGCGCCAGGGCGGAAACTCGTTAGCTTCAAGCCCGGCGGGCATTGGACGCGGAGCCTGCTGCCGAGCCCCGATGGCAAAAAGCTTTATGCCGGGGTCGGCTCGCTCAGCAATATCGCCGACGACGGCATGGCCGTCGAGCAAGGCCGCGCCGCGATCTACGAACTCGATCTGGCTGAAGGCTCGAGCCGCATCTTTGCCGGCGGTTTGCGCAATCCGGTGGGCCTGGCATGGGAGCCATCGACCGGCGTGCTCTGGACCGTGGTCAACGAGCGCGACGGCCTGGGCGATGAGACACCTCCCGACTATCTGACCTCGGTCCGCGACGGCGGCTTCTACGGCTGGCCCTATTGTTACTGGGGGCAGACGGTCGACGACCGGGTGCCGCAGGATCCGGCCATGGTCGCAAAGGCCATTACGCCGGATTACGCGCTGGGCGGGCACACCGCGTCGCTGGGTCTATGCTGGATGCCGGCCGGCACGCTTCCCGGCTTTCCGGACGGCATGGCGATCGGGCAGCACGGCTCCTGGAACCGCAGCACGCTGAGCGGCTACAAGCTCATCTTCGTGCCGTTCGAGAACGGGCGCCCGTCCGGGCCGCCGCGGGATATTCTGACCGGGTTCCTCGCACCGGACGAGAAGGAGTCCTACGGGCGACCGGTCGGGGTAGCGCTCGGCCCCGACGGCTCCCTCCTGATGGCAGACGATGTCGGCGATGTGATCTGGCGCGTCACAGGCGACCGGTAGGGCCGAGCGAGCCCGTGACAGCTTATGTCGGAGAAACGTAACGTCAGCCTTCCGAGCCCATCCCCGCGACAATACAGGACCGGACGGCGCTACTGGCTAGGCTTGCCGGCGGAGACGCGCGCGAGCGTCTTTTCTGGCAGCTGGGCCGCTGACAGGGCCCGGCCGACCTCCCTCAGCAGGGTGTACGCTTGCGCGGCGCAATGCTGGATCAGCCATCGCTCGAAATCCGCGGGCGCCAAGGCCGGGGCGTACAGGAATCCCTGGACGACGTCGCATCCGAGCTCCGCCAGCAGCGAGCGCTGGCCTTCGGTTTCGACACCTTCGGCCACCACGCTCATCTTCAGGCTCTGGCCGACGCGGACCACTGCGGTGGTGATCGCCCGCGCGCCGGCGTCGACCTCGATGTTATTCATGAAGCTGCGGTCGATCTTGAGCTCGCGAATCGGCAATTGCGCAAGCCGGCTCAGGCTCGAATATCCCGTGCCGAAATCGTCCAGCGACAGTCCGACGCCGAGTTTCCGGATCGCATCCATGGTCCGGACAGCGGCCGAATTCTCGTCCAGGATCACCCCCTCGGTGATCTCGAGCATCAGCGTCTCGGGCGGCAGGCAATTCTCTCGGATCACGCCGGCCACCACCGCCGCGAGATTCGCGTTGTGGAAGTTGAGCGGCGACAGATTCACCGACACGCAGGGCACGTCCAGCCCCGCATTGCGCCAGAGCGCGATCTGCCGGCATGCCTCGCGCATCGACCAGACGCCGATCTGTTCGATCAGCCCGCATTCTTCCGCAAGCGGAATAAACTTCGACGGCAGAACCTCGCCCAGCACCGGATCGTGCCAGCGAGCCAGCGCCTCGACGCCGTACAGGGCGCCTCCGTCGGTTCTGATCTGGGGCTGGTAGTGCAGCTTCAGATGGCCTTGCGCGACGGCGCTGCGCAGCGCCGTGACGTGAACCAGCCGCTGCTCGGCCGCCACGTTCATATCGATGCTGAACACGCGGTGGGTGGACCGGCCGGCCTGCTTGGCCTTGTACATCGCGGCGTCGGCATGCTTCATCAGCGAGTCGATATCCGTCGCATTGTCCGGATAGACGCTGATCCCCATGCTGGCCGAGACCGGCACCGTGCGGCCGCCGAGACGCATCGGGATCGCCAGCACGTCAGTGATACGACGCGCGATCGTCGTGGCGCCCTCGGCGTCACAGTTCGACAGCATCAGGATGAATTCGTCGCCGCCCAATCGGCTGAGCACGTCCCCCGGCCGGGTCTGGCCCAGCAGACGCTGGCTGACGCCGACCAGCAATTCGTCGCCGACCGAATGTCCGAGGGTGTCGTTCACATCCTTGAAATGATCCAGATCGATGAAGATCAAAGCGATGTGCTCGTCGACCGGACAATCCTGGATCGCCTGCTCGGTCAGCTGGCGCAGATGCGCGCGGTTGGGTAATCCGGTCAGCATGTCGTGGTAGGCAAGGCGCGCAATCTGGCTGCGGGATTCCTCCCGCTCGATAGCCAGCGCGCCCAGATGAACGCAGGCGTCGACGATCTTCTGATGCCAGCGATTGGGCGCACGCGGCTCCCTGAAATAGAACGCGAAGGTTCCAATCACGCGACCGTCCTTCGCCTTGATCGGCGAAGACCAGCAGGCCTGCAGGCCGGCTGCGAGCGGTACATCCTTGTAGAGCTGCCACCGCGGATCGGTGGCGATGTCCTGCGCCAGAACGGGGAACCCGAGGGCCGCGGCTGCTCCGCAGGAGCCGACGTCCGGACCGATCGCAATGCCGTCGAGCGCCTGGCAATAGCCGGCGGGAAGATTCGGGCCGGCAAGAGGATGGATCAAGCCGTCCGCATCGACCTGCAGCACCGACGACACGACGTCGGGCGCGATGATCTCCACCCTGCGACAGAGCATGTCGAAGACGTCGCGGATCGGCGTCTCAAGGGCGAGCGCCTCGAGCACGTGGCGCTGCAGCGACTGCAACAGTTTGCCCTCGGTAATATCGGTGAGCAGCATCACGAGGTTTTTGAGCTCGCCCTGCCCATCGCTGACTGCGCTGATCGCGGCCGATATCCAGACCTCGTTGCCGCTCTTCGTGTAGGCCAGGATCTCCTCTTCCACATCATTGCCAAGCTCGATCTGGCGGCGCAGCCGCTCCAGCGTCGCCTGATCGGTGTATCGGCCGGCGAGCAGCTCGCTTGGCAACTGTCCTATCGACTCCGATGCGGAGTAACCGAACATCCGGAAGAACGCGTCGTTGGCATACGCGATCCGCCGTTCACGGTCGGTCACGAGGACCATGCGCGTGGTTCTGGAGGCGACCAATGCATGCAGCGCGAGCGCTTCCCGCTGCCGCACCTCTACGCTGACGTCGCGAACGAACCCCATGTAGATGATTTCGTCGTCGATCGCGACGCGCGACATCGATAGCGCGCCCCAAATCTCGCTGCCGTCCTTGCGAGTGATCTTGACTTCACGGCTTGTCCCGACGATGCGATCGATGCCGGTCGCGCGGTTCGCCTCGATGTATCCGTTATGATGCGCCTGGATGTGCACCGGCACGAGACAGCTGACATTGCGGCGGAGCACTTCGTGGCGAGGATATCCCCACAGCCGCTCCGCGGCCGCATTGAAGTGGGTGATATTGTTGTCGCCGTCGATGATGACAACAGCATCGATCGCCTGCTCAAGCGCCGCCAGAAGAAATTCCGATGTCTCCTCGGAATTGTGACTATCGGCATGCATCGTAATTATCGGTATGCATCGATCGGCTGGCAAACATCCTCGCAAACAGCGAATCAGGGTTATTGGCCCGCGGGGAAAGACGACAAAGTGTTAGCGAGCGTGATGTGGAATCGGTGACTGAACCGTTTCACGATCGTGAACGGCACAATTAAATATAAATATACAAGGTCCTTAAAATTCCAATAAAGAACCGCATTCCTCGATCGGCCAGCACCAATTCGCCGCCGGTAATATTTTTTCGGAGGCTCGAGGGCAGGATGGCGAGCTGCATTGGAAGCATGAATTCGCAGCACAGACCCTGAGGGAGACAGTAGCCGGTAAAGTAGGGCCTTACGGTTGCAATCGGCATAACGCAATCTGCTCCGTTTCCATGAAAACAGAGCATGTTCTAGATCCAGAGCCGCGCGAACGAACCTTGCGGACTACACGGACGAGTGGGGCGGCGCGGCGGCTCAAGCGCCGGTCGAGGAAGGCGCCCGTCCTCGATATCTGCGGCCTACCTGCTGGCTGCTGGAGGAAGTACAGAATTCGTTAACGCGGCCGCCCTAGTCCTTAGAGACAAAGGCAAAGTCCCGAAATGCCGCTGGATCATCGATGAGAGATGAAGCAGACCCTGCTGGCGCGCCTCTGCGGGCCGAGGTTCGCGTACGCCTATACGATCAGGCCTTGGATCTCGCTCGCATCGGCGCATGGGAATGTGAGCTCGAGACGGAGCGCCTGACCTGGACTCCGGGCGTCTATGACCTCTTCGGCTATCCGATGGGCAACCCGCTGCGGCGCGCGAGCATCGTCGATCTCTATGTCGACGAGTCGCGGCGCAACATGGAACTCGCTCGTGCAGAGGTGATCCGGAGCGGCCGCGCGGTAACGCTCGATACCGAGATCAGAACTTGGCGCGGCGAAAGGCGCTGGATGCGCCTCTCGATCAACACGGTGGGAGAGGGCGGACGGCCGGTGCGGATCTTCGGCTCCAAACAGGACATCACCTCCGACCGACAAGCAATGGAGAGCCTGCGACGGCAGGCTGAAACCGATCCACTCACCGGGCTCGCCAATCGCTCCGTTTTCCAGGCCCGTTATCGCGAGGTCGTCGGCGACAGCCTGAATCATGGCTTCGCGTCTGCACTCGTCCTGATCGACCTAGATCGTTTCAAGGACCTCAACGATACGTTCGGCCATCCGGCGGGAGACGCATGCCTGTGCGAGGTCGCGCGGCGTCTGCGGCGGGCCTTCGACAATGCCGGCCTAGTCGTCCGGCTCGGCGGCGACGAATTCGCGATCATCCTGCGCGCTCCGACAAACCCTGCCCGAATCGCACATGTGCTGCAGCAGACCGTCGTGATGTTGAGCCAACCGCTTTTCTGGAACGGTCTTCGCTTCGAGGTCGGTGCCTCGATCGGAGCTGCTCTCGTCGGCCGCCCGCATCGCCGGCGGATCACCGAATTGTTCGCGGAAGCCGACATCGCGCTCTATGATGCGAAGGCTGCCGGCCGCAACAAGGTCCATCTGTTCGGCGACGAGGGGCATAGCCGGGCGGCTTAGAGCAGGTTGCGGAGAACGCTGGAACAACGCTCTTTCCGCCTGACTTGCATAGCGATCCTTGTGCCGCAGAGCGAAAAACGAGCGCGCGGGCAGATCAATCTTGACGCGGTGAAGCGTTCCCGCAGTCAATGACTGCACCACGACCCAGATTCGAAATCGCAGTGGCGCAGTCACCGGATTCGACAGCAGCGCGTACGGCTAACTCTCCAGCCCTGCCTACGGCCGACGTGCGACCAGCGTCGCAAAAATTGTGTCAGTGCGCGGTCGCCGTAACCTCACTTCAGTTCATGCTTTCCCCAGGCAATTCCGGTCGAGGTTGACTCCGCGCACGACCTGACGTTGATAACGCCCGGGCAATTTGGGAATATTGGGGGCGACGATGCGCGGCCATCTGGGAATCTTCGTTGCGGCTGCGTGTCTCGCAGGGTGCGCATCGGGTCCTACTGGAAACATGACTCTGACAGACAGCGTCAGACCAGGTGCCACGCGGCTGGTGATCTACCGTGCTTCCACCTTCGGATTTGCGGTCCAGCCAAACTATGTCGTCGACGGACGGGTGATCGCGGGCAGCCAACCCGCTGGGTTCGTGGTGTGCGATCTGCCTCCAGGTCCCCATGAGG
The DNA here is from genome assembly GCF_900105125.1 of Bradyrhizobium canariense. Taxonomy (NCBI): domain Bacteria; kingdom Pseudomonadati; phylum Pseudomonadota; class Alphaproteobacteria; order Hyphomicrobiales; family Nitrobacteraceae; genus Bradyrhizobium; species Bradyrhizobium canariense. The sequence continues at coordinate 5,861,108 of NZ_LT629750.1, read as the reverse complement.
TTGCCGTCTCCAACATGCCGTTGAGCACCAATCTGTTCGGACACGGGAGCGAGAAGATTAGCGTCGATCTGCGTGCCGGCAGCACCGCCTATCTCTCAGCCGACCCACAGCTGGGAATCATGACGCCCGGCCAGATAACGCTCATCCAGGTGACGGAAAACCAGGGCCGCGCCGACGTCGCCAACCTGCATCAGACCAACGGCGCGTGCGGCAAAGCCTGATCCGCATCGGTTCGCCGTCAAGCGGCCTGTGGGCCGCCACCAGTGGGGCAACTGATCGCCGGTCCCTTGCAGGTGGCCGCAGCGCGAGTGCGGCAGAGGTGACCTTTGCGCTTCTGGATTTGAAATGGCGCGTCATTCGGAATAAAACTACGAACTCTTATGTGATTGAAATTATTATATAATCTTATTTGTTCTGGACGCGCCCGCTCAAGGTCCAACCTCTTGCCCTTCGGGACAACTGCGAGCGGCGATGCGCCAAGGGGGCTACCGCAGGCGTCGCCCAGACTAGATTAAAGCTACTGAACACCGATTCAAGCGGCCATAAGACCGATTCAAAAACATATTATTCAGATATATCCGGCAAATTCTATTGTAAATCCTGATTCTATCCGATATGAATCACCAGAATACCGGTAGAACTTCAGGAATCCCCTTATGGAACATTTTTCCGTAATACAGAGCATCATCCGCGCAGGTTTGGCCGGTGACCGGGCTGCGCTGGATAAGCAGGTCGTAAGATTGCGGGAAAGGATGGAAAAAGCGGGACAAATCAAGGAGGCGGAGACGATTGATCGGCTTCGGGCGTCCGTCAGCGAGGCCTACGATATGGCCCCAAGCCGTATCGAGATTTCGCGGACGCTAATCTCTGGAGAGAGATTAACGCCAGACGTGAACCCACCGATCGACCGCGAAACGGGAGCTCGGCTGTGCACACTAGATTTTCCGAATAGTGACGACCAGCAACCAATCTATGGAGACATAGTCTACGAGACCATCGAAGGTCTACTTCAAGAATGGACTAACGCCGAGGCGCTTAGGTCCGTAGGGGTTGAGCCGACGCGCTCGCTCCTGATCTACGGCCCCCCTGGTTCAGGTAAGACAGTGACCGCTCATCATATATCTCAACGTCTCGGTCTACCTCTGGTCACGGCGCGTATTGATGGTTTAATTTCATCATTTCTTGGCACCACGGCGAGAAATATCGCCAATCTATTCGACTTCGCTAACCGTTACGCATGCGTGCTATTGCTCGACGAATTTGACGCGCTCGCGAAGCTGCGGGACGATCCGCAAGAGATCGGTGAGATCAAGCGGGTGGTGAACACGCTGCTGCAAAATCTCGACCACCGATGCAAATACGGCGTAACGATAGCAATAACCAATCACGACAGGCTTCTTGATCCTGCCGTTTGGCGACGTTTCGAGACGCACGTCCATATCGGCGAACCAGAGCTTAAGAGTCGCGAACAGCTAATCTCTCGTTTTCTTCAGCCAATCAAAGCTGAAGAGCCAACCTTGCGTATAGTCTCTTATTGTTTAACCGGCAGGTCCGGCGCGGACATTGAGCGCATTTGCTTGTCCGTAAAGCGAACGCTGGCGTTAAGCCGCGATGCGCATGACGGCCCCGGCGTCTTCCATGCTTTGAGTACGGTACTGGCTCGTTCGCACTATCACGACCACACACCGGCGCGGATACTCGCGACGGATCAAGAGGCCTTTATCAGTCTAATCGCCAATGATCCCGATTTTCCGATGAAGCAGACGGATATTGGCGAGGCCACTGGATACGGTCAATCAAGGGTAAGCGACCTGAAAAAGGCGAAGCGCCATCTTGCCTTGATGGAGGCAGCTCATGCCCAATAATCCTGTACAGATCATTCTCAACGATAGGGATTTTCATCAAGCCCCAGAACCAGGTCAGCCACCTCGTAACAAGGACTTCTTTGATGGGGCTGATCGAGCGTTTGCTGCCCACAAGCAGTCCTTGCTGGCCGCAATAGACGCCATCACCGGCGAGATTCGCCAGAGTCCCTATGGCCCAGCCGCTTATCTGAAGGTGCAGATGCGAAGCGAAGCGCTCGCAAAATCCTATCGGCCCGTTGGATGGCTGTTCAAACGCGACCAATTCCCCTGTGTCGGAGCAGACGCGGTCGGCACCCTCTATTTTCGTGCTCCCTTGATTTATCTCACCGTTCTCCGACAACGTGTAGAACAGGCAGAGATTACCGTGGAAACGAAATATCGGCGGGTCGACAACGAGCCTTACAAAGCGCCAACGGTCGCCCGCGCAGAAGTCGGCGCTATTGAATCGATCGAAATTGCTTCGCCAGAACAAAAACGCACATTCTCCACCGCCGCCGCGATGGCCGCTCTCGCGGATCCCCGCTCGGTTTCAGGCTATCAGATCGAACTCTTCGAGACACCGGGTGACCGGGTAATCGCCGATGACCCCATTGGCCGGAACACTTTGCGAAGAACGTTGGAGAGTCTGCTTCTTTCGCTCGGGAGAGGCGCACGAAGCTATGTGGCGTCAGAGATCGGTCGTACGCCGGTACTCGAATTGCAGCTCACACGGGGTGATCAGGAGGCATTGGTCGATGACCGATCTGGTATCGCGCACGGCGACGGAGTTCCGCTGACGGGGCCGTCGCAAATCGACCTAACCCCGGAGCGACATGAGGCTGCATTGAGCGCTTTGCAACGACATCCCTTAGTGCGGGCTATTCTTCCGCCAATTTTGTTGCAGTTAACCGATGAAGCGTCGGCAAAAAGCGGGGGGAAGAAGGGAGCAGAAGCCGGAGCTAAGGTGCTTACCGTTCCCAAACCTGAAGCTGGAGCGATATATCCAATCGTCGGCGTCATAGATTCGGGCGTGGCCCCCGTGCTCGAAGATTGGGTGGTTGACCGCTTCGACTATCTCGGGCCGAACGAGTACGACTCCGCCCATGGCACTGGCGTGGCCGGCCTTATCGCAGTGGCGCAGCTCGCAAACGATCCGGCTGTTACGCCGGAAGTGAATGGCTGCCGGATCTATGACGCTCCACTTTATCCGAAGGGCGCATTCCTCGCAAAATATCCCAAAGGATTCTCAGATTTTCTTGAAGAGCTCGAACAAGCGGTGGCGGAAGCGAAAGAGACACACGGTGTCCGGATATTTAACCTCTCGATTAACGCGGTCTCGGATGTTGAGCGGCACCGTTATAGTATATACGCCTCACGGCTCGATCAGATCGCCGATACTTATGGCGTCGTCTTCGTCAACTCGGCCGGCAACCTTCCCAAGGCTCAGTCGCGCGCACCGTGGCCGAAGCGCCCGATCGATGTCGTGAATTATTTTGCGAACCGCACTTCGCCCGACACGATCTACAAGCCGGCAGAAAGTGTACGTTCAGTTTCTGTCGGCGCTCTAAATCCTCCGAAGACAGGCCAAGTCGATAGCGCGCCAACGATATATACAACACGTGGACCAGGCTTGCAGGTGGGTGTGAAGCCAGACGTTGCGGCTTATGGCGGTGCAGGCGTTGCAATACAGGGCGCTTCTACGGGACTTGCTTCCATCGCGCCCGATGGAACGAAGCAGGATGTCGTCGGAACGAGTTATGCTGCCCCACTTGTCGCGCGCGCCCTAGCCGGGCTGGATGCAGCGACAGAAGGCGGCCTTAGCACTGAAGCACTTCGCTCCATGTTGCTTCACCACGCGACAATGCCGGCTCCGCTAATGAAACGCGGGCTTAAGGAACTCGGACGCCAGTTTGCAGGCTTCGGACAACCTGGAAACGTCGCTGATATGCTTCAAACAGGCGATCACCAGATCACACTTCTTTTTCAGAGCCGGCTCAGCATCGGCGAGCGAAAGCCGGTCATCCTTCGATTTCCGTTTACCTGGCCCCAGAGCCTCGTCGACGCAGGAAAGTGCTCGGGGCGTGCCCGGATCACGCTCGTTTATTCGCCGCCACTTGATCCGGCGTTTGGAGCGGAGTTCGTACGGGTCAATCTTGAAGCGTCGCTTAAGCAACGCCAGCTCGAGCCGGCGAAAGATGGAAGTGTTCGTTACACAAATCAGATCGCCGCCCGCTACCTGCCGAATTCGGCGCAACTCGCTGTGCCGGAGAAAGCCCTGATTGACCACGGGTTGAAATGGTGGCCCGCAAAACAATATGAATCCAACTTCCTTGAAAACGGATCATCGCCGCTTTGGCGCCTCGAGGTAACGAGCCTTGTTCGCGCGGAAGCGCAGTTTCCAGCCGAAGGCGTCCCCTTCGCGGTTCTGTTGACTCTGGAGGACCCTGAGGGTCTTAAGCCAGTGTTCCAGCAATTTAGACAGGAGCTTCAGACGAGTAGGGCCAATGCGCAAGATGTGCGTACGGCGGTCCGTCTGCGCCCGCGTAGATAATCTGAAAAGCCGGATCACGCCGCATTAGGCGACATTTGCGAAACAAGTCGAGTTCGCAGTTTTATTCTGAATGGTGGCAAAATGGCGCGCCCGAAGAGATTCGAACTCCTGACCCCCAGATTCGTAGTCTGGTGCTCTATCCAGCTGAGCTACGGGCGCGTTTTTCGCTAAGCATTTCAGGGCCACGCCTGCCGATGCCGCATGCAATCGGGAATAAAGGTCGCGAAAGCGCGCCATAGCTACCGGCTCCGGGCGGGATTGGCAAGGTCCGGTGGACTGCGATTTTGCAGTCGATCTGGGCTGAAGACGGCGGGAAGAGGCGCAAAACCCGGATATGGTTTATGCCCGTGCCCGCTCGTTGCGCACGCTGAGCAGTTCCACCGGCCGGTCCGGGATCGCGATCCGGAAGGTCGCCCCGATGGTGCCTTCGACCAGATGGATATCGCCGCCATGGGCGCGGACCAGTTCGGCGGCGATCGCAAGCCCCAGGCCGCTGCCGCCGGGCCGCCCCGAGGTCTGGAATGCCTCGAACAGATGGTCGCGGGCTTTCGCCGGCACGCCGGGGCCGGTGTCGGAAACCTCGACGATCGCAACGGTGCCTTCGCGGCGCCCGGTAACGCGGATCTGCTGGCTTGCCGCGTCGCTGTTGGGACGGCCTTCGAGGGCCTGTGCGGCGTTGCGCACCAGATTAAGCAGCACGCGAAACAGATGATCGGGATCGGCGTCGATGCTCAGCCCGCGCTCGATCGCGCTGATCCAGGTGATCGACGTATCCGACGCAAGGCCGGCGGACTCGCGCACCTCCATGACGACCGGCTCGATCAGGATCATCCGGCGATCGGGCGCCGCCTCCTGCACACGGCCATAGGACAGGGTCGACTGGCAGAAGGCGATGGCGCGTTCCAGCGAGCGCATCAGTTTCGGCGCGAATCGCTGCACCCTGGGATCGGGCACGCTGGCGAGCTGGTCCGACAGCAATTGCGACGATGCCAGCAGATTGCGCAAATCGTGGTTGATCTTCGATACCGCGAGACCAAGGGCCGCGAGCCGGCTCTTTTGATGCAGCATCGACACCAGATCGCGCTGCATGTCGGACAATTCGCGCTCGACGACGCCGATCTCGTCGCCGCGCTGGCTGGGGACGATGATCCGCGCCGAGCTTTCAGGGTTCTCATGGAAGCCGACGAGGTTCGCGGTCAGATGCCGCATCGGCCGCACGAACAGAAAATGCAGGGCGATATAGACCAGCCCGGCCGTGAGCATCGCGATTCCCAGCGAGACCAGCAGCAGATTGCGGGAAAACCGGTACATCGACGCGCGCAATGGCGCCTCATCGACGATGGTCTCGATGAACTGCGCGCCGCCAGGCGCCGGGCCGACCACGCGTATCGCCTGATTACCGGTTTCCAGCATGGTCTCGAAGGAATCGACGATCGCCGACCAAGCCGTCATCGTCCGCATGTCGACGTCGTGGTCGATTGATGCAGGCAAATCGGCGCTGGCGAGCAGCCGCCGCTGCTGCCCCATCTTGATCGCAACCGCATGGGCGCCGATGCTGCTGAGGATTTGCCGTGCCAGCGAATCCGGAACCATGCCTGAGGGCGCGGCGTCCAGCACCAGCGCCGCGGTGTTCGCCGCCGCCAGCCGGTCGTTCAGCCGGTTCATCCGGAAGTTGGCGATCGCGGGCACATAGATCAGCAGCCCCGCGATCATCACCAGCGGAATAGTCAGAAGCAGCAGCTTGCCGGATAGGCCCAGCCGGCGCTGCGGCTGAGGCCGCGGCTCCAAAGCCGGCTGTTCTTCGGTCACTGACACGGTATCGGTCTCTGACACAGTATCTGCCTTCGCTGACGAGAGCCTTTCGGTTCGGCTTGAACCAGATCCGAGGCTCTGTTCTTTCGCTTTAGCGCGTTTTCTTTAAGCGAACTGGATCGATTTCGCTCAAAAACGCTAGAACCCTTGGAAAATGCGACCTGGGTCGGAATCGGTCAAATTACGGTTCGATAATGTCCGCCGGTTCCATATTTCCCCAACTCACTGGGGCACGACGGCCGGTCTATACGAAAGACACCGCGATCACCGATATATTCGATCGAATGTGACGTTTCAAAGGACCATTGGGCGCTCCGGGGATCCCGATTCAGCGTCACTGGATCCGGACCGATCGTCTTATCTTTTTGTTCGGGCACGATCTTTTCCGAAAACCGGTTTCCACTTTGCGGGATCATACCCCCTAACCGGCTAGATTGACGAAAACGGACTGCTCCCTTATAAGCCGCGCCAACTGTCCGCGATGGCCCGGTTTGAGCCGGGACGGCTCATTGGGCCGGAAAAGGTTCCCTTTGGGCCTGCCAGCATCGGCGGACTTATCTCATTAACAGGCTAATTGCCGGCCAGCGGAGAACGACCCGTGAAGCGGACTTATCAACCCAGCAAACTGGTGCGCAAGCGCCGTCACGGCTTCCGCGCTCGTCTCGCCACGACCGGCGGCCGCAAGGTCCTCGCCGCGCGCCGCGCGCGGGGCCGCAAGCGTTTGAGCGCCTGAGCCGGGCTTCCCGGGGAACTCATTATGGATCGGCTAAGGCAGCGGGCGGACTTCCTCGCCGTTGCCAGTGGCGCACGGATCAATAGCGCTGCTTTTGTCGTGCAAAGCCGCCGTCGCGAGGATGGCGGTCCGGTCCGGGTCGGCTTCACCGTTACCAAGAAAAACGGTACTGCTACCGAGCGCAATCGTATCCGGCGCAGGCTTCGCGAATTGGTGAAGCGGCTGGATGTCATAGCCATGCGACCCCACAGTGATTATGTGCTAGTCGGCCGCCGTGCCGCCCTGACTGGCGACTTCGCGACCATGCTCGACGATCTCCGCTCGGCGCTCCATCGCCTCGATCGGCAGCCCCAGAAAACGCGCGATGCAAGCCGCAGCCAGCCCTGAATGACGAGACCTTAAACGATGATCGACAACCGCAATACCATCCTCGCCGTCATTCTCTCCGGTCTGGTCCTGATCGGCTGGCAATACTTCTTCAATCTGCCCCAGATGGAAAAGCGCCGCGCCGCCGAGCAGGCGCAGAGCGAATTGGCGAAGACCGCGCAGCAGACCGACACCGCGACCACCCCGCAGGGCGGTGCGGCGCCCGCGCCGGCGGCCAACACGCCTGGGGCCGCGCAGCCGGCCGCCAATGGCCCGATCGTCGACCGCGAGACCGCCATTGCGTCGGCGCCCCGCATCAAGATCGATACCCCGCGTCTGACCGGCAGCATTTCGCTGAAGGGCGCACGCATCGACGATCTGTCGCTGGTGCAGTTCCGCGAGACCGTCGATCCGGCCTCGCCTGCCATCGTGCTGTTCTCGCCTTCGGGCACCGCCAGTCCTTATTATGCTGAATTCGGCTGGGTTGCCGGCGCCGGTTCCACGGTGAAGGTTCCCGACCAGAGCACGCCGTGGCAGCAGGAGGGCTCGAACAGCCTTTCGCCGAGCAGCCCGGTGACGCTGAAATACGACAATGGCGACGGCCTCACCTTCCACCGCATCATTTCGATCGACGATCGTTACCTCTTCACCATCAAGGACGAGGTCACCAATGTCGGCAATGCGCCGGTCACGCTGTATCCGTTCGCACTGATCTCGCGGCACGGCACCCCGAAGGTCGCGGGCTACTACATCCTGCATGAAGGCCTGATCGGTTATCTCGGCGATCAGGGCCTGCAGGAATATAGCTACAAGAAAATCGACGACGCCAAGTCGGTCAACTTCAAGGTCACCAATGGCTGGCTCGGCATCACCGACAAATACTGGGCGTCAGCGCTGCTGCCGGACACCGACGCGCAGTTGAATGCGCGGTTTTCATCCAACCTCGTCGGCACGGTGCGGACCTATCAGACCGACTATCTGAAAGATCCGCAAACCATTGCGATCGGCGGCACCGGCAGCGCCAATGCGCGGCTGTTCGCCGGCGCCAAGGAAGCCAGCGTCGTCGGCATCAATTTTCCGATCGGCGGCTTCGGCGGCTACAACAAGGAGCTCAACCTGAACCATTTCGATCTGCTGATCGACTGGGGCTGGTTCTACTTCATCACCAAGCCGATGTTCCTGGCGCTGGACTTCTTCTACCACCTGGTCGGCAATTTCGGCATCGCCATCCTGCTGGTCACGGTGCTGGTGAAGCTGCTGTTCTTCCCGCTTGCCAACAAATCCTATGCGTCGATGGCGAAGATGAAATCGGTGCAGCCGCAACTGGCCGCACTGAAAGAACGCTATCCCGACGACAAGGTGAAGCAGCAGCAGGAGATGATGGAAATCTACAAGAAGGAGAAGATCAACCCGATCGCCGGTTGTCTTCCCGTCGCGTTGCAGATTCCGGTGTTCTTCTCGCTCTACAAGGTGCTGTTCGTCACCATCGAAATGCGGCACGCGCCGTTCTTCGGCTGGATCAAGGATTTGTCGTCGCCGGATCCGACCAACCTGTTCACGCTGTTCGGGCTATTTCACTACGATCCGACCCAGTTGCCGCTGTTCGGACACTACCTCGCGCTTGGCGTCTGGCCGATGATCATGGGCGTCACGATGTGGTTCCAGATGAAGCTCAATCCGACGCCGCCGGATCCGACCCAGCAGATGATCTTCACCTGGATGCCGCTGATCTTCACCTTCATGCTGGCCGGCTTCCCCGCGGGTCTGGTGATCTACTGGGCCTGGAATAACACCCTGTCGGTGCTGCAACAGAGCGTCATCATGCGCCGCAACGGGGTGAAGGTTGAATTGTTCGACAATCTCAAGGCCACCTTCGCTTCGAAAAAGGCGACGTAACAGCCGGGAAAGCCCAGCGTTGTCTTTGCGAACCGACGGGTCGCGCGCATGATCCGATGCCGTCATTCCGGGGCGATGCAAAGCATCGAACCCGGAATCTCGAGATTCCGGGTCTGGTCCTTCGGACCATCCCGGAATGACCAAATCTGGATTGCTTGGTCGCTTCGCACCTCGCAATGACGAGGATGACAAATTGAGAGCCTTCGCATGACCGCGGATATCGATGCGAAGCTGATCGAGCAGGGCCGCAAGCTCTTCGCCGGCGACTGGCAATTCTTCTGGGCCTCGCCCTCGATTGAGTCCCTGCCGCCGATGGCCGGCATGGAAGTCGCCTTCGCCGGCCGCTCCAATGTCGGCAAATCCAGCCTGATCAATGCGCTGACCGGCCGCAACGGGCTGGCGCGCACATCGCACACGCCGGGCCGCACCCAGGAATTGATCTTCTTCGAAGGTCCCGAGAACGCCGGCTTCCGGCTGGTCGATATGCCCGGCTATGGTTACGCCTCGGCGCCGAAGGCCAAGGTCGCGTCCTGGACCGCGCTGATCCACAAGTTCCTGCAGGGCCGCAGCAGTCTGGCGCGGGTCTATGTGCTGATCGATGCCAGGCACGGCCTCAAGGACGTCGATCTCGACGTGCTGAAGACGCTCGACAAATCAGCCGTCAGCTATCAGCTCGTGCTCACCAAGGCCGATCAGGTGAAGCGCACCGAACTGGACGCGAACATCGCTGCCACCGCGACCGCGCTTGCGAAACATCCCGCCGCCTTCCCGGAAGTCCTGGTGACATCGTCGCGTACCGGCGCCGGAATGCCGGAACTGCGTGCCGCCATGATGCGGCTGCTCGGCGAGCGAAGTTGATATGCCATCCTCTTTGTTCCGCATTCTGATCATACTGGCCGCCATCATGGGCGCCGACGGCGTCATTCTGGCGGCGGGAGCCGCGCATCTGCCTGACGCAACCCGGCTGGCGTCGGCATCATCGATGCTGCTGTTTCATGCGCTCGCCACACTCGCGGTCGTGGCGCTGACCGAGCGCGGCATCCTTCACGCCAGGATCGGCATCGCGGCGGCGTTCGGCTTTGTCGTTGCCGCAGCGCTATTCGCCGGCGACCTGACGCTGCGGCAATATGCCGGCCACAGCCTGTTTCCGATGGCCGCGCCGACAGGCGGAACACTTCTGATCGTAAGCTGGCTGGTGCTTGCGGTGGCGGCGGCATGGCCGGCCCGCCGCCCTTGAATCATTTAAGGGCATGCTTTGCGCCGTGGCCGCCAATCGGATAGAACCCGCTTTATCCTCCTGACCACGAGACCTCCTTCATGACCGCGCCATCCATCAGTCCGCTCGATCAGGCCCGCATCCTGTCCGAGGCACTGCCGCATATGCAGCAGTATGACGAGGAAACCATCGTCATCAAATATGGCGGTCATGCCATGGGCGCCGAGGATCTCGCGAAGGCGTTCGCGCGCGACATCGTGCTGCTCGAGCAGACCGCCATCAATCCGGTGGTGGTGCATGGTGGCGGGCCGCAGATCGCGACCATGCTGAAGCGGCTCGGCATTCAATCGGAATTCGCCGCAGGCTTGCGCATCACTGACGCTGCGACCATCGAGATTGTCGAGATGGTGCTGGCGGGTTCGATCAACAAGCAACTGGTCGGCTACATCAACGAGGCCGGTGGCAAGGCGGTCGGCCTGTGCGGCAAGGACGGCAACATGGTGACCGCGTCGAAGGCGACGCGCACCATGGTCGATCCGGATTCGCATATCGAAAGGGTGGTCGATCTCGGCTTTGTCGGCGAGCCCGAGAAGGTGGACCTGACGCTGCTCAACCAGATCATCGGCTATGAGCTGATCCCGGTATTGGCGCCGCTGGCGACCTCGAAGGATGGGCAGACCTTCAACGTCAACGCCGACACCTTTGCCGGCGCAGTCGCCGGCGCGCTGAAGGCCAAGCGGCTGCTGCTGCTGACCGACGTTCCCGGCGTGCTCGACAAGTCGAAGACGCTCATCCCGGAATTGTCGGTGAAGGATGCGCGCAAGCTGATCGCCGACGGCACGATTTCAGGCGGCATGATTCCGAAGGTCGAAACCTGCATCTATGCGCTCGAACAGGGCGTGCAGGGCGTGGTCATTATCGACGGCAAGACGCCGCATGCCGTTTTGCTCGAACTGTTCACCAATCAGGGAACCGGCACGCTAATCCATAAGTGATGACGCAAGCGACAGCGCAGACAAGAGCCTTCGTCACCGGATTTATTCCGGCCATAGCGCTGCTTGCGACTGTCGCGCCGGCCCACGCGGATTTGAAAATCTGCAATCGCATGAGCTACGTGGTCGAGGCCGCGATCGGCATCGACGACAAGGCCGCGACCGCGACACGGGGATGGTTTCGCATCGATCCCGCAATGTGCCGCGTGGTGCTTCAGGGTCCGCTGACCGCGGATCGTATCCTGCTCAACGCCCGCGCGCTCGGTGTCTACGGCTCCTCTCCAATTCCGCAGAACGGCAGCGACACGCTGTGCATCGCGCCCAATGACTTCGTCATCGCCGCAGCGCGTCAGTGCCGCCAGGGCCAGACTGCCGCACCCTTTACCCAGATCACGCCGACGCAGGCCGACGACGGCAATCAGGTGGCCTATCTTGCCGAGGACAGCGAATATGACGACGAACAGGCAAGACTCGCCGGCATCCAGCGCCTGCTCGTCATCGCAGGTTATGACGCAGCGCCAATCGACGGCGTCGATGGCCCGAAAACGCAGGCGGCGCTGGCGGCGTTCCTGAAAAGCCGCGGACTTTCGCCCGAAATCGTGCAGTCGCCGAATTTCTTCGCGACCATGATCGATGCGGTGCAGGCCCCCTCCTCCACCGGATTGACGTGGTGCAACGACACCCCGCACAAGGTGATGGCCGCCGTCGGTACCGATGACGGCAAGACCGTTACCAGCCGCGGTTGGTACGGCATCGATCCCGGCAAATGCCTGCATCCTGATGTCACCGGTCAGCCCCGGCAGATTTTCAGTTTCGCCGAAGCCGTCGATGCCGATAACCGCACCATCAGACTCAAGGACAAGCCGCTGAACTGGGGCGGTGCGACTCAACTCTGCACCCGTGAAAGCAAGTTCGAGATCAACGAACAGGGCGATTGCGGCACCCGCGGCCTCGCCGCGACCGGCTTTGCCGCTGTCGATATGAGCGGCGGCGGCAAGACGCTGCGCTTTGCGATGCCGTGATGACCTGCAGATTTCAGACGAACCTCTTTTTTCGTAATCACCCGCGAAAACGGGCGATCGAGTATTCAGCAACCTTTGTCGATTCCTTCGGGCACCGCGGCGTACTGGATGCCCGCCTGCGCGGGCATGACAGCGAGTAGAGCATGACAAAAATACCTCGCCCCTTTACCCACATCGACACATGGGTGTTCGATCTCGACAACACGCTGTACCCGCATCATGTCAATCTGTGGCAGCAGGTCGATGCCAGGATCGGCGAGTTCGTCGGCAGCTATCTCCACGTCTCGGCGGAAGAAGCGCGCCGGATCCAGAAGGATTATTACCGCCGCTATGGCACGACCATGCGCGGCATGATGACCGAACATGGCGTGCGCGCCGACGATTTCCTCGCCTATGTGCACCAGATCGATCATTCGCCGCTGCAGCCGAACCCGGCGATGGGGGCGGCGATCGCAAAGCTGCCCGGACGCAAGCTGATCCTGACCAACGGCTCGACCGATCACGCCGACGCGGTCCTGGCGCGGCTCGGCATCGGGTCGCATTTCGAGGCGGTGTTCGACATCATCGCCGCCGAACTGGAGCCAAAGCCGGCGCCGCAGACCTACCAGAAGTTTCTCGGGCTTCACGGCGTCGATCCGCAGAAGTCGGCAATGTTCGAGGATCTGGCACGCAACCTCGTCGTGCCGCATCAACTCGGCATGACGACGGTGCTGGTAGTGCCCGATGGCATCAAGGAAGTGGTGCGGGAAGACTGGGAGCTGGAAGGCCGGGATGCGGCCCATGTCGATTACGTCACCGACGATTTGACGGGATTTTTGCAGAGGCTGGTTTAGCACAGGCGCATGCCCCTTCCCGCCGTCATGCCCCGCGAAAGCGGGGCATCCAGTATGCCGGGACCTTCGAAATAGTCCTTTTGCGTCACGGAATACTGGATCACCCGCTTTCGCGGGTGACGACAACCCAACCAGACGACGGCAGGGTGAGCCTTGACTCTCCCCGCTCAAATCCCGAAAAAGCCCGTCAACTTGCCGTCATAGTCATTCCATTTCCCAAGGAAATCTCGATGTCGCTCGCCTCGCTGGAATCCACCGTCAACGCCGCATTCGATGCCCGCGACGGCATCTCCACCGCGACCAAGGGCGAGGTCCGCGACGCCGTGGATCATGCGCTCGAGCTGCTCGATAACGGCGAGGCGCGCGTCGCCGAACGCGAGGCCAGCGGCAAGTGGAAAGTCCATCAATGGCTGAAGAAGGCGGTGCTGCTGTCGTTCCGCCTCAACGACATGAGCGCCATTCCCGGCGGCCCCGGCAAGGCCTCCTGGTGGGACAAGGTGCCGTCGAAATTCGACGGATGGGGCGAGAACCGGTTTCGCGACGCCGGATTTCGCGCGGTTCCCGGCGCCATCGTCCGCCGCTCGGCCTTCATCGCCAAGAACGTCGTGCTGATGCCGTCTTTCGTCAATCTCGGCGCCTATGTCGATGAAAGCACCATGATCGACACCTGGTCGACGGTCGGCTCCTGCGCGCAGATCGGCAAGCGCGTGCATATTTCCGGCGGCGTCGGCATCGGCGGCGTGCTGGAGCCGCTGCAGGCCGAGCCCGTGATCGTCGAGGATGATTGCTTCATCGGCGCGCGCTCGGAAGTCGCCGAAGGCGTGATCGTGCGTAAAGGCGCGGTGCTGTCGATGGGCGTGTTCCTTGGCGCCTCCACCAAGATCGTCGACCGCGACACCGGCGAAATTTTTGTGGGCGAGGTCCCGGAATATGCCGTGGTGGTGCCCGGCACCTTGCCGCCCCGGCCGCTGAAGAACGGCCAGCCCGGACCGGCCACCGCCTGCGCGGTCATCGTCAAACGCGTTGACGAGCGCACCCGCGCCAAGACCAGTATCAACGAATTGCTGCGGGACTAGCACCTTACTCGGGCCGGCCTTGTGAAGCGCGCAGGATTCCGGCACCCGGTGCTGGCCCATGCCCGGCATCGCATGTTAAGCGAAAGAAATGACCGACGCTCTCACCATTGCCCGCGATCTCGTCCGCTGCCCGTCCGTCACACCGGCTGATGCCGGTGCGCTGGGTGTTCTCGAAAGCATCCTGAAATCCGCAGGCTTCGAGATCCATCGCGTCACCTTCAGCGAGCCTGGCGCGGCCGATATCGACAACCTCTATGCCCGGATCGGCACCGGCGCGCCGCATATCACCTTTGCCGGTCATACCGACGTGGTGCCCGCGAGTGACGAGACCGCGTGGACGCATGGTGCGTTCTCGGGCGACGTGAAGGATGGTTTTCTCTATGGGCGGGGCGCCGTCGACATGAAAGGCGGCATTGCCTGCAGCGTCGCCGCCGCGCTCGCCTATCTCGCTGATATCGGCGGCAAGCCAAAGGGCTCGATCTCCTTCCTCATCACCGGCGACGAGGAAGATGTCGCCGTCAACGGCACGATCAAGCTGCTGCAATGGGTCGCGGCGCGCGGCGAGAAATTCGACCATTGCGTGCTGGGCGAGCCCAGCAACGTTGAAGCGCTCGGCGACTGCATCAAGATCGGCCGCCGCGGCTCGCAATCCGGCACGCTTTACGTCGACGGCGTCCAGGGCCACGTCGCCTATCCGCACCGTGCCTCAAACCCGGTGCCGGATATTTCGGCGCTGATCGTGGCGCTCAGCAACGAACCGCTCGATCACGGCAGCGACCAATTCCAGGCCTCCAACCTCGAATTCACTTCTGTCGATGTCGGCAACCCCGCGAGCAATGTGATTCCGGGACAGGCGCGCGCGAAATTCAATATTCGCTTCAACGATCACCACACGCAGGAGACACTGAAGGCTCTGGTGGAAGCGCGCGTCGCTAACGCTGCCGGCAACCGCATCCGCGCGCGGATCGTCTGGGAGCCGTCGAACGCCAACGTGTTCGTGACAAAACCTGGCGCCTTCACCGATCTCGCGGTCGCGGCGATCGAGGAGGTCACCGGCCGCAAGCCGGAACTGAGCACCAGCGGCGGCACCTCGGATGCGCGCTTTATCGCCAGCTATTGCCCGGTGATCGAGTTCGGCCTGGTTGGCCAAACCATGCACCAGATCGACGAGCGCACGCCGGTCTCCGATCTGGAGAAATTGACCAAAATCTATCGCGGCGTGCTGGATCGTTATTTTGGGTGAGGTATGACCCTCGTCGTCATGGCCGGATTAAACAACAAGCCCGGCCATGACGACGATAATGCCTAGGGCGTTACCGCGAGCCGTCTAATAATCCACCCGCACCAGATATAATCCGTCCGGCGGCGCGACCGGGCCGCAGGCGGAGCGGCTTCGTGCGGCCAATGCGGCGGCAAGATCGTCGGCGCTCCAGCGGCGCTCGCCGACCCAGACCAGCGAACCCACCATCGAGCGCACCTGGCTGTGCAGGAACGAGCGCGCCGAGGTTACGATGTTGACGGCGTCGCCGTCCCTGACGACATCGAGTTGATCGAGCGTCTTCTCCGGCGATTTCGCCTGGCACTCGGTGTCGCGAAAGGTCGTAAAATCGTGCTTGCCGACCAGCCGCTGCGCGGCGTCATGCATCGCATCGCTGTCGAGCGGCCGCGGCAACCGCCAGACATGGCCGATCTCAAGCGCGAGATTGGCGCGGCGATTGGCGATGCGATAAAGATAATGCCGCTTCTTCGCAGAAAACCGCGCTTCGAATGTATCGGGCACGACTTCCGCACTGAGCACGCCGATCGGATGCGGCCGCAGATGCGCGTTCAGGCCGTCGCGCAACCGGCCCGGCACAAAATGTTTCGCAATGTCGCAATGCGCGACCTGTGCCAGCGCGTGGACGCCGGCGTCGGTGCGCCCCGCGCCGTGAACGCGAACAGGCTCACCGCAGATCGCCTTGACCGCGGTTTCCAGCGCTCCTTGCACGGTCGCGCCGTTGTCCTGAATCTGCCAGCCGCTATACGGCCCGCCGTCATATTCGATGATCAGTTTGTAACGGGGCATCAGGTCAGCCGCGCCGGCGGCTTTAGCGGCGTACCGCGCAAAAACTCCCCCGCCTTCATCGGCTGCTTGCCGGCGCGCTGCAATTCGAGGACCCGGATCGCGCCTTGCGCACAGGCCACGGTGAGATGCTCGTCCAACAGCTCGCCCGGCGCGCCGGAACGATCGATCATCTGGCAACGCAGGATCTTCACCCGCACTTGCTCGCCTTCGCTTGGCATCTCGCACCACGCGCCGGGAAATGGCGACAGGCCGTGAATATGACGCAGCACCGCATGCGCCGGCCTATTCCAGTCGATTCGCGCCTCGGCCTTGTCGATCTTGGCGGCGTAGGTCACGCCCGTTTCGCTTTGTTTGCTCAGTTGCAGCTTGCCGCGCTCCAGTGCGCCCATCGCACGCACCATCAAGTCGCCACCGAGCGGCGCCAATGCATTATGCAGATCAAGCGCCGTCATCGCATCCGTGATCGCCAGCCGCTCGGCCATCGCCACGTCGCCGGTATCGAGGCCGACGTCCATTTTCATCACCATGACGCCGGTCTCGGCATCGCCAGCCATAATGGCGCGATTAATCGGCGCCGCGCCACGCCAGCGCGGCAGCAACGACGCGTGCAGATTGAAACAACCAAGTGGCGGCGCATCGAGAATGGGCTGCGGCAGGATCATGCCATAGGCAACAACCACGGCGGCGTCCGCCTCATGCGCCCGAAACTCCTCAAGCGCTTCCGGGGTTTTCAGCGTAGACGGCGTTACTACGGGGACACCGAGCCGCCGCGCTTCCTGTTCGACGGGGCTCAGTTGCAGTTTCATGCCGCGGCCGGCGGGCTTCGCGGCACGGGTGTAGACAGCTGCGATCTCATGGCCGTGGGCCGCGAGTTCCAGCAGCGTCGGCACCGCGAATTCAGGCGTGCCCATGAAGATCAGGCGGAGAGGCATGAATCATATTCCTTGAGAGACATAGATTCTATCCGTCATGGCCGGGCTTGTCCCGGCCATCCACGTCTTAAAATGTCTGTAAGGAAGGCGTGGATGCCCGGCACAAGGCCGGGCACGACGAAGAAACGTTGCGAAATCGAACCCTACTCCGCCGCGCGCTTGGCGGCTTTGGCAAACTTCTTCAGCACGCGGTCGCGCTTCAGCTTCGACAGATAGTCCACGAACAGCACGCCATTGAGATGATCGATCTCGTGCTGGATGCAGGTGGAGAACAGGCCTTCGGCCTCCTCTTCATGCACCTTGCCGTCGAGATCGGTGAAGCGAATGCGCACCTTCGCCGGCCGCTCCACCTCTTCATAATATTCCGGGATCGAAAGGCAGCCTTCCTCGTAGACCGACATATCTTCCGAGGAGGCAAGAATTTCCGGATTGATGAAGACGCGGGGCCGCGGCTTGGTCTCGCCGTCTTCGTCCCGTTTGGCGAGATCCATCGTGATCAGCCGCAATGGCTGCGCGACCTGGATCGCGGCAAGCCCGATGCCGGGGGCGTCGTACATGGTCTCGAACATGTCGTCGGCGAGCTTCCGGATCTCCGGAGTCACCTTCTCAATAGGTTTGGAGACCAGCCGCAACTGTTTGTCCGGTAGGATGATGATTTCTCTGATGGCCATGGCGGGCGATTTAAGCTGCTGAAATGCCGGGGTCAATCGCAGCGGGCCCACGTTAAGGCGCCGTTAACCATGAAATTTAAGACGGCATTAACCATAAAAATTTACCTGGCAGTAACCATAAATGTTCCCTCTTCGTTCGCGCTCACGTGCGAATCGGCTACAAGGACGGCATGAACGAGATCCTTTTCATCATCGGCGACTGGCCGGTGCGCCTGGGTGCGGCGCTGACCGGCTTCGGCGCGCTGGCGTTGCTACTGCTGATTGTCATTGCGGTCGTGATTGCACGGTCCGGCCGCCGCGGCGCGGAACTGGCGATGGCGCAAGCCATCCGCGCGGACGAGCTGGAAGAGCGGTTGAGCGAAATGCTCCGCGCGCAAAGCGAGGCCACCGGCCGTGTCGATGCGATGGGCCAGGCGCTGGCCGGCCGCCAGGCGGAGATGGCGCGCACCGTCAGCGAGCGGCTGGATTCGGTCAGCCACCGGGTCGGCCAGTCGATGGAGCAGACCACGCGCAACACCATGGACTCGCTGCGCGTGCTGCACGAGCGGCTCGGCATCATCGACAATGCGCACAAAAACCTCACCGACCTGACGTCGCAGGTCACCACGCTGCGCGACGTGCTCGCCAACAAGCAATCGCGCGGCGCGTTCGGTCAGGCGCGGATGGAAGCGATCGTCCAGGACGGCATGCCCAAGGGCTCCTACGAATTCCAGTTCACGCTCTCCACCGGCAAGCGGCCGGATTGCGTGGTGTTTCTCCCCGATCAGCGACCGCTGTGCATCGACGCGAAATTTCCGCTGGAGGCGATGACCGCGCTGCACGACGCGCGCACCGACGAGGAAAAGAAATTCGCCAACCAGCGGCTGCGCGCCGACGTGATGAAGCATGTCAGCGACATCGCCGAAAAATATCTGATTGCCGGCGAGACGCAGGACACCGCGCTGATGTTCGTGCCGTCAGAGTCGGTCTATGCGGAAATTCACGACGGTTTCGACGACGTGATCCAGAAGGCCTATCGCGCCCGCGTGGTGCTGGTGTCGCCATCGCTGCTGATGCTGGCGATCCAGGTGATGCAGCAGATCCTGAAAGACGCGCGGATGCGCGACGCCGCCGACCAGATCCGCACCGAAGTGCTCAACCTTGGCGATGATCTGGGCCGGTTGCGCGAGCGGGTGCTGAAGCTGCAAAAGCATTTTAGCGACGTCAACGAGGACGTCCGGCAAGTCCTGATTTCGGCCGACAAGATCGAAAAGCGCGCCGGCCGGATCGAGGAATTGGATTTTTCCAAGAGCGATGCGCCCGTTGAGGCCCCTCACATCGTCAAATCAGCCGCGCCCGAGCTGTTTCCATTGCCCCGCAAGCTGCAGGCTGGGGAGTAGGGAGCCACACACCAAGCTGTCATCGCCCGGCTTGACCGGGCGACCCAGTATTCCAGAGACGATCGATGGAAGCACGGAGCTTCTACGGGGGTATCCGGTAATACGAGCGAGGCATTAATGAACTCGGGCTGTACGGAATACTGGATCGTCCGCCTTCGCGGACGATGACGCCGAGGGGCGTCATGCCCGGGTCAAACGAGCGCGGTGATGACGGCTTTTCTTGCCGAATCTGCTACCAACGGCGGCATGGTTGCACCTGATAACGCGCCCAAACCGAATTCATCCGCACCGTCGGCGCCGAAAGCCTCCTGGCGCGACGGACTGGCGGTGTATCTGCAGCGCCGGGTGCTGATCGTCATGCTGCTCGGCTTTTCGTCCGGCCTGCCGCTGGCGCTATCGGGTTCGACGCTTTTGGTATGGATGCGCGAATCCGGCGTCGACCTCGGCACCATCGGCCTGTTCGCGCTGGTCGGCACGCCCTACACGCTGAAGTTCCTGTGGGCGCCGCTGGTCGATGCGCTGCATGTGCCGATATTCACGCGCGCCTTCGGCCGCCGACGCGGCTGGCTGGTGTTCTCGCAACTGCTTTTAATCGTGGCGATTCTGCTGCTGGCACTGACCGATCCGGCGCGCTCGCCGCTATTCGTGGCATTGGGGGCGCTACTGGTCGCCGCGATGTCATCGACGCAGGACATTGTGGTCGATGCATTTCGCGTCGAGAGCCTGCCCGAGAGCGAACAGGCCGCCGGCATGGCGTCCTACGTCGCGGCCTATCGTATTGGCCTGCTGGTCTCGACCGCCGGCGCGCTGTTCCTCGTCAGCGGATTTGAAAGCACCGGCATCCCGCGCGCCTCGGCCTGGATGTGGGGCTATGTGGTGATGGCAGCGTTGGTGCTGATCGGCACCGCGACGGCGCTCGCCGCCACCGAGCCCGAGCAATCGGTGCGTGCGGAGGCCGCAACAAGCACGGAGACCGCATTCGCGCGGGTGTTGCATGCCGCGATCGGCGCGTTCTCCGAATTTCTCATGCGCAAGGATGCCTGGGCCGCGCTCGCCTTCGTGGTGCTGTTCAAATTCACCGACGCGTTTTCCGGCACCATGACCGCCCCGTTCGTGATCGACCTCGGCTTCACCCGCAACGACTATGCCGCGATCGTCAAGGGCGTCGGCCTTGCCGCGACCCTGATCGGAGGCTTTGCCGGCGGCTTCGTGGCGCGGCGCTATTCGCTGGCGGCGAGCCTCTGGATCGGCGGCGCGCTGCAGGCGGTCGCCAATCTGGCGTTCTCCTGGCTGGCGCTCTCCGGCGTCAACCAATGGGCGCTGGCATTTGCGATCACGGCGGAGAATTTCACCAGCGCCATCGGCACCGTGATCTTTGTCGCCTATCTGTCGGCGCTGTGCAGGAATCCGCTGCACACCGCGACCCAATACGCGCTGCTGACGGCGCTCTCGGCCGTAGGGCGCACTTATCTGTCATCGGGCGCGGGATATGTGGCGAAGGCTGTCGGCTGGCCGCTGTTTTTCGTCATCTGCGTCTTTGTCGCGGTACCGAGCCTGATCCTGCTCGCCTGGCTGCAGCGGCGCCGGCATTTTGACGAGCTGGAAACGGCGCAAGTCTAATGCTTCGCCGTCAATGCCGCGTCACCACACTCCATTTGGTGACCACGGCATCGCTCATCTGCCCGGCTTGCTGGGAACAGGTGACCTCGTCGACCTTTACCGAGACTTCCTTGCCGACGAAATTCTTCAACTGCGCCACCTGCGAATCGCTGTTGGTGATGATCTGAAAGGTTTCGGGGCCGGTTTCGAGACCGCAGAGTCCGGTCGGGCCAGGCAGCCGGCGCGGCTCGCTGGTGATCTGGTAGGTGGCAACACGCTTGCCGTTCGCGCCGCTGCGCACGCGCATGGCGTTGAGTTCTCCCGAGAGCACATCGCCGGCCTGAATCAGTTTGGCCGCCTTCGGCGCGGGTTCGGCGTCCTGCGCGCACACGGCGGGTGCGGCAAGCACCGCCGTCATGGCCAGCAGCAAGCCCAGCCGTTTGCCGAATCGTCGAATCGTCATGTCGATATTTCCGTCTGCGATGGTTAGAACAGCGTTCGCTGCCGCATGGCTGCGGATAGCGTGCCTTCGTCGAGATAATCAAGCTCACCGCCGACCGGCACGCCATGGGCAAGCCGCGTCACCTTGACGTTCGCGTCCTGCAGGAGGTCGGTGATGTAATGCGCGGTGGTTTGGCCATCAACCGTTGCGTTCAATGCAAGGATGATTTCAGTGACGCGCTGGTCATATGCGCGCGCCACCAGCGCATCAATGGTCAGGTCCTGCGGTCCCACGCCATCGAGCGGCGACAACGTCGCACCCAGCACGTGATAAAGACCATTGGTGGCGTTCGCCCGCTCCAATGCCCAGAGATCGGCGACGTCGGCCACCACCACGATGACGGAGGGATCGCGCCGCGGATCGGTGCAGACCGTGCAGGGATTTTGGGTGTCGATGTTGCCGCAGGTCTTGCAGACCTGGATCTTGTCGATTGCCACCTGCAATGCGGAGGAGAGCGGCGTCATCAGCGCTTCGCGCTTCTTGATCAGATGCAAAGCCGCGCGCCGCGCCGAGCGCGGACCAAGCCCCGGCAGGCGCGCCAGGAGCTGGATCAGGCGTTCAATTTCAGGACCGGCAACCGCAGGCATGTTGTCTAGCCAAGCCCAAGACCGGGCGGCAATCCGAGGCCGCCGGTGAGGCTCTGCATCTTCTCCTGCATCGCGGCTTCCGCCTTGCGCCGCGCGTCATTATGCGCGGTGACCAGCAGATCTTCGAGGATCTCGCGCTCGTCCGCCTTCATCAGCGAAGGATCGATCTTCACCGCCTTCACTTCCATCTTCGCGGTCATGCGCACGGCGACCAGCCCGCCGCCGGAAAGCCCCTCGACCTCGACATGGCCGAGTTCTTCCTGCATCGCCTGCATCTTCGATTGCAGCTGCGCTGCTTGCTTCATCATGCCGAGAAAATCAGCCATCCATGCTTCCTTTGAACGGGTCCATCAATCGTCGCTGTCGGAACTCTCGGCGGGGTCTTCGCTCATAACATCGGATTCCGGCGGCTCAGGGGCAAGCCTGCGCACCTCGACAACTTTGGCGCCGGGAAACCGCGCCAGCACCTCTTGCACGCGTGGATCGGCTTCGGCCGCACGCTCGCGCTGGTTTTTCGCGGCTTCGTTCTGCGAACGCAGCGTCGGCTGTCCCGCGTCGTTGGAGACGATCACGGTCCAGCGACGGCCGGTCCATTGCTCCAGCTTGCGGGACAAATCGTTGATCATGGTGCGGGAGGCGTGGCGCTCCAGCGCCAGTTCGAGCCGTCCGTCCTCGATCCGCACCAGACGGACATCGGCTTCCAGCGCAGCCTTGGTCAGGAGATCACGATGCTGACCGGCGAGCGCGACGAGTTCGGGAAAGCTGGCAATCCTGAGCGCCGCCGCGGGCGCAGGCTGCCCATCGGCTGCTGGCACGATCATCTGCGGGCGCGGCGAGGCCTCGGCGCGGGGGGCGGCAGAAGCGCGCGCGGGCTGGGATGCCATCGAAGAGACGTTCGACGCCGGCGCAGTGCGGGGCGCAGCACTGGTCGTAATCACCGGCGAAGCGTCGCCATTCTGCTCGAGCATGCGGATCGCGTCGTCCGGCGTCGGCATGTCGGCGACATAGGCAATGCGCACCAGCACCATTTCCGCGGCTGCAGCCGGCCGCGTCGCGGCCTGCACCTCGGCGATGCCTTTCAGCAGCATCTGCCACATCCGCGACAACACCCGCATCGAGAGCTTCGAGGCGAAGTCGCGGGCGCGCAGCCGCTCGGTCTCGCCGAACGCGACATTATCGGCGGTCGCCGGGACGATCTTGACGCGGGTGACGAAATTGACGAATTCGGCGAGGTCAGACAGCACCACGATCGGATCGGCGCCGGTATCGTATTGCTCGCGGAATTCCTTGAAAGCGCTGGCGATATCGCCGCGGGCCAGCGAATCGAAGAGATCGATCACCCGGGTGCGGTCGGCAAGGCCAAGCATCTGCCGCACCGCGTCGGCGCGCACCAGGCCCGCCGCATGCGCAATCGCCTGATCGAACAGCGACAGCGAATCGCGCACCGAGCCTTCCGCGGCGCGCGCGATGATGCCGAGCGCTTCCGGCTCGACCTCGACGTTCTCCTTCGACGCAATATTCGAAAGATGCTTCATCAGCACGTCGGCTTCGACCCGGCGCAGGTCAAAACGCTGGCAGCGCGACAGCACCGTGACCGGCACTTTGCGGATTTCCGTGGTGGCGAACACGAATTTGGCGTGTTCCGGCGGCTCTTCCAGAGTCTTCAGAAACGCGTTGAAGGCCGCGGTCGACAGCATGTGGACTTCGTCGATGATGTAGACCTTGTAGCGTGCGCTGGCCGGCGCATAACGCACGCTGTCATTGATCTGGCGCACGTCATCGACGCCGGTATGGGAGGCCGCGTCCATTTCCAGCACATCCATGTGCCGGCTTTCCATGATCGCCTGGCAATGCAGGCCAAGCACCGGCATGCGGATGGTCGGTCCCTTCACCGATCCGTCCGGCAATTCATAATTCAAGGCGCGGGCGAGAATCCGCGCCGTGGTGGTTTTCCCGACTCCGCGCACGCCGGTCAGAATCCAGGCCTGCGGAATCCGCCCGGTCTCGAACGCATTCGAAACGGTACGGACCATGGCCTCCTGGCCGATCAAATCCTCGAAACTGGTGGGACGGTATTTCCGTGCCAGCACGCGGTAGGGCTTGCCCGCCTCGGGCGGACCGCCGCGATCAAAACCGCCCTGGTCAGCGCTGTCGGACTTGTCTGGGGGAGCGCCAGCCTCGGTCATCGATCGATCCGCAATTGATTGTCTCTCTCGGCCGGCCTGGAGGACATAGCTTGCGCGTATCCTGATCGCAAAACCGGTGCCCACTTTTACGGATTACGCGCCGGAACAGAATCAAGCGCAAGACGCGGGCTTGCCGCTTTTGCGCGATTCACTCGAAAAACAGGTAGGAGACTGACGAGCGACCCGATCCGGACCTCGTTAGGGCTGCTTCCTTCCGGACCTGACCCGGTTGGCGAGTGGCTCGTCCACCGCCAATCTCCCACCTCTATTTGGGGCCAAAAGGTCCGGAAAGCAAGCGTCGCATCGGTTGTCATATGCCGCCCAACGGTCTCGCCTTTTGGTAAGCCCAATGACAGGCTCGAGCCTGTATCCGGCGAATTCCGGCCCCTCGATATTCAGCGGGCCACGCCATACTGATCACCCGCTTTCGCGGATGATGCCGCCTTGATATGACACTTCTTCAGTGCCTGCCGCAGGCGCTTTATCCGCCCGACGAATGTCGGGCAGGCTGGAACCTGATATGCCCACCTCCTGGTCGCTGCATCCACAGCTCAAGAAAGACACCATCGACATCGGCGACCTGCCGCTCTCCCGCATCCTGGTGATCAAGGATGCGCATTACCCGTGGCTGCTGCTGGTGCCGCGCCGGCCGGAGACCGTTGAGATCATCGACCTCGACGAGGTCGAGCAGGCGCAGCTGATGACGGAGATTTCCCGCGTCGCGCGGGCTCTGAAAGACATCACCAAATGCGACAAGTTGAATATCGCAGCCCTCGGCAATGTGGTGCCGCAACTGCATGTACACATCATCGCGCGCCGCGGCAGCGACGTCGCCTGGCCGCGCCCGGTGTGGGGCGTGGCGCCACCGCTCGAGCATGATGCCGAGGAGGTGCAGCATTTCATCAGCGCGCTTCGCCGTAAAATCTGGCTAGGGTAATTCATGACCGCATTCGACTCATTTCCATTGGGCCAGCCGGCCTTCGTCACCAATATTCTCGATCGCGCCGCCTATTTGCGTAACGACGATGCGAAACTGCTGGCGCTGGAGGGCAAGCGCGATTCCCGCGCCTATGTGGTGCACCGCGATTCGCTGGTCGTGAACAAGGAGAACGGCAGCTCGCGCGCGCTGCTGACGATCGACGAGGCGATCAAATACGGCGCCAATCCCGGCACTATCTTTTTGGGCCTGCGCGACGGTGCAGCGGTGTTCGGCATGGGGATCGGCGCCCCTGCGGTGGAAAAACTGCTGACCCGCGAAGACGTTGCGGTGGCCGAATTGCGCGGCATGGCGATGCAGGGCGTGGTGCCGCCCGATCAGCTTTCGGCGATCGCGATGGCGAAATCGATGGTGAGCTGGCATCAGCGCCACGGCTATTGCGCCAATTGCGGAACCCGAAGTGCGATGAAGGAAGGCGGCTGGAAGCGCGAGTGCCCGAACTGCAAGGCCGAGCATTTTCCGCGCACCGACCCCGTCGTGATCATGCTGGTGACGTCGGGCGACAAGTGCCTGCTCGGCCGGCAGAAGCAGTTCATGCCCGGGATGTATTCCTGTCTCGCCGGCTTCGTCGAAGCCGCCGAAACCATCGAGGACGCGGTTCGCCGCGAAATCTTCGAGGAGTCCGGAATTCGCTGCACCGACGTGAATTACTACATGACGCAGCCATGGCCCTACCCGTCATCCCTGATGATCGGATGCACCGCGCGCGCGACCAACGACGACATCATCGTCGATCACTCCGAACTCGAAGACGCCCGCTGGTTCGATCGGGCCGAAGCCACCTTGATGATCAAGCGGCAGCATCCCGATGGTCTCGCGGGACCGCATCCCTTTGCCATTGCTCATCATTTGCTCGGACGCTGGGTGCATGCAGGCCCCGACGCAGGTGCATAACGGGAACTTCCCGCTGGCCAGATCGATTAAAGCCGGACCTTGGTTCCGGCAGCACGCGGAGCCGGTATGACGGATTCCCGCATGAATTTTCACGATGCCGCGCCAAAGATCCCGCCGCGTATTTTATGCGTCGGGATGCCGGTGCGCGACCTGACGTTTCGCATCCAGGAGTTACCGGCGCGCGGCTTCAAGGTGAATGCCAGTCATTTCGATGAAATCAGCGGCGGAAACGCGCTCAATGCGGCGATCGGAATTACACGTCTTGGCGGCCGCGCATCGGTCTGCGGCCCGATGGGCGACGCCCGGGAAACTTCGCCCAGGTACATTTTCGAAAAGCTCGCGCATGAAGGCATCGACACCAAACACATCGTTCACATGCCGGGCCTGGTGACGCCGATCTCCAACATCATGATCGACCCCAGCGGCGAGCGCACCATCGTGACCTTCCGCGACCCCGAATTATGGAAGGTCCGCCTGCCCGACACAGACAGGCTGCTGGAGGACTGCGATGCGATCCTGACCGAGAATCGCTGCGCGGAGTTCTGCACCGAGCTTTGCGCCGAGGCGCGCAGGCGCGGCATTCCCGTGGTCGTCGACGTCGACCGCACCATGTCGCTGCGGGAAGGATTGCTTATCGCCTCGTCGCATCTGGTGTTCTCCAGCGAAGCCCTGCAATCCACCGCCGGGGTCGCCGATGACGGCGAGGCGCTGAAGAAGATCGCCAAACTGACCCCTTCGTTCCTGGCGGGCACGCGGGGCGCCCAGGGCACGCTGTGGCTCGATGAGCAGCACAACCTGCAACAGACGCCCGCTTTCCCGGTGCATACCGTGGACACGCTGGGCGCGGGCGACGTGTTCCATGGCGCATTTGCGCTGGCGATCACCGAAAAGCAGGATCTGCGGCAGGCACTGCGGTTCGCCTCCGCCGCCGCAGCGCTGAAATGCACCCGTTTCGGCGGTGCTTTTGCTGCCCCGCAACGTGCTGAAGTTGAAGAGCTTTTGGCCCAGAGCTGAACGGCCAACCCGGATCGGCCCGGCCGTTGATGGGCTTGTCTTAGAAGAATTTTCTATATATGAGGAACATCAACCTCAGATATGGAAGAAAGTTCTTCTCATGACCGACCTCGCCGTTCAAGTCCTTGAACCCAACCGCCGGCTTGATGCCATCGACCGCAAGATTCTGACGGTGCTGCAGGACGATGCCTCGCTGTCCGTCGCCGAGATCGGCGACCGGGTCGGGCTGTCATCGACGCCGTGCTGGAAGCGCATCCAGCGGCTGGAGGCCGATGGCGTGATCCTGCGCCGGGTGGCGCTGGTCGACCAGAACAAGATCGGCCTCGGCATCTCGGTTTTCGTCTCGGTGGAAAGCTCCGATCATTCGGAAGCCTGGCTGCGGAAATTCGCCGACGCCGTCAGCGCGATGCCGGAGGTGATGGAGTTTTACCGGATGGCGGGCGACGTCGATTACATGCTGCGCGTCGTGGTGGCGGACATGCAGAGCTACGACGTGTTCTACAAGAAGCTGATCGCCACCGTGCCGCTGAAGAACGTGACCTCGCGTTTTGCGATGGAGAAGATCAAGTCGGTCACCGCACTGCCGGTGCCGGCGGCTTAAGGCCCGCCACTCGCGG
The DNA here is from genome assembly GCF_900105125.1 of Bradyrhizobium canariense. NCBI lineage: Bacteria > Pseudomonadati > Pseudomonadota > Alphaproteobacteria > Hyphomicrobiales > Nitrobacteraceae > Bradyrhizobium > Bradyrhizobium canariense. The sequence goes on along the minus strand of NZ_LT629750.1, from coordinate 5,833,324 downwards.
AGCGCGATACTAATTTGCTCCACCCGCAAAGATCGTAAATACAGCCTTAACGCTCGATTAGCTAAGGTTTGATATTCCTGTCCCGATGGAGCGGGCAACGATCACGCGCGCGTCTCGCTGGCCCGCCTGGCTGAATGCCACGGCGCTCTTGCTGGCAAGCGCTGTCGCCGTCGCATCGCTCTCTTTTAAGGTTCGTCCCGGCGCTGAAGTCGTGGCTGTTGCCTTTCCACCGTGGTGGACCTCGCAACATATTTTCGAAGCCGCTGCTTCCGCCAATGCGGAGATTGTCAGAACGACCGGCATTACGGCCGTTCTCGTGGTCAAGCCCAGCGCAAACCAAGGCATCAGCCGTTTGCGCGACGCCGGAGCCTGGCTGACGATCGACCCGCAAGCTATTGCGGCCTGTTTTAACGATCGAGACAAGGAAATTTGAGCATGGATACCGATTCCAGGGATTTGGATGCGCTGCGCGAAAACGCCAGCAGGGCCTCGATCGCACTGCTCTGGCTGCACGTTCCCATCGCCATCGCGATCGGCGTGGCGATCGGCGCCGAGTGGCTGCTGCCAGCAATCCTGACGTTGGCGATGGCGGCTGCGGCCACGCTGTCATGGCGCATGGCAGGCAACGGTCTTTCGACCAGTCTGGTTGTCGCCGTCGCATTGATGGGTGGGGTGTCGGTGTTCACGTTCCAGTTCATGGGACATCCCTGGCAGATCGACATGCACATGTATTTCTTTGCGGCGCTCGCCTGTCTGGTCGCCTATTGCGACTATCGGCCGATCCTCGCCGGAACCGTCGCCGTCGCCGTGCATCATCTGCTGCTGAACTTCATCGTTCCGGCTGCGATCTTTCCCGGCGGAGCTAATTTTGGCCGCGTGATTCTTCACGCGGGTATCCTGATTCTCGAAGCGGGCGTGCTGATCTGGGTTGCTCATGAACTGGCAAGCCTCTTCGTCACAACCGCGCAGAAGACGGCCGAAGCCGAAGCAGCGCACGCCGCCGAGGCCCATGCCAACGCCGAACGCAGCGAAACCGAGCAGCGCGCCAAGCGCGAGCGCGATGCGGCGAGGCGCAAGCTCGCCGCCGAGTTCGAGAGCAAGGTCGGCCGTATCGTCGAGGCGGTCGCCGTGGCCGCTCGCGAAATGCAGGTCATGTCCTCGTCCATGCGCAATGGCAGCGGAGAAGCCTCGCGACAGACCTCTGCCGCCGCCGCCGCATCGACGCAGGCCTCGCTCAATGTCGAAACGGTGGCCGCAGCGGCCGAGGAACTGACAGCCTCGATCGGCGCGATCGCGCACCAAGCGACGCGCTCCGCCGAAGTCACGGGAAAGGCGGCTCAAGAGGCCCGCCGCACCAATACCGTCGTCGAGGGGCTTGCAAGCGGGACCCAAAAGATCGGCGAGGTCGTGACGCTGATCCAGAACATCGCCAGCCAGACCAATCTGCTGGCCCTGAACGCCACGATCGAAGCCGCCCGCGCCGGCGAGCATGGCCGCGGCTTTGCGGTGGTGGCCAGCGAAGTCAAGGCGCTGGCCAATCAAACCGCGCAGGCGACCGAAGAGATTTCGGCACAGATCCAGAGCATCCAAACCGCAACCGGCGAAGCCGTCAACGCGATCCAGGCGATTGGCGGGACCATCGCGGAGATCAACGAAATCTCCAACGCCATAGCCGCCGCCGTCGAACAGCAGGGAGCCGCGACACGCGAGATCTCGGGCAACGTGCAGCAGGCCGCGAACGGCACCCGCGAGGTCAACGAAAACATTGTCGGGGTAGCCCAGGCCTCCAGCGAAATCGGAAGCTCGGCCTCGAAGCTGCTCGACGCCGCAACCGGATTGTCATCGCAATCCGAGCGGTTGAAGTCCGAGGTCGACAGTTTCCTCGGATCCATGCGGGCGGCGTAACGCTCGATCCCCGCATTGCCGGGATCACCGCCGCGATCACCCGCGAAAGCGGGTGATCCGGTATTTCAGAACGCCTGTGAAGAAATCGAGCAACGCCGGCGTGCGACCGCCGGTGTTCAGATCTTCTGATTATATTCGCCGACTTCGGGATGGGTGCGCAGCACCGAATCCATCGCCTCGAACATGTCGCGCATCCGCTGCTCGGACACCGGGCTTTCGACCACCACCACCAGTTCCGGCTTGTTCGATGAGGCCCGCACCAGACCCCAGCTGCCGTCTTCGACCGTGACGCGCACGCCGTTGACGGTGACGAGATCGCGGATCGGCTGGCCTGCGACCTTCTCGCCCTTCTTTTGCATCGCCTCGAAATGCTTCACCACGCTGTCAACGATGCCGTATTTCGCCTCGTCCGAACAATGCGGCGACATGGTCGGCGACGACCAGGTCTTCGGCAGCGCGTTTTTCAGATCCGCCATCGACTTGCCGGGCGCCCGATCGAGCATCTCGCAGATCGCGATCGCCGAGATCAGGCCGTCGTCATAGCCACGGCCGAATGGCTTGTTGAAGAAGAAGTGGCCGGACTTCTCGAAGCCCGCCAGCGCGCCCAATTCGTTGGTGCGGCGCTTCATGTAGGAATGGCCGGTCTTCCAATAGGTCGTTTTCGCGCCCTGCTTCTGCAGCACGGGGTCGGTCACGAACAGACCGGTCGATTTGACGTCGACCACGAACAGCGCGTTCTTGTGAATCGCCGACATGTCGCGCGCCAGCATCACGCCGACCTTGTCGGCGAATATTTCCTCGCCGGTATTGTCGACCACGCCGCAGCGATCGCCGTCGCCATCGAAACCCAGCCCCACATCGGCCTTGTGCGCCAGCACCGCGTCGCGGATGGCGTGCAGCATTTCCATATCTTCGGGATTGGGATTGTATTTCGGGAAGGTGTAGTCGAGCTCGGTGTCGAGCGGCACCACCTCGCAGCCGATCGCCTCCATCACGCCAGGCGCGAAGGCACCCGCGGTGCCGTTGCCGCAGGCCACCACGACCTTCAGCTTGCGTTTCAGCTTGGGGCGTTTGGTGAGGTCGGTAATGTAGCGCGCCGGAAAATTCTCGTGAAACTCGTATGAACCGCCGACCTTGTTCTTGAAATCGGCGTTGAGCACGATCTCTTTCAGCCGGCTCATCTCGTCAGGACCGAAGGTGAGCGGACGATTGGCGCCCATCTTGACGCCGGTCCAGCCATTGTCGTTATGCGATGCCGTCACCATCGCGACGCAGGGCACGTCGAGTTCGAATTGGGCGAAATACGCCATCGGCGTCATGCACAGGCCGATGTCGTGGACCTTGCAGCCCGACGCCAACAAACCTGAAATCAGCGCATATTTGATCGAGGCCGAATAGCCGCGGAAATCATGCCCGGTCACAACCTCCTGTTTGGCGCCGAGTTCCGCGATCAATGCGCCGAGCCCCATGCCCAGCGCCTGAATGCCCATCAGGTTGATTTCCTTGCCGAACAGCCAGCGGGCGTCGTATTCGCGAAATCCGGTCGCCTTCACCATCGGCTCGGATTCGAAGGCATAGGTATTGGGAACCAGCACGGGTTTCGGCTTCGGAAACATTCAAATGGCCTCATCGTGAAATGCTGAAAAACAATGCACCGCAGCCATAGCGAATGCCGTGGCGTGGCGGAAGGCGGGATTAAGCGTTTTGTGACGAATAATTGCGGCGGATTGGCAGCGAAAGCACTTACTGCTCCAGCACCATCGTGCCGCCAGCATATTCGAACCGCTTCAGCCTGGACAGGAACGACAGGCCGAGCAGGTTTTCCGACAGCGCTTCGTCAGGCAGCACCATGGCGTCGACATCGCGCACCACCAACCCTCCGACATCGATCATGGCGATGCGCGTGCGCGCGGCCTTGATGGTGCCGTTGGCGGTCGTGACGGTGGCCTTGTAATCGCCCAGCGACGGGCGCAGGCCAAATCGCGCGGCGGAGGTTTCGTTCAACGCAATGACCGACGCGCCGGTATCGACCATGAAGTCGATACGCTGGCCGTTGATGCGGCCTTCGGTTTCAAAATGGCCGCGGGCATCGCGCGGGATATTGAGGCTGCGGCCGGACGCCACGGCCATTTCCACAGGAGCGTCGGCGTTATGGGAAGCTGTATGAGCGAGCGCGGGAGTTATGCGGTCCGCCATCTGGGCCATGACGGTGCCGAGGCCCGCCATAACAGCGGCAAAGATCATTATGTTACGCATGACGCTACACTCGATCCAAGACTTGCCGATATGACTTGCCGATAGGGCTTGCCGATAGGGCTTGCCGATATCACCACGTCTGCCGCCAGGCCGCGACTAATGGCGGTGGCAGAGGCTGCTATTTCAGCGAAAAGGATGAGCGAAGCGTTAACGCGGGCTTGTTCTCACGTTCCCCGCGGCTTCACCCGCCGCGTCGGCATCGCGCTCGCCGGATCCTCCGGCCAGGGATGCCGGGGATAACGCCCGCGCAGGTCGGAACGAACGGCCGCATAGCTGCCGCGCCAGAAACCCGGCAGGTCGCGCGTCACCTGCACCGGGCGATGCGCCGGCGACAATAATTCCAGCACCAGCGGCACCGCACCTTTCGCAAGCGACGGATGAGTGGTGAGCCCGAACAATTCCTGCAGCCGGACGGCAATCGTCGGCCCCTGCTCGGCCTCGTAATCAATTGGAAGCATCGTGCCGGTCGGCGCCTCGAAATGCGTCGGCGCTTCGCGCTCCAGCCGCGCGCGCAATTCCCACGGCAATAACGTCATCAGCGCATCAGACAAGTCACCGGAAGACAGATCCTTCAGCGAGGTCTTGTCGTAAAGCGCCGGCACCAGCCAGTCGTCACGCCGCGCCGCGAGTGCGTCGTCGGACAGATCGGGCCAACTCTCTCCTTCGGCCTTGCGCAGGAACATCACGCGGTCGCGCCATTGCTTCGAAGGCTTCGACCATGGCAGTCGCTCCAGTCCAGACGCGAGCAAGCCATCGGCCAGCACGCGCGCCGTCTCCGCAGATGGCGTCAGCGCCAGAGGGGCGTCCGACAACGTGATCGCATGCAAGATGCGCTTGCGCCGCGCCCGCAATGCCATCGCGCCCCGGTCGAACGAAATCTCGTCTGCTGTCTCGATCTGATCGGCGAAACGCAATTCGATGTCGGCCTGCGCGATCGGCGCCGCCAGCAGGATGCGCCCCTGGGCCGCCGTGCCCGTGAGTTCGGCGACTGCGATATAGGGCGCACGGGCGAGCGCGGAGGTTTGATCCACGGCGGCCCCCCGCCCGTTGGCAAGCACAAAACTGCCATTGCCGCGGTTGCGCGCGACGCGATCGGGGAAGGCAAAGGCGAGCATCACGCCGGTGGTGGCCCCAGGAGAAAGTCCCGTTGTGGACTCCCCTCCCCGACCTCGAGAGCGAGCTTCGCTCGCCTCGGACCCCGCAAGGGGGGAGGGAGAAGAAAGCGGCGCTTCAGCAGAAGCCACCTGCGAGGCCCAGCGCTGCGCGAGGCTGCGCGCGCTGCTCGCGCGTTGCGAACGGTCGCGGCGAAATTGATCGAGCCTGAATTCGAGATCGACGCTGTCGCCGCCGAGCCCGCGTTCAGTCAGAATCGCGGCGATCTCGGCGGCCTCTTCGCCGGCGCCCAGGCGGTGTGAATCGACGATCATGCGGGCGAGCCGTGGCGGCAGCGCCAGCGCGCGCAGGCTCTTGCCCTCGGCCGTGATCCGGTCATCGCCATCGAACGCTCCGAGCTCGTGCAGCAGGCTTCGCGCTTCCTTCAGCGCCGGCGCCGGCGGCGGATCCAGAAACGCCAGCGTCGCGGGATCGCTGACGCCCCATTGCGCGAGGTCGAGCACCAGCGACGACAGATCGGCCGAGAGAATTTCGGGCTGGGTATAGGCCGCGAGCGACGCGGTCTGCGGCTCGTCCCACAGCCGATAGCACACGCCGGGCTCGGTACGGCCGGCACGGCCGCGACGCTGATCGACCGCGGCACGCGAGGCGCGCACGGTTTCCAATCGCGTCAGGCCGATATCGGGCTCGTAGCGCGGCACCCGCGCTACGCCCGAATCGACCACGATACGAACGCCCTCGATGGTCAGCGAGGTTTCCGCAATCGACGTCGCCAGCACCACCTTGCGATGCCCCTTGGGCGCGGGCGCAATGGCGCGGTCCTGCACGGCCGCCTCAAGCGCGCCGAACAGCGGCACGATTTCGATTGCATCGTCATGCACCCGTTCACTGAGAAAATTCTGCGTGCGGCGAATTTCCGCAGCGCCTGGCAGAAACGCCAGCACCGAGCCGGGATCGGCGCGCAGCGCCATGGCGATCGCATCCGCCATCTGCCGTTCCAGCGGCGCATCGGCTTTTCGTCCGAGGTAGCGCGTCTCGACCGGAAAGGCGCGGCCTTCGCTTGAAATCACCGGCGCATCACCGAGCAGCCTGGCGACCCTCGCACCGTCGAGCGTCGCCGACATCACAAGGATGCGCAGATCCTCGCGCAGGCCGGTTTGCGCATCGCGCGCCAGCGCCAATCCCAGATCGGCATCGAGCGAACGCTCGTGAAACTCGTCGAACAGCACGGCTGCGACATCCGACAGTTCCGGATCGTCGAGAATCTGCCGCGAGAAAATGCCTTCGGTGACCACTTCGATCCGGGTGGCGCGCGACACTTTCGAGCCGAACCGGACGCGGTAGCCGACGGTCTCGCCGGCACGTTCGCCCAACGTCTTGGCCATGCGCTCGGCACTCGCCCGGGCTGCGATTCGCCGCGGCTCCAGCACGATGATCTTCTTGTTCCCCAGCCACGGAGCGTCGAGCAGCGCCAGCGGCACCCGCGTGGTCTTGCCGGCGCCGGGCGGCGCCACCAGCACGCCAGTGTTGTTATCGGCGAGCGTGCGCGCCAGTTCGTCGAGCACCGCGTCGATCGGAAGGGGACTGTCGAAGCTGCGGGGCAATATCTCGAATCCGTCATCACCCGCGAAGGCGGGTGATCCAGTAAACTCAGACGTCGTTAATCACCTAGACCGGGCGTACTGGATACCCCGCATGCGCGGGGTATGACAACAACACTTGCATCAACCCCGCGGTTCAGGGCCGCGGCCGACGCTTTCATAAATGAAGCCAAGCGTCGCCATCTCCTCGGGTCGATAGATATTACGTAAATCGACGACGATCGGCTGCGCCATTTCGCGCTTCAGGCGCGAAAGATCCAGCGCGCGGAACTGCACCCATTCCGTAACGATCACGAGCGCGTCGGCGCCCGCGGCACACACATAGGGATCTTCGCAATATTCGATATCGGGCAATTCGCGCCGCGCCTGTTCCATGCCGACCGGATCATGCGCGCGCACCTTCGCACCCATGTCGAGCAGGCCTGTCACCAGCGGGATCGACGGCGCCTCGCGCATGTCGTCGGTGTCGGGCTTGAAGGTGAGGCCGAGCACGGCGATGGTCTTGCCGCGCAGGTTGCCGCCCAAGGCGTTGGAGACCTTGCGCGCCATCGCGCGCTTGCGGTTGTCGTTGACCGCCAGCACGGATTCGACAATCCGCAACTGCACGTCATGATCGAGTGCGATCTTCACCAGCGCGCGGGTGTCCTTTGGGAAGCACGAGCCGCCGAAGCCCGGCCCGGCATGCAGGAATTTCGAGCCGATGCGGTTGTCGAGCCCGATGCCGCGCGCAACTTCCTGGACGTCGGCACCGACCTTTTCCGAAAGATCGGCGATTTCGTTGATGAAGGTGATCTTGGTGGCCAGGAATGCGTTGGCCGCATATTTGATCAGTTCCGCCGTACGCCGCGCCGTGAACATCAGCGGAGCCTGATTGAGCGACAAGGGCCGGTAGATATCGCCCAGCACCTTGCGCCCGCGTTCATCCGACGTGCCGACCACGATGCGATCGGGAAACTTGAAGTCGCGAATCGCGGCGCCCTCGCGCAGAAACTCCGGATTGGAAGCCACGACCACATCAGCCGACGGATTGGCTTCGCGGATCAGGCGTTCGACCTCGTCGCCGGTGCCGACCGGCACGGTCGATTTGGTGATGACCACCGTAAAACCCGCAAGCGCCTTTGCGATCTCGCGCGCGGCGGTATGGACATAGGTCAGATCGGCATGGCCGTCGCCACGCCGTGACGGCGTGCCGACCGCGATGAAGACCGCGTCGGCTTCGGCCACCGGCTGGGCAAGATCGGTGGTGAAATCCAGCCGGCCGGCTTTGACGTTGGACGCCACCAGCGCGTCGAGGCCAGGCTCGAAAATCGGAATTTCACCCCGGCGAAGTGCGGCGATCTTGTCGCCGTCCTTGTCCACGCAGGTAACGTGGTGGCCGAAATCCGAAAAGCAGGCGCCGGATACCAGCCCCACATAGCCCGTGCCAATCATGGCGATCCGCATAAGACAACCTGCCTGTAATGGTTAATGACGGTCCCGAACTTTGAGGCGGTCTTAAATCATTTCCGGCGGATGGGAAACGGCAAGGTTCCGGAAAAGCGGCATGTCATTTGTATGAATAAAGGAGAATGAAACCGATCCGGCCGAAGATGCCGCTCTATCGCGCCGAAAAAGGACACCGATGACACCAAACGGCACATCAGCCGCGACAACGCGTTCCGCGCCCGCCGCGGACGGCCGCGTCGACTGGGTCGATTACGCCAAGGGCATCTGCATCATCATGGTGGTCATGATGCATTCGGTGCTGGGCGTCGAATTGGCCGCCGGCCAGACCGGTTTCATGCATCTTGTCGTGATGTTCGCAAAGCCGTTCCGGATGCCGGATTTCTTCCTGATTTCGGGCCTGTTCCTGCCGGTCGTGATCGACCGCGACTGGCGCACTTATCTCGACCGCAAGGTCGTCCACTTCGCGTATTTTTACGTGCTGTGGGTGACGATCCAGTTCGGCTTCAAGGCGCCTGCCTTTGCCGCCGAAACCAGCTGGTCGCATGCCGGCCTGATGTACCTTGAAGCCTTCATCGATCCGTTCGGCACGCTGTGGTTCATCTATTTGCTGCCGATCTTCTTCGTCGTCATCAAGGCGACGCGGGGAATCCCACCAGCCGTGATCTGGACCGCGGCGGCGCTGCTGGAAATGGCGCATGTCAACACCGGATGGACTGTCATCGACGAATTCTGCGCGCGTTTTGTCTATATCTATTCCGGCTATTTGTTCGCCAACTATGTGTTCGCATTGTCCGACCGCGCACGGGCACGCCCTGCGCTTGCTCTCGCGGGGCTCGCGCTCTGGGCTCTCGTCAACAGCGGCCTGGTGGCATTGGGTTACAGCGAATGGCCGCTGATCTCGCTGGCACTGGGCCTTGCAGGCGCCTGCGCCATCATCACGATCGGCACGCTGCTGGCTCGGGTGCATTGGCTGACGTTCCTGCGCTTTTGCGGCGAGCATTCCATCGTCATTTATCTCGCGTTCTTCCTGCCGATGGCCTCGACCCGGACACTGTTGCTGCGCGCAGGCCCGATCCACGACATCGGCGCGATTTCGCTGATCGTCACGATTGTGGGCGTGATCGGTGCATTGGCGATCTGGTGGGCCGCGCTGGCGCTAAAAGCCAACTTCCTGTTCGAGCGTCCCGATGCGTTCTGGATCGCACCGAAAAAGGCTGCTCCAGCATTGCAGGCGGCGGAGTAGTCCCGGCATCTCGATACTCTCGCCGTCATGCCCGGCTTTGTGCCGGGCATCCACGTCTTAGCCACCTGTCCACAAGAAAGACGTGGATGGCCGGGCATAGGCGAGCGGAAGCGACGCCGTCGTTTGGACGGCTATGCCCGGCTATGACGAAAATCTGGCGCACCTGGACCTCCCAAGGCTGTCAATTGCCGCAAAAATTCTTAAATTGCGGCCATGCCGAAAACCTCCCCAGCCGCCGCCACAAAACCCGCCGCCGTCAAAGCCCCCGCGAAGGGCGACCACGTCTTTCTGGTCGACGGTTCCTCCTATATTTTCCGCGCCTATCACGCGCTGCCACCGCTGAACCGCAAATCCGACGGATTGCAGGTCAATGCCGTGCTCGGCTTCTGCAACATGCTGTGGAAGCTGTTGCGTGACATGCCGGAGGACAACCGGCCGACGCATCTCGCGATCATCTTCGACAAGTCGGAGATCACCTTCCGCAACAAGCTCTATCCCGATTACAAGGCGCACCGGCCGCCGGCGCCGGACGATCTCATTCCGCAATTTGCGCTGATCCGCGACGCCGTACGCGCGTTCGATCTGCCCTGCCTCGAACAGGCCGGTTTTGAAGCCGACGATCTGATCGCGACCTATGTGCGGCTCGCCTGCGAGCGCGGCGCCACCGCGACCATCGTTTCCTCCGACAAGGATCTGATGCAGCTCGTGACCGACTGCGTCACCATGTACGACACCATGAAGGACCGCCGCATCGGCATTGCCGAGGTGATCGAGAAGTTCGGCGTCCCGCCGGAAAAAGTGGTCGAGGTGCAGGCACTGGCGGGGGATTCGACCGACAACGTTCCGGGGGTGCCTGGCATCGGCGTCAAGACCGCGGCGCAATTGATCGTCGAATACGGCGATCTGGAGACGCTGCTGTTGCGTGCAGGCGAGATCAAGCAGCCGAAGCGGCGCGAGGCGCTGATCGAGAACGCCGAGAAGGCGCGCATCTCGCGGCAACTGGTGCTGCTCGACGACAAGGTCGCTCTTGACGTGCCGCTCGATGAGCTCGCGGTTCACGAACCGGACGCGCGCAAGCTGATCGCCTTCCTGAAGGCGATGGAGTTTTCCACCCTCACCCGCCGCGTCGCCGAATATTCGCAGATCGATCCTGCGGATGTCGAGGCGAATGCCGCAAACAAAAGCGGCGCCTCTTCGCAGCCTTCACCTGCGAGAGATAAATCAACCGGCGCCTCCGGCGATCTTTTTGCGAGCCCGGCTGCACCTGCATCCCCGAAACCAGGGGCTGACAAGCAAGACAAGGCCGCGAGCCTCAAGGGCACGCCGATCTTGCTTGCTGCCGCGCGCGCCGAGGCGGCGCAGAAACTGCCGGTCGACCGCAACAAATATCAGACGATACGTAACCTCGATCAGCTCAACGCCTGGATTGCGCGGGTACACGATGTCGGCCATATCGCGGTCGAAGCAAAAGCCAATTCGATCGATCCGATGCAGACCGATATCTGCGGCATCGCGCTGGCGCTCGCGCCCAACGATGCCGCCTACATCCCGCTTCATCACAGGCAATCCGGTAGTGGTGAAGGGCTGTTTGATGCCGGGCTCGCACCGGACCAGATCGGCGTGGGCGAAGCGCTTGCGGCGCTGCGCCCGATCCTGGAATCGCCGGGGATTCTGAAGATCGGCTTCAACATCAAATTCAATGCGGTGATGTTCGCGCAGCATGGGATCATCATCCGCAATCACGATGACGCGCAACTGATGTCGTACGCGCTCGACGCCGGCCGCAACGCCCACGGGCTCGATGCACTGGCCGAGCGATGGCTAGGCCATGCCACGATGAGTTATGGCGAACTGACCGGCAGCGGCAAAGGCAAGCTTAGTTTCGATCAGGTCGCGATCGACAGGGCGACCGCCTATTCGGCTGAAGACGCCGACGTGATCTTGCGGCTGTGGCGCGTGCTGAAGCCGCGCCTTGTCTCCGAGCGCATGACCGCGGTGTATGAGATGCTGGAACGGCCGCTGATCTCGGTGCTGGCGCGCATGGAGCGGCGTGGCATCTCGATCGACCGCCAGGTGCTGTCGCGCCTGTCAGGTGATTTCGCCCAGACCGCCGCGCGGGTAGAGGCCGAGCTTCAGGAACTGGCCGGCGAGCCGATCAATGTCGGCAGCCCCAAGCAGATCGGCGACATCCTGTTCGGCAAGATGGGAATACCCGGCGGCAGCAAGACCAAAACCGGCGCATGGTCGACCTCGGCGCAGATTTTGGACGAACTCGCCGAACAGGGCCACGAGTTTCCGAAAAAAATCCTCGAGTGGCGGCAGGTTTCAAAACTGAAATCGACCTACACCGACGCGCTGCCGACCTATGTGAATCCGCAGACCCATCGCGTCCACACCACCTACGCGCTGGCGGCGACCACCACCGGACGGCTATCGTCGAACGAGCCGAATTTGCAGAACATTCCGGTTCGCACCGAGGACGGCCGCAAAATCCGCCGCGCCTTTATCGCATCGGCAGGCCACAAGCTGGTGTCGGCGGATTATTCGCAGATCGAGCTGCGGCTATTGGCCGAGATCGCCGATATCCCGGTGCTCAAGCAGGCGTTCCGCGACGGGCTCGACATTCACGCCATGACGGCGTCGGAGATGTTCGGCGTGCCGATCAAGGACATGCCCGCCGAAGTCCGCCGCCGTGCGAAGGCGATCAATTTCGGCATCATCTATGGCATCTCGGCTTTTGGCCTCGCCAACCAGCTCGGCATCGCGCGCGAGGAAGCTTCCGCCTACATCAAGAAGTATTTTGAGCGTTTTCCGGGCATCCGCGCCTATATGGACGAGACACGGGATTTCTGCCGGGCCAATGGCTATGTCACAACGCTGTTCGGCCGGAAATGCCACTACCCCGATATCAAGGCCTCTAACGCCTCGGTCCGCTCCTTCAACGAGCGCGCCGCGATCAACGCACGCCTGCAGGGCACCGCGGCCGATATCATCCGCCGCGCCATGATCCGGATGGAAGATGCGCTGGCCGAGCACAAGCTTGCGGCGCAGATGCTGCTACAGGTGCACGACGAGCTGATCTTCGAAGTGCCCGATGACGAGGTGGCGGCGACGCTGCCCGTGGTGCAGCACGTCATGCAGGACGCACCGTTCCCCGCGGTGCTGCTGTCGCTGCCGCTGCAGGTCGATGCCAGGGCGGCGAATAATTGGGACGAGGCGCATTGAGCCATTTCCTTGCACGCGGCCAGGGGAGAGAGGCTGCGCGTGGGTGACTTGGGCTCGCTGGTGGCATTCGCGCTGACCGCGTTGATCATCGAGATCACGCCGGGGCCCAACATGACTTATCTGGCGGCGCTGTCGCTGTCGAACGGCACACGTGTCGGCTTCGCCGCTGTTGCCGGCATCGCGCTGGGCCTGATGATCTATGGCGTCATAGCGGCGCTCGGGCTGGCCGCACTGATTGACAGTTCTCCACTGCTCTACGGCTTGCTGCGATGGGGCGGCGTGGCCTATCTGCTGTGGCTTGCCTGGGAAAGCTGGGCGAGTGAGCGCGAAACGGCGCCGGACGCGATCGAAGGCAATGGCGGCCGCCCGTGGCTTGCCTTCCGGCGCGGGCTGATTACCAATCTGCTTAATCCGAAGGCCGCGGTGTTTTACGTTGCCGTGCTGCCGGAATTCATTTCAGTCGACGTTGGCCCGGCTGTTCTGCAGACACTATTGCTGAGCATGGTCTATGTCGCAATCGCCACCTCCATCCATTCAGCTATCGTCGCGTTGGCAGGCACATTGCAAGCCACAGTGGCAACTGCCAACCGTCGTCGCATGATACGGCGCGGGCTCGCGCTGGCGCTGGTCGGTATCGCAATCTGGTTCGCGCTGACAACCGGCCGTTCATCGTGACGACGTCTTCGATCTGTTTGCGGCTGGAATATTCGACTAACGGCTGTGCATTTTATGAAATGGATTCCCGCTGCGACGCGCATTACATTGAAAGTTGTTATGCCCCATCTCGCCTCACTGCTCGGCTTCGCCCTCGTCTCGTTCGGCATGGTGCTGACACCGGGGCCGAACATGATCTATCTGATCTCGCGCTCGATCACGCAGGGACCCGCGGCCGGCATCGTTTCGCTCGGCGGGGTTGCGCTTGGCTTTGTGTTCTACATGCTGTGCGCGGCGTTCGGCATCACCGCGTTCCTGTTCGCGGTGCCCTACGCCTATGACGCGCTGCGGCTGGCCGGGGCGGCCTATCTGTTGTGGCTGGCATGGCAGGCCGTGAAGCCGAACGGCCGCTCGCCGTTTCAGGTGAAGAAGCTCGCGGTCGACGGGCCGCGCAAATTATTCGCGATGGGGTTCGTCACCAATCTGCTGAACCCGAAGATTGCGATGCTGTATCTGGCGCTGCTGCCGCAATTTATCGATCCCGCGCAGGGCAGCGTGCTGACGCAGTCGCTGGCGCTTGGATCGATCCAGATCGTCATCAGCGTCAGCGTGAACGCCGTGATCGCGCTGACCGCCGGCTCGATCGCCTTGTTTCTCGGCACCCGGCCAAGCTGGCTGTTGGTGCAGCGCTGGCTGATGGGCACCGTGCTCGCCGGACTTGCGGTGAAGATCGCATTCGAGGCGAAGCGGGTGTGATGGCACGGCAGGGCTGTCATCATCCGCGAAAGCGGATGATTCGGTACACCGTGAACTCTGTTCCGGCCCGAGACGCCTTGGATTACTGGATGCCCCGCCTTCGCGGGGCATGACGCGCTCGTATCAATCCAGTTTCGCTTCCATGCCGCGCTTGACGGCGGGGCGCGCCATCAGCGCCTCGTACCAGCGGCCGACGTGGGGGAAATCGGAGAGCTCCACCTTGTGGCGCGGATGCCGCCAGGCCCAGCCGAGGATCGCGAAGTCGGCGACCGAGAGCTCGCCCGCGACGAATTCATGGGTCGCGAGCCTGCGATCGAGCACACCATAGAGCCGGCGCGTCTCCGCCATAAAACGCTTCAGGCCGTAGGCGCGCTCCTGCTCGTTCTCCAGCGCAATGAAGTGATGCACCTGGCCCGGCATCGGCCCGAAGCCGCCCATCTGCCACATCAGCCATTCCAGCACCGGGATGCGCTCGATCAGCGGCTTGGGCAGAAATTTGCCGGTCTTCTCGCCGAGATAGAGCAGAATCGCGCCGGACTCGAACACGCTGACGCGTTGGCCGCCGGGTCCATCAGGATCGACGATCGCCGGAATCTTGTTGTTGGGGCTGATCTCCAGGAAGGCGGGCGCCATCTGTTCGCCCTTGCTGATGTTGACCGGGATCACCTTGTACGGCAGCCCCATCTCCTCCAGTGCGACGCTGATCTTGCGGCCGTTCGGCGTGTTCCAGGTGTGGAATTCGATGGTCATTTTTATCTCGCCCGTTCTCGCGCGGTGAAAGCGGGGTATCCCCTACCCCGGAACCTTTGAGCGTTACAACCGGCCTTTGCGCGGGCTGGCCCTGCTGTTGACGGCGCGACATCGACGCTGGAATGTGCGGCCATCCGCCGATAGATTGCGGCCCACCCCGAAAACTTCCGAGAAAAACCATTGTCCAAATCAGCCTCCCGCGCCCGCCTCGCCGAGATCATCCGCAAACGCTCGTTCGGCCGCGGTGAAATCACGCTGGCTTCGGGGCGCAAGAGCGATTTCTATTTCAACCTCAAGCCGACCATGCTCGATCCCGAAGGCGCGGCGCTGCTGGCGGAATTGACCTATGAGACGCTGAAAGACGATGGCCTCGACTATATCGGCGGACTGGAAATGGGCGCGGTGCCGCTGGCCGGCGCCATCGCGCAGCTCTCCTGGATCAAGGGCCACCCGATCGCGGCGTTCTTCGTGCGCAAGAAGCCGAAGGAGCATGGCGCCCGGCTCGCGGTCGAGGGATTGACGAAAGACGAAAGCCTGAAGGGCAAGCGCGTCGTGATCGTCGAGGACGTCACCACGACGGGCGGCTCGGCGCTGAAAGCGGTCGAAGCCGTGCGCGAAGCCGGCGGCGAGGTCGCGCTGGTGCTGACCATGGTGGACCGCGACGAGGGTGCGACCGAGATGTTTGCCGAGGCCGGGCTGCCGTTCCGTTCGCTCTACAAGGCCGGGGAATTTTTGAAGGATTGATCGCGGCGCGACGAAGAGATTCTTGAAGTCCTGCTGATCTGCATTTCTTTTCAGCAGCCCGGCGCTTGCTCATAGCTCGTTTACCATCCCGAACTAATGTGAAGCCGTGCTCGGGCGTAAGCTCCAGCATTGGTTTGGTGGCGTGGGGTGGAGTAAGCGTTGCGTACCGAGTTGTCTTTTTCGCGCATGCGGCGCCGCGTGATGTTGGCCGCCGCCGTCGTGCTCACCGGCGCCATCGCTTCCGCGCCGCGCGTCGCCTCCGCCGAAGGGCTGTTTGATTTCCTGTTCGGCGGGCTCCAGAAACAGCAGCAGCGTCAGACGCCGCCACAGGCGAGTTTCTTCGCCGATCCGTTCGGCGCCAACCAGCAGCCTGCCCCGCCGCCGCGCCCGGTCGCATCGGCCGGCGGCTCCGGACCTGCGTTTTGCGTGCGAAGCTGCGATGGCCGCTATTTCCCGCTGGCGCGCGGCAACGCGACGCCGGTGCAGTTGTGCCAGGCCTTTTGCCCGGCAAGCCCGACCAAGGTCTTCTTCGGCGGCAACATCGACAGCGCCTCGTCCACGACCGGCGAGCGCTATGCCGACAGTGAGAACGCTTACGTCTATCGCAAGACGATGCGCGCCGACTGCACCTGCAACGGCCGCGATCCCGCCGGCCTCGCTCCGATCGATCTCACGCTCGACACCTCGCTGCGCCCCGGCGACGTGATTGCGACCACCGACGGGCTGGTGGCGTATTCCGGCGTCAAGGTCGGCGACAGCCAAACCGCCGAATTCACGCCGGTCGCCTCATATCCGGGCTTGACCGCAGACGTGCGCGCGCGGCTTGGCGAGATGAAAGTGGCGCCAGTGAGCGCGGAAACCGTGGCGGATGAGACACCCGCCTTCGACACCGGCCCCGACGCAATGCCTGTGACCTCGGTGCCGAAATCGACGCTGGCGCGAGGCAAGCGCGCGGAAGTGGATTAAGCGGCGTTCATTCGAACAACTCGTTGCAAGCCAACGGGTCCGCGCAAAGCGCCGCCCGATCACAGGCTCCGCGAAGCCATCCAAAGCAAATTTATAACTGCCGGATTGCTTCGTCGTTTTGCCCCTCGCAAAGACGAAAACACCTTACCGCGCGACGATGACGCCGATGACGTTCGGCGCCGACAGATATTTTTCCTCGATCGCAGCGCGCGCCGCGGCGCGGTTTTCCGGCGTCAGCAGCCCGCGTTTCTCGGCGAGGATCATCCAGCAATAACCCCACCAATCCGTCAGCATGCCCTGATCGTCGACGAGGTCGTAACCCTGCTCGGCGGCGAAGATGCGCGCATGCGCTTCATCGAGCGTATCAAGCCAGGCGTGATCGGCGGCGGAAAACAGATCGTCGCTGAAATCGTCGGTGGTGTAGCCCCACACCGATAGGCAGACCGCGTTGAATTCGCGGTCGATCTGGTCGTCATCGACGATCCGGCGGCGCGAGGCCTGATGCAGCCGCGACAGCGAGCGCGCGAAGTCGGCAATGCGGGTGAGCGCGAATTGATTGAAGGCAATGGTGGACATGTAGTCCTCACAAGCTCGGAAAGACCATAGATGTTGTGTTGGCACTGGCGCCGAATCACTATGATATATCAAAGACTTGCTAAAGTGTTCTTAATTTGTTCTGACGACTGCCCCTTACGACAACCACGTGACGGGACCCCATGGTTGGGCGTCGGCCCAAGCCTTTGCATCTTCAGCTGTGAAGTGTTCACCTGAGTTACCCAAAGAGCAAAAGTACAGGAAGCCATCCTTCGTTTTAGGGATCGGTCTGTTTTCGTCGATTTGATCGGTCGCGTCGTCGTATCGAGAATAGGCCATGCTCGCAGGTTTTCGTAAAATCGATATTGGTCGCAATACCGTTCGGTCGTACAGCCAAGCGCCCCTAGCCACTGTTTCTATTTTTTCGGTCATTGCTAGATTAGCGCTGAGGCTGTTTTCCGTTTCAGCCGCTCACATCGCCGACAGCATCTTGTCGCCGCAGTAATTGGCGTAGAATTTTCCGCCGCATTGCCGGCGGATCGCGGCGCAACGCGCCGCGGGTGAAGCATTCTGGGGAACGCTGAAAGAACAGCTCAAGCCGTCGGCGCTTTGGCCCGGCTTGCCGGCAGCAAAGGCCGCGCTCGGGACGCTGATGCAGCATACAATCAGCGCGGCGGCAGCGATCTCGATCATCAATCTCATGGCCGGGTTCCTCCTTGAATAGCCGTTCTATCGCGGCGGCTTCCCGCCGAACTTATACCACCAAAACGACGCTCGAATGGCCGCAATCGGCCCGGTCCTTGCATAAAATCATACCAGCGCATTGCACAACGATGCCGTTGGCGGGTTTCGATCCACCTGCAAGGCGCGTATGATTTCACAGGGACTCAAACTTCCAGGATCGAGCATTGCCAGATCAATCTTTCCCAGGAAATTTTCCGGTCCTCGGCCAGCCGGTCGATGAACTGGCGCTGGCCGAGATCAAGGGCGCGATCCTTGCCAAGCTAAGACTTGCGATCGGCAAGGACGCCGGCATGGCCACCCGGCACGACTGGTACAAGGCGGCGGCGCTGGCGCTGCGCGACCGCATCGTGCACCACTGGCTCACGGCCGAAAAGCAGAGCTACGACGCCGGCCGCAAACGGGTCTATTACCTCAGCCTGGAGTTTTTGATCGGCCGCCTGTTCACCGACGCGCTGAACAATATGGGCCTGTTGCCGTTATTCGAGACGGCGCTCGGCGATCTTGGCGTCGCACTCTCGGACTTGCGCAAATGCGAACCCGATGCGGCGCTCGGCAATGGCGGTCTGGGGCGGCTTGCGGCCTGCTTCATGGAAAGCATGGCGACCTTGGCCATTCCCGCCATTGGCTACGGCATCCGTTACGATTTCGGTCTGTTTCGCCAGATCATCGCGCAGGGCTGGCAGCAGGAATATCCCGATGAATGGCTGGGCTTCGGCAATCCCTGGGAATTCCAGCGACCCGAGGTGGTCTATCACGTGCATTTCGGCGGCAACATCGAACGCATCACCGACGCCAATGGCCGCGAACGCGTGGTCTGGCATCCTGCGGAAACCGTGCAAGCGGTTGCTTACGATACGCCGATCGTCGGGTGGCGCGGACAGCACGTCAACGCGTTGCGGCTGTGGTCGGCGCGCGCCCCGGATCCGCTCCGGCTCGATGTCTTCAACACCGGCGACTATCTCGGCGCCAGCGCCGAACAGGCGCGAGCCGAGGCGATCTGCAAATTCCTCTACCCGAATGACGAGAGCCCCGCAGGGCGCGAGCTGCGACTGCGCCAGGAATATTTCTTCGTCTCGGCGTCATTGCAGGATCTGGTGCAGCGCCATCTCGCGTCCGACGGGCAATTGCGCGGTCTGCCGTCAAAGGTCGCGGTGCAGCTCAACGATACCCATCCCAGCCTCGCCGTCACCGAGCTGATGCGCATCCTGGTCGATCTCCATAACTTCCGCTGGGAGGAAGCCTGGAAGATCACGGTCGCGACGCTGTCCTACACCAACCACACGCTGTTGCCGGAAGCGCTCGAGACCTGGCCGGTCGAGCTGTTCGAGCGCCTGCTGCCGCGTCACCTCGATATCATTTACCGCATCAACGTCGCGCACCTCGCGCTGGCGGATGCGCGGTGTCCCGACGATGTCGATTTCCGCGCCTCGGTATCCCTGATCGACGAAAAGTCCGGACGCAGGGTGCGGATGGGCCAGCTGGCATTCGTCGGATCGCATCGCGTCAACGGCGTCTCGGCGATGCATTCCGATCTGATGAAGGAGACCGTGTTCCACGATCTGCATTATCTTTATCCGGATCGCATCACCAACAAGACCAACGGCATCACTTTCCGCCGCTGGCTGATGCTGGCCAATCCGCGACTGACCGAGCTGTTGCGCGAGGCCTGCGGCGAAGCGGTGCTCGACGATCCCTCGCAACTTTCAAGGCTGGAGAGCCGCGCCAGCGACAACGCGTTCCAGCAGCAATTCCGCAGCGTCAAGCATCACAACAAGATCGCGCTGGCGCGGCTGATCGGCGAGCGCCTCAATGTCAGGGTCGATCCAGCCGCGTTGTTCGACGTCCAGATCAAGCGCATCCACGAATACAAGCGCCAGCTGCTCAACATCATCGAGACCGTGGCGCTGTACCAGGCGATCAGGGACGAACCGCAGCGGGACTGGGTGCCGCGGGTGAAGATCTTCGCCGGCAAGGCGGCGGCGAGCTATCGCTACGCCAAGCTGATCATCAAGCTGATCAACGACGTCGCCGAAGTCGTCAACAACGATCCCGTCGTCGCCGGACGCCTGAAGGTCGCTTTCCTCGCCGACTATAATGTCAGTCTTGCCGAGGTGATCATTCCGGCCGCCGACCTGTCCGAGCAGATTTCGACCGCCGGCATGGAAGCTTCCGGCACCGGCAACATGAAGCTCGCGCTGAACGGCGCGCTGACCATCGGCACGCTCGACGGCGCCAATATCGAAATCCGAGATCATGTCGGCGCCGAAAACATCGCGATCTTCGGCATGGAGGCGATGGACGTGGTGGTGCGGCGCAAGCAGGGGCTGGATGCGACCGACGTGATCCGGCGCTCGCCGCGGCTTTCGCGCGCCATCAACGCGATCGGCAGCGGCGAATTCTCGCCCGACGATCCCGGCCGCTTCGAATCGATCGCGCACGCGCTGCGCTATCTCGACCATTACATGGTCAGCGCGGATTTCGATTCCTATTATGAGGCGCAACGCGGCATCGACGCGCGCTGGCAAGTGGTGCCGGCCTGGACGCGGGCCTCTATCCTCAACGTCGCGCGGATGGCGTGGTTCTCCTCCGACCGCACCATTCGCGAATATGCCGAGGATATCTGGGATGTGCCGGTGCGCGGGACCTCGCCGGCGGCGGCGCAGGAACCGGCCGCGCAGCGC
The DNA here is from genome assembly GCF_900105125.1 of Bradyrhizobium canariense. NCBI lineage: Bacteria > Pseudomonadati > Pseudomonadota > Alphaproteobacteria > Hyphomicrobiales > Nitrobacteraceae > Bradyrhizobium > Bradyrhizobium canariense. The sequence goes on along the minus strand of NZ_LT629750.1, from coordinate 5,812,706 downwards.
GGAGCGACGCGTTGACCTCGCGTCGACGATCGCATCGCCCCTCTTCCCGATTTCAAACCATCATTCGATGACGTTCCGCGTCATTGAACTGGGCAATATAGCCGTGATACTGCGCGGGCATCGGGGGATTCCATGCTTGCCGTAACCAAACACCTGTTCGATGACGCCACCCAAGTCACCGCCGGCGACAGCCGCTGGCAGGGGCGGACCAGCGACGATTACTGGGCCTTCGTCGGACCGTTCGGTGGCGCGACGGCGGCGACGATGCTGCGCGCGCTGATCGAGCATCCGCAGCGCGCCGGCGATCCGCTTTCGCTTACCGTCAATTTCTGCGCCCCGGTCGCCCAAGGCGCTTTCGATCTCGACGTCCGCCTAGTCAAGGCGAACCGTTCGACCCAGCACTGGGCCGTCGAGATGACGCAAGGCGGCGCTGACGTCGCCACGCTTGCCACCGCCGTTTTTGCCGAACGCCGCCCGTCATGGTCGCACCAGCCGGCGCAATTTCCGCAGACCACCGCGTTCGAGCAGACCTTGTCTTACGCCAAGGTCGCCGCACCCTGGGTCAAGCAATATGATTTCCGCTTTGTCGAGGGCGAACCGAAATTCGGTTCCTCGCCGCAGGCCGCGCCCGCCACTGCGTTCTCCAAATTATGGATCGGCGACCGCGTGCCGCGAAAGATCGATGCGCTGTCGCTGATGTCGATGTCGGATGCGTTCTTCGGCCGCGTGTTTCATGCGCGGAATGAGCTGGTGCCGTTCGGCACGGTGTCGCTGACGACCTACTTCCACACCGATGCGCAAAGCTTGGCGGCCGAAAACATCACCCGCGTTCTCGCCATCGCCGATGCCAAGATCTTTCACCGGAGTTATGGCGATCAACATGGCGAGCTGTGGTCACCCGAGGGCCGCCTGCTCGCGACCACAACCCAGATCGCCTATTTCAAGGCTTGATAAGGTAGGGCATATCAAGTTGGTAACGTCATTCCGGGGCGATGCGGAATGACGGTCGTGTAGCTATGGCCCGTTCCAACCTTGAAAGCCGCGCGCGATGTCCGAAGCTGATCAATCAAAAAAACCACGGATCGCTTTGCTCGGTATCCCCATTGAAATCGGCGCTTCGCAGGCCGGCACGCTGATGGGGCCGGCGGCATTGCGCACGGCCGGCATTGCACGGGTCCTTGAGCAACTGGAACTCGCCGTCGAAGACCACGGCGATCTCGCCATGCCCGCTATGGTTTCAACGGACGGTGCGCCGCCCGCAAATGCCAAATATTATAAAGAGGTCAAAGCCTGGGTTCGCGCACTCAGCGAGCGCGCCTGGCAACTTGCCCGCACCGGCGCCATCCCGATCTTCATGGGCGGCGATCACAGCCTTTCGATGGGATCGGTGAACGGCGTCGCACGCTACTGGCAGGAACAGGGCCGGCCGCTCTTCGTGCTGTGGCTCGATGCCCACGCCGACTACAATACGCCGGCAACCACCATCACCGGCAATATGCACGGCATGTCCGCGGCATTCCTGTGCGGCGAGCCCGGCCTTGATGACCTGCTCGGCGAACAGCCGCGCGTCTCCATCAATCCCGATCAACTGGATCTGTTTGGCATCCGCTCGATCGATCCGCTGGAAAAGAAACTGGTGCGCGACCGTCCTGTGGTGCTGGCCGATATGCGCGCCATCGATGAGTTCGGCGTTGGCGTCTTGATCCGGCGGGTGATCGAACGGGTGAAGGCCCGCAACGGCGTGCTGCATGTCAGCTTCGATGTCGATTTCCTCGACCCGGCCGTCGCGCCGGGTGTGGGCACCACGGTGCCGGGCGGCGCCACCTATCGCGAGGCCCATCTCGTCATGGAGTTGCTGCACGATTCCGGCCTGGTGCGATCGGCCGATATCGTCGAGCTCAATCCGTTCCTCGATGAACGCGGCCGCACCGCGCGCGTCGCGGTCGAACTGATCGGCAGCCTGTTCGGCTTGCAGATCACGGACCGGCCGACGCCGAGCAACGCGGTATTCCCGGATAATAATTGAGCCGATCGAAAATTGGATCGCCAACAAATAAAAAGGCGGCTCATTGAGCCGCCTTTTTACGTTTGACTATTCGGCCGAATTTACTCCGCCGCGAGTTTTACCTCGGGGGCGGCGGCGCGAACGTCGGCGTCGACCTGCGCTTCGAACTTGGCAAAGTTCTTCTGGAACATGCCGACCAGCGCACGCGCGGTCTTGTCGAACTCGGCCTTGTCGGCCCAGGTCTTCACGGGATCGAGGATATGCGGCTCGACGCCGGGCAGTGAAGTCGGCACCGCGAAGCCGAAATATTTGTCGGTGCGGAAATCCGCATTGCGCAGCGATCCGTTCAGCGCCGCTGATAACAGCGCGCGCGTCACCTTGATCGGCATGCGGCGGCCGGTGCCGTATTTGCCGCCGGTCCAGCCGGTGTTGACCAGCCAGCAATCGACATTGTGCTTGGCGATCAGGTCGCGCAGCAGATTGCCGTAGACGGCGGGATCGCGCGGCAGGAACGGCGAGCCGAAGCAGGTCGAGAATTCCGGCTGCGGCTCTTTGCCGAGACCGCGTTCGGTACCCGCCACCTTCGCGGTGTAGCCGGACAGGAAGTGATACATCGCCTGCGCCGGCGTCAGCTTGGCAATCGGCGGCATCACGCCGAAGGCATCGGCAGCCAGCATCACCACATTCTTCGGGTGCGGCGCGCGGCCGGTGCGCGAGGCGTTGGGAATGAATTCGAGCGGGTAGGCCGAACGGGTGTTTTCGGTTTTCGAACCGTCGTCGAAATCAGGTTCGCGGGTGCGCTCATCGAGAACGACGTTCTCCAGCACCGCGCCAAAACGCTTGCTGGCGGCGTAGATCTCGGGCTCAGCCTCTTCGGACAGCTTGATGCATTTGGCGTAGCAGCCGCCTTCGAAGTTGAAGATGCCGTCACCGCCCCAGCCATGCTCGTCGTCGCCGATCAGCGTGCGCTTCGGGTCGGCCGAGAGCGTGGTCTTGCCGGTGCCGGAGAGGCCGAAGAAGATCGCGGCGTCGCCGTCGGGGCCGACATTGGCCGAGCAGTGCATCGGCATCACGCCCTTTTCGGGCAGATAGTAATTCAGCGTCGTAAACACCGACTTCTTCATCTCGCCGGCATAATAAGACCCGCCGATCAGGACGATCTTGCGGGCGAAATCGATCGCGACCACATTCTCCGAGCGCACGCCGTGGCGTTTGGGATCGGCGCGGAAGCTTGGCAGGTCGATGATGGTCAGCTCCGGCACGAAGCCCGCGAGATCGGACGCGTCAGGCCGGATCAGCAGCGTGCGGATGAACAGCGAATGCCAGGCGAGTTCGGTGAAGACGCGAGTCTTGATCCGATGGCTTGGATCGGCGCCGCCGTAGAGGTCCTGCGCGAATAGCGTCATGCCTTCGGCATGCTTGAGGAAGTCGGTGTAGAGCGCCTCGAACTGTTCTGCCGTGATCGACTGATTGCCGGCCCACCACATGTTCTTGTCGGTGGTGGCGTCGCGAACGGTGAACTTGTCCTTGGGGCTGCGGCCGGTGAACTCACCGGTGTCCGCGCACAGCGCGCCATCCGCGGAGAGCACCGCTTCACCGTTGCGAAGCGAGTGCTCATAGAGTTGGGGTGCACCGAAATTCCAGTTCACGCCCTTGAGTTTTCTGAGACCGAATTTATCGGCGCCGAAGGCACCGTTATGCACGCCCGTCTCTTGCACGGAAGAATCCTCCTAGAACCGCGTATCTAAAGCGCGAATGCAGGCAGACGCGCCAGCGTCGCGATGACCTTCAATATAGCCGTCTGGCTTGGGTCCGGCGACCTAATAGTGATGAACGCTGAGCTTGCCAAGCCGATCCCGCGATATTTGGTTTATTCCAGAGCTGCTGTGATTTCAGCTCAGGCATTTGCTGCAGCGCGGGCTTGATCGGCGAGTTGCTTCAGCGTCTGCCGCAGCGCGGCGGGCGTGGCAATCCGCCGCGGGAAGTCCAGCCGCAATGTCCGGCCACCCGCCTGCATGTCGATGCCATCAGGATCGCAGCCGGTGCAGCGCCAGTCCGCGGGATCTGCTCCCAGCAGCGCTGTCGCGTAGAGGTTCATGGCGTCGCGGTGATCGGCGTTCATGTGGTCGATGGCGCCCTGCTCGGCGTCCAGCAGCGAAGCCGCATCGGAAATGTCGGTCAGGAACTGTTCCGGCTCGAGGTCGACGATCCGCCCGAATCCAGCCACCAGATGGGCCCCGTTCGGGCGGATCCGGAAGAAGGAAAAATCCTTAAAATTTACAAATGCTTCCGCAGATGGATGGGCGTTGAGATAGCGGCGGCGCAGGAGTTCCAGATCGTCCGCCCCAGCCTCCACGGCCTGGCCCGCCAGCATGATCCGCGCGCCCTCCAGCGGGTCGCCGGCAGCCCGCTCGTCCAGCATCAGGGAAACCCTGCTGTCGCCGAGGACATTCCTGGTATGCACCGCCAGGCGCGAAATCAGCAGAATCGGCGAGCCATCGGCATGGCTGGCGACATTGACCAGCGAGCAATAGGGATCGCCGCTCCCGGTCATCAGGGTGGCCAAAGCCCCCTGCCGGCTGCGCCGTAACAGCGACCGGGCCAGCCCAGCAGGGTCAAAATCAGCGGTGGGTTGCATCACTTATGCCCCGGTATCTTGTTGCAATAAGAGCCTTTTTTCGAGTAAACTGAGCCCTAGATGGTTGGAACGCTTCGGAACGCGAAGCGTTTTGCGGAACTCGGTCACACTTCAGCCCAGCTTGCATTGCTCGTTGACCGCGTCCGAAGCCCACTTATGCGGCGTATCGCTGGATTGCTCGCCGTTTCAGCCACCACGTATCTGAAAGCAGGCTCATGCCCACAATCGCCCTGGTCGACGACGACCGCAACATTCTCACATCCGTCTCGATCGCGCTGGAAGCCGAAGGCTACCGTATCATGACCTATACGGATGGCGCTTCTGCGCTGGATGGCTTTCGCACCAGCCAGCCCGATCTTGCAATCCTCGACATCAAGATGCCGCGCATGGACGGCATGGAGACGCTGCGGCGGCTGCGGCAGAAGTCGGATCTGCCGGTGATTTTCCTCACCTCCAAGGACGAGGAAATCGACGAATTGTTCGGCCTCAAAATGGGCGCCGACGATTTCATCCGTAAACCTTTCTCGCAGCGCCTTTTGGTCGAGCGCGTCAAGGCCGTGCTGCGTCGTGCAGCGCCCAAGGATCCGACCGCGGTGCCCAAGGAGACCGACGCCAAGGCGCTGGATCGTGGGCTGTTGCGCATGGATCCTGAACGTCACACCTGCACCTGGAAGAACGAGCCGGTGACATTGACGGTGACGGAATTTCTGATCCTGCAAGCGCTGGCCCAGCGTCCCGGCGTGGTGAAGAGCCGCAACGCCCTGATGGATGCAGCCTATGACGATCAGGTCTATGTCGACGACCGCACCATCGACAGCCACATCAAGCGATTGCGCAAGAAGTTCAAGGTCGCCGATGACGAGTTCGAGATGATCGAAACCCTGTACGGCGTGGGCTACCGCTTCAAGGAAACCTGATCTGAAACGAGGGGACTTCTGCGTTTTGGCGCGCGTAATGTCGGCTGACGCCTCCGTTCGCCTGGGATAGGATGCGAAGTGCGACGCGCATCGCAAGACCTTTTCGAAACAACCGGCAGTTTTGGCCATTGCTCGATCGAACCCAGCCTGATTCGAATTTGAACGCCGAGGATGTCGCGCCGTCCTTTGCCGGGGATTCCGCTGCCCTCGAAAGCCCGGGCGCGAAAGGCTGGCGATCGCCGCTTGGCTGGCTGCACCGCGCCGGCCAGTTTTTCTTTGCGCTCAGCTTCTCCAGCCTCACCCGCCGCATCGTTTCACTCAATCTCGCCGGCCTCGTGGCGTTGGTGGCGTGTATCCTCTACCTCTCGCAATTCCGCGCCGGCCTGATCGACGCGCGCGCGCAAAGCCTGCAGGTCCAGGCCGAAATCATCGCCAGCTGGATCGCGGCGTCCGCGACCGTCGACACCAATACCATCACCATCGACCCCGACCGGCTGCTCGATCTGAAGCCCGGGGAAACCTATGCCGCTCCCGACGAATATTCGGATTTCCCGATCAATCCGGAGCGCGTGGCGCCGATCCTGCGCGAACTGATTTTGCCGACCGCGACCCGGGCACGTATTTTCGACCGCGACGGAGGGCTGATCCTCGACAGCGCCTCTCTGCTGGGCCGCGGCCAGGTGGTGACCAACGAACTGGCACCCCCATCCGCCGCCAAGCCCGGCATCGTCGAACGCGCGATGATCGCGATCCGCACCTGGCTCAATCGCGGCGACCTGCCGCTCTATCAGGAACTCGGCCCCGAGAACGGCAGAGGCTATCAGGAGGTCGTGAAGTCGCTGAACGGCCAGGGCGGCAGCATGGTGCGCATCAACGAGCGCGGCCAGGTCATCGTCTCCGTCGCCGTGCCGGTGCAACGCAAATCGAACCGCGAAGTGTACGGCGCGCTGATGCTGTCGACGAAGGGCGGCGACATCGACCAGATGGTCACGGCCGAGCGCTTCGCCATTCTGAAAGTCGGCGGCGTCGCCTCGGCGGTGATGATCCTGTTGTCGCTGCTGCTGGCGAGCACCATTGCCGGACCGGTGCGCCGGCTCGCCGACAGCGCCGAGCGCGTCCGCCGCCGCATCCGGACCCGGGTCGAGATTCCAGATTTCACCGGTCGCCGCGACGAGATCGGCCATCTCTCCGGCGCGCTGCGCGACATGACGGGCGCGCTCTATAATCGCATGGAGGCGATCGAGATGTTCGCCGCTGATGTCGCCCATGAATTGAAGAATCCGCTGACGTCGCTGCGATCCGCGGTCGAAACGCTGCCGCTGGCGCGCAACGAGAGCAGCCGCTCGCGGTTGCTTGCTGTCATCGAGCATGACGTCAAGCGGCTCGACCGGCTGATATCGGACATTTCGGATGCGAGCCGGCTCGATGCCGAACTGCAGCGACAGGACATGACGCCGGTCGATCTTCGCCGCCTGCTCAGCACCCTGACGACGGTCGCCAACGAGACCAAGCTTGGCCACGACGTCGGTGTCGAAGTCCGCTTCGAGGGACGAAACGATACTTTCTCGGTGCCCGGCCATGATTCACGGCTCGGACAGGTCATTTCCAATCTGCTGGTCAATGCCCAGTCGTTCTCAAATGCCGGTGGCAAGGTGCGCATCGTCTGCCGCCGGGTGAAATCGGAAATTGAAATCGTGGTCGACGATGACGGGCCGGGAATCCGCGAGGATGCGCTGGAGCGCATTTTTGAGCGCTTTTACACCGATCGGCCGCATCAGGGCTTTGGCCAGAACTCCGGATTGGGGCTGTCAATCTCCAAACAGATCATCGAAGCCCATGGCGGGCGCATCTGGGCGGAAAATCGCGCAGGTCCCCCCGGAGCCGACGGCGAGCCGACGGTCGCCGGCGCGCGCTTTGTGGTCCGGCTGCCGGAACCATGACGGACGGTGTAGCTGCAAGCATCCACGCTTCCGCGGTGCTGGTGGGAAATCAGGCCGTGCTGATCCGTGGGCCCTCAGGGGCCGGCAAATCGCGGTTGGCGTTCGAGCTGATCCTCGCCGGCCGCGCCGGCCAAATACCCCCGGCCGTATTGGTCGGTGACGATCGCGTCCACCTCCAGGCAAGGGGGAACCAACTGATGGTCCGGCCGGCCCGGCCATTGGCCGGCCTGATCGAGATTCGCGGCCTCGGTATCCGCCGTTGCGACTTCGCTGAGGAGGGCATCGTGGGGCTGGTGGTTGATCTCGTGGCCGACGACGCCGAGCGTCTGCCGCCACCGCAGGCGCTTCAGACAAACATTCAAGGTGTAATAATACCTCGAATCCCGATAAGCAGAGGATTTATGGCGCTGCCACTGGTCGTGGCTGCCCTGACAACGGCCACGGGTACCGATTCCAGCCCGCTTTCGGCTGATTGCGTGAAGGGATTTGGTAACCATATAAAGGCCAGTATCGCGCCCGAATAGACCGGCGCAGGTTCCCCTCCACCGTTAGATTCCGGGAGAATCGCGAAGGTCCCCTCTTGCGCAGGGGCTCCGGATGGTCAAAGTGGCGCGTTCGTGCGGTGCACCAAAAGCACCCGCGAGGAGTTTCCAATGATTGGTCTAGTGCTTGTGACCCATGGGCGCCTTGCCGACGAGTTCAAGGCGGCGCTGGAACACGTCATGGGTCCGCAAAAACAAATTGAAGCCGTCACGATCGGAGCCGAAGACGATTCCGATTTGTGTCGAAGTGACATCATTGAGGCTGTCAATCGTGTCGACAGTGGCGATGGTGTCGCGATCCTGACCGACATGTTCGGTGGAACCCCTTCCAACCTGGCGATCTCCTGCATGAGCCGCCCGAAAGTGGAGGTGCTTGCCGGGATCAATCTTCCGATGCTGGTCAAGCTCGCCAAGGTTCGCGAAGAGCGATCGCTTCCCGATGCGATCTCGATGGCTCAGGAAGCCGGTCGCAAATACGTCACCATCGCCAGTCGCGTTCTCGCCGGCAAATGAGCGACGACGACGACACGCCCGTTGAAACCAACGCGGCGCCAAGCGTCCCCCCGGGCGCGCTGTCCCGGGAAATGCCCATCATCAACAAACGCGGTCTTCACGCGCGCGCCTCGGCGAAATTCGTGCAGATGGTCGAGCGCTTCAACGCCGAGATCTGGGTGACGCGCGGCAGCGAGACCGTCGGCGGCACCTCGATCATGGGCTTGATGATGCTCGCCGCGGGACCGGGAACATCGATCGTCGTCTCCGCGGCCGGCCCCGAAGCCGAAGCAGCCCTGGCCGCGATCACCGAACTGGTCGCCGACAAATTCCACGAAGAAGGCACCTAACCGGCTCACCACCTCGTCGAGCCGCGGCACCGAACGGCTATTTCGCCGGCGGAACGATATAGACCTTCCAGCTCGTCGACGGCCCGGCATGCCCCTGGAAGAAGCGCCGGGTGTTAATGACGAGATGCTCGCCTTGAGCGGCATTCGCCGCCATCCAGGCTTCGCAATCCTTGAGCCGGTAATCCGACGTATCGCAGATGCCGATAAAGCCGAGCCGTTTGGCCTCCTCGAGCGACGTCAGCCCTGACGCCCAGATCTCGCCGGGCGTGTAGGGCGCCGGATGATCCTGACTGTAGAACGTCATCGGCTCGCCAACCTCGGTCGTGCCGGCGACCACGTGCCAGCGCGAACCAAAGCGTTGATGCCAGGCTTCGGTCAATTCGCGGGCGAGTTCGGAACGCGCGCTGTAGCCCGATGCACCATTGGGATTCTCGGCCATCTCACGCGCCGCGATGTAAGGCGATGCGGCAAGCACCGCGAGCGTGACCACGAACCAGATCGCGACGAGGTAAAACAGCGCGATTTTCGGAAGACGCAGCGAGGGGATGGCGATCAGTGCCAGCGGCACCAGAAAGAACAGCGAGATTCCCCAATCGGTCTTCAGGTAGATGTTGAAAGCCAGCGCGCCGAGCGGAGGCCCGATCGCCACCACAATCTGGATGATCCAGACATTGAGCGCCTGCGATAGATTCACGCCGCTATTGGCGCCGGAGGCCCATGCGCGCGCCCGCAGCGTCAGCGGATGCCGCCACGCCAGCGCCACGGCCGCCAGCAAAACCGGCACGGCCAGCAGCCCGAGATTGTGGCCGATATAGCCGAGGACAAGCTCCACGCAGAGCGCGCGGCTTGTGATGGCATAGACGTCGCCGGCATAGGTCAGCGGCGCGAAGTCGACCTCTTTCAGCCACCACAGATGCGGAAGCATCGCCACCACCAGCGTGGCGATCGCGACCCACGGCGCCGGCGAGCGCAGGAACTTCAACCGATCGGGATGAAGCAGCGCCGCAATCCCGACCGCGCCGATCATGGTCAGGACCCAGTATTTCGTCATCAGCGCCAGCGCACCGGCCAGTCCCAGCCACAGGCCGGCACGCACGGTCCGCTTTTCGAACGCATGCAGATAGGCCAGTACCAAGAGCGGCAGCGTCACCAGTTGCAGCAGATCCGGATTGTACTTGAAGCCCTTGAAATTGAAGATCGGATAGATTGCGAGCATGACCACGGTGAAGAACGCGCGGCGCCGATCCACCACGCGCAAGGCGAGCAGCCAGCAGATCACGAGCCCGCAGCCGACCGTGGCCATCGCCAGCGCATAGGTGGCCCAATCGGCGGCCGGGAAAAACTCGAACCACAGCCCTGCGATCCATCCCGACAACGGCGGATGCTTGCCATAGCCGAGCTGGAATTTCTGTCCCCAGGCATAGGCCTCCGCGACGTCGGTGTGGACGTCCTGCGCTGCCTTGAGCTGGATCAGGATCAAGGTCCAGAGCACGGCGTGAACCGCGGCAAAGCAGATCACCAGCCACGGGCCGGCCTTGGGATTCGACGCTAAGGCTGCAAACCACGCGGCCAATCGCCGGATGCTCGGCCGGCGACGCGTGCGCGACCTCGCGGCTGAAATTGATGCAGTAGACATGACCCGTGCCTAGCGCGTTTTCGCGCAAAGTGGAATCAGCTTGGCGTGAAGACGCGCCAGTCCGGGATCATGTCCTAAAACGGCGCATTCCGGTTGCCGCAGCGGGGGGCGAATGCTATCCCGCGCCCATGACAACGGCCCCCATTTCCAACATTCGCAACTTTGCCATCGTCGCCCATATCGACCATGGCAAATCGACGCTGGCCGACCGCCTGATTCAGATGACCGGCGGCCTTACCGATCGCGAAATGGCGGGCAAGGAACAAGTGCTCGATTCCATGGATATCGAGCGCGAACGCGGCATTACCATCAAGGCGCAGACCGTCCGGCTGAAGTATCACGCCAAGGACGGCAAGGATTACATCTTCAACCTGATGGACACGCCGGGCCATGTCGACTTCGCCTACGAAGTCTCGCGCTCGCTGGCGGCCTGTGAAGGTTCCCTGCTGGTCGTCGATGCCAGCCAGGGCGTCGAGGCGCAGACGCTCGCCAATGTCTACCAGGCACTCGACAACAATCACGAGATCGTGCCGGTCCTGAACAAGGTCGACCTGCCCGCGGCCGAGCCTGAGAAGGTCAAGCAGCAGATCGAGGATGTGATCGGTATCGACGCTTCCCAGGCCGTCATGATCTCGGCCAAGACCGGCCTCGGTGTGCCCGACGTGCTGGAAGCCATCGTCACCCGACTGCCGCCGCCAAAGGGTGACCCCGACGCGACGCTGAAGGCGCTTCTGGTCGACAGCTGGTACGACGTCTATCTCGGCGTCGTCGTGCTCATTCGCGTGGTCGATGGCGTGATGAAGAAAGGTAGCCGCATCCGCATGATGGGCACCAACGCCGCCTACGATGTCGAGCGCGTCGGCTTCTTCACACCAAAGATGACGCAGGTCGATGAGCTCGGCCCCGGCGAGATCGGATTCATCACCGCCGCGATCAAGGAAGTAGCCGACACGCGCGTCGGCGACACCATCACCGACGATCGCAAGCCTGTCACCGAAATGCTGCCGGGCTTCAAGCCAGCGATCCCGGTGGTGTTCTGCGGCCTGTTCCCGGTCGATGCCGACGATTTCGAAACGTTGCGCGCAGCGATGGGCAAGCTGCGCCTCAACGACGCCAGTTTTTCGTTCGAGATGGAAACCTCCGCCGCGCTCGGCTTTGGCTTCCGCTGCGGCTTCCTCGGGCTGTTGCATCTGGAAATCATCCAGGAGCGGCTGCAGCGCGAGTTCGATCTCAATTTGATCGCGACCGCGCCGAGCGTGATCTACAAGATGCATCTGACCGACGGCCAGGAGATCGAGATCCACAATCCGGTCGACATGCCCGACGTGGTCAAGATCGCCGAGATCCAGGAGCCGTGGATCGAAGCGACGATCCTCACCCCCGACGAATATCTCGGCAGCGTGCTCAAGCTGTGCCAGGACCGCCGCGGATCGCAAAAGGAGCTGACCTATGTCGGCTCGCGCGCGATGGTGAAATACGACCTGCCGCTCAACGAAGTGGTGTTCGATTTCTATGACCGGCTGAAGTCGGTTTCGAAAGGCTACGCGTCGTTCGACTATCATCTGACCGACTACAAGCCGGCCGATCTGGTCAAGATGCAGATCCTCGTCAATAACGAACCGGTGGATGCGCTCTCCATGCTGGTGCATCGCACCCGCGCCGAAGGCCGCGGCCGCGCCATGGTCGAGCGGATGAAGGAGCTGATCCCGCCGCACATGTTCCAGATTCCGATCCAGGCGGCGATCGGCGGCAAGGTGATCGCGCGCGAGACCGTGCGCGCGTTGCGCAAGGACGTCACCGCCAAATGCTACGGCGGCGACATTACGCGAAAGCGCAAACTTCTGGAGAAGCAGAAGGAAGGCAAGAAGAAGATGCGGCAGTTCGGCAAGGTCGACATCCCGCAGGAAGCCTTCATTGCCGCGCTGAAGGTGGATAGCTGAGGGGTTATTCTGGCGTCCAATCTCGAACACCGGTTTTGATCGAGCGACTTCGTTAATTGCGCGAGTTGCGAATTCGAAGGTGATCAAAGGAGCCGTAAGATGGATAAGGAGTTCAGTTTTAGAACCGCAATGATTGCGAACGCTGATGGCGCTGATGTGTCGTTGCAAAATACGGATCACTCGATGCGATGCAATGCTGACGTCGAAGTTTTATTCCGAAATCTTACAGAAAAGCTCGTTGAGCAAATCAGTTCGGCAGATGCTGTTTTCGGTTGCGTAGCCTGGCTGACCAGCATGCCCGTGCTTAACGCCTTAGCCACAAAAAAGGCCGTCGGGATTGTGGTTCAAAAGGAAGATTTTCTTCGACCCGATAGTGGCGATTGGAAGCAAAAACGCCAACGCGAAGCTTACGCAAAACTTCCAAAATTCATCCGATATAGCTTGTGCCAAACCGGGCGTTACGACTATGCGGGCTCGCCCGAAAGTGACGCTGTCAGATGCGTAGGCGCACACAACAGCGCCAAGTCAGCTGCATTTCCAAGAATGCACAATAAATTCTTAGTTTTTTGCAGAACGGTTACTGTCGACGAAGAATCTAGCAACGAAGGATATGAGCCTTATGCAGTTTGGACCGGCTCGTTCAACCTCACCCACAACGCTTCGAATTCACTGGAAAACGCGATTCTCATTCGCGACGAAAAGATATCAACAGCGTTCCTGGATGAGTTTGGCCTTATCTTTGGTCTGAGCGAAAAGCTTAATTGGAGACAATCTTGGTCTGCTCCCGAATATCGCATTGGCTCGTAGTTAATCCTGTTCTCCTCCCCCCGCGATTTGGCGCACGCACGAGCCGAAACTCGCCCTATCGACTTTAGTAGTCACACACCTAAGGAACGCTATCTTGAGCCATTGAATTTTTTTACGTAACATGTTACGATTCCTACATGGCCACCACCCCGAAGAAGACAAAACCCCGGACTCCGCAGCAGCGCATGGCTTCGCGCCGCGAGCGCTTGCGCAAGCAGGGGCTGCGCCCGGTGCAACATTGGGTGCCGGACCTGCGCGATCCGCGCATCCTGGCGGAAATCCACCGCGAGGGCGCGATGCTGTCGAGGCATCCTGAGAACGCGGCGATTGATGATTGGCTGGATGTGGCGCGCGATCCCGGCGACTGGTCGTGAAGCGCGGTGACGTGGTGCTTGTCGTCGCACAAGGCGACATGGGAAAGCCGCGTCCCGGTGTCATCGTTCAGGCGGACGAACTCGGCGATACGACGACCTCCATTCTCATTTGCCCGATGTCGTCCGAGGTCACGGAATTCCATCGCCTGCGCCCAATTGTTGAGCCCACCACAAGCAACGGCTTGCGGCTCCGCTCACAGATCATGACAGACAAGATCAACGCGTTGCGCCGAGACCGCGTGCGGCAGGTGCTAGGGACACTTGACATCGACGCATCCGAGCAACTCGACAGCGCGCTGCTTGTGGTGCTGGGGCTGGCGCGGTGAGGAAAATGCGTGTCATTGCGTGACCGACCTCGACCGTCCTGCGTTACGCATATTCAGCAGTCCCCGTATAACTACGGGCCAACGATCTCATCGTTTCCAAATCTTAAGGAGTTTCTGGGAGTTTCCGGCATTCTAGCTTGCGGAAGTCGGGTACCCCATGTTCAAACTTCGATCGATTGCGGCGCGTCTGATCCTCGCCATTTCGCTGACCGTCGCGGTGGCCTGCGCCATCCTCGGAACCTTCTCGATTCAGCAGCAGCGCGCGTTGACGCAGCTTGCCCTCGAACAGCAGCTCAAGCTGCAATATGACAGTGTGATCGCCGCGCTCGACTATGAGGGACGCGCCGCGCTCGCGGTCAGCACCACGGTGGCCGCCCTACCCCCGGTTGCCGAGGCCGTCATCAAGGGCGATCGCGACGCGCTGTCCGCGCTGCTTGGCGACGCCAACCATGCGCTGAAGACGCAAGGCATGCCCTTGCTCAACCTGATCCTGCCGCCGGCGACCATGTTCCTGCGGACCCACGACCCCAAGGCGTTCGGCGACGACATCTCGGCACGTCGCGTCACCGTGGTGACAGCCAACAAGACCGGAAAACCGATTGTCGGCGTGGAACCGGGGCGTGATACGCTCGGCATCTTCGCCATCACGCCGATCATGCGCGACGGCAAGAGTCTCGCCGTGGTCGATGTCGGCGTGACCTTCGGCAAGGAATTCGTCGACCGCGCCAAACAGCGCTTCGGCGTCGACCTTGCCGTGCACTGGTTCGACGGCAAGGCCTTCAAGACGCTGTCCTCGACCTTCGGCGACGGCGTGGTCGCCACCCAGGACGAACTCAAGAGCGTGCTGGACGGAGCGACGCTGCAGCGCGACGCGACCTTCGGCGGCCATGCCGCAGCGCTCTATGTCGGGCAGATCAAGAATTACGCCGGCCAGCCGATCGCGGTACTTGAAGTCATCAAGGACACCACCGAATACGAGGCGGCCGCGACGAGTTCGCAGCGCAATCTCCTGCTCGGCACCGCCGTGATTCTGGCCGCCGCCATTCTGCTGGCCTTCCTGCTCGGACGCGGCCTGTCGCGGCCGCTGGCAGCGATTACCGCTGTCATGAACCGCCTCTCCAGCGGCGATACCCAGGTCACGATCCCCGGCAGCGACCGGAAAGACGAACTTGGCACCATGGCGGTCGCCGTCGACGTATTCCGCCGCAACATGATCGAGGCGCTCACGCTGCGCGAGGCGCAGGAGGCCTCCAAGCAGCAGACTGAGCAGGAGAAGAAAGCCCTGCAACGCCAGATGGCCGACCGGTTCGAGGCCGACGTCAAGAGTGTGGTCGGCGCGGTCGCGCAAGCGACCAAGGATATGCAGCGCGTGGCCGGTGAAATCACGACCAGCGTCAATGGGACGTCGGAGCGGGCCTCAGCCGCGGCCGCTGCGTCGGAAGAAACATCGGCCAGCGTCAGCACGGTTGCCGCCGCGACCGAGGAATTGGCCTCGTCCGTCGCCGAGATCGGCCGCCAGGTCACCCATTCCAGCGGGGTTGCCGATGGCGCCGTGGTCAAGGCCAGCCAAACCACCGAGATGGTCGGCAGCTTGACCGCCGCGAGCGAGAAGATCGGCGACGTGCTTCGACTGATCGGCGCGATCGCCAGCCAGACCAATCTGCTGGCTCTCAACGCGACGATCGAGGCGGCGCGCGCCGGTGACGCCGGCAGAGGTTTTGCCGTGGTGGCGTCCGAGGTCAAGGAACTGGCCAGCCAGACCGCGAAGGCGACCGAGGAGATCGCCGGGCAGGTCAGCGCCATCCAGTCCGCCACCGGCAATTGCGTGACCGCGATCGGCGGCATCAGCGATACGATCCGGGAGATCAGCGGCATCGCCACCACCATCGCGGCGGCGGTCGAGGAGCAGGATTCGGCGACCCGCGAGATCGCGCGAAGCGTGCAACAGGCCGCCGCCGGCACCAGCGAGGTCTCGCTCAACGTCACAGGCGCAAGCCAGGCCGCCGACCAGTCACGCGTACTGGCCGCCAGCGTACTGGGCGCCTCCGGCGAGCTCAGCCGGCACGCGGCTGCGCTGTTTCAAAGCGTCGATACCTTCCTGGCCGGCCTGCGCGAGGCCGCTTAGGCGGCGCGCGAAAACGCTCGGGGCGATCCGAACAGCCTCATCCTATGCTTCCGGTCGTGGTCGGGCAGGCACAGTCAAGAACATGCGATCCGCATATCTGCCACGCGCATCTTGCCGCCCATCTTGATCGGCGGCGGCGGATGGACCACCATGCGATCGCATCAATGAAAACCCTGGAAAAAGGGCGAGGAAACCCATGAACAAGATACCCGGCTTCGGACTTATCGAGCGTGCGCGAGCGCTGGCGCCGCTGATCCTGAGCGAGGCCGACGAAATCGAACGGACGCGGCGTCTGACGCCTTCAGTGGTCTCCGGCCTGATCGAGAACGGGCTATACAAGGTGCTGTTGCCGCAGAGCACGGGTGGCGCCGAAGCGCCGCTCGACGTTTTCATGCAGATGCTGGAGGAAGTGGCAAAGGCCGACGCCTCCACCGCATGGTGCCTCGGCCAATGCAGCGTCTGCGCCATGACGGCGGCGTATCTCGATCCCGATACCGCGCGCGAGATTTTCGGAGCCCCCGATAGCATTCTCGCCTGGGGCGCGATCGCGGGCGAGGTGCAGGCCGTGCCCGGCGGATATCACGTCCACGGACGCTGGGACTTCGCCAGCGGTTCGCGTCAGGCGAGCTGGCTCGGCGCGCATGTCCAGGTCGTCGAGGCCGACGGCACCAGGCGGCGCAAGCCCAATGGCGCGCCGGAAGTGCGCACGGTGCTTTTTCCGCTGAGCAGCGCCACGATGTATGACGTCTGGGACGTGATCGGCCTCAAGGGCACCGGTACCGACTCTTACTCGGTCGACAATTTGTTCGTGCCGGAAAGATTTGCGGCCCTGCGCGACGAGCCCACGGCCGTGCGTGAAAAAGGCCCGCTCTATCAGCTCACCACCAACATCGTGTTTGGAATGGGCTTCGCTGCGGTTTCGCTTGGCGTTGCGCGGGCGACGCTCGACGCCGCCATCGATCTGGCGCGCGGCAAGGCGTCGGTCGGCATCAAGGCGATGCGCGAGAATAACGCCGTCCAGGGCGCCATCGGCCGCGTCGAAGGCAATCTGCGCGCCGCGCGCGCCTATCTCTATGCGACGGCGGAACAGGTGTGGAATGATCTGACGCGCACGGGAAGTTACACCGAAGAGCATCGCGCCATGCTCCGCCTCGCATCGACCTGGACCATCCATCAATCGGCATCCGTGGTCGATGCCGCCTATCACATGGCGGGCGCAACCGCCGTCTTCCATGCCAACAAGTTCGAGCGTCGGTTCCGCGACATGCATGCCATCGCCCAGCAGATCCAGGCCCGCGACACGCACTACGAAGACGTCGGCCGGGCGCTTCTGGCAACCGATCCCGGCGCCGGTGCCAACGTCACCTGAAACGGTGACAATGGGCTCAAATCGAAAAGATCCAGGAAGAAGGGCGCGCCCGAACTTCCTGGATCCCGCGGTCGAAGCGGCGTTTGATTCGTATCCCAAGCCGCTCAAGGCAAAATTGCTGGCGTTGCGCCGGCTGATCTTCGATACCGCAAGGACCACAACAGGTGTCGGCGCGCTGGAAGAGACCCTGAAATGGGGACAGCCGAGCTATCTCACGTCGGAGACAAAAAGCGGCAGCACGATTCGAATCGACCGGGTGAAATCCGCCACCGGCCAATACGCGCTCTTTTTCCATTGCCAGACCGATCTGGTCGCAACCTTCCGCGAGCTGTATCCGACCGAGTTCAGCTATGGCGGCAACCGCAGCATCATCCTTGACGTCAACGACGACGTTCCAAAACCGGCATTACAGCATTGCGTGGCGCTGGCGCTGACTTATCACCTGACCAAGCGCAAAGCCGCACGCCGCAAATGACCATCGCACCGTCAAGCGACGAGCGCGGCCTTTGCCGTATCTTCCGGCGCGGCGGAATCCGCGCCGCTTTGTGCTTGCAATAGTCCGACGATCTCGGCATTGGGCCGCGCGCGGCTGAACAGGAAGCCCTGCCCCTCCTGGCAGCCCTCGGCGCGCAGGCAGCTCAATTCGCTTTCGGTCTCGACGCCTTCGGCGGTGATGGTGACGCCGAGGCCCGCGCCGAGGCTGATGATCGCACGCACGATCGCCTGCGCCTCGCGATTGGTGCCGAGGTCGCGCACAAAGGACTGGTCGATCTTGATCTTGTCGAAGGGAAAGCTTCGGAGATAGCTGAGGCTTGAATAGCCGGTACCGAAATCGTCCATCGAAATGCGCACGCCGAGGGCGCGCAGCGCATGCAAGGTGGCCAACACCTGGCTGCTTTTTTCCAGCAACAGCGTTTCGGTGATCTCCAGCTCCAGCCGCCTTGCCGGCAGGCCGGACTGTTTCAGCGCCTCCATCACCAGCGACAGCAGATTGCCGGTGCGAAATTGCAACGGCGACAGATTGACGGCGACGCGGACGTCGTCGGGCCAGCGCGCGGCGTCCGTACAGGCGCGGTGCAGCATCTGGCCGCCAAGCGCATTGATCAGGCCGGTCTCTTCGGCGACCGGGATGAATTCGGCCGGCGAGATCATGCCGCGCTCGGGATGCGGCCAGCGCACCAGCGCCTCGAAGCCGGTAATCCGCCCGGTCGAAAGATCAACCAGCGGCTGATAATACGGACGCAGCATATCGCCCTGGATGGCCTCGCGCAGGTCGATCTCGATCTTGCGGCGGCTCTGGGCGCGCGCGTCCATTTCGGCCTCGAAAAAGCTGAACGTGCCGCGCGAGTCGTTCTTGGCACGAGACAGCGCCATCGCCGCATGTTTCAGCAGCTTTTCGGACTCCTCGCCGTCGCTGGGCGCCATGGCGATGCCGATGCTGGCGCCGATCACGACGGAATGGTCGTCCAGCAGATAGGGCTCGCTGATCGCCTCCAGCAACCGCCTCGCCAGCAAAACGGCATCTTCCGGCCGTGCCAGCCCGCTCTGAACGATCGCAAATTCGTCCGAGTTGAGGCGGGCGACCATGTCCTCCTCGCGCAGCGTGGAGCGCAGTCGCTTGGCGACGCCGCGCAGCAACTTGTCGCCGATGCCGTGGCCAAGCGTGTCGTTGATCGCCTTGAAATTGTCGAGGCCGAGCACCAGCACGGCTGCTTTATCGGAGGTGCGCCGGGTGTGAACCAGCATCTCGTCCATGTGCTGGCGCAGCACGTTGCGGTTCGGCAAGCCCGTCAACCCGTCATGTTGCGCCATGAAGGCGAGCCGGGCCTCGGCGCGCTTTCGCTCGGTGATGTCCATCAGTGCCAGCAGCACCGCGGGCTGGTCGGCATAGACCAATTGGCGCGAATAGATCGCAAGATCGATCAGTGTTCCGTCGGCCCTGACATGCTTCCAGGTCCGCGCCGTCAATTCGTCGGTCGAATGGTCGCCGGCCCAGGGCGGTTCGGATTCGAAGGCCTGAATGCTGCGGATGGTGAGCTTTTCGAATTCCGCGCGGCTGTAGCCGTAATGTTCGATCGCGGCGTCGTTGACGCCAAGGATGCGCTCATCGTTGAGCGCGCACAGGATCATCGGAACCGGATTACTGTCGAACAGCAGGCGGAACGAGGCCTCGCGCTGCTTCAGTTCGGTAATGTCGACGCGCAGGCCGATGATGCCGCCATCCTCGGTCAGCCGCTCCTCGATCAGGATGCAGCGGCCGTCCGCCAGGGTCTGCTCATGACGTTCGCCGGGCTGATAAAGCCTGGCGATCCGCTCGGCGATCCATTCCTCTTCGCGGCCGATCGCGGCGGGATAGTCGCCGCGCTCAACGCCGACGCGGATGGTGTCCTGCAGCCGCGCGCCGTGTTCGAACAGGTCCGAACTGCGGCTATAGATCTCGGAATATTTCTTGTTCCAGAGAATGTAGCGCCCATCGGCGTCGAGAAACACGATGCCTTGCGGCAGGATGTCGATCGCCTCGCGCAGCCGCTCGTGCGATTTTCGCGCCTCCGCGATCGCAGCTTCAGCCTCCATGCGCGTGCGCGCAATTTCGCTGCTGCCGGCGGAAACGTCCCGGCTGCTGCCACGGAGTTTCGGACCAGGTTTCACCGGCCTGCCGCCGCCGCGGACCATCGCCGCGCGCTTTGGTTTCCTGGATGTCTTGCTCTTGGATGTCTTGGGCCGAATTCTCGGCATTGCTTACGCCCCACTCGCCTTCTGCGGGTGGTGTTCTCCGATAAGTGTCTGAAAAAATGGTATCTCTTGCCGGTAGCCTGTTCGATGACGGCGTTTCGGCTGCCTGTTTGGAGGGCGAAAACCAGACGTCAGCGCGACAAAGGCCGTTCGGCACGCCGCGAATGGCGGCGTCCGCGAACAAGTGAAGCAAAATCAGCTGCGTTCCATGACAAATATCTGACGGACATGCGGATTGTATACGCGATGCCCGAAATGCCACCGATACGCACGAAATTACGCCAGTGACCGGCAAGGTTATCGAGTGGTTAAAGCAGCAACTTCGGCTGATCGAACCTGGCGGAATCGTCTTCGTCCGCTTATCCGAATTATCCCGGATTTTACCAAGATCGCGGGTTGCATGCTCGCGGCAACAGCCCAGCCAATCTTGCGTCACCCTATCGCCTGCGGCACGCATAGCGGTGGAGATCAAGCAATTGCGACTGGCGCGCGTTGTTCGCGGGGGCTAATTCATATTGCCCCTGCACCGTCGAGGGACCGGATGTATCTGCGCTTGATTTTCATGCTCCTGCTGCTGGCCGCGGCTCCAGGAGGTGTCACCGCAGCGCTGGCGCAGGACAAGGGCACCGTCGATCCAAAGCCGCTGCCGCCGCTTGCCAATCCCAACGATCCCAAGCTCGCCGCCAAGGAATTGTTCGGCCGCAAATTGCTGCCCACGGCGGGCTCACCGCGCGTGATCGGCTTCTACGCCAATGGCTGCATTGCCGGCGCAGATAGACTGCCGATCAATGGCGATACCTGGCAGGTGATGCGGTTGTCGCGCAATCGCAACTGGGCGCATCCCGACATGATTGCACTGCTGGAGCGGTTGTCGGCCAAAGCCCACAAGGACGCGGGCTGGCCCGGAATATTGGTCGGCGACATGGCGCAGCCGCGCGGTGGTCCGATGATCAGCGGCCATGGAAGCCATCAGATCGGACTCGATGCGGACGTCTGGCTGACGCCGATGCCGGACCGTCGATTGTCGCGCGAGGAACGCGAGGAAATGTCCGCGGTCATGATGGTGCGTCCCGACCGGCTCGACATCGACCCGAAGGTCTGGACACCAGGCCATCTCGCCGTAATCCGCGATGCCGCGCAGGAGCCGCGGGTGCAGCGCATCTTCGTCAACGCCGCGATCAAGAAAGCACTGTGCCGCGAGGCCAAGGGCGATCGGAGCTGGCTGTCCAAGGTGCGACCGTGGTGGGGCCACGACTATCACTTCCATATCCGCATCACATGTCCCGCCGGTGCCACGGAATGTAAATCTCAGCCGCCGCAGGAGGGAGAAGGCTGCAGCGCCTCGGACCTCGCCTACTGGTTCAGCGATGGAGTGCTTCACCCGAAGCCGCCGGAGGAGCCGGCAAAGCCGAGCCACCCGATGACCCTGGCGAAAATGCCGGCCGATTGCCGTCAGGTGTTGGCCGCGCCGGATGCGAAGCAATAAAACGGCGGCGCCACATGGATTTTCATGGGGCTCGAAAACGCGGTTAACTTTCGTTTTGACATGTTTTCTTTGCGCGAAGCGGGTATCCACTTTGTCCGAAAACGCTATATTGTCCGGCGTCGCCGCGCCGTAAGCGCTGGCGAGGCCGCGGATCAGGGCTGCTGATCTCATCTCCTTCCCGCTATGCCGTTTACGATTGGCGTCATGCCGGGATAAACCTTGAAGAATCCACCATGCGCATCAGTGCACGCAACCAGATCAAGGGCACCGTCGTCGACGTGAAAAAGGGCGCGACCACCTCGCATGTCCGCGTCGATATCGGAGGCGGCCAGATCGTGACGTCCTCGATCACCAACGAGGCGGTCGATGAATTGGGCATCAAGGCCAAGGGTCACGTGACCGTCGTGGTGAAGGCCTCCGACGTGATGATTGCGGTGGATTGATCATGCGCATAGCTCTGCTCATCGCCTTTGTCTTGCTCGGAACGGCTTCCGCGTTGGCGGCGGAAGAGCCAAGCGGCTGCGACAAGTTCAAATGGCCGATCGAGCGGGAGCGCGCCGCACTGACGGCGCCGGATCGGGTGAAGCTCGTATCCGGCGGCGAACTCGCGACGCCACCGACGACGGGAATTACGCTTGCACTGGTCGCGCCTGCCGACGCCAAGCTTCCCACGCCGCCCGAGCGCGCACCGAAGGAAGGCACTTTCGCCGGGTTTGCGAGCTTCAAAAACGCACCGAAGTCCGGCATCTACACCATCAGCCTGTCCGCGGGCGCCTGGATCGATGTGGTCCAGGACGGACATGCCCTGAAGCCAAAGGGTTTTAGCGGCGCGACCGATTGCGACGGCATTCGCAAGACCATGAAATACGAGATTTCGGCAAGCCCGTTCGTGCTGGAAATCAGCGGTGCCAGGGAGAATGCCCTGTCGGTGGCGATCCTGCCGTCCGAATAGACAAAAGGTCGCCTTTACCCCCGCATATTCAGCCTGTTATTGTTTTTGCCAGCGATATCCCGATCGGCCGTAAGCCGGCGGGATTGACGGAACGGCGCTTCCGCCTGTCACCTCGAACCGATTCCTCACGCCCGATTTGCGCGCGCCATGCGCCGCGAACACGCACGGAGCGCCCCAATGCATCGTCTCGCCGGATTATTCTTAGCCTTCACGATCCTGTTTGGATCAGCCTTCTCGCCCGCCTCTGCCGAGGACAAAAGCCTCACAATATTCGCCGCGGCTTCGATGAAGAATGCGCTCGATGATGTCGATGCCGCCTATACCGCGAAGACCGGCGTCAAGATCGTCGCCAGTTATGCCGCAAGCTCGACGCTCGCCAAGCAGATCGAACAAGGTGCGCCGGCCGATGTTTTCGTGTCCGCCGATACCGACTGGATGGACTATGCGACGGCTAAGAAAAACATCAATGAGCCGACGCGGGTCAATCTGCTCGGCAACAGCATCGTGCTGATCGCACCGAAGGATTCCAAGATCGACAATGTGACGATCGGGCCGGGATTCGATCTCGCCAAGCTTGCCGGCGACGGCAAGATCGCGACCGGCGACGTGAAATCGGTGCCGGTCGGCAAATACGCGCAGGCCGCGCTGGAAAAACTCGGAGCGTGGCAAGCCGCCGCGCCGAAATTCGCGATGGCCGAGAGCGTGCGCGCCGCGCTGGCGCTGGTGGCGCGCGGCGAAGCCGTGCTCGGTATCGTCTATTCGACCGATGCGAAGGTCGAACCCGGCGTGAAGATCGTCGGCACCTTCCCGGCCGATTCACATCCGCCGATCATCTATCCGGTCGCGGCGACCTCGACCGCGAAGCCCGATGCACCCGCTTACCTTGCGTTCCTGAAGACGTCGGCGGCGAAAGCGATCTTCGAGAAATATGGTTTTACCTTCCTCGTCAGCCCTACGACCTAACACCAGTGCCGCCGATTTGAAGTTCCTGCGGTGGTCGCCGATAGCCCGGTCAGGAACTTCAAATCGATTAGCGGCTCTGGAAGTATTGACTTTTACTAGCGCCCTTTTGTTTCCGAAGTTCGTAACAGAGGAACCGCGATTGCATACGAACTTCGGAAACGGGCGCTAGTGTTCGATATTTCGCCGACGGAGTGGACGGCGATCCAGCTTTCGCTGCGGGTTGCCACGGTTGCGACGCTGGTCGCAACCCCGCTCGGAATTGGCGTGGCATGGCTGCTGGCACGGCGTGATTTCTGGGGCAAGGCGCTCCTCGATGCACTGATCTATTTGCCGCTGGTGCTGCCGCCGGTGGTCACCGGCTATCTGCTGCTGCTGACATTCGGCCGGCGCGGCCTGGTCGGCGCATGGCTCGCCGATCATCTCGGCATCGTCTTCGCATTTCGCTGGACCGGTGCGGCGCTTGCCTGCGGAATCATGTCGTTTCCGTTGCTGGTGCGGCCGATGCGGCTATCGATCGAGGCGGTGGATCGAAAGCTGGAACAGGCGGCGGCCACGCTGGGCGCGGCGCCCTGGCGTGTGTTCCTGACCGTCACTTTGCCGCTGGCGCTGCCAGGCGTGCTGGCCGGCATGGTGCTTGGCTTTGCCAAGGCGATCGGCGAATTCGGCGCGACCATTACTTTCGTGTCGAATATTCCGGGCGAGACCCAGACCATTTCATCGGCGATCTATTCGCTGACCCAGACACCGGATGGCGATGCGGCGGCGCTGCGGCTGGTGGCGGTTTCGATTGTGCTCGCAACAGGGGCGCTGGTTGCGTCCGAATGGTTCTCGCGACGCGCTTTGCGGCGCCTGCACGGAAATTGACGATGCTGCGCGTCGACGTTTCAAAGCAGCACGGCGAATTCCTGCTGGAGGCCTCGTTCACGAGCGAAGGCCGGGTCACCGGGCTGTTCGGCGCATCGGGCGCCGGCAAGACCTCGCTGATCAACATCATCGCGGGATTGGTGCGGCCGGACCGCGGCACCATCGCCATCGACGGCGAGACGCTCGACGACACGGCCGCGCGCATCCACGTCCCGCCGCATCGCCGGCGCATCGGCTATGTGTTCCAGGATGCGCGGCTGTTCCCGCATCTCGACGTGAGCCACAATCTCGACTACGGCCGGCGCATGAATCGTCTGGCCGACGATCCCGCGCAACGGACGCGCGTCGTCGACTTGCTTGATATCGGTAGCCTCTTGAACCGCCGTCCAGGGCAGCTCTCGGGCGGCGAACGCCAGCGGGTTGCCTTTGGGCGCGCGCTGCTGTCGAAGCCAAGATTGCTGCTGCTGGACGAGCCGCTGGGCGCTTTGGACGAGGGGCGGAAACTGGAAATTCTGCCCTATCTGGTGCGGTTGCGCGACGAGGCCGGAATTCCCATGGTCTATGTCAGCCATGACGCCGCAGAATTGCGCCAGTTGGCGACGCAGATCGTGATGCTCCGCGGCGGGCGCATCACCGCGTTCGGCGGCGTCAAGGTTTTGCCGGTCGTCCGCTCGCCGGATTGATATCCTGGGTGGCGCAGGGGCCAAGCTTGAGCAGGCTTGCACTAAACGTAATCGAACAGCGCCATAAAACCGAAGTCCATATGCAACTGCTGATGACAGTGAAACAGGGTTCGGCCGGG
The DNA here is from genome assembly GCF_900105125.1 of Bradyrhizobium canariense. NCBI lineage: Bacteria > Pseudomonadati > Pseudomonadota > Alphaproteobacteria > Hyphomicrobiales > Nitrobacteraceae > Bradyrhizobium > Bradyrhizobium canariense. Next base: position 5,787,445 of record NZ_LT629750.1, on the reverse strand, counting down.
ATTGTCCGCCACAAAGTCGACTTCCGCTTGCTGATAGCCGCCCAGCATGACGACATCCTTCATGATCCCACCGGTGGTTTTGCCTGCAATCCGGATCAGTTCGAAACTGTGACGGTGCAGATGGACCGGATGTATATCGTCGCTGGCATTGCTCATGCGTAGCCGATAGCGCTTCCCCTGGCGCAGACGAAACATCGGCTCCATTTTGTCCATCGAGAACGCCACGTCGTTGATGCGCCATTCGTTGAAGCCTTGGTCGGCGGCGTTGTTCTTGGTGAAGGTCATCTCGATGGTTTCATCTGGCGCTTGCGCGTTATGGCCAGATTTTCCGAAGCGCGTGTAATCCCATTTGAACGGAGCCGGCTTGCTCCATTTTGGCTTTCCGGTTTTGCCGGCATATTCGATGACGATACCCATGCCCCTCGAGCGATCGTCGTCCGCCAAATCGCCCATTACCCATACCCCGGGATGATTCATCTCCACGACCGCCGATATACGTTCCGCGGTCCCTAGCCACAGGACCGGCACTTGCGCCGATGTCGGGACGGGATTGCCGTCCAACGCGATCACCTCAAAGCTGTGCCCCGGTAAAGCCAGGCTGCGGATTTCGGTCGCGCTGCCATTGACGATGTGAAACAGGACACGTTCCCCGGCCTTGACGCGAATAGGATCGCCGTGACCCAACATGCGGCCATTGATGGAGAACAGGCCATAACCGACCTCGAAACCGTGCGGCATTCCCTTGGCCAACGAAGCGCTCATCGCGGACTCGCCCGCCTCTTCGAGAGTCTTGACTCGAGTTGCGGGAGCCAGAAAGTCCATCGCCATATCGCCGCCGCGACTAAGCGCCGGCTGGAATTCCTTGAGCATCAGAAACACTTCGCGATCGTAGCGACCGGGCTCTTGCTTCGGCTCGATGTAAACGGTCCCTACTTGCCCGCCATATTGTCCGGCGGACAGATCAGCGTCGGGCGTGAGATGCGTGTGATAGAAACGCAGTCCCGCAGGCCCCGGCGTAAAGCTGATGCGGCGCATACCGCGGGCCGGAATGAACGGTGTCCCCTCTTCTGAGGCTCCGTCCACGTCGACCGGTACGGTCTGCCCATGCCAATGCAACTGCTCCGGCGTATCGGTGTCGTTGTGGATATCGACGACGACCTGCTGGCCCTCCTTGAAGCGCAGCAGCGGCCCGGGAAACTGCCCGTTATAAATGGTGGTGGAAATGATGCGATCCGGCGCCAATTCAACCAGCCCATTGCCAATCCGGATCGTCTGATCTGCTGCGCCTTGAGACGCGCCTTGGGATGCGCCTTGGGGCAATACGGACGGGCTACCGGAAGACTGGGCACGGACCAATTTCGGGAGCGTCGCCGAGAGTGCTGTAACTCCCCAAGCTTGCAGCAACCGGCGGCGATCAATCGTCATGAGAAGCCTCCGCGCGACGGACCAAGCCGACCAGCCGCACTGTGGAATGCGATAGTCTGGACCGAACGCTGTCATAAACGGGGATTTTCATCAGAACAGACCAACGCGCGCCGTTGTGGTTCGTCCGTACTGTCGGATACCGAAGCCATCAAGGTCTCCCTCGAGTTTACGCCATGCCCGGAAACGCTTGGCTTCAGTATCGGTTCCCGATATCGTTTATCGATATCCAGGCCCAATCGCATGAATCCGGGCAATGAAGTTCAACGATCTGCTCACCGGCTTTATCCGGCTGCATATCCTGCATCATGCGGCAGAGCAGGAAATCTATGGCCAGTGGATGATCGACGAGTTGGCGCGGCACGGCTATCGGCTCAGCCCGGGAACTCTGTATCCGATGCTTCACGCGATGGAACGGAAGGGCTATCTGACTTCGCGCGTGCAGCGCGAAGGGCGCGTCGGGCGAAAACTCTACAAGGCAACCAGACTGGGCAAACAAGGGCTCACTTTGGCGAAGGTCCGGGTTCGGGAGTTCACCGGCGAAGCGATGAGGCGATGAGGCTGATGGCCGGTGCCCACGTATGAACGACGATGCTCCCAAGGGCCGCCTGAGCGAGGTCTTTACCGCATTCTTGAAGCTGGGCCTGACATCTTTCGGCGGCCCCATCGCCCATCTCGGCTACTTCCGGGATGAACTGGTGGTACGGCGCCAATGGCTCGACGAGACCGCCTATGGTGATCTGGTCGCGCTCTGTCAGTTTCTGCCGGGACCAGCCTCCAGCCAGGTCGGCTTTTCCCTCGGTGTTCTCAGGGGCAATGGCCTTCTGGGCGGCCTGGCTGCGTGGTTCGCCTTCACCATGCCATCGGCCCTGATCCTGTTCGGCTTTGCGATGAGCGCAGCCGCATTCACAGGACCCGTTGCCGAAGGTTTCCTGCATGGCCTCAAGCTCGTCGCTGTCGCGGTCGTCGCACAGGCCATCTGGGGCATGTCGCGAACCCTCACCCCCGATCGCGCCCGCGCGGCAATCGCACTTGCCGCGATCGCGATCGTTGTCTTCATCGCCGGATCGTTCGGGCAGATCGCAGCGATCGCGCTCGGGGCATGCGCCGGCCTTTGGTTCTGCCGGGCAGACGTCGCGCCGGTTTCCGGGCATCTGAATTTTCCGGTCACCCGGCGGGGTGGTGCCGTCGCGCTGATTCTCTTCACGGCGTTTCTCCTGATCCCGCCGGTCGTCGCCACCGCGACCCATTCTCAAGGGCTCGCCTTGTTCGACGCGTTCTACCGATCGGGCGCGCTGGTCTTTGGTGGCGGCCATGTCGTGCTGCCTCTGCTTCAGGCTCAGGTGGTGTCGCCGGGATGGGTCACCAACGAGGCCTTCCTCGCAGGCTATGGACTGGCGCAAGCGGTACCGGGGCCGCTCTTCACATTCGCGGCCTATCTCGGCGCAGTAATCGGGCCTGCGCCAAATGGCGTTGCTGGTGCGGCCATTGCGCTCGTCGCGCTTCTCCTCCCGGGCATGCTGCTCGTTTATGGCAGCTTACCGTTCTGGGATGCGATGCGGACGCGCCCCGCCGCTCAGGCCGCGATGCGCGGCGCCAACGCAGCCGTGGTCGGCATTCTCGCTGCGGCCCTCTATAACCCGGTCTGGACCAGTGCGGTCCTGGCACCGCGCGATTTTGCGCTCGCGCTCGCGGGCTTCCTGCTCCTCACCGTTTGGAAAGTGGCCCCGTGGATCGTGGTGGTGCTCTTGGCCAGCGCCGGCACCCTGTCGCAACTGATATGAATATCCAACGTCGCGATTTGCGACAGCGGCAAAATCATCCCGAGGAAAGAAGCCGGAGCGCCGTCTCTGCTCAGACGATTTCACGCGCGCGCAAATCCGCGATCGCGTTTGTATCGTAGCCGAGCGAGATCAGCACCTCGTCGGTATGGGCGCTGAGTTCGGGCGCCATGCGATCGAGCCTGCCGCCGCCATGCGCAAGCTGGAAGCCGCTGCCGGCAAAGCGCAGGCGGCCATAGGGCGTATCGATCTCCTGCACGGCGCGGCGTGCCGCTATCTGCGGGTGATCGATCACCTCCTCGACCTTCCAGATGCTGGCGCAAGGTGCGCCTGCCGCCTCGAGGATCTTCTCCCACTCGCGCGGATCCTTTCTCGACAGCGCTTCCTCGATGATGGCGCGCAGCGCTGGCTCATTTTCCTGCCGCGCGAACCAATCGGCAAAGCGCGGATCTTCCAGCGCGTCGGCGCGTCCGAGCGCGGTCATCAGCGACCGGTATTGCTTTTCGCTGTTCACGGCGAGCAACAAATAGCCTTCGCCCGCCCGAAACAGGTTGGCGGTTGGCCTGCGGCTCACGGCCTGATTGCCGGACAATTGCTGACGATGGCCGGCCACGGCGTAATCGGCGACCTGCCCCGACAGGAACGCCAGCGTCGCCTCGAGCATGGAGACGTCGACCATCTGCCCCTTGCCGGTGTGGGTGCGCTGGAACAGCGCGCTCGATACGCCGAACGCCGCGGTGGCGCCGGACAGCACGTCGCAGACCGCGAAGCCGGCGCGCGTTGGCCCGGTCTCCTCGTGGCCTGTGATCGCCATGATGCCCGACATCGCCTGGATCTTGCCGTCATAGCCCGCGCCGAGACGCTCCGGACCGGTCTGGCCAAAGCCCGAGATCGCGCAATAGATCAGCCTCGGGTTAACCGCCGAGAGTGCCGCATAACCTATTCCAAGCTTGTCCATCACGCCGGGACGGAAATTTTCCATCACCACGTCGGCCTGGGCCGCGAGCTGCCTGACGATGGTGATCGCCTCCGGCTTCTGCAGATCGAGCGTCAGGCTGCGTTTGTTGCCGTTGATCGCCTGCCAGCCAGGAGCGAGACCGCGATCCGCCCATTCGCGGCTCAACGGAGTGCGGCGCATGTCCTCACCTTCGCGCCGCTCCACCTTGATGACGTCGGCACCAAGCAATGCGAGCTGGTAGCTCGCATAGGGGCCAGCCAGCACCTGCGTGAAGTCGAGAATCTTCACGCCTTCGAACGGTCGGGTCACGCGGCTATCCTCCTGATGGCATTATTCTTGTTTTTTGTTTCCTGTTGTTTGATGGCGCGTCAGGCGGCTCTGTTGCCCCGCGCGATTTCTTTCTGCTTGTCGAATTCGGCGCGGCGCCGCGCCAGTTCTTCCGGGCTCATCTGCGCGATGTTGTTGTAGTCGAGCTTCCAGGAAGCATCCTCGCTCCAGCGCAGCGGCGACTGCATCGTGGTGCGTGCGCCGGAGGCGTGCTCCAGCAGACCCAGCGCCTGTTCAAGCGTCAGCGTCTGCGACTCGATATCATGCGGCTTGCCGGCGGAGTTACCGAGCGGGAAATCGCTGAACAGGAAGCGCGGCACGGAAGCGTGCTCGATGATGTCCTTGGCGCATCCCATCACCACCGTGGGAATGCCATTGGCTTCGAGGTGACGGGCAACGAGGGCGGAAGTCTGGTGGCACACCGGACAATTCGGCACCAGCACGGCGACATCGACCTTGTCGGCAAGGCAGCAGGCCAGGATTTCCGGGGCATCGACGTCGATGGTGACGCGGTGACTGCGATTGGTCGGCGCGCCGAAGAAGCGCGGCGCGACTTCGCGGACCCGCCCCGAAGCTGCCGCCTTCAGGAGCTGCGGCAGCGGAAACCAGGTGCCGCTGTCGGTCGCCGACGTGTGCTTGCGGTCGTAGCCGATATGCGAGATCCGCAAATCGTGCGGCTTCGAGGTGTCGCCGTCATAAACCTTGTAGAACTTGGCGCCGCCGTTATACGCGGCACCCGGGCCCTGATCGCCCTTCGCCGGATCATAGGGAGCGGCGGTGGTGACGATCGTCACGCGCGATTGTGAAAGCGGCTTTTTCAGCGGCTGGAACGGGGCGTCGACATAATGCGCCCAGCGGTAGGGCGTGGTGTAGCCGATCGCGGTGTAATAATCGCGGGTCCGCTGCATATAGGGGATTGGGGAATCGTAGTCAGGTGCAAAGCCAAGTTGGTCATCCAGCGAGCCGGGCATGGTTATATTTCTCCTGCGTTTCCACCGCGAGGCCGTTCATCGACCTTTCGGCTAGACTAAGGATAGTCCGGCCATTCCTCAACAGCAGACATAGCGCGCTAAGTTCCCGCCACCGACGACCATATCTCCGACAGCTTGCGCTTGAGCGACGCCATCCGCGTCAGATGCCCGGCCTCCTCTTCCTCTTCCGGCAGACGAAGGCCGACGACGTTGACCCTGCCGCCGCTGAGATTGCGCGCCACCAGGACGATGGAGTCGAGCGCCAGCGTCGCGCCTTCCTTCGGCGCGTGATCGAGATGGACGTCGAAATAATCCGAGAGTGTGAGCTTGGACTGCTCCGTATCCACGGTCACGCCATAGATCTCGGCCAGTTCACCCAGCGTGTGCTCGCCCGACACCATGAAATCGCCGAGCAGATGCGGATCGGGCGCGCTGCTCGGCGCCATGTCGACGAAGAAGCGGTCGAGCGCCTCGGCCTTTTCCGGCGGCGCCAGCAGATAGATATAGTCGCCGGCGGCGACGGGATCGGCTTCGGCGGGCGAGAGAATGCGCTGGTCGCGAATGACCAGCGTCGGCTTCGACCAGGAGGGGATCAGCCCGCGCCGGAAAAACAGGCTTTTGGGACGGACTGAATAGCCGACCAGTTGCTGCTCGAGTTGGCCGGGCAGATCGAGCTCGACACGCCGCGGCCCACGGTCCGAGCGCGGCAGCGCCACGTGAAGACGGCGCGCTGCTGCCGCCAGCGTCCAGCCCTGCAGCAGCAGCGAGATGATGACGACGACAAAGGCGACGTCGAAATAGAGATACGCCTTCGACAGCCCGACCAGCATCGGGATCGACGCCAGAAAGATCGCCACCGCGCCGCGCAAGCCGGTCCAGGCGATGAAGATCTTTTCCCGCCAGTTGAAGCGAAACGGCGCCAGGCAGAAAAATACCGCAATCGGCCGCGCCACCAGCATCAGCGATAGCGCGACGATCACCGCCGGCACGGCGCTGCTCACCAACCGCTGCGGCGAGACCAGAAGGCCGAGCAGGACGAACATCACGATCTGCGCCAGCCAGGTCGCGGCATCGAGAAACGTGACCACCGAATTATGCGCGCGGGTAGGTCTGTTGCCGATGATGATGCCGGCGAGATAGACCGCGAGAAAGCCCGAGGCGTGCGCGATCTGCGCGCTGCCGAAAATCACCAGGGCCGCGGTGGCGACGAACGGCGCATGCAGGCCCTGCGGCAGCGCCACCCGATTGAGCGCCAGCACCACGAGCCGGCCGCCGATCACGCCGACAATGGCGCCGAACATGGCCTCGCGGCCAAATTCAAGCGCGACATGCCAGAACGAACTGGCGCCGCTTGAAATCAGCTCGACCAGCATCAGCGTGAGAAACACCGCGAACGGATCGTTGGTGCCGGATTCGACCTCCAGCGTCGCGCCGACGCGCGGCCGCAGCCGCAGGCCCTGCGCATGCACCAGCAGGAACACCGCCGCCGCGTCCGTCGACGCCACCACGGCTCCCACCAGCAGCGCCTCGATCCAGTTCAGATCAAGCGCATATTTGGCGACCGGCGCCGTGATCAAGGCCGTCAGCAGCACGCCGACCGTCGCCAGCACCATCGATGGCGCCAACACCGCGCGGATGCTTTGGAACCGCGTTTTTAAACCGCCATCGAACAGAATCAGCGCCAGCGCCACCGAGCCGACCAGATAGGTGGTGCGGACGTCGTCGAAACTAAGCCGGCCCGGGCCGGAATCGCCGGCCACCATGCCGATCAGCAAGAACACCAGCAGCAAGGGCGCGCCGAACCGCAAGGCGAGCAGGCTCGACAGGATGCCGGCCATCACCAGAACGGCGCCGAGAAGGATTGTCAGACTAACCGCGTCGAGAGATGCCATGAGCCTGCCAAATCACCTGCAAATACCTGCATTTGCATCCTTATCGTCGCCACACTGCGACGCCAAGGCCATTTGTGCTGGCGGCGACAATGTGCCCATAGACCCACTTTAACTGGCCAAAGCCAAGCTCTCGTAACGATGGCGTCGATGTCGCTTGTGTGGGAATCTGCCGGATATTCGAATCAAATTTATCCGCGCGCGATCCTCCGGACGAGACTTGACGATGGACATCAACGACATCCTCGATTTGCTGCATTCCGCCGCGCGCTCGGTCGGCGCGGAAGTCACCTCGCCATGGTTTTATCTGCAGATTGGCCTGGTGCTGGCCGGCGCCGGAATCGCATTCGCGGCCGGATCGACCATTCGCGCACGCACCGACATGACCACGCTGGCGATGGGGTGGCCGGCGCCGCTGCGGATGATCGTACGCGTGTTGGTCGACTACTCCTCGACCGCCGTGTTCGCGGTGCTGATGCGGGTGGCGCGCATGATCATGCAGGCATCGACCTGGCCGAGCCGCAGCTATTTGCTGGCGGTCTTCGCCAAACTCGCGCTGGCGTGGCTGGTTATTCGCCTCGTGACATCGGTCATTCGCAACGAATTCATCGTCCGCCTGGTGTCGCTGTCGGCATGGCTGGTGGCGGCGCTGAGCATCATCGGCGAACTTGGCCCGACCATCGATGCGCTCGACTCCGTCTCCATCGAGTTCGGCGGTCTGCGGCTGACGCCGCTGGTGCTGATCAAGCTCGGCGTGTTGCTGTCGGTGGCGTTGTGGCTGACCAATGTCGCCAGCAACTTCGCGGAGAGCCGGATCACGCGGTCCGGGGATCTGACGCCTTCGATCCAGGTGTTGCTGATCAAGATCATTCGCCTCGCGCTGATGGTCTTTGCCGTCGCGGCGACCATGAGCGCGGTCGGCATCAATCTCTCGGCGCTGGCGATCTTCTCGGGCGCTGCCGGCGTCGGCATCGGCTTCGGCCTGCAGAAGATCATCGCCAATTTCATCAGCGGCATCATCCTGCTGGTGGACAAATCGGTGAAGCCGGGCGACCTCGTCACCATCGGCGACAGCTCGGGGCGCATCAGCGCGATGAAGACGCGCTATATTTCGGTCGCTGCCGGCGATGGCCGGGAATTCCTGATCCCGAACGAAGACCTGGTGACGCAGAAGGTCACCAACTGGACCTATACCGACAAGAACACGCTGGTGAAGGTCAATTTCGGCGCCAATTACGATGCCGATCCGCGGGTGGTCTGCAAACTGGCCGCGGATATCGCCGCCGCATCGCCACGCGCGATCAAGGGCAAGCCGCCGGGCTGTATCCTGACGGAATTCGCCGAGGCCGGCATGAAGTTTTCCCTGATCTTCTGGATCGCCGACCCCGACGGAATGGACAATGTGAAGAGCGACGTCATGCTGGCGCTATGGGAGGCGTTCAAGCGCGAAGGCATCCGCGTGCCCTATCCGGTGCGCGAGCTTCGCGTTCGTGGCGGCGCGCTGCCGGTCGAGACCACCATGGTAGAGGTTTCGAACTGACGCCTGGACCGCTCGCCGCCGGATTCGGCACACGATACGGCCAAATACGATCAAGAACGCGCCTCGGTTCCACCAAATTATACCAAGACAACCAATCAGCCCGGCGCCAACCTTGGCTTGCGCTGATCGCTCTGATCATTAAATTAGGGTCATAAATCACCCACCACAGTCCACCCACCGAAATATGACCCGCCCATGAGTTACGTCGAAGCCACCGATACCTCCCTGCGCAAGACCGGGCAGATCAAGCTGCACGGGCCGAGCGGGTTCGCCGGCATGCGCAAGGCCGGTGCACTGGTGGCGAAATGCCTCGACGAACTCACCGACATCGTGAGGCCGGGGGTACCGACGTCGCGGATCGACGATTTCGTCCGCGATTTCGCCTTCAGCCATGGCGCCTATCCCGCGACCCTGATGTACCGCGGCTATCGCTATTCGACCTGCACCTCGATCAACCATGTGGTCTGTCACGGCATGCCCGGCGATCGGGCGCTGAAGGAGGGCGATATCGTCAACATCGACGTCACCTTCATCGTCGACGGCTGGTATGGCGATTCCAGCCGGATGTATACGATCGGCCCGATCGCCCGCAAAGCCGAACGGCTGATCGAGGTGACGTATGAGGCCATGATGCGCGGCATCGCTGCGGTGAAGCCCGGCGCCACCACAGGCGATATCGGCTACGCCATCCAAAGTTTTGTCGAGCCGCAGGGCATGAGCGTGGTGCGCGATTTCTGCGGCCACGGCTTGGGACGCATGTTCCATGACGAGCCGAACATCATCCATATCGGCCGGCCCGGCGAGGGCGTGGCGCTAAAGCCCGGCATGTTCTTCACCATCGAGCCGATGATCAATCTCGGCAAGCCGCATGTGAAGATCCTGTCCGACGGCTGGACTGCGGTGACGCGCGACCGTTCGCTGTCGGCGCAGTTCGAGCATTCGGTCGGCGTGACCGCGACTGGCGTCGAGATCTTCACGCTCTCGCGGCGCCACGGCGAAAGACCGCCGGTGGCGGCCTGATCTGATCGCCCCTCCGAGCGCTGGACCAGAGCGTTTTCGAGCGAAGTGGACGCCGGTTCGCGTGAAGCAAACGCGTCAAATCAAAGGTTAGAGCCTCGGTTCTGATTCAATCAGAACCGAAAAGGCCCTGGCGCGCTATTCGGCCTCGGTCGCGAGGTAGATCAATGCCGCGAGCGGCAACCCGATCCCGATCCATGAGACCAGCGTCCAGCCGCCATTGGCGTAGGCCCATCCGCCGATGGCCGAGCCGGCGGCGCCGGCGAGGAAGAACGTCGTCATGTAGAGCCCGTTCAGGCGGCTGCGGGATTCGGCCCCGAGCGCGAACAACGTGCGATAGCCGAGCACCACATTCGCCTGCACCCCGAAATCGATCGCGATCGCGGCGGCCGCGAGTACCACCATCGAGAGGGTCGAACCGAAATCGACCAGCCGCGTCAGCGCAAAGCCTCCCGCGGTAAGCAGCATCGCGATCGCGGTCGCCGGCCGTGTCCATCCCCGGTCCGCGACGCGACCGGCGAGCGGGGCGGAAATGGCGCCCGCGGCACCGACCAGCGCGAATATGGCGATGCCGATTTGCGAGAGATGGAATGCGGGTCCAGCCAGCAGCAACGGCGTCGTGGTCCAAAACAGGCTGAAAGCACCGAACAGACAGGCCTGATAGAACGCGCGGCGCCGCAGCGGCACGTTGGTCCGCGCGATGTGCACCATCGAAGCCAGCAATTGGCCGTAGCCGAGCCGCGCCGTCGGCACACGCGGCGGCAGCGTCTGCCACAGCACGAGGACCAGCACCACCATGATGCCGGCCGACACGAAATACACCACGTGCCATGACGACAACGCGGTGATGAAGCTTGCCGAGGGGCGCGACAGCATCACGCCAATCAGCAGCCCGGAAGTGACATTGCCGACCGCACGGCCGCGGGTGGCTGGAGGCGCCAGATGCCCGGCGTAGGGGATCAGGATCTGCACCGCGACCGAGCCGACCCCGGTGAACAGCCCGGCGACAAGGAACGGCAGCGGATGGCTCGAGAATGCGGCTCCCAGCAACGCCAGCGCGCCAAGGCTCGTCGCGGCAAGCACCAGCCGCCGGTTCTCGACGAGATCGCCGAGCGGCACGATCAGCATCAGGCCTGCCCCGTAGCCGAGCTGGGTCACGGTCACGATCAGGCCGGCCACTTGCGGCGACAGCCCCAGATCCGCACCGATCGGACCAATGAGCGGCTGCGCGTAATAGAGATTGGCAACAATCAGCCCGCAGGACACGGCAAGCAGCAGGGTCAGCCAACCCGTGAGTATCTCGGGCCGGCGCGGCATATCCGAAGCGATCGTGGTCACTGAGGTCTCCATCTCGGGATTGCCCATTTCAGCAATGAGCAACAAGTCAGGCGCGAAATTTCATCGCGATGGTGATGACGGCGGACGGATCAGGCGGGGGCGTCCCGCTTTTTTCCGACCACGCACATGCTGTTCGCCGAACACCACCGTGTGCGCGGCGCTATCCGGTTGACCTGCCTTGGGATGGATTTATCTGTGTGACGTTGACGGACCAGGCCGGCAATGAGTGCGCTCGTTCTCGGCGAGGCTGCCGCTCAAACGCTGCCGCGTCACGATCAGGGATCGCGCGTTCAACGCGCCGCCGACCGCGACCGCTGCAGCCACCCACTAACTAATGGATTCGAGATGGAAGGCAAGCAGGTCCGGAAAAAGCGAGGTCTCGCCAACCATCACATATCTGTCAGCGAGGGTTGATCTGGCCCGGAAACAGGGCGGCGTCACGCGTGCGGCCCGCCCCGCCATGCCGCACTTCCCAGTTGCAAAAGCCAACCGGCACGGCATGGTTGGCGCCGATGCCCAGCAAGAGCGATGACCAGGAAACACCGCCTTCCGAGAAGCCGCATTATCACGGCCATCGCGAACGGCTGCGGGAGCGCTTTCACGGCGCTGGTCCCGATGCGCTGAGCGACTATGAGCTGCTGGAGATGGCGCTGTTCGCCGCCCTGCCCCGTCGCGACACCAAGCCGCTGGCCAAATCGCTGCTCAAGAAATTCGGCTCGTTCGCCGAAGTGATCCACGCGCCGGAAGCGCGGCTGCGGGAAGTCGAGGGAGTTGGCGATGCGTCCATTACCCAGATCAAACTGATCGCGGCGGCCGCGACCCGGGTCGCCAAGGGCCAGGTGCAGCAGCGCACGGCCTTGTCGTCCTGGAACGACGTGATCGACTATTGCCGGACCAGCATGGCGTTTGCCGACAAGGAGCAGTTCCGCATCCTGTTTCTCGACAAGCGCAATCAGCTGATCGCGGACGAAGTGCAGCAGGTCGGCACCGTCGATCACACGCCGGTCTACCCGCGCGAGGTGATCAAGCGGGCGCTGGAATTATCCGCAACCGCAATCATCCTGGTGCACAACCATCCGTCCGGCGATCCGACGCCCTCGCAAGCGGATATCCAGATGACCAAGGCGATCGTCGCGATCGCACAACCCTTGGGAATCTCGGTGCACGATCACATCATCGTCGGCAAGAACGGACATGCGAGTTTGAAGGGGCTAAGGCTGATATAAATTGGCGAAGTTTGCATGCCCGGAGCGGACCACGTAGTCCCTCGGTTCGCGAAAATTTGTCTACCGCGCTCGGTGCCGTGACCGGCATGCAGCCAAACTCAATTCTTGCCCGACGATGATATTTGTTGTGACTCAGCCAGTGGAGTCTGGCTTCGGTTCAAGTCATCGATGCGCTTGGCTTGGGCAATGTCGGCAAATGCGCGCTTGAAGTCGCCCATACGATAGAAGATGACGCCGCGGTCGATATAGGCATCCGCAAAGTTCGGATTGAGATCGATCGCCATATCGAAGTCGACGAGCGCGACGTATATATCACCACTGCGATAGTTCGAGATGCCCCGCTCTCGATAGTATCTAGCATCCTTCACCCCGACGTCGCGCTCCGCGGGAACATTGGCAATCGCCGGAGCGCTGTCGATATTCTCCGCAGGCGCAGCAGCGCTTGGTGCCGCCGCCTCTTTGACGGCCTCGGGATTCTCCGGCTTGTTAGCGGCTCCGATATCATCAAGCTCGTTGCGCGGGCGCCCCAGGCCGATCGTACCGGATGGCTGCGGCGATATTGCAGCGGCTACCGACGCTGGTTCGCGTGCAGATACCTCGACTACTTGTGCCGGAATGATGAGGGATGCCTTCGATACATATCCGAACAGCAGGTATCCCCCGATCAACACGACCGAGAAAACAGTACCCGCGACCGCGAACTTCAGACGTTGCTCCCGGCGTGCGACTGCCAGCAACCGGTCATAGGTCGCCCGCTGCCGCTCATCGCTGAGGATGGCATTCGCGCGGACGATTCGCCTGAACCTTAGTGGGGCATCCGGATCGCCGGGGTTGTTGTCAGGGTGGTTTGCTTTAGCGGCTTTGCGGAATGCAGCTCTGAGGCTTTCAGCGTCGTCGTCTGGAAGTGCATCGAGTAAACCGTAAAGGGTCCTCATAATTACTCACGCAATTATTACTCACGCAACTACTACTACTCCTCAGCAATTCGCTCTCGTCTTTGGGGCCGGCAATTGACAGGCCTAATACAATCAAATGAAACCTTACTACTTAAAAAGGGTGGTGATTGAGTATGGCAAAAAGAGGACAGAATTGAGGACTGCTGCCACACCGGTGTCATCGAGGAGACACGGGCCGCGATGCGCGCCCATCAATCAGCCGCAAGTCGTAGCCGTGCTGATTGTTACCGGGCCGATCGCGGATGTTGAGCGGGTTCAATCTCGCATGTGCTCGACGCCTGGAGCAGTTTTAGGCGGTCGCGTGCAAGCTTCTCGGCATCTTGGTAACATTGCCGTTCGTAATCGATTTTCAAACGAGCCCATTCATTCGGGTCCACAGCACTAACGTCGGTTCTCTTGAACTCGCAGTTGGGCGCCGGCTGTGGCGTGAGCAGCGCCGGATCGGGTCGGCGGATTCGCAGCTCAGCATAATGACGTGGTTCAGCGTGCCTAAGAGCACGGGCGGGTGCGCGGACGGGAGCAGCCCTGACCTCGTGCTGAACCAGATTAAATTCACGGTGATCCGGATTGCGCGCGCACCCGGCGACTGTCATCGCGGAGAAAACGACAGAGATGGTCAGAAGCCTGGGGGCGAATGACGCCAGGCCGAGCATCCACAGCCGCGTCTTTGCAGATTCGCAGCAGTCGTCTGCGTAATGCGCTGGACCCGCGATCGCCATGCTCACAATTCCGATTTAAAGCGAGGCAAGTTGCAGCGCCGATCACAACAAAACCGCGCAGCAAGCACGGCGATCATGAACGGAAAAATTGAATCGTGTTCTAACAATCAGGATGAATCAGATGTGAATCAACATCTGAAGCGGCCGAACTAACAACCGGTCGATTCCGCTACCGGCGGATGCCTCAAAGCGAGCTTCAATGGTCCTGATTCAAGACCTTTTCGATCGAGCGGACCGTGGTTTTTAGAAGTTCGCCCACTTCACTCTCCCGCCGCGGGCCCGCGCGTATATCGAGGCCGCTCCTGATCGATGCGTCTGGGCCAGTGACTGGCCGCATCCGGCCTCGGTGGTCCAGCCTCCCAACGATGCCGACTTGTTCGAACTGCTGTACCGGTATGCTCCCGACGAAACCGAACGGCGAACGATCCTGGTCGAAAATTCCGCAAAGCTTTTCGGCTTTGGAATTTGACGGCTCACCTTGTTCGGCCTCGCCAGCGACGGCCGAACAGGGGAACGCACGCGGCGGTCGTGATGAGAACGCGGACAGAAGATCATTGGCGGCTTGCTAGGAGTCTTCAGCCGGACGTGACGACTATTCCGGCCGGCGCTCGGATCGCCCGCACTTGATTATCATGACTTCGTCGCGCCGGCCGCTTCCGCAGCGCGACGCTTGAGCAAGTTACGTTCGCGAGCGTTGCCCGCCAGCGCCGCTGCGGCTTCAAAAGCGGCCTGCGCTTCGTCGTAACGACCGAGCCTGTGCAGCAGATCGCCGCGAACGCTCGGCAGCAAATGATACGCCTTCAGCGCGGGCTCGTGCGCGAGGCCGTCGACGATCGCAAGCCCCGCCTCTGCGCCCTCGGCCATGCCGACGGCCACTGCGCGGTTGAGTTCGATCACGGGCGAACGCACGAGCGTTGCGAGCTCGGCATAGAGTTCCGATATGCGCGGCCAGTCGGTGTCGTCAGGCGTGCTCGCCTGGGCATGACAGGCAACGATCGCCGCTTGCAGGGCGTAGAATCCACCGACCCCGCCAAGCTCGCATGCCCGCCGCAGCGCCTGCATGCCCCGCCGGATCTGAAGCTGGTCCCACAGCGCGCGATTCTGGTCGCGCATCAGGACAGGCTCGCCCGCAGCATCGGTGCGCGCGGCATGGCGCGAAGCGTTCAGCTCCATCAATGCGAGCAGCCCTTGCGCTTCCGGCTCCTGCGCTGCGATGGAGGTGATCACGCGGCCCATACGCAGGGCTTCATTGCAGAGCTGCGGACGCAGCCAATCCTCGCCGCGTGCGGCGGTATAGCCTTCGTTGAAAATCAGGTAGATGACCTCCAGCACCGAGGCGAGGCGCTCGGAAAGTTCTTCGCCGCGCGGCGTCTCGTAGGCCAGTCCCGATTCAGACAGCGTCCGCTTGGCGCGCAAGATGCGCTGGGCGATCGTCGCCTCCGGCGCCAGGAAAGCGCGCGCAATCTCCTCGGTGGTCAGGCCGCAGATCATCCGCAACGCCAGCGCCACACGGGCCTCCCGCGACAGGCGCGGGTGACAGGCGGTGAAGACGAGACGAAGCATCTCATCGCCGATATCGTCATCCAAGGCGGAATCCAGGTCGGGCATGGCCTGCTCTTGCTGCTCCATGTCCCGCGCGACCATCTCGTGCTTGTGAGCCAGCATCCGGCCGCGGCGCAAATGATCCAGCGCCCGGCGCTTGGCCGTCGCCATCAGCCACGCGCCAGGCTTTTCCGGAATACCGGTCGCGGGCCAATGTTCGAGCGCTGCGACCAGGGCTTCCTGCGTCAGATCTTCCGCCAGCGGGACATCCCGCAGCATCCGCGAAAGGCTGGTGATCAGACGTGGCTGCTCGACCCGCCAGACCGCAAGAATGGTGTGGTGGATTTCGGCAGCCGTCATCGCCGCCGGCTGCATCGGGCTGAGCCGGATCTCAAGGACCGGCAAACGCGCGCAGCTCGCATGTCCCTTCCCAGCCCGGCAGATGGTCCAAATGCAGTTGCATGAATTCCTTCGCCATCGCGACGGCCTCTTGCTTGTCGCGGAGTTCGAAGATCGCGTAGCCGCCGACAATCTCCTTGGTTTCCACGAAGGGACCATCGATCACGCTAAGCTTGCCGCCGGCGATGCGCACCTGGGCGCCGGTCTCGACCGGCATCAGCCCGCCGCTGTCGAGCATGCGGCCGGCCTTGGTCTCGCGGTCGGCCAGCTTGTGCATCGCCTCCATGAGTTCAGGTGTGGGAGTCGCGGAAGGGCCGGGGTGCTTGACGATATACATGAAGCGCATCTGAAAACTCCTCCTTAAAGGCGAGCCGCCGGCGCCGAGCCGTGCAAAACTATCTCGCTGATAGGTCGACGAACGAGCCTCATGCGGATCGACACCGGCACGAAAAAAACTGTAGGCCTTACCGGCTGAAAAACCTGATCAATCAGCCGTCATTCCTGCCGGAGCAGGATCAGCGGATCGGCGCTGTCGGGGACCTTGCGCCACTGTGCGTTGTCGTCGGCCTCGAACTGCCAGGTTTCGCCGCTCTCCGACATCAGAACGATCTGACCGTGATCGAGCCGCCATTGCGTCGGCGCAAACGCGGTGACTGCAGGATCACATTTGGGCTTCAGGAACACCTGGAAATTGTCCGCGTTCGCCTCGTTATTGGTCAGCGTCAGGCCGCAGATCGATTGGCCATTGCCGCGCACCATGGCCCAGTCGCCGATCATCTGATCCATGGATTTTGCCAGCGAGCGGGCGGCCGCGAGATTTTGCAGGATATAGATGCCCTCGCCGGTCCGCATGCCCTCGAAGATCCCGGTTTCGACTTCGGTGAAGTCGACCACCGGCTGTCCCGCAGCGTCCTGTAGCCGCACGATGTCGCCCAGTCCCTTGATGCTCCAGGCAGTGATATCCTTGGTGAACGGCAGCGCCGCCGCGCAGCCCGGCTCCAGTTCAAGCTTAAGCGTCCCCTGCGCCGTGGAATCGTTCTTCAACGTGACGACGCAGGTCTTGCTGCGGTCGGTGGTCGCGAGCTCCCACTGGCCGATCATGTCCTTTTTCAAGGTGCTGACATCCTGCGACCGCGCCGGCGCCCCGCAGGCAATCGCCGCCCACACGGCGGCAACCACCATTCCGGCGCGACGGCCCGTCATCAGTGGCTCTTGGCAGGAGTCTTGGCCGGAGTTTCCGCAACCGGCGTCAGCGGCGGCTTTCCGGCGAACCAGGTCTTCAGATTGTCGACCACCAGCTGATCCATGGCGTTGCGGGTCACCACCGAGGCCGAGCCGATATGCGGCAGCAGAACGACGTTCTGCATGGCCTTCAATTCGTCCGGCACATTCGGCTCTTTTTCGAACACGTCGAGGCCCGCGGCCAGAATGGTCCCCGACTTGAGCGCTGCAATCAGCGCCTGCTCGTCGACGACGGTGCCGCGCGCGACATTGATGATCACCCCGCGCGGGCCGAGCGCCTTCATGACCTCGGCGTTGATCATTTTTGTGGTGCTTGCGCCGCCCGGCACGATGACGACCAGCGTATCGACCGCCTTCGCCATCTCGATCAGATCGGGATAGTGCTTGTAGGACAGGCCGGGCGCGGGATTGCGGGTGTGGTAGACGACGGGCACCAGCGACGCATCGAGCCGGCGAGCGATCGCTTGCCCAATCCGGCCCATGCCGACCATCCCCACCTTGCGGTCGCGCAGCGAGCCGACGCTCAGCGGAAAATTCTGCGTGGTCCACAGACCGGACCGCAGATAGCGGTCGGCCTTGATGAATTCGCGCACGGTCGCGATCAAAAGCCCCATCGCGATATCGGCGACTTCCTCGGTCAGGACATCAGGCGTGTTGGTGACCATGATGTTGTTGTCGCGCGCGTAATTGGCATCGATGTGATCGTAGCCGACGCCGAAGCTCGAAACGATCTCGAGCTTGGGAAAGCGCGCCAGCGTCTTGCTGTCACCCCGCACCGAATTATAGGTGATCGCGGCACCGCGGATTTTCCCGGCGGCCTCGGGACTGAGCCGTTCCAGATCACCGATGGTTTCAAAGCGATGCAGGATGAACTGATCGGAAAAGCCGTTATCGACGATCGGCTTGCTCGGCCCGTAAATCAGCAAATCGATCTTCTCGGAGGAGTTGTTCCCCATCAGTTTTCCTTTCCAAGCGCGCTCTCATGCCAGCGCCGCAATATCAGGTGCGAAATTAGCGCCAGCAGCCCATAAATGACAATTCCAGCGGCAGAGAGCAACAGTAAGGCTGCGAACATTCTGGCAATGTTGAGACGATAGCCGGATTCCGCAATTCGATAGGCCAGTCCCGACCCCGCGCCCGCCGAACCCGCCGCGATCTCTGCGACCACGGCGCCGATCAACGACAGCCCGCCCGCAATCCGCAGGCCGCCCAGGATGAACGGCAGCGCCGCCGGCAATTTGAGATATCGCAGGGTCTGCAGCCGCGACGCGCCATAGAGCTGAAACAGGCCGGCCAGGTTGCGATCCACGGAATTGAGGCCAAGCGTGGTGTTGGACAGCACCGGAAAGAATCCGACGATCCAGGCGCAGACGATGACCGCGGTCTGTTGCGGAAGGTAGATCAGGAGCAGCGGCGCAATGGCGATGACCGGCGTGACCTGCAGGATCACCGCATAGGGAAACAGCGAATATTCCAGCCATTTCGACTGATTGAACAATAGCGCCAATGCAATGCCGCCGACGGCGGCGGCGATGAACCCCTCGAGCGTCGTCCGTAACGTGGTGAGAAGCGATAGCGACAGCACCGGCCAGTCATTGACCAGCGTCCGGAAAACCGCCGACGGTCCGGGGAGCACGTAGGGCGGAATGTTGTTGATGCGGACCACGAGGCCCCATGCCACGACGCCCGCCGCGAGCACGACCACCGGAAGCAGCACCCGGACCAAGCCCGGAAAACGGCCGCCCGGCGCAGCCTGTCCGGCAGACAATGGCGGTATCTGCAAGGAGCTCATAGGCCGGGCTGCCCCTGATACAGCGGCGCCAGCGCGTTGGAGACCGTACGGCAATAACCGGCATAATCGGCCGATGTGCGAAAATCCTCGCCACGCGGTTCGGGAGCGTCGATGCGGAATTCGGCGCTGATGCGCCCGGGCCGCGAACTCATCACGATCACGCGTTGCGACAAATACACCGACTCGAACACCGAATGCG
Source organism: Bradyrhizobium canariense (assembly GCF_900105125.1). NCBI lineage: Bacteria > Pseudomonadati > Pseudomonadota > Alphaproteobacteria > Hyphomicrobiales > Nitrobacteraceae > Bradyrhizobium > Bradyrhizobium canariense. Next base: position 5,768,127 of record NZ_LT629750.1, on the reverse strand, counting down.
TGACGAAGACGACGGTCTTGCGCAGATTGCGCCACAGCGAGAGCAGATCATTGTTGAGCCGAAAGCGGGTGATCTCGTCGAGGGCCGCGAACGGTTCATCCATCAAGAGAATATCCGGATCGGTAACCAGCGCACGCGCCAGCGAGACCCGCATCTTCATGCCCCCCGATAATTCGCGAGGATAAGCGCCGGCAAATTCCGCAAGCCCGACCTGCGCCAGCGCCTCACCGATGCGCGCGTTCGCCTCGGCAACGGGCACATGCGCCAGTTTCAGCGGCAACCGCACGTTCTCACTGACATTGGCCCACGGCATCAGCGTCGGCTCCTGAAACACAAAGCCGATGGTCTGCCCGGCACGCGCCCGGCCGGCGCGATGTGAAACGCGGACGGTGCCTGACGTCGGCGCATTAAGACCCGCGATCAGGCGAAGCGCCGTCGACTTGCCGCAACCTGACGGTCCGAGCAGGGACACGAATTCGCCGGTTCGCACGTCAAGATCCAGCGGCCCCAACGCCGCTACGCCATTGTCATAGACCTTGGTCACGTCGCGCAGGCTGACGGCAAGGCCGGCCGGGCCAACGTCGATTTCAGACAAAGCGGCGGGATCGGCCATTGCGTCGCTAGTTCTTTGGCCGCAGATCGAGTCCGACGCCCTTGTTGGTGAAGCGAAGCGTGTAACCCTTGCGGTAGTCGATGTCGCTGCGCACGACGCCGGCGCGCACCATCTTTTCGAAAAAGCTCGCGACCCGCGTGTCATTCATCGCGCCGATGCCGTCCTGCAATGCATCGCCGGAATCGACAATTCCGTATTCCTTCATCTTGGCGACGGAATAGGCCAGCAACTCGTCCGTCATTTCAGGGTTGAGCTTCTTGATCATCGCGTTGCCAGGCGAATTGTCGCCGTAGATATAATGGTACCAACCGATAATCGAGGCGTCGACAAAACGCTGAACCAGATCCGGCTTTTTGTCGATCAGGTCGCGGCGCGTTTCGATCAGGGTTGAATAAGAGTTGAAGCCATTATCCGCCAGCAGAATCACCCCCGGTTTGAAGGCTGCGGCTTGTTCGATCGCGAACGGCTCCGAGGTGACATAGCCCTGCATCGCGCTCTGCTTGTCGGCGATGAACGGCTGCGAATTGAAGGTATAGGGTTTGACTTTCTCCTCGCTGAATCCGTATTCGGATTTCAGCCATTGATAGTAGGTCGCAATCCCCTCCTTGGACACGAACAGCGTCAGCGGTTTGAGATCCTCGAGTTTGGTGACCTTGGATTCCGGATGGGTCAGAAAGACCTGCGGATCCTTCTGGAACATGGAGGCGATCTGGACCACGGGGACTTTGTTGGTGACGGCATCGAACGACTGCAACGTGTTCGCGCTCAGGAAGAAGTCGAGCTTGCCGGCGATCAGCAGAATGCGATTGTTGTCGTTCGGGCCGCCCGGCACGATCGTGACGTCGAGCCCGTATTGCTTGTAGGTCCCGTCGGCCACCGCCTGGAAAAATCCGCCCTGTTCCGGCTCCGGCACCCAGTTGGTTCCGAACGAGACCTTGTCCAGCGTTTGCGCGCCCGCGGACGTGATGGCCAGGGCGAGGGCCAGCAGGCCAGCCGTTAACGCTCGCGGCAAAAGAGCCGGGTTCATGGTTGGACTCCGTTGATCATTCTAGCTCATGATAGGGGTAACGCTGGTCTGGACGCTGGTACAGCCCCTTGCGGGAACGGACAAACTACCTTGCAAATTGGCCCAAAGAAACGTTTTGCACGATGACTTCAATGGCTCCTCCCCGCGATTGGACCGACATTCACTGGCCCGACATTTCCGGGACGGCCGCAGCGCGATGGATTGCGGTGTTGCCGTTGGCGGCGACCGAGCAGCACGGCCCGCATCTGCCTGTCGGCACCGACGTCATGATCGCGCAGGCCTACCTTGGACGGGTGCGCGAGCTGCTGCCGGATACGATGCCCGTGACATTCATGCCGCTTCAGCCGGTCGGGATTTCGACCGAACATATCGACTATCCGGGCACGCTGACGCTGCCGACCGAGACCGCGCTGCAGACATGGATGGCGCTCGGGGCGAGCGTCGCGCGCGCCGGCATCAAGAAGCTTGTGATGGTCACCAGCCATGGCGGCAACAGCGCGGCCATGACCCTGGTCGCGCAGGATCTGCGCGCGGAATACGGGCTTCTCGCGGTTACCACAGGATGGTCGCGTTTTGGCGCGCCGGAGGGAATGTTCTCGGAGGAAGAATTGCGCCATGGCGTTCATGGCGGCGCGGTCGAGACCTCGATCATGCTGGCGCGATATCAGCAGCATGTGCGCAAGGAAAAGATCGCCGATTTCCGCTCCTCGGCGATCGCGATGGAAAAGGACTATCGCTGGCTCTCAGCGCATCGCCCGGCTCCGTTCGCGTGGCAGGCGCAAGACCTCCATCCCGGCGGCGCCGTCGGCGATGCGACACTGGCGTCGGCCGAGAAAGGCGAGCGACTGCTCGATCACGGCGCAACCGCGTTCTGCGAATTGCTCGCCGACATCGACAAGTTTGATCCTGAAATACTTTCGGATCGTCCGCAGGGCTGACACTCGCGCACGTCACCGGCCGTTACAGTGAGAACGTCACACACGGCTCGGCAGTCACCGGGCCGTGATCGAACCCGCTTCAAAATCGCTCCGACCAACGGAGCGTGCGGGTAACAACGGCGCCTCATCCACCCGTTCCGCACCTGACCCGCCCGGCTGTCCCCCCGGGCGGGTCATCTTTTGGCATCACCGCTTTTGCTAGGAATCGCCTGACATCTCACCGGGGTATTCTGTGTTGCATGTCTGTCACAGAACAATGCCAACAAATCAGCGGCACCTTCATCCTTACTTGCAATTGCGAATTACTTGCAATAACGTTTTGCTTGTGGTTCAAGGGCTTGGGATGAATGCGTTTTCCGTTTGATTCGGCTTTTCGCCGTTGGAGAAGGCATCGACCGGCGCGGTGAAATCGTTCGCTCGATTTCTTGGTGGCAGCACGACGGCAAATCAGTGATGACAAAAGAGATTGCCGAAATGTTCGCGCTGGAAAATTTCGCCCGATGAACCGCTGCAGCCGAACCTGGGAGTGCAGATTTGCGGGCATTGGGCTCGGCATGCTCACGCTGGCACAACCTGCCATCGCGGCGGACATGGCGCTCAAGGCGCCCGCGTACCAGACCGTGTACGACTGGACCGGCTTCTACATCGGAGGCCATGTCGGCTATGGCGGTGGCAGCCTGGGACCCGGCACCAATCCGATCCCCGAACAAGGCGTGGTCTTTCCGCCCAGCATTACCGGCCTGATCGGCGGTTACGAGGCCGGCTACAACAGGCAGTTGGCGAATCATGTCGTGCTCGGCGTCGAGGCGGATGCGTCGTTCGCCAGTCCGCTCGATGCCCCGCGTCTTGCGCCTGGGCCGTTCGACACGTCGCTCGACTACGTCAGCACGGTGCGCGGCCGCGTCGGATACGCGTTCGGAAATTGGATGCCGTATGTGACCGGCGGCTTTGCCTGGGGACACAGTCATGTCAACCTCAACGATGCCCCGGGAAGCATCTTCGCAGCACCTGGACAGATCCAGACCGGCTGGACCGCAGGCGCCGGTGTCGAGTTTGCCGTGGGCGGCAATTGGAGCGCCAAACTCGAATATGACTACATCGATCTGGCGCGCCGGACCTACGACCTCAGCAGCTTCGGACTGCCCAGCGTCAACGTCGATCCCAGCGTTCACCTTTTCAAGCTCGGACTGAACTATCGCTTTGACGATAATCCGGTGTGGACGGCGCAGGCTTCGGCCAACGTCAAGCCTGCGCTTCCGGAATCGGACGACTGGAATGTCCACGCGCAAACGACGTTTCTTCCGCAGGCCTATCCTGCCTTCCGCTCGCCCTATGCCGGCGCCAACAGCCTCCCCGGCGGCGGCCAGGTGCAGGAAACCTGGACCACGACCGCCTTTCTCGGCGTGCGGCTTTGGCAGGGCGGCGAGTTCTACTTCAACCCCGAACTGGCGCAGGGGTTCGGCATCGGCGGCACACTCGGCGTCGCCGGCTTTCCCAACGGGGAGGCGCAAAAGGCCGGCGCCGCCGAGCCGAAATACCGGGCGCAGCGCTATTATCTGAAACAGACCTTCGGTCTCGGCGGCGAACAGGAAGAGGTCCAGGATGGACCCAATCAACTCGCGGGCAAACGCGACATCGACCGGGTCACGCTGATTGTCGGCCGCTTTGCGGTCGGCGACTTCTTCGACAACAACAGTTACGCCCACGATCCTCGCGCCGATTTCATGAACTGGGCGATGTGGTCGTCGGCCGCTTATGATTTCCCGGCCGATTTGCCCGGCTATACGCGCGGCGCGATCGTCGAGCTCAATCGCAAGGACTGGGCGATACGCGCCGGAGCCTTCGAGGTGCCGACCGCTCCCAACAGCGACGTGCTGACCTACAAGACCGGCGGCACCGTGGTCGAATTCGAGGAACGCCACACCATCTTCGATCAGCCCGGCAAGCTGCGGCTTGGCGCATTTGCCAACAGCGGCAATACCGGCAATTACCGCCAGGCGCTGGCGATTGAAGATGCGGATCCCTCGCTCGACATCAACACGGTCATGGCGAGCATCCGGCACGACAACCTCAAATACGGATTTTATCTCAACGCCGAACAGCAGATCGTCAAGGACGTCGGCATGTTCGCGCGCGCCAGCTGGAATGACGGCCAGACCGAAATCCTGTCATTCACCGATATCGACCGCAGCCTTTCAGGGGGCCTGTCGATCAAGGGCAGCTACTGGGGACGCCCGAACGACACCATCGGTATCGGCGGCGCGATCAACGGACTGTCCGATGCACATCGCGACTTCCTCGCGGCCGGCGGCCTCGGCCTCTTGATCGGCGACGGCCAGCTCAACTATCGTCCCGAGCAGATCCTCGAGACCTACTACGCCTATGCGGTCGACAAGAATCTGACGGTTACCGCTGACTATCAACTCATCACAAATCCCGCCTATAACGCCGACCGTGGACCTGTCTCGGTGTTCTCGGCCCGTTTCCACGGCGAATTCTAAAGCGTTTTCGAGCGAAGTGGGCCCCGGTTCGCGTGAAGAAAACGCGTCAAAATAAAGGTTAGAGGCGGCGATTAATGGCGGTTCAGGATATGCGCCCGGTCGCACTGGGACAGGCGTTGCAGCCCAACATCTGGGACGTCGTGGCGCTGATACTTGTAACCGGCGCCATGGTGCTGATCGTCTATGGCGGCGAGCAGACCACGGCGCCGCTGTCGGCGCTCGACGTCGCGCCGGTGTCACTCGATCCAGGCAACCTTCCGCTCTATGCACTGCGCACCACGCTGCGCATGCTGCTGGCGATCGCCTGCTCCATCATCTTCACTTTCATTTACGCCGCCTTTGCCGCCAAGAGCCGGCGTGCCGAAATGGTGCTGATCCCGCTGCTCGATATCCTGCAGTCGGTGCCGATCCTGGGCTTTCTGACCTTTACGGTCGTCTTCTTCATGAACCTGTTTCCCGGCCGCGTGTTCGGCGCCGAGCTTGCCTGCGTGTTCGCGATCTTCACCAGCCAGGCCTGGAACATGACGTTCAGCATGTACCAGTCGATGCGCAATGTGCCGAAGGATCTGGAAGAGGCGACGCAAAGCTTCCACCTCAGCGGATGGCAGCGTTTCTGGCGGCTCGACGTGCCCTTCGCCATGCCGGGCCTGATCTGGAACACGATGATGTCGATGTCGGGCGGCTGGTTCTTCGTGGTGGCGTCGGAGGCGATCACGGTCGGCAACACCACGGTGACATTGCCCGGCGTCGGCTCTTACGTCGCATTGGCCATTCAAAAGCGCGACCTGCCCGCCATCGGCTATGCGATCCTGACCATGCTGCTCGTCATCATCGTCTATGACCAGTTGCTGTTTCGCCCCGTCGTGGCCTGGGCCGATAAATTCCGGTTCGAACAGACGGCATCCAGCAGCGCGCCGACATCCTGGATGCTCGATCTGTTTCGCCGCACGCGCGCGCTGCGGGCGCTGTCCTTGCCATTCACCGCACTGAACAGGATCATCTCCAATCTGCACATCACGCTTCCCGGCCGAGTGCTGGCCGCATCGAGCAAACAGAGCGAGCCCTCGCGCCTGGTCGATGCGCTGTGGCTTGCATTGGTCGTCGCCAGCACAGCCTATGCCGGCTGGAGAGCTTATGCGTATCTCTCGACGACCTTGAGCCTGTCGGACGTAGTCGGCGCATTCGGGTACGGCTTGATCACGCTGGCCCGCGTCATCGTCTTGATTGCGCTGGCCTCACTGATATGGGTGCCGGTCGGCGTCTGGATTGGGCTGCGGCCGAAACTCGCCGAGCTGATACAGCCGCTCGCGCAATTTCTGGCGGCGTTTCCCGCGAATCTCGCCTTCCCGGTTTTCGTGGTGGTTATCGTTCGCTACGGCCTGAATGCGAATGTCTGGCTCAGCCCGCTGATGATTCTGGGAACCCAGTGGTACATCCTGTTCAATGTCATTGCCGGCGCCAGCGCTTTCCCGAGCGACCTTCGTGAAGCCGCCGGCAGCTTCCACTTGAAGGGCTGGCGCTGGTGGGTAAAAGTCATCCTTCCCGGCATTTTTCCCTACTACATCACCGGCGCGATCACCGCGTCGGGCGGCTCGTGGAACGCCTCCATCGTTGCGGAAGTTGCGAGCTGGGGTGATACCCACCTGACGGCCACCGGGCTCGGCGCTTATATAGCAACAGCGACCGAAGCCGGTGATTTCCCTCGCGTCGTTCTCGGCATCGTCGTGATGTGTATTCTGGTGACGCTCTTCAACCGCCTGCTCTGGCGACCGCTGTACGCCTTCGGTGAGCGCCGTCTTCGTCTCGGCTGATTCTCAAGGGAAACGCATGCTCGATCAAACCAAAGCGACCAGCCTTATCGATATTCGCGGCGTCTGCCGGTCGTTTCCGAAAGGAAGCGGCGAGGATCTTCTGGTGCTCGAAAAGGTCGATCTGACGATTCACTCCGGCGAAATCGTCGGCCTGCTCGGCCGCTCCGGATCGGGCAAATCGACCCTGCTGCGCATCATCGCCGGCCTGATCGCGCCATCCTCGGGCGACGCAACATGCCGCGGCGAGGCGATCAAGGGTCCGCCGAACGGCGTTTCCATGGTGTTTCAGTCCTTCGCGCTGTTTCCGTGGCTGACCGTCCTGCAAAACGTCGAACTCGGGCTGGAAGCGCTGGGGATCGACAGCGCCGAACGCCGCACCCGCGCGCTCGCGGCGATCGACCTGATCGGTCTCGACGGTTTCGAATCCGCCTACCCCAAGGAATTGTCGGGCGGCATGCGCCAGCGCGTCGGATTTGCGCGGGCGCTGGTCGTCCATCCCGACCTGCTGTTGATGGACGAGCCGTTTTCGGCGCTCGACGTGCTGACCGCCGAGACGCTCCGCACCGACCTGATCGATCTGTGGACCGAAGGCCGGCTGCCGATCAAGTCGGTCCTGATGGTGACGCATAACATCGAGGAAGCGGTGCTGATGTGCGACCGCATTCTGGTGTTCTCATCCAATCCCGGACGCGTGGCGGTCGAGATCAAGGTCGACCTGCCGCATCCGCGCAATCGTCTCGACCCGACATTCCGCCAGCTCGTCGACAGCATCTACGCCCGCATGACGCAGCGCGCCGAGCCCAAGACGCCTGCCGCCGAGGGTATTCACGGCACCGGCGTGGGCATGATCCTCAATCACATCTCTTCCAACGTGCTGTCCGGCCTGATCGAGACGCTGGCCGGCGAGCCGTATAACGGGCACGCCGATTTGCCGGTTCTGGCCGGCAGCCTGCAACTCGAGGCCGACGAGATATTCCATCTCGGCGAGGCGCTTCAATTGCTGCGATTTGCCCAGTTAAGCGAAGGCGATCTGATGCTGACCGATGCCGGCAAGCGGTTTGCCCATCTCGAGACCGATGCCCGCAAAAAGCTGTTTGCCGAGCATCTGATCAACTATGTGCCTGTCATGGGCCTGATCCGCCGCGTGCTCGATGAGCGGCCTTCCCACACGGCACCGGCGGCGCGCTTCCGCAACGAGCTTGAAGACTACATGTCGGAAGACTATGCGGACGAAACACTGAAGACGATCGTGTCGTGGGCACGCTATGCCGAGCTGTTCGCCTATGACGAGCAGTCGGAACTGTTCAGCCTCGAAAACCCGCATTAGCGCCGGACTATTTGCATCGTCATTCGGGGGCGGCGCAAAGCGTCGAACCCGGAATCCCGAGATTACATGCGCTAGATTCCGGGTTCGCGCTAACGCGCGCCCCGGAATGACGATCACCCCGCCGGCGAGAACGAGTCCGCGCGCGCCATCGCCCAGGCTTCGCGAAAGCGCGGATCGCTGGTGCCGTCGATCAGTTCGCCCGGGCGAAGTGACGGATAGAGCTGAGCGAAGGACTGCACCGAAGTCGTGGAGGTCCGTTGCGAGAAATGGATCGACCGGATTTGCTGCGGATGTTCAAGCCCCGCAGCGGCGATCAGCTCGCTCAGCGCATGCAGCGTGGCGTGATGATAATTGTAAACCCGTTCGATCTTGTGCGGCACCACCAGCGCGCGGTTGCGCGACGGGTCTTGCGTGGTCACGCCGGTCGGGCATCGGTCGGTGTGGCAGCTCAGCGACTGGATACAGCCCAGCGAAAACATGAAGCCGCGTGCCGAATTGCACCAGTCGGCGCCGATCGCCATGGCGCGCGCCATGTCGAAAGCGGTGGCTATCTTTCCGGAGGCGCCGATCTTGATGCGATCGCGCGCATTGATGCCGATCAGGGCGTTATGGACGAAATTGACGCCCTCGCGCATCGGCATGCCCAGATGGTCCATGAATTCGAGCGGAGCGGCGCCAGTGCCGCCTTCATTGCCGTCGACCACGATGAAGTCCGGATAGATCCCGGTCTGCAGCATGGCCTTGCAGATCGCCAGAAACTCCCAGGGATGGCCGATGCAGAGCTTGAAGCCGGCCGGCTTGCCGCCGGACAGCCGCCGCATCTCGTCGATAAAGGCCATCATCTCCAGCGGCGTCGAAAATGCCCGGTGCGAGGCCGGCGAGATGCAGTCCTCGTTCATCGCCACGCCTCTGATCCTCGATATCTCCTCGGAGACCTTGGCGGCCGGCAGCACCCCGCCATGTCCGGGCTTGGCGCCCTGGCTGATCTTGAGTTCGACCATCTTGATCTGGTCGTCGGTGGCGACGCGGGCGAACTCGTCCGGATTGAACGAGCCGTCGCGATTGCGGCAGCCGAAATATCCGGAGCCGATTTCCCAGATCAGGTCGCCGCCATTCTCGCGATGATAGGGACTGACGCCGCCTTCGCCGGTGTCATGCGCGAAGCCGCCTTTTTTGGCCCCGGCGTTCAGCGCGCGCACTGCGTTGGGGCTGAGCGCGCCAAAGCTCATCGCCGAGATGTTGAAGACCGAGGCCGAATACGGTTTGGCGCAATCCGGACCACCGATCGTGATGCGAAACTCCGAGGAGACACGAGGCTTCGGCGCCACCGAATGGTGCATCCATTCATAGCCATCGCGGTAGACATCTTCCTGCGTACCGAACGGCCGCTTGTCGAGCACCATCTTGGCGCGCTGATAAACCACCGCGCGGGTGTCGCGGCTGAACGGCATGCCGTCCTTTTCGCTCTCGAAGAAATACTGCCGCATCTCCGGCCTGATCTCTTCCAGCAGAAAGCGGATATGCGCCGAGATCGGATAGTTCCGCAGGACCGCGTGCCCCTTTTGCATGAGGTCGCGAAAACCGAGCACAGTGAGCGCGGCGAAGATAACAAGCGGGATCAGGACCAGATCGAAAACCTTGTGATCGGCGAGCGCGATCCCAAGCAGCAGCACCGTAACGACGCCGCAAATCGTGAGAACGATGAAGCGTGGAGAGAACGGAAGCAGCAACGTTTCCATGGGACCCTCTGGCAGATTCTGCCGTATTATTCTTGCCGGCCTCAAGCCTAATCCAAAACACCAGACAACCTGTACACGATATCGGGCGTGCCGGTCAGCGATATGACAGCGACCGGCATCAGGCTATCGAATCCAGCCTGGCAGGATCAATCACCACGGGGGCGAGCGACGTCTCGCCGCACCAGTTTTTGCAGTGCAACGTGAGATCGACCGGGCTTGAACGGTCAGTGGCTGTGCGGGCGCAGTTCGTCGGGAATCCCGCTGCGTTGCAGGCCGCCTCGCGCCAGCCACGCATCGGTGCTCTGGATGGCGCGCTCGATATGCTCGGCGGTGCGCGAAAAGTCGTAAGGCGACCCCACCAACGGACATAACGGCGGCACCACGAAATGCTCGATATCCGGGCCGAGTTCTTCCAGTTCGCTGACCAATTGCCGCGCGATCAGCAGCGTCAGCGCCTGCAGCGCATTCGCGACCGCGCCGACCGGAGGCGCGTGGGCCGCGCAGGCGTGGCCGGTGGGCAAGATGATCAGCCGCCGCGCACCTTTCGCCACTGCGATCTTGATCGGCGTGTTGCTCGAGATCGCGCCGTCAACCAGGTAGAAATCCTTGTAGGGGACCGGGGCGAAGGCGCCGGGGATCGCGGTCGAGGCGACGATCGCTTGGGTGGCCGGGCCCTCCGACAGCACCACGCTGTCACCGGAGAGCATGTCGGTCGCCACGATATGAACCGGAAGCTTTGCATCCTGCAGATTGCGGTAGGGCAGATGATCGTCGATCAGCTTCGCGATCCCGTCATGCGGGATCAGGAAATCCCTGCGCCAGAGAAAGCCCAGCAGCGTCCGCCACGTGACCGGGAAAACGTCTTGCCGTTGCAATCCGCGCCAGATGGTTTCCAGCTGCAGCACGCCTTTCAGGGTGGGATCACCGGCGTAGTAAGCACCGTTCAGCGCGCCGACGCTGGAGCCGACCACCATATCGGCCGAAATTCCGTGAGCGGCGAGCGAATGCATCATGCCCACCTGAATGGCGCCAAAGCTGCCCCCGCCTGCGAGAACAAGGGCTGTTTTCGCCGATCCGGCATCATCAAATGCTGACAAGACCCCAGTCGCTCCCTCTATCGACGCGCCATTGAGCCACGCGACGTTCGGCTGGGCTTATAGCAGGCCGTAACCAGCCCGCACTATCAACATTGGTTGTGAACCGGGAAGGCTGAATTCAGCGTTCGACGAACGCCTTCTCAATGACGAAATGGCCGGCCTCGCTGCCGCTGCCTTCGAGGAAGCTTCGCGCTTCAAACATCTCGCGCAATTCGACCAGCATGCCGGGGCTGCCACACATCATGATCCGGTCGGTCGCAATATCCAGCGGCGGCTGGCCGATATCGTCGAACAATTGACCTGATGTGATCAGGTCAGTGATACGGCCGCGGTTGCGGAACGGCTCACGGGTGACGGTCGGATAATACAGAAGCTTCTCGGCCAGCAACGGCCCGAACAATTCATCGTCCCGCAGCCTCGCCACCAGTTCCTCGCCGTAAGCGAGTTCGGACACCTGCCGGCAGCCGTGAACCAGCACAATGGTTTCAAACCGATCGTACACGTCCGGGTCCTTGATCAGGCTCGCGAACGGCGCCAGACCGGTACCGGTCGACAGCAACAACAGGCGTTCGCCCGGAATCAGATTGTCCGCGATCAGCGTACCGGTGGCCTTGCGTCCGACCAGGATGGTGTCGCCTTCCTTGATCTTCTGCAGCTTGGACGTCAGCGGCCCATCGGCGACCTTGATGCTGAAAAATTCCAGCTCCTCTTCATGGTTGGCGCTCGCCATGCTGTAGGCGCGTAGCAGCGGCCGGCCCTCGACCTCGAGGCCGATCATCGCGAATTGTCCGTTTTGGAATCGGAAGCCGGAATCCCGGGTGGCGGTGAAGCTGAAAAGCGTATCGGTCCAGTGCCGGACAGAAAGAACTTTCTCTCTATAGAACGCGCTCATGTGTTTTGGTTTTTCCGATTGGCTTGATGTAGAACAATTGCGTTGTTCGGTCTTCGAGGAGACGAAAACCGCTGAAACAACGGGCTATTTCGCATGTGGCGTACGCCGATTTCAGAGATAGTCAATCTGCGCTGACGCGCAATTGAGGACTCTAAATCGCGGTCGATTTATTTGTAGAATGGTTCGACAAAGCCCCTCGCGGCGCAATTAACTTGCTGAAATCGGTGTCGTTACGGCAATAAATTTCCACCCCATATTAACCCAGATATAAAGTTCAACTCGAATGCAGAGCCTGGCAAAAATTCGATCGGGACAGGCGGGCTCCTATCCGGACCAAACGGTCTATGCCGAATATGCCTGCTCCGAATTCGGGCTGGCATTTGAAGACATCGACGGCGGAACGGGGCTTGTCTTCAGCGTCGCTTCCAAGACCAAAAGCGTTTATTTCGGCGCCGGGCGATGCTCGTGGTATCCGCAAAACAATGCCACGGCGGCGACGCTGGCCTCGGACAAATACTTCACCAATATCGTTCTTCAACGCGCTGGCGTTCGCACGCTCGGCGGTGAATATTTTTTCCTGCATGAAAGACATCGCGCCCATCGCGTCAAAGGACATGAGATCGATGATGCACTGGGATATTTTGCAAAGCTCGGCGCAATAGCATTCGTCAAACCGCTGACGGGATCGCGCGGAGATTTTGCGCAGGCCGTCGACGGCGAAGCCGCGCTGGTTCGATATATCCGCGAGGTCTCGCGCTATTACGATTCGATATTGATCCAACCGCTGGTGTCCGGGCTCGAGTACCGGATTTTCCTGCTCGACGACGACGTGGTCTATTCGGCCCGCAAATATCCACCTTCCGTGCTGGGCGACGGCGTGCGGCCGATCCGCGATCTCTTGATAGAGCATAACATGGCGTTGCAGGCCCGCGGACTTTCGCCGGCTTTCGTAAGTGCGGAGCGCGACGGATCGCTTGATCTCGTCCTGGCCGAAGGCGAGCGCTGGGAAATCCCCGGACGGATGAATCTGAGCGCCGGGGGAACGATGGTTCTCGAGGAGCTCCGCTCCGATGCGGCATCGACCCTGGCAAAGAAAGCCGTCCGCGCGCTCGGGCTTCGCGTCGCCGCGGTGGATCTGTTTACGAGTATTTCGGGAGACGCGGAAGCGACGGCGGTGATCGAGGTGAACTCGAACCCGTCGATCCGGCTATTGGAGGAGCGCGCGCGCCCCGATCTGATCCTGAAAATCTGGCATCACACTTTTTCCGCGATGGGATTACTTGGTGTTTGACCTGCCTAAATATGGTGACGGTGTTTGCCTGGCGCGAATGGCCGAGCTGCTCGATGCCATCGCGGTGGACCGTGAATGGCTTCGGCGCGTCTCGGTCGTCGTGACCGGCTCCAACGGCAAGGGAAGCACCGCAGCGTTCTGCGCCGGCATCGGCCAGGCCTATGGTCTACGAACCGGCCTCTTCACCTCGCCGCATCTCTATCGCTTCAATGAAAGGTTTCAGGTCGACGGCGCACCTGTTGACGATGCCGATCTGCCGCGCCTGACAGCCGTGATCGAAGCCGCCATCGGCGACATTTCGCGGCGGCGAGGCGAACGGTTCGGAAGCTTCGAAGCCATGTTCGCGCTGGCCTGCCGGTATTTTCAGGAGAAAAAATGCGATTTCGCCGTGTTCGAGGCCGGCATCGGAGGCCGCTACGATCCGGTACGTCTGGTCGGCGCACGCTTCACCTGTGTGACCTCGGTCGATTACGAGCATGTCGAGTTGCTCGGTCATTCGCTGGAGCTGATCGTCTCCGACAAGAGCGACGCCTGCGCATCGGGCGGCACCCTTGTCTATGGCGAGAATTGTCTGAGCCTGCGACCGCATCTCCTCGAGTACAATCGATATCGCCAGGTCGCCTCCCTGTTCGTCCGCGACGAGATCGGGATTGACCGCGAATCCGTCTCGACGACAGGACAGAAGTTCGACTACCGGTTCGCGGGTTACGATCTTCGTAACCTCGAAATGAGCCTGTCGGGCAAGTTCCAGTTCAACAATGCCGCGATCGCCGTCACGCTGTTCCTGCTCTGGCTGCGCAAGGCGCGGCCCCAGGAAACGTCCGCGGGGATCGAAGCCGCGATACGATCCGGCCTGCGCGACACTCGCTGGGCCGCACGCCTCGAAGCGATTTCGCAAGCTCCGCTCACCATCATAGACGTCGGCCACACGCCCGACGGCATCAGGCAATCGCTCGCGAGTCTGAAGGCCACGCATGGCGCGGATGGCTGGATCCTGGTGCTCGGCGTTTCCTTCGACAAGAAGGCCTATGAGATCGTGGCTGCGCTGGCGCCGTCATTCGACACGATCATTTGCACGGCCGCGCATCACAAGGGCGCGGGCGCCGAAAACATCGCCGTCGCGGCGCGCAAGGCCAATCCGCAAGCCACCGTTCACACCGCTGCAACGATCGAAGACGCCGTTGACCTCAGCCGCGCGCTCGCAGCGGCGCAGCATGGAAAGATATACGTCGCCGGCGGACTATTCCTGGCGATCGAATATGCGACGGTTGCGCGAGGCGGTCGCGCCCAGGACCTGAATTTCTTCTAGGGACATGATCCCGACGCCGGGCGCCGCGTCAGCGCAACGTGGAAACCGGTTTTCGGAAAAGATCATGCCCAAACAGAAAGGCAGGAAAATCGGTCTCCAAGCCGACAGCCCGGTGCGGCGTTAACGAATTTTTAACCATAAATTCCGATGTTCCTACGGCCAGGGAGCATCGCATGACCGACATATCGTCCATCACGTCATCCGTATCCGCCACTATCTCGGCCGACCTCGGCAAAGTAGCCAATGCGACCAAGAAAAGCTTCGCCGATACGCTGTCCAAGGTGCAGTCGACGATTACCGGCAAGCCCCAGACGGGTTTCGTGGCTGGGCCGACTTACGAGGCGAATACGTTGACGGGCCAGACCAAGGCGGCCTTCAACAACGCCGTCAACGCCACCAAATCGGCACTTCACATCAAGCCCTGAAGGCGCTTCGAGCGGGTCAAGCCGAAAGTAGAGAGCCCGGTTCTGATTCGATCAGAACCGAAGCGGCTCTACGACTGCATTTGCAGCAAGGACGACATCAGATCGCTGCCCAGCGATTGCGATGGATTCGCGGCACTTGACGCGCCGCCGGCCCCGCTCGTCGTGTTCTGGAGATACTGGCTGACGGCTTGCTGGAATGACGCCCCTGCGGACGACGAGGACTTGGATTGCGATTGCGCCTGCGACGGCGGCAATACGCTTGGGTTATTACTGACAGCCGAGACCATGACGTCCTCCAAAGCAGCTTTCGTTAACCTGATACGATCTTATGGTTAACCGGCGGTAAATTCGAGCAGTGCATTGCGCACCTGCGCAATCACGCCATCCCACGCGCGGCTGTCGCTCTGGCGAAACAAACGCGCGGTCGGATACCAGGGGCTGTCGTCGCGGTCGAGCAGCCAGCGCCAATCGGGAGCATGCGTCACCAAAATCCATACCGGCTTTTGCAGAGCGCCGGCGAGATGCGCGACGCTGGTGTCAACGGATATGACGAGATCGAGTTGCGAGATGAGCGCCGCCGTATCGGAAAAATCGCCAAGCTCTTCGCCGAATTGCAGGATGTCGTAGTTCTCCAGCGTCTCGACATCGCCGGGGCGAACCTCCTTTTGCAAACTCACAAAGGTGGCGTCGATATCCAACAGCGGCAGCAGATCGCGCAGCCTCATCGACCGCTCCCGATCCCTGACATGTTTCGTATTGCCCGCCCAGGCGAGCCCGATACGTGTGCGACGTTTGGGCCCGATCAACCCACTCCAATATTCCAGGGCCTGCGCTGGCAAGCTCAGATAGGGCGTGCGCGCAGGAATCGTTTCCAGCCGGGACCTGAAGGCCAGCGGCAGGCTGGGAAAAGAGCATTGGCAGTCGAAATCCGGGAGAGGATCGCCCTTGGCGATAATTTGCGTTGTGCCGGCGAGACCCGCCATCAGTTCGCAAAGCGGCTCTTCGACTTCCATGATGACATGCGCGCCGCGCGCCGCGACCAGCGGCACGTAACGGCAGAATTGAATGGTGTCGCCAAATCCCTGTTCGCTGTGGAGCAGGATCGTCTTGCCGGCGATATCGTCCTCTCCAAGCCAGCGCGGCTGCGTGAAATCACGCTCCGCGAGTCGCGCGGTCGGAGCTTTGTGGCGCCACTCATATTCGATCCAGCCACGCTCGAAATCGCCGGTGACGAGGCTCGACAGGCTCTTGAGAAAATGCGCGTCGGCATAATCCGGGCGCAGCGCAATCGCCCGATCGTAACTCGCCAACGCCTCATCGAACCGCTTCAGATCGTACAGCGTGACGCCGCGATTGGCGAACGCCTCGGCGTAATCCGGGCGCGAGGCAACCGCCGTGTCGTGGCTCGCCAGCGCCTCCTCGAGCCGCCGAAGCTTATGCAAGGTGACGCCACGGTTGTTCAGCGCGGCCGCATCGTCCGGCCGCGCGGCAAGCGCACGCTCCTGGCTTGTCAGCGCCTCGTCATATCGCGCCAGGTCATGCATGGCGACGCCGCGATTGGTGAGCGCCTCGACATTATCCGGCTCCGAGGCAAGCGCACGCTCGAAGCTCTGCAGCGCCTCGTCGGATCGCCCCAGATCATGCAGCGTGGCGCCGCGATTGACCAGAGCTTGGGCATAATCCGGTCTCACGGCGATGGCGCGGTCGTAGCTCTTCAGTGCCTCATCGAATTGCTTTTGATCCTGCAGCGTGGCACCCCGGCCAACGAGCGCTTCGGGATAATCCAGACGCAAGGTCAGCGCGGCATCGTAACTCGCCAGCGCCTCGTCGAACCGCCCGAGCTTGTGCAGAACGGTGCCGCGGTTATAGAGCACTTCAGCGTGATGCGGCTGCAGATTGAGTGCACCGTTGTAGCTGGCCAACGCCTCTTCACGCCGTCCCAGTTCATCCAGTGCGTTGCCACGATTGCTCAGCGCATCGGCATGGTCCGGCCGCAGGGCGATGGCGCGGTCATAGCTTTCGACCGCCTCGCGGAATTGCTTCAGCTCATAGTGAGAGATACCGCGATTGACCAGCGCCTCGACAAAATCAGGACGCAGAGCGAGCGCGGCGCCGTAACTCGTTAACGCGGCTGCATGGCGTCCCAGCGCCTGCAAGGTGACGCCGCGATTATTGAGGGCTTCGGGATAGTCCGGCCGGAGCACCAGCGCACGGTCATAGCCCTCCAGCGCCTCGTCGTAGCGGCCAAGTTCCTGCAGGACGCCCGCGCGATTGTTGAGCACCTCGACGTGATCGGGCTGCACGGCACGCGCGCGGTCATAATTTTCCAGCGCTTCATCGTATCGCCCCAGCGCCTTCAGCACGGCGCCACGGTTGTTGAGCGCCTGGATAAAGTCCGGCCGCAGCAACAGCGCACGGTCGTAATTGGCAAGCGCCGCGTCGTGTCGGCCGAGCGAGGTGTTGATGACCGCAAGCAGGTTCAGTGTTGCAGCGGAATCGGGGTCGGCCGACAGTATTTTGAGGCAGAGCTGTTCCGCTTCGGCCAGCTTTCCGGCGTAATAGGATTTCAGGGCGATATCGAAGACTTCCGATACCGTCAAAGAGACCGTCGTCATTCCCTCGCCTTCGATGATCGGAAACGCCTCCGGCGGAAGGCCGCCGCTTTCCACAACACCCCACCAGCGGCGGATCGCCGCGTGACGCCGGGCGGCGCGAACGACGTTGCTTTATCTGACTCGCCGGGATCCTGGCCAGCGCCAATCAGACCGGTGAGGTCGACGAAGCGCGCCGATCGCAAGGAAAGCCCGGGTTCAGTTCGCACCCTCGCTGTCGTCGAGCACCTTGAAGGCGTCCTCGAGCTGCGGCGAGATCGCGACGTTCATCTTCTCGCCGGTCGGCAGCCGCGCGACGAACCATTTGTTGTAAAGCGGGATCAGGTCGTGATTGGTGCCGAGCTTGCGGAAGGTCCGTTCCACCACGGCTGTAAGCTGGGGCTCGCCCTTGCGGAACATGATGCCATAGGGGTCGTACGACAGATAGTCGCCGGTGACACGGAACTTGTCCTGCGACTTGTGCCGCGCGATCAGCCCGTAGAGCAGGATATCGTCGGTCGCGAACGCATCGGCCTTTCCGTCTGCGAGCATCTGATAGGATTGCTCGTGATCCGGCGACACCACGATGTTGAGACCAAGCCCGAGCTTCTTGTCGACGGCATGTATGGCCTGCTCGTTGGTGGTGCCTTTGGTCACCACCACGGTCTTGCCCTTCAAATCCGCCGCTCCGGAAATCCCCGACGCCTTCGGCACCATCAGCTTGGTGCCGGCCACGAACATCAGGGGCGAGAACGCGACCTGTTTGGCACGCTCCGCATTGGCCGTGGTCGATCCGCATTCGAGATCGACCTTGCCTTGCAGCACCGCCGGGATGCGGTCGTCCGATGTCACCTTGACATATTCTATCTTCAGGCCGGGATCATCGACCTCGACACCGATTTCGTCGACAACCGCCTCGCAAAGTTCGAGGCTGTATCCGATCGGCCGGTTGGCCTGGTCGAGAAACGAGAACGGCGGCGAGCTCTCGCGATAACCGAGATGCACGACATGCGTATTCTTGATATTGGCGAGCGTCGGGCTTAGCCCTTCACCGTCGGTCTGGGCTCCCGCTGCCGTTGTCAGCAGACACGCGGCCAACAATAGGCCGCCGGCCAAGGACGATCTCCTCCACATCTGGCGCATGCATCGCTCCCCTCAATGGCCGGCCATTGCGGGGATCTCGCCGGGAATCATCGTTGGCGGCACCACGTCATCGGGCCCGAGCGCATGCTCGGGCGCCAGCTCGCCTTCCCACTTCGCCACGACGGCGGTGGCAAGCGAGTTGCCGATCACATTGGTGGCGCTGCGGCCCATGTCGAGGAAGGTATCGATGCCCATGATCATCAACAGGCCCGCCTCGGGAATGCCGAACTGACCCAGTGTCGAGGCAATCACCACCAGCGATGCGCGGGGAACGCCGGCGACACCTTTCGAGGTGATCATCAGCGTCGCCAGCATCGCGAACTGCGTCCCGAGCGACATCTCGATGTGATAGGACTGCGCGATGAAGATGCTGGCAAACGTGCAGTACATCATCGTGCCGTCGAGATTGAAGGAATAGCCGAGCGGCAGCACGAAACTCGATATGCGCGACGATGCGCCGAAGCGATTGAGGCCTTCGAGCGTCTTGGGATAGGCCGCTTCCGAACTCGCCGTCGAGAACGCGATCATCAGCGGTTCGCGGATCAGCCGCAGCAAATGGCTGTATCTCGGCCCGATCGCCACGAAGCCGACCAGGACGAGGATGCCCCACAGGATCATCAGCGACAGGTAGAAGCCGCCCATGAAGACGACGAGCTTCCACAATACGGCAAGACCGTTCTTCGCCACCGTCGCCGTGATCGCCGCCCAGACCGCGATCGGCGCGAAATTCATCACATAGCTCGTCACCTTCAGCATGACGTGGCCGAGGTCATCGATCAGCGAAAGCAATTGCTTGGAACGCTCCGGCAGCGCGCCGAGCGCGACCGAGAAGAACACCGCGAATACCACGATCTGCAGGATTTCGTTCTGCGCCATCGCGTCCGCGATCGAGGTCGGGATCAAATGGGTCAGGAATTTCTCGATCGAGAACGCCGAGGTCGGCAGGCCGGTCGATTGCGCCTTGTCCGGCAGGGTGCCGGGAAAATTAGCTCCGGGCTGCAGCAGATTGACCATCACCAGCCCCAGCAGCAGCGACACGAAGGAGGCGCTGACGAACCAGCCCATGGTCTTTGCGAAGATGCGCCCGAGCCTGGCGCCGCTGCCCATATGGGCGATGCCGCCGACCAGCGTCGCAAACACCAGCGGCGCGATGATCATCTTGATCAGCCGCAGGAACAGCATCGCTATCAGGTTTACGTCGGCCGCGATGTCAGCCCGTGTGTCGGGCATGTAATTAAAAATCAGCGCGCCCATCACGACGCCAAGCACCATCGCGATCAGGATGTACTGCGTAAACCTGTTGGACATGTCCTACCCCCCTAAGTTCCCAGCGGTTGAGAGTTTGGCAGATTTTCAACCGGGCGCAACAAACTTCATAAATGCGTCACGCGGGTGCGCGCCACGCTGGCATGCCAGTCCACCTGCAAATGTTCCCGTTGTGAAAACAGCTTGCGGGGACTAGCGTCGCGTAGCGCACAATGTGTGCAGTCTGAGCGTCTTATGTGCGCTCCTCTGCATCAAACAACGACACACCGGGGGAACGCGATGAACGACAACATCAATCGACAGGTCCTGCTGGTCGAGAAGCCGACAGGAAAACTCGCGCCAGAACATTTCAAGATGTCTGAAGGCGCCATCCCGGAACCTGCAGACGGCGAAGCCTTGGTGCGGGTGCGTTATATTTCACTCGACGCCGCCAACCGCGCCTGGATGCACGGCGCGACCTATCGCGCCGCCGTCGAAGCCAACACGGTGATGGCCGGCGGCGGCATCGCCGAAGTCATATCGTCGAAAGCACCGGGACTTGCGCCGGGCGATCTTGTGTTCGGCGATACCGGTTGGCAGGACTACGCTGCCATCTCCGCCAGGCATTTGACCAAGATGCCGAAGGTCGAACCGATGACGCATCTGCTTAGCGTGTACGGCATCGCCGGTCTCACCGCTTATTTCGGGCTGCTCCATGTCGGAAAGCCAAAGGAAGGGGAGACCGTCGTGGTCTCGGCCGCGGCAGGTTCCGTCGGATCGCTCGTTGGCCAGATCGCTGGGATCAAAGGATGCCGCGTCATCGGTATCGCCGGCGGCAAAGACAAATGCCACTGGCTGACTTCCGAACTCGGCTTCGATGCCGCGGTCGATTACAAGGACGGCGCCACGTTCAAGGCGCTGAGGGCCGCTGCGCCAAAAGGCATCGATGTCTATTTCGACAATGTCGGCGGCGACATACTCGAAGCCTGTCTGGCGCAGATGAACAATCGCGGCCGCATCGCCTGCTGCGGCGCCATTTCGCAATATGACGGCGCGCCATCGGCCACCGGCCCACGCGGCGTGCCCGGCTTGATCGTGGTGAAGCGCCTCATCATGCAAGGCTTCATCGTGATGGACTTCATGGATCAGCGCGGCGAAGCATTGTCCGACCTGCAATCATGGGTCGCTTCCGGCAAACTCAGGGTTCAAGAGGACGTCATCAACGGCCTAGAGAATACGCCGAGGGCCCTGATCGGCTTGCTTGCGGGTGAAAACCGCGGCAAGCGGATGATCAAGGTGTGACGCTCTGCGTTCAAGAGGGCGTTTGTGATCCGCATCAGCCGCAACAATTTTCTTGCGGTGGAACCCGAAGGCGAAAATGATGCGGGTCACAAGGATTTTTCTTACAGGCTTTTCAAGTTTTAATTGGGTTGAAGCAGCTCCAGCGACAACAAAGGATTATTCAAATGATCGACAGGTCGAAAACTGCGGCGGCGCTCTGGGCGCTGATAACGGCCACCACATTTGCAACCGCGACACCGGCAGTTTCTCAGGTCACCGACGCACAACGCAGCGCCATTCGCGCCCAGTGCCGCTCGGATTATGAAGCGCATTGCGCGAGCGTCCCGCCAGGTGGCGCGGCGGCGCTGCAATGCCTGCAGAAAAACATGTCGAGCCTCGCGCCGGGCTGCCAGAGCGCGGTTCACGCCGTCGAGGCGGCGGCTGAACCCAAGGCCGATACGAAGACCGAGCCCAAGACTGAGTCAGCGCCGGCTGAACCGGCAGCCAAGCCGGCCGCCGAAGCACCCACCGCGACCGCCGCCAAGACGACGGAAAGGACAACTGAAACGGCAAGCGATAAAGCGGCTGCCAGCGCGCCGGCGAAAAAGCCTAGCAGCGCGCAGGTTGCTGCCATACGCAGCGCCTGCCGCTCCGACTATCAGCGAACCTGCGCCGGCGTGCCGACGGGCGGCGCCGCCGCACTGAATTGCCTGGAGAAGAACAAGTCAAAACTTTCGGCGAGTTGCCAGCAGGCCGTCAACGCGGCTGGCGGCGGCGCTGCAACATCAGCGGCAGGCGACACTGCTCCGGCCGCAGCGGCGACCGCCGGCCCCGACGCGGCTCCCGCGGCAGCGCCGCTGGTGCTGCGGCCGATGCGCCCGCGCGAGGTGCTGTTTGTGTTGCGGTCGGCCTGCGGCGGCGACGTTCGCGCGCTTTGTCCCGGCGTTGAACCGGGCGGCGGCCGGATCGCGCACTGCCTGGCCGAGCAGGCCGCCTCGCTGTCGCCGGCTTGCCGGGACGTTCTGGCCCCGTTTGCGGCGCGATAGGCTTCACGCGCGTTCCTGTCACTCGGTGCGGGTGAGCGGCGCGTGGCTGCGCCGCTGCTGATGAGTCACGCAGGTCTTCGGAGCTTTTTCGGTAGCGCCGAAATCGCGCAACGAATAGTCTGGATCCCAATTGTCAGTATACTGCCAAATCGGGGAGGAAGATCGTGCGTATCGCCGTGATCGGCGGAGGCCCCGGCGGCCTCTACTTTGCTTATCTGTGGAAGAAGCAGCACCCTGACGCCCATATCGATTTGTTCGAGCAGAATGCCGCCGACGCCACCTGGGGCTTTGGCGTGGTGTTCTCCGAACAGGCGCTTGAATTCCTGCGCGCCGATGATCCCGACACGGTCGACGCCATCGCGCCGCGGATGGAGAGCTGGAAAAACATCACGCTGAATCTGCGCAGCGAAAGCGTCGAGATCGACGGCGTCGGCTTTTCCTCGATCGGCCGGCTCGAGCTGTTGACGATTCTGCAGCACCGCGCCCGCGCCGTCGGCGTCACACTGCGATACGACACACTGATCCAATCGCTGGATCGGTTGACGGGCTACGATCTGATCGTGGCCGCGGATGGCCTTAATTCGCTGGTCCGCCGCACGTTTGAAAACCAGTTCGGAGCATCGGTCTCGCATTCGACCAACAAGTTCGCCTGGTATGGCACGACCCAGCGCTTCGAGACCTTGTCGCAGACTTTTGTGAAAACCGAACTCGGGTCGTTCAACGCCCATCACTACAGATATTCATCCGCGATGAGCACCTTCCTGGTCGAATGCGATATGGCGACCTGGCAAGCTTACGGCTTTGCCGACAAGACCATCGAGGAATCGCAGGCGATTTGCCAGCAGGTATTTGCTTCCACACTCGCCGGACATGAGCTGATCTCGAACAAGTCGGTATGGCGCAATTTTCCGTGGATCTGGAACGAACACTGGTCGCACCAAAATATTGCGTTGATCGGCGACGCGCTGCATTCGGCGCATTTCTCGATCGGTTCGGGCACGCGGCTCGCGATCGAGGACGCGATCGCGCTGACCAGGGCGCTGGAGACAGACGGCGATATTCTCGCAAGACTCGCGCGCTATGAGGCCGGACGCAAGCCGATCGTGAAAAAACTGGTGACGGCAGCGCGCACCAGCGCCGATTGGTACGAACATTTTCCCGAACATATGAAACTCGACCTGATGGACTTCGCCTATAGCTACATCACCCGCTCCGGCCGGATCGACGATGCGCGTCTGCGCGCGATGTCGCCGGAATTCATGGCGCGCTACGAGGCGTCGAGGAAGGGGCCAACTCACGCATGACCACAAGCATGAAAAACCAGATTTTCGATCAGGTGCCAACAGACAATTCCGGCTCGCGCGAGATCGGCTTTGCGATCCCGCAAGCGTACAACGCCAGCCGCATCCTGTTCGACAATCTAGCGCACGGCCGTGGGGACCGGCTCGCGCTGACCGGACCGGCCGGCTCGCGCAGCTATGCCGAGCTTTGCGCGGACGCGTCGCGCTGGGGACACGGTTTTCAGTCGCTGGGCCTCAGGCGCGGCGACCGCATCCTGATGTTCCTCGACGATACACCGGCCTATCCAGCGGCGTTTTTCGGCGCGGTGCGCGCGGGCTACGTACCACTCCTGATCAATACGCTGACGCCATCCGACCTGCTGCAATTCTATCTGTCGGACTCGGGCGCCTCCGTCGCGGTCACGGATGCGGAATTTTGCCCGCGCTTCGATGCGGTGGCGCGCAAGGACACGTCCTTGCGCACGCTTGTCGTCACTAATGGCCCCGCAGCCAATCATGCAGTGCCAGACACTGTCATTACAGCACAATGGCTGCAGGGTTTCTCCACGGATCTCGCAGAAGCCGATACTCATCGCAACGAGATGGCGTTCTGGATGTATTCGTCGGGCTCGACCGGACGGCCCAAGGGCATCGTCCACCTCCAGCACGACATGGCCTATAGCGAAGCGGCGTTTGCGCGCAACGTGTTGAAGCTTAAAGCCGGTGACATCTGCTTTTCCGTGCCGAAGATCTTCTTCGCCTATGGTTTTGGCAACTCGATCACCTTCCCGTTCTCGGTCGGCGCCGCGACGCTGCTGCTGCCGGGCCAGCCGAAGCCTGCCGCGATCTTTGGGGCGATCGAGCGCTTTCGGCCGACCGCATTTTTCGGATTGCCGACGCTCTACACCGCGCTGACCAAGGCTGACGGTGCAACAAGCACGGATTTTTCGTCGCTGCGGCTGGCGCTGTCAGCCGCTGAGGTGCTTTCGGTCGAGGTTTTCAACGGCTGGAAGGCGCTGACTGGCCTTGAGATCGTCGAGGGACTGGGGTCCACGGAGGCGCTGCACATCTATCTCTCCAACCGGCCCGAGCGGAAAAAACTCGGCGCCGCCGGGCTTCGGGTGCCCGGCTATGAAATCCTGTTGAAGGACAAGGACGGCCGCGAGGTCGGCGACAACGAGGAAGGCATCCTGTGGGTTCGCGGCGATTCCAATACGCCGCTGTACTGGAACCGGCCGGACAAATCGGCCGAGACGATCCGCGACGACGGGTGGATCTACACCGGCGACCGTTTCGTTCGCGACAGCGACGGCTTTCATTTCTTCCGCGGCCGCGCCGATGACCTGATCAAGATCTCCGGCCAGTGGGTCTATCCACTCGAGGTCGAGCTTTGCCTGATCGAGCACCCCGACATCCGCGAATGCGCGGTGTTCGCCGCCGAACTGCCCGACCGCCGCATGACGCTGAAAGCCGTGGTGGTGATGAACAGCAGCGCCTTCGATGCAGCGGAAGCGACCAAGATGCTGCAGGACTACGTCAAGGCAAAACTATTGCCTTACAAATATCCGCGCGAGATCACCTTCATCGACGAGTTGCCGAAAACCGGCACCGGCAAGATCGACCGTCAGGCGTTGATGAGGGTTTAGGACGCGCCCTCCGTCATGGCCGGGCTCGTCCCGGCCATCCACGTTTTTATTGTTGCAACACCCATAAGACGCGGATGCCCGGCGCAAGGCCGGGGCATGACGAAACGTTACTCCCCCAATCCCGTCCCGCCGTAGAGCCAGGCGAGATCCCTGTAATAATCCTCCGACGTTTTCGCGCTCATGATGGCGTTGCGGAGGCGGGCGTGTTCGCCGGCGGGATGGTAGATGTGTTCGCCGATGGCGCGGGACAGCAGTTGCACGCGCGCGGTGCGCGGGAAGCGCTGCGCGCGATACTGTTCAAGCGCTCTGGCGTGGTCGTCCGGATAGGACCCCAGCATGTGCGACAGGCACACCGCGTCTTCCATCGCCTGACAGGCGCCTTGCGCGAAATATTGCAGCATCGGGTGCGCGGCATCGCCGAGCAGCGCGACGCGGCCGTCGATCCAGCGCTCGACCGGATCGCGGTCGCACAGCACCCACAGCCGCCAGTTCTTGCCGTGGCGAATGATGTCCCTGGCGCGCTCGTGAACGTGCCGAAAGCCCTGCATGACCTCTTCGTCGGAAACCGGCTTGCCGGCCACCGGCTCCGGCGCATCGTTGTGATAGGTGACGACGAGGTTGAACACCTTCCAGCCCGACAGCGGATAATGCACGATGTGGCATTTCGGCCCGGCCCACAGCGTCGCCGCGTTCCAGCGCAGATCTTCCGGCATCTCCTCGGTCGGGATCACCGAGCGATAGGTGGTGTGGCCGGAGACTCGCGGCGGCCCGTCTGCGGTGACCTGCTTGCGGATACTGGACCACAATCCGTCCGCGCCGATCAGAAGCGCACCGGTGACGCGCTCGCCCGAGGCAAGCCGCGCCGTCACCGATGATCCGTCCTGGCCGTAGCCAACCACCTCGCTGCTGACGCGCAGATCGATCAGCTCGTGATCCCGGCAGGCCTTGAGAAAGACGCCGTGCAGGTCGCCGCGATGCACCACCGCATAAGGGTTACCGAAGCGCGCGCGGAAGGCGTCGCGCAGATCGACATGGGTAATCTCCTCGGCGGTCAGGGCATCCATCAACCGGAGCTGATCGATATAGACGGCCATGCCGCGCGCGGCCTCGCCGACGCCGAGATAGTCGAAGGCATGGAACGCATTGGGACCGAGCTGGATGCCGGCGCCGATCTCGCCGAGCGCGGCAGCCTTCTCCAGCAGGATGGAACGGATGCCCTTTTGCGCCAGCCCCAGCGCCGCCGCGAGGCCGCCGATGCCGCCCCCTACGATCAGCACCGGGCGTGCGCCTGCTCCCGATCCCATCAGCTTGATTTCCTGAAATGTTCAAGCGCGTCTTCCGCGCGCAACGGCACCCGCGAGGCTTCGTTGTTGAGGTCGACCAGTTGCGTCATCAAGGCCAGCAAGGTTTTGCGATCCTCGGGCTTCAGCGGCTGCAGCATGCGCGCCTGCGCCCGATCAACCGACGGCATGATATTGCGCAGCAAGGTCGCGCCTGACCTGGTGAGATAAAGCAGCTTGACGCGCTTGTCCTCAGTGGCCGGCTTTCGCTCGATAAGATTTTTCGCCTCCAGCCGTTCGATCACGCTGCCTAATGTCGAGCGATCGAAAGCGATCACGGCGGAAAGCCGGGTGGCATCGATGCCGGGGTGGGTGCGGATCGCAACCAGCGCCGCATATTGCACCGGCGTCAGGTCGTGGGCCTTGCACTCCTCGACGAAAATCGCGACCGCAATCTGCTGCATGCGGCGAAACAGATAGCCCGGCGCGGTATAGACCGCGTCCATCGTGATCGGGTCGGTCTTATTCGGCATCGGGTTGCCGGTCCGGTGCGGCGTCCGCGAACGCCTTCACCGCTTTCGCCGCCGCTTCCGCTTTCAGCAATTTTGGATAGGCCGCGACATCGACGCCGAAGCGGCGGGCGTTGGCGAGCTGCGGCACCAGGCACAGATCGGCGATCGTCGGCGCCGCGCCAAAACAGAACGGGCCGGCCTCGTTTGCGATCAGCGTTTCGCAGGCGGCGAGGCCCTCGCGGTTGGCCCAGGCCGCCCATTCCGTCACCTGTTCCTCGGGCAGGCCGAGCTGGCGCAGCCGCGCCAGGACTTTCAGATTCTGCACCGGATGGGTGTCGCAGGCGAGCGCCATCGCAAAGGCGCGAACCTTGGCGCGGCGCAGCGGATCCTTCGGCAGCAGCGGCGGCTCGGGATGGATTTCGTCGAGCCATTCGATGATCGCCAGCGACTGGGTGAGGATCGCGCCCTGATCGCTCTCGAGCGTCGGGACCAGCCCCTGCGGATTGATCGCGAGATAAGCGGGCGCGCATTGTTCGCCCTTGCGAAGATGATGGGCCAAGTGCTCCGCGCCCAAGCCCTTCAGGTTCAATGCGATTCTGACCCGGTAGGACGCGCTGCTGCGGAAATAGCCGTGCAGCTTCATCGTAACCTCCCTCAATTCTTCTTGTTTGCCGGTATTGCGGCGTTGACGCTATCCACTTTGTAAGTATGCTGTCAATTAGTCCAAGCAACAAGAACGACGGGAGGCTGCCATGGAAGCCGTGC
This sequence comes from Bradyrhizobium canariense, assembly GCF_900105125.1. Classification (NCBI taxonomy): domain Bacteria; kingdom Pseudomonadati; phylum Pseudomonadota; class Alphaproteobacteria; order Hyphomicrobiales; family Nitrobacteraceae; genus Bradyrhizobium; species Bradyrhizobium canariense. Next base: position 5,740,368 of record NZ_LT629750.1, on the reverse strand, counting down.
TGAAGACGCCGGAACGCGAGGCATTTTACAAGAAGATCGACGGCGAAAATCTCTCCGCGCTGTGGAACGTGATGGGCGATCTCATCACGCCCGAACCGAAGAGCGCCTGCCGGCCGCATCTGTGGAAGTTCGACGCGATCCGCGACTACATGACGGAAGCCGGCAAGCTGATCACCGCCAAGGAAGCGGAGCGGCGGGTGCTGGTGCTGGAAAACCCGGGGCTGCGCGGGCAATCGAAAATCACCACGTCATTGTTTGCCGGCGTGCAGATGGTGATCCCCGGCGACGTCGCGCCGGCGCACCGTCATAGTCAATCGGCTTTGCGCTTCGTGCTCGAAGGCAAGGGCGCGTTTACCGCCGTCGACGGGGAGCGCACGGCAATGGAGCCGGGCGATTTCGTGATCACACCGTCGATGACCTGGCACGACCACAGCAACCAGACATCGGAGCCGATGTTCTGGCTGGACGGACTCGATATTCCGATGGTGCAGTTTTTCGATGCGTCGTTCGCGGAAGGATCGAACGAGGATCAGCAAAAGATTACCCGCCCCGCCGGCGACAGCTTTGCCCGCTACGGCCACAATCTGCTGCCGATCGACCAGAAGCGTGTCTCCAAGACCTCGCCGATCTTCAACTATCCCTACAGCTACACGCGCGAGGCGCTGGAGCATGCCAAGGCGCGCAACGAATGGGACGCCTGTCACGGGCTGAAGCTGAAATTCTCCAATCCCGAGACCGGCGACTTCGCGATGCCGACCATCGGCACCTTCATCCAGCTGCTGCCGAAGGGTTTCAAGACCGCGCGCTATCGTTCGACCGACGCCACCGTATTCGCGGCGATCGAAGGCCGCGGACGCACGCGGGTCGGCGAGCAGACTTTCGAATGGGGCTCACGTGACCTGTTCGTGGTGCCGAGCTGGCAGTGGGTCACCCACGAGGCCGACGAGGATTCCGTGGTGTTCAGTTTCTCCGACCGCCCGGTGCAGCAGAAGCTCGATCTGTTCCGCGAGGACCGCGGCAACGCATAGACTGTCGAACCGTCATTGCGAGGAGAAGCGACGAAGCAATCCAGTGCTCTTTTGTGGCTCTGGATTGCCTCGCGGCGCCTGTCATCGGGCGGCGCTTTGCGGCCCGCCCGTTGGCTCGCAATGATGAAAACAACTCAATCGTGGATCACGCTCCAGACCGCTTTTCCAGGTCCGGCGAGCGCCACCCGAAAGCGTTGACCATCCTGCGTCCAGTTGTCCGATGGGCGCTCACCACTATCCGTCGTTCATCCTCTCTCGTATCCAGATGGCAAAAGCTTCCGCATGGGGCGACAGCGGCTGGTTTTCCGGATAGATCAAATAATAAGAGCGCAGCGAGGTGATCATCGGTCCCGACAGGCGAACCAGGGTTCCTTTGTCCAGGGCATCGGCGACCAGCCACTTTCGCCCCAAAGCAACGCCCTCGCCTGCCTCAGCGGCCTGAAGCAGCAGATTAGCATCGTCGAACGTCTTCCCGGCAAGGGGTAAGCGGGCGGTCACGCCCGCGCGGCCGAACCAACGCTGCCAGTCGTCGTAAGGATTCAGCAGCGGATATTCGAGCAATTCCTGCGCGGAATGAGGCAGTCTGTCGTAACCAACGATGCCATTCTTCGCCGCAACGGGAAACAGTTTCTCTTGGGCCAGCCGTTCCGATGTGACTCCGGCCCACTTGCCTTCGCCATTGCGGATTCCGAGGTGGATTTTCTTCTTCGTGAGGTCGAGTGGCGCCATCACCGAGATCAATTCCACTGCGATGTCGGGATGTCGAGACTGGAAATCCGACAGACGCGGCAACAGCCAACGGGTCGCGAATGAAGGAAGAACCGTGACCGTCAGGCGTGCCGACGAATTCGTCGCGTCTCGGCCGAGTGTCACAGCGGCGTCAGACATCAACTTCAATGCTTCCGCGACTGTCGCCTGCAACTGTTGGCCTTGCGGGGTGAGCACCATCCCGCGCTTGGTGCGGGTAAACAGCGCAACACCCAGCTCGGCTTCCAAAGCACGTATCTGGCGGCTCACGGCACCGTGGGTCAGGAACAATGCATCCGCAGCGGCGCGGAGCGTGGGATGACGCGCGGCAACCTCAAAGACCTGAAGATTGCGAAGGGACGGAAGGGCCATCGCCAGTCACCGGGACAACGTTGATATCGGGTTTGATTGGTGACCCCGGCTCACCAAGACGCAGGCATTTTTATCGTTTTCCATCCAAAAACGAAACGATTAATCAGAGCCGCAATCCAGCTTCTGAAGAAAAGAGACGATAATGAAAAAATCTCCCGTTCATACCATTTCGTCACTGGTGCGCATGTCTCTTATCGCCTTGCCCCAGGTACTGACCGGCGCATGTGCGATGGCTACCGAAGCACAACCGCTTTCGCTGGAAGGGACCTGGGTCATGACTTCAGCCTATGAAGTCCTCGCTGACGGCACGCGCACCACGAACTACGGCGAGCATCCAAACGGTCTGCTGATGATCGATAAGACTGGACGCTATTCATTACAGATTTTCCGTCCCGGAAGAGCAAAATTTGCCTCCGGTGACAAGACACGCGGCACACCGCAGGAATACCGTGAGGCGGTTTTGGGTTCGAGCACCCATACCGGACATGTCGTCGTCGACCCGGCGAAGGGCAGACTGACGTTCAACATCGATACGGCCTCTTATCCCAATTGGGAGGGGGCGCAACAGGTGCGCGATTACACTTTCAAAGACGGTACCTTGACCTATTCGGTGCCTGCGAGTGCGTCGGGCAACGGCACTGTCGCCTATTCCATTTGGCGACACGAGCCGCAATGATCTCAGCGGATAGACAAACGGCGAAGCGTTGCGCTCGCTCATGCTCGATTCCCGAACGGCATTCCAGCCGAACTCTAGCGCCAGTGCAGCAGGCGCGTTTCCAGCCAGTTGATCAATTTGCCCACCGCCAACCCGAACAGCGACAGGATCACGACGCCGGCCAATAGCTGATCGGTCTGCATCAGATTGCCGGCCTGCAGCACGAAGGCGCCGATGCCGAACTCGGCGCCGATCATCTCGGCACTCACCACCAGCAAGAGCGCGATCGATGCGGTAATGCGGAATCCCGCAAGGATCGAGGGCAGCGCCCCCGGCCAGATCACCCGGCGCACGATGGCGTGAAACGGCACGTTGAAGCTCTGTGCCATCTGGATCAGGTTGCGCGGCACCGCATCGACGCCGCTGTAGACCGAAATCGCGGTGGAGAAGAATACGCCGAGCGCGATGGTGGCGATCTTCGGCTCTTCGCCGATGCCGAGCCACAGGATCAGCAGCGGCAACAGCGCGATCTTCGGAATCGGAAACAGTGCCGAGATAAAGGTGATGCCGATGCCGCGGGCGAGGCCTGAAAGACCGATCGCGAATCCGACGATGACGCCGGCGACGGTGCCGAGGATCCATCCCGCGCCGATCCGCATGATCGAATACGACAGATGCTGCCAAAGCGCGCCCGATATCGCGAGCTGATAGATCGCGCGCGCGATCGCCCATGGCGCCGGCAGGAACAGCGGATTGACCCAGCCGGCACTGCCGGCCAGTTGCCAGAACGCGATCACCAGCGCCAGCGCGATCCAGCCGGCGCGGCGACCCGCTTTCGGGGCAAAGCCCGCGCCGCGAAACGCGACGGGTCGTGTTTCAGTGGTTGAATTGGTCTGCGGCGGATCATCCCGCCGGTTCGAGCGGTCAAGCATGCTGGACCTCCCGCTCAGCATCGATCGCCTCGGTGCGGATCAGCGACCACAATTGGTTTTGCAACGCGAGCAACTGGCCGCGCGCATTGACGTCACCACGCTCGCCACGCGTCATGGGAATGGTGACGACCTCGCGGACACGGCCGGGCCGCCGCGACAGCACCACGATGCGATCGGCGAGCCGGACCGCTTCCTCCAGATTATGCGTCACATAGACCGCGCTCATCGCGCCATCGGCGAGCAGGCGAACAAAATCCTCCATCAGCAATTCACGGGTCTGCGAATCCAGCGCCGACAGCGGCTCGTCCATCAGCAGGATTGCAGGCCGCACCGCAAGCGCCCGCGCGATGCCGACGCGCTGGCGCATGCCGCCTGACAATTGCTTGGGGTACGTGGCGCGGAAATCGGAGAGACCCGTGCGCTTCAGGGCATCGTCGACGACCCCGAGGCGCTCGGCTGTGCCGAGACCGGAATGCAGCAGCGGAAATTCGACATTCTCTTCGACCGTGGCCCACGGCAGCAGCGCAAAATCCTGGAACACGAAGGTCAGCGGGTTGAGGCTGCCCGGCGGCGGCGCGCCGCGCAATTCCGCCACGCCCGCGCTCGGTCGCAACAGGCCGCCGAGGATCGACAGCAGCGTGCTCTTGCCGCAGCCGGACGGCCCGACGATCGCGACCACTTCGCCAGCACCAACCGTGAACGACACGTCGTCCAGCACGTCGAGCGCGCCGAAGCGATGGCTGATATGGTTGGCGATCAGGTCCATGACTCAATCCGGCTTCACATAGTCCTTGGCGATGATCGCATCCGCCGTAAATCCCTTGTCGACAAAGCCCTGCTCCTGCAGCCAGCCGATCTGGTTGGCGACATTCTTGACGTCGAGTTTGCCGTCGGGATCGATATAGGCGCAATTACCGACCACCTGCTCGACCGGCAGGTTGGTGTATTTGGCGATGATTTCGAGAAGCGGTTTGGTCTTGTCATTGATCGGCGCCTTGCCGTCGGTAACGGCAGCCAGGATCACGTCGTGATATTCGCGGTCGGCACGCTCCAGCGCGCCGAGAAGTTTTGTGACCAGCGCCTTGTTGGCGAGCGCTTTCGGCGACGCGAACACCGCACCGAGCTGCCATGGCGTTTCATCGCCGACCCAGCCCAGCAGTTTCGCGCCATTGTCATCCATCAGTTTGCGCGCGGTCGAGACCGGCAACAGCGCCGCATCGACGGTCTCGCCCTTCAACGCCGCGGCGGCATTCGACAGCGACTGCATCGGCAGCACCTTTACGTCACCGAGCTTGAAACCGTATTTGTCGGCGAGCAGGCCGAGCGAATAGTGGAAGCTCGAACCGACCTGCGTGACAGCGATACGCTTGCCGGCGAGATCCTTCGGCGTCTTGAGACCTGCGGCATAGGCGTTATTGCTGGCGAAATAGCCGATCAGGGGAAAGCCCGCCTTCTCGCGGCTCATGCCGCCGATCACCTTCAACACGCCCTTGCCGGCGAGATTATAAAGCCCGGCCGTGAACGCGGTGACGCCGAAATCGACGTCGCCCGAGGCGGTTGCGACCGCGATCGGCTGCGCGGCATCGAAGAATTTCAGCTCGACATCGAGGCCGGCGTCGCGGAAATAGCCCTTGTCCTGCGCGATGAACACTGGCGCCGAGGATGACAGCCGCAGCACACCGACTTTCGCTTTCAGCAGGTCGTCGGCGCGCGCGATACCCATCGTCGTCAGCGCCAGCAGGCCCGTCAACATCAGCCTTGCAACTCCGGGATGCGCTTTAAAGCTGCGATGTCTCAGCAACGACTGAACGCTCCCTCTCCCGTTGGGAGAGGGTTGGGGTGAGGGGTTGAGGTCTATCGTTGGGCCGTAATCCCTCACCCGGATCGCATACGATGCGATCCGACCTCTCCCTATGGGAGAGGTGGCACACATCATCCGCAACGATTTCAAATTCATGAATCAGCCCCTAAAACCCAACGGGCACGCTTTGATCGAGCCCGATAAAGGCGCCCTGTTGTTTCAATTCGTTCTGCAGTTTGTCGACCGCGATATCGCGCGGCGTCGCATTGCCATCCAGTGCCAAGGACGCCGCAAGACCAGCGGCCTCGCCCATCGCAAAGCAGGCGCCGGACACGCGTGCCGCCGATTGACCCTCATGGGTCATCGAGGCACAACGGCCGGCGACCAGGAGATTGTCGATGCCTTCTGGGATCAGCATGCGATACGGCAATTCGTTGAAGCCGCGCGATTCCGGGATCGGCGGAAACTTGAAGATCACGTCGCCCGCGACATGGGATTCCATCGGCCAGCCATTGACGCCGATCGAGTCGTCAAACGAGGCGCAGCCGAGCACGTCGTCACCGCTGAGCATATAGCCGCCGACCACGCGCCGTGTTTCGCGGATGCCGAGCTGCGGCGGCAGGTCGACGATGTAGGATTTCTCGAATCCCGGCACCGTGCGCAGAAATTCAAACGCGCGGATCGCCTGCTGGCGGCCGTCGATTTCGCCGCGCGTCAAATCATCGGGTTCGAGGCCGTTGATCGCGGTGCCGTCCTTGCGCGCGAGCTGGGTGAAGTTCACCCGCCATTCGATCTGCGAGCGCTGCGGCCGCACGATCGCGGCCTTGCGCGGGAAATGATGCGTACCCGCCGCTTCCGCCTGCTCCATCAGCGCCGGGATGGTCCGCCAGGCTTCGCCGGCCTTGTCCGGATCGATGCCGTTCAAACGGAACATCATCGAGGGATAGAGCATGCTGCCGGCATTGTCGCCGACCTCGAACGGCGCCCCGGCCCAGGCCGCGAGATCGCCGTCGCCGGAGCAATCGATGAAGATGCCGGCGCGCACCGCCTGGCGGCCCGCCTTGGTCTCGACCATCAGCGCATTGATGCGGCTCTTGTCATGCATCACCACGCCGGCGCCGAGCGCATGAAAGAGGATATCGACCTTGTGATGCGCGAGCAGATCATCGGCCGCGATCTTGTAGGCCGCGGTGTCATAGGCCTGCGCCAGGATCTTGCCGAGGATCAGATGCGGCGCATTCAACCCGCCCAGATGATCGATGCGCGCGAGCAGGTCGGAAGCCACGCCCTGCACGACGCGATGCATCTCGCCATGGACATTGGCATGCAACCCGCAAAAATTCGTCACCCCCGCCGCGGTGCCCATGCCGCCGAGGAAGCCGTAGCGCTCGATCAGCAGCGTGCGCTTGCCTGCACGCGCCGCGGCGACGCTGGCCGCGATGCCCGCGGGCCCGCCGCCAAGCACGGCCACTTCATATTCGCCATAGAGCGGAATTTGCCGCGCCGGCTCTTCGATGGTTTGGGAGGACAAAATACAGTTCCCGGACGGTTGGCCAAACATCATGCCTTGGGCTAACAGGTTTTGCTATCGGGCCAAAGGGCTGAGCCGTGATCGGCCGGCTATTCCTTCGGTAACAATTCCGCATTCCATGCAGGCAACTTTTCGTCGCTTGGGGGATCGCGTACATCCACAATGATCTGCTTTGTCGGTTGCATCAGGGCAGCGCGTCGTTCAGACGTTCTGTCAGGATTTGGGGGAAAATGGCCAGCACATGAAGAAGGCGAAGAAGGCAGTCCAGCCGGGAGCTCCGGCGCTGGAGAAAGGGCTCGACCTGCTCGAAGCGCTGGCCGCGGAATCGCACGGCCTGAGCCAGAAGCAGCTTGCCGAGCGCGTCGGTCGCTCGGTCAGCGAGATATTCCGGATGCTGGTCGCCCTGGAGCGGCGCGGCTACGTCACCCGCGATCCGGCCACGGCGGAATATACGCTGACGCTGAAATTATTCCGGATCGCCTCGCAATTTCCGCCGACCGAAAGGCTGTTGCAGGCGGCGCTTCCGGTCATGGAGCAGCTGGCCGGCCGCGTCCAACTGTCGTGCCATCTCACGGTTTTGCATGGCGAACAATTCATGGTGATCGCGCGCATCGAACCGGAATGGCTGATGGGCTGGTCGGTCAAGGTAGGCGCGGTTTTTCCCCTCACTCAGCAATACGCGTCGGCGAAAGTGCTGGCCGCATTCCAGCTCGAAAGCCGGCGACAGGAGCTAGCCGATGTCATCGCCGATTATGACCGCATCAGCGGCAAGAAGGCGCTGGCGGCGCTGGACCGGATATCTTCCGAGGGCGGGAATTTTTCCAACGACGACGGCTATACGCGGATTCTCGCTTACAGCTGCCCGATCACCGAGGCATCCGGGCGCGCGGTCGCGGCCTTGACCGTGCCGCTGGTTCGGCAAGACAGGATTCCCGCCACAGAAGCCGCCAGCATCGCGAGCGAGCTTCGTAACGCTGCGAAAATCGTCTCGGAAAAAATCGGCGCCGGCGTGATCGGCTGAGCCGCGGCGTCGCTCTACGGAACCGTCATACCCGCGTCCACCACCCAGGCCGCTCCGTTGACATGCGATGCATCGTCGGAGGCAAGGAATGCGACGACATCGGCGATGTTTTCCGGCTTGCCATATCGGGCCGAGCCTGATCTGCGAAGGCCCGACGCGTTGCGGCCGGCCTGATCGTCCAGATTCCGGATCATCCGGGATTCGATCGGCCCCGGAAGCACCGCGTTCACCCGAATTCGCGTCCCCACCACCTCCAGCGCCGCCGTCCGCGTTAGCCCCAGCACGGCATGTTTGGACGCGACATAGCCGGCAAGTCCGGCACGACCGCGGATCGCCGATGTCGACGCGGTATTGACGATCGCGCCCCGTCCGCGGGGCGTCATCTTCGCCAGCACATGTTTCAGCCCGAGGAAGACGCCCTTCACGTTGACTGCAAGCAACCGGTCAAAGATTTCATCCGGGTATTCATGCAGCGGCGCTACGACGCCCTCGATCCCGGCATTATTGGCGAAAATGCCGATCGGCCCGAGCGTGCCTTCAACAGCATCGACGAAGGCCGCCGTCTCGTGCGGGCTTGAGACGTCCGCGCGGATGGCCACCGACTTGCAGCCGGCGGCCTCTACCAGCCTTGCGGTCGCATCGGCGGAACGTTCGTCGATGTCGACGATCGCGACGGCTGCACAGGTTCGCGCCAACCGAAGCGCGATGGCGCGGCCCAAATCTCCTCCGCCGCCGGTGACCAACGCCACCGGCCGATCTGTCTCGATCATCACTTTCATGATTTGAGAAAATCGCAGCCGCCTTCTTCAAGGGGTCGCCAGGCTTCGGCCGGCGGAATCGTCTTGACCAGCTTGTAGTAATCCCAGGGATATTTGGATTCGTCCGGCTTCTTGACCTCGAACAAGTACATATTGTGCAGTTTGCGGCCGTCGGCGCGAATGGAGCCCTTGCCGAAAAGCGGATCGTCCGTCGGCAGCTTCTTCATTTCCTCCACCACGGCCTTGCCGTCGCCGGACGCACCGAGTTGATCTATGGCCTTCAGATAATGAAGCGTGGCGCCATAAACGCCAGCCTGCATGGCGGTCGGATACCTGCCGTTATTGCGCGGGGCGAAGCGCTTGGCCCAGGCGCGCGTTCCATCGTTTAAATCCCAGTAGAACGATTCCGTGAACTGGAGCCCTTGCGCAACATTGAGCCCCAGTGAATGGACATCGCTGAGGTAGAGAACCGTGGCGACGACCTTCTGGCCGCCGCGCTGGATCCCGAATTCGACGGATTGCTTGATGGAGTTGATGGTGTCGCCACCCGCATTGATCAACCCGATGATCTGGGCCTTGGACGCCTGTGCCTGGAGCAGGAAGGACGAGAAGTCCTGGGTGTTGATCGGCGCACGAACGCCACCGACAACCGTGCCACCCAATTTCTCGACGACAGTCCTGACCTCCTTCTCCATCGCATGACCGAACGCATAGTCGGCTGTCAACGTGAACCAGGTTTTGCCGCCTTCGGCGATGACGGCACGCGCGGTCCCCGACGAAAGCGCATAGGTATCGTAACTCCAGTGCACGAGGTTCGGCGAGCACGCCTTGCCGGTCAGGTCGGACGACGAGGCGCCGGAGACCAGCAACGCCTTGTTGCTCTGCTGAACGACGTTGCGCACGGCCAGCGCGACGGCGGAATTCGGAACATCGATGACGACATCCACATTGTTCCGGTCGATCCACTCGCGGGCGATGTTGGCGCCGAGATCGGCCTTGTTCATGTGATCGCCGCTGACCACTTCGATCGGACGCTTGATCTGGTGCGGCGAGGCCAGAAAGTCCTCGAGCGCCATCTTGGCTGCGACAACCGATCCGGGACCGGTAATGTCGGCGTACAGGCTCGACATGTCTGTCAGCACCCCGAGACGCAATGGCGTCGCGTCATCCGCGCGCGCGGCAAAATTGCTCATAGACAACGCAAGTCCGCCGGCGCCGGCCAGTAGCCGGCGGCGGCTTAGCGGATAGAGCCGTTCCATGGTCGAGCCTCCCTGTTGTTCGGCTCGAGCTATTTCTCGATACCGATTGTTGACGCCTGCACGTGCTTTGCGCGCCGGTCATTGTTGTTACGGAGTCAGGCGCTCAATCAGGCGCCGGTCCTCCACTTCAAAGCCGCCGCCATAGACGTCGGACACCATGAAGTGCGCGCCCAGTATCTCCGGTTCGAGATCTGCGATCGGATCGTAGATGCAGGGGTGCAATGTCATGGTGGCGCGCCCGGCCAAGGGCGCAGAGTATTTCAAGGGCGTGCGCCGATAGGCGATGTCAGCATAAGCAGTCTCCAGACGCGCCGGATGAGGCAAGCGGCGAACGTGAATTTCGCCGCCGGGCTGTTCCTTGCCATCGACAATGCGAACGATCGGCGCATCCGCGTCCGGCGTGAAGCTGAAATCCGCCAGCGGAATGCCGCGCCGCTTGACCCATCCCGTAATCGAGCCGTCGGGGCGCTCGTCGAACGCATAATGGGCGTCCTTCTTGGTATAGCCAAAAACTTCCCGGCCGGCGCAGATACCCATCGGGTCGCTGCAGTACATGAAGATGTGCGTTTCGGTGAAAAGGTCCTTGTAGCGAACGGGAACGGTGATCATCAGATCGAACATCTGTCCGGTATGCACGGCCATTGAATGGCCTGGCGACAGCATGAACCGGAACGCAACGCGATCATTGACGATTTCGAACGGCGTATCCGCCAACAGGGTTTTTAGCTTTGACGGCGCAACCCGCGTCATGATCTCCACCGTCCGCAAGGCGCAACCCCACTCCACGGGATAGGCCGGCGAGTACGGCGGGTTAACGCCGCTGTTCGGCTTCAACTGGTACTTGCCGAACATATGGCGCTTGTCGTCGTCGAGGTCTGTCATCACAACTCTTCCTCCGGTCGATACCTGACTCACGCGGGCCGTGGCTCAGCGCATCGCTCCGGCCTGGGTGTTTCGCATCAGCACCTTCTGCTGGTCACCCATGATTTGGGCGTGGAAGGCGAGCGCAGCATCGGCAAGATCGTGGGCCGGTTGGTATTCCGGCTCGAAATTGCCGAAATTGTCGACCCCGCGAACCAGCGTCGCGCTGTCGCGCGTTCCGACGACCTGCCGGACATGCGTCGGGAGATAGCGGATGGCGAATCCGATCCGGCGCTTGGCGGAAGGGTTGGGATCGGACCCGTGGATCAGCCGGACGTGATGCAACGACATTTCTCCGGGTTGCAGCGAGAGCATCACGGCTTTGCTTTCGTCGACCTCCACCGCGATCTCCTGACCCCGGGTCAAAAGATTATTGGCGTCGAAGGTGTCGCGATGCGCGACCTGTTCGAGCTTCTGCGTATCCGGAATGACGCGCATGGCGCCGTTCTCCGCCGTGCTTTCCGACAGCGCGACCCACGCCGTGACGATATCGGCCGGATCCAGCCCCCAATAGGTCGAGTCCTGATGCCACGACACAAAGCCGGGATCGCGGGCTTCCTTGATGAAGAAGGTGGAACTCCAGCACAGAATGTTGGGACCGATCACGCCTTCCACGGCATCGAGGATCGCGGGATGCCTGATCAGGCCATCGAGCCAGGTAAACAGAAGATGGCTCTTGTGACGCATCGATCCCTTGAGCGCGCCATGCGCAGCCTCGTGCGCTTCGAGCTTTCGACGAATATTCCCGACCTCGGCATCCGACATCACCCGGATGGGCGCGTAGTAGCCGTGCTCTCGGTAGCGAGCGAGCGCCGCGTCGGAAAGAGCTGTCATCGTTTCCTCATTTTATATATGATTTTACTATTGCATATATGAAATCAGATTTTTCGTGCGAGTCAAGCGCTCAGGCGGCAATTTGCCCGTTCGATGGGCAGCGCAAAGGTTGGGCTTGTCGCTCGGCGTATTGCAGCCGACGGTTCCTGCATGCCTCCGATCTTGCGGGCGGTTGCGCCGCCGGCACGCTTTGTGGAAACTGGGCTGACACCAGCCCGCCCCCTACAGGACATCCATTCCATGCGAATATGCATCTTCGGCGCCGGAGCCGTCGGCAGCCATCTTGCGGTGCGGCTCGCGCTCGCCGGACATGACGTCTCCTGCGTGATGCGCGGGCCGCATCTCGAAGCCGTAAAGGCTGGCGGCCTGACGCTTCGGGTCGGAGGCGCCGAATTCAAGGCCAAGGTGAAGGCTTCCGACGATCCGGCCACGCTCGGTGCCCAGGATATTGTGATCAGCACCCTGAAAGCGACCGGCCAGAGCAGCCTGGTCACGGGTCTGCGGCCCCTGCTTGCCGACGACACCGCCGTGGTGTTCGCGCAGAACGGCATTCCCTGGTGGTACGACCTCGGGCTTTCCCCGGATCATCCGCCGCCTCCGGACCTTTCCTTTCTCGATCCCGGCGGCCGGCTGCGCGCCGCGATCCCGCAACAACAGATCATCGGCGGCGTGATCTTTTCGTCGAACGAGATCGTCGCGCCCGGAACAGTCGCGAACCTTTCCCCTGACCGGAACAGGCTGCTGGTCGGCGAATGCGACGATCGCGCGACCGAGCGGATCGAACGGCTGCGAACCGCACTCAAGGACGCCTTGATCGACTCGCCCCCTGTTGCGCAGATCAGGGAGACGATCTGGTCCAAGCTGTTGACCAACATGTCGATGTCGGTGCTGTGCCTGTTGACCGGGCAGACCGCGCGCGCGGTGCGGGACGAACCGGCTTTGCGCGACGTCATCCCGCATTTGCTCGATGAGGCCAATGCCGTGGCGCAAAGCTGTTGTCCGCAAGTCAAGCGCGTCACCCGCACCGGCCCTGCCCCCGACCACAAGCCCTCGATCCTGCAGGACTACGAACTCGGCCGCGCGATGGAGATCGATGTGCTGGTCCGCGCGCCGGCGGCATTTGCCAGGGCCGCGCAACTCTCAACGCCGATGCTCGACCTGCTCGCAGGCCTCGCCATCCAAAAGGCGCGGGACAAAGGGCTCTACCAAGGGTGAATGCCGCCCCTTCAGCGAACACGATCACGACAGATCAGGAAGTCATCGCATGCATGTCAAAGACAAGGTCTGCGTCGTTACCGGAGCGGCAGGCGGAATTGGCGAGGCTGTGGCGCGCGCCTACGCTGCGGCCGGTGCGCGCGGTGTCGTCGTTGCCGATCTCAAATCGTCGCGTGACCGGCTCGCTGCTGTCGCAGGTGATATCGACGGCCTCGCCGTAACCGCGGATGTCGGAGAGGAAAGCGACATCCAGGCGCTGATCTGCGCGACGGAAGCCAAGTTTGGACCGATCGATATCTTCTTCTCCAATGCCGGGCTGTCGCGAAAGGGACAGGAGAGTGCATCGGACGCCGATTGGGACGTCAGCTGGCGCGTCCATGTCATGAGTCACGTTTTCGCGGCGCGTGCGCTGGTGCCCGGCATGCTGGCGCGCGGATCCGGTTATTTACTGAATACCGCATCAGCGGCTGGGCTTTTAGCGTCCCTGAATTCCATGCCCTATGGCGTGACCAAAAACGCCGCGGTGGCACTCGCCGAGCATCTCGCCATTCAATATGGCGATCGCGGCATCCGCGTTTCCGTGCTTTGCCCGCAGTCGGTGCAAACGGCCATGACGACACCCGGTCCCAGTGCCGCGCGGGTCGATGGCGTCATGCTTCCCGCCGAAGTCGCCCGCCTGGTGATCGAGGCGATGGAAGCCGAGCGTTTCCTGATCCTGTCGCATCCGCAGGTGCACGAATACATGCAGCGGAAAGCCTCCAGCCGGGATCGCTGGATCACGGGGATGCGGCGGCTGCGCGACAAGATCTATGGCGCGCAAGGTGCGCGCTGATTCAAACGCTGATTCAGGCAATGGCGTCCGCGAGGTCTTTCATGGTCGGCACCAGAATATCCGGCTGATGCGGGGTTTCGCCGAACGGCCTGCTGCGCCGGTCGATGAATGCCGTCTTCATTCCCGCGGACTTCGCGCCGATGCAGTCGAAAGCGTGGTTGGCGACAAAGAGAATCTGATCGGGTTTCAGCCCCAGCAGTTCGACGGCCTTGGTATAGGTCGCGACATGCGGCTTGAATGAGTTTGCTTCAGCGACCGAAATGACGCGATCGAACGCAACCTTGTGATATTGCTTCGCGGTCTCCAGCATATCGGGATCGCCATTGGATAGCACGACGAGCCTGTACTTCGTGCGCAGCCTATCCAGCGCCGGCGGCACCTCGGGAAACGGCTTGAGCTTCTCGATCTCGCTGACGAGATAGCTGACGTCTTCCTTCGTATATTTGATGCCTGCCCGATCCATCACATGCGCGACGGCGCGGTGCCCGATCTCGCGATAGGGGGTGTGCTCGCGATGCAGAAGCGCATCGATCATCGAGTTCTCGAAATGCGTGCGCCGCCACCAGGTCACAAAGGAATTCGGATCTCCATTCCACCCCTTCTCCTTGAGAAACGGCGTGGCGATGGCCGTGAGCCCGCCCTGCATGTCGACCACCGTGCCGTACTGATCGAACATGCAGACTTTCACATGGTTCTTGATGGACTCGTAGCTCACGGCGGCCTCCCCTTTGATTCCTTCGAACGATCTTGTTGACCGCCCGTTTCCAGTCGCATCACTTTCCTATAGAGGGCACGACATCTCAAGCGCGCGCCGTTTATAGCTTGCCGATCCACGCCGCGAAAATATCCAGCATTTCGCTCATGACCTCGCGATCATTTCGGCCCGAGCGCGCCGGCACGTGGAAGGAATGATCGGCGTCCTTGATCAGATGCAACGACGCGGATGGCGCGAGGCCGGTCACAACAGGTTCAAGCAGAGCCAGTTCCGCAAGATTGTCGCGAGTGCCTTGCATAAACAGCATCGGGATGTGGACATCGGCGAGATGCTTGGCCCGATCACTTGATGGCTTGCCTGCCGGATGCAGCGGAAAGCCCAGGAATGCGAGCCCGCGGACGCCGGCCAGCGGCATGGCTGCCTGCGCCTGTGACGTCATGCGGCCGCCGAACGATTTGCCGCCCGCAATCAAAGCTAGCCCAGCGCAGCATCGCCCGGCTTCCGTTACCGCGGCGCGCACGCTGGCTTGCGCGACCGCCGGCGGATCGGGCCGCTTGCTGCCCTTTTCCATATACGGGAATTGATAGCGCAACGTCGCCACGCCGCGCTCGCCAAGGCCGTTCGCAACCGTCTCCATGAACGGATGGCTCATCCCGGCGCCGGCGCCATGGGCGAAGACGAAACAGGCGCGCGCCTGCGGCGGCCGGATCAAAAGCGCCGAAACGGCAGCGCCATTTCCCACTTCGATGGCAAGCCGTTGGGCGCTGAACGGCGGCGTATTGCGAATCTCTGGCATGGCGGACAACCCGGTTCTGGTTGTGTGTGGCGCCAATGTGTATCACCTTGGCTCGCCGATGCTCGATATCGAATTGCGGGAACTGACACAGCGATGACATCCGAACCTCTCTCCGATTCATCACGCCCGATCGATCCCGGCATCTCGCTCACGACCCCGAACGATGCGGCGGCAGCCCAGCGCCGTATGCGGCGGCGGGTAGTGCTGGCGTCGATCCTGGGCAACGGGCTCGAATGGTTCGATTTCGTCGCCTACGGCTATTTCGCCAGCATCATCGCCAAGGTGTTCTTCCCGTCCGAGAGCAATCTGTCGCTGATGCTCACCTACGCGTCCTTTGCGGTGGGTTTCGTGGTGCGGCCGATCGGAGGCATTGTCATTGGCGCCTATGCGGACCGCTACGGGCGGCAGCGGGCGCTTTCGCTGTTGATCGTGATGATGGCGTTCGGCACGCTGACGCTGGGGCTGACGCCTTCATTCGCTACCATCGGCATCGCCGCCCCGATCATCGTCGTGCTTGGCCGCGTGGTGCAGGGAATCTCGATCGGCGGCGAATTCGCCAGCGCCACCGCGCTGCTAGTGGAGTACGCGCCGCCGAACCGGCGAATGACATTCGGAAGCTTTCAGATGTCCTCTCAGGCGCTCGGCCGCGTGCTGGCGACCGCTGTCGGCCTCAGCGTGCTGCTGACGTTCCCGCCGTCCACCGTGCAGGCCGGCGCGTGGCGGATTCCGTTTCTGATCGGCGCGCTGGTCGGGCCGTTCGGCTTCTATGTGCGATATCGGCTGGCGGAATCGCCGGAATTTCAGCAACTGCTGCAACACAAAGCGGATGTGGCGCGCGCCCCGGTTCGCGAGGTATTGCAGCGCCACTGGCTGCCGCTGATCAGTGCCATCGGGCTGACGATCATCGGCACCTCGCTCACTTATATCTGGAACACCTATTTGCCGACCTATGTCGTCGAGCAACTGCATCTGCCGCTGTGGCAGGGTCTGCTCGGCGTCGCGGTGACTTCCGCGCTCGGCATCGGCACCTGCGTGCTCGGCGGCTGGCTCGCCGACCACTACGGGCCCTACCGGATGTTCTTCCTGTTCACCGCGATCTCCGCGCTGATCTCCTACCCGTTCTTCGCCTATGTGCTGGCCGCGCCCGGCTTTGCGCGATTGTTCCTGGCCCAATTCGTGGTGCTCACCGTGTTCGGGTTGCTGCAGGGCCCAGGACCGGGATTGCTCGCGGGCCTGTTCCCGGTCGAGGTACGCTCCACCGGCATGGCGATTTCTTATAATGTCGGCGTGACGGTGTTTGGCGGCTTCGCGCCTTTGACCGTCACCTGGCTGATCGGGATGACCGGGAGCAAGCTGGTGCCGGCATTCTACATCATCGCCGCTGCGGTGCTCTCGATCGTGGTGGTGGGCAGCACGTTTCGCGGCGTGCAGCGGCAAGCGGCAGCGGCTCATCCCGCAGCGCAATTGGAAGGATGAGTCATTCCAATTGAAGCATGAGACGTCGCGACGCTTGCAGGCGCGGCGTGCAGAATATCGATAGAGCCCCGTTACCCCTTTGGCGCCTTGGCAGGCGGCGCCAGCGCCACAGCGGCCTCCGTGGTCAGCAGGCGGAACGTGAATGTCTCCTGCAGATAGAGGCGGACCGCGGTGTCGGAGTGGCTCAAATAGCCGATCGAGACGTCCTGGCCGATATCCAGCTCGAAATCGCCGCCACGGGTGGTCAGCACGAAGGCACCGGCGATGGCGGGCGCCCAGATGATTTGATCGTTGACCAATCGTTTGACGTGCTCCAGCACCGGATATCCATGGTCGCTGGTCTCGGCGAGTGCCGTATAGGCATCGGCGCCTAACAGCACCGAGTAGGGGCCGTTGACGCCGACGAGGCGCAACTGACTCAGCGCTTGCGAAATAGCATCAGGGTACTCCCGCACATCGGCCGGGAGCGTCATCACAGGATTGCTGGTGCCCTGACGAACGCCCCCGATACCCGCGGCGGCATAGCCGTCGAAGATGGCACGGTCTTCGGCAAACGCGATCTTCTGCGCCGCGTCCTTTGCCGGCTGCCAGTCCGAGTCCTCTGCGCCCCGCTCCACGTCATCAATCGCCTGCCGGTCCAGCTCGAACGGAACCCGAACCTCGACCAATGCCTTCACCTGGCGCTGCCGCGCCAGAATGCCATCCGCCGGGGCCGTAATCGTCTGCAAGTGACCGGTGCCGATAGCGGAGAGACCAGCGCCGCCGGGCGCCGGCACATCGACCACGCGCCGTCCGGCGAGATAGCGCTTGAGGGTGCGTGATGTTTCCTCCTCGATCTCGGCCCACGCTGCATCGGAAATCGGGGCGAGCTCGCGATGAAGATTATTCATGTCGGATATCTCCTTTGAGGGAGCCGATGCCGAGGGAACCATCGGGCATGGACGGGATGGATTGCGCGTCTTCGACCACCGGTGCCGCAGCGGGCGGCGCCTCAACCGGCTGTCCGTCGTCGGTGACGTTGTCGAGAAACGTCGCCGACGGCACGAAGAACAAGTTGCCGGTGACCGCGCGACTGAAGTCGAGCAGCCGGTCGTAATTGCCGGGTGGCCGGCCGACGAACATGTTTTCGATCATCTGCTCGGTGACCCGAGGCGAACGGCTGTAGCCGATGAAATAGGTGCCGAATTCACCCTGCCCGACCCGGCCGAACGGCATGTTGTCGCGCAGGATCTTGATTTCCTTGCCGTCCTCTTCGATCGTCGTCAGCGCGCTGTGCGCCGAGGTCGGCTTGACGGCGTCGTCCAATTCGATGTCGGACAGCTTCTTGCGGCCGATGATGCGTTCCTGCGCTTCTGTCGACAGCGCATTCCATGCGCCGATATCGTGAAGATATTTCTGCACGATGACATAGCTGCCGCCGGCGAATGCTGCATCCTCCGCGCCGATCAGCGCGGCGTCGATCACGGCCGCGCCCCGCGGATTTTCCGTTCCATCGACAAAGCCGAGAAGATCGCGGTCGTCGAAGTAACGGAAGCCGTGGACTTCGTCCGCCGTCGTGACCGCGGGTCCGATCCGCTCCATGATCTGCGCCGCCAACTCGAAACACAGATCCATGCGCTTGGCGCGGATGTGGAACATCAGGTCACCCGCGGTGGAGACCGCGTGGCGGCCGCCGGCGCGAATCTCCCGGAACGGATGCAACTCCGCAGGCCGCGGCGCCCCAAACAAACGGTCCCACGCCTCGGAGCCAATCCCCATCACGCAGGACAAGCCGGCTTCGATGTCACGAAATTCCACCGCACGCAAAAGCCCCGCGAGGTCGGCGCAGAACGACCGCAAGGTCGAACGATTTTCGGAACCGGGGTTTATCGTCAAGATCAGGAAGATCGCGGCGCGTGAAAGCGGCGCAGATACGGGCTGCGGGACCGTCCCCGCGTCAGCTCCTGTTTCAGGCCCGGTCATCATCAGATCGCGTTCCGCGGGGTGGCATTGCAGAGGGAAGCAGGGTTTGCGGGCTAACTTGATTGGCGATCCCGGGAAGACTCGAACTTCCGACCTACGGTTTAGGAAACCGTCGCTCTATCCGGCTGAGCTACGGGACCGAAGCACCCGCCGCTGGTAGCGGCGGGTGCTTGAAGGATGAATATCAGAGCGAATGCCAGATCGCCACCCCGGGGATCAGTAGTCAAATTGACCCCGGGGATCAGCGATCCGGCTGACCCCGGGGATCAGGGTCAGGCGGCATAAAGCGCGATCGGCGCCTCGAAACCCTTCAACTGGTACGTCCTTGCCTGGCTACCCACGAGATCCGATTGGGCACGCTGACAGACTTCCCGCGTGACAAGAATCTGGTCGGCGCCGGCGGCGGATTGCGCCCGGGAAGCGGTATTGACGACGGTCCCGATCGCGGTCGGGTCGCGGTGCGAGCGGCCGAATTCCCCGAAGCTGAGTTCGCCGGTGTCAATGCCGATTCCCACCCCCAAATCCGCAGGGGCGAGGCCCAGTCCTTCGACCAGCGACTGGCGCTCGCGGCGCCAGCGGTGCTGGATCTCGCGCGCGGCGCGCACCGCATTCTTCGCATGATCCTCGGTTCTGATCGGAAAATTGAAGACGGCCATGACCGCGTCGCCAATCGTCTTGTTGAGCAGCCCGTCATGCTCCCAAATGGCGCCTGCACATTGGTCGTAGAATGCGTCGAGCAATCCCGAAATGGCGTCCGGCGACAGCGATTGCGACAGGCTGGTATAGCCCCTCAGATCGGCGAACAGCACGGTCGCGTCGGTGGTGACCTTTCGGGCTCGCATCACCTTCGTGAACATCAGCTCGCAGATCGTACAGGTATTGGGATTCATCTTGCTCGGACGAATGCCGAACGCGCGAAATGGCACCGAGAGCACCCCGCGCAGCGGCACCGGCAGGCGCATCTGCTGCCAACACCCGATGCAGATCCTGGCCTGGTGCGGCGTCATGACCTCAGCATCCGCAGGCGATGACGGCTATTGGCGAGACCGGGCCTTCGCCCCTTGGCGCGAAGGCAGCGCCAATGCCTCTTACGATGCGATTAAGTATCCGCCGGGACCAATTGTCAAAGTAAAGCCTCTGTCGAAGTAAAATCTTGACGCGCCCGCACCGCCTCCAACCCGCGGTAAAATCTCGCGCACCTATTTCAACAAACCGCCGCGCTCGGCGACGAGTGCGGCCAGCGGCTCTCCGGCGTCGCCCGCCTCGCTAAATCCGGCGATCACGCCCAACCGGTCCGCCTCGGGGCGGTTCTGGCTCATCTTCCACTTGCCTTCGATCCGGAGAATCGGAATCTCCACGCCGACGATGGCCCTCATCTGCGCCGTGACAAAATCAGGCGGCGCGTCATCGACCTTCCAGGGCGCCGGCCGGCGGCCTTCCCGGCTCAACGTCAGATCGTCGAGCTGGCGGCGCAGCCAGACGTCATCGTTGATGATGCGTGGACGGCCCCAGGCATGGACCGTGGCATAATTCCAGGTCGGGACGACCTTTCCGGTTTCGCGCTTGGTCGCATACCAGGACGGCGTCACGTAATCCTGCGGACCCTGGAACACGACCAGGCACTCTTCGACCGTTTCGAGCTCGCGCCATTGAGGATTGGCCCGCGCGATGTGAAGGCGCAGCGTGCCTTTCTCGGAAATTTGAGGGTCCAACAAAAACGGAAACGGATTTGCGATCAATCCGGCCGGCCCCGCCGTGATCAATAATCCCAGCGGATGCGCATGGATCAGTTCGTGCTGGACTTCGAGACGGTCCTCGCGAAAAGCGGCAGGCTGGTACATGAGGTGGCCTTCGAGCTGATTTCTGATCTCGGCCAGATATAATCAAATTACCAGGAATCTGCATCCGATATGATCCACGTCGGCAGCGGATGCCGGCGCCCAAACGTCACGTCAAAAACGATGACATGATCGCCGACCTTCAAAACGCATCTCGCGCGACGACTTGTCACACATCAGCGCCACGACGACATTCGACACGAGCCAAGCGGCGAGACTTGCTGATCGCCGGGTTGAAAGCGTCTCCAAATTCAAAAACCGTCTATCGTCATCACGATGAGAGCGAGCGGAATCAGTGTCAACGCTGCTGTCGTATTAATTTATGACGAGAGCCACGCAACCTAAGCGCACACGGCGAGCGCTTTCCAATCGCCCTGGAAAAAACTAGTCTATCGCCCTTCGCAGAATTCAAAACTTGATTGGAGCATATTCAACACAAAATCATGTAAAGGGGCATTCCAATGGCAGATCAAAAACCGATCAAAAGAGCAATTACGCTCGGCGGTGGTGGGCCGGCAGCAGGGCTGCATATCGGCGTTCTGGAAGCTCTGCAGTCCCATCGCGACATCAAGTTTGATGTGTGGTCATTATCCTGCATCGGGGCGTGGGTCGGGATCGTTTATAATCAATGGGACGATAAGAAAGTTAGAAATAAAGCCGAACGAACGTATCAGTTCTTCAAGGACGGCGTGTTTCGGGACGACGAAGGTTATGAGCGCTTTCCCATCAACAAGGTATTCGGAACGGATTGGCGCAGCAACATCGACGCGTTCAATGACTTCGTTACCGAGCCTGATAATTACAAAGATTTCCGGTGGCAGCCGTACAAAATGATGGATTCCTTCCAGGAATCCATGGCGATCTTGTCCGATCACATACCTGGCCGCGGCAAGAAGTTCCGGAAATTGGACGAAGGAGACATCAATGGATGGATCCTCAATCAGGTTATGGCGCCCAATCCCTTTGTCCGTTTTCTCACGTCGATGATGTATCTGTCCGATGTCAAGGGTCTGTCCAGGATCAATTATCCGAATAGCGAGTTTATGAAAGAAATAGATTTCGAATACCTGTTCGAGAACAAGGAAGGCGAAACGAGGCCATCCATCTTTCATAACGCCTGGAATCTCGACAAGCAGGAACTCGCGTTTTTCTCCAACAAGCCAATGCAAAGCAAATTTTACCAGGGGGACATTAACGCAAGCACGTTGTGTGCGTGTTCGGCTTTGCCCTTCGTCGAGGGTACCGTAAAGATCGGGGACGATACCTACTGCGAAGGGGCTTTGGTCGACACGGTCAACTTCGAGAGCTTGCTCGAGGAGCACCCCGATCTGGATGAAATTTGGGTGAGCCGGATCGTCGATTCGAAGCAAATACGCAAACCAGAAAACCTTCATGATGCCCTGGCAAATCTCTGCCAGTTGTTTGCGGCGACCGTCGGCGAGGACGATGTCAAGCTGTTCAAATACCATGTCAAGTGTGACACTCCCCACAAGTGGGCAGGCACAGTCGTCGAGATTCACGTGCCGGGTCACATCAATTTCAACTGGAATCACGGCAACCTGAATGAGGGGCGAAAGCTGGGGAAAGCTGCCGCGCAACAAGCGATCGCGGCATATCAGGAACATCTCAAGGCGCAGAAAGCCAAACCTCATAAGGGGCCACATTTTATCAATGAAAATCCCGAAGAAGATCCGAACTGGCAAAGGATGAAAGATAAATATCTCAGAGATCAAAGCTCCACGGCTAAATAAGAATCCAGAGTCGGAGCGGCGGAAGCAACGCCGAGGTGAAGAAGGCTTAAGCTGGGCTTAGCGGGCCCGATTTGGCGTCGCTGTAATCTATTTACCGCAACTGTTCGAGCAAAGCCTTCGCCTGCTTGAGATCCTGCGTATCCCGGCCTTCGGTGAACCAGGCGTAGATCGGTTCGAGAATGTCGATCGCCTCCTCGCGCCTGCCCTGATTGCTCCACAGCGCGGCGAGGTCGGTTGCAACGCGAAGCTCGAGGGCTTTAGCGTGCTGGCTTCTTGCCGTGGTCAACGCCTGGTCGAGCAGTGACTGCGCCTCGGTCCTGGCGTCCGGGGCGCAGCGGACGAGCAGCGCGCGCGCCTTCAGTCGATACAGTTCGGCCTCGAATATCCGTTCGCTGTTGCGGCTGGTTATAGCGAGGCCCTGCTCGATCAGCTCCAGCGCCGCCTCGTATTTGTGCTCCAGCAACAAGGCCGGACACAAGAGCACATACTGCGCCGTAATGCCGAGCTGATAACCGGCGCCGCGGTATTCATTCAACCCGCCCCGGATTTCCTCGAGGGCGTGCGATGAAGGGTCAAGCATGGTCGCGCATATGCCCCGGATGGCCTGCGCCAGCCCGTGCCATTGCCGGAATCCGTGTTCCTCCGACAAGGTCAGACAGCGTTCGGCGTAGCCTTGCGCCGTCGACAGCTCGCCGCGAAGCGCGTGAAGAACAGACGCATAATAACAGGCATAGGCCTGCGAATGCGGGTGGCTGATGGCGTCGGCGCGCTGAATGGCGGCAGCCATCCGTGTGATCGCCGTATCGGCGTCGCCGAGTAGCCACAGGGTCCAGGACATCAGGGCGAGGTTGGCCACTCCCGCATCCTGGCCGGCAGCATGCGCCGCCAACCTATCTTCCTCGCTGCTTGCGTCGAACGCCTCGACAGCCCGTTCGATCACCTCGCGGGCAGCGGTGAGACGTCCCATGAAAAGACGAATCATGGCCTGCCCGCGCATCGCGTTAAGCAACGCCGGTCGATCGCCGCGCGCCTCGGCGAGATGAAGCAGGGAAGCGATGGTTTCCTGGGCCAGCGGCAACTCGCCGCGAATGACGCTCGCGGTGGTCAACCAGAACATGACCTGGAGTTGCTCGGGCGGGTCTCCGAGACGCTCGCACAATTCTCGCGCGCGGGCGAAGGTCGCCATCGATTTGTTCGAGGCCGGCCCCTGGGTCGCGATCAGGCAGGGCCCGAGAGCGAACTGGAAATCAAGCTCCCGCCGGTCCTTTCGTTCGCCGTCGGCCAGATTGCCCAGGGCTTCGATACCTCGCTGCGCGTGCGCGATCGCCTCGAGATTGGCGGAGCGCATGGCGGCCTTCTTGCTGGCCTGCAGCCAATATCCCTGCGCCTTTTCGAACAGCCCGGCCTCGGTGAGATGGTGCGCGATGGTTTCCGGTTGAGCTTCCGCAATTTCCGGGAACCGTTGCTCGAAGGCATCCGCGATCGTGGCATGCAGCGTGGCGCGACGGCTCTTCAGCAGCCCCGAATACGCCGCGTCCCGCACAAGCGCATGCTTGAAGCTATAGATCGCCTGTGGCACCTCGCCCCGGCAGAATATCAACTCCGACCGGACCAATTGGGCCAGCGCTTCCTCAAGTTTCTCTCCGGGCAATCCGGCTACGGTACTGAGCAATTCGTAGGAGAACTCGCGACCGACCACAGCGCCGATCTGAGCAACCTCCCGGACCGGCGCCAATCGGTCGAGCCTTGCCATCAGCGATGCGTGCAATGTCGTTGGTATGGCCATCGACGGCAGCGGACGGTTGAGCACGTACTGATCGTCGCGCTCCTGTAGCAGCCCGGTTTCGAGCACCGTCTTGGTCAGTTCCTCGACAAACAAAGGCACGCCATCGGTACGGGCGAGGATTTGGTCCCTCACCTCCACGGGGAGCGTCTTGCCGGCCGTGACGCGCTCGATCAACGCGGCTCCGTTGCGCCGGCTCAGCCGCGTGAGCGAGACCGTCGTCACATGCGCATGGCCCGGCCAGGGCTGCGTGAACTCCGGCCTGGCGGTGATGAGCAGCAGCACCCTAAGCCGCGACAACCGCTCCAGTGTAACCGTGAGCAGCTCCAGCGAGGTCGGATCGGCCCAATGGATATCCTCAAAGAGGACGAACACAGGTTGCCGCGCCGCCAGGCCAGTGAGCTGAGCCAGGAGCGCCGCCAATGTCATGTCCTTGCGCTTCTGCGGATTGAGCTCGGGCACGCGGTAGCGATCACTGATTGGCAGCGACAGCAGGCCGGCCAGAGGCGGCACCACCTGGTTCGGGTCGGCGTCGGACTGCGTCAGCACGGCCTCGAGCTTGGCGAACTTCTCCGCCGGCGAGTCGCTTCGCTCGAACCGGGCAGCCCGTTCAAGCTGGCGGATGAATGGAAACAACGCGCTGTTGGTGTGGTGCGCCGAGCAGAAATGGCGCACTGCGATGTGGGGCTCGGCCTGGAGCCGCTCCTGAAGCGCCAGCGCAATGTGCGACTTGCCGATGCCCGGCTCTCCGGTCAGCACCACGACGCAGCCTTCACCTTGCGTGCAATGCCGCCAGCGGCGCAGCAGCAGCTCGATCTCTTCTTCACGCCCGATCAGCGGCGTCAATCGGGTCTTGTTGTGCTGCGCCTCGAAGCGGCTTTCCACGCCGCTTGCACCGATCACTTGCCAGGCCGGTATCGGCTCCGCCCATCCCTTGAGCGCGACGGGGCCAAGATTACGGTATTCGAAATGCCCATCGGTGAGGCGGTGGGTACTCTCGGAGATCAGCACCGTACCGGGCTTGGCGAACGTCTGCAGGCGCGCCGCCAAATTCGGCGTCTCACCAATGACGGCCTGCTCCCTGGCCGCGCCCTCGCCGGTCAAATCGCCCACCACCACCATGCCGGTAGCGATGCCAATGCGAACCTGTAGCGCGGCTCCAGTATCGGTATGGAGATTCGCCACGGCGTCGACCAGCGCCAGTCCCGCGCGCGTCGCCAGCTCCGCATCATCCTCGTGGGCCTGAGGATAACCGAAATAGGCAAGCACGCCGTCTCCCATGTAGCGCGCGATGACGCCCTCGCTGCGGGCGATCACCTCGGCGATACAGGTGTGATAGGCGCCGATGACCGTGCGCAAATCTTCCGGATCAAGGCGCGCCGAAAGGGCTGACGAGCCCACCAGATCGCAAAACATCACCGTCAGCTGACGCCGTTCGGCGCTATCGCGCGATACCGAGTTGACCGTGGCTTGAGGAGTTGAGTGAGAGCCCGTATTTAGTTCTGCGATCGCGCGCAGCATCTTGCGCCGATGGCCAAGCAGGACGCCGAGATCCTTGAGATCCTGCTCCGTGAGATCGCGGACGACCGGGAGATCAATGGCGTTCTCGGCAAAGCGCTGAGCGTATTCTCCCAGGCCGATCGATACCAGCCACTCTGCAATACTTGCCATGACAAACCTATGGCTCACGCGTTAAATGTGGCACGTAAGGTAGGCACGCGAAGATGCATTCGGACGTTACCGTACCACAAGCGAGCGCAAAAGCTTTTATGTTTCGCTTGCCCTTGGCGGCGTTTCAATAAGGCACATGCAGCATCGGGAAGCGGAGCCCGTCCCGATCATCGCGGCGTCACAACGGACAAACCAACACGGACAAACCGGCTCGGACACACCGGCTCGGACAGACCGACTTGGGCCGGACGTTGCAACTTCCACCCGGCTTCGAGCCGACGGTTCGAAGGTCGGCCTTCGGTTTGATCGGGATAATTTAGGACAGCCGTCGGCGCGGTCTTCGCGCAGGAACGCCCCAGCCCCCACAACCGTTAACTTGCGCTCTGGAGGGCGCAACCGACGCCTCACTTTTGACGCCGACCCGGCGTCAATTCTTGCGCGTCACTTGGTCGCACACATGGCTCCCAACGCTGTCGCGAGATTTGCTCTGGGCGTTGTCATCGCGCTGTTCATCAGCACGGCGATGCATGCGCGTGATCTCGGCCAGTGGGACGATCCCGCCAATGCCGAACTGAAAAAATGGTATCAGGATTTAAAACAACCGGACAACCCCGTGGCATCCTGTTGCGGCGAAGCCGACGCCTATTGGGCGGATTCTTTCGAGACGACGCCGGACGGTGATTACGTTGCGATCATTACCGACCCGCGCGATGACGCACCGCTACGACGAATTCACCGCGCCATCGGCACCAGGATCGTCGTTCCGAAAAACAAGATCAAATGGGACGAAGGCAATCCCACGGGTCATGGATTGATATTCCTCAATCACGGCGATTACGTTTTTTGCTATCTGCCGCCACTGGGAATCTAACACGCTGCCACGAGCTTCGACCGGGATCAGCAGCCCCGAGCGTATCGGCTGGTGCTGGACTTCCGGGCGCCCCCGGAGTGAAGGCGACAAGACCGGCACATGACGGGCGTTCAAGGCGATTCTCGGTCCTAGACGGCCCTGATCAAGTTACCATGAAGCTGCATCTGGTATGACCGCGGTCGGGAACCGTGCTATCGTGATCCTAGCGTCCGCTTGGGTCATCAGCAGCTTGGCAGTAAGCAGCTAGTCAGTAACATGTCCTCTTCAGACGATTTGACCGGCGCGGGAGACCTGTCTCGCGGTGGCCGGAAAAACCGAAGTTCTCCGTTTCTGGTCCTGGCCGCCGGATTGCTTGTTTTCGCCGCCGCGATCGGCATCGCGCTGCTGGTGATGCGGCCAACCACCCTGCGCATTGCCGTTGGACCATCTGGCAGCGACGACCAGACCCTCATTCAGGCGCTGGCGCAGAGCTTTGCCCGCGACGGGAACTCGATCCGGCTCTCTCTGGTCACCACCGCCGGCCCGCTGGACAGCATCGCCGCGCTCCGGGCCCACAAAGCCGATCTCGCGGTCGCGCGCGGCGATGAGGAAATGCCTGACGGCACCGAATCCGTCGCCATCCTGCGCAAGAATTTCGTGGTGCTGTGGGCAGCGTCGCGCAAGGGATCCGGCAAGCAGGCGAAATCGAAGATCAAGGGGATCGACGATCTCCCGGGTCATCGTGTCGCTGTTGTCGGCAGAACGCAGGTCAACGTCACGCTGCTCCGGGTCATCTTGAAGGAATCCGGCGTCGACCCTGAAAAAGTGGCGATCACGCAATTCAACACCAATCAGGTTGCCGAGATGGTGCGCGATTCCTCCGTCGATGCGTTCATGACGGTCGGCCCGCTCGACAGCAAGGTCACCTCGGAGGCCATTGTCGCGACCACGCGCGCCAGGGGAGAGCCGGTGTTTCTGCCGATCGATGTATCGGAAGCCATCGCCTCACGGCATCCGCTCTACGAATCCGAGGAAATTCCCGGCAGCGCCTTCAGCTCGTCGCCGGCACGACCCGACGACAAGATTGAAACGGTCGCCGTCAATCATCTGATCGTTGCGCCAAAATCCTTGTCCGACGGCACGGTTGCAACGTTTACGCGACAGCTCTTTGCCGCCCGGCCCTCGCTCGCAAAGGAAATGCCAAGTGCCGCGAAAATCGAGAAGCCGGATACCGACAAGGACGCGGCGCTGCCGGCGCACCCGGGAGCCGCGGCTTACATCGACGGCAACGAACGCACGTTCATGGATAATTACAGCGACTACATCTGGGCCGCTGTTTTGCTTTTTTCCGTGCTCGGGTCCGGCGTCGCCTGGTTGCGCCATTATGTGAAGCGTGACGAACGCAGGCTCAATATCCTGCATCGCGAAAAGCTGCTCGCCGCGATCGGGCTGGTGCGGCAGATCAACTCCATCGAAGAACTGGACGCCTTGCAATGTGAGGCCGACGAATTCGTCCGTGAGACGCTCGAATGTTACGACGACGGCGCGATCGAGCAAGGCGACCTCGCCGCCTACAGCCTCGTGCTCGACCAGTTTCACAACGCTGTGGTCGACAGGCGAGCCGCGCTCGGCGCAACCGCCGCCAATCTGCCGCGTATGCGCGTCGGCTAGCGCCTTTGGTTCTGATCTGATTCAGAACCAAAGGCTCCCGTTTTATTTGACGCGTTTTCTTGAACGGGACCGCGCCCCGATCAATGGGTTGCGGGAACCAACATCTCGGCCGGAATCGAATCGCGGCGGTATCCGGGATGATGGACGCGCTCCGGCAAGACGACGGAATCGTGCGTGATCTCCCGATAGGGAATTTGACTGAGCAGATGTGACATACAGTTGAGCCGGGCCTTCTTCTCACCGGGAATAAAAAAGCGGCGCCCTGATAGGCGGGTTGCACATATTTTGGACTCGCGCTGCGCGCACGAGGTACAACAGTACGCATTGCCAAAATGGGACAGCATCACGGTCGCATACAGATGTTGCTCAACCGGCACACAAAAGGGAAAAAAATTCTTATCCCACGCCGGGGAAAAACGCCGAGTCCCGGGTGACAAATCAGCGGATAATGGCGACAATCCGCGAAAATTATGTCTGACGAAGCTGGCTCCGAAATCGCCTTCGAGATTGCTTCGAGATCACCCTGGGAAAATCGTTAGTAGGAAATCGTCAGTGATTGCGTCA
The DNA here is from genome assembly GCF_900105125.1 of Bradyrhizobium canariense. Classification (NCBI taxonomy): domain Bacteria; kingdom Pseudomonadati; phylum Pseudomonadota; class Alphaproteobacteria; order Hyphomicrobiales; family Nitrobacteraceae; genus Bradyrhizobium; species Bradyrhizobium canariense. The sequence continues at coordinate 5,711,385 of NZ_LT629750.1, read as the reverse complement.
CGTCCGTCCATGCTGCTGCTCGTCTCGGTCGCCGGCTGCATCGTCTTGCAGCCTTCGCGCGCGCATGCCCAGTGGTGGTCTCATACCCCCGCCGATTTCGAGGAATGCGCCGACGCGGCCGAGAAGGCGGCGACCAAGGAGCAAAAGACGGCGGCGCTTACCGCATGCAACGCGAAATTCGCCGGACGCCGCAAACCGGGCGGCGGCTACACCTATTACGATTTCATGCAGAACCGCAGCTTCGACATCGCCGGTCCAAATCCGACGCCGGAAGAACAGAAGCACATCGACCAGCAATATACCGAGTTTCTGGACCAGCAGCGGCGCGACAGCATCGCAGCCGCATTTGCGGCCAAGCAGCAGCAATTGCAGCAGGCCAACCTGAAGAGCGAGACCGAAAAAGTTCCGTTGCCGGTGCAGGCGCCCAACAAGCCGCAGGCTGCCGCCGCCAATTTGAAGACGCGCGCCAAGGCCGCCGGTTGCGCGGAGCATTCATTCTCCTGCGAATGGCCGCGACTTTCGGAAAGCATCAACGATCTGAAAAAGGCGCTGTTTGGTTCTTCCGCGAGCAAAGCCAAACAACGCGGCTGAACGTTTATTGCGTCATTCCGTGATCGCCTTGGCGGTCACAGTGCAGCTTTAAGGCTGCAGGAGAACGCCAACAAAATTGGATCGGCACGGAATGGCACCGCAGCGGAGTCAGCGCGTGCTGCGATGAGCGCGCTTGATGCGGTGCCGGGAAACCGGCGTAGCCACGGATAGGGCCGGCTCGGGATTCGCTTGCGCGGCACGCTGCTCCTGCAATCTCGCGTCATATCCGGGCGATGGCGTCACCGTCGGCGGCGCAGCGCTCGCCGGCGCCAAAAAAGCCGAGAGCCCAACCATCACAGCGACCACAACGGCAGAGGTTGCGCAAAATCGTTTCATGTCATTCGTTCCGGCTCAATCATGCCGGCTCATTCCCGCCGGCGCGGAGGCATTCGATCCGATCGAAACTCACCTGCGATCATCACCATTTCAAGGCAGCGCGCACCTTGGGCTATCTTTGCGTCCCCCGCCTATGGGCGGATCTGGTCCGGCGTCAGCCCCGGCGAGCCCTTGCCTTCGGCCTCGGCGCGCTTGATCAGCGCAACGATGCGGCGCGACAACGGCACCGGCAAGCCGTGCCGGTCGGCGATCTCGGCGATGACGCCCTGCAGATAATCGATTTCGGTACGGCGGCGGCGCTGCAGATCTTCCCACATCGACGAGCGCGCCTCGGGATCGATCTTCATCGTCCGCCCCAGCAGCGTTTCAAAGACCACATCGGGCAGCCGCAGCAAGGAAGGCGTCCAGCTCGGCGGAATCGGCGTCGGCGACACCGGCCTGATGCCATCCGCCCTGATCGCAGCCAGCCCTTCCGTCATCTGGTCCGCAAACAGCCTGCGCCACGATCGCTGCGCAAGCTGCTGACGCAGCGGCAGCCCGGCAAGTGCATTGAGTGCGTTGTTGAGATTGACCAGCAGCTTGCCCCATTGAACGCCGGCGATGTTGTCCGTGGCGCGCATCGCAAGGCCCGGCGCAGCAAGCCCAGCCGCCGTCCTTGCGTCGTCCTGCTCGATGACGATGTCGCCGGAAGTGGCACGATGAAATCTTCCCTCGCCGGGCGCGATCACATTGAACGGGACCATTCCGGCGAGCACGCGCCGCCCCGGCAAGCGCTGGCGCAGCGCGGCGGTATTGCCGACGCCGTTCTGCAGGCTGACGATGACGGCGTCCGCCGGCGCATGCTCTGCGATGATATCGGCGATTTCAGCGGTATCGGCGCTTTTAACTGTCACCAGCACGACGCCGGCATTGCCCAGAATCGAAGGATCTTCCGACAAAGCAAGCCGGCTCGATGCGATCGTTTGATCGAATCCGCCGAAGCTGGTCAGCCGCAGCCCATGGCTTTCGATTTCACCGATCACGCGCGGACGCGCCAGCAGCGCAACGTTGCGGCCGGCAGCCGTCAGCATGCCGCCGACAAAGCAGCCGATGCTGCCGGCGCCGGCCACCGCGATCGGTCTGTCCGGGATCATTTTCGAATTCCATCAATTACGCTGCAATTTCGATAGCAGACTTTGCCGGACGATGCCGCTCAAAGGCGGCCCCGCGCCGTGGGTCGTGCCTTGTAACCGTCATGTCGCGCCGTTATGTTTTTGGCTCGGGGCGCAGGCAAACGGCAGGAGAGAACCATGGGTTTACTCGACGTACTCAATGGCATGCAGAACGGTCCGCGCGGCCCGAGCAATCCGAGCGCCCAATCCGGCGGGGGAATGTCGCCGATGACCATGGCGATCCTTGGCCTGTTGGCCTGGAAGGCCGTCAAACACCTCACCGGCGGCCAGCCCGGTGCAACTCCGGCGCCCGCCCCCGCACCGGGCAATAGCGCGAACAGCGGTGGCGGAATGGGCGGTCTTGGTGGTCTGATTCCCGGCGGACTAGGTGGTCTGCTCGCCGGCGGTGCCGCGGGAAGCGTGATCAGCGGCGGCCTCGGCGACCTGCTCAAGCAACTCCAGCAAAGCGGCCACGGCGAAACCGCCAATTCCTGGGTAAGCCCGGGCCCCAACAAGCAGATTGCGCCCGGCGATCTCGCCAACGCGCTCGGTGCCGACCAGATCAGCAGCCTGATGTCGCAAAGCGGCCTGTCGCGCGACGAACTGCTCTCGGGCCTCAGCCAGCATTTGCCGGACGTGGTCAACCATTTGACGCCGGACGGACGATTGCCGACCGAAAGCGAGCTATCGGGCCGGATTTGATAGCGGTATGATCGGCCTTTCTTAGTTTAGACCCTGCCTATTCAGCAAAGGACGACAGCCATGAGCGGCATTCTCTGGATCATCATCGTCGGCTTTGTCGCGGGAATTATCGCCCGGTTGGTCTCGCCGGGCCCGAACAATCCGAGCGGCTTCATCCTGACCACGGTGCTCGGCATTGTCGGTGCGTTTCTCGCGACTTTCATTGGCCAGGCCATCGGCCATTACGGGCCGAACCAGGGCGCCGGCTTCATCACCGCGACAATCGGCGCGCTGATCGTGCTGTTCATCTGGAACAGGCTGGTGGCGAGCCACGTGATTTCCGATCCGGGTAATAAGTAAGAGCGGTTGCGAACACCTCAATCGTCATGCCCGGGCATAGCAGTCCGTCTTGAGCAGACGGCGTAAATTTGTCTGCGATCCCGGGCATCCATGTCTTGACGTCATGTCTTGACGGTATGGCAGCAGGAAAGACGTAGATGGCCGGGACGAGCCCGGCCATGACACACAAAAAACCAAGGATCTTACGTAATCAAATGCGCGCCGGCGTCCATGCGGACGATCTCGCCGGTCATGTTGCTCGATTGCGGCGTGGCGAGGAAGTACACCAGCCCCGCGACGTCTTCCGCCGTTGAGGCGCGCTTGAGCGGCACCTTCGCGACCACGGAGTCGCGAACCTTGGCCGCGCCCTCGACGCCGCGGCCTTTGGTGAACCACGGCGTATCGATATAACCGGGACAAACGGTATTGACGCGGATCAGGGGCGCCAGCGCCCGCGCCAGCGAATAGGTGATGGTGTTGAGCGCGCCTTTGCTCGCGGCATAGGCGATCGACGAACCGATGCCGCTGATGCCGGCGACCGACGACACGTTTACGACAGCGGATGCGCGGCCGGACGCCTTGGCGCCCGCTTCCAGCAAAGACCTCGCCGCCCGCACCATCTGGAACGGACCGATGGTGTTGACGCCGAACAGCCGCTGAAAATCCTCCGCCGACAGACCGTCGAGGTTTTCATGCGCCATGTGCTTGGTGATGCCCGCATTGTTGATCAGCGTATCGACGCGGCCCCAGGCCGCTGCCGCCGCGACGATCTTCTTGCAATCCTCGTCACGGGACACATCGCCCTGCACGACGACTACCTCGCCGCCAGCGGTGCGGCAGAGATCGGCGGTCTGTTCGGCTTCCTTCTGGCTGGAGGAATAATTGACCACGATGCGCGCGCCGTCCTTGGCCAGCATGGCTGCGGTCGCAGCCCCCAGGCCGGACGCCGAACCTGTAATGATCGCGCACAAACCTTCCTTCGACATCCGCATTTCCTTTATCTGATCTTGAGCATCCCGCTCGCGTGCGATGCGCGGTCTACCATATCGTGCGGGGGATTGCCCGCAAATCCGTCAAACTCCGTTGCGCGGAATTAATGCTGTTGCCACCGAGACTTATGCCGGCTTCGCAGGCTGCCCTGCGGACATCAATGCTTGTCATGGTGGTGGCTTTTCCTCATCATGCGGCGCAAGAAACGGCCGCATCCGGTGCTTGGCGCAACCGCCGGGCAGGATGCAGCAGATTGAAAACGAGGAACGCTGTGGCGGAGAGTGAGAACATTGTCGCCGAGACCGCGGAAAAGATATTCGCTGATCTCGCCGATGCGCAAACCATCAATCACGACAAGAAAGGCGCGTGGAAAGAGCCGCTATGGCGGGCGCTGACCGAGGCCGGATTGCCGCTGTCATGGGTCCCGGAAGATTGCGGCGGCTCGGGCGCCAGCATGGCCGAGGGCTTTAGCGTGTTGAGCGCGGCCGGCCGTTTCGCCGTCGCCGTGCCGCTCGCCGAGACCATGCTGGCCGGATGGCTGTTGGCGCAAACCAAGATCGCCTCGCCCGACGGCGCGATGACGGTTGCGCCCGCCAGCCCGAAAGATCGCATCACGCTCAATGCCGACGGCACATTGTCCGGCCGCGCCCGCGGCGTGCCGTTCGCGAAAGCCGCCAAGCACATTGCCGTGCTGGCAACGGGCACCGGCGGTTCATCGATCGCGCTGGTCGATGCGGCCGCATGCCGGATCGAGGCCGGCCTCAATCTTGGTGGCGATAACAGCGACACCGTGACGTTCGACAAGGTTTCGCCGATCGTCATCAAGCCCACGCCAAAGGGCTTCGACCAGAGCACGCTGATGCTGATGGGCGGCGTGGCGCGAAGCCTGCAGATTGCCGGCGCGCTGGAATCGATGCTCGACATCAGCGTGCGCTACTCCAACGAGCGCGTCGCGTTCGAAAAGAAGATCTCGAAATTCCAGGCGGTGCAGCACAATCTGGCGCGGCTTGCCGGCGAGTCGGCGGCAGCGCTCGCGGCCGCGACCTCGGCCGCGGATGCGCTCGCCAACGCGACCTCGTTCGACGACGAGGTGTTTCTCGAGGCGGTTTCGGCCAAGATCCGGTGTTCGGAGGCCGCCGAAAAAGGCAGCGCGATCGCCCATCAGGTCCACGGCGCGATCGGCTTTACGATCGAGCACATCCTGCATCGCTATTCGCTGCGGGCGCTGGCATGGCGCGATGATTTCGGCTCCGAGAGCTACTGGGCGGTCGAGCTCGGCAAACTGGTCGCCGCGCGCGGCGCCGACGAGCTGTGGCCGCTGGTCGCCTCGCGCTGATACTTTGAGAAAGTCGAGATTTTAAAATGACCGCAGCTCTCCGTTTCGATCCGATCCGCCTGCCGCCCGAGTGCGAACGCTTACGCAAGGAAGTACGCGCCTTCCTCGCCGACGAGATCGCCGCCGGCACTTTTGATCCGCACAAGCCCAATCGCGAAGATACCGACGCGCCGGAGTTCTCCCGCCGGGTCGGCGAGCGCGGCTGGCTCGGCATGACCTGGCCGAAGAAATATGGCGGTCATGAGCGCAGCTTCCTCGAACGCTATGTGGTGACCGAGGAAATGCGCGTCGCCAACGCGCCGACGCGGCGTTTTTTCGTCGCCGACCGGCAGAGCGGCCCGGTGCTGCTGAAATACGCCCCCGAGCACATCAAGATGGACATCCTGCCGCGCATCTGCCGCGGCGAGGTCTGCTTCGCGATCGGCATGAGCGAGCCCAATTCCGGTTCCGACCTGTTCGCCGCGAAAACCAAGGCGACCAAGACCGATGGCGGCTGGCTGATCAACGGCACCAAGATCTGGACTTCCTCGGCGCATATCGCCGACTACATGATCGCGATCTTCCGTACCTCGCCATCCACCAAGGAAAATCGCCGCCACGGCCTGACCCAGTTCCTGGTCGACATGAAGACCCCGGGCATCAAGGTCAACCCGATCGGCCAGATCACCGGCCAGTTCGAGTTCAATGAAGTGGTCTTCACCGACGCCTTCATGCCCGACGATCATGTGCTGGGCGAAATCGACGGCGCCTGGAAGCAGGCGACCAGCGAACTCGCCTATGAACGCAGTGGCCCGGAACGGTTCCTGGAAACCTATTACGTGCTGACCGAACTGGTTCGCGCGGTCGGACCGAAGCCGGATACCCGCAGCGCCGAAGGCATCGGACGGCTGGTGGCGCAGTTGCACACCATGCGGCGGATGTCGGTTTCGGTGGCGGGCATGCTGCAGGCCGGCAAGGAGCCGGTGGTTGAAGCCTCCATCGTCAAGGACATCGGCACGGTCTGGGAGCAGCAATTACCGCACCGGGTTCGCGATCTCGCCGCCTTCGTCGATGCCGAGGCGACCAATCGCGAGACGCTGGAAAACCAGCTTTCATTCGCGATCAAGACGGCGCCCAAACTCACGATTCAAGGTGGCACCACCGAGGTGCTGCGTGGCATCATCGCGCGCGGGCTCGGTTTGCGCTAGGCGCACGGTTCAGCCCTCGCGCCAACCCAATTCAAATAAGGAAACCCCATGAGCAAGTTTACGGATATCGGCGTCGAGAAAATCGGCCACGTCGGCCTCATCGAAATCCAGCGGCCGCCGCTGAACTTCTTCGACATCTCGCTGATCAACCAGATCGCCGACGCGCTGGAGGAATTCGACAAGGATATCGAGATCCGCTCGTCGGTTCTCGCTGCGCAAGGCAAAGCGTTCTGCGCCGGCGCCAATTTCAACGATCCGGCCCGGCAGGAGCAGGAGGCGCGCATCGCCAGAGGCGATCCCGCCGACAGCCTCGGCCGCATCGACAATCTCTATCTCCACGCCGTGCGGATCTTCCGCAACAAGAAGCCGATCGTCGCCGCCGTCCACGGCGCCGCCATCGGCGGCGGGCTGGGCCTTGCGGTATCGGCTGATTTCCGCGTCACCTGCCCCGAGGCGCGCTTCGCCGCCAATTTCACCAAGCTCGGGTTTCATCCAGGTTTTGGGCTGACGGCGACGCTTCCCGAACTGGTCGGCAAGAACAATGCGGAGCTGATTTTCTACACCAGCCGCCGCGTCACCGGCGAGGAAGCCTATCGCATGGGCCTCGCCAACGAATGCGTGCCGCAGGATCAGGTTCGCTCCGCGGCGATGAAGCTTGCATCCGAGATCGCCGAATGCTCGCCGCTCGGCCTGCTCTCGACCCGCGCCACCATGCGCGCCGGCCTCGCCGATCGCGTGCTGGCCGCGACCAATCATGAGCTCGCCGAGCAGACACGGCTGCGCGCCACCGAAGACTTCAAGGAAGGCGTCAAGGCCACAGCGGAGCGCCGAGTCGCCAACTTCAAGGGGCGGTGAGCTTCCCCCTCTCCCCCTGTGGGAGAGGGTGGCGAGAATGAGCGCAGCGAAATTCGAGCCGGGTGAGGGGTCCGTCTCCGCGGATACAAACCCCTCACCCGCCTTCGCTTCGCTCAGGCACCCTCTCCCACAAGGGGAGAGGGGGATCACGACTACTTCTTCGGCACCACCAGCGCATCGACGATCGTGACGCCCTGCGCTTCCGGATGCACCAGCACCGGATTGAGCTCGATTTCGGCAATCCGGTCACGGGCACCGGCTGCGAGCGCGGACACCTGTGAGATCAAGTGCGACAGCGCCAGGATATCGGTCTTGGCAGCACCCCTGAAGCCATTGAGCAGCGGCGCGGCCTTAAGTTCGGCCAGCATCGCGGACGCCTCGGTCGCGCTGACCGGCGCGGGCCGATAGATCACGTCGCGGAACAGTTCCGTGGTGATGCCGCCGAGGCCCACCATGATCATCGGGCCGAAGGTGGCGTCCTGCAGGGTGCCGACAATGATCTCGACGCCTTTCTTGGCCATCGGGCCGACGAGGACGCCTTGAATGGCGGCGTCGGGCCGATGCTTGCGCGCGTTGTCCAGTAGCGCCTGATAGGTCGAGAAGGCATCGCCCTTGGTCGTGATGTTGACGCGCACGCCGCCGACTTCGCTCTTGTGCGGGATATCGCGCGACTGGATCTTCATGACCAGCGGAAAGCCAATGCGCGAGATTGCGCCGTCCAGCGCCTCCCTCTCCGTCACCAGCATTTCGTCCGGCAACACAATCCCGGCAGCGCGCAGCAGCGACTTGCTGTCGGCCTCCGACAATTTCGCCGATTGCAGATGTGCAGCGATATCAAACGGAATCGAAGCAACAGTGTCAGACGGCGCTAATTTGAACCTGGCGCGCTGAAGCGACTGACGCATGGCAACGCCGACATGCGTTAGTCCCGACAGGACGACGACGCCCGAGGCCGCCAGTTCCTTGCGCGCGAAGGCGGACGGCAGCGTGTAGGAGTAAAACACGATCGGCTTGTTCTGCGCATCGATGACCGGCTTCAACTCCGCCTGCTTGAACGGCATCCGTGTTTCGCTCGACATCGACAGCACCACCAGGATGGCGTCGACCTCGTCCGACGTGTCGAGCAGTTCGATGCTCTTCTGCAAGCCGCCGGTATTGACGCCCTGCGCGGTGACGTCGATCGGATTGCGCGCGGCGCCATAGGATGGAATCAGCCCGCGGATTCCGGCCTGGATCTGCTCGGAAAGCTCCGGCACCTGCAGGCCCTGCATCGAGACCGTATCCGCGCCCCAGATACCCGCGCCCCCCGACACCGTGAGAACGGCGACGCGATCGCCCTTCGGCAGCGGATTGGTCGTGAGCACCGCGGCAATGGTCACGGCCTCGTCGAGATCGTTGGAAATGATGAAGCCGTATTTGGCGAACACCGCATCATAGGCCGCGGACCAGCCGGCCATGCTCGCGGTGTGCGAGGCGGCCGCGCGCTCGCCGGCGCCGGAGCGGCCGACCTTGGTGACGATGACCGGCTTGCCGATTTCGGCGGCGCGGCGGGCAGCCGCAAGAAATTTGTCGACGTCCCTGATGCCCTCGATGAACAGCAGGATCACATCGGTCGAGCTATTCTGCACCATGTAGTCGAGGAATTCGCCGGCGCCGAGATCGGCCTCGTTGCCGGCGCTGACCACATAACTGAGCGCGATCCCGAGAGCCTTGGCGCGGTGCGAGATTGCAAAGCCGATGCCGCCGCTTTGCGCGACAATGCCGATCCGCCGGCTGGTCGCAACCAGCTTCGGTACGCCCGGCTTGACGTCGACGGTCGGGCTGAACGTCGCGGCGACGCGTTGCACATCGCTGTAAAAGCCTTCCGCATTGGGCCCTGAGATCCGCATGCCGGTCTTTTTCGCGAGCGCGACGATGGCGTCCTGCATGGCGGCGCTGTCACCGCCCTCTTCGGCAAAACCCGACGAGATGATCACCGCGTTCTTGACGCCGGCAGCGGCGCATTGCTCGAGCGCGCCGAGAACGCCGCGCGCCGGAATGATGATGATCGCGAGATCGATCGGCTGCCCGACCTCCGAGATCGACCTGTAGCATTTCAGCCCGTCGATATCGCCGTAATTGGGATTGATCGGGTAGATCTTGCCCGGAAATTCGTTCTTGCGCAGGAACGCCAGCAGCCGGCCCGGAATCTTTTCGTGATCGCGCGACGCGCCGATCAGCGCGATGCTGTCGGGCGCGAAGAACGTGTCGAGCGGATGTTTGGGTTTAGCGGTCGCAGTCGCGGACGGCATTTCGGATATCCTTTTTGTTATTGTTATCGAAAAATTGGCTTGGGCCTGCCGGCAACGCTCACGCCGCGAGGTGGAAGGTGACGCCACCAAGCAAAAATGAATCGCCTGACATCGCGCAACCCTTTGCCCTGGCGGCGTTGCCGACAGCGGCAACATCGCCGACCCGAAACGTCAGGCCGCTCATGATCTCGCTTTTACCGCTGACGAAGCGGAAGCTGCAGTTCGGAAGTTTCAGTTCGGACTCGCCGCCTTGATTGTTGCTGACTTGTATCCCGATGATCCGTCCCCAGTGCTCGGCCAGCGCGCGCGGCTCCGGGCTTTGCATCTCGACGCCGATCAACGCCCGCGTTACGTCCTTGCGGATCGATTTCTGCCAGTCCGGCCCGGCCGGCGGATAGGGCCCGAGAACGTCGTCGCTGCCCTCGGTGTGGTTGAATTCGATGAACGCCGCGCGGCAATCACGCGGATGCAGTTGCACGCCATGATAGGGCGGATGATCGATCACATTGGCCACACGCACGCCCATCCCCTTGGCATGCTCGCCGCGTTGGTCCGGATCGTCGCAGCAAAAGATCGCCATATAGCCGCCGCGGCCGCCGCTCTTTTCGATGAAGCGCCCCGCCGCGGTGCCCGGCTGAAACGGTGCGACCACTTCGAGAAGAATGGTGTCGACCGGCAGCAGCGCATTCTCCAGGCCATATTTGGCGACATTGCCGTCACGATAGCAGACATCGAGGCCTAGGATGGCCGCGATGTCGCTGACGACAGGCTCGAGATGCGGCGCCACCAGACAGATCTGCCGCAGCCGCATATAGCCAGCCATTTTGACGCCCCCGATCAATGCCCCTGGAACACCGGCTTGCGCTTTTCGACAAACGCCTTGGCGGCTTCCTTGTGGTCGGCGGTTTCGCCCGCGCGCGAATGATGAATCGCCTCGGCATCGAAACAGGCTTCCAGCGACAAATGCTCGGCGTTGTTGATGTTGCGCTTGATGTAACCGAGCGTCACCGACGGGCCTTGCGCCAGCGACATCGCAAGCTCATGCGCGGCGGCATCGACTTCGGCATCGGGAACGACGCGCGTCACCATGCCAAGCGCCAGCGCTTCCTGCGCCGTCAGCACCGGCGACATCAGATACAGCTCACGCGCTTTCGCGCTGCCGAGCAGGTGGGTCAGGAAATAGGTGCCACCATAATCGCCCGACAATCCGACCTTGGCAAACGCCGTGGTGATCTTGACCGACGTGCTGGCGACGCGGAGGTCGCAGGCCAGCGCAATGGAGAGGCCGGCGCCCGCGGCGGCGCCGTCGACCTGCGCCACCACCGGCTTCGGCATCTCGTGGAGAATACGCGAGACCTCCATGCCGCGGCGAAGGTTGGCCATCTTGGCCTCGAACGGCAGCGGCGCACGGCCCTCCGCCATCGACTTCACGTCGCCGCCGACGCAGAACGTGCCGCCGGCGCCCTTGAGCAGCACGGCGCGGACCTCGTGATCTTCGGTCGCACGGCGCGCCGCCTCGACCAATCCCTTGGTCATGTCCGGATTGAGCGCGTTGCGCCGGTCGGGACGGTTCATGGTGATGGTGAGCAAGCCCTGATCGAGCTTCTGGAGGACCATGTCATTCATGCGTTTTCGCTTTCGTTGTTATTGGTTGCGATGGATTCCAAAATTCCGGTCCCGTCATTCCGGGATGGTGCGTTAGCACCAGACCTCAGATGTGCAATTGCACATCAGGGAATCTCGAGATTCCGGGTTCGCGCTACCGCGCGCCCCGGAATGACCTGCGGTCACTTCTTCACCAGCGGGCAGCGCGACAATTCGAGCGACTGGAACGCCTCGTTGCCGGGGACCGTTGCCAGCAGCTTGTAATCGTCCCAGCGCCCCTTGGATTCCGACGGTTTCTTGACCTCGAACAGGTACATGTCATGCACCATGCGGCCGTCCTCGCGAATCCGGCCGTTCTTGGCGAACATGTCGTTGATCGGGGTGTCCTTCATGATCTTCATGACGGCGGCCGGATCGGTGGTTCCCGCGGCCTTTACGGCTTGCAGGTAATGCAGGACCGATGAATAGACACCCGCCTGCGCCGAGGTCGGCGGACGCTTCATGCGCTCCATGAAGCGCTTGGAGAACGCGCGGGTGTCGTCATTGAGGTCCCAATAGAAGGCCTCGGCCAGCAGCAGGCCTTGCGCGGTTTCAAGACCGACGCCGTCGATATCGGTCACGAAGGCGAGCAGCGGCGACAGCTTCTGGCCGCCTTTCATGATTCCGAATTCGGACGCCTGCTTGATGGCGTTGATGGTGTCGCCGCCGGCATTGGCAAGCCCGATCACCTTGGCCTTCGACGCCTGCGCCTGCAGCAAATAGGACGAGAAGTCCGACGTATTCAGCGGATGCCTGACGCTGCCCAGCACCTTGCCGCCGGACTTCAGCACGACATTGCTGGTGTCCTTTTCCAGATCCTGTCCGAACGCATAGTCGGCGGTCAGGAAGAACCAGGTATCGAGGCCGGATTTCACTGCAGCCAGACCAGTGACATTGGCCTGCGCGAAGGTGTCGAAAACATAATGCACAGTGTAGGGACCGCAGGCTTCATTGCTGAGGCGGATCGAGCCGGGGCCGGAGAACATGATGATCTTGTTGCGCGCTTTCGCGATCTCGGCGGCGGCAAGCGCGGTCGCGGACGCCGCGACGTCGTAGATCATCTCGACGCCCTGATTGTCGAACATGTCACGGGCGATGTTGGCCGCGAGATCAGCCTTGTTCAGATGATCGGCCGCGATGATTTCGATCTTGCGGCCAAGCACTTCGCCACCAAAATCTTCCGCCGCCATTTTGGCCGCCGTCTCGGAACCGGGTCCGGTGATATCGGCGTAAAGACCGGACATATCGAGGATGCCGCCGAGTTTGAGCGGGGGCTTGTCCTGCGCCATCGCCGCGCTCGCGACGATCGCCAGCATCGACGCGACAACGCCGGAAAATACACGCTTCATCAAAGCCTCCCTGCGAACGGGCCGCCTTGCATGCGGCCTCAATTCTGTTGCGGCGATCATGCCGCAAGCGTTCCGCAGCGGCAAGCCGCTGTAAAAAACGCGCCCGTGCCCTCTCTGGTTTTAACGCGTTTCTGGGCGAGCCGTACCCGCGCGCGCCCCGCGTCAAATGCGGGGCAGGCTTTCGTTCGACAATGCTCACCTAATGTTTTTCCGCTAAGCGGAATGCATGAATTGTGAGAGCATGGCGTCATGCTCTTACCGGCAACAACGATCAAACTTCGACGCTTTCGCCACGCGACCGTCGCGATCGGCAGCCTGCTGCTTGTGGCCGCGGCTGCACCCGCGATCGCGGCGGGATGCGCCTTTGAACCGCAAGGCGAAGGCCGTGTTACCGAGGTCATCGATGCGCGCACGCTTCGGCTTGCGGACGGCCGCGATGTCAGTCTTGCCGGCATCGAGCCGGTCGCGGCCGAAGGCGCCAAGACCAACCGTACCTCGGCGCTGTCGGCGATCGTCGCGGGCCGTGACGTGGAGCTTCGCGGAGAAGACGACACGCCCGACCGGTACGGCCGTCAGCCTGCCTTCGTATTCCCAGAGGGGTCCGACACGCCGGTGCAGGTGGCGTTGCTGGTCCAGGGCGACGCGCTGGTCGCGGCCACCGTGACCGACAAGGACTGCGCCTCGACCCTGGCCGCGGCCGAATTGGCCGCCCGACAGGCCAAGCGGGGGATCTGGGCTGACCCGGCGGCCATAAAAAACACGGAAAGTCCGGGCGATATTTTGGCCGGGACAGGGCGATTCTCCGTGGTCGAGGGCAAGGTTTTGTCCGTTCGGCAGGCCGGGGCCACGACTTATCTTAATTTTGGACGTAACTGGACACGGGACTTTGCTGTGACTATTCCAAAGCGCATGATACCGGCCTATGAGGCGGCCGGAATTGCGCTTAAGTCCCTCGAAAATAAAAAGATTCGTGTCCGCGGCTGGGTCGAGGCCCGTGGCGGACCGCGAATTGAGGCGCTCCGGGTGGGGCAGATTGAATTGCTGGGCGAGAACTAGGGCATGATTCCGAAAAGATCATGCCCAAACACGAGGGCAAAGCGCGGGGGCTGACCGGGAAGGCCGATCTGCCTCCAGCTTTCTGAAACAAGAGTGACGACGGTGTTAAAGTGTGCGGGACTGCGCGGGAGCGGAACAGGCCGCCGCCTTTGGGCTGCGCCCGTTTTGCTGTGCGTTGCTGCGGTTGCACTTGCCGCCTGCGGCGAGATGGGCAAGCTCCAGACCGCGTCTCCGGCGCCAAGCCCCGTCAAGCCCGCCGTGCACACGGTTACCCAATCCCCCGCCGCCGAGCGCGAGCATGAGCGGATTCTATCGTCTTATGGCGGCGCCTATGACGATCCCAAGCTCGAGGCGCTGATCGGCAAGACCGTCGATCGGCTGGTCGCCGCTTCCGACCGTCCTGATCAGGCCTACAAGGTGACGATCCTCAATTCCGGCGCGGTGAATGCGTTCGCACTTCCGACCGGACAGCTTTACGTCACCCGCGGCCTGATCGCGCTGGCGTGCGATACCTCTGAACTGTCATCGGTGCTGTCGCACGAGATGGCGCACGTGCTGGCAAAGCACGCCGCGATCCGCGAAGACCAGGCGCGCCAGGCCGCGGTCGTGACCCGCGTCGTCACCGATATGGGCAACGATCCCGATATGACCGCGCTGGCGCTCGCCAAGACCAAGCTGACGATGGCAAGCTTCTCACGCCAGCAGGAATTCGAGGCCGATAGCATCGGCGTCGGCATCTCGGCGCGCGCCCATTTCGATCCCTATGGTGCATCGCGCTTCCTGACATCGATGGAGCGTAATGCCGAATTGAAGGCGGGGAAGCCCTCCTCCGACGATCCGCGCGCCCAGGATTTTCTGTCATCGCACCCGGCAACGCCGGAGCGCGTGCAGAGCGCGCAGGCCAGCGCGCGGCAGTATTCGTCACCCGACGGCGGCGAGCGCGACCGCGAAGACTATCTCGCGGCGATCGACAACATCGTCTATGGCGAGGATCCGAGCGAAGGCTTCGTGCGCGGCCACCGGTTCCTGCATCCCAAGCTCGGCTTCACCTTCACCGCGCCCGACACCTTCACGCTCGACAATACCGCACAGGCCGTGATCGGCGTGCGTGACGGCGGCTCGCAGGCCATGCGCTTCGACGTCGTGCGCGTTCCGGCGGAGCAGAGCCTCGGCGACTATCTCAATTCCGGCTGGATGGAGAATGTCGACAAGTCCTCGACCGAGGATCTGACCATCAACGGCTTCCCGGCGGCATCCGCGACCGCGCATACCGATCAATGGCAGTTCAAGGTCTATGCGCTGCATTTCGGCACCGACGTCTACCGCTTTATTTTCGCGACCCGGCAGAAGACCACCGAGAGCGACCGCAACGCGCGCGAAACCGTGAATTCCTTCCGCCGCCTGACGCTCGATGAGATTCAGGCTGCCCGGCCGCTGCGCATCAAGGTCATCACCGTGCAACCCGGCGATACCGTGGAATCGCTGTCGCACCGCATGGCCGGCGTCGACCGACCGGTCGATCGCTTCCGCGTCCTCAACGGCCTCGACGCCCACGCCCAGGTCAAGGTGCGCGATCGCGTGAAGATCGTGGTGGATTGACGCGCGAAGCGCGTCATCCCGGGGCGCAAAGCGAGCCCGGGATATCGATGTCATCGCGGAGAGATTTTGGTTCTCGTCGTCCCGGCCAAGCCAACGGGTCCGGCCTTCGGCCGGCCCGATGACAGGCTCCGCGCGAGCCGGGATCCACAACCACAGGGCTTTGTTGTTGCGCACGCTGGGGCCAGAGCCCAGCATAACCGCGAAGGCCTGCGGTTATGGGCCCCTGCCTTCGCAGGGGCGACGGAAAAAACAAAAAGCCCGGTCGCATGGACCGGGCTTTTCATTCCAAATCTGTAAGAGGCGCTTACGCTGCCTCATCCGCGACGGCGGTACCGTCGCCATCGGTGTCGTCGGCTTCATCCGCATCGGCTTCATCGCCCGCACCGGCTTCGGTCTCGGACTTGGCGCCACGGCGCGGGCTCTTGGCGAGCTGGCTCTCGATCTCCTTGACCGCTTCGGTTTCCGTCACGTGCTGCACGACGGCGATCTCACGCGACAGACGATCGAGCGCTGCTTCATAGAGCTGACGTTCGCTGTAGGACTGCTCGGGCTGCGACTCCGAACGATAGAGATCGCGCACCACTTCGGCGATCGCGACGATGTCTCCCGAATTGATCTTGGCTTCATATTCCTGGGCCCGGCGCGACCACATCGTGCGCTTGACGCGCGCGCGGCCCTTCAGGGTCTCCAGCGCCTTCTTGACCAGCACCGGTTCCGACAGCTTGCGCATACCGACATTGGCGATCTTGGCGGTCGGCACCCGCAGCGTCATCTTGTCCTTCATGAAATTGATCACGAACAGCTCAAGCCGCGCGCCGGCGATCTCCTGCTCTTCGATCGCCAGGATCTGGCCAACGCCATGCGCGGGATAAACCACGAACTCGTTGGTCTTGAAGCCCTGGCGCTGGGTCAGCGCCTTCTTCGGCTCCTCGACGCGCGGCGCAACGGCCGCCGGCTTGCTGGCGACGACAGGCTTGGCGGCGATAACCGGCTTGACCACAGCCTTGGCAACGGTCTTCGGTTCAGATGCCTTCGGAGCAGTTTTGGGGGCAACCTTCGAAGCAGTCGTCTTCGAACCGGTTGCTTTCCCGGCAGTCTTCGCAGTCTTGTTTGGCATTGAGCTTCTTTTGTTTTTTGAGGACTTTGCAGCCGAGGCCTTGGTGGCTGTCCGGGTGTTCACAGTAGCCCGAGCACGGCTCTTGGTTGCACCACGGCTGGCCGCAGCGCCTTTTTTGGAACTCTTGGAAACACTCTTTTTACGCGTTTTCTGTGACACAGCCTGCGCGCGGAACTGCCACGCCCCTGTTCGATGTTTTCACGAAAACCTCTGACGCCACAAAATACGCATGGCTGGGTTCGGCTTGTATTGTGCCCAATATAGCACATTTTCCGTGAAAATCAATGATTTACGGCCCAAGCAGGGGATTCGCGGGCCGTTTTCGTGTGATCAACCCAGATTAGGGTTAAGTCATCAGGCGGCGAGAAGCTGAAGGCTTCACCGTTTTGTGTCCTGCAAACCACTCATTAACTAGTCGCCGGTACCCGGTGCCGGAGAAAAATATTTCTCAAACTTGCCTTCGACACCCTCGAAATCCTTGGCGTCCGCCGGAGACTCCTTCTTCTGGGTGATATTTGGCCAGCTCTTGGCGTATTCGGTATTCACCTCGAGCCACTTCTCAAGACCCGGCTCGGTGTCCGGCTTGATGGCATCGGCCGGGCATTCAGGCTCGCACACGCCGCAATCGATGCATTCGTCCGGATGGATGACCAGCATGTTGTCACCCTCGTAAAAGCAGTCCACCGGGCAGACTTCGACGCAGTCGGTATATTTGCACTTAATGCAGGCTTCAGTGACGACGTAAGTCATCCAGGGCTCCGAAACGGGTCAATTTTGAGTGGCTTGCTAGCGCAGGAAGTCCGCAGCCGCAAGGGAAGCACAATGCTTTCGCGAAACGTTTTCAGTCAGTTCTGGGCCACGCCGACGTGACCTGAAAGCAAGAAATTGCCCGAAAACCTCATGACCGGGGCCCTTCCTGCAAATCATCATAGAGTACGCGCGCGGCCTGCGCATCGCCGCGCCGCTCGGCAAATCCAACCACTTTGAGGATGCGCACGCTGTGATCGAGCCCGATCGTCAGCACATCACCCAGCTTCACGGCGTGACCCGGCGCCTTCTCGCGCACGCCATTGATGCGGACATGACCCGCCTCGACCAGCGCGGCGGCGCTGGTGCGGGCCTTCACCACCCGCGCATGCCACAACCATTTATCAAGACGCTGGCGCTCCAAATAACACCATCTCGAAACGGATCTTGCTGACGCTTTCCTCTGACGCGTCTTCTTTAACGCGAAGCGGTACCCGCTTCGCTCGAAAACGCTGTTAGCTAATCCTTGCGGCCGGCCGCGAGCTGCTCCCTAAGCGCGGCCAGCTTGGCAAACGGCGAATTCGGATCGATCGGACGATCGCGGTCGCGCGGGCTGGAGCTGGTCGCATATTGCCGCAGCGCCGGCCCGCTGTCGCGCTTGTCGCGGCCACCTTTGTCGCCGCGTCCGCCTTTATCGCGATCGCGTCCGCCATGGCCGGCTTTATCGCGAGGGCCTTTATCGCGCGAACCTTGAAATTTATCGCTGCGCCCGTCTTTGTCGCGATTGCCCTTGCCTTCAAAACGTTCGCGCCGGGAACCCCTGTCCTCGCGCGCGGGTGCGGGCGCGCCGTCCACGGCGACCGCAGCCGCGGCCGGCGCAGCTTCGGCAGCCGGCGCATCGCTGCGCGGCGGCACGCGGAAATCCTGATGGCGGCCGCGACGTCC
Source organism: Bradyrhizobium canariense (assembly GCF_900105125.1). NCBI lineage: Bacteria > Pseudomonadati > Pseudomonadota > Alphaproteobacteria > Hyphomicrobiales > Nitrobacteraceae > Bradyrhizobium > Bradyrhizobium canariense. Next base: position 5,693,171 of record NZ_LT629750.1, on the reverse strand, counting down.
ACGCCGATGGTGCTTCTCGCCCTCGCCGGTGGCGGCTTCGCCTGCGGCAGCAGCAGCAGGCTGCGCGCCTTCCGGACGGCCCTGGTGACGGTGACGGTTACGATCATGACGCGGCCGGCGTTCTTCCGAACGGCCGCCGGGCCGCCAGACTTCGATCAATTCGGGGGCCGCGGCTGCTTCCAGCGCTGCGACCTCAGGAGCTGCAACGTCAGACGTCGCGGCTTCGCCGGCGGCAGCTTCAACCGGCGCTTCGGCCGCTGCAACCTGATCCGGCGACGCCTCGGCCGTTTCCGCTTCCGCTGAAGCTTCTATTGGAGCCGCAGCCTCCGGCGATGCCTCAACCGGTGCAGGTTCCGGATCACTGCTAGCGGGTGCGAATGCGATGTCGGGCAACAATGACGCTGATGAGGCAGGTGCTGCGTCTTCGACGACCGACGGCGGCGCGGCTTCTTCTGCGACCGTCTCGGAGGGCACGGCTTCGGGCGACGCAGCTTCCCCAGATGACGTGGCTTCGACGGACGGCGCGGCTGCTTCCGATGGCGCTGCTTCAGATGATGTTATCTCGGATGCCGTTGCCTCGGATGATGTTGCCTCGACGACGGCCGTCCCGGCCGCAACCGTCTCCACCACCTCGACCGGTTTCGGCGGCAATGGCGCGCGGCGCTCCATGCGATAGCCGAGCGCGCGCAGGACCGAGGCAAAGTCTTCGCCGGCCGAGCCCGTCAGCGACGTCATCGCCTGCGTCACGACAAAGCCGCGGCCGTCGAACGCGCCATTGGGCTTTTCGCCGGGCGAGCTTTCGCGCCACGCCAGCGCGGGACGGATCAGATCGGCGAGACGTTCCAGGATATCGACGCGCACGGCGCGTTCGCCGCATTGCTTGTAGCCGAGGATGCGGTAGGCATCACGGTCGAGCGTCTTGTCGATCGGGAACGAAGTGCGGCCGCTGCTCGCCAGATGCTGCGCCCCCGACAGCGCCGACATGTCGACATTGTCCTGCTTCTGCGCCCATAGCAGCGAGGCCAGCGCCCGCGCCGCAGGCTTCAGCAGCGCCGGGAAATAGATGTGATAGGCGCCGAACCGCACGCCGTATTTGCGCAAGCTCGCGCGCGACGGCTGATCGAGATCCTTCATCTCGCCCTGGATCTTGGCACGCTCCAGCACGCCGAGCGCCTCGATCAGCTGGAACGCGATGCCGCGTGCGATCCCGGTGATGTCCTCGGCCTTGGAAAGCTCGAACAGCGGCCCCAGCAGTTTCTCGATATGCGTCTTCAGCCACAGATCGAGCCGGGTCTGCACCGCCTCGCGCGGCGCCCCGTTCAGGCGGTCGTCGGCAATGATGCGGATGCGCGGATGCAGCGCGTCCTCGGCCGCCACCAGCTTGGCGACGGCATCGCCGGTCCAGCGCAGGGTACCGTCGGAGGCCAGCACGAACTGATCGTCGGGCGCTGCGGCCAATTTTTCGGCCCGCGCGTCGATTTCGCCGGCCAAGGCCTTTTGTGCGGTCGCCTGCAACGCTTTCGCATCGGAACCGGCTTCCGCCGCATCGGGCGCAAAGGTGAATCCATCGAGCCGGCCAATCACATGGCCTTCGACAATCACTTCGCCAGTCTTGCCGATTTCCGTATTCAAAATGCTGTTCTCCCGCAGGCGGCGCATCAATACACTGGTCCGGCGATCAACGAAACGCTCCGTAAGCCGTTCGTGCAGCGCATCGGACAATTTATTTTCAATCTCGCGTGTAACGCCCTGCCAATGCTCGGCATCGGCCAGCCAGTCCGGGCGATTGGCCACGAAGGTCCAGGTCCGGATCTGCGCGATCCGGCCCGATAGCGTGTCGATATCGCCGTCGACACGGTCAGCCTGGTCGACCTGGGCCGCGAACCAGGCGTCGGGGACCCGGCCCCGTTTCATCAGGAACCCGTACAGCGTAGCCACCAGTTCGGCATGCGCGGCCGGCGACAGCTTGCGGTAATCCGGAATCTGGCAGGCGTCCCACAGCCGTTCCACGGCGGCGGCGCCATGCGCCATCTCGCGCACCTCGGCGTCGCGGATGGCGTGATCGAGCACGCGCTGATCCTCGGCGATCGGCGCGCGGGTCAGCGTCTCATGGGCGGGCGACAGCGCCAATGAGACCTGCAAGGCGCCGAGCGAGGAAAAATCCAGCTTCGAATTGCGCCATTGCAGCATTTTCACACTCTCAAAAGTGTGGTTCTGCAGCGCATTGACCAGTTCCGGCTCGAACGGCGCGCAACGGCCGGTGGTGCCGAAGGTGCCGTTGCGGGTGGCGCGGCCGGCGCGGCCCGCGATCTGCGCGAATTCCGACGGATTGAGCCGGCGGAACTGATAGCCGTCATATTTGCGGTCGGAGGCAAAGGCGACGTGGTCGACGTCGAGATTGAGCCCCATGCCGACCGCGTCGGTGGCGACCAGATAATCGACGTCGCCGGACTGGAACATCGCCACTTGCGCGTTTCGCGTGCGTGGGCTGAGCGAGCCCAGCACCACGGCGGCGCCGCCATGCTGGCGTTTTATCAACTCGGCGATCGCATAGACTTCATCGGCCGAGAAGGCCACGATCGCGGTGCGGCGCGGCTGCCGCGTGATCTTGCGGTCGCCGGCGAATTCAAGCTGCGACAGCCGCGGCCGTGTGACGATCGACGCGCCCGGCAACAGCCGCTCGATGATCGGGCGCATGGTGGCCGCACCCAGCAGCAGCGTCTCGTCGCGGCCGCGCCGGTGCAGGATGCGATCGGTGAAAACATGGCCGCGTTCCAGATCGGCGGCGATCTGGACCTCGTCGACCGCGAGAAACGAGACGTCGAGATCCCGCGGCATGGCTTCGACAGTGGAGACCCAGAACCGCGCTTTCGGCGGCTTGATCTTCTCTTCGCCCGTGATCAGCGCGACGGAATCGACGCCGGCGCGATCGACGATCTTGTTGTAGACCTCGCGCGCCAACAGCCGCAGCGGCAGGCCGATCAGCCCGGAGGAATGCGCCAGCATCCGCTCGATCGCCAGATGCGTCTTGCCGGTGTTGGTCGGCCCGAGCACCGCGGTAACGCCGGCGCCAGGAGCCCGTTCGTTGGAGAACGCTGCCACGGAAGGGGAGAAAGCCATATTTTCCTGAGGCCTCGGACATGACCGGATCAGCGCCGAGGCTTCATCCTTTTTGTTTTGACGCGTTTTCCTTGCGCGAACCGGTATCCATTTCGCTCGAAAACGCTATGGGGGTTTTTGTCGTCGTCGTCGCTAACTTAAAAACTGTCTCACTTTGCGACGCCGGCGCGGTCGCGGTTTAAGCTTCGGAACGAGTCTAGAACGAACCGCGTCCGAATCGCTGACTCCCCCCTGTGTCCTGCTTCGTTCACCGCAACATCTCGCGTTGGCACTTGGGAGTCGCACTAGATCAAGTTTGTGGCGGTCTCACAAGCGACGGTTTTCTGACGAAATCCTTAAAAACGGCGCGCGGCCGGAGTCGAATCAGAAGTGGCAGAGAGTCAACAGGATTCATGAGGATCTCTGCGCTCTCTGTCGACGTTCAGCCTGCGGGGCCACTTCCCCTCTCCCCTTGTGGGAGAGGGTGGCCGAGATGCGAAGCATCGAGGACGGGTGAGGGGTTTGTATCCGCGGGGACATACCCCTCACCCGGCTCGAATTTCGCTGCGCTCATTCGCGCCACCCTCTCCCACAAGGGGAGAGGGAAAACAGCGGTTACTTATTGCGTCTTGGCGACGCGCGGCGGGGTCGCCTGGGTGATGAACTGGGTTGCCTCCAGCATCGCGGTGCCGAGCGGGGTCGGCACCACCATGCGGTAGGGCACTAAAATGCGGGTGCCCGCAAGCGGCACGAAGGTGACTTCCATCCGCCGCTCGCTGGCGAGATATTTGATCACCGGGCGGTCGGGGATATAGCCCGCGATCGGCGTGAAATAGATCGCGCAGACCATCGCCGGCCCCTGATAGCCGGATTCCGACTTCACCGTGGTCATGCGCTTGAAATCGAGCTTGAGCTCGTAACGCATGCGGCCGTCGAACACGGCAGCTCCGGTGCGGCAGGAATCCGGAACCAGCATCTCGCCATTGCCGGGCACGCGCAGCAGCGCGCCGGTCATCGGGTCGAACGCGCCGTGACGCTGCGCATCGGTGACGGGAATCCGGTCCGGATCGACCGGCGGCGTCGGATCGATCGCAAAATCCTTGATGTAGCCGTTCACCAGCGTCATGTGGATGACTTCGGATTTTTTCGACCACGCGGTGGTGCCGCTATAGCTGGTGCCAACCAGGGCGCCGTTGACGACGCGGCCTTGCGCGGCGCTGGTGCCGGAACCGCTGGCGAAGGCTTTTAGCAGTCCCGCGGTGCCGCCGGTGGCGGAGGCGGAAAACTGATCGTCCGCGACATCGATGGTCCAGGTGCCCTTGCCGACGGGAACGCCCGAAAGCGTCGCCTCATAGCGCGCATCCAGATGGCCCTGGGCCGACGCCGGATGGGGAGCCGCCAGCAGCAGCGCGCCGGCGCATAGACCCGCCAGCACCCGCAGCGAAAACAGGGCCGGCCCGGGCGAATTCATGCTCGAAATGGTCACGAAAGGGCCGTCCTCACCTGCGCGCGATCGATAAATCATCTAAGCAATAAAATCCGGCGAACAACGCGTATTTCCGCAAAAGCACGCTCTCGGGCGCGGGTCCGGAGCGGCGAAGGGTTTTCGGCGGGGAATACGCCGTTTATATGATGGCTTAAGCATCGGGAACCCCTCGCAAATCAAGCCTTCGCGCGACCTGATTGCCGCGTAAAACCTTGACGCCCCGCGGCTCAACCCCTATACGTCCGCGGTTCCCGAGATGAACGTGAATTTGGACCCCTGCGCCGGACCTGAGACAGGCCGGAAGCGATGCGGGGATGGAAGAGGATTTCTTGCGATGTCGCGGCGTTGTGAACTGACGGCCAAGGGCCCACTCGTGGGCAACAAGGTGAGCCACTCGAATATCAAGACCAAGCGCCGGTTCCTGCCGAACCTGTGCAACGTCACCTTCATTTCCGACGCGCTCGGCCGCAACGTGCGCCTGCGCGTCTCGACCAACGCGATCAAGTCGGTCGACCACAATGGCGGCCTCGATGCCTTCCTGCTCAAGGCCAAGGCCGACGTGCTGTCGCCCCGCGCGCTCGACCTCAAGCGCGCGATCGAGAAGAAGAAGGCCGCCGAGCCGGTCGCCAAGGCGAGCTGAGTTCCACTGACGCAAATCGGCAATTGAGAATTTGAAACGGCCGGATCGAAAAATCCGGCCGTTTTGTTTTGCTAAGTGAGATGGTCTGAGATGGCGTCTGATTGAACCGGTCCATCAGCAGACTCAGTTCGCCTCTCCCCGACGGGGAGAGGTCGATTTGCTTCCGGCGATGCCAACGGGTCGCGCGAATGCGCGCCCGATGACAGGCTCCGCGTCGTCCGGTGCAAATCGGGTGAGGGGGCGCCGGTCTAACGAGAGACCGCAACCCCTCTCCCCAACCCTCTCCCATCGAAGTCGGATATATCCGACTTCGACGATATGAAATGCCCAACTCGCGTAAACCCGAGTTGGGGTGGGAGAGGGAGCAAACCTCCGTCGCTGCTCGATCTCGATTTGATCAGCCCCCACCCCTCACGGCGTCTTCACATACGGACATCCGCCCTCGCTGAGCGGCCGGAACGCATCGTTGCCCGCCACCGTCGAGAGATATTCGTAGAGATCCCATTTGCTTTTGGACTCCTCGGGCTTCTTGATCCGCATCAGGTACATGTCGTGCACCATGCGGCCGTCCTCGCGGACCACGCCGCCCTGCGCGAAGAAATCGTTCACCGGCATCTTGCGCATCTGCGCGATCACGGTCTCCGCATCGACGGAGTTGGTCGCCGCCACCGCCTTGAAGTAATGCCGCAGCGCCGAGTTGACGCCGGCCTGGTAGGCGCTCGGCATCGCGCCATGTCGCTTGAAGAATTCCTCGCCGAACGCGCGCGTCTCCGGCGTGCGGTCCCAGTAGAAGGAATCGGTGAACAGCAGGTCGTGGGCGTGCGCGAGGCCGAGCGCCGGCACGTCGGTGATCGTCACCTGCAACGCCACCACCTGCATGCTCTGGCGGATGTTGAACTCGTCGGCCTGCGCGACCGCATTGCGGAAATCGCCGCCGGCATTGGCCAGTCCCAGCACCTTGGCGCCTGACGATTGCGCCTGCAGCAGGAACGAGGAAAAATCCGCGGTGTCGAACGGATGGCGCACCGCGCCCAGCACCTTGCCGCCGGCGGCGACCACGGCCTTGCTGGCATCGCGCTCCAGGGCCTGGCCGAAGGCATAATCGGCGGTGAGGAAGAACCACGGCGTGCCGCCCCGCGCGACCACGGCCTTGGCGGTCGCGTTCGAGGAGGCGTAGGTGTCGTAGGTCCAGTGCACGCTGGTCGGCGAGCACTGTTTTCCCGTGAGATCGGAGGAGCCGGAGCCCGAGATCAAAAACAGCTTCTTGCGCTCGCGCGTCAAATTCTGGATCGCCAGCGCCACCGCCGAGTTGACGCCTTCGGCGATGACATCGACGCCCTTGTTGTCGATCCAGTTGCGCACGATCGCAACCGCGACATCCGACTTGTTCTGGTGATCGGCGGAAATGATCTCGATCCGCCGCCCCGCGACGGTGCCGCCGATTTCCTCCGCCGCCATTTGCGCTGCGACCACCGAACCCGTGCCATTGCCGTCGGCATATTGGCCGCTCATGTCGGTGATGATGCCGACCCGCACCACGCCCTCTTCCGCGCGGACCGGACCAGCCGCCGAGAACAAGGCGAGGCCGAGCGCGACGAGCAATGTGAATGGCGCAGCCACGATGGTCTTCATGATGCCTCCCCTAACTTCTTGTTTTGATTGGGGGACATTGATTGCAGGGTTTTGGCGCTTCGGCAATGCCGGGCCGGGCGCGGTCCGGCGTGTAACGTGTCGATCAAGGCCGTGCGGTATCCGGTGAAGCGCGGCGACGCGTTGGGGAGCGGAATGTCAGCCCGCTCGTCTCGACCAAACGACCACCCTCACGCGACTTTTGAATGACATTGCGACACGCCTTCTGGCTTTCCCGCAGACTTAATGCTCGCTATGATCGTACACGTGGGGATTCGAGTAGGGGGCTTTGTGGCCATCGACGTCAACAAACTGAGGCAAATCGCAGCTCAGCGTGACCGATACCAAGCTCAGCTTAGCCGTCTTAAAAAGCTAGGCAAACAGACGTCATGCATCGAAGCAGCAGTTTCGAGTGCGTGCGACACCTTGCAAGCCGACACAAATTCCTTCGTCATTTACGGCGAACCGCAAAGCGGCAAGACGGAAATGATGATCTGCCTTACCGCAAAGCTTCTGGACGACGGGCATCACGTTATCATTCACCTGCTAAATGATAGCGTGCAGTTACTTCAGCAAAACCTCGATCGATTTCAACGATCTAATCTGTCGCCTGCCGCCCGGAATTTTTCCGACGTTATCGATCCAGAGTATTCGTTCGCTACCGGCTTTCACGTTGTATTTTGCAAGAAGAACGCAAGCGACCTCGCCAAACTGAACCAAAAACTAGAGAGAGTACGGAAAAAGGTCATCATCGATGATGAGGCCGATTTCGCTACACCGAATGCGCTGATCAACAAAGGCGATGTAACGCGCATCAACGCCTTAATAAAGCAGCTGATCAGCCGCGACGGCATCTACATTGGAGTTACCGCAACGCCTGCGCGATTGGATCTCAACAATACATTCGATAACGATAATGAAAAGTGGGTCAATTTCCCACCTCACGATGCCTACACCGGGCAAGACGTATTCTTTCCACTCGATACCGAACTTGGTTTTTCGCTGCAGACCTTGCCTGACTCCGACGATAGTCCGAAGTATCTGCGTGAAGCCATTTTCCGATTCCTTGTCCGAGTGGCCGCGCTTAACTTATCGACCGGCACCGACGAAAACTTCTCAATGCTAATTCATACAAGTGGCAAGAAGCTTGATCACAGATCAGACAAGAAGCCAATTGACGATGTAATGAACGCGCTGTCCGATGTTCATTCCAAAAAATTCGAGGCTTACACGCACGAACTCGATAAAATCGCCGCCAAGCTTTACGGCGCTGAACAATCTGGTCGGATACTCGGATACATTGTCCGGAATTGCGATCAGACAACAACTATCATAATGAATAGCGAGCGAGATAAAAACGTCGACTTCAAATCGGCAACATCACCGGCGGCTATGTTCACGTTCGTCATCGGAGGCAACATAGTCTCCCGTGGAGTAACGTTCGACAATTTGCTTTCGATGTTCTTCACACGAGATTCAAAACATAAGATACAGCAAGACACGTATATCCAGCGGGCACGCATGTTCGGGTCGCGCAAGAAGCACCTCCCGCACTTTGAACTAACAATCCCTGAGCAACTGTATCTCGATTGGCAACGCTGCTTCGTCTTTCACAAGCTCGCGCTCGAAGCCATTAAAACCAAGAAGGGATCGCCTGTTTGGCTTGCTGACCAACGCATCGCGGCGGTGGCGTCAAGCAGCATCGATAAGGCAAATGTACTGCTTGATAAAGGAGAGATGTCGTTTCCCATTTTTGACTACTCTCCCGAAATCGAACTGATTATTAAACAGACTAACGACCCCCTCGTTTGCCTCAAGCAATTACAGCATAAGATCGGGAGCGACTCTTTACCCGACTATCTGATTCGCTATGTGCAGCGCATCCTTCCAAATGGCCCCAGTTCTATAGCGGTCCACCCATCCAGCACGATCGAACACATGAAAGACGCCGACAAGGTCAAGATCGAACGAACGAAGGGCTTATTCGGGCAAGTTCGACGCGATTTTCCTGACGCCGTGCATCACTTCAAGATTTTCTTCAATGGTCAAAACAAGGCGCGAGTTATCTACAAGTTCGATGGCAACATTAGCTTTCTGAAGAACGCAAAAAATGCTCGATGAATATGAGTTTTACCAAGGCGTCGTGCTTCGGCAATTGGCAGTCGAGACCGACTATTCGGTCTCCTTTCGACCATTTGTGCGTGAGGGACGCATTAATGCGTTTGTGGTGAATGGTAGAGTTGGCGTCTACGTAAAACATTCCTCGAAAAGAATGTCGCCTTGGCGCTTCTCGTTCACGATCGACCAAGCAGCTGACCTCCTCGACCTCGAGCAAAGGTTTCCCGATTCGTTTGTGGTGTTCGTTTGTGGGACGGACGGCCTCGTTACATTATCATTTGCCGACCTTCATACCATCGTCAGCTTCCATGAAAGCGAGAACGCTTGGGTTAGCGTCACGCGGCCACCGAGAGCACAGTATGACCTCGCCGGGAATAGGGGAGAGCTGCAATACAAAGTCTCAAGAGGGATCGGAGTGATTCCAGAAACTCTAAAGGCGCGAGTGCGAGAGCGATATGCTGCAATTTGAAGTGACGATTCGTATCTCTCGGCTCCGGGGTAACCCGTGAGTAAAAGCTACCAGAAGACGATCCACGAAACGCTCGGACGCGATCCTGTTCATCCTTTCCCAGCCCGAATGGCTCCGGGAATTGCCCTCGATATTATCTCCGCAGAACCAGAGCCAATTCGCGTGCTCGACCCCATGATGGGATCGGGCACGGTACTCGCCGTCGCGCGCGCCCACGGTCACACAGCGGTAGGCATCGACATTGACCCCCTCGCCGTTCTTCTCGCTCGCGTTTGGACAACCCCGGTCCATGTTAGCAGAGTCGAACATAAGGCCGCCGAGGTGCTCAAGCGAGCAAAGGATGATTTTTCTCTTCGTCGCGCAAGTGAATCGTACCCGCGCCACGCGGATTTTGAAACGCGAAAGTTCGTTCGTTATTGGTTTGATGAATATGCAAGACGTCAATTAGCGTCGCTCGCGGAAGCGATACATAGCGTTAGAGATGATCGCGTTCGAGACGCACTCTGGTGTGCTTTTTCGCGCCTCATTATAACTAAGCAATCCGGCGCGTCTTTGGCGATGGACCTATCACATAGTCGGCCACACAAAGTATTTCATCGCGCGCCCGTCAAGCCATTCAATAAATTTCTTGCCGCTGTTCACCACGTGCTCAAGAATTGCATCCTCAGCGACCAACCCGATCAAGGGCCAGCCGCCACAGTGTCGCTAGGTGACGCCCGAAACCTTTCCATCGCTAGCGGCACGATCGACCTTGTTTTGACATCACCTCCATACCTGAATGCAATCGACTACATACGATGTAGCAAATTCTCGCTGGTATGGATGGGCTACTCGATCGCAGAATTGAGCGGCATCAGAACAGAGAGCGTCGGAACTGAAAGTGGAGATCAAGACGCCAATGAAAATGAGGTAATTAAGAAAATTATTGCCGACCTAAAACTCACTCCCAAGCTTTCTTCGCGTCATGAAGGAGTCCTGGCTCATTACATCGAGGATATGCGCTGCGCGGTTCACGAAGCTGCTCGAGTGCTCGCCCCTGGCGGTAAAGCCGTCTATGTAGTGGGCGAGAATACGGTTCGTGGCACGTTTATTCCGAATGCCAAGATTGTGTCGGCGGTCGCGGAGCTATGTGGGTTGAAGACCGAAAGCCGACGCGCGCGCCAACTTCCAGCTAACCGCCGTTATCTGCCACCGCCCACGCTACAGAATGCGCCCGAAGCTTTGGGTGGACGAATGCGGCGCGAGGTTATCTTATCATTTACGAAGTCTGCATCATTCGCCCCATAGTGCTGGCTAGTCCTTATTGATCCGTCAGTTCGATTCACAACGGTTTCAACAATCGTCCGCGCGACGTTTGCGGTAGCAACCTACCAACTTGCCGATCGGGCGCAGGGTCATCAACAACAGCCCGGGGTTTGTAGACGCAGGCGGCAGCGATTGGGGGATACACCATGCCATCACGCAGACAGATCTTGGAGGTTCTACAGGAACTCGTCCTCAGGATGGAGGCTGAAGGGTTGGATTTTGATCTCGAGATCGAAACTATTCCATTATTTTTCGATCGTGAGCTGGTGCGCATCCTCTCAAAAATCGAAGATAAGGTTGATCAGCTTCTAGGTCGGCATGAGTACGGTCGATGCCGCTTTGCAGGAGCAGAGGGTGAGAACGTTGTCGAGCTCATCACTGGGATAGGCCCGACGGCACGAGCGGACGCTCTTGTTAATCTAGGCGCCTGTTTGGCGGGCACTCCTCATCTTATCATTTGCGATCCGTACTTCCTCTTTTTGAGCGGAACGCGATCCTCCGACGACTATGTTGATGCTGTTGATAGCGTATTGCCGACAACGCTAAAGAGCCTGGAGATATTCTCAGGTAAGCGAAAACGAACCCCGGCGGTGGCGAATGGGCTAAATCAATTGTTCAAACGAAGGAATATAAGGGTGAAGTCCTACAAGACCGACGATATCCACGATCGCGTTTGGATAAAGGATTCACAGAATGCCTATTCCGTGGGAACTTCGTTTAATGGACTCGGCAACAAGTGCGCCTTCATTTTGCCTTTGCCGTCAGCTGATCTGCGAGCTTTTTGGACAGAGATCAATACTCTCAGGATCGAACTAGCGACTTCGAAATCAGTTTGAGATTTCCGCTGATTGGCGACAATCTGGATTGTGAACAAGCGGGCGAACTGATCGGCCCGACGGGTAAATCAGTGAATTCTTGTCAGGCACTGTCCTGAAAATATTTTGCTGCTCGCGTTGCTAAAATCAGCTTTAGGACTCCCGTCAATCCATGCCCCGAAGGGGGCCACATCACGATGGTCACTGACGTTGGGCACGCGGCGGCTGCAATCCGCGCCGCACTGGCATTCCTGATCTCTGCAGGGTATAATTTCCGGACAGTTGACAGTGGCGCGGATGTCCATGTTCCCGGGCAGATCAGGTTTCATATTCGGATTGGTGGCGCTCTGCCTGGGCGGGCAAGCGGCCCACGCCCAGGTCGCCCCTTTGAGCTACTGGATCCCGGGCGGCCCCTTCGGCTTCGGCGGCAATCCGGCCGGCGTCCAGAGCCTGAACAGCTACGGCAACTTTCCGAGCCTTGACTTCAGTGCCGGAGGCGACGGCTTTTCCTATTCGCGCACCAATTTTGCGAACGGCTGGTTTGTCGGCAGCGAAGGCGGCGCCATGGGTCTCGGCGTGAACGGCTTCAGCCAGGGTGGCGCGTTCGGCAATATCGGCTCGCTCACCTACCAGGGCGTACAGTTCGGCTACAACTTCCAGGACGAGACGGGCGGCTCGCCGTTCCGGGTCTATGGCGGTGTCGACACCCTGAAATTCAACCCCGGCATCGGCAACCCTTTCTCTCCGTTCGACTCCACGTCCAACACACCGACCGGCTATAGCGCGCATGGCGGCGTCGAATTCCAGGCGGCGCCGAATGTCAGCCTGTCCCTCGGGCTCGGCTACGTCAGACAGTAGCAGCGCTTTCACCTCTCCCATGGGAGAGGTCGGCTTGCATCGTCAGATGCGAACCGGGTGAGGGGTTACGGTCTATCGTTAGAGGTGTGCCCCCTCACCCGGATTGCTTCGCAATCCGACCTCTCCCCGACGGGGAGAGGTCAACGGAGCATGCGGACAAGGCGATTCAACCAAACCTGCCCTGTTCCAGCCGCGCCCGCCCCGCTTGACGTCTAAGCCAAATCACCGGCACCTGCCGCGCCGTCCCGCCTCGATGAGAGGGGCGTACGCGTCGTCACGGACGTTGCGGCGGGATGCGGTGGACGCGGCAGCGTGTGAGACGAGCACGCGGGCGCGGACGGTGAAGCCGTGTGGTCCTGATGCCCCGACGCTGGCATCAAATCGGCGATGATGCTTCGCATCACACCGATGACGGCGACAACAAAGCCCGGTCGCCGGGGAGAGCCCGGAATAAGCCGTTAAAACCATTGCGCAGGGAATGCCGGCGCGCTCCGGTTCACCTGTGGCGACTAACTCGTGTGCTTTCTACTTTTGCACACGGGGCTGCGGGTGCAGCCGCGCACCCGGCATTCCCTGCGCCCTCTCTCCCCTCTTGGGTTTTTTGGGCCAACGCTTCCTGCAACCCGGGCGCGATCCGCGCCGCGGGAAGGCTGGCGTGCATCTTCAGTTCTTTGAAATTCGAATCAACAATCTGCATGGGAGTTCGATCCAAACAATCGAATGGTCGATATCGCCGCAACGGCAGTGCGCTCCCTCTCCCCTTGTGGGAGAGGGCTGGGGTGAGGGGTCCCGGTCTATCGTTAGGCCTTAACCCCTCACCCGGATCGCATCTTCGATGCAATCCGACCTCTCCCACAAGGGGAGAGGTGATTGAGCCCGCGGCGCGCGCCGCCCGATTGCGCCGCGCTCCGTCCCGGTTACGATGACCCCGCCGCCCCCGGTGCGCGTCACCGGACATAAATTAGTTCGGCTGCCTGCTGGAGGAGGAACCACCATGACACGATTGATGATCCTGAACGGCCCCAACCTGAATCTTTTGGGCGTGCGCGAGCCGCATATCTACGGCACCACGACGCTGGCGCAGATCAAAGAAAACTGCGAGCAGCACGCGACGAGGCTCGGGCTCGAGCTTTCGTTTTATCAGTCGAACCACGAGGGCGAGCTGGTTGACCTGATCCAGTCGGCGCGGCAGAGCGCGGACGCCATCATCATCAATCCGGCCGGCTATTCCTTCACCTCGGTCGCCATCCTCGATGCGATCAAGGCGTTCGAGGGGCCGACGCTGGAAGTGCACATTTCCAACATCCACGCCCGCGACGAATATCACCGGCATTCGAAGATCTCGTCGGCCGCGACCGGCGTGATCTGCGGACTGGGCCCCTACGGCTACATTGCCGCGATGCACGCGGTGGCGGAGATGGTGAAAAAGGCTTGAGCGCGCAAACCAGCAACGTCATTGCGAGCGAAGCGAAGCAATCCAGAGAACCGTGGAGCCGATTCTGGATTGCTTCGTCGCTTTGCTCCTCGCAATAACGCCCTAGATGAATCCGCGTAACTTCATTGCGTACGAACACGCCGTACACCCAGCCCTCACGCCAGCGTATGCACGATGACAGGACCGGCGACCGCGGTGGCGGGGCCGGTGAGCAGCGGCGCGAGATCGGTCTCGATCCAGGCGAGCGCGCGCCGGTTGGCTTCCTCCGCGCCGGCATGATTGTTGAAGAGGCTGATCGCGGTCACGGTGTCGTCGGGCGCATAGACCACGTAATAGGCCATGAAGCCTTCGACATCGCTGATGATCGGAATCGCGCCTTCCTTGATCCGGCGCGTCAGTTCCTCGGCTTGACCGGTCTTTGCCTTGCCCTGACGGATGGCGGCATACATGAAACCCTCCTCCCGGCTATCTGTGAATCGCGATTGCTGCGTTGGTGCAGCAGACGCGCGGGCGGATCGCGCCCACGCCCGATCGTACGCCTTCCCGCACGACTTCACCATCGAAGTTGCTGCGCTTGGCGCTTCGATGTCGCCGCAAGCGCCGCGCAGCGTTCGACTCGGCTTGATGCAAGCGAGACACAGTCAACTTGTGGATGCCAAGTAAATTTTGGCGGGAACACAGTCCCGACTCTGGCAAACAGATTCAACGCGTGTCATCGTGCGGAACAGGAAGCCGCTAAATGGGTTGCGTAAGATGAATGGAAGAAATCCATCAGTCGCGCAGAGTGCCGCCATGGGATTGCTGGCGGCCGCTGACATCTGGTCGACGAGCGAAAGCACGCCGAGCGTCAGCGCAACGAGTGCCGGCATCTCTGCGCCTGCCGAAACGCCTGAGAAAATTGCGATCGAGCCTGACGTTGCGGCCGAGCCTGAAACCGTGACGGTCAACGCGCTGCCGCAATCCGAGGCCGCGACGGCGGATATCAAACCCCGCAGCATGCGCGAGCGATTCGCGGCCGCGATCTGGCCGGTGGATGCGCTGATGTCGGCGGTTGCGAAAACGCCCGAGATCGCAACGGCCGAGCCCGCGACAATCGCGATTCAAACCGAGCCTGCGGCGATCGCAATCGTGTTGCCGCAATCGGCGGCAGCCGATGACGCGAAACCCGGCACGGTCGGCGAGCGATTCGTCGCGACGAGCCGCGCGGCGGACGAGACGCGCGACGAGATGCGCGTGGCCGAGCCCCTCACCTGGCCGCCGCGAAAATTGTCGCTGGCGCTGCAAGGCGGCGGCTCGTTCGCGGCGTTCACCTGGGGCGTGCTGGAACGGCTGCTGGAAGAACCCGGCTGCGAGTTCGATGTCATCAGCGGCGCCAGCGCCGGCGCGGTCAATGCCGTGCTGCTGGCGAGCGGGCTGGCCGAAGGCGGGCGCGAGGGCGCGCACGCGCGGCTGCGGAATTTCTGGGCGCGGACCATGAACGAGGCCTCGTTCCGTTCGCAAATGCTGCTGGGCGGATTTTCGCCGGCCGGAAGCACGATGGCGCTCGGGCCGGCGCTGCGATCGGGACAGTTCGATCCGTTCGACCTCGATCCGCTGCGCCAGTCGCTGGAAAGGGACATTTCATTTGCCGCGTTGCGCGATCCGGCCTGCCCAAAGCTGCTGATCGCGGCGACGCGGGTGCGCGACGGCCGGCTGCAGATTTTCCGCAACCGCGACATCACCGCCGATGTGCTGCTGGCCTCGACCTGCCCGCCGCAGGTGCATTGCGCGGTCGAAATCGATGGCCACGCCTATTGGGATGGCGGCTACTCCGCCAATCCGCCGGTGGTCCGACTGGTGCAGGAATCCGAAACCGCCGACGTGCTGGTGGTTCAGGTCACGCCGGCGCGCGACAGCTACATTCCGATGACGATGGCGGCGATCGACCGCCGCGTCGATCAGATCACCGCCAATCTGGCGCTGAATGCCGAAATCGCCGCGCTGGAATGGGCGCGTGACGCCAGCCCGGCATCGTCGCATCTGCCGCGGATCTTCCGGATCGCGGCCGAAGACGAGATCGACGGCCTGGCCCAGCGCAGCGCGGTCGATCTCGGGCGCAACTTCATCACGCTGCTGCACCGGCACGGCCGCGCCGCGGCCGACCGCTGGCTGACACAGGCACCGGACGGACGGCCGCTCGCCACCCAGCAGCCGCGCCGGGAATTTGCGATGCTTGATGCGAAGATGGCCGAGACGAATCAGTCTGTCGCCGAGCCGGCGCTGGCCTGACAGCGCCGCCGCACTCTCGCTCGTCACACACGCGGCGAGCGATAACCCCGGACTTTTGCGGGCGATGGAATCACCGCAAAATCGGCACAGTCTGGTGGTGCATTCACGCTCGGCCGTTAGCGGTTTGTTAATCTAACAACGAAACCCCGGGCAGGCGTTGGAACTCGTTGATTGTTTGGCTACGCCAATGCGTGACAATCGGTGCCAGGAATTTTGTTCAAAGGCCATTAACACCAACCGAGCTTTTTCAGATGACTGAATCCACGTCTTTTCTGACGGAATTGGAAGAGGCGGTATCCAAGGGGACAGCCGAGAGCTGTTTACGCGCCCTTTGGCACGCGACCGACGTTCTGATTGCCGGCCGCTATTCCGAAGACCAGATCTGGACTTTTGGCGAAGTCATCGGCCGCCTGGCGGAAGAAATCGAGCACACCGCGCGCGTCCGGCTTTCGAACAAGCTCGCGCCCAGCAGCAACGCGCCGTTCGACGTCATCAAGAAACTCGCCTTCGACGATTCCATCGACGTGGCGGGTCCGGTTCTGCGGCAGTCGGAGCGGATCGATTCCAAAACGCTGGTCGCCAATGCCCGCTGCAAGAGCCAGCAGCATTTGCTCGCCATCTCCAAACGCAAATCCATTCCCGACACCGTGACCGATGTCCTGGTGGTGCGCGGATCGGCCGAGGTGGCTTCTTCCGTGGCGAAGAATGGCGGCGCGCGGTTTTCCGGTTCCGGTTTTCTGCATCTTTTAAAACGCTCCGAGGACGACTCGATTCTTGCCGAACAGGTCGGCATGCGCAAAGACATTCCCCGGCACCTGTTCCAGCAGTTGATTTCGAAGGCCTCCGACGACGTCCGGCGCAAACTCGGACGCGAGCGCCCCGACATGGGCGACCTCATTCAAAGCGTGGTCACCGATGTCACCGGCAACATCCACGCGAAATTCGGGCCGGCGTCGAAAAACTATTTCGCCGCGAAACGGACGGTGGGCAAGCTTCATCAGTATGGCGAGCTCAACGAAGACAAGGTTTTCGAATTCGCGCACTCGCTTAAATTCAACGAGACGGCGGTCTCCCTGTCATTGCTGTGCAATGTGCCGATCGATGTCGTCGAGCGCGCTCTGGTCGACGTCAATCGCGAGGCCGTGCTGATTCTGGCCAAGGCGCTGAACTTCTCGTGGTCGACGACGATGTCGCTGCTGTTTCTGGGCGCGCCGAATTACCGGATCACCGCCGGCGACCTCGATCGCATGAAGATCGACTTCCAGAAATTGAATGTCGAAACCTCAAAGCAGGTGCTGACGGTTTATCGCTCCCGCAAGGAAGCCTCGACCGAGGGCAGCGCGCTGCCGTCGCAGCGGCAGGCGTAGCGGAGCTTCGTCGATTCCGATTTAGTCAAGACCCGGCTCAGACGCCGCGATCAAGCAGCGCCTTGAACTCGGCGCGGGCGCGCTCCGCCTCGAGCCGCGCGGTTTCCGAGGCGTCGCCGAGGCCGAAATAGCCGTGGATCAGGCCGAGGCCCTGATGATAGCGGGTCGGAACGCCGGCGGCTTCCAGCGCTTTGGCGTAAGCCTCGCCTTCGTCGCGCAGCGGATCGAACCACGCGGTGCAGACGATCGCGGGCGCAAGACCCGCAAGGCTTTTGGCGCGCAGCGGCGAGACGCGCCAGTCCGCCGCCTGCTTTGCCTCCGCCAGGTAATGGCCGGCGAACCATTGCATCACCGCGCGCGACAGGAAATAGCCTTCCGCGTTTTCCGCCCGCGACGGAAACCGCGCATTCTCGCCGGCGTCCGCGTAATTTCCGACGACATCGGTGACGGGATAGACCAGCAATTGCGCCGCCAGTTTTATGCCTTCATCGCGGCAGGCGATCGCCGCCGTCGCCGCCAGATTACCGCCGGCACTGTCGCCGGCCACGCCGACGCGCGCGGCATCGCCGCCAAACTCACCAAGGCGCGCGATGACGTCGCGCGTGGCGGCAAAGGCATCCTCGAACGCGCCGGGAAAACGGGTTTCCGGCGGCCGCCGGTAGTCGACGGAGACAACGACGGCACCGGTCTCGATCGCGAGCCGGCGCGCCTGCCGGTCATGGGTTTCGAGATCGCCGGCGACCCAGCCGCCGCCGTGAAAAAACACCACCGTCGACGATTTTCCGGTGGCAACGCGATAGACCCGCGCGGCCAGCGGACCGGCCGCGCCCTTCACCTCGATATCCTCCACGCTCCTGATCGGCGGCGGCGGAACGGCCGCACGCGCCGCTGCAAGCGCGCGGAGCGCATCGCGGGCGCTTTGCGGCGTCATCGTCGCGGGATCGCGCAACGGCAGGTGCGGAATGATCTCGGCGATAACAGGATCGAGCGGTGTGGTCATGGCGAAGCCCCGGAGCGCGTTGGAAGCTTCAGCATAGGTTTCGCTTTCGGCGCAGGCAACTCGTCATGGCCGGCACACATCCGGCCATGACGCGCGAAAACGCGATCGCCTTACTTCGGCAACGCGACGGGCTTGATCTCGAACGGACCCGGATCCTTCCCCTTGTTGTCGCCGATGATGTAGGACAATTTGCCTTCCGCCACCCATCCGGTGTCGCCGATCTGCGTCACCGAGACCGGCTCGGCAAAACCGTCCTTGATGGTCTCGACATTCGCCTCGTCGCCTTTAACCGTGATCTTGTCGAGCTTGCCGTTGCCCTCGATCAGCAGGAAGCTATCACCAAACGCGCGCATCGCATCCGCATGGTCGAGCGGGCGAGACGGCTTGAGCTCAGTGACCGCACCGGCCTTGCCGTCCTTGGCCGCGATCCTGAACAGTTTTGCCGGAACATAGGTCGTGACATAGAGATTGCCGTCCGACCCAATCGCGATGCCGTCGAGGCCGACGCCGTCCTTTGCCGGCGCCAGCATCGGATCGGTCGCCCAGACCTCGAGCGCATCGCCGCCCGGCTTCAGGTTGTAGACAATGGGCGTAAAGGAGTCGGAGACATAGGCGGTGCCATCGCTGCCGACCACAATGTCGTTGCACAGCGATTTCGGATCCTTCAGCGCAAAGCTGCCCTTCGGTGCGCCGCTTTTGAGATCGAAGGTTTTCAGCCACGCGCCCTTGGTGTCGCCAGGACCGGGAACGCCGAAACCGGTGATGTCATTGGAGCAGACATACAGCGTGCCGCTGTTTTCGTCGGCCAATACGCCCAGGGTCGAACGGCTGCCGCCGGCGCCGGGCGCGATGAACTGTTCGGCCTTGCCACCGGGCGCGGCTTTCACGACGCCGCCAAGGTTGAAGCTGCCGGCATAGAGCGTGCCGTCCTTGGTGGATGTCAGGCTTTCCGGAAAGCTTTTGTCGGGCACGCCGACCGGCGTGGTCTGGGCACGCGCAACGCCGAAAGGCGTTACGCCGAACATGAGGGCCAATCCGGCCGCACCGAGCGCACGCGCGCAACGGATCTTGAACAAGTCTCCCTGAACGAGCGAGCATAGAGCAACGCTATCTTCTTTTTTCATGATTGAGATTCCTGATCGAGGTGAGTTGGACGAAGCAATGCCTCAAGGCCGATCATCACCAGCCATCGGTTCGCTGCGCGAGCGACGAGCGCTGCGAAGGGCCGCGGTCCAACGACGGCGGCCGGACGTAATCCGATCCGCAATCCTAAGCTGCCGATCGGCAACTTGAAAGCGACAACGACAACATCTTCGAAGTGGAACTAAATCAGCTGCTTTGAAAGCCTGCCTGTTTCGATCGCATCGATTTGCAGTGCAATGTAGCGGCTGTAGATGCGGGCCTGCGAAAATGCACCGCCGGTGAACCACAGGCCGGGCTGGCCGGTGCGCGTCCACATGCTACGAAGTTCCTGAGTTTGTTCGTCAAATCCCCAGACGCGCCCGACGCGCCGCGCAACATCGGCGCCGAACAACTGTTCCAGGAGATGATCGAGACCTTTGTAACCCGTCGCCAGAACGAACAGTTCCGCTGTTAACGTCGAGCCATCCCTCAGACGCAATCCGTCGGCGACGATATCTGTAATGTCGGCCGATTGAATCAGCCGGACTTTTCCGTCCGCAATCAGCTCGGAGCATCCGATATTGAAATAATAGCCGCCGCCGCGCGAGCGGAATTTTAGCGGCCAGCCCGTGCCGCCTTCGCCGAACTCCAATCGAAACCCTGCGCGCTCGAGACGCGGCAGCAGGGGCGCATCAAGCTTCTTGACCTCGTCGGTGATCAACCGGTGCGCCGCTTTCATCACCGGAAGCGGCACGCTCGAATTGAGGATGTCGCGAATCTCGATCGGCGGCCCATCGCCGAGATAAGTCCGGTCATAAAGCTGAGCGGGTTCGACATTGACGACCATGGTGGGACTGCGCTGCACCATCGTCACTTGCGCGCCGCTGGCTTGCAGCTCCTGGCAGATGTCATGCGCGCTGGTGCCGGTGCCGAACACGATCACTGAGCGGCCGGCCCATTGTTGGCCGGCGGCGACCTGGCTGGAGTGCAGAACCTGGCCTTTGTAATTTTCCAGATTGTCGATTTTGGGAATGTTCGGCGTTCCGCTCACGCTGGTCGCAAGCACGATATGCTTCGGCCGCAGTGTTCGCTTCTCCCCGGCGCGCAGCACTCGAGCAGTCCAGCGTTGCGTCGCCCCGTCATAGGCGGCGCCTTCGAAACTCGTCTTGGTCCAGAAATTGACCTCCATGATATCGACATAGCTTTCCAGCCAATTCGCGATCTGGTCCTTCGGGATGTAGTCCGGAAAGGTCACCGGAAACGGCAGGTAGCGCAGGTGATAGACCGGCGTCTTGTTGTGCAGCTTGAGGCCGCGGTAGCGCAGGCGCCAATTGTCCCCGACCCGCTCCTCCCGGTCGATCACCAGCGCGTCGAGGCCGATCCGCTTCAATTCGACGGCTGCGGAAATGCCGGCATGGCCGCCGCCAACGATGAGGACATCGGGTTCGCGATCCGCAAAGGACACAGATTGCTGTCGCTGCTCCAGCCAATCGGGGTCTGCGAAATCCCGTGTGTGAGATATGTTCATAGAAGAATTGGAGCGGGCCTCGCAGATCCGGTTGAAATCGAGCAACGTGGAAATCGTCCACGCCGCAGCAAGGCCGCCTGATGTTGACGAACTCAGCAGCCGCAGTGCACCAGCGCCCGGTCCGTTCGTCGTATCAAAAGAGAAAACCGCCTCGATGACATCGCGTCCGGCGACAACCGCCCGGCGCGGCATCATTGCGGCAGCGTCGATCCGGAATCCGGTCGCACGAACCTGTGTGGCCCGTTGAGGCAGTTCATTGACGAGCCTCTCGCGACCGCTGAACGTTGCTAGGCGCCAGGAAATACCAAACAGGTTTCGCCAGTGACTGTCAGGCGCGAACAAACCGGATAGAGCGCGTTCGGATCTGCCTTCGAGCGCCGCGCCAAAGGCACTGATCCATTCCCCGGCTATTTCCTCCGCCGAGGAGCTCGGTCTGTCCAGCATGGCCGCGCCTTCACACTTGATCGAGGCATTCTTCTTGTCATCGATCCGACACCACACCACTGCGATGCGCACCAGTCGTCATGAAAACGCGGGACGGCATTTTGCACCATCCCGCGTTATACTGTGCGCTATGCCGCGCGAACGAGATCCGCGTTGAGATGTTTCAGCCGCGGCATCACTTCCTGCTTCAACAACCGCAGCGAATTGTGCCAGGCTTCCGGCTTGTGCTTGTAGTCGAAGCCAAACACCAGGAGCGTGCCGAAGCCGCCGACCTCGTGCCAGATCTTCTCGATCTTCTCGGTGACGGTCGCTGGCGAGCCGACGACCCAGTTGTGACGGGCGCAATAGTCGACCGTGACATCGCTGTCGGGCACGTCGGGCGCGGCCTTGAGATAGTCCTTGAAGCCGAAATGACCGAGCAAGGGCAGGAAGTATTCGCCCATCATCCGGCCCATCATGTCGCCGGTCGACAATTTCCAGGCCTCTTCGTCAGTATCGGCGACGAACACCTCGCGCACCAGCCGCCAATCCCGGCGGTTCGGCTTGCGTCCGGTCTTGGCGGCCCCCAATTCGACCGAATCCCAATGGCTGGAGACATAGGCTGGGTTGAGGTTGAGGCTCATTGGAATGTAGCCGCGCTCACCTGCAAGCTTCAGCGTGTCCGAGTTCTTGCTCAAGCCCGCGACGCCAATCGGCGGATGCGGCGCCTGCAGCGGCTTGATGTGCGGCTTCAAGAAGTCGAACATGGTTTCGGGCTTTGTCACCGTCCAGTATTTTCCCTTGTAGGTCCACGGCGCATCGTCGGACCACATCTTCAGGATGATTTCCAGCGCCTCGCGCGTCATGTCGCGGTTCTGGCCGGACATGCCGTCGACGTTGAACATCGCCCAGTCGCTCGGCAGGCCGCTCGCTGCGACGCCGAAATTCAACCTACCCTCCGAAAGATGATCGAGCACCGCGACGCGGTTGGCGAGCTCGGCGGGGTGATGATAGGGAAGCAGGAAGCCGCCGGGGCCGAGACGGATATTTTTGGTTTGCAGGAAAGCCTGCGCCAGAATCAGGTCAGGCGCGGGATGCGGCTCCCATGGCGCGGTGTGGTGCTCGCCGATCCAGGCTTCCTGGTAGCCGAGCTCATCGAGCCAGCGCAGCACCTGAAGGTCCCAATCTTGGCCCTCTTTCAATCCGCACTCCGGCGGATGGGAGGGCATCGTGAAATATCCGATCTCCATGAAGTTTCCTCTCGCTTGTTTCGTCTCCTCTGACGCGTCTTGTGCGCGTCCGAAACAATCATAGCACGAGGGAAACGGGCTGACACCTGACGTGGTCATACCGAATTGTCGCGCGGGATGACGACCTTATGGATATCGTGACCCAAGCGAGTTGCTCCGTGCCAAGGACCACCGCAGACCTCGCCACCCCCGATCGGCTTCACGGCGGCATGGATCGCCTTGAATCGTGATCTCGCGCCGAGGCCGCCTCGTTTTCAGCGTCCATCTCCTGCCCATGTCGATTGTGCCCCCGCACGCGTCCTGTCAGGTCGCCCACTGAGGTTCACTTCTCCAGTCGCCGCAGTTCCGGGTTGTCGCAGTCGACCGTGTCATCATCGCAACGTCATAGGTGTTGTGCGCCTGTCGAAATTGTTAAGCGTGGCGATCTTCGCTAACAGTCCATGGCTCGATTGCTCATCGACCGCAGGTGTCATTTGAAACGCTTTATTGTCTACGCCGGCCTCTTCCTGGTGGTTTTGGTCAATTACATCGATCGTGTGAATTTGTCGGTTGCTGCCGGTCCGCTGCGCAAGGCGCTGGATCTTTCCGCGGTGCAGCTCGGCTATATCTTCTCCTCGTTCTCGTGGACCTACATCATTTTCCTGATCCCGCTCGGACGACTCGTCGATCGCTGGGGTGCGGCAAAGGCATTACCCGCCGCGCTGGCCGTATGGTCGCTCGGCGGCGTGATGACAGGCTTTTCCGGCAGCTACGCTGGATTGCTGGTGAGCCGGCTCGTGCTTGGCGCCGGCGAAGCCGTCACCTATCCCGCGGGTGCGCGCGTCATTCGCGACTGGGTACCACGGGAAGAACGCGGATTTGCCCAGGCGCTGATGAGCAGCGGCCAGATGTTTGGTCCAGCGTTCGGGGCGATCTTCGTCGGCTGGCTGGTCGCGAGCTTCGGCTGGGAGCTTTCCTTCATCATCAGTGGCGGTCTCGGCTTTGTGCTGGCCGCGGCCTGGTTTCTCATCTATCACCAACCCGAGGATGCATCCTGGCTCGATCAGGCCGAAAAAACCAGAATTCTCGCCGGCCGTGACATCAGCAAAAATCAGAGCAAGGACTCCGGGCCCGCACAGCCGGTGCTTGGCAGCTTCCTGCGCAGCCCGACGATGTGGGCGCTGGCCTTTGTCCAGGGTTGCGGTATCTATTTGCAATATTTGTTCGTCAACTGGCTGCCAACTTATCTGCAATCCAGCAACAGCATGGGGATCATGAGCGCCAGCGCGCTGACGGCAATCCCTTATTTGTTCGCCGGCGTCACCGTCATTTCGCTCGCCAAACTGAGCGACCGGATCCTGAGCCGCAAGACGATCGCGAATGGCGGCCGTCGCCTGGTGATCGCAGGCTGCCTGTGCCTCGCCGCCATCATCCTGGTGACGCCCTTTATGTCCTCGTTCTGGCTGATCCTCGGCGTGATCAGTGTATCGCTGGGATGCGCCGCGTCGGCGACATCCATGAACCTCGCACTGGCAAACGATCTGCTGCGCAACAGCAATCATGCAGGCATCGCGGCGAGCTTCGTGATTTTCGGCGGCAATCTGTTCGGCGCCTTCGCGCCCGTCATCACCGGCTATGCGATCTCAAGTACATACGGCTTCAAGGGCGCGTTCGTGATCGCCGGTATCCTGCTGGTGCTTGGATCTATCGTTTGCGCGCTGTTGACGCGAGACCCGATCGATCAACAGTCCGAAGCCGAACCAGTTCCTGCGCCGGCAATCTGAGGTGACCCATGCACAAGCTGACCGTCGCAACCGTTGCACGGAATTACTACAACCTGCCCTTATGGATCGGACAG
Source organism: Bradyrhizobium canariense (assembly GCF_900105125.1). NCBI lineage: Bacteria > Pseudomonadati > Pseudomonadota > Alphaproteobacteria > Hyphomicrobiales > Nitrobacteraceae > Bradyrhizobium > Bradyrhizobium canariense. The sequence goes on along the minus strand of NZ_LT629750.1, from coordinate 5,668,522 downwards.
GAACAAAACTTCTTTCGCGAGCAGGACCTCGATGTCACTCTGAATGAAAACGACTCCGTCGATGTTGTAACGGCTTGCCTGCGCCGAGGTGAGGCACAGTTGGCGCGCGGGATTACCGAGCACGTTATCCTGGATCGCGAGGCGGGCGGCAGTCTTGAGATCGTTGCCGGAAGCATCAACAAGCTGCCGTTCTCGTTGATCTGCAAGGCCTCCATCAAAACCATCAAGCAGTTAAAAGGCAAGGTGATCGGTGCATCGTCCGTCGAGGCCGGCAGTTCGTCTCTCATCATGGAGATCCTGGCTCAGGAGGGCCTGAAACATCCTGACGACTACACGATCCGGGCCGTCGGCCCGATGATGAGCCGCTGGGAACTGCTGAAGACGGGCGAAATCGACGGCGGCCTGCAGGGCGTTCCGATGAACTTCATCGCACTCGATGCCGGTTTTAACACGCTGATCGAGCCGCGCGACCGGTTTCCTGATTTCCAGTTCAGCTCGTTGAATGCGGACGCGCGATGGGCCGCCGCAAACCGGGAAATTTTGGTTCGCTTCCTTCAGGCCTGCCTGAAGGCGCACGATTGGTATTACGCCAATCGCGAACTATCGTCCGACCTTGCGGCGTACAAAATGAAGCTCGATCGCGACTACGCATTACGCGCCTGGGATGAATGCGTTGCCGCTGAAATCATGCCGCGGGACGCGAAGGCGAGCATCGCTGCGGTCCAGACATTGATCGAAGTCAGCGGCCTGATCCGGGCGCTATCGAAGCGCACCGGGAGCCACGCGGAAGATTACATCAATCCGTCCTATCTCGATGACGCTTCGAAGCGGCATCGCCTCCTTGTCAATTGACGCGACTGGAAGGCCTGACCTTCCGGTAGCGCTTCAGCCGTTACCGCGCCCCGAACGTTGTCTTTCCGAACAATTCCTTCTGGGTCGAAGGCTGCGAGCGCCAATATTGCGGTGGGGCGTCGACATGGCCACCGAGCTCGGCCGCGGCGTGCCAACCCCAGCGCGGGTCGTAGAGCATGCCGCGGGCCAGCGCGACCATGTCGGCCTTCCCTGATGCGACGATTTCCTCGGCCTGCTTCGCTTCCGTAATCAGGCCGACCGCCATCGTGGTCAACCCGGTGGCCTCTTTCACCGCTTGCGCAAACGGCACCTGATAGCCGGGCGAAAGCGGGATCTTCTGCAGCGGCGAGACACCACCCGAGGACACATCGATCCAGTCGACGCCGCGCTTCTTCAGCTCTTTTGCGAATTCGATGGTCTGCGCGATGTCCCAGCCGCCCTCGACCCAGTCGGTCGCAGATACCTTGACGCCAATCGGCTTCTGCTCCGGAAATACCGCACGCACCGCGTCATACACTTCGAGCGGAAAGCGCAGGCGGTTTTGCAACGATCCGCCATATTGATCGGTGCGCTTGTTCGAGATCGGCGACAGGAACTGATGCAGGAGATAGCCGTGCGCGCCGTGCAGCTCCAGCGCATCGAGGCCGAGCCGCTCGGCCCGCTTTGCGGCGGACACGAACGCCTCGCGCACGCGCGCCAAGCCCGGCGCATCGAGCGCCAGAGGCGCCAGTTCACCTTCCTTGTGCGATACCGCGGACGGACCTTCGGTCTGCCAACCGCCTTCGGCGAGCGGAATCTGCTGCCCACCATCCCACGGCGTGTGGCTCGATCCCTTGCGCCCGGCATGGGCGAGTTGCATCGCTACCGCGCTCTTGGAATGTTTGCGCACCGAGGCGATGATCGGTTTCAGCGCCGCTTCGGTGGCGTCATTCCACAATCCGAGGCAGCCCGGCGTGATGCGGCCGATCGCTTCCACATGGGTTGCCTCGATACAGAACATCGCCGCGCCCGATAGCGCCAGCATGTTGATGTGCGTGAAGTGCCAGTCATTGGCTTCGCCGTTTTCAGCCGAATACTGGCACATCGGCGCCACCATGATGCGATTGGGGAGCTTAAGGCCGCGCAATTGGATCGGAGAAAACAGGGTGCTCATGGGGGGATATCCTGACAGGAGGGGATCGATCGTTGCACCCCAATCTATGTGAGGCGCGACGCTTTGCTCAACCGCGCCCACTATTGTTTGATCCTCATTGTTTGATGCCCGCGGCCTTGATTACTGCCATGTTGACCGCGGTCTCGCGCTTGACGAGATCGTCGATCTCGGCAGGGGTCATCGGCACTGCTTCGACGCCGAGCTGCTTCAGGCTTTCCTGCATCGCAGGCTCAGACAGCACCTTGACGCCGGCAGCATGGAATTTGTCGACGATGTCGCGCGGCGTTTTCGCCGGCATGAAGACGCCGAACCAGATCGCGCTGTCAGCATCTTTCAATCCGATCTCCGTCGGTGCCGGCACGTCGGGCAGATCCGCGATACGTTTTGGCGTCGAGACCAACAGCGCGCGCACCTGGCCGGCGTGGATCAATGGAAGCGCGGTCGCCAACGGACAGAAATAAAAATCGACGCGACCGCCGATGATATCGGCGATCACTTCGGCGCCGCCGCGATAGGGAACATGCGTGGCCTCGATGCCGGCGGCGAGGCGGAATTTTTCGGCGCTGATATGCACCGCACTGCCGATACCGACCGAGCCGAACGAGATCGAGCCGGGTTTGGCCTTGGCGTCCGCAATGAAATCCTGCACGGTCTTCCATGGCCGCGACACCGGCACGATCATCACATTGGCGCTGGAGCCGATCATCAGCGCACCCGAGAGGTCACGGCTGGCATCGAACGACAGATTCGGAAAAATCGCGGGCGCAATCGTCAGCGCCGAGGAATGGGCGAGAACGCTGTAACCGTCGGGATCAGCCCTGGCAACCAGCGCCGTGCCAAGCGTGCCACCGGCGCCGGGACGATTCTCGACCACGATGGACTGGCCCAGTTCAGCGGCGAGACGATCGAACACCAGACGCGGCACCACATCGGTCGCGCTGCCGGCCCCGAACGGGATTGTCGCCTTGATCAGATGCGACGGCCAGGTTTCCGCGTGCGCGGTGACGACAGCGAACAGGCTTGAGAGAACGAATATCAAACGGAAGAACTTGGTCATCGACGCTCCCTACTTTTCAGCGCCATGCTTGCAAGAACCGTTCCGTAGTTTCGGTCGTCCTCGCGAGAGCGAGGTCCCATAACGACCGGTGCCCGCAGCGAGAGCTTGGCCAGGACGACCAAGAATTCAATCCACCAGCGTGAATTGCAGCAACAGCGTGCGCTGGATCATCGAGAAATTGTCATCGGAGACCAGCGTCAACACGGTATCGCCCTCTGGCGTCACGAAGGCGTCGATGCCTTCCATGTTGTCGATTTCGTAGCCCAAATCCGCCTCGAAAATCGCGGGACCATCGACCAGCGCGCCGGGCGCCACCGATGTGAGCGGGATGCGGCGGATGCGGATGCCGATGCCTTCGACCAGCGAGAACTTCCGCTCCAGCACCAATAGTTCACCCGACGGCAGCAGCGTCGCGTCACTGATATCGTAGGCGTTGGTGCGGCGAACGCTGAATTGTCCGGGCGTCGGTCCCCCGACCATGAACGCGATGAGATTGCCGTCGGCATCGAGGCCACGCTCGGAAAGCGCGATCAGCGTTCCCGCCAACGGCTGGCCCCTGGGCACCATGACCAGCGCCTCAAGCCCCTTGTTGAAAGGAAGCTTTTTAACGGCAGGTGGCATCGGCACCACCTCGCCACGCGAGCGCGTAAAGCCCTTGCTGAAATCGAACCGAAGCACCTGGTTGACGCGTTCAAGCCCGATGTAAACCAATGAGCCGTCAAGCGCGATCGACTCGGTGTCGAACCAGCCGCGTGCCGTGATCGGCCTGCCGTCGGCCCCCAGCATCGGCGCCACCTCGACATCGGCGAGCCCGGTCATCTCGCTTTCCTGGTAGAGGATACGGCCGGTGAACCAGCTGCCCTTGTCGCTGAAAGAGATGAAGCGCTCGCCTTTGCTGTCGAGCCGGATTCCCGATAGCCCGCCAAAGCCGCGATAGCTCGACGTGAGAACCAGCCCGCTGCGATATTGCAGCGAACCAATCCGCACATGCGAGCGGTCGCGGGGATCGAACGAGGGAATCGGCCGGGCATTGACCTCGATCGAAACGGGAGCGGCGACCGAATGTTCATCCGGCGTTGACGGCTTTGGCGGCTCCGTTGCGAGCTGCGCCCGCGCGATCCCGGGCAGCGCGGCGAGCGATAGTCCGGCCGCCGTGGATTTCAGCAAGCGACGGCGGGAGAGGTCGAACGACATTGAGACCTGTTCTTCGAGGGCCGCGAGTTCAGTCCCACCGCTCCCCCAGGCGTGAGGGAGTATAATTCCGCTGCGGCTTGAGATTGCCGGTTCGCGCGACCGCGCGCCCCGGAATGACGTTCTGTCGTTCTTTACGAATGCAGCCGGCGCCGGCGGCCGGTTGGAGCAGGCGCGGCGCCGTGGGTCTCGCTGAACAACTCGGCGAGTTTTTCAGTGATGGCGCCGCCGAGTTCTTCGGCATCGACGATGGTGACCGCGCGGCGATAGTAGCGCGTGACATCGTGACCGATACCGATCGCGATCAGTTCGACCGGCGAGCGGGTCTCGATCTCCTCGATGATATGGCGCAGATGCCGCTCCAGATAATTGCCGGCATTGACCGACAGCGTGGAGTCATCAACCGGCGCGCCGTCGGAGATCATCATCAGGATCTTGCGTTGCTCGGAGCGCCCGAGCAGCCGCTTGTGCGCCCAATCCAGCGCCTCGCCGTCGATGTTCTCCTTGAGCAGGCCCTCGCGCATCATCAACCCGAGATTCTTGCGCGCCCGCCGCCATGGCGCATCGGCGGACTTGTAGATGATATGGCGAAGATCGTTGAGGCGTCCGGGATTGGCCGGCTTGCCGGCCGCAAGCCACGCCTCGCGCGACTGACCGCCCTTCCAGGCCCGCGTCGTGAAGCCGAGAATCTCGACCTTGACGCCGCAACGCTCCAGCGTCCGCGCCAGAATATCCGCGCACGTCGCCGCCACCGTAATGGGCCGCCCGCGCATCGAGCCGGAATTGTCGAGCAGCAGCGTCACCACGGTATCGCGGAACGTCGCTTCCTTCTCGTTCATGAACGACAGCGGATGATAGGGATCGGTCACGACGCGCGACAGCCGCGCCGGATCGAGCATGCCTTCCTCGAGATCGAACTCCCAGGCACGGTTCTGCTGCGCCATCAGGCGGCGTTGCAAACGGTTCGCCAGCCGCGCGACGATGCCCTGCAAATGCGCGAGCTGTTTGTCGAGGTAGCTGCGCAACCGTTCCAGCTCATCGTGATCGCAAAGATCCTCGGCCGCAATCACCTCGTCGAATTTCGGTGCGAAGGCGTGATATTCCGGCCCGCGCGGTTCGTTGGCGCCGCGCGAGTTCGGCCGCGTCGCTTCTCCCGGCGTTTCGTCGTCGCCGAGCTCGCCATCGTCGAAGGTATCGCTGGTGGAGGCTTGCGCGCTCTCCATCGCACTTTCGGACATTTCGTCGGTCGTCGCCTGCGCCTGGTCAGCGCTCATCTCCTGTGCCGCGTCGCTGTCGGGCGAGCCTTCCGCGCCGGACTGATCGTTTTCGCCGTCGCGGTTTTCGTCCTGGTTGTCGTCCTCGTCGGCTTCCGCGTTGCGGTCGTCGCCGAGATCGAGCGCGGACAACAGATCATGCACGACATCGCCGAATTTCGCCTGATCTTCGGTGACGCGGCTCAATTGATCGAGACGCGGGCCGATCTTGTCTTCCAGGAAGGGCCGCCAGAGATCGACCATCTTGCGCGCCGCCACCGGCGGTGCGAGCCCGGTCAGACGCTCGCGCACCAGCATCGCCAGCGCGTCGGACAGCGGCGCATCGGCGCGATCGGTGATCTCGTCGAACTTGCCGCGATGGAAATGATCGTCAAGCATAGCGGTGAGATTTTTGGCAACGCCGGCCATCCGCCGCGAGCCGATCGCTTCCACCCGCGCCTGCTCCACCGCCTCGAACACACCGCGGGCCTGCGGATTGCCCGGCATCAGCTTGCGGTGCACTTTCGGGTCATGGCAGGCGAGCTTCAGCGCGATCGAATCGGCGTGGCCGCGCACAATCGCCGCATCGCGCTTGGTCATCTTGCGCGCCGGCTCAGGCAGCCGCGCCTTGCCCGGCGCCAGGCCGGGCCGCTCGGCGGCGAACGTCACTTCGAGCTCGGGGGCTTTTGCGATCGCGCGCAGACAGGAAGTGACCGCGCGCTTGAACGGCTCGGTCGGGGCTTCCTTTGCTCCGGTACGGAATTTGGTGTTGGACGTCGTCATCGAAATTTCACCGCGGTCGTCCCGGCAAAAGCCGGGACCCATGGCCACCGGCCATTGTTGGGTTAAGAGAAACTATCCGTGTCGCTCAATCGAGAAATTCCGCGGTATGGGTCCCGGCTTTCGCCGGGACGACGACAAGGTGGAACACTCTATGAAAGCGCCACGTTCACTGACGACTCCGCCAGCTCGACATTGAAGCAGCGCTGATAGAACTCCGCGACCAGCGGCCGTTCCAGCTCGTCGCACTTGTTGAGAAAGGTGACGCGGAAGGCAAAGCCGATGTCGCCGAAAATATCGGCATTCTCCGCCCAGGTGATCACCGTGCGCGGGCTCATCACCGTCGACAGATCGCCGTTGGCGAAAGCATTACGGGTGAGATCGGCGAGCCGCACCATCTTGTTGACGATGTCGCGTCCCTCCTGGGTGCGATAGTGATGCGCTTTCGCCAGCACGATCTCGACTTCCTCGTCATGGGCGAGATAGTTCAGCGTGGTGACGATCGACCAGCGGTCCATCTGGCCCTGGTTGATCTGCTGGGTGCCGTGATAGAGGCCGGAGGTGTCGCCGAGACCGACCGTATTGGCGGTCGAGAACAGCCGGAACGCCGGATGCGGCTTGATCACCTTGTTCTGATCGAGCAGCGTCAGGCGGCCGGACACTTCCAGCACGCGCTGGATCACGAACATCACGTCGGGACGGCCGGCGTCATATTCGTCGAACACCAGCGCGATATTGTGCTGCAGTGCCCAGGGCAGGATGCCGTCGCGAAATTCGGTGACCTGCTTGCCGTCCCTGATGACGATCGAGTCCTTGCCGACCAGATCGATACGGCTGATGTGGCTGTCGAGGTTGACGCGCACGCACGGCCAGTTCAGCCGCGCCGCGACCTGCTCGATGTGCGTCGATTTACCGGTGCCATGATAGCCCGTGACCATGACACGGCGGTTCTTCGAAAAACCGGCGAGGATCGCAAGCGTCGTGGCGCGATCGAAGCGGTAGTCCGAATCGATGTCCGGCACATGCGGGTCGACTTCGGAATAGGCCGGCACCTCGAGATCGCTATCGATCCCGAATACCTGCCGAACCGACACCTTCATGTCAGGCAAGCCGGTGATTTCTGGCGATTTGGTCATGGCGGCGGTGGTCATCAGTCCTCCGGGGTCTCGGGCGATCCCGAAACCAGATTTGCGGTGTGGCTGCGGATGGGTGCTGTCCGGAACCTAGCAGAGAGCAACGGCGGGCAGAAGCCCAGGGGCCAATCAAAGTTCCGTTGCTATATCATCAAGATAGGGGCTAGACGCGGTTTTTGGAAGGCTGCCCTGCGATTCCCGCCGTACTTTCGCCGGGACATCGCCACCCCGGTCACCTAGCAGGGCCGGCGGCACTTTCCAGCCCGGATGCGAGTTATGTTAGGCCTGCCGAATCGGGCAGCCGGGCCAACACAGGAATCTTGTGACTTCATTCATCGATCCACTGGTTGAATTCGTCTCGGCGCATGCGTGGCTGGCCTATCTCACGCTGTTTCTGGCGGCATTGCTGGAAGCCGTTCCGATCGTCGGCTCGGTGGTCCCGGGTTCGACCATTATCCTGGCGCTGAGCGCGCTGGTGCCCGGCGGCGAATTGCGGATCGAGTGGGTGCTGGCGGCAGCCATCGCCGGGGCGGTGTTCGGCGACGGCAGCGCGTTCTGGATCGGACACCGCAGCCAGCGTGAAATCCTCAGCACCTGGCCGATGGCGAACTACCCGAAAGTGGTCGCACAGAGCGAGGCGTTCTTTCATCGCTGGGGCGCGTGGGCTGTGTTCTTTGCGCGCTTCATTCCGCCGATTCGCGCCTTCGTACCGATCACGGCCGGCGCGCTGGATATGCCGCCGATGCGCTTTTACGCCGTCAACATCCCGGCGATCCTGCTGTGGGCGCCGGCGCATGTGCTGCCGGGGGTGCTTGCCGTTTCAGCGTTGCACGAATATGCGGGCCTGCCGCATCACGAGGGGGTCGGCAAGCATCTATGGATGGTGACGGTGACGGGCGGCGCGCTGATTGTCGCGCTCGCGGTCTGGACTGTGCGCCGCCGTCACGGCGGCGGCATAATCGAGCCGGTAACCAGACCGATGCTCCGGCGCCCTCGGAGTCCACGCCAGGACCTGTAACTCAAGCGTTTGTTTTGGCAAAAAACGTCGGCTGGCCGGCTCGCGTCGGCGCTAGCTCGCGCCGCGGACCACGGTCTTGAGATAATTATACGCCTTGATGATTTCGATCAGGCGATCCTCGGTAGAGCGATCGCCGCCATTGGCGTCGGGATGGTGCTGCTTCACCAGCGCCTTGTACTTGGCCTTGACGTCTTCCAGTGTCGCTTCCGCGCCGAGCCCCATCACCTGCAACGCCTTGCGCTCGGCGTTAAAAATCTTGCGCGTCTCGGCTTTGGCCTCGGTGCCCGCGCCGGGACCCGGCCGCCAGCGGCCGCGGCCGTTCAGTTCGCTGAACATATGGAACGGATCGGACGCGCCTTCGAGATCAGCCTCGGGACCGCCCTTGCCCTTTTTGGAGCTGGTATTGGCGCCCATCTTCCAGGTCGGACGATGGCCGGTCAGCGCATCCTTCTGGTAGCGTGCGACGGCATCGGCATTCATGCCCTGGAAGAAATTATAGGACTGATTGTATTCGCGAACATGGTTGAGGCAGAAGTGCCAGTATTCCTTGTCGTTGGCACGGCCCTTGGGCGCGCGGTGCGGCCCCTTGTTCTTGCAGTCGGGCCATTCGCACATGACAGCTTCTTCGCGTGCCTGCGCCTGCTGCTTCGCGCTCAGCTTGTTGGGCTTGATGCGAATGGAATCGAAGAATTTTGAGGAATCAATCGGCATGGCTGACTATGACAACGCAATGCGAAAGGCTTCAAGTCTTGACATTGCGAATACCTCACTCCTGACACGCCATTGACGAATTGCGATCGCGGACGTAATGCCCCGGTGATGAGCAACGATCAACCCGTCAGGCAGGCTATCACGAACAAGTTGCGCGAAACTTTCGCGCCGGAGAGCCTCGACGTCATCGACGAGTCACATCTGCATGAAGGCCACGCCGGCCACAGGCCGGGCGGCGAGACGCATTTTCGGGTATATATTGTGTCGCCCGCGTTCGAAGGGAAGAGCCGGATCGAACGCCACCGCATGATTAATGCGGCGCTGGCGGCGGAACTTGCAGGCTCCGTGCACGCGCTGGCGATCAAGGCGCAGGCGCCGGGCGAAAAAGTCGGCTGAGATATCAGCTCAAAACGAGGTGCCGGCCCGTTTCGGCTTCTTCTCCTCGAGCTCGGCCTCGCGCGGCACCGCGACGATTCGTAGCGCCGTGATGCGGTTGCGCTCGCGGCGCAGGACGCGAAAGCGGAAACCGTGGAAGGTGAAGCTCTGACCCCGTTCCGGGATCGAACGGGCCTCGTGAATCACGAGACCGGCGACGGTGGTCGCCTCTTCGTCCGGTAGATTCCAGTCCATCGCGCGGTTGAGATCGCGGATCGGCACCGAGCCATCGACCACCACGGAGCCGTCGGGCTGGGCGCGAACGCCCGCCACCACCACGTCCTGCTCGTCGGAAATATCGCCGACGATCTCTTCCAGGATGTCTTCCAGCGTCACGATGCCTTCGACTTCGCCATATTCGTCGACGACCAGCGCGAAATGGGTCTTGCGGCGGCGGAACGCCTTGAGCTGTTCGGATACGGAACGCATCTCCGGCACGAACCACGGCGGCAGCGCGATCGTCGAGACGTCGATCTTCGCGGTGTCGCCTTCGGCGTTGCGGATCGCGCGCAGCAGATCCTTGGCGTGCAGCACGCCGATGATGTTTTCAGGTTTCTCGCGCCACAGCGGAATTCGGGTGTATTCGCTGGCCAGCACCTCGCGCACCAGCTCTTCCGGCGGCAGATCGGCATTGATCATCACCATTTCGGTGCGATGAACCATCACGTCGGAGACCTGGAGTTCGCGCAGGTCCAATAGCCCGCCGAACATATCGCGATCCTGCTTTTCGACCTTGCCTTCGTGATGCAAAAGATCGACCGCGCCGCGCAGCCGCTCGGTCGGCGACAAGATCGGCTGGTTGGCACCGATCCTGATACCCAGCGCCCTCATCAGCATGCGGACGATCGCCTCGATCACGGTCAGCAGCGGCCCCAGCAGATACACCATCAGCTTCATCGGGCGCGCAACCAGGAGCGACACCCGGTCCGGCGCATTGATGGCAATGGTCTTCGGCAGCACCTCGGCGAAGATCACGACCAGCACCGTCATCACGCCGGTGGCGTAGAGCACGCCGACCTCGCCGAACCACGCCGTGAAGATTCCGGTCGCCAGCACCGAGGCGCCGATATTGGCAATGTTGTTGCCGAGCAGCAGCGCGCCAATCATCCGCTCACGCATCGCGAACAGGCTCGAAACCACATCGGCATCGTGATTGCCCTGTTTCGACAGCCGCAGCATGCTGGCACGCGACGCGCCGGTCAGCGCAGTCTCGCTTGCCGAAAAGAACGCCGAGATCAACAGACAGGCAAGAACGATGGAGAATGTAAACCAGTCCATGACGTGATCTTCACTTCATCCAGGTCTTGAGTGAGTTTAAGTCTTGAGTGAATTTAAGTCTTGAGTGAATTTAAGTCTCGGGTGCATTAAGTCTTGAGGACATCTAAGTCTTGTGTGCGAGCTTGCGCGTCAGAAAATCACGAACCAGCGACGGCTGGATGTCAGGGGCGATCACGGCGCGTCCGATCGCCTCGAGCAGGATGAAGGTCAGTTTCCCGCGCTTGACCTTCTTGTCCTGCGCCATCAGCGCCAACAGCGCGTCGGCGTCCGGCAGCCCTTCCTGGGCAAATCCGGCAATGTCCTGCAAATGGGTTGGCAGACCCACGGCGGCAAGATGACGTTTGATGCGGTCCACATCGGATGATCCGATCATTCCAAGCTGCGCGGAGAACTCGGCCGCCAGCACCATGCCGACGGAAACACCCTCGCCATGGAACAGGCGGTCGGAAAAGCCGGTCGCCGTCTCCAGCGCGTGGCCGAACGTATGGCCGAGATTAAGCAGCGCACGTTCGCCGGTCTCGCGCTCGTCGCGGGCCACAATCGCGGCCTTGGCGCGGCACGAGGTGGCGATCGCATGCTCGCGCGCAGCGCCGCCGGCAAACATGTCGGCGTGGTTGGCCTCCAGCCAGCCGAAAAACGCTTCATCGCCGAGCACGCCATATTTGGCGACTTCGGCATAGCCGGCACGGAACTGACGCGGCGACAAGGTATCGAGCACGGCGGTATCCGCCACCACCAGCACCGGCTGGTGAAATGCGCCGAGCAGATTCTTGCCGCGCGGCGAATTGATTCCGGTCTTGCCGCCGACCGAAGAATCGACTTGCGCCAAAAGCGAGGTCGGCACCTGTACGAAATCGACGCCGCGACGCAGGATCGCCGCCGCGAAACCGGCGAGGTCGCCGACCACGCCGCCGCCGAGCGCGATCACCAGATCGTTGCGCTCGATCTTTGCTGCGATCAGCGCTTCACTGACCAGTTCGAGGCCGGCATAGGTCTTGGAGCCTTCGCCTTCCTCGACGATGACGGCCGATGTCGCAATGCCGGCTTCCGACAGCGAGGCTTGGGTCTTCTCGAGCCAGTATTTTGCCACCGTTCGGTCGGTGACGATGGCTGTGCGCACGCCGGGCCGCAACGCTGCGACACGCATGCCCAGCGATTGCAGCACGTCGCGGCCGATGACGATGTCATAGGCGCGCTCACCAAGCGCGACCTCGAGGGTGATGGAAGCGGAATGTTTCAGCGGCGCGGTCATCGAGTGGCGTCCAATGTATCTGATGGTGTTGCTTTCGCGTCATCGCGCGAAAGCCAGGCGTGCAGGGCATCGATGCACTCATCGACGATTTTTTCGTGCGGCACGTCGCGCGACCAGATCGTGAGATCGGCTTGCTGATAGAACGGCTCGCGCTCCCCGATCAGCCGCTCGATGGTCGCAGCCGGATCCGGGGTCTTGAGTAGCGGCCGGTCGGCGCGGCGCTTCACCCGGCGCATGATGACGTCGCCATCCGCCTTGAGCCAGATCGAGACCGCCTGCCGGCGAACCCGGTCGCGGGTCTCATCGCGCAGGAATGCACCGCCGCCGGTGGCGAGCACACCGGCCCCGCTATCGAGCAGCCGGGCGATCACCCGCGCCTCGCCATCCCTGAAATGCGGCTCGCCATGGGCTTCGAAAATGTCCGGAATCGACATGCCGGCGGCTGCCTCGATCTCGGTATCGGCGTCGAGAAACGGCAGCCGCAGCCGTGCCGCGAGCCGCCGTCCGATGGTGGATTTGCCGGCCCCCATCATGCCCACCAGCACGACCGAGCGTGTTCCCAGCGCCGCGATAATCTCGGCCTCCTGGGAAGTGCTGGCAGTTGCCGGTAAGGCGGTCTCAGGCATCAAGGCTCTTTATGTTGCGGATTTGCCGCGTTCCCTGCCACCTATACTACCCCCGCCGATACCGTTGCCAGAGTCTCTTGCAAGGGAGGGGGGAACATGTTGGTAGTCACCCCGCAGCTAACCCGATGATTCCGTGATCAATCTGCCGCCTGAGGCTCGCTGATGCCCAGCCTGTTCCGCTTCCTGACGGTCGTCGCTGTAATTTGCGGGATTGTCTACGGGGTGATTTTCGCGCTCGCCAATTTCGTTAACCCGAAGCCGCGGGAAATGACCGTCACCATCCCGCCCGACAAGTTTCTCAAGAAATAGCGACTAGGTTGGGATCGAGGATGCCGGCGAGACCTCGCTTTTAGGGAGGGGGAAGCGCGCATCCTCCTTGGGAAGGCAGCGACAACGATGGGTTCCACGACCTCCGATGCCAAACTGATCGGCCTGTTCATCGACATGCTCGCCGCCGAACAGGGCGCCGGCGCCAACACGCTCGATGCCTATCGCCGCGATCTCACCGACTTTTCGGATTTCCTCGGCCGCAGCGGCCAGAGCTTTGCCGAGGCCGAAACCCAGGCGCTGCGGGACTACCTCGCCGACCTCGATACGCGCGGTTTCAAGTCGTCGAGCGTGGCGCGCCGGCTCTCGGCGATGCGGCATCTGTTTCGCTTCCTGCTCAACGAACGGATCCGCAGCGACGATCCCGCGGCGATCCTGTCCGGCCCAAAACGCGGCCGCGGCCTGCCGAAAGTGCTGTCGATCGCAGACGTCGATCGCCTGCTGGTGCGCGCAAAGCAGCTTGCCGATGCGCCGGTGTCCGCATCGCAACGGCTTCGCGCCATGCGATTATATTGCCTGCTGGAAGTGCTGTACGCCACCGGCCTGCGGGTGTCGGAACTGGTCGCGCTGCCGCTCTCGGCGTCGCGCCGCGATGCCAGCATGATCGTGGTGCGCGGCAAGGGCAACAAGGAGCGGCTGGTGCCGCTGAACGAGGCTTCGCGACAAGCGATGGCCGATTACCTCGCGGCGATGGAAGCGCTCGAGCCGGAAAAGAAAAAAGAAGGTTCGGCGTCAAAGCAAGGCTTAGCTTCAAAGCAAGGCTTGGCCTCGAAATGGCTGTTTCCCTCGTTCGGCGAGAGCGGACATCTGACGCGTCAGCATTTCGCGCGCGACCTGAAGGAACTGGCGGCGGCCGCCGGCCTCGCCCCGCGGCTGGTCAGCCCGCATGTGCTGCGCCATGCATTCGCAAGCCATCTGCTGCACAACGGCGCGGATCTGCGCATCGTGCAGACGCTGCTTGGTCATACCGATATCTCGACCACCCAGATCTACACCCATGTGGTCGAGGAGCGCCTGAAAAGCCTGGTGCGTGATCTGCATCCGCTGGCCGAGAAGTAACTTCGCACAGGGGCGCTTGACTTCGGCGCCTTCTGCCGTGAAAGAGCCATTTCCTGCCCGCGACCTGCTTTCGCGAGCTTGCCGCAAAACTGGTCTGATCCCACGTCGAAATCCACTCTAAATAATTGAAGATGCTCGATTTCTTCATGTCACCCGAAGCCGCTTCGCGTCACATCGCGTTCGCCCTTATATTGCTTTGATGCCGGATCCCATGCGCAGCTACCTCGATTTTGAAAAGCCCGTCGCGGAACTCGACTCCAAGGTCGATGAACTGCGCGCGCTGGCGGCGACCGGCAGCGACATCAGCGAAGAGATTTCGCGCATAGAAGACAAGGCGGCGCTGGCGCTGAGCGACCTCTACGCCAATCTGACGCCGTGGCAGAAAACCCTGGTCGCGCGCCATCCGCAGCGGCCCCATCTGACCGATTTTATCGGCGCGCTGATCACCGAGTTCACGCCGCTCGCGGGCGACCGCAAGTTCGGCGAGGACGAAGCGCTGATCGGCGGGTTCGGCCGCTTCCGCGGCGAGAGCATTTGCGTGCTTGGCCAGGAAAAGGGCGCCAGCACCGAATCCCGCATCAAACATAATTTTGGCATGGCGCGTCCCGAGGGCTACCGCAAGGCGGTCCGCCTGATGGAGATGGCCGATCGATTCGGCATTCCCGTGTTGTCGATCGTCGACTCCGCCGGCGCCTATCCCGGCATCGGCGCGGAGGAACGCGGACAGGCCGAGGCGATCGCGCGTTCCACTGACGCCTGTTTGTCGCTCGGCGTGGCCAATGTCGCCATCATCACCGGCGAGGGCATGTCGGGCGGCGCCATCGCCATCACCACCGCCAACCGCGTGCTGATGTTCGAGCATGCCATCTACAGCGTGATTTCGCCGGAGGCGGCGTCCTCTATCCTGTGGCGCGACGGAACCAAGGCCCAGGAAGCGGCGACCAGCATGAAGATCACGGCGCAGGACATGCTGCGGTTTGGCGTGATCGATTCCATCCTGAAAGAGCCTTCAGGGGGCGCCCATCGCGACCCGCATACCATGATCGCGGCCACCGGCGACGCCATTGCCCAGGCGTTCAACGATTTCCGCCACCTTTCGAGCGATGCGATCCGCCAGCAGCGGCGCCAGAAATTCCTCGAAATCGGCCGGAAACTGGGCTGAGCGGCATAACGGCTTGTTCATGCCGCTTCCCTGCGCCGATTGCCCCTGTGGTTTTTCCGAAAATCAGGGATTTTGGCCGTAATTAGGCCCCGCCCCCGGTATTTAACCTCTGTTGACCATGCTCGGCATGGAACCTGCCATGACGGTCCCGCTGGCTTGCGAGCCGGGGACCCAAAGGGTACTATTTTAGTCAATGGCTTCAGGGCACGGACACGATAATCGGGGTGTGAATTTGCCCGTTGGGTGTGGAGCTTTCCATTGATTTATCGCTCGCTGGTTCGCGCGCTCGTCACATCGGCCGTGCTTGCGGCCGGTGCGCTGTTGGCCGGCTGCAACAGCGACGAAGTCTCGCTCGCCAATAACGCCAAGGCCAACCAGCCTGTCTCTCCGAAACTCATCGCCGCGATGGCGGAAAAGGACATGGATCTGCAATCGCCGATCCTGGTCCGGCTGTTCAAGGAAGAGGCCGAGCTCGAGGTCTGGAAGCAGGACCGCTCCGGTCACTTCGCGCTGCTGAAGACCTATCCGATTTGCCGCTGGTCGGGCGACCTCGGACCCAAGGTCCGCGAAGGCGACCGTCAGGCGCCGGAGGGCTTCTATTCCATCTCGCCCGCGCAGATGAACCCGCAATCGGCCTATTATCTTTCGTTCAACACCGGCTTCCCCAACGCGTTCGACAGGGCGCTGGGACGCACCGGCTCGGAACTGATGGTGCATGGCGACTGCTCATCGCGCGGCTGCTACGCGATGACCGACGAACAGATTGCGGAAATCTATTCGCTGGGACGGGAATCGTTCTTCGGCGGCCAGCGCGCGTTCCAGTTCCAGGCCTATCCGTTCCACCTGACGCCGGTGAATCTGGCCAAGCATCGCAACAATCCGAACATGCCGTTCTGGCGAATGATCAAGGAAGGCAATGATCATTTCGAAGTAACAAAGCAGGAGCCGAAGGTGGATTTCTGCGAGAAGAAATACGTGTTCGATGCCGCCAAGCCGCCGAATGCGACCAAGGATCCGGTGTTCGAGGCATCGGCCAAATGCCCGGCCTATGTGATCCCGGATGATATCGCCCAAGCGGTGCGCCAGAAGCAGGAGCAGGACGACGCCGAAATGGCAAAGCTCGTTGCCAAGGGAACGCCGGTCGCACGAATGAATACCGGCATTGATGGCGGAATGAACAAGGTGTTCGCCGCCAAGATACCCGACGGCAATACCGGGCTTTCGGATGGCGGAACGGGACAGGATCTGTCGCTGCTGGCGATGGCCCGCGCACCCGGCACCATTCCCCAGACCGTCAATCCACCGCATCTGCCGAACCTGTCGCAACCGGACCAGCCGCCGGCTGTCGCAGCCGCGACGACCACGCCGGCGACGACCAACACGAAGGTGGCGACGGCGGATGGACAGTCCGATGGATTCTTTGGAAGTCTCGCCCGCAAGGTCGGCTTCGGCACGGCCGCCGCCGATACCACGGCGACAACGACTGCCCCCGCTGCTCCGGCGAAACCAAAAGTGATCGAGGCCAAGCGCCCTGGGCCGCTGCGTCTTGAGGCCAAGAAGCCCGAGACCAAACCCGAGACCAAGCAGGCCGCCACCAAGCCGCCACTCAAATCGTCGGTAACGGATACGCAGTCCACCGAGGCCGCCGCGCCTGCCCCGCAAAACGCGATGGTTGCCGGCGCGCAGCCGATCGTGCAGTCGAACTCGTTCGACAGCCGCTTCTCGGCGAAGTAAGTCCCCGCCGGTCGTCAAATAGCTGTCACGCCCGCGGGCGAACCCGCTTTGGCAAGCCAATAGCCGATTGATGATATCGGCGCACAAGCAAGCACCGTTCATGCATAGAGGCAGGGCGAGTAAAGGCGCTCTTCGCGCCGCGCCCACCATCGCCGGGAACCGTGGGGTCAAATGTTAAGAGAGGTGGGCACGCTTTGCTTTGCCCACCCTACTCTGGTGCATGGCTTGATCGCCTAAGTCAGCGACGCCGACTGTTCAGGCATAACGGCCGTGGCAGTGTTTGTACTTCTTGCCGGAACCGCAGGGACAATCCTCGTTGCGGCCGATTTTGCCCCAGGTTGCCGGATTCTTGGGATCGCGGTCCGCGGTAGCCGCCGGCACCAGCGAGGCGCTGGCAAACGCCATTTCGTCCTCCCCGGTATTCGGATCGAGTTTGTGGGCTTCCATCGTCGGCAGTTCCGGCTGCTGCTCTTCCGGCGGCACGATCTCGACGCGCATCAGTTGCGCCGTCACCGCCTCGCGCAAATGCGCGATCATCGCCTCGAACAGGCCGAACGCTTCCGACTTGTATTCCTGCAACGGATCACGCTGGCCGTAGCCGCGCAGCCCGATCACCTGACGCAAATGATCGAGCATCACCAGATGCTCGCGCCAGAGATGATCCAGCGTCTGCAGCAGGATCGTCTTCTCGACATAACGCATCACGTCGGGGCCCCATTGCCCTACCTTGGCCGCCATGTGCTCGTCGACGCGCTGCTCGATGCGCGACAGCAATTCCTCGTCGGCGATGCCCTCTTCCTTGGCCCATTCATCGACCGGCAGATCGATGTCGAGGACGCGCTTCAATTCTTCCTTCAGGCCCGCGACGTCCCACTGCTCGGCATAGGCATGTTCGGGCACGTGCTTGGTGACGACGTCCTCGACAAAGGCGTGGCGCATGTCCGCAACCGTCTCGGCGACGCTGTTGTCCTGCATCAGGTCGACGCGCTGGTCGAATATCACCTTGCGCTGATCGTTCTGGACGTCATCGAACTTCAGCAGATTCTTGCGGATGTCGAAGTTGCGGGCTTCGACCTTCTGCTGCGCCTTCTCCAGCGCCTTGTTGATCCAGGGATGGATGATGGCTTCGCCTTCCTTGAGGCCGAGCCGCGTCAGCATGGTATCGAGCCGGTCGGAGCCGAAGATCCGCATCAGATCGTCTTCCAGCGACAGGAAGAATTTCGAGCGTCCGGGGTCGCCCTGGCGTCCCGAACGGCCGCGCAACTGGTTGTCGATGCGCCGCGATTCATGGCGTTCGGAGCCGATGATGTAGAGACCGCCTGGCCGGGTCACGGTTTTCGCGGGCTTTGTGCCCTTCGCGGGCTCGACCTCGATGAGGTCTTCCGCTTTCAGCACGATGTTACGGAAACGCTCGATATCGGCCTTGATGCGCTCGATCTTGGCGGCCTTCTCGGCCTCGTCGGTAATCCCGGTGGTCTCCTGCAGGATCCGCATGTCGAGCGAGCCGCCGAGCTTGATGTCGGTACCGCGGCCGGCCATGTTGGTCGCGATCGTGATCGCGCCGGGCACGCCGGCTTCGGCCACGATATAGGCTTCCTGCTCGTGGAAGCGCGCATTGAGCACCGCGAACAGCTTGGCGGGTTTGCCCGCGCGCGCCGCGGCGTAGAGCTTTTCCATCCCGGATTCACTGCCGAAATCGATCTGCTTGTAGCCGTTCTTTTTCAGATATTCGGCCAGCACCTCGGACTTTTCGATCGAGGCGGTGCCGACCAGCACCGGCTGCAGCCGCGAATTGGCCCGCTCGATCTCGGCCATGATCGCCGCGTGCTTTTCGTCCTGCGTGCGGTAAACCTCGTCGTCCTCGTCGAGGCGCGCCACCGGCAGGTTGGTCGGGATTTCCACGACCTCGAGCTTGTAGATGTCGAACAATTCGTCGGCTTCGGTCAACGCGGTGCCGGTCATGCCGGCGAGCTTCTCGTACATCCGGAAATAGTTCTGGAAGGTGATCGAGGCCAGTGTCTGGTTTTCCGGCTGAACCTGCACGTGCTCCTTGGCTTCCAGCGCCTGGTGCAGGCCCTCGGAATAGCGGCGGCCCTGCATCATGCGGCCGGTGAACTCGTCGATGATGATGACCTCGCCATCGCGGACGATGTAGTCCTTGTCGCGCTGGAACAGCGAGTGCGCGCGCAATGCCTGATTGATGTGGTGAACCACCGAGACGTTCTCGACGTCATACAGTGAATCGCCCTTGAGCTGGCCGGCGTCGCGCAGCAGCGTTTCGATCTTCTCCATGCCGGCTTCGGTCAGCGTCACCGTGCGCTGCTTCTCGTCGACGTCGTAATCGGTCTTGTCGAGCTTCGGGAAGAAGGTGTCGATGGTGTTGTAGAATTCCGAACGGTCATCGAGCGGGCCGGAGATGATCAGCGGCGTCCGCGCCTCGTCGATCAGGATTGAGTCGACTTCGTCGACGATGGCGTAGAAGTGACTGCGCTGGACCATGTCTTCCAGGCGATACTTCATGTTGTCGCGCAGATAGTCGAAGCCGTATTCGTTGTTGGTGCCGTAGGTGATGTCGCAGGCATAGGCCGCCTTGCGCTCGCTATCGTCGAGGCCGTGGACGATCACCCCGGTGGTAAGGCCGAGGAAGCCATAGATCTGTCCCATCCAGGCAGAGTCGCGCCGGGCCAGGTAGTCGTTGACGGTGACGACGTGGACACCCTTGCCGGCCAGCGCGTTCAGATACACCGCAAGCGTTGCGACCAGCGTCTTGCCTTCGCCGGTCTTCATCTCGGCGATATCGCCTTCATGCAGCACGATGCCGCCGATCAGCTGCACGTCGAAATGCCGCTGGCCGAGCGTGCGCTTGGCCGCCTCCCGCACGGTGGCGAAAGCCGGCACCAGGATGTCGTCAAGCGCCTTGCCGTCCGCAAGCTCCTTGCGGAATTCGACGGTGCGCGCTTTCAGCGCCTCATCCGACAGCGCCGCGACTTCCGGCTCGAGCGCGTTGATGGCATTGACGCGGGCTTGATAGCCCTTGATCCGCCGGTCATTGGAGGAACCGAAAAACTTGCGGGCGAGGGCGCCGATCATGACAAATTCCTGTCTGTGCGGTTCGGCGTTACAGCCATAACTGGTCCTCGGGGCACCTATCAACTCATCGTGACGCATCGCGGCGCCGGCCCCGATCCGGCAGCACCCGCCAAATGAGTGGGAATTCAGTAATCCAAGGTTCAACGGCCAAAAGCGCAGCCAATAAACACTATCGCCATCGACCCCGGTTTCGGAGAGATATGGCTGGGTCCGGGCCTTGTCAACAACGCCAAGCTGTCAAGGAATTCATCATTTTGACAGACTTTTCGCGTTGCCAAGGCGGTGCGATTGGGCGAGTGTCCCGCCGCCCCAAAACAGCCCCATAAGGATTTTCCATGACCACTTCGTTCCCGGAAACGAAAACCGGCCCGCGCCTTGGCCTTGCCTCCGCCGCCGTGGCGGGCTGTCTCGCGATGGTTCTGTTCGCAGGCTCCCCGGTACGCGCCGACGACGCTAATCCGGTGCTGGCCAAGGTCAACGGCTCCGAGATCCACCAGAGCGACATGGCGATCGCCGAGGAGGAGCTGGGGCCGAGCCTCGAGAAGATGGATCCGGCGACCAAGCAGGAAAACCTGCTGGCGTTCCTGATCGACATGAAGCTCGTCGCCAAGGCGGCCGAGGACAAGAAGGTCGAGGATAGCGAGGAGTTCAAGAAGCGGCTCGCCTTCGCGCGCAGCCGGCTTCTGATGGACAGCCTGCTGGCCAATGAAGGCAAGGCTGCGACCACCGACGAGGCCATGAAGAAAGTCTATGAGGACGCCGCCAAGCAGATCACCGGCGAGCAGGAAGTCCGTGCCCGTCATATTCTGGTCGAGACCGAGGACGAGGCCAAGGAGGTCGAAAAAGAGCTCAAGGCCGGCGCCGATTTCGCCGAACTCGCCAAGAAGAAGTCCAAGGATCCCGGCGCGTCCGATGGCGGCGACCTCGGTTTCTTCACCAAGGACCAGATGGTTCCGGAATTCTCCGCCGTCGCCTTCTCGCTGGAGCCCGGCAAGATCTCCGACCCCGTGAAGTCGCAGTTCGGCTGGCACGTCATCAAGGTCGAGGAAAAGCGCAACCGCAAGGCGCCCGATTTCGACCAGGTCAAGGGCCAGATCGAGACCTATGTGACGCGCAAGGCGCAGGCCGATTACGTGGCGAAGCTGCGTGAATCAGCCAAGATCGAGCGCATGGACCAGGCCGCCAACACCCCTGCGACGCCAGACGCCAAGCCGGATGCTGCCAAGACGGATACCAAGAGCCCCGACGCGGCGAAAGACTCCAAGATGGCGCCGGCGAAGAAGTAAATCGACTTCGCCATCGCAGTTCAGTAGTTTGACGTGATGCCCGGCCCTAAAGCGCGTCTTCGTGCCAGAGGTGCCGGGCATCCACGTCTTAAAACCCTCATTTGCGGGTGCTGTAGACGTGGACGGCCGGAACAAAGCCGGCCATGACGCTGCAGTTTCCTTGTCGATAGGGTGCCTTGAATGTCTACCGCCGTCTCCCCGCTTGCCCCGACCGAAGTCCCCGACATGCCCGCCATCGACGGCGTGAAGCTTGCGACGGCTTCTGCTGGAATCCGCTACAAAGGCCGCACCGACGTGCTGCTCGCGGTGATGGATGCCGGGACCACGGTAGCCGGCGTCTTCACCAAATCGAAATGCCCCTCCGCTCCGGTGGAATGGTGCCGCGCCAAGCTCCCCCGCGGCAAGGCGCGTGCGCTGGTGGTGAATTCCGGCAATGCCAATGCATTCACCGGCAAGACCGGAAGGCAGGCAACGACGCTGACGGCCGATATCGCCGCCAAGGCCCTGCGATGCAGCGCCGGCGACATCTTTCTCGCCTCGACCGGCGTGATCGGCGAACCGCTGGACGCCACCAAATTCAACGGCGTACTCGGCACGCTGGCGGAACAGGCCGTGCCCGGCGAATGGATGAGTGCCGCCAAGGCGATCATGACCACCGACACCTTCCCGAAGGTCGCGACCTCGAGCGTGAAGCTCGGCCGGGCAACCGTCACCATCAACGGCATGGCCAAGGGTGCAGGGATGATCGCACCCGACATGGCAACCATGCTGTCGTTCATTTTCACCGACGCGCCGATCTCGGCGACCGCGCTGCAATTGCTGCTCAAGAGCGGCGTCGAAGATACTTTCAATGCGGTCACCATCGACGGCGACACCTCGACATCGGATACGCTGCTGGCTTTTGCGACCGGTGCGGCTGCGGCCAACGGCGCGCCCAAGATCAGCCGCGCCAGCGACCCGCGATTGAAGGCTTTCACCAAAGCCTTCCGTGCGGTGCTCGCCAATCTCGCCGAGCAGGTCGCCCGCGACGGTGAAGGCGCCCGCAAGCTGGTCGAGATCATCGTCGAGGGCGCGACAACGAAAGCGTCCGCACGCAAGATCGCGATGTCGATCGCGAATTCGCCGCTGGTGAAGACCGCGATCGCGGGCGAGGACGCCAATTGGGGCCGCGTGGTGATGGCGGTCGGCAAGGCCGGCGAGCCTGCCAACCGCGACAAGCTCACGATCTCGTTCAACGGCATCCGCGTCGCCAAAAGTGGCGCGCGCGATCCGTCCTATGACGAGGCGCAGGTCTCGGCCGCGATGAAGAATCCGAAGATCCAGATCAAGGTCGCGCTCGGGCTCGGCAAAGGCCGCGACCGCGTGCTGACCTGCGACCTCACCAAGGAATATGTCGCGATCAACGGCGATTACCGGTCGTGAACCCCTGAGCATCCGCGCATGGCTGACGTCAAACTCACTTTGGTGGTCGCCTGCGCGCTGGTCGATGCCGACAAGCGCGTGCTGATCGCGCAGCGCCCTGAAGGCAAGACCCTGGCCGGCTTGTGGGAATTTCCCGGCGGCAAGGTCGAGCCCGGCGAACGGCCGGAACAGACGCTGATCCGTGAACTGCAGGAAGAAATCGGCATTACCGTGAGCGAGCCGTGTCTGGCGCCGCTCACCTTTGCCAGCCACGCCTATGAGACTTTCCATCTCTTGATGCCGCTTTACATCTGCCGGCGCTGGGAAGGGAATGTGATCGCGCGCGAGGGGCAAAACCTCGCCTGGGTCCGCGCCAACAAACTGCGCGACTATCCGATGCCGCCGGCGGATATTCCGCTGATCCCGCATCTGATCGATTTGTTGATGTGAGAGGCGGCGATCTCGGCAAGCTCACTTCGGCGCCCGCTTCACCGCCTCTTCCAGCCTCGCTTTCGCCGATCCCGGTTTCAGCGGCTTTTGCTGGCTCTCATGCGGCGCCCAGCCCGATAGCCAGATCACATCGAAGGTGGCGCGGATGCGGCCATCAGGATCGGCGAAGCGTTCGCTGTAAATCTGCGCCATTCTTATCAAGGTGGCGCGGCGGGTCGGCATCCGCCGTCGCTCAAACAGAATATTGGTCGCACCCATGCGCCTGAGATCCTGCATCAGCGCAAAGGCGTTGTCGTAGCGCACCACGATGCGGTCGAGGTCGGTGACCGGCAGCGCGAAGCCGGCGCGCTGCAACAGGCCTCCGACGTCGCGCAGATCGGCAAACGGCGCGACGCGGGGTGAAACCCCGCCTTCGCATTCGGCTTCCGCCGCAGCGAAAGATTGCCGCAGCTCAGTCAAGGTGTCGCCGCCGATCATCGCCGCCAGCAACAGCCCGTCAGGTCGCAACGCGCGGCGGATCTGCGTGAGCACGCCCGGCAGATCGTTGACGAATTGCAAGGCCAGCCCGGAGACGACGAGATCGAGCGATTCCGGCTGGAATGACAGGGCCTCCCGCGCCGAACTCGCCAGATCGATATGGGTAACGGTCTTGAAGCGATCGCGCGTCGGCCCTCGCAGCAAGTCGCCCGGTGACCACAGGTCTGCGGCATCCGAGAAGTCCCGCAGCACCGCGCGCAGCCGTTCATCAATATCTTCCACGACGCGATCGAGCAGGAATGTTGCAGGCCCAAGCTTTCGCGCACGGCTCTGCCGCGCCTGCAGCAAGGCGCGGTCAAACAGGATGGGCGCGGCGGTTGGGGTCGAGGCCATGCCGGTAGGTACGCCGGTCTCCCCTTATCTGGCAATCCGGGATACTTGAGCGCTCCTCAAGCCGACGCTAACCTTGCGCCCATGGACGCGGAAGCATCACCATCACGTTCCATCTCCGGCCATTTGCGCGGGGCCCTGAACGCATGCCGTGGCGCGTGGACACATGCGGCGCGGCTCGCGCTCGATATCGCGCTGCCGACGCTGTGCGTGGCTTGCCGCGAGCCGGTCAGTGGCGAAGGCGTCTGCGCTGAATGCTGGTCGAAACTATCGTTCATCGCGCCGCCATTTTGCCCGCGGCTCGGCATTCCCTTTGTTTACGATCCCGGGCCCGAATTGTTGTCGATGGAAGCGATCGCCAATCCGCCGGCCTACAGCCGCGCCCGCGCCGCGGTCCGTTATGACGACGTCGCGCGCACGCTGGTACATGCCCTGAAATACCAGGACCGCACCGATCTGGCCCCGGCGATGGGACGCTGGATGGCGCGCGCCGGCCGTGAACTGCTCGATGAAGCCGACGTGCTGATTCCGGTTCCCCTGCATTGGCGGCGGGGCTGGAAACGCCGTTACAACCAGTCCGGAGCACTGGCGCGAATCATCGAGCGGCAGAGCGGCATCAAACTGGCCTCGGAGGCGCTTCGGCGGGTCCGGCCGACGGAGCAGCAGATCGGGCTGTCCCGCACGCAGCGCGCCAGCAATGTGCAGGGCGCATTCAAGGTCGCACCCGACCGAAACGGCGATATCGCGGGCCGCCGCGTGGTTTTGATCGACGATGTCTTGACCTCAGGGGCGACCGTCGACGCCTGCGCGCGGGCGCTGCTGCGCGCCAAGGCGGCGCAGGTTGACGTGCTGGTATTCGCCCGGGTTGTGGACACCCATAAAGCTCCCATATAATTCAGGCACTTCCCTAAAACCGAGCAGACCATGACCGCTGCGATCGAGATCTACACCCGTCCGGGCTGCGGCTATTGCAGCGCCGCCAAGTCGTTGCTGGCGCGCAAAAAGGCCGCGTTCACCGAATTCAACGTCGCCACCGACCCGACGCTTCGTCAGCAGATGTTCGATCGCGCCGGCGCCGGGTCGACCTTCCCGCAGATTTTCATCGACCGAACCCATGTCGGCGGCTGCGACGAGCTTTACGCGCTCGACCGCGAGGGCAAGCTCGATGCGTTGCTGGCGAACGGAAAGGCCAATCCATGAGCGACCTCACCTTTACTGCCGCCATGGTGCAGATGCGCACCGGGCTGTTGCCGCAACCAAGTCTCGAACAGGGCACCAGGCTGATCCGCGAAGCTGCCGCGCAAGGCGCCGATTATGTGCAGACCCCCGAGGTCAGCAACATGATGCAGGTCAACCGCACGGCGCTGTTCGAGCATCTCGCCGCCGAGGAAGATGACCTTTCGCTCAGGGCTTATCGCGCGCTCGCGGCTGAGCTGAAGATTTATTTGCATATCGGCTCGCTGGCGTTGCGCGCGTCCGCCGAGCGCGCGGTCAATCGCTCTTTCCTGATCGGACCCGACGGCGGCGTGATCGCCAGCTATGACAAGATCCACATGTTCGATATCGATCTCCCCGGCGGCGAGAGCTATCGCGAATCCGCCAACTATCAGCCGGGCGAAACCGCCGTGATCGCGGATTTGCCCTGGGGCCGCATGGGCCTGACGATCTGTTACGATGTGCGCTTTCCGGCGCTGTACCGCGCGCTCGCCGAAAGCGGCGCGGCATTCCTCACCGTGCCCTCCGCCTTCACCCGAAAGACCGGTGAAGCGCATTGGCACACGCTGCTCCGCGCCCGCGCCATCGAGAATGGCTGCTTCGTGTTCGCAGCCGCGCAGGCCGGCCTGCACGAAAACAAGCGCGAGACCTACGGCCATTCGCTGATCATCGCGCCCTGGGGCGAAATCCTCGCCGAGGGCGGCGTCGAGCCAGGCGTTTTCCTGGCGAAGATCGATCCGGCGAGGGTCGAGACCGCACGCAAGACGGTGCCGTCCTTGCAGCACGGCCGGCGTTTCAGCGTTGCTGATCCCAAGGCAGGACCAGAGTATCTGCATCTGGTGCGGGGCTCGGCATGATCCATTACAATCTGCGCTGCGAACGCGGCCACGCGTTCGAAAGCTGGTTCCAGAGTTCCTCGGCCTACGAATCGCAGGAGAAACGCAAGCTGGTGAACTGCCCGCTGTGCGGCTCGACCAAGGTCGAGCGCGCCATCATGGCCCCGCAGATCGTGAGCAGGAAAACCCGCGATAACGCGGTGGCTCCCGCGGCTGCTCCAGTCCCAGCGCCTTCCACCGATGTCGCAACGACCGCTTCAACACCGCTGATGATGGCGCAGGAACGCGAGTTGCGTACCAAGCTCAAGGAGTTGCGCGACCACATTGTGAAAAACGCCGACAATGTTGGCGAACGCTTTCCCAACGAGGCCCGCAAAATGCACTATGGCGATATCGAGCATCGCCCGATCTATGGCGAAGCCTCGCCGGAAGAGGCGCGCTCGCTGATCGACGAAGGCATCGAGGTGTCGCCGCTGCCGGTGCTACCGGATGACCGCAACTGACGCGCAAGCATCAGATAAATCTACACCGCCACTAAAAGCCCGACGCCGGCCACGATCAGCGCGATGCCGGAAAGCTCGCGCACCGAGAGCGGCTGCTTGAAGGAATAATACGCCACGCCTTGCGCGAACAGCACCTCGACCAGCGCCAGCGTGCGCACATTGGCGGCGGCCGTGAGCGCAAATGCCAGAAACCAGAACTGCGAGGCGAACGCGCCCATGAAGCCGGCAAACAGCGACGGCCGCCATAGGCCCAGGATTTTTCTCAATATCTCCGGCGCGCGCAAAAGCAGGTAGATGGTCAGCACCAGCGTCTGCACGAACAGGCCGAATACCAGCGTATAGGACGCCGCGGTCACGAATGTGACGCCCGGCACGGTGATGATGGCGCCGCGAAAACCGATCGCCGACAAGGCGAACGCCGCGGCCGCGACCAACCCGATGATCGTCGGCTTTAGTTCCGCAAAACTCTTTTCGCCGCCGGGCCGCAGCGCGGTGACGATGACACCGATGGTCGCGATCAGGATCGCGACCACTTTCAGCGCGGTAAGATGATCGCCGAGAAACACGAAGCCGAAGATTGCGGTCTGGATCGCCTCGGTTTTCAGATACGCCGTCGTCACCACGAACGAGCGGTCGTTCATGGCGAGCAGCATCAGCCCGGTGGCGATGATCTGGCTGAGCGCACCCAGCATCAGCCACGGCCAGAATGCCGCGGTCGGCCACGGCACGGCGTCGCCGGTCGCCAGGATCACCACGGCAAAGAAAATCAGCGAGAACGGAAAGCCGAACAGGAAGCGGATATTGGTCGCGCCCCAGGTTCCGAGCGGCCCGGTCAGGCTCCGCTGCATCGCATTACGCGCGACCTGCCCCAGCGCAGCGGTGATGGTGAAGGGAATCCAGAGCGTGGCGGTGCTGATCATGTGCTGGGGAATCGGCTGGCAGCTAAGAAGGGCGGCCACCGTGCCGGGCGCGGCTCGGATGGTCAACTGGAACAGCGTCATGACAGGATTGCGGTCCACTCGCTCTCCCCGCAAGCGGGGCGAGGATGACGCAGGTCCGATCTACGCCCCTTCCACGATCACCATGTAATTCACGTCCATATCCGTCGAGAGGCTCCAGCGATCGGCGAACGGGCTGTAGACCACGCCGGTCTCCTCGGTGACGACGAGCTTGTTGTCCAGCAGATGACGCGCCAGTTCATCGGGGGTGACGAACTTGTCCCATTGATGCGTGCCGCGCGGCAACCAGCGCAGCACATACTCCGCACCGACGATGGCGAGCGCAAAGCTCTTCCAGTTGCGGTTCAGCGTCGAGAGCACCATCATTCCGCCGGGCTTCAGCATCGCCGCGCAGCGGTTGAGGAACATGCCGACATCGGCGACGTGCTCCACCACCTCCATCGCCAGCACGATGTCGAAGCGTTCGCGCACGTCCATCTGCTCGACCGTGGTGCAGCGATAGTCGATCGAGAGATGTCCCTTGTCGGCATGCAATTTGGCCGCCGCGATGTTGCTGGCGGACGGATCGACCCCGATCACCTGCGCGCCGAGCCGCGTGAACGGTTCGCATAACAGGCCGGCGCCGCAGCCGATATCGAGGATGCGCAGGCCGGAAAGGCAGCTCAGGCTTTTGGCGTTGCGTTCGAACTTGCGGCAGGCGGCATCGCGGATATAGGTCAGCCGCAGCGGATTGATCTTGTGCAACGGCGCCATCTTGCCGTTCGGATCCCACCATTCGTCCGACAGCTTGGAAAATTTCGCGACTTCGGCGGGATCGACCGTGCTGCCCGCGGCGCTGGCAGGAGAGTTTTGGGCAGGAGAGTTTTGTTGCTGGATGGCCATGGATTGCGCGCCGCTCCTACCGCGCCGTGATGTGATTGCGGAAGTCGAGCGGCGAAGCAATGGTTTTGATCGTCTCGGCTCCCTCGCCGACGCCCCGCACCGTGACATCGCCATAGTTCAGGATACGGCCGAGGATGCTCTGATTGACGTCGACGCTCTCGACCTTGTCGAGGCTCATTTCAAAGGTTCGGCGCTTGATGAAGCCGGCCTTGTGCACCACGCGCAAATTGGTCACGTCGGTCTCGGTGGTCCAGCGATGGAACCAGGCCGTCAGCATTTTGTATAACGCGAAAATGGCCGATATGGCCGCCAGCGACAGGCAGAGCAGCACCGGGGTGTCGGTCACGAACATCCGTGACAAAACCAGGAACACGATCGCCACGACCCAGGCCGCGATCGCCGGCAAATAAAAGATCCAGTGCGCGTTGGTCGAATACAACACCTTCTCACCGGGCTGCAGAATATCGTCGATATAACGCCCCATACTTCCTGCCTCAATCACCGCACCCCGGTCCGCCCCACGGGCAGCAGGAACCCGCTTGCCCCCGGCCACGCCGCTATGTATACGCGCCTTTCCATCCCCGCGCTCCGGTTTCCGCGCGGATCAGCTTACTTATCCTCTTGAGGAATGCACGGGTCGTCATGGGTCGCCTCGTCATGAAATTCGGCGGCACATCCGTCGCCAATCTCGACCGTATCCGCAACGTCGCGCTCCACGTGAAGCGCGAGGTCGACGCCGGTCACGACGTCGCCGTGGTGGTGTCGGCGATGGCCGGCAAGACCAATGAGCTGGTCGAATGGTGCCGTGACGCCTCGCCAATGCACGACGCGCGCGAATATGACGCCGTGGTGGCGTCCGGTGAACAGGTCACTTCCGGGCTATTGGCGATCGCGCTGCAGGCGATCGGCGTCCAGGCGCGCTCCTGGCAGGGTTGGCAAATCCCGATCCGGACCAGTGACGCCCACGCTTCAGCGCGGATTCTCGAGATCGACGGCGGCGAGCTGATCAGCCGTTTCAAGGACCGCAAGGAAGTTGCCGTGATTGCCGGCTTCCAGGGCATCAGTCCGCAGACCGGCCGAATCACCACGCTGGGGCGCGGCGGTTCCGATACCTCGGCGGTCGCGATTGCCGCCGCCATTCATGCCGACCGCTGCGATATCTATACCGACGTCGATGGCGTCTACACCACCGACCCGCGCGTGGTTCCCAAGGCGCGGCGGCTCGAAAAGATCGCGTTCGAGGACATGCTGGAGCTGGCATCGCAGGGCGCCAAGGTGCTGCAGGTCCGTTCGGTGGAACTCGGCATGGTGTACAACATGCCGATCTTCGTCCGCTCCAGTTTCGACAAGCCCGAAGATATCGACCCGCACGGTACGCCGCCGGGCACGCTGATCTGCAGCGAGGAGGAAATCATGGAAAACCACGTCGTCACCGGCATCGCCTTTTCCAAGGACGAAGCCCAGATTTCCGTGCGCCAGATCGAGGACAAGCCGGGCGTCGCCGCTTCCATTTTCGGGCCGCTCGCGGATGCCAACATCAATGTCGACATGATCGTGCAGAACGTCTCCGAAGACGGCAAAACCACCGACCTTACCTTCACGGTGCCGGCCTCCGACTACGGCCGCGCCCGCGACACCATCAACTCGGCGAAGGGCAAGATCGGCTACGCGCGGCTCGACAGCGCCACCGACGTGGCGAAGGTCTCTGTCATCGGCAGCGGCATGCGCAGCCATGCCGGGGTCGCCGCCAAGGCATTCGGCGCGCTGGCTGCCCGCAATATCAACATTCGCGCCATCACCACCTCCGAGATCAAGTTTTCGGTACTGATCGACGCCGCCTATACCGAACTCGCGGTGCGCACGCTGCATACGCTTTATGGGCTCGACCAGGTCTGAGCGTGATCTCGCCGTCGCGTTGGCTATGGCAAGATCGGCGGCAGGCGCCACACGCGGGAATCGATCTCGAATAGTTATAATTTAGAAGGTTTTTCTCTTAGCACCCGCAGCATTTGACCAGCGGAGACGTTATCGTCTCTGGCAGGCGTTTTGCTTGGCAAGATCAGCCTCAATTCGCTATACGGCCTGAAGGGCGGGCTGCCGCGGACTGCGACACAGTTTCGGTTTTCCGATTCGGCCGGTATCCGTGGCTTGCGACGGCGCCGAATGAGTAAAATTGTTGTTTTGTCTGAGTTTAACGCCAGCTCCCGGCCACCCGGCGGGCTGGCCTCGCGGAGGAGGATTTCAGCACATGCGGAGCGCGTCGGGAGGTCCCCGCGTCTTGTTGAGACGGCTCCGCGAAACCATGGCGGAGCAGGTCTCAGCCCAGGAGCGGCTGGACAAGATCGTGGTGCTGATCGCGGCCAATATGGTGGCCGAGGTGTGCTCGACCTATGTGCTGCGCGTCGACAACACGCTGGAGCTCTACGCCACCGAAGGTCTTAACCGCGACGCCGTCCATCGCACCGTCCTGAGCGCGCATGAGGGCCTGGTCGGCCTGGTCGCGAGCGAGGCGACGCCACTCAATTTAAGCGACGCGCAAAACCACCCGGCATTCTCGTTCCGGCCCGAGACCGGCGAAGAAATCTACCATTCATTCCTCGGCGTTCCGATTCTGCGCGCCGGCAACACGCTCGGCGTGCTGGTGGTGCAGAACCGCGCCAAGCGCACCTATGTCGAGGAGGAAGTCGAGGCGCTGCAGACCACGGCGATGGTCGTGGCGGAGATGATCGCCTCGGGCGAATTGTCCGCGCTGGCGCAGCCGGGCGCCGAGCCCGCCGCGCGGCATTCGCTGCACAAAACCGGAGCGATCCTGTCCGACGGCATCGCGCTCGGCCATGTGGTGCTGCACGAGCCGCGCGTCGTCATCACCAATTACATTGCCGAGGACCTGCCGAAGGAAATCAGGCGGCTCGACGCGGCGCTGGCAAAACTGCGCGCCGACCTCGACCGCATGCTGGAGCGCGGCGACGTCGCCGATGGCGGCGAACATCGCGACGTGCTCGAAGCCTACCGCATGTTTGCCAACGATCACGGCTGGTCGCACAAGCTGCACGAGGCAGTCGCCACCGGTCTCACCGCGGAAGCCGCCGTCGAACGCGTGCAGTCCGACACCCGCGCGCGCATGCTGCGTTCCACCGATCCCTATCTGCGCGACCGCCTGCATGACCTTGAAGATCTCGGCCATCGGCTGATGCGGCAATTGGTCGGGCAGGATCACGCGCCGTCGCGGGAGCAACTGCCCGACAACGCCATCCTGATCGCACGCGCGATGGGGCCTGCGGCGCTGCTCGATTACGATCGCAAGCGCCTGCGCGGACTGGTACTGGAGGAAGGCACCGCCAATTCCCACGTCTCGATCGTGGCGCGCGCGCTCGGCATTCCCGCCGTCGGCGAAGTACCGAACGCACCGGGTATTGCCGATCCCGGCGACGCCATCATCGTCGATGGCACCTCCGGCGAGATCTATGTCCGCCCGTCGGCGGAAATCGAATCGGCCTATGCCGAGCGGGTGCGCTTCCGTGCGCGCCGGCAGGCGCAATATTCGGCGCTACGCGACAAGCCCTGCAAGACCAAGGATGGCCAGCCCGTCGAACTCATGATCAATGCCGGCCTCGCCATCGACCTGCCGCACATCGACGACACCGGCAGCGCCGGGATCGGCCTGTTCCGCACCGAACTGCAATTCATGGTCGGCCAGAGCCTGCCGCGCACCAGCGACCAGCTCGCGCTCTATCGCACGGTGCTGGACGCCGCCGGCTCCAAGCCCGTGACGTTCCGGACGCTGGATATCGGCGGCGACAAGGCGCTGCCCTATATGGAAACCGTGATCGAGGAAAATCCGGCGCTCGGCTGGCGCGCGATCAGGCTGGGTCTCGACCGGCCGGGCCTGCTGCGTGGTCAGATCCGCGCGCTGTTGCGCGCCGGCGGCGGGCGCGCGCTGCGCATCATGTTTCCGATGATCACCGAAGTCGCCGAATTCGATCTCGCCAAGGGCATCGTCGAGCGCGAGCTGACATACTTGCGTCAGCACGGACATGCGCTGCCGGAGCGCGTCGATGTCGGCACCATGGTGGAAGTGCCGGCGCTGCTGTACCAGCTCGACGAACTGCTGAAAAAAGTCGATTTCGTCTCGGTCGGATCCAACGACCTGTTCCAGTTCCTGTTCGCGGTCGATCGCGGCAACGCCAAGGTCTCCGAACGATTCGATATCCTGGCGGCGCCGATCCTGCGGGCGCTGCGCGATATTGTGCAAAAAGCGCAGGCGGCGAAAAAATCCGCGTCCTTGTGTGGCGAGATGGCGTCAAAGCCGATCGGCGCGCTCGCGCTGATCGCGCTAGGCTACCGTTCGCTGTCGCTGTCAGCGACCGCGCACGGCCCGGTTAAGGCGCTGATCCTCGACCTCGACGCCAGAAAGGCCGAGGCGATGATAATGCCGCTGCTCGATGCGCCGTCCGGCAGCGTATCGATCCGGCAAAAGCTGATCGAGTTCGCCGAGGCCGAAGGGCTTTCGTTGTAGCGGCGCTTGTTTTCGTATAGCGCCCTCTTCGTCATTCGAGACCAAACCATGTCGATGCTTCCTGAAGCCAAACTTGATATCCTGCTGGCGCACCACGCCTCGCTTGAGGCCGAGCTGCTGGGTCAGGTGAACTCCGAAAACTACGTGCGGATTACGCGCGAGCTGGCGGAGCTCAATCCGCTGATCGATGCCGTCAAGGCCTACCGCGCGGCCAATGCCGAGATGGCGGATATCGATGCCTTGATCGCCGATGCCGCGACCGAGCCCGAGATGCGCGGCATGGCGGAAGCCGAGCGCGAAATGCTGGCCGCGCGCAGCGTGGAGCTGGCGCAGCAGATCCGCGTGGCCTTGTTGCCCAAGGACGCCATGGACGATCGCAACGTGGTGCTGGAAATCCGCGCCGGCACCGGCGGCGATGAAGCCTCGCTGTTCGCCGGCGACCTGTTTCGGATGTATGAGCGCTTCGCCGCTCTGCAGGGCTGGAAGGTCGAAGTGATCTCGGCCAGCGAAGGCACCATGGGCGGCTACAAGGAAATCATCGCCGAGGTGCGGGGGCGAGGCGCGTTCGCCAAACTGAAATTCGAATCCGGCGCGCACCGCGTGCAGCGCGTGCCCGACACCGAAACGCAGGGCCGCATTCACACCTCGGCGGCGACCGTTGCGGTATTGCCTGAAGTCGAGGACGTCGATGTCGACATCAAGAGCGATGACCTCAAGATCGAGACGATGCGCGCGCAGGGCGCCGGCGGCCAGCATGTCAACAAGACCGAATCAGCGATCCGCATCACCCATATTCCGACCGGCATCGTGGTGATGATGCAGGACAGCCGTTCGCAGCACAAGAACCGGGCGTCCGCGATGAACATCCTGCGCTCGCGCATCTACGACGCCGAACGCCAGCGCATCGACGCCGCGCGTTCGGCCGATCGCCGCGAGAAGGTCGGCTCCGGCGACCGCTCCGAGCGCATTCGCACCTACAACTTTCCGCAAGGACGCGTCACCGATCATCGCATCAACCTGACGCTCTACAAGCTGCCGCAGGTCATCGCGGGCGAGGCGCTGGGCGAACTCATCGACGCCTTGACGACGGAGCATCAGGCGGCCCAGCTCGCCGCCCAGGGCGCCGCGGCGTGAGCGCCGGCTATCCCCCCGGACAAACCGTCGAGATCGCACGACGCAGGCTGACAGAACGGTTTCGTGCGCACGGCATCGATTCAGCCGAACTCGACGCACGGATTCTGGTCGGCGCCGAACTGGGGCTCGATTTGACCGGCATGATCGCTGCCGCCGCACGGCCCCTCGCCGCGGCGGAAGCCGAGCGGCTTGAGGCGGCAGCCCGCCGCCGTCTCGCAGGCGAGCCGGTTGCGCGCATTCTCGGGGCCAAGGAATTCTGGGGCTTGCCGTTGCAACTCTCGGCCGCGACGCTGGTGCCGCGACCCGACACCGAGACAGTGGTCGAGCTGGCGCTGGAAATGCTGCGCGTCATACCTCGCGCAAACCGCCGGCTGCGCATGGCCGATATCGGTACCGGATCCGGCGCAATTTTATTGGCGCTGTTGTCCGAGCTGCCGGAAGCCGACGGTGTCGGCACCGATATCAGCGTGGCTGCGTTATCGACAGCTCGCGCCAATGCTGGCCGCCTCGGGCTTGGCGATCGCGCCACCTTCGTCGCGTGCGACTATGCGACTGGGCTGCAAGGTGCGTTCGATCTGATCGCGTCAAATCCACCTTATATTCGTTCCGCCGAAATCGCCGACCTTGCGACCGAAGTCCGCGACCACGATCCGCATCGCGCGCTGGACGGCGGCCCGGACGGCCTTGCCGCCTATCGCAGCCTTATTCCGCAGGCAGCCGGGCTGCTGGCGTCCGATGGCGCACTCATCGTGGAGGTCGGTCACGGCCAGAGCAGCCAAGTTGAACAATTGATGACGGCGGCAGGGTTAATGCACGACAGACCTCCCAAGGCCGACCTGGCCGGCATCCCGCGGGCCGTCGCTGGCCGGAAATTGCCCACATAAAGCCCAATTGAAATGCAAAAAAAGCACTTGGAATATCCTGCGGGAGCGACTACGTTCCGCCCACAACATCGGTCCAGGGTTGCTGGCCCCGTAGATGCTACGGGTGAAGTCAGAGTTCTCAGAGCGAGAACCCGCCCCGAGTGAAAGGTTCCGAAAACGCAGGTCTGATCAAGCGCGATGGCTTTTGAGAGCTGCGCCGCTGCTGACCGCAAAGCGAACGAAAGCCTGCTATTGCGCTTGAAAGCTCACGCGACAAACCTGTGCTTGTTTTTGGCAGGCTGAATGATTGGTGCAGCCGGCGGCGTGTGCCGGGCTGCAGGGGGAACGTGTCTTTGTGACCGTGACAGATGGCGAAATCGGTGTGGAATCGAACTGCACTGCCATTGTGCCCATGATGCGAGCCGCATCGGGCGAAGTGACTACGATACCGACAATTCAAGGCTTTTAACCTCAAGGCTGAAAACTTCAGGGCTGGAATAAAGGCAAGACATGAGAAACGGTCAGAACAACAAGCGGATGCGTAACCGGAACAACAATAACAACAATAACAACAACAACCGACGCGGCCAGAACCCGATGACCCGGGTGTTCGAATCCAACGGACCCGACATCAAGATCCGAGGCACCGCATCCCACGTTGCTGAAAAATATGTGCAGCTGGCGCGCGACGCCCGCAGTTCCGGCGATCCGGTGGCCGCCGAGAACTACTATCAGCATGCCGAGCATTATTTCCGGCTGATTGCCGCGGCCCAGGAACAGTTCCGTCAGAATCAGCCGCAACCGCGTACCGATAACGAAATGTCCCCGTCGGAGGATGGCGACGAAGAGAGCGAGAATTTTTCGAATTTCGGACAGGAGCCCGGCTTCGTTCCGGTGCAGCAGCAGCCCTTCGTGCCGCGCGACAATCATCAGCGCGAGGGCCAGCCCTATGCTCCGCGCGAGCAGCACCCGCCGCGCGAGCACAACCATAATCGCGACCATCGTCAGCAGCCGCAATATCAACCGCAGCCCCAGCCGCAACAACAGCCGCAGCCGGTGATAGCCGATAATGGCAGCGTCGATCGCCTGCCGTCCTTCATTACCGGCCCGCAGCCGCAGATCAATGGCGGCCCCGGCTTTGAGGGTAATGGCGGCGAGCGTTTTCCGCCGCGTCGCCGCCGCCGTCCGCACAACGGACCGCGCCCCGAAAACATCGCCGCACCAGCGCCGCAGGGCGACGATTTCAATTCGGGGAATGAGTGACGCTGTCTGGACTTGTTGTCCGGCCAAGCTTTGCAGGGTGGGCTAAGCGAAGCGAGCCCACCGCAGCGTTCTAAGTTCTAAGTAATCTGCAGTTTTGGTGGGCACGGCGCGATCGCGCCTTGCCCACCCTACGAAGCTGCGCTACCGGCGTTCACCGAGACGGCCGGCGGAC
The DNA here is from genome assembly GCF_900105125.1 of Bradyrhizobium canariense. Lineage (NCBI taxonomy): Bacteria > Pseudomonadati > Pseudomonadota > Alphaproteobacteria > Hyphomicrobiales > Nitrobacteraceae > Bradyrhizobium > Bradyrhizobium canariense. The sequence continues at coordinate 5,632,064 of NZ_LT629750.1, read as the reverse complement.
GACTATCCCCTCGCCGGCGACGACGGCACCAGCACCGGTCGCAGCGCCGGAATCAGTCGCGTGCGTTCGCGGTGCGCCGGGATCGCGCGGTAGACCTGCTTGGTTGCTTCCACGATATGCACGCCGGCGAATGGCAGCGATAATGCCGCGCCGACCCGCTCCCATGCCATCGCCGAGCGCAGGAACCAGCCGCCCGCGACCGGCGGCACGAACAGCGCCTCGCCCCACGCCGTCGGCGTGAACCAGGTCTGCCGCAGCAATTGCGTGATCTGCGAGCGCGAATACGGCCGGCCGTGACCGAACGGCGTATTATCGGTGCGCGTCCACACCCCGCGCCGGTTCGGAATGACGGCCATCACCCGGCCTGATGGCGCCAGCACCCGCCACACCTCGCGCAGCAGGCCTTCGGGATCGTCGGACATTTCCAGCGCATGAACCAAAAGGATGCGGTCGACCGCGGCATCCGGCAGCGGCAACGAAAATTCATCGACCAAGGTTGCCAGCGTCGGCCGCGCGGTCGGCCACTTCAGGACGCCCTGCGCCGCCGGCATGAACGCAATGCAGCGCTCACTGTCTTCGCGAAACAGCCCGAGATAGGGCGTCGGATAACCAAGGCCGAGCACCCGCTGGCCCTCCGCGTTCGGCCAGCGCGCCCGGATGCCGCGATTGATCAGCTGCCGCGCCACGATGCCGAGGCGCTGCGAATAGAAATCGCGGAGATCAATGACGTCGATACTCATGGACGCAATCTAACACGTTGCCGGGTCCCATAGGCGTGCCCAATATCGCCTTGCCGATTTGGCGTTAACGCCATACATCCGGGCTATATGTGGCTGCGCTTTGACGCCCCGCCTGGATCATGGAGATGTCATGTCCGCCGAAATTCGCCTGTTCCCCTGCCTCTCCGACAATTTCGGTTACCTGATCCACGACCCCGCCACCAAGGCGACCGCTTCCATCGACGCCCCGGAAGCCGCGCCGGTCATCAAGGCGCTTGAGCACGAAGGCTGGACGCTGACCGATATTCTGATCACCCATCATCACGGCGACCATGTCGGCGGCGTCGCGGAGCTCAAGCAAAAATATGGATGCCGCGTGGTCGCCCCTCACGACAAGACCACTAAAATCGGAAATGTCGACCTGCGCGTCGCCCAGGGCGACGTCCTGAAGATCGGGAGCCTGCTGGCGCGGGTGCTGGAGACGCCGGGCCATACGCTCGACCATGTCAGCTACGTGTTCGACAATGAGAAGACGCTGTTTGCTGCTGATACGCTGTTCTCGATCGGCTGCGGACGGGTGTTCGAAGGCACCTATCCGATGATGTGGGACTCGCTGTTGAAGCTGCGCGCGCTGCCCGACGACTTCGACCTCTACTGCGGACATGAATATACCGCTTCCAACATCAAATTCGCATTGACCGTCGAGCCGGATAATGCGGCGCTGAAAGCGCGGGCGGAGGAAGTGACGCGGCTACGCGCCGCCAATCAGCCGACCATTCCGGCAAAGCTCGGCGATGAGAAGAAGGCGAATGTGTTCCTGCGCGCCGACGAACCGTCTGTCGCCGCCAACCTGCGCATGAAGGGCGCGAGCGCCGACAAAGTGTTCGGCGAATTGCGCGAGCGCAAGAACAAATCCTGATGAACGCGGTCACCGCCGCCGAGATCATTGCGCAGCTTGGACTGACGCCGCATCCCGAGGGCGGGCATTATCGCGAGACCTTTCGCGACCCGCACGTTGACGCCAGCGGGCGCGCCTTCTCCACCGCGATCTATTTTTTGCTGGCGCGCGGCGAGCGCTCGCACTGGCATCGCATCGACGCCGTCGAGATTTGGCACCATCACGCCGGCAGCGCGCTGGTGCTGCAAATGGCCGATGACAGCGGCTCACGCAGCGTCAGGCTTGGTCCCGATCTAGCCAGCGGCGAAGTCCCGCAGACTATCGTTCCCGCGCAAGCCTGGCAGGCGGCCGAAAGCACCGGCGACTGGACACTGGTCGGATGCACGGTCGCGCCGGGATTTGAGTTTGCGAAGTTTGAATTGGCGCCGAAGGATTGGACGCCTTTTTAAGCCTCGTCGCTCTGGAGCGCGGGGCAACGCGAATCCTGAATCTGGAGATGATTCTACGATCGAGATTCCGGGTTCGCACTTCGTGCGCCCCGGAATGACAGGTGAAGCGCATCGCATCTCAGCGACGCCAAACCATATCCTTCGCTGCGATCAATCCGCCGCCGGCGATCAGCACCGCCGCGATGGCGATCGCAACGCTCAGCTTCGCAAAGCCCGCCATGATCAGAAAGCCGGTCGAGAGCAGCGGCGTGGCGTAGGAGGCTGCACCGAGCACGCGGATGTCGCCGCGTTTCATGCCGATATCCCAGGCATAGAACGCAGCACCCACGGGGCCGACGCCGAGCGCCATGATCGCCAGCCATTGCGCCATCGTCTGCGGCCAGACCGTAACCTCGACGATCCCATGCACGGCCGCGGCCAGCAGAGCGGTTGCAAGACAAAAACCGGCGACCGCGTCGGTCGGCACCGATTTGAGCTTGCGTGACAGCACCGAATAGGCCGCCCACACGAAGGCCGCGATAAAAGCCGCGACCAGCCCCGGTATCTGGCCGGGCGCGAAACCATGACCGCTATTGCCCGCGAACAACAGCACGGTGCCGGCAAGTCCCAGCAGCGCTCCGATCATATGATGCGGCGCCAGCCGCTCGCCCGGCAGCAGCGATGAAAACAGCACGATCAGCAGCGGCCAGAGATAGTTCAGCAGCCCGGCTTCGGCCGGCGGCGCGAAGCGCAAGGCCAGGAAATACAGCGCGTGATAGCCGAACAGGCCGCCGACCCCGACGATCCAGACCATGAGGGGTTGCCGCAATGCCTTGATTGCATCCGGCCGGCGAATCCACGCCAGCGAACCGACCAGCGCGCCGATCGCAAACGTCATGGCCGCCAATTGGAATGCGGGAATTGTGCCGGTCGCGACCGTCAGCGCCGCGAGCAGCGACCACATCAGGATCGCCGTCAATCCGATCAGTGTAGCGGTGCGGGAGGTCATTGTATCGGCAATTGGCAGGAGAGATGAAGTTGAGCACTCCGTCATACCCGGGCTTGTCCCGGGCATCCACGTCTTTAATGAAGTTACCTGCGAGCAAGACGTGGATGGCCGGGACAAGCCCGGCCATGACGACTCACTAAGGCAACTGCTGAGAACAGCGGCGATGTACTTAGATCACGCGTGATACTGACCGCCGTTGACGGTCAGCGTCGATCCCGTGATGAAGCCGGCATCATCGGCGGCAAGGAATACGACCGCGCGTGCGATTTCTTCCGGCTCGCCAAGACGATTCACCGGAATCTGCGGCAGCACGTTCTTTTCCAGCACGTCCTTTGGCACCGCCTGCACCATCTCGGTGTTGATATAGCCCGGACAGATCACGTTGACGGTGATACCCGCCTTGGCATTTTCCAGCGCCAGGGCCTTGGTGAAGCCGATATCGCCGGCCTTGGCCGCTGAATAGTTGACCTGGCCGAACTGACCTTTCTGGCCGTTGATCGAAGAGATGCTGATGACCCGGCCGAATTTCCGCGCGCGCATGCCCTCGATCACCTGACGCGTCATGTTGAACAGCGAGCCGAGATTGGTGTTGATCACGGAATTCCACTGCTCGAGCGTCATCTTGTGAAAGGCGGTATCCTTGGTGATGCCCGCATTGTTGACGAGGACGTCAACCGGGCCCAAATCCGCCTCGACCTGCTTGATGCCGGCGACACAGGCGTCAAACGAACTGACATCCCATTTGTAGACGGGAATGCCGGTCTCGGCCTTGAACTTTTCCGCCGCAGTGTCATTGCCGGCATAGCTTGCCGCGACCTTGTAGCCGGCGTCTTTCAGCGCTTTGCTGATCGCTCCGCCAATGCCTCTCGTCCCCCCCGTCACCAATGCAACACGTGCCATTTCGATTCCCTCCTTGGTAGTCTTTTTATAAGCCGGAATTGTCCCGGTCTTTTGACGACCTCTCCAGATGAAAATGCCCGGCACGAAACCGGGCATTCCATTTTTATCAGCGTCGGCCGAAGTTGACAGATGATCTTTTCATCGCTCAACGCATCCAACTGCCTATTGTTCAGTCGCGTGCAATGCACATCGCAATGCCCATGCCACCGCCGATGCACAACGTGGCAAGGCCCTTCTTGGCATCGCGCTTCTGCATTTCGTGCAGCAGCGTCACCAGCACGCGCGCGCCGGAAGCGCCGACCGGATGGCCGATCGCGATCGCGCCGCCATTGACGTTGACCTTGGCCGTATCCCAGCCGAGGTCTTTGTTGACGGCGCAGGCCTGCGCGGCGAAGGCTTCATTGGCCTCGATCAGGTCGAGATCGCCGATGCTCCAGCCGGCTTTCTTCAGCGCGGCGCGCGAGGCCGGGATCGGCCCGGTGCCCATGATCTTGGGATCGACGCCGGCCTGACCCCACGACACGATGCGGCCGAGCACCTTCTTGCCTTCCTTCGCCGCCTGCTTCGCCGTCATCAGCACCACGGCGGCCGCGCCGTCGTTGATGCCGGAAGCGCTGCCGGCGGTCACGGTGCCGTCTTTCTCGAAGGCAGGCTTGAGCTTGGCCATCGCGTCCAGCGTCGCGCCGTGGCGCGGATATTCGTCGTCGCTGACAATGATGTCGCCCTTGCGCGATTTGATGGTCACCGGCACGATCTCGTCCTTGAACTTGCCGGCCTTCTGCGCCGCCTCAGCCTTGTTCTGCGAGTGGACGGCGAACTCGTCCTGCTGCGAACGCGTGATCTGGTATTGCCGGGCGACGTTCTCGGCGGTGTTGCCCATGTGGTAGCCGTTGAAGGCATCCCACAGACCATCCTTGATCATGGTGTCGATGAACTCGACCGGGCCCATTTTCACGCCCCCGCGCAGATATTGCGCGTGCGGGGCCATGCTCATGGATTCCTGGCCACCGGCGACGACGATTTCGGAATCGCCGTTCAGCAGCGCCTGATAGCCGAGCGCGACGGTGCGCAGGCCCGAGCCGCAAAGCTGGTTGACACCCCAGGCCGGGCTTTCCACCGGAATGCCGGCGGCGATCGAGGCCTGACGGGCGGGGTTCTGGCCTTGGGCTGCGGTCAGAATCTGCCCCATGATGACTTCGGACACCCGCCCCGGCTCGATGCCGGCACGCTCCAGCGCTGCCTTGATGGCGATCGCGCCGAGGTCGTGGGCGGGGGTGGTGGCAAACGCGCCATTGAAACTGCCGACCGGGGTGCGGGCGGCGCTGACGATGACGACATCGTCTGACATGGACATCTCCTGGGCTTGAGAAATTGGATGGCGGTCGGCCGGATGGCGGGCCTGTCTCTCGGGTCTATCCTGTTAACCTAGGCATGAAGTGTCAATCGGCCAGAGGATGGAAATCCCCCCGCGCCGCACTCAAAATAACGTCCTTGGTAGTTTCCTGAGCAGCACCTGTGCTTTGGAATTAACCGTGCCGCACAAAACGGTAGCCGAACGGCATTGAAAATGCTTACTTTGTTGCGTTGCGTTGCTCGTTAGCCCTTCGGCGGTGCCGTCGGGTTCCCGTCCTCGGTGTGCATTGTGTGAGCCCATGGCGAAAACTGACCAACCCACCACGATCAAGAAATACGCGAACCGGCGGCTCTATAATACCGGTACCAGCACCTATGTGACGCTCGAGGATCTCGCAGCGATGGTGAAAGATGGCGAGGACTTTCTCGTCTATGACGCCAAGACCGGCGACGACATCACCCGTTCGGTGCTGGCCCAGATCATCTTCGAACAGGAAAACAAGGCCGGCCAGAACTTGCTGCCGACCACCTTTCTGCGGCAGCTGATCCGCTTCTACGGCGACAGCATGCAGATGGTGGTGCCGAAATATCTCGAACAATCGATCGACACGCTGACGCGGGAGCAGGAAAAATTCCGCAAGCAGTTGACCAACACGTTCAGCGGAACGCCATTCGCGCCGCTGGAAGAACACGTTCGCCGCAACATGGAACTGTTTCAGCAGACATTTTCGATGTTCAAGCCGTTCGTGCCGCCGCGCGGCACTGCGGCGACCACGTCCGAGCCGGAAAAGGCATCTGAGTCCACGGCGGAAGACGGCAACATCGACGACCTTCGCCGTCAGATGAAGGACATGCAGGACCGTCTCGAACGCATGTCGAAAGAACCGAAAAAGGAAGAGTGAGCGCGGCGCGTTGGTCTGCCGTCGCCTCCCCGATGTCGTCCCGGCGAAAGCCGGGACCCATAATCACCAGCTCCAGTTGTCTTCAAAAAGTCTCTGCCCAGTCGCCTGACTCGCGCGGAGCCTGTCATCGGGCCGGCCGAAGGCCGGAGCCGTCGACTTGGCCGGGACGACGGCGTATTAGCTCACCGCCGGCGATACTGCACCGGACTGCGCACCCCATGGCCGCTCCGACGACGCTAGTCCGATCAAGCGGCCCTGGATGTAGTCGCAGCCCCAATCGCGCAGCATCACGGCCGATTCGTCATCCTGAACCCATTCCGCGACCGTCTTGATTTGCAGCCGGCGAGCCAGATCGATCAGCGTTTGCACGAAAGCGCGATCGTCGGCGGAGCGCGCGATGTTCTGCACGAAGGCGCCGTCGATCTTCACGATGTCCACGCCGAGCTTGCGCAAGTTCCGGAAAGACGTGTAGCCCGCGCCGAAATCGTCGATCGCGATCCGGCTGCCGAAGTTCTTGAGCCGCGTGACGAAACCGCGGACGTTGTCGATGTCCCGGATCGCGACCGTCTCGGTGATTTCCACGATCAGCCGTTCGCCGACGCCGGGATGCGCCAGCATCAGCGACTCGATCGAAGCCCACCAGTCCGGATCCATCGTGGTATCCGGCGAGATGTTGAGGCTGAGCTGCACGTTCGGTGATACGGCGAGTTCGGTGACCACGAGTTCGAGCACGCGGTGATCGACCAGCCTGATCAGGCCGAGCCGTTCTGCGACCGGCACAATGTCCGGCGCCAGCAGCACCTGCCCGTCGTTCTGCTCCATGCGGACCAGGCACTCATAGAATGACGTCTGTCGCGAACGCGCTTCCACCACCGGCTCGTACGCCATCACGATCCGCCGCTCGTTGAGCGCGGTGACGATCTCGTCGGTGACACGGATATTGACGCGGCGCTGCGCATCGCGCTCGACGTTCGGACGCCACAGCGAAAACGATCCGGCGCGACGCCGCTTCGCCATGTCGAGCGTTTCCTGGACGCGGTTGATCGCCTCGTCAGCATCGCGCGCATGGCGCGGCACGGTGACCGCGCCGATCGACACGGTCACGGAAACCGGACCGGATTTGGTCGGCACCACATCGTCGCGAACGCCGGCCAGGAATCGCTCGGCAGCGACATTCATGTCGTCGACGGTGCAATTCTTCAGGATCAGTCCGAATTTGTTGCCGGAGAAGCGGCCAAGCACATCGCCGGCGCGAAGCCTCGCGCGGATGCGCTTGGCCACTTCGGCAATCACCGCGTCCGCGACATCGAAGCCGAAGGCATCGTTGATGCGCGACAGATGGTCGATGCCGATCAGCATGAAGGCGCACGACGAACGGAACCGCGTTACTTCCTCGATGGTCTCGGCGAGCGCGGCGACAAGATGCGTGCGATTGAGTTCGCCGGTCAGCGGATCATGCCGCGATAATTTCAGGAGCTGCTCTTCGTGGGCGTGGCGCTCGTTGTTGAGGCGGACAATGCCCTGCGCGCGCACCGGCTTGCCGTCGGGGCCCGCGAACCAGGCACCTGATTCCTCGATCCAGATCACGGGGGCGGATGTGCTTGCCCGCACGCCATATTCGATACGGTAGGGCGCGCCGTCGTCGCTACGCGCGAGCGGCGACGGACTGAACGCGTCTGCCCGGATCGAACGGACCGGCTCGATCAGTTTCGAAAATTCGGCCCCGCTTGCCAGCGCCTGCGGCGGAATACCGGGAAAAACCGAGGCGGCGTGATCGCTCCAGGCGATCTCGTCGGTTGCGATGTCCCACGCGAAGGCGGCCTGGCCGAGCAAAGCGAGGACGGTCGAAGCTTGCGGAGGAGCCAATGCCACAGTTGCCTCATTTCGGGACGAAGCCGGACTGATTCCCTACCTACAGGATAGGGCTGATTGTACCAACGACCCATAAATAAACCGGAAACCATCTTGGACGATGGCGCGGAACGACTACGACGGTTTCGGCATAGCCCTTGCGACAGAGTAATGACGAGGGATCAAAAGTCCCGAAACGAGACAACTCAGTCGCAATCGGATTTACGATGTTACGGGAAGACCTATCAGAGCAGACGACAGAGGATGGTGCCGCGGCGGACGCCAAGCCTGCTTGCGTCGCGCTAGTGCCGTTGATTCAGGCGACGCAATGGTCGGCGAGCCATCGGCTGCCCCAGCCCAACTCGATTTTCGTCACGCAGCTGATCGCAACCGCCGAGCAGGTCCCGCAAACGCGCAATCTGCGTCGGGCGACGGCCTTCGATGCGCTCACCGCCTATCGGACCAACCAGCATTGGGTCGAGGGCGCCGGCATCCGGCCTCGGCAGATCATCTGAATTAACGCGGCGGCTCTTCCGGCGTCGGCGGCGAGCCGCTGCCGGGCTGCAACTCCGGTGACGGCACTTCCGGCGAGGCCGCGCTCGGGGTGACGGCGGGCTGCGCCAGGCTCGGCTCAGGGTGATCCAGCAGCACGGATTCGGCGACCGAGGTGGCGGCCGGCATCGACGGTGCAGGCGCAGGCACTGGTGCAGGGGTCGGCGCGGGCTCGAATCGGGGTTCCGACACCGGCGGCTCGGGTTTGCTGACGCTTTCCCTCGGGACCAGGGCCGCTGGCGCGACCGCCCTTCCACGCCGGGCTCGCAACGCGATGCCCGACAGGAAATCCGTCAGTGCGAGCAACGTCAGCAGGAAATAGGTCGAGCTGCCGAACCGCGGCCACATCACGAATTCGGCGGCCGCGCAGCCGAATACGACCAACGACAGCAGATGATCGGTGAGATATTTCGCTCCGGGCCGCGCGCCCTTGATGACCTCGCACAGCAAAAGCAGGATGCCGAGCGCCAGCAGGATATCGCTCAGCGTCACCGGCCACTCAGTGCCCGACACCAAGGTCAGCTTCACGATCGGCTCGGCGAAGGAAACGCCGGGCATCAGGAAGACGATGATGTTGTAGATCGCGACCGGGATCAGAAGCAGCGGAAAACCGACCATGGACATCGGCGGGGGCCTTCTTTTCGAGCAGGAGAATCAGGAGTTCTCGGACGAGTCTTGGGATACCCCTAAGAACTCACCGCGGGAACCGTCTTACCCCACTCGTTGGCCGAATTCAGGCACGCTGCGCCTGTTATCTCGGGCTCAACATCGCCCCACAAGATCAACGCTCGGGCTTTGAGCCCGAGCGAGTCGCACCGTGATCAGGATTCTTTCTTGGCCTTCAGAACCTGCCGGCCCTTATACATGCCGGTTTTCAAATCGAGGTGATGCGGACGGCGCAATTCGCCGGAATCCTTGTCCTCGGCATAGGTCGGCTTCTTCAGGGCATCCGCCGAACGGCGCATGCCACGCCGCGACGGCGATGTTTTTCTTCGGGGAACGGCCATATCGGTATCCTCTAGGGGTGTTATTGCGGCATCGTCCGTAACCGGACGGCTCAGCGCTTTCGGACGCGAACTGAAATGCCGATAAGGCCGCGCTTATAGAGGATGGGATGGCGCAAAGCTAGGGTTCAGTCGCGCCAAAATAGGCCAATATCGGCTTAAAAGGCGTGATTTTCGCGCCAGCAGTGCTGTAATTCCTGAGCTTGGGCGCGGGCCATATAGGTCCCGGCCAGCCGGCGCACCCCGGGACCGGGGTTACGGGCGCTGCGCTTGACCGGATTGGGAAGGGTTGCCGCCAGCAATGCCGCCTCGCGCGGCGACAGGCTGGAGGCCGGGTGGCCGAACGCGTACATCGCGGCGGCCTCGGCGCCGAACTGGCCGGACGGCCCAAGTTCGGCGATGTTGAGGTAGATTTCCAGGATCCGCTGCTTGGGCAGCACCCGGTCGATCCACAGCGCCAGCGGAAACTCCAGGGCCTTGCGGACCACGCTGCGGCCCGGCCACAGAAACAGGTTTTTCGCCACCTGCTGGGTGATGGTCGAGCCGCCGCGGGTCGGCTCGCCGTCCTCCGCATCGTCGATCACATCGCGTAACGCGTCCCAGTCGATGCCATGATGGATACAGAATTTGGCATCTTCGGCCGCAACCACCGAGCGCGGCAGTGAGGGCGAGATCGCATTGAAATCGATCCATTGCCGCGATACCGGCGCGCCGGTCAGCCAGCGCCAGGCCATCAAGGTCGAGACCGGATGGCCAGCGCGATACAGCGGTGCCAGCAGATAGGGCAGCACAAGCACGACGATCAAAATCAGCAATAAATTTCGGGCAATGCGCAAATCTGATGTTTCTGGTTCGGCGCGGGTCCCCAGAATGGACCCGGCCTGAGTGACATCTCCATGATAATTCGTGGGTTTTCCAGCACTTTTAAGGCGTTCCCACCTTGGGACTGGAATTGACGAAGCCGGTGCCATAACCGATTGTCCGGCCAAATTGATCTGGAGCTATTCTTAAATGACCGGCACTGCAGCTGACTTTTCTAACCGACTGGACCAGACCGCTGAGGATACCGAAGCCCTGCTCGCAAAACTGTTGTCCGAGGCGCCGCTGCCCGACGAGATTGTCCGGCCGAAGCGGCTGATGGACGCCATGCGTTATTCGAGCCTTGGTGGCGGCAAGCGGCTGCGGCCGTTTCTGGTGGTCGAGAGTTCCACCGTATTCGGCGTGCCGCGGGAGGCCGCGCTGCTGGCCGGCGCCGCGCTCGAATGCATCCACTGCTATTCGCTGATTCACGACGATCTGCCGGCAATGGACAACAGCGATCTGCGCCGCGGCCGGCCCACGCTGCACAAGAAGACCGACGATGCCACCGCGATCCTGGCCGGCGACGGCCTGCTGACGCTGGCGTTCGATATCATTACCCGCGACGAGATTCACCGGGATGCCAATGTACGCCTGTTGCTCACGCGGGCACTGGCGCGTGCATCGGGAATTGGCGGCATGGTCGGCGGCCAGATGCTCGACCTTGCCGGCGAGGGCCGGTTCGGCGACCGCGAGCCGGTAGACGTCGCGCGGTTGCAACAAATGAAGACCGGCGCGCTGCTGCGCTATGGCTGCATCGCCGGTGCGATCCTCGGCCAGTCCTCGCCAAAGGAATATCAGGCGCTTGACGATTACGGCCGCGCGCTCGGCGAAGCTTTCCAGATCGCCGACGACCTGCTCGACGTCGAAGGCGACGCCACGGCGCTCGGCAAGCAGACCGGACAGGACGCCGCACTGGGCAAAACCACTTTCGTCACCCAACTCGGGATCGACGGCGCCAAGCAACGCGTGCGCGATCTGCTGGCGCGCGCCGATTCCGCGCTCTCGATCTTCGGCGCCAAGGGTGACGTGCTGCGCGCCGCCGCGCGATTCGTTGCCGAACGCAAGAACTGAAGCCGCCAATGGCGGGCAAAGACACCGACGACGCCTTCCTTGTTCGCTTCCGAAAGATGTCGAGGCCGGTCCGCGTGGTTTACGGGCGCCCGCGCACGTTCCTCGCGGTCGCGATTGGCGTCGTGGCTTTCTTTGTGCTGCCGACCTCGCTGCGGGCGGAGACGCGCGCGTTGATCGGCTGGGATGTCTTCACCGTGGTCTATTTGCTGCTGGTGTACACGATGATGTTTCGCAGCGGGCTGGCGCATATCAAGCGCAACGCGGTGCTGCAGGACGACGGCCGCTTTTTGATCCTGCTGGTGACCGCGCTGGGCGCGTTCGCCAGCATCGCCGCGATCGTATTCGAGCTCGGCGCATCGCACCACAGCGTGCCGGAACTGGCGCTGGCGACCGCGACGATCGCGCTGTCATGGGCCACGGTACATACTATTTTCGCGCTGCATTACGCCCATGAATTCTACCGCCGCGCCAAGCCCGGCGGCTTGCAGTTTCCCAGCGGCGACACCCACGAAAACGCCGATTACTGGGACTTCGTGTATTTCTCGTTTGTGATCGGCATGACAGCGCAGGTCTCCGACGTCGGCATCACCGACAAGATCATCCGCCGTACCGCAACGGCGCACGGCATCGTCTCGTTTATTTTCAATACCGCTTTGGTCGCGTTGATGGTGAACATCGCCGCGAGTGCGATCTAGCAAAGCGCCTGAAATCCATGTCCGTCGTCGCGGTCTTGGATCAAGACCGAGACTCGCTGCCGTCGATATTGAACTGAGTTGGGATCCGGAGTGTTCGATGCCGCGCGGCTGCGGTTACGGACACCTTCCCGACATGATGGCCTGGTTCGAATTGCAACCCCACACCCGTTCGTCACCGGTGAGCGGCCGTGCCTGTTGCCGCGGCGGCGGGGCGCCATAGCCGGCGTCGAAGCCAGGCGCGACGCGATCCGCACTACCCGGACGCTCCTGGCGCGCGCGCCGGCTCGAACGATTATTATCGTTGCGCTGGACGGTCGCCTTGGCGCGGCGCTTCTCGCATTCATTGTCGTCATTGAGGAACGAGCCGTCGCCGCACGCGATTCTGCTGCAATGATCGCCATCGGCCTTGAAGCCGTTTTCGCAAACCAGCGGACAAACCCGCGACGATTTCTGCTTGATCGCATCGAGCGTATCGAGGCTTGCAGTTTTGACGTCGAGCTTGGTGCCGGCATGCCGGTTGAACAGCGCCAGCGAGCGCTGTGACGCCGTATTCCATTCGCCATCGGCTGCACCGGTAAGGCAGCCGACGCGGCGCAGCTCGATCTGCACGGATTTTGCGACCTCGGCGGTCGGCACTCCGGCGTTCAGCGAAGCGACGTTGGTCTGCTTGGCTTTTTCGGTTGCCGATGAAGGAGCGGCGTTGTTTGCGACCGCATTGTCGGCAATCGCCTTGTGGTCCGAAGCCGGACCTGTTGCGGAGGTCTCGACCGCGGCCCGTTTGCGTTCGGCGGCAGCGGCTTGATCGAGCGCAGCCTGCTTGGCTTTTTCGGCAGCAATGCGAGCCTGTTCGGCCACCTTTGCGTCCGCTTCCGCGGCCTTCAATTGCTGCGCGGTTTGCGTGCCCTCGGCGGCCAGCCGCGCCCGCTCCTGCTCGGCCAGCCGCGCCTTTTCGGTCGCCGCGACCCGGGCGTCTTCGGCGGCAATTTTGGCGAGCTGGATCCTGGCGAGGCTGGCGTAGAAGCCGTCGGGATATTGCGCAAGGAAGGCGTTCAACGCGTCCATGTTGCCGATCTGCAGCGCCAGTTCATAGTCCTTGCGGGCCTCGGCCTGAGGGTTGGGCGCGGGCTCGGCAACCACCGCCTTGGCCGGCACCAGCGGCACGTCGTCACCGCCGAGCGACCCATAGACAAACGGCTCCTGCCGATTGCTGGTGTTCTTCAGCACATCGTCACGGACAAACCCGAACGCCCGGCGCACGTCCAGCCCCGGCGTCGTCAGGTGCTTTGCCAGCGCGACCGTGAACGGGCTGTTGTTGCCGTCGCCATCCAATGCCGTCGAGCCGGCCTTGGCGGAGTAGGCGATCAGCATGTTCGGACTTGTCGGCTCGATCTTGGCAAGGCCTTGCCCGATCGCGCGCGACGCCAGGGTCCGTTTCATCTTCTTCGCAAATGGATTGTCGCGGCAGGCGTCGAGAATCACCAGCCGCAACTGCTTGGCGGGCTCGATCGCCAGCAGCACGCGGTCGAGCGACAAGGCTTCGTCATAAACGTCGGTGTCCCGTTCCAGCTTGGCATCCACCGGGATCAGATAATTATTGCCGTCGACCTCGATGCCATGGCCGGCATAATAGACCACCGCGATATCAGCATCGCTGGCGCGGTCGGCGAAATCGCGCAGTGCACGGCGCGTTTCGGCCGCCGGAAGATCGTGGCGGAAATCGACGACATCGAAACCGGCATCCTTCAGGGTTGCCGCGATGACCGTGCCATCGTTGACCGGATTTGGCAGCGGCGCCACGTTTTGATAGGCGGAATTGCCGATCACCAGCGCCACGCGTTTCTCCGCCCAAGCCGGCTGGCACACCAACAGCAGGGCCGCGGCGAGGAAAAATCGGCGCAATCCCAGTGATTCGAGCAAATTCATTGTCACGCCCCAAAAATTGCGGCCGTTGCAGCGTCGGCCACCCTATCAGAAGCCCCCGAAGCCTTTGTGAGCCGGATCACGAACCCGGACAGTTCGTAGTGGCCGTGGCAAAAGCCAGAAGGATCGTGAAACCCTTCCCTTTAGTAACGTCAGCTGGCTGCCGGTTCGAGAATTGCGGACCGCGTTTTTCGCGCTCAAGCTCGAAGGCCGTCGGAGCCGCAGGGGTCTGGAAAACACCTGGGCTCTCAATCCGCCGTGACGTGCTCCTGGTATTGCCGCAGATCGTCGGTGATGGCGAACCATCGCGCCTTGGAACCGACGAAGATGTGCGCCTTCGGCCGGATGGAGGGATCGTCGACCAGCGTCCCCATGGTGACATGGACCCAGGCGCCGTCCCGGACCACCGAATAGAGTAGCGAGCCGCATGTCCTGCAGTGCGCGTCATGGCCGTATCTATCGCCAAAGACCATGAGATCGCCCTCGCCTTTGGTCACCACAAGCTTTTCGCGCTGGATGCCGGCGAATGGTTTGAACGCTGAACCCGTCGCGCGGCGGCAGTTCGAGCAGTGGCAATTCAACGCATACGCGAACTGGTCTGCGACAGCATAATGGACCGCGCCGCACAGGCATTTTCCGGCCAGGATGCGGCCTCCAGTCTTTTCAAGACCTGTCATTTTTCAGGACCTGCCACTTTTGAGAACCTGTCATGTTTGAGAACCTGTCATGGGCTTCTCCATGGCGATGGATCTGGTCGTAGCGCAAACCGCCAATTCATGGCTTAATTCGAACCGGATGAAATCCAATCAGTTGAGCGAGGACAGCACGTGAGTGACGACCGTTCCACCGTTGAAGCCGTGGTCAAACAATATTTCGACGGCCTGTACGAAGGCAATGCCGACAAATTGGCTACGATCTTCCATCCCACGGCCGACCTGCGTTGGCTGGAAAAGGGCGAACTGCAGGTCCTCACGGTGCCGGACTGGCTGGATCGCGTGCGCAAGCGGCCGTCCGCCAAGGCCGAAGGCAAGCCGCGCGAGGATTTTATCGTGACCATCGACCGCTCGGATGAATCCACAGCTTTCATCAAGGTCCGCTGCCAGCTGCCGCCGCGCTACTTCACCGACTATCTGGTGGCGATGAAACTTAACGATGGCTGGAAAATCGTCTCGAAATCGTACCGCTACGATATGCGCGAGTAAGGACCGCTCCATTGACCGCGCCGGGCTTCCGGGTGAATTGAGGGGCGGAGGACTTCAAAGACCGTGGAAGCTACGTTCCAGATATTCCTGATCTTGCTTGCGGCGCTGGCGGGCACCGCGCTGCTGGCACGGCGCATCAACGTCGCGCCGGCGATCCTGCTGCTGCTGACCGGCATCGTGCTGGCCTTCGTGCCGGGCATGCCGTCGCTGGAACTGCCGCCGGAACTGGTACTGCTGGTGGTGTTGCCGCCGCTGATCTATTCGGCCAGCGTTGCCATGAGCTGGCGCGAATTCAAATCCAATTTGCGCCCCATCATCCTGCTGGCGGTCGGCTGCGTGATTTTCAGCGCCTTCGCGGTCGCCGCCGCGACGCATTATCTGATCGGGCTGCCGTGGAATGTCGGTTTCCTGCTCGGCGCCATTGTCGCGCCGCCGGATGTGGTCGCCCCGCTCGCGATCGCCCGCAAGCTCGGGCTGCCGCGCCGAATCCTCGTCATCCTTGAGGGCGAGGGACTCGCGAACGACGCCACGGCGCTGATCCTGTATCGCTTTGCGGTGGTGGCGATTTCAACCGGCGCTTTTTCACTGCCGAAAGCGAGCGGCGCCTTCGTCGCCATTATCATCTGCGAGCTGCTTTTCGGCGCCGCCGTCGGCTGGCTCAGCCTCAGGGCGCGCCATCGCGCCCGCGATCCGCAGATCGAAATCACGCTGTCGCTGATCACGCCTTACATCGCCTATTGGGTGCCCGAGCATTTCGGCGGTTCCGGCGTGATCGCCACCGTTGCCTGCGGGCTTTACATGAGCTGGAACGGGCCGCTGCTGATCTCGGCTGCGACGCGCCTGCAGGGCATCTTCTTCTGGGACTTGGTGATCTATCTGATCGAAGGCCTCCTGTTCCTGCTGACGGGCTTCCAGATGCGTCTGCTGTTCGAAAAATCGAAGGCGTTCCCGCTCGACGACATCCTGTTCGCGACGGCGCTGGTCGCCGTCATCGTCATCATCGCGCGCTTCGCCTGGGTTTTCCCAGCGACCTATTTGCCGCGGATGTTGAACAAGCGCCTGCGCGAACGTGATCCTTATCCGCGATGGCAAGCGACGTTCATCATTGCCTTCACCGGCGTGCGCGGCGCGGTCTCGCTGGCGGCAGCACTTGCGCTGCCATTTGCGCTTCCGGATGGCGAGGCCTTTCCCTACCGCGACCTGATCCTGTTCGTCAGCTTCGGCGTCATCTTCATCACCCTGGTTGGCCTCGGACTTGGCCTGCCGCCGATGGCCCGCTGGCTCGGCGTTGCGCAAGCCGGGCGTGACGAACATGTGGCGGAGCTTCAGGCGGAGATTGCGGCACGGCGCGAGGCGCTCGGAGCAGCGCTTGCCTCGCTCGACGCCATTACCGATGACCACGAATTATCAGATGAAGTGGTCAAGCTTTTGCGCGCACGCCACGAGACCCGCATCAACCAACTGCCGGACTCGCTTGATCCCCAAGCGGACGATGTCTCGGCTGCGGGAATAGACTTAACGCGCGAACTGATCGCGTCGGAGCGAAAGTTCATCCACATCCTGTTGCGCGACGGCAAGATCACCGACGAAACCCGGCGCCATATCGAGCGCGATCTCGATCTCGAGGAAGCCAGCCTCGCCAACCGCGAATACCGGAAGATGCCATGGTGAGAGTGGCGCGGCCCTCGCCTTCATCATTGCGAGGAGCAAAGCGACGAAGCAATCCAGAGCCCGCCGGCCACAAATCTGGATTGCTTCGCGGAGCCTGTCATCGGGCGCGCATTCGCGCGACCCGTTGGCTCGCAATGACGGAGATTATTACTCCGCCGCGGCGTTCCGGTCGGGCCGCCCGACATAGCCCGCCTCATCGCCAAAGCGCTCAAGCATGACCGCGGGCAGATCCTTGGCTTTGCTGGTCACGCAGGCGCCGGAACGCACGGTGTAGCGGTCCTGATGTTTGAGATGCGGCGGCGTCTCGCCCCGCTGCAGCGCGCGGGCCGCATCCATCACCAGTTTGCGGAAATGCAGGATGCCCAGATCGGTCGGACCGAGATGTTCGCGGGTGCGATCGGCAATCGGGCCCTGGCTGTCCTGCACGGCCGCGTCCTGTTCGGACACGCCCTTGATACCAGTATAGCTGTTGGTCTTCTGCAATTTGCGATCGATCAGATAGTCGTTGCCCTTGTTGCGCAAGGGCACGTAATTCTCATCGACCACCGACATCACGCCGTTACCACGGTTGTAACCGTCGCGCTCGGCGAGCGTCAGCGGACGCTCCGGATTCCACGCATAGGTGTAGATCCAGCAATTGGTATCGGTCACCGGAACAAAGCTCTGGCCGAAAATATTCTCGCCGGGCATCGAACTCGGCGCATAGGCATGAACCGGCATCAGGAACTGGGCGATGCGCCAGTAGATGTCGTCAGTTCCGGTGAGCCGCCCGCCGGCGACCGTCAGGCCGGCCGCGTGCGGACTGATCTTGATCACCGGACGCGGGTCTTCGGCGATCCAGCGCATGTGGTCGGTCGCGACCCGCGTCAGCGGATTGACGAAGTGCTTCTTGATGTCGAGGATTTCGCTCTCTTCCTTTTCGAAGGAGAGATGCGCGAAGGTGAAATGCGCGGTGTCGATCGAGCCTTCCAGCGCCTGCACCCAATTGCAGTCCTGCCATTTCTTGGTGACGTAGCGGTGCGAGGCCGGCACCAGCGCCATTTCCAGCGCGGGCAATTCGGGAACCGCGTCTGCCGGTCCCATATAGGCCCAGATCATGTCGCCCCATTCGCGCACCGGATAGGATTTGATGCGGATCAGGTCTTTCGCGTTGAGATCGGGATACGATGTCGGCATGTCGACGCAGCGGCCGTCGGTATCGAATTTCCAGCCATGGTAGACGCAGCGGATGCCGCATTCCTCGTTGCGGCCGAGCCAGAGATTGGCGCCGCGGTGCGGACAATATTGATCGATGACGCCGACCACGCCGCGGGAGTCGCGAAACGCCAGCAACTCCTCGCCCATCACGACGATCTTCTTCGGCGGCCCGTCGGCTTCCGGCAATTCCTCTGACAGCAAGACCGGCATCCAGAACCGGCGCAGCAACTCGCCCATGGGCGTGCCCGCGCTGCTTTCGGTCAGGAATTTATTGTCTTCTGCGCGGAGCATAGCCGTTCCTCCGGGGTTTTCTTTTGCTTTTGCCCAAGCTTGGCGCAGCGCAAAGCGCCCGTCAACGCATGTTGCGCGCCGAGTGCCCTTCCAGCCCACATGCGTCGCTGGGTGCCATCACGATTGGGTTGTGAGAAATCTCGCAGGTGCTAGTGTTCCGTCAAAATAATACGACCCCCAGGGAGCGAAAATGACGAAGAACCTCGTTTCTCGCCGCACCGTTCTTGCCAGTACGGCCGCAGCCGGCCTGTTCGGCCTGACGGGATCGCGTAGCTACGCGGCCGACGTGCAGTGGAAAAAATACGCCGGTACCACGCTCGAGGCGAACCTGGTCAAAGGGCCGCGCGGCGAACTGCTGCAGAAACATGCCTCCGAATTCACCGGTCTCACCGGCATCAAGGTCGAATCGGAAATCATTCCGGAACAGCAGCAGCGCCAGAAGGCGGTGATCGAACTTACCTCCGGCAAGCCGAGCTTCGACGTCATTCACCTCAGCTATCACGTGCAGAAGCGGCAATTCGACAAGGCCGGCTGGCTCGCGGACCTGACCGGCTTCATGAACGATCCCGCCATGACCACGCCCGACCTGACGGTGAACGATTTTTCAGCCGGCGGCCTGAAATTCGCTCAGAACGACAAGGGTGAGATGCATTCACTTCCCTGGTCCGTCGACTACTTTATTCTGTACTGGAACAAGGAGCTGTTCGCCAAGAAGGGCGTCGAGCTGCCCAAGACCTTCGATGAGATGCTCGCCGCCGCCGAGAAACTCAACGATCCCGCCAACGGCATTTACGGCTTCACCGGCCGCGGCCTGCGCAACGCCAACATGGCGCTGTGGACCAATTTCTTCCTCAACTATGGCGGCGAATTTCTCGACGACAAGGGCAACATCCTCACCGATGGACCCGAGGCAATCGAAGCCACCAAAATGTATCAGCGCCTGATGAAGTCGGCGCCTCCGGGTGTCGCCGGCTTCAACTGGATGGAGTCGATGGCTTCGCTGACACAGGGGCGGGCGGCGATGTGGATCGACGCCGACGGCTGGGCGCCGCCGATCGAGGATCCCAACGCCTCTCGCGTCGTCGGCAAGATCGGCTATGCGCTGGTGCCGGCCGGACCCAAGGGGCAATATTCATCCACCTATGGCGACGGCATCGGCATTGCGCAGGCCAGCACCAAAAAGGAGGCCGCCTATCTCTACTGCCAATGGGCGGTTTCCAAGACCATGGGCGCGCGGCTGCTGCAAAGCGGCGGCGGCGTTCCGTTCCGCAATTCGATCCTCAATGACGAGACCGTGCGCAAGGGCGTCAAGACCCAGGAATGGCTGGACGCGGTGGTCGCCTCGGCCAAGATCAGCAAGCTCGGTCTTCCCGTCATTGTTCCGGTCGCGGAATTCCGCGACATCGTCGGCTCGGCACTGACCGCAACCCTGTCGGGAGCTGACCCGGCTACTGAGCTGAAGAAAGCGAACGATCAGTTTCGGCCGATCCTGGAGCGCAGCGAAAAGGCGTGAGCGAGGCAAGCGCGGCAGCACGGGCCCCGGCTCGATCGGAGGCCGAGGCACACGACCTGCGCGGGTGGGAGGCGCCGTCTTATTGGCCGTTCATCGCCCCCGCGCTGACGGTCGTTCTCGGCGTCATCATCTTCCCATGGGCCTACACGATCTGGATGAGCCTGCACGAATGGAAGGTCGGCTCGCCGCCGACCTTCGTCGGCCTCGCCAATTACATCCGGCTGCCGAGCGATACGCGTTTCGTCGAATCGATCGAACACACGCTGATCTACACCGCGCTGTCGGTGGCGTTTCCGCTCGTGCTCGGCACGCTCTCCGCAGTGGTGTTTCACGCCAAATTTCCGATGCGCGGCTTCCTGCGCGGCCTGTTCATTCTGCCGATGATGGCGACCCCGGTCGCCATCGCGCTGGTCTGGACGATGATGTTCCACCCGCAATTGGGCATTCTGAACTACCTGTTGTCGCTCATTGGCCTGCCGCCGCAGCTCTGGGTGTTTCACCCGGCGACCGTGATCCCCTCACTGGTGCTGGTCGAGACGTGGCAATGGACGCCGCTGGTGATGCTGATCGTGCTCGGCGGTCTGGCCGCGATCCCGGCTGAGCCTTACGAGAGCGCGCAGATCGACGGCGCAACCCGCTGGCAAACGTTCCGCTACATCTCGCTGCCGCTGATCATGCCGTTCCTGTTCATCGCAGGCATGATCCGCATGATCGATGCGGTAAAAAGTTTCGACATCATCTTCGCCATTACGCAGGGCGGTCCCGGAACCGCCTCCGAAACCATCAATCTCTACCTCTACAGTGTCGCCTTCGTTTACTACGACGTCGGCTACGCATCCGCGATCGTCGTGGTGTTCTTTGCGCTCATCGTCGCCCTCGCGGGTGCCCTGCTTCGCCTGCGCCAAACGACGCATTGGAACGACACCGGAGGCAGCACATGACTCCGTTGCGGCGGTTGCTCGGCCGGGCCGGTCTCGCCTTCGCGCTCCTGGTCATCGTGTCACCGGCGGTGCTGTTTTTCCTCTGGATGCTGTCATTGTCGGTAAAGTTCGAGGTCGACAACGCGTCGTATCCGCCGATCTTCATCCCCGAGCATTTCAACTGGGGCAACTACGCCGCGGTGCTGGCTTCCAACCGATTCTCGACTTACTTCATGAACAGCCTGATCGTCACGGGCGCTGCGACCTCCTTTGCGCTGCTGGTCGGCGTGCCCGCCGGCTACGGTATGGCGCGCATGCGGGCGCACAAGGCCGCGATCGTGATCCTGATCGCCCGCATCACGCCCGGCCTGTCCTATCTCATTCCATTGTTTCTTCTGTTCCAGTGGCTCGGCCTGCTCGGCACGCTGTGGCCACAGATCATCATCCATCTGGTCGTCACCGTGCCGATCGTGATCTGGATCATGATCGGCTATTTCGAGACGACGCCGATGGAGCTGGAGGAGTCCGCCCTGATCGACGGCGCCAATCGCTGGCAGATATTCCGCTACGTCGCCCTGCCGATCGCGCGGCCGGGCATCGCGGTCGCCTTCATCCTCGCCGTGATCTTCTCCTGGAACAACTTTGTCTTTGGCATCGTGCTCGCTGGACGCGAGACGCGCACGCTTCCGGTCGCGGTCTACAACATGATCTCGTTCGACCAGCTGAGCTGGGGACCGCTCGCAGCGGCAGCGCTGATCGTCACACTGCCCGTGCTGCTGTTGACCATTTTCGCGCAACGCCAGATCGTGGCCGGACTGACCGCCGGCGCGGTCAAGGGCGGCTGAACAGTCTCATATCGAACGTTTTCATACCGGCCGCTCGCCCTTCACGGTGACGCGGGTGCCGGCGCGGGTGTGCGGCCAGTAGTCCCACATTGCGCGATGCTGGGCGCAGCGATTGTCCCAGAACGCAATGGCGTTTTCGGTCCAGCGGAAACGGCACTGGAACAGCGGGTTCTCGGCATGCTGATAAAGATAGGCCAGCATGGCGTCGCTCTCGTCTCTGGGTATACCGATGATGTGGCGGGTGAAACCTCTGTTGACGTAGAGCGCCTTCTTGCCCGTCACCGGATGGGTGCGCACGACAGGATGTTCGGCGCTGGGATAGGCCGGCCGGTCGGCGACGCCATAATTGGCGTAAAGCCCGCGATAGGTCGATTCCCCGTCATGCAGCGCGGTGAGCCCATCGAGATAGGCCTTCATCCGGTCCGACAGCGCCTCGTAAGCCGCATACATGTTGGCAAACAGCGTGTCGCCACCCCGCGGCGGGCACTGCCGGATGTAGAGGATCGAGCCCATCGGCGGCTCGACGTCGCAGGACACATCGGTGTGCCAGCCCTCGCCATTGGCGCGCGGCGAATCCTTGTCGGCATAAATCTTCATCAACGCGGGATCATCGCCCTCATGCGGGGCAGCGGGATGGATATGTAGCTCGCCGAACTGGCGGCCGAAAGCGAGGTGTTGCTGCGGCGTGATGTGCTGGTCGCGAAAGAAGATCACGAGATTTTCGGCCAGCGCGCGATGGATCTCGTTCATCTGGCGGTTCGAACGCGCATCGTCCGAAACCAGTCTGCCAATATCGACGCCCGATATCTCGGCGCCAATGATCGGAGTCAGCTTTTCGACCGCGATGGTCTCATAAGGCTCGGCGTCATCGGTCTGATGCCGATAGCGGGGTCCCTGCTTGCCGGACAGCGAGCTCATGAACGGTTCTCCCAATCCTTGTTGATTGAGAGCATCGTAGCCTGCGCCACGCGAAGCGCAATCCAGCCGTTTTGTCGTCCCGGCGCACGCCGGGACTCATAACCACAAGAGTATGCTGTTGGGGAAACTGGAGCCACCGCCCAGCATAACCACGGAGACCTGCGGTTATGGGTTCCCGCTTTCGCGGGAACGACAGATGGAGAAAGCTTACTCCGCCGCCGTCACCGCCGCTGCGGGCGTCTTGCTGGCAGCGCCATAGCGCTGGTCGATATAATCGATCACCAGCGCCTTGAAGTCGGCGGCAATGCCCGGACCGCGCAAGGTGCGGAATTTCTTGCCGTCGACGAACACGGGCGCGGCCGGCGCTTCGCCGGTGCCGGGCAGCGAGATGCCGATATTGGCGTGCTTGGATTCGCCGGGGCCGTTGACGATGCAGCCCATCACCGCGACGTTGAGTTCCTCGACGCCGGGATACAGCGTTTTCCAGCCCGGCATCTCGTCACGGATGAAATCCTGGATGCTGCGCGCCAATTCCTGGAACGTGGTCGAGGTGGTGCGACCGCAGCCCGGGCATGCCGCAACCAGCGGCACGAAGGTGCGGAAGCCCATGGTCTGCAGCAATTCCTGCGCGACCTGGACCTCGAGCGTGCGATCGCCGCCGGGCTCGGGGGTCAGTGAAATCCGGATGGTGTCGCCAATGCCGTCCTGCAACAGGATGCCGAGCGCGGCCGACGACGCCACGATGCCCTTCGATCCCATGCCGGCTTCGGTGAGACCGAGATGGATCGCGTAGTCCGAACGCGCGGCGAGGTCCTGATAGACCGCGATCAGATCCTGCACGGCCGAGACCTTGGCCGACAGGATCATCTTGTTTTTCGGCATGCCGAGCTCTTGGGCCCGGGCGGCGGACAACAGCGCCGACTGCACCATGGCTTCGCGGGTCACCGCGCGTGCATCGCGCGGATTCGGCGAGGCCGTGTTCTCGTCCATCAGCTTGGTCAGCAATTCCTGATCGAGCGAGCCCCAGTTGGCGCCGATGCGCACCGGCTTGTCGTTCTTGTTCGCGATCTCGATGATGTCGGCAAATTGCGTGTCGCGCTTGTTCTTGAAGCCGACATTGCCGGGATTGATGCGGTATTTGTCGAGCGCCTCGGCGCAGGCCGGATAATCCGTCAGCAGCTTGTGGCCGATATAATGGAAATCGCCGATCAAGGGCGTGGTGATGCCACGCTTGCGCAGGCCGTCACGGATATGCGGCACCGCGGCCGCAGCTTCATCGCGGTCAACCGTGATGCGCACCAATTCCGAACCCGCGCGGGCCAGTGCCGCGATCTGCGCTACCGTGCCGTCGATATCGGCCGTGTCGGTGTTGGTCATCGACTGCACGACAATCGGCGCGCCGCCGCCCACGGCGACATTGCCGACCATGACCTGGGTGGTTTTATGCCGCGCGCTGGGGCCGGCGACATCGTCTTGCGGTGGCTTTTCGATCTTGTTCATGGGCTCTCAAATATCAGGTTTTGGTGACATTCACCAAGGGGGCGAAGAAAGCGGGTCGCGCCTCACGGAGGCGACAATTTTTCTCTTTTTGTTCAGTGACTTACATCACCTCAGCCGGATCCACGGCCAACGGCCGGGCTATCCCTGACCGCTATATTGGACAGGAATTACTGGATTGAAAGGGCAAGTACCAAATCGAACGCTGCCTTTTCGTCAGCGGTATCACGTTGTCGGGAGCACCACGTCCTGAAGCAGGGCGTTTCGTTTGCAAACACACCTTCGCGGTCTCGCAGCGGGTTCCGCCCGAGTCTTGCAGGATCGTTCGCCCGTGAAAGCGAGGGCGTGGGGAATGCCGGGTGCCCACTGCACCCGCAGCCTCGTGTGTAAAGGTAGAAAACACACGAGTTAATCACCACGGTCGCACCGGAACACCCGGCATTCCCGCACGCGATGGTTTTAACGGCTTATGCCGTGCTCTCCCCGGCGACGAATTCGTCTTGTCACCGTCACCGGCGGATCAGGATTTAGTCCGCGCCCGGTTGGGCCGAGCCAACCTCCGCCGATTTAGCACCAGCAACGGGTGCCAGGACCACACGGTTTTGCCGTCCGCGCCTGCGCCGCTCGTCCACGCGCGTTGATCGCTCACGGATCAAAGACCCGCCCTGCGATCCCCCTCGCGCGACGACGCTGCCGCGTCTACCGCATCCCATCCCAACGTTCGTGACGATGGCCAACGCCCCTCTGAGGGACGGGACAGCGCAGTTTGTAGAGATGATTTGAGTCAGGCGGACAGCAATATGTTTTTGCAAACGAGACTGGACCAGGCAAATCACGTTGAAGGCGCTGCAGAAAATCTGCGCAATGGCGCTGATCGATCTCTTCCCCTTCGCGACGGCTCGATGGGCAAGCGGGCCAGGAATCCGTCGCTACCGACCGAGACGCGCCAAGCTTATCTGGAGCCTGTACGCGTCAGACCGGCGGCGAGGTAACACTGTGGCCGCGAGAGCCGATGTCTGCTCATGGAAAAGGCCGACATCTTCCCGTGAGGCGGGATGCATCGCGCCCTCACTGTTTGTCGTCGCGCTATTTCGACGGGCGCTGCACTATGGCTAGGTTAAGGAACATTCTCAGAGAAGGATGCGGTGCCGATGGTCCTTAGACCAAGCTGCAACATGATCGCTTGATTGACCTGCGGCGGCGTTGATCCCACGGCATAGGTAAGGGACGTAATGTAGTTGAGGCCCAGCACAAAACAATCGTCCACATAGCCGGTGCCGATGACATATTGGTTGATCTGATTCGCGACCAGATCCCATCGGGCCGACCCGGTCACCACCCAGTTCGCCGCTAACTTGAGCGAACCGGTTCCGAGAAGGCCTTCGCGGCGCGTCAGGTATCCCAATTCCGGCTGCGGCGCATAGTCGCCATATAGCATACTGACCGAAAAGCGGTCGAAATTGGCGCGGCCTTCGGCCTCGAAACGTTCGATGCTCCCGGTGGCCTCGTCAAGTCGCGCGTGTGTGCTGAAAGTATAGGTCCTGTTGGGCGAATAGCTCAGGCTGGTGACATAATCCGACACCGGCTTGTCCAAGCCGGAGTCTATCGCGGTATTGTTGACGTCGGCCACTGCAAAGGAATTCAGACCGAACAATTGGTAGGATTGGCCGAACACCACCGTGACGGTGCCGCCATGGTCAAATTGCGTGGTTGCCTGCACGCCGGCATTGGCTCGACCGCCGCCTTCCACGCGATCGTAGCCCGAGAACTTGTCGACGCTGAACAGATTGCTGGTGTCGAAGGTC
This sequence comes from Bradyrhizobium canariense, assembly GCF_900105125.1. NCBI lineage: Bacteria > Pseudomonadati > Pseudomonadota > Alphaproteobacteria > Hyphomicrobiales > Nitrobacteraceae > Bradyrhizobium > Bradyrhizobium canariense. Next base: position 5,606,042 of record NZ_LT629750.1, on the reverse strand, counting down.
ATGCTTTGCGAGTCTTCGTTGGGAAGCTTACCCGCATAGGATTCATTGGGACGAATAATGACCTGCGCAATCGGTTCGAGTGTCGTGGTGCCCCACGGCTGAACGTTGATGAAGGGGTAGCGGTATTCGAGGCCGACCGTCGGCATCACTCGCAGGGCGTCGGTGTCGCCGGTCGGAAGGAAGTTCGAAACGCCCGGCTGGTTCGCCACCGAAGTATTGATCGCATCGGCGCGGATGCTGGCGAACGGCGTCCAGATCTCACCCCAGGAATCGGTGAACGACCGACGCCAATCCGCTTCACCCGTCAAACGCGTATAGGTTCCAGGCATGCCCCGCAGCAGACAGTTGGTGGGCGTTATATTCCTCGCCGCATCGGCTGTGGTTGGCAGGCAGGTGCCGTTGGCAAGGGCCGCGGCGTTGGTCGGATCGAAAGCCGCAGTTTCGCGGGTTAGGCTGGTAAAGTTCGTCTTGTAGCTGACCTCGCCACCCAGGACCGAATGGTTGATCACGTTCGAATAGTCGATCACCGGCGCGACGACGGGCACCTGGTTCTGAAGGCCCGAGAAGCTGAGATAGTAGATCGTACGCGCGTCGAAGTAGCTGCGATTGCCCACGCCGGTCAGGTACAACTGCGAAATGGCATCGGTCGGCAGGTTCAGGAACGAGCCCAGCGGGTCCTTGTATTGGGCCAGCCCATAATCCGACATTAACATGTAGTCGGAGAGCAGGACGCCGTCGAAGCCCCATACCCATTTATCATTGAGCGCGAATTGGCCCTTGGTTTCGACACCGCCACGGAATTGGTGGTCGCCGGGCTGGCCGACGAAGGCGTTCGGATCGGTCTGGTCGATGCCATAGGCGCGTATTTGATACGAGCCGTTCATCAGCCGCTGACGGAATTCGGCCTGCAACAACACGCCCTGCTTGGATGTGAAACGGGGGGTGAAGGTCGCGTCGTAGTTCGGCGCAATCGCCCAATAGAACGGAGCTTCGACACCATATCCGTATGTCGAATCCCACATAGCGGCAGGCATCAAGAAACCGGTCTTGCGCTTCACGGTCGGATCGGGCGTGGAGAAATATGGCATATACGCCATCGGAACGCCGAAGAACTCCAGTTGGGCGTTCTCGAAGTAGAGCATCTTCTCGTTTTGATCGTGAATGATGCGCGCGCCCTTGACCTGCCACAGCGGCGGCTTCTTCGGATCGTCCTTGCAAGGTTCGCAGGCCGTGTAGACGCCGTTCTGGAACACCGTGTAGTTGCCGCTGCTGCGATCGGCGCGCGTTGCCGCCATTCGCGTGTGGTCGGCCGTATCGGCCCGCAACGAATCGACGAAACCATCGCGGTAGTCGTCGCTCAGATCCATAATATTGGCGTAGGTGATTTTGCCGTCCGCATCGGTCATGCGGACATTGCCTTCGGCGTGAAGCCGCTTGGTCTTCTGGTCGTAGATGACCTTGTCGGCCTCGACGCTTGTCCCGTTGTAGAACATCTGCACGTTGCCGACCGCCGACACGCGCGAGTTGTTGTAGTCGTAGTCGACCTCGACCGCCTGGACCAGCATCTGCCCGTCGCTGGCGGTCCTCGGCGGTTTCGGCCGGGCAGGGATCGCGTTGTAGGTGAAGCCTTGCGCCGAAGCCGGCGTCACCACCCCGATACGGAGCATGGTGCCGGCCATCAGCCCAAGACCGATCGCGACGAGCAACGCCAGGGTAGCTCGCGAAGCGCGTTGACGGGGGCAAAGCCGTGCCGCCGCGATCGGGAAGTGAGCGATCAGCCGATCATGCAGACGCCGGCACGCGATCCATAACCTGGATAACGATCTCACCACTTCCACATCCGGCCGTCATATGATCAGCAATCCTGAAGGGGGCCCGCAGATCAGGCGTCCCACGGGATCAGGGCCGCGTTATTAACGCGGAGGCCTCAGGCTTTGATGTCCGGGTGATTTCATGGAGGCGCGCATTGTTGCAGACTGTTTCACCCCGCGCCGGAGGTTACACAAGGTTACAAATCTGACCTTAAAACCGATACGCCATCGGACGAAGTCGGGTAAGCAGTTACGTGGTTTTCCGATCCCGCTATCGGCTTCAGGAAGGAGAAAGCTGGCGTCATGAACGTGAACGGTACTTCGCACATCCTGATTGTTGACGATGACAAGGAACTCTGCGCGCTGCTGTCGAAATTCCTGACCCGGCAGGGCTACCGCGTTTCAGTCGCTCACAACGGGACCGCGATGGCGGCCATTTTGGAGACCGCACGCATTAACCTCGTGGTCCTCGACCTCATGCTGCCGGGAGACGACGGCCTGGTGTTGTGCCGGCGCCTCCGCTCCACCAGCACGTTGCCGATCATCATGCTGACGGCGATGGGTGACGAGGTCGATCGGATCATCGGGCTGGAGATGGGCGCGGATGATTATCTGCCGAAGGTGGCCAATCCGCGCGAACTGCTCGCCCGCATTCGCGCCGTGCTGCGCCGAGCCGGAGCGCCGGAGACCGGCGCTCCGCTCGAAAAAAACCGTGTGCTGGAATTTGACGGCTGGCGTCTCAATGTGGCCCAGCGCCAGCTTTTTTCACCGACCAACGCCCTGGTCTCGCTGCGGGCCGGTGAATTCGATCTGCTGCTGGCGCTGGCGGAACGGCCGCTGCGGGTGATGACGCGCGACCAGTTGCTCGATCTGTCGCGTGGACGTTCCGCGAACGCTTTTGACCGAAGCATTGATGTTCAGGTCAGCCGGCTCCGCCGCAAGATCGAGCCTGACCCGAAGGACCCGACGCTGATCAAGACGGTTCGCAGCGGTGGCTATATTCTGGCCGCGAACGTCGTCGTGGTGCCGGCATCATGACGATGCTGTCGAAATTGAACAGCATCGCGGCGAGGATCGCGATCGCAATCATTTTTGCCATCATTCTTGCGCTGCTGATGCTGATCGGCCTTAGCGTGGGCCTTGACTATTACGGTTACGGAAAGGGCAGCGGAGAGAATGGTGCACGCACTCACATTATCGTCTCCAGATCCAGCTTCAGTATCATCAATCCTCGGCGCAATCCGATGATGCTTTCCGGCAAAATCGCCGTGATCATCCGTTCGGTGGCGTCCTCTCCTCGATCTGAACAGCAGAGGGTCGCCGCGACGATTGCAGACCCTGAAATGCAGGTTGTCCTCGATGCGCCGGCGCGTCCCGACGCCGCGGGCAGTCAGGATGACTACACGGACAGGCTTCGCCAGCTCGTCCAAATCCAACTGGAAACGCTATCGCCGCCGGTATTGGTCAGCGCCCATAATCTGCCGGCGAATAACGACGGGCATACTGGCAGGGCTGTGGTGGAGGCTGCCTTGCAGGATGGACGGCGGCTCACCTTCACCATTCCCTATGATCTCTTGGGCAACGGCAACGGGCTGATCTTGTTCTTGATTTCGGTTGCCATCGTCTCCGCACTGGTCTCAATCTGGATGGCGCGTCGGATAGTCGCCCCAATCAGGGAATTTGCGGGTGCGGCCGAACGGCTCGGCCTCGATTTGACGGCGCCGCCGCTCGCCGTGCGTGGACCGCAGGAATTGCGTTCGACCATTCAGGCGGTGAACCGCATGCAGCATAGGTTGCAGCGTTTCTTGGAAGATCGGACCCAGATGCTAGCCGCGATCTCGCATGACTTGAGGGCACCGCTGGCGCGACTGCGCTTGCGCGCCGAATTGGTTGGCGATGGTGAGCAACAGCACAAGATGTTTGATGATCTGGATTCCATGAATGCCATGATCGAATCCACGCTGGCTTTTGCGCGCGACGACGTTCGCCAGGAGCCGAGAACGCTCGTGGATCTCGGTATTCTTGTTGGCGATGTTTGCGAAGATGCTGGGGATTCCGGAGACAAGGTCGCCTATACAGGGCAGCGTGGCATCGACGTTTCGTGCCGACCGAGTCTTGTTCGTCGAGCCGTTGCGAACCTTGTTGACAATGCCGTCAAATATGGAGGAAGCGCGCGCATAAAGATCGTTCACGATATTGAGCGCGTCATGATCGTCGTCGATGATGACGGGCCGGGAATCCCGCCAGACGAGCATGAAAAGGTTTTTGCGCCGTTCTACAGGCAGGAGCCGGCGCGCGATCCGGCCAAGGCAGGCGTCGGCCTGGGCTTGAGCATTGCGCGAACGGTCGCGCGTGAACATGGCGGGGACGTTACGCTTGCCAACCGCGGCAGTGGTGGACTAAGCGTCCGCGTCGAATTGCCCACCGAGGCCGTGTCCAAGGGCTCTGCCAGATCCAGCCGCAAGTAGAGCCTCAATCCGGGAACTACGGGATTACGGCGACAGTGCATTTAATCGACTTGGCGCGTCAAACGTCGCACCGCCCACATTAAAGCGACGCGAGAGGTTTTGATGCTCCTGAGAGATTTAATCGAGCCGACGACAATGGTGCTGATCGAGCCCCATCGAAATCGCGGCGGGATCTGGCGCATCAAGTTCAGCCATGACGCCGACCAGCCGCTCTCGATCAGCGCCGGACAGGCACCGTCGTTGGCAACCGATCTCCATCAGATAGGTGAAGACCAGTTGGCCGGTAAGATCGATGACGCGGTCAGAAGTGCGACGCGTTATGGCTCGATGTGAAAGAACTTATCTGCTCGCCGCGCGAACACGGGTCACGCCAGAACATTCGGATCGGGCGCAATTTTCGGATCCGGCTTGTTCACGAGATAAAGCCCCGCAATCACAAGCAGGGCCGCGGCGCCGAATGCCAAGGTCAACGTATCGTGCATAATGAAATAGCTAGCCACGACGCCAAACAAAGGGGTGATGAAGGTAAAAGCCGACAATTTACTGGCGGAATAGGTCTGCACCAGCCCAAACCAGAGCAGAAACGTTAACCCAACCACCCAAATCGCCTGATAGGCCAGCAGCGACAACGCCAGCGGGCCGGGAATCCGGGCCAGGCTTTCACCTGATATCCACGCCGCGAAGGTCAGAATCGGGATCGATACCGCCACCTGGTAGCCCAGGACCTTTTCCGGGGGTGCGAAGCGCAGCGCGGTGCCCTTCGCGACCACCGTGGTCGCCGCCCACAGCGCGCCGCCGCCGATGATCATCAGATCGCCTAGCAGCACATTGGCGTCGACATCGGCCTGGGGAACGCCGATCGCCAGCGCCACCCCGGCAAAACTCAACGCCAGCCCGCCCCATTGCGATGGGCGAAGCCGCTCGCCGAGATATTGATAGGAACCCAGCGCCACGAAAAACGGCGCGGTATAGAGAAACACCACCGCGCGCGAGGCCGATGTCAGCAACAGACCGCGATAAATCAGCACGAATTCGAAGCCGAACAGCACGCCCGCGAACAGACCAGCGACCAGCGTGCCGTCGCGCTCAAACATCTTGACGCCGCGCAGCCAGGCGATCAGCAGCAGCACCGGCAACGCGCCCGCGGAGCGGATGGTCGCCTGCAGCATCGGCGGGATGTCCGGCAGCGCCAGCTTGACCGCGATCTGGTTGAAGCCCCAGCTCAGACACAGCATGAGCATCAGCGCGACGGCAACCGGGCTGAGCGGGCGCCCGGCCGATGGCATGACTTGATTTGGCGACATTTCTCCCCAGTGCCGGCTTGGCGCCGCGTTGTTGTTGTCGGTTAATATCTGGTTACGACGCCTTCTGGCAGTGCGCGCAGGTGCCGGTGATCTCGACCACGGACAATGTCGGCGTAAAACCGGTCGCGCGCGCCGCCGTATTGAGGCTTTGGGCCACTGGAGCGGCAGGAATTTCACCGACCGAACCACAGCGCTCGCAGATCAGAAACGCCACCATCGCGGCGGCGTCATGGTCGTGCGCGCAGGCGAGATAGGCATTGCGGCTTTCAATACGATGCACGAGCCCGTTGCCCATCAGGAAATCGAGCGCACGATAGACCGTGATCGGCGCCGGCCGCGGCATCGATTTGGCGAGTTCGTCGATCACCTCATAGGCGCCGAGCGGCCGGTGGCTGGACAACAGCGCCTGCAACACCTGACGCCTGATCGGGGTGAATTTCTGCGCCCGCCGCTCGCAGACCCGTTCGGCATGCAGAAGCGCGTCCGCGGTGCAGCGGTCGTGATCGTGATCGGGAGCCGGAAATGTCGGTTTGGCGGCTGTCATTGCGCCATGATGTAGCATTTCGACGGCCAATCCCAAATCCTTACCCGGCATTTTTACGGAAAACTGTGGCCGAGCCATGTGCTCCCGGCGGGTCAGCCTTCCATTAACCCGCCATGATTGATTCATAAGCTAGCTTATTATATCCGAAGCTTACGGAGAAGAGATCCAATGGCCTGCGGTTCCGTGGACATGAACTTCCTGTTTACCCTGGGCGAATTGCAGCGCGTGGTGCGGCTTTACGCCGACAAGCAGGCTGCGCGACACGGTATAACCCGCGCGCAGTGGGCGGTGCTGGCCAAGGTCGAACGCAACGAGGGGATGAAGCAGACGGAACTCGCCGAACAGATGGAGATGCAGCCGATCACGCTGACCCGGCTGATCGACAAGCTCTGCGACAACGGCTGGATCGAACGCCGCGGCGACGAGACCGACCGCCGCGTCAACCGGCTCTATCTGCGCAAAGCCGCACGGCCTCTGTTGGGAAAACTGAGCGGGCTGCGCTCCGAAATCACCGCGACCGCGCTCGAAGGCATCAATCCGGCAGACGCGCATCGCCTGTTGGCCCAACTGGAAACCATCAAGGAAAACGTCCGCAACGCGATCCAGCATCCGGCCGGCGATCCTGCAAAGAAAGAACAACGTTATGGCTGATCCCGTCCTCAAGTTTAAACCCGAACAGAAAGGCAATCCGACCGATCCTGGCAAGAAGGTTGCCGCGGAACCGCGCCGCCGGCTGATGGCCGGAATGCGGCGCTATCGTCGCATGCTGTTGCTCGTCGTGCTGCCGATCGTCGCCGTGATCGCCGGGCTGACGTTCTATCTGACGGGCGGACGTTACGTGACCACCGACGACGCCTATGTCGGCGCGCAAAAGGTCCTGATCACGCCGGATATTTCCGGCAAGATCGAAAAGGTCGTGGTCAAGGAAGGGCAGCTCGTCAAGCAGGGCGACGAATTGTTCGAGATCGATCCGATCCCGTTCCGCCTGGCCGAAATGCAGGCCAAGGCCTCGCTGACCCAGGCCCACACCACCTATGACAACCTCGTCGCCAACATCAAGATCTACGACGACATGGCCACTCTGATGCAGCAGGCCATCGACCTGAAGCAGCGCGACGTCGACCGCAAGTCGACGCTTGCCAAGAGCAGTTTCGGCTCGCAGCTCGACCTCGACAATGCCTCGACCGCGCTGGTCACCGCGCGGGCCGAATACGCTTTCGTCCAGCAGCAGCTTTCGTCTGCCAAAACCCAATTGCTCGGCAAGGCCGATCTGCCGCTTGAAGAATTCCCGCCTTATTATCAGGCCAAGGCCGCACTCGCCCAGGCCGAGCGCAATCTCGATCATACCGTGATGCGCGCGCCAATGGACGGCATCGCGACCCAGGTCGATCAAATTCAGCTCGGCCGCTTCGTTGTCGCGGGCACGCCGGTGTTCAGCGTCATCGACACCGCGAAGCCCTGGGTCGACGCCAATTTGAAGGAATCCGACTTCACGCACATCACTGAAGGACAGCAGGTCGACATCGACGTCGATGCCTTTCCCGATCACGTTTTCAAGGGGACCATCGGCTCGCTGAGCCCGGGCACCGGCGCCCAATTCGCAATCCTGCCGCCGCAGAACGCCACCGGCAATTTCGTCAAGGTCGTGCAGCGCATCCCGGTGCGAATCTATTTTGACAACCATGACAAATATGTGCGGAAGCTGAAGGCCGGGATGAGCGCCTACACCACGATCGACACCGGTCATCGCCGTTCGCTCGCTGCCCTGCTCGGCTTCTCGCCGGCGGCGGCGAACCAGGACTAAACCCATGAGCACGATGGCCGCGGCACCGATCGCCGTTCCCGGCCTGCGCCGGAACATGGTGACGATCTGCGCCATGACGGCAACGATCATGCAGGCGCTGGACACCACCATCGCCAACGTCGCGCTGCCCTATATGCAGGGCAGCCTGTCGGCGTCGCAGGACCAGATCAACTGGGTGCTGACTTCCTATATCGTCGCGGCCGCGATCATGACGGCGCCGGTCGGCTGGATCGCCAACCGCTTTGGTCGCAAGCGAATCTTCATCATTTGCTCGGGTGGCTTTACGATTGCGTCGGTGATGTGCGGCCTGGCCCAGGACATCAACCAGATGGTGCTATTCCGGTTGCTGCAAGGCGTGTTCGGCGCGGCGCTGGTGCCGCTGTCACAGGCGGTGATGCTCGACTCCTATGCGCTGCATGAGCGCGCCAAGGCGATGTCGATCTGGGGCATGGGCGTGATGATGGGCCCGATCATGGGCCCTTCGCTCGGCGCCTGGCTGACGGAAACCTATTCCTGGCATTGGGTGTTCTTCGTCAACATCCCCTTCGGTATCGTCACGGTGGCCGGACTTCTGGTTTTCATGGACGAAACCAAGAAGAATCTTGATCTGCGTTTCGACTGGTTCGGCTTCGCCGCACTCGCCGTCGGCATCGGCTCCCTGCAGATCGCGCTCGACCGCGGCGAACAGCAGGGCTGGCTGGAGTCCAACGAAATCATCATCGAGTTCATCATCGCGGCGGCTGGCTTCTACTATTTCTTCGCGCATTCGTTCACGACCTCGAAACCGTTCATCCAGTTTGCGATCTTCAAGGACAAGAACTTCGTCGGCGGCTGCGTGTTCATGTCGGTCATGGGTCTCGTGCTGTACTCGACCATGGCGCTGTCATCGCCGTATTTGCAGAATGTGATCGGCTATCCGATCATCACCGCGGGCCTGCTGCTGGCGACCCGCGGCTCCGGCACTTTCGTCGCCATGATGCTGGTCGGCCGGATGATGCGTTACATCGAGGCGCGCACGCTGATCGTCAGCGGACTGAGCCTGACCGGTCTCTCGCTGTTCTACATGACCGGCTGGACCGACCAGACCGGCGTTCCCGAAATCGTGACGATCAGCATCGTGCAGGGCTTCGGGTTCGGACTGGTGTTCGTGCCGCTGAGCACGGTGGCGTTCCTGACGCTGCCCAACCATCTGCGCACCGACGGTACCTCGATGCTGACCTTGTTGCGTAATGTCGCGAGTTCGGTCGGCATTTCCATGGTGATCGCGCAGCTCACCGAAGGCGGACGCCGCATCTATGCGATCCTGTCCGAGCACATCAACCCATTCAACAACGCGCTGCAGATGCCGGATGTCCGCCGCCTGATCGACCTGAATTCCGATGGCGGCCGCGCTTTGGCGGACGCCGTCGTCGGCATCCAGGCTCAGATCATCGCCTTCTCGCAGGACTACCAGCTGGTAATGTTCTTCATCCTGGGATCGATCCCGCTCGCGATCATGATCGGTTCGACCAAGGCGACGTTGCGCGCCCAGTCGGCTGACGCGGCGGCCGAACATGCGGTGATCGACTAAAAAGAGTTCTCCGCGTCATGGTATGACGCGATGAAGCACTCCTCGCGCCGCATCTCACACGTCGAAAAATACCGTCTCGTTCTCGCCCTGCAGGCGGATGTCGAAACGGTAGACGGCATTGCCGCTGCCGTGCTTGCGCTGGGCGATCAGCGTCGCGCGCCGGTCGGCCGGCACCAGCGCCAGGATGGGATCGGCGGCATTCGCCGCCTCGCCGTCAAAATAAACTCGGGTATAAAGATGCAGCAGCATGCCGCGCGCGAAAATGGCGAGCAAAAGATGCGGCGCCTGCGGCTTGCCGTCGGGATCAGGCACCGGGCCCGGCCGGATGGTGTCGAAGAAGTAATCGCCGTTGGCGTCGGTGCCGCAGCGGCCAAACCCCTTGAACGTCGAATTGGGCAATGCGCGCTTGTCCTGCGGATCCGAAAAGCGGCCCTGCGCACCGGCCTGCCAGATCTCCAGCATGCAATCCGGCACCGGCTGGCCGTCGCCGTCGAACACCCGGCCCTCGACGCAAATGCGTTCGCCCGAGGCGTCCGGGGTGACGAGGTTGTTGGTAAAGGCATCGTTCCAGTCGTACTGGCCGTTCGGCGTCAGCCCGTATTTGAAGAACGGGCCGACGGTCTGCGACGGCGTGACCCCTTTTTCGACATCTCTTGCTTGCACTATTTTGTCTCCATCGGCGTGGCGTTACGCCCGCGCAGCACAATGTTGAAGCGGTAGCACAGCGCCCAATTTGGCTGGGTGTTTTCCAGATCGAACGAGGACACCATCCGCATTCGCGCCTTCTCGTCCGGCACCGAATTGAAGATCGGATCGAATTCGAACAAGGGATCGCCGGGAAAATACATCTGCGTCACCAGCCGCGAGATGAAGGCGTGACCGAACGCCGAGAAATGGATGTGCGCCGGACGCCAGGCGTTGTGATGATTGCCCCAGGGATAGGCGCCGGGTTTTACGGTGATGAACTTGTAATAACCCTCAGCGTTCGATTGCGCACGGCCGGCTCCGGTAAAATTCGGATCGAGCGGCGCCGGATGCTGGTCGACGACGTGGATGTAGCGGCCGCAGGCATTGGCCTGCCACAACTCGACCAGCGTATTCGGCACGCCGCGGCCGTCTTCATCGAGCACGTGGCCATGCACGATGATGCGCTCGCCCAGCGGCTCGCCCTTGTGCTGGGTGGTGAGGTCGTGATCGTTCTCGCGCACCGTCTCATGGCCATAGACGGGCCCGGTGAGTTCGGACAGCGTATGGCGCATCGGGATCAGCGGCTTTTGCGGCGACCGTTTTAGGGTGCTGCGATAGCCCGGCGACAGCCGCGGCGGATGCGCGATGTTGCTTTCAACGGGATAGATGAGGGTCATGGTCTTCTCCTCGTGTATTTCTCGTCATTGCGAGTAAAGCAGAGCAATTCGTCCTCTGTCATTCCGGGGCGACGCCACCGGGTCCGCGCGGACGCGCGGCCCGATGACAGGCTCCGCATCGAACCCGGAATGACGGAGGAGGCGGGTTGTTCGTCGCTACTCCTCGCAATTGACGCCTGAGCGATCAACTTCAGTTCAACTTCTCGATCGCCATCGCTACGCCCTGGCCGACGCCCACGCACATGGTGGCGAGCGCGCGCTTGCCGCCGCGCTTCTCCATGCCGTGCACCGCCGTCATCGCCAGCCGTGCGCCGCTCATGCCAAGGGGATGACCGAGCGCGATGGCGCCGCCATGCGGGTTGACGAAATCGGCATCGTCCTTGACGCCTAACTGTCGAAGGCAGGCTATCCCCTGCGAGGCAAAGGCTTCATTGAGCTCGATCAAATCGAAATCGCTGATTTTCAGGCCCAGCCGTTCCATCAGCTTGCGCGTCGCCGGCACCGGGCCGATCCCCATGATGCGCGGCGGCACCGCCGCCGAGGCAAGGCCGAGGATTCGCGCCCGCGGCGTCAGCCCGTGCTTCTTCACCGCGGCTTCCGACGCGAGAATCATGGCGGCCGCGCCGTCATTGACACCCGATGCATTGCCGGCCGTCACGGTGCCGGGATTACGCACGATCGGCTTCAGCTTGGCGAGGCCCTCGAGCGTGGTCTCGGGACGCGGATGCTCGTCCTTGCCGACGCTGACGGGCCCGGCTTTGCCGCCCGGCGCCGAGATCGGGATGATCTCCTCGGCGAAATAGCCTGACGCGATCGCTTGTCCTGCGCGCTGTTGCGAGCGGATCGCGAACGCGTCCTGGTCGGCGCGCGACACCTGGAATTCCTCGGCGACGTTCTCGCCGGTCTCGGGCATCGCATCGACGCCATACTGCGCCTTCATCAGGGGATTGATGAAGCGCCAGCCGATGGTGGTGTCGAAGATATCGGCCGAGCGAGAAAACGCTTCCGGCGCCTTGCCCATCACGAACGGCGCCCGCGTCATCGATTCGACACCGCCGGCAATCGCGAAATCGATCTCGCCGGCGCGGATCGCCCGCCCCGCCGCACCGACCGCATCAAGCCCGGAGGCACACAGACGGTTCAGCGTCTGGCCGGGAACCGAGTCCGGCATCCCAGCCAGAAGCAGCGCCATCCGCGCCACGTTGCGGTTGTCCTCGCCGGCCTGGTTGGCGCAGCCGAAAAAAACCTCATCGACCGCGGACCAGTCGAGGTTGGGATGCCTGGCCATCAAGGCCTTGATCGGCGCAGCGGCCAGATCGTCGGCGCGCACCTTGGCCAGCGAACCGCCGAAACGGCCGATCGGGGTCCTCACAGCGTCGCAAACAAATACATCGCGCATCGAATCTCTCCCTGAATGCCGCGTTCTAGGCGTCGAAGGTACCGAATTGATGGCGAGTTGTAGGAGTGCGTGCGGGGCAGGTCAATTCGCCGCCGCCTGCTTTCGCGCAAGGTCGTCATGCCCGGCTACCGGGGCAATACGACCGGTCCTGAGGGGTGGAAAACCTGGATAGGAGCATGGCAAAGCAATAGGACCGGGCGGCGGAATTCTGTAGTTTGCGCACCCGATGACAATCCAGCAATCCATTCCCATGCCATCAGACGCCGCGCCGGCCGCCGAAGCCGCGGCGCGCGTTACGCCGATGATGGAACAATACCTTGAAATCAAGGCCGCCCATCCCGGGCTGTTGCTGTTCTACCGGATGGGCGATTTCTACGAGCTGTTCTTCGAGGACGCCGAAATCGCCTCCAAAACGCTCGGCATCGTGCTGACCAAACGCGGCAAGCATCAGGGCATCGATATCCCGATGTGCGGCGTGCCGGTGGAACGCTCCGAGGACTATCTGCACCGCCTGATCACCGCAGGCCATCGCGTCGCGGTGTGCGAGCAGACCGAGGATCCCGCCGCCGCGCGGGCACGCGGCAACAAGAGTGTGGTGCGCCGCGGCGTGGTGCGGCTGGTGACGCCGGGCACGCTGACCGAAGACACGCTGCTCGACGCCAAAGCCAATAACTATCTGCTGGCGATCGCACGCGCGCGCGCCTCCGCGGGCGGCGACCGCATCGGCCTTGCCTGGATCGATATTTCCACCTCGGAATTCATGGTCACGGAGTGTTCCACCGGCGAACTGGCGGCGACGCTGGCGCGCATCAATCCCAATGAGGTCATCGTCACCGACGCCCTCTATGGCGATGCCGATCTGGGACCGCTGTTGCGCGAACTGCCAGCGGTGACGCCGCTGACCCGCGACTTTTTCGACAGCGCGACCGCGGAACGGCGGCTGTGCGATTATTTCGCGGTCGCCACGATGGATGGCCTGAGCGCAATGTCGCGGCTGGAAGCGACCGCCGCGGCCGCGGCCGTCACCTATATCGATCGCACCCAGGTCGGAAAGCGTCCACCGCTGTCGCCGCCGACGCGTGAAGCCGCCGGCACCACCATGGCGATCGATCCCGCCACCCGCGCCAATCTGGAATTGACGCGGACGCTGGCCGGCGAGCGGCGCGGATCGTTGCTGGACGCCATCGACTGCACCGTGACATCGGCTGGATCGCGGCTGCTTGCGCAAAGGCTGGCAGCCCCCCTCACCGACAGCGCCGCGATCGCGCGGCGGCTCGATGCTGTCAGCGCGTTTGTCGCCAATGCCGCCGTGCGCGACGATCTCCGCGCCACGCTGCGATCAGCGCCCGACATGTCGCGGGCACTGGCGCGGCTGTCGGTCGGACGCGGCGGTCCGCGCGATCTCGCCGGCCTGCGCGACGGCATCCTCGCCGCAGACCAGGCGCTGGCCCAGCTCGGCGGCCTTGATGATCCGCCGCCGGAAATCACCGCCGTGATGGAAGCGCTGCGCCGCCCCTCGCGCGATCTGGCGCGGGAATTCGAGCGCGCCCTGGCCGAGCAATTGCCGCTGATCAAGCGCGACGGTGGCTTCGTTCGCGAAGGCTATGACAGCGCGCTCGACGAGACGCGCAATCTGCGTGACGCCTCGCGCCTCGTCGTCGCCTCGATGCAGGCGCGCTATGCCGACGCGACCTCGATCAAAGGCCTGAAAATTCGCCACAACAATGTGCTGGGTTATTTTGTCGAGGTGACGGCGCAGCACGGCGACAAGCTGATGACGCCGCCGTTGAATGCGACCTTCATCCATCGCCAGACGCTGGCCGGCCAGGTCCGTTTCACGACAGCCGAACTCGGCGAGATCGAAGCCAAAATCGCCAACGCCGGCGACCGCGCGCTTGGGCTGGAGTTGGAGATCTTCGATCGGCTCTGCGCCATGGTCACCGCCGCCAGCGAAGATCTGCGCGCCGCGGCGCATGCCTTTGCGCTGCTCGACGTTGCGACTGCACTGGCAAAACTCGCGATCGACGACAATTACGTGCGGCCCGAGGTCGATACCTCGCTCGGCTTTGCCATCGAGGGCGGCCGGCATCCGGTGGTCGAGCAGGCGCTGAAGCGCGACGGCCAGCCGTTTATTGCCAACGCCTGCGACCTGTCGCCGGGGCCGGGACAAAAGTCAGGCCAGATCTGGCTGATCACCGGCCCGAACATGGCGGGCAAATCGACCTTCCTGCGCCAGAACGCGCTGATCGCGCTGATGGCGCAAATCGGCAGCTTCGTGCCGGCGATGCGCGCGCGGATCGGCATCATCGACCGGCTGTTCTCGCGCGTCGGAGCCGCCGACGATCTGGCGCGCGGCCGTTCCACCTTCATGGTGGAGATGGTCGAGACCGCGGTCATCCTCAATCAGGCCAGCGAGCGCTCGCTGGTGATCCTGGACGAGATCGGCCGCGGCACAGCGACTTTCGACGGCCTGTCGATCGCGTGGGCGGCGATCGAACATCTGCATGAGAGCAATCGCTGCCGCGCGCTGTTTGCCACGCATTATCATGAACTGACCGCGCTCTCGGCCAAACTGCCGCGGCTGTTCAATGCCACCGTGCGGGTCAAGGAGTGGCAGGGCGACGTCGTGTTCCTGCATGAAGTGCTGCCGGGCTCGGCCGACCGTTCCTACGGCATTCAGGTCGCAAAACTCGCAGGCCTTCCAGCGCCTGTGATCGCGCGCGCCAAATCGGTGTTGGCCAAGCTCGAAGCGCAGGACCGCGGCCAGACCGCACGCGCACTCGCCGACGACCTGCCGCTGTTCGCCGTGCCGTCGCGCGCGGCGGCTGAAGCGGCGCCACCGAGCGAAGCCGAACAACTGATCGAGGCCTTGAAAGCGCTGCATCCGGACGAGATGTCACCGCGCGAGGCGCTGGACGCGCTGTATGCATTGAGGGCGAAATTGCCGAAGCAGTGATTTAGCGCGCCACAGCACGCCGGTGCCCGAACCACCACAGCGCGAGATTCCAACTGACGCCGGTCATCAGCGCCAGGACGAGCGCGATCGCAGAGCCCCAACGCAGGGCAGCGACGTGCAGCACGGCAATCGCGACGCCAAATCCGAACAGGCCCCAGCCGGCGTTCGCGACCACGGCCGCCGTCGCCGGCCCGCCAATGCGCGGGTGCAAGATCAGCATGATGCTCGAGAACACGATCGGAAACAGCGCGATCACGCCGCTGATACCGGGGCCAACCCATCCCGACAGCGTGACGACGGTTGCCACCAGCGCCGCCACCAGCGCCGCCCGCAACGGGATATCGTACCAACGTCGCGTGATCAGCGGCATCTTCACATGGCGAAAGCGCGCCAGCAGCTGGATGCAGATCCCGAACGCGATAGC
The DNA here is from genome assembly GCF_900105125.1 of Bradyrhizobium canariense. Classification (NCBI taxonomy): domain Bacteria; kingdom Pseudomonadati; phylum Pseudomonadota; class Alphaproteobacteria; order Hyphomicrobiales; family Nitrobacteraceae; genus Bradyrhizobium; species Bradyrhizobium canariense. Next base: position 5,590,398 of record NZ_LT629750.1, on the reverse strand, counting down.
ATTCGCCGCCAGACCTCCGACGAGCGACCACTGGATCGTTCGCGACAACGCGGCCAACGCGATCCAGACGGCGGCTCCGCAAGACCAACTGACAAACGCGTTATAACGCTGCGCCAGCACCACATAGGTCAGACCGAGGACGATGGTGGCGGCATTGATCGGCAGGCTCGCCAGTGCGCCCTCGGCGATGAAGGCCGCGTCATGATCGAGCGCGAGGAAAACATAGGACGGTCCCGTCGAAATCGGCAACGTCGCGACCAGCGCGCCGATCACCGGCCCCGAACGCTCCGTGATAACAGAGGCCGACACCACGAACGCCGCCGTGATCGCCATGCGGAAGCCGAGCGTCAGCAGGAAGGTGAGATCGGGGGACATTTGGCCTAACCGTCGTCCCGGCCACGCGCAGCGCGAGCCGGGAGCCATAGCCGTTCGTGTTGCACGAAAGCCGTCGAACAGCGTTTCTTAAAACGAAAGGACACGTTAAAACGAAAGGACACAGAGTATGGGTCCCGGCACCTCACGCGCAATTGCACGCCAGGCCGGGACGACGATGGATTGGTGCGATCACACCCGCTGCATCGTCACCGAAACTTTCGGGCCATTCTTGATGGTCTGGTAGACCACGCAATAGCGTTCGGTGAGTTTCAACAGCAGGTCCAGCTTGTCCTGCGGCGCGTCGGTATCGACGTCGAAACGCAGCCGGATTTCGGCAAAGCCCACCGGCGCCTCCTTGTCGACGCCGAGCGTGCCGCGAAAATCCAGATCGCCTTCGGCCACCACGTTCCCGCTTTTCAACGGTACTTCGATCGCGGTCGCGACCGATTTCAGCGTGACTCCGGCGCAGGCGACCAGCGCCTCGAGCAGCATGTCGCCGGAGCACAATTCAAGCCCGGAACCGCCGGTGGCGGGATGGAGGCCTGCGACCGCGAGCGCGCGGCCGGTTTCGACCTTGCAGGCGATGCCTTCGTTGTCGATCGAGCCCTTGGCTTTCAGCGTAATGACGGCGGACTTCGGATCGGCCTTGTAGCGTTCCTTGATCGGAGCTTGGGTGGCGCGGAGTTCGGCAGCGTCCATTTTTTATTCTCCCGGATAATATCCGTGATCGGATGTAAAGGGTCCGGAGGCCCGTGTCACCACCACATCGCCTCGCCGGCGGTCGATTTGGCCCCGCTGTCGGACACCGTGCGGTCGAGCGAGCGATCGAGCGCCGTCAGCACGCGGCGCTTGAAATTGTCGAACAGCGGCGAATTGCGATCGCGGGGCCGCGCCAGGTTGATATTGATTTCCTCAAACAGACGGCCCGGCCGCGGCCGCATCACGAAGATACGGTCGGCCAGCACCACGGCTTCATCGACATCATGCGTGACCAGCACCAGCGTCGGTCTTGTGTCGGCCCACAGGTCGAGCAGATGGTCCTGCAAATCCCGCCGCGTGAATGCATCGAGCGCCGAGAATGGCTCGTCCAGCAGCAGCACTTCCGGCTGCGGCACCAGCGCGCGTGCGATCGCGACGCGCTGCGCCTGCCCGCCGGATAATTCGCGCGGCCAAGCCTTGGCTTTGTCGGCAAGACCGACCCGCGCCAGCGCGCGCGCAACCTTCTCGCGGCGAACCCCGGCCGGCATATCCGACAAGCCGAATCCGATATTGTCGGCGACGCTGAGCCACGGCAGCAGCCTCGGCTCCTGAAAGATGATGCCGATCTTGGCGTGCGGGCCAGTTATCGCGATATCATCGATCGTCACCGTACCTGACGTGGCGCGGTCGAGGCCGGCGATGGCGCGCAGCAGCGTCGACTTTCCGCAGCCGGAGCCGCCGATGATGGCGACGATCTCTCCTTGCCTGATCTCGGCCGAGAAACGCTCCAGCGCATTGACGCCGTTCGGATAGGTTTTGCTCAGGCGATCGAGCACCAGCATCAGGCCGCTCCGCCCTGGCGGCCGAACGCGTCCTGCCAGCGCAACAATGGCGCAAAGGCAATTTCGATCAGCCAGTCGGTGGTCTTGCCCAGAATCGCGAAGATGACGATCGCCGCCAGAATTTGCGCGGGCTTGCCGAGCTGCTGGCCATCGATCAGGAGATAGCCGAGCCCTTCGGATGCGCCCATGAACTCGGCGGCGACCACGAACATCCAGCCGAGCCCCAGGCCGACCCGAAGCGCCACGACATAGGCCGGCAATACCGCGGGCAGCAGGATGCGGCGGATCATCGCCGGCCCGCTCAAGCGAAAGGTGCGCCCGACCTCCACGATATTGCGATCGACCGAGAGAATCGCGCCCATCACGCCGAGATAGACCGGAAAGAACACGCCGACCGCGATCAGCGCGACCTTTGATGTTTCGAAGATGCCAAGCCACAGGATGAACAGCGGCACCCAGGCGATCGAGGGGATCGCGCGCAGCGCCTGCACGGTGGGATCGAGCAGCCTCCGCGCCGGGCCCCAATAACCGGAGACCGCGCCAAGCAGCGTGCCCGCCACCACGCCAAGGCCGAAGCCCACGAACACCCGCGTCAAGGTGGCCACGATGTGGCGCGCGAGCTCCCCGCTCCGCGCCAGTTCGACAATGGTTGCAAAGATCTTGCTCGGCGGCGGCACCAGCCGGCCGTTGGACAGGCCGAGCCAGACGACGAGCTCCCATACCAGCGCCAACCCGACCGGCAGCAACAGCCCCAGCGCCGGCCGCGCCCAACGCCGCAGGCGTCCGGATGGCGCGGGCCTCGCAGCATTTTCGGCCTGTTCAAGCGTGGAAAGTTCAACCGTCATGGCCATAGCAAGAACGCTTCCCGCTCAGGATTGCAAGTTGGCGAATGAGACCTTACGAACGCCCGAACTCGTCATGGCCGGGCTCGTCCCAGCCATCCAAATCTTCTTCCCACTTCAAGAAAAGACGTGGATGCCCGGCACAAGGCCGGGCATGACGCTGAATTTGGAAGAAGCGTAAATTCAATTCGTCGGCAGCGGAACCTGATCGTCGATCAGGCCATCGAGCGCGGCCTTGACGTCGGTCTTGGCGTCGATCACGCCGGCCTGCTGCAGCGCCAGACCCGCAGCGAGGATGGACTCGCGCTGCGGCGCCCCAATGCGGTTGTAGCTGAGATCGGTGCGCTCCTTGAGCTGCTTGTCGACCACATTATCCGGCAATTTGGTGACGGCGATGAAGGTCTTCTTCAGGTCGTCGTAGTTCGCCACCGAATATTTGCGCGCTTCCTCATAAGTTGCGAGCACGCGGCGGACCACATCCGGATGGTCCTTCAGGAACTGCTCGCGCACATTGAGGATGCCCCAGGTGTTGGCGGCCGGATCCCTGAAGAACAGCCGAGCGCCGTCTTCGACCTCGGCCTGCGCCATCATGGGATCGAGCCCTGCCCACGCATCGACATCGCCACGGATCAGCGCGGTCTTGCCGTCGGCATGCTGCAGCAGCACCGGCGTAATGTCCTTTTCGCTCAAGCCCGCGCCGAGCAGCGCGCGCACCAGGAAAATATGCGGATCGGTTCCGCGGGTCACCGCGACGCGCTTGCCCTTGAGGTCGGCGACGGTTGCGATCTTCGAATCCTTACCCGTCACCAAGGCCGTCCATTCTGGCCGCGAATAGACGTAGATCGACTTGATCGGATTGCCGTTGATCCTGGCGACCAGCGCCGCGGAGCCCGCGGTCGAACCGAAATCGATCGAGCCGGCGTTGAGGAACTCCAGCGCCTTGTTGGAACCAGCCGACTGCACCCAGACGATGCTGATGCCGTCCTTGGCGAATTCCTTTTCCAGCAGGCCCTTTTGCTTGAGGACCATCGACACCGGATTGTAAGTCGCCCAATCGATATGGATTTCCTTGAGCGCGTCGGCGGCGAAAGCGCGGCCTGACATCAGCGACCAGATGGCAATGAACGCGGCCAGGCCGCGCCGTGAAATCCTGGGCATGGTCGGAATTCCCCCTTGAAGATGCTCTGAAAACTGCTTTTATTTCAATGAGATAATCGGGCGCGTCAATGAGAAAATACCTGCATCTAAATCGCTGCAGCGAGAACAGCTTTGCTCAAAGCCCGCTCAATGCAGCATGGAGCCACTGTTATCCAACAATGTTCCGTGACAGCGTCGGCGCCGTCCTTTATCGGGGTAGGTCATGGACAGTGTCGTGATAGAGGCCCGCCCTGAAGCGGACGAACGTTTCGATACCGCGCGGATCACCGCCGCGGTCGACGCGCTCGCCGAAAAACATGCCGGGCGCGAGGATCTTTTCCGCGCTGCGCTGGCGCAGATGCTCAAAGCCGAAATGACCGAGGCCCGCGCGGTGGCGCAGGCGGTGCTGCTAAAAGATCGTCACGGACGCCGCTGCGCCGAACGGCTGTGTTTCATGCAGGATGAAATCATTCGCATCCTGTTTGCGGCGGCTACGCGTCATCTCTATCACTCGCCGATTCCCTCGGGCGCCGAGCGCATGGCCGTCGTTGCCACCGGCGGCTATGGCCGCGGATTGATGGCGCCGGAATCCGATATCGATCTCTTGTTCATCCTGCCCTACAAGCAAACCGCCTGGGGCGAACAGGTCGCCGAAGCCATTCTCTATTGCCTGTGGGACATGGGGTTGAAGGTCGGCCACGCCACGCGCTCGGTCGACGAATCGATCCGGCAGGCGCGCGGCGACATGACGATCCGCACCGCGATTCTCGAGACCCGGTTTCTGACCGGGGACCAGCCGCTTTACGACGAACTGGTTGATCGCTTCGACAAGGAAGTGGTGCAGGGCACGGCGGCCGAATTCGTCACCGCCAAGCTTGCCGAACGCGAAGAGCGTCATCGCCGTGCCGGACAGTCGCGCTATCTGGTCGAACCCAACGTCAAGGACGGCAAGGGCGGATTGCGCGATCTGCACACGCTGTTCTGGATCGCGAAATATGTTTACCGCGTGCGCGAGACCGACGAGTTGCTCGCGCGCGGCGTGTTCGACGCGCAGGAATACCGCACCTTTAGCCGCTGCGCGGATTTCCTGTGGTCGGTCCGCTGCAATCTCCATTTCGTCTCGGGCCGGGCGGAAGAGCGGCTGTCATTCGACATGCAGCGCGAGATCGCGGTCCGGCTTGGCTACACGTCGCATCCCGGCATGCAGGATGTCGAACGCTTCATGAAGCACTACTTCCTGATCGCCAAGGATGTCGGCGATCTCACCGCGATCCTGTGCGCCAAGCTGGAAGACCAGCAGGCCAAGCCGGCGCCGGTGCTCAGCCGCATGATGGCGCGGTTGCGGCCGAGCATAAAGCACCGTCGGGTGCCCGACAGCGATGATTTCATCGTCGACAACAACCGTATCAATCTCGCCGCGCCCGATGTCTTCAAGCACGATCCCGTCAACCTGATCCGGATCTTCCGCCTCGCGCAGAAGAACAATCTGGCGTTTCACCCCGATGCGATGCGCACGGTGACGCGGTCGCTGAAACTCGTCAACACGGCGCTGCGCGAGGATCCGGAAGCCAACCGGTTGTTCATGGAGATCCTGACCTCGAACGACGCGGAAATCGTGCTGCGGCGGATGAACGAAACCGGCGTGCTCGGTCATTTCATTCGCGCCTTCGGCAAGATCGTGTCGATGATGCAGTTCAACATGTACCACCACTATACGGTGGATGAACATCTGATCCGCTGCGTCGGCTTCCTGCAGGACATCGAACGCGGCGGCAATGAGGAATTCACCGTCGCCAGCGACCTGATGCGCAAGATCCGCCCGGAGCATCGTCCGGTCATCTACATCACCACGCTTTTGCATGACATCGCCAAGGGCCGCCCCGAGGATCACTCGATTGCCGGCGCCAAGGTGGCGCGGCGATTGTGCCCGCGGCTTGGATTCAATGCCGCCGATACCGAACTGGTGGCGTGGCTGATCGAAGAGCATCTGACCATGTCCACGGTGGCGCAATCGCGTGACCTCTCGGACCGCAAGACCATCGAGAATTTCGCCGCCGTCGTGCAATCAGTCGAGCAGATGAAGCTGCTGACGATCCTGACCACCGCCGATATCCGCGGCGTCGGCCCCGGCGTCTGGAACGGCTGGAAGGCGCAGCTTTTGCGCACGCTGTATTACGAAACCGAACCGGTGCTGACCGGAGGCTTCTCGGAGGTCAACCGCGCGCAGCGCCTGGCCGTGGCGCAGTCGGAATTCCGCGCCGCTTTCTCGGAGTGGCCGGAACAGGAACTCAACGCCTATATCGCACGGCACTATCCGGCGTACTGGCTCAAGGTCGAACTGCCGCGCAAGATTCGTCAAGCCCGCTTCATGAAGGCCAACGAACAGGCCGGCCACAAGCTCGCGATCAATGTCGGCTTCGACGAGGCGCGCGGCGTCACCGAATTAACGATCCTCGCCGTCGACCATCCCTGGCTGCTGTCGATCATCGCCGGCGCCTGTGCTTCCGCAGGCGCCAATATCGTCGACGCCCAGATTTACACCACGACCGACGGGCGCGCGCTCGACACCATCGCGATCACGCGGGAATACGACCGCGACGAGGACGAGGGCCGGCGCGCGACACGGATCGGCGAAATGATCGAGGACGTGCTGGAAGGCAAATTGCGCCTGCCCGAAGTGGTGGCGCGCCGCGCCTCGGCGCGCGGCAGGACACGTCCGTTCGTGGTCGAACCGGAAGTGAGCATCAACAATCAGTGGTCGGACCGCTACACCGTCATCGAGGTGTCCGGCCTCGACCGGCCCGGCCTGCTGTATCAACTGACCACCGCGCTTTCAAAGCTGAACCTCAACATCGCCTCCGCCCATGTCGCGACCTTCGGCGAGCGCGCCCGCGACGTGTTCTATGTCACCGACCTGCTCGGCGCGCAGATCAACGCGCCGACGCGGCAGGCCGCGATCAAGAGCGCGCTGATCCATTTGCTGGCCAACGAGGAAGCCTCGGCCCAACCGGCGGCGTGATCGAAGCCGGCCTACGCGGGCTTCGGAAGCCGATTTCAAACGAACCTGCCGGGCGCCGTTCGTCATGGCGAGAACCGCGAGTGACGGAGCGATCCGGCAGCCGCCTGCCGACTTTCTGGATTGCCTCGCTGCGCTCGCAATGACAGTCTGTTGCCTGGGGGACGCCACATGATCTGGATCGCCAATCTTTTGGTGGCGCTGGTCGCAGCGCTGCATCTGTATTTTCTGGTGCTGGAGATGTTCCTCTGGACCAAGCCGCTGGGCCTGAAGACGTTTCGTAACTCGCCCGAGAAAGCGGTCGACTCCGCGGTGCTCGCCGCCAATCAGGGGCTCTATAACGGCTTTCTGGCCGCCGGGCTGATCTGGGGGCTGGTTCAGTCCGTTCCGGCCTTCGCCTTCGAGATCAAGGTATTCTTCCTGCTCTGTGTCATCGTGGCCGGCGTCTACGGCGCCGCGACGGTCAGCCGCAGGATCCTGTTCGTGCAGGCCGCGCCCGCCGCCATCGCATTGATTCTGCTTTTATTGGCATAAGCCCGGCCGGCGTTCGGGCCGGCGTCATCTTGCATTGCCACATCCGTTCATTCACTATCGCCGCCAGCGATGGCGCCGGCATGGCCGGACAAGACCGTCGACACAATCACATATGAGGAAATCAGCAACATGAGGAACGGCATTTTTCGTCTGCTTACCGGAACGGCGGTTGCGATCGCGCTGTCGGCATCATCGGCCTACGCGCAAAAGAAGTATGACGGCGGCGCCAGCGATACCGAGATCAAGATCGGCCAGACGGTGCCGTTCAGCGGGCCGGCCTCGGCGTATGCCACCATCGGCAAGGCGCAGGCGGCCTATATCAAGATGATCAACGATCAGGGCGGCGTGAACGGCCGCAAGATCAACCTGATCCAGTACGACGATGCCTACAGCCCGCCCAAGGCGGTCGAACAGGTGCGCAAGCTGGTCGAGAGCGACGAGGTGCTGCTCACCTTCCAGATCATCGGCACGCCCTCCAACGCTGCGGTGCAGAAATATCTCAACGCGAAAAAGGTGCCGCAACTGTTTGCCGCCACCGGCGCGTCGAAATTCACCGACCCGAAGAACTTCCCCTGGACCATGGGTTTCAACCCCAACTATTTCGTCGAGGGGCGGATCTACGGCCAGTACATTCTCAAGACCTATCCGAACGCCAAGGTCGGCGTGCTCTATCAGAACGACGATCTCGGCAAGGACTATCTGAACGGCCTCAAGGCCGGTCTCGGCGACAAGGCTGCCGCCATGATCGTGGCCGAAGCCTCCTACGAAGTCTCCGACCCCACCGTCGATTCGCAGATCCTCAAGCTGAGGGACGCCGGCGCCGACCTGTTCTTCAGCGCGTCGACACCGAAGCAGGCCGCGCAGGCGATCAAGAAGAACGCCGAAATGGGCTGGCATCCGGTGCATATCGTCGACATCAACGCCACCTCGGTTGGTGCTGTGATGCAGCCGGCGGGCCTGGAGGCCGCCAAGGGCGTGATCAGCGTCAACTACGGCAAGGATCCGCTCGATCCGGCCTGGAAAGACGATCCGGGCATGAAGAGGTATTTCGACTTCATGGCGAAGTACTATCCGGAAGGTGACAAGAACTCCAACTTCAACACCTACGGCTATGCGACCACGCAGCTCCTGGTACATGTGCTCAAGCAGTGCGGTGACGACCTGACGCGGGAGAACGTCATGAAGCAGGCGGCCTCGCTGAAGGACGTCACGACCGACATCGCGCTGCCGGGCATCAAGGCCAACACGTCGCCGACCGACTACCGGGTCAACAAGCAGCTTCAGATGATGAAGTTCAACGGCGAGCGCTGGGAACTGTTCGGCCCGATCCTGGAGGATACCGCCGCGGCTGGTTGAGGCTGCCCGAGCGCGTCGCTGCGAGGAGCACTAGCGACGAAGCAATCCAGACTCGTCATTCCGGGATGGTGCGCTAGCACCAGACCCGGAATCTCGAGATTCCGGGTTCGATGCGGAGCCTGCCATCGGGCCGCGCGTCCGCGCGGACCCGGTGGCATCGCCCCGGAATGACGGCTGACTTCCACCACCTGCTGTCTCCGGTAGGGTTAAGCGGCTCTAAACGCTTTGCTTGCGAGGCACTTAAGCGGAGCGAGCACCGCAGCGATTAACCATCGTTTAAGACGGCTTTAAACCCGTCCCGCTAGTCTTGGACGCGAAACGGTGGGCGTTTGTGTATGGCGTGGGGACGGAAAAAAAGCGGTGGACGCAAGGAGCCGCAATTCGGGCTCGGCGCATCGCTGGCCGAGTTGCGCCTCGGTCCGCAGGACCGCATCCCAAACAGCGAAAGCAAGCCGAAGAAATCATCCGTCAAACGCAAGGTTGATGACGACGACGACGATGATCCGCCGCCCGAGCGCAAGCCGCGGCCAAGCCGCAGCGGCGCCAGGCGCCGCTCGAAATCGCGCATCAGCATCTCCCGTCTGTGCTACTGGGGCGCGGTGCTCGGCCTGTGGACCGCGATCGCGGTCGTGGGCGTCGTCGTCTGGGTCGGCGCACATCTGCCACCGATCCAGTCGCTGGAAATTCCAAAACGGCCGCCGACGATCCAGATCGTCGGGCTCGACGGCAGCGTGCTGGCAACGCGCGGCGAAATGGCCGGCGCCAATGTCGCGCTAAAGGATCTGCCGCCCTATCTGCCCAAAGCCTTCATTGCGATCGAGGACCGGCGTTTCTATTCGCACTATGGCGTCGATCCCTGGGGCATCCTGCGCGCGGCGGTCGCGAATCTCCTGCATCGCGGCGTATCGCAGGGCGGCTCGACCCTGACACAGCAGCTCGCCAAGAACCTGTTCCTGACCCAGGAACGCACCATCCAGCGCAAATTGCAGGAGGCCGAGCTCGCGTTCTGGCTGGAGCGCAAGCATTCCAAGAACGAGATCCTCGAACTCTATCTCAATCGGGTTTATTTCGGCTCCGGCGCCTATGGCGTCGAGGCGGCCGCACAGCGCTATTTCGGCAAATCCGCGAAGAACGTGACGCTGGCCGAAGCCGCGATGCTTGCGGGCCTCGTCAAATCGCCGTCGCGCCTGGCGCCGAACCGCAATCCCGAAGGCGCCGAAAAGCGCGCCCAGACCGTGCTCGCCGCGATGGCGGATGCCAAGTTCATCACGGAAGCCCAGGCGCAGGCCTCAATCGGGCATCCGGCTTACAGCGTGAAGCCGGCCGGCGCCGGCACCATTAATTACGTCGCGGACTGGATCGGCGAAGTGCTCGACGATCTGGTCGGCCAGATCGATCAGGACATCGTGGTCGAAACCTCGATCGACCCGAAGCTGCAGAGCATCGCCGAAGCCGCTGTCATCGACGAACTCGCGGCGAAAAGCGTGAAATTTAATGTCAGCCAGGGCGCACTGGTGGCAATGACACCTGACGGCGCCGTGCGCGCCATGGTCGGCGGCCGCAATTATGCCGAGAGCCAGTACAACCGCGCGGTGACCGCGAAGCGTCAGCCGGGCTCGGCGTTCAAACCCTTTGTCTACCTGACCGCGATCGAAGCCGGCCTGACGCCGGACACGATCCGGCCGGACGCGCCGCTGAATATCAAGGGTTGGAAGCCCGAGAACTTCGAGCACGAATATCTCGGCGCCGTCACGCTGACCCAGGCGCTGGCGATGTCGCTCAATACCGTCGCGGTGCGGGTCGGACTGGAAGTCGGCCCCAATAATGTGGTCCGTACCGCGCACCGGCTCGGCATTTCATCCAAGCTCGAGCCCAACGCCTCGATTGCACTGGGCACCTCGGAGGTGTCGCTCACCGAACTGGTCGGCGCCTATGTGCCGTTTGCCAATGGCGGCCAAGGCATCACCCCGCATGTCGTGCTCAAGATCCGCACCAGCAGCGGCAAGGTGCTGTACGCGCGTCAGCCAGACCAGCTAGGCCAAGTCATCGACCCGCGCAACGTCGCGATGATGAACACGATGATGCAGGAGACATTGCTGAACGGTACCGCGCGCAAGGCGGATATCCCGGGCTGGATGGCCGCCGGTAAGACCGGCACCAGCCAGGATTTCCGCGACGCCTGGTTCATCGGCTACACCGCCAGGCTCGTGACCGGCGTCTGGCTCGGCAATGACGATAATTCCCCGACCAAGAAGGCAACCGGCGGCGGATTGCCGGTGGAGGTCTGGACCCGCTTCATGCGCGCGGCCCATCAAGGCGTGCCAGTCGCAACGCTGCCGACTTCACAAGGCGGAGGAGGCTTGCTCTCAAACCTTGCCCAGGCGGCATCGCAGATCAGCGAGCCGACAGCGCAGGCGCCGCTCGCGCCGTTGCCGGCAACCGGTGCCAACCGGCCGGCGCCGACACGAACCTCGGCGCGTCCGGAAGCAGCCGCGGGACTCGATGGCTGGCTGATGGAACGGCTGTTCGGCGGTAACCGCTAATCCTGAATGCCGTAACGATGCAGATCGTTGCCGTAGGTATCCAGCCAGTTCTTGGCGCGCTCGACCGACGGACAGATCCTGCCGACAACCCTCCAGAACCGCGCCGAATGATTCATCTCGACGAGATGCGCCACTTCATGGGCGGCGAGATAGTCGAGCACATAGGGTGGCGCGAGGATCAGCCGCCATGAGAACGACAGCGAACCGGCCGAGGTACACGAACCCCAGCGGCTCGATTGATCGCGGATCGACACCCGCTTGACCCGGACGCCGAGTTCCCCCGCATAAGCGAGCGACGCCTTCTGCAAATCCTTGCGCGCCTCGCGCTTGAGGTAATCATGAACGCGTCGCTCCATATGGTCGACGTCGCCGGCCACGCACAGGACCTTCTCACCACTGTCGCGGGTTTCCGTCCACACCGTGCCGCGCTCACCGGCGCGATGCACGATCCGATACGGCGTACCGCGCAAAGGCACCACGGTACCCGCGTGAAACGGTGCGGCTTTCGGCAACCGGCCGAGGCGTGCGGCAATCCAGCCGCCGTGAAGCCGCGCGAAATCCTTGGCTTCGGCGATTGTGCCGCGCGGCGGCATGGTCAGGATCGCTTCGCGATCGGTTGGATGAATGCGCAAGGTGTAACGCCGCGCGCGCCGATGCCGGCGCAGACGGATCGAGAAGATCTGAGAGCCTTGTTTGACCAAAATAATCGAGGGTTCGGCGGGCCGCCGATAGAGAAGCGCGCGAGTAGCCATGTCTGACAGTCCGGGGAGCAGGAGTTCGCCCGGATTCTGCCATATCCGCCGCCAGTGAAATCGCTCGGCGCAAAAACAAATCATTTGCCCAATATACAGGGGCTGGCCCCTCCTCCGCCTCTACAGGATGGGGCTGGAACCACAAATTTTTGGCGGAATTGGCCTCCGGAGGCACCCCCAAGGACGGAATTCATACTCATTCCTTCGGGAGACCGCGAATCCCGATTCTGTAGGGGGATTCAGAGGGTTAACACCTTCGCCGAATCGGCATCGAAGCAGCGTCTATTCCGCAGCAGCCGCCAAAGATGACTTCACATTCGCCGCTGACACCATGAAATCGGAAATGCGCGGCACGATTTCGGATCGGAAGCGCGATCCGTTGAACACGCCGTAATGTCCAACGCCCTTTTGCACGTAATGCACCCTGCGATGATTGGGAATCGCACTACATAAAGTGTGCGTTGCCTCGGTCTGACCAAGACCGGAGATGTCATCGTTCTCGCCTTCGACCGTCATCAACGCCACGCGCGTGATTTTGGACGGATCGACCGGCTTGCCGCGGTGAGTCATCTCGCCTTTCGGCAGCGCATGCTTGACGAACACGAGATCGACGGTCTGCAGATAGTATTCCGCCGTCAAATCCATGACCGCGAGATACTCGTCATAGAAGTCGCGATGCTTGTCGACCAAGTCGCCATCGCCCTTCACCAGGTTGCTGAACAGGTTCTTGTGAGCATCCATGTGGCGATCGAGGTTCATGCTGATGAAGCCATTGAGCTGCAGGAACCCGGGATAGACCGCACGCATCACGCCCGGATGCGGAAATGGCACCTTGCTGATGACATTGTTCCGAAACCATTCGATGCCGCGCTCGGCGGCGAGATTATTGACGGCGGTCGGGTTGCGGCGGGTATCGATCGGGCCCCCCATCAGTGTCATCGAGACGGGAACATAGGGATCGCGCTCGGCTTCCATGATGGAAACCGCCGCCACCACCGGCACCGAAGGCTGGCACACCGCGATGATGTGCATGTTGCCGCCGAGTACGTGCAGCATTTCGATGACGTAATCGACATAGTCTTCGAGATCGAAGCGCCCTTCCGACAGCGGCACCATCCGCGCATCGGACCAGTCGGTGATGTAGACCTCATGGGTTGGCAGGAAGGCCTCGACCGTCCCGCGCAGCAGCGTCGCATAGTGACCGGACATCGGCGCCACGATCAGCACGCGCGGCTGCGGGCTGCGCAACGGCCGCGTCAGCTTGCGATCGAAGTACAACAGGCGGCAGAACGGCTTTTCCCAGATCGAGCGAATTTCGATCGGCGTGCGCACGCCGTTGACTTCGGTGGTATCGAGCCCCCATTCGGGCTTGCCGTAACGGCGCGTCGTGCGCTCGAACAGCTCGCACCCGGCGGCGACCGATTTGCCGAATTCGGTATGCGACCACGGGTTCAGCGGATTCTGGAACAGAATCTTCGTGGCGTCGGTGACGGCGCGCGCCGGATTGAGCGATGCCTGCGCCATCTCGTACATCCAGTACAGCGGCGTCGTAATCGCCGGAGTGCCTTCGGCCACCAGCGGCGGCGCACCGCCAAATTCACCAATCGGCATTTAATGATATCCCTTTTGCATCGCAGCATAGTGCCGAATGCGTAATAATGCGTCAATGCACAGATCGGTAGATCTACGCGCTACACACACCGAAGGTCCCGGAAATCCACGAGAAAGTAACCCTATTCGCTACCCTGAAGCAGCGAGCCGTGCCGCTTGGCGCTGCGTAAAAGGGCAAGAAAGATCGCAAATGACGCCATAAGGAGCACGGCGTTGATGGCAAGCGCCATCATCATCAGGTCGGCTCGAAACACGTGATCGATCAGCAGCGAGCGCATTCCCTCGAACACGTAAGTCGGCGGCAGCGCCCAGGCGACGTATTGCAGCCAATGCGGCAACACCGTCACCGGGTAATAGATGCAGGCCAGCGGCATCACGCCGAACATCAGCGTCCAGACGATGCTCTCCGCGCCCAGGCCGTTACGCAGCACCAGCCCGGAGACAAAAATCCCGATCGACCAACTGGTAAAAATCAGGTTGCAGAAGAACGCGATCAACGGCAGCCCGATGCTGTAGAAATTGAAGTCGAAGAAAAACATCGCCAGCAGCGTCATCGGGATCACGCCGATGGCAAGCCGGATCAGGCTCATGATCATCAGCGAGATCAGGAATTCGATCGGCTTGAGCGGGCTCATCATCAGATTGCCGAGGTTGCGCGCCCACATCTCCTCGAGAAACGAGATCGAAAAGCCAAGCTGGCCGCGGAACAGGATGTCCCACAGGATCACGGCGCCGATCAACGAGCCGCCGGCGCGCGCGAAAAACCCCGACGTTTGCGAGATATAGGTTTGCAGAAATCCCCAAGTGATGATCTGCAATGCCGGCCAATAGATCAGCTCCAAGAGCCGCGGCCACGACGACATCAGGAGATACCAATAGCGCCGGACCATCGCACCGATGCGGTGCGGCGCGATCCCTCCGATGGTGACGGGCGCGCTCATGGCAAGCCCTCCTGGCCGCGGCCGCGCGCGACGTCGAGAAACACGTCCTCAAGCGTGGTGCGGTTGTAGCGGGCCATGATCCTTTCGGGGCTGTCGTCGTCCTCGATGCGGCCGCGTTTCATGATGATGACGCGATCGCATAACCGCTCCACCTCCAGCATGTTGTGCGAGGCCAGCAGGATCGTCGCGCCATGCGCCTTGCGATAGGTTTCGAGGTGCTGCCTGATCCAGTCGGCCGTATCGGGGTCGAGCGAGGCGGTCGGCTCGTCGAGCAGCAACAATTCGGGCTGATTGATCAGCGCTTTCGCCAGCGCCACGCGCGTCTTCTGTCCGGCGGAGAGCTTGCCGTTGGCGCGATCGAGAAAATCGCCGAGATCGAGATCGGCGGCCAGCTGCGCGATGCGTTCACGTAAATTAGCCACGGCATAGAGGCGGCCGAATATCGTGAGATTCTGCCGCACCGTAAGCCGCATCGGCATATCGACATAGGGGCTTTCGAAATTCATCCGGCCGAGCACCTCGGCGCTTTGCTCCGGCATCGAACAGCCCAAGACCTGGATACGCCCCGAAGTCGGCAGCACCAGCCCCATGATCATGGCAATCGTCGTGGTTTTTCCAGCCCCGTTGCCGCCGAGCAAGCCGGTGATGCTGCCCCCGGCAATGCGGAACGAGACATCATCGACCGCGCGGGTGGTCTTGTAGAGCTTGATGAGGTTGATGACCTCGATCGCCGCCGATCCTGACCGGCAGGCCGCGGGCAAATTGGGCGATATGGCGTCGTCACTCGTCATGCCGGCCGTTCATTGGGCTATCGCGGCGGCAAGCGCAAGACGTGAAAAGCTAAAGACGTGAAAAGCTAAAGACTTGAAAAGCTAAAGACTTGGAAGGGCTGATTTGTGATCGGAACAATGCACCGTTAGACTGCCGGCATGACCGACGTTGCCGCCTCCGATTTTCGCCACCCGCGCCGCTATGTCCGTCTGGATACAATATTGCGGCTGCGCTGGCTCGCCGTGCTGGGCCAGCTCGCGGCGATTTTCATTGTGGCGCAAGGGCTCGAATTCGACGTCGAGGTCGTCCCTTGCCTCGCCATCATCGGGCTGTCGGCCCTGTTCAACCTGTCGTTCCAGATCTTCTTCAACCCGATGCAGCGGCTGGAGCCGGCCTACGCAGCGGCACTGCTCGCCCTCAACATCATTGAGCTGGCCGGCCTGTTGTTTTTTACCGGCGGGCTGGAGAATCCGTTTTCGTTTCTGTTCCTCGCCCCCGTGCTGATTTCGTCGACGGTGCTGCCGTTCCGGCTGACCATCGTGCTCGGCGTTCTCGCCATCGTTTGCGCCTCATTGCTGGTCTTCTTCCATCTGCCGCTGCCATGGGACAGCGATGACCCGCTGGTGCTGCCACCTATCTATTTGTTCGGCGTCTGGCTCTCGATCGCGGTCGCGATCGGCGTCACCAGCCTTTATGCGTTCCAGGTTGCTGAAGAATCACGCCAACTCTCCGACGCCTTGGCCGCCACCGAACTGGTGCTGACGCGCGAGCAACATTTGACGCAGCTCGACGGTCTTGCCGCGGCTGCCGCCCACGAACTCGGAACGCCGCTTTCGACGATCTTCCTGATTTCGCGCGAGCTTGAACGGACTGTCCCGGACGACAGCCCATTTGCCGGCGACCTCAAGACCGTGCGCGAGCAGGCGCAGCGCTGCCGGGATATTCTGGGCAAGATCACCCAGCTATCGGCGACCGGCGCGCCGTTCGACCACATGCCATTGTCGACGCTGATCGAGGAAACGGTCGCACCGCATCGCGATTTCGACGTTGCGATCAAGGTACGGATTGCCGTGGCTGCAACATCCGAACCGGTCGGCACGCGCAATCCCGCCATTCTCTATGGTGTCGGCAACATCCTGGAAAACGCCGTCGACTTCGCGCGGACCACGGTGGAGGTGAACGCGTGGTGGAACAACGACAAGGTCGAGATCGTCATCTCCGATGATGGGCCTGGGATCGCGCCCGACATGCTGAAGCGGATTGGCGAGCCCTATCTGTCGCGGCGGCCAGGTCCGGACGAAGCCCAAAGCGAGCGAAGCGGGCTTGGTCTTGGGGTATTTATCGCCCGCACGCTGCTGGAGCGCACCGGCGCTAAAGTCTCCTTTACGAACCAGATTTTCCCGGACCATGGCGCGGTGGTCCAGATCACCTGGCCGCGCAGCCGCTTCGAGGCAGGTGAAATTGCGGCCGAATCCGCTTCTTAGAACGTTTCTTAAATCGTTAAGACCCGACGGGAGCGACTTTAGGTGGCCTTGGCAGCGCCCAAATGCCGAGCCATATGATGGGCTGTCCAACACAAGGATACCGAAACCGTGAACGCCATCGCCGAACTGACCGATCACGCCGACCGCTCGCTGTTGATCGTGGAGGACGACAAACCGTTCCTGGAGCGCCTGTCGCGCGCCATGGAAACACGCGGCTTCGCAGTAACCTCCTGCGACAGCGTATCCGACGGCCTGACGCAGATCGGCAAGGCGGCGCCGGCTTTTGCGGTGGTGGATTTACGGCTCGGCGACGGCAATGGTCTGGATGTGGTGTCGGCGCTGAAGCGCAAGCGCCCTGACGCGCGCGCGATCGTGCTGACCGGGTATGGCAACATCGCTACCGCCGTGACCGCGGTGAAGATGGGCGCGGTGGATTACCTTTCAAAGCCCGCCGACGCCGACGATGTCGTCGCGGCGCTGCTGGCAAGCGGCACCGAGAAATCCGAGCTGCCGCACAATCCGATGTCGGCCGATCGCGTGCGCTGGGAGCATATCCAGCGCATTTACGAGATGTGCAATCGCAACGTCTCCGAGACAGCGCGGCGGCTGAACATGCATCGCCGCACCCTGCAGCGCATCCTGGCCAAGCGAGCACCGCGCTGATTCTATCTTCGTAGGTTGACCAAATCTCCCGGCGACGGAAGTCGGCTCCCTCTCCCTTTGGGAGAGGGTTGGGGTGAGGGATTACGGTCTATCGTTAGGGCGTAACCCCTCACCCGGATCGCCAACCCGATCCGACCTCTCCCATAGGGAGAGGTGACACCGAGCGTGTGACGCAATCAAACTCTAAAACTCGACGGTGTGGCCTTGCGGATCGATCAGACGATTGATCCGCTGCGCCGCCGCCATCGCGAAGCGCACCGTCATCAGCTTGCGGGTCGGCGCCGGCAGGCGGTGCTCCGGCGCTTCGCAATGCATGTGCGCGCCATAGGCATCGGCGACGATCAGGCCGGTCTGCTCGGGGAAAATCTCGCACGGCAGATCCTGCGTGAACGCAAAGAACAGCCGGTCGCAATGCGCCCGATAATCCTGCCACTTCTGGTCGGCGCGCAAATCCTCAACCGATGATTTGATCTCGACAATCCAGATCTCGCCGCGTTCGTTCAGCGCCACCAGATCGGCGCGCCGTCCCGACGGCAGCGGCAATTCGCTGATGCAGGAAAATCCCAGCGACCGTAACAGCCGCGCGGTGCCGCGCGCGATCGCCAGCGCCGTCTCGGACTGGCGACCGTCCACCGGAGGCACGAGGCTGATCTGGCGCGCTTGCGATTCCATGGCAGCAACATAAAGCGCGATTGGCGAAGTGGGAACCGGTTTTGCCTTTCGACGCGCGGCCCGCGGAACCCCGGGGAACCCTCATCGCTTATCAGTTCGCCGCTCGATGCCGGAGGCGGACGGACGAGGACGCCCAGCATGATCGACGACCTCTGGTACAAGAATGGCGTCTTCTACTGCCTTTCCGTCGGCACCTATATGGACGCCAATGGCGACGGGATCGGCGATTTCAAGGGTTTGCTGCGGCGGCTGGACTATCTGCAAGGCCTCGGCGTCACGACGATCTGGCTGATGCCGTTCCAGCCCTCCCCGGGCAAGGACGACGGCTACGATATCTCCGACTATTACGGCGTCGATCCGCGATACGGCACGCTCGGCGACTTTGTCGAATTCGCCCATGGCTGCCGGCAACGCGGCATTCGCGTCATCATCGATCTCGTCGTCAACCATACATCGGACGCGCATGCCTGGTTTCGCGACGCGCGGAGTTCAAAGGATTCGCCGCATCGCAACTGGTATGTGTGGGCCGACAAGAAGCCCGCCAATGCCGACAAGGGCATGGTGTTTCCCGGCGTGCAAAAATCCACCTGGACGCGCGATAAGGAAGCCAACGCGTGGTATTTCCCTCGTTTCTATGATTTCCAGCCCGACCTCAACACGTCGAACCCGCGGGTGCAGGCCGAGATCCTCAAGATCATGGGCTTCTGGATTCAGCTCGGCGTATCCGGCTTTCGCATGGACGCGGTGCCGTTTGTGATTTCGACCAAAGGCGCGAAGGTCAGAAAGCCGGTCGAACAATACGACATGCTGCGGTCGTTCCGCGAATTCCTGCAATGGCGACAGGGCAACGCCATTATCCTCGCGGAGGCCAATGTGTTGCCCGAAACCGACATGGAATATTTCGGCGACGACGGCGACCGCATGCAGATGATGTTCAATTTCCACGTCAACCAGCATCTGTTCTATGCGATGGCGTCCGCCGACTCGCGTCCACTTGCCAAGGCGCTCAAGGCCACCAAGCCGCGCCCGGCTACCGCGCAATGGGGATTGTTCCTGCGCAATCACGACGAGCTCGATCTTGGCCGGCTCACCAAGGCTCAACGGGATGTCGTGTTCAAAAGCTTCGGTCCCGACAAAAACATGCAGCTCTACGGTCGAGGCATTCGGCGGCGGCTGGCGCCGATGCTGGGCGGCGACCGCCGGCGTCTCGAACTCGCCTACAGCCTGATGTGCACGCTTCCGGGAACGCCGGTGATCCGTTATGGCGACGAAATCGGCATGGGCGACAATCTCGATCTGCCGGAGCGCAACTGCGCCCGCACGCCGATGCAATGGTCGACCGAGCCGCATGCCGGTTTCACGGAAAGCGACAGACCGTGCGCGCCCGTCATCGACAGAGGCCCGTACGGATTTGAGCACGTCAACGTCGCCAAGCAGCGCCGTGATCCCAACTCGATGCTGAATTGGACCGAACGCATCATCCGCATGCGCAAGGAAGTCCCGGAGATCGGCTGGGGCGACTTCAACGTGATTACGTTGCGCGATCCCGCCATTCTGATTGTCCGCTACGACTGGCGCAACAATTCGGTCTTGTTCGTGCACAATCTGGACGAAAAGCCGCGGGAATTAGCCTTTGCTTCCGGCATTGGCGGTGAGACCTGGAAGCTTCTGGTCAACCTGTTGACGGAAGACCACAGCCGGGCCGACGCGCGCGGCAGGCACAACCTCATGCTCGAAGGCTATGGGTACCGCTGGTATCGCGTTGGAGGCCTCGACTATCTGCTCAAGCGCAGCGACATCGATACCGACGCGGCGGGTAACGCAGGTCATCCGGCCTGATCGGGCACGCTGACAACAACGCCTTCATTGCCGCGCAAGTCCAGCACCCCCTCGATGCTTTCGTCCTGCCGGTCGAGGAACGTGGACAGCAGAACCTTGCTATCGAAGCCGATCGAACTTGAGGTGACCGAAACCGGCTCGGCGCCGAGATTGAGCGCAATCACGACGGCTTGTCCCTCGCTCTGCCGCCGGTAGAGCAGGAGGTCACCCTGCGCCGCGATGGGGCTGTAATCGCCTGACGTCAGCGCCGGGGTTTGCTTCCTCAGCTTGATCAGCGCCTTGTAGAGGCTAAGGATGGACTGGGCGTCGGCATCGAGATTGACCACGTTCTCGTGCGAAAAATCGCTCGCCAGCGACAGCCATGGTGTCGATGTCGAAAAGCCGGCGTTAGGCGTCGCATCCCACTGCATCGGCGTGCGGCAGCCGTCGCGGCCAACGCCAATGCCCGGGACGTTCTTCTCAAAGGGATCGCGCACCTGATCGGGCGCAATCGCCACCTGATGCATGCCGATCTCGTCGCCATAATAAAGCGTCGGCGTTCCGCGCAGGGTCAACAGCAGCATCGCGGCAACACGCGCCTGCTCTGTGCCAACACGGCTCGCGACCCGCGGACGATCGTGATTGCCCAACACCCAGTTCGGCCACGCCCCCGGCGGCAGCGCGCCTTCATAATCCGCGATGATCTTTTCAATCGAGCGCGCGCTCCACAGCGTTGATATCAGCGCAAAATTGAACGGCATCTGCGCGCCCCGGAGATCGTTGCCGTAATAAGCGACCAGGCGTTCGAGCGGCAGATAAATCTCGCCGATCAGCACACGGGAGCCGAACTCTTCGGTGACGCGCCGCATCTCCGCCACCACCTCATGAACCTCGGGCTGATCGGTGGAGTAGCGCGTCAGTATCTTCTCATGCGGCGGCCGGCCGTCGCGATAATAGGGATTGGGCGGGTTGTCGCGGAATTCCGCGTCCTTGATCAGATGCCAGATCACATCGACCCGGAAGCCATCGACACCTTTGCGCAGCCAGAAGCGCATGACGTCGTAGATCGCCTCGCGCACCGCGGGATTGCGCCAGTTCAGATCGGGCTGCTGGGTCAGGAAGGCGTGATAATAATATTGGCCCGTCGGCGCGTCGTACGTCCAGGCACTGCCGCCGAATTCCGACAACCAATTGTTCGGCGGCCCGCCATCGGGGCCTGGGTCGCGCCAGATATACCAATCGCGCTTGGGATTATCACGCGAGTTCCGGCTTTCGACGAACCATGCATGCTGCTCGGAAGTGTGGTTCGGCACCAGGTCCAGGATCATCTTGAGGCCGCTTGAATGCACCGCATTCACGAGCGTGTCGAAATCTTCCATGGTGCCGAACAGCGGATCGATCCCGGTGTAATCCGAGATATCGTAGCCGAAATCGGCCATCGGGGATGGAAAGATCGGTGACAGCCAAACCGCATCGACACCCAGCGTGACCAGATAGGGCAGCCGGATAATGATGCCGGTGATATCCCCGACCCCGTCAGCATTGGAATCCTGAAATGAGCGCGGATAGACCTGATAAAAAATGCCGCTTTGCCACCAGGGTTCGCCGCTTTGATCCATCTCGCCAATCGTTCTTCTGAAGCCGCTCCGCGCGAGGTAACGCGGCAACCGCGTACCGGTTCAAATTGAACGGCGGGAAGATGACGGGGAGACGGCAGGGGGGCCGGATTTTCACCGTAATTTTGCTTGGCGGGGCACGAAAAATCGGCATTGTGCGGCCATGGCAAATGAAAACCAGACCCATGAAACCAGGGCGAAAGCCGGCGCGATCATCGTTCCCGTAACGCTGTTCGAGCAAAACTGCACCATTATCTGGTGCGAGGCCACCAAAAAGGCCGTCGTGATCGACCCCGGCGGCGATGTCCCTAAAATTCAGGCCGCGATCAAGCAGACCAATGTCAACGTCGAAAAGATCTGGCTCACCCACGGCCATATCGATCACGTCGGAGGCGCTGCCGAATTGCGCGACGCGCTGAAGGTGCCGATCGAGGGCCCGCATATCGACGACAAATCCCTGCTCGATAATGTGGTCTCGAGCGGCGCCCGTTTCGGCATGACCGGCGTGCGCAATTTCGCGCCGGATCGCTGGCTCAACGAGGGCGACAAGGTTTCGATTGGTGAGTTGACCTTCGACATCCTGCATTGTCCGGGCCATTCGCCGGGCAGCGTGGTGTTTTTCAGCAAGGAAATGCGCTTTGCCCATGTCGGCGACGTCTTGTTCAACGGCTCGGTCGGGCGCACTGATCTTCCCGGCGGCAGCCACGCCACGCTGATCAAGTCGATTACCGAAAAGCTGCTGCCGCTCGGCGACGATGTCGGCTTCATCTGCGGCCATGGCGCGGGCTCCAGCATCGGCCAGGAGCGCATGACCAATCCATTTCTCACCGGCGAGATGTAGCGCGGCGTGAGAAACCGGTTCTCACGGTTCCGGATCATGCGCTAGTTCGAGACCATCGCACGCACCCGTCGCGACAGATTATCGAGGTCGAACGGCTTGGTGATCATTTCCATGCCGGGCTGCAGAAATCCATCCGCCATCGCCACGCTCTCGGCATAACCGGTGATGAAAAGAATCTTCAGGCCGGGGCGCATCTCCCGCGCCTGATCGGCAAGCTGACGGCCGTTCATGCCGGGCAAGCCAACATCGGTAACCAGCAAATCGATCCGCGTATCGGCGCGCAGGATTTGCAATCCGGACGGTCCATCAACGGCCTCGAGGGTCCGGTAACCCTGCTCGTCGAGCATTTCCAGGATGACCCCGCGCACAATCGGCTCGTCTTCAACCACCAGCACCGTCTCACCGGTGGCGGCATGCGCGGCCGTTCCGGCAGCCGAGGCGTGCTCGGTTACGGCGTCGCTGCGATGACGCGGCAGATAGAGCCGGACTGAAGTCCCGCGGCCCAATTTGCTGTCGATCGTGGCATGGCCGTTGGATTGCCGCGCGAACCCATAGATCATCGAGAGCCCAAGTCCGGTGCCCTGCCCGATCGGCTTGGTGGTGAAAAACGGATCGAAGGCGCGCGCCGCCACCTCCGCGCTCATGCCGGTGCCGGTATCGGTAACCTCGATACAGACATAGTCGCCGGGCGAAAGCGCCGGCGTATCGGCGGTGACGCCGTCGATCCGCGCGTTCGCCGTGGAGATCGTGAGCTTGCCCCCATCCGGCATGGCGTCGCGCGCATTGATCGCGAGATTGAGCAGCGCGCTTTCCAGCTGATTGGGGTCGCAGAGCGTATTCCACAGACCATTCGACGCGACGACCGAAAGATCTATGGTCTCGCCGATCGTCCTGCGCAGCAGGTCCTCCAGCGACACCACGAGACGATTGGCGTCGACACTCTTCGGGATCAGCGGCTGTCGCCGCGCAAAGGCCAACAGCCGATGCGTCAGGGCGGCGGCACGGTTGGCCGAGGTCATCGCGGCCTCGATGTAGCGCGCGACATTGTCGGTTCGGCCCTGGTTCAGGCGGGTTTGCAGCAGATCCAGCGAGCCGACTATGCCCGTCAGCAGGTTGTTGAAGTCATGCGCGATGCCGCCGGTGAGTTGTCCCACCGCTTCCATTTTCTGGGATTGCAGCAACGCCTCTTCCGTGGCCTTCAACCGTTCGGCCGCGGCGTTCTCGGCCGTGATGTCGCGCGCAACCGCATAGATGTGGTCGCGATCTGCAACCCCGGTCCAGGACAACCAGCGATATGATCCGTCCTTGTGGCGAAAGCGGTTTTCGAACCGCACGGTGGTTTCGCTGGCGCCGAGCTTTTTGACCTGCGCGCGCGTCAGTCCGTTATCGTCGGGATGTTCCAGCCATTGCGACGTGCGATTGAGCAATTCGGCCTCGCTCCAGCCCAGCGTCCGCGTCCATGCGGGGTTGACCGTGCGCCAGACCCCGCTGCGATCGGCGACCAGCAGGAGATCCTGCGACACGTTCCAGATCCGGTCGCGCTCCCGGGTCTTTTCCTCGACGCGTTGCGCCAGCGTGGCGTTCAGCTCCGCCAACTCACCGGCGATCAGTTTCTGGTCATGCACATCGGTGTTGGTGCCGATCCAGCGGATAATCTTGCCCCGCTCGTCGCGGGCCGGCACCGCTCGCGCAAGAAACCAGCGGAACGCGCCATCGGCGCGGCGCAGGCGGAATTCAACTTCGTAGGCTTCACCGGTGCTGATCGCACTGGTCCATGCAGCGAGCGCGCCCGCGACATCGTCGGGGTGGACGATCTCGGTCCAGTTCTCGCCGCTAAGTTGGCTGACGCTCAAGCCGGCATATTCATATACACGCGGGTTAAACCAATTCAGCAATCCGTCGGGCGTAGCGGTCCAGACATGATGCGGCACGGCTTCGGCGAGTGTCCGAAACTCCGCTTCGCTCTGCCTTAGCGCCTGCTCGGCAAGGACTTGCTCGGTGACATCGGTATGCGCGCCGACCAGGCGCACGGCTCTTCCATCCGCATCGCGCTCGATCGTGGATCTGACCGAGATCCAGCGTATCTCGCCATCGATCGGGCGGATAATGCGATATTGCACTGTGTAGTCGCGAACCTTGCCTTCGACGGCGTCGCGGAATTTCCTCTCGGTGGCCTCACGGTCCTCGGGATGGATTCGCCGGACCCAGTCTTCGTGGGATTCATGGGCCGCATCCTGCGGCAGCCCGTGAATCAGCAGATATTCGGGCGACCGGCGGTTGCGGAAACCGGTCCTCAGATCGACTTCGAGGCCGCCGATGCGGCCGACTTGTTGCACGCGCGCGAGCTCGGCTTCACGTTCCCGCAGCGCGACGGCGGCCAGGTAATCCTTGGTGACATCGCGACAAACGACGAGCACCCCGCCAATGCCGTCGTCTTCGTCGATCGGGCTGAAGCCGTAGGTCCAGTAGACCTGCTCCAGCCTGCCGTGGCGCGTGACCGGGACGAGCTGGTTCTCATGCCAGGTCGCGCCGCCGCCGCTCATCACCTGTTCGATCTGTGGACCGATAATATTCCAGATCTCGGCCCAGCATTCCCGTCCACCCTGACCGAGTGCGCTCGGGTGACGCTCCGGGCCCATGGTCTGGCGATAGGCGTCGTTATAAAATTGAATGAGCTGCGGGCCCCACCAGATGAACATCGGGTGATTGGTGTTGAGCAACAGACGAACAGCCGTCCGCAGGCTTTGCGGCCAGACCTCGGGTCGGCCCAGCGTGGTTGCGGACCAATCATGCGCGCGCATCAACGCGCCCATCTCGCCGCCGCCGGCGAGAAAGTCCGCGGAACTCGATACGTTGATCTTCAACATCAGGGAGCGATCGGTGGCCAAATTCAGCCCAAATTAGCAGCCGGAACTTAACCGCCTGTCACAATCCCATCAAACGCGCGGCGCGCGATTTAGTTCAAATATATTTCCTCGGAGACGGAACAAAATGAGGCGCTTGCGCGCGTCGCGGCGTTAACCATCGCAGCGAACCACCGCTGAAATGCGCGGCTCAAGCGATCTGCCGCGAGCCTTATTTCATCAGGCTTATTTCATCAGCCCGGCAGCCGTCAGCGCGCGCGTAATGACGGCCCCGACATCGATCACGCGGTCCGGTTTCTGACGCGAAGGTGGTGCATCGCGAACAGGTGTCGGCTTCGGCCGTGGCGCTTTTGGGAGATCCGGTCCAGACGCGGATATCGGAGAAACCAACGGAATGAGCTTGGCGCTGGGAGATTCCGTCGCGGCGGCTTTGGGCTGACGAACGCGTTCGGTCAGACCGAAGAAATTTGCGATGTGGTACGATGACGAGATTCCCGCCTCGATCAGGAATGCGCCTTCCACACCATATCGCTCGTCATTGCCGGCTATGCCGAGCGGGGTACCGTGAGCCATATTGGTGATGGTGTAGGATTCGACGATCGTCTCGCCATCCGCATTCCACCAGACTTTGTGGGGATAGCCGTCGACGGTTCCCTCCGACATCGCCGCCTGCGGCAAATGATGCACGTCGAGCCACTGCTTGACGATCTCGTTGCCGTTCGCGGGATTGACCGTGCGATCGGCGCTGCCGTGCCACACCGATAATTTCGGCCAGGGCCCTTTATACTTCGACGCTTTGCGCACCAGATCGCCCAATTCGCCGGCTGGACGGGATGAGGACTGCATCATTCCGCTCAACGCTTCACGCACATTGGTGGCGATGCCGAATGGCAGGCCCGCAATGACAGCGCCACCCGCGAACACGTCGGGATAGGTCGCGAGCATGACCGATGTCATCGCGCCGCCGGCGGAAAGTCCGGTGACATAGACCCGGCGCGGATCGATTTTGTGGTCGCGAACCATCCGCGCGACCATCTGCCGGATCGAACACGCTTCGCCGTGCTCACGCGCGATGTCTTCCGGATTGAACCAATTGAAGCAAGTATTGGCGTTGTTCGATGATCGCTGCTCGGGCATCAGCAACGCAAAGCCGTAGCGTTTTGCGAGCATCGACCAGCCGGCACCGAGATCATAGCCGGCGGCGGTCTGGCCACAGCCATGCAGGACAACGACCAGGCCCGGTTTTTTCTGAAGAGTGTCGGGAGTGAACGAAAACATCTTGAGCGCGCCAGGATTCGACCCAAAGCCGGTCGTCTCGACAAGCGGGCTCTGGCGGTTGGACTCCAAAGCCAGCCCATACGCTCCGAAGCCATTGAACCCATTCATCTTGGGGAGGCTCCGCAGGAATTCGACATTCTTCGCAAGGGACACTGGCAGCTCCGTACTGGAGATATTCCAACTCCAGCAAGAACAGATAGTTGCTGCACTGCAAAATGAAAAGGCCGTGTACTGTCAGTCCCGCAAATAAGTTCCTTTGGATTAACGGCGATCGTTGTTGACTTGTCATCAGGAGGTCGCGCGGCGCATCCACGTCAGAAATGCGACGCAGGCCACAATTGAGAGCGCAAACAGGGTTAGTGACACCAACAACGCTGTTCGTTCCGACTGCGCTGCCTCGATTGCGAAGAATACCGCCCCAATTGCGGCGACGCCGGAGGCGTTGGCGATTTGCGTGGTGGTGCCGTACATCCCGGCGCCCGCGCCGGCGCTTGCCGGCTTCACCGTGGAAAGTACCACGCCCGACAACGGCGCCATCACCAGTCCCTGGCCGTAACCGAAGATCGCCAATATCAGCGCCAGCTCAGACACTGTAGGCGCTTCGACCGATGCGACCGTCAGTGCGAGCACCGCGAGGCCGGCGATTTGAACCGCACAGCCCTCGATCAAGACCAGCGTCCCGCGATGCCGCGCCCGCACACCGCTATGCCGCGAAGCGACCACGAATGTCAGCGCCAGCGGCACAAACACAAGGCCTGCCTGCAATGGCGGAATATGCAACGCCTTCTGCATGAACATGGTCATGATGAGATAGAATGACAGATTGGCGAAAAAGAAGAAAAACGCCGCGTACAGACCGCGCATGAAAGCTGCGTCGGATAACAGCGCCAGATCGATCAGCGGCATGCCGCCACGGCTTGCCACGGCGCGCTCGAGCCGCAGGAACGCTGTGATAATAGCAATGCCCGCCGCCATCACCAGCCAGAGCAACGGCGTCCACTGCAGATCGTGGCCGAACAGCAACGGTCCGATCAGGCACAACAGGCCGCAAAACAGGACGATGGCGCCGGGAACGTCGAGCCGCGTGCCGGCGCGGCGAGGCACCGACGGCATGATCCGCCACGCCAGAGCGATGATGATCAATCCGAAGGGAACGTTGACGAAGAACACCGCGCGCCAGCCGAGCCCGGCGATATCCGACGTGACCAGCACGCCACCGAGCGCAAAACCGGCAGCGCCTGCGAGGCCCAGCACGACGCCGTAAATGCCGAAGGCGCGGCCGCGCACGCCGTCCGAAAACAACAGATGAATGGTCGCAAGCACCTGCGGCACCATCATTGCCGCGGTCGCCCCCTGCGCCAGTCGTGCGATGATCAGCTCTGGGCCGGATTGCGCCAGGCCGCACCACAGCGATGTCAGCGTGAAGCCGAGCACGCCGGCCATGAAGACATTTTTGGTGCCGTAGATATCGCCGAGCCGGCCGCCGGTCACCACCAGCGTCGCATAGGCAATGAGATAGATCGCGATGACAGCCTCGATCTGCGCTGAACTCGTATGCAGCTCGATCGCGATGGTCGGGATGGCCACGTTGACGATGAAGGCATCGACGCCGAACATGAATTGCGCGGCAATGACGATCGCGAGCACCCACCAGCGGCGCGACGCACCGACGTTAGCTGAAACCATCTGATGCATGCGTCGCGGCCTCGTCCAGGATCTGACACCGGAGATGATCCCATTTTCGCGTCATTGCCGCGATTACCTCGGAGGTAAGCAATACCTCTGGGGTCAGCATTCGCTAGGTCTTGGCCCGATTGCGCGCGTTAATGCTTCCTCATTCACAACAACCTTCGCATGAACCCAATGGCTCCGGCGCGCTACCAAGCCATGTCGGCTTTTCCCCGCGAAGGATCCCTTATGTCCGTGAAGTTGAAGCTGCTTGCCGCGTTGGCCGCAGCAACGCTTGCTATTTCCCTGATCGGCACTGCATCGGCCAAAACCAAACCCGTCCGGCCGAAGCCGCCCGAACAGAAGCAGCAGCCGCAACCGGCTTCACCTCCCCAACAGATCATTCCAGTCAAAGGCGTGCAGCCCTTGACGCCGGAGATCGAGCAGTCGCTAAAGCCGAAAGACAGCTTCAAGGAATGCGACGTTTGTCCGGAAATGGTGGTGATACCGAAGGGCTCATTCATCATGGGCACACCGCCGGACGAGCCCTATCGGCTCAAGGGTGAGGACCCGCAACACAGCGTCACCATTGCGCGGCCGATCGCGGTCGGCCGCTTCAGCATCACGTTCGATGAATGGGATGCATGTCTGGCCGATGGCGGTTGCAACGGCAACAAGGGTGATGATGGAGGGTATGGCCGTGGCCGCATGCCGGCGGCCGGGATCGACTTTGCCGCCGCGAAGGCCTACCTCGCCTGGCTTTCGCGCAAGGTCGGCCGCACCTATCGTTTGCCCAGTGAGTCGGAGCGCGAATATTTCACGCGCGCCGGCACCACGACGCCGTTCTGGTTCGGCAAAACCATTTCCAGCCAGAACGCCAACTATAATGCGATGAATAACTATCCCGGCGGCCCTTATGGCGAGGCCAGCAAGGGACCGAAGCCCGTCGATGCTTATCTGCCGAACAAGTTCGGGCTGTATCAAGTCACCGGCAATGTCGAGGAATGGACCGAGGATTGCTATAACAAGCGCTACAACGAGGACACGCCAAGCGACGGCTCGCCATGGCTGGAAGGCGATTGCACGCGACGCATGCTGCGCGGCGGCGGCTGGATGGGATTTGCGCTAACGCAGCGCTCCGGCTACCGCAACGATTTTCCGGTCGGCACCTTCAACAGTTTTCGTGTTGTCAGAACGCTGGCCGTACAGCCATGAACCCGGCGTGAGCAGAAGATCCCGGCTTGATCGCCACGGCAGGACCGGAATTTTCGTGTTCGATTCCAGAATGCGGTGTGACAACGAGCCGCGCCTTCTCAAGTTTCCATGCCAGCCGTGTTCATCGCTGAGCTGCAAGCTGGCTTGAGAATTCCGGGTCACGGCATACCCGCGCGCTCCGCACGGCATCCATGTCGCGTCAGGCGGTTTCCCCGATTGCCTTGGCTCATCCCACCCCGTAGTTTGAGCCCAGCAATCCAACAAAAACAAAGCCCCGGAGAGAAAACCCATGGCGCGCCTGAAATTCGGAGCCTTCCTCGCCCCGCATCATCCGATCGGCGAGCATCCGATGCTGCAATTCCGCCGCGACCTCGATCTGGTCGAGCAACTCGATGCGCTCGGTTACGACGAATTCTGGTGCGGCGAGCATCACTCCTCGGGCTGGGAAATGATCGCCTCGCCGGAGATGTTTCTGGCCGCCGCCGGCGAGCGCACCAAGCGTATCAAGCTCGGCACCGGCGTGATTTCGCTGCCCTATCACCATCCCTTCAACGTCGCCCAGCGCATGGTGCAGCTCGACCACATGACGGGAGGCCGCGCCATTTTCGGCTCCGGCCCGGGCGCGCTGGCCTCCGACGCGCATACCCTCGGCATCGACCCGATGACGCAACGCGACCGTCAGGACGAGGCGATCGCGATCATTCGCCGGCTGTTCAAAGGCGAGCGTGTCACCGCCAAGAGCGACTGGTTCACGATGAATGACGCCGCGCTGCAGATCCTCCCCTTGCAGGAAGAGATGCCGTTCGTGGTGGCGTCGCAGATATCGCCCTCAGGCATGACGCTGGCCGGCAAATATGGCATCGGCATCATTTCGCTCGGCTCGATGTCGACCCAGGGCCTGATGGCGCTGCCGACACAATGGGGTTTTGCCGAGGACGCCGCGAAGAAGCATGGCACCACCGTGAGCCGATCCGATTGGCGCGTGCTGCTGAGCTGGCACATCGCCGAGAGCCGCGAGCAGGCGCAACGCGAAGCCGGCCCCGGACTGATGCGCTGGCACAATGAATATAATGTCGGCACGCTGCAACGGCCCGGCCTGCAGCCGTTCACGTCACCCGAGGACGCCGTGGAAAAGACCGCCGGTGGCGAAAATGCAGCCTCCACCATCGGCACGCCGGACGATCTGGTCAAAACCATCAAGAGCCTGATCGACGTCAGCGGCGGCGTCGGCACCATCGTCGGCTTCGTGCACGACTGGGCCAACCCCGAGAATACCCGCCGCAGCTGGGACATGGTGGCGCGATATGTGGTCCCGGAGATCAACGGTTATATCAAGAGCCTGCGTCAGTCGCAGAAATTCGTGATCGAGAACCGCGCGGTGTTCGAACGCGCAGGCCAGGCCGTGATGGCCAAGATCATGGAGAACGACAAGGCTGCGGCAGCGCTTCCCCTCACCGGCCCCGGACGCGTTGCGATCCCGACTATCAACGCACCGGACCTGCAGAAGGAAGCCGCAAAACGGAAAGCGTAGCGAACGAAGTGTAGCGGACGGGCAGCGGTGCGACGACCGGTCGCGCCGCTTCGTTCTGTTACCTCATCAGTTCGGTTAATTTGCAAGACCTTGTTAAGACAAGGAGCCATTAGTAGCGCGAGGCCACCGCTCGCCGACTGTCCAGACCGCCATTTTGGCCGCAACAACGCCGCGGTCGCGGCGGAACTATCGCGAGGCCCGAGTTCAACCGGAGCAACTGCCGTGTCGATGCAAACTGCGGCTTCGCCCGCGATGACCCTGACACCGCCCAAGCGCAATTCACTCACGCATATTCCCGGCGATGAAGGCTGGCCTATCATTGGCCAGACCCTGAACGTACTTGCCGATCCCAAGGGACAGATCGAGGGGATGGCCGCCAAATATGGCTTGGTCTATCGCAGTCACATCTTCGGCGAAACCAGCGTCGTCCTGCTCGGGCCCGAGGCCAACGAGCTGGTGCTGTTCGACCAGGCCAAGCTGTTCTCCTCGACACTCGGCTGGGGACAGATTCTCGGCCTTTTGTTTCCGCGCGGACTGATGCTGCTCGACTTCGAGGAGCACCGCCTGCACCGCCGCGCGTTGTCCGTCGCCTTCAAATCCGGACCGATGAAATCCTATCTCGCCGCGCTCGATACCGGCATCGCCGCACGCGTCAGGCAATGGAAGGCAAAACCGGGACCGATGTTGTTTTATCCGGCGATGAAACAGCTCACGCTCGATCTTGCCGCGACCTCGTTCCTCGGCGCCACCATCGGGCCGGAGATTGACGAAATCACCCGCGCCTTCGTCGATATGGTGGCT
This sequence comes from Bradyrhizobium canariense, assembly GCF_900105125.1. Lineage (NCBI taxonomy): Bacteria > Pseudomonadati > Pseudomonadota > Alphaproteobacteria > Hyphomicrobiales > Nitrobacteraceae > Bradyrhizobium > Bradyrhizobium canariense. The sequence continues at coordinate 5,558,528 of NZ_LT629750.1, read as the reverse complement.
GCTTCGATCGCCGTGATCCGCAAACCCTTCCCCGGCACCAAGATGGCGCGCGGCGTCAGAGGCCGCGAACGCATCGTCGCTTATTTCTCCGAGCAGATACCGATCCGCCGCGCCAAAGGCGGCGAAGACCTGTTCTCGCAGCTATGCCACGCCACCCATGAGGATGGCGCCTTGCTTTCGACCCAGGATATCGTCGACCACATGAGCTTCCTGATGATGGCGGCGCACGACACGCTGACATCCTCGCTGACGTCATTCGTGGCGGCGCTCGCCGCCAATCCGCAATGGCAGGCCAAGCTGCGCGAGGAAGTCAACGCGCTCGGCATCGGTAGCGACGCCCCCACGACGTTCGACAATCTTGAAGCCATGCCGTTATGCGAGATGGCGTTCAAGGAAGCGATGCGAATGAGGCCGCCGGTCCCTTCGATCCCGCGCCGCTCCGTCCGCGACTTCACGTTCAAGGGCTATGCGATCCCGGCCGGCACCATGATCGGCGTCAATCCGGTTTTCACCCATCACATGCCGGAGATCTGGCCGGACCCCGAAAGCTTCGATCCGACGCGCTTCACCGACGAGGCACAGCGCGCCCGCCATCGCTTCGCCTTTGTGCCGTTCGGCGGCGGCGCGCATATGTGCCTCGGGCTGCACTTCGCCTACATGCAGGCGAAATGCTTCGCGCGGCACTTTCTGCAAAATCTCAACGTCTCGCTGCAGCCCGGCACCACGCCGGAGTGGCAGATGTGGCCGATCCCCAAGCCGCGCGACGGATTGCGCGTAACGCTGTCGCCGGCTTGAGACGCGAAGACTAATCGATCAACGTCGTGAGCTGCGCGCCCTCGTCGGCCACGAACACCGCGATCAATTCCGCAGGCTCGGTGTTGCTGGCATTGGCCGAGACCAGATGCGTTGCGCCCGGCGGCTCGAAAAACGACTGCCCCACCTTGAAGGTCTCGACCGGACCGCCGGCAAGCTGTGAGCGGATTTCGCCCTTGGTGATGTAGGCGGTGACGGAGCCGGCGTGCCGGTGCGCGCGGGTAAACCCGCCGGGACCGTAGAACACGCGCACGATCGTGACACGCTTGCCCGGCACATTCGGCAGCGCATAGGAAGCGATCGGCTCGACGGTATCGAGCGTCGACCCTGCGGGATTGCTGTCGGCGCATAGTGGCGCAACGACTTGCGAGACGGCATCCACAGCCAGCGGCAACGCCTTGGCGATCACGAAGGCGCAGGCGAGACCTCCAATCGCGGCCATGTATAACGGCCGAACGTCGGCCTGCGCCCGCCAAACTCCCGATGCTGCGAACATTGATGCCTCCCTCAGTGGTTATCCCGCGTCTTGATCGATCGCCTTGCGCATCGTGAGTCCGGTGTCGATGACTTGGCCGTCGATAAGTCGGCCGTTGATGAGATCCTCGCCTTGATCGTTGATTTGGCCCTGCCGTTCAGCCGAATTGGGGCTCTCGATGCCGACCACATCGATCCCGTCAACCCGGCCGCGAATCGGCAGCCGGCCAAGATCGCGGACCGCAAACGGCGGCGCGGAGTTGAATCGCTCCATCGCCGCGCGAGAGGCGAGAAAGCCGCCATCGACGGTGCGACTGAGCGCTTCGAGCCGCGCCGCAATATTCATGACGTCGCCGTTGAAAACGATGGCCCGTTTGACATCGCCGATTTCGCCGACAATGACCGGTCCGAAATGCAGGCTGCCGCGAATATGGGGGACCGTACCGAATTCGCGCTGCAGATGGTTCGCCGCATTTGCGAGTTCGCCCCGCATGGCAAAGAAGCAGCGCAGTGGACGGCAATCGACCGCGCCGTCGCGTTCCGGCCAGGTCACGATCACCTCGTCACCGACATAATTGAGGACCTCGCCGCGATAATCCACGACCGCAAGGGTGAGCAGACGAAACGTCCGGTCGAGCAGACGGTGAATGGCGATGCCGCCCAGCCGCTCGGCCAGGCCCGTCGACCCCGCAATATCGACGAACAACACGAAGCGGTTTTCGGTGACCGGCGCATGATACCTGCCGGTGATGAAGTTCAGCAATGCGCGCGCGCCGACGAGATTGGCGATCCCGAATCCGAGATTCACCAATACCGATACCCCGGCAGAAAGGACAAAGCCGGACCGGATATCGCTGCGCGAGGCCATGGGCAGCCCGGCGGCCAGCTCACCCACCTGGGAGAACTGCAGCAGCATGATAATCGCGGCGTAGATCGCACTCCGTACAATCAAATTAGCGGTGAATGAGAGACCGCCGAGCCAGTCTCGCAACGGGCCATCCAGCACGAACAGTTCGAGGCCGCCGATCGTAATGCCCATCAGAAGCCCGTAAATGGCTCCGTCGATCATCGCGGAAACGGAAGTGTGCCCCTGTGCAAAGGCGACAACGAGCCCAGCCGACGTGCCTACCACGGTGATCGCGGCCAACGTTCGCAGTTTTCGTTCGAGCCTTGCGTTCACCGTGTGGCCTCGGGTTTGAGAGCCTATCCTCCGCCCTGATCGAATGCCTTGCGCAGGGCGACGTAGCCCTGCTGCTGGGCGGTCCAGTTGCGGCCACCGGTGATGGCGCCGTCGACCACCAGATCGTGGCCATTGATAAAGCTGGATTCGTCGCTGGCGAGAAATACCGCGGCATGCGCGATGTCTTCGGGCAATCCTGCGCGCTGAATCGGCTGCGCGGTCCTATAGACCTCGCGCATCACATCCGGCGTCTTCTCCGCCGCATCGACCGACAGGCCCAGCGCCTTGCCGAAGATGCCGGTCGCGATCGCGCCCGGCGAAATGCTGTTGACGCGGACGCCGGATTCGCCGAGCTCCATTGCCACGCATTTGGTGAGGTGAATGACGGCAGCCTTGGCCGCGCCATAGACCACCGACGACGAGAACCCGGCGAGCCTTCCGGCAATGCTGCCATTGTTGATAATGCTGCCGGAGCCCTGCTTTTTCATATACGGCGCTGCGTGCTTCATGCCGAGCATCACGCTGCGCACCAATGTCGCCATCGCAGCGTCGAAACGTTCGACCTCGAGCCCTTCGATGCCGCCGGTCTGCGCCGGACCGCCGGCATTGTTGAACAGGCAATCGATGCGGCCGAACTTTTCCACCGCCAGCCCGATCAGCGCATGCATCTGCTCCTCAAGCGTGACGTCGGTCTGGCGAAACACGCAGGCCGCGCCGAGCTTGCTGGCCAGCGCCTCGCCCTCCGCCGCGCGGCGTCCGGCAACCACGACCTTCGCGCCTTCGGCAACGAAAATTTCCGCAGTCCGCAGACCGATACCGCTCGTCGCGCCGGTGATCACGGCGACTTTGCCATCCAGCCGTCCCATAGGGTTGTCTCCTTGTTGTGGCGATTTTGTCTTAAATATCGCCAGCCTGCTGAAACAAAGCAAGCGAGGCTTTGTTGCGCGCTCATGATCTTCTGCATCTCAGAACGTACATTTTCCTCTATGCTCGGCCTTATTTTGGATTTGCTGATCGGGCTGAAGTAGGCAGATGGGGAAATTGATCGAGGAATTTCGGCGAGGCTGGCAGGGAATATCTCAGCCATCGCCGCTTTTTAGCATCGCGTTTGCGATTTGTTGCATCGCATTGTCGACGCTCGCCCGCTGGTCCCTTTCCCTGATCCGGCCGGATATATTTTTCACCCCCTATGTTCCGGCTGTGGTCTTTGCCACCGCTTTCGGTGGTTCGCGAATCGGGATTGCGACAGCGCTGGTCGGCGGTGCGCTCGGCGTGGGGCTCAATTTCAGTGACACTTCCACCGATTTTGCGCGAGTGGCGCTGCTCGTGATCTTCCTCGCCGTATGCGCCGTTACGGTATGGGGTATCGAGCACTACCGATCGGTCGCCGCGCGTCAACGGGCGATCGCCAAGCGCCTGACTGAGGAAGAGGAATACCGCAAGCTCATAGTCGACGAATTGCAGCACCGGCTGAAAAACAAATTGTCGGCGGTACACGCCGTTCTTCATCAGGTCCTGTACGATCAGCCGAAAGTCTGGGCCACGATCGATCAGCGGCTGCGGTCGCTGGCGGCGACCGACGACCTGATCGCGCGGGTCGACGGCATCGGTTGCGACATCAAGGATCTCCTGCTCTCCGAACTCGGTCCTTACGGACATGTCCGATTTACCCTGAACGGTGAGCCGCTGTTTCTTCCCGCCAAATTGGCCGTCAGCCTTGCCCTGATATTCCACGAATTGGCGACCAATGCCGGCAAATACGGCGCGTTTGCCTCCGCGCGCGGGCTGCTGCAAGTGTCGTGGTCGGTATCCGACGACCGCCTCAACATCGTCTGGGACGAGACCGAAGGTCCACCGGTCGGACCGGTCGGGGAAGCCGGATTCGGCACCAAGCTCTTGAATTCGGCGCTCAGGCCGTTCGACGGCAAGACCGAAATTGCCTTTTTGAAGACCGGCGTCCACTGCACGATGCAGTGCCGGATACCCAAAGATTGAGCCGCGGTTTGCGCAACAAGGCGCAGCATTCTGCCGTGCAAACCAATATTCTGAGTTCGCGTTGACACTCTGTTAATGACAACTCGCCGCGCCTCGACCGACACCGGTTGTCGCGGGCAGTGTCATGGTGTTTATCGCCGCTGCTTAACCAAAACTACAAAAGAGTTTGGCAAGTTGGGCGATCATGCAAAGCCGCGACAATCACGATCCACAGACCGCCGCCGTGGAAGGCCCGCGCGAACCGGCCGCCGACAGCGAACTGAACATTCTGAGGAATGTATTCAGAATGCTCCCCAGCGGCGTCACGGTTCAGGACGAGCAAGGCCGCTTCGTGCTGATGAACGATGCCGCCGCGGCGCAGCTTGGCGTTGCCACCGCGGCGCAAACGACGTCTTATTCGAAAGAGTTTGACCAGCGATGCGACACCGCGATCGAATTGCTTCGCGCGGGCCGTGCCGCGGTGGCGGAGGAATCCGTCACCCGCGGACAGGTCAAGCAGGTCTTTCTCACGGCTCATCGGCCAGTGCGTATCGCAGACTGCAATCTGCTTCTGTCGAGCTCCGCCGATATCACCGAGCAGAAAGCCTTCGAAGATCAACTATTCCGCTCGGCCTATTATGACGAATTGACGGGCCTGCCGACGCGGCGGGTGATCGAACATCGCGTCAATAGCCTGATGCCGCGCGACGAGACTCCGAACCGGTTTGCGCTGGCTTTTCTCGACATCGATAATTTCAAGCATATCAACGATTATTACGGCCATGCCACCGGCGACGCGCTGCTGGTGGAGATCACAAAGCGGCTTGGGCTTGATTTGCGCGAATCGGATATGCTGTCGCGGATCAGCGGCGACGAATTCCTGATGCTGCTGAATCCGATCCGGAGCCAGGAAGAGGTCGCAGAATATATCGACTTCATGCTGCAACGGCTGCGGGCGCCGTTCTTCATCGACGGATCCGAGATATTCGCCTCTACTTCGGTCGGCGTGAGCCTTTATCCAGAGCATGGCCGCGGCTACGACGTGTTACGCCACAACGCCGATATCGCGATGTATCGCGTCAAGAACAACGGCAAGGGCACCGCGGTCTTCTTCGACGACGGCATGGAGCGCGAAGCGGCGGCGCGGATGAAGATCGAGCAATCGCTCCGGCTGGCCATTCTGGAAAAACGCTTTTGCTGCGCCTTCCAGACCAAGGTCGACATCCGAACCCGCGAGATCCAGGGCATCGAAGCGCTGGTGCGATTGCGCGACGACGAAGGCGTGATTCAGGCACCCGGCACGTTCATTAATCTCGCGGTCGAACTGGGACTGATCGACGATCTGACGCATCTGGTGCTGGCGGAGATCGTCAAATCGATCGACCTGATCAACGAGACGTTCGGTCCCGACACCACGATCAGCATCAACGTCGCGGCAAAGCAGGCCGGCAATCCCGAGTTCATGCGTCCGTTCGCGCAGGCGCTCGAGGCGACCGGGTTTCCCGGGCGATTCATGGTCGAGGTGACGGAAGATGCCTTCGTGGCCAAGACTCACTTTCAGGACGAAATCCTGCCGATCTTCCGGAAACTCGGTGTCGGAATCTCGATCGACGATTTCGGCATCGGCTATTCCTCGCTGTCGGCGCTGGCCGACATCACCGCCGATGAAATCAAGATCGACCGTTCCTTCATCACCGACATCCATAAGCGTCCGCGCAGCCAGGGCATCCTGAGGGCGATCGAATCGCTGAGCGAAGCGCTCGGCATGACCGTGATCGCCGAGGGCATCGAGTCCTACGAGGAGTTGGCCTATTTGCAGGCCGCGACGAAAATCCGCTACGCGCAGGGCTTTTATTTCTCCATGCCGATTTTCCTGGAGGATCTCATCAAGCCCGCCATCCCGACGACCAGCGAGACGCGCGCAAATGTCCCGAGCCGGCCGGTGCAGGAGACCCGCCACGCCTATTCGCGCGCCAATGGTTATCGCCGCTAACGAGCGCGTACGCCCGGCCGCTTCACATCTCCAATAGCCTATTTCGACAACGCCGGCAGCGGCGGCACGCTGTCGTTCGGGGCGCCCGCCTGCATGGTGATCAGCGTCATCGAGACCAGATCGTAATAGCCGATGATGCCGATGATATCCATCACACCGCGTTCGCCGAACCTGTCGACCGCGGCTTTATAAACGGTATCGCTGACCTTCTTGTCGCGATAGAGCGCGGCGGCGAGATCGTAAAGCGCGGCTTCATCCTCCCGCATGTTCTCGGGGCGCCGGCCGGCCGCGACATCGCCCAGGATCTTCGGATCGAGACCGGCTTTGAGCGCGAGTGGATAATGGGCGAACCATTCATATTGCGCGGTCCACTGGCGGGCGGTGATCAGAATGGCGAATTCGCTCAAGCGCGCGGGCAGCGTGGTGTTCCAACGCAGATAATCCGACAGCGCCGACAGCCGCGGCGCCAGTTCGGGGTTGCGGATATAGGCGCGGTAGGGCGGCGCGCCGAATTTCGCGTTGCGCGGCGGCACCGCAATCATGTCAGCCCATGCTTTTTGGGCCGGCGACAGTTCGTCGGGTTTCAGCGGCGCAAAGCGGGTGATGTCTTCCGCGCGGCTCACCTGCGGCATGGCGAACAGAGCCGCCATACAGGCAGCGGCAAGCAGTTTTTTCATTTTTCTCTCCCTGACCTCGCGGACTTCCGCCGCGTTTGCTGGCCTGCATGGCCGCTTCTTGTTCTCATGCCAAGATTATCGTGGCGTGAGATTGGTTCAATGGGGCCAGCGCTGCCAAGCGCAAGGCTGGGACCCGCGATTCCCTGCCCGATCCGTGTCCGGCTCATGATCGCCGGTAGGCGGGAACGCCTATGTGCTTATATAAAGACGTGCTTATATAGTGCCTTCGAGCCGTCGCCGGCGCGATGCGCCGCACACCAATTTCAGAGCCTCGCATGCCAGCCGTTTCGATCTTGCTGAACGTCCTCTGGATTCTCTTCGGCGGTGTATGGATGGCCGCGGGCTGGCTGGTCGCGGCCGTCATCATGGCCATCACGATCATCGGCCTGCCCTGGGCGAGAGCCGCCTTCAATATCGCGGCCTATACGTTGCTCCCGTTCGGGCAACGGGCCGTCAACCGCGACACCCTGACCGGCCAATCTGATATCGGCACCGGGCCACTGGGCCTGATCGGCAATTTGATCTGGCTGGTGCTTGCGGGCTGGTGGCTGGCGCTCGGACATCTGATTACGGCGATTGCGCTCGCTGTGACGATCATCGGCATCCCCTTCGCCTGGGCCCATCTGAAGCTCGCGGGAATAGCACTCTGGCCGATCGGCAAGGTGATCGTCCCGGCTTGAGGCCCGTCGACAGGCCCGAATGTGCCATACTTGCCGCGAACGCCGTCCCGCCCACGCTCGCATGGCCGTTGCCGAGCCGCAGCCAATCGGCTAAATCAACCCCAACGCACCCGTAGCTCAGCTGGATAGAGCGTTGCCCTCCGAAGGCAAAGGTCACACGTTCGAATCGTGTCGGGTGCGCCAATTGCCACCATTCAAAACAGAACCGCGAACACTCTCGTTCGCGGTCTGTTTCCCGGCAATAACCGCCTGCAAGATATCCTTGCTGCCGACGATTTGGATCACCTTTTCATCGACCTCAAAGCGTCAACGAACACGCCTCTATAAGCTGCCGCGCATTAACGTCATCGTTGTCGCGTTTATCAGTCATCAGCCGTGAAAAACGTATCGACTCTTTGGGACCAATCGATAGCCGCTGAACGAGGCTAGGACCGCTCCGGCTGCCACAGGAAGGGCCGATATTCTCGAGTGATAAGATCATCTGCTATGATCAGAAGAACCCATCATTTCGAAACCATTCCGGCATGCCGAGAATGGGTGATTGGTATTTCCAGCTTCTCGGCAATCCTGACGAGATCGGCCAGCGACGCGGCCTTCATCTTTTGCATAATCTTGCTGCGGTGGATCTGAAGCGTCACCTCACTGATTCCGAGTTCCGCTGCCGCCTGCTTGTTAAGCAGGCCACTGGCAACCAACGGCAGCACTTCGCGTTCACGGGGGGTGAGACTGGAAAAACGTTGTCGCAGCTTGGCTAGTTTCGCTCTCTCCAAGCGGGATACGCGATCCAGACCGATCGCTGCATGGATTGCCTCCATCAGTTCCGACTGGCGGAACGGTTTGGTTAGAAAATCGATGGCCCCGCCCTTCATCGCCCGCACCGAAGACGGAATATCGCCATGTCCGGTAATGAATACGATGGGTGGGTGATCTCCATCGGCAATCTGCTCTTGAAACTCCAGGCCTTTGATATCAGGGAGTTCGACGTCCAGAACCAGGCAGGCGGGGAGGTCGGGCCTCGGAAAGTCGCCGTACTCGGCGGCAGACCCAAACGCGAGAGCGCGCAAACCCAGGGGCGTCAAGAGTTCACAGAGCGTTTCGCGCATGTGTTGGTCGTCATCCACGATGAAGACGATCCGCTCTTCCGCAATCATTGCGACGTACTCGTATGCGCGGAAAGCATGAACGTGAGCGTTGCTCCGCCGGTCTCGATTTTGGTAGTTCGCAGCCGACCGTCATGGCCTCGATACAGACCGGATTAACAAGAACTTGCTGCATCAATACGCGGTCAGCCGCATCCCTCGCCCGACCGGAGCTAAATAATCAGCTGCGGCTTCGTTCATTTGTTGAAACGATATTTGGGCCGAGGTCAGACGGTCGCAATGTCGATGTATGCCAATTATGATGTCAAAAGCTGCCAAACGGCGCTATCCTAAACTTTTAAACCCCAAAAGGCCGGAACGGCCATGAAAGCGATCAAGATCATCTCGCCGCTGTCCAGTAACTCGGACGCTGCGACCCAGAGCCTTCTTGGGCTGGGAGCGCTCGCCGCCGAACTCGGGTCGCAGGGCGTGTCGGTAAAGGATCTTTTTGCGCGAACCGGCGTAAGCGTGTCCCAGCTTGAGGATGTCCGCGCCCGTATTTCACATCGCCAGCGTCTTGCGATTTATAGAAACGCGAACGCCCTTACCAAGCGCTCCGATATCGGGCTTCTGGCCGGTGCCCGCCAAAGAATCAGCGACTTCGGAATCTACGGCTACGCCATGGTGAGCAGTCTCACTTTCGGTGACGCGTTGATGTTTTCGCTCGAGCACGTCACGATGGCGGGACCGGTGGTCAAGCAAATAAGTTTCCGGATCGAGGGACAGACCGCGATCCTGCGCAGTCACGGTTTCGACACGCTCGGCGAGCTCTTGCCATTTGTCGCCGAATTCTGGCGGAGCTCCATGACGTCGCTGTTTGGTCGCGTACTCGAGACACCGTTTCCGTCAACGCGGATGATCTTTCCCTTTTCCCCACCGATCCACTGGCGCAACTATGAGCGATTGTTCAACTGTCCAATCGACTTCAACGCGGACAGGATGGAATGGCATTTCCACGCCGACGTCCTGGAACGGGGGTGTCCAAACGCCAATCCGATCACAAGCAAAATATGTGAGCAGGTGTGTGCCGTCATGCTGACCGAGGGGCCTGGCGAATCCGACCTCGTTCGAAAGATCCGGATCGCCTGCCTCAATAGCCCCAAGCGATTCCCCACCGCTGGTGAAATTGTGCAGGAGTTAGGCCTGTCGCTGCGAACCCTTCACCGCCATCTGGCAGATGAGGGACTGTCCTATCAATCGATCGTCGATGGGATGCGGCAAGCCGTGGCCACCGAACTCCTGGAGAACACCCATTTGGGCATTAAGCAAGTGGCCGAGAGAGTCGGCTTCGCCGACGCGACAAGCTTTCGTAAGGCCTTCAGGAAGTGGACTGGCCGGGCGCCATCTAATTTCCGCTCAGCTTGCGAGCTGACGGAAGGTACGAGATGACGGTGGGGTATATTGCCGGGCAGCTATCGGCCTACTTAGCCAATGAAGTGGGCGGCGGTGGCACCGGCAGGATAATCTCGGACGCAATCTTCCATTCCTTCGCGACCTTGATCCACTCGACGATCAGCAGAAACGGCTTGGGCGTGCCGTCCTGTCCGGCATAGGACACCGTAATGTTCACCGGAGCATAGGATTCAGCCCATCTATCGGTCCGTCCGACCACCTTGAGCCTGGAAAGGTCGGGTGTGAGCACGACGCCACCGGATGCGGCGATATCACTGAGCTTCTGGTCGATGGCATCATTACCCCAATATCCAGCCCAGTTACCTTCGGAAGGAATCGCACTCTTCGCGACCAACAGGGCTGACGGCGACTGCCAGAACATCTCATGGATGGCTTTGATATCGTGCCGATTCGCCAATTCCATCAGCCGGCTGAATTGCGAGCCGATCCTATTCAAGGTCGGAGCGTCCAGCGGATCCTTGTAGGTGCCGGGTGCGGCGACCGCCGATCCCGCGACAAGAGCTGCCACGGCGAAGGCGGCTGCGAAGAACGTCTTTTGCATGCTCACTATCCTTTGATCACGCGATGAACGCCAGTCCCTGCGATCCAGTCGGCGGCCCATGGCGTGTTGGTTAGCGTTCGCCATTCTCATCTCCTTGCTGGCGAGATCGACATCTCATCGCGGAACCGAAGTCTGGCCACGCTGTCGAAGCCGTTTCCATCACACATTCACATGATAGCTGGCTCCTCGCGCGTGATGGTACAAGTCGAGCCGATCAACATTGATCGCGACGACGATGCGGCAGACAAACAAGAGGCAGACATGATCGACAGCTTTACCGTTCAGCACTGTGAGCATGCCAGCCCGCGTTCCTTCGAGGCCGTCGTCGCTGCCTTTGAGGCCGAACTCGGCAGTGTCGAGGGCGGCGACATCATTCCGCGCGAGGTCGCAGCGGCGACCAGCCAGGCCGATTTCGAGGCTCGCATCAGGGCCTACGAGGGCCGAAGCGGTTTCATGCGCTTCCTGACCAACGACCATGGCGCGTGGCTGTCCAGGATGGGCGTGCAAGCCAAGATCCGATCATACATCATAGGCAACCCGCTGATCGCTCAGACCATGATCACCCACGACCCCGGCGTCGGCCTCAACGTTCCGATAAGGGTCCAGATCTACCAAACGCCGTCTGGCGAAGTGCGTCTGGCCTATGACCTGCCCTCGTCTTTGATGAGCCGGCTGCACAACGACGACGTGACCGGCGCAGCTCTCAAGCTCGATGCCAAGCTCCGCGCCCTCGCGGTGCTCGCAACCGGCGCAACCGCCTGACACGCTCGAAAATATTGGGCAGCGGGCGGTCGACAAGGTTGCCCAGAGCCTCGATGACCACCTGCTACGTCTGATCAAGAAGGTGAGCGCTTAAGACGCTCACAATCGTTGGACGGGCGCGGAACCAGATCGGTTTGCCCGAATATGTCCAATCGCGGGTTTCTTCTTCCTGAAGTCCGAAAAGCTACGCGGTCAATGCGTCCCGGATCATCGGCGGTCTGCGCGACTGGATTGCATCGGCGTGATATAAAAGCGGTAAAGGACAAGACGACGTCAATATCTTGACAGCGGTCACGTCGCCGCTGTGACCGCGCCGGAGGAATTTTGCCTGGAACCCTTTTTGACAAAGAACCCTGCCATAGAAGGAAGACAGATCATGATGATGAACAGGCGTACCTTCTCAACCACAGTGCTTGCCGGCGCGGCCGCTTCGCTGATCTCCACCCGCGGCATGGCTGCAAACTCCGCTCCGCCGAAGGCGCGCAACGTCGTCCTTGTGCACGGGCTGTTCGCCGATGGGTCATGCTGGTCCGAGGTGATCGCGCGATTGCAGGCGGCGGGACTCAATGCCACGGCCGTGCAGAACCCCCTGACGACGTTGCCCGAGGCGGTAGAATCAGCCCAGCGCGTGCTCGCGCGGCAGGACGGCCCGACCGTCCTGGTCGGACATTCCTTTTCGGGAATGATCGTCACCGAGGCCGGTATGCACCCCAATGTCTCGGCGCTTGTCTATGTGGCGGCCCGGGCGCCGGATGCCGGCGAGGACTACACCGCGTTGGCCAAGACATATCCCACGCCGCCGGCGTCCGCCGGGATCGTTTTCGACGGCGATGAAGGCCGCCTCACCGAGGCTGCGTTCCTGCACGATTTCGCGGGCGATCTGCCGGAGGCGAAGGCGAAGGTGCTCTATGCGGTCCAGGACCCGTTTCACAAGGCCTTGCTGGCGGGCAAGACCACGCAGGCGGCGTGGCGGTCGAAGCCGAGTTTCTACGCGGTCTCGACGGAAGACCGGACGATCAATCCTGATCTCGAACGCTTCATGGCCAAGCGCATGGACGCCAAGACCATCGAACTGAAGTCAAGCCATCTCTCGTTGATCTCGCATCCCGACGAGATCGCCCGGCTGATCCTGGAAGCCGCCGGGCAGCCTACCTAGCGAGCAGCCGGCCTGCTTCAGGGACTCGAGGTGTTGCGAGACGGCGCCTTGACTCACGCCGGCCGAATTGAGCAGCAGCCGTCCCGCAACGCTGATTCAATTTTCAAAAAGCTGAGAAGTACGCGCCCGCGATCTCGCGGCGCGATGCGCCCGAGTTGTGCAAGGTCTTTTCCCTCCGATGACAGGGGCGCAGGCGACCCTAAGAGGGGCGCAGCGACTCCGAGAAGGGCGCAGGAAACGCCGGGTGCCCGTTGCACCCGCAGCCTCGCGTGCAAAATGTAGAAAGCACACGAGTTAGTCACCACAGGCTCACCGGAACACCCGGCATTTCCTGCGCAATGGTTTTAACGGTTTCCTTCGTGCTCTCCCCGGTGATCGGGCTTTCTTGCCACCGTCGCCGGTGTGATGCGAAGCATCATCGCCGACTTGACGCCAGCGTCGGGGCGTCAGGACCACACGACTTCGCCGTCCGCGACAAGCTGCGCTCGTCTTTTCGCAACTCGCGCGTCCACCGCATCCCACCGCAACGTTCGTGACGATCGCGAGCCGCCCCTCTTCCGCGGTGAGACGCGCGAAGCCAAAGCACTGATTTGCCCGAACGGTTAAGCGAAATATTTTTGCGCAAAGGACTGGTCAGACTTTTGATGATTTGCCCGTCAGGCAGTTTTTGATGCACGCGCGCCTCTTCAGCGCTGTCGTTCCGGGGCAGCCCGCAGGGCTGAACCCGGAATCCATCCGGCCACATGCGCAAGCGCTGAAATGGATTCCGGGTTCGCGCTATCGCGCGCCCCGGAATGACGGTGGAGGTGGAGACGGCAACCTTACGCCGGCACAGGCGCGGGCTGAGCCTCACCGCCGGGAATCGCCGCTTGATCGCTGCATGCAAACAGTTGCTCAAATTGTATCATCACGCGCCGGGAGCCAGCCATCATGTGAATGTGTGATGGAAACCGTCGGGGACTGTCTCTAGCTCCATAGCGTTGGAAAATTCGAGGCGTTGAGACGCCGTATCAAAGGAAATCCGCTATGATGAATCTGCTTTTGACAACCTTGATGTTGAGCGCCGCAGTATTTGTCGCGCCTGCATCCGCCGCCGACAGACTGCCGTCAGGCACTACCAGGAATATCGTGCTTGTGCCCGGCGCCTTCGCCGATGAAAGCAGCTGGGACAATGTCTCGGCAATCCTCAAAGCCAAGGGATATAGCGTTAGCGCCGTTAAGCTCCCTCTGACATCTCTCGAGGATGACGTCGGGGCGACGCAGGCCGTTCTCGATGCGCAGGATGGACCGACGGTGCTGGTTGGACATTCGTGGGGCGGGTTTGTCATCGGGGAGGCCGGCGTCAATCCGAAGGTGACGGCACTCGTATACGTCTCGGCTTTTGCGCCGGACAAAGGCGAGAGCGTCACAAAGTTGAGTGCGGGCGGCCCGCCTTCGCCTGGCGTTCAGGCACTTCGGCCTGACGACAAAGGCTTCCTGTCGATCGATAAGGCCGCCTTTCCAGCCGTTTTCGGAGCCGATCTCCCGAAAAAGGAAGCTGAAATTCTCGCGGGTAAGCAAAAACCCATCAACCATACCGCCTTCGACGAGCCGGCACGTAACGCCGCCTGGCATACCAAGCCGTCCTGGTTCGTCGTTTCCAATAAGGATCTTGTGCTCGATCCAAGCGCTCAGAATCTTTTTGCCGGCCGAATGAAGGCGACGAAGACCGTTGTCGAAGGTGGCCACGATACCTTGATCGCCTTTCCGAAACAGGTCGCCGCAGTTATCGAAGCAGCGGCCGCTGGCACGCATAAAAGGCAGAGCGCCGCGTCATCGAACTAAGATTTGAAAGTGCCAGCACCCGGGATGATACATAACATTGCCGGGTGCTGCGCCGCTCCTTCGCAAGCGCCGGAGCTATCTGGCGGTTTCAATTATGTAAGAGTTCGCGGCTTTATCCTGTATGGCGCGCCAGTCGGCACTCATCCGCGAACGCTTGGGAACAAAGTGTCGTTGAGCCAGAACGGCCCATTCGAGCATATTTTTGTTTCTCTTGATGCCCGACGCAACGTTTCGCGCGTTGCATCCGCCTCACCAACACCAATCCGGATCGAACACGAAACGGACGCTCCCGGCGTGAAGCTGCCGCTTTAATGAGGCGCCGGCGTCGTACTCGCTGAGGGTTGGTCGGGTCGATAGCCGTCTGTCAGGGTCTTCAGGAACGCGATCACGTCGGCGATTTCGACATCGCTCAGCGCGGGCGGGTCACCCAGCTTGCTGTCAAAGGGCGCGTCGACAATATCGATGTTGCCCCGATATTCCGGCGGCAAATCGTTGTAGCGATCGACCTCACCATTCCCGCGTTTCGGATACCACTTGGCCGGGTCGGTTTCACGCTCGACATAGAAGTGCATCACCTCCTCGAGTGAATGAAAGACACCGTTGTGGAAGAACACTTTGCGGGTCGCCGTATTGCGCAATGTAGGCGTCTTGAACAGGCCGCAATATGCGGGGGCCGTGGCGTAGTCCTTGCGCAGGGGGCCGCACAGTCCGAGGTCATAGAAGTGCGGATCGCGGTTGGCCGGAATATCGCGATTGCGGGGAGCGCCGAGCGCTTCGAACTGGTAGTCGGTGAATGCCGGCCGGAATACGCCATCGAGCGTCGCCCGGTCGATATGGCAAGATGAGCAATTGCCCTTCTTGGGGTCGTCGAACAACTTCAGGCCGCGCGCTTCCGCTTCGCTGAGGACGGCCTTGCCGGCGAGAACGGCGTCGTATTTGCTGTCATACGGATGGAAGCTTGGATCTTCCGTTTGGAATCGCGCCAGGGCGAACAGCGCTTCGTCCAATGCCAGCTCACGCTGGTTGAATATATTCGCCCCGAACAGCTTCTTGATGTCGTCGGCATACGCAGCGTGTTCGAGTCGCTCAAGCAACTCAGCGGTGCTGTGATTGTCCATCTCGTTCGGATCGAGCAATGGTCCCAGCGCCTGAAGCTGCAAGGTGTTGGCGCGACCATCCCAGTCGAGCCCGCCGCGCGGGACGTTGGCCTCCGCCGCCGCGCGCGCCGCGCTATTGGCGTCAGCCTTGGCAACCGTGGCAACCTTGATCTGGCCTGCCGGCGCCCCAGCGGGGGCGACGTCCGGCGGGGGCGGATCGTTATCCGCCATTTCCGTGCTTGGACCGATCGAGAAATTCGGATCATGCTCCAGATAGCGCAATGACGGAACCGCGCGCACACCAGTCCGCTTCAGGTCCGGTCCGCCGAATTGCACCACGAGGTCATTGGGGGGGCCGTAGGCATGCGCGGGACTGTGACAAGACGCACAGGCGAGTTGCCCGGACCCGGACAGTGACGGATCGAAAAACATTTTGCGCCCGAGTTGCGCGACCGCCGAGAGCTCGACCGCGGCCTCTGGACCGTTGGTGGATTGATTTGCCGTAGGTTGGCTCGCCGCAGCAAAGGGATCTGCGGCCGAAAGAGATATCGTCAGCATGGCGGAGAAAAAGACTGATAGCCGGATCGGCCATGCACGGAACGACGTCGATACACGCTCGAAAAAACGCTTCATCGGAAACCCGGTACAAATCAGCGAGAGAATAAAATGACAAATTGGGACGGATGGATTGTCTCCATCCGCCCCAGTCTCTGGTTCCGAGTCGTTCGGTTATTGTTTGGTACCGAGGCTCGCATTGAGCAGCAGCTTCGGATTCGGTGCCTGGCTGAAGTTGAACATGTTGTTGATCGGATTCGCGATCGTGTCGAACGAACCCTGACCGATCCGCTGGCTGCTAAGCCAGTTGTCTTCGACGAACCGGATGATCGAGGATTGATCCGTCAGCGTATGATCGACGAAGTTCGGCTTTGCGTAGGGCGAAATGACCAGCAGGGGCTGACGCGTACCGTAGCCGCAGCGTCCTTCAACCGGCTGACCATTCACGCCGGGCAGCGGCGTGGTGAGCGCACCGGTGGTCCCGGGCAACGGGTTGCATAGCTGCGGTCCGCTGAACGTGTCCTGCGCGCTGGTCGACGGGTTAATGACGTTGTTCATATGGTCGTACCAACCATCCGAGTCGTCATAGGCGAGGATCACCGCCGTGCTGCTCCATTCGGGGCTCTGTTGCAGCATGTTGATCACATTGACCACGAAGGTCTGTTCATCGAGCGGATCCGAGTTGCTCGGATGAGCGTCCTGGATCGCCGGAGCCTTGAGGAAGCTGACCGACGGCAAGTTGCCAGCCTGAACCGCCGCGAAGAAGTCGTTGGTGTCATACTGGTGATTGGCGCCGCTATCGAACGACGTGCCGATCGACGTAACCGAGGTCGGCCGCGTGTGGCTGAGGTTTCGCGTCGAGGGATAATACTGGAACGGCTGATGATGCGGAACATAGTCGGCCACGTTGGAGCCGACCGTTACCGAGGAGGTGCTTCGCGCGCAACCGGTGGTGCCATTGGCGTTCACGGCCTGGATATTGAAGCCACCCTGAAACCAGCCCCAGCTGATGTTCTTGGCGTTCAGCAGGTCGCCAATATTCTTGCCGGTCATCTCGGTCGTCGGGGCCGTCGTCGAGGAGCAGACGTCGCCATGGGGATCGCTGTCGCCGAACATCGTAAAGCCACCCTGGCCGTCAGCGACGATGTTGTTGATCGTGTTGCTGGGGCTGGATCCGTTGCTCGCAGCGAAGCCCACCGCGCCATTGGTCTGTCCCGAGATCAGGTCGACGGCGCCGGGCGAGGATGGGCCGAATGTCGAGCTGTATGAATTGTCGCTCAGCGCGAAGTGCTGCGCATAATTCCACATCGCTGTGACGGTGTTGCCGTCGTAATAGCCCATCACGAGGCCCTTGGTGTCGAACACGCCGGTGCCGCCGGTGCCGGCTGCGCCGGTGTTTTTGGGAAACAGATCCATCTTGCCGCCGTCGAAAGCGGCCTGCTCGGGATTGTAAGCGTGATTTTGGCTCGAGGTATGAGCCTGTGAGCGATCAAGACGGAACGGGTTGGTGGCGCCGGTGCCGTTGGCAGGGTTCAGGTTCGGATTGTTGCCCAGCAGGGCCGGGGTGAATCCGTTGACGCTCGGCGTATTCGGAGCGGCCGTGAAGGCGGGTTCACCGGGCGGGTTTGTCGCGGTCGGATAGGAGCCGAAATAGTGGTCGAACGACTCGTTCTCTCCGAAAATCACCACGACGTGTTTGATCGGAGTGGAGGTTGGAAGCGCATCTTGCGGCGATCCGGCAAACGCCGGGCTTTCGCCCTGAGCGGCCAACAGTATCGACAGGCAAAGGGCAGACGCAGCCCTGCTAACGTTGCGTTGCATGGAGCTCTCTTATTCTGATGAAATATAAACGAACGCCCCTGATCCGACTGGAAGACAGAAACGACCTTTGACAGGTTGCGGCGTTATAGGTTCACCGCGTGACACGCGAATGTTTGCCGCGTGACATGGAAATGACGCGCGAGTGAAACACGCGCGCACTGGAAATCGGAGCGAGCCCGTTCGCTATTGGACGTTTGCGACGTGCGAGATTTGGTGAGGCACGAATTTGCGCGGAGCATTCGGATATCCGACGTGGATCGACGTGGCAGCGGAAGCGTCGCCATGCTGGGATGGTGTGATTGGCCTTGACGCAGTTTCATTTCGTCGATGCAGGAGCAACCGGGCTAGCCCGATGACGCTTAGGGACCGCAAGCCCCCGTCTCCGCATCGCTTTGAAATTTCGGCGACATCAGGGAATAGCCGAACGCAGCCAGGCTCAGCAGAGCGATGACGCCGGCGCCAACGTCGATCGCGAGCCCCAGCCCTTCAGACCTTGCAAGGACACCGAGCACCAGCGCCACCGTGCCCATGGACAGATAAGCGACGAGGTACAGCGCTGCAAAGATGCCGCCGCGATGCTCCGGCGTGGCCGCACGATTGATCAGGGCCAGGCCTGCGAAAAACAGCAGGCTATATCCCGTCCCCGCGGTCGCCGTCGCGACGAGAAAGATCGGCAATGCATGGCACGCTGAGGCAAGCGCAAGCAAGCCAACGCCGGCGGCGGAAGCGAAGGCTCCGGATGCCATGGCCATGCGGGGATCAAGACGTCTTGCAGCGACGCCGACGATTCCCGACACGATGGCGAACAGCGACAGGATCGCGCCGTTGACAAATGCGTTCGACGAACCGACGAGATCGTGAGCGACCTGGCCGCCAAGCGACAGGATCAGGACGCCAT
Organism: Bradyrhizobium canariense; assembly: GCF_900105125.1. Taxonomy (NCBI): domain Bacteria; kingdom Pseudomonadati; phylum Pseudomonadota; class Alphaproteobacteria; order Hyphomicrobiales; family Nitrobacteraceae; genus Bradyrhizobium; species Bradyrhizobium canariense. The sequence continues at coordinate 5,539,531 of NZ_LT629750.1, read as the reverse complement.
GCGTATAGGCGGTCAGCACTGCCAGCGACGCCAGCGCGAAAACGCCGCGCAGATTCGGCGGAACGGATGGCGTTCGTATCCGCCAGCGATCTGCACTGGCGCCGCCCTGGCGCGGCAATCCCCAGCTCGCGACGAACAACATCGCCAGAATTGCGAACAGGAACCAGAATGGCAGCCGGGTCGGATGCGGGGCATATTCGATCAATGCGCCGCCGAGCAGCAGCGCCGCGGCAAAGCCCACCGCTTGGGCGGCGGCGGCAACCGAGGCCGCGCGCTGCGACTGTCCTTCCGCGGCGAATTCCACCATGGCGGCCGTGGAAGGACTCGCCGTCAGACCAACCCCGATTCCCATCAGCGCCCGCCCGGCAAAAAGCCAGGCGACATCGGGCGCCACGGCAAAGGCGAACACCCCGGCGAGCGACATCGCAAGTCCAATCAGCATCGTCGCGCGGTGGCCGATATGGTCCGACAGATCGCCAAACCCCAGCAGCGTGAGAACGACCACGATCGGGTAGATCGCGAAAATCGCCGTCGTCGTGGTCAGCGCCAGATGCCACTCTTCGGCATAGATCCGGTAGACCATCGCGGGCGCAGCACTTGTCCATAGCGTGTGCGCCACCACGCCGGCCGAAACCCAGAAACTGGCGCGGCGGCCGAGAACGAAGCGGCCGCGATCGCGGGCAACACCGGAAGTCGGCTGCCCGCTTTCGCACGCCATAGAGGTCAAACAGATGCTGTCGGTCATGACCCTCGTCCTTGCTTGAGGCTGTCGGCCTACAGTTTCGAGCCGCCATCGACCCGGACGGTGTCGCCATTGACCCATCGCGCATTGTCGGAGGCCAGGAACGCGACGACGTCGCCGATGTCGTCGGGTTGCGCGAGCCGCTTCAGCGCCTGCATGCCGAGCGTGAAATCGCGTCCCGCATCCGTCTTGGTAAAGTTCGACATTTCGGTTTCGACCACGCCGGGCGCGACCGCGTTGACGCGGATGCCGCGCTGGCCGAGCGCGGAGGCGAAGTGCTTGACGAGGGTGTCGATCGCGCCTTTCGTCGCGGCGTAAGCAGAGAGGTTGCCGACCGAGGCGTGCGCCGCCAGCGACGAGACCAGCACGACGCTGCTGCCGGTGCCGAGGATCGGCAGCAATTGCTGCACAAGGAAGAACGGCGCGCGGACATTCACGGCGAACAGATTGTCGAAATCCTCCACCGTGGTCTCTTCGATGGTCGCCGCCTTGGAAATCCCGGCGTTCGAGACCAGGATATCGAGGCGATCGCCGACGATGGCGTGCACCTCTTTGGCAAGCGCCTGCGCACCATCGGGCGCGGCGAGGTTCGCCGACACCGTTTGAGCGCGGCCGCCATTGCTGCGGATTTCCTGGACGACGGCTTCGGCCTCGTCCTTGCCGCGACCGTAATGGACGAGCACCTGCGCGCCCGCCTTTGCCAAAGCCAGCGCGCTGGCGCGGCCGATACCGCGCGATGCGCCGGTCACGAGGGCGGTTTTGCCTGAAAGATTGGTCATGATCGATCTCCGAAAAGCACAGCCCAGCGCCATGCCGATGGCGCATGAAATATCCTCCACTTGAACTTTCTAAAAAGACTTTGTAGGCTCTCGACTATGCCTGGTAGGCATGGAAGCAGCTATGGAATTACGCCATCTCCGATATTTCGTGGCGGTCGCCGAGGAAGGCAGCCTGACGGTTGCCGCCGAGCGCCGGCTGCACACGTCACAACCGTCGCTGAGCCGGCAGATTCGCGATCTCGAATACGAGGTCGGCGCGTCCTTGCTGACGCGCAGCGTTCACGGCGTTGAACTGACGCCGGCCGGAAAAGCGTTTCTCGATCACGCGCGGCTGGCATTGGCCCAGGTCGAAGCGGCGCGCGAAGCCGCACGTCGCGCCGCGCAGCCGGAAAAACCCGGCTTCGCGCTCGGATTCCTCACGGGTCAGGAAATGGATTGGCTGCCTGAGGCCATGCACATCCTGCGCGATGAGCTTCCCAATGTCGACGTCACCGTCACCAGCGAATATTCGCCGAACCTCGCCGATGCGCTGACGCGCGGCAAACTTGACCTGGCTTTCATGCGGAGGGAGTCAGATGCCGCCGATCTCGTTTTCAAGACGGTGACGCGGGAGCCGCTTGTGATGGTCATGCCGAGCGATCATCGCCTCACCGCCAATGCCAGCGTCGACATCCGCGAGATCGTAGGCCAACCCTTCATCAACGTGTCCAGGACCGCACCGGCGCTTCGCGCGGTTATCGACGATTACATCCGGCAGACCGGCCTCAAGATTACGCCGGCGCATGAAGCGGACAATCTCGCCATGGCCATCTCGCTGGTCGCTTCCACGCGAGGCCTCGCGTTGTTGCCGCGCTATGCGCAAAACTTCCTGCCCTGGTCGGTTGTCAGCCGTCCGATCAAGGGTGATCCGCCGACGATCGACCTCGTTGTCGGCTACCACAAGGCGAACGCATCACCGATCCTGCGGCTGTTCCTGTCGAGAACCGACGAACTCATCAAACGAGTCTCGGCGGCAACAAGGTGAAGTTTCGCTTTCGTCGGACATTCGTTGTTTCGTGACGCGTTAGGGATGTTCATCAAGGTAAACGACCGACTCACGTTGACGCATTCTGCTGTCCAATTAGACCATCCGCACAGCCGAGGTTGTCCAGCAACCTCAGAGGTCTCCAGTCAGCAGGTATTTTCATGTCTCGCGTTGTTGCCGCGCTTTTCGCCACCTCCATCGTCGCCGCGCTCATTCCGTCAGCGGCGTCCGCCGGCTGCTACTCCTGCTATGCGCCACCACCGCCGTGCGGCACCTGCTATCAGCAGCAGGTCGTGCCCCCGCAATATCGTACCGTGCAGGAAACCGTGATGGTTTCTCCCCGCCGCGTCATCGCTCACCGTACGCCGGCGCAATATCGGACGGTGATGGTGCCAAGGACCGTGATGGTGGCGCCGGAAGGCGTTGAATACGAGCAGGTGCCGGCTCAATACGCGACCCAGGAGCATGTCGAGATGGTTGCTCCGGGCTACACCACCTACGCGCCGGTGCAGCCGCGTTGCGGTGCTTGCGGCTACTGAACCGGCCCTCGCCTACTTGGTCTTCTTCAGGATGAACTTGCGCACCGCCTTGGCAAAACCTTCGTCCTGATTGCTGTCAGTCACCTGGCTTGCCTGCGACTTGACGTCGTCGCTGGCATTGCCCATGGCGATGGAGAGCCCGCTTTTGCGGAACATGAGGACGTCGTTGGGCATATCGCCGATGGTCGCGATCTGCCCGGGCGAGATGTTCTGCAATTTTGCCAGCGTCAGCACCACCGCACCCTTGTTGGCCTGCGGATGGGTGACATCGAGATAATAGGGTTGTGAGCGCGCGGCACTGGCGCGCTCGCCCAATTTTTCCTGCGCCAGCTTTTCGCAGGCGGCGACCCGATCGAGATCATCGGAGACGCCGACGATCTTGACCGCATCGGCCAGATGCGCGTCGGTGAAGGAATCCACGATTTTCGCGTCGAACTTGACCGTCCAGGTCTCGCGCGCCACATGCGGGGCCTTGGCGTCGCGGATCAGCCACTCCTTTTCGGTGTAGAGCCAGGCGTCGAGGCCCTGATCAAGGATCAGCTGAAGCGTCTGTTTGGCGATAGCGGCATCGAGCAGATGGCTTTCGATCACCGACAAATCGGGATTGACAAACACGCCGCCATTGAAGCCCGCGATCGCGCCCTCGAGCTTGAGTGGCGCTATCAGCATACTCATGCCGCGCGGCGGCCGGCCGCTGGTGAGCGCCAGCGTGATGCCGGCATCGCGCAATTCCTGCGCCGCAGCCGCGGCCTGATAGGTCAGCACCTTGTCCTGGGTTACGAGTGTGCCGTCGACATCCGCCAGCAGCAGTTTGATATCCTTTTGTCCGCTCATCGTCTCCCATCCCATTTCCGCATTGCCGCTCAGGCCCGTCAGTCCGCCTTGACGATCCCGACCTGGAAATCGGCGCCTTCCCAGCGGCTTTGCTTCGGCCAGAAAATGGTGAAGCGTACTGTGCCCTCACTCGTGAGGCGCGCGGTCGGCAGATCCAAAATGTGCATGCCAAGCCCGGTCGCAACGGTCGGACTATCGGCAATCGTCGCCCAATTGTCGGTTGACCAATGAATCTGCGCCTCTTCCAGAAATTCCAGGCGCAGGATACGGCCCGGCGCAATGCGGTCGACCCTTGACGTGAGCTGCCAGACGATCGGCGCCGGGGCGGGTGTGCTTTTGACATAGCGGTTGAGCGTCTGCGGCGGCATGTCGAAGACCGCGTTGTCCCGGAGCGACCGCAGAAGCTTGATGTGCTCGGCGTGCGCCCATACCAGCGGCATCGCGCTGCCCGAAGGCCGGCCGAGAAATAATTCCTTGCTCGGGATGTCGTCGCTGTCCCAGATCTGCTCCGGGATAAGGCCGCCCGGACTCGCGGACGCCTCGAGCGTCGCCAGCAGCCGCCGGGCCTCCTGCGGCCGGCCGGCGGCGAGTTCGTAATGCGCCCGTTCGCCCGTCAATAGCGGCCACAACCGGCCGATTCCCGCGCCGTCGAACGGCGCGCCGTCTTCATGTTCGCCATAACCGTCGTCGTTGTAGCGATACCAATAGGGGCCTGCCGGCAGGTCGCGCTTGAGCAGCGCGTCAATCGCTTTCACGGTATTGAGGATGCGCGGATCATCGGCGGCGCGAAGGCCGAAACGCACCAGCGCGAGCGCGTCGGGACTGATCAGCAGCCCGGCCTGGACGGCTTCGTTTCCATTCGGCCGGTTGCGAATTGGAATAAGCCCGTGCGACCTCGCATTGGCATCGCCGGACGAAAAGCCGATACGCATGTAATAGCCGTCGATGCCGAGCTGGCGCGAGATTTCGGTATCCCTCGCATAGGCCCAATCGTCGATCTGTTCGTTCCAGCCATCTGCCGTTTCCGTCAGATACCGCGCGATCGCGCTTTGGCCCGCGGCCTCCATGGCCTCGGCGGCAGCGAGCAGCGCGGAAATTTCGACGGCGATGGTGAAGGCAGAATAGCCGCCATCCTCTTCCCAGCGATCCTGCTGGGTCGCAGGTCCGTTACGCACGATATAGCCCGCCGCGTCACGGATCATGTCGACATAGCGCCCGCGGTCCGCAGGCTCGATCGCGCCCGCACGGAGCAGCATGTCATAGAGCAGGATCGGAAACCCGGTCTCGTCGATCTGAATGCCGCCCCAGTAAGGCCTGCCGTCGAGCCAGGAATTCTGCGACCAATGTCCATCCGCTTCCTGGATCGCAACCAGATAATCGAGCACGGATTTCGCCGAGGCCACGCCTCCGGCAGCGAGCAGGCCGCCGGCGGTTTCAACGAGGTCGCGCGGCCAGACCAGATGGTAGCCGCCGAGATCGTCATCGCTTTTGGAAAAGCCCCAGGGAATCGAAAGGCTGGCAATGATGGCGCCCGAAGCCTCATCGCGATGCGTGGACAATACCGCCGTGCTGACGCGATAGCGATTCAATCCGCTGGCATCGCAGGGTTCGTCGAGCGGCAGAAGCTCAGCCTGCTTTTGGCGCCAGCCCACGCAATAATGTTCGAGCGCGAGCCGTGGATGTTGCAGGCTCAGCAGCGCGCGCAGCCCCGCTTCCTCGGGCATCGCGCCGACGCCGATTGCCAGCACCACCCGCCCATCATGCGCGGCCAGATCCAGCGTTCCCGCGATGGCGACATTGCCGTTTTCCGCCCGGTCGAATTCCTCTCGCAAGCCTTGTCCGCGCGACAGCGTCTGCCAGGCATCGGAAATTCCGACATAGCCGGCTGAACGCGCCAGCCATGGCACCGACGACGCCACCGCCAGCGCGGTTCCCCGGCCCTCGGCAAACAGCATCGCGTGTCCCTTGAAATTGCCGCACCAGCCGGTGTTATCAGCGCCCGCATTGACCAGATGCGGCGCGATGATGGCATGAAGCTGATAATCGGCGAGCGTGCCGACCAGCGCCTCAAAGTGGATCTGCTGCAACACGACTTCGCGCAGCGGATCGGAAAAAACCGTCTTTGAAATCCGGTAGCGGCCGTCGATCGAGGTGTTGACCAGCCTGAATGCCGGAACGCCGTCTTCGATCATTTCGACCGTTTGATTGGTGGCGCGCTTTTCTTCCGAGAAGTAGCCATTCGCGGTGACGATGAATCCAAAATCCCGGATGCAGGCGCTATCGAGCCTGGGCGCGTAGATTTCGTTGAGAATGCCGTGGCTGATCGTGAACCAGATGCGGCTTTCCGCGCGCGCGGCCGTGCCTACGGCGGTCTTGGCACTCGAGGTCCACCGTGGGGGAATTCCGGGAGATCCGCGCGGCGCCGTGAAGTCGGTCAAGCGTCATGGTCCTTCTTGCAGGCCGGAGGCCCGCCCAAACCGGCGAATGCGGGCTTGGGCGATCTAACCACATTTTGAACCACCGATGCCATTGCCGCCCACCGCTCAAATTCAACGATATTGTGATGCCGATCACACGGGAATAACCCGCTTGCTCCTATGATCTAGGCGTTAGGATAGGAGTGGCGGCAATGATCTGGACCCTGTGGACCCGTAAAGAGATCGTGCTCATCGCTGCAATCTTGGCGTTTGCCGGCACGGCTGCGTTTCTGTCGGTCAAGTTAACCCGGCCGAAGCCATTCGAAAGTTCAGTTTTGACTCAATGGCAATGCACCAAGACCGCGGGAATTATCACGGTCTGCATCAAGAAGAACGGCTGAACGGAGTAGAGGCGGAACCCGTTCGCCGCAATGACGGCGGGCGAGATTTTTCGCCACGGCAAGGCTGGCTGAAGGTGCGGTTTCTCTGGCGTGATTAATGCTCGCCCCCGCTGTTCGATGCCATTGCAAGAGCGGCCGCCCATGCACCGGCATGATGCTACGTCGGAGCGGCCTTCAGTAACGCAACTATTCACCTATCGGATTCTGTGAAACATTGTGCCTCACACGTCATTAGAGGCACTTTCCATGGCTATCGCAGCATTATCCGGCTGGACCCGCGAACAGAAGCACGTCGTCGTAGCAAGCTTTCTCGGCTGGGCGCTGGATGCATTCGACTTTTTCCTTCTGGTGTTCGTGCTGAAGGACATTGCCGCGGAATTCCACACGGATATTTCGGACGTCACGATTGCCATTCTGCTGACGTTGGCGATGCGCCCCATCGGCGCGTTCATTTTCGGCCGCGCCGCCGACCGTTGGGGCCGCCGGCCGACCTTGATGGTCAACATCCTCCTCTATTCGGTCCTCGAATTCGCTTCAGGCTTTGCGCCAAGCCTGACGGTGCTGATTGTTCTGCGCGCCCTGTACGGCGTGGCGATGGGCGGTGAATGGGGTGTCGGGGCTTCGCTCACGATGGAAAGCATCCCGCCGCACGCCCGCGGGTTCGTCTCGGGCCTGCTGCAATCGGGCTACCCAACCGGATACTTCATGGCGTCGATCGTCTACGGCGTGCTGTTCCCCTATATCGGGTGGCGCGGCATGTTCATGGTCGGCGTGATCCCGGCTTTGTTGGTGTTTTACATTCGTCGTACCGTGCCGGAATCGCCAAGCTGGAGCAAAGAGGCATCAGCCGAACGCGGCGGCACGTTGACGGTCCTGAAATCGCACTGGCGGCTCGGCATCTACGCGGTCGTGCTCATGACCGCGTTCAATTTCTTCAGCCATGGCACGCAGGATCTCTACCCGACATTCCTGCAGGTGCAACACAAGCTGTCGCCGCACGCGGTCGGTATCATCGCCGTGATCTACAATATCGGCGCGATCTGCGGCGGCATCCTGTTCGGTACACTGTCGGAGCGTTTCGGCAGGCGGCGATGCATCATCATTTCGGCGCTGCTCTCCCTGCCGGTGATCCCGCTTTGGGCGTTCTCGGACAGCCCGGCGTTGCTGGCGGTCGGCGCTTTCCTGATGCAATTCACGGTACAGGGCGCCTGGGGCGTCGTGCCGGTGCATCTCAACGAATTGTCGCCGGACACCGCACGGGGCACGTTTCCCGGCTTCGTGTATCAGCTCGGCAATTTGCTGGCGTCCGTGAACGCGACGCTGCAAGCGGGCATCGCCGCGCATTACGGTGGGAATTATGGTCTCGCGCTCGCCGTCGTCGCGGGGTCGGTTGCGGTCGTTATCGCCGTGCTGACGGCCGTCGGCACCGAGGCCAAGGGAATCGTCTTTGCCAAGGCGAAAGTTGCCGTGCCATCAGTGGAGCCAACCGCCGCAGCGTAGACCCGCTCACGTTTGCGAAGCCGCCATGAATCATTGGCCCAGGGCGGCGTGATCGCTTCGCTCCCGATCAGGTTCGGCAGCAGGCGGCTGTGCCTGCGGCGGGCTGATACTGGTCGCGAAGCCGGACCCAATCCATCGGGTACGGCAATCCTTCTTCGTGACGGCCCAGCGGCGTCAAATCGAGATAGTGATAGGCGGCGTTCATCATGTCGAGGCCGCGCGCAAAGCACGAATATGTGTGAAAGACGTCTCCGGCGGCGTCGCGATAGAATACGCTGATGCCGGGCGCGTCCTCGATTCCGAAACCGGAGGTGCCGAAATTGTAGGCCTTGGCGCCCCGCTCGATCTCGTCCTTCGTAAACGAAACCCCGTAATCGTAGTTGAAGTCGCTTGCTGCCGAGGACAGCCAGTCGAACGTCCAACCCATCCGAGCCCTGAACGCGAGCAGTTTTGGCAGCGGCGCCCGTGAGACCGCGACCAGCGTGGTGTCGCGCGCGGCCAGATGGGGGATCATCCGTTCAAATCCGTCCGCCCAGAACGAGCAGCTCTTGCAGCCCTCATTCCAGTCGGGTGCGAACATGAAATGCTGCACCACCAGCTGGCTCCGCCCCGCGAACAGATCGGCCAGCGTCTGCTGGCCATCAGGTCCTTCGAACACATAGTTCTTGTCGACCTTGACCCAGGGCAGATCGCGCCGCTCCGCGCTCAACCGATCGCGCACCCGGGTGTATTCCTTCTCATGGGCCAGATGCGCCTTGCGCGCGGCGATCCATTCTCGACGCGAGACGATTTTGTGCGGTTGCATGGCCGGCTCTCCTCTGCATGTGGTCGTTTCAGGCGACGTATTTTTCCAGCTTGTCGAGCGAGCCGATCCAGCCGCTTTCGTGGCTGTCACGCGCGGCCTGATCGAAGAACTGCTCGTGGTGGAGCGTGAGCAGCGTTCCGTCGCCGTCGGGCTTCAGCGAGACCGTCACCAGTGATTCCCGTTCCGGTGTCGAATGCCACGCCCAGCTGAACACCAGCCTTTCGTTCGGCACCAGCTCGCGATAGACGCCGCCGACTTCGTGATGCTGGCCATCCTCCATGTCGAGGCTGATGCGGAATCGGCCACCGACCCGCGCCTCGATATCGGCGTGCACCGAGCCCGCCCTGACCTGCGATGGCCCGAACCATCGGGCTATTTTTTCCGGGTCGGTCCACGCCGCGTAGACTTTTGCCGGCGCGGCATTGAGCCGACGTGTGAGGGTGAGGCTCGGTCTGGCGGCGTCGCGGGCAGCGCTGGATTTGATGGCCATTGATCTCCCTCCACAAAAGCAGCAAGGCGGTCGAGGCTTTCGGACCAGAAGCGCTGGTAGCCATTCAGCCAGTTCATCGCCTGCTCCATCGGCCGGGCGGTCAATCGGCATGACACGATGCGACCGGTTTTGGCGCGCGCGATCAGGCCCGCGTCCGACAGCACATCGAGATGCTTCATGATCGCCGGCAGCGACATCGCGAATGGCTGCGCCAGTTCGCTCACCGAGATGCCGTCTTGTTTGCCAAGACGCGCCAGCAGTGCCCGCCGCGTTGGGTCCGCGAGGGCGGCAAAGGTCCGGTCCAGACCATGTTCGCTATACTTAACCATAAGGTTTAGTATGTGCCGAGAGTGAACCATCGTCAAGGGCGCTGGCAATTCACCTTGGATCTGGGACGGCAATCCGCCGCACGACAGGCCGGTCAACGAGCACAGCCCTACAAAGGAATGTGAGCCGAAGCGCCGGCGGGAACCCTCCTCCACGCTCGTTTGTTTAAATGCCAAATGGAGGACCGGCCATGAAGGCATTGGCAATCGGTTGCGTCGTTCTCTCGGCGCTGTTCTCGACGGCGGCCTATAGCCGTGGCGGCGGGGGCGGAATGGGTGGCGGCATGGGAATGCATCACTCCGCTTCCTCGACCGGCGGCGCGTTTGGTACACGCCCGGCGGCGCCCGGAACGAACTCCGCCGGAACGGCGCTTTCGTCCGGCGGCAGCGCGCCTGGCGCGGGCCCTGCGCTCGGAACCGGCGATCCGGCCGTCGACCGCGAAGATCGCAAGGCTGCGCGAATGGTTTCGTCGATCTGCAAGGGCTGCTAGAATCAAAGCCGGAGTTGCCGGAATTAAGCCGGCGAACAGAATAAGCTGCCGGCGCGACGGCGTCACACCGCGCCCACAAACGTCGATCAATCAACGCCCATCATAATAATCCAGATAAGGCGACCGGCCGTGCCTCGGCTGCCGGAACGCCACGCGCGGATTGACATTGCAATAAACGTTTCGCCCGGACGCGCTCGCCATGCACTGGGCGTAGCTCCGGTAAGAGCAATCGCCGGGAACACCAACACCCCACCCCTGGATGCAATAGGGGTAGTCGAACGCCGCCGCAGGCCCCGCGCCGGCCGTGATTGCGGCGGCCACTGACAGCAAAGATAATCCTGTCAACATCGTGTTGCGCATGTTGCGTCTCCTCCGCACAAGCACCGGGCTCTTGTATCGCCTGTTATCTAAAACAGGACCGCCCCGGTAGCGTTCCATCGACGGTCTAATCTATCCGCAAGCCCGCTGCCTTGACCACTTTCTCCCACTTATCGGTCTCGGCCTGCATCATCGAACCGAAAGCCTCTGGTGTGCTGATCAGGGGATCACCGCCCAGCTCGGTCAAACGATCCTTTACATTTGGCTCGGCCAGAATCTCGTTGATCTCATGGTTCAGCTTCGCGATGATTTCGGGCGGCGTCTTCTTCGGCGCGCCCATGCCGAACAGCGCGCTCGCCTCATAGCCCGGAACGGTCTCGGCGACCGTCGGCACATCGGGCAATTGCGAAGAACGTTCCGCGGTCGTCACCGCCAGCGCGCGCAGCGACCCGGCGCGGATATGCTGAATGATCGAGGGCATGTTGTCGAAGATCACCTGAACGCGGTTGCCCATCAAATCGGTGATCGCGGGCGCCGCGCCGCGATAGGGGACGTGCAACATCTTCGCGCCCGTCATCAGCATGAACAACTCACCCGACAGATGCAGCGACGTGCCGTTGCCGGATGACGCCATGTTGACCTTGCCGGGATTGGCTTTCACGTAATCGATGAATTCAGCGACCGCCTTTGACGGTACGCCCGGCGCGACCGTCATCACATTGGGCACGCGATTGAACGACGCAACCGGCGCAATATCGCGCATGAAGTTGAAATTGAGGTTGGCGTAGAGCGAGGCGTTGATGAAATTGGCGGGGTTGACCAGCAGCACCGTGTAGCCATCCGGTTCGGCATTGACCACGGTCTCGGTGCCGATGTTGTTGCCCGCGCCCGGCTTGTTCTCGATGATGAATTGCTGTCCCAGCCGCTCGGAGAGTCGCTGGCCGATCAGCCGCGCAAGAATGTCGGTGGCGCCTCCGGCCGGAAATCCGACCACGAAACGCACCGTGCGCGTCGGATAGTCGAGCGCAAAAGCGCCGCCCGTCGACCAGACCAAAGCCGAAAGGCCCGTTGCAGCCAGACCTATCGCGGCGCGCCGTGAAATCATAAGTTTCTCCCTCGCCGCGGCTTTGGTTGGCGCCCGGCCTGTTGTTGTTGAATTGACAAACGCCGGCGTTGTAACAAACAAAGCGCCATGCGGCCAGTGCGGCACGGCGTCTCCAGCCGCGACGAAAGGATAAGCCATGTCTGTTAAGGTCAACGCGCTCGATCACCTCGTGATCAATGTCTCCGACGTTGCGCGCACCGCCGAATGGTATCGAAAAATCCTCGGCATGGAGATCAGGGTGTTCGACCCTGGCCAGGGCAAAACCCCGCGGACATCGCTGATCTTCGGCGATCAGAAAATCAATGTGCGGCCGCGCGACGCCGACAAGGTCGAGTGGTTCACGGCGGACCATGAGGCCGCCGGCAGCGACGATCTGTGCTTTCTCACCGCCAGCACGCCGCAACAGGTGGTCGCGCATCTCAAGGCGTGCGGCGTCGTGATCGAGGAAGGCCCGGTGGCGAAACAGGGCGCCCGCGGCAACTTGCGCTCGGTCTATTGCCGGGATCCCGACGGCAGCCTGATCGAGATTTCGTCGTATGAGGACGGCGCCGTCTAGCGCAACACCCCCGCGATAATCGGTAACTCAGCATGGCCGGGCGCGTCCCGGCCAAGAGAAACGAGAGAGTGCCCGTTCCGATTTGCTCGCCGCGCGATCCGGTGGCAAACATACTTCCAAGCAAAATAGACCAAGCGGCCACCAAGACCGCACGGGAGGATACATGTCGAACGCATTGGGCGCGCCCGGTATCGTTGGGCCGTTTGCCGGGATGGACGTGCCGTGGCTGTTGCGGATGCGCGCGGAAACACGCCGCGATCATCCGTTTCTGATCTGGGCGCCGTTCGATGCGCCGGCGCGAAAATGGACCTATGGCGAATTTCACGACCGCGTCGGCGCGCTGGCCGCCGGTCTCGCCAAACGCGGCGTCAAGCCGGGTAACTTTGTCCTGATCCATCTCGACAATTGCATCGAGGCGATGCTGACCTGGTTTGCCTGCGTCGAGCTCGGCGCCATCGCGGTCACCACCAACACGCGCTCGGCGCCTGCGGAGATGGAATATTTCGCTGGCCATTGCGGCGCGGTTGCCGCGATTACGCAGCCGGCCTACGCCGAAATGATCTCGGCACGGTGCTGCGGCTTGCGCTGGCTCGCCGTGATCTCGCATGACCCGGGGACGACCACTGCGCCAGGGGCCATTGCACCGCGCGGTGAGCGCTTCGAGGCACTGTTCGCCGACAGCGCCGACCGGCCGCGCCGCGCCACCGATCCCGCAGCACCTTGCAGCGTGCAATATACTTCCGGCACCACGTCGCGCCCGAAGGCGGTGCTGTGGACCCATGCGAATGCACTGTGGGGCGCCAAGGTCAACGCCGCGCATCAGGATCTGCATCAAGACGACGTGCATCAGACCTATCTGCCGCTGTTTCACACCAATGCGCTGGCTTATTCGATGCTGGCGAGCCTGTGGGTGGGAGCGACGTGCGTGATCCAGCCGCGGTTTTCCGCGAGCCGGTTCTGGAGCGTCGCGCTGGAGCACGGCTGCACCTGGACCTCGACCATCCCATTCTGCATGAAAGCGCTGCTCGAGCACGAAATTCCGACGCAGCACAAATTCCGCATTTGGGGCACCGCCGTGTGCGAGCCGCCGCCATTTGCCATGTTCGGCGTCAAGATCATCGGCTGGTGGGGCATGACCGAAACCATTACCCACGGCATCGTCGGCGAGATCGATCAGCCCAACACGCCGATGTCGATCGGTCGCGCCGCGACGGAATATTCGATCCGCATCACCGATGATGACGGCAGGCCGACCGAGGTCGGCGGCACCGGCAATCTCCTGATCAAGGGCATTCCGGGGCTGTCGCTGTTCGCGGAATATCTGCACAACGAGAAAGCTACCCGCGAGAGTTTCGACGAACACGGCTATTTCGTCACCGGCGACCGCGTCACGCTGCTGGAACACGGCTTCGTCAAATTCGGCGACCGCGCCAAGGACATGCTGAAGGTCGGCGGCGAGAATGTCGCGGCTTCCGAGATCGAGCAGGTGATCGCGGTGGTGCCGGGCGTGCGCGAAGCCGCTGTCGTCGCGAAAAAGCATCCGATGCTCGACGAGGTGCCGGTGGTGTTCATCATTCCGCAGGAAGGCGTCGAGCGCGCGCCTCCGGAATTGCACGACAACGTCATGTCCGCCTGCCGCAGCGCGCTGGCGGACTTCAAGGTGCCGCACGAAATTCGCTTCGTCGACGAGATGCCGCGCTCAACGCTGGAAAAGGTCGCTAAGGCCGAGTTGCGCAAGATGCTGGGGTGATTTAGCCATGCCGCAGCCAACGCTGATTTGAACTTTATTCGTCATTGCGAGCCAACGGGTCGGCGCAATGCGCCGCCCGATGACAGGCTCCGCGAAGCAATCCAGGACAAGCGACGCAGCCGGACTGGATTGCTTCGTCACTGACGCTCCTCGCAATGACAATGGTAGAAACAACACAAGAAAAGGAAACGGCGGCATGGGCCTCGGATTGCGATCAAGAAGAAACTTCATTGGTGGCCTTGCGCTCGCCGCGACCTTGCTGCCAGTCAGTGGCGCCTCCGCACAAACTGCCGACACCGTGCTCTTCAACGGCAAGATCGTCACGGTCGATAAGGATTTTTCAATCCGGGAAGCACTGGCCATCGGCCACGGCCAGGTGCTGGCGACCGGCACCAGCGCAGCGATGAAGAAACTTGCCGGCAGCAACGCAAAGCAGATCGATCTCGGCGGCCGCGCCGTCATTCCCGGCCTCACCGACGGGCACATTCACGGCATCCGCGCCGCGCTGACCTTCGGCACGGAAGTAAACTGGATCGGCGTGCCGACGCTCGAGCAGGCGCTGGATAAAATTCGTCAGGCCGCGCAGACCCAGAAGCCGGGCTCATGGATCGTCGTGGCTGGCGGCTGGACCGAAGAGCAATTCGCCGAGAAACGCCGGCCGACACCTCAGGAGGTGGCCGCGGCCGCACCGGACAATCCGGTCTACATCCAGCATCTCTATGACTGGCTCCTGCTGACGCCAAAGGCCATGGAAGCGCTCGACATTCACGACGACGCGGACGTCACTCCCGGCGGCAAGCTCGAACGCGACGTTGACAACAAGCCAACCGGCGTGGTCGTCGCCAATGGCAATGCGCTCGGCAAAATCTTTGACAAACTGCCGAAGCCCACGCTGGAGCAGCAGGTCGACGGCTCCAGAAAATTCTTCCGCGAGATGAACGGTCTCGGGATTACCGGCATCGTCGACGGCGGCGGGGTGAGCATGTATCCCGCCAACTACCAGGCCGTATTCAAGCTATGGCGCGACAAGCAGCTCACGCTGCGCGTCGCCTATCACCTGTGCGCGCCAAAACCCGGCAGCGAACTTGCGGACCTGCAGAACCTGACGCAGTTGCTGCCGCAGGGTTTTGGCGACGCCATGCTGCATTTCAACGGCCCCGGCGAGATCCTTGTGTGGGCCGACTGGACCGATGGCGACATCACGCCCGACGGCAAGACCAAGCTCGCCGAATTGCTGCGCTGGGCCGCATCGAAGGGCTACACCATCCAGATCCACTGGAATCCGGACCGTAGCGTGCACGACCTGCTCGATATCGTCGAAGGCATCGAGAAGGATTACCCGGTTCGCGATCTCAGATGGACGGTGCTGCATCTGTACAATGCGTCCGAGGACAATCTGAAGCGGATGAAGGCGCTGGGCCTGATCTGGGGCGTTCAGGACGGTCTCTATTTCGGCGGCGAGCGGCTGCAGCACGATGTCGGCGTCGATCAGGCAAAGGCGATGCCGCGGATCGCGACGGCCATGAAGCTCGGGCTGACGGTCGCCGGCGGCACCGACGCGCATCGGGTGTCGTCCTACAATCCGTTCGTGGCGCTGCAATGGTATCTCGACGGCACCACGATCGGCGGCACACAGACCCGCGATCAGGCGGAAGCCCCGAGCCGCCGGCAGGCGCTCGAGATGTACACGCGCAATTCCGCTTTCATGGCCAATGACGACGACAGACGCGGCACGCTCGAGCCCGGCAAGCTCGCCGACCTCGCGGTGCTGTCCGCGGACTATCTGACCGCGCCGGTCAAGGACATCGGACGGATTCGCTCCGTGCTGACGATGGTCGGCGGCAACGTCGTCTACGCGGCGTCACCGTTTGCGAATTTGGCGCCCAAGCCGAGCGATCAATAAGACGATCCCATGGCCACCGGGCGGAACGCCTGCAGCAGGTGCTGGTCGAGCTTGCCGCCCATCTGTTCCATGACCATGAACGCCTTGGCGTGCGTGAAGGGCAACCGGTAGGCCCGGTTCTCCACCAATGCTGCGTGAATGTCGACGATCGTGGTCAGGCGCACGATATCGCTGATCTGATCGTCACGCAGGCCGTCCGGGTATCCGGTGCCGTCAAGGAATTCATGATGGTGCAGGACCACGTCGAGCATTTCAGGCGGAAAGCCGCCTTGGCCTGCAAGCGCGTCATAGCCCAGACGCGGATGCTTGCGGATCTCGTTCATTTCCTCGTCGGTAAGTTTTCCCGGCTTGTCCAAGAGATCGACCGAGATGAACGCCTTGCCGACATCGTGCAGAAGTGCTGCGCGCGCCAGCCGCCGCTGATCGTCCTCGCGCATACCAAGATGCTGCGCGAACGCCACCGCAAAACCGGTGACGAACAGGCAATGCCGGTAGCTCGCGGTGTGATGGCAACCAACCGTGGTCAGCCATTCCCGCAACGAGGAGTGCTTGATGGCCTTGAGGATCTTGTTCTCGGCCTCAACGATGTCGTTCAAGGTCAGCGGAGCGCCTGCCGGCAGCTTCTCGAATATCTTGACCATTACCTTATGCGCGGCGGCGACGCCGGTGTTCAGGGTTTTGCCGCGATCGGTCGCGTCGTATCCGTCATTATCGGGGAAAGCGGCGCGGATGCGTTGCAGGATGCCCTCGGCATTGAGCGGCCGCGATATCGTATCCGTTGCGCCCAAAGCCCAGGCCTGCATCGAGCCATGGTGAAGGGCATCCGCCAGAACGAACAACCGCGGCATGGAACTATACGCCTCGGTGCGCAGCTTATTGCGAACGCGCTGCACGCTCTCGGCCGATCGCAGATTGATATCGACCACGATGCCCGCAAAATGGCCGGCGGGCACGTCGGGAATATCCGACGTCGAGATGGTATCAACTTCGCTGACGGATTGCAGAATGCTGGCTAATTCGCTGCTCTGATCGCTCCGATCCGACGCCAGCAGCAACCGGCGTTTGGTCGAAGTCTTTTTGGCTAGAGCTGTCATGGAACCTCTTCAACTTGCGGCGTTGGCCGACAGCAAAAAGCTACCTCACCACGGGTTCCCCGCGCCTTAATAGGCGTTATGAACGCGCGCCTACCGCGAAGCGTAAAAATTTAACGGACGAAATTTTTTTGCGTTCCTGATGCGGCTCAACTTGATCGATGCCTGGTCGTCGTTACGCTTTCATCGCATTGGCGGACTTCACGTTGTGCGCTGCGGCAAAATTTGTCGTGCGCGTGTCAATCGATGGCGCTTCCGCATTTCCCAACGGCGAGAAGATCGCGCTAGGATAAATCCGTGAATGCACTGTTCGGGAAGCCGCGATGCCGAAGATCAATCGTGACGGGGTCAACATCTATTACGAAATCCATGGCAGCGGGCCTCCGCTGATTTTGACCCACGGCTATTCGTTGACATCGGCGATGTGGAGCGGGCAGATCGAGGCGCTATCGAAACACCATCAGCTCGTGCTGTGGGACATGCGCGGCCACGGCCAATCCGATTACCCCGATGATCCCGCTGCCTATAGTGAAGCGCTGACGGTCAGCGACATGGCGGCGCTACTCGACGAGGTCGGCGCGGACAAAGCCATCGTCGGCGGCCTGTCGCTCGGTGGATACATGTCGCTGGCCTTTTATCGTGCGCATCCCGAGCGGGTCAGCGCGCTGCTCATCATCGACACCGGACCAGGCTTCAAGAAGGACGATGCCCGCGAGGCCTGGAACAAGCGCGCACACGATACCGCCGACCGCTTCGACCGCGAAGGCCTCGCCGTTCTGAAAGCAGCCAGCCGTGAACGCTCGACGGCAAGCCATCGCGACGCGTCGGGGCTGGCACATGCCGCGCGCGGCATGCTGACCCAGCGCGATGCCCGAGTGATCGAACTGTTGCCGGAGATCAAGGTGCCGTCACTGGTGGTGGTCGGCGCCGATGACGCGCCGTTCCTTGCCGCCTCCGATTATATGACTGCGAAAATTCCGGCTGCGAAAAAGGTGGTAATCCCGGCCGCCGGCCACGCCGTCAATATCGACCAGCCTCAGGCATTCATCGCGGCGGTGTTGCCGTTCCTCGATGGGCTTCCGCGCGGCGCGGAACGAATGGCCCGATCATAAGTTTGCGAGGCTATCGAGCGGCACTCGCGGAAAATTCTTCGAAACGATAAACCCTCTCCAGTGCAACCCCCAACAAATGGATGAACCGTGGGACAAGATATCAAGCTGAAGGCTTCGGATGGTTTCCAACTGGGCGGCTATCGCGCCGATCCCGCAGGCGCGCCCAAGGGCGCGGTGGTGGTGATCCAGGAGATTTTTGGCGTCAATCATCACATCCGTTCGGTTTGCGACCGTCTCGCAAGCGCCGGCTATGTCGCGGTGGCGCCCTCGATCTTCGACCGTATCGAGCCCAACTTCCAGAGCGGCTATTCGCCGGACGAGATCGCGGTGGCGCGCAAATTCGTCGCCAATCCGGATTATCCGGCGATGCTGATGGACACCCAGGCCGCGATTGACGCGGTCAAGAATGCCGGCCCGGTCGGCATCATCGGCTTTTGCCTGGGCGGCAGCGTTGCCTATGCGGCCGCGACCAAACTATCGGGGCTATCGGCGGCGATCGGCTATTACGGCGGCGCCATCGTTCGCATCGCCGACGACAAGCCAAAGGTGCCGACCCAATTGCATTTCGGCGAAAAGGACACCGGCATCCCGCTGACCGACGTCGACACCATCAAGAGCAAACGGCCGGACGTCGAGGTCCATGTCTATCCGGGCGCACAGCACGGCTTCAATTGCGACGAACGGGCGAGCTACGACAAGGTCAGCGCGGATATCGCCTGGCCGCGCAGCCTCGATTTCCTTGCCAAGCATTTGAAGAAGTAGGCGGCGCGATTTTTCGCATCGGCTTGCGCTGGTCATTGCGGGGCGTGCGTCAGCACGAACCCGTAAATGACGGTAGCACTAGAACCAGCGTTCGTTGACGAGAACGGTATCGCCCGGGTTCAGCGGCGTGCCCAGCGGGACCACGGTGCGCATCGCGCCCGAGCCTTCGGTATGGGTCAGGGTAACCTGATCACGTTTGGCCCGCGGCGAGAAACCACCGGCGATCGCGACGGCGCTTTCGACCGTCATGTTGGGCACATAGGGATATTGGCCGGGTGCTGCGACTTCACCCAGGATGAAGAACGGCCGATAGGATTCGACCTCCACGGCCACCGACGGTTCGCGGATATAGCCATTGCGCAAGCGGCTGCTGATTTCGGTAGCCAATCTCGCCGGCGTTCGTCCGCGCGCCGGCACCGCCCCGATCAACGGCATGGTGATGGAGCCACCGGCATCGATCGCATAGGTGTTGGTGAGACCTTCCTGGCCATAGACCACGACTCGCAACTTGTCGCCGGCGTCGAGCCGATAGGCGTTGTCATAGGCCATTGGCCCAGGCGCAGCCGCATACGCCGCCGAGACAGCAGCAGGCACGGGTGAAGAATAATTCGGGCCCGACGAAGCAAAGCTGGCGCGAAGCGCACTGATGGCGCCCCCGCCATCCGCCACGCTGGACGGCGAGGCGGCAGCGCCTCGAGGCGCCGCCTCATAAGGCTGGCCGTAAGCCATGTAATCGAGATCGCTTTGCGGCTGCGCGGTCGCGACCGGACCGGATGTGTGCATGCAGCCCGACAGGACGAGCGCGGTCATGGCGGCAATGATCGGTAATCGAAACGCGCGCGCAACCCGCACCGGAGCCATTCCTCATAGCGAGACAGCTCAAGTCTTGCACCGGTTATGGTTAACAAAAGGTATTTGCCGCGCGATATCGCCAGCAGACTCGGATGTTCGAAAGGCCGCCGCAGCTACGCCGAAGCCTGGCGGCAGAACATCACAGCTGCATCAGCTCCGCGAATAACCGATCAGCGGCTTGCGCGGACGGAACAGCACCATCAGCAAAATGCCCAACACGCCCATCACGGCGAAGACCGGCTGATCCAGCACGAACCTCGCGATGCTGCTCCAGAGCCAGGGTGCATGGCTCTCCACCCAGGCGCGGAATGTCTGCTGGCTGGATTGATGGATATCGTTCCAGAACTCACCAAAGCGGGTAAAGCGCAGGGCCTGATCGGCCACCCAGCGCGCCCCATCATAGACCATGAAGACAAATCCGCCGGCCAGCAGCAGGAGCCCCACAAGTCGGAAAAAACCGCGGATCATCCGTCAACCTCTCACTGGCGCGCCCCGAATGCCGTCAGCCATTAGCGGGGTACCCTGAGAAATTCAACCTCATCAGCACCTTATCGGCGCGTCCGGTCCAAACTTCCCGGTTCCGGGGCGGCCGGAAGGCGTTGACGCTGCAAGCTGCGCCCTTTATAAGGTTACCAATGGCGGCGGGCGCAATCCCGCCGCCGCTATTCTTTGAGAGGCGCCGTCATGTGAGCATTTTCGCTCCTGACATGGCATTCCTCGGGAATACCCGGAAACACACCAGCGTCGATCATGCGGTTGAGCGGCCGGCGCGTTTTAGCCCGACCACCCGCGACCGGTCACTGCAAGGAATTTGAGACCATGGCCAATACGACCTCTGCCAAGAAGGCGACACGCAAGATTGCCCGCCGCACGATTATCAACAAGTCGCGCCGCACCCAGATGCGCGGCGCCGTCCGCAACGTCGAAGAGGCGATCAAGAGCGGCGACCGCGAGGCGGCGCTGAAGGCGATGGCTCACGCCGAGCCGGAATTGATGCAGGCCGCGCAGCGCAACATCATTCACAAGAACAATGCGAGCCGAAAGGTGTCGCGTCTCGCGCACCAGATCGCCAAGCTCGCCAAGCTCGCCAAGTGAACTGATCGAAACAGACATTTCTCAAAGAGCCCGTATCAAAGAGCCCGGCAGTGCCGGGCTCTTTTTGTTTTGAGCGGCCCCATTGGCGCCGCCGAATTACCGCATACGGCATGACTGCGTGTCCGTGATTCTACTTGATGCTATTTTGCCGCAGATGAAACACGGCGCGTGGACGAGAAACGGCCGCCTTGCGCCATCGAAATAGCAGCGTGCCTTGCCTTTTGTTCGAGCACGACGAGCGGGAGTTACCCTGAAAAAGAATCTCGAAAAACTCCGCTTCGCTAATCACTTACCCCCATAGCGGGTTCAAGCGCTCTGAAAATCGGGTTTCACGACCAGCGATTGTAAAGAATTTATTAAAAATTTTCGCTGTTGCAGCGAGATTTGTGACAACGCCCCACGCGCACGATTCTGTGCGGTGATTCAAAAACTTGCTTTCCCGTTTCGTAATTGCTGCGCCGCGTCCGCCGGCGCGGAGTCGTCGAGCGCCTCGAATCAAGGCATTGCGAGAAATCACCCATCGTGTATTTCTTTAATCGTTCGCGGCGTCCACGGCTCTCCAGATCAGCGCGGTTTGAGAACCAGGGGCGAACGTGCAAATCGGCGGCGGTGTGCGCGTTAGCGACGCTTTCCAAGCGATCGTTGGGTTGTTGCTCATAGCAATATGGGCGCAGCGGTTCTGTGTCGAAATTTCTCAGGCGAGGCATTCGTGTCTCGTTCGTTACGAAGAAGAGAGATACGTACCAGCAACCGGTTTCCCGATCGCCGGACGCGGAGCAGGTGGACGAGGAGGGCTGAGACAGGCGGCTAGCGGCTGAACGATTTTGAGCTTCAGGCGTTACCGACCCGATTTGAGACACATCTAGAAGGACAGCTTGCCGTGAGCGATCGCGGTGAGGGGGGAGGTTGCATGTTTTACGAAATCATCGCGGCGGTCGATCAGATTTCATTTTCAAACGATACCGTAATTGTTGACTCGGACGCCGCGAGTACGCGGCCTCCTGCGCGTGCTCCCGATAGACCGTTGAGTACACGCTGACCTCGCGGACGCTTTCTTTTCCAGCCGAATATTCTGCCATCCGGCGTTTCGCCGAACGGCTTGTCTATGGCTGAAGAAGAAATTCCGCTTGAGGTCACGCCGCGTGGAGCTTCCACGCAGCGGTTTTCATCACTTCAAAGATTTACTCCTTTCAGAAGAGTCGTCAGGCAATGTCAAACATGGAACAGGATCGCTGGTCACGCGTGAAGGGTCGGTTGCGCTCGAGCGTCGGAGAAGACGTCTACACGAGCTGGTTCGCGCGAATGGATCTGGAAGGCGTGCAGGACGAAAGCGTCCGCCTGTCGGTTCCGACGCGCTTTCTCAAGAGCTGGATTCAGGCGCATTACGCCGAACGCGTGCTCTCCTGCTGGCAGGCCGAGATGCCGGAAGTGCACCGGATCGACCTCACCGTGCGCACGGCGATGCGTTGCGCGGCGCCGGTAAAGGACGCGCCCGCGGCGGTCGATGCGCGCCGCCCCGAGCGGCTCGACGGCCGTCCCGCGCCCGAACTGCGCGCGACCGCGATCGCGCCGGTGTCGGCCAGCCATGACGCGCTCGGCGGCTCCCCGCTTGATCCGCGCCTCACCTTTGCGAGTTTTGTCATTGGCCGCTCCAACACGCTGGCGCATGCGGCCGCGCGTCAGGTCGCGGAAGGACGGCGCGGCGACCCCGTGATGTTCAATCCGCTTTACATTCACGCCGGCGTCGGCCTGGGCAAGACCCATCTGCTGCAGGCGGTGACCTGGGCCGGCAACTCCGGCAACGAACGCAAGGTGCTTTATCTCACCGCGGAAAAATTCATGTACGGCTTTGTCGCCGCGCTCAAGACGCAGACGGCGCTCGCCTTCAAGGAAGCGCTGCGCGGCATCGACGTGCTTGTCATCGACGATCTGCAATTCCTGCAGGGCAAATCGACGCAAGCCGAATTCTGCCACACGCTGAATGCGCTGATCGACGCCGGACGCCAGGTGGTGATCGCAGCCGATCGTCCGCCTTCCGATCTCGAAAGCCTCGACGATCGCGTGCGCTCGCGGCTGGCCGGAGGGCTCGTGGTCGAGATGGGATCGCTCGGCGAGGAATTGCGGCTCGGAATTCTGAAGTCGCGCGTCGCAGCGGCCCGCGCGCATCACGCCAGCTTCGATGTACCGGAAGCGGTGCTGGATTATCTGGCGCGAACCATCACCCACAATGGCCGGGATCTCGAAGGCGCCATCAATCGCCTGCTGGCGCACAGCAAGCTCAACGCTCAGCCGGTCACGCTCGAAATGGCCGAGCGCGAAGTACGCGACCTGATCCGTCCGCAGGAACCCAAGCGCATCAAGATCGAGGACATTCAACGGGTGGTGGCGCGGCAGTACAATGTCAGCCGCTCGGACCTGCTGTCCTCGCGCCGTACCGCGAATGTGGTTCGCCCGCGCCAGGTCGCGATGTATCTCGCCAAGACGATGACGCTGCGCTCGCTGCCCGAGATCGGCCGCCGCTTTGGCGGGCGCGATCACACCACGGTGCTGCATGCCGTGCGCAAGATCGAGGCCCTGGTCGTCAAGGACGTGGCGCTCTCCGAAGAAGTCGAATCGCTCAAGCGCCAATTGCAGCAGGAGTGAATTTTTTCCTGCTGCTGGCGCGAGCCGAAACGAGCGAAGCCCGCGCCAGGGTTGGGTAGGAGCCTTTGGGGTGGTGCTTGATGTTGGCCCCGCCCCTCCCCCCTTCCCGCAAGGAGGAGGGGCGGACAACGACATTGTTTTTGAAGATTTCCCTTCGGCAAAACGTTGGAAACGGCGTGAGGGTCTCTTGCGCTGGCGGGCCATCCGCGCCACCCTGTGGTCCCCCCTTAGGGTCTGATCAAATCCAGCTTTGATCGGGCTTTTCGGGTTTCAAACGCCCGGCGCGCCCCTTGGGCCGCCCGGCTTTTTCCATCTTCGGATCGGGCGGATAGTACAATGAAGGTTACCGTCGAACGCGCGCAACTCCTGAAATCGCTGGGACACGTCCACCGTGTGGTGGAACGCCGCAACACCATTCCGATCCTCGGCAACGTGCTGGTCCGCGCCGAAAGCGCCCGGCTGTCGCTAAAGGCCACCGACCTTGACCTCGAGGTGACGGAAACGCTGGCAGCAGAAACCGGAACCGGCGGCTCGACCACCGTGCCGGCGCATATGTTCTACGACATCGTGCGCAAACTGCCTGACGGCGCGCAGGTCGTGCTGGAAGGCGACGGTGATCGCTCGGTGCTGGCGATCCGCGCCGGCCGATCGCGCTTCACGCTGCAGACCCTGCCGGAAAATGATTTCCCCGATCTTGCCGCCGGCGACATGACGCATTCGTTTACGCTCGCCGCCTCCGACATGAAACGGCTGATCGATCGTACCCAGTTCGCGATCTCGACGGAGGAAACCCGCTACTATCTCAACGGCATCTATCTGCACTCCGCCGGCACCGCCAAGAGCGCAACCCTGCGCGCGGTGGCGACCGACGGGCACCGGCTCGCGCAGATCGATCTGCCATTGCCGAGCGGCGCATCCGGCATGCCCGGTGTCATCGTGCCGCGCAAAACCGTTGGCGAAGTGCAACGCCTGATTGAGGACAATGAAGCCGAGATCCAGATCGAGTTGTCGCAGGGCAAGATCCGCTTCACCATCGGCAATGTGGTGCTGACCTCGAAACTGATCGACGGCACCTTTCCGGACTACGGCCGTGTCATCCCGCAGAACAACGACAAGGAGCTGATCGTCGACAAGAAGGATTTCGAGGCCGCGGTCGACCGCGTCTCGACGATCTCGAGCGAACGCGGCCGCGCCGTGAAGCTGGCATTGTCGCCGGGCAAACTCGTGCTGTCGGTCACCAACCCGGATTCCGGAAGCGCCACCGAAGAACTCGAAGTCGAATACGCCTCCGACGCGCTCGATATCGGCTTCAATTCGCGTTACCTGCTGGACATCGCCGCGCAAATCGAGGGCGAGGTGGCGGTGCTGAAACTGGCCGATCCGGGCTCGCCGACGCTGGTGCAAGACAAGGAGTCCAAAGGCGCGCTCTACGTGCTGATGCCGATGCGGGTGTAGGCGCAAACGGCGCTCTAGTCTTCCCTCTCCCCTTGCGGGAGAGGGTGGCGCCGAAGGCGCCGGGTGAGGGGTTCGTGCCGCAGACGCCACACCATCGGCCGACAGCCAAGCGCATCCGTAATTTCGCAAAGAAGATGCGTCGCGAACCCACCGACGCCGAAGCGGCTATGTGGCGATTGCTCCGCGATCGACGGTTAGCTCTCTTTAAATTTCGCCGGCAGGTTCCCTTCCAAAGCTTTATTCTCGATTTCGTTTGCTTCGAGAAACGCATCATCATCGAGATCGATGGCAGTCAACACGCGTCATCTGAGCGTGACACGGAGCGAGATCTCGCTCTGATCGCTAACGGTTTTCGAATAGCGCGTTACTGGAACAACGACGTGTTGCAACAGCCTTCAGCCGTTTTGGAAGATCTTCTCGCAAAGCTTGCCGAGCCGTAAGATACCCCTCACCCGTCGCCTCACTTCGTGAGGCGCCACCCTCTCCCACAAGGGGAGAGGGAAGAAAAGATCGCATCTCTCCCGATATGACCGCCTCCCGCATCTATCGCCTCAGCCTGACGCATTTCCGCAATTACCGCGCGGCGAGCCTGCAGACGCGTGGCGACGTGGTGGTGCTGGTCGGGCCCAATGGCGCGGGCAAGACCAACTGCATCGAGGCGATTTCGTTTCTGTCGCCGGGACGCGGGTTGCGCCGCGCAACGCTCGACGATGTCGCCGATATCCAGGGCGACGGTTCGTGGGCGGTATCGGCCGAGGTTGAGGGCGCGCTTGGGCTGGCAACGCTCGGTACCGGCATCGATCCACCCGGAAACGAGGCCGCCGCCACAAGCCGGCGCTGCCGGATCGACCGCGAGGCGGTCAGTTCGGCCGCGGCCTTCGGCGATCATCTGCGCATGGTCTGGCTGACGCCGTCGATGGACGGGCTGTTCACGGGCGCGGCGTCGGAGCGGCGGCGATTCTTCGATCGGCTGGTGCTGGCGATCGACAGCGAGCATTCGGCCCGGGTCTCGGCGCTCGACCGCAGCTTGCGATCGCGCAACCGCCTGCTCGAAGTGCGCAATTTCGACGACCATTGGTGTGATGCGATCGAACGCGAGACGGCCGAACTGGCGGTCGCGGTGGCGGCCACGCGCGGCCAGACCCTGACACGGCTTGCCGCGATGCTGCGCGCGCGCGGCGCGCAATCCGCCTTTCCCTCCGCCGAGATCATGCTCGACGGCTGGATGGAAAACGCGTTGATGAACGAGCCCGCCACCGCCGTGGAGGACCGCTATCGCGAAATCCTGCGCCAGGGTCGCCCGCGCGACGCCGCCGCCGGCCGCACGCTCGACGGCCCGCATCTCACCGATCTGCAGGTGATCTACGCGCCGAAGAACATGCCGGCCCGTGATGCCTCCACCGGCGAGCAGAAGGCCCTGCTGATCGGGCTGGTGCTGGCGCATGCGAACCTGGTCGCGGACATGACCGGCATCACGCCGCTGCTGCTGCTCGACGAGGTGGTCGCACATCTCGACCCCAGCAGGCGCAAGGCGCTATTCGCCGAACTCGCCAAACTCGGCTCCCAGGTCTGGATGACCGGGGCCGATCCCGCAGCCTTCACCGACGTCGGCGCATCCGGCGAGATTTTCGACGTCGATTCCGGCCGCATCACGCCGCGCGGCAGCGCTTGACCGTTGGTGCGCTGGTTGTTTTCAGCGCCGCGCTCGTCCGAAATCGAGGGCAAGAATTCGGATTTTGGAGGCCAAAAACCAGGGCCCGAATCACGCTTTTACAAGGCTTCCGAATCGGCCTCCGAGCACCTTGAAAAACCATTAAAAAATCCCATTTTATCAATAGCTTGTTGATGGAGCCTTTGCGCTAGGCGCATGGCGCCTTTCATGGCATAAATAAGCCAATCAGCGCCTGATTTTGCGCCGCTGATTCGGGACATCCTCGAAGGCATCACATGACAGAACCGGCCCGGCAAACCATCGCCGACACTGAGCATTCCATCCCCGTCGAATACGGCGCGGAATCGATCCGGGTTTTGAAAGGCCTCGACGCCGTGCGCAAGCGGCCGGGCATGTATATCGGCGACACCGATGATGGCTCCGGCCTGCATCACATGGTCTACGAAGTCGTCGACAACGCCATCGACGAGGCGCTCGCCGGCCACGCCACGGCGGTAGAGGTCGTGCTCAACGCCGACAATTCCGTCACCGTGCGCGACGACGGCCGTGGCATCCCCGTCGACATCCACAAGGGCGAGGGCATTTCCGCAGCCGAGGTCATCATGACCCAGCTGCACGCGGGCGGAAAATTCGATCAGAATTCCTATAAAGTATCCGGTGGTCTGCACGGCGTTGGCGTCTCCGTCGTCAACGCGCTGTCGAGCAAGCTGCAGCTGCGGGTGTGGCGCGACGGCAAGGAGCATTTTATCGAATTCGCCCATGGCGACGCAGTGGCGCCGCTCAAGGTGGTCGGCGAGGCCAATGGCAAACGCGGCACCGAGGTGACCTTTCTGGCCTCGACCGAGACGTTCACCAACGTCGAGTATGATTTCGCCACCCTCGAGCACCGCCTGCGTGAGCTCGCATTCCTGAATTCCGGCGTCAATATCGTGCTGTCCGACATGCGCCACGCGGTCGAGAAGCGCGAGGCGATGCGCTACGACGGCGGCGTCGAGGAATTCGTGAAATATCTCGACCGCAACAAGAAGGCGATGGTGCCCGCCCCGATCATGGTCCGCTCGGAGATGAACGGCATCGGCGTTGAAGCGGCGTTATGGTGGAACGACAGCTATCATGAGAACGTGCTGTGCTTCACCAATAACATCCCGCAGCGCGACGGCGGCACCCATCTCGCGGGCTTTCGCGGCGCACTGACCCGCCAGGTCAATGGTTATGCGGAAGCCAATGCGAAGAAGGAAAAGATCGCGCTGACCGGCGATGATTGCCGTGAAGGCCTCACCGCGGTGCTGTCGGTGAAGGTGCCCGATCCGAAGTTTTCGTCGCAGACCAAGGACAAGCTGGTGTCCTCGGAAGTGCGTCCCGTCGTCGAGAATGTGCTCAACGAGGCGTTGGCTGCGTGGTTCGAGGAACATCCGGGCGAGGCCAAGACAATTGTCGGCAAGGTGATCCAGGCCGCGGCCGCGCGCGAAGCCGCCCGCAAGGCGCGCGAACTGACCCGCAAGAACCCGCTCAGCATTTCCTCACTGCCCGGCAAGCTCGCTGATTGCCAGGAAAAAGATCCCGCCAAATCCGAATTGTTCATCGTCGAGGGCGACTCGGCCGGTGGCAGCGCCAAGATGGGCCGCAACCGCGAATTCCAGGCGGTGCTGCCGCTGCGCGGCAAGATCCTCAATGTCGAGCGCGTGCGCACCGACAAGATGCTGTCCAGCGAACAGATCGGCACGCTGATCACGGCGCTCGGAACCGGCATCAGTGACGATTTCAGCGCCGACAAGCTGCGCTATCACAAGATCATCGTAATGACCGACGCCGACGTCGACGGCGCCCACATCCGCACCCTGCTGCTGACTTTCTTCTATCGGCAGATGCGCGAACTGATCGACCGCGGCCATCTCTATATCGCGCAGCCGCCGCTCTACAAGGTGACGCGCGGCAAGTCCGAGCAGTACCTGAAAGACGAGCGTGCGCTGGAGGACTATCTGATCGAAACCGGCCTCGATGATTGTGTTTTCAAGCTCGCGTCCGGCGAGGACCGCACCGGCCGCGATTTGCTGGCGCTGGTGGAGGATGCCCGTGTCATCCGCGGTACGCTGAACAATCTGCACAGCCGCTATAACCGCAAGGTGATCGAACAGGCGGCGATTGCCGGCGTGCTCAACCCGAAAATCACCAGTGACGTCGCAACCGCTAACGCTGCCGCAGACTATATCGCCCGCAGGCTTGATGCGCTGGCCGATGAGGTCGAGCGCGGCTGGGTCGGGCGGTTTGCCGAAGGCGAAGGCTTCTCCTTCGAACGCACCGTGCGCGGCGTCAAGGATGTGGCCATGATCGATGATGCGCTGCTCGGCTCCGCCGATGCGCGCAAGCTCGACGACTACGCCGCAAAGCTGCAGGAGGCCTATCCCAAGCCGGGCCTGCTGCGGCGCAAGGACACCGAAACCGCCATTCACGGTCCGGTCAGCCTGTTCGAGGCGGTGACGGACGCCGGACGCAAGGGCGTGGCGCTGCAGCGCTACAAAGGCCTCGGCGAGATGAACCCGAATCAGCTCTGGGAAACCACGCTCGACACCAACGAACGCTCGCTGCTGCAGGTGAAGATCAAGGAGGTCGACGAAGCCGACGATATCTTCACCAAGCTGATGGGCGACGTCGTGGAGCCGCGCCGTGAATTCATCCAGGATAATTCACTCAGCGCCACTGTGGATGTGTGAGGCGCGTGCCGCCCGTCCAATACATCGTTGAGGGCGGTCACCGGCTGACGGGGACCATCGAGCCATCCGGCAACAAGAACGCCGCCCTGCCGATCATTGCTGCCGCGCTGCTGACCGAGCATCCCGTCACGCTCGAAAATGTCCCTCGCATTCGCGATACCGAAACCCTCGTCGAGCTTGTCCGCTCGGTCGGCGCCATGGCCGAATGGCAAGGCCGCAACACGCTTGCGATCCATGCCAAGGAAATCCGCGCCGCCGATCTCGATCCCGACCTGTGCGCGCGGATCCGCGCCTCGATCCTGCTGGCGGGACCGTTGCTGGCCCGTTGCGGCGAGGTTGCCCTGCCGCCGCCCGGCGGCGATGTCATCGGCCGGCGACGCCTCGACACCCATTTCCTGGCGTTCGAGCAACTCGGCGCCACCGTCACCGCGACCCATCGGCTTGAATTCCGCGCTGCGCGCCTGACCGGCGCGGACGTTTTCCTCGACGAGCCCAGCGTAACGGCGACCGAAAATGCGCTCGTCGCGGCCGTCGGCGCCCATGGCACCACCTATCTGCGCAACGTCGCTTCCGAGCCGCATGTGCAGGACCTCGCGCATTTCCTGGTCGCGCTCGGCGCGCGCATCGAAGGCATCGGCACCAACACCATGGTCGTGCACGGCCCCGCCACGCTCGGCTCGGCGCGCTATTCGATCGGCCCCGATCATATCGAGGTGGGCTCGCTGATCGGGCTTGCCGCGGTCACGCGTTCGCCGCTGCGCATCGCGCGCGCCGGCGTCGAGCATCTGCGCTCGATCCGGATGGGATTCGAGCGGCTCGGCATCGTCTGCGGCGTCGAAGGCGACGATCTTGTGGTGCCCTCCGGCCAGACCATGAAGATCCGCGACGATTTCGGCGGCCATGTGCCGAAGCTGGAAGACCAGCCATGGCCCGCCTTCCCCGCCGATCTGATGTCGATCGCGATCGTGACCGCGACCCAGTGCGACGGCGTGATCCTGATGTTCGAGAAGATGTTCGAGTCGCGAATGTTCTTCGTCGACAAGCTGATCTCGATGGGCGCCCGCATCGTGCTGTGCGACCCGCATCGCGCGATCGTGGCGGGACCGAGCCGGCTGCACGGAGCCTCGATGATCTCGCCCGATATCCGCGCCGGCATGGCGATGCTGCTGGCCGCGGTGTGCGCCGAGGGCACCAGCACCATCAACAATGCCGACCAGATCGAACGCGGCTATGAGCGTATCGATGAACGGCTCAATGCGCTCGGCGCCAAGATCACCCGCGTGCCCGCACGGACGCCCGACGCCGGCTAGTCGATTCGGTCGCAGCCTCCCTGTTATCTTTTTCATCCATGAGGGTGCTAATCTTCCCTCATGACTTCCTTCGATAAAATAGAACGAGCCGCAACTGCATCGCGCGAGGCCGTGACAACGCCCGGCAATCACTTCGCCCATGAGCTGAGCGAGACCATCAAGCTCGCTTTGCCGATGGCGCTGACCCAGCTTGGGCAGATCGCGATGATGACGACCGATCTTGCCTTTATCGGACGTCTTGGCAACGAAGCCGTTGCGGCAGCGGCGCTGGCGGGCACCGTCTACTTCGTCAGCTTCACTTTCGGCATGGGACTGGTGTCGGCCGTGGCGCCGCTGGCCGCGCAAGCCTTCGGCGCCCGCGATCCGCTTCTGGTGCGCCGCTCGCTCCGCACGGGCCTGTGGGCCGCGCTGTTGATTTCCGCGCCGATCATGATGTTTCCGCTGTTCGGCGAGCAGATCCTGCTGGCGCTGGGCCAGGCGCCCGCGGCCGCGCATCTCGCGCAGCGATATCTGTTCGGCCTGGTATGGGGCGTGACGCCGGCGCTGTGGTTTCTCGCGCTCCGCGGCTTCATGGGCGCGGTCAACCGGCCGGAACCCGCCTTGTGGATCACGCTGGCCGCGATCCCGGCCAATGCGTTGCTGGCCTATCTCCTGATCTATGGCGAATGGGGGCTGCCGCGGCTGGAACTGCTTGGTGCCGGGCTCGCCACCGCGATCGTCAATTTCGGCACGTTGCTGGCGGGCCTGTGGTTCGCTACGCGCCGCCGGCCGTTCAGGGAATATCACGTGCTTGGACACATCTGGCGCATCGACCGAAGCTTGATGCGCGAGCTGTTTGTCATCGGCGCGCCGATCTCGGTCGCGTTCCTGATGGAATATGGGCTGTTTTCCGCCGCGGCGTTGCTGATGGGCCTGATCAGCACCACCGCGCTGGCGGCACATCAGGTCGCCTTGCAGATCACCGCCATCCTGTTCATGGTGCCGTTCGGCATCAGCATGGCGGCCACGGTGCGGGTCGGACACGCGGTCGGCCGCAACGATGCAAGCGCGGTCAAACGTGCGGGACTGGTTGCGACGGGGCTCGGAATTGCGCTGGTCGCCGCCTTGACGCTTGCGGTGATCGTGAGCCGATTTGCTATCGCGCGGCTTTTCTTCGGAACAGCCGAAAGCGCTGAAGGCGCCACCGAACTGACCTCGACGCTTCTCCTGGTCGGCGCGACATTCTTTGTCGCCGACGGCGTTCAAAGCATCGTGGCCGGGTCGCTCCGCGGCATGAACGACACGCGGGTGCCGCTGTTGTTTGCCGCTATTGGTTACTGGCTGATCGGGTTTCCGACAGCTTGCTGGCTGGGCTTCCGGACGGAGTTCGGCGCCGTCGGCGTCTGGATCGGATTGTCCTGCGGTACCGCCGTCAATGCCGCTCTTCTGATCTGGCGTTTCCGGCTGCTGGCGAACAGGCTTCGTTCGCCATGAAGGTTCAAGAGGTCGCAGCCAACATCGACACTGCCGCTTTGCTGCCGGGCGCGCAATTTGCCGATGCCTTTCGCCTTGAAATTGAGAGCAAAACCCTCGATGCCCGCCACGCCGCCCAGCGGATGATGGGCCGTTCGCCACGATGGATCGAAACGCTTTTGTCACTCCGCAATCTTCTGGTCGCGCCGTTCGGCCTGAAAACATCTGGCGCAAGTGAAAAGCCACCCAGGGAGATGATCGGGATATTTCCAATTCTCAGGGAGACACCGGAGCGGCTCGTCGCGGGCTTCAACGACAAGCATCTGGATTTTCGTGTCGTGATAGATGTCGCGACTTCCGGCTCCAGCCAGCAGGTCACCGCCACGACACTGGTACTGACGCACAATTGGTTCGGCCGCATCTACCTCGCGATCATCAGGCCGTTTCATCGCGTGATCGTGCCCGCCATGCTGCGGCAGGTAGCCTCCTGAGGCGGGCTTGTTTTCCGAACCGTCCCGCGGCGAAAGCCGCCACGGCTGTCGACTTCGACCTGGCGGCGGATCGGATCGACATGCTGATCTGGCGCATGGAAAGCAGGGGTCTGACCCGCCGTAGCTGATATTGACGCCGCGCCGCGAGCGCCCTACCAAAATCGGACGCAAAGGGAACGAATAAGAACGAACGAGGCAACGCCATGGCCAATGAAACCGCAACGCTCGCCGCTTACGTCGCCAATCTGAAGTTCGAGGACATCCCTCAGCACGTGCTGGAGCGCGCCAAGGTGCTGACGCTCGATTTCCTCGGCAGCGCGATCCGCGCGCGGCGCGACGCCGAATCCACACCATCGCTGCTCAAGATGCTCGAAGCGCTGGCGCTTGACGGCAAGGGCGACTCCACCGTGTTCGGCGACAACAAGACCTGGACGCCGGCGGTGGCCGCACTGCTCAACGGCGCGCTCGGCCATTCCCTTGATTTCGACGATACCCACGCCGATTCATCGCTGCACCCGAGCGCGCCGGTGGTGCCCGCCGCCTTCGCTGTCGGCGAACTCGTGGGCGCATCGGGCCGCGACGTGCTGACCGCGATCGTGGCCGGCTATGAAGTCTGCTGCCGGCTGGGCAACGCGCTCGATCCGACCTCGCATTACGCGCGCGGCTTTCACCCCACTGCGACGGCAGGAACCTATGGCGCAGCAGCGGCCGCCGCAAAACTGTTTGGACTTTCGAAAGACCAGATCATCGCAGCGTTCGGCGTCTCCGGCAGCCAGGCCGCCGGTTCACTGCAGTTCCTCGTCAACGGGTCCTGGAACAAGCGCTACCAGGTCGGCGCCGCCGCAATGAACGGCGTGATCGCGGCGACCTTGGCGCGCAACGATTTCGTCGGCTCGACCGAAGCGGTGGAAGGCAAGCATGGTCTTCTCGTGGGCTATAGCGACAACGCCCATCCCGACAAGGCCGTGGCCGGGCTCGGGAATGTCTACGAGACCATGAAGATCGGCGTAAAACCCTATCCGAGCTGCCGCTATACCCATGCCGCGCTCGATGCGCTGATCGCGATGCGGCGGGAACACAATCTGACGCCGGACCAGATCAAGCGCGTCGAGATCGGCCTGCACCGCAATGGCATCACGCTCACCGGCGATGCCGCGACCAAGCGGCACCCGACCTCGATCGTCGGCGGACAGTTCTCGATGTTCTTTACCGGGGCCGTGGCGCTGGATCAGGGACGCTTCGGTTGGGACGATTACGGCCGGCTGGGTGATTCCGCGGTCGACGCGCTCGCCGACAAGTTCGACGTGGTGCAGGACGATCGCCTGGAGGTCGGCCGCACCCACCCGTTCGGCGCCCGCGTCAGCATCACCACTGACGATGGCGTGCATGAGCGACTTTACGCCGATCCCTCCGGCGAGCCGAATTCATTCCCGGACGCGCAGGCGATGCAGCAGAAGTTCCTGACGCTCGCACGCCCGGTATTGAACGGCCGCGCTGATCAATTGGCCGACGCGATCCTCTCGCTCGAACGCTTTGATCGGGTCGAGAAGGCGACACAACTCGGGCGACAGTAAAGACGCGTCCTCAGACAGTCCGGATTTCGCGGTTGGTCACCCAGACATCCGCGACATGACCGAACAGATCGAACTCGCGCTCTTTCCTGGCGCCTAACCGTCGCGCCACGGCTTGCGACGCGGTGTTCTCGCGGTCGATGCAGTGGATGATCTGATCGATCTCGAAGGTCGCGAACGACCAACCGATCGTCGCCCGCGCCGCCTCGACCGCATAGCCCTTGCCGCGGAAATCGCTCGCGATGCCCCATCCGACTTCAAAGCCGGGCCAGCCCGGCGGCTTCCAGGGGCCTACGCGTCCGGCAAACCGGCCCGTCTGCTTTTCCTCGACCACAAACATGCCAACGCCATAAAGCATCCAGTGACCGGACATGATCGCCGCGTTGCGCCAGCCGACGAACGCGTCGGTGATGGGTTTGCCGTCGGCGGTGATGAACCGGCCTGAAGCAGGATCGGCCAGCATCGCCGTGTTCGGCGCGATATCGTCGCTGCGCCATGTCCGCAGGATCAAGCGCTCGGTCTCGATAACGGGACCGTTCAGCCTGGCAAGGGTGACACCTGGCTTCAGAGGAGCGATCATCGGTTTTCCTCGGTACTGGTATGGCCGGACTCGTCCCGGCCATCTGCGTCTTCTTTACTTGCTTCGGACATATCGCGTTGTCCGCTCGATTAATGCAGGGTGTCCGACACCATCGGTAACACGGATGCCTGTGGCCATGGGTTCCGGCGTTCGCCGGGACGACGCCAAGTATGTTGCTGCTCCCGGACTTGGACGGCGCTGGACGATTCCTGCTATGATCTCCGCAAAGGTCAGGAGCATCCCATGAGCTGGCTTCCTTCCAACGATCCCGTGCTGGGTGACCCGCGCTCTTGCGACGCACTCGAGCTGGTCATCGTGCCGCGTACCCGCGACCTCGGCGACGGGTTTGAAGTTCGCCGCGCGCTACCGCATGGCAAGCGTCAGATGGTCGGCCCCTTCATCTTTTTCGATCATTTCGGCCCGGTGCAGTTCATCGCCGGCAAGGGCATGGACGTCCGCCCGCATCCGCATATCGGACTTGCCACCGTCACCTATCTGTTCGACGGCAGCATCATGCACCGCGACAGCGAGGGCAATATCCAGGAGATCCAGCCCGGCGCGATGAACCTGATGACGGCCGGACGCGGCATCGCGCATTCGGAGCGCACCCCCGACGTACAGCGCCGCGACGGCCAGAAAATGCTGGGCTTGCAGAGCTGGATCGCGCTGCCGGCGGCATCAGAGGAGATCGCACCGTCGTTCCAGCATTATTCCGCCGAAAGCCTGCCGACGGTCACCGACCGCGGTTTTACCGCGCGGGTTATCGCGGGCAGCGGGTTTGGCGTGAAATCGCCGGTCACGATGGTGTCGCCGTGGTTCTACACGGAAGTGACCGCCGAGCCGGGCGTGAGCCTTCCGCTCGATCCTGATCATGAGGAGCGCGCGATCTATGTGGTCGATGGCGAAATCGAAATCGCCAATGAGCGTTACGAATCGCCACGTCTCCTGATCTTCCGGCCCGGCGACCGCATCACCGTGAAGGCACTAAAACCGACACGGATGATGTTTCTCGGCGGCGACGCGCTGGAAGGGCCGCGCCACATCTGGTGGAATTTTGTCTCCTCCAGCAAGGAGCGGATCGAGCAGGCCAAACAGGACTGGAAAACCGGCCGTTTCGCGCCAGTTCCCAGCGAACATGAGTTCATTCCGCTGCCGGAGTAGGCTATTCCCTCCTTCTTTCGCCGCCTCGCGTCTGCGCGAGATGGCCTCCTGTTGAAAGCGTGAACGATGACCACCATGCTCGCCAGCGATCTCCCGTTGCCACGGATCGGACGCGGCAAAGTCCGCGATATCTATGCCGTCGGCGACGACCGCGTCCTGCTGCTGACGACCGACCGCATCAGCGCGTTCGATGTGGTCATGGCCGAGACGATCTCGATGAAGGGTGCGGTGCTGACCCAGATCAGTGCCTGGTGGTTCGCGCAGCTCGAAGGCGTGGTGCCGCATCACATGATCAGCGCCGATGCCGATACCATCATCACGCAAGTGCCGGCGCTGGAGGGCCACCGCACTGCGCTGGCGGGACGCGCGATGCTGTGCCGGCGCACCACAGTATTTCCGATCGAATGCGTGATCCGCGGCTATCTCTCGGGCTCGGCATGGAAAGAATATGCGGCGCAGGGCACACTGGCCGGCGAGAAGCTTCCGAGCGGCCTGCTTGAAAGCGCAAAACTCGAGCCTGCGATCTTCAGCCCGGCAACCAAGGCCGAGACCGGCCATGACGAGAACATCACCATCGCGCGGATGCGTGAGATTCTCGGCGACGAGGTCACCTACACGCTGGAGAGCATGACCCGCGCGATCTATACGCTCGGCGAGAAGATCAGCCGCGACCAGGGCATCATCATCGCCGACACCAAATTCGAATTCGGCCGGGATGGTGACGGGCGCATCATCCTGATCGACGAGGCGATGACCCCGGACAGTTCGCGGTTCTGGGCGGCGGATGTCTATAAGCCCGGTCAGCCGCAGCCGAGTTTCGACAAGCAGCCGCTGCGCGATTATCTCGACGTCGAGCGCCGCGCCGGCCGCTGGAACGGCGAAGCCCCGCCCCCGCCGCTGCCGGCTGAAGTCGTCGACGCCACCAGCAAGCGCTATCTCGAGGCCTACCGGCGCATCACCGGAACCGATCTCAAGATCGCATGAGCCTCAAAGCCTCTTCCGACATCCCGGTTCCGGAGCGCCAAACGCGGGTTCTATTGCGCTTCGGCAATGTCATAAAAATATGTTTTCCTCGCGCGTTGCAGTCGTCTACCAGTGACGGTGGAAGTCAGGGGCAAATGCACGCGTGGTTAGCCAATCCGTTAGTCTCGGTCTGAAGCTGCGCACGGCGCTTGTCGACATTCTCGGTGGCGGCGCCGCCAGCGTTCTGACCATCACCTTCGGGTTGTCCTACTCGCTCTTGATCTTCGCCGGGCCCTTGGCGCCGAGCCTGTCTTACGGCGTCGCCGCCACCTTTATTTCATCGGCTGTCCTTGGCCTGGTGATTGCGCTCGGAAGCTCGTTGCCGTTCGCCATCGGCGCTCCCGACACCTCTACCGCGGCGATGACCGGAATATTGGCATCCTCGCTGGTCGAACGGATGGCGGCGACCGATCCTGCGGCTTCCGTACTTGGGCCGGTCCTCATCACCTTTGGCCTCGCCAGCATCGCTACGGGAATCATGCTTTGCGGCTTCGGGATGACGCGGATGGGCCGCGCGATCCGCTATGTGCCCTACCCTGTGGTCGGCGGCTTCCTCGGCGCGACCGGCTGCCTGATCCTGCTCGGCGCCATCAGAGTCATCACGGGCTTCCGCGTTCAATTGACGACGCTCGATCGGTTCGCAAATGTCCTGACGCTGTCTGAATTGGCCGCGGCCTGCGCGATGGCGCTCGTGCTCTATCTGACATGGCATCGCTCCCGCACTCCGCTAGGGTTGCCGGCGATTCTGATCGGCGGCGTCATCGCGGCCCACGTCGCGTTCTGGCTGGCCGGCATCTCGCTGGCTACGGCACAGGCGTCAGGCTGGACCTTTCAACCTCCGCCGCACGTCTCGTTCATGTTGCCGTGGAACGCGCAGCAGATCAGCCATTATCCCTGGTACGCGCTGCCGGATGTCGCCGGCAATTTGATCGCCGTGATTTTCGTGACGGCGTCGACTACGCTGTTCAACACCACCGGTATCGAAGTCGCAGTCCATCGCGAAGCCAATCTCGAACGGGAATTGAACGTCACCGGCCTCGCCAACATGCTGTCGGGGACATTTGGAGGCTACACCGGCTGTATTTCGGTCAGCCGCTCCGTGCTTAATTTCAACAGCGGAGGCAGCGGGCGCCTCTCCGGCCTGACCGCGGCCGCGATTTCCTTGCTGATGCTGGCCGTTGCGCCCATGCTGCTCGGCTACATGCCGAAGTTCGTTCTCGGCGGGCTGCTGATCTATCTGGGCGCGGACCAGCTTCACAAATGGATTATCCAGTCGCGGCGACGGCTTTCGATTTCCGAATATCTGTCGCTGTTGGCGATCATCGTGATCATCGTGCAATGGGGCTTCATCGCCGGTATCCTGATCGGCGTCGTGATCGGTTGCGCAACGTTTGCGCTGAGCGCGGCGCGCATCGATTCCATCAAATACAGTTTCGACGGCTCGGAATATCGCAGTTCGCTCGATCGTTCGCATGATGATCAGGCGGTGCTTGCCACGCACGGCCGCACCATCCAGGGCCTGAACCTGCAGAGCTATCTGTTCTTCGGTTCGGCCAACCGGCTTTACCAGCACGTCAAGGCGCTATTGCAGCAACATCCGGAATGCCGGTTTCTGGTGTTCGACTTCAAGCTTGTCACCGGCATCGATTCCTCGGCCGCTTACAGTTTCGCCCAGATCAAGCGCACCGCCCATGACCGCGGCGTCAAGCTGGTGCTGACCCACCTTCCGCCGGCCGCCGAGAAGGCATTGCGATCGAGCGAGTTCATCTCCCATGACGTCGGTCTCGTGGCCGAACTCGATCATGCGCTGGAATGGTGTGAGAACGAGGTCATTGCGCAGCATCAGGGCCTTGAGCAGGAAGAAGCCAGCCTGCGCGACTGGTTCGTCCGACTCTTCGAAACCGAAGGCAACGCCGCCGAATTGATCCGCCGCTGCCAGCGCCTTGAAGTCGATGCCGGCGAGACCATCGTTCGCGCCGGCGAGGCCGCCGATTCCATGCATTTCATTCTGGATGGGCGTGTCGGCGTCCTGGTTCCGGCGGACGGGGACCGCACCACGCGGGTACGAAGCCTCGGCCGTTACACGACAATTGGGGAAATGGGCCTGGTCTCGCGGGCTCCGCGCAGTGCAACAATCCAGGCCGAGGTCGCGAGCACCCTTTATGTGCTGGGCGCGGATCAATTCGAGGCCATCATGGCCGACGATCCCGCGCTCGGCCACAAGCTGTTGACCTATTTCGTCTCGGTCATGGCTGAGCGGCTGAGCTTTGCCAACCGCACGATTGCTGTGCTGCGAAGATAGATTCCGTCAGCCTTCGACATTGCCGACGGCGGCGCATCAGTTCAGCGCTTTCATGCGTTTGCATCAGATGCACGGGACCTGGAATGGTGGTAGCGTACGTGACGAAGGTTCTGAACTGGCAACAACACCGCGACGCTATTCGGCATGTCCCGCTGCGCGTGTGCAGCTGGATCAAGGTGTTCCTCAAGCGTTAGGTAGGGCCATCTCTAATGGACCAGCCGAGGGCGTCACTTCTCAAGAAAATACGGCAGCCGGAGCCAGCTCCGTCAACTCATCGCTGATAAAGGCGTCTCTGCTGCAATGAACTTCGAAAAGATCCACGATCATTCGGAGGACGGGAGTGAAAACAATCACAGCCATTGCGGCAAACAAGCTCGGCAATTTTTTAACCAAGGACTTTCGGCGTATCTTTGGCTCGGCGCATGATGATGTCGCGGAGCGGCTGGGTTCAGCGGCACGGAGCACGATCGAGTGCTTGGCCGGGAGCGACGCTCTTTACCACAACTACGAGCATACGTTGCAGGTCACGATGGTCGGGCGCGACATTCTACAGGGAATGATGGTGTCCCGACGAATAGAACCCGCCGACTATAGCCATCTGATCGTTGCCTGCTTGCTGCACGATATTGGCTACGTGCGCGGTGTGCTGAGCGGCGACACCGAAACTGAATTTATTGTTGATGGCAACGGGAAGAAAATCACGCTTCCCCGCGGCGCATCCGATGCAGCCCTGATGCCGTATCACGTCGATCGGTCAAAATTGTTCGTGTTTGAACGGCTTGGAAACTCACCGACGATTGACGCGGCGCGTGTCGCGGATGCCATCGAGATGACGCGCTTTCCAGTCCCGCAAAACCCGGAGGAACCAGGCGACCTCGAGCCTAAACTGGTCCAGGCCGCCGATTTCATAGGCCAGCTTGGCGATCCGCTCTACGCGCGGAAGGCAAACGCGCTTTACTACGAATTTGAAGAGACCGGCATGAATCGGCAGCTCGAGTATTCATCGCCCGCCGACATCATCGAAAAATATCCGGCCTTCTTCTGGAACAGCGTTTCGATGCATCTCGAAGACGGGATGAAGTATTTGAATATGACGGCCGCGGGCCGGCAATGGATAGCCAACCTCCATCACCATATCCTGTGTGCAGAGCGCGCTCAGCGGCTGATGGGACCTCAGGGCTGAATACTCGAGGGTCCGCATCGGCAAACTTCCGACGGGCGAAACACTGTCCATTCCAGGAAAAGCATGCAGCGCATGAGCGCTGCTGCTCCTCCTGCTATTCTTCAAGACCGCGGTTGAGGTCGCTTAAACGCCTGCCATCATCACGTATTTGATCTCGACATATTCTTCCATGCCGTGATGCGAGCCTTCGCGGCCGAGGCCGCTTTCCTTGACCCCGCCGAATGGCGCAACTTCGGTCGTGATCAGGCCGGTGTTGACGCCGACCATGCCGGATTCCAACGCTTCCGCCACCCGCCAGACCCGGCCAAGGTCGCGCGAATAAAAATACGAAGCGAGGCCGAACGGCGAATTATTGCACAACGCGATCACCTCGGCTTCGTCCTTGAAGCGGAACACCGGCGCCAGCGGACCGAAGGTTTCCTCATGCGCGACCAGCGCGTCGGGCCTGACGTTGGCCAGCACCGTCGGCTCGAAGAAGCTGCCGCCGAGTGAGTGACGTTTTCCGCCGGTGACGATCTTGGCGCCGCCCTTGACCGCATCGGCAATATGCTTCTCGACCTTGTCGACCGCTTCCATGTTGATCAGCGGCCCCTGCGTGACGCCGGCTTCGGTGCCGTCGCCGATCTTCATCGCCGCGACTTTCTTCGAAAGCTTCTCCACGAACTCGTCGTAGATCTTGTCCTGGGCATAGAGGCGGTTGGCGCAGACGCAGGTCTGGCCCATGTTGCGGTATTTCGAGACCATCGCGCCTTCGACCGCCGCATCGATATCGGCGTCATCGAACACCACGAACGGCGCGTTGCCGCCGAGCTCAAGTCCGAGCTTCTTCACCCCGACGGCTGCCTGCTGATACAGAATCTTGCCAACTTCGGTCGATCCGGTGAAACCTACAAAACGCACCGCGGGATGTTCGCACAGCACCTTGCCGATCGCCGACGAATTGCCGGTGAGGATATTGAACACGCCCTTGGGCACGCCCGCCTTCTCCGCCAGCCCCACCAGCGCCAGCGCCGTGAGCGGCGTCTCATTGGCGGGTTTCAGAACAACGGTGCAGCCGGCGGCGAGCGCCGGCGATACTTTGCGGGTGATCATCGAGGCCGGGAAATTCCACGGCGTGATGGCGCCGCAGACGCCGATCGGCTGCTTGATCGCCAGCAGCCGCGCGTCCGGCCGTTGTGTCGGAATGGTTTCGCCATAGACGCGGCGGGCTTCTTCGGCAAAGAACTCGACATAGGCGCCGCCGATATCGACTTCGCCGAGTGCTTCCGCGAGCGGCTTGCCCTGCTCGGAGGTGAGGATCAGCGCCAGATCCTCGCGATTGGCGACAATCAAATCGAACCATTTGCGCAAGATGTTGGAGCGTTGCTTGGCGGTGAGTTTCGCCCACGCCGGAAAGGCACGCTCGGCGGCTTCCACGGCTTGCGTCGCTTCCGCCGTGCTCATTTTCGGCACCTTCGCCAGTTCCACCCCATTGACCGGATTGGTCACGGGATTGGCCGGCGTGCCGGTCCAGGCGCCGTCAATGTAGCAACGGTCGCGCAGCAGCGAGGGATCTTTCAGGCGGTCGCGCAGCGACGGCGTGGAGGATTGGGAAGCACGTGCGGCAGCAGTCGGGGTCATGGCGTCACTCCTGGGCTTTTGGTATTGACCAGGAGTATAGGCCTAAATGGGCCGCATAACACTGGCCGCAAACGACCGGCTGCTTCAACCAATTTTGAGAGCTGTGATGGCCGCTCCGTCAGGCCGCGCCGCTCATATAGGTTTCGCGGCGGCCGATCATGCGCTCCGCCGCAGCCTTGGCATCCGCTTTGGAAGAGGTTGCACAGGTGCGATATTCGAGGTCTGGCGTTGCAGCCGGTTCGCGTCGCCCGAACCATGATTTTGTCGACACCGTCAGCATCGCCAGGGCCTGCGCGACATTGTCAACTGCACCAAATGAGTGCAGCGCGCCGGTTCCGGCAAAACGCACTTCATAGATGCCCGGGCTGATCGGCGCCTCGATGTTCTCGCCACGCTCGGCGCGAGGATACCGCTTCCATTCGCTCCAGGTTGAAATCATTTAAAGCTCCTGCAATCTCGAAAACTGCTAATCATTTGATAGAATTTCAAGGTTTGACGAAGTCTATTTGCGCCGAAATCTGAATACCTTACAATTAAAAATCGCGTTAGCATTAACGCTGGAACGAGCATAGCTCCGGTGGACCTTTTGGTCACCTGTCCGGCGTGCCAATTCACCGCAAATTATACCGCCTGCGGGCTTCGGCCCTGCATGGCGGCTGCTACGCAAGCGGCGATCACGAGATCGCGACCACAGCGGCAACATGCCGCCCGGCCTTGCGAGGCGCGGCGACCGGGAGGAAGATCGGCGACTTTAAAAATAAATAGGGAGGAGCCCCCATGCAAAGCAAATCGCAGATCGATCAGCTGCTGCGTCAGAAATCCGACGCCAAGGAAATTCCAGGCGTGGTCGCCATGGCCGCGACGGGGAAGGAAGTGATTTATCAGGGTGCGTTCGGCAAGCGCGACCTGTCCAAGGACGATGCGATGACGCCGGACAGCGTGTTCTGGATCGCCTCGATGACCAAGGCCATCACCTCGGCGGCAGGCATGCAGCTCGTGGAGCAAGGCAAGCTTTCGCTCGATGAGCCGATCGGCAAGGTGCTGCCCGATCTCGCTGCGCCGCAGGTGCTCGAAGGGTTTGACGCCAAAGGCGAGCCGAAACTTCGGCCTGCGAAAAAGGCGATTACGCTGCGCCACCTGATGACCCATACCGCCGGCTTCGCCTACAACATGTGGAACGGCGACATGGTGCAATATCTGGAAAAAACCGGGCTGCCGGCCGTCACCACCTGCAAGAACGATGCGCTGAAGACCCCGCTGATGACCGATCCCGGCACGCGGTGGGAATACGGCACCAATATCGACTTCGTCGGCAAGGCGATCGAGGCCGCGAGCGGCAAGCGGCTGGATGCCTATTTGCGCGACCACCTGTTCAAGCCGCTCGGCATGAGCGACACCGGTTTCAAGATCGGCGAGGCCCAACGCAAGCGCCTCGTCGCCATGCATCAGCGCAACGAGGACGGTTCACTGGCGACGATTCCCTTCGAGCTCGAGCAGGATCCGGAATTCCACATGGGTGGTGGCGGGCTCTATGGCACCGCGGGCGATTATATCAAGTTCACCCAGATGATCCTCAGCAAGGGCCGCGGCAGCGGCAATCAGGTGCTTAAGCCAGAAACCGTCGCGCTGATGGGACAGAACCACATCGGCGAACTCAACATGACCAGGATGAATTCGGCGGTCGCGTTTGCCACCAACGACGTCGATCTCTATCCGGACATGGAGAAGAAATGGGGGTTGAGCTTCCTGATCAACACCGCCAAGACGCCGGAGGGCCGCAGCCCCGGCAGCCTCGCCTGGGCCGGTCTCGCCAACACCTATTACTGGATCGACCCCTCGCGCGATGTGACCGGCGTGATCCTGATGCAGGTCTTGCCGTTCGCGGACAAGAAGTGCCTGGAATCTTTCGCAGGCTTCGAGCGCGGCGTCTATGCCGGGCTCGACGCGGCGCAGAAGGCGGCCTAAGCGCTTTACTTTCCCGGCGCGGTCAAAACGATCGCGCCGGGAAATGACTCCACCAAAGATCTTCTTCCGTGCGATATTTCCAGCATGCAGGCTTCGACGCATGGAGAAACAGGTTTGACCGAAAAAGCAGATAGCTATGTTTGCGGGATCTCCGATGCACCGCTGCTGGGCGATACCATCGGGCGCAGCCTCGATCTGGCCGCCCGGCGCTGGGCCGATCGCGATGCATTGGTCGCGCCAAGCCACGACGTCAGATGGAGCTGGAGAGAGTTGGCGGAGCGGGTGGATGCGTTGGCTGCTGGCTTTCTCGCACTTGGCCTCGAACGCGGCGCACGGATCGGCGTCTGGTCGCTGAACCGGCCGGAATGGACGCTGACACAGTTTGCCGCCGC
This sequence comes from Bradyrhizobium canariense, assembly GCF_900105125.1. NCBI lineage: Bacteria > Pseudomonadati > Pseudomonadota > Alphaproteobacteria > Hyphomicrobiales > Nitrobacteraceae > Bradyrhizobium > Bradyrhizobium canariense. The sequence continues at coordinate 5,495,108 of NZ_LT629750.1, read as the reverse complement.
GAAAGCCGGGCTCATTCTCGTGACGATCAACCCGGCCTATCGTCTGAGCGAGCTGGAATTCGCCCTTGCCAAGGTCGGCTGCGCCGCGATCGTCACCGCGACGGCGTTCAAGACCAGCAATTACATGGGCATGCTGAACACGCTTCTGCCGGAACTGGTGACATCCGCTCCGGGCGATCTGCATGCGGCGCGGTTGCCGCAGCTGCGCGCGGTGATCCAGATCGGCGGCCCGGCCTGTCCCGGCACCATTCCGTTCGAGGACGTCACGCGCATGGGCGGCGCTCGCCACAGCGCCACGCTGGCGGCACTCGGCGCCACGCTGCAATTCGACGACCCCGTCAACATTCAGTTCACCAGCGGCACCACTGGATCGCCCAAGGGCGTCACGCTGACGCACCACAATATTCTCAACAACGGCTATTTCGTCGGGCGCGCGATGCGCCTGACCGAGCAGGACCGCATCTGCATTCCGGTTCCGCTCTATCACTGCTTCGGCATGGTGATGGGCAACCTTGCTGCCGTCACGCTGGGGGCGGCGATGGTCTATCCCGGCGAGGGCTTCGATCCGCTGGTGACGCTACAGACCATCGAACAGGAAAAATGCACTGCGCTTTACGGCGTACCGACCATGTTCATTGCCGAACTCGATCATCCCGAGTTTTCCAAATTCGATTTGTCGTCGCTGCGAACCGGCATCATGGCCGGTGCTCCCTGCCCGATCGAGGTGATGCGGCGCGTCAACGACAAGATGAACATGCGCGACATCACGATCGCCTATGGCATGACCGAAACCAGCCCGGTGAGCTTCCAGAGCGCGACCGACGATCCGCTGGAACGTCGCGTATCCACCGTCGGGCGCATCCATCCCCATGTCGAGGTCAAGGTCGTTGATCTCGAGGGGCGCGTGGTGCCGTGCGGCGAACGGGGCGAATTATGCACCCGCGGCTACAGCGTCATGCTGGGCTATTGGGACGAGGCCGAAAAAACTGCCGATGTGCTCGATGCAAGCGGCTGGATGCACACCGGCGACATCGCCGTCATTGACGATGAGGGCTATTGCAACATCGTCGGTCGCATCAAGGACATGGTGATCCGCGGCGGCGAAAACCTTTATCCGCGCGAGATCGAGGAATTCCTGTACCGCCATCCAAAAATCCAGGACGTGCAGATTTTCGGCGTTGCCGACGATCGCTATGGCGAGGAGCTGTGTGCCTGGGTCCGAACGCGCCCTGGCGAGGCGCTGACCGCCGACGAGGTCCGCGCGTTCTGCGATGGACAGATCGCGCATAACAAGATCCCGCGCTACGTCGAGTTCGTCGACGAGTTTCCGATGACCGTCACCGGCAAGATCCAGAAATTTTTGATGCGCGAGACGGTCGAGGCGAAGCTCGGACTCAAGGCGGCCAAAACCGCCTGAAGAAAACTGGGCCGCCTGATTTAGACCGGCAACCCGTTCTGCTGCGCCAGTTCTTTCAGCGAAGTCTGTGGCCGCGCGCCGATGTGCTGGATCACTTCGGCGGCCGCCAGCGCGCCGAGCCTTCCGGCATTTTCGAAACCGGCATTGCGCACCATGCCGAACAAAAATCCGGCGGCAAACAGATCGCCGGCGCCCGTGGTGTCGACCATCTTCCTGATCGGAAACGCCGGCACAGCGATGACACCGTCCACCGATGCCACGACACAGCCCTTCTCGCTGCGGGTGACCACGCCGAGTTTGGTGTCCTTGCGCAATTGCTTCAGCGCGGTGTCGAAATCCGAGCTCTGGTACAGCGAATGCAATTCGGCCTCATTGGCGAAAATCAGATCCACGGTGCCCTTGCGCATCAGATCGAGAAACTCGTCGCGATAGCGATCGACGCAAAACGAATCCGACAGCGTCAGCGCAACCTGGCGGCCCGCGCCATGCGCGATATCAGCCGCTTTGACAAAAGCTTCCTTGGCGCTTTTCGGATCCCACAGATAACCCTCGAGATAGACGATCGCGGCGGCCGAAACCTGCGCCGGATCGATATCCCCGGCCGTCAGCTCCTGCGCTGCGCCGAGATAGGTGTTCATGGTGCGCTCGCCGTCGGGCGTCACCAGAATGTAGGAGCAGCCGGTGGCGGGACCATCAGAGGCCGGCTTGGTCTCGAAAGCCACGTTCGCGGCGCGGATGTCATGCGCGTAAAGCCGGCCAATCTGGTCGTCCTTGATCTTGCCGACATAGGCGGCACGGGCGCCCAGATTGGCGATCCCGACAATGGTGTTCGCCGCCGAGCCCCCGGACATCTCCGTCGCCGGGCCCATATCCCGGTAGATCGACACCGCCCGGGCCTCGTCGATCAGCGCCATGCCGCCCTTGGTCATGCCGTGCGCGGCAAGAAAGCCTTCATCGGTCTGCACGAGCACGTCGAAAATCGCATTGCCGATCCCGAGAACGTCGTATTTCGCTGAAGTCATTTACCTTAGTCCTGTTGCGGCAATTGCGGTGTGGCGAGGAATCCGATTTTACTCGGGTTTGCGAAAGGTGCTGGGGCCTATCACGACAGGCCCTGCGGCAGCAAGCAATGGTGTTGTAAACGCCTTATGATCCGCTCCTTCCTCACGGTATCGACGGGAACGCTGGCCTCGCGGCTGCTCGGCTTCGTGCGCGACGCCATGATCGCGGCGCTGCTGGGCGCAGGCCCGGTCGCGGATGCGTTTCTGGTGGCGTTTCAACTGGTCAATGTCGTCAGGCGGCTGTTGAGCGAGGGCGCCTTGAACGCGGCGCTGGTGCCGGCCTGGCTGCAGGTGCGCGAGACCGATGGTCCGGCCGCTGCGGCCGCCTTTGCCGGGCGCGTGCTCGGCACCGTCAGCGCGGCGCTGATCGTGGCGGCGGGGTTGATCGGGCTGTTGATGCCGCTTGTGATCGCCACGCTCGCACCGGGGTTTGTCGGACATGAGACGCTGAAGTCCGCGGTCGACGACGCCCGGTTGATGCTGCCCTATCTGGCCTTTGCCGGGCCGGTCACGGTGATGATGGCGCTGTTGAACGCGCAGGGCCGCTTTACGCTCACGGCGTTCTCGCCGCTGCTGTTCAACATCGCCTTGATCGGCGTGATGGTTGCCCTGCTTGGCTGGCGGCAGGACGGGGCGCATGCCGCGCTGGCGATCGCAGCGACGGTCGGCGTCGCCGGTTTACTGCAATTGCTGATTCTGGTCATGCGCCGTGATGCCGGCGCCGCAAGGCCGTTGCGCGTCACGTTTGACGCGCAGATGCGCGGCTTTCTCGGCAAGGCCGTGCCCGGCATGATTGCGAGCGCGGGACCGCAACTGCTGATCGTCACCGGCGCCATCGTCGCATCAGCGTCGCCCTCGGCGGTGTCATGGCTCTATTTCGCCAATCGCCTGATCGAGCTGCCGCTCGGCATTGTCGGTGTCGCCATGGGCACGGTGCTGGTGCCGGAGCTGACACGCGCGCTGCGCCGCGATGACAAGCCATCGATGATATCAGCCGAGTCGCGCGGCCTGGAACTCGCTGTCGGACTGGCGCTGCCGGCGACATTGGGATTGATCGCGCTGAGCGAGCCGATCGTGCGGATGCTGTTCCAGCACGGCCTGTTTACCCCCGATGATACCGAAGGCACGGCGCGGGCGCTGATATGGCTCGCGCTTGGCCTGCCCGCTCATGTGCTGGTCAAGGCATTGTCGCCGGCATTCTTTGCCCGCAACGATACCGCCGCGCCGCTCTGGGCAACGCTCAAGGCCATCGCGGTCGCAATCGCCGCGGCTCTGATCTGCGGCCGGTTGTTCGGCGCCAGCGGCATCGCCGCCGCCATCGCGCTCGGGGCATGGAGCAATGCGTTCTCGTTGATGCGGCGCGGCGCCGCGACGTTCGGTTTCTCCGTCGATACCGAGGCGCGCCGGCGGTTGCCGCGCATTGCCTTGGCGGCGCTGGCCATGGGCGGCCTGCTGTGGGCGATGACGCGGCTTGCGCTGGCGCAGAACACCGATGGCCATGGGCTCGCGCAGGCTCTTATCCTGCTTGTTCTGATTGCCGGCGGGATCGCGGTTTACAGCCTCCTGCTAAGCCTGTTCGGCGTAACCGGCTGGCGCGAGGCGCTTGACGCCGTCCGGCGCACGCCGCCGGGCGACTTGCGTGCGTGAGGTGCGCGTGGCAAACGACGGCGCATAACAGCAGGAAATTGACTATGGCGATCGTTGAACGGGTTTTTTCGGGCGTCCAGCCGACGGGCAATTTGCACCTCGGCAATTACCTCGGCGCGATTGTTAACTTCGTAAAACTGCAGGAGACGCACAACTGCCTCTATTGCGTCGTCGACATGCACGCCCTGACGCAGCCGGTATCGGTCTGGGGCGGCCCAACCGAACTCGCGCGCAACACGCGGGAAGTGACCGCAGCCTTTATCGCCAGCGGCATCGATCCGAAGAAGCACATCGTCTTCAACCAGAGCCAGGTGTCCGGGCATGCGGAGCTGGCATGGATCTTCAATTGCGTGGCGCGGATCGGCTGGCTCAACCGCATGACGCAGTTCAAGGAAAAGGCTGGCAAGGATCGCGAGAATGCCTCGGTTGGTCTCTATGATTATCCGGTGCTGATGGCGGCCGACATTCTGCTCTATCGCGCCACCCATGTGCCGGTTGGCGAGGACCAGAAGCAGCATCTCGAACTGGCGCGCGATATCGCGCAAAAATTCAACAATGATTTCGTGGACTCGATCCGCGGTCACGGCTTTTCCGACGGATTGTTTTTTCCCCAGCCGGAGCCGCTGATCACGGGGCCCGCGACGCGGGTGATGAGCCTGCGCGACGGCACCAAGAAAATGTCGAAGTCCGATTCATCGGACAATTCGCGCATCAACCTCACCGACGATGCCGACACCATCGCGCAGAAGATCCGAAAGGCGAAGACCGATCCGGAGCCGCTGCCATCGGAGGAAAAGGGTCTTGAGCCGCGACCCGAGGCCGACAATCTCGTCGGGATCTACGCCGCGCTCTCGGGCCGCAGCAAATCCGACGTACTGCACGAATTCGGCGGCGGGCAGTTCTCCAGCTTCAAGAATGCGCTGGTTGAACTTTGCGTTACAAAACTCTCGCCGATTGCATCCGAAATGAAGCGGCTGGTGGCGGATCCCGGCCATGTCGACTCGATCCTGATCGACGGCGCCGACCGCGCCCGCGCCATCGCTCATGAAACCATGCAGGCGACAAAGGATATCGTCGGTTTCATTCGCAAGTCCTGACTGGCGGCGCACAGGTCTCAGCGTCCCCGCTTGTCGAGGGCGGTCGCGCCGTGGCAGCATGCGGGCTGCTTGACAGAGCCTCGGGACGCGCATGACCACTCAGCGGCGAAGTTACGAGACCGGTCACAAGCCAAAATGTCTCGTCATCGTTGACGAAACCACCGAATGGGACCGCGCGGTCTATTATGCCAGCCGCTGGGCGGTCAGGATCGGCGGCGGCGTGGTGATGTTGCGCATCATCGAAATCGAGGACCAGAACCAGCAATGGCTCGGGGTCGCCGACATCATGCGGGCCGAGGCGCATGAGGATGCCGATGCTGCGCTCGATCGCGCGTCCGGCCGCGCCAACGGTATTGCCGCGATCACGCCGGAACGGGTCATCCGCGAGGGCGATCCGATCGAGCAGATCCTCGACGTCATCGACAAGGACGTCGACATTACGATGCTGGTGCTGGCAGCCAACCCCGGCCCCGAGGGTCCCGGCCCGATCATCACCATGACGGTCGGCGTGGTTGGTTCGTTCCCCATTCCCGTCGTCGTCGTGCCCGGCGATCTCAGCGATGCGGACATCGACGCGCTGTCTTGAGGTCTTGCTTAAAGGGCGCTCGGTCGTAAGCCCCGGATAAGCTTACAAAACTGCCCGTCCGCGCCCCTTGATCGTGCGTTTGCCGTCGCCATCTGCTAGGGAGGAGCCACGCGCCGGCCTTGAACCGGCGACGCCGGAGAAAACAGATGTTCATTCAGACCGAAGCCACCCCAAATCCCGCTACCCTGAAATTCATTCCCGGCCGCGTCGTGCTGGACAGCGGCACCATGGAATTTGCCGACCGCGAAGCCGCCGCACGCTCGCCGCTTGCCGAAAAACTGTTCGGCGTGCCCGGCGTCACCGGGGTGTTTTACGGTTCCGACTTTGTCACCGTGACCAAGGACGACAGCGACTGGCAGCATCTCAAGCCCGCGATCCTCGGCGCCATCATGGAACACTACATGTCCGGCGCGCCGCTGCTCGCCGACGGCAGCGCGGCAAGCGATGAAGCGGCCGACGAGGAAGACGAATTCTTCAACGAAAACGACGCTGAGACGGTGGCGACGATCAAGGACCTGATCGAAACCAGGGTGCGCCCGGCAGTCGCCAGCGACGGCGGCGACATCACGTTCCGCGGCTTCAAGGACGGCGTCGTCTATCTCAACATGAAGGGCTCGTGCGCCGGCTGCCCGTCATCCACCGCGACGCTGCAGCACGGCATCCAGAACCTGCTTAGGCATTTCGTGCCCGACGTGGTCGAAGTCCGGCCGATGTGATTCCTCATATCGAGGAGGTCGGCTCGAGGAGGTCGGCCGGAATCGAGTTAAGCCGCCTGCCCGATGTCGGCGGCTTCCGCCGCCGCGCGTTGCATGCCCGCGGACATTTCGCTTGTGACCACGCTTTGCTCCTCGACCGCCGCTGCGGTCGATGTCACGTACTGGCTGACGTCCTGAATGGCCTTTTTGATCGAATTCAGGGCGTTCACGACGTCGCTGGAAATGCCGTTCAGGTTGCCGATTTCTTGGCCGATCTTGTCGGTGGCCTGCTTCGCCTGGTTGGCGAGATTCTTGACTTCAGCCGCAACGACGGCGAAGCCGCGTCCCGCCTCACCGGCCCGCGCTGATTCAATGGTGGCGTTGAGCGCCAGCAGGTTGATCTGGCCGGTGATATCGCCAATCAACTGGACAATGCTGCTCATCGACTCGGCCGCCTCGCTGAGACGCTGCGCCTGCTGATCGGCGGACTCGACCCGGTCAACGGCTGTGAGCGCCGTTTCCTTTGATTTGGTCATGGCTTCGGAGATCTCGCGGACCGAGGCGTTCAATTCCTCGGCGCCGGCGGCGACCGACTCCATCATGCCGCGAACCTTTTCGCTCCTCTTTCGCGCGATCACCTGAGCGGTGGTATCGGAAGCATATTTCACCACCTTGTACGGCTTGCCGTTCAGATCGCGGATCGGATTATACGACGCCTGTATCCAGATTTCGCGGCCGCCCTTGCCGATGCGGCAATATTCGCCCGACTGGAATTCGCCGCGATTGAGGTTCGCCCAGAATTCGCGATAGGCGGCGCTGTCGCGCTCGGCCGGCGGCACGAACATGCTGTGATGCCTGCCCACGATTTCGGCGAGCGAATAGCCAAGCGCGTTCAGGAAGTTTTCGTTGGCGGTGAGAACCTTGCCGTCCATGCCGAATTCGATCACCGCCTGCGACTTGCCGATCGCTTCGATCTGCCCGGCAAAGTTGGCCGTCTTGAGCTTCTGTTCGCTGACGTCGGAGGCAAATTTCACCACCTTGAAAGGCTTGCCGGCTTCGTCGAGGATCGGGTTGTAGGAAGCAAGTATCCAGACCTCCTTGCCGCCCTTGCCAAGCCGCTTGTACTCCGCCGACTGGAATTCGCCGCGATTAAGGTTCGCCCAGAATTCCCGGTAGGCCGCGCTGTCGCGCTCGGCGGACGCCACGAACATGCTGTGGTGCTTGCCCTGGATTTCGGCGAGCGAATAGCCGAGCGCGTGGAGAAAATTGTCGTTGGCCGTGAGGATGGTACCGTCGAGGTTGAACTCGATCACCGCCTGCGCGCGACCGATCGCGGCAATTTTCCCCGCGTCTTCCATGCCGCGAATTTTCTGCGCGGTGATATCGGTGGCAAACTTGATGACTTTGACGGGCTTGTTGCCACTATCCAGGATCGGATTGTAGGACGCTTGGATCCAGACCTCCCGGCCCCCCTTGCCGATACGCTTGTATTCCGCGGCCTGATGGTTTCCACGGTTGAGGGCGGCCCAGAACGCGCGATAGTCGGCGCTGTTGCGCATCTCAGGTGGAACGAACATGCTATGATGCTTGCCCTGGATCTCGTCGAGGCGATATCCAAGCGCGTCGAGGAAATTCTGGTTGGCCGTGACGATCGTGCCATCCATGTTGAATTCAATCACTGCCTGCGATTTGCTGATCGCGGCCGCCAGTGCATTGCGCGCTGCCGAATCGTTTCGCCACAAAGACATAAAAAAATTCCCTCTACCTAATGGGAACGAGCGTGGCTTGATCTGCCGAAAATGCATCGTCCGAACCCAAACGGTTCGCTTTGCTCGCAGCATAGAGTTACACAGCGTGGCTAATTTTTGATTAATCTCCTATAATTTCAATGGCTTAGTATCATAGAAGTTGTATAATATCGCACAAGCGTCGAAAATGGGGTGCACAGATGATGGAGCATATTCGCGGTGATTGAAGCTCCAGGCGCATGCGCTGGGTTCAAGGGGGATAGGTCTACGGCATGCTGATCCTTGCCATCGATACCGCGCTCGATGCCTGCGCGGCGGCCTTGCTCGACACTGACGCCAGCGAAGTAATCGCGCAGGAATCGCAGGCGATGAAGCGCGGCCATGCCGAGGCCTTGATGCCGCTGATCGCGCGCGTGATGAAAGAATCCGGCGTGGCCTTTACAGCGCTCGATCGGATCGCCGTCACCACCGGCCCCGGCAGTTTCACCGGATTGCGGGTCGGCATCTCCGCCGCGCGCGGCATTGCACTCGCCGCGGCCAGACCGGTGGTGGGATTGACCACGCTGACGGCGTATGCGGCGCCCATCGTTAGCCTAGGCCGCGAACAACCGGTCATTTCTGCGATCGATGCGCGGCATGACCATGTGTATTTTCAGGTGGTAGGCGGCGATGGCAGCCCTTTGATCCGGCCGCGCGTCGCGCCGATAGAGGAAGCACTCGGCGCATCGCGATTCGGGTCACCGCATCTGGTCGGCAACGCCGCCAAGATCCTTGCCGATCGCTGGCCGGCGGATGCGCCGCCACCGTACAAGGTCGATTCGCAGCCGGCGCCCGATATCGCCTGGATCGCGTGGCTGGGGGCCGCGGTCAGTCCGGACACCGCGCCTGCGCGGCCCTTTTATCTGCGCGCCCCGGACGCCAAGCCGTCCAAAGATCCGCTGCATCATGCTTCGCAGCCCATTGCATCATGATGGCATGGCTCTCTGAATTGTGGAGCGGCGGCACAGCCGCCGTCGAACCCGCAGGCCTGCGCGATGCGGCGCGGCTGGCGCAACTGCACGGCGCCTCGTTTCATCGCGGATGGGGCGAAGGTGAATTCGAGGCCATGCTGAGCGAGCGCAACACGCTGATTCATCGCCTCAAGCTCGGACGAAAGATCATCGGCTTTGCGGTTTCCCGCATGGCCGCGGACGAGGCCGAAATACTGTCTATCGCCATCGACACCGATCACCGCGGCCGTGGCCTCTCCCGCAATCTCCTGCTGACCCATCTCGGACATCTGGCGGGCCACGGCATACGCACCATATTCCTCGAGGTCGAAGAAAATAATCAGCCGGCGCGAAAGCTCTATGAACGGGCCGGATTCACCGTCGTTGGGCGCCGCGAGCGCTATTATCAGCAGCCCGGCGGGGAACAATTGAATGCGCTTCTGATGCGCCGCGACTTGTCGTAAACTGCGCACGGTGGCAGAACAGCCAGAGCGCGATCAGCCGGAATGGGGCACCGTTTTGCGCCCGATCGCGCTCTAAACTATAAAACGGTGCATAATCTTATCGCCAACCCGCATACGCTTTGGCGGATCATGCGCTTCTCCAGGGCCAATTGTATGACCGCACTGAAACCCTCGTCTGCGCCCAACGCCACCGGAATTGAGGCGCGCTGCGCTGCCACCGGCATGCGCATGACCGAGCAGCGCCGGGTTATCGCGCGCGTGCTGGCGGAAGCCGTGGATCATCCCGATGTCGAGGAGCTGTACCGCCGCTGCGTCGCGGTCGACGACAAGATCTCGATCTCGACGGTCTACCGTACGGTCAAGCTGTTCGAGGATGCCGGCATCATCGAACGGCACGATTTTCGCGAGGGCCGCGCCCGCTACGAGCAGATGCGCGACAGCCACCACGACCACCTGATCAATCTGCGCGACGGCAAGGTGATCGAATTCACCTCCGAGGAGATTGAAAAGCTGCAGGCCGAAATCGCCCGCAAGCTCGGTTACAAGCTGGTCGATCACCGGCTGGAACTGTATTGCGTGCCGCTCGACGACGACAAGTCCTAAGCCGGGTGCAGCTCGATCTCATCATCTTCGATTGCGACGGCGTGCTGGTCGACAGCGAGGTCATTTCATGTCGCGCCCATGCGGAAGTGCTGAGCCGCCACGGCTATCCGATCAATGCCGAGCAGGTGTTCCGGCGTTTTCTCGGAAGATCGACGCGCCAAGCGAATCTCGAAATCGAGGCTGAACTCGGCCGCAGCCTGCCCGACGACTACCATGCGCAATTGCAGGACGAGTTGTTCCGCGCGTTCGAAGCTGACCTCGAAGCGGTGCCCCACATCGCTCGGGCGCTTGACGCCATCGCGCAGCCGGTCTGCGTAGCATCGAGCGGCTCGCAGCAGCGCATGCGTGTCAGCCTCGGCCGCGCCGGACTTTACGATCGCTTCGCGCCGAACATTTTCTCCGCCTCGCAGGTGGCCAAGGGCAAACCTGCACCGGATCTGTTTCTGTTTGCCGCCGCACAGATGAAGGTGCCGCCCGGCCGATGTCTCGTCATCGAGGACAGCATTGCCGGCATCGCCGGCGCCCTTGCCGCCGGGATGACCGTGCTCGGCTTTCACGGCGGCAGCCACTGCCGGCCCGGCTATGCCGAGGAGCTGCGTGCCGCCGGGACCCACATCACGTTTGGCGACATGCGGCAATTGCCCGCGCTGATCGCTCAAATCGAGCAAAATCAGCGGTTGGTCGCTGGATTTTCAGCGCTTTAGCCTATAATTGACCACGCGCCGCATTGGCGCCATGTCCGCCCAGCAATCAGGTTCCATGAAGCCGCCGCGCAAGCTGCATATCAAGTCATATGGCTGCCAGATGAACGTCTACGATGCGCAACGCATGGTGGACACGCTGGCACCGGAAGGCTTTGTCGAGACATCAAGCGTTGATGACGCGGATCTGGTGATCCTCAACACCTGTCACATCCGCGAAAAGGCCTCCGAGAAAGTCTATTCGGAACTCGGCCGGCTGCGCCTCGTCAAGGACGAAGCCGCGCGCAACGGCCGTCAGATGAACATCGCGGTGGCCGGCTGCGTCGCGCAGGCCGAAGGCGACGAGATCATCCGCCGCGCGCCGGCTGTCGATGTGGTAGTCGGTCCGCAAAGTTACCATCATCTGCCGCAACTCCTGGCGCACGCGAAGCGCCACGGCCGTGCGCTGGAAACCGAATTCCCCGTCGAAGACAAGTTCGGATTCCTGGCGCCGCCAAAACCCGCGGCGATCCGTGCGCGCGGCATTTCATCCTTCGTGACAGTGCAGGAAGGCTGCGACAAGTTCTGCACCTTCTGCGTCGTGCCCTATACGCGCGGCGCCGAAGTGTCGCGGCCGGTGAGCAAGATCGTCGACGACGTCCGCAGGCTCACTGAGAATGGCGTTTGCGAGATCACCCTGATCGGACAGAACGTCAATGCCTATCATGGCGAAGGACCTGAGGGGCGGATCTGGTCGCTCGGCAACCTGCTGCATCATCTCGCCGGGCTTCCCGGCGTCATGCGGCTGCGTTATTCGACCAGCCATCCCCGCGATGTCGACGAGACGCTGATCGAAGCGCATCGCGACCTTCCGGCGCTGATGCCGTTCGTGCATCTTCCGGTGCAATCCGGTTCGGACCGGATTCTCGCGGCGATGAACCGCAAACATACCGCCGATGAATACCGCCGTGTCATCGACCGATTTCGAGCGGTACGGCAAGACATTGCATTTTCATCGGATTTTATCGTGGGCTTCCCCGGCGAAACCGAGGAAGATTTTGCCGCGACCCTCGCTCTCGTCACACAAATCGGATACGCTGGGGCTTATTCGTTCAAGTATTCGCCGCGGCCAGGGACGCCAGCGGCGGACCTGCGGGAGACGGTGTCAGCGGCTGAGATGGACGAGCGATTGGTGCGGCTCCAGGAATTGATCGACAGCCAGCAATCGGCCTTCAATCAGGCTGCGATTGGCAGCACGGTCGACGTGCTGTTCGAACGCGCCGCCCGCAATCCCGGCCAGATCGTCGGCCGTACCGCCTATCTGCAACCGGCGCATGTGATGGCCTCGCCAGACATCATCGGAAAAATATTGCCGGTGACGATCGAAAGCCTCGAGCGCTACAGCCTGCTCGGAAAGCTTGCACCCTCTGTCGGTGCGCCGCCGGCACAAGCTGCGCCTGCCCAGATCATCGCCTCTTCTCAAATGACATCGGGAGCCTGAACCCTTGCCCAAAAGCGCATCGGATTCGCCCTCACTCGCTCCCAGCCGCAAAATCGACCGCGACATGCAAATTCCACCCGACACGCAGGTCGTCATCGACTTCGACGATAACAGGGCAGCGTCGGCGCTGGTCGGTCCCTACGGACAGAACCTGGCGCTGATCGAGCGCAGGCTTAACGTCGTGGTCGATTCGCGCGGCAATCACATCACCATCGCCGGATCGCGCGACGGCTGCGATGCCGCGCGCCGCGTGCTGGAGACGCTGTACGCGCATGCGACGCAGGGACATGACCTGGCGCAAGGCGACGTCGAAGGCGCGATCCGCGCCGTGCTCGCGCAAGGTTCGCTGTTCGAATTCGACGCCAAATCAGCCAAATCGGCGTTCGAGACCATCAACTTGCGCAAGCGCCCGGTGCGGGCGCGCACGGCGGCGCAGGACGCTTACATTCGCGCGCTCAAGCGCCACGAACTGGTGTTCGGCGTCGGCCCCGCCGGCACCGGCAAGACCTGGCTTGCGGTGGCCCATGCCGCGCAATTGTTCGAGCGCAAGGAAGTCGACCGCATCATTCTGTCGCGTCCCGCGGTGGAAGCCGGCGAGCGGCTGGGCTTCCTGCCCGGCGATCTGCGCGAGAAGGTCGATCCGTACCTGCGGCCGATCTATGATGCGTTGTACGACCTGATGGATTCCCGGATCGTCGAGCGCGCGCTGCAAGCCGGCGAAATCGAGATCGCGCCGCTCGCCTTCATGCGCGGCCGGACCTTGACCAACGCCGCCATCATCCTTGACGAGGCGCAGAACACAACTTCCATGCAGATGAAGATGTTCCTGACGCGGCTTGGCGAAAACAGCCGCATGATCATCACCGGCGATCCCAGTCAGGTCGATCTGCCGCCCGGCCAGACTTCCGGTCTCGCCGAAGCCGCGAAACTGCTCGATGGTGTCGAGGGTATCGCGCAGGTAAAATTCACGGCCGAGGACGTGATCCGCCATGAACTGGTGGCGCGGATCGTCGCCGCCTATGAGGGATTGCCGCAACGGCCGGCAACCGGCAAAGCTTGATCCTAAATTCTTCCGCCGGGAGCGCGACGCGCGCTCATTCCGGCCACCATAGAAATTCTGATCCAATGGCGTCTTCTGTTCTTCCCATGACCGAGGTTCTCGTTGTCGCCGAGTGCTGGCGCAACGAGGCTGAGGCCGAAGCGGTGATCCATCGCGCCATCGCGGCCGCGGCCGAGTTCGCCGACGCCGATACTGGCGAAGCCGAGCTCGCGGTCATGCTGACCGACGATGCCGGCATTCGCACGCTCAACAGCAACTGGCGCGGCATCGACAAGCCGACCAACGTGCTGTCGTTTCCCGCCCTGCAGCCAACCGGCCCGAGCGGCCCCGACGACGCGCCGCGCATGCTCGGCGACATCGCCATCGCCTATGAGACGATGTGCAAGGAGGCCAATGACGAACAAAAGCCGTTCGATCATCATCTGAGCCATTTGGCGGTGCACGGCTTCCTGCATTTGATCGGCTATGATCACGAAAACGACGGCGACGCCGAAATCATGGAGACCCTCGAGTCGAAGATTCTCGCGCAACTCGGCATTCCCGATCCATATACGGACCGGGAGCGGATGGACTGAGATGGCGGATTCCGAACCGACCCATGACAATCCGCGCAACACGCGCAACCTGCCGGCCGTGGTGCAGGACGGCGAAGTCATGCGTCCCACCGCCGACAGCTGGCTGATCCGTGCGATTCGTACGCTGTTCGGCTGGAAGGCGGGGTCGGTTCGCGATGACCTGCAAGTCGTGCTCGATGCGAGCACGCCCGATGACGTCGGCTTTTCGGCGGTCGAGCGCACCATGCTGCGCAATATCCTCGGCCTGCATGAGCGTCGCATCGCCGACGTCATGATCCACCGCGCCGATATCGTCGCGGTCAAGCGCGACATTCCGCTTGGCGAATTGATGAGCCTGTTCGAGAGCGCGGCGCATTCGCGTCTGGTGGTCTACAACGAGACACTCGACGATCCCGAAGGCATCGTTCACATTCGCGATCTGCTGGCGTTCATGACCGCGCGCGCGCGCGTCTCGGACACCGGCAAGGCCCGGCGCAAGAAGCCTTTTCCAGCCGGGCTCGATCTGCGCACAGTCGACCTCGCGTTGCCGCTCACGGACGCCCATATCATCCGCAAGCTGCTCTACGTGCCGCCGTCAATGCGGGCGATCGACCTGTTGGCGCAAATGCAGGCCTCGCGCATCCATCTCGCGCTGGTGGTCGACGAGTATGGCGGAACCGATGGTTTGGTGTCGATTGAGGACATCGTTGAACAGATCGTCGGTGAGATCGACGACGAGCATGACAGCGACGAACCACCATCGATCGTGCGACAGGCGGACAATTCATTCATCGCCGACGCGCGCGCCAGCCTCGACGATGTCCGCTCCGTGATCGGCGAGGATTTCGTTACCGGCGAAGCCGGCGAGGAAGTCGAAACGCTGGGCGGCTATCTCGTCAGCCATGTCGGCCGGCTGCCGGTGCGCGGCGAGGTCATTTCCGGTCCGGGCCAATACGAAATCGAGGTGCTCGACGCCGATCCGCGACGCGTCAAGCGCCTGCGCATCCGCCTGCGCAAGGAGCGTCCCGCGCCGCGGACGCAGCGCGAAACCCGTCGCCGCGAAACCACGCCGGAGCCGGGCCCTGCACAGGCCAATGACAATACCGCCCCGCCGCCCGGCGATGGAGCCGGCTCGCAGTGACACAACCAAATAAACTTCGCTCGGCCGGCCTGGCGATCATCCTGGCATGGGGCTGGAAGCGCGCCGCCATCGCGCTGATCGCAGGGGCGCTGTCGGCGCTCGCGATGGCGCCGTTCAACGCATGGCCGATTCTGTTTCTGACCCTCCCGGTGATGGTCTGGCTGATCGACGGTGCCGGCGCCGGACGCTGGCGCGGCGTACCGGCGGCCGCGATGGCCGGCTGGTGGTTCGGCCTCGGCTATTTCGTGCCGGGTCTGTACTGGATCGGCTACGCCTTCCTGGTCGATGCCTCGACCTTCGCGTGGCTGATGCCGTTCGCCGTATTGGGCCTGCCCGCCTATCTCGCGTTGTTCACCGCCTTCGGGTTCGGTCTGGCGCGCGCGATCTGGACCCGGGACGCTTCGCGCGTGATCGCGCTTGCGGCGACGCTGACGCTGAGCGAATGGCTGCGCGGCCATGTGCTGACGGGCTTTCCATGGAATACGTTCGGCTACGCACTAACCGAGCCGCTGGCGCTGGCGCAGACGGGATCGCTGATCGGCCTGTGGGGCCTGACATTTCTGAGCGTCGCGATCTTCGCAAGCCCGGCCGTGCTGATCGACGGGACTTCGCGCGGACGAAAACCATGGATTGCACCGGCGATCGCGCTGGCGTTGCTCGCCGCCATGGGAATTTTCGGCATCGTCCGCTTGACGCTGCGGCCGACCACACTGGTCGCCAACCTCAAGCTGCGGATCATGCAGCCCAACCTGCAGCAGGATGAACGTTTCAACTATTCCGCCAAGGCCGCGGTGATGCAGAAATATCTGGCGCTGTCCGATCGTGCGTCCGGACCGCAATCCACCGGCGTGCATGACGTCAACGTGCTGATCTGGCCGGAATCGGCATTTCCGTTTTTTCTGACGCGCGAGGCCGATGCGATGGCTGAGATTGCCGATCTCTTGCCCAAGGGCACGGTGCTGATCACGGGCGCAGTGCGCGCGCCCGATCTGCCGCCCGGCGTCAAGATCACGCGCGCCTATAATTCCATCTACGTCATCGATCACGACGGCAGCGTGCTGTCGGTCTACGACAAGCTGCATCTGGTGCCGTTCGGCGAATATCTGCCGTTCCAGGACTGGATGGAAAAGCTCGGCTTCGAGCAACTGACCAAGGTTCAGGGCGGATTCATTCCGGGCACGCGCCGCCGCACGCTGGACATCCCGCATGCGCCCCGCGCGCTACCTCTGATCTGTTATGAGGCCATCTTTCCCGGCGACGTTGCCGAACGCGGCGATCGGCCGGGCTGGATCGTCAACCTGACCAATGACGGCTGGTTTGGAATCTCGACCGGCCCCTATCAGCATTTGCAGCAGGTACGCCTGCGCGCGATCGAGGAAGGATTGCCCGTGGTGCGTGCAGCCAACACCGGCATTTCCGCCGTAATCGACCCAATGGGCCGAATTGTCGCGCGGCTCGGCCTCGGCCTCGAAGGCGTGCTCGATTCCAGCCTGCCGTCCGCGATTCCACCGACGATTTACGCACGCGTTGGCGACATTCCCGCCGCGATCTTCGTTGCCGCCGGCTTTATTTTCGTCATCCGGCGGCGTGTTGCGAAGCGCACTTCCTGACGCGTGCATCTTCATTTTTCGTTTTGGATGCCAGCCGAAAATACTGCCGCGCTGCACTCTGCCCGTTGACAGCAAAAATACCATTCGCAATCTGGCCACAGTAATGGAGAATAGATTCAGTCAATTAAGTTAAATTGGCTGTATTTCTCCCCGGCGCGCCGCACAGAATTTGACGGCGCCCAGTCTTCCCAAGGCCTGATCCATTTCGTGTTGCCTCAACCCTGGCTTGATCCAAGGAGTGTTAGCGATGTCGACCAAAGCGCCCAACCCTGTTGACAAATATGTCGGCAGTCGCGTGCGCATGCGCCGTATCATGCTGGGCATGAGCCAGGAAAAGCTCGGCGAAGCATTGGGACTAACCTTCCAGCAGGTGCAAAAATACGAGAAAGGCACCAACCGGGTTGGCGCCAGCCGCATTCAACAGATCTCCGAAATACTTCAGGTACCGGTATCGTTTTTGTTCGAGGGAGGCCCCAGCGGCACCGCGAGCGCTGAGGGCTTCGGCGAAGGCGCCTCGCCGAGTTATATTTCCGATTTCCTGGCCACCTCCGAAGGCCTCGCCTTGACCCGCGCCTTTACCCGCATCACCGATGCCAAGCTCCGGCGCAGCATTGTCGACATGGTCGAGCAGATCGCCGCGCGCGAAGGGCCCGACAAGCGCTGATACAAACCGTCATTTCGCCGCGCCATTGACGCAGTTGCGGTCGCGAGCGCATGACAACGGACCAAAACTCTCCGAAGACAGCGGCCTGCCGATGATTGCTTCCCCTCCCAATCCCTTCGATCCCAAACTCATCCTCGACGGCATCCGCCGCTGGGTCGAGATCGAAACGCCGACGGAGGCTCCCGAGCAGGTCAACAAGCTCGCGACCATCGTAGCGGACGGCTATCGCGATCTGCCTGCCACCATCGAGCGCGTGGCGGGACGCGATGGTTGCGGCGACCATCTCGTGGCGCGCTCGTCATGGGGGCAAAATGAGCCGGGCGTTCTGGTGCTGAGCCATATCGATACGGTGCACCCGATCGGATTCATCGAACGGCTGCCGTTTCGGATCGAAGGCGACAGTGCTTTCGGGCCGGGCATCTACGACATGAAGGGCGGAGCCTATCTCGCCTATCATGCGTTCCGGCAGGTTTGTGCGAGCGCCAAACGTTCGCCGCTCGGCATCACCCAGCTTTACGTCTCCGATGAAGAGATCGGCAGTCTGACGTCACGCGCGCTCATCGAGGCCGAGGGCCGCAAGGCAAAATATGTGCTGGTCACGGAGCCTGCCCGCGACGGTGGAAAAATCGTCACCGGGCGCAAGGGCGTCGCGCGCTTTGAGATCTTCATCAAAGGCGTTCCCGCTCATGCCGGCTCACGGCCCGAGGATGGCCGCAGCGCCATCCGCGAGCTCGCCAATGTCATTCAGACGCTGGAAGCGATGAACGACTTCAAGCGCGGCGTGACCGTCAATGTCGGTGTCGTCAGAGGCGGCACGCGGCCGAATGTGATTGCGGAGGAGGCTTATGCGGAAGTCGACATGCGCGTTCCGACCATGGCGGACGCCGAAGAACTCGTTCCCAGAATCCTGAACCTGAAATCGCAAACCGACGGCGTGAGCGTCAAAGTGGTCGGCAATTTGAACCGGCCGCCTTACGAGAAGGGTAACGCCGGCGCGGCTCTCTACGAGCACGCCAAAACGCTCGCCGCCGAACTCGGATTCGATCTGATCGATACCTCGACCGGCGGCGGCTCCGACGGCAATTTCACCGCGCCCCACACCGCGACGCTGGATGGTCTCGGGGTCGACGGCCAGGGCGCGCATACCCATTACGAGCAGATGTACATCTCCTCGATCGAACCGAGGGCGCGGTTGTTGCATCGGCTGTTTCAGACGCTGCGATGAACAGTGCCAGCCGCGATCCCGGAAATCGCGACGCATCGTCCGCCGACGACGCCATCCATACGCACGGTTCGTTTTTCGGCCGCCGCAAGGGCCATAAGCTCCGTCTCCATCAGGCCGACCTGATCGAGCATTTGCTGCCGCGGCTCGCGCTCGACATCAGCGGCCCCAGCCCGGCCGACCTTGCCGGCCTGTTCGACCGGGGTGTCGATGACGTCAGGCTTGAAATCGGATTCGGCGGCGGAGAACATCTGGTCGCCGAGGCGCTTGCCTTTCCGAATCTCGGATTCATCGGCTGCGAGCCCTATGTCAACGGCATGGCGAAAATCCTGGCGCAGATCGAAACCCGCAATATCGGCAATATCAGGCTGTTCGCCGGCGACGCCGCCGAATTGCTGGCCTGGGCGCCGCCGCATGCGCTGGCGCGGATCGATCTGATCCATCCCGATCCGTGGCCGAAGCGGCGGCACTGGAAGCGGCGCTTCGTGCAGGATGCAACCGTCGCTGCGATGGCGCGCATCCTGAGGCCGCACGGCGAATTCCGTTTTGTCAGCGATATCGCAGAGTATTGCGCGTGGACGCTGGCGCATCTCACGCGCTCTGCGGATTTCATCTGGACCGCAGAGCGGGCGTCCGACTGGCGTCTGCCATGGGCCGATTACACGATGACGCGATATGGCCACAAAGCCGAACGCGAAGGCCGCACGGCCGCGTATCTGCGATTTCGGAAAATCAGCTAGAGCGTTTTCGAGCGAAGTGGACGCCGGTTCGCGTGAAGAAAACGCGTCAAATTGAAGGTTAGAGCCTCGGTTCTGATTCAATCAGAACCGAAAGGCTCTAGGTGGTGTGGACACTTATCGCATCCATAAGATGATGGCTGCGAGAGTGATGACGGCAAGGTAATTTCGAGCGGTCTTTTCGAAGCGGGTGGCGACGCGGCGGAATTGCTTGAGCTTGGAGAAGCAGCATTCGACAAGATGGCGCTGGGCATAGAGATGTTTGTCGAGCGGATATTTGAGCGCGCGTGACGGGTTGTTGGGGATGACGGCGAGCGCTCCCTTGGCGGCGATGGCTTCGCGCAAATGATCGGCGTCATAGGCTGTATCGGCCATAACGATCTCGGCGGGCAATCCCTCGATCAATGCGGCGGCTTGCGGTGCATCGCCCTTCTGACCTGCGGTAAGCGTGAAGCGCACCGGACATCCCAGGCCGCGAACGGCCAGATGTATCTTGGTGCTCAGGCCGCCGCGCGAGCGGCCAAGCGCCTGATCTTCAGACCCCCTTTTTTCGCCCCGGCAGCGTGCTGATGCGCCCGGACGACGGTGGAATCGACGATCAGATATTCGAAATCCGGGTCGTCGGACATCGCCTCGAAGATCCGCCACCAAACACCCTTGATGCTCCATCGACTGAAGCGCCGGAACACGCTGTTCCAATCCCCGAACGCTTCCGGAAGATCACGCCAGGGAGAGCCCGTCCGCACGATCCACAGCACACCTTCCACGAACATCCGGTTGTCGCGCCCGGTGGAGCCTTTCTGGTCAGGCCGACCTATAATCAGAGGCGCCATCCGCTCCCAAGCCGCATCGCTCAAAACCAACCGATCCATCACACCCAAGGCCGCCTCCCAAAAAGAAGCCTTGAATCTGATTTGCTCCTAAAAGGGAATCCTTAGAGTCCACACCACCTAGACAACCCTCATGCCGATTGACGGGTCTGCCAGAAACCGACGACGCGCTCGGCGGTCGACGGCATCAGGCGCGTGAAATTCAGGCGCGCGCCCTCGATATCCGCCGGAGATGGCACCCGGCTTGGACCCAGCCGAAGCAGGATCAACGCGCGCACGGTAGCCCATTCAAGGTCGATCGTCTTGCCCACGATCAGGATCGGATCGTAGCGATCGCCCGAGATCAGGCGATCGAGCGTTGCGATCTTCACCGCCGACATCGCCGAAAGCGCGGCGATTGATTCCTCGTATTTGTGGCTCTTGGCAAAACCCAGCAACGCGGCTTCGTTCAGCTCACCTGCATTATGGAGCGCGAGGATGGTGCGTTGCGCCGGCGCGAAGTTGCGGCCGCCCTCGACCGGCTCGACAATGTCGGAAATTTCGCTCATGGCCCGCTTGATCGCGGCCTGTCTCCCGGGCTTGGCCGCGGCAAGCAGGCGCTGGCGAACGAGGTCGACCGATCCCGCCAGAAGATCTTTCAACTGTAATGCCGAAAGATCATCCCGCTGGCCGACCGCGAGCGTCAGAATACCGTCATGGCTGGCGCGCTTGATCAGCGCCGAATATCCGGTTTGCGAAAACAGCGCTCCCGCATTGCCGGCGGCACGCCTGACGACGTCGCGGTCGCCACGGTGCACGATGACGTCGGTCAGGTCGCAGGAGAGCGTCGAACGCTCGGACATCGCCAGCAGATGCCCCTGGCCCTTGACGCGCGCGATCTCGATCAGCGCCGCTTCGTCGATGACAGGTGACCGGCGCAACAGCGGTCCCGCGATCGCGATCTCATCCTCACGCGCGAGCTGCCCGACCAATCCGCGCGGCGCGTTGGCGAGAACCGACAATCGCTCGGCGAGATCGGCGCGCGCAGCAAGCTCGGTGTGGGGAACGAGATCAAGCAAGACGCCGTCGAACAGATCGACGTGATCGGGCCGGAAATTCGCCGCTCCCAAAAGGAACAGCTCGGCGATCCGCCGGGCTGCCTCGGTTCGACGTTTGGGATCGCCGTCCTTGACGATCTCATCAAGTCCGGGGATCAGCAAAGAAGCGGCTACCATCAAACCTACTCAAAACCACCGCCCGGGGGCTTTCCCGAAGTTCCTCCTGCCCGTTGCAACGGGCACTGGAACTCCGCAATCAGCACGCCAAAGCGGGTTTTCGGCAATCTAGGTTCGCTTCGTGAAGGAAGGGTTAGGTTCCCAAACCGCATCCGAACGATCCGGCAAAATCGCGCCGTCAGGCCTCGCGGGCCTTGCCGGATAACACAAAAACCGCTATATCAGCGGCAACTTATGGTTCTCATACGATCGCGTATTGAGAGTGGGCCCCCCGGGACCCGCTCTTTTTTATTACCTGAACGCACCAGACGCAGATAACGGGCGCCCGGCGGCTCAGGTGGCCGACCCGACGCACTTCAGGCGCAGCCTTAACCGAACACAAACCAGACAGCCCAAGTTAGACCTATTTTGACCCTGGACATGACCGATCCGACCGCTGTTTCTCCGGATGTCGACCTGCTCGCCGAGCCACGGCTTGTTGTCGAGCCGGGCGCGGCGGCGCGAGTGTCGGCTGTGGCCGGCCCGGTGTTGCAGGGCATGGGCTACCGGCTGGTACGGATCAAGATATCGGGAGAGGCGGGCTGCACGGTGCAGATCATGGCCGAACGGCCCGACGGATCGATGCAGATCGAGGACTGCGAAGCGATTTCAAAGGCGCTGTCGCCGGTGCTCGACATCGCCGATCCGATTGACCGCGCCTACCGGCTGGAGATTTCTTCGCCCGGGATCGACCGGCCGCTGGTGCGCCGTTCCGATTTCGAGCGCTATGCCGGCCATCTCGTGAAGATCGAGATGGCGGTGGCCAGTCAGGGCCGCAAGCGGTTCCGCGGTACGCTTCAAGGCGTCGAGGGCGATGCGGTGCGGATACATCGTGATGACATACGCGCGGGCGAAGATGCCGATGCCTTGCTCGTGATGGAAGATATCGCGGATGCGAGACTGGTTCTGACCGACGAGCTGATCGCGGAATCGATGCGACGCGGCAAGGCCGCGGAACGCGAGCTGCGGCAGAATCTCGGGCTCGAACCGCCGCCGCCACCGCATGCGCGAAAAAGCGATCCGGCGAAAAGCAACAAACCGAAGCCGAAATTGAAGTCTAAAAGCGGCGACAAAAGCGCGCCGAAGAATACCAAGGAACACCGCCTCGCCGCAGAGAGACTGCGCAGGGGCGACATCGATCCCACTGAAGGAGACTGAGCCATGGCAGTCAGTGCCAACAAACTCGAACTGCTGCAGATCGCAGACGCGGTTGCCCGCGAGAAGTCGATCGACCGCGGTATCGTGATCGCGGCGATGGAAGATGCCATCGCCAAGGCGGCGCGGGCTCGTTACGGCAGCGAGACCGACGTTCACGCCGAGATCGACGCCAAGAAGGGCGAGCTGCGGCTGTCGCGCCACATGCTGGTGGTCGACGTGGTCGAGAATTCATCGAACCAGATCTCGCTGGCCGACGCGCAACGCGCCAATCCGGGCGCCCAGGTCGGCGACACCATCGCCGATACCCTGCCGCCGCTGGAATATGGCCGCATCGCTGCCCAATCCGCCAAGCAGGTCATCGTGCAAAAAGTGCGCGAGGCCGAACGCGACCGGCAATATCAGGAATTCAAGGACCGCATCGGCGATATCGTCAATGGCATAGTCAAGCGTGTCGAATATGGCAGCGTCATTGTCGATCTCGGCCGCGGCGAAGCCATCGTGCGCCGCGACGAGATGTTGCCGCGCGAGGTATTCCGCAACGGCGACCGTGTCCGCGCCTATATTTTCGACGTACGGCGCGAGACCCGGGGACCGCAGATTTTCCTGTCCCGCACCCACCCGCAATTCATGGCGAAGCTGTTCGCGCAGGAAGTGCCGGAAATCTATGACGGCATCGTCGAGATCAAGGCGGTCGCCCGCGATCCCGGATCGCGTGCGAAAATCGGCGTGATTTCAAGGGATTCGTCGGTGGATCCGGTCGGCGCCTGCGTCGGCATGCGCGGTTCGCGCGTGCAGGCCGTGGTCAATGAATTGCAGGGCGAGAAGATCGACATCATCCCGTGGTCGCCCGATATCGCGACCTTCGTCGTCAACGCGCTGGCGCCGGCCGAAGTCGCCAAGGTCGTGATCGACGAAGATCGCGAGCGGATCGAAGTTGTGGTTCCCGACACCAATAACCAATTATCGCTGGCGATCGGACGGCGTGGACAGAACGTGCGGCTCGCCTCGCAGCTGACCGGTTGGGACATCGACATTCTCACCGAGCAGGAAGAATCCGAGCGCCGGCAGGCCGATTTCGAAAATTCGACGCGGGTGTTCATGGAAGCGCTCAACGTCGACGAGGTCGTCGGTCAGTTGCTGGCGTCGGAAGGCTTCACTTCGGTGGAGGAATTGGCGCTGGTCGATGTCAGGGAATTGGCCGGCATCGAAGGTTTTGACGACGAAACGGCCAACGAGTTGCAGACTCGGGCCAAGGAATATCTGGAACAGCTCGAGACCGAGCTGGAAAACAAACGTAAGGAACTTGGCGTGGAAGACGCTCTGAAAACAGTGCCCGGCGTGACCTCGAAAATGCTGGTGAAATTTGGCGAGAACGACATCAAGACCGTCGAGGATCTGGCCGGTTGCGCCACCGACGATCTGGTTGGCTGGACCGAACGCAAGGAAGGCAGTGAGCCGACCAAGCATGCCGGCTTCCTCGACGGCATCGAGATGTCGCGGGAAGACGCGGAAGCCATGATCATGCAGGCGCGGGTTATCGCCGGCTGGATCACGGAGGCCGATCTCAAGAAGACCGAACCGGCCGAGGCCCCCGAAGGCCAGCCGGCGTAACGCGCATGTTCCGCTAGAACACGCGCAAAGATGGAACAGACGTCACGCACATGCTTGCTGTCGCCGACCTCGATCTCGACAACGGACCGCGGACCGATAGGTCCGCGACGATGCGGATGTGCGCGGTCACGCGGCAGGTGCGGCCGATTGACGAGCTGATCCGGTTTGTGGTTTCGCCTTCCGGCGAGGTGGTGCCGGACCTGAAACGCAAGCTTCCCGGCCGGGGCCTGTGGGTTTCGGCCTCGCGTCGGGCGGTTGCGGAAGCCGTCCGCCGTAACCAATTTAACAAAGGTTTCAAGCGCAACCTCCGCGTCACGGCGACGCTGGCGGCGGATACCGAGACCCTGCTGGTACGCAGTGCGATCGACGCGCTCGCCATGGCTGCCAAGGCGGGGCAGGTCGTATCCGGCTTCAGCAAGGTCGAGGGCGCGCTGGGCCAGCGTCAGGCCCCAATCCAGGTCCGGGCCCTGATCCACGCCTCCGACGGCGCGGCCGACGGAATCCGGAAATTGGACGCTCTTGTCAGGCAAAATGCCCGGATTAACGATGAATCGAGCGAATTTTCGATCGTCACCGCGCTGACATCGGAACAATTGGATTTGGCACTGGGCCGGTCAAATGTGATACATGCTGCGCTGCTCGCGGGCCCGGCGAGCAAAACGTTCCTGTCGCGCAGCCAGATCCTGGTCCGATACCGGATGGCTGACGATGACAAGACCGCCGGCACCGCGGCCCGAAATTCTGACTGACGACTTACTTCAATGACGGTGCGGAAACGCACACCGCAACGAGATTAGGACGAGTGAATGGTTGATACGAAAACTCCTGGCGACAAGACACTAAGTGTCCCGACCAAGACCTTGACGCTCAAGCCGCGCGTCGAGACGGGCACCGTGCGCCAGAGCTTCAGCCATGGCCGCACCAAGCAGGTGGTGGTTGAAAAGCGTGGCAAGCGCCGCCTTGGCGGCGATGGACCCGCGACCGAGGCCCCCAGCGCGCCCGAACCGGTCGTAGCCAAGGTTGCGGCGCCCGCCAAGCCGCCGCTTGCCCGTCCTGCTGCGACGGCGCCCGCCGCGCCGCGCAGCAATTCGGGTGTGGTGCTGCGCACGCTGACCGAGGACGAGCGTTCCGCGCGCGCCAGTGCATTGGCTGACGCCAAAATCCGCGACATTGAAGAACGACGGCTCGCGGAGGAAGAAGCCAAACGCCGCAGCAGCAAGGAAGGCATCGAACAGGCCGAGCGCGAAGCCGCGGAAGCCCGCCGCAAGGCCGAGGAAGAACGCCATCGGCAGGATGAGGAAGCCAAGCGCAAGTCAGAGCTCGAAGCCAAGAAGCGTTTTGGCGAGGCTGAGGCCAAGGCCGCGGCTACCACCACCACCGCTGCCGCTGCTACCACGGCACGTGCCCCGGTTGCACCGGTGCGTGCGCCCGGCGTCGCAGCCGACGGCTCCGACGAGGATGAAGGCCCGCGTCAGATCCGTCGCGGCCCCGGCGGCGTTGCCCGTCCCGTGGCAGCTCCCAAAACCACTGCCAAGCCGGCGCCGCAAAAGCAGCGCGGCCGCCTGACCCTGGTCACGGCGCTCAACGCCGACGACGTGCGCGAGCGATCGATTGCGTCGTTCCGCCGCCGCACCCAGCGCCTGAAGGGTCATGCGTCGAACGAACCCAAGGAAAAACTCACGCGCGAAGTCATCATCCCGGAAGCCATCAACATCCAGGAACTCGCCAACCGCATGTCCGAGCGCGCGGTCGACGTGATCCGGCTGCTGATGAAGCAGGGGGCGATGCACAAGATCACCGACGTGATCGATGCCGATACCGCGCAGCTCATCGCCGAGGAAATGGGCCACACCGTCAAGCGCGTCGCCGCGTCGGACGTTGAAGAAGGCCTGTTCGACATCGTCGACGATTCGACCGATACCGAGCCGCGCTCGCCGGTCGTAACCGTGATGGGTCACGTCGACCACGGCAAGACCTCGCTGCTCGACGCACTGCGCCATGCCAACGTGGTCTCCGGTGAAGCCGGCGGCATCACCCAGCATATCGGCGCCTATCAGGTGAAGTCGCCGGAGAGCGGCAAGATGATCACCTTCATCGACACCCCCGGCCACGCCGCGTTCACCGCGATGCGCGCCCGCGGCGCCAAGGTCACCGACATCGTGGTGCTGGTGGTCGCGGCCGATGACGGCGTCATGCCGCAGACGGTGGAAGCGATCAATCACGCCAAGGCGGCCAAGGTTCCGATGATCGTGGCGATCAACAAGATCGACAAGCAGGATGCCAAGCCCGAGCGCGTGCGCACCGAACTGCTGCAGTATGAAGTGCAGGTCGAGTCACTCGGCGGCGACGTCGTCGATGTCGAGGTCTCTGCCAAGAACAAGACCAATCTCGACAAGCTGCTCGAGATGATCGCATTGCAGGCCGAAATTCTCGACCTCAAGACCAATGCGGAACGTCCCGCCGAGGGCACCGTGATCGAAGCCAAGCTCGATCGCGGCCGTGGTCCGGTCGCGACCGTGCTGGTGCAACGCGGAACGCTGCGTGTGGGCGACATCATCGTGGCCGGCGCCGAAATGGGCCGCGTCCGCGCATTGATTTCCGACCAGGGTGAAACCATCGACGAGGCCGGACCATCGGTGCCGGTCGAAGTGCTTGGTTTCAACGGACCGCCGGAAGCCGGCGATCGCCTGGCCGTGGTCGAGAACGAGGCCCGCGCCCGTCAGGTCACGAGCTATCGCGCCCACCAGAAGCGCGAGAACGCCGCCGCCAGCATTTCCGGCATGCGCGGTTCGCTTGAGCAGATGATGTCGCAGCTCAAGACTTCGGGCCGCAAGGAATTCCCGCTGGTCGTCAAGGCCGACGTGCAAGGTTCGCTCGAAGCCATCCTCGGCTCGCTGGAAAAGCTCGGCACCGACGAGGTCGCCGCACGCATCCTGCATGCCGGTGTCGGCGGCATTTCGGAATCCGACGTGACGCTGGCCGAAGGCTTCAACGCCGCCATCATCGGCTTTTCCGTGCGCGCCAATAAGGAGGCCGCCGCCGCCGCCAAGCGCAACGGCATCGAGATCCGTTACTACAACATCATCTACGATCTCGTGGACGACATCAAAAAAGCGATGTCCGGCCTGCTGGCACCGACGCTGCGCGAAACCATGCTCGGCAATGCCCAGATCCTGGAAGTGTTCAACATTTCCAAGGTCGGCAAGGTTGCAGGCTGCCGCGTCACCGACGGCACCGTGGAGCGCGGCGCCAATGTTCGCCTGATCCGCGACAACGTCGTGGTGCACGAAGGCAAGCTGTCAACGCTGAAGCGCTTCAAGGACGAAGTGAAGGAAGTGGCCGCCGGCCAGGAATGCGGCATGGCGTTCGAGAACTACGGCGACATGCGCGCCGGCGACATCATCGAGTGTTATCGCGTGGAGACGATCCAGCGCTCTCTGTAAGTCCAAATCCTACGAAGCGCGGATTTTTATTAACTGAAAATGCAGTGTCATGGCCGGACTTGTTCCGGCCATCCACGCCTTTGATTCCCAGAGAAAGACGTTGGTGCCCGCGACGAGCGCGGGCATGACGGTTTTGAGAGACGAGAATGCCTCGCCAGCACCAGAAAAAGAATTCCGCCTCCGGCGGCTCGCAGCGTCAGTTGCGCGTCGGTGAGACCGTGCGTCACGCGATTGCGGATATTCTGTCGCAGGGCAGCGTGCATGATCCGGATCTCGAGGGCCATATCATCACCGTGCCCGAAGTGCGGATGTCCCCGGATCTGAAGCTTGCGACCATCTATGTGATGCCGCTCGGCGGACGCGACACCGATGCCGTGATCGCGGCCCTGGAGCGCAACAAGAAATTCCTGCGCGGCGAGATCGCGCACCGCGTTAACTTAAAATTTGCTCCTGACATTCGCTTTCGTGTCGATGAGCGATTCGATGAAGCGGAACGAATAGAGAAATTACTGCGAACACCTGCGGTGCAAAGAGACCTCGCACCCGATTCGGACGACGAGTGATGATTGTGACCACCGCGAACAGCGGAATCGATGCGCAAACGACTGAAACAAACGCCCCTGAAAAAAATATTTTTGTCGATGGGCATCGCGATGATGCGCGAAGGACGAATAACGATCCGCGCGACAGGCAGCAGCGCCAGAACAACCAGCCGCGCCGCGACAAGCGCGACGTTCACGGCTGGGTCGTGCTCGACAAGCCGATCGGCATGACATCGACGCATGCGGTCGCGGTCGTGAAGCGGCTATTCCAGGCCAAGCGCGCCGGGCACGCCGGCACACTCGATCCGCTCGCTTCCGGCGGACTGCCGATCGCGATGGGCGAGGCCACCAAGACCGTTCCGTTCGTGATGGACGGCCGCAAGCGCTATCGCTTCACGGTGGCGTGGGGCGAGGAGCGCGATACCGATGACACGGAAGGACGGGCAACCCGGACCAGCGATCTCAGGCCGTCCGCCGAGGCGGTCCGGGAATTACTGCCGAAGTTCACCGGCCAGATCGAACAGACCCCGCCGCAATATTCCGCCATCAAGGTCCAGGGCGAGCGCGCCTACGATCTGGCCCGGGACGGCGAGACCGTGGAGCTGAAGCCGCGGCCGGTCGAGATTCACGAATTAACCCTTGTAGAACATATAGATAGCGGAAAATCGGTGTTCGAGGCCGAATGCGGCAAGGGAACCTATGTGCGGGCGCTGGCCCGCGATATCGGCCGAATTCTCGGCTGTTACGGCCATATCTGCGCCCTGCGGCGGACCCTGGTCGGCCCGTTCGGCGAGGCCGATATGATTCCGCTGGAACAATTGGAGGCTTTGTGCAATAGAGCCGCGTCTGGCGAGGGCAGCCTCGCCGACGCGCTTTTGCCCGTTGAGACCGCGCTGGACGACATCCCGGCACTGGCCGTCACACGGGCTGATGCGGCAAGGCTCCATCGGGGCCAGGCCGTTTTGTTGCGCGGACGGGATGCGCCCAATAGTAGCGGCACAGTCTATGTCACGGTGGCAGGCCGGCTTCTGGCCCTCGCCGAAATTGGCAATGGCGAACTCATCCCCAAGCGCGTGTTCAACCTGACCGGACTGACTGCCAGTTCGGCTCGCAACAACGAAAGTATTTGACGATGTCGATTACCGCCGAACGCAAAGCGGAAGTCATCAAGACGAATGCCAACAAGGCCGGCGACACCGGCTCGCCCGAGGTCCAGGTTGCGATCCTGTCGGAACGCATCAACAACCTCACCGGGCACTTCAAGACCCACGTGAAGGACAACCATTCGCGTCGTGGCCTTTTGAAGCTCGTGTCGACGCGTCGCTCCCTTCTCGATTACATCAAGAAGAAGGACGAGGCGCGTTACAAGGCGTTGCTAGAAAAGCACAACATTCGTCGCTGATTCTGCAAGTACGCGCGCCTGTTTGCGCGCGTTTTCGTATGACCCCGAAAACCGGACTTTGCGGTTTTTGCCAACGGTTATGCGCACTATCGTCCAGCAGCAATCCGGCCGCTGGGCGGAACGGGCAAGGTGCCCGTACTACCGAAAGGATGGACGCCATCCGAAGCATAAAAACCATGGCAGGATCGCCGGATGCTGACCTCGCATCGAGATCAGCGTCTCGCCATCTTGCGCATGGTTTTTGTGTTTTTGGGCGTCCCCTCTTTCGTGAACCCATGAAAGAAGATCGCAATGTTCAATACTCATTCAGTCGAAATCGACTGGGGTGGACGTCCCCTCAAGCTTGAAACCGGAAAGATCGCCCGTCAGGCCGACGGCGCCGTGATGGCAACCTATGGCGAGACCGTCGTGCTTGCCACCGTCGTTGCGGCGAAAACGCCGCGCGAAGGCGTCGACTTCCTGCCGCTGACCGTCGACTACCAGGAGAAGGCCTATGCCGCGGGCCGCATTCCCGGCGGTTACTTCAAGCGCGAAGGCCGTCCGACCGAAAAGGAGACGCTGGTCTCCCGTCTGATCGACCGTCCGATCCGCCCGC
Organism: Bradyrhizobium canariense; assembly: GCF_900105125.1. Taxonomy (NCBI): domain Bacteria; kingdom Pseudomonadati; phylum Pseudomonadota; class Alphaproteobacteria; order Hyphomicrobiales; family Nitrobacteraceae; genus Bradyrhizobium; species Bradyrhizobium canariense. The sequence continues at coordinate 5,464,798 of NZ_LT629750.1, read as the reverse complement.
TGTTCGTCGATGGCTGGCGCAATGAAACCCAGGTCATCGTTACCGTGCTTTCGCACGACATGGAGAACGATCCCGACATTCTCGCACTGGTCGCAGCCTCCGCGGCGCTGACCATTTCCGGCGCGCCGTTCAAGGGCCCGATCGGCGCCGCCCGCGTCGGCTTTGCCAATGACGAATATGTGCTCAACCCCACGCTCGACGAAATGGTCGAGACCCAGCTCGATCTGGTCGTCGCCGGCACCGCCGACGCCGTGCTGATGGTGGAATCGGAAGCCAAGGAGCTGAACGAAGACATCATGCTCGGCGCCGTGATGTTCGGTCACCGGCACTTCCAGCCGGTCATCAACGCGATCATCGAGCTGGCCGAAAAGGCCGCGAAGGAGCCGCGCGACGTCAAGATCGTCGATGAGAGCGCGCTTGAGAAGGAAATGCTCGGGCTGATCGAGAAGGATCTGCGCGCGGCCTATGCAATCCCGGTCAAGCAGGATCGCTATGCCGCCGTCGGCGCCGCCAAGGAAAAGGTGATGGCGCATTATTTCCCGGAAGGTCAGGAGCCGAAATACGACAAGCTCCGCATCGCCGGCGTGTTCAAGGAGCTGGAAGCCAAGATCGTTCGCTGGAACATCCTCGACACCGGCAAGCGCATCGACGGCCGCGATTCAAAGACCGTGCGCAATATCATCGCCGAGGTCGGCGTGCTGCCCCGCGCGCATGGTTCGGCGCTGTTCACCCGCGGTGAAACCCAGGCGATGGTGGTGACCACGCTCGGCACCGGCGAAGACGAGCAGTACATCGACTCGCTGTCGGGCACCTACAAGGAGCAGTTCCTGCTGCACTACAACTTCCCTCCCTACTCGGTCGGTGAGACCGGACGCCTCGGCGGCACCAAGCGTCGCGAAATCGGCCATGGCAAACTGGCCTGGCGCGCGATTCACCCGGTGCTGCCGCCGCATCACGAATTCCCCTACACCGTGCGTGTGGTCTCGGAAATCACCGAATCCAACGGATCGTCCTCGATGGCGTCGGTCTGCGGCGCCTCGCTGGCGTTGATGGATGCGGGTGTTCCCTTGAAGCGGCCGACGGCGGGCATCGCCATGGGCCTCATTCTCGAGGGTTCGCGCTTCGCGGTGTTGTCCGACATCCTGGGCGACGAAGATCATCTCGGCGACATGGACTTCAAGGTCGCCGGCACCGATCAGGGCATCACCTCGCTGCAGATGGACATCAAGATCGAGGGCATCACCGAAGAGATCATGAAGGTCGCACTCGGCCAAGCTAAGGACGGGCGCATCCACATTCTCGGTGAGATGTCGAAGGCCTTGACCGCGGCGCGCGCCGAGCTCGGCGAATACGCGCCGCGCATCGAGACCTTCAAGATTGCGACCGACAAGATCCGCGAAGTGATCGGCACCGGCGGCAAGGTGATCCGCGAAATCGTCGAGAAGACCGGCGCCAAGGTCAATATCGATGATGACGGCACCGTGAAGGTCGCGTCCGCCGACGGCGAATCGATCAAGGCCGCGATCAAGTGGATCAAGTCGATCGCGTCCGATCCGGAAATCGGCCAGATCTATGAAGGCACCGTGGTCAAGGTGATGGAGTTCGGCGCGTTCGTGAACTTCTTCGGCGCCAAGGACGGCTTGGTCCACATCAGCCAGCTCGCGTCCAATCGCGTGCAGAAGACCTCCGACGTCGTCAAGGAAGGCGACAAGGTCAAGGTCAAGCTGCTCGGCTTCGACGATCGCGGCAAGACGCGGCTGTCGATGAAGGCCGTCGATCAGGCGACCGGCGAAGACCTCGAAGCCAAGCAGAAGACCGAAGCTCCGCCGCCACGCGAAGCCGCCGGCGAGTAGGTTTCGCCAAGGCAAGAACAACAAGACAAGAACAACGAAGGGCGGCTTTTCAGCCGCCCTTTTTGTTTTGCGTGAGCAAGAGCTGCCCTTTTGTCATTGCGAGGAGCAAAGCGACGAAGCAATCCAGTTTCTCAATCAAGACTCTGCGTTACCTCGCGGAGCCTGTCGTCGGGCGGCGCTTTGCACCGACCCGCTGGCTCGCAATGATGACCCCGCGGATGGTTGATCCACGCTTTCCTTCACCACATCCCCTAGCGCGGCAAAATCATCCTTGCGCGGCGAGGTGCGGCGGAACACGAGGCCGATGGTGCGGCCGGGTTGCGGATTTTTCAGCCGAAGCAATTTCACCCGGTCATCGCGCTGTTCGACGTCGGCGGCGATCTGTGGGATCAGCGTGACGCCGTAGCCGCCGGCGACCATTTGCATCACAGTTGTAAGGCTACTGGCGCCAAACGCTGTGCCCGCAGCTCCCACTGCCCGCCCACGCGCGGTCCCACAAAACGCCAGCGCCTGATCGCGCAGGCAATGCCCGTCTTCAAGCAGGATCAACCGGCTTTGATCGATGTCCTCGGCGGCCACGCGCATCGTCTCCGCGCGCGGATCGTCCGCGGGCACCGCGAGCAGAAACAGATCTTCAAACAGAGCGATGGCATTGATATCCGGCTCGTCCACCGGCAGCGCCAGCATCGCGGCATCGAGGGTCCCGTTCTTGACGTCTTCGACGAGTTGCCTGGTTTGGGTTTCCCGCAGTTCCAGACGCAATTCCGGGAACCGGCTTTGCAACGGAGGCAGAATTCGCGGCAGTAAATAGGGCGCAAGCGAAGGGATCACCCCGAGTGTCAGCCGCCCCGTCAGCACGCCGCGGCGATGCCTCGCGAAATCGACCAGATCACGCGAGGCGGCCAGCACGTCCTCGCCACGTCGGGCTATTTCCCGCCCGACATCGGTTAAGATTACATCGCCCGGGCGCCGCTCGACCACCGCAACGCCAAGTGTGCGCTCCAGATCGCGAATCTGCATCGACAGTGCCGGTTGCGTGACCGCGCAGGCCTCCGCCGCCCGGCCAAAATGGCCGTGCTTGGCGAGCGCGGAGAGGTAACGAAGCTGCCGCAGCGTAATCATCCCCGATCAGATAAACTGATCGAGAGCTCAAGACAATTCGACTGGACCTGATGTTAGATATCTTCCAAAGTAGCGATACGAGCTAGTGCTAGAGCGAAACCGTTTTTGGCCGCCTGCTCGTTCGGACGCCCCGGAAACAGCAACTTTGGAAACGCAGAGCCTTCTCGGATTGCGAACTATCGCCGTCGCCGAAGGGCTGTCATCAACAACCCAGCGGAAGGATGACGGCAATGGCTGACCTTCCAACGCAACAACTCGAAGAAAATTACAGAACACACGAGGAGAAGAAACATGGACGCAAAAAGTGACGACAGCAGCGGCAAGTGCCCATTCACAGGCGGCAGCCACGGACACAGGAACCGCGACTGGTGGCCAGAGCACCTCGATATCGGCGTGCTCCACACGAATGCGCCCGCCGCCGATCCGATGGGCGAAGCTTTCGACTATGCCAAGGAATTCGAGAGCCTCGACCTCGACGCGGTGATCAAGGACCTTCATGCCTTGATGACGAACTCGCAGGAGTGGTGGCCAGCCGACTTCGGTCACTACGGCGGATTGTTCATCCGCATGGCGTGGCATAGCGCCGGTACGTACCGCATCACCGACGGTCGCGGCGGCGCCGGCGCCGGTCAGCAGCGCTTCGCGCCGCTCAACAGTTGGCCTGACAACGCGAACCTCGACAAGGCGCGCCGCCTGCTGTGGCCTATCAAGCAGAAATATGGCCGCAAACTTTCCTGGGCCGACCTGTTTGTTCTCACCGGCAACGTCGCGCTCGAATCGATGGGCTTCAAGACGTTCGGCTTTGCCGGCGGCCGCGCGGATACATGGGAGCCTGAAGAGCTCTATTGGGGTCCCGAAGGCACCTGGCTCGGCGACGAACGCTATAGCGGCGAACGCCAGCTCGCGGAACCGCTCGGCGCGGTGCAGATGGGCCTGATCTACGTCAACCCGGAAGGCCCGGGCGGCAAGCCGGATCCGCTCGGATCGGCAAAGGACATTCGCGAGACGTTCTTCCGCATGGCGATGAACGATGAAGAAACCGTGGCGCTGATCGCAGGCGGTCACACTTTCGGCAAGACCCATGGTGCCGGCGATCCATCGCTGATTGGCGTCGAGCCGGAAGGCTCGGCGATCGAGGATCAGGGCCTTGGCTGGAAGAGCAAGTACGGCACCGGCTTCGGCGCCGACGCCATCACCGCTGGCCTGGAAGTGACCTGGTCGCAAACACCGACAAAGTGGAGCAACCACTTCTTCGACAACCTGTTCAAGTACGAATGGGAGCTGACCAAGAGCCCGGCCGGCGCGCAGCAGTGGACAGCGAAAGGCGCCGAGGCCACGATTCCCGACGCGTATGACAAGTCGAAGAAGCATGTTCCGACCATGCTGACCTCGGACCTCGCGCTGCGCTTCGATCCGGCCTACGAGAAGATCTCGCGGCGCTTCTACGAGCATCCGGACCAGTTCGCGAACGCTTTTGCCCGTGCCTGGTTCAAGCTCACGCACCGCGACATGGGGCCGATCGTGCGCTATCGCGGCAAGCTCGTGCCCAAGGAAACGCTGATCTGGCAGGACCCGATCCCCGCGGTCGATCATCCGCTGATCGACGACAAGGACGTCGCCGCGCTGAAGTCGAAAATCCTCGCCTCGGGTCTCACCGTGTCGCAGCTCGTCTCGACCGCCTGGGCATCGGCCTCCACGTTCCGCGGCTCCGACAAACGCGGCGGTGCCAATGGTGCGCGCGTTCGCCTGAGCCCGCAGAAGGATTGGCACGTCAACAATCCGCCCGAGCTGGCGAAGGTCCTGCAGAAGCTCGAAGCGATCCAGAAAGAGTTCGGCAAGAAAGTGTCGCTCGCCGACCTGATCGTTCTCGGCGGCAGCGCCGCAATCGAAAAGGCAGCAAAGGATGCCGGTCTGACCGTGACGGTGCCGTTCACGCCGGGCCGCATGGACGCGTCGCAGGCGCAAACCGACGCCGCTTCCTTCGCACCGATCGAACCCCGCGCTGACGGCTTCCGCAACTATATCAGCGGTAAGCCGCAGTTCATGATGCCGGAGGAGGCCCTGGTGGATCGGGCGCAATTGCTGACGCTGACGGCGCCCGAGATGACGGTGCTGGTTGGCGGCCTGCGCGTGCTCGGCGCTAATGCCGGCAACTTGAAGCACGGTGTCTTCACCAAGAAGCCGGAAACGCTGACCAACGACTTCTTCGTGAACCTGCTCGATATGAGCACGGAGTGGCAGCCGGCTGGCTCCGATGGCGAGTACGAGGGTCGCGACCGCAAGACGAAGGCGGTGAAGTGGACCGGCACACGCGTCGATCTGATCTTCGGGTCGCATTCCCAGCTCCGCGCCCTCGCGGAAGTCTATGGAAGCGCGGATGCCAAGGAGAAGTTTGCCAAAGACTTCGTCAAGGCGTGGACCAAGGTAATGAATGCGGATCGCTTCGACTTGCATGATCACAAGACGCCGCACTTGCAGGCGGCGGAGTAAGTCGGACACGGTCGATTGAAGTTGAACAGGCCCCCGCGAGAAATCGCGGGGGCTTTTTTTGTCGGGCCGTTGCAAGGATCTGCCGGAAAACCTCGCTTACGCGGGGCAGCGGGAGGCTCTTTCCGAGCGGACCGGGATGGGTGTATTGATCGAGTGGCCCCCGCCTCGGCCCTCACCGCAAGCGGAGAGGGGTGAAATCCTCCAATGGCATCTGGGGCATGGGGCGGTCCAAGGATCCATCTTATGCCGCCCACAATCCGCCCCGCGCGCCCGGACGAATATGACGAGGTCGCGCGCGTCTGGATGAACAGCTGGGTATCGACGGGGCTCGCGGAGGCCAGCAAGTTTTTGCTGGCGCAGTTGCGCGCGCGGGTCCCGCACGAGATCGAGAAGGGCTGGAGTCTTTATGTTGCCGACGACGGCGGAACGCTCGCGGCGATGCTGGCGTTGCATATTCCCAACCGCTATCTCGACCAGTTGTTCGTGGCGCCGGACTATCAGGGCCGAAGCCTCGGGCGAAAACTGCTCGCTTTCGCGCGGCAGCAGATGCCGGATCAAATCTGGTTGCGCTGCGTGCGTGAAAATGAAAAAGCTTGGCGCTGGTACGAGCGCGAGGGTTTTGTGTTTGAGAAGGAAGCGGTCGAGCCGATGACGGGATTCGTGATGAAATATTATCGCTGGATGAAACAAGGATCCGCCCCATGATGCAGCTCTATTGGTCGCCGCGTTCGCGCTCGTTCACCGCACTCTGGCTGATGGAAGAAACCGGGCAGCCTTACGAGCGGGTGCTGACGGATATCTCCGCCGGCGCACAGAAGACGCCCGAATATCTTGCGATCAATCCGATGGGCAAGGTGCCGGCGCTCAGGGATGGCGAGGCGGCACTGGCGGAAGCCGCCGCGATCTGCGCCTATGTCGCCGAGCGCTACCCCGAGGCGAAATTGGCGCCTGCTCTGGGCGATCCCTTGCGCGCGAAATATCTGTACTGGCTGTTCTTCGCGCCCGGCTGCATCGAACCCGCGATGGTGCAGATCGCAACCAAGATCGAGATGAATTCCGTGGCCGCGGGCTGGGGCGACGCGCAGCGGGTGTTCGATGTGCTCGACAATGCGCTTACGAAAGGGCCGTGGATTCTCGGCGAGAATTTTTCCGCCGCGGATATCGCGATTGGCTCAGCGCTGAATTTTTCGGTACGGCTGTTCAAGATGGTGCCGTCGCGGCCGTCATTCGACGCCTATATCGCGCGCTGCGTGGCGCGGCCCGCGTTCCAGCGCGCCGAAAAGCTCGCCGCGGGGTGAGGATCGACGAGCTTCGTCGCCCGAGAAGCGGCCGATCCGGTATTGCAGAGACATTGGTGTAAAAATCGGGAAGCCGCAGAGTACTGGATGCCGCCCCGCTTTCGCGGGGCATGACGCATTAATTATGCGACAGCATCCCGACTATTCCGCCTTCAGCTCTTCCGGCCGCGGCATCGAGATGACGTTGTAACCGGAATCCACGTAGTGGATTTCGCCGGTGACACCGCCGGAGAGATCGGACAAAAGGTACAGTGCGGAGCCGCCGAGTTCGTCCAGCGTTACGCCGCGGCCGAGCGGCGAATGCTTCTGCATAAACCCGAACAGCGCGCGCGCATCGCCAATGCCGGACCCCGCGAGCGTGCGTATCGGCCCCGCCGAGATCGCATTGACGCGGACGCCGCGCGGTCCGAAATCGGACGCGAGATATCGCACCGAGGCTTCCAGCGCCGCCTTTGCCACGCCCATCACGTTGTAGTTCGGCATCACCCGCACCGATCCGCCGAAGGTCAGCGTGATGATCGCGCCGCCGGAAGCCGGCATCATTTCAGCCGCCCGCTTGGCGAGCTCCGTGAATGAAAAACAGGAGATCAGCATGGTGCGCGAAAAGTTCTCGCGCGTGGTGTCGGCGTAACGCCCCTTCAGCTCATTCTTGTCGGAGAAGGCGATTGCGTGAACCAGAAAATCCAGCTGGCCCCATTTCTTCCGCAGCGCATCGAAGACCTGATCGACGCTATCGAGATTCTCAACGTCGCAGGGCAAGACCGTATCGACGTTCAGTGACTGCGCCAGCGGCTTGACCCGCTTGCCCAGCGCCTCGCCCTGATAGGTAAAGGCGAGTTCGGCGCCCTGTGCGGCCAGTGTCTTGGCAATGCCCCAGGCAATTGAATGATCATTGGCAACGCCCATGATCAACCCGCGCTTGCCCTTCATTAGGTCCTGCATCGTCGGTCCGCTCCACTCATCTCTCTGACGGTCAACATCCGGCTCGGCCGGACGATCCAGTAACACGAAGCGTTACGATAGTTCCGAAATGGCCGGGCGTACTGGATGCCCCGCTTTCGCAGGGCATGACAACTTCGAATCTCACGCATCCAGCCGCTTGAACACCAGCGTGGCGTTGGTGCCGCCGAATCCGAAGGAATTCGAAAGCACGGTCCCCAACTTGGCGTTATCGATCCGCTTGCGCACGATCGGCATGTCGGCGAACACAGGATCGAGTTCGGTGATGTGGGCGCTCTCGCAAACGAAGCCGTTGTTCATCATCAATAGCGAGTAGATCGCTTCCTGCACGCCGGTGGCGCCAAGCGAATGCCCGGTCAGCGCCTTGGTCGCGGAAATCGGCGGGCATTTTTCGCCGGCTCCGAATACCTTGCGGATCGCCTCGATTTCCGGCGGATCGCCGGCCGGCGTCGACGTCGCATGCGGGTTGATATAGTCGACCGGCGTCTTCACGGTCTCCAGCGCCATGCGCATGCAGCGCTCGGCGCCTTCGCCCGAGGGCGCCACCATGTCGTAACCGTCAGAGGTGGCGCCATAGCCGACGATTTCGGCATAGATGCGCGCGCCGCGTGCCTTGGCATGCTCAAGCTCCTCGAGCACCACCACGCCAGCGCCGCCCGCGATCACAAAACCATCGCGGCTGATATCATAGGGACGGGACGCGGTTGCCGGCGTATCATTGTATTTCGACGACATCGCGCCCATCGCGTCGAACAGAACCGACAGCGACCAGTCCAGTTCCTCGCAGCCGCCGGCGAAGATGACATCCTGCTTGCCAATCTGGATCGTTTCATAGGCGTTGCCAATACAATGGTTCGACGTCGCGCAAGCCGACGAGATCGAATAGTTCACGCCCTTGATCTTGAACCAGGTCGCAAGCGTCGCGGATGCCGTCGATGACATCGCCTTTGGCACCGCAAACGGTCCGACCCGCTTCGGTCCCTTGGAGCGCGTGATATCGGCAGCCTCGACGATGGTGCGCGCCGACGGGCCGCCCGAACCCATGATGATGCCGGTGCGGATATTGGAAATTTCGGAGGGCTCAAGGCCGGCGTCCTGGATCGCCTGCTCCATCGCAACGTGATTCCAGGCAGCACCCTCGCCCAGAAATCGCATCGCGCGACGGTCGATCATCTCGGCCGGATTTAGCGTCGGCGCACCCTGCACCTGGGAGCGAAAACCCAGCTCGGCATATTTATCCGCGCGCGTGATTCCTGACTTCGCCTCATGAAGGCTCGCCAACACTTCCTGGGTGTTGTTTCCGATCGATGAGACAATGCCCATCCCGGTGATAACAACGCGCCTCATGATCGCCTCGCCCTGTCTTTGCGCTTTGTGTTTGTTTGTGTGTGTTTTGCGATGATCCGGTTCAAGCCGGCGCGGTGCCTTGCTTGAACAGTCCGACCTTCAGATCCTTCGCGCGATAGATAATCTCGCCATCCATGGAAAGCCACCCATCCGCGATTCCTAACACCAGCTTTGATCGCATCACCCGTTTGATGTCGATGTTGTACACAACCTTGCGAACGTTCGGCAGCACCTGCCCGGCCAGCTTCAATTCACCGAGGCCGAGCGCCCGGCCGCGGCCCTCGCCGCCGACCCAGCCCAGATAAAAGCCGACCATTTGCCACAGAGCATCGAGACCGAGACATCCTGGCATGACTGGATCATTCTTGAAGTGACAGCCGAAGAACCATAAATCCGGCTTCACATCGAGTTCGGCACGGACCAGGCCCTTGCCATATTCGCCGCCGGTCTCGGAAATTTCGCTGATGCGGTCAAACATTAGCATCGGAGGCAGCGGCAACTGGGCGTTGCCGGGGCCAAACATCTCGCCCCGGCCGCACGCCAGCAAATCTTCATATTCGTAACCGCCGCGCCGATTGAGCATATTGTCTCGCCTCTTTTAAAATCCCGATGGAGCGCTTTTGGACCCGTTTTGCGGTGGAAACGCGCCCATTGCCGCACCATGGCGCGAATACCGCAGGCCCGATAAACTTGCCGCAAACCGCCGCGCGCCTATGCGAAAATCGCATAGGCGGGTCCGCGGGCTCTCTAACATAGGCTCTCCGGGCGGCAAAGCATCCCGACGGGGTAAATCGCGGCATTCGGCCGCTAGTTCCGTTTAACCTTTGGGTTCGTTCTAGTTGCGAAAAACTTGCATGTAACGCATTTGCTTCTTATATTGGATCGAATATTGCCAAGATAACGCGCGTGGTGCCTGACGTGGAAATGAACGACGACGCCTCGATGTTGAATGATGACGCTGTCATTCCCGCCGCCCATGGTGCGACGCATCAACCGGCGCTGACCGGTTGCCCATGGCACGACGTCAACGAAATGCTGCAGGCTGCGGGCCTTCGCCCCACCCGTCAACGCATGGCTCTGGGCTGGCTGTTGTTCGGCAAGGGCGCGCGCCATCTCACCGCGGAAATGCTTTACGAGGAAGCGACCCTCGCCAAGGTTCCGGTGTCGCTGGCGACCGTCTACAACACCCTCAACCAGCTTACCGATGCGGGTCTCTTGCGTCAGGTCAGCGTCGACGGCACCAAGACCTACTTCGACACCAACGTGTCCACGCACCACCATTTCTATCTCGAAAACAATCACGAGCTGGTCGACATTCCGGATCCGCATCTGATGTTACAGAAGATGCCGGAAATCCCCGAAGGCTACGAAATCGCCCGGGTCGACATGGTGGTCCGGCTGCGCAAGAAGCGCTGAGACTTCACACTATTTTTGATCATCATGGCCGAGCTTAGTCGTCTGCCTCGCGCAGACGGCGTAGACCTGTCTGCGCTCCCGGCCATCACCATTTTTGGTGCATGAAAAATTAAGACACGGATACCTGCGACAAGCTGCGGGCATGACGATTGCGAAAACTCAATCCACCTTCTCGTCGGCGTAGACACCCCACAGCCGTTCTTGCTGGATCCAGCCATCGAAGCCGTTACCGCTGACGTGACACCAGCTTGAGGCGCATTTTTTAACCTGAGCCACGACACCAGCCTGCAGGCGGGCAGCGACCGCACTGGCCTGATCGGCGTGATCATAGATCGGGGCCAGCTCGTCCTTGCGCTTCATCGTGACGACGGCGGTTCGGCGACCTGACAGCAGCGAGTGATAGACCCAGCCTTCAGAGCCTTCCGAATCCCGCACCCGGCGCCAATTCTCGAATTCGGCTGTTATTTCGACCGGCAGACCCGAACGGGTGTAGATCCAGGCGACGTCGTTGTCCTTGGTCGGACCGGCCCTGACATTCACGTGATCGGATTTGAGGCTGACATAGCGCGGAACCGGCAGGCCGGTCGTGGTGGCGGCTGTATCCTTTGCCGAAAACCCTGAGCTGACCGACGCACCCAGCAAGCCGCCCGCGAGCACCACCACCGAACAAAAACGCCCCAACATCAACTCGTCTCCTGCCGGGATATCAACTCAAGTCCTTCGAGCTGAATGCCGACCCCTTGAACCCCTGTACTCGCCCGCCCCTCGGCGCCCTCATTTCGGGGTTCTTGTCTTGGCCCGGCCTTCTGCTAGAGAGGACGGAACGCCGGACAACAAGACGACGCCGAATTTCCCTCAGGGAATTCAAGGGAAATATCGGGGAACCCCACGGAAACGCCGGGATCGCGCTGCACCGGCAGTGTCGAATAACCGGGTTAATGAGGTCTGAACGAACCTCATAAGAGCAGGACATGTCGGTCAAGAAAAAGCCTCTCGTCGTCGTGACACGCAAGCTGCCGGACTCGATCGAGACCCGCATGCGGGAGCTGTTCGACGCCCGGCTCAATCTCGACGATACGCCTTTGACACCGGAGCAAATTGCGGAGGCGGTCCGGTCAGCCGATGTGCTGGTGCCTACCGTTACCGACGAGATCACCGAAGAGCTGCTCAAGCAGCCCGACTGCAAACTGAAACTGATCGCCAATTTCGGCAACGGCGTCGACAATATCGATGTTGTGGCCGCGCATGCGCGCGGCATCACCGTGACCAACACGCCGAAGGTCCTGACCGAAGATACCGCCGACATGACCATGGCGCTGATCCTGGCGGTGCCGCGCCGGCTGATCGAAGGCGCCTCGATCCTCACCGAGGGCAAGAACTGGCCGGGCTGGTCGCCGACCTGGATGCTCGGCCATCGCATCGGCGGAAAACGGCTCGGCATCATCGGCATGGGCCGCATCGGCCAGGCCATTGCGCGCCGCGCGCGGGCCTTCGGTTTGCAGATTCACTATCATAACCGCCGACCCGTCGCGCCGCGCATCGCCGACGAGCTGGGCGCGACCTATTGGGAAAGCCTCGACCAGATGCTGGCGCGGATGGACATCATCTCGGTCAACTGTCCGCACACGCCGGCCACGTTTCATCTGCTGTCGGCGCGGCGGCTGAAGCTGATCCGCAAGGACGCCTATATCGTCAACACCGCACGCGGCGAAGTGATCGACGAAGATACCCTGATCAAGCTGATCGAAGCCGGCGAGATCGGCGGCGCCGGCCTTGACGTATTCGAGAACGAGCCCGCGGTCAGTCCGAAACTGGTGCGGCTGGCGAGAGCCGGCAAGGTGGCACTGCTGCCGCATATGGGCTCGGCCACGATCGAAGGCCGCGTTGAAATGGGCGAGAAGGTGATCATCAACATCCGCGCCTTCCTCGATAACCACAAGCCGCCGGACCGCGTGCTGCCAAGCATGTTGTGAGAAATTGTTTCAACGGGTCGTCCCCGCGAACGCGGAGACCCGTAACCGCCGATCTGTGTTGTTGTGCCGCGCGGCGGCCCCAACCTTTTACAAATTCTCAAGCGGGTGATTATGGGCCCCGGCTCAAGGCTGGGACGATGACGGTTTTCCGCGAGTGCTACGGCGCCCTATCTCTTCGTCGCTCCTGCTTTCGCCACTCGGCGACGAACGCGATGAATGCACCGAGCGCCGGTGGCAGCTGGCGCCGGCTCGGGTAGTACAAAAACGGTCCGGGAAACGGCGCGCACCAGTCGTCGAGCACACTGACCAGCGCGCCGGACTGGATCGCCTCGCGCACGTAGCCCTCGAACGTCAGCCAGAACCCCAAGCCGTCGTAGACCGCCTTGATCGCCAGGCCGAGATAGGTCGCGACCAGTTTTGCGGGCGGCGCCACCTTGATCGCGCGACCGGCCTTCTCGAATTCCCAATCCTGCATCACGCCGCTGCCGAAGCGGGTGCGGATGCAGGTGTGATCGAGCAGGTCCCTGGGATGTTTCGGGCGGCCATGCCGCGCAACATATTGCGGCGATGCCACGACCACGTAGCGTTGCGGTGGACCTAGCGAGACCGCGATCATGTCCTGCGCCAGATGTTCGCCATAGCGCACACCGGCATCGAAGCCGGCATCGACGATGTCAATGAATGAGCTTTCCGCGACGATCTCGAGATCAATCTGCGGGTATCGCTGCAAGAACGGCGCGACCATCGGCGCCAGCACCAGATCGATCGCCGGTGGCGGCGCATTGATGCGCAGCCGCCCTGAAGGCACGTCGCGCAGGCCCCGCACCTGATCCAGCGCGTCACCGACATCGCACATCGCCGGCCCGACTCGGGCCAGCAACAACTCGCCGGCCTCCGTCAGCGCGACGCTGCGGGTGGTGCGGTTCATCAGGCGGACGCCGAGCCGCTCTTCCATGTCGCGCAGACGCTGGCTGAGGCTTGAGACCGAGACCCGCTGCTCGAGCGCCGCACGCCGGAAATTCCGGGTGCGGGCGACGGCGATAAAGGCGTCGAGATCGCGGAGATCGAAATCGCTCATTGTTCGATATAATGAACAAGCTATTCAGGATTGTCCAGCTTATCACCTCAATGGAAAAGCGTCATATCAGCGTCGCGATATCGGCACGGGATTGCCCGCAGCCATTTTCGAGGAGAAGTCACATGGAAAAACGTCAACTCGGTTCAACCGGCCCAACCGTCTCCGCCATCGGTCTCGGCTGCATGGGAATGTCGGATTTCTACGGTCCGACCGACCGCAGCGAGAGCATCGCCACCGTGCACGCTGCGCTGGATGCCGGAATCACGCTGCTCGACACCGGCGACTTCTACGGCATGGGCCACAATGAAATGCTGATCCGCGAAGCGCTCGCCGGCCGTAACCGCGACAATGTGCAGATCTCCGTCAAATTCGGCGCACTACGCGATCCCGCCAGGAACTGGTCGGGCTACGATAGCCGCCCGGCAGCGATAAAAAACTTCCTCGCTTATTCGCTTCAGCGCCTTGGCGCCGATCATATCGACATCTATCGTCCGGCACGGCTCGATCCATCGGTGCCGATCGAAGAAACGGTTGGCGCCATCGCCGAGATGGTGAAGGCCGGCTACGTCAAGCATATCGGTCTTTCCGAAGTCGGCTCCGACACCATCCGCCGGGCACATGCGGTGCATCCGATCTGCGACCTGCAGATCGAATATTCGCTGATCGCGCGCGGCATCGAGAGCGACATTCTCAAGACCTGCCGCGAGCTCGGCATTGGGATCACCGCTTATGGCGTGCTGGCGCGCGGCCTGATCAGCGGACACTGGTCAAAGGACCGTTCCGGCGCGCAGGATTTCCGGCAAATGAGCCCGCGTTTCCAGGGCAGCAATCTCGACACAAATCTGGCGCTGGTGGATTCGCTGCGGGCGATTGCCGATGAGGTCGGCGCATCGACCGCACAAGTCGCGATCGCCTGGGTCGCGGCGCAAGGCAAGGATATCGTGCCGCTGGTCGGTGCGCGACGCCGCGACCGTCTGACTGAGGCGCTCGGCGCGCTTGATGTAAAATTGACGCCGGCGCATCTCGCCGCGCTCGCCAAGACGTTCCCGCCCGGCATCGCCGCAGGTGCGCGGTATCCGGAGTCACAACTTGTCCATATGGACAGCGAGAAGCCCGCGAAAGCGTCCTGACGTTATCCTTTCGTTTGAGCATGATCTCCGCGCAAACGCTTCGCGTTTGTCGCGAGGGAAAACCGGTTCCCGCTTTTCCGGATCATGCTCTAGCGATGCCCGCTCAAATCGGTGATGACGGGTGCATCACCATTGAGCGGGTTTGCGGGATCGCGTTGGTAACGCAGGGTTTCGAAGCGCATCGCGCGCGCATCCAGCATCAGCAATCGTCCGACCAGGCCTTCGCCGAAACCAACGATTTCGCGAATTGCCTCCAGCGCCATCATCGATCCCAATACGCCGGCCAGTGCGCCCATCACGCCGGCCTCGGCACAGGCGGGCACCGTGCCTGATGGCGGCGGTTCGGGAAACAGGCAGCGATAGGTCGGATTGAATTCGCCGACGGCATTTTTCTCGTGCGCGCGGATCGTGGTCAGCGATCCATCGAACATGCCGAGCGCCGCCGTGATCAGCGGCTTGGCCGCGAGGAAACACGCGTCGGACACGAGATAGCGGGTCTCGAAATTATCGGATCCGTCGAGCACGAGATCATAGCCGCCGATCAGCGCCATCGCATTACCGGCATCCAGCCGCGTCGCGTGGGCTTCAAACCGGACATGAGGATTGAGCGCGTAAATCTGCCCGGCGGCGCTGTCGACCTTGCGCCGTCCGATGTCAGGCGTGGTGTGAATAATCTGACGCTGCAGATTGGATAACGAGACAATATCGTCATCGACCACGCCGAGCTGGCCGATGCCGGCCGCGGCGAGATACATCAGCGCGGGCGCGCCGAGGCCGCCGGCGCCGATCACCAGCACAGAGGCTTCCTTCAACGCGAGCTGACCGGGGCCACCGACCTCGCGCAGCACGATATGGCGGGCATAGCGTTCGAGTTCGTCGGCGCTCAGCATGATCAGGTATTTCCTTGTCCCTGGGTCCTTGAACCACCACGCCGTTGTTGCAGACCAAACAGATGTGCTTAATTGCGTACGCTTCAATGGGGCCTGAGATTTGTCATGAGATCGTTGTTGACCGCAACATTGATGTTGGTGGCGACGGGGACCGCCGTACAGGCTCAGACGACACCGCCGCCCACGGCAGGCGCCAAAGCCAAACCCGTAGCCACCACACCCGTCCGTCCTGCTTTACAGACCCCGGCCGATACCGCCAATGCGATGGCGCAAGGGGAGCGCCTGGCGCTGCAATCGGACCTCGCCTGGGTCGGCCAGTATAACGGCGCGATCACCGGCGACGTCAGCGAGCGCATGGTAACTGCGATCAAGGATTTTCAGAAGGAGCGCGGCGGCAAGCCGACCGGCGTCCTCAATCCGCAGGAGCGCGGCGAGCTCGCCGACACCGCGAAGCGGCGGCAGGAGAATGTCGGCTGGAAGATCGTCACCGACGCCGGCAGCGGCGTGCGGCTCGGCATCCCGGCCAAGCTGGTGCCGCAGCAATCCAGCGACGCCAACGGCGCGAAATGGAGTTCTCCCAGCGGCACGATCCAGATTCTGCTGGCGCGCCGCAAGGAGGCCAATCCGACCACCGCAAAGCTTGCCGAGCGGGAGAAGAAAGAGCCCGCCGGACGCTCCGTCGACTACACGGTGGTCAAGCCGGACTTCTTCGTGTTGTCGGGTTTGCAGGGCCTGAAGAAATTTTACGTGCGCGGCACGTTCAGGGACGACCAGGTTCGCATCCTCACCATCCTGTACGATCAGGCCACCGAAAACACCGTCGAGCCGGTGGTGATCGCGATGTCGAGCGCGTTCAATCCATTTCCGGCGGGAGCACAGATCGCGGGGCCACCGCCGCGCAAGACCGTCGACTATGGCACCGGAATTGTCGTCAGCGAGGATGGCGCGATCATTGCCGATCGCGAGATCACCGATGGATGCCTGGCGATCACGATTGCTGGTTACGGCAATGCCGATCGCACGGCCGAGGACAAAGACCACGGCCTCGCGTTGCTGCGCATCTATGGCGCACGCGGTTTGAAACCGCTCGACATCGTCAACGGTACCGCAAAATCAACCTTGGAGTTGACGGGCATTGCCGATCCGCAAAACCAGGGCGGCGGCGCTGCTGTGAGCAGTGTCAAGTCATCGGCGACGCAAGTCGGCAGCGGCAGCGATCTTGCGCTATCGCCGGCCCCCGCGCTCGGCTTTTCCGGCGCTGCCGCGCGCGATGATGACGGCAAATTCGCCGGCATCGCGTTGCTGAAGCCGGTCGTCATCGCCGGACCATCCAACGCCACGCCCGCGTCGCAGGCGTCGCTGGTGCCGGCCGATACCGTGCGCGATTTCCTCAAAGCCAATGGCGTCAACGCAACTGGCACTTCGACGGACGCCAAAGCCGCAATGGTTCGCGTGATCTGCGTGCGCAAATAAGGCAGCGTGCTACCAGCGCCGTCCCCAACCCCAGCCGCCCCGGTATCCCCAGCCGTAGCCATAACCATAGCCGTAATACGGTCCGTAGCCGTAATAGACCGGTGGGCCAACGACATAGCCGGGCGGCGGAGCATAGTCGTCTACTTCCTCAACCATTTCGGATCCGCGCGGCGGCGGCCTGCGCACAGGCGCCATGCCGACATTCTGCGCGATGACGTAGCCGTCTTTCCCGTCGAACGAGGCCTCGCACCAGCCGTTGCTGCACTTGCCGATTTCGACCATCGTCCCCGTCGTCAGCAGGGTCACAACCTCGCTCGTGGTCCCGGGCGACTTGCGCAGATTGGTGTCTTTGCCGATGACGATCGGCTTGGCCGTCGCGCAAACCGCCGACATGAGAGTGAAGATGACGGCTGATGCCGCGACCCGTACAAAGCTCATGGCTTCCTCTTTTTCCTTCCTGGATTTCGCCGTCCGCGGGAGATTTAACTGCAAGAGCGAGCATCCGATCAAGGTGATGCCGGTTAACTTTTAGCCATTTTATTTCGGTTGATTGCCGAGCGCCGACGAACGAGGGGTACTTTTTCCTTGCTCGATCGCGCTTCGCGCAATGTCAGCTCAACCCAAATCGTACGCCGGCCCGCGCGTAGCCTCCGGCGATTCCAATAGGCGTGCCGTCGGCGCGCCAGCACGCAGCGCCCGACAGCATGCCATCGTCGTGGAACTGGATCCCATTCATGCCACCTGCCACGGTCGGCACCGCCACAACATGATGGCCCATCGCCGCGAGATCCTTGCGAACGCTTTGCGGAACCGCCTGTTCGACTTCGAGCGCATTGCCTTCGGTCCAGACCCGTGGCGCCTCCACCGCTTCCTGCAGCCCCATGCCATGGTCGATCAGATTGATCAGCGCCTGTAGCGCGCTCGGGAAAATCCGCTTTCCGCCGGGCAGGCCCAGTGCGTATACGAGCTTGCCGTTGCGCAGCGCCATCATGGGCGACATCGAGGTGGTGACCCGCTTGCCCGGCGCGACCGACAGGGCATGGCCGGGCCGGGGATCATAGAGGTTCATGTAATTGTTCGGCACGGTACCGAGCCCCGGGATCAGAATTTTCGCCCCGAACAGATTGTTGATGGTCTGCGTGGTCGCGACCACATTCCCCATCGCATCCGCTGCCGTCATATGGGTCGTGTGCGCGCTTTCGAACAGCTCGACGCCCGCGCCCCATTTTTTCGCGCGCGCGATATCGATCGCGCGGCGACGTTCATCGGCATAGTCCTTCGAGGTCAGCCGCTCGACCGGCACGTTTATGAAGTCGGGATCGCCGCTCGCCGCCGCACGATCGGCAAAGGCGATCTTCAGCACTTCGGCCAACAGGTGAATCGTCTCCGATGTGCCGAAGCCCTTGGCTGCGATGTCGTAGCCCTCGAGAATATTGAGCATCTGCGCGATGTGCACGCCGGAAGCAGCCGGCGGCGGCGGACCAAGGATCTCCCAGTCGCGGTAGTCGGCCCGGATCGGCGCGCGCTCGACCGTTTTGTAGGAGGCGAGGTCTTTTCGCGTGATAAAGCCGCCATGCGCCTTCATGTAGTCGACCAGGATGTCGCCGAGCGCCCCCTCGTACAGTGCCGCCTCGCCATGCTGCGCGATATAGGCAAGCGTTTCCGCATATTCCGACTGCACCACGCGCGCCCCCGCGGCGAGCGGTTTTCCGTCGGGCAGATAGATCGCCGAAATCGCCTTGTCCTTCAGCATCTCCTGCGCGCTATCCGTGATGCATTCGTGCAAATAGGGCGTCGCTGCATAGCCGCGCGAAGCGTGCTTGATCGCGGGCTGCACGACGTCGGCAAGGCTCATGGTGCCGAACCTGCGTAAGGTCTCGCACCAGGCCTTTAGTGAGCCGGGGGTCGCGACAGCCTTCGGACCATTTAGATTTTCGTCGTCGACGGTGTCGAACACGTCATGCGCCGAACCCGGTTTGGACCTGTAGGTGTCGGGCCGTATCGCGAGCGGGACTGCGCTTTGGCCATCGATGAAGCGATGCGTGCCGTCGGCAAGACGGATATGCGCCATGCCGCCGCCAATGATGCCGACCATCATCGGCTCGACCACAGTCAGCGTGAACAGGGTGGCGATCGCCGCATCGATGGCGTTGCCGCCGGCCGCCAGCATCTCGGCGCCCGCCGCCGAGGCGAGCGGATGATTGCTGACCACCATGCCGCGGCTACCCGACGCCGGCCGTTTCTGACAATCGAAAGTCGTGCCCGCGCGATCGCGCCAGTTACCAGTCATGGCTTTGCTGCTCCCGTTTGTTTTTGATTATTTCTGGCACTTCGGGCACCAGAAGGTCGAGCGTCCGTTCTGGGTGAACCGCTTGACGATGCCGCTGCAACCGCCGCTCTGGCATTTCTCGCCTTCGCGGTCATAGACCTGGAACGAGTGCTGGAAATAGCCGAGTTCGCCTGAGGTCTGGCGATGGTCGCGCAGCGACGAGCCACCGGCCTTGATGGCCTGGTTGAGCACCGCATGGATCGCCGTGACCAGGCGCTTGGCGTGATCGGTCGGCTCATTCTTTTTGGTTGCAAGCGTCGCCGCCAGCCGTCGCGGCGACAGATGCGCTCGAAACAGCGCTTCACAGACATAGATATTGCCGAGACCCGCGACCACGCGCTGGTCGAGCAGGGCCGCCTTCAGGCTGGTCTTCTTGTTGGCGCAGGAGCGCGCCAGCATCGCCGCGTCGAACGCATTGCCCAGCGGTTCGGGTCCAAGCCCCTTCAGCAAAGGCTCGTCCTCGAGCGCCTTGCGGGCAATGACCTTCATATAGCCGAAACGGCGCGGGTCGTTGAAGATGATCGCGGCACCCGACGACATATGAAACACCACATGATCATGCGCGCGGTCCTCACTGCGCGGATGGTGGAATTGACCCGGCGTCTGGGTGTCGTCCTCCTTGAGAACGCGGAACGAGCCGGACATGCCCAGATGCATCAGCAGCACGTCGCCGGAGGCAAGATCGGCCATCAGATATTTGGCGCGGCGGCCGAGGCCGGTCACGGTCTGGCCCTCGAGCCGCGCGGTAAAGTCTTTTTGAAAGGGAAACCGCAGATCGGCCCTGCGGGCCTCCGCCTTGATGATTTTTGATCCCTCCATCGCCGGCTGCAGGCCACGGCGGACGGTCTCGACTTCGGGTAATTCGGGCATTGAGGCGTTCACCTTGTGGACGTGACGTGATAGCGCCATTGCGGCGGGCGCGCTATGGTCCGGCTAGCGTCCCCTTTCCGAAGTTCGTAAACCCGCGCGGCACCCACCGTACGAACTTCGGAAAGGGGCACTAGCAAATGTATGATCCTGATGCCGTTGATCGATTTGAAGTTTCTGATCGAAGCTGCAGCAAATTCTGCAGGAACTTCAAATCGGCGGCACCAGCGGAGATGAATTGATGGATCGGCCCGACCAAACCACCCATTTCGGCTTCAGGGATGTGGCTCTCGGCGACAAGCAGACGCTGGTGAACGACGTCTTTCACAGCGTGGCGTCGCGATACGACCTGATGAACGATCTGATGTCGGCAGGGCTGCATCGCGTCTGGAAAGACCTGATGATCAATGCGCTCAATCCGCCGCGTAGCGATGCGCCTTTCGCGCTGCTCGATGTCGCCGGCGGCACTGGCGATATCGCCTTTCGCGCCGCCAAGGCCGCGGGCACGGGCTTTCGGGCCACCGTCTGCGACATCAATTCCGATATGCTCGATGTCGGCCGCGAGCGCGCGATGGCGCGCCATCTTGATGACAGGGTCTCGTTCGTCGAAGGCAATGCCGAGGCATTGGCCTTTCCCGACCGGACGTTCGACGCCTACACCATCGCGTTCGGCATCCGCAATGTACCGCGGATCGATCTTGCGCTTGGCGAAGCATTTCGCGTGCTCAAGCCCGGCAGCCGATTCCTGTGTCTGGAATTCTCCACCGTTGACGTGCCCGGCCTCGACCGGATTTACGACCTGTTTTCGTTCAAGGTCATTCCACCGCTCGGGCGCGCGGTCACCGGCGATGCCGAATCCTATCGCTATCTCGTCGAGTCCATCCGCAAATTTCCGAAACCGAACGCATTTGCCGAGATGATCCGTGCCGCGGGCTTCTCGCGTGTGTCCTGGCAGAGCTTCTCCGGCGGCATCGTGGCGTTGCATTCGGGCTGGCGTCTGTGATCTCTGCGATAACGCATATCGCGCGGCTGGCGCGGGCTGGTTTCGTGTTCGCGCGCGAAGGCGTGTTCGGCGTCGTCGACCCAAGCCTGGTGCCGCCTCCGGGACAACTCGCGCTTCAGATCGCCCGTTTGATCGAGCGGCCGGGCGCCAAATCCGGCCCGCGCCTGTCGCGCGCGCTCACGCGATTGGGACCCGCCTATCTCAAGCTCGGCCAGTTTCTGGCGACACGGCCCGACGTGGTCGGCGTCGTCATGGCGCGCGATCTGGAAAGCCTTCAGGACCGCCTGCCGCCGTTTTCGCAGGCCGAGGCTGAAGCCGTCATCGCGACCTCGCTGGAACGCCCGGTAGCGCAGGCGTTTGCAAGCCTCGGTCCCGCGGTCGCCGCCGCCTCGATTGCGCAGGTCCATCGCGGCGAAACCGAGCGTGACGGCGTGCGCAAGGCAGTCGCGGTAAAGGTATTGCGGCCCAATGTCGCCGCGCGCTTCCGCCGCGACCTCGCCGATTTCTTCTTTGTCGCGCACAACGCCGAAGCGCATTCGGCGGAAGCGCGGCGGCTGCGGCTGATCGAAGTCATCAACACGATGTCGCGCTCGGTGGCGATGGAGATGGATCTGCGGCTCGAGGCTGCGGCGATGTCGGAGATGGCCGAAAATACCCGCGACGATCCGGATTTTCGGGTGCCGCAGGTGGACTGGGACCGCACCACACACAACGTGCTGACGATGGAGTGGATCGACGGCATCGCGCTGAGCGACCATGCGCAGCTTGAGCAGTCGCACGTCGATTTGCGTGATCTCGGGCGCAAGGTGATCCAAAGTTTCCTGCGCCATGCGCTGCGCGACGGCTTCTTTCATGCCGATATGCACCCGGGAAACCTGTTCCTCGACCCTGCCGGCCGCCTCGTAGCGGTCGATTTCGGCATCATGGGTCGGCTCGGCATGAAGGAGCGACGCTTCCTTGCTGAAATTCTGCTCGGATTCATCACGCGCGACTATCGCCGCGTCGCCGAGGTGCATTTCGAGGCCGGTTATGTGCCGGGGCATCATTCGGTGGAGAATTTTGCGCAAGCCATCCGCGCCATCGGCGAGCCGATTCATAACCGCACCGCCGAAGAAATTTCGATGGCCAAGCTGTTGACGCTGCTGCTCGAGGTCACCGGCCTGTTCGACATGCAGACCCGACCCGAGCTGATCCTGCTGCAAAAGACCATGGTGGTGGTGGAGGGCGTCGCCCGCAGCTTCGATCCGAAACTCGACATGTGGAAGACCGCCGATCCCGTGGTCCGCGAGTGGATCGAGCGCAACCTCGGTCCGATCGGACGCGTTCAAAGCGCGATGTACGGCGCCGGCGAGATCGGCCGCGTATTGACGGGGCTGCCCGCGATTGTCGCGCGGTCGGTGGCCGTGCTGGAACAGCTGGAAACCATGACCCGGGAAGGGCTGGCGCTGTCGCCGGAGACGATCGCGGCAATGGCCCGGACCGAAGGGCGCAAGAACCGCTGGCGCACGGTGGCGCTATGGATCATCGCCGTGACGTTTATCGGGATTTTGCTCGCCGTCAGGCAAATGTGATTGCATTGCATGCGGTATATGATAGCATTGCTGTCGTTCGCTTAAAGGGGCCTCGATGGCCAGCCTCACGATCCGAAAACTCGATGACGCCGTCCGCGACAGGCTGCGGCTCCGCGCAGCGCAGAATGGCCGTTCGGTCGAGGACGAGGTGCGGGTAATCCTGCGCGAGGCGTCACAGCAGCGCCCATTAGTCCTCGCCACAGCCGTCCCTCAGGGCTCTCCATCCGCCGCGGACCACAGCATGCCCAGCGGCGCCCCGGACCTCGCACGCGTCACCCTGATCATCGGGGGCGGCATCGCGGCCTATAAGGCGCTCGACCTGATCCGGCGGCTCAAGGAACGCCATATCCACGTCCGCTGCGTCCTGACCAGGGCCGCGCAGCAATTCGTCACGCCCTTAGCCGCCAGCGCGCTATCGCATGAGCGCGTCTATACGGATCTGTTCGATCCCGAGAGCGAATTCGATGCCGGCCACATCCGTCTCGCCCGCGACTGCGAGCTGATCGTGGTGGCGCCGGCGACCGCGGATATCATGGCAAAGATGGCACACGGTCATGCCGACGATCTCGCCACCGCGATCCTGCTCGCGGCTGACCGACCGATCCTGCTGGCACCGGCGATGAACCCGCTGATGTGGAACAATGCCGCAACGCGCCGCAATGTCGTGCAGCTCGAACGCGACGGTATCGTCACGATCGGCCCCAACGCCGGTGAAATGGCCGAAGCCGGCGAGGCCGGCGTCGGCCGGATGGCGGAGCCCCTGGAAATAGCGGTGGCCGCCGATCGCCTGCTGCGCCCGCCGCAACCCCGCCCGCTGGCGGGCAAGCGCGTGCTGATTACCGCAGGACCGACCCACGAGCCCATCGACCCCGTGCGCTATATCGCCAACCGCTCCTCCGGCAAGCAGGGTTTTGCTATCGCCGCGGCAGCGCAAGCGGCCGGAGCTGACGTCACCTTGATCTCCGGCCCGGTCGATCTCGGCGACCCCGCGGGCGTCAGGGTGAAGCATGTAGAGTCCGCGCGCGAAATGCTGCAGCAGGTGGAAGCCGCATTGCCGGCGGACATCGCGATATTCGCGGCCGCGGTCGCCGACTGGCGCGTCGCCAATGAAGGCGAGCAGAAACTGAAAAAAACCTCGGCCGGCATGCCGCCGCTGCAACTGGTGGAAAATCCCGACATCCTCGCCACGATCTCAAAGCTCGGGGATCATCGGCCAAAGCTGGTGATCGGATTCGCGGCCGAGACCGAACATCTGATCGACAACGCCAAGGCAAAATTCGCGCGCAAGGGCTGCGACTGGATCGTCGCCAACGACGTCTCGCCCGCGACCGGCGTGATGGGCGGAGACCGCAACACCGTTCATCTGCTGACGCGAAAAGGCACTGAAATCAGCGTCGATTCCTGGCCGGTCATGACCAAGGAGCAGGTCGCAACCGAATTGGTGGCGCGGATTGTGCAAAACTTTACCGGCACGCAAGCGGAACAGCCCTCATGAGCACGACAGTCAAGGTCGACATACGACAATTGCCGCATGGCGCAGGGCTAGCGTTGCCGGCCTATCAGACCGCGCATGCCGCTGGGCTCGATCTGCTGGCCGCCGTGCCGGAACACACGCCGATGATCCTCGCTCCGGGAAAATACGCCCTCGTTCCCACGGGGCTGACGATCGCGCTGCCGGCGGGCCATGAAGCGCAGGTCCGCCCCCGTTCCGGCCTCGCGGCAAAGCATGGCGTTACCGTGCTCAATTCGCCGGGCACGATCGATGCGGACTATCGCGGCGAGATCTCCGTGCTCCTGATCAACCACGGCGATGCGCCGTTCCCGATCCGGCGCGGCGAGCGGATCGCCCAAATGGTGATCGCCCCGGTCACGCGCGTGGAACTCGTTCCCGCCACCTCGCTCTCCACAACCGATCGCGGCGGCGGCGGCTTCGGTTCCACGGGCCGCTAATCCCGCGTAAGCAACGGATTTATTTTCATAAAATCGCGCCTATCAAGTTTACCGTCGCATTTTTTCGCGGTGCAATTTTGCGTTCACGGTCTGGACTCTTACCGGCCGACTCCCGATGGGGATATTGTCATTTGATTCGCGAACGGCCGGTACTGGCCGAGCGTAAAGTCGTGCGGTTTGGGGCGAACTATGTCGGGCGTAATCGTGTCGATGCGTCGGACGCTGCTGTCGTGCACTTCACTGGTGCGCAACGGCATGATGACTCTTGGCATGACTCTCGGTGCGACCGTTGGCGCGACGCTGGTCTCGACCACACCGGGCCACGCCGGCGATCTGTCGCTCCTGAACGGGATTCTCGAACTCAACCACCAGGAATTCGCGGTTCTGACGACGGCGTTGGCGCTGCTCGGCTTTACCGTGGTGTCGGCGATCCTGTTGATGCACACGCGCGTGCGCGCGGCCAAAAGCGACGCACGGCTGCGTTCCCATATTCAGAGCCTGCAAGTCGAGGCTGACAATTTCCGGGCGCTGTTGTTCGCCGAACCGCAGATTTTGATCGCCTGGGCCGCCGGCGACGACCGCCCGCAAATCAGCGGCGACATTTCGCTGGTGATGCCGCAGGACTCCCAGCACCAGCCGCAGCGGATCCTCGCCTTCGGAACCTGGTTGCCGCCGGAGCCGGCGCTGCAAATGGATCACGCGGTCGACGCGTTGCGCGAGGCCGGCGAAAGCTTTCTGCTCAATCTCACCTCGTCGAACGGACGCGCCTTCGAGGCGATGGGCCGCGCCGTTGGCGGTCAGGCGATCGTGCGGATCCGCGAGCTCAGCGGATTGCGCCGGGAACTGGCCGAAACCAACCTCCGGCACAAGGCGCTGCTCGAAGAAACCGAGATGCTGCGCGGTTTCGCCGCCGCGGCACCCTGGCCGATCTGGGCCAAGGGCATCAAAGGCAACCTCAACTACGCCAACGACGCCTATGCGCGGGCGACCGAGGCCACCAATGCCGCGGATGCGATCGATCGCGACCTTGGGCTGCTCGACAGCGCTGACCGCACCGACATGGACCGGGCCTTGACCGAGAAGGGCGCCTTCACCGCACGGCTGCCGATCGTGATCGATGGCGAACGGCGTATCTACGATGTGCACGCGCTCAATGTTGATGGCGGAAGCGCCGGCATCGCCATCGATGCCAGCGAGGCCGTGGCCCTGCGCGCCGCACTGGTACGGATGGCGGAGGCGCATCGCCGCACCCTCGATCAATTGTCGTCCGGCGTCGCGGTGTTCGACGCCCAGCGGCGGCTCGCGTTCTACAACGATTCCTATCGCCGCCTGTGGGATCTCGACCGCACATTCCTCGACAACAACCCCGACGATTCCAGCGTGCTCGATCGGCTGCGCGCGGCGCGCAAGCTTCCCGAGCAGGCGGATTTCCGGGCCTGGAAGGCCAAACTGCACGAGGCCTACCGCGCGATCGAGACCGAAAAGGAGACCTGGTATCTGCCCGACGGCCGCGCGGTGAGCGTCGTCACCACGCCAAATCCGGAAGGCGGCGTCACGTATCTGTTCGACGATGTGACCGAAAGCCTCGATCTGGCGCGTCGATTTGACGGCCTGATCCGCGTACAGCGCGAGACACTCGATAACCTGGCCGAAGCGGTCGCCGTGTTCGGCAGCAACGGCCGCGCGCAGTTGTCCAATCCGGCGTTTGCGAAGATGTGGAAACTGTCGCCCGAGGCGCTGCAGGAACGGCCACATATCGAGACCGTGGAAGCCTGGTGCAGGCCGCTATTCGATGATCCCAACATCTGGCGTACGCTTCGCGAGGCCGTTACCGCGATCGAAAATCGGGTCGAGGTGCCGCTGAAGCTGGAGCGCAAGGACGGCAGCGTGCTGGACTGCATGACCATGCCGCTGCCCGACGGCGCCACCATGCTGACGTTCCAGGACATTACCGACACCGAAAATGTCGAGCGTGCGCTGCGCGAACGTAACGAGGCGCTGGAGACCGCCGACCAGATGAAGGTCGATTTCGTCCACCACGTGTCCTACGAACTGCGCTCGCCGCTGACGACCATCATCGGCTTCGCGCACTTCCTGAGCGACCCGGTGACCGGTCCGCTGATGCCGAAGCAGGCGGAATATCTCGGCTATATCACCGCGTCGACCAACGCGCTGCTCGCGATCATCAACAACATCCTCGATCTCGCCACCATCGACGCCGGCGCGATGTCGCTCAATCTGGGTCCGGTCGATATCCGCAAGACCATCGAGGCCGCGGCGGAAGGTATCCAGGACCGGCTTGCCACCGATCGCATCGAACTCAAACTCGACGTCGATCCCAACATCGGCACCTTCGTCGGCGATGAACGCCGCGTGGTGCAGGTGCTCTACAATCTGCTGGCAAATGCCGTCGGCTTCTCGCCGCCGGATTCCGCCATTACCGTCAGCGCCGGGCGCACCGAGCACAGTGTCATATTCCGCGTGACCGATTCCGGTCCCGGCATTCCGCCCGATGTCAAAGACAAGGTGTTCGACTGGTTCGAGAGTCATTCCAACGGCTCGCGGCATCGCGGCGCCGGCCTTGGCCTGTCGCTGGTCCGCTCCTTTGTTGAACTTCACGGAGGCAAGGTGCGCGTCGATTCGATCGTCGGCAAAGGCACGACCGTCACGTGCGATTTTCCGGTCGATCAGGCGGCGCATCGCAACGCCGCGGAATGACCGATCCCGTCACATTCTCGGTTGCGCTATCGAATGAGACCGCGACCGCGCATCTGATGGCCGATCTCGCGCTGCTGATCGGCCCCGGCGACGTCATCACTCTTTCGGGCGACCTTGGCGCGGGGAAGACGGCCGCGGCACGTGCCATGATCCGCTATCTCGCTGGCGATGATGCGGCTGAAGTGCCAAGCCCGACGTTTACGCTCGCGCAAACCTATGATCTGCCGCCCTATCCGCTGGTTCACGCCGACCTCTACCGGGTCAACGATCCCGCGGAGCTGGAAGAGATCGGCCTGTCGCCCTTGCCTGAAGGCACCGTGGCGCTGATCGAATGGCCGGAACGAGCGCCCGATGCGCTTCCCACCGATCGCATCGACATCGCACTCAGCCATCGTCCGGCGCTGGGATCGTCGTCCCGCGCCGCCGAAATCACCGGCCACGGAAAAGCCGCCGCGCAGGTCACCCGGCTGAAGGCGCTGCGGCAATTCCTGACCGATGCCGGTTATGCCGAAGCGAGGCGCCAGCGCATGGCCGGCGACGCCTCGACGCGTTCCTACGCGCGCCTGCTGCGCGACGATGGCGTCGTCATCCTGATGAACTCGCCGCGGCGACCTGACGGACCCGCTGTCTATCAAGGCCAATCCTACAGCGCGGCGGTACATCTGGCCGAAGATGTCAGGCCGTTCGTCGCGATCGCCAACGGCTTGCGCGAACGCGGCTTCTCGGCACCGGTCATCCATCAGGCCGATCTCGACGAGGGTTTCCTCATCACCGAGGATTTCGGCAGCGCCGGCTTCATCGAGGGTGATCCGCCTTCACCCATTCCCGAACGATATCAGGTCGCGGCCGACATGCTGGCCGCGCTGCACCGCAAACACCTGCCGGAAACGCTGCCGCTGACGCCGCACAGCGACTACGCCATACCCACATTCGACACCGACGCCATGCTGGTCGAAATCGGATTGATGCTCGAATGGTATCTGCCGGACCGCGGGGCGGAGCCGGCCGAAAGCATCCGCCAGGAATTCATCGCGATGTGGCGCGATTTGCTGGACAGGTCGCTCGCCGATGTCAGAACCTGGGTGATGCGCGACTTTCATTCGCCCAATTTGATCTGGCTCGACGAACGGCGCGATATTGCGAAAGTCGGCATCATCGACTTCCAGGACGCCGTGCGCGGACCTGCCGCCTACGACCTGGTGTCGCTGTTACAGGATGCACGGATCGATGTGCCCGAGCAGATCGAGCTGATGCTGCTGACGCGCTACATCAAGGCGCGGCTGGCCTCCGACGACACGTTCGATCCGGCCCACTTCGCCCAGCTCTATGCAATCATGTCGGCGCAACGCAATACACGGCTGCTCGGCACCTTTGCGCGGCTTAACCGGCGCGACGGCAAGCCGCAATATCTGCGTCATCAGCCGCGGATCTGGACCTATCTCAACCGTTCGCTGGCCCATCCGGCGCTGGGGCGGTTTCGGGCGTGGTACGCCACCCACGTCCCGCCGCCGGCGTCGTGATTTACGACTTGTTAGCCAGCCTCCCTTTAATCTGGTGCGGCCTTTGGGCTCGGGAGCGCAGGGTACCTGCGTGAGGGCGGAGCGAAATCATGGTGGCAGAGCGGCAGAAGGGTGAGCGCGTTACGTTCGAGCGCGGCATAGCCGCGCAGATGATGGGCATCGACGGCACATGGCGGCGCGACTGCAAGATGGAAGACGTCTCCGAGACCGGCGCGAAACTCACCGTCGAAGGCTCCGTCGAGGGGCTGCATCTGAAGGAATTCTTTCTGCTGCTGTCGTCCACGGGCCTCGCCTACCGCCGCTGCGAGCTGTCCTGGGTCAATGGCGACCAAATCGGTGTCAATTTCCTCAAACCGGGCGACAAGAAGAAAAGAGCTGCCAATCGTGCGGCCGAGGAAGTCTGAGCGGCCGATATTGCGGTCGCACAACCGTCATGTCGGACGGTTATGGCGTGAAGTATCGATGCGGCGCACGAATCGCCATGATATGATCCGCGGTGCTTTTGGCAGCTTGCGCGTAGCCTGAACACGGCATCCACTTTTGCGCGCTACGCGCTGGAACAACGGTCCGAGAAATTCCCGAAATGTCCGTCCATCCGACCAAAGCCATGATCCTCGCCGCCGGCCTCGGCCTGCGCATGCGGCCGCTGACCGATCACATCCCCAAGCCCCTGGTGCGTGTCGCAGGCCGGCCGCTGCTCGATCATGTGCTCGACAAGCTCGGCGACGCCGGCGTCCGCGAAGCCGTCGTCAATGTGCATTATCTGCCCGACCAGATCATCGAGCACGTCGCGGGCCGCACCCACCCCCGCGTCATCATTTCGGACGAGCGCGACAGCGTGCTCGGCACCGGCGGCGGCGTCGTCAAGGCGCTGCCTCTGCTGGGCGATGCCCCGTTTTTCCATGTCAATTCGGATACGATGTGGATCGACGGCGTGCGATCGAACCTGGCGCGGCTGGCCGAGACGTTCGACCCCGCGCGCATGGATATTTTGCTGCTGATGGCGCCGACGACGAGCAGCATCGGCTATGGCGGACGTGGTGACTACGCGATGCTGCCCGACGGCGCGTTGCGCAAGCGCAAAGAGCATCAGGTGGTTCCATTCGTCTATGCAGGGGCTGCGATCATGTCGCCGTCGTTGTTTGTGGGCGCGCCCAAGGGCGAGTTTTCGCTGACCAAAACATTCGACCTCGCCAACGAGCAGGAACGCCTGTTCGGACTGCGGCTCGACGGCGTGTGGATGCATGTCGGAACCCCCGACGCGGTTCAGGCCGCGGAAGAAGCCTTTCTCGAAAGCGTCGCGTAGCGATCCCGTGTCATTGCCGGGCTTGACCCGGCAATCCATCATTTCAAAGTGCTTTTCTAAAGATGGATGCGGCAGTCAAGCCTGCGCATGACGAATTAGAAATCGCACCCCAAATGCGCCCATGCCATGATGCAGCCTGATCGCGAATCAGGAAGCCCATGCGCGTTTTTAGCGTCCCAGTTTCAGCGCCGTTCTTGCGCACCGTTATTGCCGCGTTGATCGACGGCAGGCTGGTCAAGGGCTTTGAGGCGCGCGCGCATCCGGAGCGGCTCGCGCAGGCGACGCTCTATCTGCCGACGCGGCGCGCCGGGCGCATGGCGCGGGAAATCTTTCTCGATGAACTGAACGCGGATGCCGCGGTGCTGCCGCGCATCGTCGCGCTTGGCGACATCGACGAAGACGAACTGGCCTTCGCACAGGCCGCCTCTCCCGGCCTCGCCGCGCTGGAAATCCCGCCGGCGATGGACGGACTGCAGCGCCGCCTGCTGCTGGCGCAATTGATCGCCGCATGGGCAAAGCGGATCCGGCCTGGCGATCCCACACAGGCGCCGCTGGTGACCGGCGGCTCCGAATCGACGCTGACGCTGGCCGATGATTTGGCGCGGCTGATGGACGACATGGTGACGCGCAAGGTCGAATGGCGCGCGCTCGACGGGTTGGTGCCGGAGGCGCTTGACCAATACTGGCAGCTCACGCTGCAATTCCTGACCATCGCCAGAGATACATGGCCTGACATCCTCAGTGCGCACGGCAGGATCGAGCCGGCCGCGCGCCGCGATCTCCTGATCGAGGCGGAAACCGCGCGGCTGACCTCGCATCACGAAGGTCCGGTGATCGCCGCAGGCTCGACCGGCTCGATGCCGGTGACGGCAAAATTCCTCCGCGCCGTCGCTGCCTTGCCGCAAGGCGCGGTGGTGCTGCCGGGGCTCGACACCGATCTCGACGATTCGGCATGGCAGTTGATCGGCGGGACCCGCAACGCGACCGGCCAGTTCACCGCGCCGCCCGCATCCAATCATCCGCAATTTGCGATGCACGCGCTGCTGCATGGATTTGGCATCAGGCGCGACGATGTCGAAGTGCTGGGTAAACCCGCGCATCAGGGGCGCGATGTGCTGGCGTCCGAATCGATGCGGCCGTCGAACGCGACGGCGCATTGGCATGAGCGGCTGGCCCAGGGCCACATCATCGAGAAGATCGCGCGCGGCATGACCGATCTCGCCGTCATCGAAGCCGCCAATCCCGAAATGGAAGCATTGGCGATCGCGGTCGCGATGCGCGAGGCGCGGCATCTTGGCAAATCCGCCGCGCTGGTGACGCCGGATCGCGCGCTGGCGCGGCGCGTCATGGCCGCGCTTGGCCGCTGGAATCTTGCTTTCGACGATTCCGGCGGCGATGCGCTGATGGATACCTCGGCAGGCATTTTCGCGCGGCTTGCCGCCGAGACCGCGGCGAAGCAATTGGAGCCACCGACGCTGCTGGCGCTCCTGAAGCATCCGCTCTGCCGGCTCGGCCGTGCACAAGGTGCTTTCAGGGACACCGTCGCGGCGCTGGAACTGGCGCTGCTGCGCGGCACGCGCCCGCAGGCGGGAAGTGACGGCCTGACGCGGGATTTTGACCGCTTCCGCACCGAGCTTGCAAAACTGCGACGCAGCGAGACGTCCTCGCTGCACGCCGCGGAACCCCGGACCAGACTCGGCAATGACGAACTCGAAGGCGTCCAGACACTGATCGGATTGTTGCGGGCGGCGTTGGCACCGCTTGAGCGCGTCGCCTCATCAAAGCCGCGCGATTTTGCCGACCTC
This sequence comes from Bradyrhizobium canariense, assembly GCF_900105125.1. Lineage (NCBI taxonomy): Bacteria > Pseudomonadati > Pseudomonadota > Alphaproteobacteria > Hyphomicrobiales > Nitrobacteraceae > Bradyrhizobium > Bradyrhizobium canariense. The sequence continues at coordinate 5,432,699 of NZ_LT629750.1, read as the reverse complement.
GCCGAGCGCCATCGCAACGTGCTGATCGAGTTGTCGCGCGATCAGCATGGCGTCGCGCTCGCTTTCGAAGGCCATCAGGGATCGGCGCTTACCTCTGCGTTCGACGATTTGCTCGGCGAACAGACGCCCAGCGGCCTGATCGTCGAGCTCGCCGACTATCCGCAAGTTTTCCAGACCGCGTTCGGCGATCGCGTGGTGCGGCGGCCCGAGGTCGCGAATGCTAGTTTGAGAATCTATGGCCCGCTGGAAGCGCGGCTGACGCAATCCGATCGCGTTATCCTTGGCGGGCTGGTCGAGGGCGTTTGGCCGCCGGCGCCGCGGATCGATCCGTGGCTGAGCCGGCCGATGCGGCATGCGCTGGGCCTCGACCTGCCGGAGCGGCGCATCGGCCTCTCGGCGCATGACTTCTCGCAATTGCTCGGCAACGAGGAAGTGATCCTCAGTCACGCCGCAAAAGTCGGCGGCGCGCCGGCCGTGGCATCGCGGTTTCTGCATCGGCTGGAAGCGGTCGCGGGCGACGAACGCTGGAAGGCCGCGAAAGCGGCCGGCGAAAAATATGTCCGCTTCGCCGGCGAACTGGACCGGCCGGACAAGGTCGAGCCGATCCCGCAGCCTGAACCCAGACCACCCCGCGCCGCCCGGCCTCTAAAGCTGTCCGTCACCGCGATCGAGGACTGGCTGCGCGATCCCTATACGATCTACGCCAGATATATCCTGAAACTCTCGCCGCTCGATCCTGTCGACATGCCGTTGTCGGCGGCCGATCGCGGCTCGGCGATCCATGATGCGCTCGGCGAATTCACGCAGACTTTTGCAAACACGCTTCCCGACGATCCCGCGCGCGCGCTACGCGACATCGGTCAAAAATACTTCGCGCCGCTGATGGAACGACCCGAGGCACGCGCGCTGTGGTGGCCGCGCTTTCAGCGCATCGCGGCCTGGTTCGCGAATTGGGAGATCGTGCGGCGCGGCCATGTCGCCGCGATCGACGCCGAGATCCGCGGCGAAATACCTGTTCGTCTCGACAACGAGCGCACCTTCATTCTGTCGGCGCGCGCCGACCGCATCGAACGCCACACCGACGGAAGCTATGCGATCCTCGATTACAAAACGGGACAGCCGCCGACCGGCAAGCAGGTGCGCATGGGACTGTCGCCGCAGCTGACGCTGGAGGCGGCGATCCTGCGCGAAGGCGGTTTCGCCGATATTCCATCAGATAGCTCCGTCAGCGAGATCGGCTATATCAGGCTCAGCGGCAACAATCCGCCCGGCGAGCACAAGCCGCTGGAACTGAAGATCAGGCAGAGCGACCAACCGCAACCGCCCGATGCCGCCGCCGACTATGCACGCCAGCAGCTTGAAGCGCTGATCCGTAAATTCGAGGATGAGAACGAGCCTTATAGATCGTTGAATCTGCCGATGTGGTTGAACCGCTACGGCAGCTACGACGATCTCGCCCGCATCAAGGAATGGTCCGCGGCCGGCGGATTGGGGTTGGAGGAATGGTGAAAGCGCCACGCCCCATTCCCGACGCCGTCCGCGCCACCCAGGCACGCGCGTCCGATCCTGCGGCCTCGGCTTTCGTCTCGGCCAATGCCGGCTCAGGCAAGACCCATGTGCTGGTGCAGCGGGTGATTCGGCTGCTGCTCGATGGCGTCGCACCGGAGAAAATCCTCTGCATCACATTCACCAAGGCTGCCGCTGCCAACATGGCGGAGCGGGTGTTCTCGACCCTTGGCCATTGGGTCACGCTCGGCGACGATGCGCTTGATACCGCGATCCGCGAGGCGGGGCTCCCGCACCCCAACGCTAAATTACGGGGCCGCGCCCGCGAATTGTTCGCCTGCGCGCTGGAGACGCCGGGCGGCCTGAAAGTGCAGACCATCCACGCGCTCTGTACCCGGCTGCTGCAGCAATTTCCGTTCGAGGCCAATGTGCCGGCGCGTTTCGCCGTGCTCGACGAGCGCGACCAGACCGAGATGATGGAACGCGCCAATCTTTCCGTGCTGCTGGACGCGTCCCGCGACCCCGCAAGTCCGGCGGGCCGTGCGCTTGACGTCGCCATGGCAAGTGCTGCCGACGTCACCTTCAAGGACGTGGTGCGGGAGGCGTGTCTCAGTCGCGATCACTTCATGGCATGGACAGATATCGCGGGCAGCGCCGATGCCGCCGCCACGCAGATGGCCGCAGCCCTTGGCGTCGGCGCAGAGGATCGCATCGAGGACGTCGAGCGCGCGATTGTCGATGGACCGCATCTGCCGAGGTCACGCTGGGAAGAGATCGCTACCATCCTCGACACCGGCAACAAGTCCGATCAAGACCAGGCAACACGGCTCCGCGATGCGCTTGTGTTTACCGGCAGCGCGCAGGTTGACGAATATCTCGGCGTGTTCCTGACCGACGACCGTAGCCCACGAAAAGCCGTGCTGACCAAGAAATTCAGCGACAAGAATGCAGCCATTGCGCACCTGTTCGATCAGGAAGGCGGCCGCATCTCATCGCTGATCGAGAAGCGCCGCGCGGTGACAGTCCGTGACCGCACACAGGCGCTATTACACATCGCAACCGCAGCCGCGGCGAATTACCGGCGCGAGAAGCAGGAACGCGGCCTGCTCGACTATGACGACCTGATCGACAAGACGCTGAAGATGCTGGATGGCGGCGCGTCAGGCTGGGTGCATTACAAGCTCGACCGCGGCGTCGACCATGTGCTGATCGACGAGGCGCAGGATACCAGCCCGCGGCAATGGGATATCGTTGACCATATCATTTCCGAGTTCACCTCGGGTGAAGGCGCGCGTGACGGTGTGGTGCGCACCATCTTCGCGGTCGGCGACGAGAAGCAGTCGATCTTCTCGTTTCAGGGTGCTGCACCGCACGAATTCGATGCCCGCCGCAGGGGCCTGCAAAAGAAGTTCATCGATGCCGGGCTGAAATTCGATCCGGTCTCGTTCACCTATTCGTTCCGGTCAGGCCCGACGATCCTGCAATCGGTCGATCACGTGTTTCGCAACGCGGATATCTACCGCAGCATCCATTCGGTTGATAACGGCTATCCTGTTCACCATTCCCTCGCCGATGCCGGGCCAAGTCTGATCGAACTCTGGGAATTGGCGGAAGCGGACGGCAGGCAGGATATCGAAGGCTGGCGCGCGCCGTTCGACGGCGTCTCCGTGACAAGCCCGGAAGTAAAACTCGCCAGACGCATCCAGGCCGAGATCAAATCACTGGTCGACAGCGGCACCATGACCGGCAGCTCCGGCAATCGCCGTCCGCTGCGGTATGGCGACATGCTGGTGCTGGTGCGGCGGCGCGGCAACGCGTTCGACGCGGTGATCCAGGCGCTCAAGCACGCCAACGTTCCGGTCGCCGGCGCCGACCGGCTCAAGCTCACCGAGCACATCGCGATCATCGATCTGATGAACCTTGCTGACGCGCTGTTGTTGCCGCAGGACGATCTGGCGCTCGCGGTGGCGCTGAAGAGTCCGCTGTTCGGCCTTACCGATGACGATCTGTTCACGCTGGCCTGGCAACGCAAGGGCTCGCTGCGGCAGGCGTTAAGGCAGCACGCTACGGCATCAGGCAATTACAAGGATGCGCTCGCGCGTCTCGAAAGCTGCGAGCGCCGTGTCGCGGTCGAGACACCGTTTGCGTTCTACGCCTGGCTGCTCGGCGGCGACGGCGGCAGGGCGCGAATTCTGAAGCGGCTCGGGCATGAAGCCACCGATGCCCTCGATGAATTCCTCGAACTCGCCTTGAACTATGAGCGCAAGGCGCCCGCCTCGCTGCAGGGTTTTGTGGCGTGGCTGCGCGCGGCTGACACCGAAGTGAAGCGCGACATGGAAATTACGCGCGATGAAGTTCGTGTCATGACGGTGCATGGCGCCAAAGGCCTGGAGGCGCCTGTGGTGTTCCTGGTAGACACCACGACGTCGCCTTCGGACACCCAGCGCCTCAGGCTTATTCATCTGCCGCAGGGCCATGGCGCGCCTGCCGCGCCCGGCGCCGTGGTCTGGGCTGGCCGGAAGGCGGACGATCCGGCAATCGTCGCGACGGCGAGAGCGGCCATGGTCGGCGAGACCGAAGACGAATATCGCCGCCTGCTTTATGTCGCGATGACGCGCGCGGCCGACCGGCTGATCGTCGGCGGCTGCGTGCCGGGCAACATGAACACGGTTCGTCGCTTCTCCTGGTACGACCTGATCGACAAAGGCCTCGCCAATTCCGGATTGCAATTGCAGGAATTCGAGACGGCCAACGGCAAGGTGAAGCGCTATTCGCGGCCTGAGGATGCCGCCACTCCGTCGACCGCCGCGCGAACGGCGACCGCGGCCGCGCCAATCGCGCTGCCCTCGTGGTTGCGCATATCGGCCCCGCCGGAGACGTTGACCGACCATCTGCTGCGTCCCTCAGGTGTCGCCGACGACGAAGGCCATCGCGTCCGGGCGGGCGAATCAATCCGTGAGCGCGCCCTCGCTTTGCAGCGCGGGACGCTGGTGCATCGGCTGCTGCAATCCCTACCGGATATTCCTGGGGATCGCCGCCGCGACGCGGCGCTCAAATATCTCAACCATAATGCCGCCGGCTGGGACGAAGGCGAGCGCGCGGCGCTGGCGGGCGGGGTATTGGCCGTGATCGAGGACCCGCGCTTCGCACAGGTCTTTGCGTCCGGCAGCCGCGCCGAGGTCTCGATCGTCGGTCGGCTGCAGCGGCCCGGACGGCCTCCGGCGCTGGTTTCGGGGCAAATCGACCGGCTGGTGGTGACGCCGAGCGAGGTCCTGATTGTCGATTTCAAGACCAACCACGCCCCGCCAAGCCTGCCGGCGGACGCCCCGTCCGCCTATGTCCGCCAGCTGGCGCTGTACCGCGCGGTGCTGGCGAAGCTTTATCCCCAGCGGGCGATCCGCGCCGCGCTGCTCTGGACCGAAACGCCTGAATTGATGGAGATTTCCGCCCCCGCGCTGGACACGGAGCTGGCATCCTACCACGCCGGGGCCAGCCAAGCTTGACCCGGCAAGGTCGCGTTCATAGGTTGGATGCATGATCCCGGCGCGATTCCATTTGCGCCTTTCTCTCTCAACCGAACGAGGTATTCCCATGGCCGTTGGCAAGGTTTCTGACGCCGATTTCGATGCCGAAGTGCTCAAGGCGACCGGCCCGGTGGTGGTCGATTTCTGGGCCGAATGGTGCGGTCCCTGCCGCATGATCGCGCCCGCACTCGACGAGATTTCCGGCGCAATGGGCGACAAGGTCAAGATCGTGAAGCTGAACGTCGATGAGAGCCCGAAGACGGCCTCGAAATACGGCGTGATGTCGATCCCCACCCTGATGATCTTCAAGGGCGGCGAGATGGCCTCGCGCCAGGTCGGCGCGGCGCCGAAGCAGAAGCTGCAGCAGTGGATTTCCGCCGCGGTCTGATCCGCCTCTTATCGACAAACTGCTTTGACGGCCGGCTATTCGCCGGCCGTTTTGTTTTTCGCCGCTACCGGATCCACCCTGTCGCCAGCGCGACGGCAAGTTCGGGCTGGCCATTGCGCTGCGCCAGTGCCGCCATCGCCTCGTGGTCATAAGGCACATGCCGGAACGTCGCGCGCCAGACCCCACCCTCGCATTCCAGGATCGCGTAGCGTGCGTCCGGCGTACCGGCCTCGATGACATGCGGAAACGGGTGGATATCGCGATAGCCGGGCGAGCCCACGCTGCCGGGATTGACCACCAGGCGTCCGTCGCCAAGCCGGACCGCTCGCGCGATATGGGTGTGGCCGCAGAGGATGAGCGGCTGCGTGATATCCTTGGCAACTTCTTCGATCGCTTCAAGCGAAGACATCCGCACCGTGCCGTCGGGAAGAACGGTCTCAAGCCAGTAGACCTGGTCATTGTCGGGCGTCGCGTGGCAGAGAAAGACATGGTCGCGAAACACCCTGGTCGACGGCACCGTGCGCAGCCAGTCGAGATGCCGTGGATCGAGTTGCGCATACGCCGGCCGATCCCATGATCCCATCTGCTCCGGCGGCCTGTCGATCAGGTAGCGGTCATGATTGCCGAGCACATGAATGGCGTCGAGCGCCATCAAGGCGTCCATGGTTCGCCGTGCATCGAGCGGTCCGCTTGCCATGTCACCGAGGTTGACGATCTCGTCGATGCCCTGCGCACGGATGTCGGCAACGACCGCTTCCAGTGCGAGATAATTTCCGTGCACATCGGCAATCGCGGCAAAGCGCATAATCCCTCCCGGTGTCCGGCCTACCGCGGCGGCGTGCCGTTGGCCGCAAGCACGGGGCCGGCAAGATAGAGCGAGCCCGTGATCAGGATGCGCGGCGGCACCTCATAGGCGAGGCGCGTCAGCGCTTGCAGTGCGGTTTCCACGCTGGCTGAGGTTTCCACGCGCATGCCGAGTGCGCGCGCTGCGTCCGCCAGCCGGTCCGGCGACATCGAATTGTCGCGATCGGGGATCGGCACCGCGATGATGTGGCGCGTCAAGCCGGCGAAGTTGGCAAGAAACGCCCCGGGATCCTTGTTCGCCATCATGCCCACGACGACCACGAGGGGACGCGAGACCCGCTCTTCGAGATCGCCTAATGCGGCGGCAGCAACGCGGCCACCCTCGGCGTTATGCCCACCGTCGAGCCAGATTTCGCAGCCCGCAGGCGCCAGATCCACCAGCGCCCCGGCGGCCAGGCGCTGCATCCGCGCCGGCCATTCGGCGTTGACGATACCGGCCTCGAACGCCGCGCCGTCGATCTTGAAGGTGTCGAGTGCGCGCAGCGTCGCAATGGCAAGACCTGCATTGTCGAACTGATGCCGTCCGAACAATTTGGGTGCGGCGAGATCCATCAACCCGCGATCATCCTGATAGACCAGCCGGCTGCGCTCGACACTGACATGCCATTGTTGCCCGGCTGCGTGCAGCGGCGCGCGCATGCGCCGGGCCTGTTGTTCGATGACGGTCATCGCCTCGGGCGCCTGCTCGGCGCAAATCACCGGCACGTCGCGCTTGATGATCGCTGCCTTTTCGCCGGCAATTGCCGTCAGCGTATCGCCGAGAAATTCGGTGTGATCCATGCTGACAGGCGCAATCACCGTCGCCAGCGGCGCATCGATGACGTTGGTCGCATCCAAGCGCCCGCCGAGACCGACTTCCAGCAGCACCACGTCGGCCGGATGTTGCGCGAACAGACACAACGCAGCCGCGGTCTCGACTTCAAAAATGGTGATCGGCGCACCTGCATTGGCTCGCTCGCAATGCTCCAGCGCCCCACGCAATTCATCGTCGCCGACCAGCGCGCCACCGCCAATGCGGCCGAGGCGAAAGCATTCGTTGATCCGCACCAGAAAAGGCGAGGTATAGACGTGGACACGCAAGCCCGCCGCTTCCAGGATCGAGCGCAGGTACGCGATCGTCGACCCCTTGCCGTTGGTGCCGGCGACATGGATCACCGGCGGCAGCTTGCGCTCGGGATGATCGAGCCGCTCCAGCAGCCGATGCATCCGCTCCAGGCCGAGGTCGATGCTTTGGGGATGCAGCGCGGACAGCCGCGCGATTAATTCGCGAAGCGGCGTCGATGGTATGGCCGCGGGCGCGTTCACGCGTGCGGCGCAGCCGGTGCGACGTCCGCAGCGGATACGATCTGGGCCGGATCAAAGACCGGGGCGGGTTTCGGCGCGGTCTCCACGGCAGGGGATTTCGTCAGCAACCGGCAGAGCCGCGCCAATGTGGCGCGCATATCATGGCGATGCACGACCATGTCGACCATGCCATGGTCTTTTAGATATTCAGCGCGCTGGAATCCCTCCGGCAGTTTTTCGCGGATGGTCTGTTCGATCACGCGCGCGCCGGCAAAGCCGATCAACGCGCCGGGTTCCGCAATCTGCACATCGCCCAGCATGGCATAGGAGGCGGTGACGCCGCCGGTGGTCGGATTGGTCAGCACCACGATGTAGGGCAGTTTGGCTTCGCGCAACATCTGCACGCCCACGGTCGTCCGCGGCATCTGCATCAGCGACAGAATGCCCTCCTGCATGCGGGCGCCGCCGGACGCTGCGAACACGATGAACGGCGATTTCTTCTCCAGCGCGAGTTCGAGTCCGCGCACGATCGCTTCGCCGGCCGCCATGCCGAGCGAGCCGCCCATGAAATCGAAATCCTGTACTGCGATCACGACGCCTGCGCCCTCGAGCTTGCCATAGCCAACCTTGATGGCGTCGTTCAGTCCGGTCTTGGCGCGCGCGTCCTTGATCCGGTCGGCGTATCTTCGTTCGTCGCGGAATTTCAGGGGATCGGCCATCACCTCGGGGAGCGCGATGTCGTACCAGGTCTCGTTGTCGAAGATCGATTTCAGCCGCGCCATCGCGCCCATGCGCATGTGATAGTTCGAGCCGGGAATCACGAACTGATTGGCTTCGACATCCTTGTAGAATACCAGCTGCCCTGAATCGGGGCATTTGATCCACAAATTCTCCGGCGTCTCACGACGCAGGATGTTGCGGATTTTCGGCCGGACGACATTGGTGAGCCAGTTCATGGTTCGCTCCGAATCGCGATCAAGCGGCGCTGGCCGCATCAAATATATGGCGACCCGGCCGGTACCCGGCAAGCCGCCTCTTTTGCTGGGGCATGACCTTACCGGAAAACCGGATCATGCTCTCCGGGTCTATCTCGCCCGCAATTGTGGCTTATTCCGCAGCCTGTATCGCGCCACGCACACCCTGCGCCAGCGACGCCGCCAGATCAGCCACCGCACCGACGGTCTTGGCCGTCGCGCGGTCGTCCGCGTCGAGGCTGCCGCGCAAGGCATCGACCAGCGCCGTGCCCACCACCGCGCCGTTCGCATGCTCTGCGATACTGCGGGCGGCCTCCGGCGTCCGGATACCGAAGCCGACGCATACAGGCAGTTCCGTATGGCGTTTGATACGAGTGACCGCCTCGCCAACGACCCTGGCGTCGGCGCTGGCACTTCCCGTGATACCGGTGATGGAGACGTAATAGACAAAGCCCGAGGTATTCGCGAGCACCGCGGGCAGTCGCTTGTCGTCGGTGGTCGGCGTCGCCAGCCGGATGAAATTGAGCCCGGCCTTCATCGCCGGCAGACACAGCTCCGTGTCCTCTTCCGGCGGCAGATCGACAATGATGAGGCCATCAACGCCGGCCGATTTCGCATCGGCCAGAAACTTATCGACACCATAAATATAGATCGGATTGTAATAGCCCATCAGCACCAGCGGCGTGGCGTTGTCGTCCTTGCGAAACCCGTGCACCATCTCGAGCGTCTTCTTCAGGGTCATGCCGGCCTTCAGCGCGCGCAACCCCGCGGCTTGAATCGACGGACCGTCCGCCATCGGATCGGTAAAAGGCATGCCGATCTCGATGATGTCGGCGCCTGCTTTCGGCAGCGCCTTGATGATGTCGAGCGAGGTCGTGGGATCGGGATCGCCGGCCATCAGGAAGGTAACGAAGGCCGAGCGGCCCTGTTTTTTCAGCTCGGCAAAACGTGTGTCGATGCGGGTGGTCATGATGCGGCACCGGCTGTGCTATACCTCTCCCCGCTGGGGAGAGGTCGGCTGCGTAGCAGCCGGGTGAGGGGAATGGACAAGTTTAAGGCTAGAGCTCGAAAGCTTCGTTCGTCGCAAACGAGCGCCGAGTCGAAACTTTGGCAAGCGCTGCGTAATCGGCGGCTGGCACGATGGAAGTTTCGCAGCCAGCATTCTATCGATCGGTACGTCGTTGATTTCCTAACGCTGGACGGAAAGCTGATCGTCGAAGTTGACGGCGTGACGCATGCCGAACCATCGGAACTGGCAAAAGATACGGCCCGCTCCGAAGTATTGGAGGCGTGCGGCTTCCACATTGTCCGCGTCTCAAATATCGATGTATATGACAATATCGAGGGGGTCCTCGAAATGATTGAAGGCACGCTTCGGCCCGATCGAGAGAAAAGACCCCTCACCCGGCTGCTACGCAGCCGACCTCTCCCTGCCGGGGAGAGGTGAAGAAAGTGGCGGCATTCTTTGATCACGTCTTCCTGCCCCGCAGGATATCGCCGACCTGCGGCACGTCCTTGTCGCCACGGCCGGAGAGATTGACCACCATCAGATGATCCCTGGGCCGTTTCGGCGCGAGCTCCATCACCTTGGCGATGGCATGCGCCGGCTCCAGCGCCGGAATGATGCCTTCCAGCCGCGACAGCAATTGAAACGCCGCGAGGGCTTCATTGTCGGTCGCGGACAGATAGGTCACCCGGCCGGTTTCGTGCAGCCAGGAATGCTCCGGGCCGATGCCGGGATAATCCAGCCCCGCCGAAATCGAATGCGCATCCTGGATCTGGCCGTCGTCGTCCATCAGCAGATAGGTGCGATTGCCGTGCAGCACGCCGGGCCGGCCGCCGGCGATCGAGGCCGCGTGCAATTGCGTGAGCCCGTGGCCAGCGGCTTCAACGCCGAAAATCTCGATGCCGGGATCATCGAGGAATGGATGAAACAGCCCCATCGCGTTGGAGCCGCCGCCGATGCAGGCGATCAGCGAATCCGGCAGACGGCCTTCGGCCTCCTGCATCTGGACGCGGGTCTCGCTGCCGATGACGGACTGGAAATCGCGCACCATCATCGGATAGGGATGCGGACCCGCGACGGTGCCGATGCAGTAGAACGTGTTGTGCACGTTGGTGACCCAGTCTCGCAGTGCCTCGTTCATCGCGTCCTTCAGCGTGCGCGAGCCGGATTGCACCGGGATCACCTTGGCGCCCAGCATTTCCATGCGGATGACGTTGGGCTGCTGCCGCTCGACATCGACGGCGCCCATATAGACCACGCAATCGAGCCCGAACCGCGCGCACAGCGTCGCGGTGGCAACACCATGCTGGCCGGCGCCGGTTTCGGCGATGATGCGCTTCTTGCCCATGCGCCGCGCCACCATGATCTGGCCGAGCACATTGTTGACCTTGTGCGAACCGGTGTGGTTGAGCTCTTCGCGCTTGAAATAGATTTTGGCCCCGCCGAGGTGCTCGGTCAGGCGCTCGGCGAGATAGAGCGGCGACGGCCGGCCGACATAATGCTTGAGATAGCCGTTCATTTCCGTCTGGAACGCCGGATCCGCCTTGGCGTCGGCGTAGGCTTTCTCTAGATCGAGGATCAGCGGCATCAGCGTTTCCGCGACGAAGCGGCCGCCGAAAATACCGAAATGCCCGCGCTCGTCGGGTCCGCTGCGGAAGGAATTGGGCAGGTTTGGATTCATCGTACGCTTAACTCTTCGGTGGCGCGCGCGGCGCGGATGAAGGCGCGGATCATCTCGGGATCCTTGGTGCCGGGCGCGCGCTCGACACCCGAGGAAACGTCCACGCCGCCGGCGCGCGTGACGCGAACGGCCTCCGCGACATTACCGGCATTGAGACCGCCCGAGACCATGAAGGGCAGGCTGAGATCGAGATTCTCCAGCACATGCCAGTCGAACACCGCGCCGAGGCCACCCGGCCGCGTGGCGCCTTTCGGTGCGCGGGCATCGAACAGGATGCGATCGGCGGCCGCGGCATAACCCGGCAGCGGTGCAAGATCAGCGGTGGTCTCGACGGCCATGGCTTTCATGACCTGCAGCCCAAACGTCTGTTTGATGTCGCGCAGCCGTGCCACGGTCTCGCTGCCATGGAGCTGCAGGATATCCGGCCGCAACGTCTCGATGATGTTTGCAAGCGTCGCATCATCGGCATCCACCGTGAGCGCCACTTTGACGGCGCGGCCCTTGGCCTGCTTGCCGAGATCGCGCGCCGTCTCCAGGCTGATGTGGCGGGGCGACGGCGGAAAAAACACGAATCCCACCATGTCCGCCCCCGCTTGCAGCGCGGCATCCAGGGTCTCGGGCGTGGACAGGCCACAAATTTTGACAGTCAGCGACATGTTTCAATGTACGGGTTCGGGCCGCGGCGGCACACTCTGAGAGCCGGTCGGCGCCGGCCGCGTTCTACAACGTCGCGCCCTGCTTGTCTCGCCCGGAGGCGCCATAAAGGCCGCCCTGCGTCAATGCGGGGAACGGCCGGGGACTACCGGTTCGGACCGCCGCAGCCTGAAATTCAGCCAGTTGCGCCTGTGCCCGCCGCGAATCGGCCTCATGCTGGCGCGCCGCGCGGCGCCAACGCCGCTGCCGAAACCAGGTCGCGCAGCTGCCGGCCACCACGCCTGCGATCGCCACCGCGATGATGACCACGAACAGCGGCAGGCGAACGGCGATCGAAGGATCGCTGGAATTGAAGGGGTCGAACGACACCGTCACCAGATGATGGTTGGCGACCGCGAAGACGATGAAGATCAAGCCCAGCGGAATGACGACCAAGGCCGTGAAGAATTTTCGCATGACCATCTCTCGCATCGATGGAAATCGGCGGGTAGATATCCCGCAACACGGCACAAGTTACAACCTGAATAGGCGCGACCGGGAACGCCTCAGGCGCCGGCGTCAGGCATACCGCCCTCGCGGTTCAGCCGTTCGCGCATTTCCTTGCCCGTCTTGAAAAACGGAACGCTCTTCTGATCCACCGGCACATGCGCGCCGGTGCGCGGATTGCGTCCCGCACGCGCCGGGCGATGCTTCACCGAAAATGCGCCGAAACCACGCAGTTCAACCCGGTCCCCGCGCGCCAGTGCCGCGACGATTTCATCAAGGATCGCGTTCACAATATTCTCCACATCCCTCTGATAGAGATGCGGGTTGTGCTCGGCGATGCGCTGAACGAGTTCGGATTTGATCATCGAAACCAGGGTCCGGGAACGTACGGATATGCATTTCCGTGAAAATGCCTTGAACTGTCAAGACGCTAAATGAAATTTGGGCGCCGTGAAAACGCGTGACAAACGGCCGGAACCGGGATTGTGACAATGCTCGCAGTGCGGGAAACCGGGGTGAAAGCCGCTTTCATGCCGCTCAATTGGACCCAGCCGGCTGCCACAACGCCAACATTCCATCGAGACCCAATCGATCGACGGCCTGCACCGCTCCGACCTGCTCGACCTGGCGCGCAATACTGCTCAAACCAAGCGCATCGAGCGTAATGGAAGCCGCCGTTCGCAGAAAAGTCAGATCGCCGAAGCGTGGCTGAAGCTTGTAATCGCGCACCGGCAGATCGCTCTTGATGCCCTTCTGCGCGACCAGCCATGCAACAGCGGTTTTCTCGTCGCCGAGCTCATCAATCAACTTGAGATCGACCGCCTGATGGCCGGTAAAAACCCGTCCATCCGCTACTTTTTCGAGTTGTGTGTCATCCATGCCGCGCCGGTCTTTGACCAGACCGCGAAACCACGCGTAGGAATCCTTGACCAGCGAATCCAGCGCCGCGCGCGCTTCGGGACTGGTCGGCTCAAACCCGTTGGGCGCCGCTTTCAGCGGCGAAGACTTCACTTCCTCGACCTTGACGCCGACGGTTTTCAGCAGATCGGTAAAATTCGGAAACTGAAACAGCACGCCGATCGAACCGACCAGCGAGGTCTGTTGCGCGATAATGTGATCGGCCGCGATCGCGGTGATGTAGCCGCCGGACGCCGCCAGCCCGTCGACGACGACCACCAGCGGCTTCTTCGCCTTTAGCCGCACCAGCGAGTCGTAGAGCTGCTCGGAGCCGGCGGTGGTGCCGCCCGGTGAATTGATGTGCACGATGACGGCCGCGGTCTTCGAATCCGCCAGACGCTCCAGCGCCTCGACGCGATCCTGGTCGCTGCGGATCAGACCTTCGATAGTGATGCGGGCAATCGAGCCCGAGGCCGTGAGCGCCCCGCGCCCGCCCGGCGTCACGATCATGCCGACCGTGACGATCGCAGCGATCGCGACCACGGCTGCGACCACGCGCCAGAACGTCAGCTTGCGGCGTATCCTGCGGCGATCGACGATCACATCCGAATCAAGCGACATCGAATTTCTCCTGGAATAATCAGCCGCGTTTTGCATCCGCAGCATGACCATCGGGTTACCTGAATACATCAATTGCGGTGCAATTTGAAGAAAACAAGGCTGTTACCTCGCCACCGCCAGCGCCAATCTCTCCTCCGTCGTTCCCGCTTTATCGTTGTGCCAGCAAGGCCTGGACGACAGCGGTGAAACAAAAAGGCCCCGGTCGAAACCGGGGCCCGATTGATGGATGGCGAAGACCGCGAAACGCTTACTTGTCGCGGTTCTTGAGCGCGGTGCCGAGAATATCGCCCAGCGTCGCTCCCGAATCGGAGGAGCCATACTGCGCGATGGCCTCTTTCTCTTCGGCGACTTCGAGCGCCTTGATCGAGACCTGCACCTTGCGGGCCTTCTTGTCGAACTGGATCACCCGCGCATCGACCTTTTCGCCAACCGCAAAACGTTCGGCGCGTTGATCGTTGCGGTCGCGGGCAAGCTCGGAGCGCTTGATGAAGGTGGTGAAGTCGGTGCCGGCGATCTTAACCTCGATGCCGGATTCCTTCACTTCGAGCACTTCGCAGGTCACGACCGCACCCTTCTTGACGTCGCCCGGCTCGGCGAACGGATCGCCCTCGAGCTGCTTGACGCCGAGCGAGATGCGCTCCTTTTCGACATCGACATCGAGCACCACGGCCTTGACCATGTCGCCCTTCTTGAAGTTGTCGATCACCTGCTCGCCCGGAAGCTTCCAGTCGAGATCGGACAGATGGACCATGCCGTCGACATCGCCCTCGAGCCCAAGGAACAGCCCGAATTCGGTCTTGTTCTTGACCTCGCCTTCGACCGTCGAGCCGACCGGGAATTTCTCGATGAACACTTCCCAGGGGTTGCGCATGGTCTGCTTGAGACCGAGCGAAATCCGGCGCTTGACGGAATCGACTTCGAGCACCTGCACTTCGACTTCCTGCGAGGTCGAGACGATCTTGCCGGGATGCATGTTCTTCTTGGTCCACGACATCTCCGAGACGTGGATCAGGCCTTCGATGCCCGGCTCCAGTTCGACGAATGCGCCGTAGTCGGTGATGTTGGTGACGCGGCCGGTGAAGCGCGCACCGAGCGGATACTTCGCCTCGATGCCCTGCCACGGATCGTCCAGCAACTGCTTCATGCCGAGCGAGATGCGGTGGGTCTCGTGGTTGATCTTGATGATCTTGACCTTCACCGTCTGGCCGATGGTCAGCACTTCGGTCGGGTGATTGACCCGGCGCCAGGCGATATCGGTGACGTGCAACAGGCCGTCGATGCCGCCGAGATCAACGAACGCACCGTAATCGGTGATGTTCTTGACGACGCCGTCGATCACCTGACCCTCTTCGAGGTTCTGCACCAGCTCCTGGCGCTGCTCGGCGCGGGTCTCTTCCAGAACCGTGCGGCGCGACACCACGATGTTGCCGCGGCGGCGATCCATCTTGAGGATCTGGAACGGCTGCGAATTGTTCATCAGCGGTGCGACGTCGCGGATCGGCCGGATGTCGACCTGCGAACGCGGCAGGAAGGCCACCGCGCCGTCGAGATCGACGGTAAAGCCACCCTTGACCTGGTTGAAGATAACGCCGTGCACCTTCTCGTTGTTGTTGAACGCCTTCTCGAGCTTGCCCCAGCTTTCCTCGCGGCGCGCCTTGTCGCGCGACAGCACGGCTTCGCCGAGCGCATTTTCAATGCGATCGAGGAACACCTCGACCTCGTCGCCGACCTTGAGATCGCTTTCACGGCCGGGTCCTGCGAACTCGCGCAGCGCCACGCGGCCTTCGGTCTTCAGGCCGACGTCGATGACGGCCATGTCCTTTTCAATTGCAACTACCTTGCCCTTGATGACGGAGCTTTCCTGCAAATTGCCGCCGGCAAAAGACTCATCAAGCATCGCGGCGAAATCGTCGCGGGTAGGATTATAAGAAGCAGCAGTCGAAGCCATTTGTTCTCCAGATGCGGGTATCGCCGGCCATTCGGGTTAAGGGGCGTATCGCGTGTGAGGTGTCAGAGGTCCGCAAACCCTAACGTCCGCTCGCCGCGACAAATCGCGAGGGCGGGCCAGCAGCATGCCTGCACATGAAATACGTTGATTTTATCCGGGACCTGAAACGAGCTTATCGACTTCAAGAACCTGAGAGCGGGCTTTCCTCCAATGACGGCAGGGGCTCAAACCCGCTGCCGGCCCGCTCGGACGGCCTCGACAATGTCGATGGCGGCCCGGACGCCGCTTTCTATATCCAAATGCGAGTTATCAAGCAAGTAAGCATCCGCCGCTGCCTTTAAAGGAGCCGTGGCGCGATTCTGGTCACGTTCGTCACGTGCAAGGATATCCGCCAGTACCCGCGCCTCGTCGGCGTCCTCGCCGCGAGCCTTGGCCTCCAGCGTGCGGCGGCGGGCGCGGACCTTGGGGTCGGCCACGACGAAGATCTTCACATCGGCATCCGGGCAGATCACCGTTCCGATATCGCGGCCGTCGAGCACCGCGCCAGGCGGTCCGGCGGCGAAATGCCGCTGAAAATCAACCAGCGCCTCCCGCACCCGCGGGATCGCCGAGACCACCGAGGCGGCTTCGCCCACCCTCTGGGTCTTCAGGACGGGATCTCCGAACTTTTCGGGATCGAGTTCCATCGCTACGGCGACCGCCTGCGCCTCATCGGTGAGTTCGGCGCCGGCGTCCAGCAGCGCCTTGGCGACCGCGCGGTAGATCACACCGGTATCGAGGTGGCGATAGCCGTAGTGATGGGCGAGCCGCTTGCCGAGCGTGCCTTTCCCCGAGGCGGCCGGTCCATCGATGGCAATAATCATGAAAACTCCGCGCCAAGTGATCGCATCATCGGAATGAAATCCGGAAAGCTGGTGGCGATGAAGGCGGTATCGTCGACCTTCACCGGCTTGTCGGAAGCGAGCCCCATCACCAGTGCCGACATTGCGATGCGGTGATCCATGTGGGTCGCGACCAGGCCGTCGCCCTCCACATGGCCCATGCCTTCGACGATCATGTCGTTGCCTGAGATCTCGACCTTGACGCCGTTGACCCGCAGCATCGCCGCGGTCGCTTCCAGCCGGTCGGATTCCTTGACGCGCAATTCCTGCAGGCCGCGCATGATGGTGGTGCCTTCGGCAAAGGCCGCCGCGACCGCGAGCACCAGATATTCGTCGATCATCGAGGGCGCGCGCTCCGGCGGCACCTCGACCCCGCGCAATCGCGAGGCGCGTACCCGGAATTGCGCCATCGGCTCGCCGGCATCGCCGCGGACATGGCTCTGTTCGATCGAGGCGCCCATCTCGCGCAGCGTCGTGAACAGTCCGGTGCGCAGCGGATTGGTCATGACATCGGACAGCACGACGTCGGAACCTTCCACGATCAGGGCCGCAACCAGCGGAAACGCCGCCGATGACGGATCGGCCGGCACCACGACTTCGGCGCCGTGCAATTCAGGCTGCCCGGTCAGCGCGATCTTGCGGCCATGACCGCCCTCTGGCGTCGAGACGATCTGTGCCCCGAAATGCTTCAACATCAGTTCGGTATGGTCACGGCTGGCTTCGGTCTCGATCACGGTCGTGACCCCGGGCGCCGCCAGCCCCGCCAGCAGCACTGCGGATTTGATCTGCGCCGACGCCACCGGGGTACGGTAGAGGATCGGCAGCGGGTCGCGGGCGCCGTTCAGCGTCAGCGGCAGTCGGCCGCCCTCGCCGCTGCTGCCCACGCACGCGCCCATCAGTTCCAGGGGATCGAGCACCCGCCGCATCGGCCTGCTGCGCAGCGAGGCGTCGCCGTCGAAAACAGCGGTAATCGGGCAGCCGGCGACGGCGCCCATCACCAGCCGGCACCCGGTACCGGAATTGCCAAAATCAAGAGGAACTTCGGGCTGCGCGAAACCGGCGACGCCAACCCCGTGAACCGACCAGGCGAATTCGCCGATCCGTTCCACCCTGGCGCCCAGCGCCCGCATGGATTTGGCGGTGTTGAGCACGTCTTCGCCCTCAAGCAGGCCCGAAATCCGGGTTTCGCCGACCGACAGCGCCCCCAGGATCAGGGCGCGGTGCGAAATCGACTTGTCGCCGGGTACGCGCGCCTTTCCGGTCAAAGGACCGCTCGAACGGGCCTCGAGCGGCGTCGCTGGGGTAGCTGAATGGGTCAAGATTGTGTCCTCTGCAGGGGCGGCAGGTATCACATGGGCCGGGCTGCGTCACGCCACTGTCGAAGTCCCGCAAAGCGCTATTGACAGCAGCGCTTCAACTAGCCAAGTGAAGCACCGTTTTTCAGAAATTCCCAGGATTCCACACGTGGCCAAATCCGATCTCGGAACCAAACGCATTTGCCCGACGACGGGTAAGAAATTCTACGACCTCAACAAGAGTCCGGTGATCTCGCCCTATACTGGCGAGGTTGTCCCGATTGCTCCGGTTGCTCCGCCGCGGGCGGCCCGTGGCGATGCGGCGCGTGCCGCGGCTGCTTCCGCGGCTTCTGCCGCCGAGGTCACGCCGGAGCCCGCCGAGGCCGAAGAGTTGGTCTCGCTCGAGGAGGCCGATGCCGAAGAGAACACCGGCAAGGTCAAGGCTGTCGTTCCCGAGTCGGAGGACGACATCGAGATCGACGAGACCATCGAAGACGATGATGATGACGATTCGACCTTCATCGCCGACGAGGAAGAAGGTGACGAGGACGTCACCGATATCATCGGCGACGTCGGCGGCGACGAGGAGACTTGAGATAAACCCTGAACTATGTTCAGGGTCTTCCAACCCGCGCGTTGCCCAAGACGCGCAGGTCAGGTTCAGGGGCCATAGCTCAGCTGGGAGAGCGCTTGCATGGCATGCAAGAGGTCGGCGGTTCGATCCCGCCTGGCTCCACCACGCTTCGCCTTCGGCTACGCGTGGCGCAGCCACGTAGTCGAAGGCGAGGCGTGCCCGGCATAGCCCGAAGGGCGACGACGGGCTGGTGACAGCACGCACAGCTATAGCTACATCTATCTTCATAAATCTATTTGCTATTATGTCTTCGGCTACGCGTGGCGCAGCCACGTAGTCGAAGGCGAGGCATGCCCGGCATAGCCCGAAGAGCGACGACGGGCTGGAGGATTGATGTGGTACGTCTACATAATCCGCAGCATTAGCTCGCCAGAGCAGGAATACATTGGTGCCACCGCAGACTTGAAGCGTCGAATATCCGACCACAATGCTGGCAAATCCACCCACACCGCCAAATTCAGGCCCTGGGAATTGGTTTGGTATTGCGCCTTCCGCGACAAATATAAAGCGCTGGAATTCGAGAAATATCTCAAATCCCATTCCGGTCGGGCGTTTGCGAAGAAGCGCCTCTGACGTTGATGGCTTTCATGACGCCCCACAAAACTCAGAGGCCCCCGCCGTGATCATTTGAAGTCGCCTCGCGGCGACTAGTCATCGAGCGCGGCATTCAACCGGTCCCGAAGAGCGATGAGATCGTTTTTCAACGCCGATAGTTCGCCGACCGAGCACGCCGAGGCGGCCAGGATGGACTGAGGCACTGTCCGGGCTTTTTCCCGAAGGGCATGACCTTGCGATGTGAGCGCGATCAGCACCTGCCGCTCATCTTCGGTGCTGCGCGTGCGTTTGATCAGATCCGCTGCCTCCAGCCGCTTAAGCAGCGGCGTGAGCGTGCCGGAGTCCAGAAACAGCCGTTCACCGATATCCCTGACCGGCACGCCATCGCGCTCCCACAGCACCAGCATCACCAGGTATTGCGGATAGGTCAGTCCGAGCCGGTCAAGTAACGGCTTGTAGACCCGGTTGAACGCATGCGCCGTGGAATAGACTGCGAAACAGACTTGATTACCCAGCAGCAGCGGCAAGTCCGCCACGTGTTTCTTGGCCATTAGCAACCTCGCCAACTGATAGCGCCCATGGTTCATTTTGGGCTCGGGCACGCGAGCAATCAATTGCAAACAATTAAATCACGTGCTTACGTTATTTATATTGTACACAATTGAATTGTGTGCAATATAAATGGATCGAAACCGCCAACAGGGAGACCGACATGTCCGTGAATGTCCTCTACAAAACCAGTGCCAAGGCCACCGGAGGCCGGGATGGCCACGCCGCGACCCTCGACGGAGCGTTGGACGTCAAACTCACCACGCCGAAGGAACTCGGTGGCGGTGGCGGTGCGGGCAACAATCCCGAGCAGCTGTTCGCCGCCGGCTACGCCGCCTGCTTCATTGGCGCGATGAAATTCGTTGCCTCGCAAGGCGGCCCGAAGGTGCCCGCGGACGCGTCGGTGACCTCCACCGTCGGGATCGGACCGCGCTCGGCCGGCGGCTTCGGCCTGGAGATCGCACTTGCCGTCTCCTTGCCCGGCGTTCCGCGCGCCGAAGCAGAGGCCCTGGTCGAGAAAGCCCACCAGGTATGCCCCTATTCCAACGCGACCCGCGGCAATGTGGATGTGCGCCTGACGGTCGTGTAACGACACCGCCGGATGGTCCGCCGAGACAATCGGCGGACCATTTGTCGCACGGAGGGTTCGCCACGCCGCAACCAGGCACGCCGACGGCCGTCCCGGCATGCGCCTACGCGCGAGAAGGCATTGCTGCCGCGCCTGAAGACCGCTAGCTCAGGAATTCCACTCGAACCCTGCTTGAGCGAAGGTTGTTTTCATGAATTCCCTAGCGGCTCCCGGCGCGATGACCGGACTGCGCGTGATCGATCTCACGCGCGTTCTGGGCGGCCCTTACTGCACGCAGATTCTCGCCGATCACGGCGCCGATGTGATCAAGGTCGAGCCGCCCGCCGGCGACGAGGTGCGCGACTGGGGACCTCCCTTCCACGAGGAAGACGCGGCCTATTTCGTCGGCATCAACCGCAACAAGCGCTCGATCGGGCTCGACCTCGCATCGGAAGGCGGCCGCGCCGTGCTGATGAAGATGCTGGAAGGCGCCGACGTGCTGATCGAGAACTTCAAGCCGGGCACGCTCGACAAATGGGGCATCGGCAACGACGTGCTGCGCGCGAAATTCCCGAAACTCGTGCACTGCCGGATTTCCGGTTTCGGCGCCGACGGTCCGCGCGGCGGTAATCCCGGCTATGACGCCATCATCCAGGCCATGACCGGGATGATCAAGGCGACCGGCTCGCCGCAAAGCGGCCCGATGCGCATCGGCGTTCCCGTGGTGGACATCACCACCGGGCTTTATGCGGCGATCGGCATTCTGATGGCGCTGTCGGAACGGCAGAGATCGGGACTCGGGCAGTTTCTCGAGACCACGCTGTATGAAACCGGCCTCGCCGTCATGCATCCACACGCTGCGAATTATTTCATGCACGGGAAGCCGCCGCAGCTCACCGGCAACGAGCATCCGAACCTCGTGCCTTACGCGATCTTCCCGACCCGTACCGACGACATCTTTATCGGCGTCGGCAATGACGGCACCTTCCGCAAGCTGGCCAAGGAAATCAGCAAGCCCGAACTCGGAACCGATCCGCGCTTTGCGCGCAACAAGGACCGCATCGCCAACCGCGACGCATTGCGCGCTGAACTCGCAGCCGTGTTCAGCCAGCACGACGCCGCACCGCTCTGCGATCGCCTGCTGGCCGCGGGGCTTCCCGCCGGCCCGGTGCAATCGATCGATCAGGCGCTCACCAGCGCCCATACCATCCATCGCGGCGACGTCATCGAGAAGGATTGGTACAAGGGGGTCGCTTCGCCAATCCGTCTTCAGCGCAGCAAACCCAGCCTGCGCCGCACGCCGCCGAAATTCAGCCAGCACACCTCGGAAGTGCTTTCGGAATTCGGATATTCCAAGGGCGAGATCGAAGCCCTGGTTGCCAAGGGCGCGGTCTGCGGACCCGAGCGGAAGCGCTAAGCTGCTTCGTCATCCATCGTCCCGGTATTCGCGGGACGATGGCTCTCGACGTAACTACCTGCGGCTAACTTGGCCTATTTTCCTGCTTCCTAGGCCGGCGCTTCCCCCGTAGCATCCGCTCGCTTATACAGTCATTTGCACGTCATCCGGCGCTGCTACCGCGCGACAACGACGATGACGGTCCAACGGGGGAGAAAATTTGATGGCTCTTCGAAAATTCGGCGCGGCTATCGCCACGGCCTTTACACTCGCGCTCGCCGCCGCGACACCCGCGCACGCGGTGATCGAGATTCAGTGGTGGCACGCCATGACCGGCGGCAACAACGACATCGTCAACAAGCTCGCCGATGATTTCAACGCCAGCCAGTCGGACTACAAGGTCATCCCGACCTTCAAGGGCAGCTATCCGGACACCATGAATGCCGGCATCGCCGCATTCCGCGCCGGCAACGCCCCGCACATCATTCAAGTGTTCGAGGTCGGCACCGCGACCATGATGAGCGCCACGGGCGCCATCAAGCCGGTCTACCAGTTGATGAAGGAGGCCGGCGAGCCGTTCGACCCCAAGGCCTATCTTCCGGCCATCACCGGCTACTACTCGACATCAAAGGGCGACATGCTGTCGTTTCCCTTCAACTCGTCGTCGATGGTGATGTGGATCAACAAGGATGAGCTGAAGAAAGCCGGCGTCGCCGAGATTCCGAAGACGTGGCCGGAAGTCTTCGATGCCGCCAAGAAGCTGAAGGCCGCCGGGCACACCACCTGCGGCTTCTCCAACGCCTGGGCGACATGGGCCAACATCGAACAATTTTCCGCGTGGCACAACGTGCCGATCGGCACCAAGGCGAACGGCCTCGACGGCTTCGACACCGTGCTGACGTTCAACTCCCCACTGCATATCCGGCATCTGCAGAACCTGATCGACCTGCAGAAAGACAAGACCTACGATTATTCCGGCCGCGGCAATGCCAGCGAAAGCCGCTTCGCCTCCGGCGAATGCGCGATCTTCCTGACGTCGTCGGGCTATTACGCCACCGCCAAGAGCACCGCCAAATTCGACTTCACCTCGGCGCCGATGCCCTATTATCCCGACGTCCAGGGCGCACCGCAGAATTCGATCATTGGCGGCGCTTCGCTGTGGGTGATGGGCGGCAAGAAGCCCGAGGAATACAAGGGCGTCGCAAAATTCTTCACCTTCCTCTCGGACACCGACCGCCAGGCCAAGCTGCATCAGGAATCCGGCTACCTCCCAATCACCAAGGCGGCCTACGAAAAGACCAAGGCGGACGGCTTCTATGAGAAGAATCCGATCCTGGAGACCCCGCTCAAGGAGCTCACCAACAAGGAGCCGACCGAGAATTCGCGCGGCCTGCGCTTCGGCAACATGGTGCAGATGCGCGACATCTGGGCGGAGGAAATGGAAGCCGCGCTGGCGGGCCAGAAAACCGCCAAGGAAGCGCTCGACAGCGCCGTGGCGCGTGGCAATGCCATGTTGCGGACCTTTGAAAAAACCGTGAAGTAGGTCATCCTGAAAGCTCCCTCTCGCTCCGAAGAGGGAGCTTTCTTCACCCGCACGGATCGCCACGACGCCCTGAATGGAAAAGTCGGCCTTCTTCAACAGTAAGCTGCTTCCATATCTGCTGCTCGTGCCGCAGCTCATCATCACATTCGTTTTCTTCTACTGGCCGGCGAGTCAGGCGGTCTGGCAATCCTTTCTTCGCGAGGATGCATTCGGACTATCTTCCGAATTTGTCGGCCTGGAGAATTACCAGGCGCTGTTTGCGCAGCCCGAATATTACAAGGCGATGCTGACCACGCTGATATTCTCGTCGCTGGTCGCGACGCTGTCGCTCGCCATTGCGCTGTTGTTCGCTACCCAGGCCGACAAGAACCTGAAGGCGGCCGCCACCTTCAAGACGTTCATGATCTGGCCCTATGCGGTGGCGCCGGCCGTGGCCGGTGTGTTGTGGTTCTTCATGTTCCACCCCTCGCTCGGGACGCTGGCGCGGCCGCTGCGCGTGCTGGGCTTCGACTGGAATCCGCTGCTGAACGGCACCCATGCCATGATCCTGGTGGTGATGGCCGCGGTGTGGAAGCAGGTCTCCTACAACTTCCTGTTCTTCCTGGCGGGGCTGCAATCGATCCCCAAAAGCGTGATTGAAGCCGGGGCGATCGACGGCGCGGGACCGATGCGACGGTTCTGGACCATCGTGTTTCCGCTGCTGTCACCGACCACGTTCTTTTTGCTGGTCGTGAACATCGTCTACGTGTTCTTCGATACGTTCGGCATCATCGATGCGGTGACGGGCGGCGGTCCGGCCGGCGCGACCACGACCATGGTCTACAAGGTCTATGCGGACGGACGGCTCGGCGGCGACCTCGGGAGTTCGGCCGCGCAATCGGTGGTGCTGATGGTCATCGTGATCGCGTTGACCGCGATCCAGTTCCGCTATGTCGAACGCAAGGTGCAATACTGATGGTCGAGCACCGCCCATGGAATGACATCATCGCCTATGCCATCCTGACGTTCGGCGTATTCATCGTCGGCTTCCCGGTCTATCTCGCGTTCATTGCCTCGACCCACGACGCGGCCACCGTGGTCGGCGGCAATATGCCGCTTCTGCCGGGCGGGCATACGCTGGAAAACTACTACCGTGCCGTCTTTGTCGGGGCCTCGCGCTTCAACCGCGAGCCGGTCGGCCGCCTGCTGTTCAATTCGTTCGTCTCGGCCACCGGGATTGCGGTCGGCAAGATCTTCATTTCGATCCTGTCGGCCTACGCGGTGGTGTATTTTCGCTTTCCATTCCGCAAGACCGCATTCTGGATCATCTTCATCACCCTGATGCTGCCGGTCGAGGTCCGCATCTATCCGACTTACAAGGTCGTGTCCGACCTGCACATGCTGGACACCTATGCCGGGCTGATCCTGCCCTTGATCGCGTCCGCGACCGGCACGCTCTTGTTCCGTCAGTTCTTCATGACGGTGCCGGACGAGCTGCTGGAAGCTTCACGGATCGACGGCGCCGGACCCTTCAGGTTCTTCTGGGATACGCTGCTGCCGCTGTCGATGACGACGATCGCGGCGCTGTTCGTGATCCAGTTCATCTATGGCTGGAATCAATATCTGTGGCCGCTCCTGATCACCACGCAGGATTCCATGCAGACGATCGTCACCGGCATCAAGAAGATGCTGACGACGACCGACGAGTTGGCGGAATGGCAGCTCGCGATGGCCACGGCCGTGCTCGCCATGGTGCCGCCGGTTGCGGTGGTGGTGTTCATGCAGCGCCTGTTCGTACGCGGACTGGTCGAGACGGAAAAGTGATGGGGAAGATGGCGAATAGCGAGTGGCGAATGGCGAATGGACGATGTGCTGAGACATTCCCACTCTTCCCTGTTCGCTATCCGCCATTCGCTATTCGCCGTTCCCGGAGGTAGCCCCAATGGCCGGCGTTTCCCTCCGCAACGTCCGAAAAACCTATGTCGGCGGTTTCGAAGCCATCAAAGGCATCGACTTCGAGGTCGGCGACGGCCAGTTCTGCGTGCTGGTCGGGCCCTCCGGCTGCGGCAAGTCCACGCTGCTGCGCATGGTCGCAGGGCTTGAGACCATCACCAGCGGCGAGATCGACATCGGCGGGCGAATCGTCAACCAGATCGAGCCGGCCGATCGTGACATCGCGATGGTGTTCCAGAATTACGCGCTCTACCCGCATATGAGCGTCTACAACAACATGGCTTACGGCCTGCGTAACCGCGGCACCCCCAAACCCGAGATCGATACCCGTGTGCAGGAAGCCGCCCGCATTCTCGAACTCGGCGCCATGCTCGATCGCAAGCCGCGGCAACTCTCCGGCGGCCAGCGCCAGCGCGTGGCGATGGGCCGCGCCATCGTGCGGCAGCCGAAAGTGTTTCTGTTCGACGAACCCTTGTCGAATCTCGACGCCAAGCTGCGCATCGCGATGCGCGTCGAAATCCGTAAACTGCAACGGCGGCTAAAGACGACGTCGATCTACGTCACCCACGACCAGCTCGAGGCGATGACACTCGCGGATATTCTCGTCGTCATGAATGGCGGCCAGGTCGAGCAGATCGGCAACCCGCTCGAGATCTATCAGAAGCCGGCCACGACCTTCGTCGCTTCCTTTATCGGCGCGCCGCCGATGAACCTGCTGCCGGCAGGCTCGGACGAAATCAAGACGCAGTTTGCCGGCGCCCTGGGTGAGGCCGGCATCCTGGGAATCCGCCCCGAAGATTTCGCGATTTCGAGCGATCCGATCGCCGACGGCATCGCGCTTGACCTGACTGTGGAGGCGATCGAGCGGGTCGGCGCCGAGACCTTCATCTACGGCACCAGGCAGCGTGAGGCGCAGGGCGTGGCCGCCAATCCCGGCGAGTTGCCCCCCGGCGAGGTGATCGTGCGGGTCCCCGGCGCGGTCGCGCCCGCAATCGGTGAGCGGATCCGGGCGATCACGCCGCGCGAAAAACTGCATTTGTTCAGCGCCGATGGCCGCAAGCGGATCGAGCTCTGAGCCTCCATGTCGTCATTCGGAAGCGGGTGGCGACAAGCTCGAGAGTTCCCGTTCGCTCCTTGCGATCGCGCCCCGAAGGATGCTGGGGAGCGGGTTCCCGGGCGCTTGAACCCCTGCCAAATCATGCCCATATTCGCTGTTAACCGGACGGCAAGTCCGCCGGCCGGCCACAAATGGGGTGCCGCAAGGGCCCCTCAAAGTCGCTTCGAGAGGACTTTGTAATGTCTCGTGTTCCTTCGTTATCCAGTCCGTTCCTTTTGGGATTCGACGAGATCGAGCGTGCGCTCGATCGCGTCGTGAAAGGCGCCGACGGTTATCCTCCCTACAACATCGAGCGGTGCGATCGTGCCAACGGCCAGCCCGAACGGCTGCGCATCACGCTGGCGGTGGCGGGCTTCACCCGTGACCAACTCGATGTAACCATTGAGGAAAACCAGCTCGTGATCCGGGGCCGCCAGCAGGACGACAAGGCCCGGCAATACATCCATCGCGGCATCGCCGCGCGCCACTTCCAGCGCACCTTCGTGCTGGCGGAGGGGATGTTGGTGCTGGGCGCGGACTTGAAGAACGGGCTGTTGTCGATCGACCTCGCCCGGCCTGAGCCGGAGAAGGTCGTTAAGACAATCGCTATCAATGAACACGAATAATGGGAACGAGTAGCGGACTCGACCGCTTAGTCTCACAAAGGAGTCGAGACCATGACTGAAGTTAGTTTCGCGTACGAACCGACGAGCGTCACCCCCGAGGCGCTGGCCCATCTCGGCGAAGGCCATATCGCCTATGTGAAGCAGGTGCGTTCCGAGGACGTACCGGACCTGTTTCCACAGGCGCCGAAGATTGCACCGGGATTGAAGCTGTTTGCGCTCCACGCCGCCGATGGCACCCCGATCATGCTGACCGACAGCCGCGAGGCGGCGATTGCGAACGCATGGAGCAACGAGCTCCAGGCCGTCAGCGTACACTGACCCGCCACTTGGCGGCGTCACTGAAGGCAGTTTACCGCCGTCACCGACCCGGCCCTTGCCCGCGTCGTTGGCGGCGCAGCTGTCTCTGCTGAAATCACCGACACGAATTTACGGTACGGGTGTTGTCCTCGGGGAATCGGGGACTAACTCGCGTATCTGGCAAGCTGCAAATTTCCGGCAGACCTGCCGTCGATCGTCAGTGCTGGACGTGGCCTACCAGCACAAGGCACGCGGTCAACGAGACGACGGAGGCCATCGTCGTGAAAAGAATCGTGCCCGACGTCACAACAGCCTCGCGCTTATAGAACTCCGCGACCATGAACGGGCCTGTCCCTGTCGGCAATGCCGAGAGCAGCACAACGACCGCAGCCGGCACCGGCTGCAGCTTGAAGATGCCATAGGCGCAAACGGCGACGATTGCAGGCTGGATGACCAGTTTCAGCGCCGTGAGCGCGACCGCGACCGGTCGGCTTGAACGGCTGCCGCGGTGCTTGGCGGCGAGGAACAGACCCAGCGACACCAACGCGCAGGGGCTGGCCGCCGCGCCCAGCATATGAAGCACGGCCTTGGCGGCTTCCGGGACCGGCGTATTGAATGTCGACCATAAGACACCCAGCAACGGTGCAACCAGCAACGGATTGCGGATCAGCGCCTTTCCAATCTTCGCGAACAGGCGATGCACACGGCGCTCGGTCTGCAGGCCTATTTCCACAAAGATGATCGCGATCGCGAACAAGACGCTGACGGTCATGATGGTCGCGATCGTCACCAGAGCCAGGCTTTGGCGCCCGAAAATCATCTCACAGAGCGGAAATCCGATGTAGCCGACATTGGCGTAGCCCGCGTTCAGAGCATCGATCGATGCATCCGTCAGATGATGCCCGCTCGCGACGCGGTAGATCAGGGTGCCGCCGAAGATGACGACGATGCCGATCGCAAACGACGCGATGAAACCCGGCTGCCACAAGGTCGGCCAGTTCGCCTCGAACATGACCTGGAACAACAAGGCGGGCAAGGCGAGGTAGACGACAAAGCGGTTCAGCTCCGAGCTTGCAGTAGGCCCGAGCAATCCCAGCCGGCCGCAGGCAAAACCCGCGACGATCACGGCAAACACCGGGCAGACCACAGACAGCGACGTAAGCATGGCGGAATCCTTCAAATCGACAGCCTGTTGACTACCGAAGCGAGCTATTCCATTCCAATGCTGTTTTGGCTCATTTCAATACCTTAAGGGTATGGCACGCGATGGCGCCCTCTCTCAATCAGCTGCGCTATTTTTGCGAACTGGCGAACCTCGGCAATTTTGGTCGCGCCGCCGAACGTCTGCATATGTCCCAGCCGCCGCTGAGCCGGCAGATCGCAGCATTGGAGCAGGAACTCGGAACCGCGCTGTTTGTGCGTTCGCCAAAAGGCGTCGCGTTAACCGCGGCCGGACGCCAATTCCAATCGGATGCCACCGAGATTCTTCGTCTTGTCGCGCAGGCAACGCGCAATGCCGCAGCCACGGGACGCGGGGAAGCCGGTCAGCTCACCATGGGTTTCACGATGTGCGCCGCCTATAGCGTCGTGCCTGATTTGACCCGCCGCTATAAGCGGGCCTTCCCCGATGTCGATCTGCGGGTCCGCGAATTGATGCCAAATGCGCTGGAAAGCGATTTGAAGGATGGCGTGATCGATATCGCGATAAGTTTCCCCGGCAGTGAAGGTTCGCGCTTCGAAGCCCGCCCGCTGTTTCGGGAGCCGCTCAATCTGGTCTTGCCGGAACGTCACCCGTTGGCGAAATCGAGAAAGATCAAAGTCGAGGATCTCTCGCAAGAGCGGTTTTTAATCGTCCCGCGCGACCAGGTGCCGTCGCTTCATGCGAGCATCGTCCAGTGCTGCCGGGCCGCGGGTTTTGATCCGATCATTGGGCTTGAGGTTTATCTGCAGCAAACCATCGTCAACTTTGTCGCCGAAGGGCTTGGGATCGCCTTCGTGCCGGCATCGATGCAGCGTTCTCAGATCAAAGGCGCCGTATTCAGAAAGGTCGACGATCCGCCCATGATCGATCAGCTTTTATATTGGTCACCGGCCAACAAAAATCCCTGCCTCGCCGGATTTCTCGCGCTTTCGGAAAGGTGACGGACCGAGTCACTGCAGGCTTGGCGAACCAGCCGGGAGCGCGAGGCTATGAAGGCTGTATCCTAGGCGGCGCTCGCCGGCGGCAGCGCCAGCACCGAGTAGATCGCCTGCGCATCGCGCGAGGCGCGCAGCTTCTTGGCGACGTCTACGTCCCGCAACAGCCGGGCGATCCGCGCCAGCGCCTTCAGGTGATCGGCGCCTGCACCCTCCGGCGCCAGCAGCAGGAACACCAGGTCGACCGGCTGACCGTCCATCGCCTCGAAATCGATCGGGCGTTCGAGACGGGCAAAAAGCCCGAACAGCTTTTCGAGCTTGGGCAGCTTGCCGTGCGGGATGGCGACGCCGTAGCCAACCGCTGTGGTTCCCAGTTTCTCGCGTTGCAGCAGAACTTCGAAAACCGCGCGCTCGTTTTGCCCGGTCAGGCTGGCCGCCCGCGCTGCCAGTTCCTGCAGCGCCTGCTTTTTGCTGTTGACCTTCAATGCGGGGAGTATCGCCTCGGGTGCGACCAGATCGGTAATCGTCATTGGGCGTTCCGAGGTGAATTAAACCGTCAGGGTGCGAAATAGGTTTTAAAGCGGTAGCGTCAAGAAGATACGACGGGAGGCAGGTTTCACGCCTGGGTCCCGACCGGGGGGCTTCTACTCCAACGCTTGCCCGGTGCCAACTGCCGCAAGCGTGTTCCCCAAGCTATCCTTGGCCCTATCCTTAAGGGTGGCGGACCATAGGGAGGGCCTTGGAAGGCGTCAATGCCTGCGGGCATTTTACTCCCCCGCGGTAACGCTGGGCGGATCGATCCAGCCGACATTGCCGTCCGCCCGGCGGTAAATGATGTTCACCCGGCCGCTGGAGCCGTGCTGGAATACCATGCAGGCGGCACCGGTCAGGTCCAGTTCCATCACCGCCTCGCTGACCGACAGCCGTTTCAGCGATGTCGTCGCCTCCGCGATAATCACGGCGTTGTAGCTATCCATCTCGGATTCGCCGTCGGACGCCGGCGCTTCGATCACATAGCTCGGCGCATCCAGCGTTGGCGCCGCGATCTCCGCAAGGGCTGCGGATGCAACATAGGCCTTGCGGGCCGAGCGGTCCTTGAGACGGCTCTTGTAGCGGCGCAGCCGTTTTTCGATCATCAGCAGCGCCTGATCGGCGCTGGCATAGGCATCGGGAGCGTTGGAATCGGCCTCCAGCGTGATGCCGGAATCCAGATGCAGCGCGCAGTCGGTGCGGAAACCGAAGCCGTCCTTGCTGAGCGTGATGTGGCCGGAGTAATTGCCATCGAAATATTTGCGAAGGACTTCCTCGGTGCGCTCGCTGACGCGGCCGCGCAGCGCCTCGCCGATGCTGATGCTTTTTCCCGAGATCCGAAGGGTCATGTTGATGGCCTCGATTGGTTCTGGAATGGAGCCGAGACTATTCCGATTTGGCCGGCACGCAATCAGGCCGGCGCGGTGTCGCGGGAGCGGTCGGAAGGTGCGGCAGAGGCCGAAAGGGCATTACCAAGCATGCTCTGTTTGTCACGGCGGCGCTGCACCGAGGACGGTATTCGCATCGCCTCGCGATATTTCGCAACGGTGCGGCGGGCGATATCAATGCCGGATGCGCGCAATCGTTCCACGATGGTGTCGTCGGAAAGGATCGTCGCCGGATCTTCCGCATCGATCAATTGCTTGATGTGGTGACGCACAGCCTCCGCGGAATGGGCCTCGCCGCCGTCGGCGGATGCGATCGACGCGGTGAAGAAATACTTCAATTCGAAACTGCCGCGATTGGTCGCCATGTATTTGTTGGCGGTCACCCGCGACACCGTCGATTCATGCATCTGGATCGCGTCGGCGACCGCCTTGAGATTAAGCGGCCTTAGGTGCGCCACGCCGTGGGTAAAGAAGCCGTCCTGCTGGCGCACGATTTCGGTCGCGACCTTCAGGATGGTGCGGGCGCGCTGATCGAGCGCGCGCACCAGCCAGGTGGCATTCTGCAGGCAATCGGTGAAATAGGATTTGTCGCCGTCCTTGCGGATCGTCTTCGACAGCTCGGTGTAATAGACCTGATTGACCAGCACGCGCGGCAACGTGTCGCTGTTGAGTTCGACATGCCAGCCGCCGTCGGGGCCGGGCCGCACATAGACATCCGGCACCACGGTCTGCATTCGCGAGGCGCCGAACTTCAAGCCGGGCTTGGGATCGAGGCGGCGAATTTCGCCGATCATTTCGGCGATATCGTCATCATCGACGCCGCACAGTTTCCGCAGCGCCGCTATATCGCGTTTGGCGAGCAGATCCAGATGCTCGACCAGCGCCTGCATCGCGGGATCGTAACGATTGAGTTCGCGCAACTGGATCGCAAGGCACTCGCTCAGGTTACGCGCGCAGATCCCGGGCGGGTCGAACTTCTGCAGCACCGCGAGCACGGCTTCCACGTCTTGCGACGACGCGCCGAGCCGCTCGGCGGCCTGTCCCAGATCGGCCGGCAAATAGCCGGCCTCGTCCACCAGGTCGATCAGATATTGCCCGATCATGCGTTGCGCCGGCGCAGCGATCGCTACCGCCAGTTGCTCGGCGAGATGGCCGCCAAGCGTCACTTCCGCGGCGACGAAGGCTTCGAGATTATATTCGTCGTCGTTGGAGGCGCCGCCGCCCCATTCCGTATAGGCGGTCGGCGCCGCGTCCTGCGCGGTTCGCGCCGCAGCCTCGGCCGGCTCTTCGGTGAACACGTTGTCGAGGCCGGTGTCGAGGGTCTGCTCGATCTCCGCGCGGCTGCCGAGATCGCTATTGAGCCATTCTTCCTGCACCGGCTCAGAACCGTCGCCAGCCGGCCCGTGGCCCATTTCGGTGCGGTCGGCGCTTGCGTCGCCGTAAGATGAATCGTCGGAATCGGAAAAATCGGGCCGTTCCGGTCCCGGTTCGCCCGCCACCGGAGACTCAGGGCCGTCGCTGGCGCGCTCGAGCAGCGGATTTCGCTCCAGTTCCTCCTCGACAAAGGCCGAGAGGTCGAGATTAGACAGTTGCAGCAGCTTGATCGCCTGCATCAGCTGCGGCGTCATTACCAGCGACTGCGACTGGCGGAACTCTAATCTCTGCGTCAGCGCCATGAAGGCAAGAACCGTTCCCTGAAGTTGGTCCGATTCTTGCTTAACTTAGTCCAAGGCCGATGTACACGGCTTGACTGATTAGAAAAATTGATTAGAGGCGGAATTCCTCGCCAAGGTAAAGGCGCCGGACATCCGGATCGTTGACGATCTCGTCCGGGCTGCCTTCTGTCAAGATCTCGCCGGCATAGACGATATAGGCGCGGTCGGTCAGGCCAAGCGTTTCCCGCACATTGTGGTCGGTAATCAAGACGCCGATGCCGCGATTGGTGAGATGGCGGACCAGATCCTGAATGTCGCCCACCGCGATCGGATCGATGCCGGCGAACGGTTCGTCGAGCAGCATGTAATTGGGCCGCGTCGCCAGCGCACGCGCGATCTCGACGCGGCGACGCTCGCCGCCGGAGAGCGCGATCGACGGCGTTTTACGCAGGCGCGTGATGTTGAATTCATCGAGGAGTGAATCCAGTTCGGCCTCGCGCTTCTTCTTGTTGGGCTCGACGACTTCGAGCACCGCACGGATATTCTGCTCCACCGAAAGGCCACGGAAGATCGAGGCCTCCTGCGGCAAATAGCCGATTCCGAGCCGGGCGCGCTGATACATTGGCAGCTTGGTGACGTCGTGGCCGTCGAGCTCGATCGCGCCGCGATCGGCCGGAATCAGGCCGGTGATCATGTAGAACACCGTGGTCTTGCCGGCGCCATTCGGACCCAGCAAACCGACCGCTTCGCCGCGGCGAACATAGATGCTGACGCCGCGCACCACCTGGCGGGTGCCGAAACTCTTTTCCACGCTATGCACAGCCAGGTAGCCCGGCCGCTTCAATAGCCGCGGGGCAGCGGCCGCCGCGCCGTTGGTCTTGGCTTTGGGCCGCGGACGCGGCTCCTGGGCCGGAGGCGGCCGTTCAGCGCGTGGCGGATCGGCGTGAGGCGGATCAATTCGCGGCACCGGGGCATCGCGCGCAATCGGCGGCGCATCGCGCACCGCGCTTGTCAGCATGCCGCCGAGGGAATCGCCGAGCGCGGTGATGTCGTCATGCGAGCGCGCAAATCCTGGCGGCTTGCGCTTCGCCGGACGTCGCCGGAACATGCTGAGTAAATCCACCATCGCCGCTTGCTCAGCCTTTCCGTTGCTCAGCCTCTCACGGAGATCCCACGACATGCCCGGGGCGATTCGATTCGCTCGCGAACCATGAATGAATGGATATCCATTGCCCAGCAAAACACCTCGATTTAGAGGCGTCTGTCCCCCGCGCCGGCTGGCCGTAGATAGAGGTTCGTGCAGCCAGCTTCAACCGTAGCAGGTGCACCTAACCTACAAGTGATTGATATTATTTCGGTTTGGTTGCTCCCGGTGCCGCCCCCGGGGCGGGAGAGGCGAGACCCGGGATACCCGGACCGCCGCCCTGGCCGGACGAGATGAACAGGCCCTGGACCTTGCCGCTATCCGATTCGACCCGCGACACGCCGGTCGTCATGTCTACCATCAGCCGGTCGCCGCGCAGCACGTTCTTGCCCTGGGTCAGAACCACGCCGCCAAGCATGGTGACGAGATTGGTCTTGGTGTCGAACACCGCGGTTTCGCCGGTCACGACCTGATCCTTCTGGGTGACGACGACGTTACCTCGGGCTTCCAGCCGGCGAATCGACGAGCTGCCGCCGGGCCCCGGGGTAGCGGACTGGATCGGTGCGGACGGCGTCGGCGCCGATTTAGCTGGCGCTTTCGCATTGGCCCCCGGCGCGCCGGCCGCGGCCGCAGGCGAGCTAGAATCGTAGAACACCACGAGCGTCTTCGACGTCATGGTGGTATCGCCCTGCACCACCTTCACATTGCCGGAAAACGTTGCTTCCTTTTTCTTGTCGCGCATCTCCAGCGTCGCGGCTTCGATCTGGATTGGCTGGTCGCGGTTCTGCGAAAAGCCCTGCATGGCATTGGGCACGCCCTGCACCGCACTCTGTGCGCGGGCATCACCCGCCAGGAGTAGTGCGAACGCGACAGCGGACACGCCGACGCAACGGGCGATCTGCATGATCCTGGTCTGGCGCCGGAAAAACATCTTCATGATCATCATTTCGGATTGGCGCTCTTGTGGGACGAAGACCGCAACTTGCCGGGATGAGCAGGCGCAGGTTCCGGCGCTACAGGCTCCGCCTCTGCGGTGGCCGACTGCGTCGGCGGATCCGGGTCAGGCAGCTTGTCCAGATGCATCACGACATTGCCTTCGAATGTTATCACCTCGCCGCTTCCGGTAATCCTGAGCCTGTCGGAAGTAAGCGTTCCGTTGGTCAGTTTGACGTCGACATGTTCATCCGATGTGACCGTGCCCTTGCCCATGTCGACAAACGCCTGGCTCAGACGCGCTTCGTAGCCTGTCGAGGTTTGCAAAAAGATATCCTTATGCAATTCCAGCTGCTGATCCTTGGTATTCATGAAGCCTTTTTTGGCATCCATCGTCAGGG
This sequence comes from Bradyrhizobium canariense, assembly GCF_900105125.1. NCBI lineage: Bacteria > Pseudomonadati > Pseudomonadota > Alphaproteobacteria > Hyphomicrobiales > Nitrobacteraceae > Bradyrhizobium > Bradyrhizobium canariense. The sequence continues at coordinate 5,397,807 of NZ_LT629750.1, read as the reverse complement.
TCGACTGATCTTCCATCAGGAGCTTGGCGCGAAGAATACTGAGGTCGAGATGGTCAGGATCGGTTACGTCCTGCACGGCGGTGTTTGCCCAGACTTCGTACGGCCGCCGATCGGTCGTGTAGCCGGACAGATGCGGGGATTCCATCGTGATCTTGGTTCCGGAGACGACGAGATTGCCGGTGTCGAGCGGTAATTTAGGCAGCAGCATCCGGAACGGATTGAAGATCGACACCGCGACGATCGACGCCAGCGACAGCACCACGAGCGCCGGGACTGCGATGCGCAGCACCCGCACCATCCGGCTGTGGCGCGCCGCGACGGCGAAGCGCGCCTCCAATCCGGGATCGTCATAGGCTGGGCTTTGAACCGAATTCACCGCTGCTCCAAAGCGCTGGCGCCGTTCGTCCATGGTCCGCCAAACTGAATGCGCTGGCGAAAAAGGGCAGGCTCGCCGTCAATAGGTTTGAGCCCGATCCCAGTTAAGCCCGATCCCAAGACAAACCAGACGTTGGTCCAACAAAATGCGTGCCGGCTTTTGCTGATCGCGCTTTTCCCATCCTACCCCGGATCGCCGGCTGATGCAGCCGGGGACCTCGTCCCATGAGTGTGTCCGAAACGGGGCGGAGACCTATACGAGGCGCGATTCCGGCGCTTACGAATGGGCGAAGATGTCCTCGGTATCCCAGCCTTGCAGATCGAGTTTCGCCCGCGTCGGCAGAAATTCGAAACAGGCGCGCGCAAGTTCCGTCCGACCCTCGCGCGCCACCATGGCATCGAGCCGCTCGCGCAGGGCGTGCAGATGCAGCACGTCGGACGCCGCGTAAGCCAGTTGTGCTTCGCTCAGACTTTGCGCGCCCCAGTCGCTGGATTGCTGCTGCTTCGACAGATCGATGTTGAGCACCTCGCGCACCAGATCCTTCAGGCCATGGCGATCGGTGTAGGTGCGGCAGAGCCGTGAGGCGATCTTGGTGCAGTAAACCGGCTGCGGCATGACCCCGAGCGCGTTGTAGAGGGCGGCGAGATCGAACCGGGCGAAGTGAAAGATTTTGGTGATCTTCGGATTGGCCAGCAACGCCTTCAGGTTCGGTGCGTCGGTGTGACCCTTCGGGATCTGCACCACGTCGGCGCTGCCGTCGCCATTTGACATCTGCACCACGCAAAGCCGGTCGCGGTGCGGATGCAGCCCCATGGTTTCGGTATCGATCGCCACCGAATCGGTATAGCGGGACAGATCGGGCAGATCGCCGCGATGTAGCCGGATAGTCATGAAATTAAGCCTCGGTGTCTCAGGTCGATTCGACTGAGGACACTAACGCTCAAATCTTAAAGAGGCGAGCGGCAGGCGGGCCGCTCGGACCGGAAAATAGGGCCCAAACAGCGGTTTTTCGCCTATTTGGCGCGCAGCTGCCCAATAGCGCTGAGCCAGTTTTCCATATGGAAGGTTTTTACGATCTTGCCGTCCCTGATGGTCTGGATATCGACGGCCATGATACGGAAGCTCTTGCCGCCATGCGGCACGCCGAATAATTCGCCAGCGGGCGTGCCGGTCACCTCGCCCCGTACGATGACGCGATCGCCTGCCACCAGCATTTCCTTGATGTCGAACTTCATGTCCGGAATCGTGTTGGCGAAGTTCGAGACCACCTTGATCGAGGTGTCGCGGCCCCAGCATTCCCCCGGCAAATAGCCGGCGCAGGATTCATAATCTTCGGCGAGGATCTGTTCCTGAATGGCTTTCACGTCGCCCCGGGTGGCGATGTTGAACAGGCTGTACCAAGGCGCAATCGCGGCGCGGGCTTGTTCTTCACTAAGTTGGGTCATGGCGGTCCTTTGCAAGGGCGAAGCTATGGGTCGAAAGGCTACTATGTAGGTTAACATACATATTATGAAGGTCGACATACTGATTGGCAATTGATATTTTCACGCATGGCAAAACCATCTGATTCCAAAGGGAAAACGATCGCCGCCGCAGCCCGGTTATTTCGCCAGCAGGGCTATCATGGCACAGCCCTCCACGACGTCTTGGCGGCCGGCGGATCGCCCCGAGGTTCGCTCTATTTCCACTTTCCCGGCGGCAAGGAAGAAATCGGCGAAGCTGCGCTGACGCTCGCCGGCGAAGCCGTGCGCGAGGCCATCGCGCACGCGGCCGAAACGTCCCAGACCGCAGAAATGTTTCTCACGCGCGTGGCGCGTGGCATGGCATCCGATCTGGAGAAATCCGGCTACAAAGAGGGGTGCCCGATCGCAACCACGGCGCTTGAAACCGCGGCACAGTCGGATGTGCTCGGCGCAGCCACCCGTAACGCCTTTCAGAAATGGGAAAACGAAATCAGACGCGGACTGGAACGTTTCGGCATGGCTTCCGATAAATCGGAAACAATCGCAACCACCGTACTCAGCCAGCTCGAGGGCGCGTTGTTGCTGGCACGAACCTATCGCAGCCTGGAGCCGATGCATCGCGCCGAGCAGGCGCTGAAACTGCTCGTTACGCCATCGAAATAAAAAATAAAGATCCCACCGGTTCGGAAACCCGACGCAGCCATATTTCGAGACTTCGCTTTGGATCCGACAACCTCTCGCCAGCTTTTCGTTCTTGAACGTCCCCCGCACAAAATTCTGTTTTGCGCCGGGGTCGTGAAATCGCGCTAGACCCACCCCATCTTTTGCGGCACGTGCGGCAAGCGCCGCTGCAAGACCGTCCGTTCTCTCTTTTTTGAATGAGTGTCATGACCGAACAAGCCCTGGCAGCACCAATCGACAACCAGCAGGAACAGGAACGCGGCTTCTCACGCTACCAGTCGCTCCTCGTTGCGTTGCTGGCGTTCGTCCAGTTCACGGTCATTCTCGATTTCATTATCATGTCGCCGCTCGGCGCCATCATCATGCCGGCGCTGAATATTACCGCCGCGCAGTTCGGCGTGGCGGTTTCGGCCTACGCCTTCAGCGCCGGGATTTCGGGCATCCTGGCAGCGGGTTTTGCCGATCGATTCGATCGCAAGCGCCTTCTATTATTCTTCTATGTCGGCTTCACCCTCGGAACGGCTCTCTGCGCGCTTGCGCAGAATTATCATGTGCTTCTGGTCGGCCGAATCGTCACCGGTTTGTTCGGCGGCGTGATCGGCTCGATCGTGCTCGCGATTGTCACCGACCTTTTCCCGTTACACCTGCGAGGTCGCGTGATGGGCTTTGTCCAGACAGCCTTCGCGGCAAGCCAGGTGCTCGGTATTCCGGTCGGGCTTTTTCTCTCCAATCATTGGAGCTGGCACGTCTCGTTCGGCGCGATCGTCGGGTTGGCGATCGCAGCGATGGCCGCCGTCCTGATTTTGATGCAGCCGGTGAACGGTCATCTGCGGCTCAAGCAGGACAAGAACGCCTTTGCGCACCTGATCGCGACCATAGGACAGCCGCGCTATACGCTGGCGTTTATGGTGACCACGTTACTGGCGACTGGCGGATTCATGTTGATGCCGTTCGGGAGCGCCTTCACTGTGCACAATCTCGGTATCGATATCGTGCATCTCCCGACGATCTATCTCGTCTCCGGCTTCTTCAGCATTTTTACAGGACCCCTCGTTGGCCGGGCGAGCGACGCTTTCGGCAAGTTCCCCACCTTCGTGTTCGGCAGTGCGGTTTCCGTCGTCATGGTGCTGATCTACACGCATCTCGGTCAGGTCACCTTGACGACCGCGATCGTCGTCAATGTGCTGATGTTCGTCGGGATCTTTTCCCGCATGATCCCGTCGCAGGCGCTGATTTCAGCGATACCCGTAGCCAGCCAGCGCGGCTCATTCAGCGCGGTCAGCGCTTCCCTGCAGCAGCTTTCGGGCGGGCTCGGGTCGGTTCTGGCCGCGGCGATCATCGCGCAAAATGCCGATGGTTCGCTCCGGCATTTCGATCGGCTGGGATACATCGTCGTGACGACGTCGATCCTCTCGCTGATTGCGATGTACTTTGTGCAGAAGTCGGTCGCGAATCAGGCGGGCAAGGAGATTGTCTGAGGCGGGCGTCCGAGCCCGCCACGGCGGCCCGAACCGGGGGCGGTCCCTCACCGTTTCATGGCGGCGCCGGCTGATCCGCCGGCCCGACCACGTCGAATCCGCATAAAATGGTGCCCAGGAAAGGACTCGAACCTTCACGGCCGTTAAGCCACTGGCACCTGAAGCCAGCGCGTCTACCAATTCCGCCACCTGGGCATTGGAGGCGGTTACTACGGATCGGTCGCGCGCTTGTCAAATTGGCGAAACGCCGTCCAAATACGCTGTACAGCGCGGGCGTGTTGGCGTATCGCGAAACCGCTAAAGACGCTCGCGATTTTTCGAATTTGACCGGCAGGAATTGACCCCCATGGCATCGAATATGGACACATTGGTCACGGTTTTCGGAGGATCGGGCTTTCTGGGACGACACGTGGTCCGCGCGCTCTGCAAGCGCGATTACCGGATCCGGGTCGCGGTGCGGCGGCCGGAACTGGCCGGGCATCTGCAGCCGATGGGCAAGGTCGGGCAGATCCACGCCGTCCAGGCCAATGTGCGCTACCCCGCCTCGATCGAAGCCGCGATGCGTGATTCCCACGTCGCCATTAATCTGGTCGGCATCCTGGCCGAAGGCGGCGCCCAGACATTCGACGCGGTGCAGGGCCAGGGCGCGGAAACGGTAGCCAAGGCCGCCGGCGCGGTCGGCGCCCGGATGGTACATGTCTCGGCCATCGGCGCCGACGAGAACTCCCCGTCGCGCTACGCCAGCGCCAAGGCGGCCGGTGAAAAGGCGGTGCTGTCGGCGCTACCCTCGGCCACAATCATGCGGCCTTCCGTCGTGTTCGGGCCCGAGGACCAGTTCACCAACCGTTTCGCGGCGCTTGCCAGGATGTCGCCGGCACTGCCGCTGATCGGCGGCGGCGTCACCCGGCTGCAGCCCGTCTATGTCGGCGATGTCGCGACCGCGATCGCCGATGCCGTCGACGGCAAGACCAAGGCTGGCGCGACCTACGAGCTCGGCGGCCCGGAAGTGCTGACGATGCGCGAGATCATGGAGATCATCCTCGCGACTGCGGAGCGCCACCGGATGCTGGTGTCGCTGCCGTTCGAGCTCGCGAAACTCCAGGCGATGTTCCTGCAATTCGCGCCCGGCGCGCTGAAACTGACGCCGGATCAGGTGATACTGCTGCGATCGGACAATGTGGTGTCGGACGCCGCGAAAGCCGCCGGACTAACGCTTGAAGGGCTCGGCATCACGCCGGATTCGCTGGAAGCGATCGCGCCACAATATCTCTGGCGCTTCCGCGCCGCCGGGCAATTCCAGAAGAAGAGCGCTTAACGCCTCCGCCCCTCGTCCCAGCGAGAAATTTACTTTCCCATCGCCAGCGCGATCAGGCCGAGCGTGCCGACAACGACGCGCCACCACGCAAACAGCGTGAAGCCGTTGCGCGTGACATAGTTCAAAAACGTCTTCACGACGATGAGCGCGGTAATGAACGAGACCACGAATCCGATCGCGACGATGCCCAAATGCTCGGTGTTCATGTCGGCGCGGTTCTTGTAAAAATCATAGGCGAATGCACCGACCATGGTCGGGATCGCCAGAAAGAATGAAAACTCCGCCGCCGCGCGCTTGTCGGCCCCTAACAGCATCGCCGCCACGATACTTGCGCCGGAGCGCGACACCCCGGGGATCATCGCAAGACACTGTGCGAATCCGATCGTCAGATACATCGGCAGCGGAAATTTGGTCGCGTCGTGTTCATGCGGATCGTGATCGAGCTGATCGACCCACAGCAGAACTGCGCCGCCGACGATCAGCGAGAAGCACACGACCCACGGGTTGAACAGATAGCTCTTGATGAAGCCGCCGAGGGCGGCGCCGATCACGGCGGCGGGCAAAAACGCCACAAGAACCCCGATGACGAAGCGCCTGTCATCGGAATTGGTGAACATGCCGAGCGCGACGTTCCACAATTTGACAAAATAAAGCGCGAGAATCGCGAGAATTGCGCCGAGCTGAATCAGCACGGTGAAGCTATTCCAGAAACTGCCCTCGCCGAGATTGAAGAATCGTTCCGCCAGCAGCAGATGGCCGGTCGAGGAAACCGGCAGAAATTCCGTGACGCCCTCAATAATGCCGAGAATCACCGCTCTCAATGTGTCAGACATCATGCCAGCGCCCCGTTCCGGAAGGTCGTGCCGTTGCTCGTTTTGGCGTCCCTGACACGACTAGCTGTAACGATGCAGGAACTTCAAATCGGTAACATCAGCCGTTATGTTCGAAATGCGTCAAAAAAGCCGGGTTCTTCTCGCTTATTCGTCGCGCAGCCGCAATCGCAAAATGCAAAAAGACCGGTTGCCTCGTACCAAGGCTTAGGTAGGTTGGCGCGCTTCTCGGGCGGTCCGCACTGCCTTCACGGTTGAGAATTTCTTAAGCACCGTAAAATTATCAAGGGCTTCATGTTCACGCTGTTTCATCATCCGTTCTGTCCGCATTCGCGCTTCGTCCGCCTGGCGCTGGGCGAGTACGGGCTTGATCTGAAGCTGGTGGAGGAGCGGGTCTGGGAGCGTCGGGAGGGGTTTCTCACGCTCAATCCCGCGGGAACCACGCCGCTGTTGACGACGGAAGGAATGCCCGCGATTCCCGGCGCCGGCATCATCGCCGAATATCTCGATGAGACCCATGGCACCGAGATGAATGGCCGCCGGCTGATGCCGACGACAGTGGCCGAACGCGTCGAGGTGCGCCGGCTGATGGCGTGGTTCAACGAGAAGTTTTTCGAGGAAGCCTCCAATCCGCTGGTCACCGAGCGCATCTACAAGCGCTTCATGAGCGAGGAAAATGGCGGCGGCGCTCCGGCGACGGACGTGATCCGCGCAGCCAAGGCAAATGTGCGCTATCATCTGGCCTATATCGGCTGGCTGGCGCAAACGCGGAATTATCTCGCCGGCGACCAGTTGACCTATGCGGACCTCGCCGCCGCGGCGCATCTTTCGGCGATCGATTATCTAGGCGACGTGCCATGGATCGAGGACGAAGCGGCAAAAGCCTGGTACGCGCGGGTGAAATCCCGCCCGTCGTTCCGACCGCTGCTGAGCGAATGGCTGGCGGGGGTGCCGGCGTCGCGCACCTACGTGGATCTCGATTTCTGAACGCAAACGTCAAGCTTTCGCCTGCCGATCTAAAGGCTGCGCTCGCCAGCGAAGCCCGCGCGCTTGGTTTCGACTGCGTCGGCGTAACCGATCCGGATGCGATTGCGGATGCGGCGCGGCACTTTCATGCCTTTCTCGACGCCGGCGCGCATGGCGATATGGACTGGCTCGCCGCGCAGCCGGAACGCCGCACCGATCCGCGCGTGCTGTGGCCCGGCGTGCGCTCGGTGATCATGCTCGGCGTCAATTACGGACCTGACGAAAACCCGCTCGCGATCCTGCAGCAGCGCGCGCGCGGCGCGATCTCGGTTTATGCGCAGGGCGACGACTATCATGACGTGATCAAGAAACGGCTGAAGACATTGGCGCGCTGGCTGGTCGCGGCATCAGGCGCCGAAGTAAAAGTATTCGTCGATACCGCGGCCGTGATGGAAAAGCCGTTGGCGCACGCCGCGGGGCTGGGCTGGCAAGGCAAGCACACCAATCTTGTCTCACGTGAATTCGGCTCATGGCTGTTTCTCGGCACGATCTTCACCGCCGCGGCGCTGCCGCGTGACGACGCCGCCGTCGATCATTGCGGCTCATGCCAGGCCTGCCTCGACATCTGCCCGACCGCGGCGTTTCCCGCACCCTACAGACTCGATGCACGGCGCTGCATTTCCTATCTGACGATCGAGAGCAAGGGACCGATTCCGCACGAATTCCGCAAAGCCATCGGCAACCGTATTTACGGGTGCGACGACTGCCTCGCCGCGTGCCCGTGGAACAAGTTCGCGCAAGCGGGACGCGAGGCAAAACTCACCGCGCGCGACGAATTGCGCGCGCCATCGCTGGCCGAACTCGTTCGTCTCGACGACGCCGCGTTTCGTGCACTGTTTGCGAAATCGCCCGTCAAACGCATTGGCCGCAATCGATTTATCCGCAACGTGCTGATCGCAATCGGCAATGCCCATGACAGCGCTTTGGCCGTCGAGGCGAAGCGCCTGCTTGATGACGACAACCCGCTGGTCCGGGGCGCCGCGGTCTGGGCGCTGTCGCAATTGATGGAGCCGGAGGCGTTTGCTGCGCTTGCATCGGATGCGATCGGCGTAGAGACGGACGAAAGCGTGCAAGAGGAATGGCGGCTCGCGTAACACTCGGTCGTCGTGCCCCGCGCAGGCGGGGCATCCAGTATTCCGGGGCGCGAACAATGATACGTCGATGTCACGGCGTACTGGATCATCCGTATCCGCGGATGATGACAGCCGGCTTGCATAAGCGTCTGCCCTTGATTTCACCGCGCCGAATCCGCCATGGTCGCGGGCCATGACAAACCAGCCTTTCTTCACCCGAGACGGTGACGCTTTCATTCCCACCACTGTCGCGAACGGCCCGTGGGACCCCAAATCGCTGCACGGGCGTGTTATCATCGGGCTCCTCGCTTTCGTGATCGAACAACGCCACGGCGCCGACGATTTCGTACCGGCGCGGCTGACGGTGGACATGTTTCGCCTGCCTGGATTCGCACCAATCGAGGTCAAGACAAAGATCGTCCGCAACGGCCTGCGCATTCGTGTGGTCGAAGCGGAATTTTTCAGCGGCGGCGTCAGCATGGCGCGCGCCTCCAGCCAATTATTGCGCAAGACGCAAAATGCCGAAGGTGTGGTCTGGTCTCCGCCGAACTGGGATGTGCCTGCGCCCGCGGACATTGCCGCCCCAACCGATCCGCGGCTTGGCATGAACGGCAAATGGACCACGCGCCCGATCGTTGGCGCAATGGGGACCGTTGGTCCGCGGCGGCTATGGATGAGCGAGGTGCGCGGCCTCGTCGAGGGCGCGCCGCTAACGCCGTTCGTGCGGGTCGCGGTGGCAGCGGATTTCGCCAGCCCCTTTGCCAACGCCGGCGACCATGGCCTTGGTTATATCAACAGCGACGTCACGCTGTATTTGCATCGCCTGCCGGTGACACAATGGATCGGCTTCGAGGTGGTGAACCACCACGCCACCGACGGCGTCGCGATCGGCGAGTGCTATCTCTATGACGAGCAGGGCCCGATCGGGACTTCTACCGTGGCGGCCCTGGCGCAGCGCAAGCCGATGGTGAAACCACCGCCGCCGTAGCCGATGGACGTTAAGCCGTCATTGCGAGAAGCGATAGCGACGAAGCAATCCAGAATCGTTTGGCGAATTCTGGATTGCCTCGCGAAACTTACTCCGCCAGATGCCGCTTCATCTCCGGACGCGCCTTCAGCGCCGCGCCCTGCTTGGCGGCGATCTTGGCGATGCGTTCCGGTGCAAAGTTCATATCGACGAAGCCGGGCGCGGTGTTGGCGACTTCGTGATAAGCGGCGATCTTGCCGTCGCGCAGCTGCATGATCGCGACGCCCTCGAACATGGCGCGGGCGCCCTTGGCTTCCGGCAGCGTCGAGCGATAGCTGAACGTGTAGCGCGCATAGAGCGTCTCGCCGTCGCTGACCGGCGCGTGCATGTCCCAGCGAAAATTCGTTGCCGTGCGATAGAACCAGTCGTCCACCATCGCAGCGATCTTCTCGCGGCCTGCGAAGGCGCCATAGAAAACATCGTGATAGACGCCGTCTTCGGTGAACAGAGACGCAAACGCCGCGCCGTTGCGTTGCTCGACCGCGTCACAAAAGGCACGCAGCATGGCTGTGGTGTTCATGGCGTTTCTCCCGATGACAGCCGTCATGCCCGCGAAGGCGGGGCATCCGTATTCCAGAGCACATCAAATAAATCGAGACGTCACGGCGTACTGGATCGTCCGCCTTCGCGGACGATGACCTTGAGTAACCCTGAGAACTTACTTCATCTCCGCGACTGCAGCGATCATACGCGCGATATCCTGCGGCCGCGACAGGCGGTGATCGCCATCCTGGATCATGGTCAGCACCACATCGTCGGCAGGCAGCCGATGCGCCAACGCGAAGGCGTGCCGCCACGGCACGTCCGGATCCTGCGCGCCCTGCAGGATGTGCACCGGGCACCCGACATCGATGGCGCTGCCGAGCACGAGATGGTTGCGGCCTTCTTCGATCAGCGCACGCATGATCGGATAGGGCTCGCCATATTGCGACGGTCGCAACCACATGCCCCTGGTCTCGATCTCCTGGCGAATTTCGGGTGAAAAACCTTTCCACATCAGCTCTTCGGTGAAATCCGGCGCCGGGGCGATCAGGACCAGCCCGGCCAGCGACGCGCGATTTGACGTCCGCCGCGCCAGTTCGCGCGCCAGCAGCAGCGCCATCCAGCCACCCATCGACGAGCCGATCACGACCTGCGGTCCGGCGCAGAAGCGGTCGAACACCGCGACGGCTTCCTCCAGCCATCGCCCGATGGTGCCGTCTCTGAACGCGCCGCCGGATTCGCCGTGGCCGGAATAATCGAACCTGACGCAGGCGCGATTCTGCCCGGCGGCCCAGCCATCCAGCGCCAACGCCTTGGTGCCCTTCATGTCGGAGTTGAAGCCGCCCAACCAGAACAGCCCCGGGCCCTCACCGGCTCGGGCGCGGACCGCGATGCGGCGCCGACCGCTGTTTTGATTGCCGTTCTGCCCGACGTCGATGAAGGCCGGTTCCAGATCGGGTGTGTGCGCTGATAGTTCGGTCATCGGTCCTTCATGTTTTGGCTGCTGTTTGCTGCAGCGGCCGCCATCCGTCAACGGACACAGATACCGGCCTTTACGGCCGCGGCGGTGCTTGCAGAGCGAAACCTTGCGCTCTATGTGGGCTGTTCTGAACATTTCGGCCCCACAAGCGTTGTGGCGTGACCGAAATGTCTCGTATTTGATGGTTTTTGGGCAGGGGCGTACGAGTTAGCTTGCCCGCGCGGCCTTATTCCTTCAAAATATCGCCTTCGTTCACAACCTTGGAGAGTCACCCATTCGCCGTCCCAATAGAGCCCCGCCCGCCGCCGCCAAAGACGGGCCGCGCACCAATGATGAAATCCGCAATGCGCAGATCCAGCTGATCGATCAGACCGGTGTCAACCTGGGCACCGTCGAAACCGTCGTTGCGGTCAAGATGGCCCTCGAAGCGGGCATGGATCTTGTCGAAATTTCGCCGAACACCACCCCTCCCGTCTGCAAAATTATGGACTACGGGAAGTTCAAATATTCCGCGCAGAAGAAGGCCGCCGAAGCCCGCAAGAAGCAGAAGGTCGTCGAGATCAAGGAGATCAAGCTGCGGCCGATGATCGACGATCACGATTACGACGTGAAGATGCGGGCGATGCAGCGGTTCTTCGAGGAGGGCGACAAGGTCAAGATCACCTTGCGCTACCGTGGCCGCGAAATGGCGCACCAGGAAATCGGCACCAAATTGCTGGACAAGGTGAAGGCCGACGTCGCCGAGTTCGCCAAGGTCGAGCAGGACGCCAGGTTCGAAGGCCGTCAGGTCGTGATGGTTCTGGCGCCGCGCTAGACCCAATCTTCTTCGTCCCCGCAAGTAAGCCGACGGGTCCGGCCTTTGGCCGGCCCGATCAGGCCCTCCGAGCCCCCGAACACCCGATCCCCAAACCCACGGACCCCGTGCCGTGGGTTCGTTTTGGCGTTGCCAATCCGTCGTTGCTAATTTTTCCCGGCTCTGCCATAAGCGCAGCCTTCATCGCCCGGCTGATCAAGGGCTGCCGTGGTCGATGCCCGTGCCAGTTGTTTCATTTCGGAAATAGCTGAGTACTTTCAACGCTCTAACGAGCATTTTAGCCGACCGGACGCCCTCGCGGGCGTTTTCGTGTTGCGGCCATAGGAGAGCCAAATGCCCAAGCTGAAGACCAAGTCAGGCGCCAAAAAGCGCTTCAAGGTGACTGCTACAGGCAAAGTCTTGCACGCCCAGCGCGGCAAACGCCACGGCATGATCAAGCGGACGAAGAAGCAGATTCGTCAGCTCCGCGGCACCCGCGTGCTGTTCAAGACCGACGGCGATAACGTCAAGAAGTACTTCTTGCCGAACGCCTGATCGCGCTCGCGGTCCATCTCAGCCGAGCCGCGTCCGCGCGGCGATCCGTCACCCATTTTTCATGAAGGAGATCCGTCATGTCTCGCGTTAAACGCGGTGTGACCTCTCACGCCAAGCACAAGAAAGTTTACAAGGCCGCCAAGGGCTTCTACGGCCGCCGCAAGAACACCATTCGCGCCGCCAAGGCTGCGGTCGACAAGGCCGGCCAGTACGCCTTCCGCGACCGCAAGCGCAAGAAGCGCACCTTCCGCGCCCTGTGGATCCAGCGCCTCAACGCCGCGGTGCGTCCATTCGGCATGACCTACAGCGTTTTCATCAACGGCCTGTCCAAGTCGGGCATCACCGTCGACCGCAAGGTGCTGTCGGATCTCGCCATCAACGAACCGGTGGCGTTTCAGGCGATCGCTGAAAAGGCCAAGGCCGCGCTGGCGGCGTAAGCTTCCGATCGCAGCTCGAGTCTTGCAACTCCGGTGTCATGCCCCGCGTAAGCGGGGCATCCAGTAACCACCGACCAGCATTTTGATCCGGGGGTTACTGGATCATCCGCATTCGCGGATGATAACGGCCTTGTGCTGGACTGCGAGCGTGCTCCCAACAGGTGACCGTCGCCATGTCCGACCTCGCTCAACTCGAATCCCAGGTACTCGCCGACATCGCCGCCGCAAGCGATGAGGCCGCACTCGAAGCGGTGCGGGTCGCCGCACTCGGCAAGAAGGGTTCGATCTCCGCGCTTCTGTCAACGCTCGGCAAAATGTCGCCGGACGAGCGCAAGACGCAAGGCGCGGCCATCAATCTCGCCAAGGACAAGGTCACGCAGGCGCTGACGACGCGCCGCGACATCCTGAAATCCGCAGCACTCGACGCGCGGCTTGCCTCCGAGACCATCGACGTCACGCTGCCGTTACGCGAGACCCCGGCCGAGCAGGGCCGCATCCATCCGCTCAGCCAGGTGATGGACGAACTGACCACGATCTTCGCTGACATGGGATTTTCGATCGCCGAAGGGCCGGACATCGAGACCGACGATTACAACTTTACGAAACTGAATTTTCCCGAAGGCCATCCGGCGCGGGAAATGCACGACACGTTCTTCTTCAATCCGAAGGAAGACGGCTCGCGCATGCTGCTGCGCACCCACACCTCGCCGGTGCAGGTGCGTACCATGCTGACGCAGAAGCCGCCGATCCGCATCGTCTGCCCGGGCCGCACCTATCGCATCGACTCCGATGCCACGCACACGCCGCAGTTTCACCAGGTCGAAGGCCTTGTCATCGACAAAGGCTCGCACCTTGGCCACCTCAAATGGATCCTGCACGAGTTCTGCAAGGCGTTCTTCGAGGTCGATCACATCAATATGCGCTTCCGGCCGTCGTTCTTTCCGTTCACCGAGCCGTCGCTCGAGGTCGACATCCAGTGCCGCCGCGACAAGGGTGAAATCCGTTTCGGCGAGGGCGAGGACTGGCTGGAGATTCTCGGCTGCGGCATGGTGCATCCCAACGTGCTGCGCGCCTGCGGCATCGATCCCGACGTCTACCAGGGCTTTGCCTGGGGCATGGGCATCGACCGCATCGCGATGCTGAAATACGGCATGTCGGACCTGCGGCAATTGTTCGACAGCGACGTGCGCTGGCTCAGCCACTACGGCTTCAAGCCGCTCGATGTCCCGACGCTGGCCGGAGGGTTGAGCTCGTGAGCGATCTCGTCCTGAGCTCTCAACAGGCTCTTCCTGTTCCCTCCCCCCTTGTGGGGGAGGGCCAGGGAGGGGGGTAGCCGCAAATGCCGCATGCAATCGTCAGGGAACGTCAACGCGGCCGGGCGAAGCAACTTCGCCAGGTTATGACGCCTGCCGAGACCTTACTCTGGCGTTACCTGAAAGCTGGTCGGGTAGATGGCCTCGGTTTTCGCAGGCAAACTCCGATCCAAAATTACATCGTCGATTTTCTTTGTCACTCGGCCAAGTTGATTGTCGAGCTCGACGGCGTTTCGCATGATTTCGAAGAGCAAATGAGGGCAGACGAAAAGCGTGATGCTTTCTTCGTGTCGGAAGGTTTCCAGGTTCTGCGCTTCAGGAATGAACAGGTGATGTCCCACTTGGAAGGTGTTGTGGAAACGATTCGACAAGCGGCGTCTTCCCGGGCAAGCGGCTCACCCCCCTCCCTAACCCTCCCCCACAAGGGGGGAGGGAACAGTGGCGCCGGCGCAGATATCACACAGAACACCGGCAATATTCGAGGCGCGCAGCCATGAAATTCACCCTCTCCTGGCTGAAGGAGCATCTCGACACCGACGAGCCGCTGGAAAGGCTCACCGACAAGCTCACCATGATCGGACTGGAGGTCGAGCATATCGAGGACAAGGCGAAAGCGCTGTCGGCCTTCACCGTTGCGCGCGTGATCTCGGCCGAGCAGCATCCCAATGCGGATCGCTTGCGGGTCTGCATGGTGGATACCGGCAATGGCACAGCGCCAGTGCAGGTGGTCTGCGGCGCGCCGAACGCACGCGCGGGCCTTGTCAGCGTGTTCTCCCCACCCGGCACCTTCATTCCCGGCAAGAACATCACGCTCGGCGTCGGCACCATCCGGGGTGTCGAGAGCCGCGGCATGCTATGCTCGGCGGCGGAATTGCAGCTCTCGGAAGATCACGACGGCATCATGGAGCTGCCGGCCGATGCGCCCATTGGCGCCGGCTACGCCCAATGGGCCGGGCTTGGCGATCCCGTCATCGAAATCAATTTGACGCCGAACCGGCAGGATTGCACCGGCGTGCATGGCATCGCGCGCGATTTGAGCGCAGCCGACATGGGCAAGTTCAAGGACCCGGGCATCAAACCGATCAAGGGCGAATTTCCCTGTCCCGTGAAGGTCACCGTCGAGGACGCCACGCTGTGTCCGGGCTTTGCGCTGCGGCTGGTGCGCGGCGTCAAGAACGGCCCGTCGCCGGAATGGCTGCAGCAGCGCCTGACTTCGATCGGCCTGCGCCCGATCAATGCGCTGGTCGATATCACCAATTTCATGACCTACGATCGCGCCCGGCCGCTGCACGTGTTCGACGCGGCAAAAGTGAAGGGCAATCTCACCGTCCGCCGCGCGCGCGACGGCGAGACGCTGCTGGCGCTCGACGGCCGCACCTACACGCTCGACAACAGCGTGTGCGTGATCGCTGACGATCACGGCGTCGAATCGCTCGCCGGCATCATGGGCGGCGAGGCCTCGGGCTGCGACGAGAACACCACCGACGTGCTGATCGAATCGGCGCTATGGAACGAGATCAACATCGCGCAGACCGGCCGCAAGCTCGGTATCAATTCGGATGCACGCTATCGCTTCGAGCGCGGCGTCGATCCGGCCTTCATGGTGCCGGGTCTGGAGATGGCCACGCGACTGGTCATGGAATTGTGCGGCGGCACACCGTCCGAAAATGTCGTGGTCGGCAACGCCTTCGGCGACGACCGCGTGATCGATTTTCCGCTGACCGAGGTCAAGCGCCTCGCGGGGATCGATGTGCCGCTTCCAGAGATGAAGCGCATCCTGAGTCATCTCGGCTTCATGATGGCCGGTAACGGCCCGGTGATGAAGGTCGCTGTGCCCTCCTGGCGCTCGGACGTGCATGGCAAGGCTGACATCGTCGAAGAGATCGTGCGCATGGTCGGCGTCGACAAGGTGCCGATGACGCCGTTCGAGCGCGGCGATGCGCCACGCAAACCGATCCTCACCGCGATCCAACTGCGCACCCGCCGCGCCAAGCGCGCGCTGGCTGCGCGCGGCATGGTTGAGGCGGTGACCTGGTCGTTCATCGCAAAGCCGTCAGCCGAATTGTTCGGCGGCGGGCAGGCCGAGCTCGCCCTGGCCAATCCGATTGCGTCGGATCTATCGGATATGCGGCCGAGCCTGCTGCCGGGCCTTGTGGCCGCGGCTCAAGCCAACAGCGACCGCGGCTTTTCCGATGTGGCACTGTTCGAAGTCGGGCAGATCTTTAGGGGTGACCAGCCGCAGGACCAGTTGATCGCGGCCGCCGGCATCCGTCACGGCTTTGCGTCGTCAAAGGGCATGGGACGGCACTGGTCCGGCTCGGCCACGGCCGATGCGCTCGATGCCAAGGCCGACGCCTTCGCCGTTCTGTCGGCCGCCGGCGCGCCGATGCAGGCGCTGCAGATCGTGCCCGGCGGCGCCGATTGGCTGCATCCCGGACGTTCAGGCACCATCCAGATCGGCCCGCAAAATATTCTCGGATATTTCGGCGAACTGCATCCGCGCACGCTGGAAGCGCTCGGTGCCGACGGGCCTTTGATGGCGTTTGAGGTGATCCTCGATCGCATCCCCGATGCCAAGAAAAAGCCGACCCGCGCCAAGCCGCAGATCGAGCTGTCGGCGTTCCAGCCGGTGTCGCGCGATTTTGCTTTCATCGTCGATCGCAGCGTTCGCGCCGGCGACATCGTGCGATCGGCGCAAGCAGCGGACAAAAAGCTGATCACAGCTGTCACGGTGTTTGACGTCTATGAGGGCAAGGGCATCGACGACGGCAAGAAGTCGATTGCGATCGCGGTCACGATCCAGCCGTACGAAAAGACCCTGACCGATCAGGAGATCGACGCGGTTGCCGCCAAGATCGTCGCTGAAGTGACCAAGAAGACCGGCGGTACGTTGCGCGCATGATGCCGACGTCAAAGGGATGAGCGCCTTCAGCCTGATCCCGACGGATGTCAGCATCAACGTCGTCGTCGGCATCTGCGCGATCGCATTATTGTCAGGCATTGCACGCGGGTTTTCCGGTTTCGGCTCGGCTCTGATCTTCATGCCGCTGGCCAGCAGCATCGCGGCACCGCGTCTGGTTGCCGCACTGCTGCTTGTGATCGATTTTGTCGCGGCCGCGCCGCTGCTCCCGAACGCCTGGAAACACGCAGACCGCAAGGCCACCGCCGTGATGGTGGCAGGCGCCTTCATCGGAGTTCCCATCGGAACCTATTTCCTCAGCCGGCTCGAGCCCGTGACGACGCGCTGGATCATCTCCGGGTTTGTCGGCGCGCTCTTGCTGCTGTTGCTGTCAGGCTGGCGCTATCGGGGCAAGGATTACCCCGCGCTTTCGATCGGCATCGGCGGCCTGTCAGGCTTTTGCAGCGGACTCGCGCAGACCGGCGGGCCCCCGATCGTCGGCTACTGGCTCGGCCGGCCGATTGCGCCGGCCATCGCACGCGCCAACATCCTATTGTTTTTCGGCGCTTCGGATTTCTTTTCCCTCGTCAGCTATGCGTTCACCGGGCTGATCACATCGGACGCCGTTCGATTCTCATGTCTGGTCGGACCGGTCTATGCCGTTGGCGTCTGGTGTGGCTCACGGTTGTTCGGCCGCGCCAGCGACGAGCTGTTCCGTTCAATCTGTTATGCGTTGATCGCAGCCGCGGTGATCGCCGGCCTGCCAGCGCTTGACGGCGTGCTGCGCTGACCCGGCACCATGACTAAAGTCCGGCTTTTGCCCGGTTTGCGGATGCAATTAGGTACGCTGCACTTCGAGAGAAACAAAACCCACGGGAGAACGCCATGATCGAACGCCGCGACATACTGAAAGTGATGGTTGGCAGCGCCGCCGCCGCGCTCGCTGCGCCGGCCATCGCACAGACCCCAGCGAAACCGCGCACCAAAATCGTGTTTCTCGGCACCAAGGGCGGACCACGCGTCGGCCTCGGACGGTCCAATCCCGCCAACCTCGTGATGGTGAACGACACGCCGTTCGTGATCGATTGCGGCATGGGCGTGAGCCATCAGCTTGTAAGCGCGGGTGTGCCGCTCGAATCGGTGAAATATATTTTCATCAGCCATCACCATTCCGATCACAACCTCGAATATGGCAACCTCGTCTACAACGGCTGGGCCGCCGGTCTTTCAACGCCGGTCCATTCCTTCGGCCCGAAGGGCCTTGAAGCGATGACCAAGACCTTTTGGGAGCTGAACAAATTCGATGTCGAAACCCGGATCGAGGATGAAGGCCGCCCCGATCCGCGCCAGCTCTTGATTGCCAAGGACATCACCGAAGACGGCGTGGTGCTGCAAACACCGGACGTGAAGGTCACGGCGTTCCGCACGCCGCATCCGCCGATTACGGATAATTTCGCTTACAAATTCGAGACGCCGGATGGCGTGATCGTGTTCTCCAGCGACACCAACTACAATCCCAAGCTCGCGGAATTTGCCAAGGGCGCCGACGTGCTGGTGCATGAAGCGCTCTATGTCCCCTGGGTCGATCGTTTGGTGACCAGGGTCAAGAACGGTGCAACGCTGAAGAAACATCTGCTCGAAAGCCATACCTCCGCGGAGGATGTCGGGCGCATCGCCGATGCCGCCAACGTCAAGCTGCTGGTGCTCAGCCATCTGGTACCGGGCGATCTGGACGTGACGGAAGAGAACTGGACCGACGAGGCGAAGAAGCATTTCAGCGGCCGGATCATCGTCGCGAACGACCTGATGGAGCTGAAGCTGCCGGTCTAGCGCCCCCTCCATCGCCTGATCGCAATCCGCGTAAATGCCGTCCTTGCCGCTCGACCAGGGCAGTGCCCGCGGCGACTTCAATCGATCGGAGACGCTGGCGTAGTCCTGGAGGGCGCCGCACGGCGCCGTTGTTTTGGCGCTCGCGCCGGCGTCTCCGCAGGGGCGCTGCTTTTAAGCGCTCCGATTTTTTGTAGCGCGGCGTCTGCTGCGCGCTCGCCGCTTTCCCAGGCGCCGTCAACGGTACCCCATAACGTTTCATGGGTCGCTTCGCCGGCAAGGAACAGGCAGCCGACCGGCTCCGTCAGAATTTTTCGCGATGGCTGACCGCCCGGCACGGCCGACGACATCGCGCCGAGCGCAAACGGCGCGGCATTCCAGCGTGTGGCGCTGGTTTTCTTGATGCCTGCGACTGCTTCGCGGCCGAACAGCTTGGTCAGCCATTCCGATGCGAACGCCGCCATGGCCGCCTCGCCCTGCGCCGACAGATCGCGACCGAACGATCCGGCCACATCGATCACGCACAGCGACGACGACCCTATGTTGGCGAACAAGAGCGCCGTCCGGGTCGACGTACTCTGCTCGATGATCACATCATCGAGCGCGAGCCCGAGCGGATTACCCGGCAGTTGCAGCGCGATATGATCGTAACTGCCGAGGCTCAGCTTTGCCGCGGCATCAAGCTGGCGCTTGGGAAGATCAGGCGCGAATTTGATATTCCCGGCAGCCAGCACATTACTGGACACGGTGATGATGGCGGCGCGTGCGGCGATCTTGCCCGACGGCGTGTCTACTGTGACATCGCGCCGGTCCCACACGATGCGATTTGCAGGCGTCGACAGTGCAATAGGGACATCTCCGCCCAGCTTGGCGACCAGCGTGCCCAGGCCCTGGCGACAGGCGATCGCGGCATTGCGGTCCTGCGCGCGGGCCTTGTCGATCGCGGAAACATCCTTCAGATCCTTGCCGGAGAAATCGGCGCCTAATACGAACTCCGCGGTTCCGGCCCAATCGCCGAGGTCTTTCGGCAGCGCCGAGGCGCAGGACACATCGGCCCTGCCGCGCGAGGCGTCGTCGATGGCGCGGTTGGCGCGCACCAGGGCTGCGAGAAACTCCTCGGTTTCGCCGGCCCGCGCGTTGCGGCGGCCGATGCGGATCTTCTGGCTCAGCGGTGCCGCTGAAATGTCGAAACCCGCATTGCGCCCGAGCTTGATCATCGGGTTGACGTCGGGATTGTGCAGCCACCGCGCGCCGCGGTCGAACGGCACCTCGAAGGTCGTTGTGTCGGTGAGGCAGCGGCCGCCGATCTGGCCCGATGCTTCGACCACGATCACCTTGCGGTTGGCGGCCTGAATCCGCCGCGCTGCAGCGATGCCGGCGGCACCCGCGCCGATCACGACAATGTCAGCTTCGCGCGGCAATGACGCCGCCCGTGCCCGAGCGCCGAGCGCCGGCGTCACCGCAAGAGCTGCGGACGCCGACAGAAAATCCCGGCGCGTCATTGTCATGTCATGGTTTCCGGAAGCTTGAAAATACAAGAACGTCTAGTGAACCTTGCCGCATCTTATGGTGCGCAGCAACCACCATGGTGAATCAATCATGATTTGATCTGCGGGATGCATGAACCAAATTGCAACGGCTTTCGACCATGATAAGGAGAGGGAAAAAGCGGCCGGAAAAGGCCGTGGGGAGACTACCATGGGCGTCGTGCTCGATACCGTCGGCAAGTGGATCGCGAGCTACCTGCAAAAGGAAGTGCCCGGCTACGAGCCGTTCACGCCGAGCGATCCGGAACATTTACGAGGTGTGGTCGAGCAGGGCGATGTGCTGCTGGTCGAAGGCAACAACCGGGTCTCCGGCATCATCAAATACCTCACGCAATCGACCTGGTCGCACGCGGCACTATTTGTCGGACCGATCGACGGCGCGGCCGAACCTGACGGCGAGCCGCATGTTCTGATCGAGGCCAATATCGGCGAAGGCGTCACCTCCGCGCCGCTGTCGAAATATTTGCCCTATCACACCCGGCTGTGCCGGCCCGTCGGCCTGTCGTTCGAGGACCGCAATACCGTCTGCCGTTATGCGATCAACCGGATCGGGTTTGGATACGACACCAAGAACATCCTCGACCTGATGCGCTTTTTGATCCCGCTGCCGATCCCGCAGCGCTGGCGGCGGCGGATGATCGCGTTCGGCTCCGGCGATCCCACCAAGATCATCTGCTCGGCACTGATCGCGCAGGCGTTCGATGCGGTGCGCTATCCGATCCTGCCGAAGATCACGCGCGCCGGCAGCCGGCGCGCCCGGCGTGAAATCCTTCACATCCGCGACTCCTCGCTCTACATGCCGCGGGACTTCGATATCTCGCCCTATTTCGAAATCGTCAAACCCACCATCGTGCAAGGGTTCGACTACACCGCGTTACACTGGGCCGACAAACAAAAGCCGCTCCGGGAGGTAGCGGGCGATCTCAGCGTGTTTCCAGAACCGTTCGGTGCGCCGCCACTTGTTCCTGAAGAGATTGACGAAGAAGCGCCGTTTCCTGTTGAAGAAGTAGCATCGGTCGCGGAGGAGACTGCGCTGGTCGAGCGCGACTCTGCGCAAGCCCCCAAACAGGCCTCCGAGCTGGCAGCATAGAAACCGTCAGGCCGCCGCGGCAGCGCTTCTGCTGGGCAGACCGGCGCGGGCCATGCCGCCATAGAGCTGCTCGCCAGGCATTTCCGCTCGCAGGATCGAGCGCACCGCAATCAGCCGGTCGATATCGATGCCGGTGGCAAATCCCTTGCTCTCGCAAAGAAACACCAAATCCTCGAACACTACATTGCCGGTAGCACCGGGCGCGAACGGACAACCGCCGAGACCGCCGAGCGAGCCGTCGAGGATGCGCGCGCCCGCATCCAGCGCCGCCGAGGCATTGGCGATTCCCATTCCCCTGGTGTCGTGCAGATGGACAAAGATCGCTTTCGATCCGGCGATCCTGACCGCAGCTTTGGTGAGATCGCCCACCTGTTTGGGGCCCGCGTAGCCCACGGTGTCGGCAATACCCACCATATCGACGCCGGCCTCGAAGCACTTCTCAACCAGGCGAAGCACCTCTTTCGGGTCCACCGGCCCGGCGATCGAACAGCCGAGCGCCATCGAGATCGCCGCGTTCACCACCGGCTTGTGAGCGCTCGCGTCGCGCAGTTCGCAAAGCCGTTTGATATTGGCAATCGCGGCTTCGCGTGAGCGATTGGCGTTGGCCTGGCTGTGTTGCTCGGTGGCCGAAAGCACCGATGCGATTTCAGCGACGCCCGACGCCAGCGCTTCGTTGACACCGCGTTCATTGAGCACAAGCGCAATTCCGTGCGCGCCTGGAAGCGACGCGACGGTCTGAACGACATCGCCCACATCGGCGAACTGCGGAAAGGTTTTTGCGGGCAGGAACGAGCCAACCTCGAAATGCCGCACACCGGCGGCGTATTCGTCGCGGACCCAGCGTTGCTTGGCCGCGGTGGAGGGAAACTTCTTCACGAGCTGCAGGCCGTCGCGCAAACCGACCTCGCGCAGGATCACACGATCTTTGGGATAGATATCTTGAACTCGGGTCATGCGCGCCTCACTGCGGCTTTGTCGGTTGGAGAAAATTGCCGTTGCTCGAGTTCGGCGCGAACCGCCTCGGTATCGGCGCCGAGCAACGGCACCTTAAGCCCTTCGCCGAGATTGCCCCCGTTCCATTCGACGGGAAGTGCCGGAACACGAAACGGCTTGCCATCCGCGTTGATGTTATTGACGAGACCGCCCGGGCGCAGCACGTGCGGATCATCCAGCAGATCTTCGGGGCGATTGATCGGCGAGAAGCAGATATTGAGCCGATCGAGTTTTGCAGACAGCTCCGCCACGTTCCAGCGCTTGATCTCCGCCGCGGCTCGCGGAATGATTCTCGCCCGCGCCAGAATGCGGTCCGTCGTGGTGACCAGCGTCGGATCGTCCAAAAATTCCTTCAGACCGAATTCCCGGCAAAAACTCTGCCAGTGGCCTTCGGTGACGACGCCGATGAAAATGCGTTCTCCGCCCGAGGTCTCGAAAATATCGTAGATCGGCCAGGCATGTTCGCGTTCCGGCATCGAGCGCGGCTTGTTGCCGGTCATTTCATATTCGACCATATGCTGTGCAACCAGGAACAGGCAGTTTTCGAATAATCCGATGCGAATGTCCGCCCCGCCGGCGCCCGCCGCATTGCTGCGCCGCTGATAGAGCGCGGAGAGTATCGCGATCACCCCGAACATGCCGCCCATGATGTCGTTCGCCGAGGAGCCGACGCGCTGCGGCTTGTCCCTGGTCCCGGTCATGGCGGCGAGGCCCGACATCATCTGCACCACTTCGTCGAGCGCCGGGCGGTGTTCATAGGGACCTGACATAAAGCCCTTGTGGCCGGCGATAATCAGATGCGGATATTTTGCGCGCAGCTCTTCCGCGCCGAGCCCCTGCTTCTCAAGTTGTCCGTCGCGGAAATTCTCCACAAATACGTCCGCGCTGGCGAGTAGCCGGTGCATGGTGTCGCGGTCTTCAGCCTTGGCGAAGTCGAGGACGACACTGCGTTTGCCACGATTGAACAGCGGAAAGAACGAGGTTCCCATGCCGCCGAGGCTGCGGGTCTTGTCGCCTGCGGGCGGCTCGACCTTGATGACCTCGGCGCCGAGCTGCGCCAGGATCATGCCGCAGGTCGGCCCCATCACCATGTGGGTCATTTCGATGACCCTCACGCCCGCCAGGGGCAATCCCGTCCCAGTCATTTCATCTCCCGTACCGTTCGGTCTCAGGCCGTAGCGGGAGACTAGGCTTTCAGCCGCGATCTGGAAAATATAATCTGGGGAACGGTGCATTCACGGTTGCATAACGCAAATGCATCGACTGACGGCCGGTAGTTGGGCCCGCCAGAAGCCGGGCTCGCGCCTGAGCGTCCCGCTGGCACGCGCTCTTGCCGAACGCCGCAGGTATCTCTACCTCTGCGCGGACCGTTCCTGAGGGCTCGACCATCATGCTGGATGCTGCCGTCAAGGCGCTATCGCAAATTCTGTCGCCGCCGATGCGCTCGATCCTGTGGCGATCGATCGGACTGGCGCTGGCGCTGATCGTGGTGCTCGCGATCGGCCTGCAGCGGCTGCTGAGCTGGTTCGCCGTGTACGGCGAGAGCTGGGCGGAAGCGATGCTCGGCCCGGGCTTCCACACGCCGCTCAATATCCTTTCATGGATCGTTTCGATTGCCGCCGGTTTCGGCGTCGTGTTCGGCGCGGTGTTCCTGATGCCTGCGATCACCTCGCTGGTGGCGAGCATCTTCGTCGACGAGGTCGCCGATCATGTCGAGCGTGAACACTATCCCGCGGAGCGGCCGGGAACAGCGCTGCCGCTCGGTGTCGCCATCACCGAAGGCAGCAAGACCGCCTTGCTCACCATCCTGGTCTATCTGATCGCGCTGCCATTCGTTTTCTTTGCAGGCGCGGGTTTCATCGCATTCTTCGTGGCGACGGCGTGGTTGCTCGGCCGGGAATATTTCGAACTCGCCGCGATGCGATTCCGTCCGCCGGCTGAGGCCAAGGCGATGCGCAAGCAAAATGCCGGCATCGTATTCACCGCGGGGCTGGTGATCGCGGCATTCGTGTCGATCCCGATTGTCAATCTGGCAACGCCGCTGTTCGGCATGGCGTTCATGGTTCACATGCACAAGCGGCTTTCCGGCCCGCGGCCGGAGCTGATCGAGCCGGCCCGCAAGACGGGTTTGCCGGTAGCCTAGAGGCGATGCTGGCTCAATGTCATCATGGCCGGGCTCGTCCCGGCCATCCACGTCTCGCTTGCTAAAGGTCGGAGAAGACGTGGATGCCCGGCACACGGCCGGGCATGACGAGCGAGATGAGCAACCTTTTCTCGGCCCCCCGGCTTGATCAGTGTTGCGCCACCAGCGGGCAGCCCCCTTCGGCCAGCGGACGGAAAGCCTGATCGCCGGGGATCGTCGCCAGTATCTTGTAATAATCCCAGGGCTTGGTGGATTCCGACGGCGTCTTTACCTGTGCCAGATACATGTCGTGAACCAGACGGCCGTCTTCTCTCAAATGGCCGTTCCTGACGTAGAAGTCGTTGACCGGCGTCTCGCGCATTTTCGCCATTACCGCCTTCGCTTCGTCGGTGCCGGCGGACGCTATGGCGGCAAGATAGTGGCGGATCGCCGAATAGGCGCTGGCCTGGGGCATGGTCGGCATTTTCCCTTGCCGCTCAAAGAAGCGCTTCGACCAGGCGCGGGTCTCGTCGTCGCGATCCCAGTAGAATCCGGTCACGAATTTCAGACCCTGCGCAGCCTGAAGCTGCATGCTGTGAACATCGGAGATGAACACCAGCAACGTCACCATGGTCTGATTTTTGGCCAGCCCGAATTCGTTGGCCTGTTTGATCGCATTGACCATGTCGCCGCCACCATTGGCCAACGCGACGACCTTGGCGCCTGACGCCTGAGCCTGCAGCAGATAGGAACTGAAATCCGCCGTGTTGAGCGGATGGCGCACGCTGCCGAGCACTTTGCCACCCGCCGCCTGCACTGCGCTGGTCGCGTCGGCTTCCAGCGAATGACCGAAGGTGTAGTCGACCGTGATGAAGAACCAGGTATCAAGGCCTTGCGCGACGATCGACTTGGCGAGGCTCGTGGTAAGCGCGTAGCTGTCATAGATCCAGGACGCTTCGGTCGGCGTGCATGATTTGCCGGTGAAGGCCGTGCTGCCTACCGCACCTGCAATCGCAATCCGGTTGTGTTCAGCGGCAAGCTGCTCGGCCGCGAGCGCCACCGCCGAATTGTCGAACCCGATGGCCATGTCGACCTTGCCGACCTCGAACCATTGGCGGGCGATCGCGGCACCGACATCGGACTTGTTCTGATGATCGGCGAACACGATTTCGACGGGCTTGCCGAGCACGCTGCCGCCGGCATCCTCCACCGCCATGCGTGCGGCAACGACGGTGCCGGGACCGCCGAGGTCGGCATAGAGTCCTGACTGATCGTTGAGGACGCCTATTTTGACGACATCGTCGGAGATTTGCGCGTGCGCGACCGACGTTTCAAAGCAAACAGCTGTCAGAGCTGCAACGAGCAAAAGCTGCAATCGCACGGCGTCTCTCCCTGATGCGCGGCCCTTGATTTAGGCCTTGGCATATTGTGGAGCGTAAGCTCAGCCCTGTCGGCACACAAGATGCCGGCGAACCATCCCACGTCTACGTCCGGGACAATCTGAACCGCTGCGTCAGAGCCTGGATGTCCAGGGGCATGGGCGTAAACGGCCCCTTCGGTGCCCGGGTGATCGGAATCACCAAAATCAGTGCGAGCATCGCGATCCAGAAAGTCAGCCAAAAGCCGTCGATATAGGCGAGCACGTTCGACTCGCGCTGGACCAGCGCCGAGAGCGAAGCTACCGCGCGCGCCGGCGCGGCTGCACCGCCGTGGGACGCGAAGCTGTCCGCAAGCTGCTTGAGGATGCGGGTGACATCGGCGCTGCCGCTGGCGACATGTTGCCCGATGAAATTGGAATGGATTTGCTCGCGAATGCGCAGCCAGGTCCCCATCAACGAGACGCCGATTTCAGCGCCACAGAGCCGCGTGATCTGGATGTAGGCCGCGAACGCGGTGGCGCGGGAAGGATCGGCATTACATAGCAGGATGATGATGAGTGGCAGCAGCGTGAACGCCTGGCCGATCGATTGCAAAATAACGATCGGAATAAAATCTTCTCGGGCCCACTCGTGGGTCAATTGCGTTCCCAGCAGGTTGGCTGTCGCGAAAGCCGACAAACCAACGATCAACACCCAACGGGGATCGATATGCCGGAGCAGAAAGATCGACACCGGCACCATCACGAACATCGGCAGCGCGCCATAGACGAACAGCAGGTGGCCGCTTTGTTCGGGCCGCAACAGGACAACGGTGCCCAGGAAATTCGGAACCAGCGAAGAGTTGGACAGGCTGGCGAGCGTATAGAGAAGAATACCTGCCAGCGCGAGCCCGACATTGCGCGAGAACAGCACGTTGATGTGGGCCCAAGGCTGACGGACCAGCGTCTCGTTGATGACAAAGCCGACACTGAGCAAGCCGCCGCACAACAGCAGCGCGATCACCGTGCCCGATTCCAGCCAGTCAAGGCGATTGCCTTGATCGAGACCGGCATAAATCATCGAGATGCCGGTTCCGAGCAGCAGCATGCCGCCCCAGTCGGCATCGCGGAGCAGGGAACGGTTGACCTCTTCATGCGGCGTCCCGAGATAGACCATCAGGCCCATCAGCGGCGCGATTACTACGCCCTGCCAGTACAGCCACTGCCATCCCCAATGATCGACATAAAAGCCGACCAGCGAGCTGCCGGTATCCAGCGCGAACCCGACCCGGATTGAATAGATCGCAATCGCCGGCAGCCACCATCTGATCGGCAGATTGCGCAAGATGATCATCAACGTCGCGGGAACGAACATGCCGAGTAGCATGCCGTGCACGATGCTGAGCGTAATCAGCGCATAGTAATCGTGGACGAATGGAATCACGAGCGAGATCAGCGCATAGACAAGGCTCGGGATGCCCAGAATGCGGCGTAGGCCGAACACCGTTGCAAGCCAGGCCACGGCGGGCGCGATGAAAATCTGCGAGCCGATCGCCGCCGTGCTGAGCCAGGCGCCTTCATCGAAGCTCAGCGAAAAAGCGCCGCGCAGGTCCGGTAATCCGACCGAGGTCAGCCGGCTGTCAAAGTTCGCGAGAAAGGAGCCAAGCAGCACGGCGCCGACCGCGAACAAAGGCTGAGGCGCGACGCCGCCACGCGAGATCGGTCCACGGCGGTCGTCGTCATTTGCCGCCATCCGTCCCCGCTTCGTCGGTATGAATTCCGGTGACGACCGACATTCCCGGCAGCAGGCGCTCCAGCAATGGCTGGCCCTTGTCGAGCGCAATCCGGACCGGGATGCGCTGAACCACCTTGGTAAAATTGCCGGTCGCATTGTCGGGCGGCAGCAGCGCGAATTGCGATCCGCTGGCGGGCGCGATGCGCTCGACCCGGCCATGCAGTTGTTGGTTCGGAAAACTATCGACGGTCACGTCGACCGGCTGGCCCGGCTTCACCCGGGTCAGTTGGGTTTCCTTGTAATTGGCGATCACGTACACATTCGGCAGCGGCACCACGTCGATAAGGTTGCTCCCGATATTGACGTAGTCGTTGGGCTGAACTTGCCGCTCACCCACGACGCCGTCGAACGGTGCGACGATTTTGGTGTAACCGAGCTTGAGCCGGGCCGCAGTCAGCAAAGCTTTCGCCGCTTGCAGGTCCGCCGCGCGCTGCTTCTTGGTTCCGGACAGCACTTCGAGCTGGTGGCGTTGCGCGGCGATCAAGGCCCGGCTCGCCCGAACATCGGCCTGTGCGCGGGCATAGGCCGCAGTGGCCTGTTCAAGTTTTTGCCGGGTTCCAGCCTCGGTCTGGGTGAGTGACTGTTGCCGCTCCTGTTCCTCACGGGTTTCGACCTCCTGAG
This sequence comes from Bradyrhizobium canariense, assembly GCF_900105125.1. Lineage (NCBI taxonomy): Bacteria > Pseudomonadati > Pseudomonadota > Alphaproteobacteria > Hyphomicrobiales > Nitrobacteraceae > Bradyrhizobium > Bradyrhizobium canariense. Next base: position 5,369,727 of record NZ_LT629750.1, on the reverse strand, counting down.
CGGCCGCGGACACCTGTTGCGCCTCCGCCTGAGCAATGGTCGCGTATTGCAGCTCCACCTGATTGTCGAGATTGTCGAGCGCTGCCTGTGCGGCCGCGACGCCGGCTTCTGCTTGGGCGACCTGGGCTTGGTAGTCGGCAGGATCGATCTCTACCAGGAGATCGCCGGCCTTGACGCGCTGGTAATCATTTACGGCGACGACGAGGACCTCACCGGCGACCCGGCTGCTCAGCTGTGTCAGATCGGCCCTGATATAGGCGTCATCCGTGGTCTGGATCACGGCGCCGCCGACCCAGGCATCCCAGCGCAATGTTGCCAGCACGATAAATCCGAACGCGGCCAGCACGGCGAATATCGGGATCGCAAGACGACGCGACGAACTGCGGATATCGGGCAGCGGCGGTGATATCGGCGCACCGGCCGCAGACGCGGCGGCGGAGGATGACGCAGAACTCGCCTGACTGGGCGTGGATGACGAACTAATCTGCTCTTGCAAGGCGCCTTCCCCGCTAAAACCGTTCTCCTGCGCGAACAGATCAGAAGAAACGTGGGTCAGATATCATGCCTCAAACTGTCTTCTCCGGCCAGCGGCAGAGATCGTTGATCAGGCACAGTTCGCAGCGCGGCGAACGTGCCAGGCAGGTGTAGCGGCCGTGCAGGATCAGCCAGTGATGCGCATGCAGCATGAACTCCGACGGGATCACACGCTCGAGGCCGAGCTCGACTTCGAGCGGCGTCTTGCCCGGCGCCAGGCCCGTGCGATTGCTGACACGAAACACGTGCGTATCGACCGCCATGGTGTGTTCGCTGAACGCCATGTTGAGCACGACATTGGCGGTCTTGCGGCCGGCGCCGGGCAGCGATTCGATCTCGGCGCGGGTGCGCGGTACCTCGCCACCGAATTCAGCGATCAGCTTTTGCGACAGCGCGATGACATTTTTCGCCTTGTTGCGGTAGAGACCGATGGTCTTGATGTAATCGCGCACCGTGTCTTCGCCGAGCGCCAGCATCTTTTGCGGCGTATCCGCGACCGCAAACAACGCACGCGTCGCCTTGTTGACGCCGGCGTCGGTTGCCTGCGCCGACAGCACGACGGCGACCAGCAGCGTGTAGGGATTGAGATGCTCGAGCTCGCCTTTCGGTTCGGGGTTGGCTTTGCGAAAGCGGCTGAACGCCTCGTACACTTCGGCGGCGGTCCAGGGTTTGACCGCCTGGGCCCCGCCTTTGCTCGCCCCAGGCGATTTTGCTGCCGCGCGTTTGGGCACCGATTTGGCCGCGGCCTTTTTCGCCGATTTTTCCTGCGCCGGCTTTGCCCTGGATTGAACGCGAGACTTGCCGGCGCGTTGAGCCATAGCAGGCTGTGATTTGGACGCCGTCTTTTTGGGCGCAGTCTTGCGGATGATTTTGGCCATGATCCGGGTATACTGACAGGCGATGACCGCAGGCAACGACTTTGATCCGGCGCAGGCCGAGCCGGAATTGTTTTCGGCACTGTTGACGCCGCACCGTTCGCTGAACCGCACCGGCTTTATTGTGCTGATGGCGTTTCTCAGCGTGATCAGCTTCGCCGCCGGATTTGCGTTTTGGCTGATGGGCGCCTGGCCGGTGTTCGGCTTTTTCGGCCTCGATGTTCTCCTGATCTATTGGGCGTTCAAGGTCAATTTCCGGCGCGCCAAAGCCACCGAAGAGATCTTGGTGACATCGTCCGAGCTGCGGGTGCGACGGGTCAGCCACCGCGGACACGTCGTCGAATGGGTGCTCAATCCGCTCTGGGTGCAGCTCGATCAGAAGACCCACGCCGAATTCGGTATCGAAAAGCTTTATCTGGTTTCGCGGGGGCGCCGCGTCTCCATTGCAAGCTTCCTGGGGCCGGACGAAAAAGCGAGCTTTGCCAAAGCCTTATTGGCTGCATTACAGGCCGCCAAGCGCGGTCCGACTTATAATCCGGTTTCATGAAGGCTGTCGGAAATCGGGTGGTTTGGCGGCCTGCCTGGGCTTACATCCACGGTTATGATGACACTCGCCATAAATGACCATCGCCTGACCAAACCCGGCCCGCAGAACGCGGCGCTTCGCGACTATGACTCGGTGCGGCGGGCGATCGCCTTTATCTCGGAGCATTGGCGCGCGCAGCCGAGCATCGAAGCGATGGCGGATGCGGCCAGCGTGACACCAGATGAACTGCACCATTTGTTTCGGCGCTGGGCCGGCTTGACGCCAAAAGACTTCATGCAGGCGCTGACACTCGATCACGCCAAGGGGCTGCTGCGCGACTCCGCCAGCGTGCTCGATGCCGCACTCGATTCCGGGCTTTCAGGCCCGGGCCGGCTGCATGACCTGTTCGTCACCCATGAGGCGATGTCACCGGGCGAATGGAAGAATGGCGGCGCCGGCATGGCACTGCGCTACGGATTTCACCCCTCCCCGTTCGGCACTGCGATCGTGATCGCCAGCGGCCGTGGCTTGGCCGGCCTTGCCTTCGCAGATCCCGGCAGCGAGCAGACCGCATTCGCCGACATGAAGCGCCGCTGGCCCAACGCGAGCTATGTCGAAGACCATGATGGCACGGCGGGACTGGCACAGCGCATCTTCGACACGAAATTGTGGCGCGCCGACCAGCCATTGCGCGTGGTCCTGATCGGCACCGATTTCGAGGTCCGGGTATGGGAGACGCTGCTGAAAATCCCGATGGGCCGCGCGGTCTGCTATTCCGATATCGCGACCAAGATCAAAAATCCCAAGGCCTCACGCGCGGTCGGCGCCGCGATCGGAAGAAACCCGGTATCGTTCGTGGTGCCGTGTCACCGTGCACTCGGCAAAGGCGGCGCGTTGACCGGCTATCACTGGGGCATCACCCGCAAGCAGGCGATGCTGGGCTGGGAAGCGGGACAGTTGGGGATGCACTAACCCGCTGACGACCGGTTGAGCCGTTTCCAGAACACTGCCGTGTCGCACAGCCGTCCGTCGGGAAACAGCGCGTAGTCCGGAATGATGCCGCTCTGGGTCCAGCCTGCTCTGATGTAGAGGCGATAGCCGTTTTCGCCGGGCACCGTGTCAAGAACCAGAAGCCAGCGGCCGCACCGCCTGGCTTCTTGTTCGACCGCTGACATCAATGCCGCGCCGATGCCGCGACCGCGCACGGAGCGATGCACCAGCATTTTCTTGACGTCGGCGCGATGCGGTTGGTTCGGCGGCGTATCCAACCCAAGCTGCACGGTGCCGACAATCCGGCCCGCCAGTTTTGCCGCCAGCAAAACCGTATCGCCTGATGCGACCGAGCCCGCGATTTTACGAAAGAACTTCTGCCCGTCTTCCCCGGAGAATGGCGGCATGAAGCTGACGCTGGCGCCACCTTCCACACAATCGACCAGCACAGAAGCGAGCTGCTCGATCGCGGTGTCGTCGATGTTTCCGTCGAGAACGACGATATCGGGCTTTTCGGTGTCTGGCCTCGCGCTCACGCCGCCAGATCGAGCTTTGAAGCAACGGTGGCGTCGGCATTGAGCCGATAGATGATCGGCACGCCGGTGGCCAGCTCGCGCTTCAAAATGCTTTCCGGCGTCAGCTTCTCCAGCACCATGATCAGCGCGCGCAGCGAATTGCCATGCGCGGCCACCAGCGTGCGCTCGCCGCGCAACACGCAGGGCAATATCTCCTGGACATAGTACGGCAGCGTGCGCGCCAGCGTATCCTTTAGGCTTTCGCCGCCGGGCGGCGGCACATCGTAAGAGCGCCGCCAGATCAGGACTTGCTCCTCGCCCCACTTCTTGCGGGCGTCGTCCTTGTTGAGGCCCGACAGGTCGCCGTAGTCACGCTCGTTGAGCGCGAGGTTCTTTTTAGTCGGAAGGCCGGTCTGGCCGAGCTCCGCCAGTGTGAGATCGAGCGTGTGCTGCGCCCGCGTGAGTACCGACGTAAAGGCGATATCGAACGACAACCCCTGCGCTTTCAGCTTGCGGCCGGCTTCCTTGGCCTCGGTGACACCCTTCTCGGTAAGATCGGGATCCTTCCATCCGGTGAAGAGGTTCTTCAGATTCCATTCGCTCTGGCCGTGACGCACGAGCACAAGAAGGCGGTCGCTCATTGCTGTGATTTCCGTTTCGATTTCGGTTCAGGTGTCGCCCAGGCCCAGCACGTCAGCCATCGAGTAGAAGCCAGGCTTCTTGCCATGCGCCCACAGCGCCGCCTTCAGCGCGCCATGCGCAAACAAGATGCGATCTTCGGCATGGTGCGCCAGCGTGATGCGTTCGTGGGGGCCGGAAAAGATCACACTGTGATCGCCGACAACGGTGCCACCGCGCAACGAGGCAAAGCCGATATCGCCGGACCGTCGCGCGCCGGTAAAGCCGTCGCGGCCACGCGCCGAGCGTTCCTCGAGCGCGATCTTGCGTCCGGCTGCTGCGGCTTCGCCAAGCATCAACGCCGTGCCTGACGGCGCATCGATCTTGGACTTGTGATGCATTTCGAGAATTTCGATGTCGAAACTTTCGTCCAGCGATTGCGCCACGCGCTTCACCAGCGCCGCGAGCAAATTGACACCGAGACTCATATTGCCTGATTTGACCACAATGGCGCGCGAGGTGACGCTCTTGATCACGGCTTCATCCGACGCCGACAGGCCCGTCGTGCCGATGACGTGAACAAGCCCGCGCTGGGCGGCGATCGCAACATTGGCAATCGTGGCGCCCGGCACGGTGAAGTCCAAGATACCGTCGGCATTGGCCGACAAGGTCCACAGATCGGCGGAAAGCTGGACGCCGTTGGCGGGCAGACCAGCGAGCACGCCGGCATCCTTGCCCAGAAGCTCGGAACCGGGCGCTTCCAGCGCGCCGGCGAGCACCGCACCCGGTGTTTCCGCAATGACGCGCGTCAGCGCACGGCCCATCCGGCCGCCGGCCCCCGCAACGATCAAACGCATGTCGGCCATGGCTATACCTCTCTACGCCCTATAGCCGGGACGGGCTGTTCCGGCAACCAATCGGCCGCGACATCAGCGGTAAGGATCAGGGCTGCGGGCTGTCATAGCCCTCGACGACGACCAGTTCGGCGGTCGAATGCGGCTGCCGCACCTTAATGTTGGCCTGATATTCCGGCGAGCGGTAGCAGGCCATCGCCGTCTCATAGTCCGGAAACTCGATCACCACGTTGCGCGAGCGGCTTTGGCCTTCCACGCCGGTGAACTTGCCGGCGCGCACGATAAACTTGCCGCCGAATTTCTTGAAGATCGCCGCGTTGGCCGCGGCATAGGGTTTGTAGCCTTCTTCGTTATGAACATCGACCCGCCCAATCCAGTAGCCTTTTGCCATCTCGCTCTCCTTTTTTTACTTAACCTAGCGCCTGTGCGATCTCCGCCTGAATGGCATCCGCGGCCGCCTTTGGATCGGCAGCTTCCATCACCGGCCTGCCGACCACAAGATAGTCGGCGCCGGCGGCAATGGCGCGCGCGGGCGTCATGATGCGCTTCTGGTCGCCCACCGATGAACCCGCCGGCCGAATGCCGGGAGTCACCAGACCCATCCGATGACCGACAATCCTGCGCAGGTTCGCGGCCTCTTCCGGCGAGCAGACGAGACCATCGACGCCGAGCGTCTGCGCCTGCCGGGCGCGTGCTTCGACCAGATCGGATACGCCGAGCCGATAGCCCGCCGCATGGAGATCGCCATCGTCATAGGAAGTCAGCACGGTGACGGCGAGGATCTTCAAATTCGACCCCGCGCGCGCATCAATCGCCGCTTTCATGGTCTGCGGATAGGCATGCACCGTCAGGAATGTCGCGCCGAGCGAAGCGATGCTCTCGACGCCGCGCGCCACGGTGTTGCCGATGTCATGCAGCTTGAGATCGATAAAGACCTTTTTCCCCGCTGCCGTGAGCTGGCGCACCAGCGGCAGGCCGCCGGCATAGGCCAGCTGATAGCCGATCTTGTAGAACGTCACGCTGTCGCCAAGCCTTGCAATCATCGCTTCCGCGGCGGCCACGCCGGGCACGTCGAGCGCTACAATCAACCGGTCGCGTGGAACGATATTTGCTGGCTGCATGTCACCTCACATCATGCGTTGGGAAAATTCGATCAGCTGCCGTACCACCGCCTTCAATGCCTCGAGATCGGCCGGATGCTTCAATCGATCGCTATCATCGTAGGCGTCGTTCGCGAACGACAGCGCCAGTTGGCTCGGAATAACCGGCGCCTGGCACGCCGACAAAATCAGCCGCAGCGCCGCCAGCGCTCGGGTCCCGCCGAGGCGGCTTTCCGAGGCGGCGGCGATCGCAAACGCCCGTTCGCGAAACACCTGCCCGCGGGTCTCGTGAAGATCCTGCACGCGCGTCACCCAGTCGATGGTGTTCTTGACCAAGGGCGGGACCGACGAATTGTATTCTGGCGTGACAATCAGGACGCCGTGATGTGCTGACATCATGCGCTTGAGATTGACCGCGTTCTTCGGCACGCCCGATTTCGTCTGCAGATCGCCGTCGTAGATCGGCAGCGGGAAATCGCCGAGTGAAATACGCGTGACTTCCACGCCGGCCTGCGCGATTTCATGGGCCGCCGCCGCCGCCAGCCTCGCATTGAGCGAGCCGGTGCGCAGCGAGCCGGGGATCACGAGGATTTTCAACGCTGACATGATTTAAAATCGCGTTAGCATAAACCGCCACGCGATAGTACCGGGGCGGTATCAGCCCTTGCGATACACCCAGACCCGCGCGGGCGGAAGGTTCATCCAGATACGCTCAGAGGCTTCTGTGGAAACGCCCGGCAACGATTTTGGAATTGGCGGTGCCACCGAATAGGTGAACTGCACGAACGGCGCCCCCGGCGCTAGCGCCAGGAAGGCATCGCGGATCAGCTTCAGGCGCGTCAGCATCGGCTTGGTGACGAGCGGCAGGCCCGATACCACGGCTGATGCGGGGGCGTTGAGCACGTTCCAGAGCGAGTCACGCAGTGTGTAAGCATCGCCCTGCACGACCTTGGCCTGCGGGTAGCGATCGCGCAGCAGCGCGCAGAAGCCCGGATTATATTCGACCAGCACAAGGCGCTTCTGATCGATACCGTGCTCGATCAGCGCGTTGGTGATCGCACCGGTGCCGGGCCCGAGTTCGACGACGGGTCCTGAGGATTCGATATCGACATACTGCGCCATGGTACGGGCCAACACCCGTCCCGAAGGCATGACTGCGCCCATGTGCAGGGGCTTTTCGATCCATGAACGAAGAAAGCGCACCTCGTCGTCAAGACGGAGGGGCTTCTTCAACGCGCGCACGGACGAGTGCAAAGGCATGTCACTACCAGGCGGGACCGCGATTAAGCGGCAGTGTCAGAATATAGTCACAAAGAGGTATAGGTAGCCGTCGAAACGGTCAAGCCAGACAGTCCTCGCACGTGCTCTGCTAAAATGTTTGCGGTGTGGCGACAAAACCATGCGCAAATTATTTTTTTGCGCGGTCGGCCGTCAAACCGGACCCACTTTTGCGGACTGCGCTATGGATTAGCGCGGGTACCGAAGAAGTCCTTGACCTTAGTGAAGAAACCCGCCGCCTCGGGTTGGGTTGCACCGGACGATAATTTTTCGAACTCGGCGAGCAATTCCTGCTGCTTCTTCGTCAGATTCTGCGGGGTTTCGACCATCACCTGGACATACATGTCTCCGGTCTGTCGCGAACGCAGCACCGGCATGCCCTTTGATGCAATGCGAAAGCGTCGGCCCGATTGGGTTCCCGATGGGACTTTCACCTTGGTCTTGCCCTTGTCGATGGTCGGCACCTCGAATTCACCGCCGAGCGCCGCCGTCACCATCGAGATCGGCACGCGACAATGCAGATCGGCGCCGTCGCGCTGGAAGAATTGATGCGAGGCCAGCGAGAGAAAAATATAGAGATCGCCCGAAGGTCCGCCGCGGACGCCGGCTTCGCCCTCACCGGCGAGCCGGATGCGCGTGCCGTCTTCCACACCTTGCGGAATATTGACCGACAAGGTGCGCTCGCGTGTCACCCGGCCCGAGCCCGAGCAGGAAGGGCACGGATCCTCGATCATCTGCCCGCGCCCCTGGCACCCGGGACAGGTCCGCTCCAGCGTAAAAAATCCCTGTGCCTGCCGCACACGGCCGGCGCCGCCGCACATCGAACAGGTCTTCGGCTTGGTGCCAGCCTTCGCGCCAGTGCCCGAGCAGGATTCGCAGGTGACCGAAACCGGAATCTCGATCTGGGCGGTCTTGCCGAGGAAGGCTTCCTCGAGCGTGATTTCCATGTTGTAGCGCAGATCGGCGCCGCGCTCGCGGCCACCGCCACGGCCGCCACGCTGCCCGGCCATGCCGAACAGGTCTTCGAAAATATCCGAAAACGACGAGGCAAAGCCCGCGCCGAATCCAGGTCCGCCGCCGGCACCCTGCTCGAACGCTGCATGACCGAACCGGTCATAGGCGGCGCGCTTGTCGCCGTCCTTCAGAACTTCATAGGCTTCGTTGATTTCCTTGAAACGCACCTCGCTGGTGGCATCGCCCGGATTCTTGTCCGGATGCCATTTCATCGCCAGCTTGCGGAACGCTGCCTTGAGCTTGGAGTCGTCCGCGGTCCGTTCAACCTCGAGAGTTTCGTAATAGCAGCGCTTGGTGGACATCCGTCAAATCCGCCCGAAGTTCGTCGTCATTCCGAGGGAATGCGTATTGAAAGATGCAGCCTTCGGCTTAACGAAAAATGACCCCCACCCATTGAGACGCGCTGCGCGCTCTTTGGCATGAGGGTCATGTTCATCGCCTGAATTAAGCAGACTTCTTGTTGTTCTTATCGTCGTCGACCTCGGTAAACTCCGCGTCAACGACGTCATCCTTTGCAGCATCCTTGGCCGCATCGCTCTCGGCCTGCTGCTTGTACATCGCCTCGCCGAGTTTCATCGAGGCCTGCGCCAGCGTGCTGGTCTTGGCCTTGATCGTCTCGGCGTCGTCGCCCTTCAGCGCTTCCTTCAGGTCGCTGACCGCGTCTTCGATGGCGCGGCGCTCGCTGTCCTCGACCTTCGAGCCGTGTTCGGCCAGCGCCTTCTCGGTCGAATGCACCAGAGCGTCGGCGTGGTTCTTGGCATCGACCGCCTCGCGGCGCTTCTTGTCGTCTGCCGCATTGGCCTCGGCGTCCTTGACCATCTTCTGGATGTCGGCTTCGGACAGACCGCCGGATGCCTGGATCCGGATCTGCTGCTCCTTGCCGGTCGCCTTGTCTTTGGCCGAGACGTTGACGATGCCATTGGCGTCGATGTCGAAGGTTACCTCGATTTGCGGCATGCCGCGCGGCGACGGAGGAATACCCATCAGGTCGAACTGACCGAGAACCTTGTTGTCGGCCGCCATTTCGCGCTCGCCCTGGAAGACGCGGATGGTGACGGCGTTCTGGTTATCCTCAGCGGTCGAGAACACCTGACTCTTCTTGGTCGGGATCGTGGTGTTGCGGTCGATGATGCGCGTGAATACGCCACCCAGCGTTTCGATGCCGAGCGACAGCGGCGTCACGTCGAGCAGCAGCACGTCCTTGACGTCGCCTTGCAGCACGCCGGCCTGGATCGCAGCGCCAATCGCGACGACTTCGTCGGGGTTGACGCCCTTGTGCGGCTCCTTGCCGAAGAACTGCTTCACCACTTCCTGGATCTTCGGCATGCGGGTCATGCCGCCAACCAGCACCACTTCGCCGATTTCGCCGGCAGTGAGGCCGGCATCCTTCAGCGCCTTGCGGCAGGGCTCGATGGTCTTTTCGACGAGATCCTGAACCAGCGCCTCGAACTTGGCGCGCGTCAGCTTCATCGTCAGATGCTTCGGCCCGGTCTGATCGGCCGTAATGAACGGCAGATTGATTTCGGTCTGCGTGGTCGACGACAATTCGATCTTGGCCTTTTCGGCGGCCTCTTTCAGGCGCTGCAAGGCAAGCTTGTCGTTGCGCAGGTTGATGCCCTGCTCCTTCTGGAACTCATCGGCCAGATAGCTGACGAGCCGCATGTCGAAGTCTTCACCGCCGAGGAACGTATCGCCGTTGGTCGACTTCACCTCGAACACGCCATCGCCGATCTCCAGGACCGAGACGTCGAAGGTGCCGCCGCCGAGATCGTACACCGCGATGGTGCCGGCTTTCGACTTGTCGAGACCGTAGGCCAGCGCGGCGGCGGTCGGCTCGTTGATGATGCGCAGCACTTCAAGGCCGGCGATCTTGCCGGCATCCTTGGTAGCCTGACGTTGCGCGTCGTTGAAATAGGCGGGAACGGTGATGACGGCCTGATCGACCTTCTGGCCGAGATGGGCTTCCGCGGTCTCTTTCATCTTCTGCAGAATGAAAGCGGAGACCTGCGAGGGCGAATAGCTCTTGCCGTCGGCCTCGACCCAGGCATCGCCGTTGGACGCCTTGACGATCTTGTAGGGGACAAGCTTCTTGTCCTTCTCGACCATCGGGTCATCGTAGCGGCGGCCGACGAGACGCTTGACGGCGAAGAAGGTGCGTTCGGGATTGGTTACCGCCTGACGCTTGGCAGGCTGGCCGACGAGGCGCTCGCCATCATCGCTGAAAGCGACGATCGACGGGGTCGTCCGCATACCCTCTGCGTTCTCGATGACTTTTGCTGTTTTGCCATCCATTACGGCGACGCACGAATTCGTGGTGCCGAGATCGATCCCAATGACCTTTCCCATGGTCCTCATATCCTTCTTTTTGCGGCAGGTTGGCTGGGCCCTGACGGCGCACCGAACCGAACCCCCAGACGTTCAAATACTCGCGATATTGCGACGGTGAGCCTCATATAGGAGGGGGGGCATGGCCTGCAAGGACTGGACGCAACCTTCGCCCGCGAAAACCCCGCCCCTTGAAAGATAGTGTCGAGCAGGCCGAGCCGTCCAGGGCATGCCGGGCCTGACCGGCCAGCGAATACCCCCTATTGGGGCCTCCCCCTCGCAGAGGGAGCCGGCAGACGATAGGTTAAGAGCTCCCCGGCGCGGCCTGTTGCCGGAGCGCCAAACCGGGTAAAAGCAGGCGACTGAATCGGGGGCTACCCGTGACCCCGCCGCGACCCGCCGACCATTGAACGGCCTCAATGCAAACCCAGTAGACTTTTCATGACGCACATTCGGTTTTTGTCCGTAGTTGCCCTCGTTGTTGCCACCTTGTGCCCGGCCTTTGCCGCCGACGCGGTCTTTCCACCGGGCATCCGGGTGGGACTGACGCCGCTGGTCGGCCTGGCGCCCGCAAAAACCTTCCTCGGGTTCGAGACCGAAGACCAGAGCGTCAAGGTGCTGGTGGCCGAGCTTCCGGCCAACGCCTACACCGAAGTCATGAATGCCTTTAAGGCCGATACGTCAAACCTTGCCGGCATCCGGCCCCAGAGTATCGAGACCGCGGCCGGCACCGCCTATTACACCGCCGAAGACGCCAAGGATGGCGCTGTCGGCGTGCGACGCTATTCGATGATCATGCCGGGCGGTACGTTCTCCGGCTATATCGCGGTGCAGGTTCCCGAGAACGCGATCAAAATCTACAGCGACGACGCGATACGGAAGATGTTTGCCACGGCGGTTATCCGCAAGGAAGTTCCGGTCGACGAGCAGCTGGCGCAGATGCCGTTCAAGGTCACTGCCCTCGCCGATTTCAAAAATGTCCGCACGCTCGCGGTCGGCGCCGCCCTTGTTCTGGCCGATGGCGATGAATCAACCGGATTTGAGGCAGCCCCCTTCATGGTGATCGGCGTCCTCGGACAGTCGCCGGCCACACCCGACGATCGTGACCGGTTTGCCCAACAGGCCCTGACCTCGTTTCCCGGCGTGCGTGAAGCGCGGATCACGATGTCCGAGCCGATCCGGATCGACGGTTCGCCCGGTTATGAAACGCGGATCGATGCGACCAGCGGCAAGGACAATACCAAGGTCACCGTGGTGCAGTGGCTGAGGTTTGGCGGCCCGACCGTGCTGCGCATCGTTGGAAGCTCCCCACGCGACCAGTGGGAAAAGGCGTTCCCGCGTTTCCGTGCCGTGCGTGACGGACTTCAGCAGCGCGGCTGATTCCCGGTCCATCGACCGCCCGAGATTTCGATCCGTCGCGCGAACGCAATCCGCTTTACGCGCGCTCCGCGACCTGATTTGCTGATGCGATCTCCAGGTGAGGGAGAAGCGCCATGTTGGATCGAAGGCGGATTCTGACAGGTTTCGGCACGATAGCTCTCGCGACCTTTGTTTCAAGCAAGCCAAAGGCAGCCGCATTGATCAAGCCTGATGACGCATCGACGCTTCTGGTCATCGATGTCCAGAACTGTTTCCTGCCCGGCGGCAGCCTCGCCGTAAAGGACGGCGATCAGGTCGTGCCGATCATCAACCGCATCGCCAAGGGTTTTGCCAATGTGGTGATGACCCAGGACTGGCACACCGCGGGACACATCTCGTTCGCCTCCGCCCACCCGGGCAAAAAGCCGTTCGAGACCATCGATCTGCCCTATGGCAAACAGGTGCTGTGGCCCGATCACTGCGTGCAGGGAACCGAGGGCGCAGCGCTTTCCAAGGATCTCTCGATCCCGCAGGCCGAACTCATCGTTCGCAAGGGATTCCACAAGGACGTCGACAGCTATTCGGCCTTCACCGAGGCCGACGGCAAGACCGCGACCGGGCTTGCCGCCTATCTCACGGCGCGACAGGTGAAGCGCTTGTTCGTGGCAGGACTGGCCACCGATTTTTGCGTGGCCTGGAGCGCGCTCGATGCGCGCAAAGCCGGCTTCGAGACCTATGTGGTCGAAGACGCCTGCCGCGGCATCGACACCCAGGGCTCGCTCGCCAAGGCTTGGGCCGACATGACCAAAGCCGGCGTCAAGCGCATCCAGTCCGGGGATATTGCGGTCTAGATTCTAATTTGCCACGGGCGCTGCTTTCGCGCCGCCCTTCGAGACCGCGACGAGAGCCGGCCGCAGCACACGCTCGCCGATCATGTAGCCGGCCTGCACGACCTGCACCACCGTTCCGGCGGGGACCGACGGATCGGGCACTTCGTACATCGCCTGCTGAAAATTCGGATCGAATTTCTCGCCCGACGGATCGAATTTCTTGACGCCGTTTTTCTCCAGCGTGTTGAGCAGCGATCGCTCGGTCAATTCGACGCCTTCGATCAGCGCCTTTAGGCCGGGATCGGCGGCGGCCTTGGCCTCGGCCGGGACGGCATCCAGCGCACGCTGCAGATTGTCGGCGATGTCGAGGATGTCGCGGGCAAAGCCGGTGATGCCATAGATTCGCGCATCGGCCACTTCACGGCTGGTACGCTTGCGCAGGTTTTCCATCTCCGCCAGCGTGCGCAGCATCTTGTCGCGCGTGTCAGCCACTTCCTTCGTCAGCGCCTCTACCGACCCTTCCTCGGGATCGTCCGGCATGATGTAGGGCTTGGAGACCACGGGCTCGCCGCTCTGCGGCGCATTCGCCTGATCTTCGTTTGGCCGGTTCGGATCGGTCATGGATTGCCTTTTCGAAAAAATCGCTTTGTGTTCAGGTCAACGGGGGATTTGCTGGCCCGCATATCATGCTTTAGGCGCGGAAAATCAAGCGCTCCATCGCGTTTTCGAACGAAGTGGGCGCCGGTTCGCGTTAAGAGAACGCGTCAAAACAAAAGTCCCATTTCGGGCCGGATCACCCGCCCAGCATCCGACTGACGATGCGTGCGGCATAATCCACCGTCGGGATCACGCGGGCATAGTTCAGTCGTGTCGGCCCGATCACACCGAGCACGCCGACGATATGACCCGCGCCATCGCTGTAAGGCGCGATGATGGTGGAGGAACCGGACAGCGAAAACAGCTTGTTTTCCGATCCGATGAAAATCCGCACGCCTTCGGCGCTTTCCGCGCGGCCCAACAGATCGACCACCCCACGCTTGGTCTCGAGATCGTCGAACAGCGATTTCACGCGCTCCAGATCTTCAAGCGCGTGCAGATCCTCCAGCAGATTGGCGTGACCGCGCACGATCAGCTGCCGGTCTTCGTTCTCGCCGCCGGACCAATTGGCGAGCCCCGCGGCGATTACCTTCTGTGTCAGCTGATCGAGTTCGGTGCGGTCTTGCGCCAGTGCGGTTTCAAGTTCGAGGCGCGCTTCCGCCAGCGTGCGCCCCCTGATCCGCGCGTTGAGAAAATTGGTCGCTTCGATGAGTGCGGACGGGGGAACGCCGGGCGGCAGCGTCAGCACGCGGTTTTCGACCTGGCCGTCCTCGCCGACCAGCACCACCAGCGCCTTTTCCGGTTCCAGCCGCACGAACTCGATGTGCTTCAGCCGTGAATTGGATTTGGCCGTGAGCACCACCGCCGCCGCACGGGTCAGGCCTGACAGCCGGGTCAGCGCCTCGCCAAGGGCTGCTTCGACCGATTGCGCCCTGCCGACGGACGCGAGCTGGGTCTGGATCGACTGCCGCTCCGCTTCGGTGAGATCGCCGAGCTGCATCAGGGCGTCGACGAAGAACCGCAAGCCCAGTTCGGTCGGCAGCCGGCCGGCTGACGTATGCGGCGCGTAGACGAGGCCGAGCTGCTCGAGGTCCGACATCACGTTGCGTACCGAGGCCGGCGAGAGCGGCACCGCGATCAGGCGTGAAATATTGCGCGAACCGACGGGCTCGCCGGTAGCGAGGTAACTCTCGACGATTTGACGAAATATGTCCCGCGAGCGCTCGTTGAGCTGGGCCAGCCCGGTATGCGGCGCGATCAGGCCAATCGGATCGTGGTGGGCCACTACCTACTCCCTCACAGCTTCACCCTAATCTGTCGATCCGGCGGGCCGGTGACAAGCGCCATTGACCTGAAAAGGACGACCAAGGGCCTTGCCGCACCCCGCGCCCCCTCCTACAAGCACCGCCAGCCATTTTTATTGAATTTCCGGAGGATTCCCATGCGGCCAAGCCGCCGAGCGCCCGATGAACTGCGTCCCGTCTCACTGGAGCGCGGGGTCGTCAAATATGCCGAGGGTTCCTGCATGGTGAAATTCGGCGATACCCATGTGCTGGTGACGGCAACGCTGGAAGAACGGTTGCCGCCCTGGCTCAAGGGCCAGGGCCGCGGCTGGGTCACGGCCGAATATGGCATGCTGCCGCGGGCGACGCTGGAGCGCACCCGCCGCGAAGCTTCCGCCGGCAAGCAGAATGGCCGTACCGTTGAGATCCAGCGCCTGATTGGGCGCTCCTTACGAGCAACCGTCGATCTCGAGGCGTTGGGCGAGCGCCAGATTACCGTGGACTGCGACGTGTTACAGGCCGACGGTGGAACCCGCACCGCCTCGATCACCGGCGCCTGGGTGGCCCTTGCCGACTGCATCGGCTGGATGAAGACCCGCAACATGGTGAAGGCCAACGTGCTGCGCGACAACGTCGCGGCGATCTCCTGCGGCATCTATAACGGCACGCCGGTGCTCGACCTCGACTATGCCGAGGATTCCGAAGCCGAGACCGACGCCAATTTCGTAATGACCGGCGACGGCCGCATCATCGAGGTGCAGGGTACCGCGGAAAAGACCCCGTTCTCGCAGGATGAGTTCCTGGCCCTGATGGCGCTGGCGCGCAAAGGCGTGGCGCGGCTGGTGGATCTGCAGAAAATGGCCGTGGCGTGATTCGGGATCAGGCACGGGCTGGCGTAGAATAAAAGCACATGCACCGCCGAATCACAGGCAAGCTCGTGATCGCAACCCACAATCCCGGCAAGCTCGCCGAGATGCGCGAACTGCTGGCGCCGTATGGCATCGAGGCGGTTTCGGCGGGCGAACTTGGTCTTGGCGAACCTGACGAGACCGGCGATACGTTTCACGCCAATGCCAGAATCAAGGCGGTCGCCGCCGCGCAGGCTGCTGGGCTTCCGGCATTCGCTGACGATTCCGGACTGGTGGTCGATGCGCTCGACGGCGCGCCCGGAATCTTTTCGGCGCGCTGGGCAGACCCCGGCAAGGATTTCACCGGCGCGATGACGCGGATCGAGCGCTTGCTGCAGGAGCGCGGCGCCATGACGCCCGAGAAGCGAAGAGCGCATTTCGTTTCTGCATTATGCGTGGCCTGGCCCGACCA
Organism: Bradyrhizobium canariense; assembly: GCF_900105125.1. NCBI lineage: Bacteria > Pseudomonadati > Pseudomonadota > Alphaproteobacteria > Hyphomicrobiales > Nitrobacteraceae > Bradyrhizobium > Bradyrhizobium canariense. Next base: position 5,353,709 of record NZ_LT629750.1, on the reverse strand, counting down.
TCATATCGAGGAGGTCGAGGCGCGTGCCGACGGCACGCTGGTGTGGCCGCCGCGCGGCAGCGCCGGCTTTGGTTACGATCCGGCCTTCATGCCCGATGGACACACGCGAACCTTCGGCGAAATGACCAGCATCGAGAAGCATGGCCTGCCGCCGCTTGGGCTCGGGCTGTCGCATCGCGCCCGCGCATTCGTCAAGCTCGCGGAGATCTGCCTTGAGCCGCGCTGAACGAGAAGCCTTCGGCGTTTATGTGCATTGGCCGTTTTGCCTGTCGAAATGCCCTTATTGCGATTTCAACAGCCATGTCCGGCATGCGCCGATCGACGAAGAACGGTTTGCGCGCGCCTTTGCACGCGAGATCGAGACCACCGCGGCGCGAACGCCCGGCCGTGAGGTGTCATCGATTTTTCTGGGCGGCGGCACGCCGTCACTGATGCAGCCGCAGACCGTCGGCGCGATCCTGGATGCGATCGGAAAGCATTGGCGCGTGGCCGATGGTGCCGAAGTCACGCTGGAAGCCAACCCGACAAGCGTCGAGGCGACGCGGTTTCGCGGCTATCGCACGGCGGGCGTCAACCGGGTTTCGCTTGGCGTCCAGGCGCTGGACGACGCGTCGCTGAAGGCACTGGGACGCCTGCACACCGCACGCGAGGCGCTGGATGCGGTCGCGATCGCACGCACTGCCTTCGATCGCTACTCGTTCGATCTGATTTACGCCCGCCCCGATCAGACCCCGCAGATGTGGGCCGATGAATTGAAGCTGGCGATTTCGGAAGCGGCCGAGCATCTGTCGCTCTATCAGCTCACGATCGAAGAAGGCACACCGTTCTTTGGCCTGCATGCCGCCGGCAAACTGAAGACGCCGGATGAAACCGTCGCGCGGGCGCTGTACGACATCACGCAAGAGGTTTGCGCCGCGCAGGGATTACCGGCCTACGAGATTTCCAACCACGCGCGCGCAGGCGCCGAGTGCCAGCACAATCTGGTCTACTGGCGCGGCGCGGAATATGCCGGGATCGGTCCCGGCGCGCATGGCCGCCTCGATATCGGCGGCGTCAGACATGCCATCGCAACCGAAAAGCGGCCGGAGACCTGGCTGATGCGGGTCGAGTCGATGGGACATGGCGTTGTCACCGACGATTCGCTGAACAGCGAAGAGCGCGCCGACGAATTCCTGCTGATGGGTTTGCGTCTTACCGAGGGCATCGATCCCAAACGTTACGCCGCGTTATCGGGCCGTACGCTCGATCCGCATCGGATCGCCATCCTCAGCGAGGAGGGCGCCATCACCGTCGATGCCGACGGGCGGCTGCGGGTGACGCAAGCCGGATTTCCGGTGCTGGATGCGGTGGTGGCCGATCTGGCCGCGTAAGAGAGCTACGCCCCAAAGCTCTTCGGCGAGCCCGCGACCGCCACGCCGCCGCCCGATCCGACGCGCATGACCGCGAGGCCGCGTTCATTGGTGCCGTCGGCGCGAAATCGAAACAGGCCGTCAATACCCGCAAAACCGGACGGGTTGGTCAGCACGTCAGATGAAAAACGCTGCGTGCCCTGCGTTCGCGCCAATGCTGCGACAAGCGCCACCGCGTCATAGGCGAGCGTCGCGGTTCGGACCGGATCCGAGCCGTATTTGGCGCGGTAGCGGCCGGAAAAGCTTCGGAAGCCGGCAGGATCCGGCGCGGCATAGAGGCCGCCCTGCAAGGCAGCGCTCGCGAACACGCGCGGATTGTCCCACAGACCGGTGCCGAGCAGCTGGACGTTCCGCAAATTCGCGCCCGCCGCGGTCAGCGCATCGGCCACCGAAACCACCGAATCACCGTCATCGGCGATAAAGAGTGCGTCCGCTGTGTTCAACGTCTGCGCCACATTGCGCGCGGCCGTCGCACGATCAGCGCCATACTTTTCAAATGCCGCAATGCGCCCACCGCGCCGTGGCACGGCCTGCTTGAAAGCGGCTTCGACCACATTGCCATAGGCATTATCGGGCAGCAGCGCCGCGAACGAGCGTTTGCCGATGCTGGTCGAATATTCGATGATCCGGTTGACGTCGGACTCCGGCAGGAAGCTCAGGAGATAGACGCCGCGGCCGGCCACGCTCGAATCAGTCGAGAACGCGATCACCGGGATGCCACGTCCGCGGGCCAGTTGCGCGGTCGCCGGCACCGACACTGCGAATAGCGGGCCTAGGATGATCTCTGCGCCTTCGTCGAGCGCCTGCTGCGTTCCCTGCTGCGCGCCTTGCGGGCTGCCGGCGTCATCCTTGATCAGGAGCTGGATGTTGGGATTCTGGAATTCCGCCAGCGCCATCTCGGCGGCATTCTTCATCGACTGCGCCGCGACGCCGGCATTGCCGGCCGCCGACAGCGGCAGGAGCAACCCGACCTTGACCTGCCCGTTGCCGACCGCGAGCGGCTGCTGCGGTGGACCGGCAGGGCCAGGAGCAGGGCCAGGCTGTGAACTGAACGCGTTGGAAAACTGGCCGCCGGCGCAGGCCCCAAGCAAGGGGGCGCCAAGGATCAAGCCAACCGCGGTCCGCCGGGTTGCTCCGGCAGGCTGGGATTTGCGATTGAACGGGCCCACCATCACATCTCTTCTCTTGACCGACCGAAATCGGCCAGACGCCACCTCCCAATGATCAGGAGACGCGGATTCAGGCATATTCCCGGCGAATAGTTAACTGAAACAAAAGGATTATACCCATCGAACGCGCACGTCGATTGCAAGACCCCGGTTCCTTTGTTGTCAGACTGGGGACAATCGGTCGCATTTCCATCGGCCGAATCGTGGCGTCAACGCTTCGTTCCATCTAGATTGATCCCATGCGCGCAAAAGCTGCCTCGACAGATACCTCGGAAGGCGTAGCGGGTTTCACCGCCCGCACCTTTTCCATTGGCGGCCAGGTCCTGAACGCCCCAAAAGCGGCGCCCGGCCTGCATCTGGTGGCGACCCCGATCGGCAATCTCGGCGACATCACCCTGCGCGCGCTGGAAACACTGGCCGGCGTCGACGTCATCGCCTGCGAGGATACCCGCATCACCCGCCGGCTGACCGAGCGCTACGCGATATCGGCGCAGCTAAAACCCTATCACGAGCACAATGCGGCGACCGCGCGGCCGAAAATCCTGGAGCGGCTGGCGCAAGGCGCCTCCATCGCACTGGTTTCGGACGCCGGCACGCCCCTGATTTCCGATCCCGGCTTCAAGCTGGTGCGCGAGGTCTGCGCGGCCGGCCATGCCGTGATCGCGTTGCCCGGGCCTTCCTCGGTGCTGGCGGCACTCGCGGTGGCGGCGCTGCCGACCGACCGGTTCTTCTTCGAGGGATTTCTGCCGGCCAAGGAGACCGCGCGCCGGACGCGGTTGGCCGAACTCGCAAAGATCGACGCGACACTGGTCATGTTCGAGTCCGGAAACCGCGTGCAGGATACGCTTGCCGATCTCGCCGAGGCCATGGGCGCGCGCGACGCCGCGATCTGCCGCGAACTCACCAAGATGCACGAAGACGTCAAGCGCGCACCGATTGCCGAATTGGCGCGGGCTGCGGACACGCTGGAGACGCGAGGAGAATTTGTTCTGGTGGTCGGCCCGCCGCCGGCCGATGCGCAAATCATGGCCAAGGACGAGCTGGACGACTTGCTGCGAAGCCGGCTCAGGTACGACAGCGTCAAGGATACGGTCGCGCATGCGGTCGAACTCTCGGGCCGGCCGCGCCGCGAAATCTATGCCCGCGCGCTTGAACTCGCCAAGGAAGCGGCCATGGAAGGCGAAGATGGCGAAGAGTGACGATATCAGCGCCCAAACGGGGGCCGCACCGGCGAAGGTCGCCGCGCCCGCGCGCGTCGCGGCGTTTCGTACCGGCCTCTCCGCTGAAGCCCGTGCCGCCGCCTATCTGATGGCCAAGGGCTATCGCATTCTCGCCAAACGCTTTCGCACGCCCTATGGCGAGATCGATCTGGTGGCGCGACGGCGCAATTTACTTGTCTTTGTCGAGGTCAAGGCCCGCGCCAGCCTCGATGACGCCGCCTATGCCGTGACACCGCGCCAGCAGCGGCGCATCATCGATGCTGCCCAGGCCTGGCTGATGGCGCATCCCGAACATGCCGAATTCGACCTGCGTTTTGATGCCATGCTGATTGCGCCACGGCGCTTGCCGCGCCATCTGTTAGCAGCCTTCGACGCCAGCACGTAAAATCCTTCTCCAAACCAACCTGCGGACCAGCAAATGAACCTGAATGTCGCCGTCCAGATGGACCCCATCGCGCGTATCAACATCCGCGGCGATTCAACTTTTGCGCTGCTGCTGGAGGCCCAAAAGCGCGGTCACCGGCTTTCCTACTACACGCCCGACAAACTCTCGCTACGCGGGGAGGAATTGGCGGCGCCGGTCCAGTCGCTCACCGTACGCGACGAGATTGGCGATCATTTCACGCTGGGCGAGCCGAAGCGCCAGCCGCTTGCGGCCTTCGACGTCGTCCTGCTGCGGCAGGACCCGCCGTTCGATCTTGCATACATCACCTCGACCCATTTTCTCGAGCGGATCCACCCGAAAACGCTGGTCGTGAACAATCCCGCCAGCGTGCGCAACGCGCCGGAAAAGATATTCGTGATGGATTTTCCGCATTTGATGCCGCCGACTTTGATTTCCCGCGATCTCGACGAGATCAACGCGTTCCGGGATGAGCACGGCGCGGTGGTGATGAAGCCGCTGCACGGCCATGGCGGCGCTGCGGTGTTTCGCGTCATGCCGCAGGACATGAATTTCGGTTCGCTGTTCGACATGTTCTCGGTGACGTTTCGCGAGCCGTGGGTAATCCAGCGCTTCCTTCCCGAGGTCAAACATGGTGACAAACGCATCATCCTGGTCGACGGCGAATTCGCCGGCGCGGTCAATCGCGTGCCTGCGGCTGACGATCTGCGTTCCAACATGGTTCGCGGCGGCGCGGCTCAGGCAACTGAACTGTCGCCGCGCGAGCGCGAGATCTGCGCGACAATCGGCCCGGCGCTGCGCGAGCGCGGCCTGCTGTTTGTCGGCATCGACGTCATCGACGGCTACTTGACCGAAATCAATGTGACGTCACCAACAGGCATCCGCGCGATCGCGCGGCTCGGCGGGCCCGACATCGCAGCGAAAATCTGGGACACGATCGAGGCGAAGCAGGCAAAAGCCTAGCGCAATTTCGCATCGCGACAGAGCACCGAAATTCTTGAAGACGTCGACGTCGTGGCGTTCCCGCACGCCACCGACCGTACCGGCATTGCCGTCGATGCCGATGGCGGCATTTCCGAACGCTCAGGTCCCGCGTCGTCCTGAGCGATTCGACTATTGGACTGATGAGCGATAAGCGGCGCATCGCGGAATTCCAAGCTCGCACCCGCCAAAATCCGCCGCCGGTGCGCGACCGGGCAACGATCACGTTCCCGGAAAAACCGCGGATTTGTTTTCGAACGATAACACTCCGTTCACCATGCCGATAAATCCCTGAATACCTTTCCGCAAACTCCTCCGCTCTCAAGCTCGCTTATACTTTTGCTGCTTAGTCATGGGCAGGGAAAAGGCTGAGGCTGTCATGACCATGCAGTTCAGGCGTTCCGGCGTAAGAGTAGTTAGTAAAACGCATGAATACTGCACGCATCGTCGTCCTGATCATCGCTCTCGGTGCCGGCGGTGTCGCCGCATATCTTGCGAGTGGTGCGCCTGGAAATAAGCCTCCCCCGGCCGAACCGGTCGCCGCCCAGCTGCAAACCGTGGACGTTCTGGTTGCGAAATCCGATATTGGACTCGGCCAATCGCTCAAGCCGGAGGACCTGCAGTGGCAGACCTGGCCGGCGGCTACCGCGAGCAACACTTTCATCCGCCGCAACGATCGCCCCGACGCCACAACCCAGATCGCCGGTTCGATCGCGCGCGCGCCATTCATCGCGGGCGAGCCGATCCGTGAGCAGAAACTGGTCAAGAGCAATGGATCGGGCTTCATGGCGGCAATCCTGCCTGCGGGGATGCGCGCCGTTTCGACCGAAATCTCACCCGAAACCGGCGCCGGCGGCTTCATCCTGCCGAACGACCGCGTCGACGTCATTCGTTCAGGGCGCCTGAAGAATCCGGACCACACCGACCCGAACGAGATCGTTGTTTCGGAAATCATCCTGGCTAACGTCCGGGTTCTTGCGATCGACCAGGCGCCAAAGGAAAAAGACGGCCAGAACTCTGTTCTCGGCAAGACCGTCACCCTCGAATTAACGCCCCAGCAAACCGCAACGCTCAGCGCCGCGCGTCAGAGCGGCTCGCTGTCGCTCGCGCTGCGCAGCATTGCCGATGTCAACATCGTCGAGAGCAACGCCGACGATCAAACTCCCAAACGCAGCAACAGCATCAACGTCATTCGATACGGCGTCCCCACCCAGGCGACCATACAGAAGTGACCAAGACACAGAAGTGACCAAGAGGACGACGGATATGAAGTGCAGGGGAAATCAGCCGACGATTCGGGCTTTGCTGGTCCGCGTCCTGTCGTTCTCGGCTGTCGCCGCGTTAGCGCTTAATCTCACTCCGACGCCCGTTGCGGCGACCGATTCCCACCCCGTCACGATTGCCGCCAGCGGACAAAAGTCGCGCTTCCTGTCACTCGGGATCGGCAAATCGGTCGTTATCGATATGCCGCGCGACATCAAGGATATGCTGGTCGCCGATCCCAAGGTTGCAAACGCGGTCGTCCATTCGGCGCAGCGCGCCTATATCATCGGCACGGCGGTTGGCCAGACCAACGTCGTGTTCTTCGATTCCGACGGCCAGCAGATCGCCGCCTATGATATCGCGGTGACGCGCGACCTCAACGGCGTCCGCGCCACCCTGAAACAAGCGCTGCCGACCGCCGACGTCCAGATCGAAGGCGTCGGCGATGGCGTGGTGCTGACCGGCTCGGTATCGAGTCCGATCGAAGCGCAACAGGCGGGCGATGTCGCCGCACGGCTGGTCGGCGGAGCCGACAAGGTCGTCAACTCGATCGTGGTCAGGGGTCGCGACCAGGTGATGTTGAAAGTCACGGTCGCTGAAGTCGCCCGTTCGATCATCAAGCAGATGGGCATCGATCTCAGCGCCAAACTGAATTACGGCAACACGGTCGTGACCTTCAACAATTCGAACCCGTTCACCGCAAACGGTGGGCCGCTGGTCTCGGGCAACAATCTTACGGGCACGTTCGGCTCCGCTCCATCGGTCACCGCGACAATGCGTGCGATGGAAAGCGCGGGCCTGATTCATACGCTGGCTGAACCGAACCTGACCGCCATCTCGGGCGAGTCCGCAACCTTCATCGCTGGCGGCGAGTTTCCGATTCCAACCGGCGTGACCTGCCAAACCACGGCGGCAGGATCGGTCGGGCAATGCGCCCCGTCGATCGCGTTCAAGAAGTTTGGCATCTCGCTCAATTTCACCCCGGTCGTGCTTGCCGAGGGCCGGATCAGCCTGCGGGTGATGACCGAAGTGTCCGAGGTCTCGAGCGAGAATTCGATCAGCATCAGTGGAATTTCGGTACCTTCGATCAAGACCCGCCGCGCGGAGACGACGCTGGAGATTCCGTCGGGCGGCTCCATGGCGATGGCTGGCCTGATCCAGGATCAGACCAAGCAAGCCGTCAACGGAATGCCCGGCGTGGATCAGTTGCCCGTTCTTGGAGCGCTTTTCAGAAGCCAGGATTACGTCAACAACCAGACCGAGCTGATGGTGTTGGTGACGCCCTATATCGTTCGGGCGGTTGCCCAGAAGGAGCTGTCGCGCCCCGATGACGGGTTTGCGCCCGCATCGGATTCCCAATCGGCGCTGCTGGCCCGCATCAATCGAATTTACGGCGTTTCCGGCCGCGTCGAACAGGTCGCAGGCTATCCGTGCAATTTCGGCTTTATCACTGACTGAGACGGGGCCGCCGGCTAACGCGGGACGAGGACAGAACGATGACAGACATAACACCGATCGATCGCCATCGAACCCTGCGCCTGCTCGGTGCGCTCGCTGGTCTTTCCGTCGCGCTGGGTGCGTGCACAAATACTGGCACGGAAGTCGTGACCGCGAGCGTTCCGGACGATTACCGCCTGCGTCATCCGATCACAATTCATGAAGCGGATCAGTCGGTCGTGATCTTCGTCGGGCATGCGCGAGGCGGCCTGTCTGCATCCCAACGCGCCGACGTGATCGGGCTGGCGCAGACCTGGCGCCGTGAAGCAACCGGCGCGATCGTTGCCGATGTGCCGGTCGGCACCCCGAACGCGGCCGCCGCCGCGGATGCGTTTCGCGAAATTCAATCGTTGCTGACGGCAGCCGGTGTGCCGCCGCGAGGGGTCACGGTCCATCGCTATCGGCCAGACGATCCGCGCCAACTGGCGGCGATCCGGCTGAATTATCCGAAAATCTCGGCCGTCGCCGGACCCTGCGGCCTGTGGCCGGAGGATGTCGGACCGTCGATCGCAGACCCCAGCTATTCCGAGAACAAGCAATACTACAATTTCGGTTGCGCCAACCAACGCAACCTCGCGGCGATGATCGACAACCCCGCGGATCTCGTGCAACCGCGGTCCGAAACTCCCGCCTACACAGCGCGGCGCACCGAAGGTTTCGAAAAATATCGCAAAGGCAACGCGACCACGACCGCCTATCCGGAGGCCGACAAGGCCGAACTCAGCGATGCAGGCAAATGATCAGTCACGCCCATCAAGATCCCAAGGAACAGCCGGACATTACGCCGACCGCGAACGATTACATCGCTCCGGCACCTCGCGTGTCGGTGCAGGCCTTTTGCGAGACCGAACAAACCGCAACCGCTGTGCGATTGGCGGGTGAAGACCGCCGTCTCGCCAAGGCCCATCTCTCGGTTCAAATGGGCGGCATGGCAGCCGCCATCGAAACCTATGACACGGTCCCCACTCCGAACGTGATCATCCTGGAAACCGAAGGCCGCAGCGACATCCTGGCCGGCCTCGACCAACTCGCCACCGTGTGCGATGCCGGAACCCGTGTCGTCGTGATCGGTAATCCCAACGATGCGGCGCCTTATCGCGAACTGGTGCGTCGCGGCGTCAACGACTATGTCGTCGGACCGGTCGATACGCTTGATGTGGTGCGCTCGATTTGCAGCCTGTTCTCGGCGTCGGAGGCTGTAACCGCGGGCCGGATCATCGCAGTCGTCGGAGCCAAGGGTGGCGTCGGCGCATCCACCGTCGCGCACAACGTGGCTTGGGCGATCGCCCGTGACCTCGCGATGGATTCGGTGGTCATCGATCTCGACCTCGCATTTGGCACCGCCGGTCTCAACTACAACCAGGATCCATTGCAGGGCATCGCCAACGCGGTCTTCTCGCCTGATCGGCTCGATACCGCGGTCGTTGAACGCTTGCTGGCGAAATGCACCGACCGCCTCAGCCTGCTGGCGTCGCCGGCGTCGCTCGATCGGGTCTACGATTTCGGCGCGGAAGCGTTTGATTCGATCTTCGATACATTGCGCATGACAACGCCCTGCGTCGTGCTGGACGTTCCGCACCAATGGTCGGGATGGACCAAGCGCGCGCTGGTCGGCGCGGACGACATTCTGATCGTTGCCGAGCCGGATCTCGCCAATCTACGCAATACCAAGAACATGTTGAACATGCTGAAGGGGTCGCGGCCCAACGACCGCATGCCGCTATATTGCCTCAATCAGGTCGGCATGCCGAAGCGCCCCGAAATCGACGCGCGCGGATTCGCCAAGACCGTCGAGAACCAGTCGATCGCTTCCATCCCGTTCGATTCGCGCATGTTCGGCACGGCGGCCAACAACGGCCAGATGATCGCGGAAATCTCCGCCAATCATCGCACAGCCAAGATGTTTCTGCAGATCGCGCGGCGGCTGACGGGCCGCGAAGAAGCCAAAAAACCGCAGCGTTCGTTGCTATCGCCGATCATGAAGAAGCTGCGCGCAAAGTAAGTTCTCGCGCGAAGGCACGGCGGCGTTTGGTGAGACGTAACGGATCATGCGGTCCGAAAACCGACGCCCATCCGTCAGCGGTCAGTCGGGGCGCCCCGCCGCCGCCACCTTGTCCACGTTGGTATGCGCGTTGTCTTTCCGGGCCAGTAACCGTCTCAGATAAGTGACATTCGCCGCTGCTTCCTCCGGCGGGCGATCGGCCTTCACGATGCTCTCGGCCTCGGCGATCCGGCCCTGCAGGCCAACCACCAACGCCAGATTCTCCCGCACGCGCGGATCCGCATCGGCGTGGCCGTTGGCGCGGCGCAAGGTCTCCTCCGCCTTGGGCAGATCTTTCGAAAGAAGGTACGAAAGGCCGAGATTGGACAATACGGATGGTTCGTCGGGCGCTATCTTCAGCGCGCTCGCATAATACTGGCGTGCTTCGTCGTACCGGCCGAGTTGATCGAGTACCGTTCCTTGCGCCGACAGGATCCGCCAATCAGGATTATCGGGGTTGTGGGCGCGGCTGAGGACGTCGAATGCTTCCTGGAAATCGCCATTGTCCGCCAGCGCTCGCCCATAGCCCGCAAGAAGCGCCTTGTTGCCGGGATTGGCGATCGACGCCTCCTGGAGCACCGCGACCGCCTGCGCCCGCTGCCCCGCGGCTCGCAGCGCCTTCCCATATTGTAACGCCGCATCGGCGTCCTTGCGGTTGGCGCGAAAGCGCTCGCCGTAAATGTCTACTTCCTGCCGGGGGTCGGCGGTGTGACTTGCTTCGGTTTTGTCGCCCAATGACCCAGTGATATCTTCCATGCCCGCGGTTTGACAGCTGCATAGCCCGAATACCAAAATCGCGGACGATACCGTGGCTGTAAGACGTCTCGCGAAGCGATCTTGTTCAGGCAACTGTCGGCGCATGTACTTTGACCTGTGGTCAGCAACGGCCTCGAAATGCTCACAGTAACCCTAACTTCCGGTTAAACGGACGGCACGCCTGCGTTGCAATCGCGGGGCGACCTGAGCGGAGTTCGTTGGGGTCGACTTAGCGCCTGTGGCCAGGAGCGCTAGCCGGCTTCGATGTTTCGAAGAGCTTTCGGTCTAGTCGATGAATTCAGCGCCGAATTCGCAACCGATCCGCCAGGCCAGCCGACACTGGCGGGTGTGGCCTGTCGACAATATGATGGTGAATTCAGTGGGAATTTCGGGATATTCGGCAACCACCTTGAGGCCGCCGTTCGATACGTCCGTAATCGTGCAGTCGCGCGGCAACGAGCTGGTCCCGAATTGAATCTTCGCGACCTTTCTGCATTGCTGACGTTCGCTCCTGCGCCGATTTACCAACATGTCGTTTCCTCGTTCCGCTCGATAATGGCGCATCAGCCATTCCAACCGTTTTAAAGAAGAACTATTGGGATAACCCTAGCGGAATCCGTCGCAATGTATCTGTTCTCTTCGACGTCTTTTTACCGAGTCGCTTCGACGGCCTCGCAACGCTGATTTGGTCGCGATGGTCCGGGACACGATCGAGGCGAAGCGGCGCAGAAAATAATTTTCTTTGTTTGGTTGTACGGTTGAAACGTTTCTACTTCGTGCTCTTCAAACGTCCAATTCTTCTTGCCAGCCTTTGAAACCGGGCGCAGCATTCTGGTGCCCGGTCGAGATCGAGCGGCAGATCCGCGCCGGCGACCAAAACGCGCAAAAATTACAGAAATAGTGGAGGAAGACGCATGACATCCCATGTTTCGCGACGATCCTTGCTTGCCCTTGGCGCCGGTCTTGGCGCGACCACCCTGCTTGGCGGCGGCGTGCAGGCGCGAGCCCCCAAACTCGGCACCCAGTCGCCCTATTTTCACCGCTTCAATCTCGGCAGCGCTGAAGTGACCGTGGTTTCGGACGGGCCTTTGCCGCTCGGCGATCCCAAGGGCACCTTTATCGGCGTGCCGACTGAAGAGATGAAGAAGATGCTGAGCGACAACTTCCTGTCGCCGGACAATATCGTGCTCGAGCAGAACTCGCCGATCGTCAACATGGGCGACAAGCTCGTGCTGTTCGACACCGGCATGGGCACATCGCAGGCGTTCGGGCCAACCACCGGCCGCCAGCAGAAGAGCATGGCGGAAGCCGGCATCAAGCCCGAAGACATTGACGCGGTGGTGTTCTCGCACGCCCACATCGATCACATCGGCGGTGTCGTCGACGCCAGCGGCAAGGTGCTGTTCCCGAACGCCCAGTACTACATCGCCCAGAGCGATTTCGATTACTGGACCGATGAGGGCAAGCTGGGCAGCCCGCTGAAGGATTTCGTGGTTCACGCCCGCAAGAATCTGCTGCCGGTGCGCGACCGGCTGGTGTTCTACAAAAACGGCCAGGAATTCCTGCCCGGCGTGCAGGCGCTCGCCGCGCCCGGCCACACCGTGGGCCACCACATGTTCATGATCAGCTCGGACGGCAAATCCTTCGCCTTCCTCGGCGACCTGACCCACCACCAGATCCTGCTGATGGAAAAGCCGCGGATGGAATTTTCCTACGACACCGATCCGAAACAGGCGGCGGAGTCGCGGGTGAAGATGCTGGACATGCTCGCGGCCAACAAGATCGCTGTGATGTCCTATCACTTCCCGTGGCCGGGCTATGGCCACGTCGTCAAGACCGGCGAAGGTTTTCATTACATCGCCGAGCCGATGGTGATGACGCTCTGAATAGCTGCAACGCTCCGGGGGCGGCCAAGCGGTCGCCCTCAAATCTGAGCGTTTACCAGAGCCGGTTCTGATTCAATCAGAGCCGAACAGGCCTAGGTCGCGTTGTTGGCGCTGTCGCCACCGGTCACGTCATAGGTCGCGCCCGACACCATGTAAGCCTCGTCGCTCGCCAGGAACACGACCGCGGGCGCGATGGCTTCCGGCTCGATCCAGGGCACGCCGAGCGGTGACTTGGCAGTGAGCCTTTGCTTGGCCTCGGCCTCCAGCCTGCCGATCGGTTCGGCGTTGTTCAGATCGTCGACGGCCTGGGCATAACGTTGCCGGTGCCGCGTCAGCGGCGTGTCGATGAGTCCGGGGATGACGGCATTGACGGTGATGCCGTACTGGCCGAGCTCCAGCGCTGCGGATTTCATCAGCCCGATAATCCCCCATTTGGAGGCCGAATAGGCCGCACCGAATTTAGTCCCGTGCCGGCCCTGGGTCGAAGAGGTCACGATGATGCGCCCGCCACCATTCTTGACCAGATAGGGCGCTACGGCGCGGATGGCGTTGCAGGTGCCGGTGAGATTGACGTCGATCTGGTCATGCCAGTCCACATCTTCCATCTCCAGGAGCGGCTTGAAGGACTGGATACCGGCATTGGCGAACAGGATGTCAATCTTGCCGAAGGCCTGGACCGTTCGTTCCGCAGCGTCGCGCAGCGCCGGCAGATCGCGCTGATCGAGCCGCCGCGACGCCCATTTGCCGCCCGCCGCGTCGACAAGCCGACCGGTCTCGTCGAGTTCGTCGGCGCTCGCAGGCGCCACTTCCAGCGCGGAGCTGACGGGACCCGCAATATCGATTCCCATGACCGCAGCGCCTTCGCGGGCAAAAGCCACCGCAGTGGCGCGCCCAATCCCGCGGGCAGCACCGGTGATGATAGCGACCTTACCTTCCAGCCGTCTGTTGGACATTGTCTTAACCTCTCGTGAGCTTCGCCCTGCCCTATAACCAGCTCACATAGACTGGTCCCGAATTGCGTCTGGATAAACGCCCGAACCGGCAACCCACTTTTGCCGAAAGGGACGGACGGGCCGCAGGTGACAGCAACGGGGCAAGCGCCCGTTCGCAACGCTCGAAGCGGAGGTCAGGGGCACGCGGCCGATCAAACTCTGTTCCTGCAATGTTCTTGCGCGAGACGCGGGGCGGGAGGAATTGTGCACTTCGCAAAGCCAGAATCGCGATTCGCAGGCAAGCAATTCTTAATGAATGATAAATAGTTGCCCTGTGAACAGCGGGGGTAAAACGCAAATTCTCCGCTCCCGCAGAGTGTTTCCAACCGGAATTTATACTGTAATTACAGATACTTAACGGGAACGCCTGTCGCGGCTTTCTCCCTTTTCCACCATATTTAGTATTTGATTCAGGTACCCGTACTAGTCCTTGACGGGCGTCCTGAATTTGTCCGAGACTTCGGGGTGTTCGGTACTGTTTTGTTGCCGGATGGACCAAACGAAGAAGCCGCCCCAGGTGGCGACCCAAAGCGGCTTCGTAGTGAGGTTCCGTATCAACCCAGAGAGCCGACAACGGACCAGTATCAACACCCGAATCGTCACATGATCCGGGACCACGGTCAAGAGTCGGCTCTCGCAATGCCAAGGAGAATTGGCATGCGTGAACTACTTGAAGCGGCCATCAACGAGTGCAAGCTCGTCAACATTTGGTACGAACCCGGAACAAGATCAATTGAGTGCCACGCACTCGGATATGGATCCGCGGGGCAAATTCTGCTTCGCGCCTTTCAGATCGACGGAGCCTCGGCATCGAACGAGCACGTCAATTGGAAGTTGTTCCGATTAGATCGAATGCGAGATGTTGAACTCACTATCTTTGAGTTCGACGGGCCGCGCCCAGAGTACAAGCTGAATGATCGCGCAATGACGCGCGGGATCATTTGCCAGCTTTCGCCGCTCTGCAGGTACAGGGACCCGGCAGCATAGCCGGACCATTGTGAACCGCACAATCTGAAGTGTGGGCCATGGCCCGCGCTTCTGGCCTGAAGTGAGCTATCTTACCTGACCGTTCACCGAAATTCTTTTCATTGTCGTCTGTCTCTAACGCGCGAGCGGCTTCTTTGAACTTCTCAAATTGGCGCGTTTGCTTCATCAGCAATCTCCACCCATTGCAAAGTAACGTCGTTATTCCCGTGATGGCGAAGACCACTATCAGCGGCGGGATATAACGGAATCTGAGTCGGTTTCTGTGTCAATTCTTACGCGCGTCGCGCCACCAAAACCAAAAAGGCCAAGGAAACTCAATAGAAAACATCAGCATTGAGTTTCCACATATTCCGCAGAGTCTGCCCCGCGCGCGAGTACGCCGGCACCGTTTATGGTAGCGCCCCGAGAATCTGGTCCGCACGGTACCCAGCCGGCCCGTTCCTGTAATGTTCTTGCGCGAGCCGGCACTTTCCGCTACCCTCGATTGCGGGAAGAGGGGCGCATGGTCCAGCGGGTTTCCACTGTCGCGTTTGAGGGAATTGAGGCCCGGGCGGTCGACGTGCAGGTGCAGGTCGCGCCGGGATTGCCTGCTTTCGCTATCGTTGGGCTTCCGGACAAGGCGGTATCCGAGGCCCGCGAGCGGGTTCGATCCGCGCTGATCGCCTCCGGCTTGGCGCTGCCGGCGCGGCGAATCACGGTCAACCTCGCGCCTGCCGACCTGCCCAAGGAAGGCAGCCATTACGATCTGCCGATCGCACTCGGCCTGATGGCGGCGATCGGCGCAATCCCGCCGGATGCGCTCAATGGTTTTACGGTGCTCGGCGAACTCGGTCTTGATGGATCGATCGCGCCGGTTGCGGGCGCGCTGCCGGCGGCGATCGGCGCCAACTCGCGCGACGAAGGCCTGATCTGCCCGGCGGGCTGCGGCGCGGAAGCAGCGTGGGCCAGCCCGGATATCCAGATCATTGCCGCGAATTCGCTGATCCAGATCGCCAACCACTTCAAAGGCACACAGGTATTGTCGCGCCCGCAGCCGAAGGTGCATGAGCGCGAGGCGGAGCTGCTCGACCTGCGCGACATCAAGGGCCAGGAAAGCGCCAAGCGCGCGCTGGAGATCGCCGCGGCCGGCGGACATCATCTGTTGATGATCGGCTCGCCCGGCGCCGGCAAGTCGATGCTCGCGGCACGTCTGCCCTCGATCCTGCCGCCGCTGTCGCCGTCCGAATTATTGGAAGTTTCGATGATCGCCTCGGTCGCCGGCGAAATCCAGGGCGGCGCGTTGACGGCCCGGCGGCCGTTCCGAGCTCCACACCATTCCGCCAGTATGGCGGCGCTGACCGGCGGCGGCATCCGCGCCAAGCCCGGCGAGATTTCGCTGGCGCATCAGGGCGTACTGTTTCTCGACGAGCTGCCGGAGTTCGATCCGCGCGTGCTGGATTCGCTGCGCCAGCCGCTGGAGAACGGCGAGGTCGCGGTGTCGCGCGCCAATCATCGCGTCACCTATCCGGCGCGCTTCATGCTGGTCGCGGCGATGAACCCCTGCCGCTGCGGCCACGCCTTCGAACCCGGCTATTCCTGCAAACGCGGACGAATTGATCGCTGCACCTCCGATTACCAGACCCGCATCTCGGGCCCGCTGATGGATCGCATCGATTTGCGGATCGAGGTGCCGGCTGTGACCGCCGCTGACCTGATCCTGCCGCCAGCAGCGGAAGGATCGGCGGAAGTGGCCGCGCGTGTCGCCGCGGCACGCGACATTCAACGCGCGCGCTACGCCGCGGCAGGGTTGGCGCATATCCGCACCAATGCGGAGGCGCCGGCATCGCTGCTGGAAGAGATCGCGAAGCTGGACGCGCAGGGAACCAAGCTGCTCCGCGACGCCGCCGAAACCATGCGCCTGTCGGCCCGCGGCTACCATCGTGTGCTCCGCGTCGCCCGCACGCTCGCCGATCTCGATGGCGCCGACAAGATCGGCCGGCTGCATTTGGCCGAAGCCTTGTCGTACCGCGCGCTGGCCGAAGACATCAAACGCGCCGCGTGACGTTATCGCCGGTTCCACACACGACAGCCTCGCGCGTCAACCCGGCGGTAACGAGTTTTATTTACGCTCTGCCAACCATAAGCCCGGCGTATCGCGGGCAAGGGTTGAGCGAGTAGCGTATCATGTTGCGTTTCAAGGTTCTGGTATCGGTCGTTCCATTGATGGTCGCGGCCATCCTGGCACGCATTGAATTGGTCCCCGGTCCGCGTCCCTGCATCCCCGTCGGCGACGAATCGCTCGAGATCGCGTCCGCCCCCTGGCACGCCGATCTCCATGTCAGTTTCACCGACGATCCGGCCGCAGCCACCGTGCGCGTCCAGGTCGCCGACAGCGCCGAGGCTGCCGATTTCGCCGTTGTCGATGACGTCGATGGTTCAGAGGCCGACGCCTGCGCGGTAACGTCGGCGACACAGTTTATCGCTATCTCCTCCAAAATCTCCGGTTCAGCGCCCATCATCTATCTCTCGCATGACGGACCCGCCGATTATCGGATCTTCGTGAAATCGAAAACCTTCACGGCACGCGAAGCGGCCGCGTTGATCGTCGGAGCCCGTGGCGAACACCCTCGTTTGGCTGCGGCGCTGCTCTAAGTCTTTTGCCTTGACGCGTTTTCTCAACGCGAACCGGCGTCCATTCGCTCGAAGACCAAGCTGCTAACACTTTATTAACCCTGTTCTCATCGCACCATGTGAGGGCACTCCACCTCAAGCACTTTGCAAGGTCGCCGCCGCATCGTCGGCCGCGGCAGGCGGCGGCGCCAAGGCGTTTCGAACGCCGACAGTGCGAAACGATTGCGGAACGAAAAAAACAAGCTCAGGGCAATTGGCAATGAAGCACAGTTTCCGAATCAAGACGCGCATACGCCGCTTCACACGACGTCATCCATGGCTCGTTCTCGCGGTCCGCTCGTTCGTGATCTTTTCCGCCGCTTTCGGCGGCGCCTATGGCTTTATCGCCGGAAGCCGATCCGAACATTCCGGCTATGATCCCAACGCCTTTGCCATCGGCGCGAGCTTCCTGTTCGCGATCGCCTGCGTCGCGCTCGCGACCTTGAGCATGCGGCTGCGCTGGGTACACCGAAAGCTTCGCAAGGTCCTGCTGCATAATGAAGCGCTGGCCGATCGCAATTGGGAATTGAAGGAAGCCGAAGAGCGCGCCCGCAGCCTGTTCGAATCACAGGGCGACCTGATTATTCTGCGCGACGCCGAGGGCCGCATCACCTTCGCCAACGAAGCCTATTGCGAACTGGCCGGTCAACCGCGCAGCGCGCTGGTTGGCAGCCGCTTCTCACCCGCCATTCTCGAGCAAGGCGACATCGCGCTCGACACCAACGGCACGCGAATTCACGACCAGAAAATTGCCGGTCCGCTGGGGCCGCGATGGATCGCATGGCGCGAAGGGCTGGTTCGAACGGATGCGGGCCAGCCGGCGGAGATGCAAAGCGTCGGCCGCGATGTGACCGACCGCACCGAAACCGAGCGCGCACTCAGCGAAGCCCGCGATCACGCCGATGCCGCCAACCGCGCCAAGTCGCGGTTCCTCGCGATGGCCAGCCACGAGATTCGCACCCCGCTCAACGGCATCATCGGCATGAGCGGTTTGCTTCTGGATACGCCGCTGACCCCGGAGCAAATGACCTACGCCAAGGCGGTGAAGACTTCGGGCGACGCCTTGCTTTCGCTGATCGAGGAATTGCTGGATTATTCCAAGATCGAAGCCGGCAAGATCGATCTCGAGCATCGCCCGTTCGAACTCGCCGCGTTGATCGAGGATATTACCGAACTGCTGGCGCCGCGGGCGCAGGCCAGGCAGCTCGAGATCGCCGCCTATGTGGACGAGCGGCTGCCGACGGAAGTGATCGGCGACGCCGCGCGCTTGCGGCAGGTCCTGCTCAACCTTGCGGGCAACGCCATCAAGTTCACCTCGACCGGTGGCGTGGCGCTGATTGTCGAGCCCGGCATCTGGCCCAACGAGATCAGCTTCCTGGTGCGCGACACCGGCATCGGCATCGCGCCTGAGGCGCGCGAGCGAATTTTCCGTGAGTTCGAGCAGGCCAACGATCGTATCGCCAGGAACTATGGCGGCACCGGTCTGGGGCTGAGCATCAGCGAACGTATCGTCAAGCGAATGGGTGGCCGCATCACGCTGGAGAGCCAGCCCGGCGTCGGTTCGACATTCGAGGTGTCGGTGCCTCTCGTCGCATCAGGCGGTAACGACAGCGAACGAAAGCCATTCATTGCGCCCGACCTGACCGGTCAATCGGTCATGCTGGTGGCGCCGCAAACCATCGAGGCCTCGCTGGTCGCCCGGCGGCTGCAGCGTTGGGGAAGCCAGACCTGCATGGTGTCGGATATCGCCGTCGCACAGGCGTTGTTGCCGGAGCGATCGTGGCACGCCGTCCTGTTCGATCACGCCTTCGGAGCAAATGAGGTTGAAGCATTCGGCGACGCCGCTCGCGCCCATGCCACGCAACGGATCGTCATGTTCACGCCGGCCGCGCGGCATGAGCTTAAACTCACGCCTGCTTTCACCGGCTATCTGGTCAAACCGTTGCGCGCGGCTTCGCTCGCGATCAGGCTGGCGACCGCGCCGGAAGTTCCCGCGCCGAACCTCGCCGGCGACCCCCTGATCGATGCCGACCACGCCGAGACATCAGCCATTGCCCCCGCACGAGGGCTCTCGATTCTGGTGGCGGAAGACAATGAGATCAATGCGTTGCTGATACGTTCGCTGCTGGCGAGGCTCGGCCACCATGCGGTCATCACCACCAATGGCGAGGCGGCACTCGAATCATGGCTGTCGGCGAAGTCCGCCGGGACTCCCTATGACTTGGTGCTGATGGACATCCAGATGCCGCAGCTCGACGGCATCGAAACAACCAAACGAATCCGCGCCTGCGAAGCCGGCCAGCCGGAACGGCCGACACCCATCCTCGCACTCACGGCGAATACGCTGGTGGAAGATCGCTACGCCTGCTTCGAGGCGGGCATGGACGGCTTCCTGATCAAGCCGCTCGATCGCGACAAGCTTGCCGATGCGCTGGCAGGCCTGGCGGCTTCGCGGCACCTCGCGGCGTGAAACCGTCTCGCTGTCATTGCGAAGCGTAGCGCCGAAGCAATCCAGAGTCTCATTCCCGACTCTGGATTGCTTCGCTTCGCTCGCAATGACGGCTCCGGCTTACCCGGACCTATCCCGATACACGGGCATTTTCGGCCTCGCGACGCGGCCTGACGCGCGTATTTTCCGCAAAGACTAAAGCCGCCGCAGCGCCACCGTTTCGACCACGTGATCGGCACCTTTCTTCATGATCAGCGTCGCGCGCGGTCGCGTCGGCAGGATGTTGTCTTCGAGATTCGCGAGGTTGGTTCGCTCCCAGATCGCGATCGCGGTGGCCGTTGCTTCCTCGTCCGAGAGCAGCGAATAACGATTGAAATACGATCGCGGATCATGAAACGCGGTGTCGCGCAGCGTCAGGAAGCGCCTGACGTACCAGTCGCGTAGCACCGATTCGTCGGCATCGATGTAAACGGAGAAATCGAAAAAGTCCGAGACCACTGGAACGGCCTTGCCGTCCCGCGGCAGGCGGCCCGTCTGCAGCACGTTGACGCCCTCGACGATGAGAATATCCGGCCGGTCGATCTCGATCCATTCGTTCGGAATGATGTCATAGGTCAAGTGCGAATAAACCGGCGCACGCACCGGCCGCCGGCCCGACTTGATATCGCTCAGAAAGCTCAGCAGCGTCGGCAGATCATAGCTTTCCGGGAAGCCTTTTTTCTGCATCAGGCCTTGCCGCTCCAACACGGCATTGGGAAACAGAAAGCCGTCGGTCGTGACCAGATCGACCTTCGGCCGCGGCGACCATCGCGCCAGCAGCGCCTGCAGCACGCGGGCCGTGGTCGATTTACCGACCGCGACCGATCCGGCGACGCCGATGATGTAGGGCATCTTGCGATCTTCGATACCGAGGAAGCGCCGCTGCGCGAAATAAAGCCGCTGCATGGCATCGACATAGATCGACAACAGACGCGAAAGCGGCAGGTAGATCTCTTCGACCTCCCTGAGATCGAGCCGGTCATGCATCGAGCGCAACGCCGCGATCTCGTCGACTTCCAGCGTCATCGGCGTATCGTCGCGGAGCCGCGCCCATTGCTCCCTGGAGAACACCCGGTAGGGATTATACTGCTGCTCGACTGCGCGAATATCCATGGAAACGCCCTTAGTCGCGCTTGCGCGCCGCCTTCTCTTCAAGTCCGGACATGGTCGTGCGCTGCGCCAGGGCAGCTTCAACATCCTCAAGCTTGACGCCGCGTGATTTCAGAAGAACCAGGAGATGAAACAGCAAGTCCGCACTTTCGGCGATCAGATGCTCACGGTCGTTCTCAACCGCAGCGATGACGGTTTCCACCGCCTCCTCGCCAAACTTCTTGGCGCAATGCTCCGAGCCCTTGTCCAACAGTTTACGGGTGTAGGACCCCTCTCCTCCCGATGCCGCGCGGGCATCAATGGTGGCGGCAAGATCATGGATCGTAAAACGCGGCATCAATTCAACTCACACGCGCGCCACTAAAGCCGTAGCGCTTTTACACCCCATCGGATGTAGCACTTCTGTCACAAAGAGTCGTCAAGGATCGAGCCGCATCGGCAGCCCGGCACGCACCATGTGGTCCTTGGCTTGGCGTATGGTAAATTCCCCGAAATGGAAGATCGATGCCGCCAGCACCGCGGTCGCATGCCCCTCGCGGATGCCGTCCACCAGATGGTCGAGGTTACCAACGCCGCCTGAGGCGATGACCGGTACGGAAACACTGTCGGCGACGGCCTGCGTAAGCGGAAGGTCAAATCCCTGCCGCGTTCCGTCCCGATCCATGGAGGTCAGCAGGATTTCACCGGCGCCCAGCGAGACGACCTCCTGGGCATATTCGATGGCATCGATACCGGTGGAATTGCGTCCGCCATGGGTGAAGATCTCCCACCGCTCCGAGCCGCCGCCGCGCTTCACGCGCTTGGCATCGATCGCAACCACGATGCACTGATCGCCGAATTTTTCAGCAGCTTCCTTGACGAACTCGCGACGGCTGACCGCGGCGCTGTTGATCGACACCTTGTCGGCGCCGGATCGCAGCAAGGTGCGGATATCATCGACGGTCCGCACACCGCCGCCCACGGTGAGCGGCATGAAGCAGGCTTCCGCCGTGCGGCGGACGACATCGAGCATGATGCCGCGGTTTTCATGGGTCGCTGTGATATCGAGAAAGCACAGTTCGTCGGCGCCGGCGGCGTCGTAGGCGATAGCCGCTTCCACGGGATCGCCGGCATCGCGCAGGTCGACGAAGTTGACGCCCTTGACCACGCGCCCGTCCTTGACGTCGAGACAGGGAATCACTCGAACCTTGAACATCGGAAAGCTCCTAGGCCGCAGCGCGTGCGTTACGGATCAGCGCCAGCGCGGCCGCGGGATCGAGACGGCCGTCATAGAGCGCACGGCCTGCGATTGCTCCGGCCAGTTTCTTCGCACGCGGGGTGAGCAGCGCCCGGACGTCGTCGATCGAGGCCAGGCCTCCTGAAGCGATCACGGGGATCGAGATGCGTTCGGCCAGCGCAATGGTGGCCTCGAGGTTGAGGCCCTTCAGCAGGCCGTCGCGGGCAATGTCGGTGAAGATGATCGCCGCGACGCCGGCATCCTCGAATCGCTCAGCGATTTCGAGTGCGGTGACTTCTGACGTTTCCGCCCAGCCCTGAACCGCGACCTTGCCGTCACGCGCATCGAGACCGACCGCTACGCGGCCCGGAAACTTTTTTGCTGCGCCTTTCACGAATTCGGGATCGCGCACTGCCGCGGTGCCAATGATGACGCGCGCGATGCCCTTGGAAAGCCAAGCCTCCACCGTGCCGAGGTCACGGATGCCACCGCCGAGCTGCACCGGCATGGTAACCGCCTTCAGCATGGTCTCGACCGCATGCGCGTTCATTGGCTTGCCGGCAAAGGCGCCGTCGAGATCCACCACGTGCAGATACTCAAAACCCTGCGTGGCGAAGGCGCGGGCCTGCGCCGCAGGATCGAGGTTGAACACGGTGGCGCGCGCCATGTCGCCCTGCTCCAGACGCACGCACTGGCCGTTCTTCAGATCGACAGCAGGAAAAAGAATCACGGCTTCCACTTCAGAAAGTTCGAGATCAGCGCCAGTCCGAAACGCTGGCTCTTCTCGGGGTGAAACTGGGTGCCGATGGCGGTGTCCTTGCCGACGATCGCCGTCACCGGGCCGCCGTAATCCGCACGCGCCAGCACGTCCGCCTCATTGGTGGCGTTGAGGTGATAGGAATGCACGAAATAGGCGTGGCGGCCTTTCGGTCCCAGCGGCAGGCGCTCGAGCACGGGATGTTCGCGAATCATATCGAGCGTGTTCCAGCCCATATGGGGAATTTTCAGATTCTCCTGGCGCGGCGAGATCTTTTCGACGTCGCCGGCGATCCAGTTGAAACCGTCGGTGGTGACGTGCTCCTTGCCGCGCGTCGCCATCAGCTGCATGCCGACACAGATGCCGAAGAACGGCCGCGCCTTGTTGCGCACGGCTTCCGTCATCGCGTCGATCATGCCGTCCAGCGCGTCGAGACCCCTGCGGCAATCGGCAAACGCACCAACACCAGGCAGCACGATGCGATCGGCGCGATACACCACCTCGGGATCGCGCGTGACCACGATCTTCTGTGGTTCCTCCATGCTCCGCGCCGCGCGCTCGAACGCTTTCGCCGCGGAGTGCAAATTACCGGAGCCGTAGTCGATAATGGCGACGCTCACGGCAATGCTCCCGGTTGCGGAAACAACCCGATGATCTCGCTCTGCGGCGTGGACGGCGGCTTCGAAAACGGCTGACCTGCAACATCGCGCGTTGGCGGCGGGCCGCCGCGATCGACCGCCGATTGATCGTTGCTGAGGCCACGTTGTTTGGCGGTCCAGCGATCGAAGAAACGCCGCTCGGCCGCCTCCTCGTCGTCGGCGACCACGATGTCGAGCTGACGCCAGTTGCGCCGCGACAATGTCCAGCGCTGCAAGCTCGCCGCTTCAAATCCCATCAACAGCGCGATCAGCACGTCGGCGAAAAACATCGCGCCACGGCCGGTGCCCAGTCGCGCCATCGCGACCTCGATTGCTGCGACAGCGACGATCCAGCCGATTAGTGCGAGCCACAGCCGATGCCAGGCGAGCCACAGCGGACCGAGAAGCGCGGCCCAGATGTGAAACCCGTCGCGAACGAAAGTAAATCGGTCGGTCGCGACGACGCTCGCGTCGGTCGCGGCAGGCGCATGAACCGTGTAGACCGGCATCGTTACTCTCCGCCGAACAAGCAATCAGCCGCCGAGCTGACCCTTGGTGGATGGCACTTCGCCCGCCGCGCGCGGGTCGATCGCGACCGCGGTGCGCAACGCCCTCGCCAGACCCTTGAAGCAGGATTCGGCAATGTGATGGCTGTTCTCGCCATATAGGGTCTCGACGTGCAAAGTCACGCCGGCGTTGATCGCAAAGGCGTTGAACCATTCGCGGACCAGTTCGGTATCGAATTCGCCGACCTTGTCGCGGGGAAACTCCACCTTGAACACCAGCACCGGCCGGCCCGAAATATCGATGACGACACGCGACAGGGTCTCGTCCATCGGCATGTGGATCGAGGCATAGCGGGTGATGCCAACCATGGTGCCGAGCGCCTGCTTGACCGCCTGGCCGAGCGCGATCCCGACGTCCTCGGTGGTGTGGTGGTGGTCGACGTGAAGGTCACCGTCCGCCTTCACCGTGATGTCGATGCGCGAATGCCGGGCCAGCAGATCGAGCATATGGTCGAAAAAGCCGATTCCGGTCGAGGCGTTGGACACGCCCGTTCCGTCGAGGTTTACGGTCACCTCGATATCGGTCTCTTTGGTCTTGCGCTTGATGGTCGCTATGCGCATGAAATGGGCTTTCCCGTGCCGAAAACGCGGCTCTTTTAACAGGCTGATGTCGCCTTCGCTACTGCGGGATGACCGTTCCAGGACTGAACTTCGGCCTATGGTGACCGGATTCCCGGCGATTCCGGTTTTGACGCGTTTTCTTGACGATCCGTTCTTGGGCGAACCAGTAACCCGCTCCGTATCGAGCCGGGGCTGGCTCCGCCCGAAAACGCTGGATTGTAACCCTGCCCGTCAGCCCCTAAATCTGGCCGACACGAGGATATCTTATGCAAGCATCACAGAATGAGCTCCCGGTCTGGCACGGCACCACCATTTTGACGGTCCGCAAGGGCGGCAAAGTCGTGATCGGTGGCGACGGGCAGGTGTCGATCGGCCAGACCGTCATCAAATCCAATGCCAAAAAGGTCCGAAAGCTCGGCAAAGGTGATGTTATTGGCGGCTTTGCCGGCGCGACAGCTGATGCCTTCACGCTGTTCGAGCGTCTGGAAAGCAAACTTGAGCAATATCCGGGTCAACTGACCCGCGCGGCGGTCGAACTGGCCAAGGACTGGCGGACCGACCGCTATCTGCGCCGGCTGGAGGCGATGATGATCGTCGCCGACAAGGATGTGTCGCTGGTCCTGACCGGCACCGGCGATGTGCTGGAACCCGAGGCCGGCGTGATGGCGATCGGGTCGGGCGGCAATTATGCGCTGGCGGCCGCCCGCGCTTTGGTCGATTCCGACAAGGATGCCGAGACCATCGTGCGCCGCGCGCTCGATATCGCCGCCGACATTTGCGTCTATACCAATCGCAACGTCACGATCGAAACCCTGGGCGGCTGAGCACGGTGCCGGACTATGTCTTCCGCCCGATGACGACATCCGATCTTGCGCTGATACGAGGCTGGCTCGCATTGCCTCATGTTCGAGAGTGGTGGGGCGATCCCGACGAACAATACGCACTGGTCAGCGGCGATCTGGATGAGCCGGCCATGGATCAGTACATTGTCTGTTTCGCCGGCAACCCGCTCGGTTATCTGCAATGCTACGATCTGACCGAGTGGAACACAGGCTTCGGACCGCAGCCACCGGGCACGCGCGGCATCGATCTTTTCATCGGCGAACCGGACATGATCGGGCGCGGGCACGGCTCGGCGCTCATTCGGTGCTTCGTCGACGAACGCTTGCAGAAGGGCGCACCACGCATCGTGACCGATCCCGATCCGGACAATAGCCGCGCCATACGCGCCTATGCTAAAGCCGGTTTTCAAAGCGACCGCGTTGTCGATACGCCCGACGGTCCGGCCCTGTTGATGGTGCGAAACCCATGACGTTCGATCGCAACGCGCCGGCGGCGTCAGCGCTTGCAACGGCGCATTGGCTGCTGATCGGATGTGGCCTGATCGCGCTCCAGGCATCGATCCTGTTCGCCATGGGCCGGCTGCCGATCTGCGCCTGCGGCTATGTCAAGCTCTGGCATGGCGTGGTGCAGAGCTCGGAGAATTCCCAGCACCTCACCGACTGGTACACGTTCTCGCACATTATTCATGGCTTTCTGTTTTACGCCGCGACCTGGCTGTTGCTGCCGCGGCTGTCCTGGCCCGCGCGCCTGATCGTTGCCATGGCGGTGGAAGGTGGCTGGGAATTGGTCGAGAATTCCAACTGGATCATCGAGCGTTACCGCGCCGCCACGGTGTCGCTGGACTATTTCGGCGACAGCATTGTCAATTCAGTCTCCGACACGCTGTCGATGGTCGCAGGGTTCTTGCTGGCGAGGAAGCTGCCGGTCGTGCTGACGGTGGCGCTCGCACTTGTGTTCGAAATCCTGGTCGGGCTTCACATTCGCGACAATCTTACCCTGAACATCATCATGCTGATTCACCCCTTTGAAGCGATCCGGCAATGGCAGGCCGGCCCGCCGATCATCTGATGGCTAATGCGGCTTGTTCTCGTGCCATTTTAAACCTAGCTAAGGACCTATGACCGACTTTTCTCCCCGGGAAATCGTTTCCGAACTTGACCGCTTCATCGTTGGCCAGGCCGACGCCAAGCGCGCAGTATCGATCGCGCTGCGCAATCGCTGGCGGCGGCTGCAACTCACCGGCAGCTTGCGCGATGAGGTGCTGCCGAAAAACATCCTGATGATCGGGCCGACCGGCGTCGGCAAGACCGAGATCGCGCGGCGGCTGGCGAAGCTCGCCGGCGCGCCGTTCATCAAGGTAGAGGCCACCAAATTCACCGAGGTCGGCTATGTCGGCCGCGATGTCGAGCAGATCATTCGCGATCTCGTCGAAGTCGCAATCGCACAGACCCGGGAACGCAAGCGCAAGGACGTGCAGGCCCGCGCCCAGCTCGCCGCTGAAGAGCGCGTGCTCGATGCCCTGGTCGGCGCCAATTCAAGCGCCGCGACGCGAGACTCGTTTCGCAAGAAGTTGCGTGCCGGCGAACTCAACGACAAGGAAATCGAGGTCGAGACGCAATCCTCGGGCGGCATGCCGATGTTCGAGATCCCCGGCATGCCCGGCGCGCAGATGGGCGCGATCTCGATCGGCGACATCTTCGGCAAGATGGGTGGACGGACCAAGACCCGCCGCCTCACCGTCGAGGGCTCCCATGAAATTCTGGTCAACGAGGAGTCCGACAAGCTGCTCGACAGCGACCAGCTGGTGCTGGAAGCGATCACTGCGGTCGAGAACAACGGCATCGTGTTTCTTGACGAGATCGACAAGATCTGCGTGCGCGATGGCCGCAGCGGCGGCGATGTCTCGCGCGAAGGCGTGCAGCGCGACCTGCTGCCGCTGATCGAGGGCACCACCGTCTCGACCAAGCACGGTGCGGTCAAGACCGACCATATCCTGTTCATCGCATCCGGCGCGTTTCATATCGCCAAGCCGTCCGATCTGCTGCCTGAATTACAGGGCCGGTTGCCGATCCGTGTCGAGCTGGAAGCGCTGACACGCGACGACATGCGCCGCATCCTGACCGAGCCCGAGGCATCGCTGATCAAGCAATATGTCGCGCTGATGCAGACCGAAGGCGTGACGCTCGACATCACCGACAGCGCCATCGACGCGCTCGCCGACGTGGCCGTGGCTGTGAACTCCACGGTGGAGAACATCGGCGCGAGGCGGCTGCAGACCGTGATGGAGCGCGTGCTCGATGAGATTTCGTTTGCGGCCCCCGACCGTAACGGCGAGACCATCCAGATCGATGCCGATTATGTCCAGAAACATGTCGGCGATCTCGCCAAGAACGCAGATTTGAGCCGGTTCATTCTGTAAAACCACTCCGCCGCTGACACGTTGCGCGGCACGCCCGCCACGTGATAGTTCGCGCCTGATCGAGCTGCCGTTTTCGGGTGCTGAATGAATCTGCGGTTACGGGGGACCCCTTGGCGCTTGATGCTTGCCGTCAACGTCGCTGTGGCGATCGGGGTTTTTCTGCACAAGATTACGCTCCCGCCCTACGTCCCCTACATTCACCTGCTGGTCGATTATCATTTCGGCTTCACCAAGCGCGCGCTGATCGGCGCGATCGTTTCACTGTTTTTCTCCAATGTGCCGGTGTGGCTGGTCTTCGCCCTCGGTGTCGTTGTGTGGCTGGTGACACTGGGTCTGTTTTTGCAGCTGTTTCGGCGCACCTTCGGGTTCGATGATGAACACATGCCGCTGCTCGTGTTCATGGTCGGCTCACCGTTCTTCTTCAAGAATTTCATGCACACGGTGGGACACTTTGACATCTATGGCTGCGCATTCGCGATTTGCCTGTTGCTGATGCCGACCCGTTCGGTCGCTTTCGTGCTGTCGGCCGCGGCTTTCTCCGTCATCCTCGTTCTGATCCACCACGTTCACTTCCTGATGTACGTGCCGACCATCGCCGTCATCGTGGTGCTGCGCTATTATCTGGTGCAGGGCGTGAGCCGGCAGAATGTGATGGTCGGCATGGCGGCCGCAGCCTGCGTCGCCGCGTTGTTCTTGGCCGCGCAATTCGACGGATCGATGCCGATTTCCGAGGCAGAGTTCAGTCACTATCTGCAAGGCAGGATGGCCGATCCATCCCGCACCGATCTCCTAAGCTTCAGTTACATCTGGTATCAGCCGCTTTCGAGGGAGATCCAGGATACCTGGCAGCGCATGCCTTCCAATATTCTGGGCGTGCCGGTATTTGCGCTGCTGATCTGGCTGCATGCGCCGCTGTGGCGATATTTTGCCGATCTGATCCGCTCGCTCGCCAACGAATGGCATCGTCGCATCGTGATATCGGCGCTGGTCGGGGTGAGCGTCGGTTATCTCGTGATTTTCCTGATCGTGTTCGACTATTCGCGTTGGATCTCGAACTGGGCGGTCTGCATGTTCCTTATCCTGCACGCCGTGAAGACCTTGCCGGCTGCGCAAAGCGTTTCGCCGCTTGCAACGAAAGACAGAAGGACCAGGACTTTCGGCTGGCTCGTGACGCTGATCCCGCGGGTGGGAGTCGTGCGACCCTTCTGACCGCTCAGATTCGGACCCGCCTGATCCGCACGTAGAGCGCGCCCTCGCCGCCATGGCCGATATGGGCCTCCTCAAACCCGACCACCATGGTGCGGAATTCCGGCAGATTGAGCCATTGCGGCACCTGGCGGCGAAGCACACCGCGCTCGGATTCACTTCCCGTCGTGCGGCCCTTGCCGGTGATGACCAGGACGAAAGTCAGGCCATTGGCATGCGCGCGCTGCAAAAAATCGGATAGCGCGCGATGAGCGCGTGTTTGCGTCATGCCATGCAGGTCGAGCCTTGCATCGATTTCCTTCCTGCCGCGGGAAAGTTGCGAACGCTCGCGGCGTCCGAGCGGTGCCAGCGGCGGCGGCGTGGGCGGAACGTCCGGTTTGGTCACGCGCACAGGTTTGCCAGGCGAAAGCGGCTCCGGTCGCGCAATGGCGATCGCGGCACTTTGTGCTTTTGCCTCCTGCACGGTCTGCGCCTTTGTGGGGCGTGATTTTTTCCGCAAGGGTTTGGTTTGCTTCGCCACACTTTCCCACAACGCGCGCTCTTCTTCGCTGAGCGCACGCTTGCGCCGCGTTGGCAGCGGCAATTCCGGAATGGAGCGAGAACGCTTCATCGGTCTCCGTGATCGCGACGAGAGCGTCGATGGCGGCGCCCCTCGCGGCTCGGTGCTATGTCCGGTCGTGCGGCGGGCAGCGGGACGGACGTTGTGGCGTCAGCCTGTGCCGTTGATGTTGGCGAGGTGGTAGATGCCTGCGGGGCGGCTGGCGCTGGGTTCTTTTGATCCTTTTGCTGGTTCTTTAACGGATTAACTTGCGGAAACAGTTTTGCGATTTTCGCCGACGGCCTCGGGTCCGGCAGCGGCATCTTGCGGCCCAGCGCCATCGGATCGAGGCTTTTCGGCACCAGCATGACGAACTGCATATTGTGCCGGAGCCGGCCCGACACCTTCGCGGCATCCGCGCCCGCGCCGAAATAAAGATCGGCACGCGCGGGGCCTGTGATCGCCGAGCCGGTGTCCTGCGCAATCATCAGCCGGCGAAACGGCGTTTTCGAATGCTCTGATTCGATCGGAAGTTCGCCTGCGATGAAAAACGGCGTGCCGTAGACGTGCAGTGATTTATCGACCGCGATCGAGCGCCCCGGCGTCAGCGGCACGCCCTGCGCGCCGACGGCTTCGTCCTTGTCGGAGAGCTGCACTTCGCGAAAGAAGATGTAGGAGCGGTTCTGACGCCGCAATTCCTTGGCGCCGTCGGGGTTTTGATCCATCCATTCCCTGATCTTCTGCATCGACATCTGGTCTTTCGGAATGATGCCGCGATCGATCAGGACGCGCCCGACCGGCGTATAGGGATAACCATTATGCGCGGCATAATTGATCCGGATGGTCGAGCCATCTTCGAGACGCACGCGCGCCGAGCCCTGGATTTGCGCGAACAAGAGATCGGTCTGGCTTTTCAGCCAGCATATTTCGAGGCCGCGGCCGGCAATGACGCCGTCTTCGATCTCGCCGCGATCGTAATAGGGCACGAGCTTGCGGCGGCCGATCTTGCGAAACACGTCGCCCTTGTTGGGCAGCTCGGGAGAGTCCTGCGTGAAGCCCCGTACAAACAGATTGGAAGGGCGGCGATAGACCGGCACGGTGTAGACGTCGGTTTTCGTCCTTGATCCATCGATAATGGGTTCGTAGTAGCCGGTCACGAAGCCCGCATCTTCCCCGAGCCGCGAGATCTGCAAGGGAAGGAAATGTTCTTCGAAAAAAGCCCCGGCCTTGGCGTTATCGGTGATCTCGGCGGCTCTGGCTGCGTGGCAAGGCTCACGCAAGGAGATGCCCAAGGCTCTCGGATCAGTGGCGGCGGGGCCCGATTGTGCTGAGATCGCCTTGCAGCTGGCGCGGAACGTCTTGAACGCCGCCAGATGGTCGTCCTCGTTCCAGCCTGCGATATCGGCCCATGCGACCGGGGCATATTGACTGCCGTTGATCACCAGCGGCCAGGCGAGTTGAGGATATGGCAGATGGTGTGGACGTGAACCGTCCGCCGGCTTCGGAGCGAGTGACAGGCTGACAGCAATCGCCACCGCCGCCGCGGCATATCCGGCGCCGTTCCTCGATCTGAAATTCCTGATACCAGCTTGCAGCCCCCGCTGCAGGAACTTCCCTATGGCGACGCTAGTGAGCGCTACCCGTGCCAACCAGCTTCCAGTTCGGATCGCGTGAGGTAACGTCACGAGCAAATGTCCAAACGTCGGTGATGTCGGTGACCTTATCGGGATTGCCGTCGACGATCGTACCGGCCTTGTCGCGGGTGACCGAAACCATCTGCGACACAAAACGGACGGTCAGTTGCGCCGCCCGATCCCGCGCCTCGGCATTCACAAGCTCGGCCTTGTCGATCGAAACGAAGCGGGTTTCGGTCTTCTGCTCGTGCTTCTCGCGATCCTTGATCGCGCTCTCGAAACTTTCATAGACCTCAGTTGATAACAAATCCTTCAGCGCGCGCCGATCGCCATTGGCAAAGGCCAGCACGATCATTTCATAGGCGCTGCGCGCGCCGCTGAGGAAATGCCTGGGATCGAAAGACGAATCCAGCGCTACAATGGCGTCGAGTCCCTGCGCCAGTGGGGTGCCGGGTTCAGCCAGTCCTTTCCAGCGATCGGTCGGCGGGACGACATCGGCCGTCGGCGCCAGCGGCACCTGGTCGATCACCGCTCCGGGGATCGGAACAACCTTGTTGTCCGGCGCACCCTGCACCACGTTGCGCGCCGCACGATCATAGGGCGGCCGTTCGTTCCCGGTGCGCTGCCCGAGGACATTGCGCAGACGCAGAAAGATGAAGACCGCCAGCGCCAGGAAGATAATGGTGTAAATATCCACGTCGTATTCGCTTTCTGGTCTGCGCCGGCAATGGATCCGGCGGTAGAGCGTTCCCTTCAAGGGACGGCAGAGACTACCTCATGGATGAGTCTGCAGCATGTAGGCACGAAACTTTGCCCAGCCAATGGCGTGCTTTGGCATGAAAAGCCATACCGGCGGAAACAAAGCAGGCCAATGCTCTCGCCCATTTGCCAACTCCGAATTGTAGCCGGTTTTTGCCGCAAGGGGAAACCCCGATCATGCCCGGAAATCGCGCACATTCAACAATTTAGAGTGTATGCTTGCGGGCCAGCCTGTCGGCCGCTGGCCTACAGGCCTTGCGCTTTGGCATGGCGGCCCGGCGCATCGCCGGCCACGAAGGCTCCCGCTGTCGTCCTTGTGGAATGAGGCGGGGCTATGTTAGCCACTCGCCCGGACAGAGGCCTTTCGCCTATTGAGCGAATTCAGACGCAAAGTGGTCCCTGCTCGCTTGAAAACGCTCCAGGAGAGACTTCGATGACCAACGGTAACGGCGCGCCCCCTGAGGCAGCCTCTCCCCCCCAGTTGAACGTGCTGGCGCAGTATACCAAGGACCTGTCGTTCGAAAATCCGAACGCGCCGGCCTCGCTAGGACCGCAACCGCAGCCGCCTTCGATCAATATCCAGATCAACGTCAACGCCAACAACATTGCCGAAAACGAATATGAAGTGGCGCTTTTGATCGAGGGCAAGGCGGAAAACAACGGCAAGGTCATGTTCAGCTTCGACCTCACCTATGCCGGCGTGTTCCGCATCGTCAACGTGCCGCCGGAAAATCTGCACCCGCTGATCATGATCGAATGCCCGCGGCTGTTGTTCCCGTTCGCACGGGAAATCATCGCGACTTCGGTCCGCGATGGCGGTTTCCCGCCGCTGATGCTCGATCCCGTCGATTTCGTCGGTCTGTACCGCCAGAACATGGAACGGCAAGCCGCCGTCGCGCAGGCCGCACAGGTCAAGCCGAGCTAGACGAAGGTCGTCACCCGCCTAGAAAATCGTTCCAGATCGGCTTGTCGCTGAGCGTAGCGACAAAGGCCCGGTGCTCCGCGCGATCTTCCTCGGTAATCCGCGGTGCTAGCGGCAGCTCGCGCTGTCGCCGCGGCATTTCGCCGTACCCGCCGATGCGGGTATCGCGAACGTCGGACGCCAGGATCAGCTGCGACTGCCGCGCCCCGATCAGGTCGATATAGACCTCGGCCAAGAGTTCGGCGTCGAGCAGCGCGCCATGCTTGGTGCGGCGGGAATTGTCGATCGCATAACGCGAGCAGAGGTCATCGAGCCGGTTCGAAACGCCGGGATGTTTACGCCGTGCCAGCAAAAGCGTGTCGACTAGCCGTTCGCGGGCAATCGGGACACGCTTGATGCGGTCGAGCTCGGCATTGATAAAGCCGATGTCGAATGAAGCGTTGTGGATCACCAGCGGGGCGTCGGCGATGAACTCCAGGAACTCCTCGACCACCTGGGCAAACAGCGGCTTGTCGGCAAGGAATTCAGACGAAAGACCATGCACCGCGAAAGCTTCCGCCGGCATGTCGCGTTCCGGATTGATATGCCGGTGAAAGGTCTGGCCGGTCGGCATCCGGTTGAAAATCTCAACGCAGCCGATCTCGACCAGCCGATCGCCGCGCAGCGGATCGAGGCCAGTGGTTTCGGTATCGAGAACGATTTCACGCATCAATCAGGACCTTAAGGGCATGATCCCGAAAAGGTGGGAACCGGTTTTCGGAAAAGATCATGCCCAAACAAAACGACGACGAATCAGGGTCGCCGCCGCGGCATCTTAGCAGCCTCGTCCAGGATGTCCCGGATTCGGGCGCGAACGGGATCAAGACCATGCGACGTATCCACGATAAAATCCGCGCGCTGGCGTTTTTCGGCATCCGGCAGTTGCCGCGCCAGAATGTAATCGAGTTTTTCGGCGGTCATGTTGTCGCGCGCGAGGATTCGCTCGCGCTGAACTTGGGGCGATGTCGTGACCACGACCACCGCATCGACACGCTTCTCGCCACCGGTCTCGAACAGCAGCGGCACATCCACGACTGCGACAGGCGCGCCGGACTGCTCGGCCTCATCGAGGAATTTTTGATGGTGGCTGCGCAGCATCGGATGAACGACCTGTTCCAACCGCTTCATCGCCTGCGCATCGTGCACTACTTGCGCTGATAGTTTGGCACGATCGACCCTGCCGTTAACGGTCGTGCCTGGGAACGCCGCCTCGATCGCCGGCGCTGCCTCGCCTTCGTAGATCATGTGAACGGTGGCATCGGCGTCGTAAACCGGGACGCCCGCATCAGCGAACAGCTTGGCGGTGGTTGATTTCCCCATCCCGATCGAACCGGTCAGCCCAAGAATTATCATTGGATCATCATTCCAATATCACCATTCGCGGTCTCATCAGCGTCTGCCTCACACCGCAAGCAGCTTCTCGCTGCGCAAAAACGCCAGCAATGGCAGTAATGGCAGCCCCAGGATGGTGAAATGATCACCGGAGAATTGTTCGAACAAGTGAATGCCGAGCCCCTCGAGCTGGTAAGCACCGACACTGGCCGTCACGGCCTCTCCGGCTTCATCGAGATAAGCGCCGATTTCAGCCTCGGTTAACAGCCGCATCGTCATACGCGCGACGGAGATGGTTTCGAACACTATCTTGCCATCCCGCGCGACAGCAATTGCAGAGTGCAGTTCATGGCTCGCTCCAGAAAGCGTGCGTAGCTGATCGACGGCCTGCGCGCGATCAGCCGGCTTGCTGAACAGCCGGTTCCCGAGCGCCAATGTCTGATCTGCGCCGACAACGAATCTGCCGGGATGACCCGACGACACCGAAACGGCCTTTTCCCGCGCAAGAAGTGAGGCAATGTCGCCGGGCGCGGAAAGGCCTGAGGCTCGCTGGATCGCTCGCTCATCGATGTCAGCTGGAAAGGCGTCAAAAGCGATGCCGGCATTGGTCAGCAATGCCTGCCGCGCACGGCTTTGGGAAGCGAGTATTAATGGATGTTTGCTGCGCCAGATGGACATCACTGGATGATTATTCCGAAAGATGCTGCCGCTGCCGGTCTGTAAACAATTTTAATATCGCCGCCGCGGTTTCTTCAATTGATCGCCTGGTAACGTCGAGCTGCGCCCAATTGAACTTGGCGCTTAGACGCCGTGAAAACGCAACTTCATCCGCGACCGCCTGGCGATCGATATAGTCGTCATTGCCGGGACCCGCGCCCATGCTCAACAACCTGTTCTGCCGGATCTGGATCAGCCGCTCCGGTGTCGCGTGCAGACTGACCACCAGCGGCTTTTTCAAATTCTCCAATTGATGCGGGATCGCGATGCCCGGCACCAGAGGAACATTCGCGGTGCGAATGCCACGGTTGGCCAGATAAATCGAGGTCGGAGTCTTCGATGTGCGGGACACCCCGACCAGAACGACATCGGCCTCTTCGAGGCCTTCGACATGCTGACCATCATCGTGGATCATCGTGTAGTTCAACGCGTCGATCCGCTTGAAATATTCTGCATTCAACGTGTGCTGCGCGCCGACGCGTCCGGTGGTCGCCGCGCCGAGATAGGCCTGAAACAATTGCATCACCGGGCCGATGATCGAAAGGCTCGGAATGTTGATTTGCTGGCATTTCGCTTCCAGCCGCGCGACCAGATCCTTCTCCAGCAGCGTGAACAAGACAATGCCGGGTGCCTCCTCGATCTCGTCGAGCACGCGATCGAGCTGCTTCTGACTGCGCACCAGCGGATAGACATGCTCCACCGGCGTCACATTGGCGTACTGGGCAGCGACCGCGCGCGCGACGGTAATCAGCGTCTCGCCGGTCGAATCAGACACCAGGTGAAGATGAAAATAGTTGCCGGTCGTGGGCACCGTTGACCCTGTGTATCCTGTGAATCCTTGTGGAGCTTTCCTGAAAGAATCGGGCATCGGTCGGTCGGTCAGGGATAACCCGGCTTTTTCTTCACAGGCCTTCGCAAAAGGACAAATTCATTCGAGGTTTGCAATGATAGTGGAGTTATGTGGACTTGTCTCTTCATAAGCTGACGACAGGCTAGCACAAGCGACTGAAACCAGTGACGTTATTCGAATCGACAAATGTGCCGTGCGAATTGTTGATGGATGTGGGTAACTCCGGACAACGTTTGGATAGCGTTTTGTGAGTCCAATTCACGGCTACTTAGACTCAAACCTAAGATTCTAAAATTATTGTTTTAGAAAAGGCCTGCTTGCGGATATGTCTCGGTTCGAACCGAATTGGCATGCTCGGCAATGCTGATGTCGGCAGAAATGTTCCAGTATGGCCGGCGACAAAAGCCGTGTGCTGGCTAACGAGCGAGACGTCTGCGATGTATGAATGGATCAAGGCGCTGCACGTGATTGCAGTCATCTCGTGGATGGCCGGCATGCTCTATTTGCCGCGGTTGTTCGTGTATCATTGCGATGCCGAGGTTGGATCGAAGCAGTCCGAGACGTTCAAGGTGATGGAACGTCGATTGCTGAAAGCAATCATCAATCCGGCGATGATTGTGACATGGCTGGCCGGACTCTACCTGGCGTGGATCGGTCACTGGTTCGCCGCCGGGTGGTTGCATGGGAAACTTCTGCTGGTGCTGCTGCTGTCGGGCGTCCACGGCTTTTTTGCCCGCTGCGTGAAGGACTTTGCCGCCGACCGCAATCTCAGAAGTCAGAGATTCTATCGCTTTATCAATGAGGTACCCACGTTGCTGATGATCGGGATCGTGATCCTCGTGGTGGTGAAGCCGTTTTAGGCCCGGCTTTCGTCAACAACTCGCGCCAAGCTGCCTGCTTGCGGAACGTCAGCTGATTTTCTATATTAGCGAAATCCCACCACACGCAGGCGGATGTGGTTGCGTTTCGGTTCCTTTATTGGGCCGGCCGCCACATCGGGTTTGAAGCCTCTCCGGCGCTTTCCTTGCTCAGACCTGCGGACTTTCCTTTGCACGTCCGCATTTTCTTAAAGCCACCTCGCATCCCCTCCCTAAAGCTACTTCCACAGGACCATCCCAATGCGGGAAATAAAACTTCAAGATCTCAAATCCAAAACAGCGGCCGAGCTGGTCTCGTTCGCGGAAGAAAATGGGGTCGAAAACGCCAGCACCATGCGCAAGCAGGAGCTGATGTTCGCCATTCTCAAGCAGCTTGCGATCGCGGAAACCGACATCATCGGCGAAGGCGTCGTCGAGGTTTTGTCTGACGGCTTCGGCTTCCTGCGCTCGCCTGATGCCAATTACCTGCCAGGGCCGGATGACATCTACGTCTCGCCTTCGCAGATCCGCCGCTTTGGTTTGCGCACCGGCGATACCATCGAGGGCCACATCCGCAGCCCGAAAGAAGGCGAGCGCTACTTTGCGCTGCTCAAGGTCAACACGCTGAATTTCGAGGACCCGGAAAAGTCCAAACACAAGGTCAATTTCGACAATCTGACACCGCTGTTTCCCGATCAGCGCTTCCGGCTCGAGCTCGAGGACCCTACCAGAAAAGACCTTTCTGCAAGGGTGATCGACATCGTGGCCCCGATCGGCAAGGGCCAGCGCGCACTGATCGTGGCGCCGCCGCGCACCGGTAAAACCGTGCTAATGCAGAACATCGCGCATTCGATCACCGCCAATCATCCCGAATGCTATCTGATCGTGCTTTTGATCGACGAGCGTCCGGAAGAAGTCACGGACATGCAGCGCTCGGTGAAAGGCGAGGTGGTTTCATCCACCTTCGACGAACCGGCGGTGCGTCACGTCCAGGTCGCCGAGATGGTCATCGAGAAGGCCAAGCGATTGGTCGAGCACGGTCGCGACGTGGTGATCCTGCTTGATTCGATTACGCGTCTGGGCCGTGCCTACAACACCGTGGTGCCGTCATCCGGCAAGGTGCTGACCGGCGGTGTCGACGCCAACGCGTTGCAGCGGCCCAAGCGCTTCTTCGGCGCCGCGCGCAACATCGAGGAGGGCGGTTCGCTCACCATCATCGCGACCGCGCTGGTCGATACTGGCAGCCGTATGGACGAGGTGATCTTTGAAGAATTCAAGGGCACCGGCAACTCAGAACTGATCCTCGATCGCAAGGTTTCGGACAAGCGGACCTTCCCGGCGATCGATATTTCGCGTTCCGGCACCCGCAAGGAAGAGCTGATCACCGATCCGCAGCTCCTGAAGAAAATGTACGTGCTGCGCCGGATCCTCAATCCGATGGGCACCATGGACGCGATCGACTTCCTGCTCGACAAGCTGCGCAACACCAAGAACAACTCGGAATTCTTCGATTCGATGAATACCTGAGTGGGTTGACGATCCCGAAGGGGCGTCACGGCGCAAGCCGGGCGCCCCTTTTTCTATGCCGATTCAAGCTTTTATTGCGGTATTTGCTGCAATGGAACCGCAACATCGACGGGCTCATCGCTTTGTATGTCTCAGATATAAGTGATTGAGAATATTTATATTTTTATCCTTATAGGCTGGCTTTTCGATGTCATCGGATCTGTGGTCCCACATCGCGCAAATCCATACGCATTGTGCGATGCACAATTCTCACGTCGTGCCACTTCGATAACGTGGGCATTCGCTCGGCCACAAACTACTTGGCCTCGACGGCGCCCCGCAGGCAAATAGGCGATGCACCCTCGGGAACAAACTATTTTTGCGCTGTCATCGGGCCGGCCGCCAAGCGCGATCGCGGTCGTCCGTGTCTCCGGACCGCAGGCCGGCGCCACGCTTACTGCGCTGGCGGGTAAGCTTCCGGCCGCGCGGCTGGCAACCCGAACGCTTCTGCGCGACTCAACTGCGCAGGCGATCGACGACGCGGTGGTGCTCTGGTTTCCGGGGCCGGCCAGCGCGACCGGCGAGGACGTCGCGGAGTTTCACGTTCATGGCGGACGCGCGGTGCTCGCTTCGTTGTTCGCGGCACTTTCGGTATTTGAGGATGTACGCGCGGCGGAGCCAGGCGAGTTTACCCGGCGCGCGTTTGAGAACGGCAAGCTCGATCTCACCGAGGCGGAAGCTCTGGACGACCTGATCCACGCCGACACCGATCGGCAGCGCCGGCAGGCTTTGCGCCAGTTGAAGGGATTGCTGGGCGACAGGGTGCGCGACTGGCGCACGCGGATCATCGAAGCCTCGGCGCTGATTGAAGCCGGAATAGATTTCTCCGACGAAGGCGACGTGTCGGCTGAACTGATGGCGCCGGCACTCGTAAAGATGGCAGCGCTGCTTGGCGAAATCGAGCAAGTCCTTGCGGCACAGGGTAGGGCTGAACGCTTGCGCGATGGGCTCGTGGTTGCGATCACCGGGCCGCCAAACGTCGGCAAGTCGACGCTGATGAATCAACTGGCGCGGCGGGAGGTGGCGATTGTCTCACCTCATGCCGGCACCACGCGCGATGTAATCGAAGTTCAACTCGACCTCGACGGCTATCCGGTGACGGTGATCGATACCGCGGGCATTCGCGAAACCGATGATCCCGTAGAGCAGGAGGGTGTGCGTCGGGCGCGCGCACGGGCGGCGGAAGCTGACCTGGTATTGTGGCTGGCGGATGCGCCGGGCGCAGAGCATCCACACGAGGCGACCACGCCGGTATGGATGGTGCGCAACAAGGTCGATCTCGATCCCAAAAAATCCGACGCAACGGATTCTGGAATTGGCGTTGCGGGTGAGGGTCGTCCAATGGCCGAGGGCCAACGGCCGAGCAACAGATCCGATTTTGAAATTTCAGCAAGCCGTGGCGACGGACTTTCCGAATTGATCTCCGCGCTGGTGATGTTTGCGCAGGAATTCTTTGGCTCCGGGGAGGGCGGTCTGATCGCCCGCGACCGGCAGCGAAAATTGCTGGAGCAGACGGCAGCGTCATTGCGTCGCAGCATTTCCGTGGCGGAGACAAGCGAAGAGCTTGCTGCCGAAGATTTGCGGGCTGCCGCCCAGGCGCTGGGAAGGCTGCTGGGCCGGGTTGATGTTGAGGATATTCTGGACGTGATCTTTCGAGAATTTTGTATCGGAAAGTAATATTTCTTAATTCATTTCTACATGGATTTGTTTCACGTGAAACGACGCTCGCGGGAGCTCGGATCAGCTTTGGTGCGGTCAAGATTGTTTCACGTGAAACACCTATCAAGCCAAGTTCCGCTTCCGACTTCACCCGTCTCAAGATAGAAGTCCGGCATGCTCGCGCCGCAAATTTCTTTCGATGTGATCGTGATTGGCGGTGGCCACGCCGGATGCGAGGCTGCGGCCGCCGCGGCGCGCATGGGCGCCAGTACGGCATTGGTCACCCATCGCTTCGCGACGGTCGGCGCGATGTCCTGCAATCCCGCGATCGGTGGGCTCGGCAAGGGTCATCTGGTCCGTGAGGTCGATGCGCTCGACGGATTGATGGGCCGGGTCGCAGATGCCGGAGGCATCCAGTTTCGCATGCTCAACCGCCGCAAGGGTCCGGCGGTTCGTGGTCCGCGTGCGCAGGCCGACCGCAAGCTCTACGCCAAGGCAATGCAGGCTGCGATTGAGGAGACCGCGAACCTCAGCGTGATCGAGGGCGAGGCCGATGAGCTGATCGTCTCTGGCGGTCGGGTTACCGGCATCCGCCTGGCGGATGGCTGCGAACTCCGGGCCGGTGCGGTCGTCATTACCACCGGGACCTTTTTGCGCGGGCTGATCCATCTCGGCGAGAAGAACTGGCCGGCCGGTCGAGTCGGTGAGGCGCCGGCGATGGGACTTTCGGCTTCGTTCGAGCGGGCGGGCTTTACGCTTGGTCGGTTGAAGACCGGTACGCCGCCGCGGCTCGACGGCACCACGATCGACTGGTCCGCGGTTGAAATGCAGCCGGGCGATGACCCGCCGGAGCCGTTTTCGGTGATGACTGAGCGGATCACGACGTCACAGATCCAGTGCGGCATTACCCGAACCACGCCCCCGACCCACGATGTGATCCGGGCAAACGTGCATCGCTCACCGATGTATTCCGGGCAAATCAAGAGCAGCGGTCCGCGGTATTGTCCTTCGATCGAGGACAAGATCGTCCGCTTCGGCGATCGCGACGGACATCAGATCTTTCTGGAGCCGGAAGGGCTCGACGACAGTACGGTCTATCCGAACGGCATCTCCACCTCGCTTCCGGAGGAAGTGCAGTTGGCCATTCTGGCGACGATCCCCGGTCTGGAGCGGGTTCGCATGGTCCGGCCGGGCTACGCCATCGAATACGACCACGTCGATCCCCGCGAACTCGATCCGACCTTGCAGACCAAGCGTCTGCCGGGGCTGTTCCTGGCCGGTCAGATCAATGGCACCACGGGTTATGAAGAGGCGGCGGCGCAGGGGATTGTTGCAGGCTTGAACGCAGCGCTATCCGCCGGCCAGGGCGCACCCATCGTTTTCGACCGCGCCGACGGCTATCTCGGGGTGATGATCGACGATCTCGTGACGCGGGGCATCACCGAGCCGTATCGGATGTTCACCTCGCGCGCCGAGTATCGACTGACGCTGCGGGCTGACAATGCCGATCAACGCCTCACGGACAAGGGAATAGCTTTGGGCTGCGTGGGAAGCGCGCGGGCGCTTCGCCACAGCGCCAAGATGGCGGCGCTTAATGACGCGAAGTCTCTGGCGAAGGCCCTGACGCTCACGCCGAACGAGGCCGCCAAGCATGGACTGTCGCTCAACCGGGATGGTCACCGCCGCTCGGCCTTCGAATTGTTGGCCTATCCGGAAGTCGGTTGGAGCGAGCTGCGTGGTATCTGGCCTGAACTGTCAGCCATTGACCCATCGATCGCAGTCCATCTGGAGATCGACGCCAAATACGATGTCTACCTGAAGCGTCAGACCGCCGACGTTGATGCCTTCCGCCGCGACGAAGGATTGGTTCTCACCGATATTGATTACGCAGAGGTGCCCGGGCTTTCCAACGAAGCCCGTTCGAAGCTCGAAGCTGCGCGACCGCGAACAGTGGGGCAGGCGGGTCGACTGGATGGACTGACACCGGCGGCACTGGGCATCCTGGCGGCCTATCTTCGGCGCGAAGCGCGGCGCAAGACAACGAAGGCGACCGCCTAGAACTGTTTCACGTGAAACACGACCGGCGGGTTTGACTTTGTCGGCTTGACTTTGTCGGTTTGACTTGGCGGGTTTGGAAGCTTGGACGTCCGGCGTCCAATATTATCCTGGGAAAGCGCGATGGCGTCGACTCAATGAATGGGTCGTCGCGCGAATCTGCTATTCTTCGGGGATCGCCAAACGACTCGGCCCCGACTACGGACTCGATACGGCTGATCAACGGTGTCCAAAGTGACAAGACAGAGCGCCTCCGCAATCCCCCCGTCCGACAAGGCGGCCGCGCTCGCGTTGACACCTGTTTCACGTGAAACAGAGGCACGCCTCGATCGCTATGTTGACCTCCTGCTGGAATGGCAAGCCAAGACCAACCTGGTCGCGCCATCCACGCTTCCAGATCTCTGGACCCGGCACATTTCGGATTCGCTGCAACTTCTGGCGCTGGCGCCGAACGCAAAGGTGTGGGCTGATTTTGGTAGTGGCGGTGGTTTTCCCGGCGTCGTGCTGGCCTGTGCATTAGCCGGGATATCAGGTGCAACGGTCCATCTCGTCGAGCGCAATGCCAAGAAGGGCGCGTTTCTACGCGAGGCTTTGCGCGTGACGAATTCACATGGCACTGTTCATCTGGCGGATATCGGGGATACTGTGGATAGTTCCCTCGGGAAAGTCGATTGCGTCACTGCACGGGCGTTGGCTCCGCTACACCAGCTCATCGGTTTCGCGGAGCCGTTGGTGAAACAGGGCGCAAAGGCTTTGTTTCTCAAGGGTCAAGATGTAGAGTTGGAATTGACCGAGGCCACTAAATATTGGAATATTAGTCCGCGCCTCCATTCCAGCCGCACCGGCGGACACGGCTGGATCGTCGAGCTCGACCATATCGAGCGGCGCAATCAGTCCGCCCCAGCACATGGCGCCGAAGCATGACCGTAATTGATCAAATTTATCAAGAGGATAGGGCCCCAACCCCGCCGGGCCACCCGCGTATTCTGGCGCTCGCCAACCAGAAGGGCGGCGTCGGCAAGACCACCACGGCGATCAATCTCGGCACGGCACTCGCGGCCATTGGTGAGCGCGTGCTGATCGTCGATCTCGACCCGCAGGGCAACGCCTCAACCGGACTCGGCATCGATCGCCGCAGCCGCAACTGCTCGACCTATGACGTGCTGGTGGGCGAAGCGGCGCTCCGCGAATCGGTGGTCGCGACCGCTGTACCGCGGCTGCATATCGCGACATCGACCATGGATCTCTCCGGCCTCGAGCTCGAACTGGGAACGACGCCCGGCCGCGCCTTCCGGCTGCGCGACGCCATCGCGGCGCTGAACAACAACGTCTCTCCGGACTCCGATTACACCTACGTGCTGATCGATTGTCCGCCGTCGCTCAATCTTCTCACCGTCAATGCGATGGCGGCTTCGGATGCGATCCTGGTGCCGCTGCAATGTGAGTTCTTCGCGCTGGAAGGTCTTTCGCAGTTGCTGCAGACGGTCGAGCAGGTGCGCTCCACGCTCAATCCCAACCTGTCGATTCACGGCATCGTGCTGACCATGTTCGACTCGCGCAACAATTTGTCGAACCAGGTCGTCGCCGATGTCCGGCAGTTCATGGGCAGCAAGGTCTATAACACCATGATCCCGCGTAACGTGCGCATTTCCGAAGCGCCGTCCTACGGCAAGCCGGTGCTGGTGTACGATCTCAAATGCGTCGGCAGCGATGCCTATCTCAAGCTCGCGACCGAAGTGATCCAGCGTGAGCGAGACCTGCGCACGCACTGAGACGAATGTCGGTAGGGTGAGCAGGGGCGCTCCTCGCGCCGGCCACCCTAACCGCGCAATGCCTGGTGGGCACGCTTCGCTTTGCCCATCCCACGATCTGAGTTTCTAATCCGGAGTGCTGCGAGTGAATCCAAGGGAGCTGGCGATGGCCGACGAAGCGCGTTCGCGACTAGGCCGCGGTCTTGCAAGTCTGATCGGCGATGTCGGTGGCGAGGCCGCGCATCTGGAGCGCCCGCGCGGGCAACGCAAGGTACCGATCGAATTCCTGAAACCAAATCCGCGCAACCCGCGCCGCGAATTTCCCGATGCCGAACTTCGCGAGCTCGCCGACTCCATCAAGCAGCACGGCGTGATCCAGCCGATCGTGGTGCGCGCGGTCAAGGGCGCGCAGGACCGCTACGAGATCATCGCCGGCGAACGTCGCTGGCGTTCCTCGCAGATCGCGGGGCTGCACGAGGTTCCGATCGTGCCGGTCGAAGTCAGCGACAGCGATGCGCTCGAGATCGCCATTATCGAAAACGTGCAGCGCGAAAATCTCAACGCGATGGAAGAGGCGCAGGGCTATCACGCGCTGGCTGACGAATTCAGACGCAGCCAGGAAGAGATCGC
Source organism: Bradyrhizobium canariense (assembly GCF_900105125.1). Taxonomy (NCBI): domain Bacteria; kingdom Pseudomonadati; phylum Pseudomonadota; class Alphaproteobacteria; order Hyphomicrobiales; family Nitrobacteraceae; genus Bradyrhizobium; species Bradyrhizobium canariense. The sequence goes on along the minus strand of NZ_LT629750.1, from coordinate 5,309,343 downwards.
AAAGATCGTCGGCAAGAGCCGCAGCCACGTCGCCAACATGATGCGGCTGACGAAATTGCCTGCTGAGGTTCAGGCCTATATCGCATCGGGTCAGTTGTCAGCCGGTCACGCCCGCGCGCTGGTCGGCGTCGACGATCCCGCCGCTGCCGCCAAGCGCATTGTCGAAGAAGGTCTCAATGTGCGCCAGACTGAAGCGCTCGCGCATGAAGAGGGTGTTCCTGTTCGCAAGGCGCAGAAGCCACGCGGCGGCAAGGTGAAGGATCCCGATACGGTCGCGCTGGAAAAGCGCGTTAGCGACGCGCTCGGTCTTGCCGTCACAGTCGATCACCGCGATCCCGGCGGCACCGTGCTGATCCGCTACCGCGATCTCGATCAGCTCGACGAGGTCGTGCGGCGGCTCGACAAAGGGAATTGACGCGCGATCCAAGCGAGAGGGTATCGGTCCAATTCATCCGCCGCAGTCGCGAGTGGGAAAAGGCTTCTCACCCAACGCTCTCAGAGCGAGCTCGTCGCGGCCCCGCAAGAACGGGGCAGGGGAGAGCTGGCGCGCTTTATCCCCGCCGCTTGGCATTCACGGCGATCGACATCAATGTGCGTTGCGCGATCACGGCCGCGAGCGGCGCTTGCTTGCGCATTTCCAGCGCGGCTGATGCGAGTTGCTCGATGATCGATAGCAGCCGCGCCGCGCTGAATTGGCGCAACGCGGTTTCGACATTTGCTTTCCTCGAAAAATGCAGTCGCGGAAAGCCGCTGTCGAGCAAGGTCGCGATCGGCGTTCCCTCGGCAACTGCGAGCGAGGATTTGTGCAGCCAGGCAGCCTGGCGCTGCGCGGCGGAAATGATCATGCCGGGATAAGTGCCGGCGACCATGGCCTTGGCGAACTCGGCTTCGACCAGGTCGGGCTTGCCGGCAAACGCGCCATCCACGATCGGATCGATCTTCAACTCCGAAGCGTCCGCCACGACCGCCATCACGTCTTCCAGGGTGACCTCACCCTGGCCGTGGGCATAGAGCGTGAGCTTGCGCAGCTCGTTGCGCGAAGCCTGGCGGTCGCCGCCGAGCAAGGACGTCAGCGTGGCGCGCGCCTCGGGTGCGATGCGCAGGTTCGACAGCCGCAATTCATCGTCGATTAACTTCGCAAGGTCGCGCTCCCCGTCGGGATAGCAGGCGATCGCAACCGCTGTTTTGGCGCGCTCGCAGGCTTTCCGCAGCGGTGATTCCGGTCGCAACTCGCCGGCTTCGATGACGATGCGGCAATCTTTCAGCGGCGAATCGGCCAGCGCATCGACGCCGCTGGCAAAACTGCGCGAGCCGGCGCGGACGCGGATCGCGCGGCGGCCGCCGAACAACGGCACGGTCATCGCTTCATCGACAAGCCGCGAGGGTTCGGCCGAGAGCTCGTCGCCATCCAGCCTCACCAGCGAAAACGGATCGTTGGGATCGTCGACCGCAGAGGCCAGCAGCGCATCGGCGCGCTCGCGCACCAGCCCGGCATCGGGGCCGTAGAGCAGGATGATGGGACGAGCAGGATCGGGCCGGGCGAGATAGGCGTCGATCTCTTTTCCGCGCAGCGCGACCAAATCAGCTGCCAGTGAAGAAGTAGGATGCGAGCCGGGTCTGAATGTGTTCGGCGATCTCCTGGGCCGAGCGGTCCTCAGCATCCCGGATGGCGCGGGCGCGCGCGAAACGCTGGTAGCTGCCCGGGATATCATAGGAAACGTGCGAGAAGGTCGTGCCGGTCATCACCGATTTGTCGGTGGCGATCTCGACCAGGTTGAATTGCGCATCGATGCCGTAATTCTCGCTCGTCGGCAGCCCGGTGTTGGGATCGACGATCAACGATGAGCGGCTGCTCGAGAATCTGATGATCAGCTTGTAAAGCGGCGGCGCGCCGGTGGCGTTGCCGTAAAGCTTGAACGCCAGCGCATTGCGGATTTCCACGCCGAGCCGCGCTTCCTGCGACGCATTCGGCTTGTCGATGGGCGGAATGTCCACGGTCAGCAGCTTGTCGCGCAAGCCGGTACCATCGGCATGTTCTGCATACATCGGCTGAAAGCAACCGGCCGTCAGCGCTGCGAGTGCAGCGACGGCGAGGAGCCGAACGGCGATGCGGGTCCTAGCCAACGACATTCACGATCCTCATGGGAACAATGATCACTTTGCGGACAGCCTTGCCGCCCAAGGCCTGTTTTACCGTATCGAGCGCCAAAACGGCAGCCTCAATTTCCGGATTCTGAGCACCGCTCGCCACGGTGACCTCGCCCCGCTTCTTGCCGTTGACCTGGACCACCAGCGTCACCGTGTCTTCAACCAGCAAATCGCGTTCGATTTGGGGCCAATTGGCTTCGGAAACCAGACCCGCCTGCCCCAGCACCCGCCAGCATTCCTCGGCCAGATGCGGCATCATCGGCGCAAACAGTTGCACCAGTATGATGGCAGCCTCGCGAACTGCCCAGGAAATATCCGGAGTAACATCAGGAGCGGGTTGTCCCTCACGGCCCACCACCTCGGCCAGCGCATTGGCGAATTCGCGGATATGGGCCAGGCAAACGTTGAAATGCAGTCTCTCGATGCCTGTGGATACTTTGTCCAGCGCGCCATGCGCCGCCTTGCGCAGGGCGAGCGCGTCGGTTCCGAACGAAGCTGGCCGCGCTGCAGGTGCGGCTTTGGCGATTTCCGCCGATTCGTTGACCAGACGCCACAGCCGTTGCACGAAGCGCGATGCGCCCTGCACGCGTTCGTCGCTCCAGATCACGTCGCGGTCTGGCGGCGAGTCCGACAGCATGAACCAGCGCGCGACGTCGGCGCCATAGGTCGCGATGATGTCATCGGGATCGACCGTGTTGCGCTTCGACTTCGACATCTTCTCGATTGGGCCGATGGTGATGTCCTCGCCTGAGCTGATCAGGCTGGCGCGGCGATCGTTGGCCCCGGTCTCGACTTGCACCTCGGCCGGGGTGACGTAGGAGCCGTCGGCTTTTTGATAGGTCTCATGCACCACCATGCCCTGGGTGAACATGCCGGCGAACGGCTCATCCATGTCGATATGGCCGGTCGCCTTCATCGCGCGGGTAAAGAAGCGGCTGTAGAGCAGATGTAGAATCGCGTGCTCAACGCCGCCGATATATTGGTCGACCGGCATCATCCGGTTCGCGACATCCGGCGTCGTCGGCGCGTTTTCGTTCCACGGATCGGTGAAGCGCGCGAAATACCACGACGAATCGACGAAGGTATCCATCGTGTCGGTCTCACGGATAGCCTTGCCGCCGCATTGCGGGCAGGTGACGTGCTTCCAGGTCGGATGATGGTCGAGCGCATTGCCGGGTTTGTCGAATGTCACGTCTTCCGGCAACACCACCGGCAAATCCTTGTCCGGTACCGGCACGACATCGCATGTCGGGCAGTGGATCACCGGGATCGGGCAACCCCAATAGCGCTGGCGCGAGATGCCCCAGTCGCGCAGCCGGAAATTCACCTGCCGCTCGCCGACCGGCATGTTGCCGCGGATTTCGCCTTCCAGCCGTTTGGCGACTTCTTCCTTGGCCTGCCCGATGGTCATGCCGTCGAGGAAGCGCGAATTGATCATGCGGCCGTCGCCGTCATAGGCGATGTCCGTGATCACGAAGGTCTTGGGGTCCTGGCCTTCGGGGCAGACCACCGGGATATTGCCGAGGCCGTATTTGTTGACGAAATCGAGGTCGCGCTGGTCGTGTGCCGGGCAGCCGAAAATGGCGCCGGTGCCGTACTCCATCAGCACGAAATTGGCGACGTAGACCGGCAGTTTCCAGTTCGGATCGAAGGGGTGAACCGCCCTGATGCCGGTGTCGAAGCCGAGCTTTTCGGCGGTATCGATGATTTCCTGCGCGGTGCCGATCCGCTTTGCCTCGGCGATGAACGCCGCAAGTTTTGGATTGTTCGCAGCCGCAGCCTGCGCCAGCGGATGATCCGCGGCGATCGCCATGAACTTCGCACCGAACAGCGTGTCCTGCCGCGTCGTGAAGATCTTCAGCTCGGTCTCGCCCGACGGAGTGGTCGCGGGATCGAGCGCAAAGCGCACCAGCATGCCCTCGGAACGCCCGATCCAGTTGCGCTGCATCAGCCGCACCTTGTCGGGCCAGCGGTCGAGCGTATCGAGCGCGTCCAGCAGTTCCTGGGAGTACTTCGTAATCTTGAAGACCCACTGGCTCATCTCGCGCTGCTCGACCACCGCGCCGGAACGCCAGCCGCGGCCGTCGATCACCTGTTCGTTGGCGAGCACGGTCATGTCGACCGGGTCCCAGTTCACCTTGCGCTTTTCGCGCTCGGCGAGACCCTTCTTCAGGAAGTCGAGAAACATCTTCTGCTGATGCTTGTAGTAAGACGGATCGCAGGTCGCGAATTCTCTGCTCCAGTCGAGTGACAGCCCGATCGAGCGCAGCTGCTTCTTCATCGCGGCGATGTTGTCGTAGGTCCACGCCTTGGGCGCGACCTTGCGCTCGATCGCAGCATTTTCCGCCGGCAGCCCGAACGCGTCCCAGCCCATCGGATGCAGCACATTATAGCCCTTGGCGCGCATGAACCGCGCCAGCACGTCACCCAGCGTGTAATTGCGGACGTGCCCGATATGGATGCGCCCGGACGGGTAGGGGAACATCTCCAGCACGTAATATTTCGGTCGCTTGTCGTCGTTTTTCGACGTGAAGATCGCCTGTTCGTCCCACTGGCGTTGCCAGCGCGGCTCGGTTTCGCGTGCGTTGTAGCGTTCGGAGGTCATGAAATCGCAGGGCTTTTCGGTGGCCAGGGCCGTTTTACGGAGATGGCGGACTAGGCCACAAAAGCGGCAGCGGGGTCAACGGGTTGGGCGGCCTGCAACAGCGACCGTTTGGTCACTTGTTTCTGCGGCGGCAACGGTTGGCAGGTCAGCTCGCGATCGCGATCGCATTGCCACCATCGGTGACCCGCACAAAGCCGTGCTCGACCACGGCGTTACGGCCACGATGCTTGGCGGCGTAGAGGGCGGCGTCGGCCGCTTCGATCAGATCGCCGGGCCGCTGCGCGTCGTTGGGCCGGGTACTGGCCACCCCGACGCTGACCGTGACGTTTTGATATACGCTGGTGGTGTGCGGCATGGCCTGATCCCAAACCGCCCGGCGCACCATTTCGCCGATTTCCAATGCCCGCACCGAATCCGTGTTCGGCAGCAGCAGGCAGAATTCCTCGCCGCCATAGCGTCCGGCGAAGCCCATGGTGTCGGCGGCGATCCCGGCCAGGGTTTCGCCGAGCCTTGAGAGACAGGCATCGCCTTCGGGATGGCCGTAGGTATCGTTGAACAGCTTGAAGTGATCGACGTCGATCATCAGCAGCGACAGTTCCGAATCGTATTGCTGGGCTTTCATCCATTCGAAGTCGAGCCGGCTCTGGAAACCGCGCCGGTTGGCAAGGCCCGACAGCATGTCGATCGATGCCATCACCGTCAGCCGGTCATTGGTCGCGATCAGCTCGCGTTCGCGTTCGGCAAGTCGCGCTGCCATGGCGTTGAATGCACGCGCCAGCGGCACGAATTCCGCAGGCAAACGGCTGCTTGCCGCGCGGGCCGACCAGTCGCCCTGGCCAAAGCGTTTCGCCATCGCCGCCATCATCTCGATCGGATTGATGATCAGCTTCTCCGCGGCGATCAATGCGCCGAGCAGTATGAACAGGCAGACGAAGCCGAGCTGCAGATAGGCGGTGCGAATATCGCGATTGATTGCGGCAGACACCTTGGTTTCGTCGATGCTGACGATCAGGCGCGATTGCGTGCCGGGAATGCGCGCAAAGTTCACAACGCGTTTTGAGCCGTCGGCCGCGACGAACGAAACCGACCCTTGATCCTGCTCTGTGTCGATTGCCTTCTCGGCGATGGCCGATAACAGCGGCACCGTATCCAGCGCCCGGCCGACCATGCTGGCCTGATCCGCCGGCGCCGCCAGCACGGTCCCCGTGCTATCAATCAGCACCGCCGAAATTCCGGGACGGCCGCCAAGATTGCCCATGATCTTCGACATCCAGTCGATGTTGACGCCGGCGACAATGACGGCGTCCGAGTCCTCCTTGATGGCGGAGACCGGAAACGCCGCCATCACGATCGGCAGGTCGGTAGCCATGGAGAACAGGAAGTCGCTGAAAACGACATCGCGAGCTTCCCGTGCCTGCTTGAGATAGGTGCGTCCGCTCAGATCCAGCCCGACCAGCGTGTTGCGTGTCGCGCACTGAACGTGTCCATCGCCGCCGACTATCATCAGGGCGCGAATCCACGGCAGGTTGACCGGCAGGCTCGCGCGCAGGATGTCGCAACTGCGGCCGACGCCTCCCGCCGACGAGCGGATATAGGCCGCCGACTTCAGCATTGTCTCGACCGACGAAATGACTTCCCGTTGGGTGTCGGCGCTGTGCTGTGCAAGTTCCGCAAATTCCTGGGTGGCGTGAGCCAACTGCTTGGCGCGGGCGTCCTCGAGCGAACGGGCCCGGTCGAGCATTAGCGGCGCCACCACGATCAGCGCCAGCAGCGCAAGCCGCGCACGGATTCCGAGCAGCTTCTTGAGCTTTGCTTTTTTGCGGTTGAAAGTGAAACGTGACATCGTTATCCCCGACCCCGCGGGCAAAGTAGGGGGAAGGGTTCAAAAAGCCTTTCCTGAACTCGGTAAAATTCGAATTACTCCGCAAAACTTACGGTCGATGGCTGCCATGGCGTCCGAAAATTCTTCGCCGATAACCCCATCTTTACCAAGCGCGCTTGCTTCGGTGGAGAATGACATTGTGCGTGCCTGCAACGAAGCGCGCCGCGATCGCGCATCGGTCACCTTGATCGCGGTGTCCAAAACGTTCGATGCCGACGCGATCACGCCTGTTATTGCGGGCGGACAGCGCGTTTTCGGCGAAAATCGCGTGCAGGAAGCCAAGGCAAAGTGGCCAGCGTTAATATCGGCTTACCCCGGCATAGCCTTGCACCTGATCGGGCCGCTGCAATCCAACAAGGCCAAAGAGGCCGTGGCGCTGTTCGACGCCATTCATTCGGTTGACCGGCCGAGCATTTGCGAAGCGTTAGCCAAAGAAATCATTTCTCAAAAACGCCGGCCCGAACTGTTCGTGCAGATCAACACCGGCGAAGAGCCGCAGAAGGCAGGCATCGCGCCCGACGAGGCGGACGCCTTCATTGCGGGCTGTCGCGATAAATATGGTTTGGCCATTTCCGGTCTGATGTGCATCCCGCCTGTTGATGATGCGCCGGCACCGCATTTTGCGTTGACGGCGAAGATCGCTGCGCGCAACGGGCTGAAGAACCTGTCGATGGGCATGAGTGCCGATTTCGCGGTCGCGATTCAATTCGGCGCCACCCATGTGCGGGTCGGCTCGGCGATTTTTGGTCATCGCTGAAACAAGACTTGTCGTCACGCCGCGGCTTTTCTGTCGAGCAATCGAGCGGACATGTTTGCTGCAACCAACCTCGGTGGTTATAGGTCCCGGCGTTTGCCGGGACGACATCGAGTGTGAATGACGCCTACTTGAACCCGACCGATACTTTGCCGAGCGTTCCAAAATCCGCCTCGACCAGATCGCCGGATTGAATCGGCAGCGGCGGATGGCAGGTGCCTGTGGTCACGATCTGGCCGGCCTTGAGCGTCACGCCGAGCTGACGCAGTTCATTGGCGAGCCAAGTAAGCGCAATCCGGGGATCGCCAAGCACGTTCTTTCCGTGACCGATGAATCGCTTTCCGCGCAGCGTGATAACCGGCTTCTCTTCGACGAGGTCGAGCGCCCGCCAGTTTGTCGTTGCTGGCGCGCCCAGGACGAATAAATGCGCGCAGGCATTGTCGGCGATGATTTGCGCAGCACCGGCGCTGACAAAATCCGAAAATCGCGAATCCGGAATCTCGATGGCCGGATGAAGCGTGCCGACCGCGTCGAGGACTTCCTGTACGGTGTAGAGCGACGATCGCGGCGGCAGATCCGTCGCCATGCGAAAAGCAAACTCCGGCTCGGCGACGCGCATTTCATTTCCGGCCATGGAAGCGGTGCCGCCATCCGGAATGACCGTCTCGGACAGGATGCGCCCCGCCATCGGACCGTCGACATTGATGTGCTTCTGTCCGGCCTCACTGGTGGCAGCGATTTTCCAGCCGAATAAATCGGCGGCCGAATAACTCTCGATCGCCGCCTGGATGGCGTAAGCCTCCGCCCGGTCGCGGGGCCGGTGCGATGATTCGAGCGCGCCGAGCTTGGTGCCCGCGCGCCAATGATCGTGCAGTCTCCGTGACGCGGCGGCGATCTGATTTTTATCCAGCATGGCTTTGATGTCCTTACGTCACCCGATCACAATCCTGGTCTGCGGGCCGAGCCGTTCCAGCAACCGCAGCATCGCCGATTTGGTCATCGATACACATCCTGCGGTCGGCGAAAAATCCTTCCGCGCCAGATGCAGGAATACCGCGCTGCCGCGGCCGGCAATGCGCGGAGAGGTGTTGTGGTCGATCTCGATGATAAAGTCATAGAGATGATCGTCGCGCTTGAGGCGATCGGCGCCATCATCGCGATCCAACCGGACAGGCTGGTTGTAGTGGCGGCTGAGCGGATCTTCGCACCAGGCGTCATCTGGCCGGATGGCGCGGACGGGTAGAGGAGTCCGCGGCCGCGGATGGCGATCGGCGCGCCACCACAATTGCCGCGGCTGGAACGTGCCCTTTGGCGTTCCCCCATCGCCTTCCCGTTTGTTGGCTCTAATGCCACCGCGGCCAAGTGCCACCGGTACGATGCGTCCGTCCACGGTGAGCCAGCCCCGGCGCGGATCGCCGGCGGCGGCTCGAACCAGAATTTTCTCATAAGCCATTGAAATATCTTAAGTGTTTAGAGAATAGCTATTTCTATCTCGCCTGGTTGGCCGAAAATATGCATTCCCCGGCATTACAGGACATTCATCCAAATGCCCGCCGGTTTTGAGATACAGTGGGTTTCGCCTTGTGAATCTGTAACAGAGCCCTACCTCAAGACGAAACAAGACCGACGAACCGAGATTCACCTACCGAGTTCGGCTGAAGGCGCTTCCGCCTGCACCGGCTCCAAAGGACTGTACGACATGGCCAATGCCCGCAAGATCCTGATCGTAGATGATGACACCGATCTGCGCGATACATTGGTGGAGCAGTTGTCGCTGCACGAGGAATTTGAGGCCTCGGCCGTCGACACCGGCGCAAAGGGCGCCAACGCCGCCAAGGCCAATGCACCCGATCTGGTGCTGATGGATGTGGGCCTGCCGGACACCGATGGCCGGGAGGTGGTGCGCAGCCTACGCAAGGGCGGCTTCAAGGCGCCGATCATCATGCTCACTGGACACGATACGGATTCGGATACCATCCTCGGACTTGAATCCGGCGCCAATGACTACGTCGCCAAGCCGTTCCGGTTTGCCGTGCTGCTGGCGCGGATTCGAGCCCAGCTGCGCCAGCATGAAGCCAGCGAAGACGCGGTGTTTTCGGTCGGACCCTACAGTTTCAGGCCCGGCTCCAAGATGCTGACCGGCGCCAACGCCAAGAAAGTGCGCCTGACTGAAAAGGAAACTGCGATCCTGCGATTTCTCTACCGGGCCGGCCAATTGCCGGTATCGCGCGAGACGTTGCTGCAGGAAGTCTGGGGCTATAATTCCGGCGTCACCACCCACACACTGGAAACTCACATCTACCGGCTGCGGCAGAAGATCGAGAAAGACGCTGCCAATCCAGAGATACTGGTGACCGAAGCCGGTGGCTACAAGCTGGTGCCATGATACGATTCGGGTAGCGATTCGCATTTAGCGCGCCCCGATCACCGGTTCTATATGTCGATCGAAGATGATGTTGCCTTGCTTGAGCGCGTCCCGACACTGCGCCTGTTGGGGACGACCGCTTTGCGCATGCTGGCGATCGGTTCCGAGCAACGCGATTTTGCCCGCGGTGATGTCCTGTTCAAGGCCGGCGATGACGCGGACGCGGGATTTATCGTGCAGCGCGGGGCGTTCCGTATCGCCGATGACAGCGGGGCCGAACTGGTCGCAGGCCCCGGCTCCTTGATCGGTGAACTCGCGCTGGTGGTTGCGATGCCACGGCCGTCGACCGCGACCGCGCTGGAGCATTCCTCGGTCATTCGTGTCGCGCGCAGCCTGTTTCAACGCGTACTCGAAAGCGATCCCATGGCGGCGCGCCGGCTTCGTGACGAATTCGCCAACCGGACCAGCCAGATCGCCAGCGATATCCTGATGGCGGGCGCAAAGCTGAATAGCTGACGCAATGACTTGTCATGCGCGGTGCGCGTCAGGTCGAATCCGGAAATGACGAGCGCATGTCAGCCTACACGTCCAGTGTCACCGTGACCGGGACGTGGTCGGAAGGCCGCTCCCAACTCCGCGCATCGCGCGTGATCCGGAAATCGCTGACGCTTTCCTTGAGGGCTCGCGACACCCAGATGTGGTCGAGCCGGCGGCCGCGATCACCAACTGTCCAGTCGGCGGCACGGTAGCTCCACCACGTATAGACTTTTTCCGAAAGCGGGATGCGGTCGCGCGCGACGTCGACCCATTCGCCGTGTGTCTGCGCCGCCAGCAGCTTCTCGCATTCGATCGGCGTGTGTGACACCACCTTCAGCAATTGCTTGTGCGACCACACGTCATTCTCATGCGGCGCCACGTTGAGATCGCCGACCAGGATATGTCGGTCATCGCCGCGCGGATGCAAAGGCTCGCACGCCTTCATCTCGTCGAGGAATTGCAGCTTGTGCTCGAATTTCGGATTAAGGGCAGGGTCAGGAATATCGCCACCGGCCGGAACATAGAAATTATGCAGCACCAGTGGTTTTGAAAGCTGCGCCTTGGCGCCGAACTCAACCGAGATGTGACGCGAATCGAGCCTGTCGCAAAAGGTTCTGATATTGGTGCTCTCGAACGGCAGTTTCGAGACCACGGCGACGCCGTGATAGCCCTTCTGTCCGTTGAGCGCGACATGCTCATAGCCGAGACGTTTGAAACGCTTCAGTGGGAATGCGTCATCGATGCATTTGGTCTCTTGCAGGCACAAGACATCCGGCCGCGCCGATTTGAGGAATTTGGCGACCAGATCGATGCGTAGCCGCACCGAGTTGATGTTCCAGGTTGTCAGGGAGAAGCGCATGCGGCCTGGGTATTAGGGCATGATCCCGACCCGAAGGGCCGCATCAGCGCAAGGTGGAAACCTGTTTTTGAAAAAGCGCACGCCCCGAAGAATATAAAGCGATGCGTCTGATCCGGCTGGTCTGGATCAAACTCTAGCATGCTCCGTGTCGTTGTCTTCCCCCGTTCCCGCAGGGATGCTGGGAATAAACGCACGCTCCACAGATCAGGCTTTAGGATTAGCCCGGCGGAGTCGGATATCTCGTGAAGTCGATCTTGAACAGGCCGGGATCGACTTTCTTGGAAGTATCCAGATTATAGACCGCAACCGTGGTGTCATACCCCTGTGGGTCGGTCACCGTCCATTGCTTGAGCTGTCCGTCCTTGGCGCCCACCATCAGCATCAGGCGGCTGGTGCCGATCAGCGCCTGCTTTTCCTCGATGGTGACGCTGATGAACATGTCATCCGACGTCACGCTCACGACGTTGGTGTCTTTCATCAGATCAATGCGGTCCGACAGCAGATATCGCAGTGGCGTCTGCGACAATGGATAGATGTCCTGGGTCGCAAGCTTGCGATCGCGCACCGCCAGCGACGATCCGTCGGCGATGAGTTCGACCGGACTCGGATCGTCGTATTCGAAACGCACCTTGCCAGGCTTCTGGATGTAAAAATCGCCTTTGCTCTTGCTGCCGTCAGGGCCGACCTGGACGAAATTTCCGACCAGCGTTTGCAGCGACGACAAATAGGCGCTGACCTTGGCGGCTTGCGCTTTTTGATTGGCGTCGAAGCTTGCGAAAATATTGGCGGGCTGGTTCCGGCGCGGGTCGGGAATGACGGGATCGGGCGGCTGGGCCGCGGTAGCCCCGGTCGTCAGGGGTCCCGATGCACTCATCTGGATGTTGCGGCTTTTTGGCGCAGGCTTCGGCACGGGAACGCCCTGCGCGGACGACGGCGCCGCGGCAGTCATCATGAATGCCGCGATCAGCGTTGCGAGGCCGATGCGGGCGCTGTGGGCCGCGAGTTGCTCAGTCATTGGAAATTTCGAATCTCTATTCAACGAGTCAAGTCGTCCCGTTTGGCTACGCGCCATTTTATCGTGCTTTCCGCCAAAAGCAGGCATCGTTTTTCCGTGAGAATATTGCTCAACTCCGGCAATGGTTTGGCCGATGACGCGTCTCAGAAGCCTTCTTCTTGCTCGACCAGAATTTCGCGTTTGCCGGCGTGATTCGCCTGCCCGACGATACCTTCGAGTTCCATTCGTTCCATCAGCGACGCAGCGCGGTTATACCCGATCTGTAGCCGGCGTTGAATGTAGCTGGTGGAAGCCTTGCGGTCGCGTTTGACGATCGCCACCGCCTGCGAGAACAGATCGCCGCCGCCATCGCCGCCCATGCCGGTGGCATCGAACACCGCGCCGTCTTCCTCGGTCGGTTCTTCCGCCGTGACCGCTTCGAGGTATTCGGGCTGACCTTGTGTCTTGAGATGGCGCACCACCTTCTCAACCTCTTCGTCCGAGACGAAAGGTCCATGCACGCGGCTGATGCGGCCGCCGCCGGCCATGTAAAGCATGTCGCCCTGTCCGAGCAGTTGCTCGGCGCCCATCTCACCGAGGATGGTGCGGCTGTCGATCTTCGAGGTGACCTGAAACGAGATACGGGTGGGGAAGTTCGCCTTGATGGTGCCGGTGATGACGTCGACCGACGGCCGCTGCGTGGCCAGAATCACGTGCAGGCCGGCGGCGCGCGCCATTTGCGCCAACCGTTGTACTGCGCCTTCGATATCCTTGCCGGCCACCATCATCAGGTCGGCCATTTCGTCCACGATGATGACGATGTAGGGCAGTGGGTCGAGATCGAGTTTCTCTTCCTCGTAGATCGCTTTACCGGTTTCCTTGTCGAAGCCGGTATGGACCGTACGGGTCAGATCCTCGCCCTTTGTTCTCGCTTCGCCCAGGCGCGCATTATAGCCGTCGATGTTGCGCACGCCGAGCTTGGACATTTTCTTGTAGCGTTCTTCCATCTCGCGCACGGCCCATTTCAGCGCGACCACGGCTTTCTTCGGATCGGTCACGACCGGCGTCAGCAGATGCGGAATGCCGTCATAGACGGAGAGTTCGAGCATTTTCGGATCGACCATGATCAGCCGGCATTGATCGGGGCGCAGCCGATAAACCAGGCTCAGGATCATGGTGTTGATGGCGACCGATTTACCGGAGCCGGTGGTACCGGCAATCAGCATATGCGGCGTTCTCGCCAGGTCGATGATGACGGGATCGCCGCCGATGGTTTTGCCAAGGCAGAGCGGAAGCTTCGCGACGGATTCGTTGCTCTCTTTCGCGGTCAGCAACTCGCGCAGATAAACTTTCTCGCGATGCGCATTTGGCAGTTCGACGCCGATGGCGTTGCGGCCGGGAACGACGGCGACGCGCGCCGAGAGCGCGCTCATCGAGCGCGCGATGTCATCGGACAATCCGATGACACGGGAGGATTTGATGCCCGGCGCCGGCTCAAGCTCGTACAGGGTTACAACGGGGCCGGGATGGGCCTTGACGATCTCACCGCGCACGCCGAAATCCTGCAGCACGCCTTCCAGCGCGCGCGAGTTGGCCTCAAGCTCGGATTTGTTGAGCGGCTGGCGATCCGAGGCCTTCGGAGCGGCAAGCACCGACACCGAGGGCAGTTCGAACTTCTCCGACGATTTGCGCGGGGACGCCTTGGCTGCGACCTTTTTGCGCGGCGCGCGGGCAGGAGCTTCTTCTTCCTCGTCGTCCTCTTCCTCGTCCTGATCCTCGAAATTGTCTTCGGCCTCTGGCGCCAAGGATGGGGCGGTGCGGCCGCCGAGACTGGGCTCCTGTCGTTCGAAGCTCGATGCGCGCGTCGCCGGTGCGCTCGCAACCAGCGACCTGTAAGCCGTGGTCAACAACCAGCCCAGCCGCGCCTTCGCGCTCATTGCGGCATGAAATGCCCATCCCAACGAGATCGAGCCGTTGTCGTCGTCATCCTCCGCAAATGGCGTATCATCATCCTCGATCGGCGCGGACTCCTCGTCCTGCGGTTGCGAGCCCAGGCCGCAAGCGATCAGGAATGTCGCGATCATGGCCACGCAAAGGACGAGTCCGAGCACGAGGCGGTAGACAAAACCCGGCGGCCCGAACACCACCGCAGGCGCGCGCACCAGCGCATCACCGACGACGCCGCCAAGACCGGTCGGCAGCGGCCATCGCCCGCCATGTGGCCAGCAGCTTACAAAGCCTGCCGAGATCACCGTGCACAGGATCCAGCAGCCGAGCCGCAAGGCTTCACGGTCGAAGTCACGATGGGTCAGCATGCGCCAGCCCCATACCGCAACCGGCAGGATCAGCATGATCGCGCCGAGGCCGAGAATCTGCATCAGGAGATCGGCGCCGATCGCACCGGGATAGCCGACGATGTTGCGGATCGCGCGCGACGTCGCATGGCTAAGACTCGGATCTTGCACCGACCAGGTCATCAGCGCCGCGGCGGCCACGCCCGACAACGCGATCAGGCCCAATCCGGCGAGCTCACGCAGCCGCCGCGCAAGCGCCTCACGCATCGAGGCCGGCAACTGGCCGACGATAGGAATGACACGTTCGATCGCTGGCATGCTCATGTGGCCTTGCGACTAATCCAGAATTTCGACCAGCCGGTGCAGCGCCTCGGCCGTTGTTTCGCTGTCCGCTACCAGCGCCAGCCGAATGTAGCCGGCGCCGGGATTGCTGCCGTCGGGTTGTTGCCGCGCCAGATAGCTTCCAGGCACGACGCGCACGCCGGCGTCCTTGTAGAGTTTCACCGTCGCTGCTTCATCGCCGCCGTGCGCCGATACGTCGAGCCAGACGCAGAAGCCGCCGGCCGGGCGATGATAGCCATAGCGATTGCCGAGAATCTGGTCGGCGAGATCGAACTTGATCCGGTAGAGCCTGCGATTCTCCTCGACATGCGCCTCGTCGCTATAGGCCGCGATTGCGACCTGCTGCAGCGGCACCGGCACCTGGGGCGCCGCGACATTGCGCAGCTCGTGAAACAGGCCGAGGAATTTCTTGTCGCCGGCGGCGAATCCGACCCGCATGCCCGGCAGGTTCGAACGCTTCGACAGCGACTGAAACGCGACGACATTGGTGAAGTCGGGCCCGGCGCATTCCAGCGCGCTGCCGGGTGCTGTCTTGGTGTAGATTTCCGAGTAGCACTCGTCGCTCAGGATCATGAAGCCGAAGCGGTCGGCGAGCTGTTTCAGCCGACGGAAATAGTCGCGCGACGCGACCGCGCCTTGCGGGTTCGCCGGCGAAGCAAGGTAGATCGCGACCGTGCGGGCGAGCGTGGCCTCATCGAGCGCGTCGAGGTCGGGCAGGAATCCATTGGCGACATTGGTCGGCAGATAGATGGTTTCGCAGTCCGCGGCGCGGGAGCCGGCGCCATAGGCCGGATAAAACGGATTGGGCACCAGGATCGCGGGCCGGCCGTTGCGCTCGTCGACGTAACGCGCGGCGGTGAGGGCCGCGAAGAACAGGCCCTCGCGGCTGCCGTTCAGCACCAGAATCTCGCTTTCCGGATCGAGCGGTCGCGGCAGGTCGAATCGGGTCGAAAGCCAGTTCGCGGCGGCCCGCCGGAAAGGCTCGATGCCCTTGGCGATCGGATAGCGGCCGAAATCGGCAATATGTTTGGCGAGCACCGGGCCGACAAACGCCGGAACGGGGTGCTGCGGTTCCCCCAATGACAGCGTAATCAAAGGCTTAGCGGGCTGATAGGGCGCCAGCAGCTCGGTCAGCCGTGCGAATGGCGAGCGTTCGCTCTCCTGACTGCCGGTGCCTTGCGGCGTGCGGGATGAAGCGGTCATTGCCATACTTGGGACGCCAGCGCTCCTGGGGTGGGCCGATCGCACGTCGGGGCCAACCGGAAAAGGATCAGACCACCATAGATACGGCGAGGTTAAGACGCGATTAACCATCGGCCGGCGGCGCTGATCCAGTCTTTATTTGGCGCAAAAGAAAGGGGCTCCAACTTGCGCTGGAGCCCCTCAACGGTCAGGGCATTGCCGGGTATGTGCCCGAACCGTAGTTCTGGGCGCGATCCCCGTGAGATCGCGCCCCGGGGAGAACTTACATGTTGTAAGCGCGCTCGCCGTGGTCGCTGATGTCGAGACCCTCGCGCTCTTCCTCGACGGAGGGGCGCAGACCGATGATCACATCGACGATCTTGTAGAGGATCGCCGAACCAATGCCGGACCAGAGCAGTGTCGCTCCAACGGCCTTGCCCTGCGCGATCATCTGGGTGACGAGATCGTAGGTCCCGGCATTGTTGCCGGTGATGTTGGTGTAGTCGGTGATGCCGACGCCACCGAGGGCGGGATTGACCAGAATGCCGGTGCCGAGCGCACCGATGATTCCGCCGATGCAGTGGACGCCGAACACGTCGAGCGCGTCGTCATAGCCAAATGCGTTCTTCACCGTGCTGACGAAGAACAGGCAGACCGGCGAGACGACCAGGCCCAGCACCAGTGCACCGATCGGGCCGGCAAAGCCCGAAGCGGGCGTGACCGCCACGAGACCAGCGACCGCGCCGGAGCAGATGCCCAGCAACGAAGGCTTGCCCTTGACGATCCATTCGGCAAGCAGCCAGGACAGCGCCGCACCTGCGGTGGCCACCATGGTGTTGACGAAGGCCAGCGCGGTTGTGCCGTTGGCTTCGAGGTTCGATCCGGCGTTGAAGCCGAACCAGCCCACCCACAGCAGCGAGGCGCCGATCATGGTCATGGTCAGCGAATGCGGAGCCATCAGGTCCTTGCCGTAGCCGGTGCGCTTGCCGATGATCAGCGCGCCAACAAGACCGGCAATGCCGGCATTGATGTGCACGACCGTACCGCCGGCGAAGTCGAGGGCACCAGCACCTGCAAGCCAGCCGACGGAGCCTGTGACTTCGTCGAGTTTGGCCTGGGCCGCCGTCTTGGCCGCACCGTCCGCCGCGGCGGCAAGCGCCTTGGCAGCAGCTGCGACGTCATCGGGAGCCGCCACGTACCAAACCCAATGCGCGATCGGGAAATAGACGAAGGTGACCCACAGCAGGATGAACAGCATCACGGCCGAGAACTTGATGCGTTCGGCGAAAGCACCGACGATCAGGGCGGGCGTAATCATCGCGAACGTCATCTGGAAGACGAAGTAGGCGAGTTCAGGGATCACGACGCCGTTGGAGAAGGTTGCTGCCGTCGAATTGGCATCGATCCCGTGCATGAACGCCTTGCCGAAACCTCCGATGAAGGGCGTCATGCTGCCGCCGTCACCGAAGGCAAGCGAGTAGCCGTAGAGCGTCCAGACCACGCCGACCATGGCGACGATCGCGAACACCTGGGTCAGAACGGAGGCCATGTTCTTGGTGCGGACGAGACCGCCGTAAAACAGAGCGAGGCCCGGAACCGACATCATCAGAACGAGCGCGCTGGATACGAGCATCCAGGCGGTATCGCCCTTGTTGGGAACGGCGGCAGCCGCGGCGGGCGCCGCTGCTGCAGCATCAGCCGCCGGTGCGGCGGCGGGCGCCGCCGTCTGGGCAAGCGCGGCGTCGACGAAGCCTACGGCGCACAGCCCTGCTATTGCGAGGACTGCCCATCCCGCGCTGGTGGGACGCTTAAACGTCATTTGTTCTACTCCTGATTTTAATAAGGTTGAGCGCGGGATCAGAGTGCTGCAGCATCGGCCTCTCCCGTGCGGATACGAACCGCATGGTCGAGGTTGATGACGAAGATCTTGCCGTCGCCGATCTGGCCGGTCTTTGCCGCCGAGGTGATGGCGTCGATGGTCTTGTCGACCTGATCCGAGGCGATCGCGACTTCGATCTTGATCTTGGGCAGGAAGCTCACGGCGTATTCAGCGCCGCGATAAATTTCGGTGTGGCCCTTCTGCCGCCCGTATCCTTTGACTTCTGTGACCGTGAGACCATGAACGCCAATGGCGGTCAGGGCGTCACGGACTTCCTCAAGCTTGAATGGCTTGATGATCGCCATAACAATTTTCATGGGTCCTATCCCCGCTTGGGCCCGGTCCAGACGCGACCGGGCGTTCTCGACTGAGGTTCACCACGCTGAGAGATTTCACTACGCGGGCACAGCCAGGACCCATAGAATCAAATGCCGTGCCAGATCGGGCGCGTTCCCTAACGGACTATGAACGCGGGCGTTTTCGGGGTTTGCCGGATTAGGACGCAACTGCGCTATTCGGTCGCGCCCAAAGCCTAGTCATAGTAGCCTAAAACGTAGGCATGTCAGACTGCGGACATAATCATGCCCATGAGGCGGGCATGATAGCGGTATCAAGGTGAGGCTAGGCTTACTGCAAAGCCTCGCCATGCTGCGAAATATCGAGGCCTTCCAGCTCGTGCTCGCGCGATACGCGCAACGGCACGAACGTACTGACGAGCTTGAGCAGGACAAACGTCACGCCGGCCGACCACACCAGGGTAACGGCAACGCCGTAGAGCTGGACCAACAATAGATGCGGATTGCCTTCGATCAGGCCGGATGCCCCGCCGATCGAGGCGGTGGCAAATACCCCCGTCAGCAACGTTCCGGTCAGTCCACCGATGCCGTGGACGCCGAACACATCGAGGGAGTCGTCATACCTGAACCGGTGCTTGAGCCAGGTGCAGGCCCAGAAACACACCAGGCCGGCGATCACTCCGATGACGATGCCCTGCCATGGCGTCACGAATCCGGAGGCCGGCGTGATCGTGCCAAGGCCGGCGACGGCGCCGGAAATCATGCCTAGTACCGACGGCTTGCGCCGGATCGACCATTCAATCGCGCCCCAGGTCAGCGCGCCGGAGCAGGCCGCGAGATGGGTGGCGATGATCGCCATCACCGCGCGTGAATTCGCACCCAGCGCCGAGCCGCCGTTGAAGCCGAACCAGCCGACCCACAATAATCCGGTGCCGACGACGGCGAGCGACAAATCGAATGGCGACAGATTTTCGGTGCCGTAGCCGTAGCGCCGGCCCAGCACCTTGGCCGCCACCAGTCCGCCGGTTCCAGCGCTGAGATGCACCACAAGACCGCCGGCAAAATCCAGCACACCGACCGAGCCCAGGAAGCCGCCGCCCCAGACCCAGTGCGCCAGCGGAATGTAGACGAATATGAACCAGCCGATCGAGAACAGGAGATAGGCCGAGAATCGCATGCGGTCAGCGACAGAGCCTGCGACCAGCGCCACGGTGATGATCGCGAAAGTCATCTGGTAGAGCATGAACAGCGCTTCCGGGATCGTCTTTGCGGCGGGATTGACGGTGTCCATGGTCATGCCCGCTAGAAACCAGCGATCCAGCGTTCCAATCCACGGTCCGTCGCCGACAAAGACCAGCGAATAGCCGAACGCTACCCAAAGGATCGAGATGATGGTCACGGCCGCAAGGCTCTGCGCCATCGTCGCCAGCACGTTCTTCTTGCGCACCATGCCCGAATAGAACAGCGCCAGTCCCGGTATCGTCATCATTAGCACGAGAGCCGTGGCGACGATCATCCATGCCGTGTCGGCGGTGTTGATGGTTTGCGTTTGCGCCAACGCCGGGGTTGCGAAAATCGTCGCCAGAGCGGCGCAACCTGCGCCGAGATACGCGTGGCTTACTTTCGCCGATCGCGCTTCGGTCAGCGCAGCCGACGTCGCTTCACGACACGATAGTGCCCCCATGGTATTTCCCCAGCAGGTTAGGCTTGGATGGATCGCACGCGGGCCTCGTTGCCGGGTGCGATGGAAGTGCAGGAATTTGACGGCCTCTTCGAACGCGATCGGTACCGGTTCGCGTCAAGAAACCGGCAAAGATTCTAGAGCGCGTCGCTGTCGGTTTCGCCGGTGCGGATCCGTAATGCGTGATCGATCGGGGTCACGAATATCTTGCCGTCGCCGATCTGGCCGGTGCGGGCGTTCGCGGTGATGACTTCAACCGCCTTGTCGGCCAGGTTCGATGCTACCGCGATCTCGATGCGCAGCTTCGGCAGAAAATTCACGACATATTCGGCGCCGCGATAGACCTCGGTGTGACCCTTCTGGCGACCGTACCCCTTGACCTCGGTCACGGTCATGCCGCTAACCCCGATCGCGGAGAGGCCCTGGCGCACTTCGTCCAGCTTGAAGGGTTTGATAATGGCGACGACGAGCTTCATGGTCAGGCCTTCGTTTCCCGGATTCCGAAAGGTTGGTCATGCCCGGACTGGCGCGTCGGTATGTCCGGCTTCGCCAAGTCTGGCACGTTCAAGTGTGGCATCTTTCTGTGCGAATGGCACAAAAAGTTTGCAGGTCCAACCGAAAAACGAGGCCGGCAGCCAGCTTCTGCCCGGCAATCTGCCTTTTTGAGTAGCCCATATATTAGGCAATAACGGTTTTCCGTGCCGACAATCCTTTGGAGACCCGCGCCGAAGGGGATGAAGTGCCGAACCGGTCCTGTTTGCCGGATGCGAGGCCGATCCGGACGTGCTTCCCCGGCGGCCTGGATCGCATCATTACCTGCGCTCGCGCACCGAGCCTTCCTGGGCGACGGAGGCCACCAGCGTGCCGTCGGGTTTGAAGATCAAGCCGCGGGTCAGGCCACGGCCGCCCTGTGCGCTCGGCGAATCCTGGGCGTAAAGCAACCATTCGTCGGCGCGGAACGGGCGATGAAACCACATCGCGTGATCGAGGCTCGCCGGCATCATCCGCTTGTCGAACAGGGTGCGGCCGTAACGCGCCATCACGGCGTCGAGCAGCGAGAAGTCCGACGCGTAGGCCAGCGCACACATGTGCAGCGCCGGATCGTCGGGCAGTTTCGCCGCGGTGCGGATCCAGACGTGAATGCGGCCGTCGTCGATCTTCTGGCCGAAATAGCGGCCGAGCTCGACCGGGCGCAACTCGATCGGACGATCGGATTCATAGTAGCGGCGGATGAAGTCCGGCATCTCACGGAACATCGGCTGCTTCGCTACCTCCTCGGCGGTGAGCTTCTCCGGCGGCGGCACGTCCGGCATCTTGTCCTGGTGATCGAAAGAGCCCTGCTCGTCGGCATGAAATGACACCATGATCGAGAAGATCGCGTTGCCATGCTGGATCGCGGTGACCCTGCGGGTCGAGTAGCTCTTGCCGTCGCGCAGTCGCTCGACCTCATAGATGATCGGAATCTGGGGGTCGCCCGGCAGGATGAAATAGCAATGCAGCGAATGCGGCAGGCGGCCTTCGACGGTGCGGCACGCCGCCACCATGGCCTGTCCGATCACCTGGCCGCCGAACACCCGCTGCCAGCTCGTTTTCGGGCTGCTGCCGCGGAACATGTTCACCTCGAGCGGCTCGAGGTCGAGGATGGAAATCAGGTCGATCAGGCCGTTGGACATGTGACGCTTTCGATCTTGGGGTCATTCCGGGGCGTGAACCGAGGGAATCGGCCTCTGGCCGACCCGTGATAGGCTCCGCGGACGAATGCGGAATGACGAATGCAGACCTTGTTTCGCCTATTTGTTTCGCCCAGCTATACTGCGGTAGCAAGAGCGTTGAGTGAGCAGAATCATGTCGGCACAGCGAAGCATTGTCATCTGCGGCGGCGCATTTGCGGGGTTGGCGCTGGCGCTGGCGCTGCGTCAGGGCTTGGGCCGCGAGATTCCCGTTATTGTTGCCGATCCGGCGCTCGCCAGCCGGCCGAGCCGTGATCCGCGCGCAACCGCCATTGTCGCGGCTTGCCGCCGGCTGTTCGACGCGATCGGGATTTGGGAGCAGATCGCCGAAGGCGCACAGCCGATTCTCGACATGGTCGTCACCGATTCGAAGCTGGAGGATGCGACCCGTCCGGCATTCCTGACTTTCGCGGGCGATGTCGAGCCGGGCGAGCCGTTCGCGCACATGATCGAGAATCGCCATCTGATCGACGCGCTGGTCAGGCAGGCGGAAGCTGAAGGCATCGAGCTGCGCGCCTGCGCGGTGACGGATTTCGCCGCGCGTCCCGATGGCGTCGACGTGACGTTTTCCGACGGCGGGATCGTCGAGGCGAGCCTGCTGGTGGCGGCCGACGGCGCGCGCTCGAAGCTGCGTGAGCGTGCCGGTATCGCCACCCATGGCTGGGAGTACGATCAGTCCGGCATCGTCGTCACCGTCGGCCACGAGCGCGACCATCATGGCCGCGCCGAGGAGCATTTCCTTCCCGCAGGTCCGTTTGCGATCCTGCCGCTGACGGGAAAGCGCTCATCGCTGGTATGGACCGAAAAGCGTGACGAAGCCGCGCGGATCGTCGCGCTCAGTGCGGATGAGTTTCACGGCGAGCTCGAGCAGCGCTTCGGGCTGCATCTCGGCGAGATCAAGGCGCTCGACAAACCGCGCGCGTTTCCGCTCGGCTATTTCGTCGCGCGGTCGTTCATCGGCGAGCGGCTGGCGCTGATCGGCGACGCCGCGCATGTGATTCATCCGATCGCCGGGCAGGGGCTCAACATGGGCCTCAAGGACGTCGCCGCGCTCGCCGAGGTGATCGTCGATGCGGCGCGGCTCGGCATGGATTTCGGCCAGGCCAACGTGCTCGAGCGCTACCAGCGCTGGCGGCGGTTCGACACCATGGCGATGGGACTTGCCACCAATTCACTGAATTTGTTGTTCTCGAACCGGTCGACGCTGCTGCGGACCGTGCGCGATATCGGGCTCGGCCTGGTCGATCGCGCGCCTCCGCTGAAAAGCCTGTTCATCCGCCAGGCCGCCGGGCTTGCCGGCGAGGTGCCGCGCCTGCTGAAGGGCGAGGCGTTGTAGCAAGCCCAGAGGTTAGCCACGTCATTGCGAGAAGCAGCCCCGCTTATCTCGCAGCTTCTCCGGCCAAAATGAAGTCGGCGACAGAATCGATCAAGCCGGGGTCCAATGGACGCTCCGACTGACCGTAGGCCGCCAGATCGTCGGCATCGTCGGTGACATCGACCAGGACGTGATTCATGTCCGGAAACCAAAGCGTTTTCGCCGCCGGCGATGCCGCGCCGAGCGCAATGAAATCCACCCGTGCTATTTGCAGGTCGCGGCCGCCGCCGACAATCAGCGTCGGGGCGTCGATCTTTTTCAACGGATCGATCGGGTCTTCCGTAAACGCCGAGGCGAGGCCGGGTTGCATCGACGGCGCGATCGCTAGCCCCGGTGGAGGCGGGTCGACGGTCTGTCCGGCCATGATGGCGTCGATGGCGCTCGCAATCGGCGCGTAGACATCCGGTGCAAGCTTCTTCTGCAGCTGATCCTTGATCAGATCGCCCTGCCGCCGCGCCGCGGTCACCAGCAACACCAGCCGGTCGATCGGCACGTGGCTCGCGGCGAGGATCGCGACCAGGCCCCCCTCGCTATGGCCGACCAGCACCACATGCGAGAATTTGCCGTTGCTGCGCAGGTAGTTCACGAGCGCTGTGGCGTCGTCGACATAATCCTTGAAGCGGAAATCTTCAGGCCGTCCGAATTCCGGTTTCCATCCGCCGGCACCGCGCTTGTCATAGCGCAGCGTGGCTATTTTACGCGCGACCAGTTGCTCCGAGAGTTTCTTCAAGGTCGCGGGCTTGACCTGCGGCCCGTTGCCGTCATGGTCGGTGGATCCGGAGCCCGCGACCAGCAACGCGACCGGCGGGCGTTCGACGTCAGGCGGAATCGTCAGCACGGCGTCGATGGCGCCGATGCGAATTTTGCTTTCCTCGGCGGAGGCGTTGACGGCCAAAACCGAAAGGCCGAGCGCCGCCAGCGCAACGATGAGTGTCCGGGCGCGCATGAGCTAGTCGATCTTCCTCGCCTCCTCCGGCAGCATGATTGGAATGCCGTCGCGGATTGGATAAGCAAGCTTGGCCGAGCGCGAGATCAATTCCTGCCGCGTCGCATCGAATTCAAGCGGACCCTTGGTCATCGGACAAACCAGAATTTCCAAAAGCTTGGGATCGACAGTTCCTTCAAGACGCTCGGGCGGGGATGTCATGCTTGGGTCTCCGGCTTGGTCATTTGCCCCTGTAGCATATTCGCTCCGGACATGTCGCCGGGCGACGGTCATCGCGACGTGATCCGGAGCAGTTCGTCGAGTACGGCCGTCTGTTTTGCCTGTGGCAACGGTTTGTCCGAAAGCGCAAAGCCGACAAACGCCCAGTAAAGAATCTGGGCGCGGGCGCGGGCCACTTCCGCCGCCAGGCCGGGTGCCCTAAGCAGGCTTTCCACGTAACTCAGCCGGCGCCGGTCGATGGCCTGCACGGCTGCGCGAGCCGCCGGGTCGAACGTGGCCCAGGTGCGCACCGCGCGCTCCAGCGCCAGCCTGCCGCCGAACGCCCGGCGCAGCAGCAGCGGCAACGGGTCGTCGTGATCGGACGAGCGCTCGAGATCGGCAATGATCTGCTCGGCGGCGACGTTGCGCCAATGCTTGAGGATCGCGGCGTGGTAGGCGCCAACATCGGCGAAGTGCCAGTAGAAGCTGCCGCGCGACACCCCCATCGCTTTCGCCAGCGGCTCGGCCTTCAGCGCGGTGAAGCCGCTGCGGGCCAGCGTCCTGAGGCCCTGATCGAGCCAGTCTTTTGCGGAAAGTTGATCGGCCATGAATCTTCCCTGTGACAAGTCACCATACACTACTGTATTGACAGCGGCCAATAGGCCTGTCATACCAAGCCATACAGTGCTGTATGGAGGCGTCAGATGCGCGATCTGTTGCTGCAATGTTCGGGTCTGGCCGCGATTGCGGTGGCGCTGATCCACGGCGTGCTCGGCGAAACCAAGGTGTTCGCGCGCGCCCGCATCGAGCCTGAGCGGTTGCGGACCCTGATCCGGCTGGTCTGGCAGGCCGGCACGGTGGCATGGATCGGCGGCGGCGTATTGCTGATCGCCGCGCCGTGGATGGCGTCGGAACCGGCGCGGCACTGGATCATCGCGACGCTCGCCTGCGTGTTTGCGTTTGGCGCGATCTGCAATGCCTGGGCGATGCGCGGCCGGCATTTTGGATGGCTGGCGCTAAGCGCGGTCGTTGCGCTGGCCGTCGCCGGTTATTAGCTGCGCCGGCAGTCTGCGCGCCGCCTAATCCCAGTATGGGTTTAATTTCTCGAAAACGCTGAAGGCGTGCTCTGCGGCGGCGAGTACCGGTTCGAACCGTGCTTCTTCGTGCCCGATCAGCAGTCCGGCAGCGAACACGCGCCGGGACGATCGGGCCGGTTGCGGAGCCTCGGCGATCCCGGCGGTAAGTTTCTCATGCACGAAGATGTCGTTCAATTCGCCGCAACAATCCTGCATATCCTTCAAGGCCGCAAGAAAGGCCGCGTTGCGCTTTTCCCTCTTTTTTCCTGAAAACACCGTTTTATAGAATTCCGTCGCGTAACGCAGTTTTTTGACCTGGATTCGAAGCTTGTGCCGCGCGTGCGGATCGAGTTTTGCCAACTGGCGGCCGCGTTTGCGAATCTTCTTCCAGCGCCGTTTGAGTTGCGCCCGGGCCACCGTCTCGATCGGTTTATCGCCGCGCTCGCGCAACGCCGCGTTTCGTGGCTCGCGCCAGTCGCCAACTTCCAGCCATGCAGCGCAGTTCAGTGTCAGCTCACGAAATCGCTTCGATGAAACGGCCGCTAATGCGCGCGCAATGGCGGCCTCGCGCCGCTCTGCCAGATCGTGGGACAGGCTTCGCATTCCGGTCAGTCGTGCATGTTGTTTTCCGAGCGGAGCCACCACCCTGGTCAGGAAAACCTCGAATTCGCGCGCGGGGCCAAGTTCGTTGGTGAGCCATTTCAGCCCCGTCTTGATGCCGGGCGTCTTCGCGTCGGTAACGATAGCCGAAAATAACGAGATTGCCGCGCGCAGGCGGCGCAATCCGACGCGCATTTGATGGATGCCTTCGGGATCGCCGGCAAGGATGGCCGGTTTGTTGGCGACAATCTGCTTGAGGCATGCAGATGCGATCGATTGGAATGCCGTTTTTGCCGGCGTACCCGGCGCGATCTCAACTTCATCGCCTTTTACGGCTGATACGCCGTCGCCGGCGAGAAGCTCGTAGCCGCGTTGCGACTTGCTTTTGATCGCAAGCTCGGCCGAAGTGGCGCGTGCAAAGGCAATAGCGAACTCGAACAAACGCGCTCTGTCGCCTTGCTTCAGCTCCAGTTCCGCCTCGCAGAGCGGCAGCGTGCTATCGCCGGCGTCGATTTCGCCGCGATCGATCGTCAACACGATGTCGCAGTCCTTGCCGGTGAGAGGATAGGTCGTGCGCTGCACCCGCGTTTCGAACACCGGCCGCAATTGCTTGCGCAGTCTCTTGATGTCCAACGGCTGGAGCGCGGACGCGTCGGCCTGTTTCAAATCCGGCCAGTCGCTCCGGATCTCGGTTTCCCATTCTCCGCGCTCGAACAATTCTCCAATATCGGATTTGATGGTCTGAATATAGCGATCGCCAACATGCCGGACGCGCAAGGTCAGGCCGCTGTTTCTGAGCTTCAGGCGTCCTGTGTCGAAATAGACCGAGACCTGATTCTCTTTCCGCGTGGAGCCGTTGATCTTGCGTAGCAGCGGCACCCGGCGAAGGCGCGCGGGACTTGCGGATGGCAGCTGCAGCTTGACTTCGATTTCCTTTGGCGATGACACGAGCTTGCACCGAATGTCGGATCTCAGTTCAAGGCAGGGTCCTTATTGCAGCGGGGGATCACCGCTGGTGCGTTTCTTTGCCAGGTCCATTTCCGTGACCGCGATCAGGATCTCGGCGCGGGTCTTCAGATCGGGCGCTTCCAGCATGGCCTGCTTTTCCGGCGGCCCGTAGGGCGACATCATGGCCAGTGCGTTGACGAGTGCTTCGTTCGGTGCGCTCTCGACGCCTTCCCAATCGACCTTGAGATTGTTCACTTTGAGAAAATCAGTCAGCACCTCGAGCAGCGCCTCGCGATTGACGGCCTCCTCGCCTTTGCGCGCGGTGAAATCGTCGACGTAGGGGAAATAATCCACCTTGCATTGCCGATAGGGGGTCAGCGCCTCGATTTCCTCGATCACCTTGAAACGCGCGATGCCGGTCAGCTCGAGGATGTAACGGCCGTCGCCGGACTCGGCGAGCTGGGTAATGCGGCCGACGCAGCCGACGCGAAACAGCGCCGGTTTGGCCTCGTTGCGCGAATGGGTTGCATCGGGCTGGATCATCCCGATCAGCCGGTGGCCGTCGCGAAAGGAGTCGTCCACCATTGCCAGATAACGCGGCTCGAAAATGTTGAGCGGCATCTGGCCGCGCGGCAGCAACAGCGCGCCGGGCAGCGGGAACACCGGAATCACCTCAGGGAGCTCGCCGGGCCCGCGATATTCGGCATTGATGGGCATGTTGAGGTCCCCGGGTTAGCGCAGGGGTTTACGAGAACAATATCGTCGATAGCCGCTTTCGTCCCTCGACGGTGGCTTCATCCGCGCCGCCCCAGGCCTCGAAGAGCTGAATGAGCTGCTTGCGGGCGCCGTCATCGTTCCATTTGCGGTCGCGCTTGACGATTTCGAGCAGATGCTGGGTTGCTTCAGCGCGCTTGCCGCTGGCGTTGAGCGCCGTCGCCAGATCGAAGCGCGCCTGATGATCGAGCGGGTTTGCGGCGACTTTCTGTTCCAGCTCGGTCACTGGACCGACGGAAGCGGCCTGCTCGGCCAGATCGAGCGATGCCTGCACCGCCTTCACGGCGGCGTCATTGCGCTTCGATTCCGGGACCATCGCGAGCGTTTGCTTGGCCTGCTCGATGGCGCCGGTCGCGACATAGCATTTCGCAAGTCCCGCGAGCGCCGCGATATTGGTGGCATCGGCCGCCAGCACCTCGGCATAGATTTGCGCCGCCGCGGCCGGATCGCCCTCAGCCAGAACGGCGTCGGCCTCCTGCAGGATTTCCGCGATATTGGGCTCGCCGGCGTCCGGCATGCCTGCTGTCAGTTTATTGATGAAGGCCGTGACCTGGCTTTCCGGGACTGCGCCCATGAAGCCATCGGCGGGCTGGCCATTGACGAACGCAATCACGGCCGGGATCGACTGGATTCCCATCTGGCCTGGAATCGCAGGATGTTCGTCGATGTTCATTTTGACCAGCTTGACCTTGCCGTTGGCGGCGCGGACCGCCTTTTCGATGATCGGCGTGAGCTGGCGGCAAGGGCCGCACCACGGTGCCCAGAAGTCGATCAGCACCGGCTGGCGCTTTGACTCCTCGATCACATCCTTCACGAACGTCTGGGTGGTCGTTTCCTTGATCAGATCGGACGCCGCCTGTGGCGCCGGTCCGCTGCCCTGCTCAACTATCGTCACGGGATCCTCGTCTGATGTCTGAAGGTTTGAGCCTGTTCTAGCACGGCCCAGCCCGGTGGTTCAGAAGTTCTCACCCCCTAAGTGGCGGGTTGCCTGCAAATTTCAATCGCCTCCCAAAATCGTCGCACCCCTACCCTGCGATTACCCCGATCGCCTTGAAGCCGGCAAAATCACCCCGGCCGCGGGCGACCCGACGACGTGCCGATCGGCGCCATAAGCAACTATTTGACACCCAATCGCGCCATTTCGGACGGATTCGACGTTTTACAACCGATATCGGAGCTGAAAGCCGATCCGGCGCTGCGCGCGGCTGTTGCATTCATGGGTCACATTTGGCATAGCTCTGCCAGTTGCCGGCGAGCGATCGCCGCCACTTTCTCGGATGCGGGTGTAGCTCAGGGGTAGAGCACGACCTTGCCAAGGTCGGGGTCGAGGGTTCGAATCCCTTCGCCCGCTCCAGATTTCTCATGGCACAGTTTTTGACGAAGGCCCGCCCTATCGGCGGGCTTTTCGTTTTGCACAACGTGATGCCATGCTTCGATCTCGCCGGGACCGCTGCCGGATCATGCAGCGTTATGGCTATCGGAATACGTCGCTGCGCGGTCGAGCTCGTTGGCTGCCCAAAGTATTCGCAACGATTCCGCAGTGCAGCGAGCACAAAATCGTCTCGAACGAAATCCGGGTAGAGAAATTTCTTCTCAAATTTGTTGGAGCGTTGCGAAGCTGCGCGGTGCACGCTTCTCTCCCGCAATGAATGTGCTAACATTTTCCTGTCTGATCATCTCACCCAGACCAAACTTCATCTCTCGAAGCCTTCAAAATAAATAACGCAAGCAGCCGCATTGGCCGCATAGGGAGTGACGCGATGAAATCGACGCTCAATCGATCTGTTCTAGCACTCGCAGCAATTGCTTTTGTTGCGGGGGCCGGCCAGGTCAACGCCCAGCAAAAGCTCCACAGCTATCAGTCGGGCACCAAGGAATTCTGGACGCATCCGCCGGACGACTGGTTCCTCGGCGATGAAACCGAAGCGCAAAAGGGCTTGGCGCCGCCATCTGGTCCGCCGACCGGCGCATCGGAAGCGGAACTCGCTTCGCTGGTCAAGAAGATCAAGTTGCCGCCGGGCTTCAAGATTGAAGTCTACGCACCCGGGGTGCTGGCTGCACGGCAGATGGCCTGGGGCGACAAGGGCACGCTGTTCGTCGGCTCGTTCGGTCTCGGCAACGTCTACGCCATCACCGACAAGGACGGCAAGAAAGAGGTCAAGACCATTCTCAAGGGCCTGAACATGCCCACCGGTCTCGCGTTCAAGGACGGCGCGCTCTACGTCATCGCGGTCGACAAGTTGATCAGGTATGACAATGCGGAAGCCAATCTTGACAAGCTTGGCGACGGCACCGTGGTCTATGACGACATGCCGTCCTACGCGGCGCACGGCTGGAAATATCTGGCGCAGGACAAAGAGGGCTGGTTCTACATTCCGTTCGGACCTCCCTTCAACATCGGCATTCCGCCGACCAGCGTGTCACAGATCCGCCGCGTCGATCCCAAGACCGGCAATGCCCAACTGGTGGCGCTCGGTGTTCGCAACAGCGTCGGTGGCGATGTCGATCCACGCTCCGGCAAGTACTGGTTCACCGAAAACGCGCGCGACTGGATGAGCGACGACATGCCGAGCGACAAGCTCAACATGATCTCGCGGCTCGGCGAGCATTTCGGCTATCCCTATTGCCATCAGGGTGACACCCCCGATCCGAAGTTTGCGATGGGCCACAAATGCTCGGAATTCACCCCGCCAGTGCTCAAGCTCGGTGCGCATGTGGCTCCGCTCGGCATGAAGTTCTATACCGGCGACCAGTTCCCCGCCGATTACAAGGACAACATCCTGATCGCCGAACACGGCTCCTGGAACCGGCATAAATATCAGGGCGGCCGGATCGTGCGCGTGATCGTCGGTCCCGACGGCAAGAATCCCAAGCAGGAAGTGTTCGCATCGGGCTGGATCGAAGGCGACCAGGGCTATCTCGGCCGGCCGGACGACATCATTCTGGCCAAGGACGGTTCGATCCTCGTCGCTGACGATTGGGCCGGTGCGATCTATCGCATCAGCTATAGCAAGAAGTAAGCGCGGAACATTCGAGGGCTGCGGCTGCTTGAACAGGCAACCGCAGCCCTTTGTTTTCTGGCGTACGGAATGGGAATTTCAGACATGCGCAGTCGGTTCGCCTTGTATGCATGGTGCGGCCTCGCCCTGGGACTGGCGCCGATGGTGAGCGCTCGCGCGGCCGACGCCGTAGCCGCCGGCAAGGAAAAGGCCGAAATATGCGCCGGCTGCCATGGCGATAACGGCATTTCGCAAACCGAGAACATTCCATCGCTGGCCGGCCAGCAGGATCAGTTCATTCAGTGGCAACTGGTTTTCTTCCGCGGCGGTGCGCGCAAGAACGAGCAGATGCAGCCGATCGCCGAACAGATCAGTAATGAAGATATTCGCATTCTCGGCGCTTACTTTGCTTCGCTTACCCCGCCGAAAAATGCAAAGCCCGACGACAACCCCGATCTGTCGAAGAAGGGCGCGCAGGCTGCCGTTGGCCGGCGCTGTGCATCCTGCCATACCGATTCATATGCGGGAACGAAGGCCGTTGCCCGCCTCGCCGGCCAGCGCGAGGAAGTTCTCGTCAAGGCGCTGCACGACTATAAATCAGGCGTACGGACCGGCGGCGCGGGAGCTGCGATGACGGATGTCGCCTATCCCTTGAGCGACGAGGAAATCACCGCGCTCGCGCATTATCTCGCGCATTTGTGAGACACGATAATCTGACCAGACGGTCCTGCCCGGCCATAGCAGTCTGCGTTGCGCAGACTGCGTAAACTTATTTGCGGTACCTGCTTGAGTAGCCTCAAGACGTGGATGGCCGGATCAAGCCCGGCCATCTCGAGGGAATCGCGGATGTGTGAACCTCACCCCCGTTGCTTCTCATACGCCTTGAGATGGGTGTAAGCGATCCGCAGCTTTGGCACCGGCACCTTGGCGGCATCTCCGCGCGCGGTCAGGTCGCCGATCACGTGATCGGCTTCAACTGGCGCGCCTACCTTGATGTCGCGGAACATTGATGCCGTCATCTGCGATCCCTCGGTGGTCAACATCCCGCGCGCACGCTCCAGAAACGGCGCGCGAGGAGCGCTGCCCGCGGCGGTTGCGACCGCGGTGCATTCATCAAGCATGCCGAGAATGAAATCCCGGCCGCCCGGCACAGCCAGGATATTGCCGATCGATGTGCGCATCAGGCTGGTCGAGGCAGCGAGTGAGGCCAGGAACACCCACTTCTCCCACATTTCCTGAATGATGACTTCGCTGGCGACCGAGCCGAAATTGCCGCTGGCGAAGACCTTGGCGATGGCGCGAACCCGGTCCGACATTTTGCCGTCGCGCTCGCCGAAAGTGAGCGACTGCATCGGTTGCAGCTGCACCACTTCGCGCTTGTCGTTGAGCGTGACCGCGATCGCGCAGAGGCCGCCGAGCACGCGCTCGCTTCCGAACTTGTTGTCGAGCACGTCGAGGTGCAGCATGCCGTTGAGCAGCGGGATGATGGATGTTTGGGGACCGACGGCCGGCGCGAATGACTTGATCGCGTCCTCGAGATCGAACGCCTTGCAGCTCAACAGGACGACGTCGAACTTTTCAGCGAGCTTGTCGGCCTGAACGGCCGGGGGATTTTTCAGCGTTACATCGCCGTTGGGGCTTTTGATCACAAGGCCCGCGGAGGCGAGTTCAGACGCACGTCGTGGCCGGACCAGAAAAGTTACATCGCCACCGGCCTGCAACAATCTGCCACCGAAATATCCGCCGATCGCACCGGCACCGACCACGAGAATACGCATTGTTCAGTCCTTTTGTTGTTGCTTGAGGGCGGGTACCGGGTGGCGAATAGCGAACGGGAAGCTTCCATTCGCGGCTCACCATCCGGCACTCGCCAAATTACCACTTTTCTCCGAACGGACGTATCTCCAGCTCGAATGTCCAGGCGCTGCACTTGGCTCCGCCGTGGCGTCCCGCGAATACGCTAAAGCCTTCGGCGCCGCTATCACTTCCCCGAGATCAATTCCTCGACTTCGCGCAGCTGCTCCTTGCCGAAAAACATCTCCTTGCCGACGAAGAAGGTCGGCGAGCCGAACGCGCCGCGTTCGACCGCCGATTGGGTGTTCGCGATCAGCCTGGCCTTGACCTCGGGTTCCTGTGCGCGTGCGAGCAGCTTTGCCCCATCGAGGCCGGACGCCGTCAGGGCCTTGGCCGCCACGTCCGGATCGTCCATTTTCTTTGGCTCGCTCCACATATGATGAAACGCCGCCTCGATGTATGGCTCGAATACGCCCTCCAATTGCGCGGCGACGGCGGCACGCATCAGATTGAGGGTGTTGACCGGAAAGAACGGATTCCAGGTGTAGGGTTTGACCCCGAAGCGCTTCACGAAGCGTTCGGTCTCCAGCGCATAGAACGCGGGCTTGTTCTTGACGCCGGCAAGGGTTTCCGCCGGGGATTTGTTGTTGGTGGCCTTGAAGATGCCGCCGAGTAGAATCGGCACATATTCGAACTTCACGCCGGTGCGCTTTTCGATCGCCGGAATGGCCTCGTGGCTAAGGAACGCGTTGGGGCTGCCGAAATCGAACATGAATTGCGGGCTTGTCCGAGTCAAAACTGCCTCCCTGTTTCTTTTCCGGGATATTGTGGCGCAGCGGGTGTGGCGCGTCCACTATTTTATGACGATCGTAATATTGTGGCCCGGCGCGATACGCGACTTCCAAAGGCCTGCAGTACAGCGGAGCGCCGCGATCACGCGGAAGCTGGTTCGACGTGATCATTAAAGGCAAGCCTGACGATGTGGTCGCGGATATCGCCAGGCCAGCCCGCAATGAGGCTGACAAACCGTCGCCGGTCGTCCGCGAACAAAGCCCGCGACGCTTCCTCGAAGTCCGGCAGATTGCCCGCCATCGTCGACATGAAATAATAGGCTGCGTCTCTCGCGGCACGGCTACGGTCGCGGTCGCCGCTCGAACGACGCGCTTCCTCAACCAGTTTTCGCAGCGCGACCGACGCGCCGCCGGGCTGTGTCCCCAGCCACTCCCAATGCCTGGGCAGTAGCGTGACTTCGCGGGCCACAATGCCAAGTTTCGGCCGCCCGCGCCCACGCGGCTCCGGCGCGGAAAGCTCGTCGACCGGTGTTTCCAGGTTCGAAGGCGGCTGAGGCAAGCGTGCCACCACCTCTCGCTCGGTGCCGCGAAGATTGAGGTCGATCGAGCGGCCGGTGGCATCGTCAAAGATGACGATAGGCTCCGCAGCGGCGCTTCCTGAAGCCTTCATCACCGCGAGTGCAACCTCGGCCAGTGGGCCTGAAACCAGCCGCTGATGGCCGGAAAAGGCAGTAAACGAAGTGGAAACAGCTTGAGCCATTGCAATATCCTGATATTGACGTCTCATATAATTTACCCGGGTAAATTAAAATGTCAATATCACCCGGGTAAATATTAGAAAGTCGGCCCCGAGGGATCGGTGGCATCCGACCCCAGTCCAATCGCCAACCGTGACAACCGCTGCTACGAGCAGAACTCATCGAAAACGCTTGGGGGAATTGCCATGCTCACTGTTCATCATCTCAACAATTCCCGCTCGCAACGCGTGCTGTGGTTGCTGGAAGAGCTTGGTGTTCCCTACGAGATCGTCCGCTATCAGCGTCAGCCCGACATGCGCGCGCCGGCGGAACTCCGCGCGATCCATCCGCTTGGAAAATCACCTGTCATCACCGACAACGGCAACACCATCGCGGAGTCCGGCGCGATCGCCGAATATCTGATCGACACCTATGGCGAGGGCCGGCTGATTCCGCCGCCCAAAACGCCGGAACGGCTGCGCTACACCTATTGGCTGCATTATGCGGAAGGCTCGGCGATGCCGCCGCTTTTGTTGAAGCTGTTGTTCACGCTGATGCCGAAGCGTGCACCGGCGCTGCTGCGGCCGCTGGTGCGCAAGGTTTCCAATCAGGCGCTGACCGCGCTGGTCAATCCACAACTCAAGCAGCACATGGCGTTCTGGGAAAGTGAACTCGGCAACAGCGAATGGTTCGCGGGCAATGAATTCACCGCTGCCGATATCCAGATGAGCTTTCCGCTCGAAGCCGCCGCGGCGCGCGCCGGACTCGAGCTCGGTCATCCCAAAGCGATGGCGTTTCTCGACCGCATTCACGCCCGCTCGGCCTACAAGCGAGCGCTGGAAAAAGGCGGACCCTATACCGTCGGGCGCTGACGAGAGCTAGCGCGGTTTCTGCGCGCCGCCGACGGACGGCAGCGGCTGCACCGTGACACCGGGCGGCGGCACGTCGTCATCGGGCACGAAGAAATCCGACATCAGCGCAACGGACGGATCGACGCGGTAGGGCTCAAAGTCGCGTACGCCGCTGTCGTAAAGCACCTTGTCGTCGATGCAGAATTGCCCGGTGAATTCGCGTGATGGCTTTGTGAAGATGGCATAGGCGGCGTCGCCCATGATCTCCGGCGTGCGGCTTGCGCGCATCATGGCGTCGCCGCCCAGGAGGTTGCCGACCGCGGCGGTGGCGATCGTCGTACGCGGCCACAGCGCATTGACCGCAACCCCGGCTGCTCTCAGCTCACCCGACAGACCAAGCACGCACATGCTCATGCCGAACTTCGCCATCGTATAGGCGGTGGAGTGCTCGAACCATTTTGCCTTCATGTCGAGCGGCGGCGACAGCATCAGGATGTGCGGGTTTCCGGCCTTCTTCAGATGCGGGATGCAATATTTCGACACCATGAAAGTGCCGCGGGTATTGATGCCCATCATCAGGTCGAACCGCTTCATGTCGGTTGCCTGCGAATTGGTGAGACTGATGGCGCTGGCGTTGTTGACGCAGATATCGATGCCGCCGAATTCAGCGACGGTCTGGTCGACCGCCGATATCACCTGCGCCTCCTCGCGGATATCGCAGATAATGGGCAACGCCTTGCCGCCGGCGGCACGGATCTCGTCGGCAGCGGTGTAGATCGTGCCTTTGAGCTTCGGATGCGGCTCGGCTGTTTTCGCGGCGATCGCGACATTGGCGCCATCACGCGCGGCGCGCAACGCAATCGCAAGCCCGATGCCGCGGCTGCCGCCCGATACGAATATCGTCTTGCCTTTGAGCGATGCCATTGGACGATCTCCGATTCTATTCTGTCTATGTTGACCCTAGGTATCCGCGTGCAGGATCCGGCCGCGGGTTTCCGGCAACGCAAATGCCGCCAGGAAAAACAGGCCGTAAGCCGCGACCGCGAAAATCGCGATGGCGTTGGCGAGCGATGTCGTGGTCGAGAGGGCGCCGACCAGGAATGGAAACAGCGCGCCGATGCCGCGTCCGAAATTGTAGCAAAAGCCCTGGCCCGATCCGCGCAGCCGCGTCGGATAGAGCTCGGTCAGGAATGCGCCGACGCCCGAGAAATAAGCCGAAGCGAAGAAGCCGAGCGGGAAGCCCAGCACCCACAGGATCTCATTGGTCAGCGGCAGTTGCGTATAGGCGATGATGACGGCGATGGCGCCGAGAGAAAAATACAAAAACAGCTTGCGCCGGCCGATCTTGTCGGCAAGCCAGGCGCCGACGAGATAGCCGACGAACGAGCCGATGATCAAAGCGGAAAGATAACCGGTCGAACTCACGACCGAAAGTTTGCGTTCGGTGGTGAGGAAGCGCGGCACCCAGAAGGTGATCGCGTAATAGCCACCCTGACATCCGGTCACCGCGAGCGACGCCAGAATGGTGGTCTTGAGAATCGGACCCTTGAAGATCTCTGCAAGCCCCGGGCGCTCGCCACTCGCATTCTGTTTGGCGAGGGTGGCGGCGGCGATCTCCGGCTCTTCCACATAGCGGCGCAGGAAAAACACCAGGAGTGCCGGCAATGCGCCGACGGCGAACATCCAGCGCCATGCGGTCTCCGCCGGCAAATACGAGAACAGAACCGCCTGCGACAGCACCGCCAGGCCCCAGCCGACGGCCCAGCCGGATTGCACCGAGCCGACCGCGCGCCCCCGGTACTGCGGCCGGATCGACTCGCCCATCAGCACCGCGCCCGCGGCCCATTCGCCGCCAAAACCCAGGCCCAGCAGCGCACGGGCGATCAGCAGCTGGTCGAAATTCTGCACGAAGGCGCAGACCAGCGAGAAAACCGAAAACCACAGGATCGTCAGCTGCAGGGTTTTGACCCGGCCGATGCGGTCCGCCAGGTAGCCGCCGAGCCAGCCGCCAACGGCGGAGGCGAGCAACGTGACGGTACCGGCAAGGCCGGCCGTCCCCGCATCGACCTTCCACATCGTGATGATGGTACCGATCACGAGCGGATAGATCATGAAATCCATGCCGTCGAGCGCCCAGCCCGCGGCGCAAGCCCAAAACGTCCGCCGCTCCGGCAGCTTCATGTCGCGGTAAAACGCCAGCAGGCTGGAATCTTCGATTTCAGCGGTTTGGATTGCGCCCGACGGCCCGGTGGTGCTGCTCATGATGACGTGTTTCCTCGGAAAATCCATGACCGGCGCGTACTTCCAGCGACCAGCTTGGGCGGATTACGCCAAATTGATCCCGATCGGCAATGCCGTCGTCAGGCAAATCGGCAGATCGCGACCGGTCTACTCTCCCGCCGCTTCCGAGCCCCGGGTGCGGGGATCGGGAGCGCCGAGCAATCCGTTGTCCGTTACGGCGATCGAATTGGCCGAGGTCTGGCCCATCGGTTCAACCACCTTGTGTCCCCTGGCCTTCAGCGCCGCGATGACGTCATCAGGGAAACCGCGCTCGATCCGGACTTCATCCGGCAGCCATTGATGATGCAGCCTTGGCGCCGCGACCGCTGCTTCGACGTCCATGTGATAGTCGAGCACATCGACGATCACCTGCAGCACGGTGGAAATGATGCGGCTGCCGCCGGGCGAGCCCGTCACCAGCACCGGCTTGCCGTCCTTCAGCACGATGGTCGGCGACATCGACGACAACGGACGCTTTCCCGGACCCGGCAGATTGGCTTCAAATCCGACCAGGCCATAGGCGTTGGAGGCGCCGGGCGCCGCGGTGAAATCGTCAAGCTCGTTGTTGAGCAAAACGCCAGTGCCCTCCGCGACCAGGCCGACGCCGTAGCTGAAATTAAGCGTATAGGTGTTGCTGACCGCGTTGCCCTTGCTGTCGACGACTGAGAAATGGGTGGTGTTGTCACCTTCGTGCGGCGGCGCCGACAGCGCATCCTTCCATGGGGTTGCGCGGTCGGGGTCGATGCCGGCGCGCTGCTTGGCCGCGTAATCCTTTGAAATCAGCGTCGCGACCGGTGCGTTGACGAAGGCGGGATCGCCGAGATAACGCGCACGATCGGCATAAGCGCGCTTCATCGCCTCGATCAAAAGGTGCAGCGAGGGGGCGGAGCCCTGCTTCATCTCGGCCATCGGAAAGCCCTCGAGGATGTTCAAGGTCTCCAGCAGCACGACGCCGCCTGAAGATGGCTGCGGCATAGATATGATGTCATAGCCGCGATAGCTGCCGCGCACGGGAGCGCGGATCACGGCCTGGTAGGATTTGAGATCATCCGACGTCATGATGCCGCCGGCGTCGCGAACCCCTTTGACCAGCTTTTCAGCAACAGGACCTTGGTAAAATCCGCGCGTGCCTTGCTCGGCAATCGCTGTGAGCGTTGCCGCCAGATCGGTCTGCACCAGCGTGTCGCCTTCGCGCAGTGAGGTGCCGTCGGCGCGGGAAAAGATTTTTGCCGATGCAGGCCAGCGCGCCAGCCGCCGATACCAGTCCGGCAGTGTATCGGCGCTGTCGTCGGCGAGGACGACGCCGTTGCGCGCGAGATCAATCGCCGGTCGCAGCACGTCCGCCAGCGTGAATTTTCCCGAGCCGTATTTTTCCAGCGCCAGCGCCAGTCCCGCCGGGGTGCCGGGGACACCGATGCCGAGCGCGGAGTCGCGCGACTTTGCCGGATCGGGCTTGCCATCCGGCCCCAAAAAAATCGTGGACGTTGTCGCAGCCGGCGCGGTCTCACGATAGTCAATCGCGATATCCTCGTGGCGTTCGGCCGAGTGAATGACCATGAAACCGCCGCCGCCGATGTTTCCTGCGCGCGGATAGGTCACGGCCATCGCGAAACCGGTCGCCACCGCGGCATCGACCGCGTTGCCGCCCCGCTTCAGCACGTCGGCGCCGATCCGCGCCGCGATCTTCTCCTGTGCGACCACCATGCCGTGTTCGGCGGCGATGGCGTGCACGGTGCCGGCGGCGGGCGGCGTATAAAAGCCACGATGCTGCTCCTGGGCGGCCGCGGGCAGACAAAACGCGGCGGTGAGCAGCACACCCGCGATGATTCGGCGCCAAATCGGCGAGGGAGTCGGCAAGGCATAGGTCATCAAAATTTTGCCTCGGGTTAACGAGATACGGCCGTTGCAGTGCCCAATGCTATATGGGTTCGACTCCGGCAGGCAAAACGCCTCCTCGTGACCAGGCAGGATATTTCGGGCATGGCGATCACAACCACGGACGCAGGCAGCGCGATGATGAATTATCCCCCGCGTGCCGCGGTCATCAGCTGGATTTTCTTCGATTGGGCGGCGCAGCCTTATTTTACGCTGATCACCACTTTCGTGTTCGCACCCTATTTCGCGACTCATATCGCTGCCGATCCCGCAAGCGGCCAGTCGCTGTGGGGTTTTGCGACCGCGGCCGCGGGTCTGCTGATCGCGCTGATGTCGCCGGTGCTGGGCGCGGTGGCGGACGCCAGCGGCCGCCGCAAGCCATGGATCGCGGCATTCGGCGCGCTGCTGGTGATCGGCTCCTGCCTGATGTGGTTTGGGAAGCCCGGCGATGTCAGCGTCATTCCCCCACTGCTGCTCGCCTACGGGATCGCGACCGTCGGTGTTGAATTCGCCACCGTCTTCAACAATGCGATGATGCCGACGCTGGTGCCGCCGGACAAAATCGGGCGCCTGTCCGGCACCGGCTGGGCCACCGGCTATATCGGCGGCATCGTGAGCCTCGTCCTCGTGCTCGGTTTTCTCGCGGCCAGTCCCGAGAGCGGACGCACATTGTTCGGGTTCAAGCCGCTGTTCGGTCTCGACCCCGTCACGCATCAGGGCGATCGCATTACCGGTCCTTTGACCGGGATCTGGTTCGTCATCTTCGTGCTGCCGATGTTTTTGTGGACGCCCGATTATCCCGCCAAACGCGGCTTGCGCGATGCGCTGCGCAAGGGACTGGTTGAACTGCGCGATACATTGCGCGAATTGCCGCATCGGAAGTCGATGGCGGCGTTTCTGCTCGCCAACATGATCTATACCGATGGGCTGGTTTCGCTGTTTGCGTTCGGTGGCATCTATGCCGCCGGCACGTTCGGCTGGAACACGATTGAGATTGGCACCTTCGGCATCATTCTCGCGATCGCCGGCACGTTGGGCGGATGGCTCGGCGGTAAACTCGATGATGCGTTAGGGCCGAAATATGTGATCGCCGGCAGCATGCTGATCCTGCTGCTTGCGATCGTGGGGATTCTGCTCGTCGACAAGGACAGCGTGCTGTTCGTCCAGGTGACGCCGCCAGTGCCGGGTGGCGCGCTGTTCGCGTCAGCCGCGGAGCGCGCCTATCTCGTGCTCGGATGCCTGATCGGCGCGGTCGGCGCTCCCTTGCAGGCGGCGTCGCGCTCGCTGTTGATCAGGATCGCGCCGAAAGACCGCATCGCGCAGTATTTTGGGCTGTTCGCGCTGACTGGAAAGGTGACGTCGTTCGTCGGGCCGCTGCTGATCGGAATCATCACGGCAGTGACGGAAAGCCAGAAGGCCGGGATGGCGGTGCTGGTGTTGTTTTTCGTAACGGGATTGGCGCTGCTGGCGCGGGTGCGGGATTAGTTACCGTCATTCCCGGATGCACCATTGCACGTCGTGATACGGCGCGAGATTCCGGGTTCGATGTGCTGCATCGCCCCGGAATGACGTCCCTATATCAATGCCGGAAATGCCGCACTCCGGTAAGCACCATCGCGATGCCGTGATCGTCGGCGGCCTTGATGACTTCGTCATCGCGGACTGACCCGCCGGGCTGGATCACGGCGGTGGCGCCGGCCTCGATGCAGGCCAGCATGCCATCGGCGAACGGAAAGAACGCGTCCGAGGCGACGACGGAGCCCCTGGTCAGCGGCTCGGCGAGCTTCAATTCGTTCGCCGCATCCTGCGCCTTGCGCGCGGCGATGCGTGCGGAATCGACCCGGCTCATCTGGCCCGCGCCGATGCCGACGGTGGCAAGATCCTTTGCGTAGATGATGGTGTTCGATTTGACGTGCTTTGCGACGCGGAACGCGAATTTAAGGTCGTGAAGTTCGGCTTCAGTAGGGGCGCGCTTGGTTGCGACTTTCAGCGTCATGTCGTCAACAACCGCGTTGTCGCGGCTCTGTACCAAAAGGCCGCCGGCGACGGTCTTTGCGGTCAGGCCACTCGCACGCGGATCGGGCAGTCCGCCCGCCAGCAATAACCGCAGGTTTCGCCGCGCCGCGACGATGGCGATGGCTTCCTCGGTCGCCTCGGGTGCGATGATCACCTCGGTGAAGATTTCGGTGATGGCACGCGCGGCGTCGGCATCCAGCGTCCGGTTGACGGCAACGATGCCGCCATAGGCTGAGGTCGAATCGCAGGCCAGCGCCCGACGGTAGGCGGTGACGAGGTCGGCGCCCTCGGCGACGCCGCAGGGGTTGGCGTGCTTGACGATGACGCAAGCCGCCGTCCGCGCGGGGTCGAACTCGGCGATGCATTCATAGGCCGCATCGGTATCGTTGATGTTGTTGTACGACAGTTCCCTGCCCTGCAATTGTCGCGCAGTGGCGACGCCCAGGCGCTTGTCGGGTGTGCGATAGAAGGCGGCGTTTTGGTGCGGGTTTTCGCCGTAGCGCAGCGCCTGGATCAGCCGGCCGCCGAACGCGCGAAAATCCGGCGCATCGGTCTTGAGCTGCAATGCGAACCAGTTCGAGATCGCGGCGTCATAGGCTGCGGTGCGGGCATAGGCCTTGGCGGCGAGACGGCGGCGCAGCGTCAGCGTGGTCGCGCCCTTGTTGGCGGCGAGTTCGTCGAGCACGGCCTGATAATCCTGCGCTTCGACGACGACGGCGACATCGTCATGATTCTTGGCCGCCGCGCGGATCATCGCGGGCCCGCCAATGTCGATATTCTCGATGCATTCCTCGAAGCCGGCGCCTTTATCGACGGTCGCCTCGAACGGGTAGAGATTGACGACCAGAAGATCGATCGGCGCGATGCCGTGATCCTTCATCGATCGCGCATGCTCAGCATTGTCCCTGATCGCGAGCAGCCCGCCATGTACCTTGGGATGCAGGGTCTTGACCCGTCCATCCATCATCTCCGGAAAGCCCGTCAGTTCCGAGACGTCTTTGACCTTTAACCCTGCGGCGGCGATCGCCTTGGCGGTGCCACCGGTCGAGACCAGCTCGACGCCATGGCCTGAAAGCGCGCGGGCGAATTCGATCAGTCCGGATTTATCGGACACGGATAGCAAAGCGCGGGTTGCGCGGCGCGGATGGTCGGTCATAGCTTAATGTCCTGTGGAATAAGCCAGCCCGGTAGCACGGTTTTGTCGGTCACGAAACCGGGGGTGGCGGCATGCGAGGTCTGTTGCCGCAAATTTTATAGCGGCAATTCGGGCTCGCGGCGGGCATTGCGCCGGGCCGTTGCCGTCGAGGCTGAGGCCGCTGAGCGAACAAAGCTCCAGCGAATCGAGGAGGCGTGCAGCGCGTGCTGCCGGATCACGATCTGGGCGGTGCGGCGAGGGCCGTCGTTCCCGGCCAGGAATACGCTGTCTTCCAGCTCGACCCTGTCGTCCAGCGCCTCAAAGGTCCAGACGTCACGGTTCGGCAGCACCAGCATCACGCCGCGCGCGTCGCTGAGCCGGCTTGCCTTGACCGAAGGATGCAGGTGAAACCGCAGCGCGTAGTCGGTGTCGCGGCCTTTGATGCGCCCGCCCGGCGCCGGCGACAGCGTGTCCTCGCCGTCAAGCCTGGAGCCGTCACGCGCGGCCATGAGCACGCGACGATGCACCACGCCAAATCGCGCGAGATAGCCATCATGCGACGTGGTCAAAAGCTCGCCATTGGCGACGGCCTCGCGATAGCTGTCGACATGGGCGGGACCGCTGATGACGGGCGCGCCCTGCAGCAGCCGTTTCATGGCCGAGAGTTCG
This sequence comes from Bradyrhizobium canariense, assembly GCF_900105125.1. Classification (NCBI taxonomy): domain Bacteria; kingdom Pseudomonadati; phylum Pseudomonadota; class Alphaproteobacteria; order Hyphomicrobiales; family Nitrobacteraceae; genus Bradyrhizobium; species Bradyrhizobium canariense. The sequence goes on along the minus strand of NZ_LT629750.1, from coordinate 5,266,731 downwards.
ACGAACTGGCAGGACGAAGTCTCGTGATAAGCCAGCGTCGAATGCGCAACTGTGCTGCGCGCAAAGGGGCGCCAGTTGTCGCGGCCGGTCGCCGGCATGCCGCAATTGACGACGATCCGGCTCGGTCCGGCCGACAATTCGAACGAAAGGCAGCCGGCATGGGCATCTTGACTGACATTCGCCGGCGGCGGCGGACCGGTATCCATGATGACCGTCATCGCGCCGGCGTCCAGCCGCTGATAGCCGGTGTGCGGCATGTTCGCCATCGGCACGCCGTGGGTATCGTCGTAAGCGAGCAGCGTCGCCAGCAGATCGGAAGGCGCGCTGCTCATGCCGTTGAACAGCGCAAAGCTGCCGTCGCCGTGACGGAAGAAGCGCAGCATCGGCATCATGCGGTCGATCGCGTTCAGCAGCGCCGGCGGTGGCGCGATGTTGCGGGCGGCGAAGGTCTGTCGCAGCGGTAACAGGTCGATCAACAGCTCGATCAGTGCGCCGGGATTGCGCGAGATGTGCCCGCCATCGGGGAGGATTTGCCGCTGCAATTCGTCGGAGAGCTTGCGCGTGGCGGCGCGGATATGCCCGGCCTGGTTGGCGAGGCAGAGCGAGGCGTAGCAAAGCGCGATCAGCACCTGCAGCCGCGGCACGCCGTCCGCCGCGTCGAGCATGGTGTAGCGCAGATAGCGGATCTCGCGCGCCAGTCCGCGTAAATATCGCCGGTAGAACTTGCCGTCGGTATCGCCGAGCACCAGCGGCGCTTGCGACAGCAGCGAGATCACGCGGCGGGCCATCACATCGGCACGGCGGCCTACGGCGCGTTTGCTGACCGGGTTCGAGATCCAGTCATCGACCAGCGCGCGGGCGTTGGCCCGGGTCAGCGCGGTATCGGCCGCGCGCAAATGCCGCAGCCATCCGAAACCGAGCAGCGCCACCTCCCAATCTTCGGAAGGTGGCTCGAGATCGAAGATCGAGCGTCCATGGCAGGTCACGATCTTGCCCGCGAACACAAAGCGGCCGGCATAGATTTCGGCGGCGCGGGTGGCATCCGCGGTGCGCAGGTCGTGCGGGGCGATGATGAGGCGATCGGTGCGGCCCGGCCACAGCCGCGCCAGCGCCACCGAGCCGCCGCTCGCGCGCGCGACTACGTTCCGCGCGAAGCGGCCCATAACCAGCGTCGAAATACGTCTGCGTTGAGCGACCGACACGCCTTGCCCTGAGCGTTGCCTTGAGGGGAGGATTCTCTGCGAATCCTTTTAATCCGGAAACGCCAGCGAGACACCACCTTGAAACCGCGCGAATCAGCGGCCCGGCAGGCAAATATGGTGCAAAATCAGGATTTAACCAGACGCGCGGCGTAAAAGCCGTCGAGCCCGCCCAGCCTGGGCTCGTCCCGCGGCAGATGGCACGGCAGCGTACGCAGACCGCCATCCGCGGTGATGATCTCGGTGAGGCCCGCGACCTCGCCGGCGTCGATCGGCACGCGGCGCATCGACGATTCGGTGGCCAGAAAAGCCGATACCGCCTGTTCGCCTTCTTCCTGCTCCAGCGAGCAGGTGCAGTAGACCAGCGTCCCGCCCGGCTTCAGCAGCGCGGTCGCCCGTTGCAGCAATCGCTTCTGCAGCGCCGTCAGCGCGGCGATGTCGCCCTCCTGCCGCAGCCAGCCGATGTCGGGGTGACGCCTGATCGTGCCGGTCGAGGTACAGGGTGCGTCGACCAGGATACCGTCGAAGCCTTCCTTGTTATTTCCGCCCTGCCATTCAGCGGCATCGGTCACCACGGCTTCAGCATTCAGGGCGAGCCGCGCGAGATTGTCGCGCAGCCGCGCCATGCGATTTGACGAGCGATCGACCGCGACGACTTGGGCGCCGGCTTGCGCAAGCTGGGCGGTCTTGCCGCCGGGTGCGGCGCAGAGATCGGCGATGGTTTTGCCGGCGACGTCACCGAACAAGCGTGCTGGCAATGCGGCGGCAGCGTCCTGCACCCACCACTGTCCTTCCGTGAATCCCGGCAGCATCGTCACCGAGCCCTGCAACAGCGTGCGTACCGAACCCGTCGGCAGCACTTCGCCATGCAGGCGGCTTGCCCATTGCGCGGCATCGGACTTCACGGTGATGTCGAACGAGGGCTCATGGCCGATCGAGGTGGCGATGTCGCGCGCAACGGCCTCACCGTACTGGGCGGTCCAGCGCTGCAAGAGCCATGGCGCAATATCAAGTCTCTCGGACTTGACCTCGTCGATCAGCGGCGCTCCTTCGCGCGCGCAACGGCGCAGCACGGCGTTGACCAGGCCGGCATATTTCGCGGCGCGCCGGTCCGACTGCACCAACCTTACGGAGAGATCGACAGCCGCATGATCGGGCACATCCATCCAGAGAATTTGCGCGGCGCCGATCAGAAGCGCGCTCTGCGCCCGCGGCGCGTCGGTCGGAACGCCACGATCGAGCAGCCGCGACAGCAGATGGCCCAGGGTGCCAAGCCGTCGCAAGGTGGTCGCCACCAGCCGCCGCATCAGGGCGCGGTCACGGTCGGAGAGCGTTTTCAACCCGGGATGCGCGCCGGCGCCGTCGAGCTGATCGTCGAGGGTGCGGTGCTTTTGCAATACGCCGTCAAGAATATCCGCTGCGATCCGCCGCGCCGCGAGACCAGGCACTTCGGATGGCAATGCGAATCGTTGAGGAGGCATCGGTGCGGGAACAATCTCGGGAGAAGCGACGGTGATTCAGCGAATTCGGCCGTCACCGGAAAGAAGACACCTGTGACATGCGAATATGCCAAATATAAGAATCGCCTTCATGATTTCACAGTTCAAGTATGATGTTCATACCGAAGTATTTTGGTGCGGATAGCCGGAAACCGAGTGATGACTGACAATCTTTCGCCGCCGTCAACGGCGGCATCATCAGGGCTGGAACCCAAGCAGCTGTCGCCGGCCGCCAAGCGGGCGCTTGCCGAAGCCGAAGCGCGGCGGAAAGCCGCCGAGGCGAACGCGCATCCGATGGCCAAGGAATTTCAGGGCCCGAAGGGACCGGAACCCACGCGCTACGGCGACTGGGAGAGCAAAGGCATCGCTTCGGATTTTTGAAGATCCGGTCGCGCCGCAAAAGCAAGGCCGCGGGTTACGACAAAGAAGCCGCGCCGATGCGCGGGCTTCTGCATTCCCTGGAAAATCCAGATCAGCGCGTCACGACGACGGTCGTGCCGACGGAAACGCGCTGGTAGAGATCGCTGATATCCGGGTTCAGCATGCGAATGCAGCCGTAAGAGACGAATCCGCCGACCGAATTGGGCACGTTGGTGCCGTGGATCGCGTATTCTCCACCCGCCAGCGTCATCGCCGCGACGCCCATCGGATTTTGCGGCGAGCCACCGGGGATAACGTCCGGGATCGAAGGCTTGTCGTGCTTGACCTCGGCCGGTGGCGACCAGGCGGGGTTGAGATATTTGCCGTTGATGCGGGTGACGCCGGCCCATTGCTTGCCGGCCTTGCCGACGCCGACTGGGTACCGCATGGCGTGGCCGTCGTCGAGAATGAGATAAAGGTGACGCTCATTGGTTTTCACCACGATCGTTCCCGGCGTGTAATCGCCTTGCACACCGACCATTTCCGGCCGCGCCTCGGCCGCACTCGATATCAACGCGCCCGCCCCGATGGTGGCCGCCAGTGCCACCGCAATCCTCAGCGACATCAATCTCTCCACTTTGCTTCCAACGCCCCTGCCGGGCCCTCATATCCCAGTCCAAACTTTCATCCGCCCACGCATTTTTAACCGCATGCATTAACCAGGCGGTTTTCACCGTGTGCGTTTGGGCTGGTTTGACGGGGGGAACAAAGAAAATGTTCGAAACAAAGTAAATGACCTGAAAACAACACCCGGCCGGAAACACGCGGCTAAGGCACGTTGCCACTGACAATGTCGTGAGACACCCGTGGACTTCGCTTTCGGGGAAGGTCGCGATCGGTTCTGGCTAATTGCTCGCTTTCGGAGCCTTCTTCTTTTTCTTAGCCACGGGCTTGGCTGCCGGGGCAGTTTCCGTTGAGGGCGATTTCTTGCAAGCGCCGGTATAGTCGACCGCCACCTTGGCGTGCCGCGCGTCGCACTCATTCTGGTAGGTCTTGCCGTTGCAGCCGCAAACCGGTCGGGACACCCGCATGCAAAAGTCCGGCGCTTTTTCGCAGGTCCCCGCCGCGTCGGGCGCGCTGCATTGTCCGGCCGCCTTCCGGCACCACAGCGCCGAATTGCAGGTTATTTTGTCAGGTCCGCCGCAGGCTTCATCGAGATTTGCAGCCCTCGCGCTCGGCGAGGCGAGCCCGATGCCGGATATGACAATGAGTGTCGCCGCCGCGGCGCGACCGAAACGCAAGCGCATGAGCCCCTCCAGCGGGAAACCTTAAGCTCCCGCGCCCTTCTTGTTCTGGCGATGCTGCACCAGGTCGTCCACCACGGCGGGATCCGCCAGTGTCGAAGTATCGCCCAGACTGCCCGGCTCGTCCTCGGCGATCTTGCGCAGGATGCGGCGCATGATCTTGCCGGAGCGGGTTTTAGGCAGGCCCGGGGCAAACTGGATCAGGTCGGGAGACGCGATCGGGCCGATGTCCTTGCGCACCCACGCGACCAATTCCTTGCGTAGCGCGTCACTCGGCTCCGTGCCAGTCATCAACGTCACATAGGCGTAGATGCCCTGGCCCTTGATGTCGTGGGGGTAGCCGACGACGGCGGCTTCCGACACCGCGTCATGCGCCACCAGCGAACTCTCGACTTCGGCGGTGCCCATGCGATGGCCGGAGACATTGATCACGTCGTCGACGCGGCCGGTGATCCAGTAATAGCCATCGGCGTCCCGGCGGCAGCCGTCACCGGTGAAGTATTTGCCCTTGTAGGTCGAGAAGTAGGTCTGCTCGAAGCGGGCGTGATCGCCATAGACCGTGCGCATCTGGCCCGGCCAGGATCGCGCGATGCACAGATTGCCTGACGTTTCACCCTCCAGCACCTTGCCGTCGGCGTCGACAATCTCCGGCACCACGCCGAAAAATGGCTGGGTCGCCGAACCCGGCTTGAGTTTGGTCGCGCCGGGCAGCGGCGTAATCAGAATGCCGCCGGTTTCGGTCTGCCACCAGGTATCGACGATCGGGCAACGCTCGTCGCCGATGACGCGATAATACCATTCCCACGCTTCCGGGTTGATCGGCTCGCCGACGCTGCCCAGCAATCGAAGGCTCTTGCGCGAAGTCTTCTTCACCGGCGCATCGCCGCTTTGCATCAGGGCGCGGATCGCGGTCGGCGCGGTGTAGAAAATGTTGACCTTGTGCTTGTCGATGACATTCCAGAATCGCGAATTGTCAGGGTAGTTCGGCACACCTTCGAACATCAGCGTGGTCGCGCCGTTCGCGAGCGGTCCATAGAGAATGTAGCTGTGGCCGGTGACCCAGCCGACGTCGGCGGTGCACCAGTAGATATCGCCATCGTGATAGTCGAACACATATTGATGCGTCATCGACGCGAACACGAGATAGCCGCCCGACGTGTGCAGCACGCCCTTGGGCTGGCCGGTCGAGCCCGACGTGTAGAGGATGAACAGCGGATCCTCCGCGCTCATCGGTTCACACGGGCATTCCGTCGTCACCATCTCAGCCGCGTCCTGATACCAGAAATCGCGCGTCGGATTCATGTCGACGGCGGCGCCGGTGTGCTTGACCACGACGACCCAGTCGACGCCGCTGGCTTTCGCGATCGCGGCATCGACATTGGCCTTCAGCGGCACCTTCTTGCCGCCGCGCAGGCCTTCGTCGGCCGTGATGACGATCTTGGATTTGCAATCGGTGATGCGCTGGGCAAGGCTGTCGGGCGAGAAGCCTGCGAACACCACTGAATGGATCGCGCCGATCCGCGCGCAGGCCAGCATCGCATAGGCCGCTTCCGGAATCATCGGCAGATAGATCGTGACGCGGTCGCCCTTGCTGACATTGCGGGTGCGCAGGACGTTGGCCATCTTGCAGACCTCGTCGTGCAGCTCGCGATAGGTGATGTGCTTCGACTGCGAGGGATCGTCGCCTTCCCAGATGATGGCGGTCTGGTCGCCGCGCTTGTCGAGATGGCGGTCGATGCAGTTCCAGGCGACGTTGAGGACGCCGTCCTCGAACCATTTGATCGAGATGTTGCCCGGCGCGAAGGAGGCGTTATCGACCTTGGTGAAAGGCTCAATCCAGTCGAGCCGCTTGGCCTGCTCGCCCCAGAAGCCCTTGGGATCGCTGGTCGAGCGCGCATACATTTCGCGGTACTTGGCCTGGTCGATGAAGGCGCGCTTGGCCCATTCCGCACTTACGTCATAAACCTTCTCGGACATCGTACCCTCCACCCTTCCGACCAGTGAACGCGGCGACCATCGGCCGTCTTCATTGTTGCGATGATTATGCGTCGCCGGGCAGGGCGTGGACAAGGCGGAAACCCCTGCGACCTTGGTCGGTTTTGTGGATGCGACGTCGGGCATTGGCCGACCGAGCCATCACTTTCGCGTTTTACGTCAGTCCGAAATCAACGTTATCGCGCGAATGGGTGCTATTACCGGTATCTAATAACCGACGACCAAAGACTCGGGACTCGCAATGGCCTTGGTTACCGCCTAAATGGCCTCCCCGAGGGCCAACGAGCCCCCCGGAACCAAAGACCGAGAATCGGCATTAGCGGGACAACAGTCGGAGCAAGGCGTCTAAAATTATGATGGATCAGCAGAATTTCGAGGCTACGCGGCCCGTTTCCGCCGATCCTGCAGTCGCTCTGGCAAAAGCGCTCGGGCAATGGCCCAAATCTCCCGCATCGACCCCCAAGATAGCGGCCACGGCCTCGGTCGAAGCGCTGGCCCAGGAACTGGGCCTGAAGCTCGGCGATCAGAATGAATTGACGATCCGCCGTATCAAGCGCGGCAAGGGCTATTCATTCGTTCGCGCCAACGGAACGCCGATCCGCCACGTTGGCACCATCAAGCGCCTGAATTCGATGGCGGTGCCTCCGGCCTATGCCGAAGTCCGCTACTCGCCGGATCCGGCCTCGCATCTGCAGGCCGTCGGCCGCGATGCCGCGGGCCGGCTGCAATATCGCTATCATGCTGATTGGGAGAAGGTCCGCGAGCATCGCAAGGCGCATCGCCTTGGGAAACTGGTCGCGGCGCTGCCGAAGATCCGGCGCAATGTCTCGATGCATCTGTCGGGCGACGAGCCGACCCGCGAGTTCGCCCTGTCGGCGGTGATCGAGCTGATTGCCCGCACCGCGATCCGGCCGGGCAATGAATCCTATGCCCGCCTCAACGGCACCCGCGGCGCCACCACGCTGTTGAAGTCCAACGTCGTGATCGAGGACGATAGCGTGGTGCTGGCCTTCAAGGCCAAGGGCGGCAAGGCCGTTCGCAAGGAATGCGACGCGGCCAAGCTGGTGCGCGCCATCGGCATTCTGCGCGGCGTGCCGGGCAAGCGAATGTTCCAGTATCGCGATCCTTTCGGCAATGTCCGCGGCGTCTCGACCACGTCGGTCAATGCCTTTCTGCGCGAGATCGCCGGCATCAAGATTTCGCTGAAGGATTTTCGCACGCTGATGGCGTCGGCGGTCGTGCTGGAATCGCTGTCGCGGATTTCGCCGGCGGCGAGCGCCCGCGGCCGGCGCAAGCAGGTGCTGGACGCCGTTCGCGCCGCGGCCGACGAACTGTCGAACACGCCGGCGATCTGCCGCAAGAGCTACGTCCACGACACCATCGTCACCGCGTTCGAAGATGGCATCCTCGAACGTTTTGCGGCGACCATGAAGGGCTATCGTTCGCAGTCCAAGCGCGAGCAATTGCTGGCGCAGGTGGTGACGGCGGCCGCGGCGTAACAGCTCGCGGGCCGATCGCCGCTAACGCATGCGCTGAGTTTCCGGTTCGAATTTCAAACAGCCAAGCCGTCATTGCGAGGAGCAACCCGGCCCTCGTCATTCCGGGGCGCGAATGCAATGAGCGAACCCGGAATCTCGAGATTCCGGATCGTCGCTTCGCGCCGTCCGGAATGACAACGTGGTTAGCTCCGTTCCTTTGCGATGGCACACATCCGCAATCCCGCGACACTGGCGCGTCCGGGTGATGCATCGACATGACCCTCCGAAAGAAGAGGGCGCAGGGAATACCGGATGCGCGCCGCACCCATAGCCCCGTGTGCAAGTAAAAAAGCACACGAGCGTAGTCGCCACAGGTTCAACGCCATCAACCGGCATTCCCTGCGCAATGGTTTTAACGGTTTCCTTCGTGCTCTCCCCGGTGACCGGGCTTTGTTGTCACCGTCATCGCGCAGACACCTCTGCGCAACTTGACGCCAGCGTCGGGGCGTCAGGACCACACGACTTCGCCGTCCGCGGCCGCACCACTCGTCTTCTGATGCCGCCCACGTCCATCGCATCCCGCACCCAACGTTCGTGACGATCGCGAAGCGCCCCTCTTTCGGGTGCGGGACGGCGCGGGAGATGCCGGTGATTTGGCGAAAAGATCAAGTGCGGCACATTGGTACGACGGGCAAATCAGATCGGCTAACGCATGATCCGCGAGCATCAGAGCCTGAAGGGCGCGCCGGCAATGGCTCCTGGTGTTGGCAACCGGGCACCCGACGGGTTGCCTTGTAATTCAAGAGGGCGCAACTAGAAGTGATAATAGCGCTCGCTATAAGATTCATCTAAAGCGGACGCTTCGGAACAAAAAAGCATGATGCCGCCTTCATGGAATGCTGAGATCAAAAACACCACAGAAAATGCGCTTGAGAGCGCAGAAGCAAATCATCAGAGCGAGACTCTTAAAGATGTAAGTTTGCTTGCCGTTCCACTCGCTAATATCGTCGACGAACTTAAAGAATATAGAGACCAACAAGAGGCAAGCGAAAGAAGAAAGAAGCCGGTAGAGCGGCTATCTGTAGCCGCTCTTATTGCTACCGTTGTTTTTACCGGTCTCACGCTCATTGTATCAAACTGCAATTGAACGAAATGGAGAGGGCTTATGGCCCTATCAAAGCTTCTGCCGATGCAGCCAATAGGCAGCTCCTCGCCGCTACTCGCGCGTGGGTAGGACCATTCAGCGCGTCGTTTCACGGCCTCAATAACCTGCCCATGAGCACCACTATCGATTATCGAAATTCCGGGAAAGAACCGGCGATTGATTTCAGTTTTGAGGATGGCGGGACTGACGATTGGGAAGCGACTATAACCAGTGGACGCCCCAAAGATTTGATCTTTAATCCTGATACTGAGTGAGCGGCGGACAGCAAAGAAAGCTGTGCTTCCCGCATCCAAAACTGGGTCAACTGGGTATGCCGACTAAAACTCGAATGGACAATGAATAGCTGGATATGAGACGAGGGGTGCGCTCCACCATCGGCTCACCGGTCTTCCCCTATCACTACAGCGTCCGGATCGACTTTCTACGCCCGGGCGAGAACATTGGACCCGGATCACCCCTCGGGGGCAGCCCACCTCTGGACACTAACATCCGCCAGCGCCTCGAATATAGCCGGCGTGCGTTCCAGGCGGGCGATCGTTCGCGCGCCTTCGAGGGCGGCTACCAATGCGGCTGCGGTAGAGGATGCGCGCGCGGGAGCGAAACCGCACCCCCTAAAATGCTCCGCAACAATCTCGGTCGAATCAACAAATCCGCGCGCTACCCGTTTGGTCAGCTCAGCGTCGAGCGCGGGCAGCTCATTCGCCAGATTTTGCATTAGACATCCATACTGGAAATCGGAGGCGACCATTTCGGCCGCGAATGTGCCGAAAATCTGATGAACAAAATTCAGAGCATCACCCGTCGTATTCGCCGAGATATTCCGCAATACAGCAATTCTACTCGCAACGTAATGATCGATTGCTTCTTCTGCGAGCTGTGTCTTGCCGCGTGGAAAGTGAAAGTAGAACGATCCTTTAGGCGCGCCGCTTTCTTCAAGGATCTGGATCAATCCGGTCGCAGTGTAGCCTTGGATGCGAAACAGTCGTTCGGCCGTGGCAATCGCGCGAGCGCGGGCGTCAGTCTTACGTGGCATGCCGTGAACATAACACGTTTCGCTTGACGCCGCTATGGCGATCACCATACTATGGTGGTCGCCATAGAAGGAGTCCGGCGATGCCCCTCTACCGAATCCTAAGCCAAGAAGGTTCGTTCAGTGATGCGCAGCGTACCCAAATTGCGGCAGGAATAACGAGAGACGAAGCACGCGGGTTTCCTGGTTCACCCTATGCCGAGCGTCTTCGTTTCGGGGCTAATCGTCCTCGATTGCCTGGCCGCCGTGTGAATTGTTCGTCGCGTGCGTTGTCGCTGAAGCTGAAGAGAGCGCTTGCACGCGGACGGTGCGTTTCGTCATGAGTCATCCAGTTAGTTTCAAGCCATCGGCGTCCCGACGAGCCGTCTTAGCGATGGGCGCGGCCAGCCTGGTTGCGGCTTCACTTCGACCGGCCCGCGCAAACCCCATAGGAGGAATCGATTTGACTACATCATCATATGGCGGGGGAACGCTTCCCAAGGGGGTCCGCTCGCGCATGATCCATGGGGTCAACGGCCTCGATGTCCATATTCTCGAGGCCGGTTACGAAAGCCCCGGCCGGCCGCTCGCGCTGCTTTTGCACGGCTTTCCGGATTTGGCTTACGGCTGGCGACACCTGATCCCAATTCTGGCTGACGCCGGGTACCATGTCGTGGCGCCCGACCAGCGGGGTTTTGGCCGCACCACCGGTTGGGTGAACGGCTATGACGCCCAGCTAGAGCCCTTCAGCCTCTTGAATATGACGCGCGACGCCCTCGGATTGGTTTCGGCATTGGGGTATCGGCGTACGGCGATGCTCGTCGGGCACGACTTCGGCTCGCCCGTGGCGGCCTATTGTGCGCTAGCCCGACCTGACGTCTTTCCCTCGGTGGTGCTGATGAGCGCACCGTTCCCCGGTCCGCCGGCGCTTCCGTTCAACACCGCGGAAAGCGAGCCATCGTCGGTTCAACCGAACACTGAAAATCAAAAGTTAGCGGCCGCGCTGGCGGCGCTCGATCCGCCCAGAGTGTCTTATCAACAATACTTGAGCACACGGGAGGCGAACGATGACATGTGGCACCCCCCTCAAGGTTTACACGCGTTTCTTCGCGCATTTTTCTACGTCAAGAGCGCTGACTGGCCGGGAAATAAGCCGCATCCGTTGAAGGGGCGAACCGCCATAGACCTTGCACAAATGCCCACCTATTACGTCATGGATCTCGGTAAGACGATGCCCCAGACCGTGGCTCCATTCCAACCTTCCGCCGCTGAGGTCCAGGCCTGCAAATGGCTCACCGAGCCGGAACTTGGAGTGTACACGGAGGAGTATGGCCGCACTGGATTTCAAGGCGCCCTGCAGACTTATCGCGTCTATTCCGATCCTGACCTAAACGCTGAGTTGCGCCTGTTTTCGGGCAAGACGATCGATGTCCCGTCGCTCTTCATCGGCGGGAAGAGCGATTGGGGCACCTATTCGGCGCCGGGCGCGGTCGATCTTATGAGGACGAAGGTGGCAACGAGGATGGGTGGCATCGAGCTGATCGACGGCGCCGGTCACTGGGTCCAACAGGAGCAGCCGGTTCGGCTCAGCACGCTCCTGCTCGCCTTCATCAAGGAGGTAGGTGGGGCGGATCACACCAGCCCTTAGGTCGGGGAATGCCTATCGTCGCTCTTGAAAATATTGCGCTTGGGTTTGGTGGTCCAGGTCCGGCGTTAGCTTCGGGCTTCGCTGCCCCCGATCGGGGGCAGCGAAATCCTTGCCCCGGCAAGATATTCCGGCGGGGTCAGATTACCGAGAGCCGAGTGAGGGCGCCTATCATTATGGTCCCTCCGCCAGGCCTCGATCGGCCGCCTAGCCTCGGCGATGGACCGGAACCAGTGGATGTTCAGGCATTCGTCGCGCAGCGACCCGCTGAACGTCTCGATGTAGACGTTGTCCCTTGGTTTCCCCGGGCGCGATCAGGTCCCACTGGGCGTCGGTCAGATCGGTATCGTAGCGCCGCCTCACGGGCGGCTTCCTTTTCGGCATCGGGCGTCGGCTCGCGTCGTTGGTCCGACGCCCTATGAATCACGCCAAAGCCGCCTTGGGAATCCTTCTCAAACGCGCTCTAAGCCAGAAATCACGCATACGCTAAGCAGGCTCAGAAATAGGGCCATTGGTCCCTTTTGAAAAAAGGACCGGCCCCTATTCATGGCAGTACAACGCACCGTCGGCGCTATGAACCAAACACTTAGGTTGGCCTGCTTAAACCGGGTGTGCTCTTGGCGGCGATTCGGATTGGGACAGTTGCGACGGAAGTCAGAATCAAGCCCGCTCGAGCGCAGGCTTCGATTCGAGCAACGAGCTGATCCTGTCCGCATCCGCTGATGTCGCGGGATTGTAGATCACCATGCTGAGGTCCGGCCGGCCATCGACCGCGAAGGCGGAATATTCGAATGAGATCGGGCCGAGGATCGGGTGCTTGAGGTGCTTGACGCCTTCGCCGTGACTATGGACGTCGTTGTCGCGCCACATCGCTGCGAATTCGGGGCTGAGCCGGCAGAGTTCGTCGACAAGAGGTTCGACCTCCGCCGCGGCGCCCGCGCGGGCCGCATCCACCCTGAATGCGCCCACCACGAACCGTGCCACGCTCTCCCAGTCATATTGCGCAGCGCGGACACGCGGATCGAGGAAGATGAAGCGCAGGACGTTGCGCTGCTCCGGCGGTAGCGCTCCATAGTCGGTCAGCATGACCGTCGCCGCCCGATTCCAGGCCACGATGTCCCATATCGCGGTCCTGATCAAAGCGGGGCTCGGCTCCAGCGCATCGAGCACGCGTTGCAGCCGCGGCGTGACGCCTTCGTTCTTCTGGTAGCGCGCTTCTGGTGGGCGGCCGAGGCCAAGCAGGAAAAGGTGCTCGCGTTCGACATCCGTCAGCATCAGCGCGCGGGCGATCCGATCGAGCACATCAGCCGACGGCGCGCCGCCGCGACCCTGTTCGAGCCATGTGTACCAGGTCGGACTGATGTTGGCGCGCTGCGCCACTTCCTCGCGACGCAGACCGGGTGTGCGGCGACGCTCGGCGGAGAAACCGAAAGCCGCCGGGTCGAGCTTGGCGCGGCGGTTCTTCAGATAGACCCCGAGCAAGTTCTCCTGCGCGACGTGCTCGTCCATCCTGTTAGCCATTATACCATGATAAAGTCACTACTTTACCAGCATAGCCTGAGAGCCGAGATTTGTCTCCACGAAACTTGGAGACCTTCCCATGCGTGTGTTTGTCACTGGAGCCACCGGTTGGGTGGGCTCGGCCATCGTGAAAGATTTGATTGCCGCCGGCCATCAGGTTCTTGGCCTTGCCCGCTCGGACGCGGGGGTCGAAGCGCTGACTGCGGCGGGCGCGGAAGTTCATCGCGGCACGCTGGAGGACCTGGACAGCCTCAAGAGCGGCGTTTCGCAGTCGGATGGCGTGATCCACACCGCTTTCAACCACGACTTCTCGAAATTCGCGGAGAATGGCGCGGACGAACAGCGCGCCATCGAGGCGATCGGCGATGCCCTGGAAGGCTCCGACCGTCCGCTCATCGTCACCTCGGGTATAGCGTTGCTGGCGCCGGGCGGTGTGGCGACCGAACAGAGCCCGCGCCGCCCTGTCTCCGACTCGCTCCCTCGCAACCCGGAAGGCGCAATCGCCGCACTTACAGCCCGTGGCATCCGCGCGGCGGCGGTGCGGCTTCCGCCGTCGGTTCATGGTCACGGCGACCACGGCTTCGTGCCGCGTGTCATCGCCCTTGCCCGCGAGAAGGGCGTCTCTCCCTATGTTGGCGAAGGGCTCAACCGCTGGCCGGCCGTGCACCGGCTCGATGCGGCTCGCGTCTTTCGGCTCGTCCTTGAGCGCGGCGCGGAAGGGGGGCCCTTCCATGCGGTTGCTGACGAAGGCGTGCCGTTCAAGGAGATCGCCGAGGTGATCGGCCGGCGACTGAACATTCCGGTCGTCTCGCAGTCGCCGGAACAGGCGGCAGAGCATTTCGGCTGGTTCGCCCGGTTCACGGGTATCGACTGCCCGGCTTCGAGCGAAAGAACCCGGTCGCTGCTCGGCTGGCAGCCCGAACAGCCCGGGCTCATCGCCGACCTCGATCATCCCGCTTACTTCGCAGCCCAGTGATATCGGGCGAAACGAAACAAGGAGACTTTGCTCATGCGCGTGTTTGTTACTGGAGCCACCGGATTCATCGGTTCGGCCGTCGTCAAGGACTTGATCGCGGCCGGCCATCAGGTGCTCGGCCTCTGCCGTTCGGACGAGAAGGCGGCAGCCTTGGCCGCCGCTGGCGCCGAGGTCATCAGCGGATCGCTTGAAGATTTGAACAGCCTCAAGGATGGCGCTGCGCGATCGGACGGCGTCATCCATCTGGCCTTCAACCACGACTTCTCGAAATTCGTCGCGAACTGTGAGGATGATCGACGCGTCATCAAAGCCCTCGGCTCGGTTCTTGTGGGCTCTGATCGACCGCTGATCGTGACCTCCGGAACCGGGATGGCGAATACCGTACCGGGCAAGCCTGCCACCGAAGACAATGTGGTGATCTCGTCCAGCGTGATTCCCCGCGCAGCCTCGGAAGAGGCGGCGGCCTCCGTCGCGGCCGATGGGGTCAATGTATCCGTGGTGCGGCTGCCGCAAGTTCACGACACGGTCAGGCAGGGCCTGATCACCTATGCCATCGCGATGGCCCGTGAAAAAGGCGTGTGCGTCTACATCGGGGATGGGCACAATCGCTGGCCCGCGGCGCATGTTCTCGACACCGCCCGTCTCTACAGGCTGGCGATCGAAAAGGCAGAACCGGGTGCAAAATATCACGCCGTCGCGGAAGAGGGCGTGGCTGTGAGGGACATGATGGAAGTGATCGGCCGGCGCCTGGATTTACCGGTCAAATCGATCGCCCCGGCAGAGGCCGAAGCCTATCTGGGCTGGCTCGCCATGTTTGCGAGCCACGATGTCCCGGCCTCAAGCGAACAGACGCGCAAAAGACTGGGATGGCAACCGACCGGACCCACGATGCTTGCCGATCTCGAGCGGTTGCAGGTCTCCGATAGCTGAATCGGAGTTTAAATCGGAAGCTAGCTAGATAGGCGAACTCCCTCCTCCTGAAAGGGGGAGGGTTGGGGTGGGGGTCAGCCACGAGCGCAGAGGTCCCTGGAGACAAGATCCCCTCCCGGCTTGCGCTGCACGCAAGCCGACCTCCCCTTTTCAAGGGGAGGTGAAAGCGCCGCATGAGCATAACTCAGAACCAAACAGGACGAACTTCCTCCCCCCTGTAAGAAGAGGAGAGAGGGGATTGCAGCCCGCCTATCTTGCAGACGATTTTCCACTCTTCGGCGGTGAGCGACCGAGCCGAACGGAACGATAAGCACCGAACAGAGGCTGCGTTTCATGGAGCCCTATCGGTTGGCGGTTGCGAATCAGGTTCCTGCCTTTGAGCCGCGGAGCCATTCGTCTAAACCGATGCGGCCGAGGCGCGCTTCACCCAACGGTACGAGCGAACGCTCCTCGACGCGGCCGCCGAAGTATCGGGCCTCGGGGTCACACACCACCTCGTGCGGGTCGCCGACCGCCTTTACATAACGGGCGACAATTTCGTTGAACGGTGCTCGTTCCGGGCCGGCAATCTCGACGATGCCGTTTCGCGGCGCCGCCAGCGCCACATCGGCGACAGCAGCAGCAACATCGTCCGCCGCGATGGGCTGGAACAGGCCGGGCGAAATCCTGACCAGGTTTCCTTCCGCACCTGAAGCGGCGATGGCGCCGAGGAACTCCATGAATTGGGTCGCACGGATGATGGTGTAGGGGATGCCGGAAGCCTCGATCAGTTTCTCTTGCGCGACCTTGGCGCGGAAATAGCCATTGTCGCTCCGATCGGTTCCGACGATGGACAGCGCGACGTGGTGCCGGATGCCGGCAGCGGCCTCCGCTGCGAGAACGTTGCGGCCGGATGTCTCGAAGAATTCCAGCACGACCTTGTCTTCAAATGAAGGCGAATTCGCGAGGTCGATCACCACCTGCGCACCGGCCATGGCCTCTTTGAGCCCCTCGCCGGTGATGGTGTTGATGCCGCTCTTGGGCGAGGCGGCGACGACCTCGTGTCCGCCCTGGCGCAGAATGGCTGCGGTCTTCGAGCCGATCAGGCCTGTGCCGCCGATCACGACGATCTTCATGGTTGACCTCCCTTGTCGAGTACGGACGAACCTCCCGTGATCCAGGGATCCAAAAATAGAGCCGAAAAGGACGTTCGAATGCGAACGAGGAAAACTATCCAGCTATCGACTGCGTTCACACGCGCCCTTTTGTCTCACAAGGCGGCAGGGAAGTGGAACTTATAGCCCGCCCATCTTGCAGACGATCTTCCATTCCTCTGACGTGACCGGCTGCACGGATAGCCGCGAATATTTCACCAGCGCCATGTCCGCGAGCTTCTTGTCGGCCTTGATCGCGGCCATCGTCACCGGCGTCTTCAACGGCTTGTCGGCCTTGATGTCGACGCAGACGAATTTGCCGGTCTTGTCGGTCGGATCGGGATAGGCTTCCTTGATGATCTCGGCGATCCCGACGATCTCCTTGCCCTCGTTGGAGTGATAGAAGAAAGCCTGGTCGCCTTTCCTCATCTTCACGAGATTCTGTCGCGCGGTGAAATTGCGCACGCCGGTCCAGGCTTCGCCCTTGGCGCCTTTCGCGACCTGCTGATCCCACGACCAGGCCGAAGGTTCGGATTTTACCAGCCAGTACTGCATGTCATCACCCCGCGCTCGTCATGGCCGGACATAGCCGTTCGAAGAACGGCGTCGCTTCCGCTCGCCTATGCCCGGCCATGCACGTCTTCCCAACTCTAGAGTATCAAGGCGTGGATGCCCGCGACAAGCGCGGGCATGACGGAGTGAGGTCATCCCTCCGCCTTGAACGGCCGCGTCAGCAGGCCTTCGATCGCGGCATCGATCGTGATCGCGCCCCCCAGGATCGCCGCCACCGCCTGTGAGACCGGCATATCGATGTTTTGCGAAGCCGCCAGTTCGATCAGCACGGGCGCGGTGAAGACGCCTTCGGCGAGCTTGCCCTTTGGCGGCGGGGCGCCGCGTCCGAGCGCAATGCCGAGCGCGAAATTGCGCGATTGCAGGCTGGAGCAGCTCAGGATCAGATCACCCAGACCCGAAAGTCCCACCAGGGTTTCGGTGCGCGCGCCGCAGGCAAGCCCAAGCCGCGCCAGTTCGCTGAAGCCGCGCGTGGTGAGAGCTGCTTGCGCCGATGCGCCGAGCTTGCGGCCAACCGCAATTCCCGCCGCGATCGCGAGCACGTTCTTGGCGGCGCCCCCGATCTCGACGCCACGGATGTCGGTGCTGTGATAAGGCCGGAAGGTCGAAGATCCCAGCGCCTGCACCAGCGCGCGTGCGAGACCCTCGTCCTGTGCCGCCAGCGTCACCGCGGTGGGAAGGCCGCGCGCGACGTCGTCGGCAAAACTCGGCCCCGATAGGATCGCCGGTGTCGCGTCGGGTGCTGTTGCGGCGATCACTTCGGTCATGAATTTGTGCGTGCCGTGCTCGATGCCTTTGGCGCAGGCGACAACGGGCGTCGCCTTCTTAAGATGCGGCGCGAGTGCGGTCATGGCCTCGCGCAGATGCTGTGCCGGTGTGGCGATCAGGATAATTTCCGCGCGCGCCGCCTGTGCGATCTCGTTGGTGATTTCAAGATTTGCGGCGAGCTGCGTGCCTGGCAGCCGCGGATTTTGACGCGACGACGTCATCCGGGTCGCGCTCTCCGCGCTGCGCGCGTAGAGCACGACATCGCGTCCGGCCCGTACGGCGACGCCGGCAAGCGCCGTTCCCCACGCGCCGGCTCCGATCACAGCGACAGAGTTGAAAGACGGCATGTCAAAAGCCCGCACGCGTGTTGGCGTAACCCGCCGGCGCAGTGGCATTCTCATCGAGTCGCCATCGTGCGCGGGGCGGGGCGTCCATCGTATCGATCATGCCCAGCGCCATCCGTTCCGCGCCGGCCCAGGCGATCATGGCGCCGTTGTCGGTGCACAAGGCGGGCGGCGGGATGATCAGCGTGGTCTCGGCTTTTGCAGCGACATCCTGCAACGCGCCGCGGATCGCCTGATTGGCAGCGACGCCGCCGGCGGCGACCAGCGCGCGCGGCGGGCCGAATTGCTCGTGAAACAGCCGCAGGCCGACACTGAGGCGATCGGCGGTCGATTCCAGCACCGCGGCCTGAAAGCTCGCGCAGAGATCGCTGATGTCCTGGGGCTCTATTGGCGTGATGCGGCTGGCCTCATTGCGCACGGCGGTTTTCAATCCCGACAGCGAAAAATTCGCGTCCGGGCGTCCGAGCATCGGCCTCGGAAATGCGAATCGCGCGGGATCGCCGCCGCGCGCGGCGCGCTCGACCTCCGGTCCGCCCGGATAGGGCAGGCCAAGCATTTTTGCCACTTTATCGAAGGCTTCGCCCATGGCGTCGTCGACCGTGGTACCGAGCCGGACATATTTTCCGACGCCGACGACAGCGACGATCTGGGTATGGCCGCCGGAGGCGAGAAACAGGCAATAGGGAAACGCCAGCGCGCAGGTCAGCCGCGGCGTCAGCGCGTGGGCCTCGAGATGGTTGACCGCGATCAGCGGGGTATCGTGCACCATCGCGATCGCCTTGGCGGTCGTGAGACCCACGATCACGCCGCCGATCAGGCCCGGGCCTGCGGCGGCGGCCACCGCCGACAATTGCCCGAAGCCGACACCGGATTCCTTCATCGCGCTGGCGATGATCCCGTCAAGCAGATCGACATGGGCGCGCGCCGCGATCTCCGGCACCACGCCGCCGAACGGGATGTGTTCCTCGGTCTGCGAGCGGACGACGTTCGACAAAATGCGGCCCGACCCGTCGCTCTGGCGCTCGACCACGGCGGCGGCGGTTTCATCGCAGGTCGTCTCGATGCCAAGAACCAGAGTCGGTGGCAGCATCGGCCTATCGTTATTCAATTTGAGCCCTTGCGCTATGTGCTAAAGCGGCGTTTGCCTGTCCCCGGTAGCATTGCGGGGTCTTGAAGTGCAATCTTCCGCTACCCTAAAAGCGGTGTCCTGAGAGTTTGATGCATGGTTGTTCTCGTTACCCGCCCGCATCCCGACAATGAGACCACGGCGGCGGCGCTGCACGCCAGGGGTTTTGAGGTCCTGCTGGCGCCGATGCTGCGGTTTGAACCGCTGCCGTTCCATGATGACGCGGACGCGCGTTACGGTGCGGTCATTGTCACCAGCGCCAATGCGTTGCGCGGCTTCGAGTCTCATCCGGAAGGCGAACGGTTGCTAAAGCTGCCGCTGTTTGCCGTCGGCGAACATACCGCCGCTGCCGCCCGCCGCGCCGGTTTCGCCAAGGTGATCTCGGCCGATGGCGATGCCGCCAGCTTGCGCGATTGCGTGCTCGCCGCCGTGAAGGCCAAGGAATTGAAGAGAGCCAGCACGCTGCTCTATCTGGCGGGGGCCGATCTGGCGCGCGATCTTGCCGGCGAACTCGGTCAGCGCGGTTTTACCGTCGTCACCCACACCACCTACCGGATGGCACCGGTCATCGATCTGCCGCGCGAAGCGAGCCGCGGCTTTGCGGCCAATCAGGTCGATGCGGTGCTGCACTATTCGCGGCGCAGCGCGCGCGCATTTTTGGACGCCGCGCGGGCGGCTGGCGTCGAAATCTCGGCCCTCGCCATCCCGCAATGCTGTATCTCCGATATGGTCGCCTCTGTTGTCCGCGACGCCGGGGCCACCCAGGTGCTGACCGCGCGATCGCCGGATGAAAATGCCTTATTAGAGGCCCTCGAACGTGCGTTGCGGCCCTGATCGCGCTACAAAGCGTTTTCAAAGGAAGCCCGCCCCGGACCCACGATCCGGGATAGATGCTGATTGTGTCAGGAAAACGCGTCAGACCAAAAGATGAGACCCTCGGTTCTGGTTCAATTGGAGCCGAGGCGCTAACAGGGCGCGCCGAACCTGGTGATATCCGACTGCAGCCAATGAGGAACACTCGCAATGTCCGATGACAGGCCCGAAGACACCGAGGCGTCGCCGGATGTGGGCCGGGTCAAGCGCGCACCGCCCACCATCGATCTCCAGGCCACCGAAGTCACCCAAGAACCCCAGAATATGGCTGGCGATGCCGCGCCGGAACCCAGGCCCGAGGCCGAGTCTCAGGACAAGCTTCGGGACGAAGTTCAAGACCAACCTCGGGACGAACCCTTGGACAAACCTGAGAACTCCGCGCGGCAGAAACCGCCCGCTGCAATCTCGCCCTGGGTGATTGCCCCCTTTTCTGGCGCGGTCGCCGCGGCGCTTGTCATTGGCGTCGGCTGGGTGCTGGGCTGGCCCGCGATTCAGCCGGCGACAACAGCCGCGCCGCAGGTCAGCGCGGCGGCGGTCGATGATCTCGCCGCGCGCGTTGCCAGCATGGAGTCGAGGGTCAACAAGCCCGCCGCGTCCGATCCGGCCGCGTCGGCGCGGGTGGCGGCGCTGGAAAAATCGGTTGCTTCGCTGCGTGACGAAGTGACGGCCGTGCAGGCGCAATCGGACAAGCTCGCCACCGCCGTCGCCGGCGCCAAACCGGCGCCGGGCGATGCAGCCGCGGCTGTGGATTTGTCGGGGATTACCGAGCGCCTCAATCAGCTCGAGCGCGCAACACGCGCCGAGAGCGCCGCGGTCGCGAAGGAAAGCGCCAAGCCCGCGGATGACACGGCGCTGCGTCGCCTCGTGGTAGCATCCTTGCTCGACATCTCGGTGCGGCAGGGCGATCCGTTTACGGCAACACTCTCGGCCGCCAAATCGCTCGCGCCCGATCCGGATGCGTTGAAGCCGCTCGAAGCTTTTGCCGCGACCGGCGTGCCGACCGCAGCCGGCTTAAGTCGCGAGCTGCTCACGCTTGTCCCGAAGCTGGCGCCGCCGGCACCGGGAAACGACGCCCCGAGTTCGAGCCTGGTCGATCGTCTGCAGGCGGGCGCGTCGCGGCTGGTCCGCATCGAGCGCACCGATGGCGTCGGCAACGACCGCGGCGCGATCGTTGCCCGAATGACGGCTGCGGCGCTGCGCAACGATTCCAGCGAGGCGAGGCGCGAATTGAACACGCTGTCGCCGGCCGATCGCGCCGCCGCCCAACCCTGGATCGACAAGGCCGATGCGCGCGATGCCGCCCTGGCTGCATCGCGCCAATTTGCAGCGGACGCCACAGCGGCGCTCGCCAACCCCCCGCAATAGGCTTTCGATGATCCGGATCGTTTTGTTTCTGCTGTTGATTGCGCTCGCCGCTGCGGGTGCGGCCTGGGTCGCCGATCAAACCGGCACCGTCATGTTGTCGTGGGCCGGCTGGCGGGTCGAAATGACGCTGCCGGTGTTCGCGCTGGCGCTCGGCCTCACCATCGTTGCGGCGATGCTGGCGTGGGCCATCATACGCGCACTCTGGCGCGCGCCCGGGCATATCCGGCGCAGCCGGCGCGAACGGCGGCATGCGCGGGGCCGCCATGCCGTCACGCAAGGCCTGCTCGCGATCGGCCACGGCGATGCCAGCGCGGCGCGCGCCCATGCCGAGGTCGCCCGCCGCCATGCCGCACAGGATCCGCTGGCGCTGTTGCTGCACGCACAATCCGCGCAGCTCGACGGCGATCGCGCCGGCGCGCAGCGCGCCTTCCGCGCCATGGCCGAACGCGAGGATACGCGGCTGTTGGGCCTGCGCGGATTGTTCATCGAAGCCCAGCGCGCCGACGATCCGGTCGCCGCCGTCATGATTGCGGAAGAAGCCTTGAAACTCGCGCCGGGGTCGACCTGGGCCTCGCATGCGGTGCTGGGATTTCGTTGTGCCAAGGGCGACTGGAGCGGCGCGCTGTCGATCCTCGACAATAACCTGGCGTCAGGATTGATCGACAAGGTCGCGTACCGCCGTCAACGCGGCGTGCTGCTGACGGCGCGCGCGCTGGAACTGGAAAATGTCGACCGCGATCTGTCGCGCGACAGCGTGATGGAGGCGGTAAAGCTTGCGCCGACGTTGGTGCCGGCCGCGGTGCTCGCGAGCAAGTATGAAAGCGAGGCGCATCAGGTGCGGCGCGCGATGCGGTTCGTGGAGACGGCATGGCTGGCGCAACCGCATCCCGATCTTGCGGACGCCTATGCGCATGTGAAGTTGGGGGATTCTGCGCGGCAGCGGCTGGTGCGCGTCGAGACACTGGCTGCGAAAGCGCCCGGTCATATCGAAGGTGCGCTGGCGATTGCACGTGCGGCGATCGACGCCACGGAATTTACCCGCGCACGCGAAGTGCTGGCGCCGTTCATCGCAGCCCCGACGCAGCGGGTGGCGATGCTGATGGCGGAGATCGAGCGGACCGAGCATGGTGACAGCGGACGGGCGCGCGCCTGGACCTTGCGCGCCGTTCGCGCGCTGCATGATCCGGTCTGGACCGCGGACGGATATGTGTCCGCCTCCTGGCGACCGGTGTCGCCGGTGTCGGGGCGGCTCGATGCTTTCCAATGGCTGACGCCGGTCGCGGCGCTGCCTTCCGACAAGGGCGCAGCGATCGAAGCCTCGCCCTTTGAGGAAGCGATGCTGGCGCCGCCAGCGCCACGGCGCGACGCGGCGCCTGCGGAAAATCCGGTCGAGCCACCGGCCAAGCCAATCGAGGACGCCTCCGAGCCTGTCGTCATCCAAAACGAGCCGGTATCCTCAGCCGCGCAGGACAATTCGCCGGCTCTGGCCCCGGCCATTGAACCAGTGCCGGTCGCGCCGCCTGCACCGTCCCCGCCACCGGCCGAATTGCCACAGGTCACAGCCGCGCCCTTGTTCCGCGCGCGCCACGACCTGCCCAAAACCGCCCCGTCGAGCATTCCAGCGGTGATTCCGATTTTGCGGGCGCCTGACGATCCCGGAATCGATGACGAGGGGACACGCGACGAATTCGCGGAACAAATCGGCCCATCACGGGGCCAGGCTGGGGGCTGGCGTGGATTTCTGTCCCGCTGGGGCGGCTGATTCCAGCCCGTATACCCGCGTTTTCCTTGCCAATCGGAGCCGCTCCCGATATCAGGTGGCACGCGTTTTCGACCCCGGCCGAGTGCGCCCGCCAAAGCGTTTTCGAGCGAGGCGGGTTGCCGGTTCGCGCAGAGAAAACGCGTCAATAAAGGCTCTGGTCCGCCGCAATAGCTCAGTTGGTAGAGCACGTCATTCGTAATGACGGGGTCGGGGGTTCGAATCCCTCTTGCGGCACCAGCCCCTCAAAATATCGAATGATGGACGCTTCCCAGGCGGCATAAGCGCTCAAGTGATCCGTCCCACATAATTTCCCTCAAGGTCGGTTTAGCGTCTTCGCCAATCCAGCGAGGGATTTCACATGCGTAAATTCATTCTGATCGCGGCGATGGTTCTGGCGTCCGCATCCGTCCGGGCCGACGAAGCGCGCAGCCTGACGCAGGGACCGAGCGACCAGCCGGCCGCGGCCGAGCAAAGCCAGCCCTCCGAGGCGTCGACATCGGCCGCGGCGCCGAGCGTGGCGGACACGCCGAAATTCGTCGAACGGCCCTCCGCCGTCGCGGCCACCCCAACCACCGGGCAGACGAAGATTGATCCGGCCAAGGATAGGGTCAAGGACACAGTCAAGGATACGGTCAAGCCGGTCGTCGCCCAGGCGCCGAAGGCGCAAAAGTCGAAGCATAAGCGCTACTGGACCGAGGGCCGTATCATCGGCGAACTGCATCGGCACGGCATCTATTGGTAAAGCCGACAGAAAGCGCCTTGGATCCGATCCCGCGCGCGCTTTTTGTTGTGCGCGCGCGTTTGCCAACGCTACCCCGCGAATTTTATCCCGGAACCGCCCGCGCGACGTTCTGGCCCATAGCGGTCCCATCCCGAAAAATGCCTGCCGAAAATGCGGCGTTAACGCTCACCCGCTAGCGTGGCGCGGTTCGCTCGCAGGACAGCGCCATGACTTCGAACATCGATGCCGTATCTCGCATTCCGCTTCGCGATTCGGCAGACCGCGAGAAGCTCTCGCTCTTGCCGTGGTTCCTGATCGCCCTTGTGTTTGCGGTAGCGATCCTGCTGCGGCAGGTCGTGCCTCTCAATACCGACGTGAGCTGGCTGCTCACCGTCGGCGAGCGCGTATTGGACGGCGAGCGGCTCTACGTCGATATCGTTGAAATCAATCCTCCGATGTCGGTCCTGGCCTACCTTCCCGGCATTGTCTTGGCGCGCGCCCTGGGCCTCGATCCAAAATATGTAATCGATACCCAAATTCTGCTGCTTGCCGCCGCCTCGCTGCTGGTGACCGCGCGCATCCTTCGTCTCTCCTCGATGCTCGACAAGGTGAGATGGGCTTCGTTGGCCATTTGGGCGGCGGCCGTGCTGACGATCCTGCCGATGCACGTCTTTGGACAGCGTGAGCATATTGCGACGCTCACATTTTTGCCGGCGCTGGCAGTCTATGCGCTCCGCAGCAACCGCGAGCCGCTTCCGCTTTGGGCGATCCTGACGGCAGGTGTCGGGGCCGGCATCACGCTCGCCTTCAAACCCTATTTCGCCATTCCTGCCATTTTATGCGTCGTTATGTCGGCCGTCCGTGCGCATTCCTGGCGTGTGCTTTTTTCGCCCGAGAATGTGATCGCCGGCGGGCTGGTGACCGCGTTCAGCTTTTACACTTATGTCTTCTACCCGGAATATTTCACGGCGACGTATCCGCTGGTTCGCGACATCTACCTGTCCTGGTCGATGCCTGCGTCGGTCGTGCTGCTTAATTCGGCAACGCTGATCTGGCTCATCGCCGTCATCTCGATCTTTTTGGTACGGAGAACGAACGAGCTGGATTCAGCAGCCCTGGTGACGCTCCTGGCGTCGTTTGGATTTGCGATCTCGTTTTTTCTGCAGGGACGGGGCTGGGCCTACCAATCCTATCCGATGGTCGCACTGGTTTTGCTAGGAATGGGATATGTGCTGACGGGCGCAGCCAGTATTCAAGCAGGCTCTCGTCGCTTCGAGATCGCGGCGATGTCGATGCTGGCTGCGACCTTCGTCGTCGGCAGCCAGTGGTTCAACGCGCAGGTCTATGTCGGGCCCATCGAGGGCGCGGTTGCCGCTCTCAAACCGCATCCAAGAATTCTGGTATTGAGCGGCGAAGCAGCCATAGGCCATCCATTGGTGCGAACACTCCATGGCGTATGGGTCTCGCGGCAGGAGAGTTTGTGGGCGCGCGAATTCGTGCGGCTTACGCGTGAGCATAATTCGATCGATCCGCAGACCGACGCCAGGTTGAATGGCTATCTGGCGCAGGAGAGGACCTGGCTGATCGAAGATTTCAAGAGTCTGCCGCCCGACGTTGTTCTGATCGATAATCTGCGCGATGGCTGGGGTGCGTGGGCACGCGCCGATGCGGAGTTGACGCAACTCCTCAGGCCTTACACGCTCGTGCAGTCGATCGAAGGGATCGATATCCTGCGCCGGACAGAGCGATAGTACCCCGTCGTTTTTGGGAGCATTGCCGACGTTTGCCAGGGTTTGGTTCCGTTCTTCGTCTGCGATGTGATGCAAGCATGCCGTTCATCGTGACGACGTCGGCGCCGATCCAGCACGACATCATGCGGGTGCCGTTAGCGGAGCCGCCGGCAGCACGGGCGGACCGCAAAGAAGAATTAATACTGCCGCCTTACCTTCGCTGCTCATGAGCGATGAGGTCATTCTGAGCGCGGCCAAACCGTTCCCGGCACGGGCAGCGCTGCCCTGGCTGGTGGGCGCGGCCGTCTATGCCCTGCTGCTGACGCTCGGGCCGCGGCTACTGAGCGATCCGGACAGCTATTCTCATATTGCGGTCGGGCGCTGGATCATGGCGCACGGCGCGGTGCCGGCGAGCGACCCGTTCTCCTTTTCCATGTACGGCGCGCCCTGGATCAGTTTCGAATGGCTGTCGGAAGTGATCTATGCGGCGGTGTATGCGCTTTCCGGCTGGGCCGGCGTGGGGGCGCTGGCGGCGGCCGCGATCGCGCTCGCCGTCGGTCTGCTGACGCACTTCCTGCTGCGCGAGTTGTCGCCGAAACTGACGCTGCTCATGGTCATGGCGGCGATGATGCTGTTGGCGCCGCATATGCTGGCGCGGCCGCACGTGCTGGCGCTGCCGATCATGGTGGCCTGGGCGGCGGCGCTGGTGCGCTGCATGGACCGCCGTGCGCCCCCGCCTTATTTGGCGCTTCCGTTGCTGGTGCTGTGGGCCAATCTGCACGGAAGCGTGGTGCTGGCGCTCGGGCTGATTGGGCCCGCGGTGCTCGAGGCGCTGCTGGACGAGAAGCGCAGCGAATGGCCGCGCGTGCTTTTGCGCTGGTTGCCGTTCACGGTCTTGGCGGCAGCAGCGTGCTGCCTGACGCCCTACGGGCCGGGCCCACTGCTGATACCGCTCAAGACGCTCGGCCTCGGCGCGGCGCTCGGTTGGATCGCGGAATGGCGGCCGCAGGACTTTGCCCATATCGGTACCTTCGAGTTCCTGCTGCTGGCGGGTATCTTCGCGCTGTCGCGCGGAGTGACGCTGCCGGTGGTGCGGGCGCTGGTGGTGCTCGGCCTGCTGCATTTCGCGCTGGCGCAGGTGCGCAATGCAGATCTTTTGGCGATGTTGGCGCCGCTCTATCTGGCGGCACCGCTGGCGCGGCAGTTAGGCGAGCGGGCCGGGGATGATGCGGCCGGCTCAGTGCGCGCCATCAACCTGACGGCCCTGGGCGTGATGATCGTGGCGACCGCGCTGGCGCTGGTGCGCGACGTGCGTCCGGCGCCGAACAACACGCCGGAGGCGGCGATTGCCAATGCCGATCTCGCCAAGGCGGGACCCGTGCTCAACGATTATGCGTTCGGTGGCTATTTGATCTTCGCCGGCATTTCCACTTTCATTGACGGCCGCGGTGAATTGTACGGCGGCGAATTCATCGCGCGCTACAATCGCGATGTGTCGCTGGCCGACCTTCCCGATTTTCTCAAACTGCTCGACCAGTACAAATTCGGCGCAACGCTGCTCGCGCCGGACACGCCGGCGGTGGCGCTGCTCGACCGCTTGCCGGACTGGCAGCGCGTCTACAGCGATGACGTGGCGGTGGTGCACAAGCGGCGGGATGTGTCGAGGAAATAGCTCAGGCGGTGCCGAAAGCGGCGTATTGCGCGCCGATGGGCACGTTGCTTAAAGCACCTTCGACGTACCGCGCCGGCTTCGCCTCCCAGGGCAACAGCAGGAAGTGGCGCGCGCCGATCTCGCGCAAGCCACCGGCCGCCATCAATTTTCGCGCCTTGCCGGCGCCGAGCAGGACGGCATCGCGGTCGAATTCGCAGCGCGCAACGGCAAGGCGGGTCAGCGGATTGAGCGGATTGTGCTCGATGACGCAGATAAGCCCTCCGGGCCGCACCGCACGCCGCATCTCGTTTATGAAATGCGCCCATTCGGCGGGCGCGACATGGTGCAGCACGCAGATCGCGGTCACCAGATCGAAGCTGGCGTCGTCGAAGGGAAAGCTCTTGCCGTCGAAGGTACGGTAGTCGACCTCGCGGTTGTCGGTCTGCGCCTGTGCGATGCTGGCCGAGGAAACATCAATACCGACCAGGCGGCCGACCATGCCGCGCAGCAAGGGATGAAAGCTACCAACACCGCAGCCGACATCGAGCATAGCTGGTTTTTCCGGCCCGAGCCGTTGTGCGATCAATTCGCGCAATAGGTCGGCCTTGGCGCGCATGAAGAAACTGTGCGGCAGGCCGGAGAAGTCGATCGAGGATTGGACCACGTCCCGGTAGTTGCTGCGGTAGCTGTCGAACAGTTCGGTCATGCGGGCGCGCCTATTCGTGTACGGCGTGGATCGCGGGGTGCGCTGGCGCGGCCAGGTCGCGCTCGAAGCCGAGCCGCTTCTGCACCACATAGAGCGGGCGGCGCTTCACTTCGCCATGGATACGGCCAACATAAAGTCCGACAATGCCGGTCATCAGCATGTTCATGCCGCACAGCAGCGACACGATAACGATGGTCGAGGACCAGCCGGCAACCAGATGGCTGTCGTTGCTCATCCACAACGCCAGCACCCAGCCGCCGTAGAGCAGCGCCAGGCCTGACACCACGAGCCCACACCAGATCGCCAGCCGCAACGGCGCATCGGAAAACCCGAGCGCCGCGTTCATGGCGAGCCGCACCATCTTGAACAGCGGGTATTTGGTTTCGCCAGCGGCGCGCTCGAGGCGATGAAAAGTCACTTCGGTCTGCCGGAAGCCGAGCCAGGCGATCATGCCGCGCACGAAGCGGTCCTGCTCCGGCATCTGGCGCAGCGCGTCGAGCACCTTGCGGTCGATCAGGCGGAAATCGCCGACGTCGGCCGGAATCCCGACCGAGGACATGCTGCCGAGCATCCGATAGAATAAATGGGCGGTGGCACGCTTGAACCGGCTTTCGCCGGCGCGCGACAGACGGCGCGCATAGACGACGTCGTAGCCTTCCTGCCATTTGGCAATCAGTTGTTCGACGATCTCGGGCGGGTCCTGCAGGTCGGCGTCCATGACGATGATCGCTTCGCCCTGCGTCGCGTCCATGCCGGCGGTGATGGCGACCTGGTGGCCGAAATTGCGCGACAGGCCGATATAGCGGAAGCGCGGGTCGCGCTTGGCGAGCGCCTGCAACACGACGGGGCTGGAATCGCTGCTGCCGTCGTCGACGAAGATCGCCTCCGCCGGCCCGCTCAGCCGGGTGAGCAGCAGGTCGAGCCGGCGCAGCAGCACCGGCAGCACGGCTTCCTCGTTGAAAACCGGGATGACGATGCTGTAGCTGATCGGCTTGGAATCGGCCGCCATTTGAGAGCTTCCACTCCGTTGAAGTGGCGGAAGTCTAGAACGCCGGTGGTTAAGGCGGCCTTGCCGTAACCGTTAAGGACGGCTCGGTTTCGAGTCGTTTTCGGGCAGTTTTCGCCGGTTCCTGTTTGGATACGGTCAGCGGGACGCGGCAGGCCGAACACGCTGCGCTCAAAACGCGGAGAGCCATCGGAAGCCGGCGCGCCCTTGAGCTAGGGCGCGCGATGGATTTTATAGAGAACAAAGCGCGCGGAGCTGTCCAATTCCTCCAGCAGGTTTGGCAGCGGGTTCACCACGCGCGGCCCCAGCACATAGAGATAGTCGTAATCCCGGTACCAGGTGCGGATGAAAGGCGGAATGTCAGACACCGTTTGGCCTGCCGCGATCGCGGCAAGCAAGCGTATCGGTATCGGTCCGCCATAGGGGATGGCGAGACGGCGGACGGCGGCGCGCGCCTGCACCGGCTGCTTGCCCACCTCGGTGAACACGTTCGGTACAAAAGCGTTGGCATAATGCACCGCCAGCGTCGGAGCATAAAACATCGGATACCGCGTGAGGTCGTTGAACGGCGGGTCCTCGCTCTCGCCGCTGCCGCCAACGAGCACCAGCGAACCGCGGTCGATCTTGTGGAACGACTCGATAATAGCGGCATAGTCTGCACGGTAAGACAGCCAGACCACAAATACGGTGGCCAGATTGGTGAGCGTGATGCCGGTGACAACGGTGAGCGCAGCAATTGTCCATCGTCGGCTGGGCAGCGACAGCGAGCAGAAGGCCGGAATGATCAAAGCCGCTGCGGGGATCAGCCGGAGGTCGACAAACGAGGTGCCGAACAGCGTCGACGGGATCGCAAGGTAAAGAAACGCAAAGCCGATCGCGAGCCAAATCCCGGCCGGCTCGAGCTTTAGAACGCCGCGTCTGGCTGCGAAATACAGCAACGCCATCAGTGCCAGCGCGCTCGCCGCCGACACCGTCATATTGTAGCCGTTCATAATACGAAAGAGCCAGAGCGGCTTGAATTCAAAAAGCCAAGTTGTGCCCTCGCTTCCGATCGAGCCGGCGGTCAATTGCATGACCCCGAAAAGTGCCACCGCTGGTATTGCAAGCGTCACAAGCCGCAACGCGGCGTCGCGATACGGCACTTTCCGCTCGCAGGCGCGCCACAGCTCATAGAACCCAAGCGTCGCGCCATAGACGCCGAGCGAAAAGAAATGCGCCGCAAACAGCGCCGTGACGAAAACCGCGTTGACGATGAAACGCACCGGCAATGCGCGCTCCGCCACCATCAGATAAGCAGCGATACCCCAGAGCGCGACGCCCAGACCGAATTCGAAATTCACGAAGCCCCAAGTAAACGGCAGGCAGTAGAGGAACATGAGCGCCGCGAAGCCGGCAAGATGGAGACGCCCCTTCACGACACGTTCGAGCCCAAGCGCACCGCCGACGATCAATAATTGGCTCAAGAGCAGAAACAGCCGGGTGGCATTTTCGACGCTGATCAGCCGCGCCATCTGCGGGATCAGCAAATCCATCGCCAGATTGGGATAGAGCGCCCAGGCCACCTCGTAATACGGGTTGGCATCGGGCGTGCCGTTCTGGCTCAGAATGTACATGCGGGCGAGGTGATTGGGATAATCAACCATCGCCGGAATGGGCGTCAGTAGCACGGGGAGAAGCGAGGCGGCGACCAGCAGCGCAAAAACAACAATCGCCGCGAATCGATCCGAGCCGGGCCGCGCCCAGGCCGTCTTGACCTGCCAAACCAAAGAAATCATGTCATGGGACCGCTGGATCTGAGCTTCGGCACGGAGTTTACCGGTAAGGCCAAAACAAAAGACACCCCCGGACAAATCCAGCGGCGCTTTTTAAGTCTCGCGCTCGTGCGGCTCGCCGCCTGGCGAGGCTTTTACTTCGAAACGGTCTGCACCACGCTATTGACCGGCCGCGTGCTGGAGACCGGAACCTTGGCGTCCTTGAGCATCAACTCGTCATATTCCGCGAGCGTTTCCAGCGGCGCCTTGGCTTTCATCTGCACCACCTTGTAGCCGCCGGCTTTCAGACGGCGCAGCAATTCGGGCAGCGCTTCGGCGGTATGCTTCTGGAAGTCGTGCATCAGGATGATGCCTTTGCCTTGCTTGTCGAGCTTGGTCATGACCGTTTCCACGACTTTGTCCGGCGTACTGGCTTTCCTGAAGTCGAATGAATCGAGGTCGCAGGAGAAGATCGCGACGTTGCGCTGGCCAAGATAGGCCATCGCCGCGGGGTTATGCTGCAGCTCCGGGAAGCGGAAGAACGGAGCCGGCGCCGCGCCGAGCGCCAGCTTCACGGCGCTAAAGCCCTTTTCGATTTCGTCCTTGACCTGCTGCTCCGTCAGCTTCTTGCTGTTGAGGTTGGCGTGCGACCAGGTATGCGTGCCGACGGTGTGGCCGGCCGCGGCGACCTGCTTGAGAATCTCCGGATGATAGGTCGCGTGTTTGCCGATCGAGAAAAACACCGCCTTGGTGCACTGGTCGGCGAGCGCCTTGAGTACCGCCGGCGTATTGCCGGGCCACGGACCGTCGTCGAAGGTCAGCACCACTTCCTTGTCAGTCAGAAAATCGAGCTGCTTGAAATGCTCGAAGCCGAAACCCGGTCCACCCGTGGTGTCGACTTCCACGACACGGCTGACGCCAAGCGCGTCCGGATTGGCGCAAGGCGCGGCCGGCTGTGCGGTAACAACAGATTGGGCTGCTGCGGGCGAGGGGGCTGCGGGTTTGCCCGGGATGGCGGCGGTGACGTCGACCGTATCTTCAGCCGCCGCCGCCGCCGGAAGCCGTTCGGCCTGCGCGGCAGTCACGGTGGCGGGAGCCGATGCCAGTTGAGCGTGCGGCGATGACGTCCAGTACCAGACGGCGGCGATCAGAGCCGCCGAAACAACACTCGCCAACATCAGGCCCAGCGCGTTACGCATCGTTTACTCTTTCTCAACACACAGAGTTATTGTCGGAACCGGGGTCGCGGCCTGGTTTGAAATGTCGTCCAGTGGACGACCCGCAAATGTTCCCTGCCGCATCCGGCTCTCGCGTCACTGTCATTAATGAGAAATAGACGTTAACGTCCTGCCAACACGGCCGGCCCGGCCAGGCAATTTTCACTGCGGCGGCGATCCAAAGCGCAGGCAACGCATTGACACGATTGAGATGCCGGAATTGGATCGCGTCGAATTGACGCGTGCGAGGATATATAACGATGGCCAGATTTCTTTTGTTCGTTCCGCTTGTTCCATTTGTTCTGCTGACTTCAGCAGCCTCGGCACAACAGCAAGGGCACGATGCCTGCGCGCGTGACGTGGTTCGTCACTGCCGCGCCGTGATGAATGACGGCGATTCCGCCGTGCTGGCGTGCCTGAAGGAACACCGCGGCCGGATCAGCAAGGCCTGCGAAAAAGTCCTGGTCGAGCACGGGCAGTAATTGACCCTGTGGTCATTGCGGGGGGCTGAGCAAAGCGAGCAAACCCGGAATCTCTCACCATAACTTTCAGATTCCGGGTCCACGCCAAGACGCGTGTCGCGGAATGACGGAAATCATGTGCTGCCACTCGCGGCGTTGACGACCGGCAGAACCTCGCTCGTGGCGCGGTCGGGCGTGTCTTCCTTCCAGCGCACCGATCCGAACGGGCGTTCCAGCATGCGGCGGACGCGCACCGGATCCGGGCCGAGATGAAAATCCATCGCGCGCTGATGCAGTGCGCGCTCGGATTGGGTCGGGCGGTTGCGTTGCCGCAGGTAATCGAGCCAGGTCGGGCAATGATAGCGCTCGGTCCACAGTTCGGGGTCGGCGATATCGCGCGCGATCGACCAGCCATAGGCGCCGTTGCGCTGCCGGCTGAGCTGCACGTTCTGCATCACGTTATGGAAGGCGCGGGCGTTTTCCTGCGCGACGCGATATTCGATCTCGACCACCAGCGGTCCGCTGCGTCCGGTCAGCGAAAGCCGCACCTCGGGATCGGCCAACACTTCCGCATCCTCGTCACGGGCGCCGACCCGCGGCATCGGCAGCCAAAGTCCAAGCAGCGGCGAAACGAACATCAGCGCGCCGGAAACCAACAGCGCCGTTTCCACGCCGGCGGCGTCGGTCAGCCGTCCCCAGCCCCAGCTTCCCAGCGCGATGCCGCCGGAGATCGATGCCTGGAAGGCCGCGAGCGAGCGGCCGGCCACCCAGCGCGGCGCGGAGAGCTGCACACCGATGTTGAATAAGGCGACCGCCAGCATCCAGACCGCGCCGGCAATCACCAGTGCGGCCGCGGTCAGCACCGGTTCGCGGCTCAGCGCAACTGCCACGATCGCGCCGCCCATCGATAACGCGCAGGCGCGCACTGCCGCTTCGCTGGTCATTCGCTTGCGCAGTTCGGCAATGTTGAGCGCGCCGATCACCGCGCCGACGCCGAAGGCGCCGAGCATGATTCCGTAAGTCTGGGCGCCGCCGTGCAAAAGGTCGCGCGCAACCAGCGGCATCAGCGCCGACACCGAACCCCCGATCACGCCCATCACCAGCGTTCGCGCCAGCACGATGCGGATCGAGGGCGAATTGGCGATGTAGCGTACGCCCGAGACAATGGCGCGGTTGAGACGCTCGCGGGGAAGGCGCGACGGCGCGGTGGTGCGGCGCCACAGAAACAGCACCGTGAAGAGCGGCAAGTATAACACCGCATTGGCGGCGAAGGCGGCGACCGCGCCCGCACTGGCGACGATGATGCCGCCGATCGCGGGGCCGAAACTGCGTGCGATATTGTAGCTGATGCCGTTCAGCGCCACCGCCGACGGCAGCGTTTCCGCCGGCACCTGCTCGCTGACGGAGGATTGCCAGGCCGGGCCGAACAGCGCCATGCCGCTGCCGACCACAAAGCACAGCGCCAGCAAAATTTCCGGTTTGACCAGCCCGAGCCAGAACAGCACCGCGAGCGCGGTGGCGCCGGAAAGCGAGATCGATAGCGAGATCAGGGCGACGATGCGCCGGTCATGCATATCGGCGATCGCGCCGGCCGGCATCGAGATCAGCATCACCGGCAACATTAGAGCGGTCTGTACCAGCGCCACCTTGTCGGCGGAGGACGTCATTTGCGTCATCGCCCAGGCGGCGCCGACGCCCTGGATCAGCAGGCCAAGGTTGGAAAGCAGGCTCGCCAGCCAAATCCGCCGGAACACCGGATGCCGCAGCGGAGCCGTGATGCTGTCGGGGGCAAACGTGGCGAGCTCCGGCCGGTTCGTCATATCCCGTTCCATCTGGCCTGCTATCGCAGGCGCCTGATTCCCCACGGTCCTAAGTGATGCCTGCGAAAGTCCTTGGCTGTCCAGTGCTCAGGCGGCTATCAGCGGGGCGGCGGCACGATTAAGCCGCTGAAAAATAACGGGAGGTCACCACATGAGGCTATCACGGCGGACGATCTTGAAAGGCGCCTCCGCGTTGCCCTTGGCAGCCGGCAGCTTCGCCAGAGCCGCTTTCGCGCAAGCGACCCCTGCTGCGCCAGCGGTTGCCGGGGTTCCGCCGATCCTGTTCGTACACGGCAATGGCGACCACGCCGCGCTGTGGCTGACCACGCTGTGGCGCATGGAATCGAACGGCATTCCACACGACCGCATGCTGGCGATCAACTTCACCGATCCGCTGGCGCGAACCGACGACTCCAAGCCTGAGCCGAATAAATCCTCGACCGAAGACCAGCGCCGCGAACTTGGTGAGGCCATCGCGGCCTTGAAGCGCGGCACTGGTGCTACGCGGGTCGCCCTCGTCGCCAATTCGCGGGGCGGCTATTGCGTTCGCAGCTACATCAAAAACGGCGGGGCCGGCGATGTCAGCCATGCCGTGCTGTGCGGGGTTCCCAACCATGGCGTCTATGATTGGGAACAGGGCCTTGGCAACGAGTTCAACGGCTGCGGCCCGTTCCTGCGCGGGCTCAACGAGGGCGAGAGCGAGGTGACGCCAGGTACTTCATTCCTCACGCTGCGCAGCGACGGCATGGACAAATACGCACAGGCCGATGGCCGCTTCGTCGGCAAGCCCGGTACGCCAACCGGTGTCACCGCGGAAGGACCGGCGCTGAAGGGCGCGACCAATCTCGTGCTCGGCGCCGTCGATCACCGTGAGACGGCATTTTCGCCGCGCGCGTTCCGCGAGATCTATAAATTCATTGCCGGCCGCGAACCGGAATGGATGGTGATCGTGCCGGAGACCTCCATCAAACTGAGCGGCCTCGTCACCGGCACGCCCGGCGGCGTTCCCACCAACCGTCCGGTGACGGACGCAGCAGTCGAAGTGTATCGCGTCTCTGCCGGAACCGGCGAACGCATCGGCGATGCCGTGCACAGCTCGAAGACCGGCGCGGACGGACGCTGGGGGCCGGCACAGGTTGATCCGTCCTGGTATCTGGAAATCGTGCTGACAGCGGCGGGTTCGACCACCACGCATTTCTACCGTTCGCCGTTTCCGCGCTCATCCGATATCGTGCATCTGCGCGCCGCCCGCCCGCTGGGAACCGGCGATGCCGGCGCCGGTGCTGTCGCCATGATGTCGCGGCCGCGCGGATATATGGGTTTGCCGCGCGACGTCGTGCTGTTCGACGGCAAGGAGCCAACGGACGTGAAGCCGGGTGTGCCGACGGATTCGGTCAGCACGTTGCGGTTGTCGACGGCGGACATCGGACGGCCGGTTGCAGCCCTGTTCAATCAGGAGCGGATTGTGGCGCGGGCCTGGCCGGCATCGGAAAACAGGATTGCGATTGCCGAGCTGACTTACTAGCTGTCCTGCACCCTGTCTCGGAGGCCGCATGTGAGCATAGCCGAAGCCCATCACGCTGCTGAGCCTGGGACGTCAGCGCCACGTCGGCCCCTGGTGCCGCCGAGCCCGCCGCGCGCGCCCGACACCATGACCGCGCTGGGCCGGATGACGGCGATGCGCAAGAGCGCGATCGCAACCTGGGGCCAGCGCGCCTACGAAGAGGATGTGATCCAGGGCAGTTTCTTCGGGCGCAGCAGCTTCATTCTCAATACGCCTGATGCGATCCGGCATGTGCTGGTCGACAATTACGAGAACTATACCCGAACGCCTGCGGGCATCCGGGTGCTGCGTCCGATGCTCGGCGAAGGCCTGCTGACTGCCGAGGGGCGTGCCTGGAAATATCAGCGGCGAACGCTGGCGCCAGCTTTCACGCCACGCGCCGTCGCGACGCTTGTGCCGCACATGATCGCCGCAATCGATGAGACGGTTGCAACGCTCCGGGAGAAGGGCAGCGCCCCGGTCGATCTGCGTGAAGTGATGCAGCGAATGACGCTCGAGATTGCCGGACGCACCATGTTCTCATTGGGGATGGACCGTCACGGCCCGACGCTACGCGACTTCGTGGTGGACTATGGCGAGCGGCTGGCGCGACCGCATTTTCTCGATCTGCTGCTGCCGCTGGGCTGGCCCAGTCCGCAGGATTTTTCTCGCGCGCGCTTCCGCCGGCGATGGACGCGTTTCATCGCGATGCTGATGGCGGAACGCCGCGCCGCCGGCAAGAAGGAAGGCGCACCGCTGCGCGATCTGTTTGACCTGATGGAGGCCGCCCGCGATCCCGAGACCGGCGAATCCTTCTCCGACGAACAGCTCGGCGATCAGGTGGCGACGATGATCCTTGCCGGCCACGAGACCACGGCGACCGCGCTGTTCTGGGCGCTGTATCTGCTCGCGCTCGACCCGGTTGCGCAGGACGAATTGGCCGATGAGGTTCAGCGCGTAAGCGCTGACGGCGCGCTCGACATCGATCGGCTGAAATTTACCCGCGCCGTGATCGACGAGACAATGCGGCTTTATCCGCCGGCCTTCCTGATCGCGCGCGCGGCTGCTGCGCCGGACACCATTGCCGGACTTCCGGTCAGGAAGAGGGATGTAATCCTGATTGCGCCCTGGCTTTTACATCGGCATGAAAAGCTGTGGCACGATCCGAACGCGTTCATCCCGTCCCGCTTCATGTCGCCCTCGCCACCGCCCGATCGTTTTGCCTATCTGCCGTTCGGGGTCGGCGCGCGGGTCTGCATCGGCGCCCATTTTGCGCTCGTGGAGGCGACGCTGGCGCTTGCCAGGCTGATCGGTACGTTCCGCGTCGAACTGCTCGACAAGGATCCGGTCATGCCGATCGGCGTGGTCACGACGCAGCCCGATCGCTCGCCGATGTTCACCATTTCACCGCGCTGACGGGGTTCCGATATGAGTAACATTCAGGCCGAGATTTCAGTATTAAAGCAGACCGCAGATCCGGTGGTTGCCGATGCGATCGCGCGGCTGGTCGATCAGGGCGAGGACCACGAGCTCAACCGGATCAACGTGCTGGATTTTTCGAAGCGAAACGGCCTCGATGAAGAACGGGTGATTTCCGGTTTCCTCCATGCCTCACGGCTGGGGCTGTTCGATCTGACCTGGAATGTGCTTTGTCCCGGCTGCAGCGGCGTGCTGGATGCCCACAGCACCCTGAAATCGTTGCGCCATGACGATTATCATTGCGGCATGTGCGCTTGCGGTTATGAGGCCTCGGTCGATGAGCAGGTCGAAGTCGCCTTCACCGTCAGTCCCAAGACCAGACGGATTGCGGCGCACGATCCGAACACGCTGCCGCTCTGGGAATATTTCAAGCAGGTATTCTGGAGTTCTGGCGTCGACCTCGACAAGGATTCGTTCGAGTCGCTGACTGACGAGGTGACGCTGGACGCGCTCGAATTGCCGGCCGGCGAAAAGGCGGTGCTGTCGCTGCAATTGCCGCCGCAATTCATCATCGTATTCGAGCCGGTGACGCACTCCGCCCAGTTTATCGACGTCCAGGGCGAGCCGACCAAGGAGCGCCAGCAGCTATCGCTGATCTACAATAAAGGGCACGCACCGACTGGAACCACGACGATGCGCCCGGGCCCGTTGCGGCTGTCGCTCGACAACCAGGCCGGTGTGCGGACGTTGCCCACGGTCTTCATTGCGGCCGATGCCCTTCATCATTTGATCGGCAAGCGCAAGCCGTTCCTCACCGCCAAGCGGATGCTGTCGAACCAGACCTTCCGCGACGTCTTCAAGGCCGATAATCTCAATATCGATCAGCGCCTCAAGATCACCTCGCTGACCTTCCTGTTCACCGACCTGAAGGGCTCGACAGCCCTCTATGAACGCGTCGGCGATCTCGCTGCCTTCGATCTGGTGCGCGCGCATTTCCACGCTCTGCTGGAAATTATCGCCTCGGAGAAGGGTGCAGTGGTGAAGACGATCGGCGATGCCGTGATGGCCACCTTCATCAGGCCCGAGCACGCCATTATAGCGGGATTGCGGATGCGCTCCGCCATGGAAGCTCTCAACGCGCAACGCGGGACCGGCGACCTCATCGTCAAGATCGGTATCCATGAAGGTCCTTGCCTTGCGGTCATGCTCAATGAACGGCAGGATTATTTCGGCCAGACCGTCAATATTGCAGCCAGGGTTCAGAGCCTGTCGACTTCGCAGGAGATCCACATCACGGAGCCCGTGATTGTCGCGCCCGCAGTGGCAGAACTCCTGGAGAGAGAATCGATCAAGCCCATTCAGAAGCGGGCGGCGCTGCGCGGCATCGCCGACAAGATGGTGGTGTATGAGATACCTTAGCTCGCCCGATCGCAAACCGGCATATCCTTGCTAAATTCGCGCCAGAGATTGCCGAAACGTAATGCGGCGCGCGGAACCGGCATGGATTGCGCGGGTTGATTTTCCGGCCCATATATCGGTCATCGCCGCCGGCGAGGCGGCCAACGGGTTTCACCCACTACGGTAGAGATTGATGCTGGACGGATTACGCCAATTCATTGCCGACGTTGTTTCTCCCAATGGGCATCACGAGCGGAGTTTTGACGATACCGGATATCGTCTCGCGGCCACGGCGCTTTTGATCCATGTCATTTCGCTCGACGGCGAACCGTCGGAGCTTGAAAAGCGCAAGCTTCACAGCCTGCTCGAAAGCCATTTCGGGCTCGATCCGGGTACCGCGGATCAGTTGATCGCGTCCGCGACGCTGGTCGAGGGCGAGGCGGTGGATCTCTATCATTTCACCAGCGTCATTATGCGTTCGGTGAACGATCAGGGCCGGCTTCGCATCGTCGAAATGATGTGGGAGCTGGTATATGCCGATGGTGAGGTCAGCGAGTTCGAGGACAACGTGGTGTGGCGCGCGGCCGATCTTTTGGCAGTGTCGTCGCGCGACCGGATCGATCTCAAGCATCGTGTCGCCGAAAAGCGATCGGCGCCGGTCAAGGGCGGCTCGGATATCGCTGGTGTTACGACCTAACGTTGGCTCCAGCTTGGTTGGATCAGACGCGTCGCGTTACATTTAGTTAACGCGGTTCTTCAGAGCGGGATCATGCTTTGGTGCGGTGCGGTGACGCGCCGCCCGACATGACCGATTTTTAATGTGCCGGCCGCCCGGCTGCGGTCGACCCCCAATTATTGCTGTTCAATTCTGCCTCTGTATCTCGGGCAAGACGTTATGCCTGCGGGTCACTTGCAGGTGACGCCCGTCCCGCCTAAAGCGTATGCTCTTTCCGGCGCTGGCCGCTGATCTTGTTAACGAACTAAGAGCATCGAATCGTGACCGAGGTTGTGACGCTGATTACGGGAGCCTCGGCTGGGATAGGCGCCGAGTTCGCGCGCGTGTTCGCGTCGAACGGCCATCGTGTGGCGCTGGTAGCGCGACGCGTGGATCGCCTGAACAAGCTGGCAGGCGAAATCGCTGTGGCCGGCCGCGCGGCGCCGATTGTCATTCCATGCGATCTCGAGCAGCCCGATGCGGGCGATAAAATCGCCGCCGCGCTGGATGAAGCGGGCGTGGATGTCGAGTTCGTCGTCAACAATGCCGGCTTCGGCTTGTTTGGTAATGCGATCGAGATGGATCGTGCCGCACAGCTCAGCATCATCGCCGTCAATATCCGCGCGCTGACCGAACTATCGTTGCGGTTTTCCGACAGCCTGATCCGGCATCGCGGCGGCATCCTCAATGTCGGTTCGATCGCCGGCTTTCTGCCGGGCCCGGGGATGGCGATCTATTATGCGTCCAAGGCTTATGTGCTGTCGTTTACCGAAGCGCTGCGCCAGGAGCTTGCGCCGCGCGGTGTGCGCGTGACCGTGGTGTGTCCCGGTCCGGTGCCGTCGGAATTTCAGGCGAGGGCGGGGTTTTCGCCCGGATTCGACTCGGCAGTTCTCAACGTCTCTGCAGCCGACGTCGCGCGGGAAGGGTACCGCGGATTGATGTCGAACAAACGCGCCGTGATGCCCGGCGTCGGGATCAAGATCGTGCCGCTGCTGCTGAGGCTGTTTCCGCGCGGATTTATCCTGGCCGCCGTCGGCCGTTTTCAGTTGCGAAAGCGCTGATAGGCTGCCTCGCATCCGGCTTTTGGCCCGTGATTTGCTTTGAACATGACCCAAAGCTCACCTGAAATTAACGGTTGCTTAGGTACGATTCCCGGCTCATTGCCGCCAACACGAAAACGATGTCGTTTCAGTCGGTCGAAATCAATGACGAAACCGTGCTGCGCCTCCCCGGCGCCGCTTCCGCAGCTCCAGCGCCCGAACCCCTGCTACCGGTTCTGATCGTCCTGCACCAGGAAACCTCGACGCCGGGGCGCGTCGGCAATGTGTTGCGGGCGCTCGGCCACAGGCTGGATGTCAGGCGTCCGCGGTTTGGCGATCCGCTGCCCGCGACGCTGGATGATCACGCCGGCGCGGTTATTTTCGGCGGCCCGATGAGCGCGAACGATCCGGATGATTACGTTCGCCAGGAGATCGACTGGATCGCCGTGCCGCTGCGCGAGCAACGGCCGTTTCTGGGCATTTGCCTGGGCGCCCAGATGCTGGCCAAGCAACTCGGCGGCCGCGTTGCGCCGCATCCGCAGGGCCGGGCGCAGATCGGCTACTACCCAATCCGGCCGACGGCGGCTGGTCTCTCGCTCTGTCCGGATTGGCCTGACCACGTCTATCACTGGCACGGTGAGGGATTTGAGCTTCCGGCGGGTGCCGAATTGCTCGCCGAGGGAAGTGACTTTCCGGTGGAAGCGATCCAGGCGGGTCACGCGTTCGGCTTCCAGTTTCATCCTGACGTGACCTACGCGATGATGCATCGCTGGACCACGCGCGGTTGCGAGCGCCTCGGCCTGCCGGGCGCGCGGGAGCGCCATCATCACTTTGCCGATCGTGCCGTGCATGATGTCACCGAGCGCGCGTGGCTGAAGCGATTTCTCCAGGGCTGGCTCGCCCGCGCGCCGATGTCATTGATGGCGCAAGCCGCCGAATAAGCGCGAAGCGTTTTTGTCGCGGGGCTTTCCCGAAGTCTTTTCGGACCTTCCGGTGTGATGCTGTCAAAAACCAAACGGCAACTAATCCGATGCGGCTGCAAGTATTGCCGTCCGGGTGCGCAAGCCAATAACAAACGCACGGTCGAGATGCTGCTGGCGCTGCGCGGCGGCGATTTTCGTGAAGGCGTCGCGAGTTTTGTGGAGAAGCGGCGCTGAAATTATCCGCGGGAGCTTTTGGTGCCGAGGCCCGTCTTCGCCCTATGGGCTACGACGCGGCAGCCCTCGCTACGTTAGGGCTCGCCGAGCCGAAGCAGGCGCAGCCTGCGAAGGCTGGTGGAGCCAGGCGGGATCGAACCGCCGACCTCGTCATTGCGAACGACGCGCTCTCCCAGCTGAGCTATGGCCCCTCCGTGGCCGCCTTCGATATCATCGCAGGCGGCCAGCAGTTAACGCCATTTACAATCCGCGCCAAGGGCAAGTCAAGAACGCCGAAATCGTTGTTTTCCATGCCCTTGGCCCGGAACTTCCCTTGTTTGGCAGGGAGGGAACCGATATCTAGCGGGAAGTCCAATCCGCGACGGAAACCCGCGAGTAAGCCTTTCATGCGTGCCGTTCTCGACATTGTTCTCATCGTTCTTGATCTTTACGTCTGGCTGCTGATCGCCTCGGCCATCCTGTCCTGGCTGATCGCGTTCAATGTCGTGAATACGCGCAACCAGTTCGTGGCGGCGGTGGCGGAGTTCCTTTACCGCATCACCGAGCCGCTGTTGGCGCCGATCCGCTCGTTCATGCCCAATCTCGGCGGC
This sequence comes from Bradyrhizobium canariense, assembly GCF_900105125.1. Classification (NCBI taxonomy): domain Bacteria; kingdom Pseudomonadati; phylum Pseudomonadota; class Alphaproteobacteria; order Hyphomicrobiales; family Nitrobacteraceae; genus Bradyrhizobium; species Bradyrhizobium canariense. The sequence goes on along the minus strand of NZ_LT629750.1, from coordinate 5,224,784 downwards.
CTCGACATCTCGCCGATCATCCTGATCCTGATCATCATGTTTATCCAGAAGGTGATCGTCTATTACATCTACCCCGCCGTATTCTGATCGCGTGTTTTTGACGTTCGACGGAGTCTGATGGATCCCTGGCGTTACTCAGCTCAAGGCATCAGCGTTGCTTTACGCGTGACGCCGCGCGGCGGTCGCGACGACATCGACGGCATTGAGACGCTCGCCAACGGTCGGGCCGTGGTCAAGGTGCGCGTCCGCGCCATCGCTGAAGGCGGCGAGGCCAATCGCGCCGTGACGGAGATGTTGGCGAAAGCGCTCGGCGTGCCCAAGGCCAAGGTGCGGATCCTGTCGGGCGTGACTTCGCGTCTCAAGCAAGTGGCCGTCGATGGCGATCCCGCAAAGCTTGGTGAGGTATTGCGAAAACTAACCGCCGCGAAGCCGGATGGATTGTAGACAAAGGATTGAGATGACGGCCAGGATCATCGATGGAAAGATCATTGCCGCGGAGCTACGCGCACGCGTCGCCGATGAAGTCGCCCGCGTGCAGCGCGAACATCAACTCACGCCGGGTCTTGCGGTGGTGCTGGTCGGCAGCGATCCCGCCAGTGAAGTGTATGTCCGCAGCAAGCATAAACAGACCCAGGCCGCCGGCATGGCGTCGTTCGAGCACAAGCTCCCGGCCGATGTCGCCGAGAGCGATTTGCTGGCACTGATCGCAAAGCTCAATCGCGATCCCGCCGTGCACGGCATCCTGGTACAATTGCCGCTGCCGAAATCACTGAACACCGAGACCATCATCAACGCCATCGATCCCGCCAAGGATGTCGATGGGTTGCATCCGAACAATGCCGGGCGCCTCGCCGGCGGATCGGCCGCGCTGTCGCCATGCACGCCGCTCGGCTGCATTATTCTCACCAAGAGCGTGCATGCCTCGCTCGAAGGCATGAACGCCATCGTGATCGGCCGCTCCAATCTGGTGGGTCGTCCGCTGGTGCAGTTGCTGCTGAATGAAAACGCCACGGTGACGATCGCGCATTCGCGCTCGCGCGAGCTTGCGCAATTGTGCGCGCGCGCCGACCTGGTTTATGCGGCCGTCGGCAAGCCTGAGATGGTGCGCGGCGCCTGGATCAAGCCGGGCGCCACCGTGATCGATGTCGGGATCAACCGGCTGCAGGAGGCCGATGGCAAGACGCGTCTGGTCGGCGATGTCGCGTTTCAGGAAGCCTTGAACGTGGCGGGGGCGATCACGCCGGTGCCCGGCGGTGTCGGTCAGATGACGGTGGCGTGCCTGCTGGTGAACACGCTGCGCGCTGCCTGCGCCATCCGCGGCCTGCCGGCGCCGGCGGTTTGAGAGACCCTCATTCCGGGGCGCATCGAAGATGCGAAGCTCAGATGTGCAATGGCACATCGGGGAATCCCAAGATTCCGGATCGGTTCGCTTTCGCGACCCGTCCGGAATGACGGGCGTCGTCTCAACACCTATTTCTTCTTCGCCCGCTCGATGCCTTCCAGGATCAGCCTGTGCGCTTCCTCGGCATTGCCCCATCGCAGCACCTTCACCCATTTCCCGCTTTCGAGATCCTTGTAATGCTCGAAGAAGTGCTGGATCTGCTGCAGCGTAATGTCGGGTAGGTCGTTATAGTTTTTCACCTTGTCGTAGCGCTGGGTCAGCTTCGACGTCGGCACCGCGATGATTTTCTCGTCGCCGCCTGCCTCATCTTCCATCAGGAGCACGCCGACGGGCCGCACACTCATCACGGCGCCCGGCACGATCGCGCGCGTGTTCGCCACCAGCACGTCGCATGGATCGCCGTCGCCCGACAGCGTGTGCGGGATGAAGCCGTAATTCCCGGGATAGCGCATCGCGGTATAGAGAAACCGGTCGACCACCAGCGTCCCGGCCTCTTTGTCCATCTCGTATTTGATCGGCTCGCCGCCAACAGGCACCTCGATGATAACGTTGACCTCACGCGGTGGGTCGATTCCGATCGAGATGGCGTCAATACGCATGCGGGGCTCCGCGAGATTTGAAGGTTATGCTGAATAGGACGTAGCACAGGCGAGGTCGGCTTCCCACGCGGCAAGCGCCACCCGGCCGATTCGAAGACCTCAGTTGGTCCAGGCGAAGGCAACCTTGTCGAGCGACTTGGCCCCGAATTTTTCCGACGAGCGCGCCACCATGCGGCCGCCGAGGGCGCGATAAAACTCCGTCGCCGGATCGTTGTCGGAGAGCGCCCAAATCACCATGCTCTTGAGGCCGCTCTGCAACAGGTCGCGCCGGGCGGCTGTGAACAGCCGGCGGCCGAAACCGAGGCCCTGGAATTCCGGGCGCAGATAAAGCTCGTAGATCTCGCCCTCGAAGTGCAGGCTACGGGCCCGGTTGCGACCGTAATTGGCATAGCCCGCGACCTTGTCGCCGAACACCAGCACGCTGACGCGGCTGCCCTTGCGGATCGCGCTGTCCCACCATTGCGGACCGCGGCGGTTGATCAGCTTCTCCAGTTCGGCACCGGGAATGATGCCCTGATAGGCCGAACGCCAGGCTTCGTCATGGGTGGACGCCACCGCGGCTGCATCCGCAGCTTTGGCCGGCCGAACCTCGATCAGGGTTGTGCTCATGGGTACGATCAAAGCAAGTCAGCGCGCCGGCTTCAAGGTCCATCGTTAATTATCGGTTAACCTGTGGATTTTCTGCATCAGTTTTGCCGCTGGCTGTGCCGAAAAAGGACAGTGAAGTGCTTCAGGCCGGCAGCCGATTGCCGGTTGGCGCGTCAGGGGCGCTCCAAACAGAATTTCGAGGCGGGATCTGCTCACGAAAAAATGCACCCGATCTGATTCGCCGCAGGTAGTGTGCCCGCCGATTCGATCCCGTACTTTCGCCGTGTCAGGTATGATTATGCAGTTCCGCAAGCTATTTTTCGCTCTCGCCGTGTTCAGCTCCGTCGGCCTGCAAGGCGCGATCGCGCAAACCCAGTTCGGCGCGCAAGGCGCGGAAGGCCAGCCAAATCGCCGGCAGCAATGGCTGCTGCCCTCGCCCGATCCCGATGTCGCGGCGCATGCGGTGCTGTTCCGTCCCCCGGGCAACGGTCCGTTTCCGTTGGCGCTGATCGCGCATGCCTCGACGCAAAACGCGCTGCGTCGCGCGCAGATGCCGCAGCCCGAGTACCGCGCCTTGGCGGCCTGGCTGGTTACGCGGGGCTACGCCGTGCTGGTACCGGAGCGGCCGGGCCATGGCGCCACCGGCGGAAAATATCTCGAGGACCAGGGCGGCTGCGACGAGGCCAATTATTCCCGCGCGGGCTATGCGACCGCCGATTCGATCAAGGCGGCGCTCAACTATCTGCGCGATGAGCCCTTCGTCCGTCGGGATGGGGCGGTCATTGTCGGGCATTCGGCCGGCGCCTGGGGGGCGCTGGCCCTTGCCGGCGAGGATCCGAAGGCGATCTCGGCCATCATTGCGTTCGCGCCGGGGCGTGGCGGCCATGCCAACGATGTCCCCAATCAGGTCTGCGCCCCGCACACGCTGATTTCCGCCGCATCCGAGTTTGGCGAGGATGCGCAGGTGCCGGTGACATGGCTGGTGGCGACCAATGACAGCTATTTCTCGCCGGAGTTTTCCAAGGCGATGGCCGATGCGCTCCGCGCCGGCGGCGACAAGGTGGATTTTCGGGTTCTGCCGGCGTTCGGCAGCGAGGGCCACTCTCTGGCGGAGACCGACGGCGGCGAAAAGATCTTCGGCCCCGCGCTCGACGACGCGCTGAAAGCATCGCGTCCGGTCGCGACCAAGAAGCGATGACGGTGGGCGCTTCGAACGCCTGGCCTGATGATGACGTGATCCTCTACGATGGCGTCTGCGTGTTCTGCTCGCGCTGGGTCCGATTCATCGCTGCGCGTGATGTGAACCGCCGTTTTCGCTTTACCGCCGTCCAGTCCGCTTACGGTACACGCTTGGCACAGGCTTTCGGCATCGATCCCGCCGATCCCGATACCAACGCGGTTGTCCATGGCGGCATCGCCTATTTCAAATCCGACGCCGCGCTGACGGTGTTGAGCCAACTGCCGGGATGGCAATGGGCGCGCGTGCTGCGGATCGTGCCGAAGCCGTTGCGTGACGCGGTGTACAGCCTCGTCGCGCGCAATCGCTACCGGATTTTCGGCAAGTATGAGGCGTGTTTTGTGCCCGACGCGGAGCTGAGGGCAAGGGTTATCGAATAGCCCGGAGCACTTCCCCCGCCGCCCTCTCGCCCGAATCCCTCGCGCCATGCGCGGTGGAGAAAAAGTTCGGCGAGGTGGCTTCGCCCGCGAAGAACAAGCGCCCATCGACGGGAGCCGCGAGCACTGCGCGTTGGCCCGCATGGCCGGGCAGCGCGTGCGAATAAGAGCCACGCGCGAACGGGTCGTGCGACCAGCGCGATTCCGCCAGCGGCTTTAATTTGCGGCGAAAGTCGTTGCCGAGCAATGCCGTGATCTCGTCGATGCTTTGCGCGGCGAGTGCGCCACGGCCCGCATCTTCCAGCTCCTGCGCGAAGCTTCCGCCGAAATAGCCTTCGATGCATGCCTGCCCGAACGGCCGCAGATGATAACTGCCCATCGCCGTGCGCATGGTGGCGCCGCGCAGATTGCCGTCCTTTGGCAGGGCACCCCTGGATTCCTGGGGCTCATCGAGCGCCAGCACCACCTTGTCGGCAAGACCCAGCGGCAGGCCGCGTGCGGCATCGATTTTCGCTGGCAGTGTAGGATGAAAACGAATGGCCTCATCGGCGATCAGATTGGTCGGAACGGTGACGATCACCTTGTCCGCCGTGAGCGCGCCTTGCGAGGTCTCGATCCGCACGCGCTCACCGGAATGATCGATCCGTGTGACGATGCAGTTGAGTGCGACCGGGCACGAGGTGCCGTAAGCCGATATCAGCGCGCCATAGCCGCGCCGCACGCGCCAATTGATCTCGGTATCCTCGTAGGCGTCCATATCGAGGATCGAGACGGCGTCGAGCTCGCAGCCATTGATGTAGGTTGAAAGCGCATCGATCATCGGATTCCAGCGGTTGCCGGGCTCCAGATACGCGCTCGCAGCGGCGTCCTTGCCGCTGCGAATGGCTTGCTTCGCGGCCTCCTCGGCGCGGTCATAGAACGCGTCGAGCGCCTTGTTGAAGTCCAGCCGCTCGGCAAGCGGGAATCCAGTGTCAAAACTCTGCTCGCGCCAAGGCGGACGAGTCTTGTCGATTTCGAAATTCAACTGCGTGGCGATTTTGACGAACTGGTTCTTGTCGGCCGAATGCAGCCAGCCACAGCCGAGGTCGAAGGTGATATCCGCTGCCGCCATGATGGTATGGGCACGCCCGCCAACGCGGTCACGCGCTTCCAGCACCACGATCGACCGGCCGGAATCTTTCAGCGCGTTGGCGGCGCCGAGGCCGGCAGCGCCGGCGCCGATGATGGCGACATCGACGGAGGAGGGAAGGGGCATGGGTCAATACACCGTCGTCATTCCGCGATGCGCCGCTTGGCGCAGGCCCGGAATCCATACTCCCGATCGTGGTTATGGATTCCGGGCTCGCGCTTCGCGCGCCCGGAATGACGATCAATATGGAAATGCCGCGACTAAGCCAATAGTCCGCGCTTACGCCACCGCTTCCTTGGTCTTTTCCGCGCGCTTGCGTTCGTTGGCGTCGAGGAACTTCTTGCGCAGCCGGATCGATTTCGGGGTCACTTCGACCAGCTCGTCGTCCTCGATATAGGCCAGCGCCTTTTCCAGCGTCATCTGGATCGGCGGGGTCAGCCGCACCGCTTCATCCTTCGAGGTGGTGCGGATGTTGGTGAGCTGCTTGCCCTTGAGGATGTTGATCTCGAGGTCGTTGTCGCGGGTGTGCTCGCCGACGATCATGCCCTTGTAGACCTTGGCTCCGGGCGTGATCATCATCGGGCCGCGGTCTTCCAGCTTGAACATGGCGTAGGCGACGGCCTCGCCCTGATCGTTGGAGATCAACACGCCGTTGCGACGGCCCTGGATGTCGCCCTTGTATGGCGCGTAGCCATGGAACAGCCGGTTCATGATCGCGGTGCCGCGGGTATCGGTGAGCAGTTCGCCCTGATAGCCGATCAGGCCGCGGGTCGGCGCGTAGAACACCAGCCGCAGTCGGTTGCCGCCGGAGGGACGCATTTCGATCATCTCGGCCTTGCGTTCGCTCATCTTCTGCACGACGACGCCGGAGTGCTCCTCGTCGACGTCGATCACGACTTCTTCGATCGGCTCCTGCCAGTTGCCGGTGGCGTCGTCCTTCTTCAGCACGACGCGCGGCCGCGACACGCTGAGCTCAAAGCCTTCGCGGCGCATGGTCTCGATCAGGATCGCGAGCTGCAATTCGCCGCGGCCCGAGACTTCCATGGAATCCTTGTCGGAGGCCTCGGTGACGCGCAGCGCGACATTGCCCTCGGCTTCGCGCAGCAGGCGGTCGCGGATCATGCGGCTGGTCACCTTGTCGCCTTCGGTGCCCGCGAGCGGAGAATTGTTGACGATGAACGACATCGACACCGTCGGCGGATCGATCGGCTGCGCCACCAGCGGCGTATCGACGCTGGGATCGCAGAAGGTATCGGCGACGGTGCCCTTGGTGAGGCCCGCGATGGCGACGATGTCGCCGGCGTCGGCCTCCTCGAGCGGCGTGCGCTCGATGCCGCGGAATGCCAGAATCTTGGTGATGCGACCCTGCTCGATCAGCTTGCCGTCACCGCTCAGCACCTTCACGGCCTGATTTGGCTTGATGCTGCCGGAGGTGATGCGGCCAGTGATGATGCGGCCGAGATAGGGATTGGCCTCGAGAATGGTACCGATCATGCGGAACGGACCTTCCTCGACCGTCGGCGGCGCAACGTGACGCAGGATCAGGTCGAACAGCGGCTGCATGCCGGCGTCGTGCGAACCATCCGGGCTTTCCGCCATCCAGCCTTGCTTGGCCGAGCCATACAGAATCGGAAAATCGAGCTGCTCCTCGCTGGCGTCGAGCGCCGCAAACAGGTCGAACACTTCGTTGATGACTTCGGTCGGCCGCGCGTCGGGGCGGTCGACCTTGTTGATGACGACAATCGGCTTCAGCCCGACCTTGAGCGCCTTCGAGACCACGAATTTGGTTTGCGGCAGCGGGCCTTCGGCGGCGTCCACCAGCACCAGCGCGCCATCGACCATGTTGAGGATGCGCTCGACCTCGCCGCCGAAATCGGCGTGACCAGGCGTATCGACGATGTTGATGCGGGTGTCCTTCCACTGCACCGAGGCGGCCTTGGCGAGAATGGTGATGCCGCGCTCGCGTTCCAGATCGTTGGAGTCCATCGCGCGCTCAACCACCCGCTGGTTGTCGCGATAGGTGCCGGATTGCTGCAACAGGCGATCGACCAGCGTGGTCTTGCCGTGGTCGACGTGGGCGATAATGGCGACGTTGCGAAGGTTCATGGCTGTTCTTCTGGCTCGGACAAGGGCTGGAGCGCGATCTCGACGGAAGACGGGGATCCGCTTTTCCGGATCGGGCTCAAAACCTGAAATCTGTAGGGGCGTCCAGCGCCCCAAAAAGGAAGCCCGGCCAAAAGGACCGGGCACACCTTACTCGTTGCGGCGCAATATATTCAGAAAACGCTAAAAAACAATGGCTTGTTTCGCATTTTGGGCATGATCCCGAAAAGTGGGAACCGGTTTTCGGAAAAGATCATGCCCCAAACAGAAAAATAACGCCCAGGGTCTGATTCAGGTCCCTGAATCAGACCCTGCGCACTCATTTTTGCTTGCGGGGGCCCGGTTTAATTGTCTTTTTCGGGATCGGGGTAGACGCCCCGTAAAACCTCCTCGAAGTGGCTTTTGACGGCCTCGTTGCACTGGCAGGCCCGGAGCCGCAGAGCAGCCGGGTTACGGATCAGGATCGAGCCGCGGCGGGTCTCCAGCACCCCCTCCGCCTTGAAGGTCTGGATCACGCGGCTGGTATAGCTGCGGCCGACCCCCAGCAGCGTCGCCAGCTGCTCATGTGTCAACGGCACGACATCGTTGCCGTCGGCACGTTCCATCGCCGAAATGATCCATTTCGCGGTGCGCTGCTCGATTGAATGAATCGCGTTGCAGGCCGTCGATTGAAAGATCTGGGCGAGCATGCAGTCGGCATAGCGCGCGAAGATGTTGCGCAGCGTCGGGGATTTTGTTTTCGCAGCTTCGAGCTTGCCGATATTCAGCCGCACGAAGGGCCCGCCGAATTTGACGATGATGCGGGTATAGGCCGGCAGATAGCCCTGGCTGACGATGCCGCCGACCGCGCCCTCGCGGCCGATCAGGATGGTCTCGACATCGCGACCGTCCTCGTTGGTGACCATGTAAGAAACCAGGCTCGGGCCGCACGGAAAATGCACGGTCTCGACGTCGTCTCCGGGGCTGTAAAGCAGGTCGTTGGCCTTGGCGTCTTCACTCACGAGATGAGGCGCGATCAAAGCAAAATCGGCGGCGCTCAAGCGGCGCAAAAGATTGTTGAAGGGCCGGTCGCCGGCCGTTTGGTCATGTCGCGCGAGCATCTGGAGGTCCCATTTCCCCGGGCCGACAATAATCGATCCGGCCGTCAAGTTGTGTTCACTAGTGAACAGACAGTGGAACGGCAGTGTGGTGGTTTCAGATTGGGAACCGTCGGTGCGCTCTTCGGAGGAACCGGCCAGCAGCCCCCTCCGGGCGTCCGCCGGGGGCGATCAAATCTTGACCTCCGGCGAGATCATGGAACCCGCTTCCTTCACCGCGATGCCCAACGACGTGCTGATTGTCGAAGATGATCCTATCATCGCGCTCGACTTCGAGGACACGATTCTAGGCTTCGGCGTGAAGACGGTCCGCACCGCGGGAAGTGTCGCGCAGGCGCTTCAGATGATCGCCGACCGCGCGCCGGAGTTTGCCTTGCTCGATGTCGGCCTGGTCCGCGAAAAGAGTTTTGCGATTGCCGAGCGGCTGGATGCGCTGGAGATTCCCTTCGTCTTCGTCACCGGCTACGGCACCGACGTCAGGCTTCCCACGGCGTTCTCGGACCGGTCGCGGCTTCCGAAACCCTTCTCAACCGAAGCCCTCCAAGCCGCGTTGACGCGCCGCCCCTGTGGCGGCGCTGAGGGCTGCTAGCCAACGGCCGAAGCCGGGACGAGCGACATTCGCCCGCCCAGCGCCGCGTTCGAAAAAACGACGATGCGCTTAGCCGAGCTTCGGATCCAGCGTGGTCGACCACAGAGCCACGTTGGCGCGATCCCGCAACGTCACGGTCATCCGGCCGGTCTTGCCCTCGATCTGCACATGACCGAAGAACTGCATTCCGTCTGACGGCGGCAGGTTCTGCTTGTCCGCGCCCGGCGCTTTGACGAACTTCACTTCAGGACCAAAGGTGTTGTCGAGTTCGTTCGGCCCGAACGTGCCGGCATGGAATGGCCCGGAAACGAATTCCCAGAACGGTTCGAAATCCTGGAACTGCGCCTTGTCCGGATTGTAATAGTGGGCCGCGGCGTAATGCACATCCGCCGTCAGCCACACGGTGTTGGTGATCCCGGCCGTCTTGATAAAGCGCAGCACGTCGGCGATCTCGAGTTCGCGGCCGCACGGCGGACCGTCGCCCTGCGCGAATGCTTCCGAGCCTTTCTTCGCCGCGGCGTCATCGTAAACCAGCAGGCTGAGCGGCATGTCGGATGCGATCACCTTCCAGGTGGCGCGCGAGTTCAACAGTGCGCGCTTCAGCCAGGCGAGTTGGTCGGGACCGATGAAGTAGGCGTCAGGGCCATACGTGGTTTGCAGGTTCGGGCCGTTGCCGCCGCGATAGCTGCGTTCATCCAGCATGAAGACGTCGAGATGCGGTCCGTAATTGAGGGTACGGTAGACCCGGCCCGGCTCGACGATGCTCTCGCGCATCGGATACATCTCGTGAAAGGCACGGGAGGCGCGCGCCGCAAGCAGGGTGATGTCGCGCACCTTGTAGGTATCCGGGAGCTGTTTGGAGATCGACCAGTTGTTGGTGACCTCGTGGTCGTCCCACTGCACGAAGATCGGCACCTCGGCATTGAAGGCGCGCACATTGTTGTCGAGGAAATTATATTTATGCGCGGCGCGGTATTCATCGAGCGTCTCGGCGACCTTGGCCTTTTCAGGAATGGTGATGTTCTTCCAGATCTTGCCGTCGGCGAGCTTCACTTCCGATTGGATGACGCCATCGGCATAGATGGTGTCGCCGGAGTGAAGCAGGAAATCCGGTTTGTGCTTGTGCATGGCGGCGTAGGTGACCATGCCGCCATCGTCGGGATTGATGCCCCAGCCCTGTCCGGCAACGTCGCCGCCCCAGACGAAGCTGACGTCGCGGCGGTCCGCCGGCGCGGTGCGGAAACGGCCGACCACCGGCTCGCTCACCACATCGGTGTGCGACAGATCGCGGAAGCGGACGCGATAAAAAATATCCTGTCCGGCGGGAAGATTTTCCACCAGCATCTTGGCAGTGAAGTCGCTCTCCGGCAGCGCTGCGATCGGTGGCAGCGCCCGCGCATTGGCAAAGGATTCAGTGGTCGCCACTTCGACCATCATTTGCGCCGGACGGTCGGCGCGCGACCACACCACGCCGCCATCGGCGCCGACGTCGCCGGACTGCACGCCATGGGTGATCTGCGGCCGGTCGGCGGCGCGGCTGAGATAGGGCATCGCGATCGCGCCAAAACCCGTCGCTGCGGCCGTGGAAAGAAAGCGACGGCGGGAAAGCCCACGGAAATCTTTACGGGGAATCTTGATCGTCATGCGAGCCTCCTTGGTCGGCCAACAGGATGTGCTGAGGACGCTGACAGACCTAGAAAGATTGTGTGACGGCTCGATTACAGAACGGCTGTCTATAACGCTCCGGTGACCCGGAATTGCGCGCCCGCGCGCTGCGGGTTTTGCGGTGTGCCGATCAAGAGGGCCTTGCGGTCGGCCACGGCGTGGTGGAACTGCTCCAGCGCGATGTTGAAAGCGGTCAACGCGCCCTCCGCGATCGCACCATGCTCGAAGCAGAGCAACGTATCGCGCAGGATTGCATCGGCCTCGGCCTGCATCCGGTCGAGATCTTCGATGGAATCGCAACGGCGCGCAGCGGTCAGCATGTCCAGCAGATGTTCGCGCTGCGAGCTATTGGTGTTGCGCTCATCCTTCTTCAGATAGCCTGCGAACCACGCGCCGGCGGAACCCATCGCCGACAGGCCCATCAGCCCCCACCAGATGTAATCGCTATAGCGGTCGAGAAAAGTTTTTTCCTCGCCGTCGACAAAAGCCGCCGCACCCGGATGCACGGGGATCGCGGCATCCTTGTCGGTATCCGGCGTCTCGATTTTCGCAGCCAGCGGAAACTCCGCCATCACCGATTGACGGATCGCAAACAATTGCCGGGTGAACGCAGCGACGGTCGATTCCGGCAGGTCCTTGCGGGCAACGATGTGGTGGGCGAAGCTGATCGTCTTCACCTCGTCATCGGGCCGGTCGGGCGAGCCGCCAAAGGCACCGGCGGGAATTTCGGACGCTTCGTAATTGGGATGGTTCTGCGCAATCGCCTCGGCGGAATCGATCGCGAGGAATGTCGGTGCGCCGCCATCGTGCGCCGATGCGGCGATCGCGTCGGCGGTGATCCTGCTGTTGACCGGTCCGGCAGCGAGATAGGCGTCCGCCTTCTGGCCGCGGATCGCCTCCGTCACTTCGCTGACCGGGAACTGGACGATATCGACCTTGGCCGGATCCACGCCATATTGCTGCAGGATCACCTTGAGCAAGTTGATATTGGCCGGCGTGCGGCCGATGACGCCGATGCGGCGCCCCGAGAGTTGCGCGATTTTGGTGATCTTCGGCCCGGCTTTTTTGCCCTTGCCCTTTGCCGCCGGAGGCACCCACAGCACCGCGACGTTCTTGCGCAGCGTCGCGACGGCCTGTGCATTGTCCGGCACGGTGAGATCGCCACGGATGATGGCGAGGTCGACCTTGCGATCGGCGAGTGCCTGCGCGCTCGCGGCCGCACCATCGGTCGGCACCGGGCGCAAGCGAATGTGACTATGGGTTTGGGCAAAACCCTGGGTCAGTGCCTGGACCACCTTGAGGTCGTCGCTATTGGCGGGACCGACCGCTATCCGCAACACCACCGGGCGCATCTCGAAATAATAGGCGCCGGCAAGCGCGCCGATGACGGCGAGGATTCCTGCGAGGATGACGAACATCACTCGCCGCTGCGCCGGGCGCGGCGATGACGACACTGACGGTTCCATGAGATCCGGGCCGTCGGTCATTGATCTCCGAACAACCGTTTGAGGGTCAATTTCGTGTTGCCAACGGGGCTAAGCTCGAATTGTAGCAAATTTCGCGCCGATACGGGGTTACATCTGTGTCATGGTTACCGGCCACGGCCTTGTTCCGGCTAACCCGGCCCCTGCTTTGCGAACTCTTTTCGGGATGGATCCGGGGGCCCTCCGACGGTGTTAGAACGGCGAAGATCGCTTGAAACGGGAGAACATCATGGCGGAGCGGCTGTCAGTGGAGGCACGAAAACAGGCCCTGAAAAGCCTGCCCGGATGGGCGGAAATGTCCGGCCGCGAGGCGATTGGCCGCACCTTTACGTTCAAGGATTTCAACGAGGCCTTCGGATTCATGACCCGTGCCGCGCTGGTGGCGGAGAAAAACGACCATCATCCGGAGTGGCGGAACGTCTACAAGACGGTGGAAGTGGTGCTGGCCACCCATGACGCCGGCGGCGTCACCGCTCTCGACATCGAACTGGCCGAGGCCATGGATGCGATCGCCAGTCAAATCGGGGTGGCCTGACAGGTTTGATCGATCTTGCAGGGACGGTGTGACGTCCCCAGCTTGAGGGGGCCTGCCGCGGCTTTTGACCGTGGCCGTAACGGGAGCGCCGAACGATGGCAACCGAACACACCATGGGTTTTGAGCCAGCCGACAGGCTGGCAAAAGACCGTGAAAGCGTGCGCCGGCGCTTCTGGATCAAGCTGAAGCGGGTGGTGGCGCAGCTTCCATTCGCCGAGGATTTGCTCGCGGCCTATTATTGCGCGTTCGACAAACAGACGCCGCGCCATGTCCAGGCGACGCTACTCGGCGCGCTCGCGTATTTTATCCTGCCGTTCGATTTCATTCCCGACATGATGCCGGTGCTCGGCTTTACCGATGACGCCGCGGTGCTGGCCACCGCGATCCGGCTGGTCGCGTCTCACATCACGCCCGATCATCGCGAAGCAGCCCGCGCTGTGTTGAAGCGCGGGCTTGCCGAGGCCGAGTGAACGCCGGTCGCTAGAGCATGACTCAATTGGGTTGAATCATGCTCTAGCGTTATCTTTTTTGTTTGAGCATGATCTTTTCGGAAAACCGGTTTCCACTTTTCCGGATCATGCTCTAGCGCGGGGTTGGGCGCGCCTGAGCCTTTGAGTTCTGCGAAGCTTCCCACGCCTGGAATTGCTTGAACAAGGCTTCCTTGTCGTCGCTCGTCTGCATCTTCGCCGCAGCCGGATTCTGCCGCAGGAATGTCTCGAACCTTTCGCGCGTCACCGGTTCGATGCCGTGCTTGTCGAGCCAGTCCTGGGCGGCGGGAAAACGAGTCCAGCCGGCGAGAGGCGCCGACAGCGAGACCTCTTTCCACTTCGGATGGAATGGCGGCTTCTGGAACTGCGGGAATTTCGTGAAGAAGGCATTCACGAAATTCGTAAGCTTCCGGTAGCGATCGGTCTTCGGCGACCAGTTGTAGGCGGCGAGCAGCGCCGGCACCGCGATGGTGTCCACCGTCTCGCCGTCCGCGATCAGGTTTGGATAATCCTTCGAGGTGAGCGTCGTCGGCAGATAATCGCCCTGCAGCGGCTTTTCGTAGTCCACCTTCACGAGATGGAAGCGGCCATCATTGTCGAATGTCGAAACCGACTTGTACGGCTTGCCGCCGACCACGATGACGGCGTCGAGCTCGCCTTTTTTCAGCTTCTCCATCGCGATGCGCTGCTCGATATAGACGAAATTCGCCTTCATCCCGAGCCGTTCGGCCACCGTCAACACGGTGACGAAGGTGCTGCCGTTCGGCAGGTCGACGCTGACGGTCTTGCCTTCCAGATCCCGCAGGCTGTGGATCGACTTCGGCGCGATCACCTGCATTTCTTCGTTGTAGAGCTTGGTGATGTAGGTGAACTGTCTCTTGATGTCCTTGGCAAAGCCCTTGCGCTCGAGATAGTCGAGCGTGTCGGCGCGCACGATGCCGATGTCGACGCCCTGCAGGAACAGGATGTCGGCGACGCTTTGCACCGAGCCGCGGCCGACGATGGGCAGCACGCGCAGATTATTGCCGTCATCGAGCACCGAAGCGAGGTCGGCGCCGATCTGGACATAGGTGCCGCCGATGGTGCCGGTGATACACGTCACCGTGTTCTCGTTCAGGGCCTGCTTGGTGGTGACCGAACCAAACTGGAAGATCGCCTTCAGACTGTCGCTGACCTTGGCCGGGTCAAATTCCGTTTCCTCGGCTCGCGCCACCAAACCACAACCCATAACAAGGGCGAATATTGCCAATCCCATTAAACGACTTAAACGACGCATTTTGTCCCCCAACATGTAAATCAATTCCGCATCTGCGCGAGCCGCTGCTGCGCATCCGGAGATCCAAGCTGGGCCGCTTTCTCGTACCAGCTGCGTGCCGTCGCCGGATCTGGCGTGATGCTACGCAAATCCGGCGTTCCCAGCACGGCTGGATCGTAGGTCTGGCCAAGCAAAAAAGCGGCGCTGGCTTCCTGCGCCTCGGCGGCCCGCTCCAGCAGCAATCGGGCCGATGAGATGTCGCCGGTCGCGATCAGGCTCCTTGCCCGCTTCATCATGCCGGCCAGCGTGTCGGCGTCGAGTTTCCTTGCCGATGGAGCCGGCGGAACTGGAGCTGGAGCGGCAACGGACGGTTGAACAATCGCAACCTGGCTTTGACGGGCGGTTTTGAGCGCAGCGGAGATTTCCTCGCGTGTCGGAGCGAGCGCGGGCGCCGGGGGAGGCGGAACATTAGCAGTTGCTTGCGTTCCCGTCGTCGCTAGCTGGACAGGGTTCGCGGGCTGCGCCTTGGGCGCAGGCGGTTGAGATGGACCGGGTTGACCCCACGAGACGGCTGCCAGCGAGGCCTTGGCGTTGATGATGAGGGCGCGCGTGGTGTCCGCCGAAAACAGCGATGCGATAATAGCCGCCGACACCACCGCCAGACAGCCTCCCAGAATCCGCGAAACGGTGATCGCCCGCGCCCGATGGCGCTTCCGGACGGGTACGAAATTTTGCAGTTCGGGATCTTCGACGTCGTCCGAGAGAAAGAGCGGAACGGAATCATCCGGAACGACGCCCCTGCGGGGTCCGTTCGCCGGGGGATAGGGATACCGCCCAAATCGGGGGCCGTTTGTGTCGGTGTCAAAGTTCTCGAGACCCGAATCCGACTGAAAACGCCCTGTCTTCTCCAGCATGGTAATGCCTCCCCACAGCCATAACGCTACACTTGGGCAGCACGGGGTTCACCCCTTGTTCTTATTGGCCCCGCGCGCCCACTACTCAACACTAAATCGCACGGGGAATCAGCCCAAAAAACGGCCTCGTTCGGCCTAAATTGGGAGATATTTAGGTTTGATTGAGGCATAGTCGTGAAGTGCACAGCGTTTTCAGGCGCGCTGTGCTTTTAACTTTAAATTTTAGTAAATTTGAATCCTTGTTCCGTCTTACGGATGCAGGATGACCTTGCCCATCGCCTTGCGGCCAGCCAACACCTTCAGGGCATCGGCGGTTTGCGCCAAGGGGAAGGTGCGGTCGACATGCGACGAAATTTTGCCTTCCGCGGTCCACTTCACCAGCTTCTCCAGATTGGCGCGATTTTTGTCCGGATTAAGTCGCGCCCACGCCCCCCAGAACACGCCGCGGATATCGCAGCCTTTGAGCAGCGCCAGGTTGAGCGGCATCTTCGGAATATCACCCGCAGCAAAGCCGATGACGAGGAAGCGGCCTTCCCATGCGATCGAGCGCAGCGCGGCCTCGGCATAGGCGCCACCGACCGGGTCGAAGATGATGTCGGCGCCTTTGCCGTTGGTCAGCCGCCGCAAGCCTTCCTTGAGGTCCTCTTTCGCGTAATTCAGCGTGAGCTCGGCGCCGTGCGCTTTGGCGAATTCGAGCTTCTCGTCCGATGACGCGCAGGCGATCACCTTCAAGCCCATCAGCTTTCCGAGCTCGCACGCCGCAAGCCCCGTACCGCCAGCGGCGCCGAGCACGGCGAGGGTCTCGCCCGGCTTGAAGCTGGCGCGATCTTCCAGCGCATGCAGGGCGGTGCCATAGATGATGATGATTCCGGCGGCGCGATCGAAATCCAGATTGTCGGGAATCTTGACAATGGAGTCCGCCGGCAGCGCGATCTTTTCGCGGGCGCCGTTGTGACCGCAGGACGCCACGACGCGGTCGCCGACTTTCAGGTCGGTGACGCCGGCGCCGACGCTTTCAATCACGCCCGCGACTTCCGCCGCCGGCGAAAATGGAAACGGTGGCTTGATCTGGTATTTGCCCTGGATCATCAGCAGGTCGAAGAAATTCAGCGCCGCCGATTTGATCGCGATCACGGCCTGCCCGGCCTCGGCCACGGGATCGGCCACATCGGCCAGCACGAGATCGTCGGGTTGGCAGTATTGCGAGCAGAGGATGGCTTTCATGGACACACCTGACTTTCAGACGCACAAATAAGGCTGGATGCTTCATGCCGGATTTGAGGCCGGGCGACAATATAGCGCGAAGGAACAAAAACGATGTTTGAAAAAGGCCTGCTGGCGGGAAAGCGCATCTTGATCACCGGCGGCGGTTCCGGACTCGGCGCTGCGATGGGACGCCGTTTCGTCGAGCTGGGCGCTGAACTGGTGATCTGCGGTCGCCGGCTCGAACTGCTGGAGGACACGGCCGAAAAGCTGCGCAGCGATCTCGGCGGCAAGGTGTCGGCGGTCCAATGCGACATTCGCGATGGCGCTGATGTCGATGCCATGATGGACGCGATCTGGCGTGAAGCGCCGATCGACGTGCTGATCAACAACGCCGCCGCGACCTTCATCGCGCAGACCGAGCATCTGTCGTTCCGCGCCGCGGATGCGATCCTCGCGCCGACGCTGCACGGCACGATGTATTGCACGCTCGCCGCCGGCAGCCGCTGGATTGAAGCCAGACGCAAGGGGGTGGTGCTGAGTATCCTGTCGACCTCGACCATTACCGGCCGCGCTTTCACGGTGCCGTCCGCGATGGCGAAGTCGGCCGTTCTTGCGATGACCAAAAGCCTTGCGGTGGAATGGGGGCCCAAAGGTATTCGCACGGTGGCGATCGCGCCCGGCGCATTTCCAACCGCGGGCGCATCGGGACAGCTGCGGCCCGAGGGCCGCGATGAAAACTGGGCGTCGCGAAATCCGCTCGGACGGCCCGGCGAACATCGTGAACTCGCGGATCTCGCGAGCTTCCTGATCTCGGACTCCGCCGGCTACATCAATGGCGAGATGGTGGTGCAGGATGGCGGCGCGCATCTGCGCAGCTCCGGTGCCGAGGATTTGCTGCAATGGACCGACGCGCAGTGGGAAAAACAACGGGCAGCGCGCGCAAGGAGTTAAGAACGGGACCGCCGCTGCAAACGCGCCGCGGCGTCGTCGGATAGGCCGGTCGGGAATCCGTAACTGCTTCCCAAAAAGATATTTCCCCGCTATCCATCGGCGCCGCGACGACCGCATGTCGGGCCATCTTCCAGTCACAATGATGAGGGAACCAGATTCGGTCATGTCCGTGCGGCGAATCCCGATAATTCTGGTTGCGAGTGTGCTGATGTGTGGGATCGCGGTCCCGGCACCGGCGCAGAGTGCGCCGCCGAAAGCTGCGGCGAAGCCTGCACCGGCGAAGCCGGAAACCAAGCCAGCGGCTCCCGAAGCCAAGCCGGCGGCTGCGGGCGGCGCGGAGCCGACATTGATCGGTCAGTTCGGCACCTGGGGCGCCTACACGGCGGCGCCGAACGGCAAGAAGGTGTGCTTTGCGCTTGCGAAGCCCGCGTCTTCGAAAACCAACCCGCCGAATCGTCCACGCGATCCGGCCTATGCCTTCATCTCCACGCGCCCGGCGGAAAAGGTCGTCAACGAAGTCTCGGTCATGATCGGCTATGCGTTGAAGCCGGGTTCGGAATCGACGCTGGAAGTCGGTGGCGCGACTTACGCGATGTACACCCAGGGCGACGGACTGTGGATCAAGAACGCCGCCGAGGAAGAGCGGATGGTCGAGGCGATGCGTAAATCCGCCGATGTCGTGGTCAAGGGCGTGTCGGCGAAGGGGACCGAAACGACAGATACGTTCTCGATGAAGGGGCTTTCCCAGGCGCTCGATCGGCTGGCGCAGGATTGCCGGCGCTAGCGGCTGCTTCAGCTTTGCTGAAAAAGACCCGGCGCTTTATCCTTTTGGTTCGCATGATCTTTTCCGAAAACAGGTTTTCGCTTTGCGTTAATGCGGCCCGTTGGGGCGGGATCATGCCCTAAACAGCTTTCAACCCTAAAACCAATGCATTTGGTGCCTTTCCAGCGGATGCCGGAAGGCCTATTTGATGTCCCATGACCGACACCATGACCAGCTCGATCGAAGCCAGTTCCGGGGCCAACGCGCCGATCGAAAAGATCGCGCTCGAAACCTATGTGCCGCCGACAAAGCCATCGCTGATCGGCATGTCGCGCGCGGAGCTTGCTGACCATCTCGGCGCGATCGGCGTGGCGCCGGCACAGCGCAAGATGCGCGCGCAACAGCTCTGGCACTGGATCTATTTCCGCGGCGCCAAGACATTCGACGAGATGACGAGCATCTCCAAGGAAATGCGCAACGGCCTCGATCAGCATTTCACCGTCGCGCGGCCCGAAGTGGTCGCCGAACAGATTTCCAACGACGGCACCCGCAAATGGCTGCTGCGTTTGCCGAGCGGCGATGCGGTCGAGAAGGCGCATGAAGTCGAGTGCGTCTATATTCCGGAAACCGATCGCGGCACGCTGTGCGTTTCCTCGCAGGTCGGCTGCACGCTGAATTGCTCGTTCTGCCACACCGGCACGCAGCGGCTGGTGCGCAATCTGACCGCCGGCGAGATCGTCGGCCAGGTGATGGTGGCGCGCGATCGCCTCAATGACTGGGCCGACCGAGCCACTCCGACCGGCAGCCGCCTCGTCACCAATGTGGTGATGATGGGAATGGGCGAGCCGCTGTATAATTTCGATGCGGTGCGCGATGCGTTGTTGATCGCCGCCGACAATGAAGGCATCGGCATTTCCCGCCGCCGCATTACGTTGTCGACGTCGGGCGTGGTGCCGAACATCGTGCGTGCCGGCGACGAAATCGGCGTCATGCTGGCGATCTCGCTGCATGCGGTGCGCGACGAGCTGCGCAATGAACTGGTGCCGCTGAACCGGAAATATCCGATTGCCGAATTGCTGCAGGCCTGCCGCGACTATCCGGGATCGTCGAACGCCCGGCGCATCACCTTCGAATATGTGATGTTGAAAGACATCAACGATTCGCTTGAAGATGCGAAGCTGCTGGTGAAGCTGTTGAAGGGCATCCCGGCCAAGATCAATCTCATTCCGTTCAATCCGTGGCCGGGCACGCGCTATGAGTGCTCGGATTGGGACCAGATCGAAAAGTTTTCGGAATATATTTTCAATGCCGGTTACTCCTCGCCGGTACGCACGCCGCGCGGGCGCGACATTCTCGCCGCTTGCGGCCAGTTGAAATCGGAAACCGAGAAATTGTCGGCCCGCGAGCGGCAGACATTGCGCGCCATGGCGATGACGGACTGAGAATGGGACGACGTATTGTTCAGCTCGTCGCTTGCGCTCCTCGCAATGACGATAACCCCGGCGTGACGTCATGGCGCTGATCGGCCGGCTGTTCGTCATTCTGTTTGCAGTTCTGGCCGCCTGTCTGGTGGCAGGGATGATCGTGGTCGGCGCGGTGCTGTTTCCTGAATTCAGCGACCTCGGCGCAGGTCCGGTCGATCCGGGCGCGCTGAACATCGTGCTCGGCTTCGGCTTCATCTTTGTCAGCGGTTTCGCGCTGTTGCCGGCGATGATCGTGGTGCTGATTACCGAGGCCTTTTACATCAGGGGCGCGCTGACCTATGCGGTTGGCGGCGGTATTGTCGGTCTCGCCTGCTATCTCGGTCTGATCCCGTTCGATCCGGCGACGCTGCATTTCGAGGGCATCGTCCGCCGTCACCTTGAAATCATGACCGGTGCGGGCATCGTCGCCGGCATCGTCTATTGGATGATCGCGGGCCATAACGCCGGCGCATGGCGGCGGCCGCCACGTCCGCTTCAGCCGCCGCCGCCGCTGCCGTCGCAGTCCCGCCCGCCGACGTGAAAAAGCCGCGGATCTGTAAGCCTTTCCATCATCCTTGCCCTCCGCTAAACCCCGCGCCATGAACCGGACCGGACTTTTCATCGCGCTGGCCTTGGCGCTCATTATCGGATTGCTGTTCGGGATTTATCCCGAGCTCGATCTGAAACTGGCTGCCCTGTTTTACGACCCGGCGACCAGATCGTTCCCGCTGAAATTCAATGGGCCAGCCGCGATCGCGCGGGATGCTTCCATGTGGATCGCGTGGGGTCTCGCGGTACCGGCGATCGTCGCGTTGGTGGCCAAGTTCCTGCGGCCGGACCGGCCGCTCCTGATATCCGGGCGTGCCGTCGTCTTCCTGCTCGTCACCCTGATACTTTCTGCGGGCATCCTCACCAATCTCACCTTCAAGAGCTATTGGGGCCGGCCACGCCCTGTCGTGGTCACGCAATTCAATGGGCCGCAGGCATTCGTGCCGTGGTGGGATCCGCGCGGCAGTTGCGCGAAAAACTGCTCCTTTTTCTCCGGTGAAGGCGCCACCGCGTTCTGGACCTATGCGCCCGCGGCGCTGACGCCGCCGGCATGGCGGCCGCTGGCCTATGCCGCCGCGACCGTGTTCGGCGTCACCACCAGCGGGCTCCGGATGGCGTTCGGCGGGCATTTCTTCACCGACGTCACAATCGCAGGATTGGTGACGTTTCTGGTGATCTGGCTCGCCTACGCCTTCATCTACCGCTGGAGCCGTACCCGATTATCCGATGAGCGGATCGATGCCGTGCTGACGCGGCTGGCATGGCCCGGATACCGCCTGCGGCAGCGCTGGCGCGGGCGCGATGTGGGGCCGGCTCCGGCCGTGCGAGCGACTTCATAGCGCCAGCCGCTATTAAACACGTGCCCCTGGCTGCGAAATTTGATATTCGCGCACTCAAGCCACGAGCGGCATTAAAATTTCGACCGATTGGAAGTTTGATGAGTACGATCTTGAAAAGCCTGCCCAAAGGGGAAAAAGTCGGCATTGCCTTCTCGGGCGGTCTCGACACCAGCGCGGCGCTCTTGTGGATGAAGCAAAAAGGCGCTCGCGTCTTTGCCTATACCGCCAACCTCGGCCAGCCTGACGAGACCGACTACAACGAGATTCCACGCAAGGCCTTGGAATACGGCGCCGAAAAAGCCCGACTCGTGGATTGTCGCACGCAATTGGTGCACGAAGGTATTGCCGCCGTTCAATCCGGCGCCTTCCACATCTCGACCGGCGGGATCACCTACTTCAACACCACGCCGCTCGGCCGCGCCGTGACCGGCACGATGCTGGTAGCGGCCATGAAGGAGGACGGCGTCAACGTCTGGGGCGATGGCTCTACCTTCAAAGGCAACGATATCGAGCGCTTCTACCGTTACGGCCTGCTGACCAACCCGAGCCTTAGAATCTACAAGCCTTGGCTCGACCAGCAGTTCATCGACGAGCTGGGCGGCCGTGCGGAAATGTCGGCGTTCATGACGGCCCATGGATTCGGCTACAAGATGAGTGCCGAAAAGGCGTATTCGACCGACAGCAACATCCTCGGCGCAACCCACGAGGCCAAGGATCTTGAGAGCCTCGACAGCGGCATCAAGATCGTCAATCCGATCATGGGCGTGCCGTTTTGGCGCGACGACTGCAACGTCAAGGCCGAAAAGGTCTCCGTGCGTTTTGCGGAGGGCCAGCCCGTGGCGCTGAACGGCCAGACGTTCGACGATCCGGTTGCGCTGCTGCTCGAGGCCAACGCCATCGGCGGCCGGCATGGCCTTGGCATGAGCGACCAGATCGAGAACCGGATCATCGAGGCCAAGAGCCGCGGTATCTACGAAGCTCCCGGCATGGCGTTGCTGCACATTGCTTACGAACGTCTGATCACCGGCATCCACAACGAAGACACCATCGAGCAATACCGGATCAGCGGCATGCGCCTTGGCCGATTGCTCTACCAGGGGCGGTGGTTCGATTCTCAAGCCCTGATGCTGCGAGAAACCGCGCAGCGCTGGGTGGCGCGTGCGGTCACCGGCGAGGTGACGCTGGAGCTGCGCCGCGGCAACGACTACTCGATCTTGAACACCGAGAGCCCCAATCTGACCTATCAGCCGGAGCGGCTGAGCATGGAGAAGGTGGAGGACGCGGCGTTCACGCCAGCCGACCGCATCGGGCAACTGACAATGCGCAACCTGGATATCGCCGACACCCGCGCCAAACTGACTGTCTACACAGAGACAGGCTTGCTATCGAGCGGGGAAGGCTCCCACATTTTCAGGCTCGACAGCGACAAGAGCTGAAACGCACGGGCGCGTTTAAGGCGCCGTTGCCTGCGATCATCGCGACGCCGCGGGCTTCATCAAGCCCAACGCGCTGCGGCTGCGCACGCTCGGCCAGCGCAAGAAGAAGCTGGGAATGTAAAAGCGTCTTTCCGCGTCGTCCCGGACAAGTGAGCGACAGGCTTCGTAGGGTGGGCTAAGCGAAGCGAGCCCACCATCTTCGGTCAAAATCATGGAGCCGTGTTTGATAACGGTGGGCACGGCGCAGATGGCGCCTTTGCCCACCCTACGGTGATCCATTGCCGATACGTTGTAATCAAGACATTAAAAAATGGCCGGGAGTTTTCCCGGCCATTTTCATTTGGCGTAAGCGGTGCGTCACCGCGGCGGTGCAATGCCCGGAGGCGGAGGCGGCAGGGATGCCGTTCCACCATTGAGCAGCGGCGTGATGCGGCGGACGGTGACGCGCCGATTGATGCGGCTCGGCCCGTCGGTCTGCTCTTTCAGATATTGCGAGCCGTAGCCCTGCGAGGTCAGGTTTTCCGCAGGCACGCCGTATTGCTGTGTCAGCAGTTCGGCCGCGGATTCGGCGCGCCGGTCCGACAGCGACAAATTGTCGACGTCGTTTCCGACCGCGTCGGTATGGCCTTCGATCAGGAACACCTCGCGCGGGTTGCGCTGGATGGCGCGGTTGAGCCCGTCCGCGATCACCTGCAGCTTCGCCGCCTGATCAGGGGGGATTTCCCACGATCCGGTTTCGAAGTTGATGCTGTTGAGGTCGATGCTCGGCATCAACAGCCGGACCCCCGGACTGTAGCGGATCTCGTCGAGCGTATAACGGCGCTCGAGGCGGTCCACCGGCGGCGCCTCCATCGTGTCGTAGATCAGATCGGGCGAGGCATCGTCGGCGTCGACGATGTAGCGATCGTAGGGAATACTAATCACCGGCGGCGGCAGGTCGACATAGAATCCACCGACCGCGCGGGGATCTCGATAGCTGTTGTCGATGATGATGATCTCGCGACCCTGCTGGTCCCTGCGAATCCGGCGCAGCAATTGGCCGTCGGCCCCGACCACCGTGATGATCTGGCTGCCATCAGGACGGATCACGATGGTGCGTGTTTCGCTACCGACGCGCTGGGTCTGGATGTCGCGCGCGCCGAAGCGGAATCGTTGGTCCTCGTCGTGACGGATGAACGACTGGCCGCCGGGATCGCGAACAATGACCCGGCCGGGTTCGGTGATGACGGTGCGGCCGCCTTCCTGGACCTCGTGCCGTTCGCTGCGGAAATCATCCATCCGCCGTGGTCCCTGAACTGCCGCGCCCGGCGCAATTGGAGTTAGCGCCTGGGCACGCACTGGCGCCGCCGGCAATGGTGCGGCCGAAGGCGGTGCACGGCGGGCGAACGGCGCGCCTGCCGGCGCTCCAGGCGCTCCGGGTGGCCGTCCGGCCTGTCCTGCCGGTGCATTTGGCGCCTGAGCTGCGTTCGGCTGCGCCGCGGGCGCGGCATTGGGCGCCGTAGTGTTGGCAGGTGCGGTTCGCACGTTAGGAGCAGCCGACGGCGCGGTTTGTGTTTGTGGCGTCGGTGAAGGCGCGGGCGGAGTCCTTGCGCCACCCGGCGGTATTGCCGGTGGTGTTCCAGCAGGTGGCGTCGCGGGGCCCGGCGCGGTTCGCTCGCGCTCATGAGGTTGCACGGCAGGCGCGGCATTTGGCGTGACCGGCGGTTTGGGCGCGGTCGGCGGTGGCGCTGCCGCCGGCGGTGCCGGACGAGGCACCTCAGGCTGAGCGCGCGGGGGCGGTGCCGCAGGCGGTGTCGGGCGCGGCGGCGGGGCTGCGGCAGGCGGTGCCGGACGCGGCGGTGCCGGCGGCCGGGGAGGAGTCGGCGCGGCGGCGGGAGGTGCGGGGCGTGGCGGCGCAGCAGCAGGAGGCGCAGGACGCGGGGGCGCTGCAGCCGGAGGTGCGGCATGCGGCGGCGGTGCGCCCTTCGGTGGTGCGCCTTTTGGCGGCGCTCCCTTCGGCGGCTCCTTCTCGTGACCAGGTTCAGGTTGCGCCTGCGCGACAACGATCGGAGCTGTTTGTGCATGCGATGCCGAGCTTGCGAACTGCATCGCAGTCAAGGTCGTTGTGGCAAGCAACACGAGACGAAGTTTTATCATGATGATCCAGATCCCCGGAAAGGTTCTAAGCAGCAAAAGGATTTCAACAGCCGAATGCTTCGACGTATCGATCAACAGCTAGCCATTAGGCCGGATTGTGGCGAGCATTAAATCGAAAACGCTTTTATTTCATGCGCGCTACAGGTTGAATAAGCGCTTGTTCATTGCGCATTCAGGAGCAGACTTAGCTCAATGGGCTTAGTTCGGGGCTTTTATGTTGTTTCCTGCAACCCATCGATCGCAGGGTTGGGCGTGGTCGGTCTTTGTGGTCCGCGCACCGGCAACTCATCGGGAATCTTGCCGGGCAGTTCGTCAGGCCGTGGTGATTCGCCGGGCTCGCGCACCGGCGGCGGTATCTCCGGGCTGGGATTGCCCGGAGGATCCTCTTGCGGCGGCTCCGCTGGATTACCTGGAGTAGCCGGCGGTATTTCTGGAGGCTCGATCGGCATCTACAGCGCCACTTTACGATTGTCACCCAGATCGGGACGTGAACCGGTCACGGCGGCAGCCGCCATTTTCACATAGCTGATGACCGCGCCGGGCGCGTCCCAGAATTCGGCATCGTCAGGCGTGATCTTCAAAACGCGGATGTTCGGATCGTCGGCGCTGTTCCACCATGCCTTTGCCGGCGTCGAAAACAGCTGCTTGATCTTGCCGCGATCGTTGGAGACGACGGCGGTGCCAGTGACGGAAACATATTTCTGATCGCTGGCATTGGCGAAGGAAAGATTGATGCCGGGATTGCGCGCGATCTCTTCGTCCTTGTGACGCCGCGCATCGGTCAGGAAATAGATCGCGTTGGTGTCGCGCTCCAGATAAGCGCTCATCGGTCGGGCGCGAAGCTTGTCCCCGTCATGGGTCACTAGCATCGCAAAGCCAATCTTCTTCATCAGTTCCCAGGCACGATCTACATCGCGCGCGTTGTCATTGGCCATGTTTCGCTCCGTTATGATCCAAGCGATAACGGAGCGGCTGCGGCGATGTTCCTCGTTGTGACTGGATGGAACCGGTTATTCCGGAATGTGGCACACCGCCTCAATGTTGTGGCCGTCGGGATCGAGCACGAAGGCGCCGTAATAGTTGGGATGATAATGGGCGCGAATGCCGGGCGCGCCATTATCGCGTCCGCCTGCCGCCAGCGCGGCCTTGTAGAACGCGTCAACCGTGGCGTGATCCCTGGCGAGGATCGCGACATGCAGCGGCTTGTTCAATCCGCCTTCGCCGCCGATCCAGAAATCCGGTTTGCCATTGGCGCCGAAACCGGCCGCGGGATCGTGACCGCTTTGTTCCTGCGTCACTTCCATGATGAGGCTGTAGCCGAGCGGCGCCAGCGCCTTGGTATAAAAGGCCTTGGCACGTTCGTAATCAGAAACCGGAAAACCGACATGGTCGATCATCAAAGTCTCCCGTCTTGGTCGTAACCTATTGTTTCACCAGCAGCGTGTTGCTCCGCGTCCTGCCGGTCTCGGCGTAACCGCGCGCGCGCATGTCCGCAATGCAGTCGTCGAGCCATTCGTTCTGCGACAGATGTTCAATCACCACCGCATTCGGCCACAGCGATGGCGGCGCTTCCTTGAAGAAGCCGGTCAGAACGCGGTCCTCATAGCCCTCGACATCGATCTTCAGTGCATCGAGGTGGGTGACGTCGGCGTCGCCGAGGATGCGCTGCAGCCGCAATGACGGCACCTTGATGGCATTGCCGGTGCGCTCGCCGCTGACGATGTGGCTGGCGCCGAGATTGTCGCCGTCGGTTTCAATCATCAGCTCGCCATCGGAGGGACCCGCGGCGGCCGCGACCAGGACAACGTGCGCGAAGTCGGATGCCGCACGGTTGAACGCCAGCCGCGCGTGGGTGATGGGATGCGGCTCGATCGCGATTATTTTTCCGTTTCGGCCGACGTGACGCGCCAGCGCCATCGCATAGGTGCCGACATTGGCGCCGACATCGACGAACACGCCGCCGGCGGGCGTATGCTTTCGCAGAAAATCCAGTTCTTCGAGATTGTAGTCGGGATTGAACAGGGCGCCGCGCTCGGTGGCGCTGGCCTGATGGTAGAATCGAAACGACGCGCCCTGGTATTGGACGTCGACGGGACCGGCGCGCAACAGATTGACCAGCCGCGACAGCATCGGACGGAACGCGCCGCGCTTCAGCCGCGAGCGTTGCGCGAGCGAGATGACCGCCTGCTGCGCAGCGTTGGGCGCGAATGCGCCAAATGGCGGCGCAGCGAGATCGTTGGCCGCGGTCGTGGTGTTGCCCGGCGGTAGCGTCGACGTCGTCAAGAGACCCTCTTGGAGCTTGCGGAAACTCCGCATGCATAGCCGGTTTTGCTGATGACTCCAACGCCGCTGCGTCCGGCCGGCAAATCTTGATTACTCTGCGGCCCCGCGCTTCAAAACCCTCCACCGGGCTACCTTATGGAGCACGCGCGTGAGCTGCTCGATCGAATATGGCTTTTGCAGAAGCTCGAAGCCGTAGCTGCCATTCTGCGACAGCACATGGCTGTAGCCACTCGTCAGCACCACGGGCAGGTCGAAGTGGCGGCGGATTTCCCCGGCGAGATCGATACCGGTCATGCCGGGCATCACCACGTCGGTGAAGACCACGTCGAACCGGTCGGCGTGCCCGGTCAGTTCCGCCAGCGCCTGCGTGGCGTTGCCGACCAGCGTGATAACGTAGCCGAGTTCGGTCAGTGCGTGGGTCGCGAACGCTCCGACCTCGGCATTGTCTTCAACCACGAGAACCGACATGCCGTGGCCATCGGCTTGCGGCACGTCCTCGACCGGAACTTGCTGCGCGCGGTCGTCGCCGGAGACGCGCGGCAAATACAGGGTGAAGGTGCTTCCCTTGCCCACTTGGCTCGCCACCATCACCTCGCCGCCGGACTGCTTGGCGAATCCGAACACCTGCGACAGGCCCAGCCCCGTGCCCTGGCCGACTTCCTTGGTGGTGAAGAACGGCTCGAAGATGCGTCCGAACTGCTCCTGCGGAATCCCGATCCCGGTATCCTCGACGGACACGGCGACATAACCGTGTGCACCGTCCGCGTTGGCGGAAGAGCCGGGCAGGTTCGTTACCGTGCCGACCTTGATGCTGAGCCGTCCCTTGCCGCTCATGGCGTCGCGCGCATTGACCGCCATATTGATCAGCGCGGTCTCGAATTGGCCTGCGTCGGCGTCGATGAAGCAGGGCTCATCCGGAACATCAGTGACGATCTCGATCGGCGAGCCTGCCAGGGTTCCGACGATTTCGGTCAGTGCCTTCACGCATTGGCCGACGTCGAACACTTCCGGCTTGAGGTTCTGCCGCCGGGCGAAAGCCAGAAGCTGGGCCGTGAGCTTGGCTGCGCGCGCAACGGTATCCGAGATCGCATCGGCATAGCGCAGCCGCCGCTCCTCCGGCAGGCCGGGCCGTCGCAACAGATCGGCGGACGCGCCGATCACCGTCAGCAGATTGTTGAAATCGTGCGCGACGCCACCGGTCAACTGGCCCAGCGCTTCGAGCCGCTGGCCGTGCTTGAGCGCTTCCTCGGCCTCGAGCCGTTTGGAAGCCTCGGCATGAAGGTGGCGCGTTCGCCGCAAGGCAAGGAGCAGAAGCAGAAACAACAGCGCCGTGGCCGGCACACCGAAAATCAGATGCTGGCTCATGGTGGCCAGCCAGCGCGCGCGAATGGCGGATGTCGCCAGACCCGCGCTGACATAAATCGGATATTCGGCAAGCTTCTGATAACCAAGGCGGCGTTCGATGCCGTCGGCCGCGGAGGTCACGGTAACGAGGCCCGACATCGGGTTCTCGGCGATCTTGTGCCTGATGGGGCCGTCGCGATCGATGTTGACGCTGTTGTCGAGCACGGGAAAGCGGGCCAGCACCGTTCCGTCGGTCAAACCGAGTGCGAAGAAGCTGCCTTCGTCGCGGCCGATCCTGGCGTAGAAATTTTCGAAATATTCCGGGAGCACGGAAGCCTGGATCACGCCGGCGAAGCTGCCGTCCTCGGTTTGTCGGCGGCGGCTGACGCTGAAAAATGATGCGCCCTGATAGGGCGCGCGTGGCGTCAGGGCCCGGCCGATGAAGATTCCGGCGTCGCGGGCGACGTGAACCCTGAAATAATCCCGATCTGAAAAATCGATGTCGGGAGCAGGAAATGCCAGGCTGTTGACCAGCGCGCCGCCATGCGCGTCGAAAATCCATGCGGACTTCATTTGCGGCAATGAATCGGCAAGCTGCTTCAGCCGCGCGTGGAATGCCTCCTCGCGGGATTTGATGGCGGTGTCCGGGACGCCGCGAATCATCTCGTTGATTTCGGACAGGCTGCGATCGATGGTCTCGAACACCTTCAGCGCGTGTTCCTGGGCGACGTCGAGGGCGCGCTCGATTTCGCGGTCGGCGATTTTTTGCGTGGAAACGTAGGAAACCGCCGAGGCGAAGACGAACAGGGCAATCGGGAGGGCCAGCGAAGCCGCCATCATCCATTGCAGCAGTCTCAGCGAATTGCGTTGCTCGGTCTGCACAGCCGCTCCGACTCTGCAGCAGAGCTTACCCAATCTATCGCAGGCCACAAAGCGCGACGATGCGATGGAACCGCTGCGCGCTACCCTTCGCCAACGCGGGCGCGCCTGTGCCAATCGTTAAAGCTTGAGGAAAAGGCCGCTCTTTCGGGGCGTCGCCAACATGGCGACGCGGGCGGCGGATAAAGCCGGAGTTTTGCGCTAGATCTGGCGCTCGACCATCTTCAGCTTGAGCTCGGCAATGGCCTCGGAGGGATTCAAACCCTTCGGGCAAGCCTTGGCGCAGTTCATGATGGTGTGGCAGCGATACAGCCGGAACGGATCCTCGAGATTGTCGAGCCGCTCGCCGGTAGCCTCATCGCGGCTGTCCTTGACCCAGCGCGTGGCCTGCAGCAGCGCGGCGGGGCCGAGGAAACGTTCGCTGTTCCACCAATAGCTCGGGCAGGAGGTCGAGCAGCAGGCGCAGAGAATGCACTCGTAAAGCCCGTCGAGCTTTTCGCGATCCTCGTGGCTCTGCTTCCATTCCTTCTGCGGCGTCGGCGTGGTGGTCTTCAGCCACGGCTCGATCGAGGCGTATTGCGCATAGAAATTGGTCAGGTCGGGCACGAGGTCCTTGACCACCGGCTGGTGCGGCAGCGGATTGATCTTCACCGCGCCGTCCTTCACGTCGTGCATCGACTTGGTGCAGGCCAGCGTGTTCTGGCCGTCGATGTTCATGGCGCAGGAACCGCAGACGCCTTCACGGCAGGAACGGCGGAAGGTCAGCGTCGGATCGATATGGTTCTTGATCCAGATCAGGCCATCGAGAACCATCGGGCCACAATCGTTGATGTCGATGTAATAAGTATCGACGCTTGGATTTTTGCCGTCGTCCGGATTCCAGCGATAGACGTTGAATTCGCGCGTTTCGGTCGCGGCCGCCGGCTTCGGCCAGCTCTTGCCGCCCGTGATCTTCGAATTTTTCGGCAGTGCAAATTCAACCATGCTTTCAAGCCTTCGCAGTCGTTATCAATACACCCGCGCCTTCGGCGGGATGTATTGAACGTCATTGGTCATGGTGTAGTCGTGCACCGGTCGATAATCGACAGTGGTCTTGCCGCTATCGTCGATCCACGCCAGCGTGTGCTTCATCCAGTTCTTGTCGTCGCGGTCGGGAAAATCCTCGCGCGCGTGCGCCCCGCGGCTTTCGGTGCGGTTCGCCGCCGAGTCCATCGTCACGACCGCCTGCACGATCAGATTGTCGAACTCCAGGGTTTCCACCAGATCCGAATTCCAGGTCAGCGAACGGTCGGTCACCGAGATGTCGCCGATGCCGCCATACACCTTATGAATCAGGTTTTGCCCTTCATGCAGGATCTCGCCGGTGCGGAACACCGCGCAATTGTTCTGCATCACATGCTGCATGCTGTCGCGCAGCTTCGCGGTCGGCGTGCCGCCCGACGCATAGCGGTAATGGTCGAGCCGTCCGAGCGCCTTGTCGGCGGAACCTGCCGGCAACTCCGGCTGCTTGCCGTTCGCCATCAGCTTCTCGGCACAGCGCAGCGCCGCGGCGCGGCCGAACACCACGAGATCGATCAGCGAGTTGGAGCCGAGACGGTTGGCGCCATGCACCGAGACGCAGGCGGCTTCGCCCAGCGCCATCAGCCCCGGCACGGTGGCGTTGTCGTCGCCGTTGAGCTTGGTCAGTACTTCGCCGTGAAAATTGGTGGGAATGCCGCCCATATTGTAGTGGACCGTCGGCAGGATCGGGATCGGCTCACGGGTGACGTCGACATTGGCGAAGATCTTCGCCGATTCGGAAATGCCCGGCAGCCGTTCCTGCAGCACCTTGGGATCAAGATGGTCGAGGTGCAGGAAGATGTGATCCTTCTTCTTGCCGACGCCGCGGCCTTCACGGATTTCGATCGTCATCGCGCGAGACACCACATCGCGCGAGGCGAGATCCTTGGCGGAGGGGGCATAGCGCTCCATGAAGCGCTCGCCTTCCGAATTGACGAGATAGCCGCCTTCGCCGCGCGCGCCCTCGGTGACAAGGCAGCCCGAACCGTAGATGCCGGTCGGGTGGAACTGGACGAATTCCATGTCCTGCAACGGCAGTCCGGCGCGCAACGCCATGGCGCCGCCGTCACCGGTGCAGGTATGCGCCGAGGTGCAGGAGGCGTAGGCGCGGCCATAGCCGCCGGTGGCGAGGATCGTGGTCTGGGCGCGGAAGCGATGCAGCGTGCCGTCATCGAGCTTGAGCGCGATCACGCCACGGCAAACGCCCTGGTCATCCATGATCAGGTCGATGGCGAAAAACTCGATGTAGAATTCCGCCTGATGGCGCAGCGCCTGGCCGTACATCGTGTGCAGCATGGCGTGGCCGGTGCGGTCGGCCGCAGCGCAGGTGCGCTGCGCCTGGCCTTTGCCATAGTCCAGCGTCATGCCGCCGAACGGCCGCTGATAGATCTTGCCGTCCTCGGTGCGCGAGAACGGCACGCCCCAATGTTCCAGCTCATAGACGGCGTCGGGCGCGTTACGCACCATGTATTCGATGGCGTCCTGATCGCCGAGCCAGTCCGACCCCTTGACGGTGTCGTACATATGCCAACGCCAGTCGTCCGGATGCATGTTGCCGAGCGAAGCCGAGATGCCGCCCTGGGCCGCGACCGTGTGTGAGCGAGTCGGAAACACCTTGGTGATGCAGGCGGTGCGTAAGCCGGCCTCGCTGCAGCCGACCACGGCGCGCAAGCCGGCGCCGCCGGCGCCGACCACCACGACGTCATAGGTGTGATCTTCGATCGGATAGGATTTTCCATTGGTGGCGGGGCCGCCACCGCCATTTGCGGCTTTCCCGTTGCCCTCGGCGGCCATGGGCTACACTCCAGATGACAGTTTGAGGATCGCGTAGATCGAGGCCAGCGCCACCGCGATGCAGAAGAAATTGTTGGCCATGACGACGGCGAGCTTCAGCGCTTCGTTGTGCACGTAGTCCTCGATCACGACCTGCATGCCGATTTTCATGTGCCAGGCGCTGGCGATGATGAACAGCAGCATGATGATGGCTATCGGCGCCGAGCCGAGAATTTGCGCCGCGCCGGCCTGGTTGCGGCCGAGCAGCATCATCACCACCACGATGACGGGCACGATCAGAAGCACCATCGCGACCGCCGTGAGGCGCTGGCGCCAGAAATCGGAGGTGCCGGAATGCGAGGCGCCGAGATAGCGAACGCGCGAAAGCGGCGTGCGCATCGATTTTGTGCCGGGAGAGTCTGGCGTGCTCATCGGCCGCCTCCGATCACGTAGGCGACGATCCACAACAGCACGGTAAGCGAAACCCCGCCGATCAGCGCGCCCCAGGTCAGCGCTTCCCGCTCATTGGCCTTGAAGCCATAGCCGAGGTCCCAGACGAGATGCCTGACGCCGCTGAGGAGGTGATGCATCAGCGCCCAAGTATAGCCGAATACGATCAGCCGCCCGATGAAGCTGCCGGTAAAGGCCTGCACATTGGCGTAAGCGGTCGGACCGGTCGCGGCAGCGATCAGCCACCACGCCAGCAAAAGGGTACCAAAATACAGCGCGATGCCGGTGGCCCGGTGGACGATGGACAGCGCCATCGTCAGCGTCCAGCGATAGGTCTGCAGATGCGGTGAAAGCGGACGTTCGATCCTGGCGGTCATCGGCGGCTTTTATAGTTGGCGGGCCCGCGCAAGGCCCTTCGGGGATCGCAGTAGATGAATTCTATTTACGAACTCGAAACAATGAGTGCAACGGCGAAAATCATCAATTGCGAACCACGGTTCACACCTACGGATGAGCCCTGCAATAGCAGGCATTGACAACCATTACGGCTGCTGATGGCTGGTATACCTGAAGCACGATTCACGAACGCGCGGCTCACGGCGCGGAGTGGGGGCAGGGATGGTGATCGCGGGGCTTGAGGCCTCCGAGCTTCTCGAATTGGCGTTGCTGCTGGTGGCGGTGGGCGCCTTGTCGGGGTTTCTCGCCGGGGTATTCGGGATTGGCGGTGGCGCGATCCTGGTGCCGGTATTTTACGAATGTTTCCGGCTCGCCGGGGTCCCGCTCGAAGTGCGGATGCCGCTGTGTATCGGAACTTCGCTCGCCATCATCATTCCGACCTCGATCCGCTCCTATCGCGCCCATCGCGCCCGCGGCGCGGTCGACATGGAAATCCTGAAATCATGGTGGCTGCCGGTGCTGATCGGCGTGATCGCCGGCAGCATCACCGCGCGCTATGCGCCGGAGCGGCTGTTCAAGATCGTGTTCGTGGTGGTGGCCTATTCGGCGGCGGCACGTCTGTTGCTGGCGCGCGAGACCTGGAAGTTCGGCGACGACCTGCCGCGCGGGCCGCTGATGAAGGTCTATGGCCTTTTCATCGGGATTCTGTCCACCCTGATGGGCGTCGGCGGCGGGCTGTTCTCGAATCTGCTGATGACGTTTTACGGCCGGCCAATCCATCAGGCGGTCGCGACCTCGTCGGCGCTGGCGGTACTGATCTCGATTCCCGGCGCGCTCGGCTATGTCTATGCCGGCTGGCCGGCCGCGGCGCATTACCCTGATGTCGCCGCGCTGCAATTGCCGTTTGCGCTGGGCTATGTGTCGCTGATCGGTGCGGTGCTGGTGATGCCGACCAGCATGTTGACCGCGGGGCTCGGCGTTCGGGTCGCGCATGCCATGTCGAAGCGCACGCTGGAAATAGCCTTCGGTTGTTATCTCTTTATCGTCGGTGGCAGGTTTATGATAAGTCTCCTGTAGGGCAGTGAGAGACTTTCATGAAGCGGCGAGAATTCATCACGATTCTCGGAGCGGGGCTGGCAGGTGCGCCGTTGGCGGGCCATGCGCAAGCCGACCGGATGCGGCGGCTCGGCGTGCTGATGAGCACGAACCAGAGTGATCCGGTGGCGCAAGCCCGTGTCGCGGCATTCCGCGACGGCCTCGCGCAGTTGGGCTGGAACGAGGGGCGCAATCTCGCCATCGAATGGCGCTGGAGTGGCGGCGACCTCGCACGGACGCGAGAATATGCGGCGGAATTGGTGAGCCTGGCGCCGGATGTCCTGCTCAGCAATGGCACGCCGGCCACGGCGGCGTTGAAGCAGGCGACCACGACCATTCCGATTGTATTTGCCGTGGTCAACGATCCCGTGGCGCAAGGTTTTATCGCCAACATGGCCCGTCCCGGCGGCAACATCACCGGTTTTTCCTTTCTCGAATATTCGATGGTCGGCAAATCGCTGGAAATGCTCAAGCAGATTGCGCCGAAGAGCACCCACGTCGCCGTGCTGTTCAATCCCGACACGTACCCTTATTACGAAATTCATCTGAAATCGTTCGAAGCCGTTGCGAAGCAGCTTTCACTCGATCTGTCGGCAGCGCCCGCGCGCAACGCAACGGAGGTCGACAACGCCATCGCAAAGCTCGGGCGAGAGCCGGGCAGCACGCTGTTGGTGACGCCTGATCCGTTCATGCTGGTTCACCGCGATGTCGTGATACGCGCCGCCGCGAAACATCGCGTTCCCGCGAGTTACTCCTATCGGCAGAACGTCAAGGAGGGCGGGCTCACGTCATATGGCGCCGACGCCACCGACATTTTCTTCCGCTCGGCGTCCTATATCGACCGCATCCTGAAAGGGGCT
The DNA here is from genome assembly GCF_900105125.1 of Bradyrhizobium canariense. Classification (NCBI taxonomy): domain Bacteria; kingdom Pseudomonadati; phylum Pseudomonadota; class Alphaproteobacteria; order Hyphomicrobiales; family Nitrobacteraceae; genus Bradyrhizobium; species Bradyrhizobium canariense. The sequence continues at coordinate 5,189,840 of NZ_LT629750.1, read as the reverse complement.
TCTCCCGGCGACCTTCCGGCGCAGGCGCCGGTCAAGTTCGAGATCGCGATCAACGTCAAGACTGCCAAGGCGCTTGGCCTCGACATTCCCACCGATCTGCTCGTGCTCGCCGACGAGGTGATCGAGTAAGAACGTCTACGGCGTTACGGTGCGGGATCACCCCTCAATGTTTTAATCGTACTTCGCTATGGCGCCATTTGCGAAGATCACCCTGGCTATCGAGGCGATCAGATTCAGCCAGCGCCTGAATGCGGGCCCCTAGCACCTCGTCACCAATCGGTAAGGCGCGCTCCTTGCAACGCCCCACGGCCTTGCCGACGACCATCGCCATCTTCTGCCATCGAGAGGTCAGGAGCGAAAAGATGATCGAATCGATGTCGGCCTCGGATACGGAGTCCGGCAGCGAAACATCGTCCCAGCGAAGGAAACTGCTGACGACGGCGGGCTCCTGGGGCGGCTTCAAAGCAGGATGCCTGTCATAAACCGCCTGCAACAACTCGAAATGCAGCGTGGTAAGAATATCCCCGAGCGGCACCGCAAGCGCCGCTCGATCTTCCTTGCTCAGGCCAACAAGGACTACGCTTGCGCGATCGATGGCATCAGCAGCATCCAGCAAATGTCTTTGGATCTCAGCGGCCTGCTCTTTGTCCATATCCAGCGCCCGCGCGGCACGTCACTTCGGCTTGGCGTAGATGTCCGAATAGGTGTTGCGCAAAATATTCTTCTGCACCTTGCCCATGGCGTTGCGCGGCAATTCATCGACGACGAACACCCGCTTCGGCATTTTGAACTTTGCCAATCGCCCTTCGAGTGCCTTTAGCACCGAGGCCTCGTCGACCTCAGCGTCCTTGGTGCAAACCAACACGGCGGTGACGCCCTCGCCGAAATCCGCATGCGGCACGCCGATCACGGCGGATTCGACCACGCCCGGCATGGCGTCGATCTCGCTTTCGATTTCCTTCGGGTAGACGTTGAAGCCGCCCGATATCACGAGGTCCTTGCCGCGGCCGAGGATGTGCACATAACCGTTGGTGTCGATCTTGCCGAGATCGCCGGTGACGAAAAAGCCGTCGTCGCGGAATTCCGCCTTGGTCTTTTCCGGCATCCGCCAATAGCCCTTGAAAACGTTCGGGCCCTTGACCTCGATCATCCCGATGCTGTCGCGCGCCAATTCCTTGCCGGTTTCGGGATCGGTGACGCGCACGGATACGCCGGGCAGCGCATGGCCGACGGCGCCGGGCACGCGCGCGCCGTCATAGGGGTTCGATGTGTTCATGTTGGTTTCGGTCATGCCGTAACGTTCGAGCACGGCGTGTCCGGTGCGCGCTTCCCATTCGCGGTGGGTATCGGCCAGCAGCGGCGCGGAGCCCGAAATGAACAGACGCATATGCTTGGTGGCTTCGCGCGTCAGCGCCGGGCTTTGCAGCAGCCGCGTATAGAAGGTCGGCACGCCCATCAGCACGGTCGCGCGCGCCATCAGCTTGATGATCAGCTCGGGGTCGAATTTCGGCAGGAAGATCATCGAGGCGCGGGCGAACAGCGTGACGTTGCTCGCCACGAACAATCCGTGGGTGTGATAGATCGGCAGGGCGTGGATCAGCACATCCTTGTCGGTGAAGCGCCAATAGTCGACCAGGCTGTAGGAATTCGACGCCAGATTGTCATGCGTCAGCATCGCGCCCTTGGACCGGCCCGTGGTGCCTGAGGTGTAGAGGATCGCGGCGAGGTCGTCGTTGGCGCGTGCGACGGTGGTAAATTCCGCCTTCGCCTTGGCCGCCGCATCGGTCAGCGATCCCTTGCCGTCGGCGCCAAGCGTCATGACGCGAGCGCCAACCTTGGCCGCGATCGCACTAATGCCTTCGGCCTTGGCGGGATCGCAGACCACCACCGAGGGCTCGGCGTCGGTGATGAAATATTCAAGCTCGTTCAGCGTATAGGCGGTGTTGAGCGGCAGATACACCGCGCCGGCGCGCACCGTCGCCAGATAGAGCACAAGGCCGGCGACCGACTTCTCGGTTTGCGCTGCAACGCGGTCGCCCGGTTTGACGCCGTTCGACACCAGCACATTTGCCGTTTGCCCGGCCCGGGCGATCAGATCGCCATAGCTGATGTGCTCGCCATCGAGCGTTTCGATTGCGAGGCGGGCTGGATTGTCGAGGCTATCGAACAGGCGGGAAAACAGATTGGTGTTCATGATGGTTTTCTGGGATGTGTTCATGCATCATTAAAGGGCGCGGCTGCATCCGATCGGCCGCAGAACCTCACGGCGCTCATTAGCAAAAACGCCCTTCACAAAGCAACGGAGACAGTTTGCATGACAAATAGCGGGAAACGCGTGGCCTGGGTGACGGGTGGCGGCAGCGGCATCGGCGAAGCCGGCGCGGAGGCCTTGGCCGCGGATGGCTGGACCGTGGTGGTTTCGGGGCGTCGCAAGGATGCCCTGGACGGCGTGGTGGCGAAGATCACGAAAAGTGGCGGCAAAGCCGAGGCGATCGCGCTGGATGTCAGCAACAAGGCCGGCGTCAACAAGGCCGCAGAGCAGATCCTCGCCAAGCACGGCCGCATCGATCTCCTGGTCAACAGCGCCGGCATCAATGTTCCGAAGCGCAGCTGGGCCGACATGGAACTGGAAGGCTGGGACAAACTGGTCGAGATCAACCTCAACGGCGTGCTCTATTGCATGCGCGCGGTGCTGCCGGCGATGCGCGAGCAAAAGGACGGCTGCATCATCAACGTGGCGTCCTGGGCCGGCCGTCATGTGTCGAAAATGCCGGGCCCGGCCTACACCACCACCAAGCATGCGGTGCTGGCGCTGACTCATTCGTTCAACATGGATGAATGCGTCAACGGCTTGCGCGCCTGTTGCCTGTCGCCGGGCGAGGTGGCGACCCCGATCCTGAAGCTGCGGCCGGTGGTGCCGAGCGAAAAAGAGCAAGCCAGGATGCTGCAACCCGAGGATCTCGGCCGCACCATCGCCTTTGTCGCGAGCATGCCGCCGAGGGTCTGCATGAACGAAATCCTGATCAGCCCGACGCATAATCGCGGGTTCATCCAGACGCCGGCCAATCGGGAGCAGTGATTTTTTGTAGTTGCCTTAATCGTCCCGGCGTTGGCCGGGACGATTAACCATTTCACACGATGATTTCGTTGAGCAGCCGATCGGAATGCGCAGGCAGCATCATCGTCACGCCGATGCCAGCGCGACCATCAGCAACGGAATGCAGCGACGCTGATGCCGGATGATGCGTCCAGAGAAATCCGCACACGATCTGCGACGAAATTAGTTTCAGAAATCACGATAATTTATTTCCGAAACCGGCCGAGCCACCTCCCGTAGCTCGGTTCAACGGCGCGACGTTTGTCCTGGCATCCATTGGTCAGCGTCGTTGCCGCTTCATCGCCGGCGGAGCATCCGCCGGACACCTTCATCCATTGGGAGACGTTCCATGTCCAAGCGTATTGCATTTCTGTCCGCCGCCGCTCTTGGCGCGCTGGCCCTGACCGCCACCATCGTCACGCCCGTCAGTGCGCAGGATAAAATGAAGAGCGAAATGTCCGGCGAAAAGACCGTGATGGTCGGCGGCGCCGCCATGTTCCCCTCGAAGAACATCGTCCAGAACGCCGTCAACTCCAAGGATCACACCACGCTGGTTGCGGCGGTGAAGGCGGCCGGCCTGGTCGGGACGCTGGAAGGCAAGGGCCCGTTCACGGTGTTCGCGCCCACCAATGCGGCGTTCGGCAAGCTGCCGGCCGGCACCGTCGACACGCTGGTGAAACCGGAGAACAAGGCGGCCCTGACCAAAATCCTCACCTACCACGTGGTGCCGGGCAAGCTTGAGGCCTCCGATCTCACCGACGGCAAGAAGCTCAAGACCGTTCAGGGCGAAGAGCTGACCGTCAAGCGGTCGGGTGACACGGTCATGATCATCGACTCCAAGGGCGGTTCCTCCACCGTCACGATCCCGAACGTCAATCAGTCGAACGGCGTGATCCACGTGGTCGATACCATCCTGATGCCGTCGTAATCCCGGCCGCCCCGATCCTCACCGGGACGAACGACCGCGAGCCGGGGTTAACCCGGCTCGCTTTTTTGTGAACGGTTAATAGCTAACAGGTATCGGTCGTCTGGTGCATCGCTGTAACGAAACACCGGTTCCCGGCGTATAGACCTGAGTGACCGCAGCGACGGAATAGCCATGTCCAGCCTTACAGTCAGCGACAAGCACAGTGCGCCCGCCACGACGAAAGTGATTCAGCCGGCATGGGTCCGGATCATGCACTGGATCAATGCGGTGGCGATCCTGCTGATGATCACGTCGGGATGGCAGGTCTATAACGCCTCGCCGCTGTTCAATTTCTCGTTTCCGGCCTCGATCACGCTGGGCGGCTGGCTCGGCGGCGCGCTGCTCTGGCATTTCGCCGCGATGTGGCTGTTGATGGTCAATGGCCTTTTCTATCTGACCTTCGGCTTCGCCACCGGGCGCTTCAGCAAAAAGCTGCTGCCGATCACGCCGTCAGGCGTCGTCGCCGATACCAAGGCGGCACTGACCTTCAAGCTCTCGCATGACGACCTCTCCAAATACAACAATGTGCAGAAGCTGCTTTATGCCGGCATCATCGTGGTCGGCATCGTCATCGTGCTGTCGGGGCTTTCGATGTGGAAGCCGGTGCAACTGCAATATCTGACCGCCTTGTTCGGCGGCTATGATTTCGCGCGCTACGTTCACTTCGCCTGCATGGCGGCGATCTGCGCATTCCTGGTGGTGCACGTCGTGCTGGCGCTGCTGGTGCCGAAAAGCCTGCGCGCGATGATTATCGGCCGCTAGGCATGATCCCGGAAAGTGGGAACCGGTTTTCGGAAAAGATCATGCCCAAGAAAGTAGCTTCGAGGAGAATACATCATGGGCCGCATGCGCTCGCTTCTGATCCCCGGCGTCGACAAGAAGCTGCTGGTCAAGGACGCCACCAAGGTGATGCCTGATCTCACCCGCCGGCGCTTCATTTCTGCCGGCGCCAGTCTCGGCGCATTGACGTTGCTGACCGGTTGCGACGTGTCGGACAGTTTTTCAGCCGAGGACATGCTGAAGAAGGTCTCCAAGTTCAATGACGGCGTGCAGGCGCTGATCTTCAATCCGTATGCGCTGGCGCCGACTTTCCCGGAGAGCGCCATTACAAAGCCGTTTCCGTTCAACGCCTATTACGATCTCGACGACGCGCCCGAGGTCGATGGCAAGGAATGGAAGCTCGAGGTGCGCGGCCTCGTCGACAACAAGAAATCATGGACGCTGGACGAACTGTACAAGCTGCCGCAGGTCAAGCAGATCACGCGCCATATCTGCGTCGAGGGCTGGAGCGCGATTGGAAGCTGGACCGGCACGCCGTTGCGCGATTTCCTCAAGCTGATCGGCGCCGACACCCGTGCGAAATATTGCTGGTTCCAATGTGCTGATCGGGAGGGCTACAATTCACCGCTGGATATGGAAACGGCGCTGCATCCGCAGACCCAGATGACGTTCAAATTCGCCAATGAAATTTTGCCGCGGGCCTATGGCTATCCGATGAAGATCCGGGTGCCCACAAAACTCGGCTTCAAGAATCCGAAATACGTGATCTCGATGGAAGTCACCAACGACTACAAGGGTGGCTACTGGGAAGACCAGGGCTACAATTCGTTTAGCGGAAGCTAGGTGCTTCTTTCGTCATTATGAGCCAACGGGTCGCGCCAATGTGCGCCGGTGGCAGACGCCACGGAGCGATCCGGCACCGCGATAAGCCCCAGAGCTAAACAGCCGGTTGCGGCTTTTTCTGAAACGCCGAGGCTATCGCACCCAAGGCAAGCATCGCCGCGCCGGCATTGAGGGCATAAGACAGGCTGCCCAGCGCATCGGTAATCGCGCCGGTAAGGATCGGCCCCAGGATCTGGCCCAGCCCGAATGCAATTGTCATCGCCGCGATCGCGACGGGCCATGCGGCATGCGGGTAGTTGAAGCGCACGAAGGCGGTGGTCGAGGCGACGACCGCGAAAAACGATACGCCGAATACCAGCGCCGAGACCGTGAGCAGGATGGCGGATTGCCCGAACAGCGGAAGCGCGGCGCCGGTCGTATTGACCGCGAGAATGATCGCGGTGCTGATGCCGCCGCTGTTGCGCGCCAGCACGCCGCGCCAGACCCAGGGCGTGACGAATGCGCTCAACCCGATCAGGCACCAGAATGCGCTTTGCGCCGCGGCGCCTCCGCCGGCATCGCGGACATAGGCGATCATGAAGGTCATGTAGGCGATGTAGCCCGCGCCGAACAGAAAATAGCCGACGAGATAGATCAGCACCGGCCTGACGGCGAATTTCGCCGACGTCGCGTCGGGGATGTCGGCCTTCGCCTCGAAATGTGTCAGCAGCAGTGGCAGGGTCATCGCAATCGAAAGCAGCGTCATCGCCCACCACACGATCCACCACGAGCCTGGCCCAAAAGCCTGCAGCACAAAGGGTGCGATCAGGCCCGACAACAGGATGCCGAGGCCGGGTCCGGCATAGAACAGGCTCAGCAAAAAATTTGCCCGCTCAGGCCGCGATTGCGCAATCGTCGCCGCGAGCGCACCACTGGCAACGAAGCCGACCGCCGCGCCGACGCCTGCGAGCAGCCGCGCCAAGCTCAGGACCACGAAATTGCCTGACATCGCACACAGGGCCAGCGACGCCAGGCAAGCCAGCGTGCCCCAGCGCAGCGAAGCGGATAGCCCAAATCGCTTGATGAGTTTGGATGCGATCAGTGCGCCGGCAAGGTAGCCCGAGGCATTGATGGTGTTCATGAAGCCGGCGGCGGAATACGACCAGCCCAATGAATCCCGCATATCCGGCAGCACCAGCGAATAGGCGAAGCGGCCGATGCCAAGACCGACAGTGGGCGTCAGCGACAGAATAAGAATCAGCCGCGCGGGATGCGCGTAAGCCGATGGGCGGGCAGGGCTATGCAAGGGAAATACTCCGGCAGCAGACCCATTCTGACAGGGTGGGGTGGGGTTGCACAGGGCGCGGTCAGCAATGGTGTCTTGCCAATCGGGCAACGCCGCTCTAGCAATCCGCGCAATTATTGATGGTCTTCATGCCCGGCCATAACGCGTTGAATGAGGAAATACACCATGGCGACCCATAAATTGCTGCTTCTCCCCGGCGACGGCATCGGCCCCGAAGTGATGGCGGAGGTCAAACGCCTGATCGACTGGCTCAATGCGCAAGGCATCGCGCATTTCGAGACGGAGCAGGGACTGGTCGGCGGCGCGGCCTATGACGCGCACAAGGCCAGTATCAGCGAGGACACCATGGCCAAGGCACAGGCGGCCGACGCCGTGATCTTCGGCGCGGTCGGCGGTCCCAAATGGGATAGCGTTCCCTACGAAGCGCGGCCGGAGGCCGGCCTGCTGCGGCTGCGCAAGGATCTTGGCCTGTTCGCCAATCTGCGTCCGGCGGTGTGCTATCCCGCGCTCGCGGATGCTTCCAGTTTGAAGCGCGAGGCGGTCGAAGGCCTCGACATCATGATCGTGCGCGAGTTGACGGGCGGGGTCTATTTCGGCGAACCGAAAACCATCACCGATCTCGGCAATGGCCAGAAGCGCGCCATCGATACCCAGGTGTACGACACCTATGAGATCGAACGCATTGCGCGCGTCGCGTTCGATCTGGCGCGCAAGCGCCGCAACAAGCTGACCTCGATGGAAAAGCGCAACGTCATGAAATCGGGCGTGCTCTGGAACGAGGTGGTCACGCAGGTCCATGCCCGCGAATACAAGGACGTGCAGCTCGAACATCAGCTCGCGGATTCCGGCGGCATGAACCTGGTGAAATCGCCGAAGCAGTTCGACGTCATCGTCACCGACAATCTGTTCGGCGACATGCTTTCCGATATCGCGGCGATGCTGACCGGTTCGCTCGGCATGTTGCCGTCGGCTTCGCTCGGCGAGATCGACGCCAGGAGCAAAAAGCGCAAATCGCTGTTCGAGCCGGTGCATGGCTCGGCGCCCGACATCGCCGGCAAGGGATTGGCCAATCCGATCGCCATGCTCGCCTCATTCGGCATGGCGCTGCGCTATTCTTTCGATATGGGCGCGCTGGCCGACAAGCTCGATGCGGCGATCGCCGCGGTGCTCGCCAATGGCCTGCGCACCGCAGACATCAGGTCGGAAGGCACCACCGCGGTGTCCACGACGGAGATGGGCCAGGCGATCCTGAAGGAATTGCAGGCGCTGCACGCGTGAGCTGCAACAGATTCGGTGTCGTCCCGGCCTTGCGCCGGGACCCACAACCGATTGCGTTGAGCGAAGTCGTCGACCGGCGTTCTTAAAACGAGAGGCCGCAGCGTATAGGTCCCGGCGATCGCCGGGACAACAGATCGCGAGCGCTCGTCAAAATCAATAGAGCGGGAACCTGGTCGGCTCGCCGCCCAAATCCGACGGCGGGTTGAGCGGTTGGCGATCGATCGGACGGTTGTTGTTCTCGCGCGCGAAGTCTGGGTACCCGATCGCGGGCGGAAACGCGTAGTCCAGGAATTTGCGGTCGCCGGGAAGCACTTCGGTGCCGGCATCGAGCCATGAGCGCTTGCTGATATAGACGCGGGTGTGCGGTCCCTGCTGGATGACCACGTTGGGACCGTTCGGCCCGTAACTGACGCGGCCGTCCTTGTCATATTTCAGACGGGTCGACTGCGCGCTGGCCGGTGCCATGGCAAAGCTGGCCGCGACAACCGCGATCGCGGCAAACGACACCGCAAGCTTGCTCACGGCAGGGAATTTCCAGGTCATCATGTCCTCATGGTCCGGCAGGGCGCCATATCCGATTTGGCGGTCACTTTAACTTCCGCAGGCATATAGCCACAAGGTCTATCGGGCCACACTGTTTCACAATAATGCGGCGGGAAGCGAAAAAGTCGCATGAATACCAGCGTCTTGGCTGGTCTCCGGCAGGCCCGTTCGATCACAGCGCGCCGCGCAGCCGGGGATTTTCCGCATTCATCACCCAGTCGGCCGATGCTCCCGGCGTGGTGGCGGGGGCGCAGTCGCCGCGCCTGAGTTCGGCGCGGGCGAATAATTCAGCCAGTTTCGGTTCGTTTCCGGCGGTGAGCAGGATCAGGCGGTTCAAAATACAGCCGACCGACGCGCGCCGGGCGGGTGCCGTGTCGCCCTGGCAGGACCAGCCGGAAATCCGCAAATCCGGATTATCCAGACGTTTCACGTAGGCGAGGCATGGCGATGCCCGGTCGGTCTGGCCGGCGAGACGCAGCAGCGTCACCGTTCCGAATTTGCTGCCGATGACGCCGGCGGCTTCCAGTTCGTGGCTGCCGCCGGGATCCATCCGGTCCGCGAGGTCGGCGCCGGCGGGCTCTGATCGGCTCGATTCGCCGCCCGGGCGGTAGATTTCCAGCTCGGCCACCGGTTTTTCACCCGGGGCTGCCCAGCGAAGGATGTCCTTGCGACCGCCTTCGGGATGCCGAAGGATTTCATAAGTCTCTGCTTTACCGAGGAAATTTGATTGACTGACGGCGAACGCCGGATACGAACGCGTCGCCACGCTCCAGTCTTCCACCGCGGAAGGCGGCTCGACCGCGCCGAGCTGCAATTCGTCCCACAGGTGGATGCCGACGATGGCAAGCAGCGCCAGAGCCCCCACATAGACGACCAGGCGGGCCAGCATGCTGCAGCATTCGTCGGTAAAGCTGGTCAGCGCCGGGTGAATTCGGGTCGGATCAAAGGAACTTGGCACGGGGGCCCCAAAACAAACGCATCAAACGCCCACGCGCCGGTCTAACGTTGTCTTAGGGGCGTTTCTCGCATAGAAGCGCTGCTCTTCCTTTCCCGCCGTGTGCGGGCAGGAGGCATTTTTCTTCGGAGAGTGAACGATGGGTTACAAAGTCGCGGTGGTCGGAGCGACCGGCAATGTCGGTCGGGAAATGCTCAACATTCTCGACGAACGCAAATTCCCGGCAGACGAGGTGGTGGCACTGGCCTCACGTCGCAGCGTGGGCGTCGAAGTGTCCTATGGCGACCGTACCCTGAAAGTCAAAGCGCTGGAGCATTACGATTTCTCCGACGTCGATATCTGCCTGATGTCGGCAGGCGGCGCGGTGTCGAAGGAATGGTCGCCGAAGATCGGCGCCGCCGGCGCGGTCGTGATCGACAATTCGTCGGCGTGGCGCATGGATCCGGACGTGCCGCTGATCGTACCCGAAGTCAACGCGAGTGCGGCTGCCGGATTCGTCAAGAAGAACATCATCGCCAATCCGAATTGCTCGACCGCGCAACTCGTGGTCGCGCTGAAGCCGCTGCACGACAAGGCCGTCATCAAGCGTGTCGTGGTCTCGACCTATCAATCGGTGTCGGGCGCCGGCAAGGACGCCATGGACGAGCTGTTTTCGCAGACCAAGGCGGTCTACACCAACAGCGAACTCGTCAACAAGAAATTCCCGAAGCGTATCGCCTTCAACGTCATCCCCGAGATCGACGTGTTCATGGAGGACGGCTACACCAAGGAAGAGTGGAAGATGATGATGGAGACCAAGAAGATTCTTGATCCCAAAATCAAGCTGACCGCGACCTGCGTGCGGGTGCCGGTGTTTGTCGGCCATTCCGAAGCGGTCAATATCGAGTTCGAGAATCCGATCTCGGCCGATGAGGCGCGCGACATCCTGCGCAAGGCGCCGGGATGCCTCGTGATCGACAAGCGCGAGCCGGGCGGCTACGTCACGCCTTATGAGGCGGCGGGCGAGGACGCGACCTACATCAGCCGCATCCGCGAGGACGCGACGGTCGAGAATGGTCTGGTTCTCTGGTGCGTGTCGGACAATCTGCGCAAGGGCGCGGCGCTGAACGCGATCCAGATCGCCGAGAGCCTGATCAACCGCAAGCTGATCAGCGCCAAGAAGAAGGCGGCGTAAACGCCGGATCACGGGAGCCGGAACTGCGATGAGCGAAGAACCGGCCCCTTATCGGCCGAATCCGACGCTGAAGCGCGTCGAGAACGGTTTCGAAAGCGTGATCTTCAACAGCCGCTGGCTGATGGCGCCGTTTTACTTCGGCCTCGTCATCAGCCTCGCGGTGCTGTTGCTGAAATTCTGCATGCTGCTGTGGGAGTTCATCATCCACGCGCCGGGCTCGAGTGAGTCCGACATTATCCTCGGCGTGCTCAGCCTGATCGACGTCTCGCTGACCGGCAATCTGGTCCTGATCGTGGTGTTTTCGGGTTACGAAAATTTCGTCTCGAAGATCGATCCCGGCGGCCATCCGGATTGGCCGGACTGGATGACCAAGATCAATTTCGGCGGGCTGAAGCAGAAGCTGCTGGCCTCAATCGTCGCGATTTCCGCGATCCAAGTGCTGAAGGCATTCATGAACATCGACACTGTCTTCGATGCCCAGAAACTGGCATGGCTGGTTGGGGTGCATCTGGTGTTCGTGGTCTCGGCGTTTATGCTGGCACTGTCTGATCGCTGGGGCAGCGATCATGGCGGCGAATAGCGAGTAGAATTTCCTATTCGCCGGCCTGCGCGGCCTCGCGCACGCTTTTAAATTCCTTGGCGGCCGGATCGAGCACGAATAGCGAGCCCTGGGCCACGCCGAAATAGGCGCCGTGCAGATGCATCTCGCCGCGCTCGACGGCGGTCCGCACGAATGGAAATGTCATCAGGTTTTCCAGGCTCCGGAACACGGCAGCCTTCTCGATCCGCACGGTGAAGTCCTGCATCGTCTCACGATCGCGCTGCTCGACCCTCTCGCCGGGCTTGATGAACATCGCCATCCACTTGCCGATGAAATCACCGGGTGAGAGCGGCGCGGCCTTGTCGATGAAGGCGCGGATGCCGCCGCATTGCGCATGGCCGAGCACCACGATGTGTTTCACGCGCAGCACCGAAACCGCATATTCCAGCGCCGCCGAAACGCCATGCGCGCTGGCGTCCGGCTGATAGACCGGCACCAGATTGGCGACGTTTCGCATCACGAACAATTCGCCGGGACCGGCGTCGAAGATCACCTCGGGCGAGACCCGGGAATCGCAGCAGCCGATCACCATGACTTCGGGGGACTGGCCGCGCACCGACAATTCGCTGTAGCGCGACTGTTCGGTCGGAAGCCGCTGCGTCGCGAAAGTGCGGTAGCCGTCGAGCAATTGTTGCGGGAACGATGCCATCTCTATCGCTAACCATATGCCGGTGACGGGAACAAGACTTTCGGGCGGAGGATTGAGATGATAGGGCATGACGGGGAAAAGCGGGCACGGTTTTCCGGCGGGATTTTGCCCAAATGATAGCCGTCCCGATCATTCCCAAGGAAATTCCGAGGAACCCAGCCATGATCCGTCCACGCCGCAGCCTGTTGTTCATGCCCGGATCGAATGCGCGGGCGCTGGAAAAGGCCCGCAATCTTCCCGCCGACGGCATTATCCTCGACCTCGAGGATTCCGTGGCGCCTGACGCCAAGGCGCTGGCGCGCGACCAGATCGCGCAGGCGATTGCCGCCAAAGGTTTCGGCAAGCGTGAGGTCTGGATCCGCACCAATAGTTTGGACACGTCGTGGTGGATCGATGACGTCACTATGGCCGGTCAGGCGCGACCGGACGGCATCCTGGTTCCAAAGGTTTCCAGCGTTGCGGACCTCAACACCATCGGCGATCGTCTTGCCGCCATCGGCGCCGACAGCTCGATCAAGGTATGGGCGATGATCGAGACCGCGCGCGCGGTATTGGATGCCGACAAGCTGGCCGCCGCCTCGCGCGATCCGAAAACGCGACTTGCGGGATTTGTATTCGGGCCGAATGACATCGCGCGGGAGACGCGGATCCGCATGCTGCCGGGCCGCGCGGCGATGATCCCGATGATCACGCATTGCATTCTGGCGACACGCGCCCACGGCCTCGAAATTCTCGACGGGCCCTACAGCGATTTCAGCAATGTCGACGGCTTTGGGCAGGAATGCGCGCAAGGCCGCGATCTCGGTTTTGACGGCAAGACGCTGATCCATCCCGGTCAGATCGAGGCCTGCAATGTGATCTTCACCCCGCCGGCGGAGGAAATCGCGCAGGCCCGCAAGATCATCGCCGCGTTCGAGCAGCCGGAGAATGCTTCGCGCGGCGCGATCCGGCTCGACGGCCAGATGGTGGAACGGCTGCACGCCGACATGGCCCGGCGCACCATTGCGATTGCCGATGCGATCGCGGCGATGGGGAATTGATTCTTCCCCACTCCCCCTGCGGGAGAGGGTGACGAAATCGAGCGTAGCGAGATGAAGTCGGGTGAGGGGTCGCGGTCTATCGACAGAGCCTAACCCCTCATCCGGCACGGACTTCGTCCGCGCCGCCTTCTGCCACAAGAGGAGAAGGAAGAAGCCGCAGCCTGTCTCAGCGGGTCGATCCAAACCGCTCCGTCGCCCACGCATAGAGGCTGCCGGCAACAGGCCGCTGATTTCCGCGTCCTTTGGGCGAAACGTGAAAACCCATGATCTTGGGGTCCGCGATCAGCGTTGAAAAATCCGAGGGCTCGAAAAACAATCTCGGCTCGGCATGAACGGCGTAAAACGATTGCTTCGGCAGCGCATGATGCAGTTCGCCGGTGCGCCGGGCGAGCGCGGTCAGCGCCGCCGGACCAAAGATTGCGACCCTGATATCGGAGAGACGATTGGAGCCGCCGCGTAGTTTGCGCAGCGTGAATGTCAGGCGATGCCGCAGCGACAGCCAGTCCGGTGTCAGCTCGTCCTGCTGCATCAGATCTGCGAAAGCCGCGACGATTGGGTCGTTCGACGGAAGATAGAGCACGGAATTGCCAAGCTGACGCGGCCGTTCCCAGGCGAAGTACGGTTTTGCGGGATCGATCTCGATTGGCTTTAGCAGCAGCACATCGGCGTCGAGCCAAAGACCTGCGCGCTGCGCCATCAGCCGCATTCGGAAGAAGTCGGAAAATTGCAGCGCGGTCCAGTCGCGCCAGGTGCCGTCCGGTTGTGGCGGACGAAGTTTTTCGGAGAAGGCGTGCGGCAGCACGGCCTCAGCCTCGGCGTTGCCGACGCCATCGGGCAGTCCCGCCAGCGGGTCGAAACTATAAACGGTGACCCTATGGCCCGCGGCGATCTGTGATCGCAGGCACAACAACCGGAGCGCATCGAGCCGACCGTGCCAGAAGGTGACGATGTCCGGCCGCATGCGCGTCACCTGTCAAAGCGTTTCAAACCAAACCCCGCCCCGCATTTGATGCAGGGTGGAAATCGGCTGGTGCTGGAAAACGCGTCAATAAAGCGAGATCAGGCCCAGGCGCGCTCGGTCTTCAGCTTTTCCTCGTAGCTGTCGATCGAGGCCTTCTTCTCCATGGTCAGCCCGATGTCGTCGAGGCCGTTCAGCAGGCAGTGCTTGCGGAACGGATCGATCTCGAACTTCAAGGTGCCGCCGTCGGGCCCACGAATTTCCTGCTTGGCCAGATCAATGGACAGCGTCGCGTTGGCGCCACGCTCGGCATCGTCGAACAATTTGTCGAGGTCTTCCTGCGAGACGCGGATCGGCAGAACGCCGTTCTTGAAGCAGTTGTTGTAGAAGATGTCGCCGAACGAGGTCGAGATCACGCAGCGGATGCCGAAATCGAGCAGCGCCCAGGGTGCGTGCTCGCGGCTCGAGCCGCAGCCGAAATTGTCGCCCGCGACCAGAACCTTGGCGTTGCGATAGGCCGGCTTGTTGAGGATGAAATCCGGATTCTCGCTGCCGTCGTCCTTGTAGCGCTGCTCCGAGAAAAGTCCCTTGCCAAGGCCGGTGCGCTTGATGGTCTTCAGATACTGCTTCGGGATGATCATGTCGGTGTCGACATTGATGATCTTCAGCGGCGCCGCGACGCCTTCCAGCGAGGTGAACTTGTCCATGGCTCGATCTTCATCTTTGCGAGGGGCCAGCTGCAATTTCGCGCCCGAGAGGTTGCGAATTTGCAAATTGAGGGAAGGTTTTATCCCGATCGCGACCCGGGTCCAAGGCCAAATTGCGCAGGGCTAAATTGCAACGGCCAGCGCTATTCCGCGCCAGCCTCGATCGCCTCCATATCGGCGTCGGACAGGCCGAAATGATGGCCTATCTCGTGAATCAGCACGTGGCGGACGATATGGCCGAGCGTCTCGTCGTGCTCGGCCCAATAATCCAGGATCGGCCGGCGGTAGAGCCAGATCATATTGGGCAGCTGCGCGATGTCGTCGTTGCTGCGGAACGGCAGGCCGACGCCCTGGAACAGGCCGAGCAGGTCGAACTCGCTCTCGGCCTCCATCTCGTCGAGCACCTCATCGGTCGGGAAATCATCGACACGGACGATCACCCCCTCGCACAGGCCGCGAAAGTCCTTCGGCAGGCGCTCAAAGATGTCGTGCGCCATGGTCTCCATTTCAGCAAGGGAGGGCGCTTTGGCGGATGTCCACATCGCCCCTGTTTAGCGCGTGTTACGCACATATGCATGACGGTTTTGGCGCCTGCGCGCAGTTGACGTTGCGGCGGCAATCGGAGACCGTAGGATCGCAACGGTTTGGGTGGGCTTCATGATAGGAATCAGGACGGCGGCAATTTGGGTCGCACTTGCGGGCGTTTTCTTTCTGCCGGCATCGGGAACCCAGGCGCAAACCGTACCCTCCGGTGTCAGAATCGCTCAGGCATCGCCCCCGGCTGAGACTGCCGCCGCGCCGCGCCGGGCTCGACGGGCGCTGCGGCGTGTACCGATCTATCCGCGTCGCGAAGGCCAATTCGAGGAAGGTATCGATCCTTACTACTACCCAGGACCGAATGCGGTGCGGGATTGCGTCGCAAACTACGTGCAGGAATACCGGCCAAGTGGCACCGTGATCGTGCCGCGCATGCACTGCGTCTGGCGCCCCGGCTAGCTTTCGCGGTTTTCTCAAAGGCCGTCGCGCCACGAACGCCGGGCTCCCGGCGACGGCCATCATGAATGGCGTGAAGCCGCCGACTCTTGCGACGATAGTCTAAGCTTCGCTTGAGCGATTGCATGACGCAAAACGGGAACCGGATCACCTCCTCTGCATTTGTTGGGGTGGCGCAGGTTTTCACTTCACATTCACGTCGCGAACTTCAGTCCACGATCTGCGTCGCGGCGAGGCGGTCGATTCGTTCGGCCGTTTTGTCGCCGACGTGACATCCATGGATCCAGGGAGAATAGACATGAAGGTGACGAAAGTTCTGGGGCTTGCGGCCGTTGGCGCATTGCTCATTCTGGCTGCCCCCGCTCAGCAAGCTCAAGCGATGTCGCTGAGCAGCCCCAGTGCCGCCGCTGCGGTCCAGGATGGCGCGACGCAAACCACGCAAGTGGGCTGGCATCACCACTGGCATCGCCATCATTGGCACCATTGGCACCGCTGATTGCCGCCGGCATTAGCGGTTTGAAGGCATCCGAGATTGGACAGGCCCGCAATGCGGGCCTGTTTTTTTATGACGATCGAACAACGCCAATGCCCGGACACATCGAATGCCCGGCGCATTCATGACGCGTTCACTTCGCGATCTGTAACCTTGCACCAGGAGTGAAACGAACGCGCCGGAAGCGGGCTCGTGACCTCAAGCTCATGACCTCACGCTTTCGTCGTCCTGTTCAGGGAGGTTGTTCATGAAGAGCCTATCCGTTCCCCGGTGCAGCCTTGTGCGGTGCCTGGGCCTTGCGGCTGCTGCAATGCTGATGCTGTCGGTTGCTCCAAACCAGCGCGCAAATGCGATGTCGTTGATCAATCCCGGCGCCGCGCCGTCACAGACCCATGTTTCCGAGGGGCTGACGACCGAAGTGCGGCACGGCGGCGGAGGCGGTGGTGGTCATGGTGGCGGCGGTCATGGCGGAGGCTTCCATGGCGGCGGGTTTCACGGTGGCGGGTTTCATGGCGGAGGCTTCCACGGCGGTGGATTTCATGGTGGCGGTTTCCACCGAGGATTCCATGGTGGCGGGTTCCGCGTTGGAGGCTTTCACCATGGCGGTATTCACTACGGCGGATATCATCACGGCGGGTATCGGTTCTACGGGCACCATTTTCACCGGCGGCACTTCTATGGCCCGTCGTATTATTACTACCCGCGTCATCACCATTGCCGGATCATCTGGACCTATTACGGCCCGCACCGCGTCTGTCACTGGCACCGGTGGCACCACTGGCGATACTGGTGATTGTCGCCACGGCTGAAAATGAATTGGGCGCCCGACAGGCGCCCGATTTATTTCCGATCGAGAAAACGCGTTACCCGCGATCCCAATCCTTGAATTTCCAGGATTTGAGCCGCCACGGCGTCAGCGTCTCCACTCGCCACTGCACCCATCGCTCCGGCGGCCAGTGACTGAGGCGTGACGTTTCCTTGACTTCGGGCTCGATCACGCGCGGAGCATAGCGGCGCCGGCTCTGGCGCGTCGCCTCGCTGATCATATCGACGAATTCAGACTTGTCGGCCATGGCACGCTCCAAGCGAAACGCCTGCCTTCACGAGCCCCGAGTGTGCTCCCCGATCTTTAACGAGTGGTTGCCAGAACGCCTTGAGTTGAAGAGACAGTGCCGGTTTTGCGTCTTTTGTTTTGACGCGTTTTCCTGACGCGAACCGGTTCCTGCCCCGCATCGAATGCGGGGCAGGCTTTCGCTCGAAACCGTTACCGCCATTCCCTGACGTCGACAAAATGCCCGGCGATCGCCGCGGCGGCCGCCATCGCCGGCGAGACCAGATGGGTGCGGCCCTTGAAGCCTTGGCGGCCCTCGAAATTGCGGTTCGAAGTCGAGGCGCAGCGCTCCTCCGGCGACAATTTGTCGGGGTTCATGGCGAGGCACATCGAGCAGCCCGGCTCGCGCCAATCGAATCCGGCCTTGATGAAAATCTTGTCGAGGCCTTCGGCTTCCGCCTGCTCCTTCACGATGCCGGAGCCCGGCACGACCATGGCGTTGACATGGCCGCTGACGGTTTTGCCTTCGGCGATTTTGGCGGCCGCGCGCAAATCCTCAATGCGGCCGTTGGTGCAGGAGCCGATGAAGACGCGATCGAGCTTGATGTCGGTGATCTTGGTGCCGGCCTTCAGGCCCATGTAATGCAGCGCACGATGCTTGGAGAGCCGCTTGGCTTCGTCCGCAATCTTGTCGGGATCGGGCACCACGCCCGATATCGACACCACGTCTTCCGGCGAGGTGCCCCAGGTCACGATCGGCGGCAGTTTTGCCGCATCCAGCCGGATCTCGTGGTCGAAATGCGCGCCCGCGTCGGAGCGCAGCCTTTCCCAGTAGCGCATCGCGGCATCCCAGGCGTCGCCCTTCGGCGACTTCGGCCGGCCCTTCAGGAAGTCGAAGGCTTTTTCATCCGGCGCGACCAGGCCGGCGCGGGCGCCGCCCTCGATCGACATGTTGCAGACCGTCATGCGGCCTTCCATGCTGAGCGAACGGATCGCCTCGCCGGCATATTCCAGCACATAGCCGGTGCCGCCGGCGGTGCCGATTTCGCCGATGATGGCGAGGATGATGTCCTTGCCGGTGACGCCTTCAGGCAATTTGCCGTCGACGACGGCGCGCATGTTCTTGGCTTTTTTCTGGATCAGCGTTTGCGTCGCCAGCACATGCTCGACTTCGGAGGTGCCGATGCCATGTGCCAGTGCGCCGAACGCGCCATGCGTCGAGGTGTGGCTATCGCCGCAGACGATGGTGGTGCCGGGCAATGTAAACCCTTGCTCGGGGCCGATGACGTGCACGATGCCCTGGCGACGGTCGAATTCGTTGTAATATTCGATGCCGAATTCCTTGGCGTTATCCGCCATCACGCGCATCTGCTCGATGCTTTCCGGATCAGGATTGGGCTTGGAGCGGTCGGTGGTCGGGATGTTGTGATCGACCACCGCCAGCGTCTTCTCCGGCGCATGAACCTTGCGCCCGGTGGCGCGCAGGCCCTCGAAGGCCTGCGGCGAGGTCACCTCGTGAACCAGGTGACGGTCGATATAGAGCAGGCAGGTGCCGTCATCGGCTTCGTGCACCAGATGATCGTTCCAGATCTTGTCGTACAGCGTGGTTGGTTTGGACATGAGCGTCAGCTCCAAAGGATATTTTGTTTGAGCAGGAGAAGCGCGAATACGCGCGCGCAAGAAAATTCAGCGCCAATCAAAGCGCGCTTCTAAGCTCAGATGTTGCCGAGGTCGCAAAGCGCCCAAAAAAGCGGCCAGGCAGCCGACTGCGATCGTCGATGATAATGCGCTCGACGCGCCCGCAAGCCATATCGGTCTGATCTGGAACCATTCCATTTTCTAACACAGTGCCTGCCATCGCGACAATCGATCGATGCGCGGCGCCACTATGCAGATAGGTACGGCACAACAAAAAAGCGCGGGGGCGACCCGCGCTTTTCGTCACATCCATGTGGACGATGGAATTACTCGCCGACGGCGGCAGCCTGCGTGCGGTCCGTCTTCTTCTCGACGATGCGGGCCGACTTGCCGCGCAGATTGCGCAGGTAATAGAGCTTGGCGCGACGCACTTTGCCGCGGCGCACCACCTTGATCGAGTCGATCATCGGCGACATCACCGGGAAGACGCGTTCCACGCCTTCGCCATAGGAGATCTTGCGCACCGTAAAGCTCTCGTTGAGCCCGCCGCCGGAGCGGCCGATGCAGACGCCTTCATAGGCCTGCACGCGGGTGCGCTCGCCTTCGACCACCTTGACGTTGACGATCAGGGTATCGCCGGGTGCAAACTCCGGGATCGTCTTGGTGGCGGACAATTTATCGAATTGCTCTTTTTCGAGCTGCTGAATCAGGTTCACGGTGAAATCTCCATCGGCGGCGCGCCCAGCCTCGATCGAGCGCGGGCTGCGCGAACGTCCATCTATCCTGCGCGGATTTGGCGCTCGTATAAGGCAAAGGCGCGCGCTTGTCACCCGTCTGTCGTGCTTTTTGGGCGATTTTGGCGAGGCTCGGCATTTGGCTGCCGACTCGGCCTCGCAGCCCAGAGATCCGGCCGCCGCGCCCGCGTCAGGGCCTCGGCCTCGGCCCGGCGCCAGGCGGCGACCTTGGCGTGGTCACCGGAAATGAGGATTTCCGGGATCGGCTGGCCTTCGAACGCCTGCGGACGGGTAAATTGCGGGTATTCGAGTAGCCCGTCGGAAAAGCTCTCATCCGCCCCGGATTCCTGCTTTCCCATCACCCCCGGCAAAAGCCGGACACAGGCATCGATCAGCACCATGGCCGCGATTTCGCCGCCGGACAGCACGTAATCGCCGATCGACACCTCCTCGAGTCCCCGCGCCCCAATCACCCGCTCATCGACGCCTTCAAAACGCCCGCAGACAACAAGGGGCCCGGGTCCCGCGGCGAGTTCCACGATCCTGGACTGGGTCAATGGCCGACCCCGGGGACTCATCAGCAGGCGCGGACGGGACTTAGGTCCATCTGAAGCGGTATTTGCCGCATCGATGGCGGCCGCCAGCACGTCGGCGCGCAGCACCATGCCGGGACCGCCGCCGGCCGGCGTGTCGTCGACGCTGCGGTGACGGTCGGTCGCCGAATCCCGGATGTCGCGCGCTTCGAGCGCCCACAGCCCCGATGACAGTGCCTTGCCGGCCAGGCTCACGCCAAGCGGCCCGGGGAACATCTCGGGAAACAGCGTCAGAACAGTCGTGCGCCACGGTGTCGTCGTCATGGCCCTGCATGGCGCTTCGGCGCTCGGAAATCAAATTTCATAGCAATAGTTGACAAGGAAACTAGTCATGATAGTTTCCTTGTCAACTAATGGAACTGCCATGACCGAACCAGCCCATGTCAGCGGCCTGCAAGACCACCTTGGCTACTGGCTTCGCTACGTCTCCAATCAGGTTTCGCACGCGTTCAGCCTGAAACTCGCGGCGCGCGACGTCACGGTGGCGGAATGGGTCATGCTGCGCGAACTCTATGACCAGGACGCGATGGTGCCGAGCGCGCTCGCCGATCGGCTCGGCATGACACGCGGCGCGATTTCAAAACTCGTCGATCGGCTTGCCGCCAAGGCACTGCTGACAGGAGTGCCCGGCACGAAGGATCGCCGCTATCAGGACCTCGCACTGACCTCCGGCGGGCGCGCTCTGGTGCCGGAATTATCAGGGCTCGCAGACCGCAACGACGCCGAATTCTTCGGGCACCTCGAGCCTGCGGATCGCGCGGCCATCCATCGCCTGATGGTGGACATCGTGCGCAGATCAGGGCTGCGCACGATGCCGGTCGATTAGCCGAGCATGTTTCACGAACCAAACCGGAGAAGCGCGATGCAAGCGGACGTGGTCAAGGTCATGCAGGAATGCACCGACGCCTCGGATCAGGAGCGGATCAGTTTTCCCGAGGTAGTGACGAAGCTGATGCAGGCCGGCGTCGAGCGTTATCATGCCGATTTGTTGCGCGCGGAGAAGATTTATTATCTGCCGTCGGGCGAATCGCATCTGGTGTCGGCGGCGCCGGTGGACGTGATTCCGGCAATCGCATTCGCTGCCGACGGCGTTGCCGCGGCGGTGCGCGCCATCCAGCAGAAGCAGATCGAATATCGAAAATTCTGCGAGCGCATCGCGCAAGCCGGTTGCGTCGGCTACATGGTCTCGCTCGCCGGTCGGCGGGCGGTGTATTACGGCCGAACGGCGACAGTTACGTCGAACCTTTTCCTGTCGCAGCCTGATTGGACCTATGGCACCACGGCGGTGAGATCGAGGCCCTGCATCAACGCTGCAGCATCAACCGCCTGCCTGAAATCGGCGAGCTTGAATGTCGTCACGACGATCTTGCCGAAATCGAGCAGGCCTGTGGCGGCAAGTGCGGCAAGCTGACCCGGCGCCGTTCGCGCATACATGAACTGACCGACCACCTCCCAATCATTCGCGAGCATTTCGCGGAATGAAAGCTCCAGCGGCACCTCGGCGCTGCCCATCAGTACCAGACGCCCGCCGCGCTTCAACGCGCGCAAGGATGACAAAGTGGTCGAGGTGCTCTTGGCGCTGCCGAGCAGATCAAGCGCGACATCGGCGCCGCCGCCGGCAGCGTGGCGGATGATCGCGAGGTCTTTTGCGGGATCGCCACTGACCACGGCGGGAATGACGCGCGGACCGAAGGCTTCGCGCAGCGATTCCAGCGCCGCCTGTTTTCGTCCCACGGTGACCACGCGCCCGGCGCCCATCGCAACCGCCAGCATCACCGCGCCGGAACCGAAATAGCCTGACGCGCCGTTGATGATGATGGTGTCGCCGCCGCGCAGGCCGCAGCGTTGCA
The DNA here is from genome assembly GCF_900105125.1 of Bradyrhizobium canariense. NCBI lineage: Bacteria > Pseudomonadati > Pseudomonadota > Alphaproteobacteria > Hyphomicrobiales > Nitrobacteraceae > Bradyrhizobium > Bradyrhizobium canariense. The sequence continues at coordinate 5,167,611 of NZ_LT629750.1, read as the reverse complement.
GACCGCCGAACGGCACGATCAGTTTGGCGAGTCCGATCAGTTCTGTCGCCGGTTTGTCGTCCAGCCCGTTGAGCGGCGTGACGCAGGCCGCGGGCCAATGCGCGATTTCGGCGAACACGCCGTCGCGCCATCGCGCCTGCATCGCCAGCGCAGCCGGCGTCGTCACGGTTGCCGTCAGCCCGATCAGGATTTGCGGCGGCTCCGGATCGGGTACGTCGCCGCGCAAATGTGGACTGAGGAAAACCCGATCGCCGCTGCGAACATGGGTCACGTTTTCGCCGGTCGCGATCACCCGCGCGATCGCGTTGGTGCCGGGCACGAACGGCATCGGCGGCAGGCTGTAGGGCACTGTGCCCGACAGCACCTTGCCAGTGTAGGACAACACCATGCCGGCCTCGATCGCAACCAGAACGCCGTCAGGCGCGGGGCTCGGCGTTTCGACCTTGTCGAACCGCAGATCATTGTGCGCGTGCAGCCGCCAGGCCTTGTGGGTGCTTTTCACTGTTATGCCTTCCCGTTCGTCGTCCCGGCCATGCGACTTCTCCGCAACTCAAAAGCGGAGGTGGAAGCACGAGCCGGGCCCCCTAACCACGGTTGTCTATGTAATGCGAGGCCGAGGCTGCAACAATCTGACGGCCGTCTTCGTAGAGGGGGCGGGAAAACGAAGCGCCGTCAGACGCTGGAGTGACGCGCGTCCGCTTCGTCGGAAAGATGCGGCGCGAGCGCCAGTGCAAGCGGACATATGGCGATCGCCGTGGCGGCGGTCGCCACGGTCGCCACCGTCGGGCCGAGGGCATCGCCCAGCAAGCCGTAGAGCACCGGCGCGATCGCTCCCGATCCGATCGTCCCCGTATAGAACAGGGCGAAGGCGCGTTCGGTGAGGTGCGGCGGCGCAAGCTCCGGCACCGTCCCATAGAGCACGGAGGATGTGCCGTTGAGCATCACGCCGAGCAGCGGCAGCAGCACGATCGCAGGCGTCAGCGGCAGCACCAGCACCGCAAGGATCAGCGCCGCCGTCCCGCCTTCGGTGAGCAGCACGGTGCGCAGCGTGCCGATTCGCTCGCCGAGCCAGCCACACGTGAACTTGCCCGCGGCGCCGCCGATGAAGACCAAAGCCAGCGCAAGACCACTGGTTGGCAGCGACGCGCCTCTATCGCGCAGGAGAAATGGCAGGAAGGTGAGGAAGCCCATCCTGACGGCCGAATCGAAAATTCCGATCGCGAGCAGCCAATAGAAGCCGCCTCGGGCGCGGCCCGAGCGGTGCGACGATGCCGTCGCCTTGCTCGCGTGCCCTTTGCCGACCGCGGGCATCAAGAGTGCGATACAGGCCGCGACGAGCAAGCCGGCGCACGCCATCAGTTGCAGCGTATGGCGCCAGGACATGATCACCAGCAACACCGCAGCGAGTGCAGGGATGGCGGCCTTTCCGAGATCGCCCGAGAAATTGTAGATGCCGAGCGGTCCGCGGGCGGACTTGCCATAGGCGCGCGACACCGCCGCTGATGCAAGGGGATGCTGGGTGCTTGAACCGGCGCCGGACAGCGCGAGCGACAGACCCAGTCCGATCACGCCGCCCGATAGCCCGGCGAAAAAGTAGCCGAGCGCCGATAGCGCCGTGCCGAGCACCAGGAGCATTTTTCCGTCGACGCGCTCGGCGATGCGGCCGACGGGGATTTGCAGCCCGGCCATGACACCGGAATAGAGCCCGCGCATCAGGGCGAGCAGCCCATAGCTCAGCGCGAACTCGCTCTGCCAGACCGGCAGCAGCACGTAGATCAGGTCGGTGAAACCATCGTGCAGGGCATGGTTGAGGCCGGTCACCGCGAGGGTGCGTGCTGCACGGCCGTTGTCGCGGCGACCCGTGTCGCTCTCAATTGACGAAGGTGGCAGAAAATCTAAAGATGGGATTGCCATTCTCGGGTGCCTGATCTGTGAAAATGTAAGATATGTGAGGCTCTTGCTGCTTAATATGATCCGCATTTGGTCATGTCACAAATCAGTAATAATCGGATGATGCATTAGAAAATCTCTTATGGAAAAACCATGTTCGTCCCACGTCGCAGCCTGCCGCCGCTCAATGCAGTCCGTGCGTTCGAGGCAGCCGCCCGCCTCGGCAGCTTCAAGGAGGCGGCCGCTGAACTCAGCGTGACCCATGGTGCGGTCAGCCAGCAGGTCCGTCTGTTGGAAGCGTGGCTGGGGACGCCATCGCTGTTTCGGCGATCGGTCCGGCGGGTGGTGATTACGCCTGCGGGGGCGGCGTTGCTGGCGGAATTCGGCCCTGCGCTCGACCGGATCTCGGCCGCCGTGCAGCACCATCGGGAGCGGCGCGGCGATGCGCCGGTGGCGATGTTGCGCGTCAACGCGCTGGCGACGTTCAGCCTGCGTTGGCTGTTGCCGCGCATGAGCAGGTTTCGCGCAGAGCATCCCGATATCGAAGTGCGCCTGACCACCTCGAACGATCCGGTGGATGCATTGCCCGACCCCTTCGATGTGGTGATCCGCGGCGGCCCGGATAGCTTTCACGGCTTTTCATCGCGCTTCCTGCTCTCGGAACGCCGGCTGCCGGTCTGCAGCCCGTCGCTGCTCACGCAGTTGCCGCTGGCTGATGTCGCGGATCTGTCACGGCACACGCTGCTGCATGTGACGTCGATGCCGCGATTGTGGCGCGACTGGCTGACTGAGGCGGGGCAATCCGCGCTGGAGCCGGCGGCTTCGCTGATGTTCGATCATTTCTACCTGACCATTCAGGCTGCGCTCGACGGTCTCGGCGTGGCGATGGGGCCGACGGCGCTGATTGCCGACGATCTCGCGGCCGGGCGTCTGGTGACGCCGTTTCCGAAAATCAGCCTGCCGGCCCGGAGTTATTTCGCATACCTCCCCGAAGCTCGCCGCCATGATCCGCACAACGCGGTGTTCTGCGACTGGCTCGAACAGCAGGGCCGCAGGACAGGCTGAACGGCGCGCTCTTGGAATCCCAACGAGCTCACGCCACGACAAAGGCGCGTCGCTCTTCGTGGGATGAGATGGGGAGAGTTCGATCAGGCCGCGGTCGGATCGTCGCCGTCGACTTCCTCTGGCAGCTCAATCACCACGCGCCCGGCTGCGAGATCGACCGTCGGTACGACTGCGTTGGTGAAGGGCAACAGCATAGATGCGCCTTGCGGCGGCGCGATCTCGATGATGTCGCCGGCGCCGAAATTATGGATCGCGATGACGCGGCCGAGCGGCTCACCTGCGGCCGTCACCGCAGCAAGCCCGATCAGGTCGGCGTGATAATATTCGTCCTCGTCGGTCTTCGGCAGCTTGTCGCGCGCGATATAGAGTTCGATGCCGTTGAGCCGTTCGGCCTCATCGCGGGTAGCGATGCCCTTCAGCGTCGCCACCAGATGGTCCTTGGCCTCGCGGGCATGCATCACCTCGAACTGGCGCGCGCCGTCTTTGGTCGTGAGCGGGCCGTAGTGTTTCACCGCGAGCGGGTCTTCGGTGAAGGTCCACAGCTTCACCGCGCCGCGCACGCCGTGCGCAGCGCCAATGCGGGCGACGCAAATCGGTGCTGCCACCGTCACGCGCCGCTAACGCTTATGCCTTGGCGGCGGCTTCGGCAGCGGCCTTGCGCTCCTTGCGCGGCACGGCCTTTTCCGGGTTATTGCGCGCGGTGCGCTTCACGACGCCGGCGTCGTCGAGGAAACGCGTCACGCGGTCGGACGGCTGCGCGCCCTTGGCGAGCCAGGCCTTGACCTTGTCCATGTCGAGCTTGAGCCGCGCCTCATTGTCCTTCGGCAGCAGCGGATTGAAATGGCCGAGACGTTCGATGAAGCGGCCATCACGCGGAAAGCGCGAATCGGCGACGACGACGTGATAGACCGGACGCTTCTTGGTGCCGGCGCGGGCAAGACGAATAACGACTGACATTTAGTTCTCCTGTAAAAACCTGGGTTGTTGGCTTAGTTGGCATTTCGCGTCATTCCGGGATGCGTGCGCAGCACGCAGACCCGGAATCTCGACGATCATTCCCATCGAGATTCCGGGTTCGGCTCTCCGAGCCGCCCCGGAATGACAAAATTTCTCATTTCTTCTTCCCCAATCCGGGGAAGCCACCGAGGCCCGGCAGGTTTGGTTTGCCGCTCAGGCCGGTCAATCCCGGCAGGTTCGGCAAGCCGGTGCGCAGGCCCGCGGGAAGGTCTTTTGGCAGCGCGGGCATGCCGCCCGGTCCAGCGCCGCCGGGCATTTTGTCCGCCAGCGCTTTCATCTGTTCCGGCGAAGGCATGCCGCCGCCAAAACCCATCGCCTGCGCGATGCCGGCCATCGGGCCGCGCTTGCCCGAACCCATGGCCTTCATCATGTCGGCCATGTTCCGGTGCATCTTCAGGAGCTTGTTGACGTCCTCGACCTTGACGCCGGCGCCCGAGGCGATGCGTTTCTTGCGGCTGGCCTTGAGGACGTCGGGGTGCTTGCGCTCCTGCCGCGTCATCGAATCGATCACGGCGACCTGCCGCTTGATGATCTTGTCGTCGATCCCGGCGTTGGCGATCTGGTTCTTCATTTTCGCGATGCCGGGCATCATGCCCATCAGCCCGCTGATGCCGCCCATATTCGCCATCTGCAGCAGCTGGTCGCGCATGTCGGACAGGTCGAACTGACCCTTGCGCATCTTCTCGGCGACGCGAGCGGCTTTTTCCGCGTCGATATTCGCGGCCGCCTTCTCAACCAGCGACACCACGTCGCCCATGCCGAGGATACGGCCCGCGATCCGGTTCGGATGGAAATCCTCCAGCGCGTCGGTCTTTTCGCCGGTGCCGATCAGCTTGATCGGCTTGCCGGTGACCGCGCGCATCGACAGCGCGGCGCCGCCTCGGCCATCGCCGTCGACCCGCGTCAGCACGATGCCGGTCAACCCGACGCGCTCGTCGAAGGCGCGCGCGAGGTTCACGGCGTCCTGACCGGTCAGGGAGTCCGCGACCAGCAGCACTTCATGCGGATTGGCGGTCGATTTGATTTCCGCCGCCTCGCTCATCATTTCTTCGTCGAGCGTGGTGCGGCCGGCGGTATCGAGCAGCACCACGTCGTAGCCGCCGAGCTTGCCTGCTTCGAGCGCGCGGCGCGCGATCTGCGCCGGCTTTTGGCCTTCGACGATCGGCAGCGTCTGGATGTCGAGATCGCGGCCAAGCACCGCGAGCTGTTCCATCGCCGCCGGACGATAGACGTCGAGCGAGGCCATCAGCACCTTGCGCTTGTCGCGCTGGGTCAGGCGGCGGGCGAGTTTTGCCGTGGTCGTGGTTTTGCCGGAGCCCTGCAGGCCGACCATCATGATCGCGACCGGCGGCACCGCGTTGAGGTCGATGGTCTGTCCGTCCGAGCCGAGGGTGGCGATCAGTTCGTCGTGAACGATCTTCACCACCATCTGGCCGGGAGTCACCGACTTGACCACGGTGGCGCCGACCGCCTGCTCGCGGACGCGTTCGGTGAAGCTCCTGACAACGTCGAGCGAGACGTCGGCCTCGAGCAGCGCGCGGCGCACCTCGCGCATCGCGGCGTCGACATCGGCCTCGCTGAGCGAACCGCGCCCCGTCAGCCGATCGAGAATGCCACCAAGCTTTTCCGACAGATTGTCGAACAATGCCGTTTTTCCTTCGTCATGGCCGGGCTTGTCCTGGCCATTCACGTCTGTCTCTTCACCTCTCCCCGTTGGGGAGAGGTCGGCGCGAAGCGCCGGGTGAGGGGGCGAGGATCACGGATGAACCGTACCCCCTCACCCCAACCCTCTCCCCATGGGAGAGGGTGTCGTCAGTGCGTCTTGGCGATTAGCGCCGAGACGGATATTCCAAACAATTTCGCGCCCGAGGGCGCATCGCGCTGTCGGGCGTTGGCCTCCGGTCTCAAGGGCCGGGCGGCGGGTCGAAAAGAACGTCTTTTCGAGGAGTGGGCGGATTTACAGCGATCGAACGCGGAAAGTCAACAAAACTCGGTTATCGATCTCTCCGAATATGAGTTAAGCCATTCAACATAATGGTATTTTATCCGGGTTTTGATTTCGCTGCGGCCCCTGGGTTCCATGTTGCCGAACCCTCGCCATATAGCGAGGTATGACTTCCGACCGCACCCGCCATCCGTGATCGCCCCGATCACCCGCCGCCGGCTTCTTACCGTCCTCGCTGGCCTCGCCGCCGCGGCTGGATTGTCGGCCTTTTGGACTTCCCGCATGAAAACCTATGACGGCCCCGTTTCCGATCATTTCGACGGTCTGCATTTCTTCGATCCAAACGGCGCGCCGCCGAGATCGCTCCGCGAGGTCTTGCGGTGGCAGTTCGGCGGCGGCCGGCAGCGGAATCGATGGCCGGACCGGGCGCCGAGCCCCTATGCCGATACGCCGCCGGAGCGGGTTGACGGCGCCAAGGTCCGATTCTCGTTCGTGGGTCATGCGAGCTGGCTGATCCAGACGGCGGGACTGAACATCCTGGTCGATCCCGTGTGGTCGGAGCGCGCCTCGCCATTCAGCTTTGCCGGACCGAAGCGTCACAACGATCCCGGCATTGCGTTTGAAGCCTTGCCTGACATCGATATCGTGCTGGTGTCGCACGGCCATTACGACCACCTCGATCTCGCGACGCTGTCAAAACTTGCCAAGCAATTTTCGCCGCGGGTGATCACGCCGCTCGGTAACGATCTCACCATGCGCAGCGCGGACAGTGCGATCAAGGCCGAGGCGTTCGACTGGCAGGATCGCGTCGAACTCGGCAAGGGGGTCGCGGTGACGCTGGTGCCGACGCGGCATTGGTCGGCGCGCGGATTGTTCGACCGCAACAAGGCGCTGTGGGCGAGTTTTGTGCTGGAGACGGCGGCCGGCAAGATCTACGTCGTCTGCGATTCCGGTTATGGCGACGGCCAGCATTTCCGTCGCGTCGCCGACGCGCATGGCCCGCTGCGGCTGGCGATCCTGCCGATCGGCGCCTATGAGCCGCGCTGGTTCATGCGCGACCAGCACATGAACCCGTCTGATGCCGTGAAAGCCTTGGCCGATTGCGGCGCCGCGCAGGCCCTGGCGCACCATCACGGCACGTTTCAGCTAACGGACGAAGCGATCGACGCACCGGCCAACGCGTTGGATGAGGCGCTGGACGAAGCAAAAGTCCCGCGCGAACGTTTTGTCGCGCTCAAGCCGGGACAGGTGGTGGAGATTTAAGGCGGGCGCGTTCACTTGTTTCGTCGTCCCGGCGTTCGCCGGGATTTACTGCCCCTGCTTGATGGCCCAGGACACGTTCACCGTCACCGAAAGCGTCTCTTCGCCTTGCGCGATCGGCGTCGCGGCCATGGGTGCGGCGGCCATCTTGGCGCGGAATACCGGACCGGGCGAACCGCCTTCTTCCGAGATACTGAGCGGCGCGCCAAGCGCGACGCCGGCGGCCTTGGCATAGATCTCGGCCTTGCGGCGGGCGTCGGCAACAGCCTGTTCGCGGGCGTCATCGAGAAGCTTCGAGGCTTGCGACACCGTGAAACTGACACCGCCGATATCGGTCGCGCCCGCGCCCACCAGCAGGTCGATCGTGCTCGCGACCTTGCTGACGTCGCGCAAGCGCACCGTCACCTGATTGCTGGCGCGATATCCGACGACCGTCGGCGGATTGTGGTTTGGCTCGTATTGTGGCTGCAGCAGCAGCCGCGAGGTCTGGATATCCTTTTGGTCGATATTGGCGGCCTTCAACGCCAGCAGCAGCTGGCCCACCGCCGCGTTATTGGTCTCGGAAGCCAGGCGCGCGGTTTTGGCATAGGACGTGGCACCGGCCTCGACCTGCGCCTGGTCGGGCGGCACCGATATCGTGGCCTCGCCGGTCACTGAAATCATGGCGGGAGGCGTCGTCTGCGCCAGCGCGGGCGCAACGAGCAGCATCCCCGCGCCGATGGCGGCGGCGAAGATGGTATGGCGCTCCATGAGGCTCACTTCAGCGGCACATAGACGTCGATCACCAGCTTGTCCTCCGCAGTCTTCAGGGGGTCGGTGATGTATTCCTCGATGAAGGTGTCCTTGGCCTCGAGCTTCTTGTCGTCGAGGTGATTGGTGATGGCTTCATAGGTGTTGTCCATATTGTCGTAGGAGCCGCGATGGACAAACTTCAGCGCTTTGCCTTCCGGCGACTTGCCCATGCTCATCGCCTTGGTCAGGTTCTTGGGCTCCTGATCGACCGGCATTTCCGCCATATAGGTGAAGCCGGTATCGTCGGTCGACGTATAGACGATCATCGGATTGCCCGACGGCTTGATGCCCTGCTTGTCGAGCAGCGCCGACAGCGCCTTGAACGAATCCATCAGGGTGTCGAACGCCGAATCCCAGTTGGCGTTGCCCTTGAGGATGACCACCGTCTTCGGTGCCAGCGTGATTTCCTCACCAAAGGGATCGGCGGTCTGAACCGAAGCCGCGGGCGGCGTCGCAGGCGCCGTCTGGTCTGCCGCCGGGGTGTCTGCCGGTGACTTGGTCTCGGCCGGTGGCGGGGCAGGCGTTGCGGCGGGCGCAGGCGTCGCAGACGGGGCGGGTGTCGCGGACGGGGCAGGCGCGGGTGTCGCGGCCGGCGATTGCGCCAGCGCCGTGGCAATGCCCAGCGAAATCACCGCGGCCGGGATCAGCGCGACCATGGCAAAGCGTAAAGACCTAAAGCGATTCATTCAGTATTCTCCATCCCCAAGTCGTCGTCCCCAAGTCTTGATTCTCAAGTCCTGATTCTCAAGTCTTGCCCAAGCCCTGATTCTCAGGTCGTCGCGGCATGTCCCGGTCACATCGCGAAGGCGCCGCCATTCTTAACACGCCATTCCGGTTTTCGTCCCATGACAGATATGTCATGCGCCCGTGCAACGGATACTGGTCAATTCCGCATCATTGGCCATATAAGGCAGGCATAAATCAGGATATTTCATGAGCGCGCTGGCCAATCACGCATTTGCCAAGATGAACGGCATCGGCAACGAGATTGTCGTGGTCGATCTGCGCGACAAGCCTGCCGTCGTCACGGCCGAGGAAGCGCGTGCGGTCGCCTCGCCTGCGGGCGTGCCCTATGATCAGCTGATGGTGCTGCAGCCGCCGCGGCTGCAGGGAACCGAAGCTTTCATCCGCATCTACAACAATGACGGTTCGGAAGCCGGCGCCTGCGGCAATGGCATGCGCTGCGTGGTGCGCCGGCTGTTCGAGAAGACTGGCGAGACCGCTGTCACCTTCGAAACCCCGGCCGGCCTTTTGAACTGCTGGCAGGGCCCGTCGCCCGATCTCTACACCATCGACATGGGCGCGCCGAAATTCGGCTGGCAGGATATTCCGCTGGCGGAAGAGTTTCGCGACACCCGCTATATCGAATTGCAGGTCGGGCCGATCGATGCGCCGCTGCTGCATTCGCCGTCGGTGGTCAGCATGGGCAATCCGCATGCGATCTTCTGGGTCGACGACGTCAACGCCTACGATCTCGCGCGCTTCGGGCCGCTGCTGGAAAATCATCCGATCTTCCCCGAGCGCGCCAACATCACGCTCGCGCATATCGCCGATCGCGACCACATCACGATCCGCACCTGGGAGCGCGGCGCGGGGCTGACCAAAGCGTGCGGCTCGGCGGCCTGCGCCACGGCCGTTGCCGCGGCACGGCTCAAGCGCGCCAATCGCATCGTCAACATTTCGCTGCCCGGCGGCGAACTCTCGATCGACTGGCGCGAGCGCGATGACCATGTCTTGATGACGGGTACGGCGACGTTCGAGTATGAGGGAACGTTCGACCCCGCGCTGTTTGCCAGCGTCGCGTGATGACGGTCGAGATCGTCACCTTCGGCTGCCGCCTCAACGCCTTCGAATCCGAGGTGATCGCGCGCGAGGCGGAGGACGCCGGCCTCACCGACACCATCGTCATCAATAGTTGCGCGGTCACCAATGAGGCTGTCGCGCAGGCGCGGCAATCGATCCGCCGGATCAAGCGCGAGCGGCCTGACGCGCGGATCGTCGTCACCGGGTGCGCGGCGCAGACGCAGGCCGAAATGTTCGCAGGCATGGCCGAGGTCGATCGCGTCCTCGGCAATGACGACAAGATGCGCAGCGAGGCATGGCGCGCGACCCGCGCGGCGTTCGACACACCGGCAAAGTTCGGCATCGACCAAAGCCAAAAGATCGCGGTCGCCGATATCATGGCGGTCAAGGAGATGGCGCCGCATCTGCTGGATGGCTTCAAGACTGGTCTGCCGCGGGTGTTCGTGCAGGTGCAGAACGGCTGCGATCATCGTTGCACCTTCTGCATCATCCCCTATGGCCGCGGTAATTCGCGTTCGGTGCCGATGGGCGCCGTGGTCGGGCAAGTCCGCGCGCTGGTCGAGCACGGCCATGCCGAGATCGTGCTGACCGGCGTCGATCTCACCAGCTATGGCGCGGATCTGCCGGGCGCGCCGAAGCTCGGGATGCTGACCCGGCAAATCCTGCGTCATGTGCCGGAACTGAAGCGCCTGCGCATTTCGTCGATCGATTCCATCGAGGCCGATCGCGATCTGTTCGATGTGATCGCGGAGGATGAACGGCTGATGCCGCATCTGCATTTGTCGCTGCAATCAGGCGATGATCTGATCCTGAAGCGGATGAAGCGCCGGCATTCCCGCGTCGATGCGATTGAATTCTGCGCGCAGGTGCGGCGGCTGCGGCCGGACATCGCGATCGGCGCAGACATCATCGCAGGCTTCCCGACCGAGACCGAAGAGATGTTTGCGCGCTCGCAGGATCTGGTGGACCAATGCGATCTCACCTTCCTGCATGTATTTCCCTACTCGAAACGTCCGGGCACGCCGGCGGCGCGGATGCCGCAGGTCGCGGGCGATATCATCAAGGAGCGCGCGAAACGATTACGCGCGAAGGGCGAAGCCGCATTGCGGCGGCGGCTCGCATCCGAGATCGGCGCGATGCGCGAAATTCTCATCGAGAGCGTCTCGCAGGGCCGTACCGAGCATTTCCTGCCGGTGGCGATTGGTGGTGAGACACCGGGTACGGTGCGGGCGCTGAGGATTGCGGGGCATGACGGTGCGCGGTTGACCGTGTGAACCAGTTGTCGTGGCCCGGCTTGACCTGGCGACCCAGTGCGCCGCGGCCCTAGTGACGAGCCATGAACTTCTCTGGAATACTGGATCATCCGCTGTCGCGGATGATGACAGCCGTAATCGGAATAGCGCGCAGCTCTCTTGCCGCTACTCCCCATTCCACCCGCACGCCCTGAGCCGTTCGTGCAAATGGTCGGGCGCGGGCGCGACCACGCGCACCGGTTCCTTGTTCCTGGAGATCGGGATCGCGATCTCGCGGGAATGCAGATGCAGCCGCGGTTCGCCAAAGCGCGGGCCGTTGCCGTAGATATTATCGCCGACGATCGGCCAGCCCGTGGCAGCCGAGTGCACGCGCAATTGATGGGTGCGGCCGGTGACCGGTTCGAGCGCAAGCCACGCAAGGCCGTCACCGCGTCCCAATACCTTCCAGGTCGTGATCGCCTTCTGCCCCTCCGGATCCGGCTTCTGCCACCAGCCGCGCTCGGCGTTGAGGCGGCCGAGTGGCATGTCGATGGTGCCTTCATCCTCGGCCGGTCCGCCCTCGACCACGGCCCAATAGGTCTTCGAAATCTTGCCATGCTTGAATAATAGGCCAAGCGAGGCCGTGGCCTTGCGATGGCGTCCGAGCACGAGGCAGCCGGAGGTGTCCTTGTCCAGCCGGTGCGCGAGAACCGGCGGCCGCGGCAGGCCGAACCGCAGCGCGTCGAACGAGGTTTCGAGATTGGCGCCGCCTTTTGGGCCGCGATGCACCGGCAGGCCCGCCGGCTTGTCGATCACCAGCATCAGGCCGTCGCGATGGAGCACGCGGGCCTGGATTTCGTCCGCCGTCAACTCGGGAACATCCATCAATCGATCGAGACTTTCACTCATGGCGCGAAACCGCTAACACACCCCCACCATGAACGATACCACTCCCGAAAAGCCAAAACTGAGCTGGTGGCGGCGGCTTTCCGCCGGGCTGAAGCGCACGTCGAGTTCGCTTGGGTCCGCGGTCGCCGATCTCGTCACCAAGCGCAAGCTCGACCGTGCGATGCTCGATGATATCGAGGACGTGCTGCTGCGCGCTGATCTCGGCACCGAAGTGGCTGTCCGCATTGCCGACGCGGTCGGTACCGGTCGTTACGACAAGGCGATCTCGGCGGACGAAGTCAAAGCCGTGGTCGCGACCGAAGTCGAGAAGGTGCTGTCGCCGGTGGCGATGCCGCTGGTGATCGATCCGGCGCAGAAGCCATTCGTGGTTCTCGTGGTCGGCGTCAACGGTTCCGGCAAGACCACCACCATCGGCAAGCTCGCGGCGAAATTCGCGGCCGAGGGCCGCAAGGTGATGCTGGCGGCAGGCGACACCTTTCGTGCCGCCGCGATCGAGCAATTGAAAGTCTGGGGCGAGCGCACGAAATCGCCCGTGATCGCGGGCGCGCAAGGTTCGGATTCCGCGAGCCTTGCGTTCAATGCGCTGACCGCGGCGCGCGAAGGCAAGTTCGACGTGCTGCTGGTCGATACCGCCGGCCGCCTGCAGAACAAAGCCGAACTGATGAAAGAACTCGAAAAGGTCGTTCGCGTTATCAAGAAGGTCGATGCTTCCGCGCCGCATGCCGTGCTGCTGGTGCTCGACGCCACCGTGGGACAAAATGCGCTGTCGCAGGTCGAGGCATTTCATCGTACCGCAGGCGTGACCGGGCTGGTGATGACAAAACTCGACGGCACCGCGCGCGGCGGCATTCTGGTGGCGCTGGCCGAGAAATTCAAATTGCCGGTGCACTTCATCGGCGTCGGCGAGAGCATCGACGATCTCGCGCCGTTCACGGCGCGGGATTTCGCGCAGGCGATTGCGGGGATTGAGTCGTGAGGTTTTTCTTGTCATGCCCCGCGAAAGCGGGGCATCCAGTATGCCGCACCGTTCGTGGGAATCGAGGCGGCTCGGAATACTGGATCATCCGTTGGAGCCTGTCATCGGGCGGCGCTCTGCGCCGACCCGGTGGCGGATGATGACGGCAGCAAAGGTCACGTGATGGACAAAACCCAGCCGCATCCGCTGTTCAAGCTTGCGACCGAACTCGGTCCGTTGCTGATCTTCTTTCTCGCCAACGCCAAATTTCATTTGTTCGTGGCGACCGGCGCATTCATGGTCGCGGTGGTCGCCGCGATGATCGCCTCTTACGTGGTGACGCGGCACGTGCCGATCATGGCGCTGGTCACCGGCGTCATCGTCATCGTGTTCGGCACGCTGACGCTGGTGCTGCACGACGAGACCTTCATCAAGGTCAAGCCGACCATCATCTACAGCCTGTTCGCCGCGGTCCTCGGCGGCGGCCTCCTGTTCGGCCGCTCCTTTATCGCGATCATGTTCGACCAGATGTTCAACCTCACGCCGCAGGGCTGGCGCATGCTGACCTTGCGCTGGGCGTTGTTCTTTTTCGCCATGGCGATCCTGAACGAGGCGGTCTGGCGCACCCAGACCACCGATTTCTGGGTCGCGTTCAAGGCGTTCGGCGTGATCCCGCTGACCATGATTTTTGCGATTACCCAGATGCCGCTGATCAAGCGCTATCACCTGGAGCCGGCGACGCTGGAAACCAGCGAGGCGGACGCCGGCGACGTGCGGAAGGGATGAGCTACATCCCGTTCGTCATTCCGGGGCGCGGGCTTTTAGCAAGCGAACCCGGAATCTCGCGCTGATCATTTCAAGTTTCCCCAATGTGCAATCGCACATCTGAGGTTCGCGCTAACGCGCGCCGCGGAATGACGGCTAAAACCTAACTTCCCGCCTTCAGCGCCTTGTCGATCTCGGCCCTCAGCACGGTGTCGATATTGTCTGGCGTGACCGGGCCGACCAGCTTGAACAGAATCGTGCCGGTGCGTCCGACAATGAACGTCTCGGGCACGCCATAGACCCCCCATTCGATCGCGGCGCGGCCGTTGTCGTCGACGCCGACAATGCCGAACGGGTTGCCATAGCGCCCGAGGAAGCGGCGGGCGTTGTCGGCGGAGTCCTTGTAATTGATGCCGATCAATTGCAACCGCTTGTCCTGACCGAGCGCGGTCAAGAGCGGCGCTTCGTCGTGGCACGGCACGCACCACGAGGCCCAGACGTTGACGACGCTGACCTTGCCTTTCAGCGCAGCGGGATCGAGACCGGGCACCTGCCCATCATTGCCGACGAGTCCCTCTAGCCGCGGCAGCGCGGTTTGCGGCGCGGGATGGCCGATCAAGGCAGAGGGGATTCGCGAGGGATCGCCGTCATGCAATCCAAACCAGAACAGCGCCGCGAGCGCTGCAAAGCTCGCCAGCGGCAATGCCATCAGCACGACGCGCAGCCAGGGCCGGCGTTGCGGCGCTGCGCTTGATATTGCGGATTCGGATGTGGTGTGATCGCTCATCTTGTATCCATCGCACTGCGCCCGGAGCGCCTGCTGACGCCGCTTGCCTCGAGTTCGCGAAGACGTTGTTGCTGCCGTTGATAATCGAGGGCGATCCAGACAATCAGAAATAGCACCACGGCTGCGACCAGCAGATAGGACGTCACGATAAACGACGCGTAGGGGCCAAGCGACATCGGCTCAGGCCGCACGTTGGGTGGCCTGCATCATCTGCAGGGCACGCACCCGGCGGCGCAGGATCTCGTTGCGCATCGCGGCGAGATGCAGCGTGATGAACAGCAGCGAAAACGCCAGCGCCATCACCAGCAGCGGAATCAGGAAGGCGCGGTCGAGCGTCGGCCCACCCATCCGGAACACCGATGCCGGCTGATGCAGCGTGTTCCACCAATCGACCGAGAATTTGATGATCGGCAGGTTGATCGCGCCAACGAGCGTCAGCACCGCTGCGGCACGCGCGGCGCGGGAAGGATCTTCCACCGCGCGCCACAGCGCGATCAGGCCGAGATACATCAGGAACAGGATCAACACCGAGGTGAGGCGCGCATCCCATTCCCAATAGGTGCCCCACATCGGCCGCCCCCACAGCGAACCCGTCACCAGCGCGAGAAACGTGAAGGCCGCTCCGATCGGGGCGGCAGCCTTGGCGGCGACATCAGCCAGCGGATGCCGCCACACCAAAGTGCCCAGCGCAGCGACGCTCATCACGCCCCAGACGAACATCGACAGCCACGCGTTGGGAACGTGAATGAACATGATCTTCACGGTGGCGCCCTGCTGATAATCGTCGGGCGCCATCGCGGACTGATAGAGCCCGACCAGCAGCAGGATCGCGGTCACCGCCGCAAGCCACGGCAGGATGCGCGCGGTCAGTGACAGGAACCTGGTCGGATTGGCGAGGTCGATCAGCGTCATGGGCCTCTGATAGTCGTCGCAGCCGTTACAGGCAATCGGGCGGATGGCGCAATTCCGCTTGATCGGGCCATATCAATCCAGCCCCTGCCGCAGGCTTGCCGCTGCGGCAAATGGCCCGATCACAAAACTGACAAGCGAGAGCGCGCACAGGATCGAAAACGGGGTTCCGAATGACAGCGGACCCGATATCGCGGCCTCCGACGCCGCGACGCCGAAAATCAGCACCGGGATCGACAGCGGCAGCACCAGCACCGCCAGCAACAAACCGCCGCGATGCAAGGTGACGGCAAGTGCTGCGCCGATCATGCCGGTAAAGGTCAGCGCCGGTGTGCCGACCAGCAGCGTCAGCGCGACCGCCGATGTCGACGCGACATCGAGATTCAACAGCAGTCCCAGCACCGGCGTGGCCACGATCAGCGGCAGGCCGGCGGCGAGCCAATGCGCCAGCGCCTTGGTGGCGCAGGTCAGTTCCAGCGGCGTCCGGCTCATCAGGATCAGGTCGAGCGAGCCGTCCTCTTGATCGGCCATGAACAGCCGGTCAAGGGTGAGCAGGCTTGCGAGCAGCGCGCCGAGCCAGAGGATCGCCGGACCAAGCCGCGTCAGCAGCGCGAGGTCCGGTCCGATCGCGAACGGCATCAGCACAACTACAGTGAGAAAGAACAGCACGCCGATCAGCGCGCCACCGCCGACCCGCAGCGCGATCCTGATGTCCCGTCGAACCAGCGCGGCGAGGGCGGTCATGCAAGGCCCCGCGACGTGCTCAGGACGTTCTGATCTTGCCGCGAGCACAAATTGCTCGCTCCCCCCTTGTGGGGGAGGGTCGGGGAGGGAGGTAGCCCCGGAAAAGGTGCTCGACAGAAGTGCTGGATCGACAGGAGTGAATGCGCGTCATCTTCGTTCAAATCGAAGCAGCATGCCGTGCGGCACTGCCCTCCCTGACCCTCCCCCGCAAGGGGGGAGGGAACGGAGAGGCCTGCGCCGATTGGTGGATCACCTCTTAGAGTCACGACGTCTCCCCGATCCGCAATTCCCTCGATTCGATTCCGAGCGGTGCGTGGGTCGCTGCGATGATCAGCCCGCCGCGCGCCAGGTGCTCGCTCATCAGGCGCACGAACAACGCCTGTCCGGCGGCATCGAGCGCCGAGGTCGGTTCGTCCAGCAGCCAGACCGGCCGCCGTGTCACCAGCAGCCGTGCGATCGAGAGCCGTCGCCGCTGTCCGGCCGACAAATAGGCCGCCGGCAGGTGTGCGGCATGATCGAGCCCGACCGCGGCAAGGCTGTCGTTAATAAGGCTTTCGCTAACAAGGCTGTCGTTAACGAGGTTCTTCTTCGCATCAACCGCCTCGCCACCGAGAAAATCCCGCCAGAACGACAGGTTCTCATGCACGCTCAAGGCAGGTTTCATTGCGTCGCGATGGCCGAGATAATGGGCCTGATCGGGCAAGGTCAGTTCGTCCCCGCCGCCCTCCAGCTCGACAGACCCGCCGGCCAGGGCAAGCAGGCCGGCAATGATTCGCAGTAGCGAGGTTTTGCCGGATCCGTTGGGGCCGGTGACGGCCAGCACCTCGCCCGAGGAGGCCTCAAAATCGAGGCCGGAAAGCACTTCCCGGCCGCCTCGCACACACCTGACGCCGCGTCCCAGGAGCCGCATTTTGCCCTTTCACAGCCCTTAAGGAAACTATCGGTACCGCAGCAGAATTTTTGGGTGGTGCACTGCTGCGGCACGCTTCCCGGTGTGGCGGCGCCACTGGAAAGATTCTAATAAGGTTCTATAAGCCGGAACTTGATGCCGCACATGATCCGGCACCGCAAGCCATCAGGCTCGCCTCGCTGACGGTGTTTTGATACCCTTGCCGGGTACAACGAAGAAACTGGGATTGCCTCACATGACCTCGCTCGACAGCTTCAAATGCCAAAAAACCCTCAAGGTCGGGAGCAAGACCTACGTTTATTACAGCCTGCCCGCCGCCGAGAAGAACGGTCTGAAGGGAATTTCCAGACTTCCCTATTCCATGAAGGTTTTGCTCGAAAACCTGCTGCGCAACGAAGATGGTCGCACGGTCAAGAAGGAAGACATTGTCGCCGTTTCCAAGTGGCTGAAGAAGCGCAAGCTCGAGCATGAAGTCGCGTTCCGCCCGTCGCGGGTGTTGATGCAGGATTTCACCGGCGTGCCGGCCGTGGTCGATCTCGCCGCGATGCGCAACGCGATGCAGAGCCTCGGCGGCGACGCCGAGAAGATCAATCCGCTGGTGCCGGTCGATCTCGTGATCGATCACTCGGTGATCGTGAACTTCTTCGGTGACAACAAGGCCTTCGGCAAGAACGTTGTCGAGGAATACAAGCAGAATCAGGAACGCTACGAGTTCCTGAAATGGGGCCAGAAGGCGTTTTCGAATTTCTCCGTGGTGCCGCCCGGCACCGGCATCTGCCATCAGGTCAATCTCGAATACCTCGCGCAGACGGTATGGACCAAGAAAGAGAAGATGAAGGTCGGCAAGAAGACCGGCACCTTCGAAGTCGCCTATCCGGATTCGCTCGTCGGCACCGACTCGCACACCACGATGGTCAACGGTTTGGCCGTGCTCGGCTGGGGCGTTGGCGGCATCGAGGCGGAAGCTGCGATGCTCGGCCAGCCGCTGTCGATGCTGCTGCCGGAAGTGGTCGGTTTCAAGCTCAAGGGTCAGCTCAAGGAAGGCGTTACCGCCACCGATCTGGTGCTGACGGTGACGCAGATGCTGCGCAAGCAGGGCGTGGTCGGAAAATTCGTGGAATTCTTCGGCCCCGGTCTCGATTACCTCTCGGTCGCGGACAAGGCGACCATCGGCAACATGGCGCCGGAATATGGCGCTACCTGCGGCTTCTTCCCGGTCGATGCCGCGACCATCGATTACCTCAAGACTTCCGGCCGCGCCGCGCCGCGCGTGGCGCTGGTCACCGCCTACGCCAAGGCGCAGGGCCTGTTCCGTACCGCCAAGTCAGCTGACCCCGTCTTCACGGAAACGCTGACGCTCGATCTCGCGGATGTGGTGCCGTCGATGGCCGGACCGAAGCGTCCCGAAGGCCGCGTCGCGCTGCCCGCGGTTGCGGAAGGCTTTTCCGCCGCGATGGCCACCGAATACAAGAAGGCCGCCGACGCCTCGCATCGCTACGCGGTCGAGAATCGCGATTTCGATCTCGGCCATGGCGACGTGGTGATCGCGGCTATCACCTCCTGCACCAACACCTCCAATCCGAGCGTGCTGATCGGCGCGGGACTTTTGGCGCGCAACGCTGCCGCCAAAGGCCTGAAGGCGAAGCCGTGGGTCAAGACATCGCTGGCGCCGGGCAGCCAGGTGGTGGCGGAATATCTCGCCAATTCCGGGCTGCAGTCCGACCTCGACAAGGTCGGCTTCAATCTGGTCGGCTTCGGCTGCACCACCTGCATCGGCAATTCAGGTCCGCTGCCGGAAGACATCTCGAAGTCGATCAACGACAACGGCATCGTTGCCGCCGCCGTGCTGTCGGGCAACCGCAACTTCGAAGGCCGCGTCAGCCCCGACGTGCAGGCCAATTATCTGGCTTCGCCGCCGCTGGTCGTGGCGTACGCGCTGGCGGGAACGGTGACCAAGGATCTCGCGGTCGAGCCGATCGCCAACGGCAAGGACGGCAAGCCGGTGTACCTCAAGGACATCTGGCCGACGACGAAAGAGATCAACGCCTTGATGAAGAAGTTCGTGACCGCAACGATCTTCAAGAAGCGTTACGCCGATGTGTTCAAGGGCGACGCCAACTGGCGCAAGATCAAGACGGTCGAGAGCGAGACCTATCGCTGGAACATGAGCTCGACCTATGTGCAGAACCCGCCTTACTTCGAGGGCATGAAGAAGCAGCCGGAACCGATCGTCGATGTTGTCGATGCGCGGATCCTGGCGATGTTCGGCGACAAGATCACCACCGACCACATCTCGCCGGCCGGCTCGATCAAGCTGACCTCCCCGGCAGGAAAATTCCTCAGCGAGCATCAGGTGCGCCCCGCCGACTTCAATCAATACGGCACGCGGCGCGGCAATCACGAAATCATGATGCGCGGCACCTTCGCCAACATCCGCATCAAGAATTTCATGCTGAAGGGCGCCGACGGCAACATTCCCGAGGGCGGCTTGACCAAGCACTGGCCCGACGGCGAGCAGATGTCGATCTACGATGCCGCGATGAAGTATCAGGCCGAGAATGTGCCGCTGGTGGTCTTTGCCGGCGCCGAATACGGCAATGGCTCGTCGCGCGACTGGGCTGCGAAAGGAACGCGGCTGCTCGGCATTCGCGCCGTGATTTGCCAGAGCTTCGAGCGCATCCATCGCTCCAATCTGGTCGGCATGGGCGTACTGCCGCTCACCTTCGAGGATGGCGCCTCGTGGTCGTCGATCGGCTTGAAGGGCGATGAGACCGTAACGATACGGGGATTGCAGGGCGACCTGAAACCACGCCAGAAGCTGACGGCGGAGATCGTGTCCGGTGACGGTTCGCTGCAGCGCGTCTCGCTGCTGTGCAGGATCGATACCCTTGACGAACTCGAATATTATCGAAACGGCGGCATTCTGCAGTACGTGCTGCGCAAGCTGGCGGCGTAATGTGGATTGTGATGTGCCTCACTGCGAAGTGAGTAGCGGGTGAAGGGAAGGCGGCCTATGAAGAGGCCGCCTTCTGGCGTTAGAAGACCGGTCCGAACACGGTACCGCAGTTCAGATAGTTAACGATAACGGTGTGGGCACTTCCCGGTTTCCATCATGACAACGATAACGGCTTACAACTCCATTTCGCGATGGTCAGGTGCGCTTGGCATCTTCGCGGTTGTTGCGATCGTTCGCCCGGCTCACGCCGATCCGCGCGCGGTGGTGGAGTTGTTCACGTCGCAGGGTTGTTCGTCGTGTCCGCCCGCTGACAGGGTTATCGGCGAGCTTGCCAAGGATCCTTCGATTATCGCGCTGAGCATGCCGATCGACTATTGGGATTATCTGGGCTGGAAAGATACGCTGGCGGACTCGCGCTTCAGTGCGCGGCAGAAAGCCTATTCCCATATGCGCGGCGATCGCGACGTCTATACGCCGCAAGCCGTGATCAACGGATCAGTGCATGTGATCGGGAGCGATCGTGCCGGCATTGAAGGTGCTATCAGCGATACCGAAAAGGCCGAAGGTGTGATGTCGGTGCCGGTTTCGATGGCGGTGACCGGAAAGCAAATCAATGTTTCTGTCGCCGCCAGCAAAGATCCTGCGGTAACGCATGGCGAAGTATGGATATGTTCTGTCTCGAAGGCAGTGCCGATTTCAATCGGACGTGGTGAGAACAGAGGCCGTGAAATTACCTACCACAATGTGGTGCGTAATATTCTGAAGGTCGGCGACTGGAACGGCAGTCCCGGGAGCTGGAGTGTGCCGCTGGAAAATATTTCCCGTGAGGGAGTCGATGCCGCGGCGGTTTATGTCCAGGACGGCAATCGCGACAGGCCCGGCCCAATGCTAGGGGCGGCCTACACGTCGCTCCACTAAATTTCACTTCACCTAAATTCCATCCCTCCTCATTCCGGATCGCGCGTATAGCAAGCGAGGCCGGAATTCGTGACCTCGAGTATTTGATTCGGGGCCTTGCGCATCCGCGCCGGCTGTTGCCGACTTGGGACAAGGATGCTGTCAGATACGCCCGAGTCCGGGTCACACAGCCAGGGTGCAATCGCACATCGCAATGGCGGCGCGTCAAGCCTCTAGCCAAAAGCGCCGATACCCAAAAAAGAAAAAGGACCAACTTTCGTTGGCCCAGTGTGGGGATAAACTATCCTGCGAACAGGCCCGATCCCGACGACCCCGGGGGGCTGGGGGCTGAGGAATCCGGAATCGAAAGGACCGGGCCAACGCAGGGTTAACTTCTCGCAGTCCAGCGGGGCGGTCGATTGGCGGAAGTTGGGCGGTATTATGATTCTTCTAACGATCCCGTGACGGTATATTTCCCACCCCAAGGACATCAAATTGCACGTGAATCTTGCCGCGCCCGATACGGACCTCTTGCAGAGGCGGGCCGTCAGCGCAATCATGTCGAAGGGATGACAGGAGATGCCGCATGACCTCGATTTCGGAGGATGCCGAGCCAAGCGAGAATCGCGCGGCGGCGCGCAATGCCGCTGCGGGTGCAGTACCGAATCGCGTGACGTTCAATCGTCTCGAACTCAATCGAATTCTGAATTTATATGGACGCATGGTCACCGACGGCGAGTGGCGTGACTACGCCATCGATTTCCTGCGGGATCGCGCGGTGTTCTCGGTGTTTCGCCGCGCCTCCGAAGTCCCGATCTACCGCATCGAAAAAGATCCGCGGCTCGCGCGCAAGCAGGGCATGTACAGCGTGATCTCGGCGACCGGCCTGATCCTGCGCCGCGGCCATGAACTCGATCGCGTGCTGCTGGTGATCGACCGCAAGCTGGCGGTGGTTTAGCAGCAGCATCCGTCATTTTCGGACCAGCGCGCAGCGCTGGATCCGGAATCCAGGGGTTCAGGGAGCACCCTGCTGCGCGTCATTCCGGATTCGACGTCGCCCCGGAATGAGGACGATAAAAATTATCGCGAAATCTCTATCGGACCATCCGTCGGCACCGTGGTGCCGCCGTCGCCAAGCGCGCGCTGCATCATCACGGTGTCCAGCCAGCGGCCGAACTTAAGGCCGACATGGGGGTGCGTTCCGATCATCTGGAATCCGCACCTGGTGTGGACGCCGATTGATCCGGCGTTGGCGGAATCGCCGATCACCGCGATCATCTGCCGATAGCCACGCGCCTCGCATTCACTGATCAGCCGCTGCAGCAGTTGCAGGCCGATGCCGCGGCGATGAATCGCGGGCTGCAGATAGACCGAATTCTCCACCGTGAAGCGATAGGCCGGCCGCGGCCGGTAGGCGCCCGCATAGGCATATCCGACCACGCGGCCTTCGAGCGCGGCGGCGAAATAGGGAAAGCTGCCGTCTCTGAGCGCGGCGAAGCGCCGCGTCATCTCCGCCAGATCAGGCGGAATCAGTTCGAATGTCGCGGTGCCGTAACGGACCGCGTGATCGTAGATCTCGGTAATCAAGGGAAGGTCGGCCTCGGTGGCGGGCCGGATTTCAAGCGAGGACATCAGGCGAGACTATTTTTGCTTCGCGCAAAAGAAAAGCCCCGGCGATCAGGCCGGGGCTTCTATTTTTCAGAGGCTTCTATCTTCACATGAGCCTTGCGATCAGTCGCGCTGGCCGAGCAGCTGCAGCAGCAGCGTGAACAGGTTGATGAAGTTCAGGTAAAGCGACAGCGCACCCGAGATCGCCGCCCGCTCCGCCACGTCACCGCCCTGCGAGGCATAACCGTAGATGTAATCGTTCTTCAGCCGCTGGGTATCCCAGGCGGTGAGGCCCGCGAACACCAGCACGCCGACCACCGACACCAGGAACTGCAGCGCCGAGCTGGCGATGAACAGATTGACCAGGCTCGCGATGATGATGCCGAACAGGCCCATCAGCAGGAACGAGCCCATGCCGGTCATGTCACGCTTGGTGGTGTAGCCGAACAGGCTCAGCGCGCCGAACGATGCCGCGGTGATGAAGAACACCCGCACGATCGAGGTGTGGGTGTACACCAGGAAGATCGATGACAGCGAAATACCCATCAGCGCCGAGAATACCCAGAATAGCATCTGGGCGGTCGCCGGCCGCAGCCGGTTGAGGCCGGCCGAGATTACGAACACCATGACGAGCGGCGCCAGGATGAACAGCCACTTCAGGGGGCTCACGAACATCGCGTAACCGAACGGCGTCAGGAACGCGTTGCCGATCTTGGCGGCGGCGCCCGACGGATCGGTCGTCACCGCGGCCATATAGACACCGAGCGCGGCGAGGCCGGTGATAGCCAGGCCAATGCTCATGTAGTTGTAAATGCGCAGCATGTAGGCGCGCAGACCGGCGTCGACGGTCGCGGCGTCAGTGCGCCCGGCGGCCCGGCCGAAAGGAGAGGCATAGTTGCGGTCTAGGTCCGACATGGTCGAATTCCCGTTGGTTGATCCGGCGGGGCGCAAGGGCTCTGCGGCGCCGGCTAGAAATCTATCCCAGATACCACCATTTGCTGACATTACTTTTTCGTCATCAAACTGGCGTCTGACCCAAGCTGGTATGTGGGAAACTAACACATTCGCTGCAAGCTTCCACGCGCGGCTGAATGTCGCCCCGCCTGCAATTTCCAGCTTAAATCGCGTTAACCCTGGGGCAGGCGCCGCTTCAAATTGTCACAAATTCCGCAGCACCGTGGCCGGCTTCTGGTTGAGCGCCAGCAATGTGCCGGCCAGCCCCAATCCGACCGTGACGAGCAGCGCTGCCGCCACCACGACCGCGGCGCTGCCGGCCTGCCAGATAAAGCTGAGCGTCATCAGCCTTGTCACGATCAGCCAGGCCGCAATGGAGCCCGCGATCACGCCGAAAATGGCGGTCGCAAAGCCGATCATCAGATATTCCAGCGCATAGGCGCCGAGCAGCCGCGCTCGGGTCGCGCCCAGGGTTTTGAGGATGACGGCGTCATAGACCCGGTGGCGATGGCCGGCGGCGAGCGCGCCGCCCAGCACCAGAATCGCCGATATCAGCGTCACCGCGCTGGCGCCGCGGATCGCCAGCACCAGGTTGGTTACCACCGTGCCGATGGTTTCCAGCGCTTCGCGCACCCGCACGCTTGTCACCATCGGAAAGGCGTCGGCCACCGATTTGACGATTTGCGCGTCGCCGGCGGGGTTGGGGGGCGTCTCGGTCAGTGTCGCGATATGGGTATGCGGCGCGCCCTTGAAGGCGTTGGGCGAGAACACCAGCACAAAATTGATGCCGAGACTCTGCCAGTCGACCGTGCGCATGTTGCCGATGGTGGCGGCGATATCGCGGCCCAGCACGTTGACCACGATCGGGTCGCCAAGCTTGAGCCCGAGGCCGTCGGCGATCTTCTTCTCGATCGAGACCAGCGGCGGCCCGTTGTAATCCGCGTCCCACCATTTGCCCTCGACCACTTTCGAACCCTTCGGGATCTCGCCGGTATAGGTCAGGCCACGGTCGCTCTGCAGCACCCATTCGGAATCGGCTGAGGCGTTGAGGTCTTCGGCCTTGACGCCATGGGCCGAGACGATGCGCCCGCGCAGCATCGGCACATCCTCGACGGTCGATTGCGGCGTGGTCTGTTTAAGGAATGCGTTGAAGCGGTCGGCCTCATTGGTGGGAATGTCGATAAAATAAAACGACGGCGCGCGCTCCGGCAGCGCGGCCATGAATTGCCGGCGCAGATTTCCGTCGATCTGCGTGATGGTGACCAGCACCGTCAGGCCCAGCCCGAGCGACATTACGACCGACGGCGTCAATGCGCCGGGCCGGTAGATATTGGTGATCGCGAGCCGCAGCATGGTGATGCGGCTTCTCGGCAAACGCCGCGCCAGCGCCATCAGGATCGCGGCAATGCCGCGCAACACGGCAAATACGACGATCGAGGATGCAACGAACACGGCCGCGACCCGCTTGTCGTAGGCAAGCCCGATCGCGACCGCGATCAACAGCGCGATCACAACCGCCATCAAGGCGAGATAGCGCCAGCGCGGGCGGCGCCCTTCGCCGGTGATCGTCTCGCGAAACAGCGCCGCCACCGGCACGTCATGCACGCGACCGAGCGGCCATAGTCCAAAGGCCAGCGCCGTAAGCAGGCCGTAGACGAACGACAGCAGGAGTTCGCCCGGATGCAGCGCCGGCACCACCGGCAGCGGCAGCAGCTTGCCGAACAGGCCGACGATGATGAAAGGCAGCGCCGCACCGGCGGCGAGGCCGATCGCCGAGCCGATCACGGCCAGCACGGTGACCTGCGTCAGGTAAATCGCGAACACGTCGCGGCCGGTGGCGCCGAGCGCCTTGAAGGCGGCGATGACGTCGTGGCGGCGATCGATGTGGCTTTTGACCGCGTTGGCGACGCCAACGCCGCCGACCAGCAGTGCTGCCAGGCCAACCAGGGTCAGAAACTGGGTAAACCGGCTGATGGTGCGCTCGAGCTGCGGCGAGGCGTTGCTGCGGGAGCGGATTTCCCAGCCCGCTTGCGGCAATGCCGCCCTGACATTGTCGATCAGCGCCGTCACGCCGGCATCACCAGCCACGTTATCGGGCAGTTTGACCCGGTAAATCCAGCGCACCAGGCTGCCCGGCTGCAACAGACCGGTGGCGCGCAGGGCGGCTTCGCTGACCAGGAATCGCGGCCCGAAGCCGAGGCCGCCGGCAAGCTTATCGGGCTCGGCGTCGACCACGCTGCGCATCTGGAATGTCGCGTTGCCGATGGTGACGCGGTCGCCGATCTTCAGGTCCAGCCGCGCCAGCAGGGTTGAATCGACGGCCGCGCCGAACGCGCCGTCACGCTCGGCCAGCAGGTCCGTCACCGGCATTTCTGGATCGAGCGTGAGTTCGCCCAGCATCGGGTAGCTGCCGTCCACCGCCTTCAGTTCGACCAAGGCGAGCTGGCCGCCACTGGCGCGCGCCATGACCCGCACCGTCGCCGCAACGGATACCTGCCCGCGCGAACGGAGATAGGCCACCTCATCGGGCTTGGCTTCACGCTGGATCAGCGAAAAAGCCGCATCGCCGCCCAGCAGCGTGCGGCCCTCGCGCGCCAGTCCTTCGCCGAGGCTGGCTGCGACCGAACCGACCCCGGCAATCGCCATCACGCCGAGCGCGATGCAGGCGATGAAAACGTAAAAGCCGCGCAAGCCGCCGCGCAATTCGCGCAAGGCATAACGCAAGGCAAGCGAGCTACCGCGGCCGCGAGGCGCAGATTCGGAAATCGTGCTCATGAAGCCGCTTTGCGGTCCGCTGTCTGCCCGTCGATGCGGCCCGAGCGCAGCCGCACCACGCGATCGCAACGCTGCGCCAGCGAGGTGTCGTGGGTCACCAGCACCAGCGTCATGCCGCGCTCGGCGTGCTTGGTGAACAGGAGATCGACGATCTGCTTGCCGGTGGCCTCGTCGAGGTTGCCGGTGGGCTCGTCGGCGACGAGGATAGCGGGATCCGGCGCCAGTGCGCGGGCCAACGCGACCCGTTGCTGCTCGCCGCCGGACAATTGGGTGGGATAGTGGTGCAAGCGGTGGCCAAGGCCGACCGATGTAAGTTCCTGCGCGGCGCGCTCCGACGCATCGGGATTGCCGGCGAGTTCCAGCGGCACCGCGACATTCTCCAGCGCCGTCATGGTCGGGATCAGATGAAACGACTGGAACACGATACCGACCTGACGACCGCGGAAGCGCGCCAGCGCGTCCTCGTCGAGGGCATTGAACGGCGTGCCGTTGACCACCACCTCTCCGCTGTCGGGGCGTTCCAGCCCCGCCATCACCATCAGAAGCGTGGATTTCCCCGAGCCCGATGGCCCGATCAGGCCGATCGCTTCGCCGGATGCCACACTCAGGCTGATATCTTTCAGGATATGAACGCGGGCGGCTCCTGTGCCCAGCGAGAGATTGACGTTCGAGATCGAGATGGTGTCCGGCTCGAGGCCGGCCAATGACGAGGGTTCGATGAGACTGTCCATGGTTCGGTCATATGGCACTTTCGCCGCCGCGGTCGAGGGCCGAACGCGGATGCTCGTGCACATACTCGTGTTGATTATGGGCTTGATGACGGCACAAACGGGATTGGCGCAGACGCCGGCGCCTCCGGCCGCAAAGCCAATCAAGATGGTGGTGCTGGGCGATTCGCTAAGCGCCGGCCTTGGCCTGTTGGGCTCCGCCGCATTCCCGGAGCAGCTGCAAAAGGCGTTAAAGACCAAAGGTATAGAGGTCGACATGAGCAACGCCGGGGTATCCGGCGATACCAGTTCAGGCGGCCGCGACCGGCTCGATTGGTCGGTGCCTGACGGCACCGAGGCCGTCATCCTCGAACTCGGCGCCAATGATGCCTTGCGCGGTATCGACCCCAAGATCACACGCGCCGCGCTATCGGATATCCTGACGCGGCTGAAGGCGCGCAAGATCGCGGTTCTCTTGTGCGGGATGGTGGCGCCGCCGAATTACGGCAGCGACTATGCGGCACAGTTCAACGCGATCTATCCGGACCTTGCGAAATCGTTCGCGGTGCCGCTTTATCCGTTTTTCCTCGAGGGCGTCGCGGCCGACGCCAAGCTCAATCAGGCCGACGGCATGCATCCGACGGCGGAGGGCGTCGATGTGATCGTGAAAAACATTTTGCCCAGTGTGGAGGCACTCGTTGGTTCGATCGGCGGGCAACACAGCTGAAAAACGGGCAGCGATAACGTTACCCCGTGTTTTTTCCGATGGTTTATCGCCCGTTAACGCCTGATGCTTCGCAGAGTCACATAACTACGGTAAAAATAAGTATCGGTGATTCGTCACCGGGTTCGTTTCAGGTGTAAGCCTCAAAAAGCTTGCACCTCCGCATCGGGGATTTTGCGATGCCGCGTTTGTTCACTGGACTGGAAGTTCCGGCCGAGATCGGCCAGACACTTTCCAATTTGCGTGGCGGCCTTCCGGGCGCACGCTGGGTCGATCCCGAAAATTATCACGTCACCTTGCGCTTCATCGGCGACATCGACGGCATCTCCGCCAACGAGATCGCTTCGATGCTGTTTCGGATCAACCGCAAGCCTTTCGAGGTCAAGCTGCAGGGGCTGTCGAGCTTTGGCGGGCGCAAGCCGCGTGCGGTGGTCGCCTCCATCGCGCCCAGCCGGCCCTTGATCGAGCTGCAGGCGGAACTGGAACGGTTGATGCAGCGGATCGGGCTCGATCCCGAAGGGCGGAAATTCACGCCGCACGTGACCCTGGCGCGGCTGCACGACGCCTCAAGCCAGGATGTCGCGGATTATTTGTCGGTGCGCGGCTATTTCCCGAGCAAGGTGTTTACCGCCTCGCGCTTCGTGCTGTTCTCTTCCCGCGCTTCTACCGGCGGCGGACCCTATGTGGTCGAGGATTCCTACGCGCTGTGCGCGTAAGGGCTTGAGGGCAGGCGCGGTCGTCTCCGGTTAAGGTGCGGAGCACGTCTTTGGATACCGGTTTTTGCGGGGCGGCGGTCTGCGCTTAGCGGCGCAGCGGTACCCCGACGCTCATAGCCGCATAGCCCCTGCATCAATTCATGACTTGCAATTTTCGTGAGCCTGGGGCCGAAAGGTGGACCATGCTGTCCACCCCATCCGCTGCTTTCCACGCGCACTATCAATCCCTCGTTTCCTCCGGCGCGATCGAACCCGATCCCGCGCAGGCGGAGGCCGCCGAGGCATTCGCCACCCTCGAGGAGCGGCTTGCGAGCTATAAGCCGGTGCGCAAGCAGGGCCTGTTCGGCCGGCTGTTCGCCGACAAGAACGGGGGCCCGCCGCGCGGCCTCTATGTTTATGGCGAAGTCGGCCGCGGCAAGACCATGCTGATGGATCTGTTTTTTCAGCAGAGCCAGGTCGAGCACAAGCGCCGCGCCCATTTCCATGAATTCATGGCCGAGGTGCATGAGCGCATCTATGGCTTTCGCCAGAATATCGCGCGCGGCGAGATCGCCGATGGCGATGTGATCGGGCTCACCGCCAATGCGATCTTCGATCAGGCCTGGCTGTTATGTTTCGACGAATTCCACGTCACCGACATCGCGGACGCGATGATCCTGGGGCGGCTGTTCTCAAAGCTGTTCGATCTCGGCACGGTGGTGGTGGCGACCTCCAACGTCGCGCCTGACGATCTCTACAAGGGCGGTCTGAACCGGTCGCTGTTCCTGCCATTCATCGCGCAAATCGCGGAACATATGGATGTGCTGCGGCTCGATGCGCGCACGGATTTCCGGCTGGAGAAGCTCGCAGGTGTGAAAATGTGGCTGACGCCGGCCGATCGCGATGCCGATGCCGCGCTCGACAAGGCGTGGGCGAGGATGACCGGCAAAGCGCCCTGCAAGCCGCGCGATATTTCGATCAAGGGCCGCATCCTGCATGTGCCCTGTTCGGCGCACGGCGTGGCCCGATTTTCGTTTGCCGACATCTGCGAAAAGCCGCTGGCCGCGTCAGACTATTTGCGGCTCGCGCACGACTATCACACCCTCCTGATCGACCGCATTCCCGTGATGGGCTATGCCGAGCGCAACGCGGCCAAGCGGTTCATCACGCTGATCGACACGCTTTATGATAATGCCGTGAAGTTGATGGCCTCGGCCGAGGCCGATCCGCTCTCGCTGTATCTGGCGGCCGAGGGCAATGAGGCGAACGAGTTCAAGCGAACCTCGTCGCGGCTGATCGAGATGAGTTCGGAATCCTATCTGGCACTGCCTCACGGGCACAAGGATTCGGTGGCCAGCGGCACCAGCACCGGGCTGGTGGAGACGTAGAACCCTGGCGGTCATTCCGGAGCACGGGCAGGGTTGGTCTGGCTGGCCGAAATCAAGGCAGGCCCGACAATTGAGCATGCCTCCGACTTGAACGTATCAGTCGAAAGGGATAACCAGCCTTCCAGCTTCTTTCCATCCTCCTGCTTGACGTTCAAAGGACAGATTTCCCATGGCGCGTGACAAGATTGCTTTGATTGGCTCCGGCCAGATCGGCGGAACGCTGGCTCACCTCATCGGCCTGAAAGAGCTTGGCGATGTCGTCATGTTCGACATTGCCGAGGGCGTGCCGCAGGGCAAATCGCTCGACATCGCGCAATCTTCCCCGGTGGACGGGTTCGACGCCAATTTCACCGGCGCCAATTCCTATGAAGCGCTGGATAACGCCAAGGTCTGCATCGTCACCGCCGGTGTGCCGCGCAAGCCGGGCATGAGCCGTGACGATCTCCTCAGCATCAATCTCAAGGTGATGGAACAGGTCGGCTCCGGCATCAAGAAATACGCCCCCGACGCGTTCGTCATCTGCATCACCAATCCGCTGGATGCCATGGTCTGGGCGCTGCAGAAGGCTTCGGGCATGCCGCACAAGAAAGTGGTGGGCATGGCCGGCGTGCTGGATTCGTCGCGCTTCCGCTATTTCCTTGCCGACGAATTCAATGTCTCGGTGGAAGACGTCACCGCCTTCGTGCTCGGCGGCCATGGTGACACCATGGTGCCGCTGGTGCGGTATTCCACCGTGGCCGGCATTCCGTTGCCTGACCTCGTGAAGATGGGCTGGACCTCGCAGGCGAGGCTCGACGAGATCGTCGACCGCACCCGCAACGGCGGCGCCGAGATCGTCAACCTGCTGAAGACCGGTTCGGCGTTCTATGCGCCGGCGGCGTCCGCGATCGCGATGGCCGAGAGCTATCTCAAGGACAAGAAGCGGGTGCTGCCCTGCGCCGCCTATCTCAACGGTGAATACGGCGTGAAGGACATGTATGTCGGCGTGCCCGTCGTCATCGGCTCGAAGGGCGTCGAGCGTATCGTCGAGATCGAACTGGCCGGCAAGGACCGCGACGCATTCGACAAGTCGGTCGGCGCGGTGCAGGGTCTGGTCGACGCCTGCAAGAAGATCGCGCCCGATCTGCTTGGCCGTTGATCGTCTTTAGCTGTAGCCAATAGATCGATCGGGCTCGGGGAGCGCATATGAACATTCACGAATACCAGGCCAAGGCGCTGCTGCACGAATTCGGGGTGCCGATTTCGAAGGGCGTACCGGTGCTGCGGGCGGCCGATTCCGATGCCGCCGCGAAAACCCTGCCCGGGCCGGTCTGGGTGGTGAAGAGCCAGATCCATGCCGGCGGCCGCGGCAAGGGCAAGTTCAAGGAGGCCAGTGCCGGCGACAAGGGCGGCGTGCGGATCGCCAAGTCGGTCGCCGAGGTCAACGAGTTCGCCAGGCAGATGCTGGGCGCAACCCTGGTGACGGTGCAGACCGGGCCGCACGGCAAGCAGGTCAACCGCCTCTATATCGAGGACGGCTCCGACATCGACAAGGAGTTTTATCTCTCGATCCTGGTCAACCGCGAGACCTCCGAAGTGTCGTTCGTGGTGTCGACCGAAGGCGGCGTCAATATCGAGGACGTCGCCCATAACAGCCCGGAGAAGATCGTGACCTTCTCGGTCGATCCCGCCACCGGGATCATGAGCCATCACGGCCGCACCGTTGCAAAAGCGCTGGGACTATCCGGCGATCTCGCCAAGCAGGCGGAGAAACTGGTGGCGCAGCTCTATACCGCGTTCGTCGCCAAGGACATGGCGATGCTGGAGATCAACCCGCTGGTCGTCACCAAGCAGAGCCAGCTCCGCGTGCTCGACGCCAAGGTGTCGTTCGACGACAATGCCATGTTCCGCCATCCCGAAGTGGCCGCGCTGCGCGACGAGACCGAGGAGGACGCCAAGGAGATCGAGGCGTCGAAATACGACCTCAACTATGTCGCGCTCGACGGCAATATCGGCTGCATGGTCAACGGCGCCGGCCTGGCGATGGCGACGATGGACATCATCAAGCTGTACGGCATGGCGCCGGCGAACTTCCTCGATGTCGGCGGCAGCGCCACCAAGGAAAAGGTCGCCTCCGCCTTCAAGATCATCACCGCCGATCCCAATGTGAAGGGCATTCTGGTCAACATCTTCGGCGGCATCATGAAGTGCGACGTCATTGCCGAAGGCGTGGTGGCCGCGGTGAAGGAAGTCGGCCTCGAGGTGCCGCTGGTGGTGCGGCTCGAGGGCACCAATGTCGATGCCGGCAAGAAGATCATCCGCGAGTCCGGCCTCAACGTGCTGCCGGCCGATGATCTCGACGACGCCGCGCAGAAAATCGTCAAGGCCGTCAAGGGAGCCTGAGCCATGGCCGAGGACCATCTCGCCGCGCCGAAGCCGCTTGAAGAGCATCGCAGGCTCGCGGTGTTCGCAGGCGAGTGGGCCGGCGAAGAGATGGTCTATCCGTCACGCTGGACGGCGGGCGGACCCGCGACTTCGCAGGTCACCGCCCGGATCGATCTCGACGGCTTTTATCTGATTCAGGACTCGCGGCAGATGCGCGAGGGCAAGCAAAGCTTCGCCACCCACGGCGTGTTCACCTACGATCGCGAAGACCGGCTCTACAAATTATTCTGGCACGATTCGCTCGGCTACTATCCGCCGTCGCCGGCTTCCGGCGGCTGGAGCGGCAAGGCGCTGATCCTCGTGCGCGGTTCGCTGCGCGGCAACGCCCGCCATGTCTATGAAGTCATCGACGACAACAGCTACAGCATGAAGATCCAGTTTTCGCCTGACGCCGAAGGATGGGCCGACGTGCTCACCGGCGTCTATCGGCGCCTCCACTAGCCCCTTTCCCACCGTTTCGCGAAAGCAATCCCAGCCATGTCCGTCCTGATCGACAACAACACCAAGGTTATCTGCCAGGGTTTCACCGGCAAGAATGGCACGTTCCATTCGGAAGCGGCGATCGCCTATGGCACCAAGATGGTCGGCGGCACCTCGCCGGGCAAAGGCGGCAGCACGCACCTTAATCTGCCGGTGTTCGATACCGTGGCCGAGGCGCGCGAGAAGACCGGCGCCGATGCCAGCGTGATCTATGTGCCGCCGCCGGGAGCCGCCGATGCGATCTGCGAAGCCATCGATGCCGAAATCCCGCTGATCGTCTGCATCACCGAGGGCATTCCGGTGCTCGACATGGTGCGGGTCAAGCGTTCGTTGAGCGGCTCGAAATCGCGGCTGATCGGGCCCAATTGCCCCGGCGTGATGACGGCGGGCGAATGCAAGATCGGCATCATGCCGGCCAACATCTTCAAGCCCGGCAATGTCGGCATCGTCTCGCGTTCGGGCACGCTGACCTATGAGGCGGTGTTCCAGACCACCCAGGAGGGCCTTGGCCAGACCACCGCGGTCGGCATCGGCGGCGACCCGGTCAAGGGCACCGAATTCATCGACGTGCTGGAGATGTTTCTGGCCGACCCCAAGACCACTTCGATCGTGATGATCGGCGAGATCGGCGGCTCGGCCGAGGAGGACGCCGCCCAGTTCCTGAAAGACGAGGCCAGGCGCGGCCGCAAGAAGCCGATGGTCGGCTTTATTGCCGGCGTCACCGCCCCTCCCGGCCGCCGCATGGGCCATGCCGGCGCCATCATCTCCGGCGGCAAGGGCGACGCCGGATCCAAGGCCGCGGCGATGGAATCGGCCGGAATTACCGTCTCGCCCTCACCCGCAAGGCTCGGAAAGACCCTTGTCGAAAAATTGAAATCCTAATTCAATTCTTAGTTCTTTTAGGGGCGAAGATTCGTCCCATATAGGGTAAACACCCCCCAATACGCTGATCCGGTATCCGGATCGGCGTTGCGCCGTCTTCTACGCGCGAAAACGAAACCACCAGGACGCCATCATGTCTCGCCAGGACGCGAACGCCGCTTTTGCCCTCTCCTCGTTTTTGCAGGGCACCAACGCCGCCTATATCGACGACCTCTACGCCCGCTATGAACAGGATCCGGGCTCGGTCGATCCCGAATGGCAGGAATTCTTCAAAAGCCTGAAAGACACCCCGGCCGACGTCCGGAAAAACGCCGAAGGCGCCTCGTGGGGCCGGGACAACTGGCCGCTAGCGCCGCAGGATGATCTGACCTCCGCGCTCGACGGCAACTGGGCGCAGGTCGAGAAGGCTGTCGGCAGCAAGATTGCCGCCAAGGCGCAGGCCAAGGGTGCTGAGGTATCGGCGGCCGACGTCCACCAGGCGACCCGCGATTCGGTGCGCGCCTTGATGCTGATTCGCGCCTATCGCATGCGCGGGCATTTTCACGCCAAGCTCGACCCGCTCGGCATCGAGGCGCCGCGCGATCGCGAGGAGCTTGATCCGCGCTCCTACGGCTTCGTGGACGGCGATTTCGACCGCAAGATCTTCCTCGATCACGTGCTGGGACTTGAATACGCCACCTTGCGGGAAATCGTCGCGATCTGCGAACGGACCTACTGCCAGACGCTCGGCGTCGAGTTCATGCACATCTCCAACGCCGCGCAGAAGAGCTGGATTCAGGAACGGATCGAGGGACCGGACAAGGAAATCAGTTTTACCCGCGAGGGCCGGCGCGCGATCCTGAACAAGCTGGTCGAAGCCGAAGGCTTCGAGAAATTCTGCGATCTCAAATTCACCGGCACCAAGCGGTTCGGTCTCGATGGCGCGGAGTCGCTGATCCCGGCGTTGGAACAAATCATCAAGCGCGGCGGCAATCTCGGCGTCAAGGAAATCGTCGTCGGCATGCCGCATCGTGGCCGACTGAACGTGTTGACGCAGGTGATGGGCAAGCCGCATCGCGCGCTGTTTCACGAATTCAAGGGCGGCTCCGCCAATCCCGACGCGGTCGAGGGTTCCGGCGACGTCAAATATCACCTCGGTGCATCGTCGGATCGCGAGTTCGACAACAACCGGATCCATCTGTCGCTGACCGCCAATCCGTCGCATCTGGAGATCGTGGATCCCGTGGTGCTCGGCAAGGTGCGCGCCAAGCAGGATCAGCATGGTGATCCGCCGGACCAGCGCATTTCGGTGTTGCCGCTGCTGATGCATGGTGATGCGGCGTTCGCCGGCCAGGGCGTGGTCGCCGAGTGTTTTGGTCTGTCCGACCTGAAAGGCTACCGCACCGGCGGCTCGCTGCACTTCATCGTCAACAACCAGATCGGGTTCACCACCTATCCGCGCTATTCGCGTTCCTCGCCCTATCCGTCCGATGTGGCGAAGATGATCGACGCGCCGATCTTCCATGTGAACGGCGACGATCCGGAAGCGGTGGTGTTCGCGGCCAAGGTTGCGATCGAGTTCCGGCAGAAATTCCACAAGCCCGTCGTGATCGATATGTTCTGCTATCGCAGGCACGGTCACAATGAGGGCGATGAGCCGGCATTCACCCAGCCGGTGATGTACAAGAAGATCGCCTCGCATCCCTCGACGCTGGAAATCTATTCCAAGCGCCTGATCGGCGAAGGCGTCATGACCGAAGGCGAAGTCGAGAAGGCCAAGGCCGACTGGCGCGCGCGGCTCGATGCCGAACTCGAAGCCGGCTCCGGCTACAAGCCCAACAAGGCCGACTGGCTCGATGGCAAATGGGCTGGCTTCAAGTCGGCCGATGCGGAAGAAGACGCGCGCCGCGGCGTCACCGGCGTCGATCTCGCGGTGCTGAAGGATATCGGCCGCAAGATCACCAAGGTGCCTGACGGCTTCAGGGTTCACCGCACCATCCAGCGCTTCCTGGAAAATCGCGCCAAGGCGATCGATACCGGTGTCGGCATCGACTGGGCGACTGGCGAAGGGCTGGCGTTCTGCACCTTGCTGCAGGAAGGCCATCATGTCCGGTTGTCGGGCCAGGACAGCGAGCGCGGCACCTTCTCGCAGCGGCATTCGGTGCTGATCGATCAGGAAGACGAAAGCCGCTACACGCCGTTCAATCATCTTGGCGGCGATCAGGGCCATTACGAAGTCATCAACTCGCTGCTTTCAGAGGAAGCAGTGCTCGGCTTCGAATACGGCTATTCGCTCGCCGAGCCGAACGCGCTGGCGATCTGGGAAGCGCAATTCGGCGACTTCGCCAATGGCGCGCAGGTGCTGTTCGACCAGTTCATCTCGTCGGGCGAGCGCAAATGGTTGCGGATGTCGGGTCTCGTCTGCATGCTGCCGCATGGTTACGAAGGCCAGGGGCCGGAACATTCCTCCGCGCGGCTCGAGCGTTACCTGCAAATGTGCGCCGAAGACAACATGCAGGTGGTCTACGCCACCACGCCGGCCAATTTCTTCCACGTGCTGCGCCGCCAATTGCATCGTGAAATCCGCAAGCCTCTGATTCTGATGACGCCGAAATCGCTGCTGCGGCACAAGCGTGCGGTCTCGCGGCTGGAGGAAATGGGCGCCGGCACCACGTTCCATCGCATTCTCTATGATGACGCGCAGATGCTGCCGGACGAGAAGATCAAGCTGGTGCCGGATGCGAAGATTCGCCGCGTCGTGCTGTGCTCGGGCAAGGTCTATTACGATCTCTACGAGGAGCGCGAAAAGCGTGGCATCGACGACATCTATCTGTTGCGCGTCGAACAGCTGTATCCGGTGCCGCTGAAGGCGCTGGTGCAGGAGCTCGGCCGGTTCAAGGGCGCCGAGGTCGTCTGGTGTCAGGAAGAGCCGCGCAACATGGGCGCGTGGCATTTCATCGAGCCCTATCTCGAATGGGTGCTGAACCAGATCAACGCGCCGAACAGGCGTCCGCGTTACGCCGGTCGCGCTGCGGCTGCTGCAACGGCCACCGGTTTGATGTCGAAGCATCTGGCGCAACTCAAGGCTTTCTTGGACGAGGCGCTGAACTAACAGAAACTTTTAACCCGTCATGCCCCGCGAAAGCGGGGCATCCAGTAACCCGCGCTGCCGGTCGTCGATCATAACCGTCACCGATTACTGGATCCTCCGCTTTCGCGGAGGATGGCAGCCAAGTTTATGACCGCACAGGTTATTGAGGAAACTAAACCATGACTGAAATTCGCGTTCCGACGCTCGGTGAGTCCGTGACCGAGGCCACCATCGGCCGCTGGTTCAAGAAGGCCGGCGACGCCGTTGCGGTTGACGAACCCTTGGTCGAACTCGAGACCGACAAGGTCACGATCGAGGTGCCGGCGCCTTCGGCGGGCACGCTTGGCGAGATCGCTGCCAAGGATGGCGAGACCGTCGCGGTTGGTGCGCTGCTCGGACAGATCACGGACGGTGCAGTGGCGGCCAAGCCGGCCGCGGCGCCTGCCAAGGCCGCGGCACCAACTCAGTCTTCACCGCCCCCTGCGGCCGCAGCGCCCGCTGTTGCTCCCGCCGCAGCGAAAGCGCCGCCGGCTGATGCGCCGCTGGCGCCGTCGGTGCGCAAGCTCTCGGCCGAAAGCGGCGTCGATGCCTCGACCGTTCCCGGCTCGGGCAAGGACGGCCGTGTAACCAAGGGCGATATGCTGGCGGCCATCGAGAAGGCGGCTTCCGCTCCAACGCCGGTCAATCAGCCCGCCGCCGCGGTGCAGGTCCGCGCGCCGTCGCCGGCCGATGATGCCGCGCGCGAGGAGCGCGTGAAGATGACGCGGCTGCGCCAGACCATCGCCCGCCGCCTGAAAGACGTGCAGAACACCGCCGCGATGCTCACGACCTTCAACGAGGTCGACATGAGCCACATCATGGCGATGCGGGCCCAGTACAAGGACGTGTTCGAGAAGAAGCACGGCAGCAAGCTGGGATTTATGGGCTTCTTCACCAAGGCCTGCGTGCAGGCGCTAAAGGACATTCCGGCGGCCAACGCCGAGATCGACGGTTCTGATCTGATCTATAAGAATTATTACCACATCGGCGTTGCCGTCGGCACCGACAAGGGCCTCGTGGTGCCTGTCGTGCGCGATTGCGATCAGAAGTCGATTGCCGAGATCGAGAAAAGCATCGCCGATTTCGGACGTCGCGCGCGTGACGGTCAGCTCAAGATCGACGAGATGCAGGGCGGCACCTTCACGATCACCAATGGCGGCATCTACGGCTCGCTGATGTCGACGCCGATCCTGAACGCGCCGCAGTCCGCTATTCTCGGCATGCACAAGATCCAGGATCGCCCGGTCGCGATCGGCGGTAAGGTCGAGATTCGCCCGATGATGTATCTGGCACTGTCCTACGATCACCGTGTCATCGACGGCAAGGAAGCCGTGACGTTCCTGGTGCGGGTCAAGGAAAGCCTGGAAGATCCGGCGCGGCTGGTGCTGGATCTCTGATCATTTGTCGAGGGCTTGCACGCGCAGAAGATCGCGAGCGATGAAATATTGGGGGCGATATTGACCGACAGAGTTGCTGTTATCACCGGCGGCAGCCGTGGAATCGGCCGCGCCACTGCGCTTGCTGCGGCCCGCCGCGGGTTTCGCGTCGTGGTCGGTTACGCCACCAACAAGGCCGCGGCCGATGACGTGGTCGCGCAGATCGGCGCCAGCAACGGCAAAGCCATCGCGGTGAAATGCGATGTCGCCAGGGAGAGTGATATCCTTGCGCTGTTCGAGGCCGCCGACAAATTCGGAACGCTGGGTGCTCTCGTCAACAACGCCGGCATCGTCGGCAAGACCTCTCGTCTCGATGAGATGTCGGCGGAGCGCATCGCGCAGATGATGGCCGTCAACGTCACCGGCAGTCTGCTCTGCGCCCGCGAGGCAGTGAAGCGGATGTCGACGCGCCACGGCGGCAACGGCGGTGTCATCGTCAATCTGTCGTCCGTCGCTGCGAAATTGGGCGCGGCCAACACCTACATCGATTACGCGGCTTCCAAGGGTGCGATCGATTCGTTTACGCTCGGTCTCGGCTATGAGGTTGCGGCTGAAGGCATTCGTGTCGCGGCGATCCGGCCGGGGCTGATCGATACCGAAATTCACGCCAGCGGCGGCGAGCCCGATCGCGCGCATCGCCTCGCCGGCAACGTGCCGATGAAGCGCGTCGGCACCGCGGAAGAAATCGCCAACGCCATTGTCTGGCTGATGTCGGACGACGCCTCCTACGTGACCAGCGCCATTCTTGATGTATCGGGCGGGCGTTAATACCTGTCACACCCTTCAGCTACAGGACTTCAATCATGGCCACCTACGATCTCGTTGTCATCGGCACCGGCCCGGGCGGATACGTCTGCGCGATCCGCGCGGCGCAGCTCGGCATGAAGGTCGCCGTGGTCGAGAAGAACGCAACGCTCGGCGGCACCTGCCTCAACATCGGATGCATGCCGTCGAAGGCATTGCTGTATGCCTCCGAGATGTTCGAGGAGGCCGGGCACTCCTTTGCGAAAATGGGTGTCAGCGTTCCCACGCCGAAGATCGATCTGCCGGCGATGATGAATTTCAAGCAGCAGGGCATCGACGGCAACGTCAAGGGCGTCGAGTTCCTGATGAAGAAAAACAAGATCGACGTCATCAGCGGCAAGGGAAAGATCCTCGGCACCGGCAAGGTCGAAGTCACTGGTAGCGACGGCAAGACGCAAACCGTCGAGACCAAGAATATCGTTATCGCCACCGGCTCTGATATCGCGCGGCTGAAGGGCGTCGAGATCGACGAGAAGCGCATCGTGTCGTCGACCGGCGCACTGTCGCTCGAGAAGGTGCCGGAGAAACTGTTGATCGTCGGCGCCGGCGTGATCGGGCTTGAACTCGGCTCGGTCTGGCACCGGCTCGGGGCGCAGGTCACTGTGGTGGAATTCCTCGACCGTATCCTGCCCGGCATGGACGGCGAGGTCGCCAAGCAGTTTCAGCGCATTCTGGAAAAACAGGGTTTTACGTTCAAGCTCGGCGCCAAGGTCACCGGCATCGACACCTCAAATAAAACGCTGGTCGCGACCATCGAGCCGGCCGCGGGCGGCGCACCGGAGAAGCTGGACGTCGACGTGGCACTGGTGTGTATCGGCCGCGTTCCCTACACCGAGGGTCTCGGCCTGAAGGAAGCCGGCGTTGCACTCGACAATCGCGGCCGGGTGCAGACTGATTCGCACTTTGCGACCAGCGTGAAGGGCGTCTACGCGATCGGCGACGTGATCGCCGGTCCGATGCTCGCGCACAAGGCCGAGGACGAAGGTGTGGCCTGCGCGGAAATTCTCGCCGGTCAGGCCGGGCACGTGAATTACGATGTTATCCCAGGTGTTGTGTATACCACGCCGGAAGTCTCAGCGGTCGGCAAGACCGAAGAAGAGCTGAAGCAGGCCGGCGTCGCCTACACCGTTGGCAAATTCCCGTTTACTGCCAATGGCCGCTCCAAGGTCAACCAGACCACGGAAGGGTTCGTGAAGGTTCTCGCAGATGCGAAGACCGATCGTGTGCTCGGTGTTCATATTGTCGGCCGCGAAGCCGGCGAAATGATCCACGAAGCGGCGGTGCTGATGGAATTCGGCGGTTCCGCCGAGGATCTCGCGCGCACCTGCCACGCTCATCCGACGCGTTCTGAAGCGATCAAGGAAGCCGCGCTTGCAGTCGGCAAGCGAGCGATCCATATGTGATCGACGCCCGGCGCCCGCCGGGCCGAGATGACATTGATGATGCGCCGCCTTCTTCAGCCGCTTTGGGTTCTGCTCGCGATCATCTTCCTGATCGAAGCCTGGTTGTGGGATCATCTCGAGCCGATCGTGGCCTGGTTCGTGGCGCTGATTCCGCTGCGCGCGTTCAAGCAATGGCTGGCGGAACGCGTCGATACGCTGTCGCCGGCGATGACGCTGATCGTGTTCATCGTGCCGGTGATTCCGCTGTTCCCGCTGAAGCTGGTCGGCTTCTGGCTGCTCACCCATGAATATTGGATGAGCGCCTTCGTCACCATCATCTTCGCGAAGTTCCTCGGTGTCGGCGTCGCGGCTTTCGTGTTCGATGTCACGCGGCCGAAGCTGCTCGAGATGGAATGGTTCGAGAAACTCTATGAGTTCGTCCTTATGCTGCGAGCAAAGGCGAATGAGGTGGTAGATCCGATCAAACGGCGAATCAGGCAAGCCCTGAGCGGCGCCGGCGACGGCTGGTCAGCGCGAATGCTGCGGCTGATCCAGCGCTTCCGCAAGAGCGTGCGCGAAGCGCGTTAGCTCTGTCACGGCCTTAGTGACCCAACAGACGTTCGTCAGCGAAGATGCGCTCCCTCTCCCTTTGGGAGAGGGTTGGGGTGAGGGGTTGCGCTCCATCGATAGGCCGTAACCCCTCACCCGGCGCTGATGCGCCGACCTCTCCCAATGGGAGAGGTGAATCTCGCTGCCTCGATGAAGAATGACGAAAGCTACGGCAGGTGCAGAAGATGCGGCATGAAGATGCCGAGTGCGGTGAACGCGATGCCGGCCAATGTCAGCAGACCGGATATCCAGGCGAGCGCAATGATGCCGGTGATGATGGTCGCTGAAGCCAGCACGATGCCGATCTGAAACGCCGCTGAAGCAAGTTCGAAGTGATGATACTTTGCTTCCGCGAGGTCGCGCTCTTCTTCGGCATGCTTGGCGCGTTCGGACAATTGCTCGGTGCCTTCGCCGGTTTCAGGCTCGGAGCGGTAGCGCGCCGCGGTCTTCTGCCAGTCGTCGATCTGTTTTTGCGCCGCCGCCTTGGCGGCATCGTCGCCGATAGCGCCGAGGCCCAATTTGGACTGTTCTGCCGCGGTCTGGACCACCGTGCGACGGATGCTCTTGGCCTGAAAGAACGCCCAGAAGTTCGATGCCTCGACGTTCTTGCTGATGGATTCGGTCTGGGCGCCCTTGCCCAGCGTCTCCGACAGCGCCAGACACAGTGCGATCACGGCGATCAACAGCGCGATCTTCCGGTTCTCGCCGGCGGCTTCCTTGGCGTGGTCCGCCTGCTCCATGCTTTCCTGCGCGCTCATGATTCTCTCCCTGGCTCGGACGTTCACGATTGCCGAACAACATCGCCTGCGCAAGGGGCAGGCGGATGCGAAAGGGCCGGGTCTGGTCGATAGAATAAAGAGGCGATCTCAGGCGCGCGGATGCGCGGAGCGGTAGACTTCCAGCAGTCGCTCGCTATCGATGCCGGTATAAATTTGCGTGGTCGAGAGCGAAGCGTGGCCGAGCAATTCCTGGATCGCGCGCAGGTCGCCGCCGCGGCTGAGCAGATGGGTCGCAAAGGAATGCCGCAACGCATGCGGCGTTGCACTGTCGGGCAGGCCGAGCGCGCCGCGCAACCGCTCCATCGTGAGCTGAATGATACGGGCTTTCAGTGGACCACCTCGCGCGCCGACGAAGACCGGTCCTTCCGGCGGCAGCGGATACGGACAGACAGCCACATAATCCTGAATCAGCGCCAGCACGTTTTGCAGCACCGGGACCATGCGGGTCTTGTTGCCCTTGCCGGTCACGATCAGCACGTCGCCCGCGCCGGGCAACGGCACATCGCGGCGCTTCAGGCCGAGTGCTTCGGAGATGCGCAGGCCCGACCCATACAACAGCGCCATGACGGCGGCGTCACGCGCCCAGATCCAGGGATCGCGCTCGTCGCCAGCGCGCTCGTCGGCGTCGGCGAAGCGCTTGGCCGCCGCCATCTGGATCGGTTTTGGCAGGGTCTTGCCGACCTTGGGCGCACGGATCGCCGATAGCGCACCGACCCTGCCTTTGCCTTCCCGTTCGAGGAAGCGGCCGAACGAGCGCAGGCCTGCCAGCGTCCGCATCAGCGAACGACCGCCGATATCATCGGCGCGCCGCATCGCCATGAAAGCCCTGACATCGGTGGCCTCAAGCGCGGCAAAACGCGACAACGTCACCCGCGTGCCCCAATGCTCCGCGAGAAAGACGAGACATTGGCGAACGTCGCGGGTATAGGCCTCGAGCGTCTTCGGCGACAGCCGGCGCTCGGCGCGCAGATGCGACAGCCAGCGCGTCATCTCGAGCGTGACGCTATCGTCCGCGCAGTCGAGTTCGATCGGTTGGATGGCGGGCCCTGATTTGGTCATGGATCTCTGGACGCCGTGAATCGAGCGATTATATCGCACCTCTTTCGTTTACCGTTCGCTAACTTGCAAAACCGGCGGTAGCCTGATTCTGGCCCCGGCCGGCGCGCCGTCCTAAGCTGGGTCGGCCTTTCGACCTCAAATCTGATTCTCCGATGGACCGCCCCCTACGCAGCAGCACCTCATCCGCATCAGCGACAGGCATCGTCGATGTGCTGGTGCCGGTTGCGCTCAATCAGGCCTATTCCTATCGCGTGCCGCGCGGCATGGAACTCAAGCCGGGGGATGTGGTGTGCGTGCCGCTCGGCCCGCGCGAAGTGGTCGCGGTGGTGTGGGCCGAAAATGCCAATCCCGATCCGCGGCTGCATAACCGTCTGAAAGATGTCGGCGAAAAGCTCGACGTGCCGCCCTTGAAGGAGGAACTGCGCACCCTCGTCGATTGGGTCGCCAACTACACGCTGTCGGCGCGCGGCATGGTGCTGCGCATGTGCTTGCGGATGGGCGACAATCTCGGACCTGAGCGGATGCGGGTGGGTGTGCGGCTGGTCGGCGAGCCGCCCCGGCGCATGACGCCAGCGCGGCGGCGGCTGATCGATGGCCTGTCGGACGGTTTGCTGCATGCGAAATCCGAAGCGGCGAGGGAGGCTGGCGTCAGCACTGGCGTGATCGATGGCCTTGTCGACGAGGGCACGTTGGCGGTCGAGGTGATGCCGCCACCACTGCCGCCGCCCGCGCCGGACCCATCCTTCGCGCAGCCCGATTTCTCCCGTCAGCAGCGCACGGCGGTCGACGCGATGCGGGCGCTGGCGGCGAACGGCAGCTTTCACGTTGCGCTGCTCGACGGCGTCACCGGCTCGGGCAAGACCGAAGTTTATTTCGAAGCCATCGCGGAAATTATCCGTCGCGGCAAGCAGTCGCTGATCCTGATGCCGGAGATCGCGCTGACCGGACAATTCCTCGACCGCTTCGCCAATCGTTTCGGCGTGAAGCCGCTCGAATGGCATTCCGAGCTGACCCCGCGCACCCGGGCCCGAAATTGGGCCGCGATTGCGGCAGGCCAGGCGCCGGTCGTCATCGGTGCGCGCTCGGCGCTGTTTCTGCCCTATGCCAATCTCGGACTGATCGTCGTCGATGAAGAGCACGACCAGGCCTACAAGCAGGACGATGGCGCGCATTATCACGCGCGCGACATGGCGGTGGTGCGTGCGCACATCGCCAAGATCCCGATCGTGCTGGCGTCGGCGACGCCGTCGGTCGAGACGGAGGTCAATGCGCGCAAGGGCCGTTATCAGCGCGTGGCGCTGCCGTCGCGGTTCGGCGGCCAGCACATGCCGCATATCGAGGCGATCGATCTGCGGCGCGAAGCGCCGCCGCGGGGCCGCTTCATCTCGCCGCGGCTTGCCGAACAGATCGGGCATGCCATCGAGCGGCGCGAACAGGCGCTGTTGTTCCTCAACCGACGCGGCTACGCGCCGCTGACGCTGTGCCGGGCCTGCGGACACCGCTTTGCCTGCACGATCTGCGACGCCTGGCTGGTCGATCACCGATTCCGCCAGCGCCTGGTTTGCCATCATTGCGGGTTCTCGATGCCGCGTCCGCCA
This sequence comes from Bradyrhizobium canariense, assembly GCF_900105125.1. Taxonomy (NCBI): domain Bacteria; kingdom Pseudomonadati; phylum Pseudomonadota; class Alphaproteobacteria; order Hyphomicrobiales; family Nitrobacteraceae; genus Bradyrhizobium; species Bradyrhizobium canariense. The sequence goes on along the minus strand of NZ_LT629750.1, from coordinate 5,123,362 downwards.
ACCTGTCCGCATTGCGCGGCGGAGGAATCGCTGGTGGCGGTCGGCCCCGGCGTCGAACGCTTGCAGGAGGAGGCGGCAAGCCTGTTTCCGCAGGCGCGCACCATGGTGTTGTCGAGTGATCTCATCACCTCGATCGAGACCATGCGCAGCGAATTGAACGAGATCGCGGAAGGGCGGGTCGATATCATTATCGGCACGCAGCTGGTGGCGAAGGGGCATCATTTTCCGCGGCTCAATCTGGTTGGCGTGGTCGACGCCGATCTGGGCCTCAGCAATGGCGATCCGCGTGCCGCCGAGCGGACCTTTCAACTGCTCAACCAGGTGATCGGGCGGGCCGGGCGTGATCAGGGCCTTGGGATCGGCTATCTGCAGACCCATCAGCCCGAGCATCCCGTGATGAAAGCGCTGGTGGCCTGCGATCGCGAGGCGTTCTACGCCAGCGAAATCGAAGGCCGCGAAAAATCAGGCTATCCGCCGTTCGGGCGGCTGGCGAGCCTGATCATTTCCGCAGGCGACCGGCCGACGGCGGAAGGTTTTGCGCGCAAGCTGGCGGCGATCGCGCCGATCGATGAGCGGATCCAGGTGCTGGGCCCGGCCGAAGCGCCGCTGGCGGTCATCAAGGGCCGCTATCGGTTCCGGCTGCTGGTGAAATCGCTGCGCAATGTCGATCTGTCGGAGTATCTGCGCGAATGGCTCGCGGCCGGTCCAAAGACCAAAGGCAATCTCAAGCTCGAGATCGACGTCGATCCGCAAAGCTTTTTGTAGCGTCACCGATCGCCCCGGGCGGCGTGAAAACAAAAAAGCCTGCCGTTTTGCGACGGCAGGCTTGGTTTCGGCGTGCAGGAAGTTCCGCGGCCGTTACGCAACGCTTGCTGGATGGATAGGAAGACGCGTTAAACGCGTTAGCCGACAACTTCGGCGGTGACGCGGCCGACACCGGCGCTGGTCAGGCCGATGGCGCGGGCAGCGCCCGTGGACAGGTCGAGCACGCGGCCACGGACGAACGGGCCCCGGTCATTGACGGTGACGACGACGCTGCGGTCGCCATGGGTCACGCGCAGCTTGGTGCCGAATGGCAGCGAGCGGTGGGCGCAGGTCATGGCGCTCTGATTGAAACGCTCGCCCGAGGCGGTGCGGTGACCCGATTCGTTGCCGTAATAGGAAGCCATGCCCGAGAAGCTGCGGCCGCCCGAGGACCGGCCGATCGAAGCATTGGCATTGAGCCAGGAATATCCGGAACCAGCGCCCCAGGTTCCGCCGCCAAAGGCGTTGCTGGCGTGGTGGGAATGGCGATGGCCGTAATGATGGTGGTGATGCCGGGATTTAGCCGAGGCTTCGGTGATGCCGCCACCGAACACGAGAGTTGCGGCGACAACAGCGAGCGCCGTGCGTGACCGGGTTACTGTTCCCAGTGCCGACTTTTTGGATGCATGCATTAAAACAGTCCCTCAAGATAGTATTGTCACGTGTGTGACAAGTGGAACCCCCGTCCCCGCTGTGAGTGACCGCGTTTGGTGACCTAATAAGGCGTGAATTGGGCAGTAAAGCTCGTTTGTCTCCGGTTGAAATATCTTGTTACCAGATGGACAGGCTCACAGATGTTCTGAAATCTTTCGTTTAACGTTTCTTTAACTAATTATTTACTTAGAAATACTGATTAAATGATATCTCTTACTTTGGCTTAAGATTTACGTAAGTAATACACAAATGGAGTGAATCGGCCTGTTGGGTTCCACGCAGGTCGCTCATAGCGCCTATGCAATCCGGGGCGGAACAACGTCTCGCCGGTTCCGCACGAGATCTGTCCTCTTCTTGACGCCGACTCCAAACTCATCAAAACGGATTCGAGCGAATTGCTTTTGACTAGCCCTGGAAGGGGTCCGCGACATCGCAGCACCTGTTGCCGGTGTCATGTTGCACCTGCGCTTTTGCTATGTTAGCAAAGCCGCGATTTTGCCGGTCCCGGTACAGCTCGTACCGGTCGAAAATCGAAGTCCCGCTTGAATTCCAAGGGCTTGGATCGCTAGGCGCCGCATTGTGGCGACGGTTTTTCCCTTGCGAATTTGACAGCAATAAAGAGCGCGCTTGTGACTGCAGAAGATCCGTCGGTTTCGGGAGTGTCAGGCCGTTATGCAACGGCCTTGTTCGAGTTGGCGCACGATGAAAAATCCATCGATGCGGTAAGGGCCGATCTCGACCGGTTCGATGCCATGCTGGCGGATAGCGCCGATCTCAAGCGCCTGGTCCGCAGCCCGGTGTTTTCGGCGGATTCGCAGTCGAAGGCGCTGGCCGCGGTGCTCGACAAGGCCGGTATTTCAGGCATTTCCGCCAACTTCCTGAAAGTTCTCACCGCCAACCGTCGGTTGTTTGCGGTGGGCGATGTGATCCGCGCCTTCCGCGCGCTGGTCGCCAAATTCAAGGGCGAAGCAACGGCCGACGTTACCGTTGCCGAAGCGCTCAGCGACAAGAATCTCGACGCCCTCAAGACCGCGCTGAAATCAGTGACGGGCAAGGATGTCGCGCTCAACGTGAATGTCGATCCTTCGATCATTGGCGGCCTTGTGGTCAAGCTCGGTAGCCGCATGGTGGATAGTTCGCTTCGCACCAAACTCAATTCGATCAAGCACGCGATGAAAGAGGCAGGCTGATGGACATCCGCGCCGCGGAAATTTCCGCGATCCTCAAGGACCAGATCAAGAATTTTGGCCAGGAGGCTGAAGTTTCCGAAGTCGGACAGGTGTTGTCCGTCGGCGACGGCATTGCCCGCGTCTACGGCCTCGACAACGTCCAGGCCGGCGAAATGGTCGAGTTCGAGAACGGCACGCGCGGCATGGCGCTGAACCTCGAAACCGACAACGTCGGTATCGTGATCTTCGGCGCCGACCGCGAGATCAAGGAAGGCCAGACCGTCAAGCGCACCCGCGCCATCGTCGATACGCCGGTTGGCAAGGGCCTGCTCGGCCGCGTGGTCGATGCGCTCGGCAATCCGATCGACGGCAAGGGCCCGATCCAGGCGACGGAACGCAAGCGCGTCGACGTCAAGGCGCCCGGCATCATTCCACGCAAGTCGGTCAACGAGCCGATGGCCACGGGCCTCAAGGCAATCGATGCGCTGATTCCGGTTGGCCGCGGCCAGCGCGAGCTGATCATCGGCGACCGTCAGACCGGCAAGACCGCGATCGCGCTCGACACCATCCTCAACCAGAAGCCGCTCAACGCCCAGAGCGACGAGAAGATCAAGCTGTATTGCGTCTATGTCGCGATCGGCCAGAAGCGCTCCACGGTGGCGCAGTTCGTCAAGGTGCTCGAAGAGCAGGGCGCGCTGGAATATTCGATCGTCGTCGCCGCAACCGCGTCCGATCCGGCGCCGATGCAGTATATTGCGCCGTTCACCGGCTGCACCATGGGCGAATATTTCCGCGACAACGGCATGCACGCCGTCATCATCTATGATGACTTGTCGAAGCAGGCGGTGGCCTATCGCCAGATGTCGCTGCTGCTGCGCCGCCCGCCGGGCCGCGAAGCCTATCCCGGCGACGTGTTCTACCTGCATTCCCGCCTGCTGGAGCGCTCCGCCAAGCTCAACGATGACCATGGTGCGGGTTCGCTGACGGCATTGCCTGTCATCGAAACCCAGGCCAACGACGTGTCGGCCTATATTCCGACCAACGTGATCTCGATTACCGACGGCCAGATCTTCCTCGAGACCGATCTGTTCTTCCAGGGCATTCGCCCGGCGGTCAACGTCGGTCTGTCGGTGTCGCGCGTCGGATCGTCGGCGCAGACTAAGGCGATGAAGAAGGTCGCCGGCAAGATCAAGGGCGAGCTGGCGCAGTACCGCGAAATGGCGGCATTCGCGCAGTTCGGCTCCGACCTCGACGCATCGACGCAGCGCCTGCTGGCGCGCGGATCGCGGCTGACCGAACTCCTGAAGCAGCCGCAATTCTCGCCGCTGAAGATGGAAGAACAGGTCGTGGTGATCTACGCTGGCGTCAACGGTTATCTCGATGCGCTGCCGGTCGCCAAGGTGCGCGCCTTCGAGGACGGCCTGCTGTCGCTGCTGCGTGGCAAGAACGTCGACCTCCTCAACACCATCCGCGACACCCGCGATCTCAGCGACGATACCGCCGCCAAGCTCAAGGGCGTTGTCGAGGGTTACGCCAAGACGTTCGCATAACGATACGGTTGCATCATTTGCCGTCATGGCCGGCACGAGGCCGGGCATGACGAAAGAGGGGCTTGCGGTCGGATCTTTAAGGATCGGATCGCCGGGGTGAACGAAGAATGGCTTCACTGAAAGACATGCGGGTCCGCATCGCCTCTACCAAGGCGACGCAGAAGATTACCAAGGCCATGCAGATGGTGGCGGCGTCGAAGCTGCGCCGCGCGCAGAACGCTGCTGAAGCCGCGCGGCCCTATGCGGAAAAAATGGACGCCGTGATTTCCAACATCGCAACCGCGGCGGCGGGTTCGCCCGGCGCGCCGGTGTTGCTGGCCGGGACCGGCAAGGATCAGGTGCACCTGTTACTGGTCTGCACCGGCGAGCGCGGCCTGTCCGGCGCCTTCAACTCATCGATCGTGCGTCTCGCCCGCGAGCGCGCGCTGGCGCTGATGAACCAGGGCAAAGAGGTCAAGTTCTTCTGCGTCGGCCGCAAGGGTTACGAGCAGCTGCGCCGCACCTTCGACAAGCAGATTATCGAAAACATCGAATTGCGCTCGGTTCGCCAGCTCGGCTTCGTCAACGCTGAAGACATCGCGAAGAAAGTCGTCGCGCGCTTCGAGGCCGGCGAGTTCGACGTCTGCACGCTGTTTTATTCGCGCTTCAAGTCGGTGATCTCGCAGGTCCCGACCGCACAGCAGATCATCCCGCTGGTGGTGGAAGCACCTGCCGCGAATGCCGGACCTGCGACATCCTACGAATACGAGCCGGAAGAAGACGAGATTTTGACCGGCCTGCTGCCGCGCAATCTCGCGGTACAGATTTTCCGCGCGCTGCTGGAAAACAACGCGTCGTTCTACGGCGCCCAGATGAGCGCGATGGACAACGCCACCCGCAACGCCGGCGACATGATCCGCAAGCAAACCCTGATCTACAACCGAACCCGCCAGGCGATGATCACCAAGGAGCTGATTGAAATCATCTCCGGCGCCGAGGCGATCTAATCCCGCCGACGGTCGTTTGAGATAGAATTCGAAGGAGAGAGTTTTCATGGCTACACCCGCGAACCAGACCGGACGCATTACCCAAGTCATCGGCGCCGTCGTCGACGTGCAGTTCGAAGGCCATCTGCCGGCCATTCTGAACGCGATCGAGACCAGGAACGGCGGCAACCGCCTGGTGCTCGAAGTGGCGCAGCATCTCGGCGAATCGACTGTGCGCACCATCGCGATGGACACCACCGAAGGTCTGGTGCGCGGCCAGGAAGTCAGCGACACCGGCAACCCGATCATGGTTCCGGTCGGCGCCGGCACGCTCGGCCGCATCATGAACGTGATCGGCGAGCCCGTCGATGAGGAAGGCCCGGTCAAGGCCGAGGACATGCGCGCGATCCATCAGGAAGCGCCGCTGTATACGGATCAATCGACGGAAGCGGAAATTCTCGTCACCGGCATCAAGGTCGTCGATCTCCTGGCGCCTTACGCCAAGGGCGGCAAGATCGGCCTGTTTGGCGGCGCCGGCGTCGGCAAGACCGTGCTGATTCAGGAGCTGATCAACAACGTCGCCCGCGCCCATGGCGGCTATTCGGTGTTCGCCGGCGTCGGCGAGCGGACCCGCGAAGGCAACGACCTGTATCACGAGTTCATCGAGTCCGGCGTCAACAAGAAGGGCGGCGGTGAAGGCTCCAAATGTGCGCTGGTCTACGGCCAGATGAACGAGCCCCCGGGCGCCCGTGCCCGCGTCGGCCTTACCGGTCTGACCGTCGCCGAGCATTTCCGCGATCAGGGCCAGGACGTGCTGTTCTTTGTCGACAACATCTTCCGCTTCACGCAGGCCGGCTCCGAAGTGTCGGCGCTGCTGGGCCGTATTCCGAGCGCCGTGGGTTATCAGCCGACGCTGGCGACCGACATGGGCGCGCTGCAGGAGCGCATCACCACCACGCATAAGGGCTCGATCACTTCGGTGCAGGCGATCTACGTGCCGGCCGACGACTTGACCGACCCGGCGCCCGCCACCTCGTTCGCGCATTTGGACGCCACCACGGTGTTGAACCGCGCGATTTCGGAAAAGGGCATCTATCCGGCGGTGGACCCGCTCGACTCCACCTCGCGCATGCTGTCGCCGCTGGTCGTCGGCGAAGAGCATTACACCACCGCACGCATGGTTCAGCAGGTGCTGCAGAAGTACAAATCGCTGCAGGACATCATCGCCATTCTCGGCATGGACGAACTGTCCGAAGAAGACAAGATCGCGGTCGCGCGCGCCCGCAAGATCGAGCGCTTCCTGTCGCAGCCGTTCTTCGTCGCCGAAATTTTCACCGGCTCGCCCGGCAAGTTCGTCGATCTCGCCGATACCATCAAAGGCTTCCGAGCCATCTGCGAAGGCAAATACGATCATTTGCCGGAAGCCGCCTTCTACATGGTCGGTAACATCGAAGAGGCGGTCGAGAAGGGCAAGAAGCTCGCGGCCGAAGCGGCCTAAACAGCCGAATGGTGAATAGGGAATAGTCAAAAACTATTCCCGTTGTTCGCCACTTACTATCAGCCACTCGCCACCCGCAGGACCACACCATGGCCACCTTCCACTTCGATCTCGTCTCGCCGGAAAAGCTCGCCTTCTCCGGCGAAGTCGATCAGGTTGACGTTCCCGGCGTCGAGGGTGATTTCGGCGTGCTCGCCGGACATGCACCGGTGGTGGCCGCGATCCGGCCGGGAATTCTGACGGTGACATCCGGCGCTACGCATCAGAAGATCATCGTGCTTGGCGGCCTTGCGGAAGTTTCCGACAAGGGGCTTACCGTGCTCGCCGACGTCGCGACGTCGATCCAGGATCTGGACCGGCAGGCCTTCGCCAACCAGATTGCCGCGATGGAAGCCAATCTCGCCGAGAAAGAGGGCTCGGAGCTCGACCATGCGATCGAGCGGCTCGATCACTTCAAGAGCATCGAGCATCAGCTCAATTCGACAGCGCTGCACTAGAATCTTTTCCGCACCCGGCATTTCAAAAATCTGAATTGTGACAACGACCGCCGTGATTGACGGGCGTTGAACCCGGTTGCGCCGGGGAATTTCTGGCGGCATTCTGCCGCAGCAGATTTGCCCGGGGCCGGCCTTCATGAAACGCAAGATCGCGGCGATTTTTGCGGCCGATATTGCCGGCTACAGCAGGCTGGTTGCGGAGGACGAGGAGGAGACGCTGCGTCGTCTCGCCGCCTATCGATCCGTCGTCGACGATTTCATCGCCAGGGCCGGCGGCCGTATTTTCAACACCGCCGGTGACGCCGTTTTCGCCGAATTTCCAAGCGCGGTCGAAGCGGTGCGATGCGCGATCGACATCCAGGAAAGCCTGCGCACCCGGAACATGGCGTATCCGCCCAGCCGGCAGATGAGTTTCCGTATCGGGATCACCATCGGCGACGTGGTTGAGCGCGATGGCGATCTGCTCGGCGATGGCGTCAACATCGCGGCGCGGCTCGAAGGTCTGGCCGAGGTCGGCGGCATCTGCGTTTCACGCGCAGTGCACGAACAGGTCGCCAACAAGCTGTCGGTGCAGTTTGCCGATATCGGCGCGCAGGAAGTGAAGAACATTCCGACTCCCGTCTATGCCTATCTGGTGGCGATGCGGCGTGAGGACGGAACCTATGCGACGCCGCAGATAAAGAAACCGGCAGCGAAGCCACTTGCCGCCGGCGTTCAAAACTGGATGTGGCCGATGGCCGTGATGGTGGTGTGCCTTGTCGCGATCGGCGTCGGCGGCTTCCTTTATTTCACCAAGCTGGAGCTGCGCGACAAAGCCCGGGATTCATTGCAGGCCAGTAACCACGCCGCGCCGGTAACTGCGCCGGCACCAACGCCATCGGCGACGGCGGTCGCCCCTCCACCGGTTACGCCGGCGACAGCCGCAGCGGTGGCGGGCCGCCCTTCGTCTGTGCCCGCGCTTTCGACGAGCGAGCGGTTTTCGGCCGAAGCGGTGCCGTTCGTTACTGATCGCGCCCGGGTCGTGCTGGCCAATGAATATGTCGCCGCGGCCGAGCCCAAGGCGTTTGCCTTGAACCTGAACGGCGTGATCGGTCTGGCCAGCAGCCAGCCGAACGAAGAAGCCGCGAAAAGTGCCGCGCTCGAACAGTGCCAGGAGCGCGCAGATTCAATCCAGTCGCCGCGTAAATGCGAGCTCTATGCGATCGGCAGTAATGTGGTTTACCCGCATGGCAGGCCGCCGGTGCCCCCTCTTCCGTGGTTCAAGCGCGACCCCGTGACCGAGAAACCGTTCGCGCCGGCGGCAATGCCGTTTATGCGCGATCAGGCCCAGGCGAGGCTGGAGGGCAATTACATGCCCGGCAAGAAGAGCAAGGCGATTGCGGTCGGTCCGGGCGGCAATTTCATCTTCTACACCGACGGCGCGACGGTCCCGGAGGTGGTGCGCCGGGCGCTGGAGACTTGCGGTGCGCTGGCCGGAGTTCCCTGCATGATCGTGGCGATCGACGATGTCTTCGTTGTCCCGGTGCCAACCATGATGAAAGCTACCGGACCCTTCCGCCCGGCCGACAATCCTTCGATTGCGGGCGACGCTCGAGATGACGTCGCACGCCAGCTCGCGGAGGCATCGACAGGATGGAACGCGGTCGCGGTCGGTTCATCCGGTCGTCCGGGAATGGCGCTAAAGGCCGCCAGTGAGCAGGATGCGGTCAACGGCGCGCTTGGCAATTGCGCCAAGCGCGACAGCAATTGCCATGTCATCGCGATCGGGCCGTACGCAGTCGGGCCGAATTAGCTCGTTTTGCTCTGCGCGAATTTCGCGAACTGCCGCGCCACGGCCCGATACACCTCGCGCCGGAACGGCACGACGAGATCGGCGACGCAGTCGAGCCGCTCCCATCGCCAGGAATCGAATTCCGCCGGCTGGCCGTTGCGCGATGTCAGCGGATCGATTTCATCGTCGCGCCCGGTAAAGCGCAACGCGAACCATTTCTGGCGCTGGCCGCGGAACTGCGCGAGCCGGTGGGAGGCGGGGCCATCGACGGACGGAAATTCATAAGTCAGCCAATCGGTCTCGCCGAGATAATCGGCGCTCACCGCGCCGGTCTCTTCCCAGAGTTCGCGCATCGCCGCCTCGCGCAGATCTTCGCCGGCGTCAACACCGCCCTGCGGCATCTGCCACTCCAGACCCGGGAGAATGATTTCGGGGCCGTCATCCTTGAAGCGCCGCCCGATCAACACCTGACCGGCGGCGTTGAACAGCGCGATCCCGACATTGGGACGATAAGGTTTTGCACGGGTCATGCCGGGATCAGCTGCCGGCAAGTCCGGAAAATTCCTTCACCACGCGCTCGTAGACCGGCCGCTTGAAGGGAACGATCAGGTCGGGAAGATTCTTCATCGGCTCCCAACGCCAGCTGACGAATTCCGCCTTGTGGCCGCCGCCGGGACTGGCGACGTTGATCTCGGCATCCTTGCCGGTGAAGCGCACCGCGAACCATTTCTGCCGCTGGCCGCGATAGCGGCCCTTCCAGGCGCGTCCGGCCACGGTGCGGGGAATATCGTAGATCAGCCAGTCCGCAACTTCGCCGAGCTTTTCGACTGAGCGGACGCTGGTCTCCTCGTAGAGTTCGCGCTTCGCCGCCTCCCAGGTATCCTCGCCGGGATCGACGCCGCCTTGCGGCATCTGCCAAACGTGGGACTGGTCGACATGCTCGATGCCACCGGCGCGACGACCGATGAAGACAAGCCCGGCTGCGTTGATCAGCATCATGCCGACGCATGTCCGGTAGGGCAGGTCTTCGTAACGCGCCATGTCGTGAAAGCCTTTTTGCTGTCAAAGCCTCTTGCAGGATCGATCGGATCAGCGAGACCGCGATGGGTCCGAAGTCGCGCCAATCCGGGGTTGCTTTAGCTTGATTTTGATTTCAGCATCGCCGTTGTCAATGGCACCAGCATAATGCCATGACTTTCGAGCGTCTTGATCCAGACGCCGATCCGCTCGATCGAAACCGGCAGCGCCGAGGCGACGCCGACGGCGGTTCCACGCTCTTTCGCCAGAGTTTCGAGGTTGGCGAGCGCGCGGTCGATTTCCGCCTGCGTTGGAACCGTATCGATGCCGATATCGGCCTTGGCGAACGGCATCGCCTGGCCGGCCGCCAGTGACGCGGCGACGCTGCGCGGCGCGGTTCCATCGTCAAAATATCCGAGCCCGCGCTTGGCCGCCTCGCGGATAACAGGCTGCATCATCGCATCGGTGACGACGAACTTGCCGCCCATGAAATTGGCGATGCCGGCATAGCCCTGGAATCGGCTGAGGTGCCAATATAGCCGGTCGATATTCTGCTCGGGGCCGAGCGTCGTGAGCAGGGTCTGCGGGCCGGGATCATTGTCTGGATAATCGAACGGCTCCATCGGAATCTGCAGCAGGATCTCGTGACGCTGCGCGCGCGCCCGTTCGGCCAGCTTGGAGGGATCCGAGCCATAGGGCGTGAATGCCAGCGTTACCGCGGGCGGCAGCTTCAGGATGGCGTCCAGCGTTTTGGCCGCGCCCACGCCTAGGCCACCGACAACGATGGCGACGACAGGCATCTTGGCCGCTTTGACGCGATCGGCGTCGGCAGCGTAGACCGTGAAAGGTTTCAGACCATCGGAAACCACCGGGATCATGCCGTAGCGGGATTTCTCCAGCAGCCGCGGATCGATCCCGGTCATCATCGCCGGCGGCGCGTCAGCCGGGCTGCTGTCGGCGCCATCGCCTGATATCGTGACGTCGTGGCGGGCGCCGCTCGAGCCGTCGATGATGGTGACGGTCTTTTGCTCGCCCGTCGCCGCCTGCTTGGGCGCGGATTTCGCAGCCGGCTCGGAAGCAGCCGGAAGCGCGGGCTTTGCATCCGGAGGCGCGTTCGGCAGGGCAATGCGCACGATCGGCTCGCCGCCCAGCGGATTGTCATTGAAGATGGCAAAGCCCGCGAAAGTCACCAGAAACAGGCCGAGCAACACGGCAAGCGCCTGAAATCCCGTAAACGGCAGGCGGTATCGGCGCTTGTGGCGCGCAGTTTCCTGTCCGAGCGGTGCGCTCAGATCATCGGCCGTCTCTGCCATGGATCTTCCCGAATCAGCCCGGCCGACGATACCACGACGGGACAATGTCGCGGCATAGCCAAAGGACCGCCGTGTCTTCGCCGAAGATTGGCCCTCAAGCACTAGGTTTTACGTGATTCGGGGCGGGCGGAACTCGGCAACAAAAAGGGCGGCCCGAGGGCCACCCTTTCGAGAACGAGTCTGCCAGCCGATAGGCTTAGTTCGCATCCTTCTCGGCAGGCTTGTTGTCGATGGCCGCCTTGTCGCCACTGGCCGGGGCGGTCGGATTGACCTTGACGCCATGGAGCAGGTCGTCGGCCATCTTCAGGGCCTTGTCGTCCTTGGCGTCCGGCGGCACGTAGGATTGCGAACCGGTTTTCTCGTCGCCCTCGGACTTCAGATGGCCGCGCAGCGAAGCTTCGCCCTTGGTGTCGGTCCGCGATTTCAGCTCGTCGGGCACGTCCTGAAGCACCTCGATATCGGGCTTGATGCCTTGGGCCTGGATCGATTTGCCCGACGGCGTGAAGTAGCGCGCGGTGGTCAGGCGCAGCGCGCCATTGCCGGAGCCGAGCGGGATGATGGTCTGCACCGAGCCCTTGCCGAACGAGCGCGTACCCACCAGCGTGGCGCGCTTGTGGTCCTGCAATGCGCCGGCAACGATTTCCGACGCCGATGCCGAGCCGCCGTTGATCAGAACGATCACCGGCTTGCCCTTGGTCAGATCGCCCGGATGGGCAACGCGGCGCTGGGTTTCCTCGGCGTTGCGGCCGCGGGTGGAGACGATCTCGCCGCGCTCGAGGAAGGTGTCGGACACCGTCACCGCCTCTTCCAGCAATCCGCCGGGATTGTTGCGCAGGTCGATGATGTAGCCTTTCAGCTTGTCGCCGATCTGGCTTTGCAGATTGCCGATTTCCTTCTTGAGGCCTTCGGTGGTCTGCTCGTTGAAGGTGGTGATGCGGATATAGGCGATATCGTCGGCTTCGACATGCGCGCGGACCGAGCGGACGCGGATGTTGTCGCGCACCAGCGTGACGTCGATCGGGTTGTCCTGACCCTTGCGGATGATCTTCAGCTTGATCTTGGTATTGACGGGCCCGCGCATTTTCTCGACCGCCTGATTGAGCGTGAGACCCTGCACAGCTTCGTCGTCGAGATTGGTGATGATGTCGTTGGCCATGATGCCGGCCTTGGACGCCGGCGTATCATCGATCGGCGAGACGACCTTGATCAAACCGTCTTCCATCGTGACTTCGATGCCGAGGCCGCCGAATTCACCGCGGGTCTGCACCTGCATGTCGCGGAAGCTCTTGGCATCCATGTAGCTCGAATGCGGGTCGAGGCCGGACAGCATGCCGCTGATGGCGGATTCGACCAGCTTGCCGTCGTCAGGCTTCTCGACATAGTCGCTGCGGACGCGCTCGAACACATCGCCGAACAAGTTGAGCTGGCGATAGGTGTCCGAGGTTGCGGCACGCGCGCTCGATCCCATGAACATGGAGCGCGGTTGGGTCACGAACAGCGTCAACGCCGCGCCAGTGGCAGCGCTCAGGAGAACGAGAGAAGTCTTGCGCATCATCCGCGAACCTTTTCGCCTTCATTTGCGGCCCACCATGGACCTGGATCGATTGGAGTGCCGTCCTTACGGAACTCGATATAGAGCACGGGCTGGCTCGCGTTGGCCGCGAATATCGAGGCCACCTGGGATGTCGTCCCCATGGTAGCGACCGGCTCCCCCGTAAGTACAAACTGTCCGATGTTGACCGAAATACGCTCCATCCCGGCGATCAGGACATGATACCCGCCCCCGGCATTGAGGATCAAGAGTTGTCCATAGCTGCGGAACGGACCCGCGTAAACAACCCATCCGTCACACGGGGTTGTGACCTGGGCTCCGGGCCGGGTAGCCAAGGAAATGCCTTTTTCCACGCCACCGGCACCATCGGAACCGCCAAAATCACGAATCCTCGTGCCGTTTACCGGCATTGAGAACAGCCCCTTGGCGGAAGCGAAAGCAATCGCCGGGCTCATCCGGGATGGATCCTTCAAGGCAGCCAGATTCGGTTTGCCGTTGAGGGAGGCCGGGGTTCCTTGCACGCTGGCGGCTGCAGCCGCCTTCGCCGCCGTCTTCGAATCCTGCTCCATTTTGGCGATCAGGCCCTGCAGGCTGTCGACTTGTTTGGACAGTCCGATGGCGCGGGCGTTTTCCGCTTCCATGTCTTTTTCGACCGAGTTCTGCTGCCGCTGCCGCTCATCGATCAAGGCTGCGAGCCGGGTCTGGTCATCCCTGAGTTTGTCGCGGCCGGCGGCAAGCCGGTCGCGCTCGGCGGCGATGGTCTTGCGAAGCCCGACCAGTTCGCCGAGGTCGTCGGCCAGTTTCTGGGCGCGCGCGTGCAGCTCGGGCACCACCGCTCCCAGCAGCATGGCGGTGCGGAGCGATTGCAGCGCATCTTCCGGCCTCACCAGCAACGCCGGTGGCGTACGCCGGCCGGCGCGTTGCAGGGCGGCCAGCACCTCGGTGATCTCGGCGCGGCGCGAATCCAGCGAACCGCGAATTTCCTGCTCGCGAACGTCGAGCGGATGCAGTCGCGCTTCGGCGTCGCCGATTTGGGTTTCGACGCTTCGCACCTGGGCGGCGATGTCGATCAGCTGCTGATTGAGCTTGCTGCGGTCCTGTCCGATCGCTGCGATATCGGCCTTGAGCTTCTCCTGAAGCTCGGCCGCGTCTTTTTGCTGCGCGCGGGTGGCTTCGAGTTCCTGCTCGCGCTGCTTGATGTCATCGGGTGAGGTGGCCGCCGGTGGCGTCGCTGCGACAATCTGGGCCGCTGCGGGCAACAGACCTGCGCCGGCAAGGCCCGCGGATAGCAACACAACCGAAATCGGAATTCGCAGAGAATGCAACTGACCGCGACCGGCGGTGTCTGAGTGAGGAGGAATGTCCCGACCTGGCTGCATCGAACCCGAATCAGTGCTTTCGTTGCTGGCGTTGCGCGGCCTACGCGCGGTGATAGGGGTGACCGGCCAGGATGGTCGCGGCCCGATAAATCTGTTCCAGAAGCATGACGCGAACCATTTGATGCGGCCAGGTCGCCGAGCCGAACGCAATGCGAAGTTTTGCCTTGCGCCGTAAATCAGGCGAAAGTCCGTCCGCGCCGCCGATGACGAAAATAGTATTGGCGGCCTGCTCATCCCGCCAGCGGCCAAGATGCCTTGCAAAAGCGGCGCTGTCGATATTGTCGCCGCGCTCGTCGAGCGCGACCAGAACCGACTTTTCGGGAATGGCCGCCAAAATCGCCGCAGCCTCCTCGGTCATCCGGGTTGCAGCGTCGCGCGCGCGGCTTTCGGCAATCTCATGGATCTCGATGCCGCGAAAACCGAGCTTGCGGCTGATGTCGTCGAAGCGTTCGCGATAGCGCTCGGCCAGCTCCCGCTCGGGGCCCTGCTTCAGCCGGCCGATTGAAACGACAATAAGACGCATAAAGCATTTTCCGGCAAAGCATGCCCTCGGACTTGATCCGAGGGTGGTGGCCGGTTTGCCGTAGAAAATGCGGCAAATCAACAACTCACGCGCATTCTGATGCGCGCGCACGCTATCAAGCGCCCGAGCCGATTCGCATCGGCTTGCTAATCTAGATCGCCTGCGGCGCCGTCGGGTTTTGCGTCCACAATCGCTCGAGATTGTAGAACTCGCGCACCTCGGGTCTGAATACGTGCACGATCACGTCGCCGGAATCGATCAGGACCCAGTCGCAGTTGGGCAAGCCCTCGACATGGATGCTTTTGATACCGGTTTCCTTCAGGCCTTTGGTGACATTTTCCGCGATCGCACCGACGTGCCGGTTGGCGCGGCCGGTCGTGACGATCATGTAGTCGGAAAATGCTGATTTGCCGCGAAGGTCTATGGTGACCGTTTCTTCCGCCTTCATATCGTCGAGGCGGGAGAGGATCATATTCAGCGTCTTGTCGGCGTCGGGTTGCGCCTTCAAGGCCGCAGTTTGCGTCGATGTTTTACGCGTCTTGGACGAGGCAGACTTTGCTGAACCAGACTTGGGTAAAACAGACTTGGACAATACAGATGTGGCCAGGGACCATTCCTTTCACTGTATCGCGGACACCGAATCCAGCGCCCGCCTACTATACTACGCATGTGGGGTTAATGGTTCAATATTCCAGTAACCCCACCTCCTCACTTCTTCCAGCTGCCGTCCGGGTTCCGCAGGCCCGTCGACGACAGGTTCGATTTCATGCCGGTCAGGAAAACCCAGGCCGGTGCGGCGCAGTCCGCCAGCCTGCCGGCCTGATTCTCAGGGATACGATAATGCGCCAGCGCCTGGGCGGCCGGTGCGGACAGCGCGCGAAAACTTTGCGGCGGACGATCGATCACGGCGATCGGCACGGCGGCGGCGATACGCTGCCAGCTTTGCCAGCGATGGAACTGCGCGAGATTGTCAGCGCCCATGATCCAGACCAAGCGCAAGCCGGAGGTGCGGCGGCGCAGATATGTAATCGTATCGACAGTGTAGCGGGTCCCAATGACAGCTTCGAGACAGCTGACATCGATGCGCGGGTCGTTGGCCATTTGCCGCGCAGCTTCCGCGCGCTCGCCGAGATCGTGCAGGGCGCCGCGGTCCTTGAGCGGATTGCCCGGCGTCACCAGCCACCACACCCGGTCGAGATTCAGCCGCTTGATCGCAAACAGGCTGATGTCGCGATGGGCGCGGTGCGGCGGATTGAACGAGCCGCCGAGCAGGCCGACCCGCATGCCATTGGTGTAGAGCGGGATCGCTTGCGCGACGGGCCGCGACGCGCTGGGCGCTTCTTTCAATGAATTCACGGCGTCCGCAAAGCTGTGTTGTTTGACGCATTTTCTTCACGCGAACCGGTGCCGATCCCGAATCGCGTCCGGGGCGGGCTTTCGCTTGAAAACGCCTGGGTGTTCACGGCCGCGTCTGTCCCGTGCCGTGGACGCGATATTTGAAACTGGTCAGTTGCTCGGCGCCAACGGGCCCGCGGGCGTGGAATTTTCCGGTGGCGATGCCGATTTCCGCGCCGAAGCCGAATTCGCCGCCGTCGGCAAATTGCGTCGATGCGTTATGCAGCACGATCGCGGAGTCGACTTCGTTGAGAAATTTCTGCGCGGTCTTTGCATCCTCGGTCACGATCGCATCAGTGTGGTGCGAGCCGTGATGGTGGATGTGCGCGATCGCCTCGTCGACACCATCGACGATCCTCGCGGCGATGATCGCGTCCTCATATTCGGTGTCCCAATCTTCGTCGGAAGCCGGCTTCACCCTGGAATCGGCGCGTTGCACGACATCGTCGCCGCGCACTTCGCAGCCGGCATCGATCAGCATCTCGACCAGCGGCTTGAGGCTGGTCGCTGCTCCCGCGCGATCGACCAGCAGGGTCTCGGCGGCGCCGCAGACGCCGGGCCGGCGCATCTTGGCGTTCAGCACGATCGACTTCGCCATCTCGAGATTGGCGGCATGATCGACATAGACGTGGTTGACGCCTTCCAGGTGCGCGAACACCGGCACGCGTGCTTCGGCTTCGACACGCGCGACCAGGCTCTTGCCGCCGCGCGGCACGATGACGTCGATGCCGCCGTTCAATCCGGTCAGCAGCAGGCCCACGGCCGCGCGGTCGCGAGTCGGCACCAGCGTGATCGCAGCCTCGGGCAAATCGGCTTCGCGCAATCCTTGAACCAGGCAGACGTGGATCGCGCGGCAGGAGCGGAAGCTGTCCGAGCCGCCGCGCAGGATCACCGCGTTGCCCGATTTAAGGCACAACACGCCGGCGTCGGCTGCGACATTGGGGCGGCTTTCGAAGATCACCGCGACGACGCCGAGCGGCACGCGCACGCGCTCGATCGTCATGCCGTTCGGACGCTGCCAGCTCTCGGTCACCACGCCGACGGGATCGGCGATATCGCGCACGGTTCTGATGCCGTCGGCCATGGCATCGATGCGCGCCTGTGTCAGCGTCAGGCGATCGATGAAGGCGGAAGTCGCGCCACTGGCGCGCGCTTCCGCGACGTCCTCGGCATTGGCGGCAAGAATGGCGGAAGCCCGCGCGCGGATCGCGCGCTCCATCGCATCAAGCGCGCGGTTTTTCTGTTCGGGCGAAGCGAGCGACAGCACCCGCGCCGCGGCGCGCGCGCGCGTGGCGAGATCAGCCATCAGCGACGGCAGCTCGGCAGTTCCGTCGATGGCTTTCAGCGACGCGCTCATATCGGTCTCAGCTTCAATTAAGGCCATGTCCTAGCACGGAAATCGCCGCCGCGCGAGGCGCGGAACCAGCATGGCTGACGGGCGGGCAGGGCCTTTGGGCGGGATCGCGGCTAGCCGGGTTTTATCCGCTCGGCCAATGGCCTAGTTCGCGGAAAATGCCCCGCTCGGGCCTATCACCAGGTCGTCGCGGTGGATCATTTCCGCCCGTCCGCTGATGCCGAGGATAACCATCACATCCGGCGATGAGCGGCCTTTGATCTTTTCGGCATCCTCGGCGTCATAGGCGACGAGGCCACGGCCGATCTCATGGGTATCGGGGCCGCGCACCACCACGGCGTCGCCGCGGGCAAATTGCCCATCGACCCGGATCACGCCGGCCGGCAGCAGGCTCTTGCCGGCGCGCAGCGCACTCACCGCACCGGCATCGATGGTCAGCGTGCCCTTTGGCTCGAGCGAGCCTGCGATCCACCGCTTGCGCGCGGTCACGGGATTGGCCGGCGTCAGGAACCAGGTGCAGCGCCCGCCGTCGGCAATCGCCTGCAGCGGATGCTCGATCTTGCCCGAGGCGATCAGCATATGCGTACCGGCCGTGGTTGCGATCTTGGCGGCCTCGATCTTGGTGTACATGCCGCCGCGCGACAGTTCCGATTCCGCAGCACCCGCCATGGCTTCGATATCCGATGTGACGGAGTCCACGATCGGAATCAGTTTTGCGTTGGGATTGCTGGCCGGCGGTGCATCGTAAAGGCCGTCGATATCGGACAGCAGGATCAGGAGGTCGGCGCTTGCCATGGTGGCGACGCGCGCGGCGAGGCGGTCGTTATCGCCATAACGGATTTCGTTGGTGGCAACCGTGTCGTTTTCGTTGATCACGGGAATCGCGCGCCATTCCAAAAGCTTGGCGATGGTCGAGCGCGCGTTGAGATAGCGGCGGCGTTCCTCGGTGTCCTGCAGCGTCACCAGGATCTGGCCGGCGCCGATGCCATGATGTCCCAGCACTTCGGACCAGATTCGCGCCAGCGCGATCTGCCCCACGGCGGCCGCGGCCTGACTTTCCTCGAGCTTCAGCGTGCCGCGCGGCAGTTTCAGCCGGCTGCGCCCCAGCGCAATCGAGCCGGACGACACGATCAGCAGTTCGCGCCCCTCATTGTGCAGCTTGGCCAGATCGGCGGCGAGCGCGGCGAGCCATGGCGCCCGAACCTCGCCCGCGCCGGAATCGATCAGCAGCGAGGAGCCGACCTTGACGACGATGCGGCGAAAATTTTTCAGGTTTGGGCGGGACATCGTGAAGATCTTCAGCACGTTCAAAGAGAAGATGAAACAGTCAGGGATCGCCGCTGTGACGTGAACTCCATCCCCGTCTGCTGAGGATGTTTTGCAGTAGCTACGCCGGCGATACAAGTCAGCCTTACGGCGTCGAAGGCGCCCAAGGTTCGGCCTGGGCGCCCTTGGCCTTGATGGATACCGGCGCTTCACCGATCACTTCGACCAGCGCGCGCAACGCGTCTTTCACGCCCGCGCCGGTCGCCCCTGACATCAGCAGCGGCGTCTTCTTGGCGGCGCGCTTCAGCCGATCTTTTTGCTTCCTCAGATCATCCGGCGTCACGGCGTCGATCTTGTTCAGCGCGACGATTTCGATCTTGTCGGCGAGATGTCCTTCATAGGCCTCAAGCTCGGTACGCACCGTCTTGTAGGCGTTGCCGGCGTGCTCGCAGGTCGCATCCACCAGATGCAGCAGCACGCGGCACCGCTCGACATGGCCGAGAAAACGATCGCCGAGGCCAGCGCCTTCATGCGCGCCTTCGATCAGTCCGGGAATATCCGCCAGCACGAATTCGCGGCCGTCGACGTCGACCACGCCGAGCTGCGGATGCAACGTCGTGAACGGATAATCGGCAATCTTGGGTTTGGCGGCGCTGACGGCGGCGAGGAATGTCGACTTGCCGGCATTGGGCAGGCCGACGAGGCCGGCGTCGGCGATCAGTTTCAGCCGCAGCCAGATCCAGCGTTCGTCACCCTCCTCGCCGGGATTGGCGTTGCGCGGGGCGCGGTTGGTGGATGATTTGAAATGCGCGTTGCCGAAGCCGCCATTGCCGCCTTCGGCCAGCACGAATTTTTCGCCGAGCGTGGTGAAATCATGGATCAGCGTTTCGCGGTCCTCGTCGAACACCTGCGTTCCCACCGGCACCTTGAGCGTGATCGACTTGCCATTGGCGCCATGGCGGTCCTTGCCCATGCCGTTGGTGCCCTTCTGCGCCTTGAAGTGCTGCTGATAGCGATAGTCGATCAGCGTATTCAAGCCGTCGACCACTTCGATGACGACGTCGCCGCCGCGACCGCCATTGCCGCCGCTCGGTCCGCCGAATTCGACATACTTCTCGCGGCGGAACGCCACGCAGCCGTTGCCGCCGTCGCCGGAGCGGATATAGACCTTGGCTTCATCGAGGAATTTCATGAATGATAGGTAAGGCAGGGGTGCCGATGCGGCAACCCTCAAGCGCCGATATCGGCAAAAAGCCTTAACTTTTGCGACTTTTTTGATGATTCAGCGTTCCCGCGAGCGCCAGCCTATGCCAGGGCTGGCCGCCGGCGGATCAGGAATTTCTGCAAGCCTTCCAGCACAAGCTCGCGGCGCTGGTTGAACACCGTGCTGCGCAGGGTCACGGTGCCCGTGGTGCGGCCGGCGGTCAGTTCCGTTACCTCGAGCGCGGGATAAATGGTGTCGTCGGCGTAGACGGGTTTTAGGAACCGGCTCGACTGCTCGAGAAAGCCGACCAGCGATTCCTCCACCATGTACGGAAACAGACCTGCGCCCGGCGCGGTGTGGACCAGCGTCTGGAAACCATGGGCGAGCAGGTTCGGCATCCCGCGGGCGCGGCAATATTCGACGTCGTAATGCACCGGATGGGTGTCGCCGCTCGCAGTCTGAAACGCGGCGAACACCCCTGAAGTCATGGTGCGGCTCGGGATCACGAAACGCTCGCCGACCACGAAATCCTCGAACCAGCGTTGTTGCGGCACCATGCGATGCTCGGCGGGATCGAAGTCGGTCATGGCGGATTTCCTGCAATGTCAGCGGTGCGCGTACCGGTATCGTGGCGCGGATGCCACGGCAATCACTTCAATTGTCATGCCGGCCCGAGCACAAGGCTTGTCCCAGGCATCCACGTCTCTAAAACGGCACTGCCCGAAAGACGTGGATGGCCGGAACTGGTCCGGCCATGACGAGGGCGAGAAGCAACCTGCAGTCATCAATGACTTTGTTCGCGAAAATATCGACCCACAATGACGAGCGCTCGGCGCGGCTTGCCGGCATCGGATTGATGCTGCTGTCGATCTTCATGTTCTCGTTCGGCGACGCCCTGGGAAAGTTCATGGTCGCGACCTATTCGGTCGGGCAATTGCTGTGGCTGCGCGCCTGTGCGGCGCTGATCGTGCTGGCGCCGATGATATGGCGGAATCGCAACGCCTTCACGCACCTGGAACGGCCATGGCTGCAATTGCTTCGGGTCGTGCTCTCGACGCTCGAAGTCGCAGCCTTTTTTCTGGCGACGGTCTATCTGCCGCTGGCCGACGTCATCACCTATTATCTGGCTTGTCCGATTTTCGTCACCGCGCTGTCGGCAATCGTGTTGCGCGAGCGCGTCGGATGGCGGCGCTGGAGCGCGATCCTGATCGGCTTCTGCGGCGTGCTGATCGCGCTGCGTCCCTCATCGCAGACGGTCAGCTGGCCGGCGCTGATCGCGCTCGGCGGCAGCACATCATTTGCCGTGCTGATGCTGATCACCCGCTCGCTGCGGGCGACGCCGGATATCGTGCTGGCGTCGTCGCAATTCGCAGGCACCTTTCTGCTCGGTGCGCTGCTGTCGCCGATCGGCTGGGTGACGCCTGATCTCGGCAGCCTCGGTCTGTTCGCCGCCGCCGGCTGCATTTCGGTGAGCGCATTGTTGTGCGTCAATCGGTCGCTGAAGCTCGCGCCGGCGAGCGTCGTGGTGCCGTATCAATATTCAATGATCGTCTGGGCCGTGATGTTCGGATACGCCGTGTTCGGCGATGTGCCGTCGACGGCGACGATCATCGGCGCCTCCATCATCATCGGCGCCGGGCTTTACATCTTCCTGCGCGAGCGGGATCTGGGACGCCGGGAGACAGCGGTTAGCCCGCCGGTGTAAGCGCGCCAAGCAAACCCCAGCATCATTGTCGTCCCGGCCAAGCGAACGAAGAGAGCGCGAGCCGGGATCCATAACCACAGAGCTGGTTTTGCGCGAAGCTGGAGCGGCTATCTCGTGCCGCAACAAATATCGGTGGTTATGGTCCCCGCGTTCGCGAAGACGACATCGGAGAGAGCGGGACTACCGCTCACGCCGCGTCGAATTGCCCCAGCTCTTCAGCGACGACCAGACGCCGCGCGACAGGCGGAAGCAGTCGACCGGCGTCGACGATCCCAGCGCCTCGAAGCGATGCAGCTCGACGCCGCTCCACTGGAAGCCGCATTTCTCCAGGATGTTGCGCGACGCAGGATTGGCGACGCGGGCGCCGGAGATCAGTTGCTCGGCATCGAACTCCTCGAAGGTGAAGTCGATCACCGCGCGCGCGGCCTCGGTGCCAAAACCCTGGCCCCAGTGCTCGACGCCGAGCCAGTAGCCAAGTTCCGGCGCGTCCGGCGCGCGCCAATCGATGCCGACAACGCCGATCGGTGTGTAATTGTTCTCGATCAGGAACACGGTCTCGCGTTGGCCATCGGCCATCGCGCGGACGAACTCCACGGCATGCTCTTGCAGATAGGGATGCGGCAAGCGGCGGGTATTCTCCGCAATGCGGCGGTCATTGGCGAGATTTGCAATCGCTTTTACGTCCGCGAGCGTCGGCCTGCGCAGCGTCAGCCGTTCGGTCTCGAGGACGCAACTTCTCGCCTCGCGTAATGTCGGGGTTGGGATGTCCTGCAGCATCTCGGGCTCCTGTAAGCAAAGCGCAACAAAAAGGGGAGGCCGGTTTCCCGCCTCCCCTTTGGAGCCTCCAGGAGCTCCGCCGGTTCAACAGGACCCGGCGGACTCATGTTGTCCACCGTTTACTCGGCCGCGGCTTCCGTCATCGGAACTACCGATATGAAAGTGCGGCCATTGGCTTTTGCACGAAACTCGACACGACCTTCGATCTTGGCGAAGAGAGTATGGTCCGTGCCCATGCCGACATTAAGGCCGGGATGCCATGTGGTGCCGCGCTGGCGCGCAATGATGTTGCCGGGGATCACATGTTCGCCACCGTAGGCCTTGATCCCAAGGCGTTTGCCCGCCGAATCACGACCGTTACGCGATGAACCGCCTGCTTTTTTGTGAGCCATGGCCCGTCTCCAAACTTCGATTTAATCTTTAGATCGATTCCTTGACGGAATCATTTCAATTTATGTCGCGCTTCACTTTTTAAGCTGAAGCGTTCACTTTTTATCGCTCTCGCCTTTCGCGGCCGGAGCCTTCTTTGCCGCCAGTTTGGCTGCGGCCCTGGCGACCGTTTTCTTCGCGGGCGCTTTTTTCTTCGCAGCCTTTGGTTCGTCGTCGTCGCCCTCGGGCGCGACAACAACCTTTTCCCGCTTCGGACGCGGGCCGACGGTCGGCTTGTTGTCGTTGGTCAGAATCTCGGTGATGCGAAGCACCGTGATCTCGTCGCGATAGCCGCGCTTGCGCTTCGAATTCTTGCGGCGGCGCTTCTTGAACGAAATGACCTTGGGGCCGCGCTTGTGGAGCAGCACTTCGGCTGCAACCGAGGCACCGGCAACCGTGGGGGTGCCAAGCACCGGCGAATCGCCGCCGACCAGGAGAACTTCACCAAGCTGCACGATCGTTCCGACATCGCCGGCGATCTTGCCTACCTCGAGCACATCATCCGGAACGACACGGTATTGCCGGCCGCCGGTTTTGATGACTGCGAACATCGTTTAATTCCTTCGTGTTCGATCCCGGCCTCGGACGAATCCGGGCTGGCTTTTTATTCAGTCGTTATGGGTTCAATTTCCGCGCGTCAGAGATCCCTAAAGTGAGCGATCCCTTAAAACCCGCGCAAAAACAAACAGCGCGAGAAAATCCCGCGCCGGGTTGTGCAGACTTATAGCCTGCGGGGACGTCAAGTCAAGGCAAAGCCAGCCGAAATTGGGCCAAATCTAAGGGATTTCGGCCCTTTTTGGACCAATTCTGCCTTCCTGGGAAGCCCATGAAACCAACGGGTTCCCCGTCCGTTGTACCGGACGTTTGATTGGGCAAGGGCAAAAATGGCTGAAGACATCGTAACGACCACGGGCATCGCCCGTCATGGCGCAACCCGTCTGCCGTCCGTGGACGTGGACAGCTTCAATATCGAGCTGAAAAACGACGAGGGTTTTCTCGGCGACCGCGCCAGCAAGGGCGCCTTCCGCAAGATCCTCGATACGCTGCGCAAGCCGTTGAAGAAAAATGGCGACGATCCCCTCGGCGACAAGGCCGCCGAAGCGATCGCCAAGAGCACCCTCGACGAAGCGCTGGTGGGCGACGACGTGCAGGCGGCGGCACTGGTGCACGGCGCGATCGAGGAGTTCGCGCAGGAGCTGGCTCATGTGACGCGGCGGTTTCTCAAGACCAAGGCCTGGGCCGATACCGAGCGCATCGTGGTCGGCGGCGGGTTTCGGCAGAGCCGGGTCGGCGAACTCGCCATCGCGCGCACCGATATCATTCTCAAGGCCGAAGACTTCAAGATCGATCTGGTGCCGATCCGTTTTCACCCTGACGATGCCGGCCTGATCGGCACGCTGCATCTGGCGCCATCGTGGATTTTCGAAGCGCATGACAGCATCCTCGCGGTCGATATAGGCGGCACCAATATCCGCTGCGGCGTAGTTGAAACGCGCTGGAAGAAAGCGCCTGACCTGTCGAAGGCCACGGTGTGGAAATCCGAGCTGTGGCGGCATGCCGACGATGAGCCGACGCGCGAAGGCGCGGTGAAGCGGCTGGTCAAGATGCTGAAGGATCTGATCGCGGAGGCCGAAACCGAAGGGCTGAAACTCGCGCCGTTCATCGGGATCGCCTGTCCCGGCGTGATCAACGAAGACGGTTCGATCGAGAAGGGCGCGCAGAACCTGCCGGGCAATTGGGAGAGCAGTAAATTCAATCTGCCGGCGAGCCTGGTCGAGGCGATTCCGCAGATCGGCGATCACGACACGGCGGTGCTGATGCACAATGACGGCGTGGCGCAGGGCCTCTCCGAAGTGCCGTTCATGCAGGACGTCGAACATTGGGGTGTGCTGACCATCGGCACCGGGTTAGGCAATGCCCGCTTTACCAACCGCAGGAAAGAGAACGGCAAGGACAAGGAAGACAAGAAGGCCAAAGACAAAGACGACAAGGACGAGAAGAAAGCCAAGAAAAGCAAGGATTAAGGCCTGCCTTTAGCCTTGCCCGCAGCCTTGGCCGGTAACCTTGATCGGTTAGGTTAAGACCGGGATTTCATTGCTGCCGGCGGGCCCGGCGCTACCGTTACATCGTCGCTCACGTGGCTTGCGAAGCCGCACTTCCAAGCCGCAATTTCAATGATGCGACACGGGACCGCCGGTTTTTATCGCGTCTGGCGGTCCCACTCTTTCATCGCGGGCTTGCTCAGTCAGCCGCGGCTTCAGTTGATCAACTCCAGCCGATACGTCCAAAGAACATCGCGATCTCCGCGGCTGCGCGGTCGGGATCCTCGCGATGCGGAAAATGTCCAACGTCCCTGAAGGGCGCGACGTCGACTATGGAGAAGGTCTCGCCCAGGCGATCGGTCCAGGCGTAAGGAAACAATGGATCATGCTCGGCCCAGCGGATGCAGGTCGGCAGATCGATCGGCGGCAAATCTGGCGCCTCGCCCTTCATCATCCTGACCCGGCCGGCATGCGACGCGCGGTAATGCGCGAATCCGCCGGCAAGGTTGCCAGGCTTGAGGAAATTATCGGTGAAGGCGTCAAGCACGCCGTCGAACGCGTGCTTGCGGTGCGACCAGGTTTTCAGGAAATGTCCGATGTAGAGGCGGCAGCTTTCGCGCGTCGCGCCCACCAAAGCGGGCGCCATCTCCATCTGGTGGAACGACTGATACCAGATATTGTTGAGCCGCTCGGGCTCGGCCATTCGCGGTCCGATGCCGGGATAGACGAAGTCGAAGAAAAACAATCCGGCGATCCGTTCCGGCGCGTTTCGCGCCAGCGGCTGCATCACCGCGCCGCCGACGTCGTGCCCGACGATGCCGACTTGCGGCAGATCAAGCGCATCGAGCAGCGCCAGCATGTCCGCGGCATGCTGGTCCGGTCCGAACGGCCCATCGGGCTTGTCGCTGTCGCCGAAACCGCGCAGGTCCGGCGCCAGCAGCGTGAAGCGATCGGCGAGCCGGGTCATGACCGGCTCCCAGGTGAGCCAGAATTCGGGCCAGCCGTGCAGCAAAAGGAGCGGGCGTCCCCGGCCGGTCCGCACGACATGGAAGGCCGCTCCATTGGCATGAACCGTCAAGTGCTCCATTGGATGTTCCCCTATGCGATCAAGGGGCGAATTCTTGCCCCACGCGCCTTGTCTGGCCAGCCTTCCTCGCCTAGAACACGGCCCGACCGGAGCGCATTCAGCGGAATTGGGCACTGGTTTTGCGGTTAGAAGGCGCTTCCAGCTTTTTTGGCGCGTTTTTCTTCACGCGAACCGGATTCCACGTCGCCTGAAAACGCTTTAGATGGGCGAGCAAATCACCCGTTATGGCGCCTGGAGAGGTGGCAGAGTGGTCGAATGCACCGCACTCGAAATGCGGCATAGGTGCAAGCCTATCGGGGGTTCGAATCCCTCCCTCTCCGCCAGACGTTTCTGACTTCGAGAAACCCCTGCAAAATAAGGCTTTCCTGCACGCCCGGATTCGGACGGTGTAGCCCCACGGTGTAGCCCTGTGGTCGATGCAAGATGCCATCATTCGTCCTGGAGCGGAAGGCAAATTCCAGGTCGAACGGTAACCGCTTTAGGGTCCAGTCTGGGACGTCCCCCTTTCGCGCCCACGAGGGGCCGTTCCAGCTTCAGATTGGCGTACCACACAGCCATCCGCGCTGAGCACGTAACAGCAAGGCTTGAAAGCTAGTCCTCGCGGCCGGCTGACCGGCAGCCGAAACATTGATCAGGCTGCCCTAACGAGAACGCCGGAACCAACCAACGATTCCCGAAATCGCGGACGACGAGGACCAGAATGAGCTCCCGCCGGGTCGGGCCGTGACGGTCGCACCCGCTATCCCGGAGGGCGCCGGCACTGAGGTCTCAGCTCCCCGCTTCTGAAGCGTTCAAGCCTCGTTGGGCGCTACTGCTTGCCCATTGGTCTGGACACATCATTTCGCCGGGCTGTTCGAGCGCCGGAGACGAGGAGGCGCTTCGAACAGGTCCGTGAAGGGAACGTCGAGTGCGTTGGCGATGCTTTCGACCATCATTACGGTGGGATTTGCCCGGCCACTTTCAATGAGGCTGACCGACTGCTGTTCACTCTTGCATTTGCCCGCTAGTTTTTCCTGACTCCAGCCCCGCTCTGTTCGCCGGCGACGGACGTTCCATGCCAGCGATTTCACGACCGCAGATGATCTGGTCTCAAATCGCTCCTCGAATTTCTTCTGCTTCTTCTTCCCATCATTGTCCGTGACCGCGGAAGGTCCCGTCTTTAGTGGTTGCTCGAATCTCTTCCGCGCCATTTCGGCACGGTCGGATATCTTATCAAATCTGGTCTATGTGATTTATCATGTATTTAGCTTTGAGTGGAAGCAGGTTCGAGTCAAAGGAACGTTGTGTGACGACGACGGTGTTCGGAACGCGTTTGAATTTGACCTCGACCGTTCCGGAGATAGCGCCGAGCAGGTGGGCGATGCAATGCAACGGTCGCTTGGGGCACTGAAACGATCACTAGCGCGAAGTGGCGTCGCGCCGACGGACTGGACCGAGTACGTCTACAGAACTGATGAAACTGTAGATGCCGACGAACTTGAATCGGAGTTCCCATTTGAAGCGATCCCCTACATTTTGGTGTTCGACGAGAGCGTCGAGACCATCGAACTTCGATTATGGGGAAAGCAGGCCGTCTACAAGCGCGCCGCAATCAAAGAGTTGGATACAGGCAATCGCCTGACGGTGATCGAGGGAGGGGAGACCGCCAATCGCTTCATTGTTCATGAGGAGAACGAAATCCAAGCAGCCGTTCCGGTTCTGGAGCGGGAGGATGGCTTGGGCGGGTTACTCGTAACTGCGGTTTTCGCCCGGCCGTTCAGCGACCTACCGGAACAGAACCATAGAGTTTCGGCCTCCGAACTAAGACACAAGAACGTCTTCATGATTTCTCCGACGGCATGATCATAAGGAATACTACGGTAGCAGGCTCAACTCGTCTTTTGATCTTTGACATACTAAATCGAACAGAATCGTCACAGCCAACGCTCTAAAAGAGATAAGCGATGTGCAATCGCTAAAACGTAGCTGTCCCGACTCGCATTTGACAGTCGCAACCGCGCAGGAAAGGCCATAACTATGAGCGATAAGAGAACGATTGCCATAATAGGCGGCACGGGCGACCTCGGATCGGGGCTTGCAAAGTGTTGGGCGTCAGCGGGCCACAAAATCATTGTCGGTTCTCGGTCGAAAGAAAAAGCCGCTGCTGTCTGTTCCCAAATCGGACCAAACGCCACAGCGGCAGATTATGTTGAAGCGACGAGAAGTTCATCGTTGGTCGTGTTAGCCGTTCCGTATTCCATGCATGCGATTGTCTTGGAAGATCTTAAGCACGAGCTTAAAGGTAAGATACTGATTGATGCCGTAGTCCCGCTAGTTCCTCCAAAAGTCTCGGTCGTTCAGTTGCCGTCAACTGGATCCGCAGCCTTATCGGCTCAAGCAATATTAGGAGAGACTGTAAGAGTTGTTGCAGCCTTTCATAATGTAGGAGCAGCGAAACTCCAAGCCGGCAACCGAGTCGATTGCGATGTGCTGGTTTTTGGAAATGACAGAGACGCGAAGAGTATTGTAATCGATCTCGCGGGCGAAATCGGAAACCGCGGTATTGACGGGGGCGGCTTGGCAAATTCTGCAGCGGCTGAAGCGCTGACCTCCGTTTTGATTAGCATCAATCGGACCTATAAGGTCGCAGGGGCAGGAATCCGAATTACGGGGCTTGCTTAGCCTCGATGTTTTCCCTTTGAAAAGGTTTGCATACGCGCGCAATGCGTAGCTTACGCGTGGACCTTCGCCATGGCGAATTGGCCCGTGCTATTCGGATTTTTCGCATGTGGTCCCCACTTTTATATTTTTAATGAATTTATGTGCACGGGTTGGTCACTTTGCGATCAGTCGTGATGGAAAATATGTTCCTTGCGGCATCTGTGGCGAGAATGATTTATCATAAAAAATACGGTAGCTAACTTGGCACGCCGGTCAAAATTTAAAGAGTTGGATTGGCAAGAAGAATTGCAGACGGAGCGTTGTTTGCTTCAACTTGCTTGGAAGTCTTAGCCGCGTTTGTTTGACGAACCGGGAACGTCACTGGCGCATATTGAAACCATACCGAGGGAGCGACTGTATGACATTTCCTTTTAATTCGATATCGTATGCCGTTTGTCGGGCAGCGGTTATTTCTGCCTTAGCTGTTATTTCTTCACCTTCGTTGGCTCAGGAAGCCGCAGCGAGCAAGCAAGTAACTATCGGACTCATTGAAGAGGCGCGTCCGGATGTTAATCCATGGGCTGTCGCATGGCATGAATCCGTCGAGGCTATGAAACGGAAGGATCCGTCTCTAAAAGTAATCGAAACTTATGATGCATTTGATCCGGTGCGTGCAGAACCGGTAGCCCGCCAAATGATCGATGCGGGAGTCAACGTCGTAGGTCTTACAACTTTCGTGCTGACCGATGTCGCAAAGAATCTGTCTACAGACTTTCCCAAGGTGCCGATGGTTGCGGCAACATTCGGAGTTACGCGTCAGCCAAATCTTTCGTCTGTGACCGCGAGTTATCTGGAGATCGGCTACGCGAATTGCTGGCTACTGACGAAGCTCTCCAAGGACGGCCGTCTCGGTGTTGTGGGTGCAAAAAAAGCGCCGTTTGAAACGGAGCAGTTGGAGGGATGCAAGCTCGGTGCTACGGCGGCCAACCCATCCGCCCAAATTACCCTAGTCAACACCAACAGCTTTACGGATACGCAAGCAAACAGAGAACAGGTCAAATCGCTTTTAGATCAAGGGATTCAGAATATTTTCCTGATTTCCGGGACTTCTGACTTGGTAGGTGGGCTTCGACTCTGTGAATCAAGTAAAGCACATTGCGCTCTAATCGGAGGAGATCGTCGCTGGGCCCCCACGGCTACGGTGACCAACGTTATGCTGGATTTCGGCGTCGTTCTGGCCGATCTTGTCGATCAACAACGTACGGGCATTATTAAAGCAAAATCGTTCGATCTTACATTCGGAAACGGCGGTCTAAAAGTTCCCGACTTCAAAGGGATTGATGCAGTAAATCCTGAACTTGAAAAGGGCTTCCAGGCTATGGTTGCCGACCTCGCATCGGAGAAGATTTCTCTGCCGGACAGCAAGTCTCATCCGGGCATGCGCTGATCAGCCGGGGGTCGGGTCAACTGTGTTGGCCCGACCTCCAATTCTGCGAGATCGGATTACAGAGATGTTTGCGCATAGCACGATCGTCCAAATGCACCAGGTCTCAAAGCGATTTGGCGATTTGGTCGCGCTCGAAGATGTGAGTGTGGAACTCAATTCAGGTGAAATTCATGCCATCATTGGAGAGAATGGAGCCGGAAAATCCACGTTAATGCGAATTCTCGGCGGGCATTTTGCGGCAGACGCCGGAACGCTGGTTATCAACGGTGCGACGATTGAGATCAAACGAGCTCATCAAGGCTATCGCGCCAGTGTTGGATTTGTTGAACAAGAGGGCGGTCTGATCGATGAGATGACCGGCGCGGAAAATCTCATCTTAGCCGAGCGTGGCGGGTTTTGGTCTGATACACCGTCGGCGTCGAAGCGTCTAAGGCTCCTCGCAGAAACGTTCGACACCGAGATCGCTACTGACGTTCCGGTGGTATCTTTAGCGATGGGCCAACGCCAGCGCTTGGAGATATTAATTGTCCTCGCTTTAGGCGCCCGAATTTTGATCCTTGACGAGCCTACCGCCTCGCTTTCCGTGGATGACGCTAAAGCTCTCGGCGGGATCATGCGAGAATTTACGCGAACGGGTGGAGCAATATTCTATATTAGCCATAAGCTGAACGAAGTGCGTGACGTTGCAGATCGTATATCAGTAATGCGTCGCGGCAAGTTGGTTTCGACTTATGCCGCTCGCAACACAACCGTAACTGCATTAGCTGCCGACATGGTAGGGGATGTTGTCCGGTCCCGATCGTCATCCGGATCGATCGCTGAGGCAGCTCCGACTGACTTAATTAAAGTAGCGTTGGGAGCGAGAGACGAAATAGCGTTTGAGGGTCCAAAAGTAGAAGTTTGTCGTTTGTCCGGCGTCTCAGCGCCTGCTCGTTATAAATCAGAGGCAGGCTTATCCGATGTCAATCTCACGGTCTTTTCCGGGGAGATCGTGGGCATTGCGGGGGTTGTCGGAAGCGGTCAGACGACTTTAGCAGAAGTTATGGCTGGTTTGGTTCAGCTTACCTCGGGCTACATTCGTCAAAAAAACAACGGTTCCGTAGCCTACATTCCAGAAAATCGTCACCGTGATGCGCTCGCGTTGTCCCTGAGCATCCAAGATAATCTTCTCGTTCACTTACAGAGCCGGCCCGAATTCTTACGCGGTCTTTGGTTCCGTCACGCTAACGTCAGGCGTCACGTCGACGGAATTCTAAACAGATTTAGAATTCGCGGCGCCAAAGCGGAAACCCTTGTTCGGATGCTTTCGGGAGGAAATCAACAGAAGGTTGTGGTTGGTAGAGAGCTGGACAAAACGCCATCGTTAGTCGTGGCGCATAACCCTTTTCGAGGGCTCGATGTGCGCGCTATTCAAGATGTTAGAGATTCAATGTTTGATGCTTGTAGAGCCGGATCCGGCGTCGTTATGATTAGCTCAGACCTTGATGAACTGGTTCAGAGTTGCCACCGCATAGTCGTGCTTTTCTCCGGTCGAGTCGTTGGCGAGGTGGATCTTCATAAAGATGGACTTCATGCTCTAGGTGGAATGATGGGAGGCATCGAATATGATCGCGTCGGATAGGCGATCGCTCGTATCGAACGCTATTTATTCTGATGGAGTAAGGCCGATTGGTTTAGCGGCGCTGGTTACGGCATGTCTTCTACTTTCCATACATGCTGATCCAATATTGGTTGCGAAGGTGCTTTGGACATCAACCTTCGGCTCGCTGCGGACGTTCGGCGAAGGATTGGTTCGTGCAGCACCGTTGTTGATGGTATCCGCTACATTGCTACCGTCTTTACGAGCTAAGATTTATAATATTGGAGCGCCTGGGCAAATTGGCGCGGGCGCTCTCGCAACCACTGTTATCGCGTTGGCAGTGCCGCAATCGCCAAGTGTTCTTTTAATAAGTGTATGTGGGATTGCAGCGGCGATCGCTGGCGCGGCGGTTGCTTTTGTTCCCGGATATTTAAAGGCGCGGTGGAATGTAAGTGAAATTGTATCGTCGCTCGCGATGAATTTTGTGACCGTCTCGGTGCTCAGCTATCTGTTGAGTGGGCCGCTACAAAGCGATTTTGCTAACCTTCCGCAATCGCCGGCTTTGCCGCCCTCCAGCACCTTACCCTTACTATTCTCAGGAACGAGGGCGCATATTGGTCTAATAGTCTCTCTCATTGTGGTGATCCTGCTTTCGATACTTGCAACTTCTGTGATGGGTTACAGGCTGAGAATGTTCAGTAGCAATGCCACGTTAGCAGCCCGCTCCGGAGTAAACGCAAATCGATACCTCATATCCTTGATGATGTTAGGTGGTGCCGGAGCTGGACTCGCCGGATGGATGCAGGTCGCTGCAATTGACCATCGACTTTATCCAGGCGTTGCTGACCCCATTGGATACGCAGGTTTATTTGTGGCCTTGCTGGGTGGATTAAATCCATTTGGGATTGTTGTGTCGTCCTTTCTAATGGGGGCGCTTCTCTACGGTGCTGGAGCGCTCCAGATTGGCGCGTCGATCTCTCCGGAGATTACCCAGGTGTTTCTAGGGGTAGTTCTTTTTACCTACGCAGCTCGCCCAACAGCAATCCAATAATTTCCGCAGGGACTCGCGAAATGGAATTTTTCGATATTGTTGCAAGCAGCAGCGTACGTCTAATGGTCCCTCTTTTGCTTGCGGTGTTGGGAGAGCTTATCTCTGAAAGAGCGGGTATAACGAATATCGGACTTGAAGGAATGATGGCCGCGGGCGCTTTTATAGCCTACATCACCGCCGTCGGAGATTCCGGACTCTTGATCGCGATTCTCGCCGCTAGTGTGGCTGGTGCATTTGTCGGTTCGCTTATGGCGATCGGCACGGTTCTGTTGCGTGGAAATGGCATACTGGTAGGATTCTCGCTATTTGTATTGGCGCCCGGTCTTGCAAACTTCCTGTTTGTGCAAAACGGCGTTACGTCTGCCACGCCAGCACTTCCAGATATTGCAGTGCCTTATCTAAGTGAAATCCCTTTGATCGGACCGGCGTTCTTTTTGCAGAATATATTTTACTATGTTGCAATCGGATTGACAGCGCTTGTCTGGGCACTCTTCAAGTGGACTAAGATTGGCCTCATCATTTCTGCTGTAGGACATGATCCGAACAAGTCCCAGGCCAAAGGACTAAATCCAAAGGCAATCCAAACCTCGGCGCTACTTGTTTGCGGTTCATTTGCAGGCTTGGGAGGCGCGGCGCTTTCGCTAGGAGCAGTAGCATCTTACGTCCCGAACATGATTGACGGTCGAGGATTTGTAGTCATCTCAATCGTCATTTTGGGTCGATGGAACGTGATGGGAGCTGTTGCAGGTTCGCTATTCATGGGATTGTTAGACGCCTTGAAGTTAAATTTGCCCCAGGTGTCGGACGTTCCTGTCCAATTTCTGACCGCTCTCCCGTGGGTAGCGGTTTTAATTATGTTGATAGCTAGCGCACGCATGCGGACCAGCGCTCCGCGTTCATTAATTTGAAGAAAACGGTGCCAGGCTCTGCGAACCAGCTTGAGGTAGCAAACTGCCCGATACCTCCAATCTGATGTCTGAGTCAGATAGCATCTATCTGTTGATATCATGGCATTCGGATTTGATAGGCGCGCAACGTAGTTGCCTACGTCACGCGGCCGTGACGTAGGGCTTTATCCCTGTGAGCGAGGAACTCTGGCTGTCCGCTGTCTTAACCGACGCAGACTTCGCTCATATCGGGAGTCTCGAAACGGTAACGGCGTGATGACGAATTTATCTATCGCAGCGGTCAGTGGTATTCCGGATGTGCAAGCCGGTACTGATCTTGCAAAAGCTATTGTCCAGGCGCTTAAGGACAACAACCTTCAGCTAAAGCATCATGACGTGTTGGTTGTTGCGCAAAAAATTGTTTCAAAATCAGAAGGGCGCTTTGTCAATTTGAATGACGTCAAGCCTGGTGAGCAGGCGCTAGCCCTTGCCGCTCGATGTAGGAAAGATCCGAGGCTGGTCCAAGTTATTCTAGATCAATCAAATCGCGTCGTTCGATGTGCTCCAGACATTCTTATAGTTGAGCATAAGCTAGGACTTGTTATGGCTAATGCCGGAATAGATAAATCGAACATTGGCGTATTTCCCGACGCGCAGATGGTTCTGCTTCTTCCAGAGCATCCAGATCGTAGCGCTCAGCAATTGAGGTGTGAATTGCAGAAGCTTGTACAACAAGACCTCGGCATAATTATCAATGACAGCTTTGGTAGGCCGTGGCGTCTGGGCACCGTTGGCGTAGCGATCGGCGCTGCGGGAATCGACTGCACTGACGACCGGCGAGGTGAAGTCGATATGTTCGGGAGAATACTCGAGACTACTGTCGTTGGACGAGCAGACGAGATTGCGTCAGCGGCATCTTTGGTCATGGGACAGGGGAGTGAGCGGATACCGGTAGTTTTGGTCCGTGGATTGGGGCCGTCGCAAAACGTGTCACCGGCTTTATCGATGGTGCGAAAAAGCGCGGAGGACCTGTTCAGATGAACGGCACCTCAGGATCTCAGCGCAAATCGATTGTTGCGCTTTGTGGAGGTGTAGGTGGAGCAAAGCTTGCACTTGGGTTAGATCGTGTCGCAGCCGAAAACTCTGACATCTCGATTGTCGCGAATGTAGGAGATGATTTTCGATGGCTGGGATTATACATATCACCTGACATAGACACGATACTGTACACATTGTCCGGCAACGCGGACGAGAAGAAGGGATGGGGGCGCAAAGACGAAACGTGGAGCTTTATGGAAGCTCTTCAAGAAATTAGGTCTGACGCGTGGTTTAATCTCGGGGACAAAGATCTGGCATTGCATGTCGAGCGTT
The DNA here is from genome assembly GCF_900105125.1 of Bradyrhizobium canariense. Lineage (NCBI taxonomy): Bacteria > Pseudomonadati > Pseudomonadota > Alphaproteobacteria > Hyphomicrobiales > Nitrobacteraceae > Bradyrhizobium > Bradyrhizobium canariense. Next base: position 5,088,436 of record NZ_LT629750.1, on the reverse strand, counting down.
CGTCAAGAATGGCCGCAGGAGCGTCGCTTTCGGAGACGACAAATGATCTCAGAGCAGCATTTAAGGTGAGGTCGAGAATTATCCCGGTCAGCGATGACTCGATCAGGACGTACCTTCGATCAAAAAACACATGGTTGCCGTTTCAGGAGTACTTCGTTCACCAAAAATGCGAGCCGAGTGTGTCGGAAATCGCGTATCGCGGTGCGGAGCTGGCGCGCCTTCACGACGACGTACGGCATTTACTCATTGACGAAACGCCTGATGCCGTAGTGATTTGCCCGTCGAACCCTATGCTAAGCATTGAGCCAATGCTGGCAATACCTGAATTGCGACAAGCCCTTCGAGAGACGAAGGCCCCCGTCGTGGGAGTTTCTCCGATTATTTCCCGAGAGGCGGTCAAGGGGCCCACCGCAAAACTATTTACTGAGTTTGGAATTGAACCGTCAGCCCAAGCTTGTGCTTATCGCTATCGTGATTTCATCGATGCCTTCGTGATCGATCTAAACGACGAAGTCGAACTTCCGGGAGTTGAAATCCGGAAAGAGCGCATTCTCATGACAACCAACGAAGATAAACAGCGCGTCGCGACCTGCGTGCTGGATTTCGCTGCCTCGATGGCAAAAAGAAAAACATAAAGCGCAATTAGACGACCGTAGTGGAGAGGATAATAGATGACCGTGCTAACGCATCATACCACCATCGAAATGGCGAGGTCCGGATCCCGTTTGAGCGATGATGCGATCTTATCCTTGGCAAATTGCGACAATTTAAGTTTGCTTATGGATGCCGCGGCTGAAATTCGTGACCGCGAATTCGGTGACAACATCTCATATTCGAAAAAGGTGTTTGTTCCGCTCACTCAGCTTTGCCGAGACGTCTGCCATTATTGCACGTTCGCTCACGCTCCAAACAAAACGACGCCAGCCTATCTCTCCATCGAAAGCGTGCTGCGGATCGCGCGCTCGGGCAAAGACGCGGGATGCAAAGAGGTTCTATTTACGTTGGGAGACAAGCCAGAGCTGCGTTATCGCTCAGCTAAAGACGCCCTTCGTGAGTTAGGATACGAGAGTACGCTGGAATACTTAGTCGCTGCCTGCGATGCAGTATTGAAAGAAACCGGATTGATACCTCATCTAAATCCGGGTTTGTTGAAGGCGACTGATATGCAACGACTTCGCCGAGTTTCGGGGTCGATGGGCGTAATGCTGGAGACAATCGCAGATCGTCTCAGTTCGCGGGGCGGCCCGCATTTTGGCTCACCCGATAAGGACCCAAAGCTACGATTAGAAATGATTGATAACGCCGGCGCTAACCGTATTCCGTTTACGACCGGGCTTTTGATTGGCATTGGCGAGACCCGTGGTGAACGTATTCAGAGCTTGCTAGCTTTACGCAGGAGTCATGAAAGGTTTGGCCATATTCAAGAAATTATTATCCAGAACTTTCGACCAAAAGCCGGAACATTGATGGCCAACGCGCCCGCAGCCTCGTTGGATGATCAGCTTTGGACTGTTGCAATTGCGCGACTCACATTCGGATCGTCGACGAGCATTCAGGCGCCACCAAACCTCAATGAAGGAAATATCTCCCGATTGGTGGATGCGGGCATTAATGACTGGGGCGGAATCTCGCCAGTGACGGTTGACTACGTCAACCCAGAAGCGCCATGGCCGCAGATTGATACGTTGGCGAAAGAAATGAGTTCGAGAGGCAAGCGTTTAATCGAGCGTGTTGCTATTTATCCCGGATATGCAAGAGATGCAGGCGCGTGGCTCGACCGGAAAATAGAGCCATCTGTTCTGAAATTGACCGACTCCGAGGGATACGCTCGTGAGGATGATTGGATACCAGGCGGCAGCAACACGCCGGCAGAATTTGCAAATCCGACCGCAATACGTTCCGTCGTGACGCCTGGCCGGAAGAAATTGAATGACGCGATTGATAAAGCGAGCTCGGGACAAGAACTCACAGAAGCTGAAATTGTCACCCTTTTTAATACGCGCGCGGGTGATGCAACTGCCGTAATTGCAGCCGCGGACAGCCTAAGGAAGAAGATCAATGGGGACAGCGTTAGCTTTGTAACAACCAGAAACATCAACTATACGAATATCTGCACGTTTCACTGTCAATTCTGTGCTTTCTCTAAAGGAAAGCGCAAAGATCATCGAGATGAGCGAGTTTATAATCTGGATCTTTCCGAGATTGGAAAAAGAGTCCGGGAGGCGTGGAGTGCAGGAGCCACGGAGGTATGCCTTCAGGGCGGGATACATCCGTCGTACACCGGCGAGACCTATCTTTCGATCTTAAAGGCAGCGAAACAAGCTTGCCCCGATATTCATGTCCATGCATTTTCGCCACTTGAAATACAACATGGCGCTTCGACTTTGGGTATTTCTGTCTCAGAGTTTCTGACAACTCTGAAGCAAGCGGGTCTCGGAAGCTTACCAGGGACGGCCGCAGAAATCCTGGACGACTCTATTAGGCAAATAATATGTCCCGATAAATTGAATACAGCCGAGTGGCTTACGGTAATGCGCGCAGCGCACTTGGTGGGGTTGCGATCAACTGCAACGATAATGTTTGGCCACGTAGACGGTCCAGTTCATTGGGCCCGTCATTTGCTGCACATTCGATCTTTGCAAAAAGAAACAGGTGGATTCACCGAGTTTGTGCCCCTTCCGTTCGTTCCGATGGAGGCGCCGATTTACCTGAAAGGAAAATCACGGAGAGGTGCGACGTTGAGGGAGTCCATTTTAATGCACGCTGTTTCTCGGCTTGTTTTGCATCCGCTAATAAGAAACATTCAAGTGTCGTGGGTGAAAATGGGCGAGGCTGGAGTTAAGATGAGCTTGCGCGCCGGCGTCAATGATCTCGGTGGGACATTGATGAACGAATCCATTTCACGTGCGGCGGGTGCTGTGCATGGTCAAAGCATGACTCCGCAAAGATTCTCTGAGCTCGCATCGGCAGTTGAGCGAAAAATATGGCAGAGAACTACTTTATATGAGCCGGTTTCTGCCAAGCAAGCAGAACATAGCGCATCGGCTATGTTCGCGGAGACGTAGATTCGCATAAACGGCGAAGTTGGTAGTTTATAGAGCAAAAGAGAAACTAAACCGGTAAGGACACTTTAAAATGATGCTGACGGGTAAAATCGCAATTGTGACTGGTGGCGCAGAGGGTATCGGGCGCGCCATTGTTAGCAAGCTTACTAAGATTGGAGCCACTGTCGTATTGGCCGATATAACGCACGAAAAGTCGAAACATGCGGCAGATGAAATAAATCTCGAAAATAAGAACGAGTCATGCATTCCGATTGAAGCAGACGTATCGTCGCGCGACGCGGTAGACGGAATGGTAAGAAGAACGGTCGAACGTTTTGGAAAGATAGACATTCTGGTTAATAATGCGGGAATCTGGAAAGGGTTGACGCGTCAGCCGTTTTGGAAAACTGAAACTGAAGAGTGGAAGAGAGTATTTTCTGTGAACACAGATGGTGCATTCTTTTGTGCATCGGCGGTCGCTCCCCACATGGTCGCGAAGAATTATGGTCGCATCATATTTATTGGTTCTGCCACAGTGGGTGAGGCTCAGGCCGAGATCACGCAATACACTTCTTCGAAAGCGGCTCTGATCGGCCTAATGCGATGTGCCGCTCGCGAGCTCGGAAAGAACAACATAACCGTCAATATGGTCCATCCGAGTTTGACGGATACCGGCGGCGTTACCAAAGAACGTCTTGAGCTACGAGCTAAAAGCAAATTTATCCCGAAAGTTGCTGTGCCGGACGATTTAACGGGCTTGGTGGCCTTTCTCGCGGGCGACGAGGGTAGCTTCATGACGGCTCAGCAGATCTATATCGATGGTGGTGGCGTGCTTAATTAGGTGGGGATGACGAAGTGATGATGACCGACGAAGAAGCCACAGCGTTGCTCGTTGCCGCGGTTAATGAGGCACGCAATATCGATAAGGCAATTTCAGCCGCGGTAGTTGATACCAGCGGGTATCTAGTTGGCTTGCGCAGAATGAATGGGGCTGGATTTCTGACTCCTCAAATTGCAGAGGCAAAAGCTTTCAGTGTGGCGGCCTGGAAGGTATCAACGTTGGATATTGCGGAACGAGCCCGAGCACGGCCGGAAACATTCTCAGCATTTGTTCATATTGGTCGTACCAAGCTCGTTCCGGGCCATGGTGGGCATCCAATTGAGAAAGCCGGGCGAGTAATTGGAGCGTTAGGAATTAGCGGCGGAACCGGAGAAGAAGACGAAGTTATATGTTTAGCTGCAATCAACGCGCGAGCATCGCGGTCCAAATAACTTATGATTCAACTTAGCGGAGCGAGGAAACGTCCATATCCCTGCTTCGCGGTAATAGTGTTTTGGCCATAAATTCGATCACCGCGTAAATAAGTGGCTTCGACCCGACCTGCCATAGCGCGCCCGTCGTAAGGGCTCCATTTTATTTTCGAGGCCAAACGAGCGGGATCAAAAATATTATTTCCCTTTTTAAAGACAGCTATGTCCGCATCGGCGCCAATTGCGATTGACCCTTTGCGAGGGTAGAAGCCGAAATGACGAGCCGGATTTTCCGACGCTAGCTTTGCTATGAGTGTGGGGCAGAAACTTCGTTTCGATACAGCCTCAGTATAAAGAGCAGGCAGGAAACCCTCCAAGCCAGGAGCACCGGAACCATTTTTAAATATATCGGAGTCTTGTTTTCTCGATGCAGGCCACCCGACATGATCTGTTGAAATCATGTCGATGTCGCCTCTCGTGACACTTTTCCAAAGTTCAATTCGATCGGTTTCGGACCGAAGAGGCGGATTGATCTTTAAGAATGCGCCACGAGTTTTCATGTCATCTTGATTTAGGGTCAAATAATGGATGCATGTTTCTACGGTGACGGCGTTGCCACGTTTTTTATACTCAGATGCAATCGTGCAGCCGGATTCTAGCGAACTATGTACGATGTGGCATCTCACATCAGTATGGGAGGCTAGCTCTAGGACTTGAGCGTCCGCCACGAGTTCGGCAATTGGAGGTCGAGTAAGCCAATGTGCTTCAATACCTGTCTCGCCTCGTTCTTTAGCTTGATTGACGTAGAATTCCACAATGTCTTGATCTTCGTTGTGGAATGAGACTGGTAGATCCGCGCTCGCCGCAGCATTGAACAAACCAATCATTTCACCCGTACGCGTTCGAGGAAAACGCACGGGGTGATACTCGTAAGTTGAAATCTTTATTGCGCACGCTCCCAACGATTTCAGTTCTGCAACCCATGCGTAGTCCTTTGATTTGGGCGGGGTAACGTACAAGCCGACATCGACGATGGCCAGCGAATGGACGGCATCCACCTTTTGACGAAAGCGAGCAACACTATCCACAGGAAGGGGATTATCAAACGGCATGTCGACTATCGTTGTCACCCCCCCGGCTGCAGCTGCACGGGTGGCATCTGCCAAGCCCGTATAGCCTTCGTGGCTTCCAGAATGAACCTGCGCGTCGACTAAACCTGGAAATAGCAGGCAGCCACTGTAATCGTCAGTCGCTATAGAATTCGGCGGGCCACCATGACCGATGGCCTTGATGATCCCGCCGCTTATTCCGACATAAGCGTCTTCTACGACGCGGTCTTTCAATACTACGTCGCCAATAATTACTCGATCAAACGAGTTGCTCACCATTTTACTTGCTGCCTATCCTCAATGGTCACCACTCACTTGGTGCGAGCTTCTCGATGATTTCGTCGTAATTCTCGCTTAGTGGCAGGATAACCGGGTATGAGATGCCGGCGTCCATCCATTCTTGTGTGCGGTCTTTGATCTGCTTTGCAGTGCCAGAGATAGTCAAGCTGTCAGCAATCTCGTCACTGACTAGCTTCATTGCGTCTTCAATCCCACCAGGCTTCGCTGGCCAGCCACCCATGGTCTGGTTGATGCGATCGAGTAGCTCCGGATCTAAGCCGCTCGCCTTGCCAACGTGAGGTTGCTGACCGAGATACTTTGTAACAAGGTATTTTGCGGTGTATCGTGCTTCAGCGACGTCGTTTGACATCGAAACATTTATCAGTTGGGGACGCTCAAAGGTGTCGAATGAACGCCCGCCTTTGACGGCTCCCTTGTTCAATTGATTCACCATTTCGCGAGTGTATTTAGCACTGAGAAGGCCGTTCAGAAGCGCACCATCAGCAATTTCTCCCGTGAGCTCTGTCATCACCGGTCCTGTTGGGCCAATATAAAGCTTCACATTTTTCGGTTCGCGCGTTGCACCGTGGCCTAAATCCAACGAAATATCGCGAACCTTCACAAATTCTCCCTCAAAGGTAACATGATCCTCAAGCATGAGGAGTCTACGAACGATCGTGAGATACTCGCGCATTTGAGAAACGGGCTTTTTGCGGTCTATTCCCTGTTTCCAGGCCAACGGATCCCAGTATGCCCCAAGACCACATACAACTCGTCCGGGGGCCATTTCGTCGAGCGTAGCCAATGTCATGGCCATGAGAGCAGGCCCACGCGTCCAGGAATTCACGATTCCAGTACAAAGCTGAATGCGTTTTGTTACCGCTGCGAAAGCGCCCAACACCGAGAAGGCATCCCGTGCCAAGCGGGTCTCTGTAACCCAAGCGGATTCGTAATTGAGCTGCTCGATTTTTTGAACTAGTTCCAGTTGCTTCGTAGCTGAAGGCCGATCTAGAAAGCAAAACCCTACTCGGTTCATAGACAATCTCTCATCTGGTTTGCGAAGCTGACGGTGATCCATCGCAGCGCGATGCATTGATATTAGAATGCCCGATTGTATGGCGGGATTGCCGGTCGGCTAGGTTTGCTACCGGTCAAGCCGGGCGCCTACGGTTCTATACGTGTTTTCTGTCATGACCCTGCTAAGGGGTGACATCTGGAAACGCGCTCCGTCGGAACTAAGAAATGCAAGAAAACTTGATCGCTGAGATTGAAGCGTTAGGCCCACGACTGAAGGCGCTCTTCGAGACAATTGCCGCAAATACCGGGGATAAACCAGGAATAACGCGTGCTGCGTTCGGGAGCTCCGAAACGGCGGCGGCCGAATCGATAAGTGAATTTGCCAGGTCCGAAGGTTTAAAGTCCTCTTTTAATCGCGTTGGAAATCTTGAAATCGTTGACGACCGGCAAGCCGATCTGCAAGACGAGATAATAATAGGCTCGCATATTGATTCAGTGCCTCACGGTGGAAATTATGACGGTCTCGCTGGCGTTATTGCCGGACTCGCTGTACTTGCGGCATTTCGCCGGACCAACACGCAGACAAAGTTTCGGATCAAAACGATTGGATTTCGATGCGAGGAAAGCCCTTGGTTTGGTCCTGCCTACATCGGTAGTAAACTTCAGTTAGGTCTGTTGAAGCGGGGCGACCTCGACATTCTGACTCGTTTCGATACTGGGCAAACCCTCGCCAGTCATTTAGGCGCCATCGGCGTTATAGTAGATGATTCAATCGCCCAACCGGTTAGCTCGCTTTCTGGTATTCGAGCTTATCTCGAGTTACACATTGAGCAAGCCTCCCTTTTAGAAACCGAAAAGGTGCCGGTCGGAATTGCAACGGCGGTACGCGGGAATATCCGTTTTCCATTTGCAAGGTGTATCGGTTCGCATGCCCATTCCGGAGCTGTTCCACGGCATTTGAGACGCGACGCCGTTCTGGCTACAGCAAAGCTGCTCGCTCATGCGGACTTCGTCTGGAGTGAATTAATTGAGAATGGTAATCAGGACTTGGTGTTCACGTGCGGAATTTTTCAAACGAATCCGCACGAACATGCAATGACGAAGGTGCCAGGCGAAGTAAATTTCAGTCTGAACATCGGAGGTACCGATGACGCAGTTATGGAGTATCTCTATTCGTCAATCGCGAAACGAGCCGATGAGCTCCAGGTGGAGCACGGCGTAGAATTCAGATTCGGCGATCGTGTTGGCACGTCGGCCGTAAAGCTTGATATGCATCTCCAACAGGCGGCAACGGAAGCCGCGCGAGACCTCAATTTGACAACTCGATCGATGCCGACGGTCGGTCATGACGCCGCTATGTATAGCAAGCAGGGTATTCCATCGTCGGTATTATTAATGCGCAATAGTAACGGAAGTCACAACCCAGATGAGCATTTGGAAATGTCAGACTTCGTCATGGGTTTGAAAATACTGGCAGAAACTGTCCTCACAATATAAGCGATTGGCAATCTATGAAGAACCGCATTCCTAACGAGACAGTTGAAGGCGCTTTGGCGGACCTTCGCGACAAGTATCTTAAAATCAATCCCAAGAGCGCTAGAGCGTCTTACGAAGCTGCCAAATATTTGCCTGGCGGAAACACCCGCTCAGTTCTGCATTATAACCCATTTCCCTTGACGATTGTAGCGGGAAAAGATGCTGAAGTTACTGATCAAGATGGTCATACCTACCTAGATTGTGTCGGTGAGTTCTCTGCCGGGCTATATGGACACTCGGAACCGGCCGTTCAGCGTGCAATCATCGATGCTTTGCACGATGGAATTGTTCTCGGCGGTCCCACCGTCAGAGAAGCGGAACTTGCAAAGGTGTTAACCGATCGCTTTCCGTCAATGGTATTAGTAAGGTTTTGCAATTCTGGGACCGAAGCAAATCTTCTTGCGCTCGTAACTGCTATAGCCAGCACGAAACGAAAAAAAATTATGGTTTTTGACGGCGCTTACCACGGAGGAGTGTTTGCATTTCCTAACGGCAGTGCTGCCACGAATGTTCCTTTTGAAGTTGTTTTGTCGGAATACAACAATATTGCTGCGGCGGTCTCGACAATAAACGAGAACTGGGGAGAGCTTGCCGCGGTGATTGTGGAGCCCATATTGGGAGCAGGCGGAAACATACCGGCGAAGCCAGAGTTTCTGCAGGAGCTTCGGACACGTACAGCAGAGTACGGGATTCTGCTTATTTTTGACGAAGTGAAAACGTCCCGGCTCGGGCGAGGTGGTGTTCAGGGACTATTTGGCGTGAGACCCGACATAACTACTCTTGGAAAATATATTGGAGGCGGACTGCCAACAGGAGCGTTCGGTGGCCGTCGAGATTTGATGGAAGTTTATGATCCTAGGCGGAGTGACGGACTCCGGCACGCAGGCACGTTCAACAATAATCCTCTCACGCTCGCCGCGGGACTGGCCGGCCTAACCGAGGTTTTTACGGAAGCAATAGCCGACGAGTTCTTGCAGCGTAGTGAAGAGTTCAGGCTCCGTCTGGGGGCTGACTTGAAGAGGGCGGGTGTGCCGATTCAGGTCACAGGTCTAGGATCTCTTTGGACCGTTCATTTCACGAACGGAGTAATCAACTCACCTTCGAACATTCCGGCAAGCAGTCGCCAAATTGGTCAACTATTTCATATGGCGATGTTGATGAAGGGCATTTTAGTCGCCAGTCGCGGAGATATTGTCTTGAGCCTCCCTATGACTCTGAACCAGTTTGCACGAATTCATTCTGCAATCGTTGATTTCGCGTTCGAATATTCGTCGCTTATAAACCGGGCCGTGTACCCAAGATGATCGCTGACGCGGAATGAGGCCTTTTAGCGCTCCTTAGCCGCGGAAAAAGACGCAAGGCATTCTCTCCAAAAATACCGGTGGATTCCGGCGGCGTCATGCCGAGCGCCTCGAGGCCATGTATTGCATCGTTCACGGTTGCATCGTCTGCGAACGGAAAATCTGTTCCAAAGAGTATTTGGTCGCTTGGAGCAAGTTGCCGAAGCGATGAAAATACTCGCGGATTCGCGGACAGTGCAGTGTCGTAGAACAATCTAGATAGCGTAGCAGGGACACCGTCTGGAACATTGTTTCGGAAGTCAGGCCTCCTGGATAGCCGGCTGATCCTGTCGGTCAAAAAGGGTACTGTCCCGCCGGCATGAGTAAATATGAATTGTATCTTCGGATACTTTGTCAGGATCCCGCTCGCAAGTAGGTCGACAATGGCTCTTGTTGTTTCGAAAGGGAATTCGAGCGAGGGAGGAGGAAGATAGCTTGGTAGCGCGCCGTAGGGCGCTGACGTTGGATGAACAAAGACAACACTGCCGCGCCGATTCAATTCTTCTAAAATGGACCCGCAATCAAGTTGTGAAAGATAGGAGCCGCTATAATTACTCATTAATCCGATGCCGTCGGCGTGCAAGGTGTCAAAAGCAAAAACTAATTCGTCTAAGCTCGCGGCAACGTCCGGCAAAGGTAAGCTAGCGAAAAAACCGAAATTGGACGGTCGATTACTGACGATCGACGCCATATGTTCGTTAGTCTTTCGTACCAGAGCTTTTGTTTTAGCGATGTCCCCAAACCAGAAGCCAGGTGCAGAAATTGATAAAATCGAACAATCAATCGAGAAATGGTTCATCGACTCCAACGATCGCTCAACACTCCATAACGGAGCTTTACCGAAAAGCCCGAGTGCAGCGGTGTGTTCCGAGCTCAGCGCGGCTTCATAATAGGGAGGCGAAATGTGGTGATGGACATCGATTCTAAGCATGATTCTGTGCCGATATTTAAGATATGAGGGAATTATATCGAGAGATGAACAAGATATCCCAGAGCACACAGGTGCCTCGATCAAAGACCTGTCGAGGCACCCAGGGGATAGAGGTTAGACGCCGGCCGATCCAGTCTTTTTATCGTCCGTCGTCATGTGTTGCGATTTCATTTGTTTGTTCAGGTAGATATCTCCAAATTTCTCAGGAGGGTATTGTTCTTCTCTCTCCGCACCGTAGAAGCCATTTTCACATCGAATCTCTGCATCCACATTTGGATTATGAAAGAACACGACACTCGTGCGACCAATGTTAGAGAGCTCTGGCGGAGGATTAGTCACTCGATGCAAATTCGAAATCCAATGATTGTTCGTCCACCTCATCATGATATCGCCGATATTGCAGACGAACGCCCCGGGTTCTGCTTTGACCGCTATCCAGTTTCCTGAGCGAGTTTTAACTTCGAGACCTCCTGGAGCGTTTTCTGCTTTAAGAATAGTCAACGTTCCGAAATCGGTATGCTCTCCGCCTCGCAACTGTCCGGGCTCCGGAGGTTCCTCTTGGGGGCCGTAATAGATGACACGCATTGTGCTTGTGTGCTGATTTATTCTAGTGTCAAAATATCTTTCATCTAGGCCGAGCGCCAATGCAAAAAGACCAAGCAGGTGCGCGGCCAACGGCTCCATGGAGCGGTAATACGATTCAAACGCCGTTTTGAACTGAGGTATATCTTTCGGCCAATAGTTTGGCATGAAGAAGAGCCGCTCGGCTGGCGTTCCTTTCAAGTGAGCGGGAACGGAATCAACCGGTCCCATGCCGTAGCTTTCATTCAGATCCGGTGGAGTTTTTTTTCCAATTGAATATGCAAATGCTCGGCTGCCAACTCGGGTATAGCCACGGCAGATTTTCTCGGGTGGTTGACCGCTTAGCTCCTTGAACTCCAGCGGCCGGGCAAAAAAAGCATGAGCTTGTTTTTTTACCAAATCTATCTGAGAGTCCTGAACGCCGTGGCCAGTGATTGCAAAAAAGCCAATTTCTTCACATGCCCTACGAATCTCTTCAGCCGCTCGTTTTTTCGCTTGAGCATCGCCTGTAAGCGAACTTGCGATATCGATGACCGGAACTTCTTCCATCGTCTTTCTCCCTAGCAATGCTGCTGGCTAGAAGCACCAGGTGTCTAAAGGCTCGCAGCTAGTCTTCAATCTAATCAGTTAGTCAGATAGAGCTGTAAGTAACCTACGGTTCAGCTTCTGTCGGCAAGAGGAAAAATAATTTACATAATGAGCCAGCTAAAGGTAGCGGAACCAGCGGAGCGGAATTTCATGCTGACGGACCCGGATCATTTTATGAGTAAAGCATTCAGGCTTGCTCGCGCTGGCATGGGCAAGACGGGGCACCGCCCGTTCGCCTGCGTTATTGTAAAGGATGGCAACGTTGTGGGGCAGGCGGTAAGCCAGTCTCGCAATAGCCTTGACGTGACTTCTCATGGCGAGGTCTTGGCTATTCGTGACGCGAGCAAGAGATTGGCGAGCCGAGATTTGAGTGATTGCGAACTTTACACTACTTGTGAACCTTGCCCAATGTGCGTTGCGGCAATCTGGTATGCTAAAATCTCAAAAATGTACTATGCTTTTACGCTTCGCGAGTGCGAAGCGATCGGCGTATCGACGAAGGAATTAGTCGAAGAGCTTCAGCGTCCAGTGGATCAGCGAAAATTGCCGTCCGTTCGAATTAAGCAAGAAGAAGGCAAAAGGCTCTTCGTTGACTGGCAGGAGGCGCCCAATTTCGTGCCCTGATTGCTTTATGCTGCAAGCTCGCCGTTCGCGGCGCCCTCGATCCATCTTTTATAATGGTCTGGTTCGTCGATATCGAAGCCGAGATAAAACTCATCGACGATAGACATGCTTAATCGCTGGTCCGCGGCTTCCTGCCTATGCGAAGCCAAGCTGTTGTTACCGTACCTAAAAGAAAATTTGTTTAGGGCCTTCGGCGAGAGACAAATCATATTTGTCCCGACGCCGGAGCGGTCGGCAGCAAGAGCAACGTCTTCGGAATTTTTAGCAAATGCCTTTACCGCAGATGACGTACACAGTGGAAGATCAATCGGCATCACCAGCAGGCGCTTAACGCAAGGGCGCGCTTTAAGCAGGTCCAGACGCCCATCCTCCAGAGCTTTGTTTAAACCATTCCCAGTGTCTAAAACGCTCAGCGCACCGCATGACTGTCCGATCGAAAGTACCTCGGGATCATCGCTTACGATTCCGATATGGTCAGGAATAATAATCGAGCGGGCTAATTCCAGGCTTCGCAATAGAAACGAGCGACAGAGTTGATGTCGACTTTCATCGCTCAACACGCTAGCTAATCTCGATTTTCCTCGCGTGAGCGCCTTGCAAGGGATCAAAATACCGAGGTTTTCCATTTTTAAAACTCTGGTTGAATGTCCAATATAGGTACTCAAACCTCAGCCTGAGGACGATCGACACCCTAAGCATGCTTAGAAATGAAAAGATTAAAAAGTAACTTTCGGTATTCTGAACCAAAGTGGCGGCTTAACCTTAAAAGTGATCGCCCTAAGAAAGAAGGCCCGCCTTCTTTATTCCTTCGCGAAGATGCAGTGCTAAATCGGGTAGCGCGACGAGATACTTCAGATATTTGTTCGAAACATCTTTAAAATTCGGGCAGAGTCGGAGAACCTCTCGGGCAGCCGCTCTTGCTTCCGAGATCCTGCCCAGTTGAGCGAGAGCTGCTGCTCGCAGCAATGGCGGAGTGAAGCTTTCAGGACTATTGTACGACGCCAATTCGTGAAGAGCAGCGCTGTAATTGTTTTGATTATAAAAGCTAAGAAAGGTGGCGCGATAGGGCCAAGCCGGAGGGTGCAGCAGACTTTGCATAGCCTCTTTGATCATTCCCGTTCCGACGTTCCAATCGCCTGCCAAAGCTGTGAAGAAGCCCGCACTTAGCTTGGTGCTCGGAGCGTGCGGATTATCCTTCAGGATTTGAGCGCAGGTATTACGAACTTCGTCTAATTCGCCTCGATAAAGGCGGTGCAAGGCCATCACTACATGAGCGTAGGCGCAGCGATGGTCCAGTTCGAAAGCGCGCTGTGCATATCTCTCGACGAGCGACAGCCAGTCAGCGTCATCCTGAAAGCCCAGCACGTTACCGTAAAATATGGTGTGGGCCAGCGCAGCCCAAAGTAGCGAGTGATGCGGTGCGGCCAACACAGCTCGATCAAGATCCCGTCGAGCCTGATAATACGCTGATTCCGCGAGCGTTTTAGCTAGGTAACGATGGCGCTGGATTGCCACGTTAATAGTCCACGGCCGGTCCACTCCATAGACGGCCTCTAGGCTTATCTGCTGAGATATTACTCCATAGTAGTCAGCAACGGTCCCGGCGACCCTTCGGCTTATGTAGTCTTGCGGCGCAAGTCGGTCTTCATCGTTCAGATCTGCGTCGAAACTTTCTGACCACAAAATTGATGACGTCGTAGCGTCGTGTAAGCGCATCGTCGTCCTTATACTGGCGCTCCCTCGTCGAATGCTGCCAGACAAAATAAAGCGACTTGAAAAGCCTTTTGCAATATCGAGTACCGCAGTGGCGGGATCAATATACTCACCAAGGGAATCGACGACGAAGACTGAGAGTTCTTGGTATCGAGCAAGTTCTACGACTAGCTGATCGTGCAAACCCCGGCTGAACTCGACCGTATCCGCATCACGAGCTACCGTTGCGAACGGCAACACGGCCAAGCGATGAAATTCCGGGACAGGCAACCAGGTAATATTGTGGCGATGGTGATTCGTCGCGGTAAGGGTATTTGCTGACTCAATTTTTGTATTTGAAAGCGCGGGCCAACTGAAGGTTGGCACGTAACTTCCCTTTGGAATCGAGATAACGATTGGGTCTTGAGCACCATCCCGGAGGTAGTAGTTCTCTACAGCGCGCCGAAGCTTTCCTGCTTCAAGTCGGACGACTGGATCGATTTCCGGATCGAAGCTTGACGGTCGACCGAGCACCTCTGTAGCAATGCAATATTGTTTCAGTCGCTTTGAATTCCCGACCAAGGTCTGATCAACAATGTAACTTAGGAACCGTCGCGGGCGGTCAGAAGTGGCGAAAGCGGTATTCGAAACAATGCGCGCTAGCTGTCCTCGTATCTCATCTTCCGATGGCAGGCGCATCAACGAAATGTCCGAGTCTGGGCCTTCGTGCGGCCCGGCTGTTTTTTCGCTACGCATTAGCTACGTTCCAACTTACTGCATGTAAACGATGTCCATGAGGCGTAGCAAATATCATGCCTAAACTCAACTCGAACTGGTACAGTATGCCTGAAAGTCCAAAGAAACAAACGGTATAAGGGCCGAGAGCTGTCAAAAGAAGTTTTTGGCGAAAAAAAAGGCGCTGCGGGACATCGCGGCGCCTTCGCTCTTCGCTGAGGGATAGAACTAGAATTTTAGCGTCATGCCCGTGGCGTAAGCGTTGGTCGTACAGCTATTTGTACTCACTCCATTTACGGTGCAGACGAAAGGCGCGGAATTCGCGTCGTTACCAAACTGGTTTTGCGTATATCGATAAGCCGCCCATATATCCACCTCGTGGGCATATTTTTTGCCAAGGAATGCGCGCCCAGCGTCGAAAGTTACCCGGATAGGCTCGCTGTTGATTTCCGTCTTGGTTGGCTCTTGTCCTGGGACGCCTTCAAATGGGCCTTTCGGGCCATATACTCCTACGCGGCCACTAATAGAAAAGAACTGCACGGACTCTGGAAGAAAGCCGAGATCCATATCGTAGTTGACCTCAAGCGCCCATGTATCTTTATAACGCGCGTTACCATCTGGGCTGCAACCAACCGCCGGGGCGAAAACGCTTCCACATTGTGTGTAAGCATTGTGGCCAAGTTCCGATTTGTAAAGAGGAGCGACATTTATGTAGCCGTGATACGGAAGGTCAAATGCAAACTGTAGGCCGGCAACAACCTGTCGTGTAGCGGACGCAAAATAAGTTGCCTGCGAACCGCCATCCGCACCGACCTCGATCGACACATTGTGGAGTGGTCCCGCCGTGAATGCCTGCGTATCGAAAATTTGGTTGAAGCCGAACGTGCTTCGGATCAATCCGTACATGTTCTGTGCGCCAGCGCAATCCGCCGGTACATTGAAGGAGCCTCCTCCTGGAAGTGGATTGGTTATGACACCTACGTTTGTACACGGAGATGCAGGATCATTGTGATCTGATTTCGACCAGCCAACCGTAAAAAAGTTTGTACCATATGCCCACGTATCGAAGTGAGTGAACGCGACCACGTTCATGTTGGTTTTTCCGTTGTAGCCTCCACCGGGTTTGGGGCTGTAATAGCCTGCGTCGGTAGTGTTGAAGACGTGCGCATAAGTTAATCGGTTATCCACGTAGGAAAAAAACGGGGCATCGATTATTGGCTTCGGTTTCGCCTTAATGGGCGGCGATTGGTCTGCCGCGAAGACTGGCGTCGAATATATGGATAAGCATGTTAGTGCGAGCTCAAAGAGCCGTCGGGCGACATTTCGAGAAGACATTTTAACCCCCGTTTTCAGCATTTGACTTAACCGCTCACGATGCGGTCACGCAGATTGCGATGTGCAGCTTCCAACGATTGTCATGGCCTCGTCGCGTAAGCTTCGGTCGCTTACCGTTCGCTACGGCGAAAAGCACTGATTAAGCCGACAGAATAGGCGGACTAGAGCGTCCGGTCGTCCAAAGATTGAGCAGTGTGAGTTCAATCGCAATGCGGCGTGGCTGATTGTTGGACAAGGGTGGACGAGACAGTCGAGAGGGGCGTGCGAATCTCCTTGATTCAACGATTTACTCTCTCGTTACATTAAGGAGTCGCATGTCGATCGTCAGAGTGGAGCACGATAGTTTAGGACAAATAATTGTTCCCGAGGGGGTTTACTGGGGCGCGCAGACGGCTCGCGCTGTCCAGAATTTTCAAATCAGCGGATATTATTTCTCTCAATACCCTTGTTTGATCAGGGGGCTTGCAATGGTGAAACAGGCAGCGGCAACAGCCAATTTCGAAATCGGCCGCTTATCCGAGACCAAGTGTCATGCAATAGTCAGGGCCTGCGAGTGCGTTCGTGCTGGGATGCTGGATGACCAATTTCCTACGGACATGATGCAAGGCGGTGCTGGAACGTCTGCAAACATGAACATGAATGAAGTGATAGCCAATCGAGGCCTCGAATTTATCGGAATAGCGAAGGGTCGTTACGACCAACTTCACCCCAACGACGACGTAAATCTTAGTCAGTCCACTAATGATGTCTTCCCGACGGCAATTCGCATAGCTATCGCCGCTGAGTCCATTTTTCTGGGAGAAACTTTGAAAAACCTCGCAGAAGCATTCAACTTGAAAGGGCAAGACCATCTAACAATAATGAAGTTAGGAAGAACGCAGCTGCAAGACGCTGTCCCTATGCGTTTAGGAGATGAATTAGCAGCATTCGGCACTGTCCTTCGAAGTGAAATTGACCGTTTGAAAGAGGCCAGGGTATTGATGCACGAAGTCAACTTAGGCGGAACTGCGATAGGCACTGGAATAAATGCAGGATCAAAATTCAGTTCTATGGCGCTTCAGACCCTATCAAGGATCAGTGGCATTGATCTTCATCAGTCGTCTGATTTGATAGCTGCAAGTTGGGACGTAGGCGCATTTGTTAGTTTCTCAGGTGTTTTAAAGCAGATCGCGGTAAAGCTATCAAAAATAGCCAGCGACTTAAGGCTTTTGGCATCTGGCCCACAGGGAGGCATAGGTGAAATAAGACTTCCGCCGAGACAGCCAGGCTCCTCGATCATGCCTGGAAAAATCAATCCTGTTATCGCTGAAATGGTGAACCAGGTTTGTTTTCAGGTAATTGCGAACGACCTCGCAGTCGGAATGGCTGCGCAAGCTGGCCAGCTCCAATTAAATGCATTTGAACCCTTGATAGCTTACAATATTTTCAATTCGTTGAAGATGCTTACGAACGCCATCAAAACCTTCACCGAGCTTTGTGTTGAGGGCATTCAGGCCCAGCCCGACGTTTGCCGTCAAAACCTGAATAAAAGTGCAGGGTCGGCGACCGCGCTCGTTCCGCTGTTGGGATATGAGATTGCGGCAGAAATCGCGACAAGAGCATTGGCTAGTGGCGAAAGTGTACGCGAACTCGCGATTCAGGCCGGGCTGTCGGAAGATGAGGTAAACCAACTTCTCGATCTCGATTCATTGGTGGCCGGAGGAGTAGAGCAATGTGCGGAATAATCGCTTCCACCGAGGGTAGGACTAATATTGGGATTTCTGATGAGCAGCCGAATAATATATTCTCTGTGTTAAGCTTGACGAATCTGTTTTTGGGATCTGACAGGTCGTGGGGTATTTTTTGTCGGCCGTCCAGGGATTTGGCTCGATTCCTCTATGTGCCCATCGTTAAGAAAGTTAACGATGCCACCTTTGGTGAGAAGGAAGGAAATGCTGTGCGCGAAAAGATCGTCTCGTTGAATCGTTTTAAAGGGCACATGTCGGCAATTTCTCTCGTCGCGCTGTGTGTCTTATCGTCTACAACCGTTGTTTCAGCCTCAGGAAATAAGTTGGTGGCTGAGGTTGATGACGTGTGCGCTCCTATCGGTCGTACCGAGGACGGAAAGCTAATCTATTCTTTGAAGTGCACTATTATTCCGAAAGTCGATTCGCAAAACGAACAACTTGGGAGTGAACAGGTTGAAAAAAATACTCAATCGCATGGAGGCTTGTTCGGATGGTCTTTGCAAAATCGCCAGGACGAGCCAGGAGCGCGGCCAGCTATTCCTCCATCTCCAAATTGATGAGTTCGGATTAGGCGTTTCTTTTTTGCCCCCTCGACCCCTCTACCAGTCTGCAATTATTATGAGTATCCTTGTTCATTCTACACCGGAAATTCGTGGGCTATTGGCGGGCCCTGTGGTGTCAACGCCCATTATGCACAAACGCTAGCGCAAACCCAGCGGGCCGCGCGCGCTAACGTCAAGCGTCCCGACGCCGATAAATCCCGGCCCGCTATGGCTTGCTTGGTGCATGTTGGCTGATCTGGAAGACCGCTGTTTTGTTCGGGCGCTGCAATTTTGGCTGTTAGCCTCTGGGCGCCGTTGGCGCTCCCGCAAGTCGCTCATCGTTGGCTCGGCTGGCCCGGGAGGTTGACGTTGGCGCCGCTGCCAGTCATCGCGATTATCTGTGGGATCGGAGTGATGCGCACACGCTGGAGTAAGCGCTGGCGATGACGGGATCTTTACCGCGCTAGGCGAATCGGAGAGCATGCGGTCATCGAACTTGGCGGCCGCATTGCGCGAATTGGAGGCTGATGGTCTATCGCACAGAAGCCCGACGCAGAAGATCGTCGAAAGGTGCGCGTGCGGTTATTCCGACCGGTCACAAAGTTATTCACGAGAACATCGCTCGCCGCGAACGATGGCCTGCTGAGGCAGTCGAGCGGTCGCTGACCACCGAAGAGAGAGCGCTTTCGTTCAAGGCAGGCAAACTTCTGGGTCGTGTGGCCTCGTATAATGGGCCTGCCCCCCGCGTTTCGGGCCAGCTACGGTCATGAATTGCGGGAGTAAAGATGACGGAAGCGAGCCGCGCTCCGGTCCTTTCGATCATCGAAAAGTAATCTCCAACATGACCGATGCCAACAAATCCTCGGGCGACGTCGACCCCATTGAAGCGAATTAGATCATCGCCACTCATCACAAAGCAAATTGTTGTGCAATTTGGGGCAAGCTGCATGTCTGCAAGCCTGGGAAATGAGTGCACGAGCGATATGTCGAAGTCAGCAAGGTTCAAAATCGACTGTTGCACCGAAATTCTTCGGCAATCGGTGTAAAGTTAACTCTGAACTTTCGCGACGCCTGCCTGAACTCATTGACGTCGGTGAAGCAATCCGACCGCGTTCCGTTCACGAAGGGCTTGATCGTTTACATCATGTCGATCGACGGATCATGGCGCCGTAAGTGTACGCTGCTCGATATTTCCAGGACGGGCGCCCGCCTTATAATAGCCGACTCTGTCGCGGGATTAAGCCTCAAGGAATTTGTCTTGTTGTTTTCTGCGAGTGGCCGGGTGTTTCGACGCTGCGGGCTCATCAGGCTCAACGGAGACGAAATGGGTGTTCGTTTCATCGAAGAAAACACCGGCCGCGCTCAGAAAAGCGGCTATTTGTCATTCAGGCCTATTCGTTATCCGCGACCCATATTATTGAAAACCCGGTCGGCAGGCGGGAACTTATCGATTCGTTCGGTCTTGCTGAACAATCAGGGCGGCCACTCAGTCTGGTAGCTCCTCCCAGGATGTGAATAAGCGACAGTGACCCCACCACGGTGAGGCAGATCAACGGCTCAGCTCGCCGATCGGCGTCGGGACCCCACGCCGATTAACACGAATGAGCGCCAAGGTCATATCACAGCCTACGGCTGCGAACGCAAACGAGCGCGCCTGAACGGGTTGTTTCTACGCAAAGCGCACAGGGGAAGGGTTTATTGGGAAGGTAGTCGATCGGTGGAAGAAAAAGGTAGGGCAGGGGAGCAGAGGTACGGAGGGAGGGGAAACCTGCCCTCTAAATTGATATAGCGGCATTCACCGGAATTGCGATCGAAGCGGTGATCAATATTGCGCAAGGGGTGAAGCGATCCCATCGACTTCGGGACACGGGACCGGTACACACGGCGTCCTCGGGCTTGCAAGAAATGCCTGATTTTATTGGGTTTTTGTGAACGGCGAGGCAGTCCCTCCCTCTCCGCCATATCGGGTGTTTCATCCACGCCAAGATCGTTCTGCCCTAGCGTTGCGCAATGCTTTCGGAGTAACGCCATAGTTTGCCTTGATGGCGTGCGAGAGGCTCGAACTGTCGGGAAAGCCGTTGCGCAGCGCTACGGTCGTTAAGCCGGTGCGCCCCCTTGGATCACTTTCGATCTCTCGTTTCGCCTGTTCCAGCCGCACCATGCGGACGAACGCGGCTGGCGTGATCCCGCAGTCCGCGAAACGATTGTAGAGCGAACGCCGGGACAGGCCGAGATCATGCGCCAGCCGCGCGGGAGTGTAGTCGAGATCGGCGATATTTTGGCGGATCAGCCAACGGGCGCGAAAAAGACTCGGAGCGATTTGTTCCGATGGCGGATCAGCGATGCCGTGATTGACCGATCCCGTTGCCAACTCGAATAGCGAATGGAGGACGAGCTCGCTGGTGCTGTCGTTATGGGGCTGGCGCATCAGCGCCAACATGCCTGCCGCCGAGGCCGCCGCAGCACTGCTAGGCTTGAGCACCAACTCCTTCTCGCCTCGCTCCACCAGATTGAGCCAGGCGGGGTGCGCTCCAGCATCGAACGTGAGGGCCAGGCCCTCGTAGCCATCACTCATGTTCAGAAAATAATCCGAGGATGAGCGCGTCACGAAAAGCTCCCCGGGGTTGATCGCGATTGCTCTTTCTTGGTCCTCATAGGTCATTACGCCGTTCAACAGCCATACGAGCTTGATAGTCTCGCCGAACCCGAGAGCATCGGCATGGCCGACAGTCGCTTCTGCCGTCCAGGACGAAGTGCGCATATGGGCGATCGCATGCGCGCCGATCTTCCGCACCGTGATGTCGCCATCCGAGTCCGGAGGAACATCGAAGAGCACGTAAGGGAAATTTCGCGTCAACGCTTCGCGGAGTTGTCCGGGCCCATTCGCGCGGTCGCTCGGCGCAGGTTGCTCGACCGAGTTCGTATCTGGAATGACATTCCTTTGTTCGGCTATACGCACCACGAACCCCAATCACAGCTAACTACGGCGAATCATAGGACCCTTTCGGCTACGCGCACCACACGATTTCGGGAGCGCACGGGTCGCGCGTCATGCCGTTGGGCCCTCATTGCGCGACTTTCTGGCCGTCGCCATGCCGCTCCAGGCAGGCTGACCAAAAAATGCACCGTACGACAATCAGCTGCACGTGACAGCAAGAACTGTCTGCGTCGCTGTGATGAAACGATGCGACCACCGCAGAGAACAGGAGCAGCGAATGAACGCAAAGATAAACACGATGAAAGTCGTTCGAGACGGGGTCTCTCTTGCCTATCATGAGGCGGGAGGCGGAGACGGATCTCCGATCCTTTTCGTACATGGGTTCGGGTGCAACGGCGGCCACTTCCGGCTTCAGCAGCAGCACTTCGCCGCGTTCACGCGCACGGTAGCTGTTGATCTCAGGGGACATGGTGCAAGCGATGCGCCGCTGCAGGACTATGGCCCGATCGGCTTTGCGGACGATCTGCGGTGGCTGTGTGACCATTTGGGTCTGAAGCGTCCGATTGTGGTCGGGCACAGCATGGGCGGCAATATCGCGTTGAAGCTTGCGGCGCGCGCGCCGGACTTCGTCAAGGCCATCGTCATGCTCGACACCTTCGTCGACGGCGATGCATCCTTCTTGCAGGGGCTGCGCGAGCTGTCAGACAATATGCAGGCCATTGGCGGATCACGCCAGCTCTTCGAAACGCTGTCGGCCATGTTGTTCTTGCCGTCCGACGATCCGGAGTTGAAGAAGGACGTTCTGGAGCAGTGCGCGCGCACGCCTTGGCATGTGCTGACGTCGGCTTTCGCGGCGCATCTCCTACATGGCTCGAGCGTGACCGATCTCCAACAGCTTGCCGTTCCGGCCGCCTATATCGGCGCCGACGGATTACCGACAGAAATTTGGCGGGTCGAGGGTATCAACGCTGGCGTCAGCACCGGAAAGACCCTTGGCGTCGGTCATTTCTCCCCACTGCTTGCCCCGGACCAGATCAACGCGATGTTGGAATGCTTTGTTGGCCGTGTAAACGCGTCCGTGGCTCTCGCCTGAAGCGGAACGACCGCCCGCTACCTGGCTGCGGCGATCCATGCCGCTTCTCTGACAGTCGCCCAGGCGAAGCAATGCGCTGGCGAAACCCACTCTGGCGATTCTGGGATGCTACAGCCGTAACCTAAACGTTCAATCCCGAAATGTTTCCGTAAACAGAACAAGCGATCCTATTCAACCTGAAGTAGCTCTTGGAGAGAAGATGCAAATTCAGTTCATTCTCGACTATCGAAGCCCATATGCGTATCTGGCGAATACGCAAATAATGTCGATGGGCGTGCAGATCAAGTATGAACCAGTCGAGATTGTTTCCGTCATGAAGAGGGTGAACAATCAGCCTTCACCGATGTGTCCGCCGAAAGCGAAATACGCCGGTCTCGACGCGGCACGGTGGGCGAAGCATTACGGCGCGCCCTATTCACCCAACAGACCGCTGCTTGAGGCCTTACGAACAGGACAACTCAAGAGTGACCTGCTTTCGCGAGCAGCAATTGCGGCCCAGAAGTTAGGCGCCTTCCAGCAAGTTAACGATGCGCTGTTCGGCGCGGTTTGGGCCAGTTCCGCCGAATTGACGAGCGCAGATGATCGACTAAACTTTCTCACGAGCCGCGCTCTTCCACAGGAATTGTGGGACGTCGCAGAATCCGCCGAGGTACAAGAGCTGCTTGCCGCCAATGGCGAGCGGGCCGTCGCGCAGGGTGTATTTGGCGTGCCAACCTTCTTCGTCGATGGTGAAATGTTCTTCGGCAATGATCGACTGAGTTTCGTCAAGGCCAAGCTGGATGGCGCAAGGGCGAACATCAACCAATGACCGGGAAGCGCGCGCTTGTCACGGGCGTGGGACCCGGGACCGGGACGTCGATCGTACGGCGGTTCGTCGAAGGCGGCTACGATGTCGCCATGATCGCGAGGAACGAGGAGCGGCTGCGCCAGCTTGAGGCGAAAATCGGCCACACCCAGGCTTTCCCCGTCGATGTGGCGGATACCGCCCGCTTTGACCAAACGCTCGATCGTATTCTTGCCGACTTCGGGCCGCCGGAGGTCGTGGTCCACAATGCCGTCGGCGGCGTGTTCGGCAATTTCATGCAGATCGATCCAGCCGCGCTGCTGCACAACTTCCAAGTCAATGTGATGTCCATGCTGCATCTGGCCCGACGTACCGCCCCTGCGATGATCGAGGCCGGTTCGGGCGCGATCGTCGCGTCGGGCACTACGTCGGCGCTGAGAGGAAAAAGTAATTTTTCCGGCTTCGCTCCGACCAAAGCGGCGCAACGGATCCTTGCGGAGTCGATTGCCCGGGAGCTTGGTCCGAAGGGCATCCACGTCGCCTATATCGTCATCGATGCAGTGATCGACCTCGAATGGACACGAGCCTTGCGCCCGGATGCGCCGGACGACGTCTTCATCCAGCCATCCGACATTGCCGAAGAGATCTGGCACGTGGTGCATCAGCCAAAGGGCGCCTGGTCCTTCAATGTAGAAGTCCGCCCCTTCAAGGAGAACTGGTGAGCAAACGCAAAATTCAGACAGGCGTGAGCGGGAGCACAACGAACTCACGAATATGGAGGTGTACTTATGTCAATTACAGGCCGTGACGGCCCGTTCTGGGATATGATGGAAGGCCGCGTCGCTCTTCCGCGTATTACGGAGCTGCTAGGATTCAAACTTATTGCAGTGGATCCAACAGCAGGAACATTGAATGCAGAGTTTCAAGGCGCACCGCAGTTTATGAATGCGGGAGGCACGATTCAGGGCGGCATTATTACCGCGATGCTTGATGACGTCATGTCCTATGCAGGAACGGCCTTCCTCAATGGGACCCACATGTTACCCACATTGGAGATCAAAACGACTTTTATTCGGCCTGCTCCGGTGGGACCGTTGTTCGGCGCGGGAAGACTCGTTCATCGCGGGCGAGATTTTGCTTTTCTTGAGGGAGTACTGAAAGGAGATGGCGACAGGTTGCTTGCTAGCGCTACGGCGACGGCGCGCATTCTTCCGATACCATCTCAAAAAGAATAGGGAATTATCCCTTGGTGTTTGGTTACCAGGAACGACGCTGTGCTCGGGAGAGCGACAGGATCGAAATGACCGACGTGAACACGTGCCGGACCGCGCAACCCTTTGCGTACCGCCAAGTCGAAACCTCTGGCCGGTCGATGCTGAGGATTACCCTGGCGACCATGATAGGCGGGGCGATCGAAGCATTCGATTTCCTGGCCTACGGCACGGCCACGGCGGTCGTGTTCAACAAGTTGTTTTTTCCGACGTTTGATGCCACGGCCGGGCAACTGGCAGCTTTCGGCGCGTTTGCCGCGGGTTTCTTTGCGCGGCCTGTGGGTGGGCTTATCTTCGGCCATTTCGGCGATCGTCTCGGCCGCAAGAAGATGTTGCTGATCGGGTTGGTCTTGATGGGTATTGCAACTGTCGCGATCGGGCTATTGCCGACCTATACCTCGATTGGCCTCGCTGCGCCTGTCTTGCTGATCCTGCTGCGCATCGCCCAAGGAATTTCATTCGGCGGAGAATATGCGGGCGGCATGTTGATGATGGTTGAGCATGCGCCGGTGTCCAGGAGGTCTTTCTTCGGAAGTCTTCCGCAGTGCGCGGCGCCGATCGGCCTGATGTTGGCGACCGGCGCATTCGCGCTGGTCAGCCTGCTCCCGGAATCCGCGTTTTTGTCTTGGGGTTGGCGCCTGCCATTCCTCGCGAGCGTGGTGATGTTCGCGCTCGGCGTCTATATCCGGCGCGATGTCGAGGAATCGCCGATTTTCACGTCGCTGCAAAATGCGCGTAAAATATCGGCATTTCCATCCCGTGACGTCGTCAGCAAGCACTGGCGGTCGCTGCTCCTTCTGATCGGCGGCAAGCTCGGAGAGGTAACGCTGTATTTTACGCTCGTCGTATTCTCGGTCTCCTATGCGATTACAACACTCAGGTTTTCGCGCAGCGACGTCTTGCGCGCAATTACGGTTGCGGCGGTCTTCCAGCTTGCGGGAATCCCGTTCTTCGGATGGCTCGGCGACCGGGTCGGAGCACGCAGGCTCTACATTTTTGGCGCTCTTTTGCTGGCGCTCTCCGCCATTCCGCTGCTGATGGCAATGGGAAGCGGATCACTACTGGCCTTCCAGATCGCCGTGATCATGGGCCTGTCCGTCAACTATCCGATCATGTTCGGTCCGCAGTCCCATCTCTTTAGCGAACAATTTCCCGGCGAATTGCGATATTCGGGTCTGTCTATCGGGATACAGATCGCTGGCGCGCTGGGGGGAGGGCTCGCCCCGATTATCGCAACGTCGCTGATCGCGAGGTTCGGCTCCATTCAAGCTGTCGGGGTCTATCTCGCGGGGCTCGGTCTTCTCGCCGCGCTCTCTGCTTATCTGATGCGATCTGCCTTTCGGTCGCCTGCATCGCCGCTCTGATCATTCATTCGAAGAAGAGGGAACCACTGATGCCGGAAATGCTCTTGCCGACTCCGAAGGAGAAAAATGTACACGCGATCCAGGCGGAGGCCGACCTCGCGAGTTTGCCCGCGACGGCCGCATGGACCGATGTCCAGAAGATCGCGCTGGCAGCACGCATTCTTGCCAGTGAAGGTCATTTTGGAGGGCTCGCCGGCCAATTGACGGCGCGGATCGCCCAGGACCAGTTTCTGACGCTTGCGCTAGGCACCGCGTTCGACGAGGCCAAGCCGTCCGATTTCATCGTTGTGGATAGCGATCTTAGGGTGATTGACGGCAAGGGGATCCCCAATCCGGCGACGCGCTTCCACCTGTGGATCTATCAGCACAAGCCGGGAATCCGCTCCATCGTGCATACTCATCCACCGGCCACGTCGGCCTTGTCGATGATCGGACAGCCGCTCATCGTCGCGCATATGGACATGTGCATGTTTCAGGACCAGTGCGCCTATCTGCCGGATTGGCCGGGGCTACCCATTGGCGACGAGGAGGGCATCATTATCTCGGAAGCGTTGGGGGATAAGAAGACCATTCTGCTCGCCAACCATGGACTGATCGCGGCCGGCGAGACCATCGAAGAGGCGGCATATCTCGCTTTTTTCTTCGAGCGCGCCGCCGCTCTTCAGCTTGCGGCATCGGCAGCCGGCACGGTTCATCCTGTAGATCCCGACAAGGCGAGAGAGGCCCGCGACTTTCTGCTGAAGCCGAAGATCGTCGAGATGACATTTCAATATCTCTCACGCAAGGCACTGAAAGCGACTGCAAGCAGCGAGGGAGCAGGTGAATGATCATGGAGCAATCGATTGCTTGGGTGGTTGGAGTTGGTGCCAGCCGAGGCTTAGGCGCCGCCATCGCCAGATGCTTCGCCCGTGAAGGATTTAGGGTTGCTGTTACGGGTCGCTCCCCCCGGTCGCTTGCAATTGTAGTCGAGGAGATCATCGCCGCCGGGGGCCAAGCGATCGCACTTCCCGGCGATGCTCGCGACGAGTCGGCACTGACTGCAATTCTGGAGCGGTTAGAATCAATTGGCCCCGTCGAAGTCGGTATCTACAACGCGGGTAACGCGATCTGGGGGCCCGCGCTTGAGACCTCCTCGGCCGATTTCGAGGAAATCTGGCGCGTCGGTTGCTTCGGAGGCTTCGTGTTTGGCCGGGAAGTTGCTCGCCGGATGCTCCGGCGCGGCCGGGGAACGATCCTGTTCACAGGTGCGACGGCCGCACTGCGTGGTAAGGCCACCTTTACCGCCTTCTCGGCGGCCAAAGCAGGCCTGCGGATGGTGAGCCAATCCTTCGCACGAGCATTTGGACCCCAAGGCATCCACGTGGCACACGCGGTCATCGACGGTTCCATTGAAGGTGACAAGATCTTCAGCGTGATCCCTGATATTGCACAACGAAAGGGACCGGATGGGCTGCTTGAACCAGATGCGATCGCCGAGGGGTACTGGTATCTCCACATGCAGCCTCGCTCAGTATGGTCGCAAGAAATAGATTTCCGACCTTATGCGGAAAACTTCTAACGGCTCGTGCGCGGTGTCCGTCGCGTCCGCTAGCGTGGTTTTTCGATCGCCGCCTCTCACAGCGCGCTTGACAACAGCCTCTTTGAACCTGGTTTTCGGCATATGGATTGGTGAACGCAAGATCGAAAAAAAGCTCCGCGAATTTATTCACCGGTCGAGCTAGGAAAAGCAAGAAAACTGGAGGGTTCAAACGGTGGGTTTTGGTCTAGGAAGGTCAAAAATGCTCGATCTTTTAATGGGGATTGACTGACTCCCTCTCCGCCAGCTTCCCGACTGTCCAGCCCGGAGACATAGGTAACAGGTCGTACCTAAGACATGGGTGACAGCCTCGTGCCGAACGGGTTGTCGAGGGGCTGCAGGGTTTTCTGCTCCAGGTCGAAATATCCGAGATCATAGTGCATGAAGCCGGATCAAGCCTTGATCGTTGGCCTTAACAAGTCTTCGAGGCCGATGCGGCGGAACATCTCGGAACGGACGCGATCGGCGACGCCGTTGACGATTTCCGCTCCGTCTTCGGACGGATCGACATGGGTGCGGAAGGGCCGCTTGCCGAACGGCATGCCGACCACGTTGACGATGGCGACGGCGACCTCGCCTGCATCGGCATCGGCGGGCTCCAGCGCGGCGAGGCCCTTCAATGACTGCTCGGGCACGCCCTTGTAGGGACCTTCATTGTATTCGGCGGCGCGCGCGGTGTCGGCCGGCGAGCCGGAATGGGCGAAGTGATTGGTGCCCTTGGTGAAGGCGCCGGGCACGATGATCGCGGTCTCGATACCCCAACGGGTCAGTTCGCTTGCATAGGAGACGGCGAGCGAATCCATCGCCGCCTTGGCCGCGAAATAGGGCGACAGATAGGGCGGCGTGCCGCCGCGGGTGCTCGATGAAGACACCCATACGACAAGCCCCTTGCCCGCCTTGCGCATATAGGGCAGCGCGGCGCGATTCACGCGCTGGGTCGAGAGTACGTTGATGTCGTAAAGCTCGGCGAACTGCTCCGGCGTGAAGGCTTCGGCCGGCCCGAAGGACATATGCCCGGCGTTGTGGATGACGACGTCGAGATGTCCCGTGTCGGCGATGATGCCGGCGATGCCAGCTTCTACCGAAGCATCGCTGGCAACGTCGAGTTCGACGGTGCGCAGGTCGACGCCGTTTTCCTGGCCGAAGGTGGAGGCATCGGCGACCGCCGGGGCATTGCGGCCCTGTGTCGCGCGGATGCCAGCATAAACGGTGTGACCGGCCTTGGCGAGGGCGCGGGCGGTGAGCGCGCCGAAACCGCTCGACGCGCCGGTGATGACGATGACTTGCTTGCTCATGGTCGTGTTCTTTCCATGGTTGGGGGATGGATCGGCCGAGAACGCCGCTTCATGAGGCGGCTGCCGGCGGCCGCCGCCTGTCCTTGCGTTAGATCATGCCGCCGTTGGCGCGCAGCGTCTGGCCGTTGATCCAGCCGCCGTCCGGACCGGCAAGGAAAGCGACGGACGCGGCGATATCCGCCGGGGCGCCGAGACGCTCCAGCGGGTTCATCTTCGACATGCGCTCGATCAGCTCGGGGCTCTTGCCGTTGAGGAACAGGTCGGTGGCCGTCGGGCCGGGCGCCACCGCGTTCACGGTGATGTTGCGGCCGCGCATCTCCTTGGCCAGGATCGCGGTCAATGTCTCGACCGCGGCCTTGGTGGCGGCATAGACGCCATAGGTTTCGAGCTTCAGGCCGACCACGGTGGTCGAGAAATTGATGATGCGGCCACCATCACGCAGGCGCTTGGCCGCCTCGCGCAGCGTGTTGAAAGTGCCCTTCAAGTTGACGGCGATCTGGCGATCGAAGTTCGCGTCATCGGCGTCGGCGATCCTGGCGAGCTGCATGATGCCGGCATTGTTGACGAGGATATCGACACCGCCGAAGGCGGTTTCCGCGGCATCGAACATCCGGCGGACGGCATCCGCGTCGGCAACGTCGGCTTTGGCGGTCAGGGCCTTGCCGCCGGCCTGTTCGATCTTGCGGGCAAGCTCCTCCGCCGGAGCGGCATTGCCCGAATAGTTGACGACGACGGTGAAGCCGTCCCTGGCGAGGCGCTCCGCGATCGCGGCGCCGATGCCTCTGGATGCGCCCGTGACGATGGCGACCTTGCTGCTGTTCCCTGACATCGTCTTTCTCCTTCCGTTTGCGCCAAAGCGCGTTTCGATGAGGAGAAGATGCCCCTTTCCGTTGGGCGGATAATCATCCAATATTCGGCATCACTATCCGGAATTCACGAACAAATAAGATGGACAGACTAGATGCCATGCGGGTCTTTTCCCGCGTCGTGGAAAGGCGCAGCTTCACGCTGGCCGCCGAGGATTTGGGCCTGCCCCGCTCGACCGTCACCGATGCGGTGAAACAGCTCGAAGCCCACCTGGGCGTCCGTCTGCTAGAGCGCACGACCCGCCATGTCAGTCCCACTCTCGATGGCGAAGCCTATTACAGGCGTTGTGTCAGTATACTCGCCGATATCGAGGACGCTGAGGGCGCCTTTGCCGGCGCCAAGCCGAAGGGTCTGCTGCGCGTCGACATGCATGGCACGCTGGCGCGGCATTTCGTGCTGCCGCGCCTGCCGGAATTCCTCCAGACATATCCGGACATCGAACTCTACATAAGCGAGGGCGACCGGCTGGTTGATCTGATCCGCGAAGGTATCGACTGCGTGCTGCGCGTCGGCACGCCCCAGAACAGCGACCTGATCGTCCGGCGCATCGCCATGCTGGGCGAAGCGACGCTGGCCTCGCCGGCCTATCTCGAACGGTTCGGCACGCCGGCGCATCCGGATATGCTGGCCGAAGGGCATCGCATGGTCGGTTTCCGTTCGTCAGCGACAGGCGCGGTGTTGCCGCTGGAATTCACCATCGACGGACAGGTCTGTAACCGCGTCCTGCCGGCGACGGTGTCAGTCAACGCCGCCGAGGGCTATTTCGCAGCGGCCAAGCTGGGTCTCGGGCTGATCCAGATTCCGCGCTACCATGCCGACCATGCGCTGAGGACCGGAGAGCTTGTGCAGGTGCTGGAGAATTTTCCGCCGACGCCCAGTTCCGTATCCGTCCTTTACCCACACAGCCGGCAACTGTCGCCCCGCGTGCGAGTCTTTATAAATTGGCTTGTCAGTATCTTCGACCGGGCGACTTAGATTCCCGCCTCGACGACGGAACGCGCGACACCCGCGCGCTGGTTGGCATCAGTGAGCTGTAGCGTGCATTTAGGTAGCTAAAGCGTGGACATAGTTCCCATCTTCATTGTTCTCGGCCCGCCAGCTTCCCAACCGTCGTTTTCGCTGGAAAACAACTCAAATTTGCCACGAGCAGGCCCGGCAATAAATGGCCACGTATCGCTTCTGTCTTTGCCAGAAGGCCTGCCCGCCTGTATACCAACGGGATGTGTTGCGCAGCCGGGCTGTTGCAACTACAGCCCCCTTCAACGGAAAGACCCGCGATGGCACACAATTACGCGATCAATGACGACGTCCATCACCAGCTGCAGGGCCCGCAGGGCCGCGCCGACGTCAAGCAGCGGAGCATCTATACCATTGTCACGTGCTTGCCGATCGAGGCGGATGGACGCCCGCGCTATCGGATCAAGAGCAAGAGCGAGAATATCGAGCGCGTGGTGACCGAGGAACAGATCAGCCGGCTGGGTTGATCCGACCGCGCAGACCAACCTTACGTTGCTAACCGCAAGAGCCCAGCGACAGCCGCTCTCTGCCGCGCGGCATGGCTTTCGTCGATGAACGCCCCAGTGAGCGGATTGCCGCTGCGGCCGCCGCCGAGGCCCAACGACCTGCGCGGTCTCCAGCGCGATGCTGCCCCCGGGCTGTTTGAAGTGGAAAGATCGGCCTTTCGCCAAGATAGGTGTTGCGCCCGATCGAGCGAATTTGGTTGGCTCAGCGCCATCAAATACGGGGATTTATCAAGTGAACGTCGGTCGGGTAACCGTTGCGTCTGACATCGATACGGTCACGATGGAGACGGATGCCAGGCGGACGCGCCGCGCTGCGATCTGGGGATCCGCGATCGGGTACGCGACGGACGGGTTCGACCTGCTCATCCTCGGCTTCATGCTGCGTCCGATCTCGGTCGATCTTGGTCTCTCGCAAGCGCAAGCGGCTTCGCTGGTTACGGCGACGTTATTCGGCGCCGTGCTCGGCGGTTTTGCGTTTGGATGGCTGTCCGACCAGCTTGGTCGCGTGCGGGTTCTGGTTTGGACGATTGTGTTGTTTGCCGTCTTCACCGGTTTATGCGCTTTCGCGCGGGGATACTGGGATCTGCTGTTTTTCCGAACCATCGCCGGCGTCGGCCTTGGCGGCGAATTCGGCATCGGAATGGCGCTGGTCGCAGAGGCGTGTCCTGCCGCGGAGCGGGGGCGAGTTTCATCTTATGTTGGCTTGGGCTGGCAGGTCGGTGTGCTGGCCGCCGCCATCGTCACGCCGCTGCTGCTGCCGGCGATCGGGTGGCGCGGCATGTTCCTGATCGGAATTCTCCCTGCGGCGGCGGCTTATCTTATCCGTCGAACCCTGCCCGAGCCCGAGTTGTTCCTGCGCGACGCAAAAACCCGCGCACTCCAATCGTCGCTTCGGCTGCTGGTGAAGGATGCCGATACCATCAAGCTCTCCTTCGGCATGGTGATCCTCTGTTCAGTTCAGAACTTCGGCTATTACGGCGTCATGATCTGGTTGCCTAATTATCTTTCGACCCGTTTCGGTCTGGCCCTTACGCAAACCGCGGTTTGGACCGTAGCCACAATCGCTGGCATGGCGGCTGGTATCTTCGTGTTCGGCCAGGTCGCAGATCGCATCGGCCGGCGCTCGGCTTTCTTTGCTTATATGACCGGCGCCGCGGTCATGGTGCTGTGCTATTCCCGTCTTTCGGATCCAGTGCAGCTGCTGTTTGCCGGCGCCGTCATGGGGTTTTTCGTCAACGGAATGCTCGGCGGCTACGGAGCGCTGATGAGTGAGCTGTACCCGACGGCAGCGCGCGCGACCGCTCAAAACGTCCTGTTCAACATCGGCAGGGCTGTCGGTGGCCTTGGTCCGCTGCTGGTCGGCCTCGTCGCTTCCGCCCGCGGCTTTGAATTCGCGATTACTGTGCTGGCGGCGCTTTACGTCGTCGACCTCGCGACGATGTGGCTACTGATCCCGGAGCGTCGCGGCGCCGAGCTGCAATAGGCGAGAACGCGATCGTCTCGCGTCGCGGCATCGAGAATGCGGTCTCAACGTCGCATCACCCGGCGATCGATACCGTGCGCCGGGTGAGCGGTCGGCGAAATGTCTGCGCGAAGGCAACGCCGCAAAGTGCCAGGCCGCCGCCGATCACATGGAAGGACCTGACGGGCTCGCCCAACATCACGATCGCCGCAGCCGCGGTCAGCACGGGCAGCAGATTCATAAAGACGGCACAGCGATTCGGACCAAGTTGCTGCACACCTCGAATCCAGAGGAACGGGAGCACGACCGATGCCAGCCCGCCCGCATAGCCGATCAGCGGCAGTGTCGCCGTGTTAAGCTGGCGCAGCGGTGCGGGGGTCGCCAGAAAGGCCGGAAACATGATGGCAAGAGCGCAGAGCGCCTGCATGTAGGTTGATTGCCACCCGGTGATCGGCAGATTCCACCGTTTCAGCAACACACCGTAGAGCGCATAGACCAGCGCGGCCAACAGCATCAGCGCATCGCCCGGATGGACTCCGTCGCGGAATAACGTCGACAAGTCGCCACCGCTGACAAGATAGATCAGACCAGCGAGAGACAGCAGGCCACCGCCGACCATTCCGAGCGTCGGGTCCTCGCCGAGCAGCACAGCGCTGAGCCCGACCGTGAGAAGCGGCGTCAGCGCGGTAAACACCGCCATGTTGGTCGCCGTCGTTGTCTCCGCCGCCAGATAGGACAGGCTTTGGAACAGGCACATTGCCAGAAAGCCGAGAATCGCGAACTGGCCGAAGTGAGGCCAGATCGCTGACCGATTCCGCCAAGCCGGCCGCGCGACGAAGAGGCTCATCAGGGCAACGGCAAGCAGCAGGCGATAGAAGGTGATGGCCTGCGGCCCAATGGTATGCGCCGACAGGCGAGAGGCGATGACGTTTCCCGCCCACAAAACGATAGCGAGAAAGGGATAGAGGAGAGCGGTTTTTTGTTTGAGCATGTGATTTGACGGTTCATCGGGAAAATGAGCCGCCACAAATAGACGTTTAAACAGGAGCCGGTCTCACGCTAGAATGACTGGGACTAGCGAGATTAGGACATGCTTGACGACTTGATCACCCGGCACCTCGGCTATCACGCGACGGCGCGGCCGATGGCGGCCATGGAGATCGATTATCCAAGCGGCGCCTCGACTGGTCCGCACGCGCATCCCCGTGGTCAGCTGCTGTACGCCATCGAAGGGGTCATGATCGTGCGCTCCGCCGCAGGTGTCTGGGTGGTGCCGCCCAATCGCGCCGTCTGGTTGACCGCAGGGCTCGATCACGAAGTCCGAATGTGCGGTGACGTGAAGATTCGGACCGTCTTCGTCGACCAACACGCCGCGCCCCACTTGCCACAGGCGAGTTGCGTCATCGCGGTGTCTCCGCTGCTGCGGGAACTGATCGTTGCGGCGATGCGCGTTCCGCTCGACTACGCCTCCGACACGCGAGACGCGCGCCTGATGCGTCTATTGCTCGATGAATTGCGGGAAGTCGATGTGCTTCCATTGCATCTGCCGATGCCGAACGATGCACGGCTACGCAACGTGTGCGAAGCCATGGTCGCGCGGCCTGACGATGCATCGACCGCGGAGCAATGGGCTCGGCAGCTCAGGCTGACACCCAAGACCGTCCATCGCCTGTTCTCCCGGGAGACCGGCCTGACCTTTGGGCAATGGCGCCAGCAGGCACGTCTTCTATTTGCCCTCGAACGGCTCGCGCGCGGCGATCGGATCATCGATGTCGCGCTCGACAGCGGCTATGCCAGCCAAAGTGCCTTTACCGCCATGTTCCGGAAGCATTTCGGTATGCCGCCGACCGCTTTCTATCGCTAGGGCATTTTCCAGTTCTGTGGCTTCATCCTTCGAGACGGCGCTTTCGCACCTCCTCAGTCTGACTCAAAATGCAGCCAATGGAATGGAGCTTATAGCGAAGTCGTCATGCCCGGCCTTGTGTCGGGCACACTCTGCGCTTCCACGACGGGACCAGGTTTCCGAAGCGCTAAGCGCGCTTCGCTGGCGCGGCAAGCTCGATCTGTTTTTCTTTTTCCTGGAGATATCGGGTCAGAACCTCGCCCGCTGCCTTGGTGTGTTCCTGCGCGCTTCGTTCAGCGGCAGACGCGTTACCCTTCAGGACCGAACTTACCAACTTCTCATGGTTCGAAATCACGAGCTCCGGCTTTTCAAGTATCGCGTTCGAAGAAGCCATGTACATCCGAACCTGCTGCTCGACATAGCCGTATTGATCGAAAAGACGCTTGTGGTTCGCCAGGACGACGATCGCCTTGTGAAGTGCCAGATCGGCATCCGTGATCTGCTTTTGGTCACGAGTTTTGGCCGCGGCCTTCAGCTTGTCGAACGCCGGTTCGATCAAGCTCCGCCGCTCGGGATTGCGAGCCGCAAGCTGGGCCGCCAGCCCTTCGAGACTCGATCGCAGCGTGTACAGCTCCCACGCATCGCGCGATGTCAGAGTTGCAACTTCCCATCCGGCATAGGGCTTCTGGGCGATCAGCCCTTCGCTCAACAGTCGCTGAAGCGCAGCCCGGATCGTTCCGCGCGAAACCTTCAGTCCCGAAGCCAGTTCGACTTCGGTCAATCGTGCGCCCGGGTTCAGCGCCCCACTTGTGATGGCCTGCCTGATCGCGTCCGCCGCTGCGCGGTCGAGACTACGTTTCTCGACCAGCCCTGAAATGACCTGAGCAACCAATTCGTCCTCCTGTTACCCGCCCGCGCAGCATGTCTGTTCGATTCGTAGGCAAATATTGGCGCACATTTACCATTGACTCCATCCAAATCCTACCCTTTGCTGATTGTCAACAATCAACAGTTAAATGGTAAGTGAGGATTTGCGTGGATCTGGCGGAAATGAATAGGCGGACCGAGGAGAGGCCGGCGCCGCGCCCGGCCGTGGCGCCGCAACGGATCGTCAAGGCGGAAACCATCCTGGTCTCCATTCCCTTCGAATCCGGCGGCACCCCGCCCTGGAGTTTTGGCGGCTCGCCGCGACTGCAGTTCGATACGCTGTTCGTGAGGCTTGAGACCGAAGACGGCATTGTCGGCTGGGGCGAGGCGTTCTCGCGCGGCGAGGACAAATCTCTTGCCGCACTGATCGAAACCCGCGTTCTCCCGCTGGTGATCGGCCGCAACGCATTCGAAATCTCGAAGATCAAATTCGACCTCGAGTTTCAGCTCCAGAACTTCGGCCGTATTGGCCCGATCGTCTACGGGATTTCGGCGGTCGACATCGCCTTGTGGGACATCATGGGGAAACTCACCGGTGTCCCGCTGTCGACGCTGCTTGGAGGCGCTTTCGCCGGCGAAGTGGAAGTTTATGCAAGCCTGATGAGATACGGAAACTGCGCCGATGTCGTCAAGGCAACCCGGCAAGCCATCGAGCGCGGTTACCGCTACATCAAACTTCACGAGATCACCGAGAACGAGATCCGCGCGTCCGTGGAAGCGGCAGGCTCGGATGCGCTGGTGATGCTCGATACCAACTGCCCGTGGTCGGTTGCCGAAGCGCTGCGCTACGACGAACTCCTCAAGCCTCTCAATCTGTACTGGCTGGAAGAGCCGGTGTGGCCGCCCGAGAATTATGTCGGTCTTGCACGCGTGAAAGCGACCGGCCGGCACCGGATCGCAGCCGGCGAGAATGCCGGTAGTTTGCACGACTTCGTCGCCATGATCGAAGCCAACGCGATCGATATCGCGCAGCCCGATGTAGCCAAAACGGGCGGGGTCTCGGAGCTGCTGAAGATCGCCGCGCTGTGCGATGCGAAGGGAATCGAGTTCGTCCCACATTGCGCCATCTTCGGGCCGGGACAGGTCGCAACCATCCACCTCAGCGCCGCGCAACGTCAGCTTCCGCTGCTGGAGCGGCTCTACTGCGATTTCGAAGCCGAACTCTACCGCGGCGAGACAACCCCGAAGCGAGGCAAGGTCCGGGTTCCCGCCGGGCCGGGGCTCGGTCTCGATCCAGCTCTCGATGTGATCGATCGCTACCGCGTCAAGTAGCACGGTGAAAGAGAGAAGCCATGAGCGAGATCAGCGTTCGGAACCTCACGAAAATCTTCGAAAGTCAGAACCCATTCGAACGCGTCGTGGCGCTCGATAACGTGTCCTGTGAAATTCCATCCGGCCAGTTTCTCTGCATCATTGGACCGTCAGGCTGCGGCAAGAGCACGTTGCTTCACGCGATCGCGGGTTTTGTCCAGGGGACCAGCGGCGAGACGTTGCAGGACGGCAAGGCGATCAAACAGCCGGGGCCAGACCGCATCGTTATCTTTCAGGAATACGGGCTGTTCCCGTGGCTGACCGTTGCAGAGAATGTCGAGTTCGGGCTGCTCGCGAAGGGTGTTCCCGCGGCAGAGCGAAAGAAGATCGTTCAGCACTATCTCGATCTCGTCAAACTCGGTGGCTTCGAGCACCGCTACCCGCACGAACTTTCCGGCGGAATGCGGCAGCGGGTGAGCATCGCGAGAGCGCTCGCGCCCGATCCCGAGGTTGTCCTGATGGACGAGCCCTTTGCGGCGCTGGACTCGCTGACCAGGGACGTTCTTCAAGAAGAGATCCTGAGAATTTGGGAAAAGACCCGAAAGACCTTCGTTCTGATCACCCACAATATCGAGGAGGCCGTCTTTCTCGGAGACCGCGTCATTGTCATGACGGCTCGACCGGGCCGGATCAAAGCTCAAATCGACGTCGATATTGCGCGCCCGCGAGACCCGTCGATCCGTACCAGCCATCCGCGCTTCCTCGAAACCAAGGAGCGTCTGTCGCAACTGCTGCGAACTGAAATCATCCGCGAGGTCGCATGACGAAGGAAGCAAGCGGCTTCGCGGATGGTGCGCACATGCCAGTTCCATCCGGATCGCAGGCTCTCGGCTCACACATCCTGAATACGCTCTCAGGATTACTGGCCAGGCTGAAGCACCTCATTTTAATCCCCATTATCTTCCTGATTTGGGAATTGGGCGTCCGGCTTCATTGGATCGACGGCAATATCCTGCCTGCGCCGTCAGCCACCATCCGAGCCCTGATTGATCTGGCGGAAGCCGGTTATCTGTGGCGAGACGTCGAGGCCAGCGTCCTGAGGGTGACGATCGGTTTTGGCCTTGCTGCTGTTGCGGCGATCTCGCTCGGACTTGCGCTGGGTATCTGGCGATCTGCCGCAGCCTACATCCTCCCAATCATCGAGTTGCTTCGCCCCATCTCGGTCCTCGCCTGGATCCCGCTCGCAATCCTGTGGTTCGGCCTTGGCGATCATTCCGCATGGTTCATCATCTTCCTTGGGTCATTCTTTCCGATCTTCACCAATACCTATTTAGGCGCGCGCTCCGTCGCGCTGATCCACCTGCAGGTCGCGCAATGCTTTGGCGCAGGCAGATGGCTGTTCCTCCGGCGCGTGATGTTTCCTTCGGCGCTCCCCTACATCATTGCTGGTCTCAGAGTAGGACTCGGCGTGGGCTGGACCTGCGTCATTGCGGCGGAACTGATCGCCGCGACATCGGGGCTCGGATACATGATTCAGCTCGCACGGACGATGATCGAAACCGAAAAGGTCATGGCCGGAATGATCGTCATCGGCGTCATCGGCTTTGTCATGAACAGCGGCATGCACTGGTTGGAACGGCGCTTCATTCGCTGGGCGCCGGATCATCATTAACTTAACAAGGAGATGCTGCATGAAGATCGAACGTTTCACACGCTTTAGAACTGCCTCGGCGAGATTGGCGATTATCGGGACGCTGGCGCTGGGATCGGTACTGCCCAAGCCGATGTCGGCAGCAGAGCTGACCAAGGTCACAATCGGCTACCAGTCGCTTTGGGCCGTCGGGGGTGAAATCGTCGAGGTTCTGCGGCACACCAATATCTTTGAGCTCAACGGTATCGAAGCCCAGTTCAAGCCATTCACGTTCGGAGGCCCGCTCGCCGAGGCCGCGGTCGCCGGCGACATCGACAACGTGTGGGCGGCGGATGCGCCGACGCTGCGAGCGATGGCGCGCATGCCAGGCTCGAAGATCCTGCAGCGCACGCATGACGCGCGCTTCGGCATCCTGGTGCAGCCCGATTTCACCGGCGGTCTGGCCGATTTGAAGGGCAAGAAGATGTCGGCTCCGTTCGCGACCACGACGTTCCCGCGCTCGGTCAAGGCGCTGGTTGCAGCCGGAATTGAGCATCCCCTGCGGGACATGAACATCGTCAATCAGGATATCGCGGAGCAGACCAACGCGATGCAGGGACATCTCGTCGACGCGGTCACCACCTGGGATCCGACAATGGAGCGGCTGCTTCAGCAGAAGCTGGCCAAAGTGCTGTGGAATGCGCCGCGCGGCGAAAACATCGGCATGCAGGGCTTTTCGGGGAAATGGCTCCAGGCCAATGGCAACGAAGCCGCGGTTCGCTTCCTGAAGGCATGGATCATGGCGACGTGGTGGGCCTCGAACCACCTCGACCAGGCCCATCAGTGGTTCGCCGAATCGTCCCGCCTTCCCATGGACATCCTGAAGGTCTCAACCGATTTCGATCGCAACCTGAGTGGGCCTATCAAGGACATCAACAGCGTCGATCTCACGCTGTCGGACGCGGACATTGCGGGTTCTCAAGGCGTGATGGACTTCCTGTACGACAACAAGCTGTTGAACACCAAAATGGATGTGAAGCCGTACTTCGACATGGCGCTGCTTCAGCAGGCCTCGGCGGATATCAAATCGGGAAAACATCCCGATCTGGACGCCATCAAGATCATCAAGCAATAACGAAGGAGTGTGAAGTGGTTCTTGGACATGAATTGGTCGGATCCGGCAGCGAAGGTGTCATTGTTTTCAATGATTGGCTCGCTGACTGCACCAGCTGGAAGCCGATGCACCTCTATCTGGACAGGAAAGCGTTCACTTACGCTTTCACGGATATTCGAGGCTATGGCAAATCCATCGACATCAAAGGCGAGCATTCATCCAAGCAGGCGGCGATCGACGCGTTCGCCCTGGCCGACTCGCTGGGGTGGAAACGTTTCCATATCGTCGGCTTCTCGATGACCGGGATGGTTGTCGAGCGAATGGTCGTGATCGATCCGGACCGGATCAAGAGCGAAATCGCCATCGGCCCCGTCTCCGCCGCGGCGATCAAAATGGATCCTGAACGGCGCGCCTTCTTCGAAAAGACCATCGTCGACGACGACGCGGTTCGCGAGCTTGCCGCACGCATCACCAACCACAAGCTGACCAAGGAATGGTCGGAACATAAATTGATGCTGGCCCGCACGACCCGCGATCATGCCGCGGTCCGCGAATATCTGGATATGTGGACCCTCGGGGACTTCTCGGAAGAGGTGAAGAAGGCAAGGCCGAAGACACCCTTGCTCGTGGTCGCTGGTGAGTGGGATCAGGCGGGCTTTCTCGAGGAGAGTCTGAAGGAGACCTTCATGGTGTGGCATCCGAACGCCGAGATGGTGGTGCTTCCCAATGTTGGCCACTGTCCGATGCAGGAAATTCCGATCTATCTGACGACGCTGATGGAAGATTTCATGCACAAACACGCCGCATGAAGTCGGACGTGAACGGCTGGAACGCGGGAAGGCTCGGGCTGGTCGGCCTTGGCCGGATGGGGCTTGCGATCCTTCCCCGGCTCCTTGCAGCAGGACCGGAAATTACGGTCTGGAATCGCAGTTCGGAGAAAACGCATATCGCAGCAGAGATGGGAGCGCGCGTTGCTTCCAGTCTGCAGGATCTCTGTGACAAATCCGACGTCATCCTGACCATCGTGTTCGATGATGCCGCGCTGAAGGACGTTTTTTTGGGACCGGCGGGCCTGTTGTCGAGCGCCTGCGGCGGCAAATTGTTTATCGACATGAGCACCGTCCTCCCCGAGACGGCACGAGCGATCGGACAGGCTGCGAAAGTGGCTTTGGCATCTTTCGTTAGCGCGCCGGTTTGCGGCAGCGTGGGGCCAGCCAAAGAGGGAAAACTGCTGGTCCTGGCCGGCGGTTCTCCTGAAGATTACGAACGGGCGAAACCGGTTTTGTCGCTGTTTTCACGCAAAGTCGAGCATGTCGGTGCGGTGGGCTCGGGTTCGGCGATGAAACTCGCTGTTCAGCTTCCAATCTCCGTCTACTGGCAGTCGCTGGCGGAAGCGCTGAGCCTCGGCCGGGAATCCGGATTGGATCTCGGTCAGATGTTGCGGTTGATTGCCGATAGTCCGGCTGCTCTTCCTGCGTTGCCGTCCAAGATAAAAACCATCCTGCTTGAAGA
The DNA here is from genome assembly GCF_900105125.1 of Bradyrhizobium canariense. NCBI lineage: Bacteria > Pseudomonadati > Pseudomonadota > Alphaproteobacteria > Hyphomicrobiales > Nitrobacteraceae > Bradyrhizobium > Bradyrhizobium canariense. The sequence continues at coordinate 5,047,654 of NZ_LT629750.1, read as the reverse complement.
CAATGATGTGTCATTCGACATCCAGTCGGCGCAAAAGGATGCGTCGTTGATGCAGCGGGAAGCTCAACGCCTTGGCGTGAACCTCCCGACCGCGTCCTCGGCCTTGAAAGCATTCAGCGCGGCGATGGAAAGCGGCTGGTCGGATCGCGATATTGCAACGATCGTGAACTACGTCTTCTGCAGCGGAGGGCACGATAGCCAACGGTAGCGTAAGCCGCAGACTGCGCGCCACCGCCGACGCAAATAAGTTCGCGTTCCGTCACCCGCTGGCGAGCGCGCACTTGTACCTCCGTCGCCTACTTCGCCTTGTCGTGCTCGGCGAGGCCGACCGCCTTGTAGTCATAGGTCGGATAGAATTCGGTGTGATAGGCGCCCCAGGCGGTGGTCTCGAAGATGCGGTTAACCTCGCGCAGCCGGGAGGCCGGAAGCCGCAGCGTTACGACCTGGCCGATCCCCATCACGATGTTCCAGCTGACCACTTCGACGCCGGGCGGCGGAAACGCCTTGTAGAAACCTTGTTTTTCGAGCTGCGCGTTGAGTTCGCTCAGCGGCCGCGACTGGTCATGTTTCAAGAATACCGTGAGCAAGATGGCGTTGTCCTGGGTCGTCGCGGTTTCCGTGGGCGCCGCTGCCGTCTGCGCCAGGGCATGGGTGTTAAACGTCAAAACGCCGGCCAGCGTGGCGATTGCCATCCATAGTCGGTTCTTTCTGCTCATCTAGTTTCCTTTTTCGAAATGTTCGGTGACATGGCATGTGATGACATGACGTGTCGATTACATGGCAGAACGCTTGCGAGCGCGGCCGCCGTAGGTGCCACGTCTCGCAAACGTTCCCAGCGCAACCCTCGTCTCAGCGGGTTTGATATTCCCCGGAAATGTCCTTGCCGGTGTAGTCGGTCATCAGCGCCGTCGCGGCCAGCGTGATCACGGCGCAGATCGCGATATAGACCGCAATGGCATAGGACGAGTGATAGACGCCGAACAGCCATGCCGCGATCAGTGGCGCCGGGCCGCCGGCGATGATCGATGCGAGCTGGTAGCCGAGCGAGGAGCCGCTGTAGCGCAGCCGGCCGGTAAAGCTCTCGGCGATCAGCGCGGCTTGCGGACCGTAAAGCATGTCGTGCGGGATCAGCGACAGGATGATCGCAAAGAAGATCACCGCTTCCGAGCCGGTGTTCAGCATCGCAAAATAGATGAAGCCGAACACGCCGGTCACCACCGCGCCGATCATGTACATGTTCTTGCGCCCGATGCGGTCGGACAGGTGACCGAAGAACGGAATCGAGACAAACGACAGCAACGAGGCCGCAAGCACGGCGGTCAGCAGGAAGTCGCGGGAAACGTGCAACGTGCCGATGCCGTAGGAAAAGACGAAGGCGGTGAAGATGTAGAAGGGCGCCTGCTCGGCCATGCGTGCGAGCGCCGAAAGCAGGATTTCCTTTGGATATTGCTGAATGACCGCCAGCATCGGGGCGCGCTCGATCTTGCGCTCGGCGACCAATTTGGTGAACACCGGCGTCTCCATAATGCCGAGACGGATGTAGAGTCCGACGCCGACCAGCAAGATGCTCAACGCAAACGGAATACGCCAGCCCCAGGCGAGGAATTGATCGCCGGACATCTGGCTAAAGGCGAGCACGGCGAGATTGGCCAGAAACAGCCCGCAGGGAACACCGAATTGCGGCCACGAGGCGACCAGCCCGCGCGACCGGTCGTTGCGCGCCCATTCCATCGACATCAGTACCGAGCCGCCCCATTCGCCGCCAACGCCGACACCCTGAATGAAGCGCAACACTGTCAGGATCACTGCGCCCCAGATGCCGACATGCTCGTAGGTCGGCACCAGCGCCACAGCGGCGGTGGCCAGTCCCATCAGCAGCAACGTTGCGATCAGGGTCGACTTTCGGCCAATGCGGTCTCCGTAATGCCCGAATATCGCGGCGCCGATCGGGCGCGCAATGAAACCGACGGCGTAGATGGCGAAGGCCTCGAGCGTCCCCACCCAAGGGTCCGAGTGCGGAAAAAACAGCTTAGCGAAAACGAGACCCGTAACGGTGCTGTAGAGGAAAAAGTCGTACCACTCGATCGCAGTTCCAATGGTGGACGCGATGACAGCCCGGCGCAGCTGAATCCAATGTTCGGCTGGGTCGAGGGCAATGGTATTGACGGTAGATATCGTCATGGGGTCCTCTCCCGCGTTGCCTTCAAAGCCAACGTCTTGATTTTTTGGCCAATAAACTTGCAGCCTCGTGGTTGGTTCCACTCGAGGGAACAAGAAATGCAAATAAATTGCCCACCGTCAGGCAGCAGCGGCGTCCGCGAACCGCAAGGGCGCTCGGAAAAACATTCGGCCGGAAGCGAGTAGCAGAGAGTTTCTACACGGAATGATTGCGCTGCCTGATCTCATCCGGCCGGCCTTGTGGCGTGGCCGCATAACGCCTCATTGAAAGCACCGTAGTCTTACTGGGTAAAAAGTTAACCGCGAGCGGTCGGGGCTCTGTTAGACGAATCGTATGTCACAGTACGAAAATCGAGGCGGTGATTCGCAGCGCCCGACATGGCTCGAAAACGGCCCCTCTCTCGAGGTCGGGCATGAAGTTGCCCGGCTGGCGGAGATTGGCGCGCGACAAGATGGTGAAGCGGGAGCCACCATTGCACGCGAGCTTGACGGATCACTCACCGCGCTGCTGATCTACATGAGAGAGCTTAGGGATCACAGCCATGAGTTTGCGCAGGCTGCGGGGGATCGAGCTTACCTGAAACAGGTGGTCGAAAATGCGTTCCAGCAGATCGAGCGCGTCTGCGCTCTGGTCAAGCGGATCGAAGGCGCTCAGGAGGGCTCCGTTGTCGCGCCGGACTGCAAGCGGGGATGCGAGGCATCGACTGTCCGCGCCGGGCGCGCCATCTTTTCGTTGGCGCCCGGCCAGAAGCCTTTGACGAAGCGCGAGTGCGAGGTTTTGGGCCTGATCAGCGAAGGACATTCCAACAAGCAAGGCGCCTTGCGGATGGGCATCAGCCCGCGGACGTTCGAAAGCCATCGTGCCGAGGCCATGCGGAAGCTCGGAGCGCGAAACACGGCGGATCTGGTTCGCAAAGCCCTGTTGCTTCGGGACACGATGTAACGCGTCGAGGCCCTGCCGCTTAGAAGTCTTCCGTGAACGCGGCAATACGCGGCGCCGGCCTTAAAGAGCCGCCGCTGACCCTCGGCTCGGTCGGAACGATGGTGATGCTCCAACTCGCCGGAACGCTCGATTTGTGTTCCAACACCGATCGAACGAGGCCCGTGACCGTCGATCCGTCATATGTCACCGTGGCGGCCCGGCCATTGAACTGCGCGGTACAGAAACGACGGACTTCTTTCTGATCGGTCGTCTCGAACGTGAACATGGGGGCTTCCTCCTTTCACACCCTCGCCGTTTAACGTTAGCCGTGTGTGAAAATCCGCAACCGTAGAAGTACGGTTGCACAGATCCGGTTTGCCCAGCCGCCGTTTGGCACCGCATCCTCCGTGATGCGAGCGTGTAACAACAATCCGGCTGCAACGAACCATCCAAAGGTGTGCGTCGAGCTTCTTCCAGGGATATGACGTGTCCTGTTCCAATCCGGATTCAGCCAAGAGAGCGTTTATCGCCGCGCAAACGGCATCGCCCTCAAGTCCATAATGTCCTACTCGTTCACGGCGCTTGGGCCCGGCATTCGCCCTGGCGATCCGCAGGAAATGGAGTTGGCGTCAAATTGCTGATGCCGGTTGAACCATCAGCATGGAGATCGGCGTGCCGCAAAAAAGCGTGCCTGCCATGATCCAACGGCGAAAGTTGATTAATCGTATCTTAGATGAATCTGCGGATAACTGACGGCCCAGCCTCTTCCTCTGTGCCGGGTCAACGATGAATTTCGTGAACAAGATCAAAATCCGTTCCAAGCTTCTGATCGTATTGGCGCTTTCCGCGCTCTCCCTGATCGCCGCGATCGTCGTCTCGACCTCGATTCTACATGGCAGGATGGTCGACGACCGCATAGCCAAGCTGCGGGCGATCGTCGAACTTTCCCACGGACTGGCCCAACAGCTCGAGGCTCAGGTCCAATCGGGTAAGCTGACGCACGATCAAGCGCTCGAGCGCTACAAGGAAGATACGCTGGCGATGTGGTACGACGATCACCACAGCTACCTCGCGATCGGAGGGATGGATGGCGTTTGGTTCATCAATCCTGCAGCGCCCAAGGTCAATGGCACGCACGGGACCTTGATGCCGAACGGCAAATACATTCTGGATGGGCTGATCGAGGCGGTCGGCAGTGCCGACGAGGGCATGTCCTCCTACGACTATCCCAAGCCAGGTGAGACCGAGAACCTCCCCAAGCTCACTTTCGCCAAAAAATTCAAGCCCTGGAATCTGCTGATCACCTCCGGCGTCTGGATCGACGATATCGATGCCGCCTATCAAAGAACCGTGCTGCATCTGGCCGGATTTGGTCTGGTTATCCTCCTGGTCATGGGAGGCCTCGTCCTTGCGCTGAACCGAAATATCGCGGGCTCGCTGACGAGGCTCGCGGCGAAAATGCAAGGTGTCGTCGCAGGCGATTTGTCGGTGACGATCGACGAGACGTCTCGTTCCGATGAAATCGGCCAGATGGCGAAATCGCTCGAAGTCTTCAAGGAAAACGCTCTGGCGGTTCAGCGGCTGCAGACGGAGCAGGAAGAACAGGCCAGGAAAGCCGAGCATGAGAAGCGCCAGGCCCTTTATGCGATGGCGGACGGCTTTGAAGGTCGGGTGGGTGGGGTGGTCGATACCGTCTCTCAGGCCGCGCATGCCATGCAGGACACGGCAAAGCTGATCGCGACCAGCGTTTCGGGAACGCAACAGCGGGCCGGCGCGGTCGCTTCAGGCGCTGAAGAAGCAGCAGTCAATATTCAAACCGTTGCATCCGCGTCCGAAGAGCTGACGGCTTCCATTTCCGAAATCGGCCGGCAGGTCACTCAGGCATCCCAGGTCGCCAAAACCGCCGCGCAGGAGAGCGAAGCCACAAACCAGAAGGTGCTCGCGCTCGCCGGCGCCGCGCAGAAGATCGAAGAAGTTGTCGCGCTCATCAATCAGATCGCGAGCCAGACCAACCTTCTGGCGCTCAACGCGACCATTGAAGCGGCGCGTGCCGGGGAGGCCGGTCGAGGCTTCGCGGTGGTCGCCTCGGAAGTCAAGGCGCTGGCAACCCAGACGTCACGCGCGACCGAAGACATCCGATCGCAAATCACCGCGATACAGGATGAAACGACGGGGGTGGTAACCGCCATCAAGCGCATTTCCCAAACCATCGCCGAGGTCGACGAAATCTCGACCGCGATTGCGGCGGCGATGGAGCAGCAGGCCGCCGCGACCCAGGAAATCACCCGCAATGTGCAAGAGGCCGCGCAATCCTCCAACCAGGTATCGCAGAACATCGGCGGCGTCAGTTCCGCTGTGAGCGATACCGACAGCGCTGCGTCAAATCTGTTGAGCGCCTCCGACGTCCTCGCCAGCCAAGCCGAGAAGCTTCGCGGGGAAGTCGACAGCTTTCTGGCCACGGTTCGTGCAGCATAAGGATTGATCGGCGCGAACGCGCCGGCACGGCCGCGCTTCCGTTTGGCGGCCCGAGCCGGGACTGGCGTTCACGGCAGGCAGCGCGGGCCAAGCAACCTTTTGTACTGCGATTTGACCGTGGCGTAGCATTCGCACGCGATCTTGCTGAGACCGCCGAGATCTCTGATCTCGATGTGCCCGCGGCTGTAGTGAATGAAATTGGCCTGCTGCAACATATTGGCCACCAGCGATACGCTGTTGCGGCGCGCCCCGATCATATGCGCCATCGATTCCTGCGTTAGGATAAGCTTGTCGCTGCCGGACAGGTCGCGGGTCTGCAACAGACATCGTGCAAGTCTGGCTTCCACGCTGTGCGAGGCGTTGCATCCAACGGTTTGCTGGATCTGGGCGTAGACCGCCATTCCATGCCGCGTGAGCGTTGCACGAAGCGTTGCGCTCTGCTCGGCCGCAGTGCGAAGGCGGTCGAGGTCGAGCGTCGAAGCGACACCGGGGATCAACACGATCGCACTATTCAATGCGGTTGGATCGCCAAGGGCGGAGAAGGCGCCAAGGATGCTGTCGCGGCCGACCATGGCGACCTGAACGTGCTCTCCGCGTGCGAGTTTGACGACCAGCGATATGATGCCGCGATGCGGCAGGTACGCGCGTTTGAGCGTCTCCTCGACCTCCACCAGCACCTGTTCTTGCGGCAGCTCGACGATTTTCAGATGCGGCCGGATCAATTCGAAATCGTCCGCATTCAGGGCGGACAAAAATCCGTTAGGGGAGCGAAGAGCTGAGTCCAAATCAGTCTCCGATGCGGGAGCACAACTTGTCTCTGGAAGGTTGATGCCGTGCAGAGTAGCGTCGCACGGATCGTCGGCAAGAAAAATTAGTCAATAGACGGATCGCGGGGCCAAAAGTTTTGCTCATCTGCGTGGCACTGAAAAAATCGATCAAAGGCTGGATGATTTGGTTTGCGCTCGCGGAGCGAGCCATTCTGTCCGGCTATCGGCAATAAGCGCAATCATATCTCAGTGGTGCCGGCCGATCGCCAGACGCTCGCAACTGAGCGTGCTGCAACTGCTCAGCGGGTCGCCATTTCCGAACGGCACATCGAAACGATGGAACCCACCGGTCCTCATTGATGCGGCTTTTATTAAAATTGAATGACATCGCCATCCACCGGTCCGCCGCTCGCCGCATCCGTATTTAAACGGACACTAAAATTAACCTGGATGGGGAGCCGGAATGGTTATCGATTGTAATGGAAAGTAGTCGTCAAGCCGCCTCAGCTGAATCGTTCGGATTTTGTGGGGGCGGATGAACGGTTGACGGTCGGCCGCAACACCCACTGCCGGGAAGAGGCGCAGTTGCAACGCGCGCTTTGGAAGAAGAAACCGAAATGAAAGACCGCCCGTGACCCCGTCGGACTACGACTATTTGCGCAGATGTCTGAAAGACCGCTCCGGTCTCGATCTGTCCACGGACAAGCAATATCTGATTGAAAGCCGGTTGCTTCCGCTTTCGCGGAAGTCCGGTCTGTCCGATATCGGCGAGCTCGTGCAGAAAATGAAAGGCGGCTCGGCTGACATCGTCACCCAGGTGGTCGAAGCCATGACCACCAACGAGACATTCTTCTTTCGCGACAAGCTGCCATTCGATCACTTCCGCGATATGATCATGCCTGAAATGCTGAGGGCGCGCACAAACCGTCGAACCATTCGGATCTGGTGCGCCGCCGGCTCGACTGGCCAGGAGCCGTATTCGCTGGCGATGTGTCTGAAGGAAATGAACGCAGCGATGGCCGGCTGGCGGATCGAAATCCTCGCGACCGATCTTTCGCAGGAAGTGATCGAGAAATCCAAGGCCGGATTGTATAGCCAGTTCGAGGTTCAGCGCGGCCTTCCGATTCAGCTGCTTGTCAAGTACTTCAAACAGGCCGGAGAGTACTGGCAGATCAATGCCGACATTCGTGCGATGGTGCAGCACCGCCAGGTGAATTTGCTGCACGATTTTTCCCAGCTTGGGATCTTCGACGTGATCTTCTGCCGAAACGTCCTGATCTATTTCGATCAGGACACCAAGATTAACGTCTTCCAGCGTCTCGCCAGATCAACCGAGCCCGATGGATTTCTGGTACTGGGCGCGGCGGAAACGGTGGTCGGACTAACCGACGTCTTCAAACCCTGTCTGGAACGGCGCGGTCTTTATCGCCCCGGTGGTTCGCCTACGACCTCAACGAAAATGACGACTGGCGCTCATGCGCCGAAAGTCGCCGCAGCGGCTGGTTTTTGACGATGGCAGAGGATCATAAGGGGCTGGAGCGCGTGACGTTCAGCCGCGGATATGGCGTCTGCATCATGGGCATCGATGGAACGTGGCGCCGCGATTGCATGCTCAACGCCATATCGGAGAGTGATGCCATCCTGACCGTCGAAGGCTCGATCCAGGGCCTCAATCTCAAGGAGTTCTTCCTGCTATTGTCGTCGACCGGCCTGGCCTATCGCCGATGCGAACTCGTCCGCGTCAATGGCGCGGAGATCGACGTCCAGTTTCTGCAGGGAAAGAACAAGAAAAAAGGCTCCGGCGCTGCATCGCCTCAGGAAGCTCTCATGGGGAACTGATTGTGGGAGCCTGATGCGCGGCGCAATACCCGAGCATCGGGATTTCCTTCAGGCGCAACCGGCCAAACCGGCTGGATCGCGATCGCTCCCGATCAGCGCTGCGGTCTCGCCTTTTGACGCATTGGCGTCCAACAGAGAATGCAAAGCTGCGGCAAGCCCGGCATTGCAGGCATTCAATGCCGCATTCGCCCTCAAATAGCAGGGCGTGACGTCATCCAGAACGACGACATTGTCATGAGGCTCCTGACCACCGGAAGCCGTTTCCCTGGCGATGGCGAGTTCGAGCAGCTTGGTGCTGGCTTTGAGGTGCTCGATCAGGGACACGAGATTTGAAACGACCGAGCGATAATGGTCATTTTGGCTGTCAGGCTGGCTTTCGCCGCGTGTCGCGTTCTGCATGGGAGTTCTCCTCATCGCGGTCTTTAGTGCTAACAGCGCTACTTGTGCGTTAAGTTGCGGTCCCGTACAAATACGGTTGGGCTCGAATCCTCAGCGGGCAGCAAAGGTTCGCGGGCCCTGATCACTGTCGATGGATGATGGTATATGGCTGAGAAACCCGCATCCCGTGGCGAGATATTTGTGGTTGACGACGATCCCGCCGTTCGCGAAACCCTCTCGATCGTGTTGTCGGCAGGCGGCTATCAGGTCATCTGCTTCGCGGACGGCGCCGCGCTGCTGGCGGTTGCGCGGACCCGGGCTCCGGCCTGCATCCTGCTCGATGTGCATATTCCCGGCAAATCCGGCCTCGATGTTCTGAAGGAACTGCGCGGAGAAGATTATCCCGCGCCGATCTTCATCATCTCCGGGCAGGGCGACATCGCCATGGCTGTGAGCGCGATCAAGAATGGCGCGCTGGACTTCATCGAGAAGCCGTTCAGGGGCAACGAGATCGTCGCTCGGCTGGATGAGGCGATCGGGGCCTATGCACGCCGGCAGGAGGAAGATTCTGCGTCTAAAGTCGGATCGCTTCATTTTCCGGGGCGCGAACCGCTGACCCGGCGCGAACGCGAAGTGCTGGAGCAATTCGCATCAGGCGCGTCGAACAAGGAAGCCGGGCGCCAGCTCGGAATCAGCCCGCGGACGATCGAGGACCATCGCGCCAATATCATGAAAAAGCTCGGCGCCAGGAATGCCGCCGACCTCATCCGCATCGTGATGACGGCCCAGCGCGCTCCCTGAGCCGCATCGGCGCGCTCCATCCTGCACGCCAAATCTTCACCGCGATTGGTCGCCGAGCGCTGCCCGGATCATCATGGCCATATCCGATTTGCGATAAGGCTTGGCGAGCAGCAGGACTCCGGAATCGAGCCGGCCGTGATGGATGATCGCATTTTCCGTGTAGCCCGAGGTGAACAGCACCTTTAACCCCGGTTTGCTCTTCTGCAGCGCATCGGCCAGCTGGCGGCCATTCATGGCGCCCGGCATGATGACATCGGTGAAAAGAAGATCGAATGCCTGGCCCGCTTCGACAAGGGCGAGCGCTTGCTCCGCATTCGCCGCATCCAGCGTGGCGTAGCCCAGGGAATGCAGTTGCGTCAGCACATAGCCTCTCACGAGCTTGTCGTCTTCAACGACAAGGATCGTTTCGTGGCCGCCTTGAATGGCTGGCGCGGACGCGGCCTCGGAAGCAATTGATGCTCCGGTGCCCGGCGGCAGGTATATCTTGATCGTGGTCCCGTGGCCTTGTTCGCTGTAAATCTTGATGTGTCCGGCCGATTGCTTCACGAAGCCATAGACCATGCTGAGGCCAAGGCCGGTGCCCTTGCCGGGTCCCTTCGACGTAAAGAACGGGTCGAACACCTTGTCGAGAATCGCCGGCGGAATGCCGGTTCCGGTGTCGCTCACGGCAATCAAGGCATAGCGGCCGGGCTGAACATCACCGTGCATGCTGGCGTAATTTTCGTCGAGATAGGCCGAACCGGTCTCGATAATCAGCTTGCCGCCGTCCGGCATCGCGTCGCGCGCGTTCAAGGCCAGATTGAGGATGGCGGTCGCGAGCTGATTGGGATCGACGGTTGCGAAACACGTTTCGTCTCCGAACACCGATTCGATCTCGATCTGCGCGCCCAGCGCGGGTCGCAGCAGTTTGGCGGTATCGATGATCAGCGCGTTGACGTCGGTTTCCCGTGGCTGAAGCGGCTGCTTGCGCGCAAACGCCAGAAGGTGCTGGGTAAGTTCGGCGCCTCGCGACGCGGCCTGATCGATCATCCTGGTGATCGCGGCGAGTTGCGGCTCCTTTTGCACAGCATCAGCCAGAATTTCGATGGTTCCGGTGATTACCGTCAGGATATTGTTGAAATCGTGCGCGATCCCGCCCGTCAGCTGGCCGACCGCTTCCATTTTCTCGGCCTGTCGAACGCGGTCCTCCGCCGCGAGCTTGTCGGTGAGGTCGCGGAGGAACCCGTTGAACAAGAAGCCTTCGCGCGTTTTGAGCGCGGTGACGCTCAGCTCGGCCTTGAACTCCTTGCCGTCGCTTCGCAGCGCCACGAGTTCGCGGCGGTGATCGAGCACCTGGCCCTGCCCGGAACGCAGAAAGCGCGCCAGCGCTGCCTTTAGTTCGTCGCGGTCCGCTTCCGAAACGATCAGTTCAAGGAAGTTCTTCCCAAGCGCGTCCTTGCGCGAGCAGCCGAAAATCGCTTCCGCCTGCGAATTCCAGTTTCGGATGCTGCCGCTCTCATCGATCTGTACAAAAGCGTCGAGCGCGGTTTCCACGATGGTGCGCGCCATTTGCTCGCTTTCGAGCAAAGTTTCCTGCGCCTGCCGGCTTTCGGTCATGTCGCGGCCGATAAAGAAATGCCGCCTGACCGGTTCGGACCAGGTCCCCATCCACGAGATCGTCACGATTCGACCGTCCTTGTGGACGAACCGCGAATCGAAGTTTCGCGTTTGTCTTCCGCGCCGGGCGACGCGCATTTCCTCGCGGGTATTTTCGATGTCGTCATTGTCGACGAACTCGGTCCCGCTGCGGCCGATCATCTCCTCGGGCGCATATCCGAGGATCGCTTCGGAACTGGGGCTGACCTGGACCAGGGTGCCCTTGGGATCGGTGATCAGGATCAGGTCCTGAGAGGTCTCGAAAATCCGCCTGCGCTCTTCCATCTCCTGATTGAGCGCCGCCTCGGTTCTCTTGCGCTCCGTTATATCGCGCACCGTTTTCGATGCGCCGATGATCGTTCCCGATGGCGCCCTGATCGGGGATATGCCGAGCGAAACCTCCACCGGGGTGCCGTTTTTGTGCATCCGCACCGTTTCGTGGTGTTGGATTCGCTCGCCTCCCTTGATCCGGCTCAGGATGTCGCCAACCTCGAACAGCCGTTCGGGAGGAACGATGAGATCAATATTGCTGCCCACGGCTTCCGCCGCACTAAATCCGAACAGCCGCTCTGCCGCCGGATTCCAGCCGGTGATCTGGCCGTCGAGCGATTTCGTGACGATGGCGTCGTTGGACGATTCGACTGCGGCGCTGAAGAGGCGCTCGCGCGCGGCGTGACGATCTCGGGCTGCTTCGGTGCGGCGATGTTCCTCGACTTCGCGTTCGAGCGCGACGGTTTTTGCATTCACTTCGCCCATCACCCGCGCAAAGGCGCGCGCAAGTACGCCTGTTTCGCCGCCCGCATCGACCGGAATTGCGGCCGAACCGTCGCGGCCGGCGGCTTCGACCGCCGTCGTCAATTGAAGGATAGGCCGGGTCAACGATCGCGCGACCAGCAGCGCCGATGCGGCCGCGCACAGCACCGCGATCAACCCGACCAGCGTGGACGTGCTTTCGATCGTTGCGGCCGTCGCCATGATGACGGCGTTCGGAGCGGTTTTGACCACCGCGACCCATTCATTGCCGGCCAGAATGGCGGGCGCGAGCGCTATTCCGCCCGGCCGCCCATCCTGATCCGGCACGATATGGCCGACGCTCCGCGTGGTTCCAAGCGACGATGCCAGAGACGGAAAGTCGGTCTGCCAGTTGGCGTGCGTGCCCAGCTCCGAGCCGAACTCGTGCGCAGGATCGGGATGAATGAGATAGTCGCCCCGCTCATTGACGAGGTATACGTTTTCACCTTGCCGCACCGATGATCGGATGCGGTCGAGGGCCGGCCGCATATCGACATTGATGACAAAAATGCCGAACAGATTGCCGTCGGATAAAAAGATCGGCGTCGCGACGCGGAGCGTCGGTTGGTGCGGGGTCACGATAACCCAGTTGATGCGATCCAGTTCGAGCGGCGAAACGTAGATTTCCCCAGGCCGCAGTTTGATCGCTTCCTTGAAATAGGTCCGGTCACCTTTTCCTTTCAAGTCCGCATCGGCGACGATCCGGATCGCTCCGTTCGGGCCTAGCCGGTCGACACGGACGATTTCGCGCCGGTCGTCATCGACGCCGATCACGCGAATCTCCGCATAGGCAGGTTTGGCTTCGAGCTCAGCCGCAAGGCGGCCGGCGATCCGCTCACGCCATGTCTTTTCGGGGACGCGATCGACCGGATCGATGCCGCCCGCGAGATGCGCGCGCATCAAGCCGTTGACCGCGACACCGGAGCGAAAGCTGGCGGCATCGCCGCGCGCGCCGGCTACGTAGGCCTCGAGGTCCGCGGCGGCCAGCCGCGACTGGCTTTCGATGCGATCGACGACGCGGGGCAGAAGCGCCTGTTCAACGCTGCGATAGTTCAGCCATCCAACAGCAGACACTGCGATTGCCACCAGGGCAATCATCGCGACGGCCAGCTTGGTGGTAAGCGTCATCTATGCTTCGCGCCATTTCCGCTTTGCCATGATACCCGGATGTCGGAATCGGGCAATGCCATTGGTGTCATGGACAGGAAGCATCGGTCGCCGGGGTAGATGACGGGGACGGGCGCTCGGCGGCTTCGAGGCAGGCCGTGACGGCAGCCAGCAGAGCGGCAGGCTTGAAGGGCTTTTGCAGGTTGCTGACCGCGCCGAGCTTGGTCGCCATCGCCAGGAAATCCGGGCCCTTGACTGAATCATCGAGGGTTGGATTGCCGGAGATCAGGATGATCGGGGTCAATGGCCGTTGTTGGTGGACCCGCCGCATGGTTTCGATGCCGTCCATTCCCGGCATGAAAATATCGAGAAACAGCAGGTCGAACTGGTCGGATTCGAAGATCGCGAGCCCTTTACGGCCGTCACCGGCGATAACCACGTCGTGACCCACCCGCTCCAGCAGAAGCTTGATGGTCGCCTGGACAGCGGCGTCGTCATCCACGATCAGGATTTTTGCCACGGCCCATCCTTCTCCGAACTCGGATTATGTCAATGTTCGGTTGTGAAATTGTTACCGCTGTCGCGAGAATCGTCTCGGAAGTTCGCGTCGGTCCTCGTTAATGATCTCTCGCGGAAGGCCTTTATCTGCAGGGGGTGAAAGGCCGGCTCGATCGGGGCATCGCGTGATGTATCTGGTTCGTTTTGCAGTGCAGCGCATTCGCGCCGAGCCGCATGGTCTCGATATCTCGATGTACCCAAGGATCGACCAAGAATTGCGTTTTCGCTGATATCGCGCTGGTTCGCCCGAACCGGACGACAATAGCGCACGAATTTCGTCGCCGGATCAGAAGCGGAACTTGCACCCCAGGGACGGCTTGTGAGATGACCTCTCAAGAGATCTCGAACAGGTGTCACAATGAAAGAAAAGAAAGATCCAAAAACACTGCGCAGCGCACGTTGGTTCGCGCCTGACGATCTGCGCGCCTTCGGCCACCGCTCGCGCGCCATGCAGATGGGTTACGCGCCGGAGGAGTGGAAGGACCGCCCGGTAATCGCGATCCTCAACACCTGGTCGGATGCGCAGCCCTGCCACATGCACTTCAAATCGCGCGTCGACGACGTCAAGCGCGGCGTCTTCATGGCCGGCGGCTTTCCGATGGAATTGCCGGCACTGTCGCTGTCGGAGTCGCTGCTGAAGCCGACCACGATGCTTTACCGCAATCTGCTGGCGATGGATGCCGAAGAGCTTTTGCGCGGCCATCCCGTTGACGGCGTGGTGCTGATGGGCGGTTGCGACAAGACCACGCCGGCGCTGCTGTTGGGCGCCACCAGCATGAACCTTCCGGCGATTTATCTCCCGGCAGGCCCAATGCTGCGCGGCAACTGGAAAGGCAAGACCCTGGGCTCGGGGTCGGACGCCTGGAAATACTGGGACGAGCGGCGTGCGGGGAAAATCTCCGACAAGGATTGGGTCGATGTCGAAGCCGGTATCGCCCGCAGCTACGGCACCTGCATGACCATGGGCACCGCCTCGACCATGACCGCGATCGCCGAGTCGATCGGCATGACGCTGCCGGGCGCGTCGTCGATTCCGGCCGCCGACGCCGGACACATCCGCATGAGTTCGGAGTGCGGACGCCGCATCGTCGAAATGGTCTGGGAGGATCTGACGCCGAAAAAGATCCAGACCCGCAAGGCCTTCGAGAACGCGATTACGGTCGCGATGGCGATGGGCTGTTCGACCAATGCGATCATTCACCTGATAGCGCAGGCGCGCCGCGCCGGCCAGGACATTGGGCTGGACGATTTCGAGAAGGCCAGCCGCAAGGTGCCTGTGATCGCCAATGTCCGGCCCTCCGGCGACAAATATCTGATGGAGGATTTCTTCTATGCGGGCGGTTTGTCCGGCCTGATGGGCCGCATCAGGGATCATCTGCATCTGGATTGCGTCACGGTGACGGGCAAGACGCTTGGCGAGAATATCGCGAACGCCGAAGTCTATGATGACGATGTGATCAGGACCGTTGCCAATCCGATTTACGCCGAAGGGGCGCTTGCAGTGCTGAAGGGCAATCTGGCGCCGGACGGTTGCGTGATCAAACCCAGCGCTTGTGAGCCGCGCTTCCTCAAGCATACCGGGCCGGCGCTGGTGTTCGACGATTATCCGTCGATGAAAAAAGCGATCGACGATCCCGATCTCGATGTCACGGCCGATCATGTGCTGATCTTGCGCAATGCGGGGCCGCAAGGCGGACCCGGCATGCCGGAATGGGGCATGCTGCCGATCCCGACCAAGCTGGTGAAGCAGGGCGTGCGCGACATGGTGCGGCTGTCGGACGCGCGCATGAGCGGCACCAGCTATGGCGCCTGCATCCTGCACGTCTCGCCGGAATCCTATATCGGTGGGCCGCTGGCGCTGGTGAAGGACGGCGACCTGATCACGCTGGACGTCGCCGCGCGCACCATCAACCTCGATATCTCGGAAGCCGAGATGGAAAAGCGCCGTGCCGCGTGGAAAAAACCGAAAACCCGCTTCGAGCGCGGCTATGGCTGGATGTTCACGCGTCACATCCGGCAGGCCAACGAAGGTTGCGATTTCGATTTCCTCGAAACCAATTTCGGCGCGCCGGTCGAGGAGCCGTCGATCTATTGAGTGCAACCTGTCATTCCGGGGCGGCTCGAAGAGCCGAACCCGGAATCCAGAGATTGCATTACGCTTTCATGACTTCGAGATTCCCCGATGTGCAATTGCACATCTGAGGTTCGCGCTTTGCGCGCTCCGGAATGACAGACAACTGGGATAAAACACCATGTCAAAACTCAGCGAAGCTACTCGCGACAAACTGAAAACTGTGAGCACCGCAACGGTCGCGACCGCGCTCTACAAGCGGGGCTTTCGGATCCAGTGCATCCAGGATGTCCATCCGCTTAGCCCGGATCAACCGACGCTGGTTGGCGAAGCCTTTACGCTACGCTATATGCCGGCGCGGGAAGACCTCAACAAGCTCGAGGTGTTTCGCGACCGCTCCCATCCGCAGCGCAAGGCGATCGAGGATTGCCCGCCGGGCGCGGTGCTGGTGATGGACAGCCGCAAGGATGCGCGAGCCGCCTCCGCCGGCGCCATTCTGGTGACGCGCCTGATGCAGCGCGGCGTCGCCGGCGTCGTCACCGACGGCGGTTTTCGTGATTCAGCCGAAATCGCCAGACTTGGTTTCCCCGCCTATCATCAGCGGCCGAGCGCGCCGACCAATCTGACGCTGCATCACGCCATCGAGATCAATTGTCCGATCGGCTGTGGCGATGCGCCGGTGTTTCCCGGCGACGTCATCCTCGGCGACAGCGACGGCGTGATCGTGATCCCGGCGCATCTTGCCGATGAGATCGCCAACGAGGCCTTCGAGATGACGGCGTTCGAGGATTTCGTCACCGAACAGGTACAGAAGGGCCGCGGGATCTTCGGGCTCTATCCCGCGACCGACGAGCAGACGCTGGTCGATTTCGCGGCGTGGCGGAAGCAGACGGGAAGGTAGCGAACTTCGCGGGAGCCGCTGCTCTTAACCTCGCCCCGCTTGCGGGGAGAGGTCGAAGCCGAAGGCTTCGGGTGAGGGGGGCTATCCGCGGTCTGCGCCAGGCGGAAGAGCCCCTCACCCCAACCCTCTCCCCGCAAGAGCGGGGCGAGGGAGCGCCCCGCACTCAGGTGATTGCCTTACAGCATCCCCGGCTTGAACAGCTTGCGATACCGGCTGGTGTTCTCGCCCGAGATCATGAACTCGCCATCGCCGCGATAGTGAATTGTCCTGGGATATTTGGGCGAGGTCGCCACATGCGCCTTCACCACTTCAAGGACGAACAGGCTGTATTTCCGGATCAGGCTTGAATCCACCAGCCTGCATTCGAAATTGGCGTAGCATTCGTTGATCAGCGGCGCGCGGACATGCGTGCCGGACTTTGGCGACAGGCTGAATTCGGCGAACTTGTCGATATCGCGGCCGGAGCTGTTGCCGATCTTGACCACCTTGGCCGCAAGATCTTCGGTCGGGATATTGATCACGCATTGCTTGCTCTTGCGGATCATCTCGAAGCTGTGGTTCGCGGTCCAGATATAGCAGCCCACCAGCGAAGGCTGGAATTCCATGATCATGTGCCAGCCCATGGTCATGATGTTGGTCTCGCCCTTATGCGCGGAGCTGACGAGAACGATCGGGCCGGGTTCGAGGAAGCGGCGAACATTATCGGTCGGAAAATCCTTCTTGATATAGTTCGCCATGGCGGCTCACGCCTCTGCTACATCAGCCAGTCCCACGGTCCACAATGCAAACGCGTAGGCGATCGCGACTTCATCGAGCCGGTTGAAGCGGCCGGATGCGCCGCCATGGCCGGCGCCCATGTTGGTGCGCAACAGCACCGGGCCGCCACCGGTCATGGTCGCGCGCAATCGTGCGATCCATTTTGCGGGTTCCCAATAAGTGACGCGCGGATCGGTCAATCCGCCCATCGCCAGGATCGCTGGATAATCCTTTGCGGCGACATTTTCGTAGGGCGAATAGGACAGGATGGTCTTGAAGTCT
The DNA here is from genome assembly GCF_900105125.1 of Bradyrhizobium canariense. Classification (NCBI taxonomy): domain Bacteria; kingdom Pseudomonadati; phylum Pseudomonadota; class Alphaproteobacteria; order Hyphomicrobiales; family Nitrobacteraceae; genus Bradyrhizobium; species Bradyrhizobium canariense. Next base: position 5,030,192 of record NZ_LT629750.1, on the reverse strand, counting down.
TCTTCGCTTTCAATCGGATTGCCCCATTCCGGCCATTCCGGCGGCGTCAGCGGCAGCGTGTCGTCGAGCATGGTGTTGAGCACGTCGACGAACGGCACCTCGGCGACGATGCCGGCGAACAACTCGCCGGCGCGATTGGCGACCGCGCCCATCAGCATGCCGCCTGCGCTGCCGCCATGGCCGACGATGCGCTTGGCGCTGGTGTATTTGGCCTCGATCAGCGCGCGGCCGGAGGCTGCAAAATCGTCAAAACTGTTGGTCTTCTTCTTGCGCTTGCCGTCGAGATACCAGCCCCAGCCCTTGTCCGAACCGCCGCGGATATGCGCGATGGCATAAACAAAACCGCGGTCGACCAGCGACAGCCGGTTGGCGGAGAATGACGCCGGCATCGCCATGCCGTAGGAGCCATAGCCATAGAGCAGCAATGGCGCGCGACCGTCGCGCTTGAGATCCTTGCGGTGCAGGATCGAGACCGGCACTTCGGCGCCGTCATGTGATTTCGCCATGATGCGGGTGGTGACGTAATCGGCCGGGTTATGACCGGAGGGGATCTCCTGGCGCTTGCGTAACGTACGTTGCCGGCTCGCCATGTCGTAGTCGTAGACCTCCGACGGCGTCGTCATCGACGAATAGGCGAAGCGCAGGTTCGTCGTGTCGAATTCATAACCGCCCATGGTGTCGAGCGAATAGGCGGCCTCGTCGAACGCGATTGGGTGTTCATCGCCTGTCTTGAGATCGCGAATGATAATGGCGGGCAACGCATTGGCGCGCTCCAGCCGCACCAGATGGCCGGCATAAAGCTCGATATCCATGAGATAGACGCCGGCGCGGTGCGGAATAAGGTCACGCCAGTTGGCGCGATCCGGCGAAGCCAGCGGTGCGGTGACGATCTTGAAGTCGATGGCGTCGTCCGCATTGGTGAGGATGAACAGTTCGTCGCCGCGGTCGGCGATCGAATATTGCACGCCGGTTTCGCGCGCCGCGACCAGCCGCGGCGCGGCATCGATGTTGACAAGGTCGATCAGCCGCTGTTCGGAGGTTTCGTGGTCGCCGCCCGCGATGACACAGAAACGGCCGCTGGCGCTTTCATGGATATGGGTGAACCAGCCGGAATCCTGTTCCTCATAGACCAGAACATCGTCCGCCTGCGGCGTGCCCAAGCGGTGACGCCAGACCTGCATCGGACGGTGATTGTCGTCGAGCTTCACATAGAAGAAAGCATTCGAATCCGCGCTCCACACCACGGTGCCGTCGGTCTCCTCGACGAGGTCGTCACGGTCTTTTTCGTTGGCCCAGTCGCGTACCCGGACCGAGAAATATTCCGAGCCCTTGATGTCGGCGCTCCAGGCCTCGAGCCTGTGGTCCGGCGAATGCCGGGCGCCGCCGAACTTGAAATATTCACGGCCGATGGCGAGTTCATCGCCATCGAGGATGACCTCGCTCTCGCCGCCATTGCGCGGCATGCGGCCGAACAATTCATGCTGGCCGCCCTCGCGGAATTTGCGGAAATACGCAAAAGCGCCATCCGGCGAGGGAACGCTGGAATCATCCTCCTTGATCCGCCCGCGCATCTCCGCGATCAGGGTTTTTTGCAGGCCCGCGGTGTGGCCGAGCAGACTTTCGGTGTAGGCGTTTTCGGCTTCGAGGTATTTGCGGATATCCGCGTCCAGGATCGAGGGGTCGCGCAGCACCTCCTGCCAGTTGGCGTCCTTCAGCCAGGCGTAATCGTCACTGACGGTAATACCGTGGGTGGTGAAGGAATGCGGGCGGCGCGGCGCGACAGGCGCTGCCTGTGATGTTTTTTTTGTTGCCGGTTGTGTCACTTAGTCCTCGCTCGGTCCTGCGGAGTTCACGCTGCCCCATCATATGGGCTAACGCAGGCCGATTGCCATAAGCGATGTCAGCCATTGCGCAGGCGGGCGCTGGCATTGGCGCCGAACATCGGGATCTGGTTGACAGCCAGAACCACCGCGAAGGTGATGACCAGCATCGAGATGCCCAGCACGGCGATCGCGGCGAGATCGCCGCTTTCGTTGAGGTCGTAGATCAGCACGCTGAGCACCTTGGTTTGCGACGTGAACAGCACGATCGCCGCGGAAAGCTCACGCATCACGCCGATAAAGATGAAGCACCAGGTTGCGATCACGCCGGTGCGCAACAGCGGCGCAATGATCTGTCGCAACGATTGCAGCCGCGTCGCACCAAGAATGCGGCTGGCGTCCTCGAGCTCGGGGTGGATTGTGGTAAAGGCCGCCTGCAATTGCTGATAGGCCGACGGCAGGTTGATGGTCAGGAACGCAATCAGCAGGATCCACAGCGTACCATAGAGCACAAAGGGCGGCCTTGTGTAACTGAGGAACAAGCCGACGCCGAGCACAATGCCGGGGACCGCGACGGGTGCGGTGGCGAGAAAGCCGAGCACGCGCCAGCCTGCGATCACCCGCCGCGTCGTGACATAGGCGATGACGAGCGCCAGAATGGTTCCGATGGTTGCGGTAGCGGTGCCGAGAATGACGGTGTTCTTGAGCGCAAGCCCGGTTGACGAGAGTTCGGTAAACACGAAGACGATGTTGTGCAGCGTGAAGGTCGACGGCGTCACGAGTGTTGTCGCGTTGGGCGAAAACGCGGCGTTGAGCAGGGCGAGATAGGGCAGGAACACCGGATTGAGCAGCATCACGAGGCAGAATGCCAGCGCTGCCCAGCGCCACTTCCCCATTTCGACCCGGCGCGGGGCGCCATATTTGCCGCCAACCACGGAATAGCTGCGCCGGCCAAGCAGGAATTTCTGCGCCTGCAGCAGCAGGATGGTCAGCAGCAGCAGCGGCACGGCCGCAGCCGCGGCAAGTTCGAGCTTGGGCGGATACTGGAACAGGCTCCAGATTTTCGTGGTCATGGTGTGGAAGCCGGCCGGCAGCGCCAGGATCGCCGGTGAACCGAACAGCGTCATCGCCTGCAGAAACGCAATCAGCGCGCCGGCGACAAGGGCTGGCAGCGCCAGCGGAATCGTGATGCGCCGCGCCGTGGTCCACGCTTTGCCGCCGAGGATCGCGGAAGCATCTTCAAGCTCGCCGGGCATGGTGTCGAGCGCGTTGGCGACGAGCACGAACACGAAAGGAAAGGTGTAGCAGGAAATCACGAAGATGATTCCGGTCAGCGAATAGATGTTGAACAGATGGTCGTCGGACTCGGCGCCCGTGATGAAACGAAACAGCTGGTTAAGCAAACCGCTGTTGGGCGCCGCCAGCAATTCCCAGGCGACCGCGCCGAGAAACGGCGGCGTCACGAACGAGGCCGTCACCAGCGCGCGGATGAACTGCCGCCCGGGCATGTCGGTGCGCGACACCAGCCATCCCATCGGCGCGGCGACGGCGCAGCAGATGATGGCGGAGCTGACGGCGATAATGGCGGTGGTCAGCAACGGGTCGACGAAATCGGGGTCGGTGAACAGCGTGATGAAGTTCTGGAGCGTCGGGTGATTGGCCTTGTCGGTGACGCTGTAGATCGCGAGCCAGGACAGCGGCAGCACGATCAATACGATCAGAAACGCCGCAAACAGCCACAGCACCGGTTTGGTCCAGTCGAAGCGTCCCTTGGTGCCGTCGATGCTGCCGGTGATGGTCATTTCAATGCTCTCTCTTCGTTATTCCGGGATGCGCCTCTGGCGCAGGCCCAGAATCCATACTCACGACGGTGGTTATGGATTCCGGGCTCGCGCTTACGCGCGCCCGGGAATGACGATGATGGGGTTGACGAGTTACACCTTAAACAGCCGCGCATAGCGTGTCTTGATCTCTTCCGTCATTTTCTCGACGCCGGCGGGATCTTCCTTCATCAGCTTGATGTCGGAAATCTTGCGGCGGCCCGGCTTGGCCTGAACCTGCGCGTGAACCGAATATTGCGCGGTGAAGTCGATGAAGAATTGCTGGGTCTCGCGCGTATGCAGCCAGGCCTGGAACAGCCGTGCGGCATTGGGATGCGGGGCGGTCACGAAAACGCCGGTCGGGCCCGAGATCGTCGGTGCTCCCTCGATCGGATATACCGGCTCGACCGGCTGGCCGGATTCCTTCAGCAGCACGATGCCATATTCGTTGCCGTCGGCCATGACGGCGCGTTCGCCGAGCGAAAGCTTCTTCGGTGGATCGGTCGACGATTGCACCTGCATGACGCGCTGCTTCGACAATTTTTCCATGTAATCCCAGCCGAGCTCGCGGACCATCTGGAAAGTCGCGGTCATGATGGTGCCGCTATAGGCCGGATGACCCTTGACGATCTTGCCTGCCCATTTCGGGTCGAGCAGATCCGCAAAACTTTTCGGTGCGTCCTCGGGCTTCACGAGATTGGTGTTGTAGGCGATCGACGACAGCCAGATTCGCGTGGTCGCGAACATTCCATCGGGATCGCGATATTCGGGGAGGAAATGCTGCGCGATATCCTGGGTGACGAACGGCGCCAGCCAGCCGTTCTTCTTCCAGGTGATGAAATGCGAGGCATCCGAGCTGTTGACGACGTCGGCGGCGCGGATGTTGCTGGCCACTTCCTGGTTGAGCCGCTGAAACAGGCGCTCGGAGCCGGAGCGTTCGATCTGCACTTCAATGCCCGGATATTTTTCCTCAAAGGCCTTGCCGAGCTTCTCGCCTACCGGGAGATCCATCGACGAATACAGGATCACCTTGGCTTCCTTGCGCGCCGCCTCGATCAGATCGGGTGTGATCGAAACCGGCTCCGGGCTGGCGGCCTTCAAAGGCGCCGCAAACGCCGTGAGCCCGAGCGCCGCGGTGCTCTTGATGATATCGCGCCGGGTGACAGCTTTTCGCATCGCACGGGCTTCCTTCGATTTGCCGGATCAGACGTGGAAAATCTTCTGATAGCGGGCCTTGATCGCTTCGCTCTGCTTCTCGGCGCTCTCGGCGTCTTCCTTCATGAGCTTGATCTCGGAAAGCGGCTTGCGGCCCGGCTTCTCCTTGACCTGCTCATGCAGCGAGCGCAGGCCGCCGACCTCGATGAGGATCTGCTGGGCTTCCGGCGTGAAGCAATAATTCTGGAACAGTTTTGCGGCGTTGGGGTTCGGCGCTGCCTTGAAGATACCGTTCGGGCCGATGATGAACGGCGTGCCCTCGGTCGGATAGATCGCCTCGACCGGCTGGCCCGATTCCTTCAGCAGGAAGATATTGTATTCGGTGCCATCGGCCATCACGGCACGCTCGCCGAGCGCGAGCTTCTTCGGCGGATCGGTGGCGGACTGAACCTGCATGATGTTCTGTTTCGCCAGGTTCTCGTAGAAATCCCAGCCGATGTCGCGGACCATCTCGAACGTCGCGGTCAGGATCGTCCCGCTGTAGCCCGGGTGGGCCTTGACGATCTTGCCCTTCCATTTGGGATCGAGCAGGTCCTTGAAACTGGTGGGCGCGTCCTCGGCCTTTACCAGTTTGGTGTTGTAGGCCACCGGACTGAGCGTGGCGCGGAAGCCGGCATAGGTGCCGTCGGCATCGCGATGCTCGGGCTTGTAATGCTTGGCGACATCCTCCGGCACATAAGGCAGCAACATATCCTGGCTTTTCCAGGTCAGCAGATGCGAGGCGTCGGACGAGTTCACGACGTCGACGGCGTGGACATTGCTGGCGTATTCCTGGCCGATGCGCTGGAACACGCGCTCGGCACCGGTGCGCTCGACGCGCACGTCGATGCCGCTGAATTTTTCCTTGAAGGCGCCTGCAATCTTTTCCGCGACCGAAAGATCGATCGCGGTGTACCAGACCACCTTGCCTTCCTTTTTTGCCGCTTCGATCAGTTGCGGCGTGATCGCCTCGGCCGGCGGCGCTTCGGCACGCGCCGGAGACGCGAACACGGCTCCCATCGCAAGCGCGGTCGAGCCCTTCAGAATGTCACGCCGTGAAACTCTATCTCTCTTCATGGCTTTCCTCCGCTTGGCATCATTTTTATCGCTCCAACGCCCGGCAGCGCTCCGGCGGCAGCGTGAGCCAGACCTCGGTGCCCCTGGGAACGGCGTTTTCGGTTGAAGTCACGATGCGCAAGACCGTGCCGTCGGATGCCTCGACCATGTAATCGCGGTTGGCGCCGAGAAAGACCTGGCGCGTCACGGTGGCCTTGACCACGTTCAGGGACGATGGCGGCGCTTGCATCGAAAGCTGAATGTCGTGCTGGCGGATGGCAACCGGGGCGCTTTGACCGGCGCTGAGCTTGGCGCCGACGACCTGCAGGGTCGCTCCGCAAAACGAGACGTGGCTGTCGTCGCGGGCGGTGGCCTTGATGACGTTGCTTGCGCCGATGAAGCGGGCCACAAATTCCGATTGCGGCCGTTCATAGATATCTTCGGGCGTGCCGAGCTGATCGATCTTTCCGGCGTTCATCACCGCGATCAGATCCGCCGTGGTCATCGCCTCGGATTGATCATGTGTGACGTAGACCGTGGTGTAGCGATATTCATCGTGCAGCCGGCGGATTTCGAAGCGCATCTCTTCGCGCAAATTGGCATCGAGGTTGGACAAGGGTTCATCGAGCAGCAGGGTTTCCGGCTCGACGATCAGCGCGCGCGCCAGCGCGACACGCTGCTGCTGCCCGCCTGACAGTTCGCCGGGATAACGCTGCGCCAGAACTTCCAGCTTGGTGGTTTCCAGGATCGCCTTGAGCTTTTTTGCGATGGTGTCGCGATCCATTTTGCGCAGGCGAAGCCCGTAGACGATATTCTCGGTGACCGTCATGTGCGGCCATAGCGCGTAGCTCTGGAAGATCATCGACATCTTGCGCTGCTCGGGAGGCAAGGTTCGCGCCTTCGACGACACCACGCGATCGCCGACATGGATTTCGCCGTCCGAAGGTTCCAGGAAGCCGGCGATCAGCCGCAGCGTCGTGGTCTTGCCGCAACCGGAAGGGCCGAGCAGGCAGATCAACTGGCCATGGTCGATCCGCAGCGAGACATTATCGACAACCGCAAGCGATCCAAATCGCTTGGTCAGGCCGCGTAATTCGACGGACGCCAATCGGATTCCTCCTGTTATTTTTGCGCGGGTTCGCGCCCGGCTTTTTGCCGCTCCGTATAAGCACTAAAAATCGGGTTTCGGAAAGGCTCGGCAGCGCCTCAGGCGCTTACACTTTCGGCGAGCCACTCGATCGCGGCCTCGGTGCCTCCCTTGCCGTGCGGAATATCGAGCGCGTTGAGGCCGACTTCGATCACGCCGAGCGTGCCCAGGATCATCGGCGCGTTGACATGCCCCATATGGGCGATCCGGAACGCCTGTCCCTGCAGATCGCCGATGCCGGTGCCGAGCACGACGCCGCACTTCTCCTTGCAATAACGCTGCAGCGCGACCGGATCGTGACCGTTGGTCATCGTCACCGTCGTGACCGTGTTCGAGCGCTCATTGGGTTCGGCGATGTTGAAGCCGAGCGCCTGGCCTTCGGCCCAGATCGCGACCGCGCGGCGCACCGCTTCGGCCAGCAGGCGATGGCGCAGGAACACGTTCTCAAGCCCTTCGTCGAACAGCATGTCGATCGCCTGCCGCAGCGCGAACAACAGATGCACCGGCGCCGTACCGGCATATTTGCGGTAATGCTCGCTGCCTTCGCGCTCGGTCCAGTCCCAATAGGGGGTTCGCAGCCCGGCCTTCTTGTGCACCTCGCGCGCGCGGTCATTGGCGGCGACGAAGCCCAGGCCAGGCGGCGCCATCAGGCCTTTCTGCGAGCCGGACATGGCGACGTCGATGCCCCATGCGTCCATCTGAAACGGCATGCAGCCGAGCGAAGCCACCGCGTCCACCATGAACAGCGCCGGGTGGCCCGAAGCCTTGATCGCCTTGCCGATCGCTTCGATATCGTTGAACGCGCCCGATGCGGTATCGACCTGCACCGCAAGCACTGCCTTGATGGTGTGATCCTTGTCTTGCCGCAGCCGGGCTTCGACCTCGGCTGGCCGGATCGCGCGGCGCCAGTCGCCCTTCAGCACTTCGACATCGGCGCCCATCGCGGCTGCGGCGTTGCCCCAGCCGATGGCAAACCGGCCGCTTTCCAGCACCAGCACCTTGTCGCCGCGCGACAACACGTTGCTAAGCGTCGCCTCCCACGCGCCATGGCCGTTGGCGATGTAAATGTAGGAGCGTCCCCTGGTGGCAAACAGCCGGCTCAAATCACGCAGCAGGCCATCGGTCAGCCCCACCATCTCTTCGGAATAGATATCCAGCGCCGGACGATGCATCGCCCGCAATACTTCGTCGGGCATGGTGGTGGGCCCGGGGATTGCCAGAAACTCCCGGCCCGCGCGAACGGTCATTGTTGGCTTTCCTTGTTTGGTGCGACGGCCACGCTGCCGTGGCCGGGGAGGGGTGCGTGAATGGTGCTTGAAGGGGTTTTACGCGGCCGGGCGGTTCAAGAAAAGCGCCTATCTCCGGGTTTCGCGGCAGCCTGCCGCTTCGGCGTCCTCGACCGAACAGAACCAGCGGGTGCCCTTGCTGATCTGCATCTTGATCTGCGCGTACCAGCGGCTCTTGGGCGTGTGATAGATGCATTCGCCGGCGCCGTTGACGTTGCCCTTGATGGTGCAGTCAGGCGAGGGTGCGACCGATCCCGAGGCCGACGCCAGCAGGATCGCGTGGGCATTCGGCGGCGGTTTGGTTGCGCCGAGGATCGCCGTCTTCTTGTTGCGGATGCGCCAGTCCCATGGCGCGATGAAGGCGCCCTGCCACATGCCGGCCTTGGCTTCGCGCGCGGCCTTTTCGTCGGCCTCGTAGTCATGGGAAAACCTGACATAGGCGAGCGCCCAGCCGCTCTTCACCAACCATTTCTGGATGTCTTCGCCGTCGACGGTGCACCGTGCCACGGCGCGGCCGCGGCGGTCGGTCCTCTCAACGTGACAGGTCCAGCTCTTGTTTTCGGTGTGATGGATCAGTTCGTCGCGCGCGGCGACGCCGCAGGTCCAGCGCTCGCCGGCGTTATTCAGGCAAAGCTGGTCCACCGATGGCGCGTCGACCCCGCCGAGCCGAATGCGGGAGGTGCCGATCACCACCTGATCGCCTTCGCGGATCTTGGGCACACCGGTGATGTCGGCGGCCTCGGCCATCGCCGGCAGCAAAACGAGTGCAATCGTGAGCAGAAATTTTGTGAACATATAAAGAGCCGTTCAAAGTGGATTCATTTTAAGCAGCGGATTGTGGTGCGGATTCGGTCGGCGCACCAGCGCCCGGCGTTGGGCGCGCTGTCAACTTAACGCGATGATCGGGCCGATGACAGACTACTAAATGTTGCTTCGACGTTTTGGCACCGGAACTGAACTCCCTCTCCCTTTGGGAGAGGGTTGGGGTGAGGGGTAACGGTCTAACAGGAAGCTGTAGCCCCTCACCCGGCGCTCCGCGCCGACCTCTCCCAAAGGGAGAGGTGTTGAACCCGACGCTTTCATCGCAGTTCGAATTCTAGGAAGCGCCTGCCTGCTGCATCAGGGCCCGTCGCGCCAGCGCCAGCCCCATCAGCACGAACGCCGAGGTTACTTCGGGGCCGCCGACAAGGATACGGATCGGGGTCTTCATCTTATTCCATTCATAGGCCTTGAACGGACCGCGCCGTCCGCCTTCGCCGAGCTGGCTGATGATGCAGTGCAAAGCGGGCGCGAAGCTCGCGGGCGCCGCATTGAGATGACCAAGCGCAATCAGCGCCAGCGCCGCATCGAACACGTTCATCTCGGCGGCGATCAGTTCATTCTCGACATAGCCGAGCACCTTGCCGCGGATGAAGTCGAAGGCTCCGTCAGGGTCGATCGTTCGCTGCGCCGCCGGTGGCAACGCCGCGAACGCTGCATAGCAACGGCCAAAATAGGCGCAATAAAGCTCGGGCAGATAATAGATGTGCGATCGCGGATCGGCGAAGGCGCCGGTCTGAGCCAGCCGTTTTTGAAAGCCGATGATGCGCTGAACCGTGGTCAGCCGTTGCGGAGTCTCAAGCACGTTCCAGCGGGCGAGGTTACGGAAGCTGACTTCGAGCACATCGAGATTGAGGGTCGGGTCGAGATCGTTGCCATACGGCCGCTCGCCGGCGAGGTTGTCGATCCAGGTGGCGATGCCGCCTTCGTAATCGATGTTGTCGTTGAGCGGCACCGTCACCTTCGGCTCGTTGACGCCGGCGCTGACCTGATAGCCGGCGTAGAAATCCAGCAGCGGCTGCGCCAGGATCGGATCGGTCGAGCCGGCCTGCGTCGCGGCCGAGAACGCGCACGCCGTGGTGTCGCAGTCCGGCACATAGATGCCGAAGCCGAGCTCCTGCTTGATCTGCGAGAAGAACCGGGAAAAGCGCGGATGCGGCAGCGGCGCCAGCGCCGTGATGACGCTGAAGGGAGTGCCGTCCAGTGCGCGGACGTCTTCCTTGCTGGTGACGAGACAGAAATCGACCATGTCGGCGATCGCGCGCCGCGACGCCTCGGTTTCGCCTGAGGAGGCGAGGCCGGTTTCGACAAAGCTCAGCAGCGCCTCGGTGAAGAACGCATCGTAATAGGCCGAGCGATGGCGGATCTGCATCGGCTGCCACATCGGCTCGGCGATGCCGCGCCAGGGCGGGTTGATCAGGTCGCGGGCCGGCGAGCGCGCGATGAAGACCCGTGCCAGGTTGAACAGCAGCGTCGAATTCTTGTAGCCGCGCGCATTGAGGCCGTTCAGCGCCATCAGCAATTCGCGGCCTCCGACATCGGCGTCGCCGATCAGGTTGAACGCGGCATAGGTCGGGATGAAGCCGTTGCTCCGGTACGAGCGCAGCAGATGCGCGCCGCAGGTCCGGATCACCGCTTCGATCTCGCTTAAGCCAGGCACGCGCGCCGGCGCGGGCATCGGCGGAGGCTTTGGGTGCTGCAGCTCGATCGTGTCCAAAAGCGACGCGACCGGCTGGCCGATCGCGGTCCAGTCCGGCGCGCTGTCGTCGCGCGCCTGGGTCAGTGCCTGCTGCAGCGATTGCAGCCGCGATCCGTCGCGCAGTTCGGCGAGCCCCGCCCGGCGCAGCAGCGGGCGCAACGCCGGATTTCCAAGTGCGGTTCGGTAGAATTTTCCGAGGTGCCGGTCGCCGCCGTCATAGGCCAGAAGCACGGGATCGCAGATATCGAACAGGGACGGACCGTCCTTGCGGGCCGTCAGCGCGCGGCAGGCCGCCCCGGCAATCTGGTGAAAATTCATGGAATGTCTTCCCGCGCGGGTCCCCTCGCGCGTCCCCCACCCGAGCCAACCCGCATCGCGACTCGCGATGTCAGGCAAGCCTTTGAAAACCTACACGGATAGCGGCGAAATACAAATGTGACCTTCGTCACGGTTCCATCTGATCAAATTGAGAGAAAAAATTAACCCGATGCCGGTCCTATGCCGGCCGAAACGCCCGGGCCTGATCCGGAAAAGTGGAACCGGTTTTCTCGCGACAAAACGCTGCGTTCGCGCGGAAATCACGGTCAAAACCGCGCGAGCCGGGCGCTGGAAGCAGGGCCGTATTCGCAACGCGGCATGGTTATTGCCGGGAGGGGCTGGGTGGGCTAAAGGGGGTTGTTGCGGCGCCGCAAATTGCGCGCAATTCGGCGGCAAAGCCGCCCGGCAACCCCTCAAACCTAGACGGCATTGGGCGCGACTAAACTCGCGCGCTCCGTGCCGATGACAGGAATGAATCGTGATGCATGTAGGTCAGCTTCGTCTCTCGCGCCGCTCGGTCACCATCGCCGTCGCTTTGGCAGGTGTGCTGTCGCTGGCGATCGGTGCCCATGCTGCGCTGAACATGCGCGCGCTCGATGCGGCCAAGGCGATCGAAACCGGGCAGGACGGCGGCCAGGCCAAGCACCCTTCGCGGATCGCCCTGGTGATCGGCAACGGCCATTACCCGGACGCCAACGCGCCGCTGACCCAGCCGATCAACGATGCCCGGGCGCTGACCGCAGCACTGCGGCGTGACGGTTTTGAGGTCGATGTGGTGGAAGACGCCAGCCGGGACGACATGACCCGTGCGGTGGCGCGCCTGAAAGCCAGGATCAATCCTGATTCCGTGGTCATGCTGTATTTCGGCGGCTACGGCGTGCAGGCCGGCCGTGAGAGCTACATGATCCCGGTCGATGCGGCGATCTGGAGGGAATCCGACGTCCGCCGCCAGGGCGTCAGCATTGAATCGGTGCTCGACGTGATGAAGGAGAGGGGCGCCCGCGCCAAGCTCGTCGTCGTCGACGCCTCCCGGCGCAATCCCTATGAGCGCCGGTTCCGCAGCTTCTCGCATGGTCTCGCGCCGATTGATGCGCCTGATAAGACGCTGATCCTCACCTCGGCGACGCCGGGCCAGGTGGCCGACGATTCCAAAGGCCAATACAGCGTGCTGATGGCCGAACTGCTCAATAACCTCAGCAACGCGCAGAGCGGAGCGGAAGCCGTCTTCAACCAGACCCGCGTCGCGATCACCCACGCTTCCGACGGCGGGCAGGTCCCGTCGGTCTCGTCTTCGCTGCCGGAAGACGTCCGCTTCGCCCCCATCGAAAACGCCGGCAGCTAAGTCACAGCGAGATTAGATCGAGCTCGACTGTCGACGGAAGTCTGCTCCCTCTCCCGTGGGGAGAGGGCTGGGGTTGAGGGGTTACGGTCTCTCGTTGTCCTGAGTCCCCTCACCCGATTTGCACCCGGACGATGCTTCGCATCGCCGTGAGCAAATCGACCTCTCCCCGCCGGGGAAAGGTGAACTGAACCCCGAGTTCTTGTCGCTTATTTCGCGTCCGCACTCGCCGTCACCGGCCGCACCAGATCGCCCTCGCGCAACAGCGCGCCGGCGCGCGCCACCACCATGTCGCCTTCGGCAAGGCCGTCGCGGATTTCGACCTGGCCGCCGGACAACAGCCCGACCTCGACCCGCTTGGTCTCGACCCGCTCGCGCCGCACCACCTGAACCACGGTGCCGGCGGTGGTATAGAGAATGGCGGTCAGCGGCACCGACACGCCGCAGCTTTGGCTGGTCTTGATCATCGCCCGCGCGGACGAATTCACCAGCAGGCGCTGGGTCGAGGTGACCGCGATGGTGACCTGGCCCAGCTGGCTGTCGGGCTGCACGGTCGGGGCCACCAGGCTCACCTTGCCGTCGACGTCGCCGGCGCCGATCACCTTGATCCGCGCGGTCTGGTTGACCTTCAGCTTCGGTAGATCCCGGGTCGGCACCAGGCCGATCAGGTCGAACTCGGATCGCGCGATGATGCTGAACAGCGCCTCGCCCTTGGCGGACGCCATCGCGCCGATCACGGCCGAGGACGCCGCGATCAGCCCGGCCACCGGCGCCTGCACCTGCAGCGTTCCGCCCTCGGGCAGGCTGAGCCGCGCCAATGTCTGGCCGGCGGTCACGGCGTCGCCGGGGTCGGCCAGGATTTCCGTCACCTTCAGGCCCAGCCGCTCGGGTCGAACCGCCGTTTCCTCGCGGGGACGAACAATGCCCGAAACCTCGACGACATCGGAGAAGCAGGCCTTTGTTGCCTTGAGCACCGTAACAGTCGAGCCCTTCGGCGCATCGGCCTCGTCGGCGGAGAAGCTTGGCTGCGAGGAGAGGCAAAGGAGAGCCGCGACGGCCAGCGTCGGCAGACACCGCAAAAGCGCGCGCTCGGCGAAATGGCTCATCGGCATTCCATTCCCGTTTCGGGGATCACCGATATCAGATGGCTGGGCTGGGAGCCAAGCAGCAATAGAGTGCGGGAGCAAATTGTGAGTTTAGTCGAGTGGCCTATCAAGCTGGAGCAAGGCAAGAGGTGATCCGGCGATCGTGACGATGCGCCGCCCTCGGCGTTCGCATCCTTCGATGTCGGTCGATGACGCGCAGTCAGCGATCCGCCTCGCCTGTCCTGCTTTCGCGCAGCGCTCAACGAAAAAGGGCCTCGGAACGACCGAGGCCCTTCAACTATCGCTGGCGTACATCCGGCGCGCTATCGTGATCCGTTTCAAGCTGTCTTAGCGAACATCGTCAGGACGCCGTCGTCGATGTTGATAGCGACAACTTGCGACGAATTCAGGCCATTGGCCTTGAGGGCGGCTGCCGCCTCCGGCGTCGCATCGATCGAACTCCGAAGCGATCGCAGATCGTCCTCGCTTGTCTGCGCGACTACATTCTCAACCTTCGACCGCACCTCGGGCTTGAGATCTTTGATGTTGACGACCTGTATGCTCCGGATGACCGTGGATTGATCAGACGGAGTCTGCGCCTGCGCTTTGGGTTGCGCTCCTTGCGCTTGCGCGAAAGCAGGCGTTCCTAAGGAGAGTACCGCAATAATGACGGATGCTGTGAAGATGCGCACGGTCATTCCTTTTTGCCTTTTTGGTTTGAAAGCTAAAAACGTTTATCCGCGAAATCCGGTCAACGTTTGATTTTCGTGTGGCCGTTCGGTGATACCAATGCGGCTACCATGGCCCGGCGCGGGAAGACAAAGTTCGCGCATTCGTGCGCGAGACCATCGGTACGCTATTGACGAACGCGCGGCCGTATTAGGTCAGGCCTAAGGTTTCAGTATTGTGAGTGCCATTGAAAGTCCGCGCCATAATGGCCGCCACGGGGCCGCTCATCCCTCATGCCGCCAACGAGGGCCATGGCGACCACGCACGCCAGCACTGTCATCCGCCAAAAGGTAAACCCTGCGCTGCTCGTCTTCATGTGGCGCGACCTTCTCTGATCACCGCTGCCCTCTGAGCATAACTACAGCTTCGACTCCGGTCCAATCAAAGCGGTAGTGGCAGGTGGCCTAGACTCTATTGGCACGGTCAAGCAAAGGCAGTCCCTTTAGTGGACCCACGGTGCCGGGATGGTCGTCCGCTATCAGTTGCCGCACCCCGACCAATGAAAACCGCTGACGGTTGGAATAAGGACGTAGGGCGTCCGGACGTAGCGCGGTCGAATTGCAGGCGATCGCTTCGTCGTATAGCCGCGAGGCCAGATTGGTGATGCTGTGATCGCGACGTACTCGGGATGAAACCAATTGCGGCCACGCGGAATCGCGCACTCACCCCCTTGACCCCATGCCCAAATCACCTCCATCTCCCCCGCCGTTCCACCCCTCAGAGGGGCGTATCGCGATCGTCACGGACGCGGGGTGGGATGCGGTGGACGCGGCAGCGTCGGGCGCGCGGCTGAGATCGCAGGGCGGGTCGTTGTCGGCTCGTGAGCGATTGATAGGGCGCGCGGACGAACGGCGTTGTTTCCGCCTTCGCTGAAGCTTCGGACCGGGCACAAAGCCCAGTGAAGCCTTCAGGCGAAGACGGACGCTGCGGACGGCGAAGTCGTGTGGTCCTGGCACCCGTTGCTGGTGTCAAGTCCGCGGAGGTGAAGCCGGCCCGACCGGGCTTCGGCAAAACCTTAATCCGCGTGATGACGGTGACAAACAAGAATTCGTCACCGGGGAGAGCACGAAGGAAACCGTTAAAACCATTGTGCAGGGAATGCCGGGTGATCTCGGGGTACCTGTGGTGACTAACTCGTGTGCTTTTTTATTTTGCACGCGAGGCTGCGGGTGCCAGCCGTGCACCCGGTGTTCCCTGCGCCCTTCCTTAAGGGTCGCCCTGCGCCCTTCCTTAAGGGTCGCCCTGCGCCCTTCCTTCCGGGCCGAATGATTCCTGCACAAAACTCGGGCGCCTCGCGCCGCGAGACGGGAACTTGCGCGTGCAGCTATTTGAAGTGTCAGCTCTTTGAAAATGTCTGATATGCGCGAGCGCGCATTCATCTCGGGTTAATTGACGCTCGCGTAACGAAAGCGGTGGATAGTCGCGGGATAAATGCCGGACGCGCTGCAACTGCTGGAAAATGGCGAGCCTCAGTTCCTGCTGTTGCACTCTTACGTCGTGACACAAGCGGAAACTCGCTCCACACTTTCGCCATGTTGAGTCGCGTTCAACCATTAGCGAGCAGGACTTGAACATGACAAAATTGGACAAGGCGAAATTTAAAATTGGAGATGTGGTGTCCACCGACGGCGGCGAAACCGGAATCGTTCAGGCGATCTTCACGACGGTTGATGGCGAGCCTCGGTATGCGATCGAGAACGAAGGCGCGCTGGATTTTATTTGCGAGTCCAGATTGTCGCCGCGACCCAAGGCGCATCTGGCTGCGTAAGTATTTCAACGGTGAGGCGGTGGCCTGAGGCCAAGTCGTAGGGTGGGCAAAGCGCAGCGTGCCCACCAGAGTCTTCACGCAAAAAAGGTGGGCACGGCGCAAGCGCGCCTTTACCCACCCTACGAAACTGTAGGGCCGCATGCTCCGCTCGGCTCTCTCCCCCCTTGCGGGGGAGAGTTGGAGAGGGGGGGTAAGCCACGAGCACAGGTGCGTGTGGCTTACCCCCCTCCCTGACCCTCCCCCGCAAGGGGGGAGGGAACACTACGACTGCGGCCCTGGATCGCGTGGAGCCTGGTACGCAGAGTCAAAAGGCGCAAGCGCGCTCAAGACTACTGCTTGCGCCGCCGCGCCGTCGCCGGCGAGACGTCGACGACATTGTCGACTTCCTCGCGCCATTGCAGGATTTCGACAGCCAGCACCGGATGATTGAATCCCTTGAGCACGAGATCATCGAGTGGCCTGGCTTCGACCCATGGCTCGACCATGCCGTAGACTCGGCGCGAGACCACGATCTGGTTCGCCTTGGCTTCGTCGCACAGTCGCGAGGCGAGATTGGTGACGCTGCCGATCGCGGCGTATTCCAGCCGCTGCTCGAACCCGATCTGGCCCAGCGTGGCGTAGCCGAGCGCGATGCCGACGCCAAACCCTAAGCTATGTCCGCGGTTGCGCCAGCGCTCGGTCAGCTCACCAATCGTGTCGCGCATCTCGACCGCCATCTTCACCGCGCGCTTGGTATGATCGTCAAATTGAATTGGCGCATTGAACAGGATCATCACGCCGTCGCCGGCATAGCGATCGAGCGTGCCCTCATAGCGGAAGATCAGTTCGCCGAGCGCTGCGTGATATTCCCGCAGCACATTCATCGCCTCTTCCGGCTCGGTGGTCTCGGTGAAGGCGGTGAAGCCGCGCAGGTCGCAGAACACGACCGTCACTTCGCGGCGATGGCTGTCGAGCAGCGCATCGTGCCCGTCGGAGGAGGCAATGAGCTGCGCGACCTGCGGCGCCAGGAAACGCTCGAGGCGGCGGATGCGTTCGATCTCCGCGAGCTGCTTTTCGACGCGTTCTTCCAGCGACCGGTTCCAGTGCTTGAGTTGCTCGGTCTGCTCCTGCAGCTTGCCGGCCTGCTGCTGAACGGTGCTGTGCGCGCTCGCGAGCTCGCGGCCTTTCTGATCCACTTCGGTGAACAGCCGCGCGTTGCGCATCGCCAGCACCGATTGGTGCGCGAAAGTGCGCATCAATCCGATCAGGTTGGAAGAAAACTCGCCGGCATTTCGCCGCAACACCACCAGCGAGCCCAGGATGCCCTTTTGATCGACCAGCGGCACCACCAGCACCGAATTGAAGCCGGCCGCGATCGCAACGTCGCGCAACAGGATGTCTCCGGCGCCGGCGAGATCAGGGATCGCGACCGGCTCGCCGTTGGCCGCGGCTTCGCCGAGCACGCTGCCATTCTCTTCGATGGCGAGATGCTGGCCTTCCGCGGCCTTATCGATGCCGATGGATTCAGCGAGATTGAAGCAGTGGTTGGCTGCGTCATAGCCGTAGATCAGCACCGCGTCGGCGTGGGTGATTTCGAGCGCGCGCGCCGCCACGGTGGGCAGCACCGCCGTGAGGTCGAGCGAGGAGGCAACGGCGCGGCCGACCTCTTCCAGCACTTTCAGCTCGTTGATCGACTGCGCGAGATCGCGGGTCCGCTCCTCCACCTTGGTTTCCAGGCCGGAATAGGTTTCCGCCAGTTGCCCCGCCATGCTGTTGAACTGGCCGGCGAGTTCTTCCAGCTCGTCCGCGGTGCGCACCTCGATGCGATGGCTGAAATCGCCGGCGCCGAGACGGCGCGCGCCGGCGCGCAGCGCCGTGATCGGCACCAGCATCCGCCGCGCCATCACGATGCCGGCCAGGATCGCCACCGCAAGCCCGAGCCCGATCAGCAACGCGATCCGCAGCAATTGATCGCGGATCGGCGCCAGCGCCTGCGCCGTCGGCTGCTCGAACAACACGGACCAGCCGAGCTTTGGCACCGTACTCGACGCGGTCAACACCGACTGGCCTTCGGCGTCGGTGCCCGAGGCCGGGGCCCGGCTATTTGGCGCAATCAAGGCCGCGACCTGCGGCAATGCCGCGAGGTCCTTGCCGACCTCGGGCCCGTTCGCCGAACTCGCCAGCACCTTGCCGCGGGGATCGACCACATAGGCGTAGGTGGCCTTGCCGATCTGCGCATCGCCGAGAAAATCCGACAGGAAGCGAAGATCGACCTCGGCGACGGTGACGCCGGCATTGAATCCGGTGTGCGACACCGCGATCGACATATAGGGCTGCGATCCCCGGAAATCGGCGGGCACGAAACTCACGCCCCGGGAGACGGTTTCGCTGTACCGCATGTCGCGGGAAAAATCCGCGCCGCCGTTGACCAAAATCGCGCTGCGCGACAGCCGAAGCGTCTCGCGGCCGCTGCCGTTCAACAGCGAGAGCTGGGTGACGGCGGGCACCTGATTGAGCAGCTGAGCATAGTCGGATCGATGTTGCTCGAGCGAGCTGGAGCTGGCGCGCGTCACCCAGCTGATCTGCCGCTCCAGATCGGAGATCGATTGCTCGATCCGCTGCGCCGTCGCGTCGGCCTTTTCCGCCATCGCGTCGGTCAGCGTGGTCTTGGTGGCGCGATAGCTGATCCAGATCTCGAACGCGCCGTTGACGGCCAGCACGAACACCACGAGTCCGACGAGGGCGATGACGTATTTGGCGAACAGGCCCTCGCGCCGAAACCCGATTTTGTCCTTGACCCCGATCATTCAGATCCTCGTGCGCGCCAGATGGCGGCAGCCACGGTCGTCTCAAGCCTCGCTTCTTTAGCACAATTCGACGGGAGCCGCCGGGGGCTGGCGGCGTGGTTAGCGTGCGATCTGCCTGATTTTGGGGCTGTTTTCGCGGCAATTGCGCGCGGCGTTCGACCGTCAGCGGTTGAACAATTGCTTCAGGACGTCGTTCATCGGCTGGCTGTCTTGCGAGGGCGGCGGCGGTGGATTGCCTGGGGCGGGCGCGGATGGTTCGCCTGGCGCGGGAGACGCCGGCGAAATAGTGCGGCTTTGGCGCAGGCCCTGCTGGATCATGGTCCCCAGAGTTTGCCCGAGATTGCCGCCGAGCTGGTCGTTACCACCGGCCGATCCGTTAGTGGCCGAGCCGTTGCCACCCAGCATTCCTCCCAATCCGTTGAGGGCGCCATCCGATCCGAACAGGCCTTTGCCCATTTCCTTGAGCTTGGCATAGGCCGCATCCGGATTGTCCAGCACGCCGGCCATGTCGGGGTAGATGCGCGGCTGCGCCCACGGGCCGTCGATCACGACGGGGATGCCAAGTCCCACCGGATCGGAGGTCCGGCCCTGACCCTCGGTCGTCATCACAAGCTTCGGCTCGACCCGAAACGCCAGCGACTTCTCGCCGAGGTCGACGGTGCCCGCGCCGGTCACGCGTACCAGCGGGCCGACCAGGTTGAGGTCGCTGCTGGTGGCCTGGCCTTTTTCGATGTGGAACGACGCGCTGAGCTGCGTGAGATCGGTGGCTTGCTCTTTCCCTTCTTGCCATCCCGACAGCGTGCCCGATGTCAGCGAGCGGATCATCTGCGCGACGTTGATGCCGCGGATTGCGCCATCCTGAAAAACGACGAACGCCGTTCCATCCAGATTCGACATGATGGCGCGCTGGCTTGCGCCGGAGGAGCGCAGCGCCAATTTCGCCTGCAACTTGCCGTCGAGCTTGTCGAAATCGGCAGCGCTTTGCAGCAGCGGCAGCGCGCGGATGCCGGCGAGATCGCTGCGCAGGGTGAAGCTGGGATTGCTGCCCGATGCGTCGATGATGAGATCGCCGTTGGCCTGGCCGCCATAGGCGCCGAGGTTTGCAAACCTGCATTTCAGCACGCCGCTGGCGAGCGTGGCTTCGGTCGCGACTGGCGCGACATGCGTGCTGCCGATGCTCAACTGGTCGGCTGAAATCCTCGCCTGGAGATCGACATAATTCAATCCGGCAAGATCGATCGATGCATTGCTCCACGGCTGCGATGGAGACCCTGCGGGAGTGCTGGCCGTCGCGACGTCAAGCCGCTGGAAGTCGAGGTCGAGCTTGACCAGCGGCTTGCTGGCGATATCGACCGACGCCCATCCATTGAACGCGCCATCGCCCAGTGTTCCCGTGATACCGTTGATCATGACCACCGACCCGTTGAGCCGGACCTCGGCCTTGCTCGACAGCGGGCTTTGCAGGAGGTTCGGCGCCTCCAGCGTCAGCTCGAGGGGAATGTTCTGTCGCTCGATCGGCGGGGCCGGCACCGTCGCCTTGATGTCGAACTTGAGTGGATGCTCGCCGGCATGCGCGCTTCCGGTGACCTTGACGTTGCGATCGGCGCCGATCAGCGCGTCGGCGCTGATGCCTTCGATGCGGTTCTCGACGCGGTCGCGCAGATTGGAAAACACGATCGTGCCGTCGGTGATCTTCACGCGATCGATCGAGACCGCATTTGTATCGGCTTCGCCGGAAGGCGCCGCTGCGTTCGAAGAGGACACGCGTGGAGCGGTTCGCTCACGCAGCAGCGGGACGGACAGAACCGGACGGGCGATCACGAGTTCGGTGATGTGCGGATGACCGGACCACACGCTCGCCAATGTCATGTCGGCCTGGATGCTGCCGACGGTCAGCCGATTGCTGGTGTCGCGGTCTTTGGGATCCTGCAGCGTGACGTCGTTCAACGTCACGTTCAGCGACGGCCAGACGCCGATTTTGGTCGTGCCCGCAATTGTCAGCCGGTATCCGGTTTCGCGCTCAACCCGTGACTGTACTGCCGAGGTCATGAAATCGGAGGGAACCCCGATCAACAAGAGCAGCACGGCGACGACGATCAGTGCGGCGACAGCGGCGCCCGCGATTTTCAGTGCTCTCATGGCGATATTCCAACCCGGGCAAGCGGCATCGATTCCGGCCGCGCCATGATCGATCGCGGCCGGTGGTCCGAGCTTATCCCGGAACGGGCAAGCTGCTCAGAGCCGCCAAAAATAAACCGGGGCTGCTGCAAAGTTATGTGACTTATGACACACTTCCAGGGACGCAAATTTTGATACGCCTGCATTTGAAGTTCCGGAAGGTATTGCCATGAGTAAACAAACCGAGTTTGCGGTTATCTTGAAGATGAACCCGATGTTCGCGGATCTCGGCGCCGACGAATTGGCGCGGATCTCCGGCCTTTGCCACACCCAGCAGCTCGCGGTCGGCGAAGTCCTGTTCCAGAAGGGCGACAGCGGCGACGCGCTGTTCGGCGTTCGCCGGGGCCAGATCCGGATCGAGACCGGCGCTTCCGACGGTAGCCGTCTGACTTTGAATTTCATGGGCTCCGGCGATCTGTTCGGCGAGGTCGCTGTGCTCGACGGCGAGAGCCGCACGGCCGATGCGACCGCGGGCGAAGCCACCGAATTATTCGTGCTGCGGCGCGAGGATTTCCTCGCCCACCTTGAACGCGAGCCAAAGGTCGCGATCAAAATCATCAGGCTGTTATGCCAGCGCATCCGGTGGCAAAGCGAGCGGATGGAGGAATCCGTCCTGCAGCCGCTGCCGGTTCGCCTGGCGCGAAGGCTCTGCGCGCTGGCGTCCGATTTCGGCTCCGAAGTGCATATTTCGCAGGAGCAGCTCGGCGTTTTCGTTGGCGCGGCGCGCGAAAGCGTCAATCGCCAGCTTCAGACCTGGCGCAAGGACGGCATTTTGGATTTACAGCGTGGCCGGATCTTGTTGCAGAACATGAGCAAGCTGACCGCGGTGGCGCGGAACGAGTAGCGGCGCGGAATGATACGCCGATAATTTTGGTGCCGACGAAAACGGTATCCAGAATTCCACGCGATTCCATCATCGATGCGGGACACGAATCTGCCTGACCGGCCCGCACGATACTGCAATGCGCCGCTCCGATTTCGTCAAATTTAATCTACTTCCGAAGCTCTGAATCGCGGTGAGCACTGCGGCATCACGTCCTCATGGCCGGTTCTTTCTAAAGTTCCATCGGTCATACATCCATGTCACGCTCCAGACACGGCAGGGCGGATCGTCCTGTCGCGTCTTTCGACCACAGGAGAGTGACATGTTAAAAAGCACTGCCGCCTTGGTTATGAGCCTTCTTGTCTACCCCGTTCTAGCACCGGCCGCGCAGGCGCAGAGTGTCATCACCGAACAGGAGGCGCACGCGATCGCGGTGGACGCCTATGTTTATTTCTATTCGCTGCTGTCGATGGACATCACGCGAAAGCAATTCACGAACGTTGAACCCGGCAAGGAAAATTTCAAAGGCCCGATGAACACGTTCGTCAACGTGCCCGAATACCCGCCGGCGAATTTCAAAGGCGTCGTGCGACCCAACTTCGACACGCTTTATTCCAGCGCATGGCTCGACATGTCGAAAGAGCCCGTCGTGATCAGCGTTCCCGACACCGACGGACGATACTACCTGCTGCCGATGCTCGACATGTGGACCGACGTTTTCGCGTCGCCAGGCTGGCGAACGACGGGCACCAAAGCGGGGACGTTTCTGGTAACGCCTCCGGGCTGGCGGCCG
Source organism: Bradyrhizobium canariense (assembly GCF_900105125.1). Classification (NCBI taxonomy): domain Bacteria; kingdom Pseudomonadati; phylum Pseudomonadota; class Alphaproteobacteria; order Hyphomicrobiales; family Nitrobacteraceae; genus Bradyrhizobium; species Bradyrhizobium canariense. Next base: position 5,007,532 of record NZ_LT629750.1, on the reverse strand, counting down.
GACCTGCGCGATAACTTCGCTGACGAGTTCAAACTTCCAAAGGACACCCAGCGTATCGAGGCGCCGACGCCCTATGTCTGGATCATCGGCCGCACCAAGACGGACGGCCCGCAGGACTATGATACGGTCCATAAGATCCAGGCTGGCTACAAGGTGGCGTTGCTTTCGGAATTCGGCAAAACGCTAAAGCCGATGGAGGTCAAGATCGATGCCAACGTCGACATGAAGACCCCGCCGAAGGTGCAGGTCGATACCATGGCCGCCGCGGCCTATTTCGCTTACGCGGCGGAGTTGCTCAAGCTCCAGCCGCCCCACATCACCGATGAGCCCATCGTCGCACAGATGAAAAAGATTGGAATTGAGCGAGGCAAAAGCTTTGACATCGCAAAGCTCGAGCCCGCTGTGCAAAGAGCGCTGGAATCCGCGCCGCAGGACGCACAAAAGCTGATGGCCTGGAAGGTTCCAACGATAGCGCGGCTCGTGAATGGCTGGTCGATGAACACCGACACCATGGGCGTCTACGGCAATTACTATCTGAAGCGGGCCATCGTCGCGCAGCTTGGCCTTGGCGCAAATCTGGTCGAGGATGCGATCTACCCGCTCAATATTGCGGACGAGTCCGGCAAACCACTCGATGGCGCGAACAAATATACGATCACTTTCGAGAAGGGGGCGGCTCCGCCTGTCAATGCGTTCTGGTCCATCACGCTTTACGATCAAGAAGGTTTTCAGGTCGGCAACGTCCTGAACCGCTTCGCCGTCAGCAGCTGGATGCCGTTCAAATACAATGCCGATGGCTCGCTGGATCTGTATTTCCAGAACGAGAGCCCGGGAGCGGACAAGGAAGCCAACTGGCTTCCTGCCCCCAAGGGGCCGTTCAATCTGACCATGCGTCTCTACGGCCCGAAATCCGATGCCCTAACCGGCAAATGGAATCCGCAACCTGTCGTAAAAACTCAGGGCATATCGAGCTTGACGGCTCAGTGAGGATGCCGGGCCGAGCGCTTCAAGCGTTGAAATAGCGAATCTGTATTTTGGCCGGGTGGTTCCTTGGTGGGCGCACCCGGCGCTTATTCTGCCGCCGGCGAATGTACGATGCCCGGTGGCTTTTTGTGATCGGCCGGCGGCTGAGTGCCGTGATCAGCCGCCGCCTCCTCGGTGCCGGCGTGCGAAACCACGAGTCTCTTGCCAAAGTGCCAGATCAGCGCGCCGAGATCGTCCATCACCATGAACATCGCCGGCACGAACACCAGCGACAGCACGGTTGAAAAGATCAGCCCGCCGATCACGGCGAGCGCCATCGGGGAACGGAATTCTCCGCCGGCGCCGAACGCCAGCGCGCTTGGCATCATGCCGGCGGCCATCGCGATCGTGGTCATGACGATGGGTCGCGCGCGCTTCATGCCGGCATCGACGATCGCTTCGTGGCGAGGCTTGCCATCGCGGATCGATTCGATCGCGAACTCCACCAGCATGATGGCGTTCTTGGTCACGATGCCCATCAGCATCAGGATGCCGATCCATACCGGCGTCGTCAGCTGCTTGCCGGTGATGAGCAAGGCCGCGATCGCGCCGCCGATCGAGAGCGGCAGCGAGAACAGGATGGTGATCGGTTGCAGGAAGGTGCCGAACAGCAGCACCAGCACCGCGTAGACCATCATCAGGCCGGCGGTGATCGCGGTGGCAAATCCATCCGACAGCTCGTTCAGGCTTTCAGCGTCGCCTGACGGGCTCACCTTCACGCCTTTCGGCAGGCTTTTCATGACCGGCAGATCGTAGATCTTCTTGGTGGCATCGCCGAGCGCGGCTGACCCGACGAGGTCCGCCGCCACGGTGGCCTGGCGTTCCCGGTCGTAGCGGTTGATGCTGGTCGGACCCTGATCGAGCTTGATGTCGGCGACAACAGACAGCGGGACGCCGCCCTTTTCGCCGTGCTCGCCCAGCGGCACGCGCAATTCCTCGAGCAGCGGCAGATCGCCGCGCGCGGAGTCCTCGAGCTGGACGCGGATCGGAACCAGCCGGTCGCCGGCGTCGAATTTGGCCAGCGCCGGACCGACGTCGCCGATCGTCGCGACGCGGATCGTCTGCGACAGGCTCTCGGTGGAAACACCGAGCCGTGCGGCGAGGTCCGCGCGCGGCTGGATGCGAAGTTCGGGCCGGTCGAGCGACACCTCGGAGATCACGTTGGCGATGATCGGAATCCGCTTCATCTGCGTCGCCAATTCGCTGGCGACGTTGCTGACGATGTTGCTGTCGGCGCCGGTCACGACCAGCGAGATCGCGCGCAGGCCGTTCTCGTCGAGGAACCAGAATCGGATGTCCGGAACGTTATCGAGCTCGTTGCTGATCTCGAGTTCGAGTTCGCGCTGGGTAATCTTGCGTGCGCTCTTTGGCGTGTAATTGATGATCAGCGAGGCGCGGCGTACTTCCTGGATCCCCGGAGGCACCCGACCGCCGTCGACGAACACGCTTCTGACCTCGGGATGCTTGCGCAGCCGCGCAACGATTTCCTCGGTGACCTTCTCGGTGTAGGCGAGTTGCGAGCCGGGCGGTAATTCCATCGCCAGCAGCGAGCGCGCGGTGTCCTGCGCCGGCAAGAAGCCTTGCGGCAGCAGCGTGATGCTCCAGATCGAAGCGGCGAAGATTCCAAGGCCGATCAGCACCGTGAGGTAGTGGTGCCGCACCGACCAGGTCACGAGCCGCGCATAGGCCATCAGCGCGCGTCCCGGCGGCGGATCATCATGTCCATGGTGTTTCAGGAAATAGGCGGCCAGCACCGGCGTGACGAAGCGCGCGGCGAGCAAGGAGAAGAACACCTGCACCGAGACCGTGATGCCGAATTGCTTGAAAAACTGTCCGGCGATGCCGGACATGAAGCTCGCTGGTGCGAAGATCGCGATGATGGTGAGACTGATGGCGATCACGGCGAGGCCGATTTCGTCGGCGGCTTCGAGTGCGGCGCGATAGGGCGACTTGCCCATCCGCATATGGCGCACGATGTTCTCGATCTCGACGATGGCATCGTCGACCAGAATACCGGTTGAAAGCGTGATGGCGAGGAAGCTGACGAGGTTCAGCGAAAAGCCGAGAATGTCCATCGCCCAGAACGCCGGGAAGATCGACAGCGGCAGCGAGATCGCGGCGATGATGGTGGCGCGGATGTCCCGCAGGAACAGCAGCACGATGATAACGGCAAGAATAGCGCCCTCGAACAAGGTCGAAATCGCGGCCTCGTAATTGCCCTTGGTGAAATCCACCGAGGTGTCGATCAGCTTGAGGTCGACGTCGGGATACTGAGCTTTCAGCGCGTCGATCCGCTTCTGCACGAGGCCGGCAACGACCACGTCGCTGGCGCCCTTCGATCGCTTGATGCCGAGTGCTACCACCGGCTCACCGTTGAAGCGGGCGAAGGTGCGGCGGTCGGCGATGGTGTCGGTGACGGTGCCGAGATCATCGAGGCGCACTTCCCCGCCGGAAAACAGCGGGATCATGGTTCCGGCAAGCTCGTTGAGCGTCTTGGCGCCGGCCAGTGTGCGGATCGCCTGATCGTTCTTGCCGATTTCCGCCCGGCCGCCGGCAAGGTCGACATTGGTGCCGCGCAGGCTTTGGCTGACGTTCACCGCGGTGAGGCCTGCGGCCTGCAGCCGGTCGGGATCGAGCGAGACCAGGATTTCGCGCTCGACACCGCCGATGCGCTCGACCTGGGCGACGCCGCGCACACCCTGCAGCGCGCGTTTGACGACGTCGTCGACGAAATAGGACAATTGTTCGGGCGTCTTGCCCGGCGAGATCGCGGCATAGGTGACGATCGGCAGGCCGATCACGTCGACGCGCTGGATCAGCGGCTCATTGACGTTCTGCGGCAGGTTGGCGCGGACACGGGTGACGGCGTCCTTGACGTCGTTCAGCGCCCGGTCGGTGTTGGTCTCAAGCGCGAACTGGATCGTCGTCACCGACAGGCCGTCGGTGATCGAAGATGTAATATGCCGCACGCCCTCGACACCCGAGACGCCGTCTTCAATGGTCTTGGTGACCTGCGATTCAAGCTCGGCGGGCGCCGCGCCGAACTGCGATACCGCAACCGAGATCACCGGGATATCGGCGCTCGGCAGCCGCGTCACCGCGAGCTTGCCGAAGCTGACCCAGCCCAGCACCAGCAGGATGATCGAAAAGACGACGGACGGAAGCGGATTTCGGATCGACCATGCCGAGATATTCAGAGCCATTACTGTCCCCGCGTGCGCTCGAGTTCGTCAGCGAACATGGTCTTGATCTGGTCGCCGTCATGCAGCGAGCTGCCGGCATCGGCCACGACGGTCTCGCCCACATCGAGGCCTTCCAGGATTTCGATTGATGTGTCCGATACCAGTCCGACCCGGACGTTCCGCGTCTCGACGGTATTTCCTTTCACCACCTGAACGGTCAGATGGTCAATCGCGGTGCGGGGGATCGCGACGCCGCAGCTGCGCTTGGCGTCGATGCTGGCGCGGGCGAACATGCCGACCTTGAGAGACGGGTTGTTGGTCAGCGAAATCCTGATGTGGCCGAGCTGGCTGGCGCGATCGATTTGCGGCGAAACCAGCCTGACGCGTCCGACCAGGTCAGGCGCGTCGTCCCGGCTGATCCGCACCGTCGCTCCCGGATTGAGTTTCAATATGTGGACGGCCGGCACCTGGGCGTCCAGCTCGACCTCGTTATTGACGGAGATTCGAAACATCGGCCCGGCCTGCGGTGAGGCCGGTGCGCCGACAATGGTTCTGACTTCGGTGACAAGTCCCGCGGCTGGCGCGCGCAGCGATACCGGCGCCTGATTGGATCGTGCGGGTGCACCGGGCTGTTGCTGCGGCGCACTCAGGCGCGCCAGTTCCTGATTGTCGGTGACCGTGTCGCCTTCGCGGACGAAGAGGTCGGTCACCTTGGAGCCTTCCTGGTCGGCGCCGACGACGGCTTCCCTGCGCGGCACCACAAAACCGGTGACCCGCACCAGGTCGGAGAAGCAGGCGTTGGTGGCTTTCGTCACAATGACAAGGGCCTGACCCGGCGTTTCCTTTTCTTCCGGATGCGACCGGTGATCGAACAGATAATATCCGACGCCCAGGACAGCGATGCCGGCGACCGTCAGCGCAGGTTTGAGGTATTCGGACAGCATCATCGCCGGATCAATCCAGACCTGTATCGTATCGAGCTGTGGCCGCGGCGCTGGTTCGGCTATCCGAAATGGATTCCGAAACGACGAGCGTCCCGCAGGGGTGCGGGACGCATTGTAGCTGCAAAATTTTACTCAGCGCCACGCCCCATTCACTTGGACGCGGTCTCCTTGCTTTGCATATTGACCACCTGAACGCGGCGGTTCACTTCCGCCAGTGGCTGGCTCGGGTCCTTGAGCTTGGTCTTGCCGTATCCGACGGTCACCAGATCGCTGCCGGCGATGCCGAATTTGTCGGCCAGGTAATGCTTGATGGCGTCCGCCCGCCGCTCGGACAGGTCCTGATTATAGGCCTCGCCGCCGGCCGCATCGGTATAGCCGGCCACGATGAAGGTCGAGCCCTTCAAATCGGGATTGCTCAGCGCGCGCCCCAGGGCCTGAACCGACGGCAGTGATTTTGCGCTGATATCGGCCGAATTATAGTCGAAGTTGATCTCCAAATCGATATTCGGCTTGGTTTGGGCGATGGTGGCGATTTCCTCACGCTCGCCGCTCGAAAGCGACCGCGTGGTGCGGTTGCGGATGGTTCGAACAAAGCGTCCCTCGGCGGCGATGGCGGCCGGATCGGCCTGCGGGCCCACCGACAGGCCTCGGGTCAGCGGCTTTTGCGGCGGTGGGGTGAGCGCCCGGACGATTTGATCCTCGGTCACATTGTCATCGCCGGCGAGAGCTGTTCCCAGGCCGACCGAAAGCGTAACGCCGATCGTCATGATCGACAGGATCGTGGAGAGATTTCTCCTTCCGGATATCTTCGACATTGCCAGTCCCTCCTGCGCAATGAGCGCGTTTTCAATACAGTTGCGAATAAGCCGCAAAATACAAACGGGTTACAAATCGCACGCGGCCGTGGCGGCGTCTTCAGTATGGCTGATTAATGTGTCTCTGATTGATATGTCTCTGATCAATATGTCTCCGGCGCCGTCCCGAGGTTCGAGCAAGGGGCCGAGCCTGGTAACCTGAATGTCGGTCAACGTACCCCGTAACTGGCGAATTCCTTGACGATATTCGGATCCATGGCCTTGGCATTGGCGATATCCAGATCGCCTTCCGGGCCCGCGCCGTTACGTTGCTTGGCAAGGCCGCGTCCATACAGCGACGAGGTCAATCTCGGATTGATCTTGAGGGCCGCGTCGAAATCGGCAATCGCATTCTTGACCTGCCCGCTCTTCAAGTTGAGCAGGCCGCGGCTGTCGAGCGCGTCGACAAAGCTCGGACGCAGCCGAAGCGCTTCGTTGCAATCTTTCAACGCGCCCTGCAGGTCACCGGTAATGGTGCGCACCCAGCAGCGATTGTTGTAGGCTTCGACATCCTTGGGGTTGAGCCGCAGCGAGTCCGTGAAGTCACTGAGGGCAAGGCTGTACGCGCCCTTGCTGGCATAGACCTGTCCGCGCCGATACAGCGCGTTGCCATCATCAGGATTATCGGCGAGCCTGGCGGTCAGGCTTTTGACGGTCGGATCATCGGCAAACGACGGGGCCGGCGCGTCATTTTTGTCCTCCGGTTTGGCGGCGGGAGGAGCAAGCGCAACTTCCGGCAACTTCGGCGGCGGCGGCGTCTCGACCCGAGGCGGCGGCGCCAGCGGCTCGGGCTCCGCAGGGCGGCCCGCCACATCCGTCACCGGGCCCGGAGGCGGCCCCGGAATAAAGGCGAAATCCTCGGCCAAAGAGGATGAAATCCAGGGCACTTGCTCGCTGCGGGAGGCGCGGGTGACCCCGACCCGGGTTCGATTGAGCGCCTCTTCGGCCATCAGGCCGGGAACGCGAATTTCCTTGAGCAGTTCCTGAACGAACAGGCTGCGATCGCCGCCATTGTCGCTGACGACAGAGCTGAGCGCGGCTGAATACATCACCAATGTGCCGTTGGGTGCAATCACCGGTGCCAGGCCAGCCGAGAAGCTGCGGAACCGGCGTTCGAAGGGATTGCGCCGGGAGGCGTCGACCAGGGCGATTTTGACGCCCGCACCGCGATTGTTGATTTCGCCGAGCACGCTTTCCAGACTGAAGCCGTCACGGCGCACGTCCGGTTCGGTCCAGATCTGTGCGTCAATCGGGATCATGTAGCTTTGCCGCGCGGCCTGGACGCCGAAGCCGCTGAAGAAAATCAGCGCGACCGAGCCGGGCTTGATCTTGCCATAGAGCCGATCGAAGGCGCGCCGCATCGCTTCGCCCGTCAGGTTCTCTCCGACATCGACGTTAAATCCATCGCGCTTGAGCTCGTCGGCGACGTCGCGCGCGTCATTGAGGGGTTCTTTGAGGGGGGCGTCGGCATCGGGATACTTGGCGTTGCCGATGACCAACGCATACCGATCGCCCGCGGCGAGCGAAGGGGCGGTTGACGTAATCGAAAAAAGCATTGTCAGGAACAATGCGAGGCGAATATTCATGCGACGGCAGTCCAGCCCAAAAGGCGCCGATCTCGGCTCGCGCCGCGGCGACCTTACTCTACAAAAACGCATTATCAAACCGGGTTAGCCAACCGTCAACTGCTTGTAGAGTCGTGGTTATCGCGACAATCAACCGCGCCGGCAGCTACCCGTTCGAGGGAATAAATCGCGCGCCATGTTCCGCCGATAGCGCGAGTTCCCTGGTCAGGCCTTCACTGAAAATTCTTCCCTGGTAATGTGATTGGCCTCACAGGGGCTCCTTGTCATGCATCTGACATGCGGCTCGCGGGTTTGACCTTTGCGAAGGACGATGGCTTGTTGCTGTCGGCAAGCTCCGCAATCAAGAAAAGTGAAACCGATGGGAAACGTCTACGAAATTTACGCGCTCCGCTATGCGACGATGTCGCCGCGCACCCCTCACTTGAATTATCTCGTGCCGGATCCGCACGAGACCGCGGCCCAGGACCTCGATTATTTCGTCTGGCTGATCCGCGGTGGCGGGCGCGAGATTCTGGTCGATACCGGCTTTAACGCGGAAGAAGCGAAGACGCGCGCGCGCAAGCTTACGCTTAATCCGGTCGACGCGCTGGAGCGCTTCGGCGTCAAGGCCGACAGCATCAAGGACGTCGTCGTCACCCATCTGCATTACGACCATGCCGGCAACCTCGACTGCTTTCCCAGCGCGCGGTTTCACCTGCAGGAACGCGAAATGGCCTATGCCACCGGCCGCTGCATGTGCAACGGCATGTTGCGGCATCCGTTTTCGATCGAGCACGTGACGCTGATGGTGCGCCATGTCTATGGCGAGCGGGTTACTTTCCATTCCGGTGACGGCGAGATCGCGCCGGGGGTGACGGTGCATCGTGTCGGCGGCCATTCCGACGGCTTGCAGGTGGTGCGCGTCGAGACCGCGCGCGGGCCGGTGGTGCTCGCGTCGGATGCCGCGCATTACTACGGCAATTTGCACCGCCGCAGCCCGTTTCCGATCGTCTATAATATCGGCGACATGGCGCAGGGCTGGGAAATCGTCGAGCGTCTGGCCGGCCATCCCGACCGTTTCATTCCCGGCCATGATCCAATCGTGAGCGAAATCTATCCGCGCGCCAGCGACAAGGTCGACGCCTTCGCGTTGCACCTCAATCCCTCGCGCTCGTTCGCCAAGTAACAAGCGTTTGCGGGCGAAAGCACGTCCTGGGCGCGATCCGGGGCAGAGACCGGTTCGCGTGAAGGACATGCGCCAAAAATGAAATACGAGTGAACAGATGCCTGACTACAAGACCATCGGCTTTATCGGCTTAGGCGTAATGGGTGAGCCGATCTGCCGCAACCTCGTGAAGAAGAGCGGCGCGGCCGTGATCGTGTTCGACCTTGCGTCGGAGCCGCTGGCGCGGCTGCGTGCCGAGGGCGCCACGGTCGCCAGTTCTGTTGCCGAAATCATCAACACCAGCGATATTGTGTTTCTGTGTCTGCCCAGCGCAAAACACGCGCGCGCCGTGTTCGAAGGCGACGGCATCCTGAAGAACATCCGAACGGGTCAGGTCGTCGTCGATCTCGGAACGTCATCGGTCAACCAGACCCGCGATTTCGCAAAACAATTGCAGGCCAGGGGCGCCTCATGGGCCGATGCGCCGATCGCCCGCACCCGGCAGGCGGCGCAGGATGGCACGCTCAGCGTCATGGTCGGGGCTTCGCCGGAACTATACGCCGCGATCGAGCCTCTGATCCGCTGCTTTGCCACCGATGTGACGCGTTGCGGCGATACGGGCGCGGGACAGGTGACCAAAATCCTCAACAACATGGTGCTGTTCGAGACCGTCAACGCCTTGGCAGAAGCGGTCGCGGTCGCCAAGCGCAATGGCGTCGATCCAAAACTTTTGCTCGACACGCTGTCGAAAGGCTCGGCCGACAGTTTTGCGCTGCGTAATCACGGCATGAAGGCGATCGTGCCAGGGGTCTTCCCAGACCGCGCGTTCTCAACGGAATACGCGCTAAAGGACCTGTCCTATGCGCTGGAACTGGCCAGCGACGCTGGCATCAAGATCCGCGGCGCCGAGCTGATCGGCAAGATCCTGCAGGAAGCGATCGATGCCGGTTCGGGTGATGCGTATTTTCCGGTGATCGCAAGACACATTGGCAGCAAATAATCTAGGGGAGCAGGCCATGATCAACCGCTTTGCGGGCCTCACGCCAACCCGCAGCCGCGCCGTCGTCCACGATGGTCTCGTATTCACCGTGGCGGTCGCGCCCGATCCGGTGACCTCTTCCATGTATGAGCAAAGCGTCAAAGCGCTTGCCCGCATCGACGAGAGCCTCGCGCTGTGCGGCTCGGACAAGAGCAAGATTCTCTCGGCCATCGTCTACATCGCCGACATCAAGCAGAAGAGCGAGATGAACCGCGCCTGGGACGAATGGGTCGACCGCAACAATCCGCCGATGCGGGCCTGCATCGGCGTCGAGCTCGAAGCGCCGCATATCGTGGAGATCGTGGTGACGGCAGCAAAGTGAGCGGTCGCCATGAAATCACAGCCGTCATTCCGGGGCGCGAGCGCAGCTGGCGAACCCGGAATCTCGCGCCGTATCATCTCCAGATTCCGGGTCCGCGCGCAGGCGCGCGTCCCGGAATGACGGGATGATCAATACGCCTCGGTCTCGCTCGCCTGTTCGCGAGTCTGCACCAGATCGAGGCTCTGCTCGATCTTGCCGAGCATCAACGCAAAATCCTTGCGCTCCCGTGCCGAGAGGCAAGACAGGATGTCCTGTTCCTTGTGCAGCAGGCGCGGGATCAGCTCCTCGTACAGCGCCTTGCCCTTGCGGGTCATGCGCAGCCTGTATTCGCGGCGATCGTCTTCGTTTTCGACGCGCTCCACGAGTTGCCGCGTCATCAGCGCGGTGACGGCACGGCTGATGGTGGACTTATGGGTGCGGGTGCAATGGGCGATGTATTGCGCGCTGCACGCCTCGTTGCGAAAGCCGAGCGTCGCCAGCACGCGCCATTCCGGGATGTCCAGGCCGTAGCGCTCGCGATATTCGCTGGAAAGTGCTGCGCTGACCTCGGCCGCCAGCCGGTTCAGGCGAAATGGTACAAACCTAAAGAGGTCAAGCCTCGAGCCTTGATGAGACGCGTTTTCTCGACGCGAACCGGAATCGACTTCGCTTGAAAACGCTTTTGGCAAAAATCGCTCCAATTTGAGTTGACGGCCGCACGCGCAGGGCGTTTAAGATAGTTGCGGGTGCGACTATCTTAGCGGGGATGCCTCCCCTTGGCCAGAGCAAGTTGAGCGCATGGCGCAGCCATCCAAAACCCAGTTCGGCTATCGCCGCCATCCCGATCAGGATCGCTCCGGCGTCGATGCCGCTGAATATCCGGTGGTGGTGGTCGGCGCCGGACCGGTCGGACTGTCGCTCGCGATCGATCTGGCGCAGCGCGGCCAGCGCGTCGTGCTGCTCGACGATGCCGACCGGATCGGTGACGGGTCGCGCGCGATCTGCTTTTCCAAACGCTCGCTGGAGTTCTGGGATCGGCTCGGCGTCGGCAGCCGCATGGTGGATAAGGGCGTGGTGTGGAGCGTCGGCAAGATCTTCCACGGCAACTCTCAGCTCTATCAGTTCAACCTCTTGCCGGAGGAAGGGCACAAGCGGCCCGCCTTCATCAATCTTCAGCAATTCTACGCCGAAGCCTATCTGGTCGATCGGGTCGAGGAGCTTTCCGGGATCGACCTGCGCTGGCGCAACAAGGTGACCGGCCTCGAACGGCGCAACGACCACGTGGCGCTGGCGATCGAGACGCCGGACGGGTCTTATCGGTTGCGCGCGGAATATGTCGTGGCCTGTGACGGCGCCCGCTCATCGCTGCGGCAAATGGTGGGCGCGGAATTCGCCGGCCAGGTGTTCGAGGATCAATTCCTGATCGCCGACGTCAAGATGACGGCGGAATTTCCGACCGAGCGCTGGTTCTGGTTCGACCCGCCGTTTCACGCCGGCCGTTCGGCGCTGCTGCACAAGCAGCCGGACGACATCTGGCGGATCGATTTGCAGCTCAATCCGGATGCGGATCCAGCGGTCGAGAAACGGCCGGAGAATGTGCGGCCGCGTATCGCCCGCATGCTCGGCCATGACAAGTTCGATTTCGAATGGATCTCGCTCTACAAATTCCAGTGTCGCCGGATGGACAAGTTCATCCACGGCCGCGTGATCTTTGCCGGCGATGCCGCGCATCAGGTCTCGCCGTTCGGCGCACGCGGCGCCAATTCTGGCCTCGAGGATGCCGAAAACATCGCGTGGAAACTCGATCGCGTGCTGCGGGGGATATCGCCGGAGAAATTGCTGGAGAGTTATCACACCGAGCGCAGCGCTGCGGCCGACGAGAATATCAGGGAATCAACCCGCTCCACCGATTTCATGGCGCCGAGCTCGCACCAGGAAGCGCGGCTGCGCAGGGCCGTGCTGTCGCTGGCCAAGGAAACCGAATTCGGCAAGCGCATGGTCAATGGCGGGCGGCTGTCGGTGCCCTCGATCTACGATTCGCCGTTATCGAGCGCAGATTGCGACGGATGGCGCGGCGGGCCCCGGCCGGGCGCCTCGATGTTGGACGCGCCGGTGACGTCGCGCTCCGGCGAGACCACGTTTTTGACCGACGCCTTCATCGCAGCGGGAGCGCGATTTGCGCTGCTTGAGTTTAGCAATGGCGCGGCGGTCGAAATCCCCGATGGGGTCGGCGTGATCCGCATCGGCGATCCCGATGGTTTGTCCGATTCCACGGGTCTGGCTGGTATGCGCTATGATGCGGAACCCGGCACGGCCTATCTGCTGCGGCCTGACGGCTATGTCGCCGCGCGTTTCAAGCATCCGACACGCGGCGCGATCGAAGCCGCATTGGCGCATGCCGCAGGTCAGGGGTAAAGGCAGCGATCATGGCACTGTCGACGGACTCGAATTTTACCAAGCCGGATGACGCCTTCCGCGCCATCGTCGAGGCGCATCGCGGATTAAGCGACGCGCAAAGCGCCGATCTCGACGCGGCGCTGGTTCTGATTCTCGCCAACCATATCGGCGATCTCGCCGTGTTGCGCGAAGCAATTGCGCTGGCGAAACGGCGAATGGTGGCGGACGACCAGCAACAGCAGCAACAACAATAGACGTAAAAGGGAATTGAATCGATGGCCAAGGGTTTCGCGTCCACCACGGATCTGGCGGAAAAGAAAATCACCTTCTCCGAGATCGGCACCGATCTCTATGCCTTCACCGCCGAAGGTGATCCGAACTCCGCTGTCATCGTCGGCGACGATGGCTGCCTGGTGTTCGACGCCCAGGCAACCCCGGCGATGGCGCATAAGGTGATCGAGCGGGTGCGTACCGTCACCGACAAGCCAATCAAGTATGTGGTGCTATCGCACTATCATGCCGTGCGCGTGCTCGGCGCCTCCGCCTACAAGGCGCAGGGCATCATCGCCTCGCAGGAAACCTATCGGCTGGTCGAGGAGCGCGGCCAGCAGGATTGGGATTCGGAGTATGGCCGCTTTCCGCGCCTGTTCCAGGATGCGCAAAGCATTCCGGGCCTGACCTGGCCGACGCTGACCTTCGAAGGCGAGATGTCGATTTATCTGGGCAAGCGCGAAGTGCGGCTGATGCAGCTCGGCGCGGGGCACACCTCGGGCGATATCGTGGCATGGGTGCCGGACGCCGAGGTGATGTTTTCCGGCGACCTGATTGAATATCATTCGGCCTGTTATTGCGGCGACGCGCATTTGCGCGAATGGCCGGCGACGCTGAACGAGATCCGCGCCTTCAATCCCAAGGCGATCGCACCGGGACGTGGCGATGCGCTCAGGGGTGTCGCCACCGGTCGCGAAGCCATCGCAATGACGCGCGATTTCGTCGCCACGCTCTATGGCGCGGCGGAAACGGCTGTCGCCAAGGGCCGCAATCTCAAGGAGACGATGGCGGCGGCGCGCGAGGTGATGGATCCGAAATTTTCGAGCTTTGCGATCTACGAACACTGCCTGCCGTTCAACGTCTCGCGCGCGTTCGACGAGGCGTCAGGGATCGACGATCCCGTGATCTGGACCGACAAGCGTGATCAGGAAATGTGGGCCAGCCTGCAAGGAGGATAATCATGAATATCAATACCTCGCCCGACACCATCAATCGCAGCTCGGTCAATATCACGCCGGGCTATATGTCCGGCTTCGGCAACAGCTTTGAAACCGAGGCGCTGCCCGGCGCGCTGCCGATCGGGCGCAATTCGCCGCAGCGCTGCGCCTATGGGCTCTACGCCGAGCAGCTCTCGGGTTCGCCATTCACCGCGCCGCGCGGCGCCAACGAGCGCTCGTGGCTCTATCGCATCCGCCCCTCGGTGAAACATTCCGGGCGCTTCACCAAGGTCGATGCGGGATTGTGGCGCACCGCGCCGTGCCATGAAATCGAGATGCCGATCGCGCAATTGCGCTGGGATCCGGCGCCGATCCCGAAGCAGGAGATGACGTTCCTGCAGGGTGTGCAGACCATGACCACGGCAGGCGACGTCAACACCCAGGCCGGCATGGCCGCGCATGTCTACCTCATCACCAAATCGATGGTCGATCAGCATTTCTACAATGCCGATGGCGAGATGATGTTCGTGCTGCAGCAGGGAGATTTGCGTTTCGTCACCGAGTTCGGCCGCATCGACGCCGAGCCCGGCGAGATCGTGGTGATCCCGCGCGGCGTGAAATTCCGCGTCGAGATTCCGTCCGGTCCCGCGCGCGGCTATTGCTGCGAGAACTATGGCGGCGCGCTCACGTTGCCGGAGCGCGGCCCGATCGGCGCCAATTGCCTAGCCAACTCGCGCGACTTTCTCACCCCCGTCGCGGCCTATGAAGACAAGGACACCCCAACCGAGCTGTTCGTGAAATGGGGCGGTTCGCTGTTTGCGACCGAATTGCCGCATTCGCCGATCGACGTGGTGGCGTGGCATGGCAACTACGCGCCGTACAAATACGATCTTCGCACTTTCTCGCCGGTCGGCGCGATCGGCTTCGACCATCCCGATCCGTCGATCTTCACCGTGCTGACCTCGCCATCGGAGACCGCGGGCACTGCTAACATTGATTTCGTGATTTTCCCCGAGCGCTGGGCGGTGGCCGAAAACACCTTCCGTCCGCCCTGGTATCACATGAACATCATGTCGGAGTTCATGGGGCTGATCTACGGCGTCTACGACGCCAAGCCGCAGGGCTTCACGCCCGGCGGCATTTCCTTGCACAATTGCATGTTGCCGCACGGCCCGGATCGCCAGGCGTTCGATCACGCCAGCAATGGCGAATTGAAGCCGGTCAAGCTGACGGGCACGATGGCCTTCATGTTCGAGACGCGATATCCGCAACGCGTCACCGCGCATGCCGCGCGATCGTCGACCCTGCAGGATGATTATGCGGATTGCTGGAAGGGATTGGAGAAGCGTTTCGATCCGAACAGGCCGTGAGGTCAGCGCCGTCGTCATCTTCCTTCCGTCATGCCCGGGCTTGTCCCGGGCATCCACGTCTTGTTGTTGCCTGAAAGCGAAGTCGTGGATGGCCGGGTCAGGCCCGGCCATGGCGATGGTTTGATTGGAGAATTATCTTGCCCCATCCCAACGACCCCAAACTTCGTTCCTTCATATCGGTCGATCCGGCGTCTGATTTTCCGATCCAGAATCTGCCGTACGGCGTTTTTTCATCAAAAGACGGCCTCGCCCCACGTGTCGGCGTCGCGATCGGCGATTACGTGCTCGATCTCTGGCAACTTGCGCAGGATTGCCGGATCGATGTTGTCGAACCGGGGGTGTTCGCAGCGCCCACGCTGAATCCGTTCATGGCGCTGGGCCCGAAGGTGTGGTCGAACACGCGGGCGCGGATCGGCGAGTTATTGCGCCACGATTATCCGGAACTGCGCGACAATGAGAAGCTTCGCCGGCGTGCGTTGGTGCCGATGGCGGATGCAAAGCTGCATCTGCCGATCACGGTCGCCGGCTACACCGATTTCTATTCGTCGAAGGAGCACGCCACCAATGTCGGCGTCATGTTCCGCGGCAAGGATAACGCGTTGCAGCCGAACTGGCTGCACATGCCGATCGGCTACAATGGGCGGGCTTCGACCGTCGTGGTCAGTGGCACCCAGGTGCGCCGGCCGCGCGGCCAATTGAAGCCGCCGAATGTGGAGTTGCCGAGTTTCGGGGCCTGCAAGCGGCTCGACTTCGAACTCGAAATGGGTGTCGTGGTCGGGCAACCCTCGCGAATGGGCGAGATGCTGAGCGAAAAGCAGGCCGAAGAGATGATCTTCGGCTTTGTGCTTCTGAACGATTGGAGCGCGCGCGATATCCAGCAGTGGGAATATGTGCCGCTCGGACCGTTCCAGGCCAAGGCGTTCGCCACGTCGATCAGCCCGTGGATCGTGACGCGCGAGGCGCTTGAGCCATTCCGGGTGCATGGGCCCGAGCAAAACCCGACGCCGCTATCGTATTTAAAGCAAGCGCAGCCGAACAATTACGACATGCAACTCGATGTCGGCCTGCGCGCGGCGCAGATGAACGAGGCGATGCGGATCTGCCGCACCAATTTCAAATACATGTACTGGTCGTCGGTGCAGCAACTGGTTCACCACGCGTCGTCCGGCTGCGCCATGAATATCGGCGATCTCTTAGGGAGTGGCACGATCAGCGGCCCCGAGAAGCATCAGCGCGGCAGCCTTCTCGAAATCAGCTGGAACGGCACCGAGCCGCTGGAGTTGCCCGAGGGCCGCAAGCGGACGTTCCTCGAAGACGGCGACTCGCTTGTCATGCGCGGCTGGTGCCAGGGCGACGGCTACCGCGTCGGTTTTGGTGAAGTCGAAGGCTCGATTCTGCCGGCGAGCTGATTTCCGTCATTCCGGGGCGATGCAAAGCATCGAACCCGGAATCTCGAGATTCCGGGTCTGGTCCTTCGGACCATCCCGGAATGACGGAGGACCGGATTGCTTCGTCGTTGTATTCCTCGCAATGACGTCGGTGGCAATTCGTCACCGTTCGTTCGGCGGAATCTTCCGGATTCGAGCCGAATGCTCCGCCAATTCATCGGAACTATATTTGAGCTGTACGCGCTTGCTCGACGGCGGATGCGCTTCGGTGCACACGCCGGGCCGCCATTGTGTGGCCGGCCGGATCGGTCGCGGCGTAAAACCGCCGCCGCAGTTCGGGCACACATTGTGCAGCTTGTTCTCGACGCAATCTGCACAGAACGTGCATTCGTAGGAGCAGATCCGCGCATCCATCGAATTCGGCGGCAGGTCCTTGTCGCAATATTCGCAGTTCGGTCGCAGTTGCAGCGCCATGGTCGTCGCGTCCCGTCAGGTCGAAACGGATCATCGCAAATTGAGGTGGGAAAACGAATGCCGTATTTCCCTCGATTCGGGACACGCTACCTCAACTCTTTAAGGGGAGCTTCGCGCTTTCCTTCAAGCGATCGAGCACGATCGACGAACGCACATGTGCCACGCTCTGGTGCGGCATCAGCACATTGTTGACGATATCGGACAGGCTTTTGAGGTCGCGCAACACCGCCTTCAAGAGATAATCGGCATCACCCGTGAGCGAGTAGGCTTCCTGGATATCGTCGACGCGGTTGACCAGCGCGCGAAACCGCTTGGCGTTGTCGGGCGAGTGGGTCGCGAGCGTAATATGAATGAAGGCGATCAGGTTGAAGCCGAGCGCTTCGCCCGCGAGATCGGCGTGATAGCCCGAGATCACTTTTTCTTCTTCCAGCCGCATGCGCCGCCGCGAGCATTGTGATGCCGACAGGCCGACGAGATCGGCCAATTGCTGATTGGTCAGGCGGCCGTCGTCCTGCAGCGCGCTCAATATTTTGAGATCGAAGGCGTCAACCGATATCATGCGTAAAATACCTGTTTCATACACAAATCGTGCATGACCTTAGCTTTATTCACGATCTTTTGCATGCACTTTGCAGCCCATGTGACGGAAACTCCATCAAGCAAAATCGGGAGATCTGCCATGGGTCCGTTCCCTCACGACGTGCCGGCTGCCACGATCAGCGCTGACAACCCGATGGGCACCGACGGCTTCGAGTTCGTCGAATATGCGCATCCGAAGCCCCAGGAGTTGCACGCGCTGTTCAAGCTGATGGGATATCTGCCGGTTGCGCGCCACAAGACCAAGAAGATCACGGTCTATCGCCAGGGCGACATCAATTACCTCGTCAACGAAGAGCCCGGCACCCATGGTTTTGATTTCGTCTCCGCCCATGGTCCGTGCGCCCCTTCGATGGCGTTTCGCATCGTCGATGCCAAGCAGGCTTACGAGCGGGCGCTGTCATTGGGTGCGGAACCTGCCGATATCCCTTCAGCGCAAAAGACGCTCGATGTTCCCGCCATCAAGGGCATCGGCGGTAGTCTGCTTTATTTCGTCGATCGCTACGGCGCCAAGGGTTCGGCCTATGACCTCGAGTTCGAATGGCTCGGCGCGAAAAATCCGCAGCCCGCGGGCGCAGGGCTGTTCTATCTCGATCACCTCACCCACAACGTCCATCGCGGCCGCATGGACGTCTGGACCGGTTTCTACGAAAGACTGTTCAACTTCCGGCAGATTCGATTCTTCGATATCGAAGGCCGCGCATCCGGCCTGTTCTCGCGCGCGCTGACCAGCCCCGACGGCAAGATCCGGATTCCGATCAACGAGGATGCCGGCGATTCCGGCCAGATCGAGGAATATCTCAATGTTTATCGCGGCGAGGGCATCCAGCACATCGCCTGCGGCGCCAAGGATATCTATCGCACGGTGGAGACGCTACGCGCCGACGGCCTGCCGTTCATGCCGTCACCGCCGGTTACTTATTTCGAAAAGATCGATGCGCGGCTGCCCAAGCATGGCGAGGATGTTGCGCGGCTCCGGCGCGATGGCATCCTGATCGACGGTGAGGGTGTGGTCGATGGCGGCCACACCAAGGTGCTGCTGCAGATTTTTTCCGCCAACGCCATCGGGCCGATTTTCTTCGAATTCATCCAGCGCAAGGGTGACGATGGGTTCGGCGAAGGTAATTTCAAGGCGCTGTTCGAATCGATCGAGGAGGATCAGATTCGCCGTGGGGTGCTGACGTTGAAGGGCGCGGCGTAGCCGCAATCCCAAATACAATTGTAAGATTTCAACGTTATGCCCGGCCTTGTGCCGGGCATCCACGTTTTTGAGCGCTGAGCAAAGGAAGACGTAGATGGCCGGGACAGGCCCGGTCATGACAGCGAGGTGCTATCTCACCGCTTCCACTCGCTCGTCAGTTCGCCAATATCCGCCTTTGCCGCATCTCTTATCACCGATGGCGTGCGTGAAAAGCGTGGCGCCGGAGCGGGCTGTGTCACGCCGTGGCGGGTGACGAAAATCTCGCGTGCCGCCATGTGCGGATGGTTGGGCGCCTCGTTCATGGTCAGGACCGGCGCGAAGCAGATGTCGGTGCCTTCCATGATGGAGCACCACTCGTCGCGGCTCTTGGTCTTGAACACCTCGACCAGCTTTTGCTTCAGTGCCGGCCAGGCGTTGCGGTCCATCTGGGCATCGAAGTCGGCCTCCGAAAGGCCGGCACGCTCACGCAGCAGCGCGTAGAATTGCGGCTCGATCGAGCCGATCGAGACGAAGTGGCCGCACGAACATTCATAGACACCATAGAAATGCGCGCCACCGTCGAGGAAATTGCTTTCGCGCTCTTCGGTCCAGCGTCCCGCGGCCGCCATGTCGAAGAACATCGACATCAGCGATGCGGCGCCATCGCACATCGCGGCGTCGACCACCTGCCCCTTGCCGGATTTTTTCGCTTCCAGCAGCGCGGCGAGCACGCCGACCACGAGATAGAGCGCGCCGCCGCCGAAATCGCCGACCAGATTGAGCGGCGGCACCGGCTTGTCCTTGCCGCCAATCGCAGCGAGCGCGCCGGTCACCGAGATGTAGTTGATGTCGTGGCCGGCCGCCTGCGCCAAGGGACCTTCCTGGCCCCAGCCGGTCATGCGGCCATAGACCATGCGCGGATTGCGCGCCAGCACCGCGTCAGGCCCGAAACCGAGACGTTCCATCACCCCCGGACGAAAACCTTCGATCAGCGCGTCGGCGTTGGCCAGGAGATCAAGCACCTGTGCGACCGCGGCATCGTCTTTCAAATCGAGCTCGACGACCTTGCGCCCGCGCCCTGCGACGGATTTGAGGTTCTTTTTGGCGCCGACGCGATCGAGCGTGACCACTTCCGCGCCCATGTCGGCCAGCATCATGCAGGCGAAGGGACCGGGCCCGATGCCGGCGAATTCGACGATGCGATATCCGGCGAGCGGGCCGGAGGTGCGGGTGGCGGATTGAGACGCTGGTTTATCGAGCACGTTGTTTTTCCATGGCGCGTTCCTCGAGTCCGATCCGCTGAATCAGACTCATTGCTTATTTATTTGGGCATGATCTTTGCCAAAACCGGTTGCGCTTTTGGGATCATGCGCTCGGAGAAATTGTCTCGCCTTGCGCCAGCCGTGGCAAGCGTCTTTTGACGAGAATATGACCAAAAGCAAAGCGGCGCGCATCACTGCGCGCCGCTCGCATGGATTGGAGAAGATAAAGATCAGCCGGCAGCGGTCACCGCACGCTGCGCCATCACCTTGATAAGATTGGCGCGATAGTCCGAAGAGCCATGGATATCGCTCAGCATTCCGTCCGCGGCAATCTTGACGCTATCGAGTGCGCCTGCCGACCAATTCGCCTTCAGCGCCGTCTCGATCGCCGGTACCCGGATGACGCCGCTTTGCGAAGCACCGGTCGCGGCGACGCGAACGTCACCCGCTTTGGTCTTGGCGACGAATACGCCGGTCAGCGCGAAGCGCGAGGCAGGATGGCGCATCTTGGCGTAGGCCGCCTTGGCCGGGATCGGGAAGGCGATCTGCGTGATGATTTCACCATCCTCAAGCGCGGTTGAGAACAGGCCCTTGAAGAAGTCGTCAGCCGCAATGCTGCGCTTGTTGGTCTTCACGGTTGCGCCGAGCGCGAGCAGGGCGGCGGGATAATCGGCTGCCGGATCATTGTTGGCGATCGAGCCACCAATGGTACCGCGATGACGCACCGCGGGATCGCCGAGCACCGAGGTCAGGTACACGATCGCGGGGATCGCTTTCTTGGCATCCGCACTTTGCAGGATGTCGTAATAGGTCGTCGCGGCCTTGATCGTCAGCGTGTCGCCGGACACTTCAATGCCCACCAGTTCCCTGATCCGCGCGAGATCGATCACGTCGGACGGCCCGGCCAGCCGCTGCTTCATGACTGGAATCAGCGTGTGGCCGCCGGCGAGGTATTTCGACTCCGCACCCTCAGCGAAAAGCGCGGCGGCTTCGTCGATGGAAGAGGGGCGATGATAGGTTGTCTCGTACATGATACGTCCTCCCTCTTACGCGTTGCCGTGGATGGCGTGCCACACCCGGTCGGGCGTCGCCGGCATCTCGAGCTTGTTATTGCCGATTGCATCCGTGATCGCATTGATGACGGCGGCGGACGAGCCGATCGCGCCGGCTTCGCCGCAGCCTTTGACGCCAAGCGGATTACCCGGGCACAGCGTCGTGGTGTGCGACAGCTTGAACGACGGCAGATCGTCGGCGCGCGGCATGGCGTAGTCCATGAACGAGGCGGTCACGGGCTGGCCGTTGTCGTCATAGACGGCACCTTCCAGCAGCGCCTGACCGATGCCCTGGGCGAGACCGCCATGAACCTGGCCCTCGACGATCATCGGGTTGATCAGCCGGCCGAAATCATCGGCCGCGACGAAATTGACGAAGGAGGTCTTGCCGGTGCCGGAATCCACTTCGAGTTCGCAGACATAGGCGCCGGCCGGGAAGGTGAAGTTGGTCGGATCGTAGAATGCACCTTCTTTCAAGCCGGGCTCCATGCCGTCGGGCAGATTGTGCGCGGTGTAGGCGGCGAGCGCCACCATCGGCAGCGCGATCGACTTGTCGGTGCCGGTGACTTTGAACTCGCCGTTCTCGATGACGATGTCGTCCTCGGAAGCTTCAAGCTGGTGGGCCGCGATCTTCTTGGCCTTGGCCTCGACCTTCTCCATCGCCTTGAAGATCGCGGACATGCCGACAGCCGCCGAGCGCGAACCGTAGGTGCCCATGCCGAACTGCACCTTGTCGGTGTCGCCGTGGACGATCTGGACCTGGCTGATCGGAATTCCCAATCGCCCGGCGACCAGTTGCGCAAACGTCGTTTCGTGGCCCTGGCCGTGGCTGTGCGACCCCGTCAGGATCTCGATGGTGCCGACTGGATTGACGCGGACTTCAGCGGATTCCCATAGGCCGACGCCGGCGCCCAAGCTGCCGACCGCCTTCGAGGGCGCGATGCCGCAGGCTTCGATGTAGCAGGAGAAGCCGATGCCGCGGAGCTTGCCTTCCTTTTTGGCCTTCTCCTTGCGCGCCGGGAAGTCGGCATAGTCGATCGCCTTCAGCGCAGCGTCGAGCGAGGCGCCGAAATCGCCGATATCATAGGCCATGATCACAGGCGTCTGATGCGGGAATTGCGTGATGAAGTTCTTGCGGCGCAACTCCGCTGGATCGACCTTGAGCTGCCGCGCCGCGGTCTCCATCAGTCGTTCGAGCAGATAGCTGGCTTCTGGACGGCCCGCGCCGCGATAGGCATCGACCGGCGTGGTGTTGGTGTAGACGCCCATCACCTCGGCATAGATCGCGGGGATATTGTACTGGCCCGACAGCAGCGTCGCATAGAGATAGGTCGGCACCGACGACGAGAACAGCGACATGTAGGCGCCGAAATTGGCGTGGGTTTTGACCCGCAGTCCCAGGATCTTGTTGTCCTTGTCGAACGCCATCTCTGCCTTGGAGATATGATCGCGGCCGTGCGCGTCGGTGAGGAAGGCCTCGGAACGATCGCCGGTCCACTTTACCGGGCGTCCGACCTTCTTGGAGGCCCACAGTGCGACCATCTCTTCCGGATAGATGAAGATCTTGGAGCCGAAACCGCCGCCGACATCCGGTGCGACCACGCGCAGCTTGTGCTCCGGCGCGATGTTGTAGAACGCCGACAACACAAGGCGGGCGACGTGCGGATTCTGCGAGGTCGTATAGAGCGTGAAATGCTCTTCAGCCTCGTCATATTCCGCGACTGCCGCGCGCGGCTCCATGGCATTCGGGACCAGACGATTGTTGGTGAGTTCGAGCGTCACGACGTTGGCTGCCTTGCTGAAGGCATCCTTCACGGCGGCGGCATCGCCGAGCTCCCAGTCATAGACGACATTGCCAGGGGCTTCCGGGTGTAGTTGCGCCGCGCCTGGCTTGATCGCCGCACGGATATCCGGCACCGCTGGAAGCTCCTCGTAATTGACGACGACAGCTTCCGCCGCGTCCTTGGCCTGGTTCTTGGTCTCGGCGATCACGACCGCGACCGCCTGTCCGACGAAGCGCACGGTTTCCGGCGCCATCGCCGGCCATGCGCCCATCTTCATCGCCGAACCGTCCTTGGAGGTGATGGCCCAGCCGCAAATCAGATTGCCGACCTTGTCATCGACGATCTGCTGTCCGGTCAAGACGTCGACCACGCCGGGCATTTTCATGGCCGCGGACGAGTCGATGCTTGTTACCTTGGCGTGAGCGTGCGGGCTGCGGATGAAATGTGCGTGGGTCATGCCCAGCAATTTGATGTCGTCGACGTAGCGGCCCTTGCCGGTGATGAACCTTCGGTCTTCCTTGCGCACGACGCTTGCGCCAATGCCTTCAACGCCCATGATCTATCCTCCCTGCCGGAGTTTTTGATGTCCGCCATTTCCATCGAAATTCGGCGGTCTTGTAGCTGTTCGCCTGCGTTCGGCTATTCCGCCGCTTGCGAAACCTTCATGCGGCCTGCCGCATCGAGTACCGATTTGACGATGTTGTGATAGCCGGTGCAGCGGCAGATGTTTCCTTCCAGCTCCTGCCGGACCGTCTCCTCATCGAGGTTGCCGCTGTATCGATGCACGATGTCGATCGCCGACATGATCATGCCCGGCGTGCAATACCCGCACTGCAAACCGTGATTGTCACGGAACGCGGCCTGCATCGGATGCAGTTCCTCGCCCTTCGAGATACCCTCGATGGTGGTGATGTTGGCGCCGTTGGCCTGTCCGACCAGCACGGTGCAGGATTTGACGGCGCGGCCATCGATGTGGACGACACAGGCGCCGCACTGGCTGGTGTCGCAGCCGACATGGGTGCCGGTCAGATTCAGATGATCGCGCAGGAGATTGACAAGGAGAGTCCGGTCCTCGACGTCAGCCGAGACCGCCTTGCCGTTCACCGTCAATTTGACATTGGACACGTCGATTCCTCCCGATACTTTTTAATTAGTCCAATTAGAGACAGCGGGAGGGGACTTTGCAACTAGGATTTTCGTCGCGGAGGCCGCGGAGGTGAGGCATTAGAGGTGTCATTTCTCTCCCTGCTCGCGCGCGCGGGAGAGGGAAAGGTGCCATTCGAGGGCCGCGCCCTTGACCAGCCTTCCAGACAGAGAGTTCAACCTCCCCGGGCATTTACGGCCTTTTATCATTTTTGGCGTAATTTACGGCAATGGATCGGGCGCCTTGGCGTCCCGATTCCTGCTGGAAAACAGGGGAGCTCAGGGGTGGGAATGTCGAAGCGTATCGGGCTCCAGTCGCTATCCATGAAGCTTCCGACCTTGCGATTTCGCGGCAAGATCATGCTCGGCTTTGCCGTCGTGCTTGCGATCTCGGCGGTCAGCATGGGCATCGCCTATCTCGGATTTGAGCGTGTTTCTGCCGGCGTGGCATCCTACCGGAACAGCGTCTCGGAAGTTAATCTGGCCCGAAATATCGACCACGGCGTGATCCTGTACCGGGGATTGGCCCAATATTACGTGGTCACCGGCAGGGAAGACGACAGCAAGGCGGCGTTGGCGGCCGAGGCGAGTTTGAAAGACGCCATCGATCAGGCGATGAAGGGCACCACCAATCCGGCCGGACTCGATCAAGTCACCCGCCTCGCCAGGGAATTTCGCGCCTTCACCAAGATTTTTGCCGATATCTTGAAGGTCAAGGGTGACAGCGCCCTTGTGGCGCAAAATCAGCTCGCCCGCGGCGGCAACATGCTGCGTTACAAGCTCGATGAACTCTCCGGCGACGCCGGCGAAGCCGAGCTTCCGGCCGTTGAGCTCGGCGTCAAGCAAGTGACCGCGCAATACCAGGCGATGACGGCGCTCGCCAACATGTTCGTCGTCAATTCGGATCAGACCGTTGCCACCAGCGCGCTGGCGCGGCTGAAGTTCGTCGAGAACTCGATGCATGCGATATCGACCACCGATGAGAAGATCGTGCAAGGCCTCAAGGAGGCGTCTGCGCTGCTGGACGAATACCGGCAAGCCCTGAGCAAGCTCATCGAAAATGCGAAATCGATCGAGGAGCTGACGGACGAAATGAAGGAGTCGGCGACCGCGATCATGCAGGGATCGAGCGCGATGAAGGCGGACCTGATCTCCGATCAGCAAAGGCTTGAGGCCGAGTCCGATGCAGCCATCGGAGAGACCGAGCGCCTGATCCTGATGCTCGCGGCCGGCGGCTTCCTGCTGGGCGGACTGCTGGCGATGTTGCTGGGCAGAGGAATTTCCCGGCCGATGATCGTGATGTGCAAGGCCATGCGCGAGCTCGCCGGCGGCAATTTCGATGTCGTGCTGCCGGGCCTCGGCCGCAAGGACGAGCTTGGCGAGATGGCCGGCGCGGTGGAGGAATTCAAGCTGCAGGCGATCACCAAAGCCGAACGCGATGCCGCCGCGCAGGATGCCCAGAACAAGGCAAGCAGCGCCGCACGCCGCACCGAGCTCATTCGCTTCGCTGACGAATTCGAGACGGCGGTAGGCGCGATCGTCTCCAATGTCTCAGCGTCGGCCGTTCAGCTCGAGTCGGCCGCCGGAACGTTGACGCGAACCGCGGAAACCACGCAGAGCCTGTCCAGCAAGGTCGCGGGCTCATCCGGAGAAGCATCCAGCAACATGCAATCGGTGGCTTCGGCAACGGAGGAGCTTTCGGCGTCGGTCGACGAAATCGGAAAGCGGGTGCGCGAATCCAACCGGATTGCGGAGGCGGCCGTCCTTCAGGCGCAGCAAACCGATGAACGGATCGGCAAATTGTCGCGTGCCGCGCAGCAGATTGGCGACGTCGTCAAACTGATCACGGCAATCGCCGAGCAAACCAATTTGCTGGCGCTGAATGCCACCATCGAAGCCGCCCGCGCCGGCGAGGCCGGCCGGGGTTTTGCCGTCGTCGCCTCCGAGGTCAAGTCGCTGGCCAGCCAGACCGCGAAGGCGACCGATGAGATCTCGTCGCATATCGCCGGCATGCAAGGGGCAACGCAGGAGTCAGTCGCGGCGATCAAGGAGATCGGCGGCACCATTTCCCGGATTTCGGATATCGCATCGTCGATCTCAACCGCCGTGGAACAACAAAGCTCGGCCACGCAGGAAATCGCGCGCAGCGTTCAGAACGTCGCGAAGGGCACCGACGAGGCTGCCGCCGATGTCATGGAAGTCAATCGCGGCGCGACCGAAACCGGATCGGCGTCAGAAGATGTGCTGAATTCGGCGCGAACGCTGTCGAGCGAAAGCACGCGGCTGCGTGCGGAACTCGATCGCTTCATGGCCAATATCCGCGCGGCCTAGAGATTTCCGTTCTGCTTGATGGGTTGCGACGCAAAGCCGGGACGACGACACCGTCAATCTCTTCCGAACTGATGCTTCAGCTCGGTCTTGGCCCGCTGTAGCCGATCACGTTGCGTCTTCGGCAAGGTCTTGCCGGCACGATTGATATAGAACGTCAGCATTGAAAGCGCGGAGCGATACGCACCGGCCTTGCGGCGCGAACTGCGCTCGGCTGAACGCTTCAGCGATGCCGCGATCTTCTTCGGATCAGTGAGCGTGAAGACGCCGTGTTTCAGATCGAGCGCGTCGCTTTCGCGCGTCACCTGCTGCGACCAGCGTTTTGGTGACGCTTTCGCGGAAGTTTTCCGCCGTACTGAGCCTGTTTTGCGGGCTGTCGTCTTTTGCGCAGGTTTGCGGCGTTCAGTCATCGTCAACTCCATGCAGTAACAGCAAAAAAACGATGGCTAACCGGATTGGTTCCTAAAGTCGCCGATGTGGGAACTGTGTTGCCGCCAGAGCGTTATTTCGGGTGGCAGGCATATGGCTGTCGCGATGCGGGTAGAACCTTGGAATCCAGCGTTCCAGGGTTTTTGTCATTGGCCTTATATCCGATGGATTTCCAGCTGATACAGCTCCATTCAGCCTCAAAAGCGGGCGCGTCCGTCGCCAAGCCGGCGCCGGCGAACCGCGACCGCGTTGTCGAGACCGACATTGCTTCCCGCCTCGATAGCCTGCGCTGGAGCGGCTTCCATACCCGCGTTGTGTTCGCGCTCGGCATCACCTGGATTCTGGATGGGCTGGAGGTGACGCTGGCGGGCGCGCTTTCAGGCGCGTTGAAAGCAAGTCCGTCGCTTCAGTTCACCAACTTCGAGGTCGGATTTTCCAATAGCGCCTATCTCGCCGGCGCCGTGCTCGGCGCGCTGGGGTTTGGCTGGCTCACCGATCGAATTGGCCGAAAAAAGCTATTTTTCATCACGCTGGCGCTCTATCTCACCGCGACCGCTGCGACCGCGTTATCCTGGGGACTCACCAGTTACGCATTGTTCCGGTTTCTCACCGGCGCCGGGATCGGCGGCGAATATACCGCGATCAATTCGACGATTCAGGAATTGGTGCCCGCGCGGTATCGCGGATGGACCGACCTTGTGATCAACGGGAGCTTCTGGATCGGCGCCGCGATGGGCGCGGTCAGCGCCATCGTTCTGCTCGATCCGCATTTGATCGGTCCCGACCTCGGCTGGCGGCTTGCCTATCTCACCGGCGCCTGTCTCGGACTCCTGGTATTCGCCATGCGGATGTGGATTCCGGAAAGCCCGCGCTGGCTGATTATCCATGGTCATCCCAAACGCGCCGCTGAAATCGTCAGTGATATCGAACGATCCGCAACCGGAGAGGTGCAGGATTCGCGTCAGCACAACTGGCCCAAAATCAAGCTCAGGATGCGCGACCACACGCCGCTGCGCGAGGTGGCCCATACGCTGTTCTCGGTCTATCGGCAGCGTTCGCTGGTGGGGCTGGCGTTGATGATCGCGCAGGCATTTTTCTACAACGCCATCTTCTTCACCTTTGCCCTGGTGCTGAGCGAGTTCTACGGCATCGCGCCGGACCAGATCGGATGGTACATTCTGCCGTTCGCCGCGGGCAATTTCCTCGGACCGCTGCTGCTCGGCCGTCTGTTCGATACGCTGGGACGCCGGGTGATGATCACGTTCACTTACGGCGTTTCCGGCGTCCTGCTGGCGCTTTCCGGCTATCTGTTCGCACAGGGCCTGTTGAGCGCGCAAAGCCAGACCATCGCCTGGATGGTGATCTTCTTTTTTGCCTCGCCGGCCGCAAGCGCTGCCTATCTTACGGTCAGCGAGACTTTCCCGCTGGAAGTTCGCGCGCTGGCGATTGCACTGTTCTATGCGGTGGGAACCGGCATTGGCGGCGTCGCAGGTCCCGCTCTGTTCGGCGCGCTGATCGATACGGGATCCCGTGGCAGTGTTTTTGCCGGCTATCTGTTCGGGGCGGCCTTGATGCTCGCGGCGGCCGCGATCGCGTGGCGGTACTGCATCGCAGCCGAGCGGAAGTCGCTGGAATCTGTCGCACGCCCGCTGGCCTTTGTGGAGTAGCATGAGATGAATCAGGAATTGGCGGAGATGACGTTGCGAGAAGATGGATCATCGGGCGAGCCGTTGCCGGACGCGGTTCCGGTGCCGCGTTCGATGCTGCCGCATTTGAGCGAGACGGCGATCCTGCTCGACATTGACGGCACGCTGCTGGATTTGGCGCCGACGCCGCGCGAAGTGTGGGTGCCGCCGGGTCTCGCCGAAACGCTCAAAGGCCTGCTGATGCGGACCTCGGGCGCGCTTGCACTCGTCAGCGGTCGCTCGTTGAACGACATCGATCTGATCTTTGCGCCCGAGCAGTTTCCGGCGGTGGGGGGGCACGGCGCGGAAATGCGGCTTTCGATCGATAGCGAGGCCGTCGCCAGTCATGCACCGCCGATGGACAAGGAGTTGAAGCGGCGGCTGGCGGCCATCGCCAAGCTCAGTCCGGGAATTCTACTGGAAGACAAGGGTTATTCGCTGGCACTGCACTACCGGCTGGCGCCGCATGCGGAAAAGGCGATCTACGAGGCGGTCTCGCTGATCCGGGCTGATCTGCCGAATGCACCGATCGAGGTGCTGCCGGGGAAATGCGTTTGCGAGATCAAGCACGCCGGATTCAACAAGGCGTCGGGCGTTCTCGAACTGATGAAGCACGAGCCTTTCAAAGGCCGTCGTCCGTTTTTCATCGGCGACGACGTCACCGACGAAACAGTGTTCGCCATCATGCCAGATCTCAATGGACTTGCCTTTTCCGTCGGCAGGCGTGCGCAAGGCGTCGCCGGTCATTTCGATGAACCGCGCGACGTGCGCTCCTGGCTCGCGCATTTGCTCGATGACGAGCAAGGACGGTAATCGCTTTCAGGCAACATTTCGCTTTTTTAGTGAAATGATTAAGTTCCCTCCGCCGCGCCCGAATTTGGTTTCATTTCGTTGAAAGGGTGACCAGGAACCATATTGATGAATGGTTGTTAATACGCGAGTGAATTTGTCAGGAGGGGACCCTGTGAACCTCGTCGTTGTTTCCAATCGCGTCGCGCGCGGTAAGACCCATGAACCCATGACGGGGGGTCTTGCAGCCGCTTTATTGCCGGTGGTGGAAAAATCCGGTGCGATTTGGGTGGGTTCCAGTGGTCGTGTTCGCGATGGCGCCCAAAAAGAACCTTTTGCCGAGATCGAAGCGCTCGGCGCCGGAGCGCTCGCGATGCTCGATCTGCCGGCGGCGCATTACGGCGGTTACTATGAAGGTTTCGCGAATTCGGCGTTATGGCCGGCGCTGCACTCCCGCAGCGACCTGATCCGCGCATCCCATGAAGATTATTTTTCGTACCGCGAAGTGAACAGCTTCATGGCGAAGGCGCTTCTGCGATTTCAAAAACCGGATACCGCCTTCTGGATCCAGGATTATCACTTCCTGGCGCTCGGCGCGGAACTCCGTGACCTCGGTGTGACGCAGCCGATCGGTTTCTTCCTGCATACCCCGTGGCCCGATCGGGCTGTTATCGGCGGCGTCCCCCATCATCGTGAGCTGGTCGAGGCCATGCTGGCCTACGATCTGATTGGGTTCCAGACCCAGGACGATTGCGATAATTTCCTCGGCTACCTCGCAGCAGATCTTGGCTTGGCGATCGAGAATCATGTCGTGACGTCGCGCTACGGCAAATCGCATGTCCAGGTATTTCCGATCGGCATCGACCCGCAGAAATTTGCCGAGCAGTCCGCCAAGGCGGTTTCCCACCCCGATGTGTCGCGGCTGCGTCGAAGCCTGCACGGCGAGAAGCTCGCGATCGGAGTCGACCGGCTGGATTATTCCAAGGGGCTGATCAACCGCATCAAGGCCTTCGACCGCATGTGGACCTTGCAGCCGGCGCTGGCGCGAACGGTGTCGTTGTTGCAGATCGCGACGCCGTCGCGGGGCGCGATCGAAGCCTATGGCAATCTCCAGAGCGAACTCGCCAAGCTGGTCAGCGACGTCAATGGCCAGCATGGCGAGGTGGACTGGACTCCGATCCGCTATCTCAACAAGGGCTTTAGCCAGACGGTGCTGGCGGGGCTCTATCGTACCGCGCAGGTCGGCGTGGTGACGCCGCTGCATGACGGGATGAATCTGGTCGCCAAGGAATATGTCGCGGCCCAAAACCCGGCTGATCCTGGCGTACTGGTGCTGTCGAAATTCGCAGGTGCGGCGAATGAGCTGGATACGGCGCTCCTGGTCAATCCGAACGATATCGATGGCATGGCGCGGACGATCGCGACCGCGGTTTCGATGCCGTTGACCGAGCGGCGCATGCGCTGGGAAGCGATGATGGAGAAGCTTCGGGCCGGCACCATCCAGCAGTGGTTCGCTGACTTCGTCGATGCGCTGCAGGAGACCCAGGCCGACAAGGCGCCGCCAGAACCCGTGATCGTCGAAACACCGACCGTGTGGCCGCTGCGCTCGGCCGGTTCCGGCGCACGGTATCACTAGATCCCGGTTGCGGCTGAGCCAGAGCTGGGACTTTGGATCTCTGGTTTGACGTGTTTTCCTTGAGCGAACCGGTACCCGGTTCGCTCGAAAACGCTATGCAGCTAGTAGCAATAGGATGCGCCATCAAGAATGGCGCAGCGCGACTTGTTCGGCGCGTTCGGATTATCCAGCGGCACAACGCCTTTGCCTTGGCCGACGAACACGCCCTGTCCCACCACGACAGAAGATCTGTTGCCGATGATCACGCTCGGGTGCGGCGATAAGCTGGATCGTGTGCCGTCGGGCCAGATGATCGCATCGCCCGACAGCACACCCCGGCGGCCGTCATCGCAGGTGACGACCGGGCCGTCATGGGTACAGGCTTGCGCCATCGCTGGCCCGGCGCAGCCCAGGGTGATCGCAGCCACGCCAATCGCCAGCGTCCGATCGATGGTCATGCCGTCTCCACGCGTTGTTGCCGCTCCATTCAATCGTCTCCGCTGACCGGTTTTCGGTTCAGGGCCTTTTGACCGCGCTTGCGGCACGCCGGCGGAATTGCCAAATTATCTATAATATTCAATTGGTTGGGGAAATAGCGACGAACCCCGTCGCAGTCACTTGCAAAAGTTCTCCCGCCCCTTCAAGAGAAGGCATCCGGAGAGATGGCCGAGTGGCTTAAGGCGCACGCTTGGAAAGCGTGTGTGCGGGAAACCGTACCGTGGGTTCGAATCCCACTCTCTCCGCCATACTCACCGAAAAGTCCTTATTATTCAGGGTTATCTGAAATTGGCTGTTCTGCGGCCCATATCCCGGCCCATACTTCCGATTGGACGGAAACGAACCTTCTGACAGCGCTTTCCTTACCAATCTGTGGGTGCCGTTCGTGGGCACAATGCTGAAAAGAGCGCACTATTCGTAAAATAGCCAGTCGAATTGTCCCCGGTAGAAATATCTCCAGATCCCAAATCTTTCAGAAGATAGCGGGCGTGTGATTCTCCATCGTCTTTTTCTCGCTCAGGGTTAGCGCCAAGAAATGCGTATCGGTTGCCAAAAAAGTCGGTGAATTCTTTAGTCGTGCAATTTGCTTGTATCTCAGATTTCAGGGTCCGCGAATATCGAGCCATCTCTGACAAGCAGCCCTTCGTTGCCTTGCCGTCGTGGGCGTCACAGTACCCGCGCGCGTCGTCCCGAGTGATAGCCCCTCTAACGACGGCGTGTTCGGTATCCAAGCCAGCCTTTGAGAGAATCGTCAGATCCGTTCCACCCTGCGATCCATAAGGCAGCTTCTCTCCAGCGCTGGCAACCTGCGCCTTCCCCTTCTTGACCCAGACGATCTTGTCGCCTTCGAAGATGCACAAATCATCACATTCACCCGCTGCGGCCGATTTCCGAAGGCGCTGAGCATCGACATCGACTTTCAACGAGCAGTCGGCGTTCAAATTGCAGACCGACAGTATCCTCTTTGCGTTCTCACTCGACGCATTTCTGATCGAGCACTGATGAATCCCATGCCCAATTTCGAGCCATGAAATGCTGGTTGGATCGGTCTGGACGTTCCAAAGTTCACCTGCGCAGGTAAGGGTCGTTAGTCGAGCGTCGCCCGCGACCGCCTCGATCCCTCCAGCTACGGGAGGAAAGCCAAAGGCTATCAAGAGTCCGAGAATGGCTGGCTGAAATCCCTTAAGGTTCATTTCTACTGTCCAATTTGATGTTGATGGGCTCTTGTCATCTGCCTTTATGAGGAACCGCGCGCGTTGCAATGGCGTGCGACTACTAAGGAGACGTTGTCTCGTGCCCCGGCGGCAAAGGCTTTGCCAGCGAGGTGGCGCACCGCTCGGATTGGATCGTTGGCGGCGTTCAGAGCGTGCGCGATGCTGTCGTCGGCGACCATGTCGGTGAGCCCGTCGGTGCACAGCAACAGGGTCTCTTCGGGCTTTAGAGGCGCATCGACGTTGATGTGCGGCTCGATGGCAATGGGAAACGAAGAGCCGCCCAGTGCCTGGGTGATGGCATGCGACCTGCGATGGCCTGAGCGGTTGCTCCCCTCGTCGGCAACGTCGTCGTGACTCAGTTGGATAAGCCGGCCTGCACTGAAGAGGTAGCAGCGGCTGTCGCCGACGTTAAATGTGAGCAGCGCGGTAGGGCTCAAGAACGCCCCGACCAATGTGCTCCCCATGCCAAGGGCAGCTTCGTGCTGCTGCATCAGCGCATACAGATGTTGATTGGCCTCCTCAATCGCCGCCGCGCACGATTCCGGATTTGAGATCCGGTCGGCGGCTGCAACCAGATAGTCGAGCACCGCACGACTGGCCATCGCGCCTTGCGCGTGGCCGCCCATGCCGTCCGCGACCATCAGGAGGCAGCCATTGCCCGGTGTTGTCATGACGACGGGCGTGCTCATGTCGCCGGTCAGGATACGGGTGTCGATGGCGATGGTGTCCTCATTCGCCGGACGTACGCGACCGCGATGGGTGAAGGTGGCTATGGTCCAGCCCATCATGCTCATATAATCATTTGATCTACGTAAGTCGCTCGGACGCGCCATTACAGATTGATCCGCTTCCAGGCATAGCCGCGCATGCGGTTTAGAGCTGTTCCTTCACCGCGTCCGGGACTTTCTCCAGGGAAGGCTTGAAGTTCTTATATTTCTTCTCGTTCTGTTTGACGCACTCTGCCAGCGAGGTAAGCATCGAGCCTCCCTTGCTCTCAAAGCTAAGCGATAGATTGGGCACGTTCCCCGGCATCACAAGCGTAAAGTAACGTGCATTCCATAGTGCTTCTGAAAACTGCTTAGGTTCGATTTGCAGGATCAAGATCGTGTTCTTATCCTTGATGTCGTAATCGAAAGTTGCACCGGCGATGAGCCCGCTTTTGACGCCGTTGAAGAAGTTCCAGCGAAGCGACCCTCGGTCGGGTCCCTGAATTTCCCATTCGGTGTCGTGGACGATGGCCCACACCTCTCCATTAACTAGGGAGCGATGGATTTGAATAAATGATCCATCCTTCTTGTTCGCGCGACCGTAGCAGGTGGCTTGCCCAGTCTCCGTGTCAGCTCCGCCGAAAACCGTCCACCAATTATCCGTCTCCTTTTCGTAGAAGGAGAGTTCCTCTGCGTTGAGGTCCCCGATACAAAAGGCCGAGAGTAGAAGCGCAATAACCAGTCGCATTTTCATTGTTCTGTCTCAACGTAAGGGGGCGGTGCCGAGTAACTTGGCTTTCAAGCCATCGAACTCGATCTGGGATATCGCGCCTCTGACAAGGAGGTCGTGAAGGCGCTCCAATTCATGCGAAAGGGATGTTTGAGGTAGAGGCGGAGGTTCGATGACCTGAATCTTCTTCACATCGTTGATGAAGAGATTGAGGCCGGATTCTCCGCCGCTACCGGTAGAGCCAACCCGGTGAGCCGCCCGCATCGCCCAGACCAGTGCGATCCCCCAGCCGATGATCGTGCCGCCGAAGGCAACGTTGATGACGAGGATGATCCAACGGTTCGGGTGGTCGCGCCGGAATGCGACGATGCTCGGCATGATGTAGATGATGCCGACAATGAGGAAGCCGATGCCTAGGAAGATGATGAAAGCGGTGTCGTCCGCAGGAGGTTGAGAACCCGGATGCATGTCACATTGCTCGCAGAATTATCGAAGCGATGAACGATCCGATCCAGACGAAGCCATAGGTCGGCGTCTGCCGCAGGCGTTGCGCGCGCACGAAGAGGTAAACGGGAGCTAACAGCAGAGCAAAGAACGTCATCCATCCGGAGCTGTAGCCGGCGCGCTTGAGTTGCTGTTCGTCAAGAAGGCACAGCCCGCCATTTACCAGAAGGGGAATGAGCCACGAGAGCGAGGACAAGAATGCGTAGTCTTCGTACGGGTGGTTAAACTGGTAGCCGAGGATTGCGATATCGACGAGCACATATGCAATTGGTGCGACGGCGAGCGTCCACACTAAACCGTTGTTCACTTGGTTGGCCGCAATGGCTGGCGGGGTGTCCTTGAGCTCCGCGCCGATTTCTGTGGTGTGCAGCGGCTGCCAGTCTGCCAAGCCTTTACGCCAGATCGGAGTGTCACCGTCGATCGTCTGGGCTGCTAAGAGTTCGCGTAACTTGTCGCTAGGTATAGGTCCTTTACGTTGGCCGCCTTGCGCATAAAACCATGCTTCGTCGCTCGTCGTCGAGTCGGTCAAATTGTCCCCCAGTCTTGATGCTGTGTTGTGCGGCTTGGATTCAGCCGGGCATTCTTAATATTTCTGCCGGCACTTCTGTCGCTCAATCGCGACGACGTAGTCGCTGGCACTGAAGAGCGCCATGAAGGTAATCGAACCCGAGTCCCTCCAACTGTAACCCGGCCCCCAGAGCAGGACAGCGCCTCCGATCAGCAGGCCGAACGGCCACCATTTATCCCCCGACCCGTTCATTTTGCTTTCCCAGCTCATGACCTTAATTTTGAAATAGGGATTATAGTCCCTAGAGACTATATGCCTTGTGACGCTCAATCCTGCAATGCGGGATTGGCCTGTTGTCTTCGGTAAAAATGTCCGGAAATTTCGTCAGCAGCGAGGACTGACGCAGGAACAGCTCGCTTTTGAGGCCGAAATTGACCTCACATACGTTGGCGGAATTGAGCGCGGAAAACGCAATCCGAGCCTAGTGGTGATGGCCAGGATTGCCGACGCGCTATCGGTCGCGTTGACAAAGTTGTTGCAGGATTAGGCAGCTTGCGGCTTCGGTCTGGGCTTTCCACCCGCCGCTGCACGGCGCAGCTTGGTGTAGGAGTAATAGAAAATGCTGGAGTAATAGGGAAAAAGAGCCCCGACTTAGGGGCTCTTTGGCTTTCGAAAGCTTTTCCTTGTTGCTCGTCAGGCGACGATGCGCCCTTTTGTGCGAGCCTCCTCGGCATAGGCCGATAGCGGCTTGTTCGCGACGAAGTGGAGATCGCGTTCGACCGGCAGGCCGAGCCGCCCCTTCACGGAAGCGATCTCGGCGAGGCTGACATAGCCGAGTTCGGCGAAACCCAAGCCGAGGTCGCACAATCCGAACAACCGATCCGGATCATTCGGATCGGCTTCTGAGATCAGCCAAGTAGCTCCGGCGTCCGGTGTGAACAGCTTGAGCACCGGGAAATGATCGCAGTCGTCAGCCAGCGCATTGGCGAAGAGACGAATACGATGTTCGTCGGTCAGAAGGTCATTCTCGGCCATCAGATCGCCTCCTGTGTAGAGGTTGCCTTGGCCGCGACCTTACAGGCCGATGAACTTGCCTTCGTGCGGTGCCGGTTCGAGGATGGGGACCGGCGGCGGACTGGCGGCAGGGCTCGTTTGATCGATGCCGAACTGTCCGCGTGCGGTGGTGCGTCCGGTGGGACTTCGGTACCGGCAATCTCCTGCATCGACAGGCGATAAACCCGGTCGAGATCGCAATAGCGTCCCCAGAGCGCATGAGCCAGTTCCGAGGCTCCCGCGGTCGCGACCGCCTCGATCACGGTCTCCAGCGTCAGGGGCGCAAATGCGACTCGACCGGGTTCACGTTGATCGGCATCGAGCAACTCGGCTTCATAGACCCGGAAGGCCGCTTGGACACGGCGATTGAGGTGCGGGCCGATGGCCATGAAGACGGCGCGGGGCGTGACGCCGTGATCGACGGCAAGCTGGGCCGTCATATGCTCGCGCCAGATTTGCTCCAACGCCAGGGATCGAAGGATTGCGCTGTCCGGGTCGCGGTAGAGACGAACCTGCCGGGAGGCTTCGTTGTAGCGGTCGCGCATTCGAGCTGCGGGGCCTTCCATGCTCTCCGAATATTTGACTTCGATGAACACGGTGGCGGGCTCACCGTCCGGTGTGATGACGCGGACGGCGAGGTCGAAGGCGGTGCGGTCTTTGAGGAAGCGGTCTTCGCGTCGGCCAGGGCTGTGTTCGAAAATGATCTGTTCAACGGTGTGGACGAAGTCCGGCAGCAGGCGGCGGAATACGGCGGTGGCAAGATCGCAATCGACCGCGAGCGGCCCGAACAGGGAGAAGGTCAGCGGCATCGAGGAGAGCGCGTTGCCGAACAGCCGCTCCTCGTCAATGGCGGCGTCGTCCTCGCGCAGGAGCAACTCCTGAAGGGCGAGGCGATGAATGGCCGGGCTGAGGAAGTTTCGGCCGGCGCGGGCGGCCCCGGCTTCGAGGATCGAACCGAAAGACGAGCCGGTATTGATGCCGCCGCGTCGGGCCGATGAGGCGGTGGGAATGTCGTGATCCTTCAACCACAGGCATTGCAATAACCGTGCGGCACTGCGGAACCGCGTGTCGATCGCGCAGTAAGCACCGTGACGTTTCAGGACCGCTTCAGGGACGAGGGGTGTCCGGGTCAGTTGCCTGAAGGCAGGCGCAGTTGGAAAGGTGGGCGACGTTTCTCGGGCGAGGGCGGCGTCGTCCGTGCCGGAGTGAACGGTGGTCGAGTGCGTTGTCATTTGAACTTCCGTGTTGATGAAGCACGGAAGATTCAGGGACGGGTGAGCGATGTTGCGGGCGACTGTTGCGTTGAACTTTGTTCGCGCCCATGTCTGGACGGTCAGCGGTGGTGTCGAGTCACCCATTTTGGAAGTTTAACCTGGAAGAATTTGAGACCTTGATTGGACGATTGCTCAGATCGGCAAAATGGTTGTTGTTTGAACTCAAGGACTTGAGCCCCTGCCGATGTACCCTTCAGGTACTGGCCTTTACCTCGGCCGGTCTGATGTAGGAAACCGTCAGTCTCAAGTCAGCTTCCAGGGGTGGCGCACGGGTATCGGCGGTTACCGAAAGGGCATGCTGCGTGCTTTCATGCCGATCGCTTTCCGCTGGGCTGGATGAAGGCTTTCGCCCGTCAGTAGTTTCAAGTTGATGACGTGGCTGAAGAGCCACATGGCCAATTTTAGTTTCGAGACCATTCTATATTTAGCGAGTCTATCCACGAAGGACACTCCCTTTAGGCGGCGCCGTAAACGCATGCGGCCAATGCATTATGATGAGAGCTCTCCCCAATATATAGATAGGTGAGAGTGCTCTCGTCCGCATAGCGGCAGGCTTCCCACACTGAAGGGGAGCCGCGGTGGTTCCCCATGGAGCCACATCTATGAACCTATCTTCGTCTCTCTCCTGCGTCCCTGCCCCGATATTGCCAGGCCAAGAGCGCCTGCCTTCGCCGGTAAATCGACGCCAGCAGATGCGGGCCAATCCGTTTATGCGGCCCAAGGCCGTCGCATGGTCCGCTTCGCCTATGAAGCAGCCTCGGCTGCGCTCCGCCGTGCTGACCGATGAGGCCGCCCGGCTTTACCGGTGTATCGCCTATACCATGCAGGCATACGGCGTGGTCATGAACGGGCACATGACGATCGCGTGGCAGGAGTTTCGGATTCGGGACCACGAGCAGGCTACGAAAGTATTGACAGAGTTCAATGCACGCATGGGGAAGTGGCTGAGCGTTGATGGGACGGGCCGCAAGCGTAAAGGCGTTTCATTGTCGACGTACGGCGTGGGCGAGAAGTATTTCTACACGTTCATTCATGAACACGCCTTAGATCATGGTTTTCATACCCATCAATTGATCGGTGTCACAGATGGTAAAGCACGTGCATATGCGGAACGGGCAGTGCGGGTCCTCGAGCGCTTAACGGGAGTGACGAAGGCTCCGACTTCTGCGGTGGTCTTTACACCGGGCACGGTGCGTGACGGATTTGCGCCCTACCTGCCTCGTTTCAGGCAAAATGAAGTAAAGCGGTGCTGGATTTGGTTCCGGTACTTGGCAAAAAACTTGAGCCCGCATGAATTCAAGCACATTGGCGATCAGTGCGAGTTGCAGCGAAATATCTTCCGAATTCATCGGGTCTTCCTTCCGCCGCAGCCGGTAACGTGCTCAGATTTGTTCGGGTGCTCTCAAAACATTGGTATCGGCGCTCAAACCAAGGATGGGTTTGTGTCAAAGTTCGACAGCGGCGATTGGACTAAGCTGTATTCGGGCTCGGAACTCGATGAATATCGGCAACACGTGCAGCAACATGAGCGAGACACAGAGCTCGCGGCGATCTTTGACCGGGTGAAGATCTAACCATGCAGAAGGAGGGGCGAGTCCAGTTCGTCCCTCCTTCTATTCTTCCAAGTTAGAGCGGCTGGGCGAATGCGGGGGGAGGCTTGGAAGATGAGCGGTGCCGACCGTTGATGAATTCAGAAAAAATGTTCGCCTGTTCAAGCAATCAGCCGTGCTTGAGCGGGCTTGCGGGGTACTGGGGCTTTTCGGGGAATGAAGACCAAATCCCGTTCACCTAACCGGCCAATCGACAAGACCGATAAGAACGACGACATGGCAACGGCAAATGACGATCCCGGAAAATGAAAGGTCACCCGTTTCCGGGTGACCTTCAAAACATTCGGCACCTTCAAAGGCCTCAGCCGGAAAGCCGCGGGGAAATGTATGACGGGTTCTTTGTGAGGCGGGGAGGGCTGAGGTTTGTATAAACCCGTGTCAAGGCCTCTGCAATTCCATCAAGCAGCCAGGCTCCCAGCGATGCGCGTGACTTTTCGGGCTGCATCATGGTGCAAGATCGTCTTCACTATCCTCGCCGTGACGACCGGCGCAGGCATTGAAGACGCCCTCGCTGTCCAGACTGATATCCAATACTAGCGATGATGGTGGTGCGTCCTGATCCCGTTGAGATAGTGGATCAGGCTTACGCCCTCGCCGAGGGTACAACTGCTCCAGCAATTCCAAAAATGCATCTTCGCCTGTTTCGGGATGGCGCCCCTTACCGTCGATGGTTATGACCCGGGTCGTGTAAAAGTAGTTCACTTCACGGTGTTTGAGATGAAATTTCGACTCACGTCGGACATAACGTCGTCGTTCAATGAGCTCGCTAATTAGCTCGCGAACGTAGCCATCGTCATCTGGGTAGAAGAGCGGCTTGTCTCCACAGCGATCGAATTTCGATCGAGTGTTGTCAGAAATTTTGGTCATGATAGTTGATCCTATTCGGTCGTGAGTTATAGCTGCGCGCTTGGCACGGAAAGCTGGGGCCGTGTGGCAAGCCAGTTCTCGGCGTCTGCGAAACGAATGATGGTTCGGGCGCTGACTTTGACCGCGCGGAGATGACCCTCGCGGATTTCCTTCCATGCGGTGGTGCGTCCGATACCGGCCCAGATTGCGAAGTCGTTGACCGACATCGCGCCTTTGGGTTTTTCGAGTTGTGATGACATGTGTTTCTCCAAATTCGGAAGCATCTTCACTTCCGGTTGGATATAGATTTGATGCGGATAGCAGCGGACGCCTGCGCACTGTCTTGAACTGCCAAAGGGCGAGCGTTTGGGCAGCAGGCGATCAGGGCTTCGAAGGAGCCGTCCCGGCGCAGAACGCGGCCCATGCCTCGGCGAGCTGCCGGCGTTTGTCGAACAGGTCGCCACGCCGATAGGCGGCCTCGACCTTGTTGCTGATGGTGTGAGCTAGCGCCATTTCGACGACTTCGTTCGAGAAGTCGGTTCGTTCAGCCGCCCAGTCGCGGAAGGTCGAGCGGAAGCCGTGGGCGGTGATGTCTTTGCGCTCAAGGCGGCGCAACAGCATCAGGAAGGCCATAGAGCTGAGCGGCCGCTCCTGGACGCCTCCGGGAAAGACGAATTGACCCGTGCGGATTTCCTGCATCTGGGCAAGAATGCGCTGAGATCGCTGGGCCAGCGGAACGCGGTGATCGCGACCAGCCTTCATGCGGACGCCGGGCACCGTCCAGAGCTGAGCCTGTTCGTCATACTCGTCCCAGCGCATGCCCATAGCTTCGTTGGTGCGCGTGGCGTTGAGAATGCAGAACTCGAACGCACGCGCAACGACCGTCGCTTCCTGTCGCAAAATCTGGAAGAAGCCCGGCGTCTCGTCGATCGGCAGGGCGGGGTGATGGACGATGGCCGCGACTTTCGAACGCTTCGGCAGAAGATGATCGAGGTGCCCCTTCCACCGTGCCGGGTTTTCGCCCGCGCGGTATTTCATGACACGAGCCCAATCGAGAATGCGTTCGATCCTGCCACGAAGCCGTGACGCCGTCTCGGTCTTGTCCCTCCAGATCGGCTGCAACACCTTCAGGACCAGTGTGTCGTCGATGGCGGCAACCGGCTTGTCCTTGAAGACGGGATAAACATAGGTCTGAAGCGTCGCCGTCCATTGGTCGGCATGTTTGCCGTTCTTCCAGCCGGCCTTGTGGGCGGCGATGTAGCCCTCGGCGCACTTCTCGAAGGTGATGGTCTCAATCGCTTCGATTGTCTTGGCTTGCTGCTCCTTGAGGCGCTCATTCAGCGGATCGAGGCCCTTGAGGCGCATGACCCGGCAGACCTCC
Organism: Bradyrhizobium canariense; assembly: GCF_900105125.1. Taxonomy (NCBI): domain Bacteria; kingdom Pseudomonadati; phylum Pseudomonadota; class Alphaproteobacteria; order Hyphomicrobiales; family Nitrobacteraceae; genus Bradyrhizobium; species Bradyrhizobium canariense. The sequence goes on along the minus strand of NZ_LT629750.1, from coordinate 4,966,433 downwards.
GCCTTCTCGCGGGCCTCGGCGAGCGACACGGTATGAAACGGGCCAAGACCCATATCCCGCAGCTTGCCGCCAGTGCGATACCGGAAAATCCAGCTCTTGGAATTGCCGGGGCGGACCTTCAGGTAAAGCCCAAGCCCATCGGCATACATTCCCGGTTTGAGATTCCGTTTGATCTTGAGCGCGGTGAGCACCCGTATGCGAGCCATTCCAAAACTTCCGCGTCGTGTCCGAGCCCATATAGAGGGAGGGGTTCAGTTGACGGGCGCAGGAGTTGCGGACGTGCTAGGGGAGAGCCTTGCGCTCAACTTCAGTCGATCGTTGCAGGCTCAGCAGCTGGCTCAAAGCGGTCTCACCCCGAGGGACAACGAAGGGTCCCAACGATGCAAATTCCGGAAACTCTTTCGGAGCCAGTGAGCAGCGGTAAAATACCGCTTCGTTCGTCTCACGATGTCCGGCCAGGGTAAGGTAGATGTTTCGATAGTCCGTATTGGACAAGAATCCACTCGCCGGTTAACCGAGACCGCGTGCACCCGACGTTTCCGGCCGATGAGATAACGCACCATTGAGCATAGCGTGTGCTTAGTTGAGTATGAAACGAGACGCGGTAAGCGCTTTAACGGGATAAACCAAGATCAAAACATTGTAAGTAGTGTCGAAGGCTTCCGCGACACACTCATGGGCTTGACCGTTTCGGTCCGTGATTGAGATGGTGGTCGGTCGGGTCATCCGTCGGCCCACTGGCAACACACGTCCGAGTGAATGATCAAGTGTAATTACCTGCTCCGCAGGTTGTCCGAACTGATGTCGAAACGATTCTGAGGTTTCGATCCTGCGGACATCAGCGCGCGCGCCTGTGCGTTCGCAGTACTTAATCGGCTCAAGTACATACACGGCGCAGGCCCGGTGATGGGTCCGAGCAAACTCACGGCACGACGCGTAGACCGACGCACCGAATTTGCTGGCGAGCTTCATCGGCGTCTTGATTTCGAATTTATGGTCGGCAGCCATATCGCGGTAGCCGTCGCCTTGAAAGAGAACGAAGCGAGCAAAGTTATTGGCCTCGCGCTCGAAAAGGTCGGCGATATCCGGAGCGAGGTTCTTTTCACAATCCTGGAAAATGCGGAATAGCTTGCGGTGCGTAGGAAGCTCGTGGTGGCCGGCTTCGTGTAACTTGAGAAAGTTCTGCTTCGATGCATGCACCGTGTGATCGATGTGGATGAGGCTTTCGTCGGCGTCATAAATACCAAACACCTTGGAGATCGCGGACTTCAATACCTCTGCCGCATGCTCTGCTTTGCCCATCAGGTATTCGACGATCCGCCGCGGGTCGAACGCGCTCGCGGGCGCAATTTTCAGTTTCGCTGCTTCAAGGATATCCGGGATAGGCGTAGGAAAGACGCCCCATCCAGTGGCTCGGTCTAAAGCGCGCCGTGCAGCCAACTGCACGGCGCCTAACTGCTCGGGGTCGAGACTGCTGTCGTCGGCTTTGGCCACTAGGGCTTTTTCCTGCTGCGTAGATAACCTAGAAACTTTACAAGCTCGGCCTCTTCCTCACCCGTCAAATTATGCTCGGCGAATGTTGCAACGCGCCCATGCCGCTGTTCGGCGGTGCTGCGGGATCGTGTAGGCGCAACAAAGCCTGCGCGTTCCATTAAGTTCTCGTAGCTAACGGCGTATAGCTCGGCGAGTGCGTGCAGGATATTGGGACTTGGTCTTTTGATTTGATCGTTTTCGATCTGGCTTAGGTAAGCGTTCGAAACAATTTTGTTGGTCGCTTTCTCGACATCGCGCTGAGAGAGCTGGCGATCTTCACGGATTGAGGCGAGAAATTGTCCAAGCGTGAGCTTGATCTCCGCCCCCACGCTCTTCTTGGCCATGACATTACTCCTCCAAAGTCATTGATTCACCTCATATATTTAGCTCATTTGATAAGAATGTCAAGCGTGCCCAGTAGATGCTTGACAAACCTAGCATGCCACTATATCTTATCACCATCACTTCGGCATGGGGCCGGGGGGCAGACGAAAAGGTAATGAAGATGGAAAATGTGGTTACAGGCGGCCAAGGCCGCGATGACGGTGTCAAAGGCCAACGCGGGCGCGGTCCCGACGCGCAGGGGCATTTCTCCACCACGGTCAACGGCGTGACCGTGAAGTTCTCGGAAGCCATGCCGAAGGGGGAACACGTTCTCGACAAGGCGGATTTGGAGCCGGCCAGCGACTATGTGCTGATCCAGCTTCTGACCCACAGCAGCCGCTCGGTGGGCCTCGACGAGACGGTGGACTTGCGGGCCGAAGGAACCGAAGTGTTTCGCGCCTTCAAGAGCGACCGTATCTTCCGCTTCACTAATAACGGACACGGCTTCGAGTGGGGCGTGGAGAAGATCCCCGAGCCTGAACTGCGCGTCATCTGCCAGGTCCGCGAGGACGAGGTTCTGGTCCTAGAGCGCGATGGTAACGACATCGATCTGAAGCTGAATGACGTTCTCGACCTGGGTCAGGCCGGAACCGAGCACTTGCACACCGAGAAGCGGCTGATCACGGTCTTCTACGAGAATGAGCCGCGCGAAATCGCGCGCGGCACCTACACGACCGAGCAGCTCAAGCAGAAGTTCGGCGTGCAGGAGGGCTACGTCCTCGAATTCATTAACGACGAGGGGCAGCTCACGCCGCTCAAGCCCGGCGCCAAGCTCAAGGTAAAGGAGGGAATGAAGTTCTTTGAACAGGTTCCCTGCGGAGGCTCTTCGTGAGCGACGTCGCCAGCAAAGAGTTCGCCAATCTCAAAGTCATGCACGCTGACGCCGTCCTCCTCAAGGAGGGCGGCCAGCCCGTGGCCTTGCTGCCGGGCTTCGGGTTCACCGCTGGCGATAAGCCGTTCAAGATGGACCTGTTACTGGTGCCCTTCGCGCATTCCGGCTACGTCACGCGCCTTTTCTTCGAGCGCCAAATTCAAGGCCGCGCGGGCAACTGGAATCAGCACCGCGTGGTCGAGCGCAATTGGTGGGCGCCGTCATGGAACCACGTGCCGGCCTCGATGCGCTGGACCCAAATGCTATCCGCTCACCTGCGAGCCGTCGCATGAAAATTCGCTTCAAAGTCACGAGTGCCCTGCTCACCACGATCCGCATTGATTTGCGGCGCCCGCACCCGTTCGCACATGAGCGCGTTGGCTTTATTGCCGCAGGATTGGCCGCCGCGCACGACGAACTTCTCATCTTGGCCCGGGAATACCGTCCCGTACGTGAAGACGAATACCTTCCGGATCCAAGCGTCGGCGCGATGATGAGCGCGGGAGCTATTCGCCGCGCACGCCAATGGGGAATGGATGACCGCGTCGCCATCTTCCACGTGCACACGCATGGCGGCCAGGGCATCCCGGGCTTCAGCGGCATCGATATTCGTGAAAACGGCAAGTTCGTGCCGAATTTCGTTTCGGTTGCCCCGCATAGCGTGCACGGCGCCATCGTACTCAGCGACAAGTCTGCGTTCGGCCAAGTGTGGATCGACCGTACGTCTCCCCAGCCCTTTATCGCCAAATTCAGTGAGGTTGGCATGCCACTTCGCAGTTGGAGCACGATATGAGCCGTCTTGACCGCCAAAGCTTCCTTGGTCCCCAAAGCGACGCCGTTCTGGATGCCGCCGTGATCGGGATCGTCGGGCTCGGCGGCGGCGGCTCGCACATCGCGCAACAGACCGCCCATATGGGCGTTGGCGGTTATGTGAATGCTGATCCGGACGTTATCGAAGATACCAATACCAACCGATTGATCGGCGGTACACTGGCAGACGTCGCTGTGAGCCTTACAAAGGTCACCATTGCCGAGCGGCTAATCCGCGGCCTTCAGCCACACGCCCGCATCCTCTCGATTCAGAAGGATTGGCACGCTGCGGTCGACGATCTCAAGCTGTGCGATGTCATCTTGGGAGCGGTCGATGGCTTCAAGGAGCGCGAGCAACTTGAACGCTTCGCCCGCAAGCACCTGATCCCCTACATCGACATCGGCATGGATGTCCATGATCTCGGCAAAAAGGGCTTTCTGGTCAGCGGTCAGGTAATCCTGTCCATCCCGGGCGCACCCTGCATGCGCTGCAGCGGATTCATTACCGATGAAAGACTAGAGCAGGAAGCCAAACGGTACGGCGCAGCAGGCTCGCGCCCGCAAGTGGTATGGTCTAACGGCGTGCTTGCATCCACGGCGGTTGGCCTGCTCACGCAGGTATTAACGCCCTGGTATCCTAATCCGCCGACCTTTGTCTTCCTCGACTATGACGGCAACAAGGGAACCGTCACCCGCAATCAGCGTATGGAACTGCTGAAGAACCATGTGTGCCCGCATCACCCGCCCGACGAGACCGGCGACCCGCTCTTCGACATCCGCACCCAGAATTTTGCTCCAAGGCCCACAATCCTGCCGCCTCGGATTGCGCCGTGGTACCGCCGTATGTGGAATCGCCTCCGTAAGAGGCCCAATTGACCACGGGGCAGGAGAAAGAACAGTTTCAGTTTAAGTGGCCAATCTCGTCCATATCTAAACGTATGAATATACGTTACAATTCACATCTGTGGACGACTTCGAAATCGGCCTTTGTAAAATCGTCCGCCCACCCTTACGGTGGCTCGCCCGGTATTTTCTTCTGCCACGCGAGTCACATGACCCCAGAGAACAACAAAAAGACTGACATCGAAGCCGATTTTCTCCAACTCGCGCGCATCGCGTTGTCCGGCCGTCCTCAAGACGTGCAGGTTATCTTACGCCGCGCTGCCAAGCGTTATCACGCCGTCGTACCGCAATTCGCGGATGCCTTGACCGCGCTCTTGCATGAACTGCCTTCGCACGCATCGCCCCTGCGGCAGCAAGCCGAAGTGCCACTCCCCGTCGATATCGACTCGCGGCTACATCTTATGCGCGTCGAGGCAGAGCCGTTCCTCGAACATGAGCCGGTGTTCGCGCCGGCCCTTGCAACTTCATTGCAGCAAATTGTCCAGGAACGCCGGAATCCGCAGGCGCTTGTCCGTGCCGGGCTTGATCCCATGCGGGCCGCGCTCTTTGTCGGCCCTCCCGGCGTTGGCAAAACGATGGCCGCGCGATGGTTAGCAAGGGAGCTGAAACGTCCACTCCTCATTCTCGACCTTGCCGCCGTCATGAGCAGCTTGCTTGGCCGAACCGGCAGCAACCTCCGTCATGTCCTTGAATATGCCAAGACCATTGATTGCATCTTGTTGCTGGACGAACTCGACGCCATCGCCAAGCGCCGCGACGATTACGGCGAGATCGGCGAACTGAAACGGCTTGTAACCGTGCTCATCCAGCAAATTGATGACTGGCCATCTTCCGGCGTTCTGCTTGCAGCTACTAACCACCCCGACCTTCTTGACCCCGCGATATGGCGCCGGTTTGAACTGCACATTGAATTTCCGCTTCCCGATCAGGATGCCATTCACAGCTTTATCGAAGGACGCCTCGGGCCGTATTTTCCTGCGACCAAGGAGTGGAGCGGACTGCTCGCCCTCGCATTCACCGGGCGGTCCTTCAGCGACATCGAACGTGATTTGTCGACTGCACGTCGCGGGGCAGCTTTAGGCCATACGCCGCTTGAGGAACATCTCGCCGGTCTGTTGACGAACAAATCGCTTCCGAAGACGAGGCGCATTCATCTTGCGGCGGCCATTGTGAACCAAGGGCTGTTGTCACAACGTAAAGCCCGTGAGCTGACAGGTATTGCCCGCGACACCATCCGTGTTCGCGCCGCGCGGAAGCGCGTGCCGACGCGCTCTGAAAAGAGAGATTCGTCATGACGAAACGCAATTTCCTTTTAGGCAAAGGCGAACGGCTTGTTGAAGATGTTGCCGGCGTGCGTGGCGGCGGCCCGAAAAGCCACCCTTATACGTTCAGGGAAGCAAGAGAGCGCATCGCGCCGATGCTCGCGCGCGTTGTGAGGGGTATCGACCAGTTGCCGGATGCCGCCTGCCCAAACGACCGTGCCGTTGCGACGATCACGCTCAATCCCGAGTATATTGCCAAGTCGTATTTCCCTGAAAAGCTGTTTGAATCGGTTGGCTTGGAACCGGTCGGCAGCCGCCCGCGCCGGATCACACCGGAAAAGCGCTCCAAAGGCCGCGAACCCGAAGAAACAATCACAACAGAGTTGTTCGTAATGGGTCCGCGGTCAGCTTTCCGCGCCTGGCGCTCTTCGCTGCCAAATTTGCGCGAGGACACTGCCGCCGCCAGCGACCTGCCCACGATTGAGGAGGTCGCGGCACCGACGGCCCGGGACAAGATCAAAGGCCGGCTTCCGAAAAAAGGAAATGTCGTCCTTGAAGCTGTTCTTCACAGCGATGGCGGAAGCGGTGCGAATAGCGTCGTTACGCAATTCAAACACTACCTTGGTGAAATCGGGATTGATCAACCGCTGGACCGCCGCTTTGCCGCAGGCGGACTTTGCTTCGTGGAACTGGAAGCTCCTGTCGAACTTGCCGACCGCATCGCGACATTCACACCCGTGCGGGCCTTGCGGCAAATGCCAACCCTGCGAATCTTGCGTCCAAGCTTCCGATCCTCACGCGTACCCATGGAAGCTATCCAATTACCCGATACCGGCCCGATTGATCCCAAGATTCGCGTAGCGATTTTTGACGGGGGATTTCCGAAAGGGCATCCGATCAGCAAGTGGGTAAGAGCTATCGAACCACCGGGCATCGGAAGCCCCCTGGATGACTTTCAGAAGCACGGTGTTGGCGTGTCATCCGCCTTCCTGTTCGGCCACATCGATCCGACCAAGCCGCTCCAGCGCCCCTATGCATCGGCCGATCATTACCGGGTTCTCGACAGGGCAGCGTTGGGCCAAAATCCTCACGAACTTTACGAAGTGCTTGGCCGTATCGATCAGGTTTTGGTCGAGAAGGATTATCAGTTTGTCAATTTAAGTATCGGCCCGCTTCTCCCGGTGGAGGATGATGATGTGCATGCGTGGACGGCCGTTATCGATGATCGTCTTTCGCGCGGTACGACACTTGCGACTATCGCCGTCGGCAATGGGGGCGACGGATCTGCCAAGGATGGCTTGAACCGCATCCAGGTGCCAGCCGACTGCGTGAACGCCCTAGCGGTGGGAGCCTGCGATAGCCACGAGACACCCTGGCAGCGGTGCACGTATAGCTCGGTTGGGCCCGGTCGCAGTCCCGGCGTCGTCAAACCGGACTTTGTTGAGTTCGGCGGCTGTCTCCAGCGGCCTTTCATCGTTCTCAACGAAGGAAAAGCGTTTGGGCTCGAAGCGACCGAAGGGACCTCTTTCTCCGCGCCGTCCGTGCTGCGCCTCGGCGCTGGGCTGCGCGCGCATTTCGGTGACACGTTAAGCATACTGGCGATAAGGTCGCTCCTAATCCACACGACAGAAGCGTCTGCCTTTCCCTGCGAAGAAATAGGGCGTGGTCGCGTCGCCCGTTCGGTGCAGGACATTGTTCTTTGCGACGATGACACCGTGCGGGTTGTCTACCAAGGCACCATCGCACCGACGCGCTATATTCGAGCGCCCATTCCGATTCCGTCGGGCACCATTCCCGGCAAGGTCACCATCACCGCAACGCTGTGCTATCCGACCGGCGTTGATCCGCACCACCCCGGCAACTATACGCGCGCCGGCCTTGAGCCAACTTTTAGGCCGCATGATCAGAAGCGCAAAGACCCCAAACAGGTGCATGCTGATAGCAAGAGTTTCTTTGGCAAGACACAAAGCGGCTTGATGGAAGACGAACTACGCCGTGACGCGTGGAAATGGGAAAACTGCCTACACACGCGCGTTTCATTTCTCGGAAAGACCCTTCGTAATCCCGTACTCGATATTCACTACAACGCGCGCCAGGACGGCCGTAATTTTGCGCCGAAAGAAGAGTTGCCTTACGCCCTTGTTATCAGTGTCCACGCGAAGCATCTTGGCGATCTCTACGACAAGGTGGTGCGGAAATACGCTCGGCAACTCGAAGCCCTGCGTCCTGTTGTTGAGATTCCGATTGATGTGTAGGCCGTGTGTGATCCCTTATTCGCCAAGTTCAATGCCTTTAGCGAGGCCGGTATCTGGCGCACTGTAACCCTGCGGCGTAAATGGCATGCGCGGTGGTGCCGTACGCCACATCAGCTCAACTTCATCGGCAGTCAGGCCATAGGCCTGATTTACCAAATCGGACAAGCGGCGCTCCGAAGCGAGCACCTTCAAACGCATGTTTCTCGCCGGTTCAACCGTAGTGGCATATTCGCGCTTCAGTTCCGCAAGCTGAGCAACAGACAGCTTCCGCTTTTTCGGTATGAAGTCCCGAACGGCGCTTAAAAAGCGATCCGCATCGAGCAACGAAGCCGACAGCAGCGCTGGCTTCAATCCTTTCAGCTCAAACTCGAGCCTGAGCCACTCAGCCAAATTGTGGTCCGCGACCTGGTACTGCTCCACCAGAGTGGATGAACGTGCGACAAGGGTGCCGACCTCTTCCCGCGCAGCTTCATCCAGTGGCGCGACAGGATAGGATTCCATGAAGGACGTAAAGAACCGCAAGGCTTCGTCTTTGCCATGCTGGGCTTTCCTCCAAGCGTACCACCAGCCGATCGGCGCATTGAGCGATGCTGCGACATCGGGTGCAGCGGATGGCAGAAAATAGCAGGTGTTGTTCGTAAAGCGTCCACGTGTGTCTACGAGGAACGACGGCGTCCACGCTATATCAACGTATAGCGTCTTCGGAGCATCAAACAACGCGTAGTAGGCACAGGGCCGCAATTCCCACCAATACCGGCCTTGATCTTCACGGTGGCGCAGCCCTTTTGGGCGACCGCCTCGGGGGTCGGGAATCTCTTCGAAAACCTTGAAATGGCGGTACAGCGCGGGATATGTCGCCTCAAAAATCCGTTCCGCTGATGGTTCGTCGGGCGCGCTCGCCCAGGGCCAGGGATGATCGCTGCTCGATTTCATCACGATCATGAAGAGACCGGTATCCGGGCAAGACCAACGCGAGATGTCTTGGCCGCGTAAGTACGGCCGGAACAGGCTGGCGGACTCTGGGGCTGCGCTGATAAGTCGGTCACGCGTGGGCGCATCAACGATAAAGGCTTCGTTGTAACCGGTCTTGATACCGTAGAGAGGATCGGCGCCTATGACTGCCTTCAGTGGCTGCCCGCGCTCCCGGACTTTGTTCAGCAGCGCAATGCCTTCGGGCCGGTCGAGGACCCACGTGTCGCGCGTGAAGTGAAGCCGCGGCAGAAGGAAATTGTACGCAGGGTTTGCGACGGCTTGCTCAAGGTTTTTGTCCGGGACGTCGTCACGCGGCATCGAACACACCACGGTGTTCTCCGGTGGCAAGGCTTCAGTCGGCTTTTGGAGGACGAGTACCGAAGGGAATACGTCGGCATCGGGAAAGAATTTCTTGGCGTGGCCAAAATCTGCAACGAATTCGACCCAAGCCTTTGTTTCAAACATTGTGCGCAGCCGTTCCGCATAATCGGCACGCATCCATTTGTTCGTCACGACATACGACAGCCGCCCGCCGGGCTTAAGAAGCTTCAGGCCTTGTTCGTAGAAGTAAACGTACAGGTCAGCTTGGCCGGCAAAGGTCTCGTAAAATTTTTCGAGAGCGGCCTTATATGGGCGGATTAGCTCTTGCCTTACATACGGTGGGTTGCCGATCACCGCGTGAAAGCCACCCCGGAGATCCAGGCTCTCCCATTGTGTCCAGACACCAGGAAACGCGACTTGCCAGTTGTGAAAGGCTTCCTTGAGCACCAGGGCCCGCGCGCGCAACAAAATGCCCGCAAACCGGCTTGCATTGGCCTTCCCCGAGCCGGGAATCTGATCAAGCACGTCTCTTGATTGAGCAGTTCCGCCATTTTCCAGCGGCGGACCAAGCGTGAGACGCCCGCGCGCAATGTCGAAGGGGTCTCCATACTGGCCATCAAGCCAGCTCTTTACGGATGTTTCGTCGGCCTTGTCGAGCTTCAGCCAGTCGAGCGCATAAAGCAGCTTCACGAAGCTGTTGAACGGGCGCGTCTCGCTTTCGATGCCATCAAACAGCGTCTTGGATTGATGCACTTCCGCAATATCAATGTCGTTCACGCGCTCCAGCTTCTGCATCGCGAGCGCTTGAGCCATGGCCTTTTGGATGGGCTCATTTATCAGAAGCTGACCACCCCAACCCGTAAGGTGATCCATCGCCTCCCTTATCCAAAAACCGAACAAGGAGTTGCCGCAACGAAGATGATGGTCCAGAAATGAAAGCGGTGCGCCTACTGTGAAGGTATGAAGCCACAGAGCAACTTTCGCCAACTCTACGGCCATCGGATTCTTATCGACACCATAAATGCAGCGCTTGAGGATCGTTCGCCTCACAATGTGCCGGTCGTCGAGATGCTCAACCACGAAGGGCCACTTATGAAGAGTTGCTTGACGGATGATATCGACGCGTGTCTGTTCGATGCTCGCGACGACCGGTGACCGATAAGGCTTGTCGCTCCAATCAACAATTAATTCGGCTTCTGCAATGGCAGCGAGAGCCTTGTCGGCGAGGTAGTCCACGAGGTTGACGAGGAAGTGGCCCGAACCCATCGCGGGATCGCAAATACGCAGTTCAAGAATTTGAAGGGCGGGATCAAAGCCCTGGAGAAGTGCAAGTCGGCTATCGACGGGCCGTTTGTCCTTTGCAAGCTTGGCCGCCTCCACCCTAAACGTCGCGAGACGCTCCTCAACAAACGGGCCGACTGTTTTTTCGATGATTAGTGAAACGAGGCTATCGGGCGTGTAGTAGCTGCCGGATTCATGGCGGGCCGTGTCGTCAGCGTCAACGACGACGGTGTTACTGGTCGGATCGTATCGAAGCCCGTATTCGAGGGTGCGTTCGTAGATTGTGCCGAGCTGCTGAACACCGAGATCACGGTAGTTGATATAGCGAAATACTCCGGGCGCTTCTTCCCGGTGCGAAAGCTTGAAGATCAGATGCGCGATAACGGCGTCAGGAAGTTCAATCTGGGCAAGGAGCGAAGCACTGTCGCGGGCAAACAGTCCGCCGTTATAGGGCGGTATACCTAGTGCATCGTCGCCTTCCGAGATTGCCCTGAATACGGCTGTCAGTTTAGGCCAGAACGTGGCAATGGTGGAAGAAAAGACCAGCCCCTTGGCCAAGCGGTCGGCAATCTCCCCGCGCATGGTCGTAAGCGAATAGGACTTATAAGGTTCTTGCCTGTCCGGGAGAAGTTCACGGTCTTCCGCGTACACGACGAAAAGAAGCCGATAGAGAAGTATGAGAGAACTCTGGCGTACGCTTTCAAGATAGGGCGCGTCGACTTCCGCCGGGCGATTAGGGTCGTGACGATGGATGGCAGCGACGAGGCCCGGATACAGGTCGTGAAAGACGAGATGGGAAAGATCACGAGTGACTCTGGCTTCCCAATTCTTGCCTTCGTCCCGCGCCAGGTCATGGAAGGTGCGCGCGCCGTCAACCGGGAGAAATGCTTGCTTGCGAAACATCAACGCAAACAGCCGCAGACAATGAAGAGGTGTCAGGAGCGGATTAGCGCGTTCGACGAGGTCAAGCTCGTGGCCGGGTAGCTCGAGCGCTTTGCCTAGATCGATCTCGAAAAAATCCTCGGAGACCGAAAGCGCTCCTTGAAAATAGAGACGCCATTTGACGCCGTTGGTCAGAATTCCGAGACGCACCTTGCCGGAGGTCTGAATATCTACTCGGCTCAGGTATTGCAGCATTTGGTTGGAAGGCACGCCTTCTTCGTGCGCTTCGCTTTTGTCGGATCGGTCAAGAGCACGCGCCCAGCGCTTTGCCTCTACAACGGCCAATCCATGCTGATATCGTTTCCAATGATCTTTCTCCGCAACCGCGCCATTCCGGGCTTGCTGGTTTGCAAACAGCAGAGCGTCCGGGACCTGCTTGCGGCCTTTAGATGAAAGGATCTGTTGAACCTCGATATCATTCCAGCCAAGAAGCTCAAGGACGGGATAGATCAACGTCTTTTCAGTTTGTGCCTCGTTCGGGCGGTGAATCGCCAGCAAGTTTTGCACGCTTTTGAGCAGCTTCTCCTTCAAGTCGGTGACGGCGGCGTCAGGAAGCGCCAGCCATTCCTGGCAACGCGTGATGCCTTCGACGAGGTAATCGCGTGTGAAGAGGTTGCCGGCGATCAAGGATGAAGCCTTCGTGTCGATTATTGCCGCGTGCGAACCTGAAAAGTTGACAGTGGCTGCTTCAAGGGCATCGATACGATGATCCTGCGGCGCTTCGACACTAAGGCCGCCTGCTTCAGGCTAACGTAACGCTACCCCCTGAATCGACACTTCGGCGACCGGCGGGAAAGTGAATTCATAGTGCCGCCACCGCATTGATTTCTCAAGTGATTTCTATTGTTAGAAGCAGCGTTCCCCAAGAAATCAATCGACATGATGGCGACTGACCGGCAAATCCTCCCTAGGCTGGTATCGGCGGAAAAAAATCCCGCCAAAACCTCACGACGACCTTGATCATATGGGGGGCAGGCAGCCAACGAGATCGCCCGCAGACTTACCAAGATCAAAGACGAGATAGCCTTGGCCGTTCGAGCCGTCTGGCAACGAGCCGCTACCAGATCGGCCCGTTCCAAGCTCCCCTGTCGACCCCCGCCTTCGGTTGATCGACGCAAAGGGCAGCGCGACTATCCTTCCTCACCGTGCCAAGCGCTGGTATCCACCTTCATTTGGGTTTCGTCCTGGAGGAGCTTCAGCGGGGCCGAGACGGAAGCCTCTGCCGTGCAAGTGAAGGGGAAGTTCTCGTCAATGGCGGCCGCGTCCGACCTCGACCCATAGTGGAGCGTCACATCGACGCTTCCCGTGATCTCATAGCGAATCGCTTCGGCGTCGATACCTAACACGTGCATTTCGTCGGTCAAAACGCCGCCAGTCTCGTAGCGTCCCGCAATCAAATCGAGGCTGTCGATGGTTTCATTGATGAATGCGCCGATCGCTTCGTCGTGTAGATGCGTCTCGATGCGGCTGATGATCTCAGATCGGACATCCTGTGTCACATCGAAAATCTCGAGCAGGGCGTCGATCGTTTCGTTCGCGAAGCTCTCGATCTCAGCCGGATCGATAATAACCGTGTCGGGACGTAAATGGGTGCGTTTGTTCAATGCCTTGAACGCCGGACCGATGTCCGCGTGGAATTCCTTCGGATCGAGGTTCAGTTCGCTCTTCAAGAAGGAATCCGTCAGGCCGCCCCGGCTCGCGTAAAGCGCCCGTTGGCGCCGGGTGGGACCGTCCACGTCCGGGTTTTGCTTGTACCAGGCGCATCTCTTGATCGCCTCGTTATCCGGCGCTAGTCGCTCCAGCAAGTACTGGCTTAGCTCGCGCATGCTCACCGAGAAATGCTGAACCCGTGTGGCTATGTTCTCCTGAGTCAGCGCCGCAAGCGCGCCCCGCAGGAGATATCTAGAAAAATCATCGGGGAGGCTAGCTTCGAGCCGTCCCACCGATCCATCGTCCGGCATGCATACCCCTCGCGCTAACTGAGACGATTCACTATACGGGGCACGAGCCGCTGCGCCACGAGAGAAAATCGATTCGATGCGGGTGCGAAGGCGGTTGAACCGGACCTGCGCGTGACGCGGTGGGAGGCCTTTCGATGGACTGGTACTGGCGCATGCGAATGGGGTTTCCTCCACGCTCGGAAGATCGCGAGGCATTGCGCCGCATCGCACCGGAGCTATTTGGCCGGGATTGGGAAATCACTGTAGAGCCAACCAGCGATCAGCATCCGATTTGGGGAAGGCCATTTCAGAGGGAGATCAGGCTGTGGCTGGGGACGTTGGACGATCGACCGACCGTCACCGTCCATGAGGGGGCATGCCCGCAATATGACTGCCCTTTGAGACTTGGGAGAAGGTCCGGGCAGATTATGGGTGGCCAAACTTCCGGGGACGACGCTCATCCCGGCGGCGAGGTCGTCCTTGAACTCATGACCGTAGCGGGCGGTTGGAGCGCCAAAGCGAAGACATTCTTCGACATGGCTCGCAAGGTTCACGGTGGGAAGGGGCCAGTTAAGAATCTGCTCGTGACAGATCCCTACATCTATAGCGACAAGAGCGAGGAAAACACGACCGGCGGTATCGACAACTTTCTGCAGTACCTCGACTGTCTCGACATTTCGCAATCGGAGATCGCGATCTACCAACCGCCATACGCCAAGGGCAAAAAGGGGACGTCAGGCGCTTTGTGGCGAAGGGCCGTCGAGCAGCACGGCAAGACGCAAGGCTATGGCGTGCGCTTTGGATTTTTTCGGACGATTACAGAGACGCGTTTTCATGATCGGTTCTATCTGGCACGCCATCGGGATGGTTCTGTCTCTGGCTTGTTTGGGCCGTCGATGAACGGCTTGAACGACAAGAGCTTCGTTTTAGTCGGAGAGCTTGAAGAGCTGACGTTGAAGCGCCTGCGCCATTGCCTGGATGGCTGGGCGTGAGTCAGCGCGCAGTGTCTGCTGACGGGCGTCGACACAAGGGGTGTTCATCAGGTTCGCCCCGACCGCGAGCGGGCTAGGCGGATCTGATTGCTACAAGTGCTTGGGATCGGCGGTTGAAGATGGTGGACGCGGAGCTGATAAGCGTACTTGAGACTCTGTGGCGTGTCCCGCCTCCCGGGCCGGAAAATCTGTTCTCCGCACCGGGGTTCGTTTCGTTGGCTGATATATGTGAGGCCCGGTACGGTAGCGGGAAGGCAAAGTTCGCGCTGAGCACAGCGTTGCGGTCTTTGGGACTTCCTTGCTTGTTTCCGGCCGAAATGCTCGGACAGGCGGTTGAACCGAGGATAGCAGCGGAAGCGATTGATCGTGCGTTTGCGCGGAGAACTACTTTGCGTCGGCATATGTGTCCGCTCGACCTTGCAGATAAGTTGCCGCAGTTAATGTTCGGTCGTGCACGTGTAGGCTCATTCAGCGCGGCGGAACTTGAAGCGATGTTCGATGCGCCGAGGTTGGCACGCAACTTTCCGGACAAGCCGCTGGAGACGAGGCGCTTCGCACAGTTTCAATGGTTGGTCGTCGAAGAGGAGGTCAATGTTGACCCGCGACCGGAGGCTCGCTCGATACCGGCGCTCTTCATGGACATGAGCCGAGATATCGGCGAGATCGAGCCGCACCTCGGCCGGTTTCCGCCGGCCGTCGAGGCGGCTCTATTTTTTCTGCTGCTGGCGCCATGGGAGCAGTGGTCGACTATGCCGGAGGTCGATTGGCGAGGGTTCAGGGTGCCATGGATTTACACGGTGGATGATGACCTCTTGGTCCGTCCTGATCCCACGCCGAGCGTGGATAGCCTCACGCTTGAGCCGTGGATCGTTGAAGATGGATCTGGTCAGGAGATCGAGCTGGAGCGCCCGACGACGCTACCGCTCGGCGGTGCGGCTGAGGTGGGGCTGGTGCGTTTTACGGACATCGCCTGGAACGAGCTACAAGCGGCTCAGGCTACTACTCTTTTTGAAACTCCAATCGTACACTTCCTCGTCCGTGCCTTTCTCGCAGACGGCATGGATGAGGTAATGGCGCACATGACTGCCATCGAAGCTGCGCTCGGGTTAGAGATGGACCATAAGAAGTGGATGAGACAGAAGCCCGACCCGCATAGAAAGGTGTCGCCGAGAGATCGAGTTGCCGCGCGGATAGCTGCTTTGCTGAACGATACCGCCAGGGCGCGGTGCTATATAGACCTGTTCGAGCTGCGAAGCGGCTTCGTTCATGGCCGCGCGGGTTTGCAGAGGGTGTCGACACCCTCGCGCGTGAGCGCGCGCAGCCTCGCGAGTGACGTCGCACGTGCTTTGGTGAATATGGCGGTGCAGCCTGTCGGTACCCGCGCCGTGGTTCTGAACAATCTCCTAGACAAGGGTGTTAGGTCCCTTTGACTGCCTTCGAAGAACTATCGCGAATGATGATTTGGTATTTGGAGCGACAGGTCGAAAGAATAATGGTGCTTGTGCGCTAGGAATATTTCCAACCATCCCCAACCTTCCGTCGAACGTTTGCGCCCATACTCCAGCCCATATTTGCGTGAAGATTGCTCGCGAATTGGAGCGAACGCGCGAGAGGTCCGGCGCACAGTTCGTGCCTTTGGTATAAGTGTTTCTTGAACATCGGCGAACGTGTGCAACCGACGGTGATATATACTGCTTTGGACACTCTCTCCGCCAGTAGGATGTTCTCCCTTGTTCGCCACTGTTCGATCGTCACCGATCGCGCGCCAGCTTTCACTTTCCCGGTTCGCTCGATCAGCAGGACTGCCCTCGTTGAGGATTCGGGGATTTGTGGACAATGGGGCGGGGATGCGGCTCACAAACCGAGCTGCACCCCCTAATCGCGCGTTCTGGGTTGTGGGATGGCCTGGGGTGGCCTCGCGCGACCTGCGTTGAGGATAGAACCGCAACGAGCCGCCGCAATCGCGATCGCGTATTAAGCTTGATGTCGCTGTCGCAGGTTAATTCTGGAACCGGGTTCATCTCACGGCGTGTTCACGCGTCCCTCTAACAGGCTGTTGAAGAAGTCTCTGGCGAAGCGTTTTGGATCGTGATTCCCTAGGACAGGATTTTGCTGAGGTGACGCGATGCGGGGAAGTGACGAAGGGTCTGGCTCGCTTTTCAGTTATGTGGACCTGGAGGCTCGGGTTCGCGCCGACCACCCGCTCCGGGTGATTAGGGACTTGGCGAATGCGGCGCTGGGCGATCTTTCTGGGGAGTTCGGCAAGCTCTACACGGACTTCGGCCGCCCCTCGATTGCACCGGAGAAGTTGCTTCGGGCGATGCTCCTGCAGGCGTTCTATGGGGTTCGCTCGGAACGGCACCTGATGGAGCGGATGGAGTTCGATCTTCTGTTCCGCTGGTTCGTTGGGCTTGGGGTGGACGATGCGGTCTGGGACCATTCGACCTTCTCGAAGAACCGCGATCGGCTGCTTGAGGGCGAGATTGCGGCCAAGTTCCTGAGCGCGCTTTTGGCGCAGCCGAAGGTCAAGCGTCTGCTATCGAGCGATCACTTCTCGGTGGACGGTACTCTGATTGAAGCTTGGGCTTCGATCAAGAGCTTCCGACGGAAGGATGGCAGCGACAAAGATCAGGACGGTCCGGGACGCAATGCCGAGCGTAGCTTCCACAAGGAAAAGCGATCCAACGAGACCCATGCGAGCACGACCGATCCTGAAGCGCGGCTTTACAAGAAGGGAGACGGCCAGCCGGCCAAGCTGAGCTATATGGGCCATGCGCTGATGGAGAACCGCAATGGTTTAGCGGTTTTGGGTGAAGTGAGCCAAGCGACAGGCACCGCCGAACGGGAGATTGCGCTTGCCATGATCGACAAGCGCGGTGGCGCCAAGCGGATCACGGTGGGGGCGGATAAGGCCTATGACGTCACGCCGTTCGTGCACGACCTGAGATATAGATCGGTTACGCCGCATATCGCGATCGACGGACATCTGAGTAAGACCGGCAAGCGGCGCAAGACGGCGATCGACGCGCGTACCACACGTCACAGCGGCTATGACATCAGCCAGCGTTGCCGCAAACGCATCGAAGAAGTCTTCGGCTGGATCAAGAGTTCCGCTGGTCTGGCCAAGGTCAAGCTACGAGGCCGCGACCGGGTGGATGCCGTCTTCGTCCTGGCGCTTGCGGCCTATAATCTGATCCGGCTGCCCAAGCTTCTGGCGGCACCGGCATGAGCATCCGGGGCAGATGGCGGGTCGTCGAGACACCAGGCTACGACATGGCCGTGGCCGGCGCCTACATCCTGTTCGATGAGGACGGCGGCGAGTTCGCCTTCGATTGCCTCACGGGCTCCATTCATGGACCCTGTGACGGCGATGCCGTCCAGTTCGGCTGGCAGGGAAACGACGAAATGGAGCCTGCCAATGGTGACGGTTGGGCCGAACTGCGGGATGACGGCTCACTCGAAGGTGAAATCTGCCTCCTCAATGGCGACGACATCCCGTTCATCGCACGTCGTTCAAAGACTTCTTCAACGGCCTGCTAAGCTTCCGCTTTCCCCAATGATGGTCTTTGCGATCCGGATTGAACACCCGCTTAACGCGGTGGGTTCGGCGCCCGCATCACGCCTATCCGCGCGAACACGGTGGGGCCACCGCGATCCGCAACGAGCATCAGCGCCTCGATCGCAGCTTGCCGCTCGGGGAGCGCGGCCTCTTTCTTCGGAAGGCCAGTGGCGTATGTCGCCGCATCGCGCAGTGTACGAAGTTGCCTGCGATCCGGCAGGGCGATCGGATCATCGAATTCGCGCGACCCGCCCTTCATGTCGATATTTCAACAGAGGCTGAGCTCGATGCCGCCCTGCGAGGTCGGCCGGGTTAGCAAAGAAACGCCCCGTCCGGTACGGACGCCGGACGGGGCAAAGTACAAGAGGAACCGCAACGCCACGCGAGTAGCGCTGGGTCGGGCGAACGATAAGACCGTTTCCTTACATGGAGCTTACGGCTAGCCGATCGGAGCGCCGCGTGACCACCTAATGACGTGTGCCCCGCTTGATGGCCGGTCCAGGTGGTTCCCGCAGAGGCGGCCGGAGTCCTCGCAGAGGCGCATGTCATCGTGTCGCAGGAACTTCCCGATATGAGTAAAGTTTAATCAGCCACGTTTGGGCGAAGGCCGCACATAGCGCTTTTTCAGACACTTGGTGGTATGCGATGACCTATTCTGACCTCGACGATTGTCCCAGTTGTCGTCAACCGTTCGTAATACTAGCAGTGAAATTCAAGTGGTCGGGCGTTCAGATGATTACCGCCTGTCCGAATTGCGCGCTTATTCCTGAAGACCTTGAGTCTCAGTGGTGGTTTGAAAGCTGGATCGATTATCCCATTCACACCCCGGCTTCCGCGTCGGCGTAGGGGAAGCGACCAGCGTTGCATTTCATCAATGGCGAATCCTGATGATCGGGATCTCGGCGGCGGGTGAGGGCGGACATCCCGAGATCAAAGCGTGGGTCAACGACCGCGCAAATCACTCCACCGGTTCCGGTTCGGAACAGCTCCGGCTCGCTCCTCATTGGGGATGTTAAAAAGTATCAGTAATAGCCGCGGCGAGGGCGATCGTAATAATAATTCTGTGGTCGGTTCTGATACCGGAGGGGCACCGTGCCAGTCGGATAGCAACGACCATCTCGGATATCGACGTCCGCGCCATCGCCGCACGGCACTGGCCGTCTACCGTAGTAGTAACCTCGACGCGCAGCCTGATATTGGGGTGGTATTACTCCGTTTGGGAAGCAGCGTCCGTAAATGTCGACATCGTATCCGTCTCCGCACTGCTGAACCTGGATAAGTGGGGCTGTGTTGCTCGGTAAAGGCGCGGCAAGTTGCAGGGCTATTACGGCAGCAGATACGAGCATTGCGGTCTCCTTCAGCCGGCCAACGGTTTTGCAGGTCTGAAAGTTCCTGCCCCTCGCACGGAGGATGGATTTTCACGTCCCCGGCGGTCGCTGACCCTGACACCGGATCCCGCAATTGTTGGCGATCGAGGCCTGCTCGACAGCGACCATCTGACCTTTCATCTGAGCAACTCGGCTGCCATCTGCTTGTCCCCGCCGACCAGGAACGCGGCCGGCCAGAAGATGATCACGGCCGCGGTGGTCGCGACGGCGTTCCGGGGCTCACGCTAGGCGGCGGAAGCGGTAACTATTCGTTAACCTTCTGGGCAAACAGGCGTCGCTGCATCCTAACAGCGACGGCTTTTTGCCACCGAGTTGCCACCAGTTTGTCTGACGAATCACGTTCACTTGATCAGTTTTCTGGAGGAGATACCGAAGTGGCGACAGGTACTGTGAAGTGGTTCAACGCGACCAAGGGTTATGGATTTATTCAACCTGACAAAGGCGGCAAAGATGTCTTCGTGCACATCTCGGCCGTGGAAAGAGCCGGCCTGAGCAGCCTTAACGAGGGTGCCAAGGTGAGCTTCGAAGAGATGGAGAATCGCGGAAAAACATCCGCGGAAAATCTAAGAGTTGGCTGAGAGCGATAGTTCTGCGTTGGCCCGCCGGTCCAAGCCGGCGGGCTTTCACAGGCGGTCTTACTTCGCAGTCTTCGGCACCATCCGCCCGTCTTTTACGACGTGGGTGACCGTATAGGCGCGCCGCTTTTCTGCGCTCAGTCGCGTGACAAAGCGTTCGCCGCTCCACCCGAATGCGGCGGTCGACAATCGATCCTTTTGCCAGCCCAAAACAGCCGGCTAAAGCTATTCGGGATGGTGGCGGGACTTCCACGAACCACGCTCCGCCCGCAGCGACGGGTCGAAGCTGATCGCAGTCCAGTTCAGCGCGAGCCGCTGCCCTTCGGCGATTTCATCCTTCGACATTTTCGACGCGACGGCATCGCGAAACCGCGCAAAGGTTTCCTGCTCGTGGCCTTGCGTTCGCGCGGCGGCGAGGTTGAGCCATTTGTAGGCGAGGACGAAATCCACCGGCACCCCGTGTCCCTTGTCGTACATCAATCCGAGCATGGCCTGCGCGAAGGGATTTCCCTGAACGGCGCCCCGGGCGTAGAAATCGGCGGCGGCATCATTGTCCTGCGGTTCGCCAAAACCGTGCTCGTAGAGGAAGCCAAGCAAGCCGAGTGCCTTGGCGTTTCCGTGCTGCGCCAAGGGTGACAGTTCCTGGGCCGCGCGAACGTAGTCGCCGCGGGAATAGGCCGCGGTGCCCCGCGCCAGCGCGTCGGCATGCGCGATCGGCGCCGCACCGATGGCGATCAGGACAATGACGGGTACGGACGAGAGGCATCGACGCACGGCCTTGGCGATAACAGCGCCGCGAACGCGCATAACCACGTGGAATGGAATCGGCATTCGTGCGTCAGTGGACACTGGTGGTCTTTGCCTGATTTGTCGCCGTCGTCGCGATATCACCGCGCAGCTTGGATCTGAGTTCCTCGGCGACAATATGCGCGTCGGAGCCGTTGCGGATGATTTGCGGACGGATGAAGATGATCAATTCGGTGCGGGTCGTCGCGTTGTCCTGGTGCCCGAACGCGTCGCCGAGAGCGGGAATCTGATCGAGTACCGGAATCCCGCTGCGGGTGCCGTTCTGCTGCTCGCTGATCAATCCAGCCAGCAGCACCGTCTGGCCGGTCGCTACCAGGATCGAGCTCTTGACCTTTCGTTCCGACACGGTCGGCGTCAGGCTGTTGGAGCTGGTCGTCGGCACGCTGCTGATTTCCTGCTCGACGTCGAGTCGGACATCGCCGTTGACGCTGATGCGCGGAGACACCCGAAGGATAACGCCGGTGTTGCGATAATCGATGGTGTTCACGACGGTGTTGCTTGTCGTCAGCACTGTGGCGCTGCCGGTGGAAACCGGCACGGAGTCGCCGACCTGCAGCGTCGCCACCTGGTTGTTGATAACGACGAGAGATGGATTGGACAGCACCTTGACGCTGGTGACAGAGTGCAGCGCGTCGAGAATGGCGCTCGGCTGCGTTGCGGAGCCGACCATAAAATTAAATCCGGGAAACGCTTGATTGATGAAGGCGTTGGTAACCGATCCCGCGACCGAAACCGCTCCCGTGGTCGGATCGGTGGTGGTGGCCGGCGCCGTCGTCGCCTGGGTATTGAGGATGGAGCCCGTGTTCGGTTTCAGTCCGATATTCTGGCTGGTGAGGTAGCTCTGGACGCCATAGCTCAGCTCGTTGGTCAGCGTCACCTCGGCGATCGTCGCATCGATCGCGACCTGAAGCTGCGGTTTGTCGACCTGCAACAGGGTGGCCTCGATAATGCGATAATTGGCTTGATCGGCGTAGATCAGCAGCGAATTGTTGACGGTGTCGGGCGTGATCCGCACATCCCCCTGCAGCACCGGCTGGCCGCTGCCGGAGCCCGAGCCGTGGCCGCTGTCGAGTGCGCCGGCTCCGCCTCCATTCCCGCTCCCGCCTCTATTCGCGCCACCGGCTTGCGGGCCAAAGCCTGTCGTGGTTCCAGTTCCGCCGGAAGCCCCGAAGCCGTTCGTCGTCGATGAAGCATTGCCATTCATCGACAGGCGGTCGCCGCTCGATGACGAGGAGGTGCCGGATCCCGGTGCGACCTGGTTGTCGGGGCTGTCCAGCAGGCTGGTGGACGAGCCGCCGATGAACATGTCGGTCAGCACCCGCGCGATCTGGCGCGCATCGCCATATTTCACCTGGTAGACGTGAACGCTGGTTCGTTCGGTGTCGGCTTGATCGAGCCGCTTGATCCAGGTTGCCGCCGTGCGCAGCATCTCCGGTTTTTTGCTCACGACCATGATGGCGTTGAGACGGGCGATTGGCTGAAACTTGATGATGTTCTGGCTGAGACCGTTTTCGCCGGAATCCACGATCTTTTCCAATTCCGTGATGATCGGAGCCGGCGGTCCGCTCGAAACCGGGAAAATGCCGACCGATTGACCACGCATCCAGTCGACGTCGAAGCTCAGCGCGGTGTCCACGGCGGAGCGGCGTTCCGCGCCGCTGCCTTGAATCAGCAGGAGGTTTCGCGTCACATCGGCGCGAACCGTGCCAGCCTTGGTGGCAAAGCTGTCCATCAGCTTCAGTAGCGTTTGTGCCGACACATATTGCAGCGGCACCACGGACACGCCGAACCCGGGTTCGGGGCTGGCGCCGGCGGCATCGACGTGCCCGGCACCGACGGCATCGCCGAGCGGTGTCAGGCGATAGCCTGCGGTATCGCGGATCAGCACAACGCCGCTCAACCGCAAGGCATTTTCCAGCACGAAGACGATGTCTGATTTCGCGACAGGCCGAACCGAGACCAGGCTGACGGTCCCCTGCACGCGCGGATCGATCGTGTAGCCGACACCGAGGATGTCGCCAAGCACCACTTTGGCGACGGTCGCGACCGGGGTGTTCTCAAAATTGAGATCGAAGCCGTTGCCGCTCGAAGTCGGTTGCGGCCGCTCGTCGGAGACGGCGGTCACTTCCGTGCCTTCGTACATCACCGGACGGCTGCTGCCGCCGTTTTGTCCGGATGTCGCGGTGCCCGCATTCACCGGCTGCGGCTGATGCGGCAGCAGGTCCAGCGAACGCACCTTGTCCATAACGTCAAGTTGGGATCCGTCATTGGACCCGACAGTTGCCGAATTGCACGAGGCCAACAGACCCATCGACAGTAAAATAAAGACAGCGCGAGCGCTGCGACCGATCGTTCGGTACCGGCCCAGCTTGCCGACGCGTACCATAATCCCCGCCATTCCGACTGTATGTACTGTATGTTCGGCCTCATAGATCGCGTGACGATCCATTCTTGCCGGCGGGCATACTTAGCGATGGATCATGACAGAAATAATTGTTGGCGCCGGTCGCGGTCCAATCATTTCACGGCGTTGATTTCAGAGCACACCGCGCTGCAATTTTCGGTGAATGCCGGCGTTCAAAATTGTTTTGAGCGGTGCGCAAGTCGTGCGCTTCGTACAGGTGTCACACTTCAGATCAATAACTGAGGCGACGGCCGGACGACGATCCGTGGTCCGCCGACCGACCCCACGAAAACGGCGCGAACGGAAAGACGAATGGCCAGTGACGTGTCCTTGCAGTTCGTGGAATATCTGCGTCAAAGCAAACATTTGACGATGGTTGAGGGACTTGACGATGCTGTCGGGCCGGGCGTCTCCGATCGCCGTCGAGCCAAGCTTTGGGAGCTCACAGATTTATCGGCCGGCGAGTTCGCGGATGAAGCCGCACGCTTCTATGCACTCGAGCGCGTCACGCTGCAGGACATGATATCGGCGCCGTCGCTGGCGGCTTTGTTCTCGCAACGTTTCTTGCGCGAGATGATGGTTTTTCCGTATCGATCTTCTGACGGCAGCGCCACGCTCGCAGTCGCGGACCCGACCGATGTCGCGGCGCAGCGCGCAACGCAGATCGTGCTTGGCGCCGGTGTCGTGATCAGGATCGCAACATCAGAAGACCTCGCGGTCGTTCTCAACCAGCGCCTGGGCGAAGACGATGTCGATCCGGCCGGAGGCTCGGCATCGCAACCGCGGGAAGACGACATCGAAAGCCTGCGGGACCTCGCCAGCGGCGCACCTGTCGTGCGTGCCGTCAACGATCTGCTCGAAAAAGCGGTTGAGCTGCGCGCCAGCGACATTCACATCGAACCATTTCCCAGCGGGCTGGTGGTGCGTATGCGTATCGATGGTCTGCTGCGGCCGGTGACGGCGCCGGCCGGCGTGCTGCCGCAAGCCGTGATTTCCCGCATCAAGATCGTCGCCAACCTCAACATAGCAGAGCGCCGTTTGCCGCAGGATGGCGCCGCGCGGTTGCGGACGGGGCGCGCCGACGTTGATATCCGTGTCGCGATCATGCCGACCCAGCACGGGGAATCCGCTGTTATCCGCATCCTGCCAAAGGACCGCGGGCTGCTCGTCGTCGAAAAACTCGGATTTTCGTCATCCGACGATGCCACGCTGCGACGGCTGATGAAGCTGCCTCACGGCATGATCGTCATCACCGGCCCGACCGGCAGCGGCAAGACCACGACGCTCGCGACCATCCTGTCGATCCTCAATGAACCGGTCCGTAAAATCCTGACCATCGAGGATCCGGTCGAATATGAAATCCCCGGGGTCAACCAATCGCAGGTCAAGCCGGCGATCGGGCTGACGTTTGCTGCGGCGCTGCGCTCGTTCGTCCGTCAGGACCCCGACGTCATCATGATCGGCGAGGTGCGCGATTCCGAGACCGCACATGTCGCCGTCCACGCCGCGCTCACCGGGCATCTGGTGCTGACGACATTACACACCGAAACCGCGGCTGCGGCGGTGCCCCGTCTGCTCGATCTCGGTGTCGAAGGTTATCTGCTGCGGTCGGTATTGCGCGCCGTGATCGCGCAGCGGCTAGTTCGCCAGCTCTGCGAGCGCTGCAAATCCCCGCGGGCGCTGACCAATGCCGATTTCGCCGAGGATCCGCGGCTCGCGACGCTCGGATTCCGGGCCGGGGAAGTGATTCAGGAACCGTGCGGCTGTGAACGTTGCGGCGGCACCGGCTATCGCGGCCGGCTCGGCGTCTTCGAACTCCTGGAACTGACCAGCGATATCCGCGAACTGATCTCGGAAAAGACCGACGGGCTGAAGATCGACGAGATGGCCATCCGCGCCGGAATGACGACGATGCTTGCCGATGGCATCGCGAAATGCCGCGCCGGCCTCACTTCGCCCGCCGAAATCCTCCGTGTCACAACCGTGCGGTGAACGCGTGCCGAATTTTCGCTACCGGGCCCTGACGCAGAACGGCGAGATCGTGAACGGCACGCTCTCGGCGCCGACATTGGCGGAGGTTGCCCGCCGGATCGAATATTTGCGGCTGTTGCCGATCGAAACCGTCGAGGACAAGCGCGCCGATTCCGGCTCCGGCGGTTTCGGCCTGTTCGGCCGGCCGAGCGCCGCCGAGGTCACGACCTTCACGCGCGATCTGGCGCTGCTGCTGAAGGCGGGCGCGCGTCTCGATGATGCCCTTGAATTGCTGGCCGGCGACGCCGATGTCGGGCGGATGCGCCCGGTGGTCGGCAAGCTTCGCGCGGCGCTTCTCAGCGGCGAGAGCCTGGCGGATGCAGTGACGGATCATCCGTCGCTGTTTCCCCCGATGTATGGCGCGCTGGTGCGTGTCGGCGAAGTCTCCGGCACGCTCGATCAGGTGCTCGACATGTTGGGGACGGAGCGGGCGCGATCCGAATTGATGCGCCGCAAGCTCACGGACGCCATGCAATACCCGGCCTTCGTGCTGGTCGCGGCCGCCGGCGTCATGCTTTTCTTCATTCTGTTCGTGCTGCCGCAGTTTTCGACCGTGTTGCAGGATTTCGGCGCGAAGCAGGATACGACGCTCGGCAGCTTCATCAAGCTGTCGGACTTTCTGCGGGCCAATGCCACCGTCGCGCTGCTCACTACCGCGGTGGCGGTCGCGGGAATTTGGTGGCTGCTGCGCCGGCCGGGAACGGGCGCCGCCGTCATGACCGCGATCTCGCGCGTGCCCGGGATCGCGAGCATTTTTCAATTCTATCGCACCAGTCTGTTCTGCCGCAATCTCGGCGTCCTGCTCGGCAGCGGCGTCAACCTCACGGCCACCTTGCGCATCCTGGTCGACATCATGTCGGTGACCGGAAGCGAGCAAACCTGGACCGCGGCGGCGGATCGCGTCCGTCACGGCGGCAAGCTGTCCGATGCGCTGTCGGTAACGACGAGCCTGCCGCCGATGGCGGTCCGGATGCTGCGACTGGGCGAGGAAACTGGACAATTACCGGCGCTGGCAGGCCGGGTCGCCGAATTCTATGAAGCGAAATTGCAGCGCAGCCTCGACCGCGTCGTCGGCATCGTCGGGCCGCTCGCCATTGTCACCATCAGCACGGTCGTCGGCGGGCTGATCGTGTCGATCATGACCGCGCTGCTGTCGGTCACGCAACTCGTTGGCTAAATCAAAGGCTTGGCTAAATCAAAGGTTGGTTCGTCATGATATCGCTCAAAGGCATCGGTGGAATTTTCGTCACGCGCACAGAAGACAGGCCCGCATGGGACAGGCTCGAGCCCGATGCCAGCCAGCAGGGCTTCACACTGGTCGAGATGCTGGTGGTGATCACGATCATCGGCCTCATCATGGGCCTGATCGGTCCGCGCGTTCTCAACTATCTCAGCGAATCCAAGGTCAAGACGGCAAAGATCCAGCTGCAAAGCTTCGCCAGCGCGCTCGATCTGTTCTATCTCGATGCCGGCCGCTTTCCCTCCACCGCGGAAGGATTGACAGCGCTGGTCCGGCAGACGCCGGGCGTTGCGGCCTGGAATGGGCCGTATCTGAAGGGCGGCAGCGTCCCCAACGATCCGTGGAACAATGGTTACATCTATCGTTCGCCCGGAGAGCATGGCCCGTATGACATCGTTTCCTACGGATCCGACGGTCAGGAAGGTGGCAGCGGGGTCGCCGCCGACATTTCGCTCGAAAACACCACCGCGAAAAATGAGTGACGTGACGGAACGCGGCTTTACCCTGCTTGAGATGGTGTGCGTGCTGGCCATCATCGCACTGCTGGCCGCCGTGTTGTTGCCCTTCATCCCGCGTGAGACGTCACGGTCGCGCCTGCAAGCGTATGCGCTGCAGGCAGCGACGCTGCTGAAAGCGGATCGCAACGCGGCGATCCGCAATCAAACCAGCGTTGCCACCGTGGTCGATGCGCAAGCGCGCGCGATTCGTTCCGGCGCATCGCGGGATGCGATCCGCATTCCCAACGACGTGCGCTTCGATGCGCTGCTGCCGCAGACCTGCCGGCAGCAGGCGGCGCTGTCGACCATCAGCTTCTTCGCCAATGGCACCTCATGCGGCGGCACCATCGCGCTGACCCGCTTCGACACCGGCTATGAGATTCGCGTCAACTGGCTGACCGGAAGGATCGAGATTGTTCCCCACGATACCAGCGCCAACTGATCGCCGCGATGCCGGCTTCACGATCATCGAAGTGCTGATTGCGCTTGCGATCGTTGCTGTCTCCATCGTCGCGATCGGTTCGCTGATGGCGACCAATGTGCGTGGCGTGAGGTCGCTGGAGCAGCATGTCGCGCTGATGCAGACGGTGCGCACGGTCATGACCGTCGGGCTGCCGCCGCGCGCCGAGCTTCATCCCGGCACTTCGTCGGGACAGATTGAGGATTACCGCTGGACGGTTGACGTCACGCCGCTTGGTGGCGATTGGACGGTGCCGGACGCCGACATCCCCTGGGTTCCCGAACTTGTCAGGGTGCGGGTCAGATCTCCTACCGGCGCGGTGTCTGATATTCGCACCGTGCGCTTGATGCAGAAGCCCTCCGAATGACCGCCGCGATGACCCAGCAGCGCGACGGCGAACGTGGTTTCACGCTGATCGAAACCATTGTGGCGCTGGCCTTGATGGGGCTGGTGCTTTCGGCGCTCGCCAGCATCACCGCGCAATGGCTGCCGAGCTGGAATCGCGGCCTCGGCCGTATTCAGCGCAGCGAAGTGATCGGTATCGCGCTGCAACGGATCGGGGCCGATCTCGCCGCGGCTGAATATGTTCCACCCAATCGCGATACGCGCCATCCGCTGTTCGAGGGATCGGAGCTGTCGGTAACCTTCGTGCGCACGTCGCTGGGACCGAATGCGGGACCGGGACTGGATGTCGTGCGCGTGGGCGAGACGAGCGATCACGGTGAGTTCGTGACCGTACGGTCGCGGACGCGGTTCACGCCGCTGCCGCCGACTTCGTCGCTGGCGGAGCAAATGCACTTCGGCGATCCAGTGGTGCTGCTGCGCGCGCCGTTCCGGCTGTCGTTCGCCTATGCCGGTCCGGATCGAATCTGGAAAAGCGCGTGGCGCGGGGCCGCCAAGCTGCCGGCCATGATCAAGCTGACAATCCGCGATGCGAGTTCCGGACGCGTCTTGTCGGTCTCGACGATAACACCGGTTCATGTCCAGGCGCCGAGCGACTGCCTGCAGTCGGACGGCAGTTGTGACGACAAGGACAAGCAGGACGTTCCTCCGAATGCACCGCCAGATACCCGAGCCGGGATTGCGGGACAGGGAGGAACGCTATGACGCGGGATCGCGCGGAGGCGTCATCTTCGGAGCAGGGCTTCATCATCGTTGCGGTGCTCTGGATTCTCATGGCGCTGTCGGCGCTGGCGGCGATCTTCGCGGTCTATCTGTCGGCCTCGGCGCAGGCGCTGGCGCTCAACGATGCCGCGCTACAGACCGAAGCGCTGGTATCTGCCAGTCTTGAACTCACCACCTATCAGTTGACGGTCGCGGGCGACAAGGCGCGGCCCCCGCGCGGATCGTTTCACTTCCGGATGGATGACGCGGACGTTCTCGTCACCTTCACTTCTGAGGCTGCCCGCATCGATCTCAATTTCGCACCCAAGGAAGTGCTGGCCGGTCTGTTCGCAGGGCTCGGCGCGAGCAAAGCGGCCGCCACGCAAGACGCAGACCGGATCGTTGGATGGCGAACCCGCCCCGTGCCCGGTGGTGCCAACGATGAAGAAGCGCTCTATGCCACCGCAGGGTTGGGCTATACGCCACGGCAGTCGCTGTTTACGCATGTGAACGAACTCGCGCTCGTGGTCGGCCTGCCGCCGGCACTGGTAGACCGCGCATTGCCGTTCGTGACGGTGTTCAACGGATCGCCTGGCGTCGATGCCGCGATTGCGGCTCCCGAGGTAATCGCCGCGCTGCCAGGAAAGGGGGCGGACAAACCCGGCGACGCGTTTGGCGCGCAATCAACGCTGTCGACCGGCCCGCTCGCGACGGCGGATACGCCCGCTCCAGCGAATAACGACGCGATGACGGCCAAAAGCACGTGCTACCGAATAGAGGCGACCATCCGCCTTAGCAACGGCCGCCGCGCCGCGTCCGAAGTCGTTATCGCGCTTGGCGACAAGGTGGAACCCTATCGCGTGCTGTCCTGGCAGGATGATCTGGAGCCCCGCGGCGGCGGTGCACGAAAACGCAGGGGCGTGTGATGGCTGTTATCCCCGAATTCAAAGCGCTGTTCGGTGAGTGGATCGTGGCCGTAACCGGCGCCGTCGACGAGGTGGCAAGTCATTTCGTGAGCGCGCGCCGGATCCTGCTCGATGAAGGCGACGACGGCACGTTCAGAGCCAGCACGATCCCGGCCAAGACGATCTCGATCAAGACGATCCCAACGAAAAGTGTTCGGGCGCTGCCAGACCTGTCGTTTCGTCTCGAAAATGGCAGGCCTCATCCGCCGTTACCGGTGGACTGGCAGGCGGCCTTTCGCGGCAGTCGCGTTGAGCTGCAATTGCAATCAGATCATGTCATGACCTGTCTGCTCGACTTTCCGAGCAAGGCCGGCGATTTTCTGGACGGCATGGTCCGGGCGCAGATCGATCGTTTGACGCCCTGGGCTGCCAATGACGCGGTGTTCGGCTGGAGCCCGCCCACGACTGCGGCGAACGACCGGATCGACGTGATCTTTGCCGCGACGTCGAAGCTGAAGGTCCAGCCTCTGCTCCAGTTTGTCCATACGCTGGATGCGGCTTCCGTCGTCATCTATGCGACAGCTTCGGTTGGTGCCCGCCCGCCGGCCCGGATCAAACTGCTCGACCAGCCATGGCGTAGCGCGATCGGGTCCATGGCGAGGGTGCCGCGCCTGCTGCGGGCCGTTCTGCTGTCCGCCGGCGTGACCGCAGCGGCTTCGTTGTTGATGGCGACTTACCTTGGCGGCCATCTGCAATCGGAGCAGGATGAGTTGCAGCGACAGATTTCGCAACGCCGCGCCGCGCTGCGCCTCGATCCGAATTCAGCCGGATCCGGTCTGGGGCTGCTGGCGAAGCGCAAGCAGACGACGCCGTCAAGCGTCATGGTTCTGGAAGCCATCTCGCGCGCGCTGCCCGATACCACCTATGTAACGGAGCTGCGGATCGAGGGTGACAAGGTCCAGGTCGTGGGCATGACGCAGGATGCGCCGTCCCTGATCCGCTTGATGGAGCAGTCGCCGCAGTTCACCCGCGCGACCTTCTTCGCGCCGACCACGCACGCGGCGAACGAAACCGGCGAGCGTTTCCATATCGAAGCCCATATCACAGCCTATTTTGGATCCGGCACGTGAGCGCATACGCTGCAGCGAGAAAAGCCATCACCACGTCGCCCATCGTGTCGACGGCGATCTATGTCGGTCTCCTGGCCGCGCTGTTGTTCATCATCGTCACTTCGACCGTCGATGTGCTCGACCAGCGCAGCCAGGTGGCGTCGGCGTCAGCCATGCTGGAGCAACTCGAAGGACGCAGACCTGCTGCCGCCCACGGCGCGTCCAGTGACGTGACGATTCCATCGGGTTCGGCCTATCTCGAGGGCGCGACGGTCACGATCGCGGGCGCAACCCTGCTGCAGCGGGTAGCCGGAGCCGTGGTGAAATTCGGCGGCAATGTGCTGTCGACCCAGCTCGACCTGCAGGGCGCGCCGTCGCGCACCGGGTTTCTCAGCATGATCGCGAGCTGCGAAATCGAACAACCCCAATTGCAGCAACTGCTCTACGATCTTGAAGCAGGCATGCCTTTCCTGTTCATCGACCAGCTCGAGGTTCAGACTCCGCTCACGGCGTCGGGCTCCGGAAGTGGCAAGTTGCGAATCCTGCTTGCAGTATCCGGGCAATGGCGAGGTGCCAAATGAGGCGCGGCTTCACCATTGGTCTTACTGTGCTGGCGTTGTTGGTTCATGACGCAACCGCGTCAGCCACCGCGGTGTCTGACGATGCGCTGGATTCAGGCCTCGACGACAGCACCCGGCCCTCGGGATTGCCCGCGATATCCTCTGTTCCGGCCGAGCCCGCCACGACCGTGCGCGTTGTCGCGGCGCCGACCGCGCTGGCGCGGACCCCAAGCGCCAATCCGCTATGGGGCGTGCCACTCAATCAATTGTCGGGGACGCGCGACCGTCCGATCTTCTCGCCTTCCCGCCGTCCGCCGCCGGCAGCGGCCACTGCCGAAGCAGCGCCCATCAAGCCGCCGCCACGAAAGAAGGAGATCGAGCCTCCCCAGCTTTCCTTGGTCGGCACCATCGCCAGTGGTGACGAAGGCTTCGGGATTTTCCTCGACCAGTCAACGAAAACAGCGCTGCGGCTGAAAGTCGGCGAGGATTATCAAGGCTGGAAATTGCGCGCGATCCAGGGCCGCGAAGTGACGATGGAAAAGGATCAGCGCGCAGCCGTGTTGACATTGCCGCAGCCGGGCGGCACCCAGTCGAGCGGCGAGGTCCGTCTGCTCCCGGTGAATGCGATCGAGAGTCCGGTGGCGACACGACGATGATTATGCGCACTTCAGCAGGGATCATGTCCTAGATCACGCCGAGGAATTGCTGCGAGACAAATGTCAGTAGCAGGCCGATCGCCAGAAACGGTCCGAACGGCAGCGATGTCTGGCGTGTCAGGTCGCGCCCGGCCAGTTGCAGGCCGCCGGCTGCGGCGAGCGCCGTCAGCGTGGCAATCAACAACAGCATGGGAATCCCGGCGATGCCGATCCATGGTGTTGCAGCGGCAAGAAATTTCACATCTCCGAGGCCAAGCCCCTGGATTTTTCGCAACGCGAAATACAGCCGCCGCAACAGCCAGAAGATCAGGCCGATGACGGCGCCCTCAGACGCGGCCCCGATGCCGGCCATTGCGCCGCCGGTAACGACGGCTTTCACCAGCCCGAGGCCGGCAATGGACAGGTTCAACCCGTCTGGAATGATGCCGCGACGAATATCGATCAGCGCCAGTGCACCGCAAAGCAGGACAAGCGCT
The DNA here is from genome assembly GCF_900105125.1 of Bradyrhizobium canariense. Lineage (NCBI taxonomy): Bacteria > Pseudomonadati > Pseudomonadota > Alphaproteobacteria > Hyphomicrobiales > Nitrobacteraceae > Bradyrhizobium > Bradyrhizobium canariense. The sequence continues at coordinate 4,934,196 of NZ_LT629750.1, read as the reverse complement.
GCGGAGAATCCCAGAAGTTGCAGGACCTCGGTGTCGACGAGCATGCGAGCCTTGCCGAAAAACGACGGACGGTTCGGTGCGGGATGGCGGGAGCGATAACCACATATCGATCTTATGACGGGAATACGCAGGTTTTTTGAAAAGATTATTTTCGTGGCGAGCGAACGGCGAATTGCCGCGCAGCTTTGTGTTCAATCGGGTTATTCCCACAGCAATATTTTTTTATTCGAAGAAAAATCGTGCCGTGAAACGATCTCGTCACAAAACAGCATACTGAGTTGACAATATTGCGCGCGGGTAGCTGCCACCTTTTGTGGCGGTCGCGGGCTTGCCGCGACCGGGAGTCTTGAGACGATGATCGACGTGAGAGTAGGGGCGTGTCTAGCGCTGCTGGGGCTTGGCATATGTGCAGCGAGCGCCGCACCGCTCGACGACGGGGCCGAGAATTATCGTCCCTATATGATTGAAGGCATCGGCCAGGCGTTGGCGGGCGCGCGCGATTTGCGCGAGCGCGCCGCGGCCGGAGATTTGAAGGGAGCAAAGAAGGCGTGGATTTCGGCCCGCGCCGGATGGGAACGATCGGAAGTGTTCACGGCGGGCTTTGTTCCCGAACTCGACGCCCAGATCGACGCCTGGCCCAACGCCGATAGCGGCTTTCATGCCATCGAGGCCACGCTGTTTGGCGCCGGTCGCACCGATGTCGGGAACGACGCCGGCGCGCTGGTCGAGCATCTTGACAGTCTTCACGGCAAGCTTCGCGACATGCCGCTGACGCCACAAGGCCTGTTGGACGGGACCGTGCGGCTGGCCTACGAGGTCGGCGAGAGCAAGGCCGATGGTGGCGAATCGCGAATCAGCGGAACGTCACTCGACGATATGCGTAACAATGTCAGCGGCATCGAGTTCGCTTATCACACGATTTTCGCAGCTGCGCTCCGGGCCGCCGACCCCAGGCTCGCCGATTCCGTGGATGTAAGGATCGAGCAGCTCAAGAAGATCGTTGCCGCGCCGGATTTGCAGCACGTCGATATTCCAGCATTGCGACGCGCCAGTGAAGAACTGGTGGTCACGCTGCAGGACGCCTCGAACAAACTGGGGTTGCGGCGTTCCACGCTGGAGGCCGCTTCAAGATGAAGATCCGCCGCTTAGGGATCCCGGCCGTTGCGCTTGGCCTGCTGCTCGTTGGTGCTTACGGGCGCGTCATGGCCTTTCCGGTCGATGGCGATCAAACCACGTTGCCCCCGAAAACCGAGCTGAACGAAGACGCGCTTACCAAGCCGCGCGAGATATTCCACTCCGAAATCGCCGGCGGCAAGTCGTATATGATCAACCTCGGCAATCTGGCCTTCAGTTCGCCGTCGATCCTCGGCGGAGTGGCGCGGCAGGCCAGCGTGAGCTGCGAGACCTGTCATGTCAATGGCGCCGGCAACGCCAAGTTCTTCATGCCGAAGATGTCGACGCGCCCCGGCAATTTCGATACCACCGGGCCGCTGTTTAATCCGAACGCCGACAATTTCGTGCTCGATCCGGTCACGATCCCGAGCCTGCGCGGCGCGCGGTACCTCGCGCCCTATGGCCATGACGGTCGCATGGCGTCGCTGCGCGATTTCGTCCACAACGTCATCGTTAATGAGTTCTCAGGTCCTGAACCGTCGCCGGCCATCCTCGATGCCCTCGTTGCCTACATCCAGGACATCGACTTCCTGCCCAATGCGAGTCTCGGTCCGGGCGGGCGATTGATCGGGAAGGCCAGCGATTCGGAGCGTCGCGGTGAAGCGCTGTTCTCAAAGCCGTTTCCGCACGATCCTAATCTGAGCTGTGCCGGCTGTCACGTTCCTTCGGGCGCATTCGTTGATCATCAGCAGCACGATGTCGGCTCGGGAGGTCTTTTCAAGACACCGACGCTGCGTAACGCTGATTTCAACGCGCCATATTTCCACGATGGCCGCTTCGACAATTACGACCAGGTGGTGGGGCATTTCGATCGGGTGTTCGATCTCGGCCTGTCCACACAGGATCGGCAGGATCTCGTCGCCTATCTTACCGCGGTAGGAGACGGTACGCTGCCTTACGAGCACGACGGCGCCAGCGCATCGCTGAAGGAAATCAACGATTTCACCACCGTTCTCGGAGTTGCGATTCCGGCGGGTGACAAGGATGTGGTTTCGCTCGCGGTCGATACCATCGGCAATGAATTGCGTGAACTCACCGAACAGTATCCCGATCGGAAGAACACCAGCGTGTCGGGTGGCGAACAGCAGCGGGTCCTTGCGCGCACGGCTCTCAAGGAGCTCGTTCTTACCTTGCGGCGAATCGACATGGCGGTCGCGGACGGCCGGGCTTCTGATGCGGCCACCGACTTCAAGAACTATCGTTCTCTCATGGCAGCCGCTGTTCCCGCGGTGCTGGCCAGCGCGGAGCCGTGGTCATTGTTCAATCCCGCGGTGCATGATTCGCATTACGGGGCGCTACGGCAGGTGATGCAGTCGAAGCACGTGTCGCACTGACGTTCGCATTTTATCGAATTATTGTTCGAAGAGCGGAAAATAATTTTTCCGCTCGAGCAGATTAATTTCTGCAGTGATTCGCGGCGTCACCGAATCCACCTGATTCGATTTTTCATGGAATCGTGCGGCTGTTTGCGGAAAGCATGCTGATACGCGCGCCGTCATCCTTTGCGATGCAGGCGACGCGCTAATGAAATCCGTGTTTCTCTCCAAATTTCTTGCGCGAGCAGCACGAAAAGTTCTTCGGCGAAAGATTTTTTGAATCGTTCTGAATTTCTTTTGCGCGTTCACATCATCGATATGCGTGCGTCATGTTGACCCACTAACTAGCGCAACGTTAACTTTAACCTTGGGGTCGACAATGAAACCGACATTCAATTTGAGTAGAAGATGGAAGGCCACGACAGCGGTGTGCATCGTTTCGACGATGGCTATCGCTACCGCGGGCTTCGCTGCCAACAACGTGGGACGAAGCAACTGGGATTTGCGCTCGCATCCCAACCGCTTCCTCAACGCAGTCCAGAACAAGATCGATCAGGATCTCAACAACCTGCTCAACAAAGGCAAGGGTGGTAACGGCAACGGGTCCAACCCGGCCGAAACCGCGAAAACCGCTTCGCCGATCAAGCACGTCATCATCCTGATCGGTGAAAATCGCGGCCTCGACCACACCTTCGGTGTGTACAAGCCGAAGGGCGCGGGTCAGACGATCTCGAACCTGCTCTCAAAGGGCATTGTCAACGAGGACGGCACGCCAGGCCCGAACTTCGCCCAGGCGCAGCAGTATTCGGTCGCCGCGCAGACTTCGTACTACATCGGCGCTCCGGCCATCAGCAAGTCGCCTTACAGCGCGACCAACGCGATGCCGCAGCCCAACACCAATGGTGCCCCGTCTGCGCAGAGCGACACCGGTGCTCCGTTCAAGACGATCGCCGAAGCGAGCGTCGAGAAGGACATCGATCCGGCGAGCCTGGACATCCTGACCACCGGCGCCACCAACCTGCCGACCGGCTCTCTTGATACCCGCGTTCCCGGCGCCGGCTCTCTGACGGGTCCGTTCCCGCTGCAGGGGCCGATACTCACCGACGACGACTACACCGGCGACACCACGCACCGCTTCTACCAGGATTGGCAGCAAGACGATTGCAGCGTCGGCAACGCGACCAAGACCAACAGCTCGGGCTGTCTGGCCGACCTGTTCCCCTTCGTGATGGCGACCTATGCCAAGAACAACAGCATGGCCAACTCGATGGGCTTCTACAATGCGGAGCAGGAAGAAGCTCCGATCCTGAAGGAACTGGCCGACCGCTTCACCCTGAGCGATAACTTCCATCAATCGTTCCATGGTGGCACCGGCGCCAACCACTTCATGCTCGGCACCGGCGACGCTGCGTTCTGGAGCGACGGCAAAGGCAACCCAATCACGCCGCCCGCAAACCAGATTGCGAACCCGAACCCGGTCACGGGCACCGTCAACCAGTACACGGCCGATAACGCGTTCAGTGCTTGCGCCGACATCAACCAGCCTGGTGTCAAGCCGATCGTGACCTATCTCGAGAATCTGCCCTACGCGGCAGAGCCGAACTGCCAGCCCAACCACTACTACATGCTTGACAACACCAACCCCGGCTATCTGCCGAACGGTGCGCTGTCGGGCGCTGGCAACCTTCCGCCGTCACCGGTCAAGACCATCGGCGATGCTCTGATGGAAAAGAGCATTCCGTGGGCCTATTATGGCGGCTCGTATAATGCCGCCGTGGCACTCTCGAATGAAGCGGTTGCGGCGAACCCGACCAGCCCGAACCTGTCGGCTGCGGCGGTTGCCGATCCGGCGAACGCCGTTGGCGTAGCCTACTGCCAGATCTGCAATCCGTTCCAATATGCGACCTCGATCATGGCCGACCCGGCCATCCGGACGGCGCATGTCAAGGACACTGCCGATCTGATCACGGCGATCCAGAACAACACCCTGCCTTCGGTGTCGTTCGGCAAGCCGGACGGTCTGCTCGACGGTCATCCGTCCAGCTCGAAGGTCGACTTGTTCGAAGGCTACGTCCTCAACGTCCTCAATGCGCTCGACGCCAATCCGCAGTTGAAAGCGGAAACCGCGGTGTTCGTAACTTGGGACGAAGCTGGCGGTTACTGGGACTCGGGCTTCATCCAGTCGATGGACTTCTTCGGCGACGGACCCCGCATTCCGCTTCTGATCCTCTCGCCGTATTCGACCGGCGGCAAGGTCTATCACAACTACGGCGACCACGTGTCGTTGATGAAGTTCATCGAGCGTAACTGGAACCTGAAGCCGCTCACGAACCGCAGCCGCGACAACTTTCCGAACCCGACAGCCTCGAAGAGCAATCCGTACGTGCCGACCAACAGCCCGGCGCTTGCTGACCTGTTCGATGCGTTCGACTTCAGCCACGCGGTCACTCAGCCCTACACCGAGTGATTGTAATCTAGCCCATTGCTGAGGTGGCGCCGATCGAGCCTGATGGCTCGGTCGGCGTCGCTTTTTTGTCAACCAGCCCACATGGCGAATGACGCCCAACGGATCTTGACGATGACCAAAGGCCCAATGATTGTTTTGCTGTCCAACCGGTCATGGTTGAGCTTGCTTGCTGTTGTGGGCTTCTTGCTCTGTGGCCGCGTTTCGGCGCAGGCGCAGCAATTTTCCGCCGATCTCGTTACGCTGAAGGATGACGGTGCGTTGGCGCCGGCCGGTAGGCTGCGCGTTTCCAGCGACAAGGTGCGCATTGAAACGCCGGAACTTGCGGATGGTTTTTTTGTAATCGACGGGGCAAAGCCGGCTGCTTTTTTCGTGCGGCCCGCCGCACGGCAGTTCATGGACGCCCGCCAGTCGAGCCGGCTCACCCGAATGTTCGTGCAGGTCGATCCGGACGATCCCTGCCGGCAGTGGGAAGCCATGGCGAAAGTGGCTGGCGTTGCGGATCAGGGCTCAAATCAGGGCAATTGGCGCTGCGAGCGAATCGGAGAGGAGACGATCGACGGCAACGGTACAATTGCCTACCGCGCGGTCCTGGCTCCGAACCGAGAGCTGTTCGGCTGGATCGATCCCGCGCGCAAATTTCCGCTGCGAATCAAGACCGAGGACGGCGCCGTTATTGCAGCCCAGAACGTTCGCGACGAGCCACAGCCTGCGCAAATGTTCGAGATACCGTCGGGTTTCCGAAAATTCGATCCCGAAGCTCTGATTCAGCGGATCAAGCAAAGCGACGTCTGGGTCGCCAACGGGAAAGATTCGCAGAACCCGCATCCGTAGCGCCGCTGCTCGGCGTCGCTTCTCGGCCGGAACGCAAAGGCGGGCGATCGGAAGATCGTTTCGGGCCTGAGACGGGTTCGCAAAGCGAGCCAGCGAGGAGCGAGCTCGATTAATTATAAATTCTTCCTGCGCCGGCTATGCCGCAGCCACGCAATTTGTTTCCGGCGACAGCAGCGACCTGATTTCCATAACCGGCCGCGGGCGACTGAACAGGAAGCCCTGCATTTCGGTGCAACCGAGATCCCGCAGCATCTCTCTTTGCGACTCGGTCTCGACACCTTCGGCTGTTGTCGTCATGTTTTGCGCGTTGGCGATGTTGATAACCGCCTGCACGATCGAGGATGATCCGTCGGATTCCGTAATACCGTCGACGAAAGAGCGATCGATCTTGATCTTGTCGAACGGGAATCGTCGCAGGTAGCTCAATGAAGAATATCCCGTGCCGAAATCATCGAGCGCGATCCGCACACCGAGGGAGCGGAGGTGCTGCAGCAGAGTCCGAGCCGTTTCGTCGTCACGGATCAGCACGGCTTCGGTGATTTCGAGCTCGAGCCGGTTGGCCGACAAACCGGTCGCCGCCAGCGTATTGGCTACCTTCAGCGAAAACGCGTGACTTCTGAACTGGACCGGCGAAACGTTGACTGCAAGCCTGATGTTTGACGGCCAGCCCGCCGCCTCCGCACAAGCAGTAGCAAGCACCCAGTCGCCGATCTCGCAGATCAGGCCGGTCTCCTCCGCGATCGGAATGAATTCGGCGGGAGAGATCATCCCGCGGACAGGATGGCGCCAGCGCAACAACGCCTCGCAGCCGACGATCTCGTTGCTGTGCAAATTAACGACCGGCTGGTAATGCAGCTCGAAGGCGCCGTCGACAATGGCCTGACGCATGTCCAGTTCCAGCGTACGGCGCGCCTTGACCCGGGCATCCATCTCCGCCTCGAAAAAGCGATAGGTCCGGCGGCCATCGCTTTTGGCGCCATACATGGCCAGATCGGCGCTCTTGAGCAGCTGATCGAGATCAGTGCCGTCGTGGGGAGCCATCGCAATGCCGATGCTGGCGTCCGTCGTGACATGATGGCCGAGACATTCGTAGGGCTCGCGGATGGTTTCATAGATTCGCTTGACGAGCTCCATGACGTCGCTTGGTTGCCCGACCCCGGTTTGGACGACGGCAAACTCATCGCCGCCGAGCCGGGCAACGAAGTCCGTTTCCCTGACGCAGTTCCGCAAGCGCGATGCCACCGCCTTGAGAAGTTCGTCGCCGACGGGATGACCAAGGGAATCGTTGACGCTTTTGAACTCGTCGATATCGATATAGAGCATCGCGAGCTGCTCGCCTCGCTTCGTTCTCTCGAGCTCGCGCTCGAGCTGTTCGCGAAACAGTACGCGGTTTGGCAGATCGGTCAGCGCGTCGTAATGCGCAAGATGCGCAATTTTCTTCTCGGCGCGCCGCCGCTCCGTGATGTCCTCCTGGGTGGCGACCCATCCGCCGCTTTTCAGCGGCTGGTTGCCGATCTCAATCTCGCGCCCGTCAGGGGTTTCAATGATGGTATGGGTGGCTTTCTTTTCAGCCACGTTGCTCAGGGTGCGCGAACAGAACGCGTCGACGTCGCCCTTGAACGAGCCGAGTGCTTTTCGATAGGCGATCAGGTCGCGAAAATGCAGGCCTGGTTTCACGATATCTCGCGACAGGCCATACATTTCCAGATAGCGTTGGTTGAATAGAACAATCCGTCCGTCCTGATCATACAGCAACAGGCCCTGCGTCATGTTGTTGACGGCGGTATCGAGGCGTTCTTTTTCGAGCGCAAGTCTTCGTTCGGAGTTCTGATGCTGCTCCGAAAGTTTCCGGACGATAAGAAACAAGGTAAGACCAATCGCGAGAGCCGCAAGCGCGGCCGCGCCAACCAGGAACCGTGTTTGTTCTTGCCAGTCCGCCAGTGCACTCGAAACCTTGATCGTCGCGAGAACCGACAGAGGAAACTGGCTCAAAACACGAGCCGAGGCGAGGCGGTCTTCACCATCGACGGGACTATGCAAACGCAATGTCCCATGGTCCGCGTTCTGCAGAAGCTTCTGGGCCGGAGCTCCGTTCAAATTCTGCCCGATCATGTTTTCGACATGGGGATAGCGCGCCAGCAGCGTACCATCGCGATGCAGCATCGAAATTGCAGCCCCTTCACCAAGCGCCACGGATTCGAAGAACTTCTCGAAGTTGGCTGGCCGCAAGCCTCTGGAAACGACACCCAAGAACTGGCCATTCGGTCCAACCACGTTGCGCGCGACGACGGTGGTCCATCCGCCCGTGAAACGGCTGTAGACCGGCGCGACGACAACAGCAGGTGAAGGATCGGCCTTCAATTCCTTGAAGTAGGCCCGATCGCCAACGTTGATGGCGGGGAGCGGCCAGAACAGGGACGAGTTGATAAGTTGTCCATTTGCATCGTAAACATTTATCCCGGCGACATCCGTCGTCCCGCTGACGAATGTTTGCAGGGCGGCGTGTGCGGCCTCACCTGACATTTGGTTTTTGAACGCTTCCGGCGTGCCCGTCGACTGCATTCGCCGGGTCAGATCTCTTTCGACGGCGTCGAAATTCTCTAGCTCCCGGTCAAAATGACGGGAAAGCAGCAGAACGGTGTTTTGAAGCTCGCGCTCGCTCTTCTGCAGGGCGCGCTGCCGAAAATTCACGATCGTGAAGGAAGTGCCGATCGCGATGGCCGCGATCAGCATGATCCCGCCGAGGATCAGCAAATTAAGCGGATTGCGATAGTTGACCGTTGCAGGGCCGTCATAGCGGCCGTTCACCGCCTCGGACATATTATCGCGCATCGCCCCCTCCTGGGGCTACATACGTACAATGCTTAAATGGAGGAACCCTTGGGAATTTCGGTTAGCGAAACCTTAATTGCGACCGAACAGGGCAATCGTTGCCCATGAATTAGCCCTTGAATGCACCGGTAATTCCGAACAATCCGGGTCGGTCAGCCTTCCGCGGCGTTCACCAGCGCGATCAGGTCACGCCCATAGCGTTCGAGCTTCTTGTCGCCGATACCGGGGATGCCGCGGAGCGCATCTGGTGTCCTCGGACGTGACGATGCGATGCCGTCGATCGTGGCATCATGCAGCACGACATAGGCCGGGACGCCATGCTTGCGCGCCACTTCGGAACGCCACGCCCTCAGCCTGCCGAGCAGAGCCATATCGCCAGCGTCACCGGGAGGGGCCGCATCGGAAGCAATATCGCCGCGCCTCGATTTGGTTCGGCTGGCGCGGTTGCGCAGGTTTGCGGGTTCTTCTCGGAGTGATACCGCGGTCTCGCCCTTCAGCACGCCGCGCGCCGAGTCGGTCAGCTTCAGCGCACCAAAGGCTTCGTTGTCGGACTGAAGATGGCCCATTGCCACCAGTTGGCGCAGCGCGGAACGCCACTGCTTTTCGTTCAGTTCGCGGCCTATTCCAAACACCGACAGTTTGTCGTGTCCAAACTGCGTGACGCGTTCCGTCGTACGGCCGATCAGAACATCGATCAGATGCATCGCGCCGAAACGCTGCCCGGTGCGATAGGCGCAGGATAATAGTTTCTGCGCAATGACTTTGCCGTCGCGAACCAGCGGTGGCGACAGGCAATTGTCGCAATTGCCGCATTTGGCGTTCGAGGTCTCGCCAAAATATCCGAGCAGGCGGCTTCGCCGGCAGTCCGTGGTTTCGGCCAGACTGACAAGGGCGTTGAGCTTGCCGATCGAGACACGCTTGAACGCCTCGGTGCCGTCGGACTCCTCGATCATGCGGCGTTGCTGCACGATATCCGACAGGCCATAAGCCATCCAGGCGCTGGAGGGCTTGCCGTCGCGTCCTGCACGCCCGGTTTCCTGATAATAGGCCTCGATGCTCTTCGGTAAATCGAGATGCGCGACGAACCGCACATCGGGCTTGTCGATGCCCATGCCGAACGCGATCGTGGCGACGATCACGATGCCGTCCTCATTGATGAAGCGATCCTGATGGCGCGCGCGCAGGCGGGCGTCGAGGCCGGCATGATAGGGCAGCGCCGGCACGCCGGCTCTGGTCAGCGCGGCGGCAGTGTCCTCGACCTTGGCGCGTGACAGGCAATAGACGACCCCGGCGTCGCCGGCGTGGCGCTCAGTGATGAAGGCCTTGAGCTGTGTCTGCGCGTTTTGCTTGCCGACGATCTCATATTTGATGTTCGGCCGATCGAAGCTCGCGACGAAGCGCGGGGCATTAGCAAGCCCGAGGCGATCGGTGATCTCCTGGCGCGTCAATTCGTCGGCCGTCGCGGTCAGCGCGATGCGCGGAACGTTTGGAAAACGCTCGGATATGACGGACAGGCCGATATATTCCGGGCGGAAGTCATGGCCCCATTGCGATACGCAATGCGCTTCGTCGATCGCAAACAAGGCGATCCTGGCGCGGCCGAGCAGGGCAAGGCAGCGCGGCGTCAGCAGCCGTTCCGGCGCGACATAGAGCAGGTCAAGATCACCGGCGAGCAGCCGCTGCTCGACCGCTTCGGCCTCGTCCCGCGATAGCGTCGAATTCAAGACCGCGGCCTTGACGCCGGCCTCAAGCAGGCCCGCCACTTGATCGCGCATCAGCGCGATCAGCGGCGAGACCACGATGCCGCAGCCCCCGCGCAACAGTGATGGCAGTTGATAGCACAACGACTTGCCGCCGCCGGTCGGCATCAGCACCAGGCAGTTGCCGCCATCGGTGACATGCCTGACGATTTCTTCCTGCTCGCCCCGAAAGGCCGGCAGGCCGAACACGGAATTCAGCAGGGAGAGCGCGTTGGGAGTGAGGTTGGCCACGCTTCAGGTCTATTCCTGATTCGGGCCGTCACGCCTATTCACTTTCAAATCGGATTGGAGCGAAATATTCGTGCAGGCCCTCGAACGACGGCTTTATGCCGGTAAAGGCGTTCAGACGCCAGCCGCCCGCAGCGCGTCGGCAATGCTCAGATTGTGGATTTTGCGGCGCGACGCCGCCTCCAGGGCATGGCGCAGCAGTGAAGGTGAGCATCCGTAAAGGCTCGGCTTGGTCGCGACGTCGTGACTATAGAAAATGACCCAGCCCTTCCTGTCGATAGCTTCGTCGAATGCGCGTTCGATGCTGTCATGGTCGACCTGACCGTCGATCAGTGGCATGGCGCGCAGATATTGCAGATCCACGGTGTCGCTGTTGACACCGGGAAGGATGCCGCGCGATGAACGAAAGATTTTTCCGAGCTGACCCTTACGCCAGACGGAGCCCGTGCCGTAGGGATAGGCAAAATTCTCGATCTTGATGGATGGGTCCAGCGCCAGCAGGTAGCGGCGATTGCTCTCAATCTCCGCTGCCATCGTTGCCGCGGTAAGGTCGGTGGCGCGCGTGTGCGAAAACGTGTGGCAGGCGATTTCATGTCCCCTGCGGTGCAGGCTGACAATGTGCTCGGCGCCGATAGCGGTCCAGTTGCCGGACCAGCTATCCGCAAGCCCGCCGGATACATAGAACGTCCCGCGCGCGCTGTGCTCCTCAAGCATACCGGCGCCGGTTGTCGCCGCGCTGACGGGGGCGTCATCGAAGGTAAAGCTGACCATCGGCTGCGTATTGAGCAATCGGTGCGGCGTGGCGCACAGATGCCGCGCGAGCCGGTTGCTCACGCGCGCCTTTAATGATGACCACAGCGGGGACATAATAAGCGGCTCTCTATCGAGGATGCGTAGTTTCAGCCACGGGTTCGACGCCCTCGGAGAGATATTCGAGCCAATTCCGGAAGATCGTCGATGCCGCCGCGCTGATTGCAAGATCCGGACGAAGCGTGAGTTTTGGAAGCTCGACACTTAGCGGAATTTGTCGCTCAGCCATGGCGCGCTTCTGATAATTGGCAAGTTTTCGTTCGGTCTCTGTGTCAAAATAATTTGCGGGCACGGTTGGAAATTTATCCCGCTGACGCGCGAGATACCGGGTGATGTCGCGCAGATATTCCCGTTGCAGCGACAACGCGTCGTATTCCGGATGGCCCTGGAAGAAGACAAAGCGGCTGCGCAGCTGCTTGACGAAGATGTCGACGCCGGCTTCCGGAGATTCGGTCAGCAGTTGATATCCGCTCGCCGTCAAATCGCTCTTGCGCAGCGCATTGAGGCGCGAATGTGCGACCCTGAGCGGCGACGTGATATCCTTCGTCAGCCCATCATTGGCGACCTTGAAGCAGTCGTAAACGCCTGAGCATTTTGCATCGAGCCGTTGGCGCTTGATCCCGTCGAGATGCAGCACCGCGGCGTGCGCTGCAAGGCATGACCAGATCGTCGAACGCGTGTTGGCTTCCGCCCAGTCGATGATCCCGGTGAGGTCTTGCCAGAACGGCTCCTCGGGGAGGATCGCCGCGTTCGGCTCGGCGCCAGTTACGATCAGCCCATCGATGTGCAGGCGATCGAGATCGGCGATGTCCCTGTAGCGTCCGTGCATCAGTTGCTTTGCCTGCTGCGACCGCTTCACGGAGGGCAGCGAAAAGCAATGGAAATGGATGTGGCTGTTTCCTGCGGCTGCCTGCAGCAGGCGCGTGAACTGGCGCTCGGTCGCCTGCAGCGCGGAGTCCGGCATGTTGTTGATCAGGCCGATGGTGAGTACGGCATCAGCCTCTTTTTGGTGATTCCGGAATTCATCGACCTCGCGCAGCTGCGTGGGTGCCAGCGCGGGACTGATGATGGGCCGATGTTTGTCGAACAGCACTGTCATGCCAGGTCCCGGCCGATCTATTCCGCGGCTTCAAGCCGCTGACGCTGTGAACAGGCCTGAGCGAGTGCCTGATCGATATCCTCAATAATATCGGCGCTATGCTCGATGCCGATCGAAAGCCGGATCGTTTCCGGCAGAACGCCGGCCGTGCGCTGCTGTTCGGGCGACATCTGGCGATGCGTGGTCGAGGCCGGATGGCAGGCCAGTGATTTCGCGTCGCCGATATTGACGAGCCGCGTGATCAGCTTCAGTGAATCATAGAAGCTTTTTCCGGCTTCAAGACCGCCCTTGATGCCGAAGGTGAAGAGCGACGAGGCCTGGCCGTTCAGGTATTTCTGGACGAGTTCATAATAGGGGCTGTCGGTAAAACCGGCATAATTCACCCACGCGACGCGAGGATCGTTGCGCAGGAATTCCGCAACCTTGCGCGCGTTCTCGACATGGCGCTCGACGCGCAACGCCACCGTTTCGATCCCCTGCAGCAGCAGAAAGGCGTTGAAGGGTGAAAGAACGGATCCCATCGTTCGCTGGTAGACGCTACGTGCTCGTTGAATATAGGCGCTGGTGCCGAATTGCTTGGCATAGACAAGACCGTGATAGGACTCGTCGGGTTCATTGAAGGCCGGGAAGCGGCTCGCATGCTCGGCCCACGGAAAGCGACCGCTGTCGACGATGGCGCCGCCGAGCGTCGTGCCGTGGCCGCCGAGAAACTTGGTCAGCGAGTGAACGGCAATATCGGCGCCGTAATCGAAGGGCTTCAGCAGGATCGGCGTTGCGACGGTGTTGTCGACGATAAGTGGCACGCCATGCCGGTGCGCGACTTTCGCAAGCGCTTCGATGTCGCAGATATTGCCGGCCGGATTGCCGATCGTTTCCGAAAATACGGCCTTGGTATCCTCGTCGATCAGTCGCTCGATCGCGTCGGCCTTATCGCTATCGGCAAAGCGGGCCTTGATGCCTTGCCGTGGCAGAATATACGAGAGTAGGGTGTGCGTTGTTCCATAGAGTTGTGGAACGGAGACGATGTTTCCGCCGGTATCGGCTACGTTAACGAAAGCATAGTGCAGCGCAGCCTGGCCGCTGGCGACCGCGAGCGCACCGACGCCGCCTTCCAGCTCAGTGATGCGTTTTTCAAGCACCGACGTGGTTGGATTTGCAATTCGGCTGTAACGAAAACCTTCCGCCTCAAGGTTGAACAGAGCGGCGCCGTGATCGGCGCTGTCAAAGGCGTAGGCGACCGTCTGGTAGATTGGAACGGCAACGGATTTGGTTGTTGGATCGGGGTCGTAGCCGGCGTGAATTGCAATGGTTTCGTTGCGCATCGTGCACCTCGCGTTGGCGTTGCGCATTTCAATATGCGTCTTATTCGCCCCGCATTGTTTTTAGAGAGGAGTCATAAGCCCGGCAATAATTCACGAAGAGATTGATGAAATAACCCTAATGGAGAGCCGGGAGTTGATTAAAATTTGAATCAAAGGATATCGGACGCCGTATCGTATTTTGACGCCGTGCACGGCACGGTTATGACTAACAAATTGTGTACTCGACGCTCGTCAGTTCGTCGCTCGATCTCCGCAACGAAATCCTTAGTAATTCTGATGATAATAGCGCCGCTGCGTGCGGTTCCGCAGGACCACAGCGTGGATAGCAAAAATGGCGCAGACGATAGCACCGGTCAATTTTTCCCAGACTTGGACGTTTTTTGAAGGCGCGTGGCATGAAGGCAATGTGCCGATCATGGGACCCCGCACGCATGCAGCCTGGCTCGGATCGACCGTTTTCGACGGCGCGCGCGCTTTCGAAGGTGTGACGCCGGATCTCGACCGGCATTGCGCGCGGGTCAATCAGTCCGCGGTCAATTTCAAGCTGAAGCCCGTTGTCGATGCTGAAACCTGGCTTGGGCTCGCACGCGAGGGAATTGCCCGCTTCGATGCCAATGCCGAACTTTACATCCGCCCGATGTACTGGGCTCAGAATGGCAGCGGCGGCGGCGTGCTGTTCGATGCCGAGACGACAAACTGGTGTCTCTGTATCTATGTAGCGCCGATGCCGCAGCCGACTGGCGCGTCGATCACGCTGTCGCCTTTCCGCCGGCCGACCATGGAGAGCGCGCCGGTCGATGCCAAAGCGGCGTGCCTCTATCCCAACAATTCCCGCGCGCTGATCGAGGCGCAGACGCGCGGCTTCACCAATTGTCTCATGCTGGACATGCTAGGCAATGTCGCCGAATTCGGCAATTCGAACGTCTTCATGGCGAAAGGTGGCGTCGTCTATACGCCGGCGCCGAACGGGACATTTCTGAACGGCATCACGCGGCAGCGGGTGATCGCGTTGCTGCGCGCTGACGGCGTCAAGGTCGTCGAAACGACCCTGAGCTACGCCGATTTCCAGCGGGCCGATGAAATCTTCTCAAGCGGAAATTTCGCCAAGGTCGCGCCGGTGATCCGGATTGACGACCGGTCGTTGCAACCGGGGCCGTTCTACCATCGGGCGCGGAAACTTTACTGGGACTTTGCCCACGCCTGAACCCTACGGGCCGTACAGCACGAGCTCGGTGTCGGTCAGATCAGCAAGACGGGGCCGATGAGGGCCCTTGAAGTATTTGCGGCCGCGCCATTTGGTGTAGATGCCGACGAGGCCGGGGACGCGGCCGTTGGCGTCGAGAATGACAGAGATCTTGCCGCGTGGGATGAGAAGCCGCCCGATGGCGCCGGCGCATTGGACATATTCGGCGATATCTCGGCAATAAATCAGCTGCATCGCCGGCGGCGCAATCCATCCTTTACGGATGCGCACCGGCTGCAGGATGAAAGGCAAGGCGTCGCCGCCGGCCGTGCGACATACCAGGCTGAGGCAGCCATATCGTGCGTGCCGGGTCAGCAACTCGACGTCGGATGCGGCCAGGCCTTCGATCGCTGTCGCATCGGGCGAGATGGTCTCGATGGTCATGCCCGGCCTGACGAGTGACAGCGCCGGAATGGAGAAGAACAATCCGCTGCAATAGGAATTGAAGCCCTGTGTCTCGATGATGGGCCAGGTCCACGTCGCGGGACTGATATTGATGTAGGTAACTTCCTTGTACTTCTGCGCGATCTTGGTCAGCAGCGGGGCGTAATTTCGAAACGCCGGTTCCACATACCAGCTTGACAGATTGCAATAGATCGTCGTCTCGACGTTGTCCGTCCTGGTCGTGTACAGCAGCAAGAGCACGCCGACCGGCAGCCCGCCATGATCGAGCATGTAGCCGAAGCGTGGGTAGCCTTTGGGCACCTCGCGCGCGGCCTGACGGCGCAACCCTTGCGTCCAGTATTCGCGCGATCGGCCAACGAATCCGCGCGTCAAAAGCTCCGCGACCGTATCGATATCGGTCTCGGCGATCTCCCGGCATCGGATTTGTTGTTTGGACACGATCGTCTACCAGCCACTTCCATGCGTCACGGCGCAAGGCCGAGCAACTTGCGCAGGTCGGCCGGCCATTTGGCGACATCTGTTCCGTGGGTGTGGAACATGGCCACGGCGAGACGATCCATGCCGAATGCCACGCAGCCGGTATGCGCGGGCTCGCCGTTGGCATCGGTGATGCCCCAGGTCGTGCCGAAATGATCGCGGTGATAATTGAAGCTCATGCAGGCGGTCGGCTGCTCTTCGGAACGCAGCGGCACCAGCAGTTCGAATTTCAGGGATTGCTGCTTCTGGCTGACCGCCTTCATCTGACCGACGCGGCCAAAGAACGGATCGCTGGCGTAATCCACCCGGAAGGTCAGGCCGAGATCGCGCGCAATCGCCTGCGCGCGTACCATCCAGCGTTCGCGGAAGTCGGAAACGTCGTCAGGATTGCCAATGCAGACATATTCCCGCATCCGGAACGATTGCAGCCGGTCGAGATGGCGCGACGGTTCGCGGCGGAAACAATCGGCAGCGACGTCAAACCGCAAGCCGCCCGATGGCAGCGGGCCCCGGGCCGCAGCGATTGGATAGACCGGATAACAGGCCGCCGGCGAAAGCACGAGATCTGCAGGGGAGAGCGACGTCGTCCAGTCGCCGCCGGCGTCGAAGCGGCTGACAGCGGAATGAATCTCGCGCTCCGTGCCGTGGAGCCCGCAGACGCAGCCGAGCAGATTGGGAAAGCTCTTCAGATAGCCGGATTTCTCAAGCTGGCCGCGGTTCATGACTGGCGGAAAGCGCATCACTTCGGTGTCGGGCTCGCGATGTCGTGTGATCAGCGCGGCGAGCCGTTCGACCATGTCTTCGTACAGCGCGGTACGGGCATAGACGCCGTCGGTGCCCATCTTGTGGAATAGGACGTCGGCGAGGTGATCCAGGGGATCAGCAGCTTGCTGTGCGGTCTCCGATGGAATCGTCCGGATGGTTATGTTCATGGTCAGGCTTCCTGGGTACGACGGTTTCGGCTCAGTCGCGCAAGGTCGCGGGCACGGCGCTCATCAGGCTTGCGGTCGCGATGTTGGTGAGGATCCGGTCGTTGTTGATCATCAGCGGCGATGAAAGGACATCGCGGAGCAGACGGCCGACGCTGAATTCGCCGTCGTTGCGATATCCCGCCAGGCCGCAGGCGCGCATCGCGTGCATCACGGTCGTGACCGCAAGCTCGGAGGCTTCCACTTTGAGCAGATTGATCGAAGACTGGAAGTCGAGCGAAGAGAGCGCTCGCTCGTCATGTTCGTGGTTGGCGTAGGTGTCGAGCGTCGAGGTAATCAAGGCGCGCAGTTTCGTCAGCGTCATCTTGGCCGAGGTAAAGTGCGCAGCGCCGGGCGGCATCTGGCCGCCGGCTCCGCGGGCCGCCTTGCGAATGAATAATTGAGCGCGATCGACGGCCGCCGCGGCGATACCAGCCCAGACCGATGACCAGCACAGATGGGCGACGGGCGTCATCGTCTGCGCGTGAATCTTGTCATAGGCTTCAGGGAAGATCTGATTGGATGAGCCCGTCGCCTTCAGTTCGAAGCCCGCGCTGCACGTGCCGCGCATGCCGAGCGTCTCCCATTCGAGACTGCGTTCGAGCGTGTAGTTGTCCTTGGTGAAGGCCACCAGGACCTGATCGGATGCAGCGGCGTCGTCGGTGCGGCGGGCGATCGTGACGATGCCGTCGGCCTGCGCGCCGTACGAAATCACGGTTGCGTTGCGCACCAGCGAGATACCCGCCTCGTTTCGGCCGACGGCTGCGGCGCTGGAACGGATGTTTCCGCCGTTCTGTCCTTCCGTTGTCGATGAGGCGAGAAGCAGTTGCTCAGTCGCCACGCGGCGCATCAGCTCTTCGTGCCAGGGGCTGCCGGTTCCGTGCCGAACCAGGCAGGCAACCTTGGTCTGATGCATCGCAAAGATCATCGCCGTGGAAGAGCAGGCGCGGCCCAGCGTGTAGCACATGTCGGTGATGTCGAAGATCGACGCACCGTTGCCGCCGAATGCGGTTGGAATCTGCGCTCCCAGAAGTTTCTGCCGACGCGCAGCGTCGATGGCAGCTTTCGGAAAGCGCGCTTCGCGATCGACATCGGCGGCTTCTGCCGCAGCGACAGACGCGACGGCGGCCGTTCGCTCTAAAAACGAGGCGCTTTGATCAAGAAGGATTTGTTCGCTGACACTGCCCGCAACGGAGTCGCGGAGCCTGGTTTCCTGCACATTCATGGACGGTATGCCTCCCAGGCTTTGTCGGGGCGAAACAGAAGAGCCAGCACCACGCCCGATGTCACATCGATCGCCAGCGGCGCCTGATCGAGGCAAGGCTATGGATTTAATTCAAATGCGTCGATGAAATTCAGGGTAAACAGCCTTGCTTTCAAAATTAACGCTAATCAACCGTGCGGAACAGTTCGTGGATTCCTCAGGTCTGGTAAACGTTTGCGCAACCGTCATTAGCGTTAAGAGCAAAATGACGGTTTGCGTCAAACGAGAGTCACTGTTTCTCAAAGCGTGCCGGCGCTAAACAAGCGTTTTCAGTGCGGCAAGATGGAAAATTGAGATGCAGGAATTTAGTGTCGACGTTCAAACCAGGATCCTTGCGCTCGTCAAGTCGATCCTCGAGCAGAATGCAATGACCGCCGAAATTGGTCCACGGACGCGGCTGGTGGATGTCGGGTTGACCTCGATGGATATGGTCAATCTCATGCTTGGCGTCGAAGCCGAGTTCGATTTTACGATCCCGCAATCGGAAATCACGCCCGAGAATTTCCAATCGGTCGAAACGCTGGAACGCATGATTGCCAGCCAGCTTCAACCGGCGACCGCCGCCTGATCCAGGTCTCGGACGGGTTACTTAATCTCGCCCCTTGAAGCTCATCAAGCGCCGCACCATCCGGATGTTGGCGTGGTCCACCATCTTGCCGTCGACGGTCACAGCGCCCTGACCGTTTCGCTCCGCTTCCTCAAGCGCTGCGATCGCGCGCTCAGCATAGGCCAATTCCTCCGCGGAAGGCACGAACGCATCGCGCGTGGCTTCGATCTGGCTTGGATGGATGACCTGCTTGCCGTCATATCCCATCGCGGCCGCCTTTACGGCCGTCGATGAGGTTGCAACGGCGTCGCGGAAGGCGCCGCAAGGTCCGTCGATCGCACGCAGGCCAAATGCGCGGGCCGCCACCAGCAGACGCATCATCGGATAGGCGAACAGATCGAGCGGAACCTGAGGATGCCCCTCCGCCGCGTTGCCGACATGTCTGTATCCGGCAGGTGACGCACCGATTTCGGCGCTACGGGCTCCGATCGATGCAGCAAAGTCACCAACACCGAGGTGCAACGCAGTCACCAAGCCGTCCGCCGCAGCCAACGCTTCCACGTTGACCAGGCCGCGCGCGGTTTCGATCAGCAATTCCATCTCGACCGGCGCATCGCGCGGCCCGGCAGCGTCCATGATCCAACGGCTGATTTTCGTGATGTCGGCCACCACCTCCGCTTTCGGAATGATGAAAGCGTCGAGCCTCCGGATACCGCCGAGGCGTTTGATTTCGGCTTGGATCGATGGGCTGTCGATGGCATTGAGCCTCACCGCGACCGTTTTGGTGCCCCAGTCGTGGGTGGTGAGCGCGGCCGCGGCGGCGTCCAGCGCGGCGGCCTTCTCGGCCGGAGGCACCGCGTCCTCGAGATCCATGAATACGGCATCGGCAGACGAGGCCGCCGCGTTTTGCACGAGTCGTGCGCGATGCGCCGGTACGGCGAGATAGGTGCGCGTCAATCGCTGGGTGGTCATGTCGCGGCGGTTTCCTTCAAGCCGAGCTCTGCAAGGATCGTATCGGTATGCGCTCCGACGGCAGGAATATCGCCCATGACGGGGGTGACGCCGGGAATGGTGATCGCGGGCAGAAAGCTGGTCAGAGGTCCGTTCGGCGATCCCACCTTGCGGACCCGGTCGCGCGCATGAAGCTGCGGATGCCGCAGGAACGCCTCGACTGTGTTCATATTGGCGTTCGCAAGGGCAGCGCTGTCGAGGCGCTGCACAACCTGTTCGGCGGAGAATTTCTCGAACTGCTGCTCGATCAAGGCCTCCAGCGCATCGCGATTTTGCATGCGCTGCGGATTGGTGCAAAAGCGCGGGTCGCTCGCAAGCGCCGCGTTCTCCAAGACCTGAGCGCAGAGCGCGGTCCATTCCCGTTCATTTTGAATCCCGAAAAACACCACGCCGCCGTCGCCGGTGCGAAACGGCCCGTAGGGCGCGATGGTGGCGTGCCGGGTGCCGGTGCGGACCAATGGCTTGCCGGCGCCTTCGGTGTAATAGGCGGGATAGCTCATCCATTCGGTCATGGAATCGAACAACGAGACCTCGAATGCCATGCCCTTGCCGGTGCGCTCGCGGTTGAACAGCGCCATCAGCACGCCGTTCAGAATGTACATGCCGGTCGCGGTATCGACGACGGCGATGCCGCATTTCGCGGGCTGTTCCTGGGTGCCGTTGACCGACAGGAATCCGGCTTCGCACTGCACCAGCAAATCATAGGCTTTCTTCTGGCTGTACGGGCCGCCGCTGCCATAGCCGGAAATGTCGCAGGCGATCAGCCGCGGGAAGCGCGCAACGAGCGTGGCGGCGTCGAGGCCGAGCCGCTGCGCCGCGCCCGGCGCCAGATTTTGCAGGAACACGTCCGCATGCGGCAGCAGGGCGTCGAGCACGCGCTTGCCTTCGGCGCTTTTCACGTCAAGCGCCAGGCTCTCCTTCGAGCGATTGGTCCAGGCGAACTGGCTCGACATCCCGTTCATCACATAGTCATAGTCGCGGCAGAAATCGCCTTTGCCGGGCCGTTCGATCTTGATCACCCGCGCGCCCCAATCGGCCAGATGCCGGCTGGCAAGCGGCGCAGCGATGGCCTGCTCAAGCGAGACGACGGTGATGCCCGACAATGGCAGCCCGGACGGCTGGTTCATGGTTTTCTCCCGGTCATTTTTTCTGCTCCCGTATAGTGGGTCCCGTCCCCGGGGGTGAACACCCGCCGAAAGCGCGCCGTATCGGAAGCAAGGTCAACAGGCGGTGATCGGCGCCTTGCGGCAACGCTGATAACAAGGGATATGTGCTAAGCATAGTCCGGTCATCGACAACACAGGCAAGCGCAGGGCATGGCGGGCTCACCGCGAACGATCGCAGGAATCATCATTGGTATCCTGGTTGCCGGCGTGGCCGCGGCTTTTGCCGTGGCGTGGCGACCGGCGATCGCCGCGATCGAGCCGCCTTCGCCGCAATCGTTCGATCCGGCGCTGATCAAGCGCGGCCGCGATCTCGCGGCGATCGGCAATTGCAACGATTGTCATACGGTGCGTGGCGGTAACAGCTTTGCCGGCGGTCTTCCGGTGCCGACGCCGTTCGGCACGATCTATTCGTCGAACATCACGCCCGATCCGGAGACGGGGATCGGCCGCTGGCCGGAGGCTGCGTTCCGCCGCGCCATGCGGTCAGGCGTCAACCGCGATGGGCAGCATCTCTATCCGACCTTTCCTTACGATCATTTCACCAATGTCAGCGATGAGGATGACCAGGCGCTCTACGCGTTTCTGATGACAAGGCCGTCGGTTCACGCTGCTGCCCGCGAGAACCAGCTTTCCTTTCCGCTCGATCAGCGCTTTGTGGTCGCGGGCTGGAAATTATTGTTCCTGCGTCGCGGCAGCTATCAGCCTGACAGCACCAGGAGCGCGGAATGGAATCGCGGCGCCTATCTGGTCGACGGATTGGCGCATTGCAGCGCATGTCATACGCCGCGCAATGTATTAGGCGCGGAGCAGCCCAAGGCCCAGTTTGCCGGCGGTGATGTCGACAACTGGCAGGCTTATGCGATCAATTCGCAGTCGCCGTCACCAGTGCCGTGGAACACGGAGGCGCTGTTCAGCTATCTTCGCCAGGGCTGGCATCCCGATCACGGCGTGGCGCGGGGACCGATGGCGGAAGTGGTCAGCAATCTCTCCTCGGTCAGCGAAAGCGACGTGCACGCGATCGCGACCTATATGGCCGACGTTTTCGGCGCGCCGACGCCGGACCGCATACAGCGTGGCGAGGCCGTACTGGCGCAAGCCAAGATATCGGTCGTGCCGGCGGCAGGCGTTACCGCAACGCAGGCTTCCGCGACCAACGCAGCCGGCGCATCCATCTACGCGGCAGCCTGCGCGACATGCCATGAGACCGGCAGGGCGCTACCCTATGGCGGCGTCAACCTAGGACTGAGCACTGCGCTGAGCAGCCCGGATCCGCGCAATGCCGTCAACATCGTGCTATCGGGAGTCCGCCCGGTCGAAGGCGAGCGCAGCCCGATCATGCCGGGTTTTGCCGATAGCATGAACGACGAGCAGATCGTGGCGTTGTTGCAATTCCTGCGCGGCCGGTTCAGCAACCAACCGGCGTGGACCGGTGTTGATAAGACCGTTGAGGACGCAAGGCGTACGCAGACCGTATCTCTCCTGACATCGCCGGGGCCGTACAATGCTCCGGCCGACGCAACGCAGCGAGACAAGCCATGATGACATTGAAGGTCAATGGTAAGGATCACCAGATCGATGCCGATCCGGATACGCCGCTACTCTACGTGCTGCGCGACGATCTCAAGCTCAACGCCGCCAAATTCGGCTGCGGCCTTGGTCAATGCGGGTCGTGCACCGTGATTGTGGACGGCAAGGCGGTGTTGTCCTGCGTGACGCCGCTGCTTCTGCTCGAGGGCAAGCAGGTGACGACGCTGGAGGGCCTGGGGACGATCGAAGCGCCGGCGCCGATCCAGCGCGCCTTCATGGAAGAGCAGGCGGCGCAATGTGGCTACTGCATCGCCGGCATGATGATGCGGGCGCAGGCGTTGCTGCAAAGAAATCCCAAGCCGACCGACGCGCAGATCCGCGCGGAGATGGAGCCTAATCTGTGCCGCTGCGGAACGCATATGCGGATTCTGCGCGCCGTGCGCCGGGCCTCCAGGCTGATGGATACCGCGGATGCGTCCCAGACACTCCAAGGGAGAGCATCATGAACGCGCCCGTGATTCTCGATCGCCGCCGCGTGCTTGTGGGCGGTGGCGCGCTCATCGTCAGCTTCTCGCTCTCCAACGCCTTCGCGGAAGATCAAAGCCTGCCAGCGGCGGCAGCGGCGCCGAAGCCTCCCGGCAGTCTGAAGGAGACGCCGTTCCTGGATTCCTGGATCCGTATCGATGCCGATGGCAAGATCACGGCCTTCACCGGCAAGGCCGAACTCGGCCAGGGTTTCAAGACCGCGTTCCAGCAGATTGCAGCCGAACAGCTGGATGTTCCCTTTGCGTCGCTAACCGTCATCACGGCCGACACGGGCCGCACCGCCAACGAAGGCTATACCGCCGGCAGCCATTCGACACAGGACAGCGGCACCGCGATCCTGAATGCTGCCGCGCAGGTGCGGGCGCTGCTGGTGGCGGAGGCCGCGCGGCGCCTTGATGTGCCGGAAGAAAATCTGCGAACCGAGAATGCTGCCGTGGTCTCGCCGGATGGCCAGCGTCTGACCTATGGCGAACTGGTCTCGGGCGACATGCTGCACGTGGAGGCACAGCCAAAATCGAAGCTGAAGGATCCCGCGACCTTCAAGATCATGGGCCAGCCGGTGCCGCGCGTCGATATCCCGGCCAAGGTCACCGGCGGCGCGGCTTACGTCCAGGACATGCGCCTGCCCGGCATGGTGCACGCCCGTGTGGTGCGGCCGCCGAGCTATGGCGCGCAACTGACGGAGTGCGACCTGTCGGCGGTTGAAAAATTGCCAGGGGTCGTCAAGGTTGTTCGCGACGGCAACTTTCTGGCCGTCGTCGCCAAAAAGGAAATTCAGGCGGTCAAGGCGATGCGTGCGCTGTCGGCGGCAGCGCAGTGGAACGAGACCGCGAAGCTGCCGAAGCAGGACGATCTGCTGCATGTTCTCACCAGCCTGCCGTCGCAGGACTCGACGATCTTCCAGCAGAGCAATCCATCCGCTGTTAGCCAGAAGACCTTGGAGGCCACCTATACACGGCCCTATCAATCGCATGGCTCGATCGGACCGTCCTGCGCCGTGGCGCATTCCGTCGACGGTGTCATGACGGTCTGGACCCATACTCAAGGCGTTTATCCCGACCGCCAGGGCATTGCCGAGATGCTGCGCGTGCCGCTGCAAAGCGTTCGCCTGATCCACACCGAAGGTTCCGGATGTTACGGCCATAACGGCGCCGACGATGCCGCGGCTGATGCTGCCTTGATCGCGCGCGAACTGCCGGGCGTGCCGGTCCGCGTGCAATGGATGCGCGAGCAGGAGCATAGCTGGGAGCCGTATGGCCCGGCGATGGTGACGAAGCTCAAGGCATCGCTCGATGCCGACGGCGCGATCGCCGACTGGAATTTCGAAGTCTGGAGCAACACCCATTCGATGCGGCCCGGGGGCGCGGGATCGATGCTGGCTGCTCAGCACATGGCGCAACCCTTTGCCGTGCCGCCGCCGAAGCCGTTGCCATTGCCCGAGGGCGGCGGCGATCGCAATGCGATCCCGATCTACAAATTCCCCAACGCGCATGTCGTGCATCACTTTATCCCGGAGATGCCATTGCGGATTTCCGCGATGCGGGGGCTTGGCGCCTATCACAATGTATTTTCGATCGAGAGTTTCATGGATGAACTCGCGGTAGCGGCCGGTGCCGATCCCGTCGAATTCAGGCTGAAGCATCTGGAGGATCCGCGCGGACGCGAGGTCGTCGCCAAGGCGGCGGAAGGTTTTGGCTGGCGGAAGGAGCAGAAAGCGCCGCGCGGTCGCGGCTATGGTTTTGCCTTTGCGCGCTACAAAAATCTGGCGGCCTATTGCGCCATCGCCACCGAGATCGAAGTCAACAGCGAAACCGGCCATCCCCGTCTGGTTCGCGCGGTTGCGGCCGTCGACAGCGGCCAGATGGTCAATCCGGATGGCCTGACCAATCAGATCGAAGGCGCGATCATGCAGTCGATGAGCTGGACGCTGTATGAAAGCGTGACCTTCGACGACCGCAGGATCACCAGCATCGACTGGCAGACTTATCCGATCCTGCGGTTCAATTCGGTGCCCGACAGCATCGACGTCCACATCATCAATCGGCCTGGCCTGCCTTTCCTCGGCAGTGGCGAGACCGGGCAGGGACCGGCCGCGGCATCGATCGCCAACGCCATTGCCAACGCCACCGGCAAACGGTTGCGCAACCTGCCGCTGACGCGCAAGCGCATCAAGGATGCGATCGACGCGTAAGAAAAAATTTGTCGTCGTCCTCGCGAAAGCGGGGACGACAATCATGGGAGTCGTTCGTCCCTATTGATACGTCGCTACGATGTTCGAGACCGCGCGCTCAAGCTGCTGCGCGGTGGCGCATTGGCGCACCACGGTGCAGAGCGTCGAATAGCGCAGCATCTCGGAATCGCCAAAGCCCCAGGCCATCCGTCCCTCGGGGTTGAGCCACACAACCCGCTTTGATCTCTCCGCGATGCGGCGAAGGATATCCGCGCGCGGATCGAGGTTGTTGGATCTCGCGTCGCCGAGCACGATGACGGTGGTCTGCTGCGTCACCGCGCTCATCCACTGCTTTTCGAAGTCGGCGAACGAGTTGCCGTAATCGGACGAGCCGAAGCCGACCTTGGACATGATCTCCTGCATCGCCTCTTCCGGCGTCTTGGATTCCAGGATGTCGCTGACCTCGATCAGATGTCCGGAAAACGCAAAGGAGCGTACGTCGGATACGACTTCATGCAGGCTGTGGATCAACAGCAGGAAAAAATCGGAGACGCGCGCCACCGAGCCGCTGACGTCGCAGAGCGCAACGATCTTCGGCCGGTCACGCCGCCGCCGCTTCCAGGCGGTGAGGAAAGGGATGCCGCCCCACGCCGCATTTCGGCGAATGGTGCGGCGGACGTCGAGATGGCCGCGCCGCTGCCGTTTACGCGGCTTGCTGTAGCGCTCGCGCAGCCGGCGCGCGATCTGACGAATCAGGCGCCGCATCTGCTCGACCTGCCGGGGCTCGATGCGGGATAGCGGCGCGTTCCGCAAAATCTCGTTGCGCAGGTTTTCCGCTTCCTCGCGGCCATAGAGCAGCAACGCTTGCGAAACCGTATCGCGAACGGTCTCGCGCAACGCTTCGAGAGCCGCTGCCAGCCGCTCCGCCAACGCGGGATTGGCCGTCGACAAGTCGTCGATATCGTCGCGCAGGCGTTGAATACCCATCGCATCGAGAATGCGACCGGAGAATATCCCGCGCTGGGTGAAATACCTGATGTCGGACAAGGCAGCCGCACTCGATGCATTTGCGATCGCCGCTGCGATCTCCGAGCGATCCTGCGACAGCAACATCTGCGCGAGCGGGCCGAGGCTGTCCGTCGATTGACGGCCTGCGCCTTCGGCTGCTCCAGTCTCCGCTGGTTCGGACTGGTCTGTGCCTTCGCCATTCTCGGGTGCGGCCTGCGACGGCTCCGGATGATCGAAGAACAGATCGAAGCACTCACCAAGCGCCTTCTTTTCGTCCTGCGTCTTGGCCAGCGTCAGCAGGAGCGTGTCGCGCAGGATGCCGCGATCGTAAAATCCGACATTGGCCACGGCGCGCATCGCGTCGATGCTTTCGGCGGGCGAGACCCGGACGCCCGCTCCCCGCGCCGCGCGAAAGAACCGATGCAGGTTCTCCCTCATCCCAGTTCACCCGAAGACGTTATGATGGGAAGCCTTGGCGATAAAGGTGCTGACCTGCGGCAACGTCGCCTCGATATCGGCCTCGTATTTCAGCAGTACGTTGAGCGTATCCTTGACCATCTCGTGGCCGAGCTCTGACGCCTGAAGAAGCACAAGAACGCGCGCCCAATCGATGGTCTCGCTCACCGATGGCAGCTTCTTCAGATCAAGCGTGCGAACCTCGTGGATGAAGCCGACCATCTGCCTGCGCAGCGATTGCGAAATTCCAGGCACGCGGCTTTCGACAATGCGTTCCTCGAGCCTTTGCTCGGGAAAGCCGATGTGAAGATGAAGACAGCGCCGCTTCAGCGCGTCGCCAAGATCGCGCTCGCTGTTGGATGTCAGGATCACCGTTGGCGGCACGGCGGCGACAACGGTGCCGAGTTCGGGAATGCTGACCTGAAAATCGCTGAGAATTTCGAGCAGGAGAGATTCGAACTCGGCATCAGACTTGTCGATTTCATCGATCAGCAGCACGCAGCCGTTGGGCTGCTCCAGCGCCTGCAACAGCGGACGTGGCTCGACGAATTCCTTGGAGAAGAACACGTCGCCAAAATCGTGCAGCTGATCCAATGCCGCGTGAAGCGTTTCGGCGTCGCCGAGCACTTCGCCGAGCTTGTCCTTGAGGATCTGCGTGTACAGAAGCTGCTTGGCGTATTTCCACTCATAGAGCGCCTTGGCCTCGTCGAGCCCCTCATAGCATTGCAGGCGGATCATCTTGAGTCCGCGCCACGCCGCGATCGCCTTGGCCAGCTCGGTCTTGCCGACGCCGGCGGGGCCTTCGACCAGGATCGGCTTCTCGATCTGCTGCGCCAGATAGACCGCGGTGGCGATCTGCCGGCTTGCAATATAGCCCTGCGAGGCGAGGCCGTTTTCTACGGCTTCGATGGAGGCCGAAGGCCGATGTTCCGCCACGAATTTCAACTCCCGATGCGCTAAATATTTGAAGTGTTCTGCCTGCGTTCCGGGCAAAGAACAAGCCCGGCGCCTGCCGATTTGGAGTTCCTATGCCCGGCCGACCAGCTCTTGGCGATCGGCTTGGTTAAGGGTTATTGCTGGCGCGATGAAAACATGGATTGGAACGATGGCGGGCCTGGCGCCGCTGCTTGTCGCGCCGGCTTACGCGATCGTCGGTGGCGCGGCGCCGTCAACCGAGGGTGTCGGTCGCTCCGTCGTCACCATCGTCGGCTCGCGCGGCAATTTCTGCACCGGCACCTTGATTGCGCCTGATCTGGTGCTGTCGGTGGCGCATTGCGTACAGCCCGGCGCGATCTACAAAATCGTCGAATATGGCGCGGACCACCAGCCGCAGCTCAAGGACGTGAAAAAGGTCGCCACCCATCCCGGTTTCAATATGCAGACCATGCTGGCCCATCGTGCCACCGCCGACGTAAGCTTGCTGCAGCTCGATACCCCTAAAAAGAACCCGTCGCCGATTGGTGCGCCCACGACTCCCCTCACCGCGGGCAACCGCTTCACCATTGCCGGCGTCGGCGTGACCATTCGCGGCGACGGAAAGAGCGGAGGGACCGTTCGCACCGCTGATCTCGTTGCGACCGGTCAGCCGGGAACGTTGCAGATACGGCTCGTCGATCCGGCCGGCCAGGGGGCGCGCGCTGGCCTCGGCGCCTGCACCGGAGATTCCGGCGGTCCGGTGTTCGAGGATCAACAGAGCAAGCCGGTGCTTGTCGGCGTCGTCAGCTGGTCGACCGGGCCGAACGGCGCCGGCGGTTGCGGCGGCCTGACCGGTGTCACGCCGCTCACGCTCTATCGCGATTGGATTGTGAAGACCGCCCAGCAGTGGGGCTCGACGCTGGCGACGCCGTAGCGTCAAACAGGGCAGCTCACGAATTGCGGCGGCTGGCGTTGGTCGCGATGGCGGCGGCGGCGGTGCGATTCTCGACGCCGAGCTTGGCGTAGATCTGCTCGAGATGCTTGTCCACCGTTCTTGGGCTAAGACCGAGAATCTGGGCGATGTCCCGATTGGTTTTGCCCTTCGATAGCCATGACAGCACTTCGCCCTCGCGCGTCGTCAGTCCGAGTTCGCTGCTGAATTTTGCCGGCAAATCCGGGCTGGAATCCTTGGCCAGACGCAGCAGGAATTCGTTCGGGCCAAGCTTGCCCATGTATTGCAGCTGAAGCTGCTCGTTGCTGGGCAGCGGCGCCATGGTCTGGGATTTTGATCCAGCTTTGCCTTTTTGGGCCTGTTCAAGCCATTGCAGCATGGAATGCGGTAGCTCAAATTCATCGTCGGTCGCGGCGCCGAGATTGTCCGATAACAGTTTCTGCGCCTGCGGCGTCGCCCACATGATCTTGCCTCGCCCGTTGACCGCGAGCAGGAAGCGTCCGGACACATCGAGCGCCGCGCGGGCGCTCTGGGTCATGCGGGCGTTGGCCAAATGGACCCTGATCCGAGCCAGCATTTCCTCAATCGCGATGGGCTTGGTGACGTAATCGACGCCACCGGCTTCGAGCCCGCGCACGATGTGTTCGGTTTCCGCCAGCCCGGTCATGAAGATCACCGGCACATTGCTCAGGCCGGCGTCGCGCTTGAGACGCCGGCATGTCTCAAAGCCGTCCATGCCCGGCATGACGGCGTCGAGCAGGATGATGTCGGGCGTGATCTGATCGACGATCCGCATCGCGGCAGCGCCGTCCATGGCCACCATGACCGTCATGCCTGCGCCGTCGAGCGCGTCGGTCAGAAGCCGCAGCGTTTCCGGCGAGTCGTCGACGACGAGTGCAACATCGCGCTTTCTGGCTTCAGTGATCATAGCTATACAGCGTCTTCAGGGTTGCCATGTATTGATCGAGATCGAAGCGATCGATCAGCGCGCGCATCTGCGCGACAAAATCGCCGTGTTCGGGATGATCGGTTCCGATTTCATCGAGCTTGAGCTGGATCGCTCGGATGTAACCCATCTGTCCAAGACCGATCAGTTCCTCGACGTGCTTGGCGGGTGGACGCGAGCCCCTGTCCGGCTTCCAGTGCGGAACGTCGCTCTGGTCGGTCTCATATTGCCATTCGATCTTGAGGAGCTGGCGGATCAATTCCAGCAGCCTGGGAATATCGATCGGCTTCATCAGATAGCCGTCGTGAAATGGTTGCGCGAGCGGCGTGCCGTGGGCTTCCAGCGCGCTTGCCGAAACCATCAGGATGCGGGCCTGATGGTGACCGTTCGAACGCAGTGTCTCCGCGACGGTCCAGCCGTCCATGCCGGGCATCGAGATATCCAGCAGAAACAGATCGGGCCGGCAATGCTGCGCCAGCGCGAGACAGCCAGGTCCATCCGGCGCGCTGAGCAGGATGAAGCCGAGCGGCGTCAGCACTTCGCGCAGCAGATCCCGCTGCACCGGGTCGTCGTCAGTAACCAGAATGGTCTTGCGCGCACCGTGGTAGCCGAAGACGGTCGCATCGACCGGTGCAATCCGGGTCGGATTGGTGACTTCCGACAGCAGCATTTTCACGCGGAACGTGCTTCCCCTGCCGACAGTGCTGATCACCTGGATGTCGCCGCCCATCACGCCGGCAAGCAGGCGGCTGATCGTCAGGCCGAGGCCGGTCCCGGTTTGCGGTTGAGAGACGCCCAGCGCGCCGCGCTCGAAAGGCGCGAAAATACGCTCAAGATCGTCGGCTCGAATTCCCGGACCGGTGTCGATCACCTCGAATTCGGCGACGGGACTGCGGTAATGAACGACGAATTGCA
Source organism: Bradyrhizobium canariense (assembly GCF_900105125.1). Taxonomy (NCBI): domain Bacteria; kingdom Pseudomonadati; phylum Pseudomonadota; class Alphaproteobacteria; order Hyphomicrobiales; family Nitrobacteraceae; genus Bradyrhizobium; species Bradyrhizobium canariense. The sequence goes on along the minus strand of NZ_LT629750.1, from coordinate 4,903,842 downwards.
CACTGCCGGCCTGCGTGAATTTGATGGCGTTCGACAACAGGTTGATCAGGATCTGACGCAGGCGTTTTTCGTCGGCGAAGACCACGACAGGCAGGATAGCCGGGCGTTTGAAAACAAAATCGATGCCCTTGGCGGCGGCCTGCAGGCGGAACATCCCGACCAGCTGATCGAGAAAGTCGTGCAGTCGCACCTCGTCGCGCGACAGATACAACCGCCCCGCCTCGATCTTCGAAATGTCGAGTATCCCGTCGATTAACCCGGACAAATGATCGGCGCTGCGGCGTACCACGCGCACCTGGTCACGCGGCTTGGATTGCAGGCTCGAATCCTGCTCCAGCAATTGCGCATAACCGCTGATGGCGTTCAGCGGCGATCGCAGTTCATGGCTGAGTCCAACGACATACCGGCTCTTGGCGAGATTGGCGGATTCGGCGACTTCCTTGGCGCGCTGTAGTTCGGCGTCGGTGCGCTTGTGGGCGTCGATTTCCTGGATCAGGAGCGTCGTCTGACGTCGCGTTTCGGCCTCCGCCGCGCGCCGGCTTTGCTGCGCAAGCACGAACAGCCATGCAACCACGCCGATGATGATCGTCAACGCGAAGAACACCTTCCACAGCACGTCGGATAGCTGCAGATTGTCGGCATGAACCGCCGGTGAAGTCTGCAGGTAGATCAGGCCAAGCGTGAGTCCGACCAGGCCCGCGGAAACCGCGAAAACGCCGAGATAGTGTCCGAGTTGCGAGTTGATCAGTGCATAGATCGGCTTTGGAAGGCGGTCGCCGAGGGTTTCGGAAACCTGCGCCTGGATTCGTGCATGCGGCTTGCAAAGGTCGTGGCAGCGCGCATCGAGCGAACAGCACAGCGAGCAGATCGGTCCGGCATAGGCAGGACACGACGCCATGTCCTCGGGCTCGAACGAATGTTCACAGATGCAGCACTGGATCGCTTCCAGATTCTGCCAGCTCCGCTTCGGCTTGCGCGCGATGTAATATTTGCCGCCGGTGGCATAGGCGATCAGTGGAGCGGAGACGAACGCCGCGATGAGCGCGACGAACGGTGAAAGCGCCTTCGCCGTCGGCCCGAACAGGCCGTAGAACGCGCTGATGGAAACGACGGTGGCAATCGTCATCGCGCCGACGCCGACCGGATTGATGTCGTAGAGATGCGCGCGCTTGAATTCCATGTGCTGCGGGCGCAAGCGGAGCGGTTTGTTGATGACGAGATCGGCGACCAGCGCGCCGACCCAGGCGATGGCGACATTGGAATAAAGCGCGAGCGTCTGCTCGAGCGCCTTGTAGACGCCGATCTCCATCAGCAGCAGTGCGACGAGCACGTTGAAAACCAGCCAGACCACGCGGCCGGGATGGCTGTGGGTCAGCCGGGAAAAGAAATTCGACCAGGCGATCGAACCGGCATAGGCATTGGTGACGTTGATCTTCAACTGCGACAGGATCACGAAGCTGCCGGTCAACGCGAGGGCGAGATCCGGTTGCGACAACACATAACGAAATGCTTCGAGATACATATGCGCCGGCTCGGCGGCATGCTCGGCGGAGACGCCGTGGCTCAGTGCAAAGAACGCCAGGAACGAGCCGGCGAGCAGCTTGAGCGCGCCGAGAATGATCCAGCCGGGCCCTGCGCTGAGAAGCGCAATCCACCACGCCGTTCTCGAGGTTCGCCGGTCGCGCGGAAGAAAGCGCAGGAAGTCGACTTGCTCGCCAATCTGCGCCACCAGCGAGAACACGACCGAGGCGGCGGTGCCGAACAGCAGGAGATCGAGATGGCCGTTGGGATCGCCGTGCTCGCCAGGAAATTTCACCCATTCCGCAAAGGAGTGCGGATTGGCGTAAGCGATCGCTGCAAAGGGCAGGATGTGAAGAATGATCCACAGCGGCTGCGTCCACAGCTGAAACCGGCTGATCAGCGTGATGCCGTAGGTGACCAGGGGAATAATGATGACGGCGCTGACGAGGTAGCCGATCGGGCGCGGGATTCCGAAGCAGATCTCCAGCGCGGTGGCGAGGATTACCGCCTCGATGGCGAAGAAGATGAAGGTGAAGGAGGCATAGATCAGCGAGGTGACGGTCGAGCCGATGTAGCCGAAGCCCGCGCCGCGCGTGAGCAGATCGATGTCGATGCCGTATTTAGCAGCATGATAGGCGATGGGCAGGCCGCAGCAGAATATGATGACGCTGACGACGAGGATGGCGGCGGTGGAGTTGGTTACGCCGTAATTAAGTGTGATCGTACCGCCGATCGCCTCCAGCGCCAGGAACGAGATCGCACCGAGCGCAGTGTTGGCAACGCGAGCGGCGGACCAGCGCCGCGCGCTCTTGGCGGTGAAGCGCAGCGCGTAATCTTCCAGCGTCTGGTTGGCAACCCATTGATTATACTGGCGCCTGACGCGGTCTATCCGCTGCCGCCCTGCCACTAGGTACTCCTCATTGCGAGCGAATTACCTGCAATCCCCATTCCAAAATCTACGTCGCTATTTTGCGGTGCAATATACGCGATCTTGCGTATCCGTGCACTGCACAATCCGAGCAATCCTTGCCTGACCAATAGCGTGTCCTCGAACAGGAATGGGGTGCTCATGTCAGACGAAATTAAACCGGGCCTGAAGTCGCCGCTTCGGCGCAAACTGCTGATGGGAATGGCGGCACTACCAGCCATATCGATGCTTCCGCGTCCTTCCTTCGCGGACGTTCCCGCGACATCCGCCGTCAATACCACCGGTCTTGCAGTGACTGATACCGAAGTCACGGTCGGCATCCTACACTCCGTCACCGGCACCATGGCGATCAGCGAAACCGGTTCGGTGGAAGCCGAAAAACTCGCGATCTCGCAGATCAACGAGGCCGGCGGGGTGCTCGGCCGCAAGATCAAATTCGTCCAGGAAGACGGCGCCAGCGACTGGCCGACCTTCGCCGAGAAGGCGAAGAAGCTTCTGGTCAACGACAAATGCGCTGCCGTCATGGGCTGCTGGACCTCGGCGTCGCGCAAGGCGGTGCTGCCGGTGTTCGAGCAGTACAATGGCATGCTTTACTATCCGACCTTCTATGAGGGTCTCGAGCAATCCAAGAACGTGATCTATACCGGGCAGGAAGCCACCCAGCAGATCCTCGCCGGCCTCGACTGGGTCAACAAGACCAAGGGCTCCAAGACCTTCTATCTGCTGGGCTCGGACTACATCTGGCCGCGCACCTCCAACAAGATCGCGCGCAAGCATATCGAAGGCCATTTGCAGGGCTGCAAGGTGGTCGGTGAGGAGTACTTCCCGCTCGGCAACACCCAGTTCAACTCGGTCATTAACAAGATCAAGCTGACCAAGCCCGACGTGATCTACGCCATCATCGTCGGCGGATCAAACGTCGCATTCTACAAACAGTTGAAAGCCGCCGGCATCGACCTGTCGAAGCAGACGCTTTTGACCATCTCGGTGACCGAAGACGAAATCGACGGCATCGGCGGTGAGAATATCGCGGGCGCCTATGCCTGCATGAAATACTTCCAGTCGCTCGACAATCCGAACAACAAGGTCTTCGTGCCGGCATTCAAGAAGATGTGGGGCGAGAAAACCGTGATCGGCGACGTGACGCAGGCGGCCTATCTCGGCCCGTGGTTATGGAAGTTAACCGCGGAGAAGGCCGGAAGCTTCGACATCGACAAGATCGCGGCGGCTTCGCCGGGTGTCGAGTTCAAGGGTGCGCCGGAAGGTTACGTCCGCATCCATGAAAACCACCACCTGTGGTCGAAGACGCGCGTCGGCCGGGCCAAGGCCGATGGCCAGTACGAGCTGATCTATGAAACCGCCGATCTGGTCGAGCCGAACCCGTTCCCCAAGGGATATCAGTAAGGGTCATCGGTGAGATCGATCCTAACCTGACGCGTTCATCCGTCGCTTCTGGCGTGGACCGCTGGCCCACGCCTTCAATCCCGGCGTCGCGAATCCGTTCGCGGCGCGGGCCTGACTGACCACGCCTGCCTGACCACGGAGGACAGATCATGTTTGGTGATTATTCAATCGGCGATCTCGGCGCGATTTTCGCGATGCAGGGTTTCGCAGGGCTGATCCTGTTTTCCGTCTACGTGCTGATGGCGCTGGGGCTTGCCGTCATCTTCGGCCAGATGGGCGTCATCAACATGGCGCACGGCGAATTCATGATCCTGGGCGCCTACGTTACCTGGATGACATCGAACGCCTTTCAGCAATATCTGCCCTCGCTGTTCAGCGGCTACTTCTTCGTCGCCATGGTACTGGCTTTCATCGCATCGGGCTTGCTTGGCATGCTGGTCGAATGGGCGCTGATACGGCATCTCTACAAGCGCCCGCTCGATACGCTGCTCGCGACCTGGGGCTTGAGCCTCATCCTGCAGCAGGCCTATCGCTCCATCTTCGGCGCACGTGAGGTCGGCGTCGAACTGCCGGAATGGATGATGGGGTCGTGGCAAGTCACCGACGCCATCCAGATCCCGATCAACGGCATGTTCGTGATGGTCTTGACCATATTGATCACGCTGGCCGTCTCCTATGTTCTGTTCTGGTCGCGTTGGGGCAAACAGGTTCGCGCGGTTGTGCAGAACCGCGTGATGGCCGGAGCCGTCGGCATCAATACCGAGAAGGTTGACCGCTACACCTTCGGTCTCGGCTGCGGCATTGCGGGAATAGCCGGCAGCGCCTTCACCATGATCGGATCGACCAGTCCGACCGCAGGCCAGCTCTACATCGTCGATACCTTCCTTGTCGTCGTGTTCGGCGGCGCGGCCAGCCTGTTCGGCACCATCGCATCGGCTTTCACGATCTCCCAGACTCAATCGACCCTGGAATTCTTCCTGTCGGGGTCGATGGCTAAGGTCATCACGCTCCTGACCATCGTCGCGATCCTGATGATGCGGCCGCAAGGGCTCTTCGCGCTCAAGGTTCGCAAATAAGAACAAGAAAGCACGGTCATGATTGTCAACTCGCGCTTCTTCAATCGCTCCGAACTTATCGGCTTTGTGACGCTCGCTCTTCTGCTGTTCGTTATCCTGCCGCTGACGCTTGACATCTTTCGCCTCAACCTTGTTGCGAAATACCTGACTTACGCCTTTGTCGCGATCGGACTTGTGTTGTGCTGGGGATATGGCGGCATTCTCAGCCTCGGGCAGGGCGTGTTCTTCGGCCTCGGCGGCTATTGCATGGCGATGTACCTCAAGCTCGAGGCCTCCAGCGTCGCCAACACCAAGATCCAGTCGACCCCGGGCATCCCTGATTTCATGGACTGGAATCAGATCACCCAACTTCCCCTGTTCTGGAAACCATTTCACAGTTTTACTTTCACGGTGCTGGCGATCCTGCTGGTGCCCGCCATCTTCTCCCTGATCATTGGTGCTGCGATGTTCAAGCGCCGGGTCGGCGGCGTGTATTTCGCGATCATCACGCAGGCGATTGCGGCCATTCTCACCATCCTGATCGTCGGCCAGCAGGGTTACACCGGCGGCATCAACGGCATCACCGACCTGCGAACGCTGCATGGCTGGGACATTCGTACCGATCACGCCAAGCTGATCCTGTATTTCATCGAGGTGGTGTGCCTGTTCGGCTGCATCATGGCAGCGCAGTTCATCCGCCTGACCAAGCTCGGCCGCATCCTGGTGGCGATGCGCGAAAAGGAGGATCGCGTCCGCTTCTCCGGTTATAGCGTCGCGAATTTCAAGATTTTCGCGTTTTGCGCGGCCGCGATCTTCGCCTCGATCGGCGGCGCCATGTTCACGCTGAACGTCGGTTTCATGTCGCCGTCCTTTGTCGGGATCGTGCCGTCGATCGAAATGGTGATCTACACCGCCGTCGGCGGCCGGATGTCGATCTTCGGCGCGGTCTACGGCACGTTGCTGGTGAACTTCGCCAAGACGAGTCTGTCGGAATCGTTCCCGCAACTCTGGCTATTCGGGCTTGGCGCACTGTTCATCGCCGTCGTGCTGGCCTTCCCCAACGGTCTGTCGGGCATCTGGCAGGACTATGTTCAGCCGCACATCGATCGCCTGATCTCGTCGCGTAAACCGAAATCCGGTGACGGCTGGGACGACAAGTCCGTAGCCGACGGCGCGCCGGCGGAGTGAGGAGGCATTCATGCTCGTAGGACATCAGCCCAAGGAATTCCTGCTCGCGGTCGAGTCGCTGACCGTTTCCTTCGACGGCTTCAAGGCAGTCAATGATCTGTCCTTCTATGTCGAGGAGAACGAGATCCGAGTCATCATCGGGCCCAACGGCGCCGGCAAGACCACGGTGCTCGATCTGATTTGCGGAAAGACCAAGGCGACATCCGGCTCGATTCAGTTCCGTGGCCAGGAGCTGACCAGGATGAAGGAGAACCAGATCGTTCAGACGGGCGTCGGGCGAAAATTCCAGACACCGTCGGTCTATGACGATCTCACGGTGTTCGAAAACCTGGAAATCTCCTATCCGCGCGGCCGCACGGTGTTCGGCGCGCTGACGTTCAAGCGCGATGCCGCGGTGCGCGACCGCGTCGAGGAAGTCGCGGAGATGATTTTCCTGAAGGACAAGCTGAACATGTATGCGGACCTGCTCAGCCACGGCCAGAAGCAGTGGCTCGAGATCGGAATGCTGCTGATCCAGGACCCGGACCTGTTGATGTTGGACGAGCCGGTTGCCGGCATGAGCGTCAGCGAACGCGTCAAGACGGCGGAATTGCTCAATCGCATCATCAAGGATCGTTCGGTGCTGGTGATCGAGCACGACATGAAATTTGTCGAGGACATCGCCCACAAGGTGACGGTTCTGCACCAGGGGCAGATCCTGTCGGAGGGCACGATGGAGCACGTCAAGAACGACCCCAAAGTCATCGAGGTCTATCTCGGGCACTAGAGCATGGACTGGGAAAGGGGAGTCCGGCTTTCGGACAAGATGATGCCCCACGAAAGACAAGGAGCGCTTTGATGCTGGCTATCTCGGATCTTCACGTCGCCTACGGCCAGAGCGAGGTGCTGCACGGCCTCAATGTCTCGGTGGCGGCGAACGAGATCGTTGCGATCATGGGACGCAACGGCATGGGCAAGACCACGCTGATGAAATCGCTGATGGGCATCATGCCGACCAAGAGTGGTTCGGTGACCATGGAAGGCACCGAGCTCAGCAGCTTGAAGAGCTATGAGCGCGTCGCCAAAGGCCTTGCTTATGTGCCGCAGGGCCGAATGATCTTTTCGACCATGACGGTGCAGGAGAATATCGAGACCGGCCTCGTCGCGTCAGGCGAATCCGAAGTGCCGGGCGATATTTACGAGCTGTTTCCGGTGCTCCTGGAAATGAAGGGCCGTCGCGGCGGCAACCTGTCCGGCGGCCAGCAGCAGCAATTGGCGATCGCGCGTGCGCTTGCCACCAAGCCCAAGGTGCTTTTGCTGGATGAGCCGACCGAGGGCATCCAGCCGTCGATCATCCGGGAGATGGCACGCACGCTGAAACGTATTCGCGACGAACGCGGATTGTCGATCGTGGTCTCCGAGCAGGTTCTGAGCTTTGCGCTCGATATCGCAGACCGGGTTCTCGTCATCGAGAACGGCGAGATCGTTCGCGACGATACGCGCGACAACGTCGATGCGGCGCAGATCTCGAAGTACTTGTCGGTCTAAATCGTACCTTAACTCGTAAAACAGGGGAGCTTTTTGATGCCAGATACACTGATCAAGGTCGATCTCACGCAGTCGGCCTACGAAAACGACATGATCCACAACCGCTGGCATCCTGACGTTCCGATGGTGGCCTGGGTCAATCCGGGCGATGATTTCATCGTCGAGACCTATGACTGGACCGGCGGCTTCATCAAGAACAACGATTCTGCCGATGACGTCCGCGACATCGATCTGTCGATCGTGCATTTCCTGTCCGGCCCGATCGGCGTCAAGGGCGCGGAGCCCGGCGATCTCCTGGTGGTCGACCTGCTTGACGTCGGCCCGAAGAAGGAGAGCCTGTGGGGCTTCAATGGCTTCTTCTCCAAGCAAAATGGCGGCGGGTTTCTGACCGAACATTTCCCGCTGGCGCAGAAGTCGATCTGGGATATCAAGGGCCTGTTCACCTCGTCGCGTCATGTGCCCGGCGTCAATTTTGCTGGTCTGGTCCATCCGGGACTGATCGGCTGCTTGCCCGATCCGAAGCTGCTGTCGACCTGGAACGAGCGGGAAAGTGCGCTGATTGCGACCAACCCAACGCGCGTGCCGGGGCTGGCCAATCCCCCTTTCGCTCCGACCGCTCACGCCGGTCGTGCCAAAGGGGATATCAAGGCCAAGATCGGCGCTGAGGGCGCTCGGACGGTGCCTCCGCGCGAGCACGGCGGCAATTGCGATATCAAGGATCTGTCGCGCGGCTCGAAGATTTATTTCCCCGTTTACGTGCCCGGCGGTGGCCTCTCGATGGGCGACCTGCATTTCAGCCAGGGCGACGGCGAGATCACCTTCTGCGGCGCGATCGAGATGGCCGGCTGGCTGCACATCAAGGTCGACGTGATCAAGGATGGCGTCTCGAAATACGGGATCAAGAATCCCATCTTCAAGCCGTCGCCGATCACGCCGAACTACAAGGACTATTTGATCTTCGAGGGCATCTCGGTCGATGAGAGCGGCAAGCAGCACTATCTCGACGTTCACATCGCCTATCGACAGGCCTGCCTGAACGCGATCGAATATCTCAAGAAGTTCGGCTATTCCGGCGCACAGGCCTATACGATTCTGGGCGTAGCTCCGGTGCAAGGGCATATCAGCGGCGTTGTCGACGTTCCGAATGCCTGCGCCACGCTGTATTTGCCCACCGAAATCTTCGATTTCGATATCATGCCGTCGTCGGCTGGGCCGATCAAGCATATCAAGGGCGGTGTCGACGTGGCGCTCTCGCCAGACAAATGATCCCTGCGCGACGGGATGCGGGATGGTGCGTATTGGCCGTCCCGCATCCGCCGCCGCTGATGTGGTCGAATTTCAATTGCGCGGGAAATCAACATGCCGGTCTATGACTATCTCTGCAACGATTGCGGTCCGTTCACGGATATGCGGCCGATGTCGGAATGCGACGCGCCGCAGGATTGTCCGCAATGCGCGAGCGTATCGCCGCGCGCGATCCTGACAGCGCCGAACTTTTTCTGCATGCCCTCCGACAGGCGGAAGGCCCATGCCACCAATGAGCGCAGCGCCAACGCGCCCAAGACGCTCGGCGAATACAAGGCGTCGCATGCACCGGGCTGCGGATGCTGTTCCGGCAAGCCGTCACGCCTGGTGAAGAAAACCCGAAGCGGCGCAAAGAGCTTTCCGACCGCGCGTCCGTGGATGATCAGCCACTAAAGGCGATGTTGGTCGCGGTTACTTCTCTACCGACCCGGCCGCATGCGCGATGGCGAGGCTATACCGGCGAGTAGCACCGCAAGAATGCCGGTGAGAAAGATGCCGTCGAAGGTTCCCGCGCCGCCGATCGAGGCCACCGGCGCACCGAGCCCGCTGATCTTGTCGAGATTGAGAAGATCGGCGCCAACAAGCGTTCCCATCGAGCCGCCGATATAGGCCAGTGGCGGCGCGTATTCGCGGGAAAGGATAAACGCCAGGATTGCCGTGGTCACGACGGGTGCGAATACCGGAACCGCGATGCCGATGCCCTGCACCGGCGTGGCCATCGAATGGATGATGAAGGCGATCGCGACCACAGCCAGCGTTGCCTTGAGCCAGAGCTGATATCGGATAACGAGATAGGCGGACATCAATGCCGGGATCACCGCGCCGCCGATATTCACCGCCAGAACCGTACCGGGCCATTGCGCCACGAGCGGCACGATATAGCGCATGCCGTAGAATTCCACGATCTGGCCGGATCTGACCGGCGTTCCCGGCAGGACCGTGACAGGAATATTGAAATAGCTGCCGATCAGCGACCCGAACAGCAATAGCAGCGCCACGCCGGGTCCCACCCCGAGCCGCATATAGGCATATCTGAGAATGCGGAGCTGAATCAGGATGACCAGCCCGGCCAGCAGGACCACCAGGATCGAAAACAATCCCGGGGTCATCGGCAGGTAGTGAACTTGGGAGTGCATCATGGCAGCGCTTCAGTTTCGAGGGCGTTCAAGCCGAAACATCTCACGGGACTGGCGCAATTTAAATAGCCTGACGCATGCAATCAGGCATCGGGTCCGATCATGGTGGCGTGCAGGAGATAACGTTCGGGTCCCGGTGTCAGTGCATCGAACGGCCAGCAGGTCGACAGGATCAGTTCGTGGCCGTTACTCAGCGGGTCAATCCCTGAGTTGTCAAAACGCACGACCGAGCTGGCGTCGGCCCGGTAGCGGAACATCCTGCCGTCGCTTCGCATGACATCGATCTCGTCGCCGATGGCGACATCACGCAGAAAGCGGAAATGCGTATCGCGATGCGCGGCGTAGACGGCCACGCCGCGCTCGCCGGCATCGGGCGTTAGCTCGACATGACCCGGACCGAAGGCGAGGGCTTGCCCGCTGCTTCCGGCAAGCACGATGGCGCTGGCGCCAAGCCGTTTCACCTCAATGCGTGCAACTGGCCAGGTATCCGCCCAGCCCCAGGGTTTTGTTTCGTGACCGGTGGCGATGGCCTCGGCAAAGGCCCGCTCAAGCAGAACCTGCGCGAGCAATGCCTTGGCCTGGATGTAGGCGCCCTGTCCGAACAGCACGAGACCCGCGAGCGCGAACAGGAAAGGGGCGACGATGCGTTGCATTGGCTTTGTCCTTCCGTCATTGCGAGGAGCGAAGCGACGAAGCAATCCAGACTGTTTCCGTGGTGAAATCTCTGGATTCCTTCGCTTCGCCAGCAATGACGATGGTGGAAAGTTGCGCGCGCGGCCCGGGGGAACGGGAGGCCGCGCGCGCTTGCGGGAGGAGGGTGGTGGCGCCTCCGTTCATGCGGCGTCAGCGCGCAAACATCGGACGCCGGTTGAACACGAGCAGGATCAGGCTCAGCGCCAGCAGGATCAGACCTGTGATCATCTTGAGTTCGGCATCGGTCGCCGTCTTCGGCAGCCTGACCGTGTCGGGGATGGGCGCGACCATCGGGAGCGGACGCTTCGCTGCCGCGACTTGAACCCGGCCATCACCGACGTCAGCGCGCCGTTCCGTCGGCGGCGTCGGCAGTTGCGGGCGCTCGCCGAAGACCTTGGCAAAATCCCAGCCTGCCGGCAGGTTGAGCGGAAGTTCGGTGAGTTTCAGTGGCTCGCCTTCAGGACGGCTCGGTGTCTTGTCGATCGCGACCAGACTGGTCAGCCGGCTCACGAGTTGATGTTCCAGCGCCAGCGCGAGAATGGTCTTGTCGGCTTGCTCCGGGCTTACTTGCCGCGTCGTGCGTGCGATTTCGGCATCGCTGATCTTGCGACGTGCCCACAGCTTGGAAAGGCCCTTGCCCTCCGCCGCCTTTGCCAGCGGCAAGGTCACGACCCAGGGCCGGTCGCCGATACGCCCCTTGATCTCGACCGAGCCTGCGAGCTTGTCGAGTTTTGCCGCCAGCACCAGCGGTTCATCGCGATAGAGATCGGGGATCGCGGCCGGCGTGATGTCGGCCGCCGCATCGGAAAATTTCGCGGTGAGGCCGGTGACGGCAGGATTCTCGAGCTTGGCAAACAGATCGCGCATCCGCTCCTCGACCTGATCGACCGAGCCGATATGGGTAAAAGCGCCCCGCCCGAGTTCGGCGGCGCGGGTCATCAGATAGGTGTTGGGCGCCGAGCCGATGCCGACCATGAACACGCGCGAGCGGCCGCGCATCGCCGTGATGGTTTCGAACAATTGCTGCTCGTTGCCGATATCGCCATCCGTCAGGAACACGACCTGACGAAGGTAGTTCGTATCGCCGTCGTTATTGTTGTCGGTCAGCGCCGCGCGCATCGCCGGCACCATTTCCGTACCACCGGCAGCCTGCAACGCAGTTACGAACGACGTGGCTTGACCGATATGCTGGGCATCGGCCGGCACCGAATCCGGGAACAGCACATCCATGGTGTGATCGAAACGGATGACGTTGAAGCGGTCGCTGGGCTGCAAACGGCCGAGCGCATAGATCAGGCTCGCCTTGGCCTGCACGATTGAAGTGCCACCCATTGAACCGGAATTGTCGATGACGAACACCACTTCGCGCGGCAGTGGCTTTCTCTCGGCCTGCTCCACCGAGGGCGGCGTGACAAAGGCCAGCAGATAGTCGGCGTTGCCGACATGCTCGCGGAACAGTCCGACCGACGGCGCCTTTTCGGCTGATGGTTTCCAGGTCAGCTCGAAGTCGCGATCGGCCGCAACCTCGCCTTCGGCAAGCCGGATGATGCGTGTCGCACTGTCAGGGCTTTCGATCTTCACCGCGTGATGATGGCTCTTCACTTCGCCGAGCGGAAAACCCGCTTGCAGGTGAACCGTGATGCTGGTCGGGTTTACGGGTGCGTTTTGCGCGGGGTCCAGTACCGGCGGCGTGATGCGGTCATGGTCCGGTACCGGGTCCGAAGTGGCCGATCCCCAGCCGCCGCCATCGGCGCGCAAGTCGACGCTCTGCACCACCGGCGCGGGATTGTAGCGCGGGCCGATCACCAGCGGCACACGCAGCGAGAACTCGTTGCCGGATTGATGCACCGGCTCCTGATATTCGATCTGTATCAGCACGGTTTCGCCGGGGCCGATATTGGCGACCGAGTTGGTGAAGATGTTGGGCCGTTCCTGTTCGGTCAGCGCAGCCTTCTGTCCGTTCGAGCGGGCCTGCTCGTAGATGACGCGGGCCTGCTGCCGCTCTCTGATATCGCCGACGATGACGCGGTCGCCGACCACCATCTTGAGCGTATCGACGGCGCCGCCCTCTGGCAGCGGATAGACATAGGTTGCTTCCACCCAGTCTTGCGTCGGGTTGCGGAAGACCTGCGTAACGCGGGCGCGGATCGTTGGACCTGAAACGGTGAGGTCGACATCGACGCCGAGTCGCGTGGCGTCGGCGTAGCCATCATCGGTTTTCAACAGCAGCGAGCCGGTCCGCGCATCGCTAGGCCTGACAAGGGCCGATTGCGGGCCTTCGGCCGACCACACCGGCTCGAAGCTCAAAAACAATGCTGCGAACCCGACCAGGATTACGGCAACACCCTGCATCACAAGGAACAGCAGCAGCCTGACTATTCGCGACAGGTTCGAGCGGCTGTTGATCCCAATTCCATTATAGATAGTCATTTTGCTTGCTCCCGAAGCAGGTTTCGCCGCCTCAATCTGTGCGGGACGGCCTGCTTTGGCGCGAGCAGAATGATCGGCATTGTTCAGCCGCGGTCCGTTCAGGCGCGCCGCGGCAGATACGGTTTTGTGCGGTTTTGTGCTGGATTGTGCGTCTGCTAGAATGGCGGGAATCGAGCAGGGGTGACGATGTCGACGCCGGACAAACAGCTTTCCGCCGAGCAAAGCCGGCAGGTGGCGGAGACCATTCGCGAAGAGATCGCGCGCCGCCGTATCTCGCGGCAATCACTCGCCGAACAAGCCAAGCTCAGCCTTTCGACACTGGAGAAAGTGCTCGGCGGGCGCCGCCCATTCACATTGGCGACCACCGTGCGGCTCGAACAGGCGCTCGGCGTTTCCTTGCGCAAGAGCCAGGATATCGCGCCGCCGCCCGCGGCGCCGATCAACGGCGATACAGCGCCCGACGCCTTGGGTTCTTATTCGCGCCGCGCGGCGGCGTGGCTCGAAGGCGCGTATGTGACGCTGCGCCCGTCATTTGGGGAAAAGGATTCAATCTACGCCTATCGTACCGAAATATCCTGGGATGCCACGGCCTCATCGCTGGTGTTCCACGAAGGCGAAAAGCTGGATGCGGCCTACACACAGTCTGGTGAAGTTGCGGTGCCGAACCAGTCGGGTTTTATCTATCTCGTCACCAACCGACATGGCCAGTATCGGCTCATTACGGTATCGCGCCCGAGAATCACCGGCGAAATGTACGGCATCATTACGACGCTGCTCGCCGGGCGTGGCTCGCTGCTGACGCCGATCGCGGCGCCCATCGCGTTTTTGCCGGCCAAGATGGTGCCAAATCCGTCTATGGGGCGGATTTCGTCAGACGACGCCAATTACGCTGTGTACCGCGAGCACCTGCGCCGTACCATCGACGAGCCGTTCGCGCTGTTCTTGCAGGGCTGAATCTTGCAAGGCTGATCTCTCAAGGCTGAATGGAGGAGCGAAGTTCGCTCCTCCATTTGTTTTTTAATTTACGAACGCTACTTATAGCGTTTTCGAGCGAAGTGGATACCGGTTCGCGTGAAGAAAACGCTTCAAATCAAAGACTTTAACCGCCGGTCTCGGCACTGATGATGTCGCCGAACAGTTCCCACTGGCCGTTCTTGAACTGCATCATTTTCAGCTGTTCGATCGGAGCGAAGTCGGTCGCGCTGGTGTTGACCTTGATGCCGGGGATGAGCGTATCCGGGGCGAAGTCCTTCAGGCTTGCGGCCTGCTTCATCACGTTTTCCCGGGTCAGATTGTCACCCGCCTGCTTCAGCACCTGCACCATGGTCTGGGCCGCGGCGTAGCCGTAGACCAGATTGGCGTCGGAGATGTTTGCGCCCGGCATGTACTTGTCGGCGAACGCCATGAATTTCTTCATGCCTTCATCGTTCTTCCATTGCGGGTCGGAAGCATCCTTGAGGTATCCGGCCGACAATACGCCTTCCGACGCGTCGAGACCGGCAGGCTTCATGACCGCACCGATCGAGATCGAGACGTCGGTCATCAAATGTATCGGCTTCCATTCGAGCTCCGCCATCTTCTTGATGGCTTGCGCTGCAAATTTCGGTGTCGAGATATTGACGAGTACGTCGGCGCCAGTGCCCTTCAGCTTGACGATATGCGAATCGATCGAGGGCTCGCTGGTCTCGTAGCTCTCTTCCGCGACAATCAGCTGGGAAGCCTTGTCGCCGAAGATGTCCTTGATGCCGGCGACGTAGTCCTTGCCGAAATCGTCATTCTGGTAGAACACCGCGACCTTGGCGTCGGGTTTGTTCTTCAGGATGTACTTCGCGAAGATCCGGGCTTCGACGCGGTAGCTCGGCTGAAAGCCCATGGTCCACGGAAACTCTTTCGCATCATTCCACTTGCTGGCGCCGGTGGCGACGAAGAGCTGCGGGACTTTCTTGGTATTCTGATATTTTTGCACCGCGGTCTGAGTCGGCGTACCCAGCGCGTTGAAGATCAGGAACACCTCGTCGCTTTCGATCAGCTTGCGGGTCTGCTCTACGGTCTTCGGCGGGCTATAGCCGTCGTCATAGGTGACGAAGTTAATCTTGCGGCCATTCACGCCGCCTTCGTCATTGATCATCTTGAAATAGGCGTCCTCGGTCTTGCCGATCATGCCGTAGGCGGAAGCAGGGCCGCTATAGGCCTCGATGTTGCCGATCTTGATTTCGGTGTCGGATGCGCCGGTATCGTATTTCTTTTGGGCGAATGCGCTTTGTGTGGCCAGCACCGTGAAGGCGGTCGCGGCCGCGAGCAAAACCAGTTTCTTCTTCTGCATAGAAAGCACCTTTTCATGGAATGGATATTGACGAGGGGGAGCGAAGCCCGATCATGGCGGAAGCAAGCGGCTTCCATCCTGTCGAGGGAGTTGGACGGACTATGTGCAGGAGAACAGGCGCTCACCGATGCCGCAGCCGGGCGCGTTATCCGGCTTCCGGCGGCCAAAATGGATGATCCAATCTGGGTAGCGAACTGGCAATGTATCCTCCCTGTGGCCAGCGGTCTTGCGCCGCTTGATCCTGCACCGAGGTGGTGCGGGCATAACATGCCCAACTCCGTGCAGGCTGACCAGTGGGAGTTTAGGACTTTAAGCCGTCCAAGGCCAATTTAGACAAAAGGCGGGATGATGCTTTTATAGTCATGGAAACAGTATCCTGCGATCCACCGCTATCGTTCGAAAATGAGGGAACGTCTGATGATCACGCTATACCATTGCGCCGCGGCGCGCTCGTTCAGGCCGCTGTGGACGCTGGAAGAGCTCGGACTCCCCTATGAGCTTAAAATGCTGCCATTCCCGCCAAGGGTTAAGGCCAAGGAATATCTCGGCCTTAACCCGCTCGGCACGATCCCGTTCCTGATCGATGGCGATACGCGCATGACGGAGTCGGCGGCGATCGCCCAATATCTGGTGACGCGCTACGGTCCGACGCCGCTGGCCGTGGCTGTCGACGAGCCGGACTTCGGCTCTTTCCTGAACTGGCTGCACTTCGGCGAAGCCACGCTGACTTTCCCGCAGACACTGGTGCTGCGTTACACGCAACTCGAACCGGAAGAGCGGCGCAATCCGCAAGTGGCGACTGATTATTCGAAATGGTTTTTCGGCCGGCTCCGTGGAC
Source organism: Bradyrhizobium canariense (assembly GCF_900105125.1). Taxonomy (NCBI): domain Bacteria; kingdom Pseudomonadati; phylum Pseudomonadota; class Alphaproteobacteria; order Hyphomicrobiales; family Nitrobacteraceae; genus Bradyrhizobium; species Bradyrhizobium canariense. The sequence continues at coordinate 4,887,494 of NZ_LT629750.1, read as the reverse complement.
TCGAGGCCGCCGTCACCAAAAGCGAGACGGTCTGCGCGGGTCGCTTTACGGCAGCCGATATCTCGGTTGGATATGCGCTGCTGCTGGCGCGAGATATCGGTCTCAGCGAGAATTTCACACCTGGCGTCGCCGCCTATTGGCAGCGATTGCAGGCACGAGACGGTTTTCGACGGGCGGTTGCGGCCGAGGATCTCGCGGGCGTGCAGCAAAAGGTACCGCGGCGCTCCTGATGTTCGGCGCACTTCCGCGCAGGTGGACCACTGGCTAATTTCTAAACGCTCAGGCCGGTTTCCTTATTGAGGAAGCAGGCGACTTGATGACGCGTGCCGGTTTCAGTCAATTTGGGCCGTTCGATCTTGCAGCGCGCCATCGCATGACGACAGCGGGTGTGGAAAGCGCAACCGGATGGAGGATTGATCGGGCTCGGCACGTCCCCGTCGATCATCGGCTTGAGACGTTTTGCTCTCGGATCCGCCAGTGGAACGGAGGCGAGCAAGGCTTGCGTGTAGGGATGCCGCGGGTTTGCGAACAGCTCGGTCTTTTCAGCCACCTCGACAATCCGGCCGAGATACATCACGGCCACGCGGTGGCTGATATGAGCCACGACCGCAAGGTCATGCGCGATGAACAGATATGAGAAACCGTGCTTGCCTTGGAGATCGATCAACAGATTGATCACCTGCGCCTGGATCGATACGTCGAGTGCCGATACCGGCTCGTCGCACACAATCAATTTGGGGTCGAGCGACAGCGCACGCGCGATGCAGATGCGCTGGCGCTGGCCGCCGGAGAATTGATGCGGATAGTTCCGCATCTGGTCCGGCCTTAGGCCCACCTGCTCGAACAGCTCCGCAACCCGCTCGCTCTTTTTGCGGCCGGTCGCGATGCCGTGGACGGTAAGGGGCTCGCCGACGATGTCTCCCGCCGTCATGCGCGGATTGAGCGAGGCGAACGGATCCTGAAAGACGATCTGCATCGAGCGCCGGCTTGGGCGCATCGCGGCCTTGCCGAGATGGGTGATGTCCAGTCCATTGAGCCGGATCGTGCCGCCGGTCGGCTCGACGAGGCGCAGGATGCTGCGCGCGACCGTTGATTTTCCGCAGCCGGATTCTCCGACAAGTCCCAATGTCTCGCCGACGCCAACGCTGAAGCTGATGCCGTCGACGGCGTGTACCGTGCCGACGATACGACGCAGAACGCCGCTCCGCACCGGATAGTGTTTGACGAGGTCCGATACTTCCAGCAGCGCGGGAGATCCGGTCATGGCAAATCCGCCGTTTCCGCTGCTCGCCAGCACGCCGCCAAATGACCTGGCTCCCAGGCCTGCAAGGGCGGATATTCCTCGTGGCAACGCGCGATGGCGAGCTTGCAGCGCGGGGCGAAGGCGCAACCCGGTGGTAAATTGATCAGCGACGGCACCATGCCGGGAATCTCGGTCAAGCGCGCGTCAGCTTTCGCATGCTGTGACGGTACCGCCGGAATCGAGGCCATTAGGCCGCGGGTGTAGGGATGTCGCGGGCTGGCGAACAGAGTTTCGACATCGGCCTCTTCGACCTTCTTGCCCGCATACATGACGATGACGCGTTGCGCCGTCTGGGCGACCACGCCAAGGTCGTGCGTGATCAGGATCAATCCCATGCCGAGCTCGTTTTGCAGCTCGAGCACCAAGGCCAGTATTTGGGCCTGTATCGTGACATCAAGCGCGGTGGTCGGCTCGTCCGCAATCAACAGCGCCGGCCGGCAGGCCAGTGCCATCGCGATCATCGCGCGCTGGCGCATGCCGCCCGAGAGTTGGTGCGGATATTCCAGCGCGCGCCGCTCGGGCTCGGGGATCCGGACGAGGCGCAGCATTTCGACGGCCTGTTTCCAGGCTTCCGCCTTGGTGATGGTTCGATGCAGGCGCACGGCCTCGGTGATCTGGTCGCCGATCCGCATCACCGGATTGAGCGAGGTCATCGGTTCCTGAAAGATCATCGAGACGCGGTTGCCGCGGATCTGCCGCATCCTGTCTTCGTCAAGTCCGAGCAAATCGGTCCCTTCCAGCATGACGGAGCCGCCCACGATCCGGCCGGGTGGATCGGGCACAAGCCGCATGATGGAAAGCGCCGTCACGCTCTTGCCGCAACCGGACTCTCCGACGATCGCCAGGGTTTCGCCGCGGCGGACCGTGAACGAAACGTCGTTGACCGCCCTGAACAATCCCGAATTGGTGAAGAACACCGTTTGCAGGCCCTTCACGTCGAGGACGACATCTTCGGTTTTCACGTCGGTCATCAACCGCGTTGCCTCGGGTCGAGGATGTCGCGAAGCGCGTCACCGAACAGGTTGGTTCCGAACACCGCAAGACTGATCGCGATCCCTGGGAAAATCACCAGCCACGGCGCGGTGCGGACATATTCCGCCGCCGATTCCGACAGCATCCGTCCCCATGACGGGTACGGCTCGGGAATACCGAGGCCGAGGAAGGACAGCGACGCCTCGGTGAGGATCGTGGAGCCAAGCTGCGCGGTCGCCAGCACAATGAGCGGCGCCAGCGTGTTCGGCAAGACATGGCGTAGCGCAATGCGCATCTCACTCATGCCGATCGATTTGGCCGCTTCCACAAAAGGTTGCTCGCGCAACACCAGCGTATTGGCGCGGATTACGCGGGCGACGGTGGGAATCAGCGGGATCGCAATCGCAATGATGACGTTCGGCAGCGACGGCCCCAGCGCCGCCGTCATGACCAGCGCGAGGACCAGCAGCGGCAGCGCCTGCAGGATATCGGTGACCCGCTGAAACAGCAGATCGACCCAGCCGGACAGATAGCCCGATGTGAGACCAATGATGACGCCGATCGACGAGCCGAGCGCAGTCGAACCGATGCCGACGGCGAGCGATATCCGGGCACCATGGACGATCCGGCTCCAGACATCGCGGCCGAACGAATCCGTTCCCATCCAGTGCTGCGCGTCGGGATGGGAGAGGGCATGCGCGGAATCGATCGTAAGCGGATCGAAGCGGCAGATGAAATCGGCGAGCGCTGCAACCCACACGAACATCACCATGATGAACAGGCCGGCGGTGCCGAGCACGTAGCGTTGCGCAAGGAAAACCAGCCTGCGCCAACCATGCGTAGCGTTGGCGCCGGCGCGTCTTAATTCGCTATCGTAGTTGATCGCGGTCAAGCAGGAGCCTCTCAGTCCGTATAACGAATCCGCGGATCGAATACCGCGTAGAGCATGTCGACCGTGAAGTTCGCGAATACGACGATCACGGCGATGAACATCACGAGATTCTGCACGATTGGATAGTCGCGCCACCGGATCGCCTCGACCAGAAAACGGGCGACGCCGGGAATATTGAAGACGGTTTCGGTGACGATCAGCCCGCCGATCAGGAATGCCGCCTCGACGCCGATCACGGTGATGACGGGGAGAATGGCGTTCTTCAGGGCGTGGTGATAGTTGACGGCCGCTTCCGATGCGCCTTTGGCCCGCGCGGTGCGGATGTAATCCTGCCGCAGGATTTCCAGCATCGAGGAGCGCGTGATCCGCATCGTCAGCGCGGCGCTGCGAAAACCGACCGCCATGGAGGGAAGACAATAGGTCGCGAACATCTCACCGAACGTTTTCGGGTCTGGATTGAAGATCGGAATGCTTCCGAACAGCGAGACGGAAGCCATCAGGATCAGCAGGCCGAGCCAGAAGGAAGGCAGCGACAGGCCGCTCAGGCTGACGACACGCAAGGCATAATCGAGTCGCGAGCCCTGATTGACGGCGCTGATCACGCCCAGGGGAATGCCGATCGAGGCGGAGAACAGCAGCGCCAGGCCGGCCAGTCGCGCCGTGATCGGAATTCGCGGCAGGATCTCGTCCAGCGCAGGCTTCTCGGACACATAGGAATAGCCGAGATCGCCGTGAAGCAGCCCGCAGATCCAGCGCAGATATTGCACGACGATCGGTTGATCGAGGCCCAGCTCCTGTTGCAGATGCACCTTGTCGGCGGGATCGACGTAACCCGCGGCAGCAAACAGGATATCGACGATGTTGCCCGGTACGATGTGCAGCAGCACGAAAATGACGACCGAGACCCCGAACAGGGTCACGAGCATCAATACGAGGCGTCGCACAATGTAAGCAAACACCCAGTTGCTCCGGTTGGCCGACTGGCGAGGTCTTGTCAGGGCTTGCGAAAGTGAAACTTATTTATCCAGCCAGACGTCCTCATAGCGGTAGCCGTTGTAGGAGCTGTTCACCATTACGGTAACGCCCTTTACATAAGGCTGCCAGCAGGTTCCCGTGCGGGCGTGGAAGATGATCGGTCGGGCAACGTCTTCCTGCAGCTTCTTGTCGATGTCCCAGACCAGCTGCTTGCGCTTGGCGACGTCGGTCTCGACCGACTGCTGGTCGAACAGCTTTTCGATGTCGCGGTTGCAGTAATTGGTGTAGTTCCGTTCCGAATTGCAGGAGTAGTTCTCGTAGAAGGACTGATCGGGATCGTCGACCGCGTTCCCCGTGAGGTTGAGGCCGAGCGTGTAGTCCTTGCGCGCGATCTTTGGAAACCAGTTGGCGGTTTCGACGACGTCAAGTTCGCCATCGATGTAGATGCTCTTGAGCTGATCGATCAGGATGACGGCGGGGTCGCGGTAGACAGGAATGTTGCGCGTCGAGACCTTGACCGCGAGATGCTTGTCGGGGCCGTAGCCCGCCTTCTGCATCAGCTTGCGCGCCTCCTCGCGATTGGCGTTCACGTCAGGCCCATAGCCGGGAATCGTTTCAAGCATTTCCTTCGGCATGGACCACAAGCCTGCCGGCGCGGGGAGCATGGTGCCGCCGATATCGCCCTGTCCTTCGAACATGATCGAGATGAACGCCTTGCGATCGAGCGCCAGCGCCATCGCGCGGCGGATGTCCAGATTGTCGAACGGAGGCGAGGACGAGTTGACGATGATGTTGGTGCTGACGTTGTTCGGCTCGACCACGCATATCGCATTCGGCGCCTGTGACTTGACGTCCTTGAGCAGCGGGATCGACACCTCGGTCGGAAACGTCATGTCGAACTTCCCCGCGACGAACGCCAGGATCGCCGTCGAACGATTGGGGATAATCGTGAATTCGATGCCGTCGAGATGCGGCAGGCCTTTTTTGAAATAATCGGGATTGCGAACGAGCTTGATCGATTCGTTGGTTTTGAATTCGACGAATTTGAAGGGACCGGTGCCGATCGGGTGGGTGCGCATCTCCGCCGGTGAAACATGACAGGGATAGATCGGCGTATAGCCGGAGGCGAGCAATGCCAGCAGCGCCGGCTGAGGCCGCTTCAAATTGAACGAGGCCTCGTAGTCGCCGTTCGTCGTCACGTCGTTGACCTGGTCGTACCAGGATTTGCGTGGGTTCTGGCGGAACTTCTGCGCCGACTTGCCCATCAGCATGTCAAAGGTGCATTTGACATCCGCTGATGTGAATGGCTTGCCGTCATGCCATTTGACGCCCTGGTGCAATTTGAAGGTCAGCGTCTTGTTGTCGCTGCTCCAGGCCCAGCTATCCGCCAGGTCCGGCACGATCGAATCCATGCTGTTTTGGGCAACGTCCTGCTTGTAGATGACGAGATTGTTGAACACCGGCATGAAGGGAACATTGACCGAGTAGGTCGCGCCCTCGTGGATGGAAGCGCTGCCCGGGCTATCCCGGTGATAGATCCGCAAAATGCCGCCCTGCTTGGGTTCACCTGCGGAAGCAACGGTCGAAACCGCCAGCAATGATAGCGCCGCCGCGACGGCAAGCGCTTGCACGCTCCGCATGGTTCCCTCCCTTGGCATCCCGGCCTCATTTCGGGCCGTTGATGCCAAACGATACCATGGCGAAGCGCGCAGGCAACCAGCAAGGTCGGGTGCCGATATTGATACTTCGGCCTAATATTATGATCCGCCGAAGTGCGACATCTTGTCAGTTATCGCCGCGAACCGTATGGCTTCGGTTTGTCGCCGAGCCGTCAAACCTCCAGCTTGTCGCCGCCTTTCAGGTCGAGAATTTCGCGGGCCTCGTCCGGCGTCGCCACTTCAAGGCCGAGGCCTTCGACGATCTTGCGGGCGAGTTGCACCTGCTCGGCATTCGACGCCGCCATGCGTCCGGGCGCCGCCCACAGCGAGTCTTCGAGGCCAACGCGGATATTGCCGCCCATGGCCGCAGCCATCGCCGCGATCGGCAGCTGATTGCGGCCGGCGCCGAGCACGGACCAGACGAACTTGTCGCCGAACAGCCGCTCGGCGGTCCGCTTCATGTGCAGCACGTCCTCGGGATGCGCGCCCGTTCCACCCTGCAGGCCGAACACCGTCTGCACGAACAGCGGCGGCTTCACCATGCCCTGCTCGAGGAAGTAATTCAGGTTGTAAAGATGCGCGGTGTCGTAGCACTCGAATTCAAAGCGGGTGCCGGTCTCGGACAATGTCTTCAAGACATATTCGATATCCTGGAACGTGTTGCGAAACACGATGTCCTTGTTCTCAAGATGCTTACGCTCCCATTCGTGTTCGAATTTCTTGAAGCGGTTGAGCATGCCGAAGAAGGCAAAATTCATCGACCCCATGTTGAGCGAGGCGACTTCCGGCTTGTAGACGGCGGCGGGACGGACGCGCTCGTCCACCGTCATGGTGGGCGCGCCGCCCGTGGTCAGGTTGATCACGGCGTTCGAGCGCTGCTTGATGATCTTCAGGAACGGTGCAAACGCTTCCGGACTCTGGTCGGGTTGGCCGGTCTTCGGATTGCGGGCGTGCAGATGCACGATCGCCGCGCCGGCTTCGGCAGCATCAACAGCGGCATCGGCGATCTCCTGCGGCGTTACCGGCAATGCTTTCGACATCGACGGGGTATGGATAGCGCCCGTGACGGCGCAGGTGATGATGACTTTGCGGCTCATGGCTTATTCTCTTTCTTGCGGGTCGAAATAGGGATGATCAGCTGTTTTGCGTTCGTTTGTGCGCGGCGAGCGCCGCCAGGCGTTCATTGCGCCGCTGCGTCAGCGCGGCGATGCGTTCAGGCGAGGGCTGATGCGGCCACGCGGCGATGACCCGATCCACATTCGGGCTTTGATAGACCTCGGGACCGGCCGCTGTCGCCGCAAGCTCCTTGTAGAAGCCGGTATAGCGCGCACAATAATCCGGAATGCCGCCGGGTGCATTGAGCTCGATGGTCTCGAACGGGCCGAGAAACGACCAGCGCAGTCCGAGGCCATCCTTGACGGTGTGATCAAGATCTTCCGCCGAGATATAGCCTTCGCCGACCAGCCGGAACGCTTCGGCGAGAAGCGCACCCTGCAGACGGTTGAGGACAAAGCCGTTGATTTCGCGGTTGACGGCGACCGGCACTTGCCCGATCGCACGATAGATCTGGCGTGCGCGGTCGATCGTGTCAGGCGAAGTCCACGGCGCGCCGCACAATTCGACCAGCGGAACCAGATGCGGCGGATTGACGGGATGCCCGACCAGGCAGCGCGCCCGGCCACGCAACGTTTCCGTGAAACGCGATGCGGTGATTGCCGAAGTCGAGGACGCCAGCACCGCGTCCGGGGGCGCCAGCCTGTCGAGCTCGGCGAAGATGGTCTTTTTCTGCTCGATCAGTTCCGGGCCGTTTTCCTGCACGAACTCGGCGCCGTCGACGGCCTCCTTGAGGCTTGCCGCCACAGTGAGCCGTGCCGCGGCGCCATCGGGATCATCCGCCAGTCCGTGGCGCGCCAGTGCGTGCAACTCGTCGTGGATCAGGCCGATGGCCGCCTTGAGCGTGGCTTCATGCGGATCGGTCAGCCGAACGCTCCATCCGGCGCGGGCAAAGATCGCGGCCCAGGCCCTTCCGATCAGGCCAGCGCCAACAATGGCGACCTGTCGATTTTCCTTTTTCATTTTTTCCTCGTTAGCCGGAACACGTGTCGCGTCCACTCAATGCGCCGTGATGGGCGATATGTCTATCGTCGTTGGATATCGTTCTTGCCTCCCCAATTGCGGCCGCACGGCGCGGCGTTCTGTTGTCCGGCCTGCGAGGCGCCATCTGTGTCAGCGCCTAGTCTCGCTTGCCGTGATTATTTGTCGCCATTAGAGTTACAAAAGACCGGGCCGTTGTCGATTCCTCTGTTGAAGTTACCGCTGCATGGGAGAGTTGACTTAAGCTCTGCTCGATCTGGCCGGACCGCGAGCTTGCGGCCGACATTCTTCCAACTGACGTGGTTTCAAACGACATCTCGGAGCGATCATGGATCTCGATATCAAGGGTTTGCGCGTGCTGGTTACGGCCGGCGCCAACGGCATCGGACGCGCCATCGCGCGCCGCTTCGCAGGCGAAGGCGCCACGGTTCACATCTGCGACGTCGATGAAACGGCATTGTCCGCACTTGTAGCCAGCGATCCCGCGATCACCTCGACGCGTTGCGACGTCTCCGACCGAGCCGCTGTCAAGAACCTGTTTGCGGAGACGACAGCAAAGCTCGGCGGCCTCGATGTGCTCGTCAACAATGCCGGCATTGCGGGGCCGACATCCAAGGTCGAAGATATGAATCCGGAGGATTGGGACCGCTGCCTGGAGATTTGCCTGACCGGGCAATTCAATTGCACCCGGCTTGCCGTGCCGCTGTTGCGCGACAGCAAGAACGCTTCGATCGTCAACATCTCGTCCGCCGCGGGCCGGCTCGGTTTTGCGATGCGTGCACCCTATGCGGCCGCGAAATGGGGTGTGATCGGCTTCACCAAATCGCTGTCGATCGAGCTTGGGCCGGACAATATTCGCGTCAACGCGATCCTGCCCGGGCTCGTTGCCGGCGACCGGCAGCGCCGCGTATTGGAAGCCAAGGCGCAGCAGCGCGGCATTTCTTACGCTGAGATGGAGCGGACGGCATTTTCCTACACATCGATCAAGGACTACGTGACGCCGGAACAAATCGGCGACCAGATCGTGTTCATGTGCAGTCCGCGCGGCAGGACCATTTCCGGCCAGGCGATTTCGATTTGCGGCGATACGCAAATGCTCGGATAGGCGGGAGAGTATCGCTTTGAGGGCTAGATCGCCTTAGTATCAGGTCCTCGGCAACCCAAGGGCAGCGCGGGAATGGCAGACAGCGACGGGCATCACGCTCGAACCGGAATGTCCTATGCTTCCGCGCCGGGGGATGTCTCGGGCACCCCGGCAGGCCTGCAGCAGATCGCAAAGGTCGCTGCGGTCATGCTCGATCTGCGGCATGGCTTTCGGAATGAACGCCGCTCTCCGGAGTATCGTGCGATTCATGGTCTGGCGGCAGACGTCGACGATACCCACGAGGATTGGGTTCAGCGGCTACACCCGGAAGATCGTGACCGCACCGTCCAGCACTTTCTTGAAGCTGTAAACAGCGCCACCGAACAGTTTTCCTATCAATACCGCATCATCAGACCGAGCGACGGGCAGGTGAGATGGCTTGCGACCGAAGCCCGGATCGAGCGAAGTTCGGATGGAAAGCCTTTGCGTCTGGTCGGCGCGCATATCGACATCACCGATCTCGCGATCGCAAAGGAGGCATTGCGGGAGAGCGAGGAGCGGTTCCGGCTGATTGCCAACAGCGCCCCGGTCCCGATGTGGGTCAGCAAAACCGATGGCACGCGGGCCTTCGCAAATCAGGCCTATCTGGAATTCCTCGGCGTGCCCTATGAACAAGCGCTCGCGTTCGATTGGCGGAAGATCTTGCATCCGGATCACGCCGCACGGATCATCAGAGAGAGTATTGCGGGTGAGGCATCGCTTAAGCCGTTTACGCTGGAGGGGCGTTATCGCCGCGCCGACGGGCAATGGCGGTGGATGCGATCGGAGTCACAGCCGCGCCGGGATCCGGCCGGAAGGCACATCGGCTTTATCGGGGTGGCTCACGATGTGACGGTTGCGAAGGAGGCCGAAACCGAGCTTCGCCGTCTCAATGAAACGCTGGAGCAGCGGATCAGGGAGCGCACCACGCAGCTTGCGTCCAGCGAAGCGCAAATGCGCGCCATCATCGAAACCAGCAATCAGTACCAGGGTCTTTTGGATATCGAAGGCAATGTGTTGTATGCGAATGCGACGGCGTTGGCGGGCATTCGCGCCAATGCGCAAGATGTCGCCGGAATGCCGTTCTGGAATACGCCATGGTTTTCCGGCACCGAGGGGATGCGCGACGTCGTTCGCAATGCTTTTCGCACCGCCATCACAGGCGAGAGTGTCCGGGCCGAAATGCGGCTCAATCTGCCGGCCGGCGAACGGTTTTTCGATTTCACGATGCGCCCCGTCTTCGATCAGCATGGCGTCGTTTCCGCAGTCCTGCCTGAAGCGGTCGACACCACGGAAAGGCGGCAGGCCGAGGAAGCGCTTCGCCAATCGCAAAAGATGGATGCGGTCGGCCAACTGACCGGCGGCGTCGCTCACGACTTCAATAACCTGCTCACGATCATCCGCTCCGCGACCGACTTCCTGCGCCGGCGCGAATTGAGCGAGGGTCGGCGCCGCCGATACATCGATGCGATCTCGGACACGGTGGATCGGGCGTCGAAGTTGACCGGTCAACTTTTGGCTTTTGCCCGCCGCCAGCCGCTGACACCGCAGGTGTTTGATGTCGGCTCGCAGGTCGAAAGCATCGCGCAGCTGATCCGTCCGCTGATGGGTGGCAGAATTCAGATCGATCTCGATCTTTGCGATGTCAGTTGCTTTGCGACGGCGGATATCGCGCAATTTGAAACCGCTTTGGTCAATCTTGCAGTCAACGCCCGGGATGCGATGGCCGGCGAAGGCAGTCTGCTGATCTCCGTCAAGACGGTCGATGTTATTCCTGCGCTCCGCGGCCACGCGAGCCGCGGGGGCGAGTTCGTCGCGATTTCCGTGACCGATACCGGATCGGGGATTCCGGCCGACAAGCTCGATGCCATCTTCGAACCCTTCTTCACGACCAAGGACGTGGGCAAGGGGACAGGTCTGGGCCTCAGTCAGGCACTTGGATTTGCCAAGCAGTCGGGCGGTGAAATCAAGGTAACCAGCGTTATGGGTGAGGGGTCGACGTTTGTGATCTATCTGCCCCAGGCCGAGACTCCGGCTGATGACGCGGAAGTTGCTATTGCCGGCGCCGAAGCTGCGATCAGCGGCCGCGGGCATTCTGTCCTCGTGGTCGAGGACAATGAAGACGTTGGACAATTTTCGACCGAATTGCTCAAGGATCTGGGCTACGCGATCAAATGGGTTCCCAATGCCAGGGAGGCGCTCAGGGTTCTCGCGGAGGACGAACTGGCGTTTGATCTGGTGTTTTCCGACGTCATCATGCCCGGGATGAATGGCGTTGAACTTGCGGTCGTCATTCGCGAACGATATCCCGGCCTTCCGGTGGTTCTGACCAGCGGCTACAGCAGCGTGCTGGCGGAAAACGCCCATCGCGGTTTTGAGCTGATTCAGAAGCCTTATTCGGTTGAAGCGCTTTCCAGGACCCTTCGAAAGGCCATTTCCGAGCGACGTGTTCTGGAATGAACGTCGCGCTGCGCCTCTAGCAGGCTGTTGAAGAAGTCTCTGGCGAAGCGTTTTGGATCGTGATTCCCTAGGACAGGATTTTGCTGAGGTGACGCGATGCGGGGAAGTGACGAAGGGTCTGGCTCGCTTTTCAGTTATGTGGACCTGGAGGCTCGGGTTCGCGCCGACCACCCGCTCCGGGTGATTAGGGACTTGGCGAATGCGGCGCTGGGCGATCTTTCTGGGGAGTTCGGCAAGCTCTACACGGACTTCGGCCGCCCCTCGATTGCACCGGAGAAGTTGCTTCGGGCGATGCTCCTGCAGGCGTTCTATGGGGTTCGCTCGGAACGGCACCTGATGGAGCGGATGGAGTTCGATCTTCTGTTCCGCTGGTTCGTTGGGCTTGGGGTGGACGATGCGGTCTGGGACCATTCGACCTTCTCGAAGAACCGCGATCGGCTGCTTGAGGGCGAGATTGCGGCCAAGTTCCTGAGCGCGCTTTTGGCGCAGCCGAAGGTCAAGCGTCTGCTATCGAGCGATCACTTCTCGGTGGACGGTACTCTGATTGAAGCTTGGGCTTCGATCAAGAGCTTCCGACGGAAGGATGGCAGCGACAAAGATCAGGACGGTCCGGGACGCAATGCCGAGCGTAGCTTCCACAAGGAAAAGCGATCCAACGAGACCCATGCGAGCACGACCGATCCTGAAGCGCGGCTTTACAAGAAGGGAGACGGCCAGCCGGCCAAGCTGAGCTATATGGGCCATGCGCTGATGGAGAACCGCAATGGTTTAGCGGTTTTGGGTGAAGTGAGCCAAGCGACAGGCACCGCCGAACGGGAGATTGCGCTTGCCATGATCGACAAGCGCGGTGGCGCCAAGCGGATCACGGTGGGGGCGGATAAGGCCTATGACGTCACGCCGTTCGTGCACGACCTGAGATATAGATCGGTTACGCCGCATATCGCGATCGACGGACATCTGAGTAAGACCGGCAAGCGGCGCAAGACGGCGATCGACGCGCGTACCACACGTCACAGCGGCTATGACATCAGCCAGCGTTGCCGCAAACGCATCGAAGAAGTCTTCGGCTGGATCAAGAGTTCCGCTGGTCTGGCCAAGGTCAAGCTACGAGGCCGCGACCGGGTGGATGCCGTCTTCGTCCTGGCGCTTGCGGCCTATAATCTGATCCGGCTGCCCAAGCTTCTGGCGGCACCGGCATGAGCATCCGGGGCAGATGGCGGGTCGTCGAGACACCAGGCTACGACATGGCCGTGGCCGGCGCCTACATCCTGTTCGATGAGGACGGCGGCGAGTTCGCCTTCGATTGCCTCACGGGCTCCATTCATGGACCCTGTGACGGCGATGCCGTCCAGTTCGGCTGGCAGGGAAACGACGAAATGGAGCCTGCCAATGGTGACGGTTGGGCCGAACTGCGGGATGACGGCTCACTCGAAGGTGAAATCTGCCTCCTCAATGGCGACGACATCCCGTTCATCGCACGTCGTTCAAAGACTTCTTCAACGGCCTGCTAGAGCATGATCCGGAAAAGTGGACACCGGTTTTCCGAAAAGATCATGCTCAAACAAAAAGATGAACGACGAGCATGATTCTCAGTTGAATCATGCTTTGGGGTAGCGGCCTACGGCTCCAGCAGGAACTGAAGCGGCACAGACTCGACAAAGCTATGTTTCAGTTCGCTGCTGGCGAAGGTCCGGTTGCGGCCTAGTCGCTTTGCCTCGTACAGCGCGAGATCCGCGTCGCCAACGAGCATCGCTTCGTCGAGGATAGCCTTCGTTTTGGTGGAGACGCCGCCGCTGACCGTCACATATCCGCGGCTCGAGGCGGAGTTGGGAATGCCGAGCGCCCTGATCGTCAGTCTGACTGCCTCCGCGACACGCAGAGCATCTGCTTCGGAAACGTCGGGGAGAACAATGATAAACTCTTCTCCGCCGTACCTTGCCGACATTCCCGATGTATTTGATGTCGCATCCGCGATGACTTTTGCGACTGCTTTTAAGCATTCATCGCCGGCCTGGTGCCCATAGCTATCGTTATAGCCTTTGAAATTGTCGATATCGAACAGCAGCACCGACAGGGTATCCCGCGCTGCATATTCGCGGCGAAGGAATCCGTCGAATGTTCGTCGATTGCAAAGACCGGTCAGTCCGTCGGTGGTGGCAAGCTGGGCAAGACGCGTGTTCAGCGAGGTCAACTCGTCTTCCATCATCTTGCGTTGGGTGACGTCTCTCAGCACACCGACAAACTTCGTTTGCCCGTCCTGCTCCGACGCCAGCTTGAAGTTGATCTCGACCCAGGCCACTGACCGGTCGGCGCGGGCAATTCTGAAAGCAACGGTATTGGTCGAATCCGGGTCACTCGGCCGAGCGGTGGCGGCCAGGACAAGCTCTTTGTCGTCGGGATGAACAAGATCGAAACACGATTTCCCGATCAGGTCACCCCCGCGCAGTCCCAGAACCGGTTCGACGGATGGTGAGACATACAACAGTGTTCCGCGACCATCGAGCAGGATCACGATATCGGCGATGTTGTCCGAAAGCAGCCGGTAGCGCGCTTCGCGCTCGCGGAGCGCGTGCTCCGTCTTCATTCGAAAGCGAAATTGCGACCACAGTAATGCCGCGGAAAGAATGATCAGGCACAGCAGCACGGCTCCGACCAGTGCGTCGGTCCGCAAGGTGGCCCACCAGCTCGCCAGAAGCTCGCTCTCGGAGCGGGCGACGGTCACGACCAGCGGATATTGCGAGGTTTCTTCATAGCCAAAATATTTCACCGTCCCGTCGAACGGCGAGATCGTTTTGTAATATCCTACGGAGCTGAGCTTGATCTGCCTTGCGAACAGATCGCTCTTCGACAGGTCCGCGCCGACATTCGCTGACGGCCAGCGGATCAAGACAATGCCGTCGTTCCGCATCAGGCCGATCGCCCCGCCGACCCCGAGCTGAAACCGGTTGTAAAACGCGTTGAAGTAATCGCTGTCGATCGCCGCCAGCAAAACGCCGCCGAAACTGCCGTCCTCCTTGCTGATCCGCTTGGAGAGCATGATGGTGGAGTGGCCGGTCAGGCGTGATTGGATGGGCGCGCTGATCCTGAGCGCGGCGCCGGGCGTGTCGCGATGGTAGATAAAATAGTCGCGGTCCGAGTTGTTGTAGCGCGGCAGTTCTGAAAGCGACGAATATTGCCACGCACCGTCGACGCTGAGAACGCCGATCTCGCGGATCTGCGGCAGCGCGTTGACGATGTTCGCGAGGAACGGATTCATGCGATCGGGTAACGGAGTCCGGTATTTCAGCAGCTCGACAATGCCGCTCATGCTGATGTCGGCCGCCTGAATCGTATGCGAAGCATGTTCAGCGAGCGAATGAGCAAGGTTCTGCGTCGCCGTCTGGCCGCGTTCAAGCGTGGCGGATTTGGATTCCAGCGCCTTCCAGATGACGACGCCCAGCACGCATGCGCTCATCGCGAGCGCGAAGAGAGTCGCGATCACGGCCGGCGCGATCTGCCGGCTGAGTGTGCTGGTTGCTGAAGCGTGATCCGGCATCTTGCGGGTGCTAAATGAGAAGCAGATGGCCAAATCATAGGCATGACATACTTTACGGGACGATAAGGCTGCATTCCGCCTATGCTTCAATAGCCGCGAATGTAGTTAATGCCGTCTGAGCTAACGTCGGAGTGGCAGGCGCGAGGCCTGCGGTGGCGAGGTCGCAAGTTCCGTCTCAGGCGGATGATCCAGCTTCGCTGAATCAGACTCGTCGCCGCTCTATTTGTTTGCGCATTGCCAAAAGCCGGTTCCACTTTTGGGATCAACTCTCGTGGAGCGACGCTTACACGATGCGCGACGTCTTGTTGCCCCAATAGCGGTCGCGCAACAGCCGCTTGTAAAGCTTGCCGGTTGGGAGCCGTGGCAGTTCCGCCTCGAAGTCGACCGAACGCGGCACTTTCTGACGCGACAGCGCCTGGCTGCAAAACAGAATCAGTTCTTCGGCGAGATCCGGCCCGGGTTCGATTCCCGGCATCGGCTGCACGACCGCTTTGACTTCTTCGCCAAGATCGGTGTTGGGAACGCCGAACACCGCAGCGTCGGCGATCTTGGGATGGGTAATCAGCAAGTTCTCGCATTCCTGCGGATAGATGTTCACGCCTCCCGAGATGATCATGAAGGTCGCGCGGTCGGTCAGATAGAGATAGCCGTCGCCATCGACATAGCCGACGTCGCCAACCGTGCTCATGCTGCCATCGGGTGAGCGGGTTTCGCGGGTCTTGTTCGGATCGTTGAAATATTCGAAAGGTGAGGCGGTCTTGAACCAGACCGTGCCCGGCGTGCCGACGGCACATGGCTGCATGTCCTCGTCGAGAATATGCAGGTTGCCGAACAGCACCTTGCCGACGGTCCCTCGATGCGTCAGCCATTCCTGGCTGTTGCAGGCGGTAAAGCCGAGGCCTTCGGTCGCGCCGTAATATTCATGAATGATCGGGCCCCACCACTCGATCATGTCTTGCTTCACCATCGCCGGGCAGGGCGCGGCGGCATGGATCGCAATCTCGAGCGATGACAGATCGTAACGCGACCGCGCGGTCTCCGGCAGTTTTAGCATACGCGAGAACATCGTCGGCACCAGCTGGCTGTGGGTCACGCTCCATTTCTCGATCAGTTCCAGGTAACGCTCCGGATCGAAGCTCTCCATGACGATGACGGTGCCGCCCATCCGGATCGTGAGATTGACGGCGGCCTGCGGCGCTGAATGATAGAGCGGAGCGGGCGAGAGATAGATCATGCCTTCGCGGTACTGCCAAAGTTTTTGAAGGAAATCGAACAGCGGCATTTGCTGGGTGGGTGGCTGCTTCGGCAGCGGACGCAGAATGCCTTTCGGGCGGCCGGTCGTGCCGGATGAATAAAGCATCGCCGTGCCGATGCATTCGTCGCCGATCGGCGTCACGGGCAGCCCGGCGGTCGCCTGTTGTAACCCGACGATGCGGTCGTTCTCGCCGGGACCGTCGGCAACGATACAGAGTTCGATCCTGGGGCACTGCTTCAGCGCCTCCCGCGCGACGTCGAGTTTGGCGACCGATGTAATGAGGATGCGCGACTCGCTATTGGTGAGAATGTAGGCGAGCTCACCCGGCGTCAGGTAGGAATTCACGCAGGTAAAATATAGTCCGGATCGCTCGCCGGCGCCGCAGGCCTCGAGGTAGCGGCTGTTGTTCTCCATGAAGATGGCGTAGTGGTCGAGCCGCTTCAGCCCATGGCGACGAAACAGATGTGCCAGGCGATTGCTGCGGGCTTCCAGCTCGGCATAGCTCACGCTCTCCCCGGAGTTTGCCATGATGAAGGCGGGTTGAAGGGGGCGGAGATGAGCGTGCCTGCCGGTGTACATCGCGTCTCCAATGTTCCTACGCGGCTAGAAGAAGAATCTCGCGCAATTGCGCCGGACTATCGATCTTGCGCGGATTGCGCTGAATCCAGGGTATGCGCATCGCCTGCTCGGCAATCCGGTCGAAATGCTCGGGGTCGACGCGGACGTCCTGCAGGCTGCGCGGCATGCCGAGGCCGCGGATGAAGCCATCGAGCACATCGGCGGCGTCCTTGCCGGGCTGTCCCATCGCGGCCGCGACGAGCGTCTGGCGTTCGGCATTGGCAGGTTTGTTCCAGCGCATCACCGACGGCAGCATCACGCAGGACGTATAGCCATGCGGCACGTCGAACGCCGCACCAAGCACATAGCCGATGCCGTGGCTCGCTCCCATCGGCACGCCCGCGGATGACGGTCCCATCGAGAGCCAGGTGCCGATCTGGCAATCCAGCCGGGCGTCGAGATCGGCAGCGTCGGCCTTCACGCGCGGCAGTGCCTGCGCCAGCATCGAAAGGCCCTTCAACGCCTGGGCGTCGGCGTAGGGATGCGCCTCGAGCGAGCACAAGCCTTCGACACAATGATCGACGGCGCGGATACCGGTCGAAAGCCACAGCCATTGCGGCGTGTGCACGGTGACGGCGGGATCGAGGATCACAGCGCGCGGTATCGTCAGCTCATGACGCAGCATTTCCTTGACGCGAATGCGCTGATTGGTGACACCGGCCGCCGCGCTGAACTCGCCGCCGGCAATGGTCGTCGGCACGCTGATCTGGCGCACGATCGGCGCCGTCATCGGCGGTGTGATGCCTTTACGCACCCGGATCGCATCGATGCCCTCGACGGTATTGATGTGGTTGGCGAGGCAGATTTGCACCGCCTTGGCGCCGTCGGTGATCGAGCCGCCGCCGACGGTGACGATCAGATCGGCGTTGGCCGCGCGGGCCTGCGCGGCGGCAGCGATGACGGCCTCTCGCGGTGTGTGCGGCGGCATCGAATCGAAGGTCGCCACGCAGCGAGACCCGAGGCTGTTGCGGATTTTCTCGATCTCGTCGGTTTCGCGGTTGAGCGTGCCGCTGACCATGAGAAACGCGCGCTCGGCACGCAGGCGATCCATCTGCTCCACGATCGCCGCCGCAGCCGGCGTGCCGAACACCACCTCGTCCATGGCGCCGAATACAACTCGTCCCTTGCGCACGACGTTGTCCTCCCCGGACATTTTTTACCGCGGTTTGAGATCAGTCTAGCGCAGTACATGCGGAGAGGGGAACTGCATAACGTCCCGATAGGGCCGTCCGTCCGTTCAGCCGTAACCTTGATGGGCCGAGCGCTTCCTCGTCGATGATGCGCTGCCACAGCGCCCGGATCATATCCTTCATGACCAGCGCGTCCTGCCAGCGACAGCTCGGCGCCGTCGGGTCCGGTGATGGCGTAAGGCGGCGGACCAAGTTCGCACAGGAAGGTCAGCACCGCGTCAGGTTTCGCCCGTTTCCGCCAGGAGCGGATGGCGTATTCCCACCAGCCCATGAACAACGCGACCCAGCCCGCGTGCTGCGGAAAGCCGAGCGAAATCTGCACCTGCTCGCGGCTCGCGATCCGTCCATGAATGCCCCAGCTATGATCCAGAATGCGATGGATCATCGCATGGTTCACCTCGTCCACCGGCCAGGCGAACTCGCGGCCCACGAGATAATGCGAAACGTCCGCCGTCAGCCGCAGATCTGGAAAACAATCCAGCAGTTGCAACGTGAAGAACAGGTCGGTGGTCATGCGGTCGCGATGGGTTTCGACGTGCACCGCCACGCCCGCCTGATCGGCCAGCCGCCGCCAGCCGTCGAGCAGCGGAATGCATTGTTCGATCCGATGCGGCCGCACGTTCGGCTGCAGGTTGACGTGATCGTCCCCGAGCCGCGCTACCAGTTCCAGCACCGGTTTGAGATCATCGACATCGGTCGGGTAGCACTGCGCCCACATCATGCCGTGGTCGCGCAGGAAGCAGGTCACTTCCGTTGCGAAAGCAGGGTTGACGAAGCGGACGCCGGCGCCGTCGAAGCCGGCATCGCGGATCATGGCAAGCTGCGTCTGCAGCGGCAATTCCGGCTCATCGGCCAGCCGCCGCTCCATCGCCCAGAGCGACTGCAGGATACGAAGTTGCTGCGCCATGGTTCAGGCTTGCAACGGTATTGCCGCGGGGTGCATGGCGCCGTCGGACGTGTTGTCGACGGTGATGCTCTCTTCATAGGTTTCGGGCCCGGCCCAGATCGCAACCGCGGTCAGTCCGGACAGAACGGCTGCGTAGCACGCAACCGGCCACCAGCTTCCGGACCATGCCACCAGCGCGGCGGCGAGCGCCGGTGCAGGACCGCCGGCCAGCAGCGAACCCAATTCGCGCGCGAAAGCAAAGCCGGCAAAGCGCCGCTGCGGCGGAAACAGCTCGGCAAAATAGGCCGCCTGCGGGCCGAACATGGCCGCCGTCACCACGGCCCGCGCCACCAGGAACGCCAGCGCGATCCAGATCCACTCTTTGGTTTCGATCAGCCAGAAGAACGGGAAGGCGAATGCTATGCCGGCCAGCGCGCCGAATATGTAGACCGGACGCCGGCCGATACGGTCCGACAGCGACGCAAAGCTGACGATGGCGAACAGTTCGACGACGAAGGCCAGCATCAACGCGCTCAGCGCCTGAGATTTCGGTACGCCCAGCGTGGTGATGATGTAGTTGAGGCCAAATACCGGAAACAGATAGCCAAGCCCGTTTTCGGCCAGCCGCGCGCCCAGCACCACCATGAAATTTCGGGGATGCCGGCGCAGCGCTTGCATCGCCGGATTGCGTTCGACCTTGCCGCGCGCCAGCACCGCTTCGGTAAAGACCGGGGTTTCCGCGACCCGCAAGCGCACGAAAATGCCGACCAGAATAAGGGTGAAACTCGCCAGGAACGGCAGCCGCCAGCCCCACGACATCAGTTCGTCATGCGGCAGCGTGGTGACGAGTGCGAAAGCAGCCGCCGCGAGCAGATTGCCGATCGATACGCCGAGCGGCGCAAAACTGCCCCAGAAGCCGCGATGGCGCGCCGGTGCGTTCTCCACCAGATAGATCACCGCGCCGCCATATTCGGCGCCGGCTCCCAACCCCTGGATCACGCGCAGGCCGACCAGCATGACCGGCGCCCAAATACCGACTTGGGCATAGGTCGGCAACAGACCGATCGCCGTGGTGCCGATGCCGATCATCAGCAATGTTGCTACCAGCACTGGTTTTCGTCCGAACCGGTCGCCCATGATGCCGCCCAGCGGCCGCACCACGAAGCCGACGCCGAAGGTCAGGAACGACAGCAGCGTGCCGATTGCCGGATCGCTTTTCGGAAAGAAGAGATCCCCGAACACCAGCGCTGCGGCAGTGCCGTACAGGAAAAAGTCGTACCACTCGAGCGCGGACCCGACACTGGCCGCGAGGATCACGCGCAAGCGCGCACGCATGCTGCTATCGGCTGTCTTCTCCGTCATCGTTTCCCCCGTTTTGCTTTTTTGTCATTTTGTTTTCATCGTTATCTTGATCGTAGACGCCCGCGTATGGCGCGGGCGCGTCGGCATCACGCGGCGCGGGTGAAGTAAGATTTCTTCGACGCGGACTGCGTTTCGTAGATCGACCCCTGTCGCCTGGCGGGGGGCAGCGGAAGGCGCACGGGAACATTGGTCATCCGCGGCTCCACGACCGGATCGCCGGACAGCAGACGGCTGTTGAATTCGTCGAAATCCTTGACGCCCATCAGCGGCCACGCGTCGCTTGCCGCAACTTCGTAGAGCAAGAGGTTGCGCGGACGGTCCGAGGTGTTCAGCGCAGATCCGTGCAGCGCGCGAACATGATGGAACGACATGCTGCCGGCCCGGCCCATGCAAGGCAGCGCGCGATCGATCTCGCTCTTGATGGTATCGGGATCGATCAGACCTGCGAAGCAGCCGTCATCGCCGTGATGGTTCCAGACCTCGCCGGTGTGCGTGCCCGGCGTGACCAGCATCGGTCCGTTGGTGATGTCGCAGTCGTCCAGCAGCACGCCGATCGCGAGCACATCGTCATTGGTGTGCGGATAGAAAGCCCAATCCTGGTGCCACTCGACCGGCGATCCGTAACGCGCCGACTTCATATTGAGCTTGGAGCCGTGCAGCCTCAGGCCCGGGCCGATCAATTTCGTCAAGATGTCGATGATAGCCGGGCTGCGCACGATATCGTTGAAGATGGCATGCACCTTGTGCGGCGCCTTGATCCGGCGGACGCGGGGGCTTTCGGCGGTGTGGCCGGGCTCGAGGTCATAGACATCGGTATGCTCTAGCGTCTTGGCTGATCCCGCGACCAGCTCAGTGATCACGCCGCGCACTTCGGCCAGCGTTTTCTGGTCCAATACTTCGGGCACCACGATCACGCCGTCGCGCCGATAGGTCTCCACATCCTGTTCTGAAATCATCGGTTTCTCCCTAGTAACCGGTATTTGCGCTAATGATAGCGCTGTCATTTGGTTGAAACAAGCCAAATCGTGCATTCCTGACCGGCGCTCGCTAGAGTTCCCGGATGAACGCTGCTGACTCCAATGAACCCCATTCCGCTCCGACGCTGTCTGCCGTGGCCAAACTGGCCGGGGTGTCGGCGATCACCGTCAGCCGCGTGGTGCGCCTGCCCAATCTGGTGGCGCCCGAAACCCGGGCTCGGGTCGAAGCGGCGATGCGGGAATTGGGCTACGTGCCCAATCTGGTCGCCGGCTCGCTGGCGAGCGCCCGCACCAGTTCGGTCGGCGTGCTGGTGCCGACGATCGCGAACTCGATTTTCGCCGATACCGTGCAGGGCCTGTCCGACGAACTGGAGCCGCTCGGCTATGCCGTGATCCTGGCGCAGTCGCGTTACGACGCCGCACGCGAGGATCATATGCTGGCTGCGCTGCTGTCGCGGCGCCCCGAGGCCATCATCATGGTGGGCTCGCCTGCCACCGATGACGGTGCAAGATTACTGCGGCGCGCCGGCATTCCGATCGTCGAGACCTGGGAGTTGCCGACGGATCCGATCGATGCGGTCGCCGGATTTGACAATTACGCCGCCGGTGTCGCAGTGGCGCAGCATCTGTTTGCGCAGGGCCGCCGGCACCTGGCATTCATCGGCGGCGACGACCCCCGGGCGACGCGGCGCTGGCATGGATTCTCGGACACCGCTGTGGCTGCCGGCGCCAAAATGCCGCGCCGGTTGATCCTGGAACGCAATGCCACGGGCAGCACCGTCGCGCTGGCCGAGTTGCCCGGCGTCGATGCGGTGTTTGCCGCCAATGATGCGCATGCCATCGGCTTCATGGCGGGCCTGCGAAAAGCCGGACTGCTACGGATCGGACCGGCTACCGAACAGCCGGTTGCCGTCATCGGCCTCGGTGATCTCGAGATGGGCCGGCTAATCGCGCCGAGCCTCAGCACTATTCGCGTTCATGGCGATGCCATCGGCCGTACCGCGGCAAAGCTGATGCTGACGCGCAGTGGGCCGCGCCACGTCGATCTCGGTTTTGAACTCGTGCTGCGCGACAGCGGCTGAGTTTGCGTTCCTGCTGACTACCCCAGCGTCATGGGCGCGGCCGCAGGTCTTATTGTGCCGAGCCCGCGGCGTACCGATCACGCCGCGGACGAAGCATCCATTCATTCGTGGTAGCGGACGGTGACGAAGGCGCCCAGTCCTTCGCCCACAAATCCGCCGGCGCCGTTCGCGGCAACGAAATAGCGTTCGTTGGTAATGTTTTTCACGTTCAGCGCGACGCCCCAATTGGCATTGTCCCAGCCGATCATCGCGTTGCCGATCACGAAGGCGGGGACGGAGTTGACGTTGGTCGTATCACTATAGGTCTTGTCCCGATAGTTGACGCCGGCGCCTACCTGGAAGCCCGGCACGCCACCAATCGAAAATTTGTAGGTGCTCCAGAGGTTCGCCATATAGGCCGGAACGCCCTGCGGATGATTGCCCACTGTCGTCAGGGCCTGCGGAGCATTGGTCACGACAGCCTCCATCGCGGTCGCATTGGCGAGCAGATGCCACTGCTCGGTGATCGCTGCATCCAGCGACGCCTCGACACCATTGATGAGCTGGCTGTCGAAGGCGACCGATTCCTGGCCGAGGCTGTTGCTGAACAGCGTGGCGACATTATCACGTGAGATGTTAAAGGCCGAAGTGTCCAAAACGACCTTGTCGTGGAACATCGAGAACTTGACGCCGGCCTCATATTGCAGCGCCGACTCCGGCGCGCCGATGCCGTTAAAGGTATTTTCCGAGTTGAAATTTGAAAGGTAGCTCTTCGAGACTCCAACATAGGGCGAGATACCGGGGTAGATCTTGTAGAGCGTGCCGACGTTCCAGCTCACCGGCGAGTCGTTGCGGCTTTCCGGTACGCCAGCGATAAGCGGTACGCCGGTGTTGGTGAAGCGGCCCGGCACGGTGATCAGCGGATCCAGCACCTCGTGATAGAAGTCCTGGCGGAGGCCGACGCGGAGCTTCCATTTGTCGGTCAGGTCCATCTGGTCGGTGGCGTAGAAGCCATAATAATCCGCCACCAGATGATCATTGTCGCAGGAATGTTTGGCGTCGCACTGGAAATTCAGGCTGGCCGGCGACAACTCCGGCGGCGTCGGTGCGAAGATATTGGCGATGTTCGGAAGATCGGCCGTCCTGCGCTGCGTATCCAGAACCTGATGCTGATATTCGAAGCCGGTCAGCAGGGTGTGCTGCACCGAGCCCGTACCAAACTTCCAGACCGGCTCGAACTGATAGTCCAAGCTGCCGTCTGAATCGTCCTGTGAGCGCAATTGCCGGCCAACGAGCGTATCTCCGACGATATGCGTGCCGGTGGAGCTCATGCTGTCGTTGTTACGCATCACGTCGATGTCGCGATGCGTATAGGAGAAGCGGTTATTGATGGTCAGGAAGTCCGTGACGTCCCATTTGTCGGTCAGCGTGGGGCGGATGTAGTCCTGATCGGCGAAAGAAAACGGCGTCGAGTACTTCGCGCTGGTCGAAACACCCGTAATCGGCGAGCCGTTCAGATAGATCAGGCCGTAAGAATCGGGTGTTTGCTCGATATGGCGGGCGTCGAGGGCGAAGGTGAGGGTGTGGTCCTGGACATGCCAAGTGAATTCAGGGCGGACCTCGTAGTCCCTGCTCGCAAGATCGCGAAAACCGTCCGCGCGCGAGAAGGTGGTGTCGATCCGATAGTTCAGGCCGTCGATGGTGGTGGGGCCGGTAACGTAATTGCTGTTGATGACGGTCCCAAACGATCCCGCCTGCAAGCTGCTGCCCCAATGAAACACGGGCGATGGATCGTAGTGGACGATGTTGATGGTGCCGCCGGGGGGTCCGCTGCCGAACAACGCCGAGCCCGGGCCTTCCAGAATTTCGATCCGTCGCACACCGTTCAGCGTATGCGTCAGACCGCCGAGCTGATCGCCGTCAGAAAAGCCGTCGGTATAGACCTGGGCGTTCAGGCCGCGGATCAGGAAGTGATCGAAATAGCCCAGTGAATCCTGGCCGCCGGTATTGATGCCGCTGGCGTTGGTGACGGCGTCGCGCAGCGTCGTGGTGCCTTGCTCGGTGAGAACTTCGCGGGGAATGATCTGCACACTGACGGGCAAATCCTCGAGCTTGGTTCCGGTCTTGCCGAGCGACGGCGCCTGTTGCAGCGGAGGACCGGAATTGTTGTTGTTCGGGCCGTTGCCGGTGTCGACCACAGCCGCCGTTTGCGCCGCCGGCTTGGGCGGCTGGTTCGAGCGCGCGGTCCTTCGTTTTGCCGCGGCTGTTGCGGTCGCGGGCGCCCGCTTCTGGGCGGGGCGATTTTTCGGCGCATCGATCTGCACCGGAGGAAGGCTCGTCGGCCTGTCGGTTGTTTGGGCCTGCACTGATGCAGGCAGGAACGCCACCATCGCGATGCAGAAAAATCCAGCGTGGCAATACGCACGCCCACGCTGATAAATGTCGACGCGATTGTTGACCCTTGTGCCGACCCCTGGCTCTCTAACGAGCTTTTCGATTTTCACGTGACGCCCCACATTAGAATTAGAATAATAGTAATCTGCAGCGACGTTATGTCGCTGTATCCCGTACATACCCAGTGGAGATCGCACTATTCCGACGCAGCAGCGCCGTTGTGCGTTGAATGCTTCTAAAATGGCTGGCCGAGTTGAATTCGGCCGATCAGCGCGATCGCACTCCGTCGCCGCCTGCAAGCGCTGCGGTCGATCTGTCGCGTCACCTTTTTGAGTTCAGACCACATGTTCGCGCAAATTGATTTGCGCGTATCGCGCCAACGTCATCTTGGTCGGATGGCTCCACGACCAGAACATGAGCGCGAATTCCTCCGCACTCATGCGATCTCATTTTGCGAGCGATGGGATTCCGCCGCCGTCGATCATCGGTGCGAAATCATCCGGTCCAAATGTTTGCGAGATCGGAAGCTCTTTGTTCTGCCAGGCCGGCAATCGGCGCCATGAGTCCGGCAGATCTTGATGTCGGATAGATTGATTTGCTCGCCATATTGCAAAAACAGCGTGAAACGCAGCGCTCGCACGCACAAATATTTCGCTTGATCCTGGCCCGTTATTGAACAGACTGGTCGCTGCTCTCATCTTGATCCAGCCGCGACGAGCGGCCGCCTCGATTGATCGCGGCAAAGAGTACAGAGGAGGCGCCATGCTCGCGGCCGTGAAATGGGAGAAGTCAGCTCAAACAATAATCTTTAAGCTCCATTCACGCGGCGGCCTGGTATCGTTGGCTGTTCTCTTGGCCGTCGCCTTGTCCGGCTGCGGTGACAAGCCCGCGCCGCAGGCGGCGGCCGCAGCGCCACCGGTCACCGTCGCGGTGCCTACCAAGCGCACCGTCACGGATTGGGATGAATTCACCGGCCGGTTCGAGGCTGTGGAAGAGGTGCAGGTCCGCGCCCGGGTCGGCGGCTTTGTCACCAATGTCGAGTTCAAGGACGGCGACATGGTTCGTGCCGGCGACCTGCTCTACATCATCGACCCGCGTCCGTTCGAGGCAGTGGCGACCCAGGCAGACGGCCAGCTTGCGGACGCGCGGGCGAAGGCGGAACTCGCCAAGCGCGACCTCGATCGTGGCCTGACCCTGGTCGAGACCAGTGCGGTCTCCGAACAGGTCGTCGACCAGCGCCGGCAAGCCTTGCAGGCGGCGCACGCCGCCGAGACCGTCGCCGAAGGCGCGCTGAAGGCGGCCCAGCTCAACATCGAATTCAGTCATGTGCTGGCCCCGATCAGCGGCAGGGTCAGCCGCCATCTCGTCAGCGTCGGCAATCTGGTGCAAGGCAGCGACAGCGGCTCGACGCTGCTGACCTCGATCGTCTCGCTCGACCCGATCTATGTGTATTTCGACATGGACGAAGCCACCTATGTCAGAAACAACCGGCTTTATTTTGCAGGCAAGCGGCCGAGTTCGCGCGAAACGCCAAACCCCGTTCAGGTGACGCTGGTGGGCGAAACCAAACCGTCGCATGATGGCAAGGTGGATTTCCTCGACAACCGGCTGGATCTCAGCACCGGCACGCTGCGCGGGCGGGCGGTGATCCCGAACAAGGACCTCTCCATTTTGCCCGGGCAGTTCGGCCGGGTGCGGCTGATCGGAAGCTCGCCCTATGAGGCGCTGCTGCTGCCGGATTCCGCTGTTGCGACCGATCAATCGCGCAAGATCGTCTTCGTGGTGAAGGACGACGACACCGTCGAGGCTCGCGCCGTGACGCTCGGTCCGCTCGATGACGGCCTGCGCGTCATTCGCGAAGGCCTGAAGCCGGACGATCGCGTGATCGTCGATGGCATCCAGCGCGCCCGCGTCGGGGCGAAAGTGAGCCCGCACGCCGCCCAGGCCGCTCCTGCCGGCAGCAAGACATGAATCTCGGTCAGCTTTCCATCAACCGGCCGATCCTCGCGATGGTGCTGTCCATCGTGCTGGTGATCGTCGGCGCCATTGCCTACACCACGCTGCCGGTCGCGGAGTATCCGCAGGTGGTTCCTCCGACTGTCGTGGTGACGACGCAATATCCCGGCGCTTCCGCGCAAACCGTTTCCGACACTGTCGCTGCGCCGATCGAGCAGCAGATCAACGGTGTCGAAGACATGCTGTATATGTACAGCCAGGCGACCTCGAACGGTCAGCTTACCATCACCGTCACGTTCAAGCTGGGTACCGATCTCGACAAGGCCCAGGTGCTGGTTCAGAACCGGGTTGCGATCGCGCAGCCTCAGTTGCCGGAGGAGGTCCAGCGCAACGGCGTCGTCACGGAGAAGAACAGTCCTGACATATTGCTGGTCGTGTTCATGCTGTCGCCGGACGACACGTTCGACCAGCTCTACATCAGCAACTACGCGTTGTTGCAGGTCCGCGACCAATTACTGCGGCTGGACGGAATCGGCGACATCCAGATTTTTGGCGCGCGCGATTACTCGATGCGCCTGTGGCTCGATCCGGACCGGATCGCCAACCTGGGTCTGACAGCGGGCGACGTGCTGGCGGCGATCCGTGCCCAGAATCTGCAGATCACCGGTGGCCAATTGGGGGCGCCCCCGATCGTCGACCGGGCGTTCCAGCCGAATCTGACTTTTACGGGGCGGTTGAAAGACCCGCAACAGTTCGAGGACATCGTCATCAAGGCCGGATCTGACGGACGCACGGTGCGGCTGCGTGACGTGGCCCGGATCGAATTGGGCGCGCTGGACTATTCCACCAACAGTTTCCTGCTTCGGAAGTCCGCGGTCGCGCTGCTGGTGACCCAGCGGCCCGGCTCGAATGCGCTGGCCACCGCAAAAAACATTTCCGATACGATGGCGAAGCTCAAGGCCAATTTCCCTCGCGGGCTTGAATATAATATCGGCTACAACCCGACGGAATTCATCGCCCAGTCCATCAGCGAACTGATCAAGACGATCTATGAGGCGATGGTGCTCGTCGTCATCGTCGTGCTGGTGTTCCTGCAGGGGTGGCGACCTGCCATCATCCCGATTGTCGCGATTCCGGTATCGCTGGTCGGCACCTTCGCGGTGATGGCGGCGCTGGGATTTGGAATCAACAACCTGACCTTGTTCGGTCTTGTTCTCGCGGTCGGCATCGTGGTCGACGACGCCATTGTGGTGGTCGAAAACGTCGAGCGGCATCTTCGTGACGGCATGAGCCGGCGTGATGCCGCGCTGAAGACGATGGAGGAAGTCGGCGGCGCGCTGGTCTCGATCGCGCTCGTGCTCTGTGCGGTATTCGTGCCAACCGCGTTTCTCGGCGGCATCTCCGGACAGTTCTTTCAGCAATTCGCCATCACCATCGCGGTCGCAACGGCGATCTCCTGCTTCTGTTCGCTGACGCTTTCTCCCGCATTGGCCTCGCTGATTCTGCAGCCGCATGAAGAAAAGAAGCCGTCGGCAGCCTGGAATTTCATCGGGCGCGGCTGGGAGGGGTTTACCGGCTATTTCAACCGCGGCTTTGATCGGCTGTCGCATGGCTATGCGAGCGTGGCGGGCTTTGTGATCCGGCATTCGGTCGTGATGCTGCTGGTCTATGTGGTGCTGATCGGCAGCGCGGGGTGGTTGATCGTCACCACGCCGCAAGGCTTCATTCCCGCGCAGGATCGGGGCTACGTCATCGTTGCCGTGCAATTACCCGGCGCCGCTTCGCTTACGCGGACCACCGAAGTCGTTCGCAAGATCGAGGAAATCGCACTGGGCACCCCGGGCATCGTGCGCGTGCCGTCGTTCGCCGGTCTGTCCGGCGC
Source organism: Bradyrhizobium canariense (assembly GCF_900105125.1). Classification (NCBI taxonomy): domain Bacteria; kingdom Pseudomonadati; phylum Pseudomonadota; class Alphaproteobacteria; order Hyphomicrobiales; family Nitrobacteraceae; genus Bradyrhizobium; species Bradyrhizobium canariense. Next base: position 4,858,901 of record NZ_LT629750.1, on the reverse strand, counting down.
CACCCGTACCCAGGCCAGCAATGCTGCGGCGCTGTTTCCAGTGTTCGACGAGCCGGAAGCGCGCGCCAAGAAGGGCCTGACGGCGACCTCGATCACAGCCGAACTGCGAAAACGGCTGGCCAGCCTGGAGGACGCGTTCATCATCGTCATTCCGCCGCCCTCGGTCCCCGGGATCGGCACCGGCGGCGGCTTTACGATGCGCATTGAGGATCGCCAGGGCCGCGGCAGCGAGCTGCTGGCGCAGGTGACCGACGATCTGGTGGCGGCAGCGCGCAAGGCGCCGGGGCTGACTGCGGTGTTTTCTCCCTACGCGGCGAACACGCCGCAGGTGTTCGTCGACATCGACCGCATCAAGGCGCAAAAGCTCGGTGTTCCCATCCAGAACGTCACGGACGCGATCGAGACTTATTTCGGCTCGGCCTATGTCAACGACTTCAATATTCTCGGCCGCACCTATCACGTCACCGCGCAGGCGGATCTGCCGTTCCGCAAGGAAACTGCCGATCTCGCGCGCCTGCGCACCCGCAACGCCGCGGGCGACATGGTGCTGCTCGGCAGCGTCGTGAATTTCAGCGATATCGCAGGACCGGATCGCGTCGCCCGTTACAACCTCTACACGTCATCAGAACTTCAGGGCGACACGCTGCCGGGAACGAGCTCAACAACCGCGATCAACACGATGAAGCAGTTGGCGGAAGAGACGCTGCCCAGCGGTTTCTCCTATGAGTGGACCGACCTGTCCTATCAGCAGGTCACGGGGGCAAACGCGGGTCTCTATGTATTTCCGATCTGCGTGCTGTTCGTGTTCCTGGTGCTGGCGGCGCAATATGGCAGCTGGAGCCTGCCGTTTGCCGTCATCCTGATCGTGCCGATGTGCCTGCTCGCAGCCACCATCGGGGTGCGGATCATGGGGCAGGACGTCAACATCCTCACCCAGATCGGGTTCGTGGTTCTCGTAGGGCTGGCGGCGAAGAACGCGATCCTGATCGTCGAGTTCGCCCGCGACATCGAGGCCGAAGGCCGGGAACGTCTGGAAGCCGTCATCGAAGCCTGCCGGCTGCGGCTGCGGCCGATCCTGATGACGTCGTTTGCGTTCATCCTCGGCGTGCTGCCGCTGGTGATTTCTTCCGGCTCGGGGTCTGAAATGCGGCAGGCGGTCGGTGTCGCCGTGTTTTTCGGCATGCTCGGGGTGACGCTGTTCGGGCTGATCTTCACGCCGATCTTCTACATGGTGGTCCGCGGCCTGGCCGATCCACGGCCACGCCGTGAAAAGCCGACTGCAGTCTGATATCGTAGGGGCGGCAGCAAGGCTCTCGACGCCTTGATGCGATCTGCTTGTCGGAAATAGGTGGGTGGCTGCAGGGTTATAAGAATCATGCGGGCAACAGAAGCGCTGTGGAGACAGGGATGAAATCGATAGTGTGGGCGGCTGCCGCCATGGGTGGCCTTTTGATCGCCGCGCCGGCTTCGGCGCAGGGCGTCAAGATCGGCATTCTGAACGATCAATCGGGGGTCTACGCAGACTACGGCGGCAAATATTCCGTCGAGGCCGCTCGGATGGCGATCGAGGATTTCGGCGGCAGCGTGCTCGGCCAGAAGATCGAAATGGTCACGGCCGACCACCAGAACAAGCCGGACCTCGCCGCCAGCATCGCGCGGCGCTGGTATGATGTCGAAGGCGTCGACATGATCACAGAGCTGACGACGTCGTCGGTGGCGCTGGCGGTCCAGGATCTTTCGAGGGAGAAAAAGAAGATCGACATCGTGGTGGGCGCCGCGACCTCGCGGATCACCGGCGACGCTTGCACGCCGTACGGCTTCCACTGGGCTTTCGATACGCACGCGCTCGCGGTCGGCACTGGCGGTGCGCTGGTCAAGGCCGGCGGCGATAGCTGGTTTTTCCTGACTGCCGATTATGCTTTCGGTTATTCGCTTGAAAAGGACACCAGCGATATCGTCCAGGCCAATGGCGGCAAGGTGCTCGGCTCGGTCCGCATTCCCCTGAACTCTTCGGACTTCTCCTCGTTTCTGCTGCAGGCGCAAAGCTCGAAAGCCAAGATCGTTGGTCTTGCCAATGCCGGGTTAGATACGACGAACTCGATCAAGCAGGCGGCGGAATTCGGCATCGTCAATGGTGGCCAGAAGCTTGCCGGCCTCTTGATGACCCTGTCGGAAGTGCATGGTCTCGGATTGCAGGCGGCGCAGGGCCTCGTGCTGACGGAAGGTTTTTATTGGGATCGCGATGACAGATCGCGCGCCTTTGGCGAACGCTTCATGCAGCGTACCGGCCGGATGCCGAGCATGATCCATGCCGGCACCTATTCGGCGACGCTGCAATATCTCAAGGCGGTAAAGGCCGCAGGCACCAAGGACTCCGATGCGGTGGTCAAGAAACTGAAGGAGTTGCCGGTCGACGACGCCTTTGCCCAAGGCGGCAAGGTTCTCGAAAACGGCCGCATGGTGCATGACCTCTATCTGTTCGAGGTCAAGAAGCCGTCGGAATCGAGGAAGCCGTGGGACTATTACAAGCAGCTCGCCGTCGTGCCGGGCGACCAGGCGTTCCCTTCCGCCAAGAACAGCGGCTGCCCACTGACGAAGTGACCGCAAGCTACCCTGTCCCGGGCGCAACGTGTCGCACCGGCTGGCATTGCCGGCCGTAACGTCCGTGCGTGTTTAATATTGATACCGCACGGCTGGCGCCACATCGATCACGCCTCGTTCGACGAGCGTGCGGTGGAAGCGGCGCTTTCGTTCCGACGAGGACGCGAAGTAGGATTCACCACACTGCTCGAGAAGGGTCGCGCGCGTGGCAAAAATCTCGTCGAGCGGCAAACCTGCCCGCTGCAAAGCGACGGTCCCAAGAAAGGCAACATCAAGATCCCTGCCTCGTCCGGAAGCAAGCCGGCCTAAGTCGAAATTCAAGGTTTCGATGGCATAGAAGGTGCGGAACTGGCGCTTGGCATCTGCCGGCAGCTTGAGTTTTGCCTCGATCCGCCGCGTCATCACGGGTTGATGATCTCCGTAGTGGACGATCAGCGCTGGACGTTTGGGAAAACGGGTTGAGAGTTCGGACTTGAGTCTTTTCCAGGTCTCGGCAGTTTCCACAAGGCGCGCGTAATACTCCGCATAATAGGGATCGGGAAGGCTTGTGGCGGCAAAGGCCCGCTCGCGCTCGAAGCATCCGGATGCGGCCAGCTTTCGGTTGTGCGGGCCATGATTGAAGTTGGTCAGCGCATATAGAAACCGGGGTGTTGCGTCCTCCGCGATCCCTTTTGCATGGGCGTCGATTGCGGCATCCAGAAACAAGGCGTCGGAATTGGTCGTTTCAAATCGAGCGATGTCGAACGGCAACGGAAAATCATCGGTAAAAATACGTTCGCTGATACCGATCGAACGGTAAAACTCATCATAGTTGAGAAAGTTGCGGCGGCAGCTGGATGCGAGCGTCGTCTTGTATCCAAGCGCCGTCAGCGAATGGGGAAGGCTGTTATGGAATCGGCCGGCACCTCGCTTAAACAGGAAATAGGCATTTGACCCGAAGCTCGCGCTGGAAAGGCCGGTCAGCAGGCTGAATTCGGATTGCCATGATCCGCCGCCAAAAATATCGACGTTAAGGCTTCCATAGAGCGCGTGTTTCGGAGACAGAAACGCCTCGACAACCGGCTCAACCGGAAGCCCGTACACGCGCGGGTCGAAGATCGATTCATGCTGGATGACGATAATGTCGGGATAATCGAAGCTGCGTGCCGGAATGGCCGCTATCAGCGGCAGCGGGTCGCTGGCGATATCGCTCAGCGCCAGGCCGCCGAACTGCCGCCAGGAGAGCGGATCGAGAAGGGAGGCCATGAAGCTTGAAAAGAAGCATCGCCGCTGCGCCGCGATCTGCTGGAACGTAATGGCTCCGCCGCTTGCCCGGTATGCGGCGATCAGACTGGCAAGGGTAATGCCGAAAAAGATAATTTGAAGTTCTTGGGAAACCGGCGGCCCCGGCAGGTAGAGAGCTGCAACGGCGGCAACAATGAGTGCGAGGCTTCCAGCGACAACAGTGAATACCGCAAGCGGATACTGTACGAAAAAGAACGGGACTGTTCCCGCAAACGCCAGCGGCAGATCCGCGACGATCAGCTTCCGCCCGCTATGTTTGTACTTGACGCTTGATGCTCCGAAAATTGCCAATGCCAGAATCGACGACAATAAAATAGCTCGTTCGAAATCGCCGAGCACGAACAGCAATAACGCAGCACTGAAGCACAGCGCGGCAATGGCCAGTGCAAGGTGCTCAACGCTGCGCTCTGCGATCCAAATGATGCCGATCGCTGCCGCAAGTATCGGGATCAATGTCATATCGATAAGATGGCTGACGATGCATTGAAACTCAACAGCCGCTATACCGTCAAAGCAGGTAAAGACAGCGGGCGGTTAATTGTCCGGATCACAATCAGCCGCAGCTATAACGCCAATACCGCCCTTTTTGGGGACGGTTCGGGCCTGACGCGATGTCGGCCTTGGGTCAACGATGGCGCCCAAAGCTGACTTCGATCAGGCTTTGTTCATGAGTCCGTATCCATGAGGATCCGTGCCAGTCTTCACGCGTGTACAAGCCGCCAGATGATGGCGCCGAGCGAACCCAGCCAGAGGACGATGCAGGCGAGTGCCTGAATGGCAAAGCCCGGCCCGCGTTTTTCGACCGCTCGCATATAGCCGACCATGTAGAGAATGCGGCCCACGATCCAGACCAGGCCAAGCGCTGCGGCGCTGGCATCGCCGATATAGATCGCAAACAGCCAGAGCGACGGCAGAAAGATCGGCATCCATTCCAGCGTGTTCATCTGCACGCGAAACACCCGCTCGAAGTCCGGATGGCCGGATATCGCCGGCAATTTGACGCCGTAGGCCATGCGCGCTCGCGACACCTGAATGCTGGTGAAGAGGTAGAGCAGGATCGACAGGCAGGTGACGAGTGCGGTGAAATCATACATCGCGAAATTTCCCTTGAAGTGATAGCGAGTCTCTCAATAGCCGGTCATCTCGAGATATCCTACGCCGCTGTGGCTGCCGGTGAAGCTGATCGGTCCTTCCCAATAGGGAAAACTCGTTCCCATCCAGCTTCGGGCATTCAGGGCGATGGTCTCGATCGCAAAGCCACGCGCGGCGATCTCGATGCGCCATGCCGTCGGCAGCTTTCGAGCCCCGATCTCCGTCAAGGCCATTGGCGTCATCCTGATTTCTGCGGGGGGAACTGGCTCTGATCCTCCGTCAGATCTAATCCAGTTACCGGAAGCGTAGTCGTTGCCGTCGGTCTGACGCAGCCGAAACAACATCAATTTCTCGCCTGAAGCGAGATGCAACGAGAGCCAGTCCCAGCCGGTCTGATCTGCCGCGAGCGGCTGGCTGCTCCATTCCCGATCCATCCACGCCTGTCCGGTGACCTCGGCCGGCTTGTCGTCAATGGTAATGTGGCCTGTTACCTTGAAAAACGGCTGGCTGAAATAATAGGATGCCTGTCCGCGTTCCGACTTCCTGCTGTAGCCGGCCTCTCCCTGAAGAGCCAGCGGATGATCCGCGTCGAGCCGCAGCGCGTAACTGAAGTCCGCGCCAGACGCGCTTAGTTCAAGCGGGGCGATGGTCATGTCGTTCATGGCGTCGAGCCCGCGCATCTCCCAGGAATCGATCCAGGCTTGAAACGGCTTTGCCTCCACGCCGGCCTGACCCACGCCGCCGCGCGCAAATGTTTCGCTGAACCTGTGAAGATCCGCCCGCGTCACGGCGGCATGGCCCATCCAGATCTGCTGATTGGCCCATTCCTGTTGTTGCGGGCCAGGTCTTGATGCCTCCCGAAACAAGGTCCATTGCGCGCCATAGGCTGCGCCAGTTGAATCCGTGAGGTTGGCGGTGACGTACCACCACTCGATCCGGTAATCCGGGTGCGGGCCAAGATCAGCAGGGAAGGAAAACGCCTTGCCGGGAACGACGGTCGCGAATCCATCCGCCTGCTTGCCAAGCCCAGCAAAGCCTTGCGCGCGTGCGAAGCTCGAGCCGAGCCCGAGAACGACGGCGCCGCCTGCGAAGGCGCGGCGGGATATCTTGAGCCTATCGCTCATCAGCGAAAATCTTGACGAGGGTAGCCGGCTGCATGCGCGCCAGCTTGAGCGCCGGAAGCAGCGCGGCGAACAGCGAGGCCAGCATGGCTACGCCGACCAACTCGATTAGTTGCAGTGGGAAAACATGAAACGGCAACCGCCAGCCGAATGCCTTCACATTCACCACCGCGATCAGGCACCACGCGACCAGCAGACCGAGCGGCAGCGCCAGCAGGGTCGTGATCAGCGCAACGGACATGGTTTTCAGGAGTTCAATTGACGCAAGCTGCCGCCGCGTGATTCCAATCGCCCATAATGGCGCGAGTTGAGGCAGACGGGAATTGCCCAGGGTCAACAGGCTGGTCAGCAATGCGACGCCCGCGACACCGAGCGTGAACGCGTTCAGCGCGGCGGTCACGGCAAAGGTCCGGTTGAAGATTCGTGTCGAGTCGGCTTTCAGCGTGGCCTGATCGATGAGGTTGCGGCCGTCGAGGCCGAACTTGTCCTGCAAGGCTGACATCAGTGCCGGAATCTCGGTCCGCGCGACGCGCAAGCCCAGCCGCGTTAGCGGAATGTCGGGGAAGCGCCGCGTCAGCGCCGCGAAATTGACGGCAATCTGTCCTTTGGGATTGCCGTAATCGGCATAGATGCCGACCACTTCAAGCGTCCAGTTTCCGCCTGATGTGGGCACGTCGATGTGATCGCCGATCGTGAGGTTCAGACGCCGGGCCAATTGCTCGCTGACAAAGCCGGCATCACCGGGACGAAGGCGAACCCAGGCGCTGTTAGCAGCCTGGAGCAGCGGCCAGTGATCCCGATAGGTGGCATGATCGGAAAGACCCAGGATTTCAACCGGTGCGCCCGCGATCTGTGCATCGGCGCGGCCGCCCGGCAGGATCGCCTGCACCTCGGGACGCTGGCTCAACCATGCCCTGATCTCGGCGGCCTGCGTATTGTCTGACGCGTTGATGTAGACGTCCGCTGCCAGCCTGCCATCGAGCCAGGTGACAAAAGTACGGCTAAAAGTTTCCACCATGGTGCCGACGCCGACATTGACGGCGAGCGCGAGCAACAGCGCCATCAGCGCCAGCGACAATCCCGAAAGCTGCTGGCGGCTATCGGCCCACCACCAGACCGCGAGCGCTCGACGAGCATGGCGCTGGCCCAGCGATAGCACCAGTTCCAGCAACGCCGGCAGGAGCAGCGCCGCGCCGAGCAGCAACGCCGCCAGCACGGCAAATCCTGACAGCAGTGAGTCGCCGAACCACAGCAAGCAGCCGGCGGCGACCAGCACGATGACGGCAACCCCGCTTTGGAGAATCAACCATCGGTGCTGTTGCTGTTGCCAGGCCTGAGGTTGCGCAGTAGCCAGCACGGGCATACGAATCGCTTTCGTCAAGCTCGCAGTTGCGGCCGCCAATGCGCCGATGACGCTGATCGCGAGGCCGGCGAACCACCACTGCGGCTTCAACGTCAACTGTCCCGGAATCTCCGCGCCGTAGAGACCGCGCAGGCTGGCCGCCACATCGGGCAGCAGCAAGGCCGCGATCAAATAACCGCAGACCAATCCTGCGATGCCTGCGACCAGCGCCAGCGTGACCAGTTCGAGCAGCAGCGCTGAATTCAGCATGCGGGCGGACACGCCGCAGGCGCGCAACGTTCGCAGCATCGGCAGGCGCTGCTCGAACGCAAGTCCGATCGCCGAATTAACGATGAACAGCCCCACAAAAAACGACAGCAGGCCGAACGCTGTCAGGTTGAGGTGAAAGCTGTCGGTGAGGCGTTCGAGATCGCTTTCCGCGTCTGCGGCGACCAGGCGGAGCTTGTCGCCGGCGATGGTCGCCAGCGGCGCTCGTGGTCCCCTGGCTTTACCGACCAACAGGCGGGAAATCCGGTCCGGCATATTCAGAAGCTGTTGCGCCATGCCGATATCGACCACCAATACGCCAGGCGCCAGCAGCGGCTGTGCATGCAGCGGCGACAGCGATGCACCGCTGCTCGCCAGCGGCGCGGCGCCTTCGGCCAGGCCGAGTTCGGAAAGCATTTCGGGCGCGACCAACGTCTCACCGGGTGGCGTGATGAAGGCTTGCAGATCCGCTCTTCCGATCGCCGGCGCGTTGCCGACTTCAGCGGGCAGTGTAACCGGTTCTATGCCCAACAGCCGGAACGACCGCCCGCCGATCTGAAGACGACCTTCGAGTACGGGCGAGACCGGCCAGCCGGCACGGCGCAGGTCAACAAAGAGTTGCTGCGGGAAGGCCGTGCCGTCTTTACCGATCAGCATCGGGGTTCTCACGCCGCCGAAAGCCGCCGCGGCGCGATCGTAGCTGCTGCGCGCCTGCTGGTTCAGCGCCTGCACGCCGCTCCACAAGGCGGTCGCGGAAATCAGTCCGATCAGCAAGGTCGCAAGCTGCATCGGATGCCGCCGCCAATGGCTGAGCAGGACTGCGAGAATCCAGACGATGCCGCTCATGCGATCAGCCCGGCGCTGAGGTTGATCCGCCGGTCGAGCGTCGCGGCAAGGCGCACGCTGTGCGTCACCATCAACAGGCCGCAGCCGGTTCGTGCGACAAGATCGCGCGTGAGCGCGAGAACCTGGTCTGCGGTTGCCTCATCGAGATTGCCGGTGGGTTCGTCGGCGAGCAGCAGCAGCGGCTTCACCGCCAGCGCGCGACCGATGGCGACCCGCTGCTGCTGGCCGCCGGACAATTGTTCGGGATAGCGCTTCAGCAAATTGCCGAGGCCCAGGCGCTCCACCAGTTCGTCATGCCAGGCCGCATCGTGACGGCCGGCGATGCGGGTCTGGAAGGCGAGATTATCTTCCACATTGAGGCTCGGGATCAGATTGAATTGCTGAAACACCAGACCCAGCCGATCCCGCCGCAACGCTGCCCGGCCGGCGTCGGTCAGATCGCCGACCGAAATGTCCGCCAGCCGAACTTCGCCGCCATCGGCGCGATCGAGTCCCGCGATCAGATGCAACAGCGTGCTTTTGCCGCTGCCGGACTCGCCGGTGAGCGCGACGCGCTCGCCCGCCGCGATCTCCAGATTCACGCCTCGGAGCACCATGACTTGCTCTCCCGCAGAGCGATAGGTCTTGGTCAGATTCCGGACGCTCAGCACGATGTGGTCGCAGCTTTCCATGTAGAGCGCGGGCGAGGCCTCATGACGGCTTTTGATACTTCAGCACGAACTCGTCGGTAGGGACCTGCGGATGGAATACCGGCGCGTCCCGCGGATCTTCGGGATGGCGCAGAAAATCAGCCTCGGTCACCAGTTTGAAGCCGGCCGCCTCGATCTCCTGGCGCAGCGTGCTTTCCTCGATGCGATGAAGCGTCTTGCCAACGGTCGCGCTGTCGCCTGATTTGGCGGAGTGGTCGGCGATCACAAGGAAGCCGCCGGGCTTCAGCGCCGCGAACATCTTGCGGTTCATCTCGGCACGATCGACCGGCATGTAGGTCATATCGTGATAGGCAAAGAAGAACGTAATCAGGTCGAGGCCGCCGACATCTGGCGGAATCGGGTCATCGTAATTCCTGACGACATGCACGACGTTTTTCATTGCCGGCTTTTGCGCCCGAGTGTCGAATTTGTCCTTCACGGACCGCTCGACGACAGCGGCGGAATCCTGCGCATACACTGTGCCGGATGGCGCGACCGCGCGGGCCAGCAGCTCGGTGCTGTAGCCACCGCTGGCTTCCATATCCAGCACCTTCATTCCGGGTTTGGCGCCGGTGAAGGCAAGCATCTTGGCGGGCTGGCGGCGCTGATCGGTTTGCCGATCGGCGTCGCTTCGATCCGGCGAGGCGACAATGGCTTCGTAGTCCGGAGTCTTGGCGTCCTGCGCGGTCGCGGGCCCCATGCCCCATGCGCAGAACATCGAGAGAATGGCAAACACGCCGGCGGCCGGCGCACGGCGATAAATAGATATGGTCATATCCAAAAATCCTTCTGATCTCCGCTCAACATACCAAGACCATAGGGGGATATCACGGTCTCAATCGTGACAGCGACGCGATCGTGATCCAGCAATATTTTCGAGCGTCCTCGGAGCCAGCAGGAGTCTGGTTGCAACGCAACGTCAAGCCGGATGTCGGAGGACAAGCGCACCCGGGCGGCGGCCGATCGGCGATCCGACCAAAATGTCGGGTTGCAATGCCGGCGGGGCCGTGGATAGCATTGGACCAAGCCAGCCAACAAGGCTACCAGACACGCGATAAGCAGGGGGAGAGTAAACATGACCGCGCAGCCGACGCCCAAGGGCGCCTGGAAAATCACCTTTCTCCTGTTTCTGTTCATGCTGGTGAATTTCGCGGACAAGATCGTGGTCGGCCTCGCCGGCGTGCCGATCATGACCGAGCTGAAGCTCGAGCCTGAACAGTTCGGCTTGCTCGGCTCCTCGTTCTTCTTCCTGTTTTCGATCTCGGCCATTGTCGTCGGTTTCATCGTCAACCGCGTCGCGACGCGCTGGGTACTTTTGGCGTTGGCGCTGGTATGGGCGCTGGCGCAGTTTCCGATGGTGGGCACCATCGGGTTCACCACGCTGCTGATCTGCCGCGTCATCCTCGGCGCCGGCGAGGGGCCGGCGTTTTCGGTGGCGGTGCATGCGATCTACAAATGGTTTCCCGATGAGAAACGCACCCTTCCTACCGCGATCCTGTCGCAGGGATCGGCGTTCGGTGTGGTGCTTGCGGTACCGGCACTGAACTGGGTGATCGTCAACCACAGCTGGCACTATGCGTTTGGCGCGCTCGGCGTCGTCGGCCTGATGTGGGCCGCGGCGTGGCTGATCATGGGCAAGGAAGGTCCGCTGGTGCAAACCGTGGCGATGGCCGCGGCCGAACCCCGCATTCCGTATTTCCAGCTTTTGACGTCGCGAACCTTTGTCGGTTGCTGCATTGCAACGTTCGGGGCCTATTGGGCGCTTTCACTCGGTCTCACATGGTTCACGTCCTTCATCGTGAAGGGTCTCGGCTTCTCGCAGCAGGACGCCGGGTGGATTTCGATCCTGCCCTGGCTCTTCGGCGCTATGATCGTGATCCTCACCGGCTGGATCTCGCAGGTGCTGATGTCGCGTGGTGTCAGCACCCGCGGCGCACGCGGTGTGCTTGGCTCGGTCCCCCTGATCGTCGGTGGATTGATCCTCGCAATTTTCCCGCATGTCGAGGTCGGCGGATTGATGATTGCGCTTCTCGTCGTCGGCTCCGGGCTTAGCGGATCGATCTATGTGGTCTGTCCGCCGATGATCGGGGAGTTCACGCCGGTGTCGCAGCGCGGCGCCATGATCGCAATCTACGGCGCGATCTACACGCTTGCTGGAATTGTGGCGCCATTGGTGATGGGCAACGTGATCCAGCGCACGACGGGTCAGATTGACGGCTACATGATCGGATACACCATCAACGCCGTTGTTCTGGTGGTGTCTGGATTGCTCGGCCTATTGTTGCTCTGGCCCAACACCGAACGCGCGCGCCTGACCGGTCAAGGGGAGACAGCGCAGCCGAAATTTGCGTGAGGCGAGCAGCGGCCGTCTCCCGGCGTTCGCCGGGACGGCGCCGAGCGTGTCGGGAGCCTAATGCAGCTTGCCCTGTGCGCCGCGCACCAGTCGTCCCGGCCGGTTGCCCGTGGCCGTCCCGTCGCGCTGCGTCACCATGCCTGAGACGATCGTCGCGTCATAGCCGTCGACCTGTTGCAGCAGACGGCGGCCGCCGACCGGAAGGTCATAGTGCACCTTGGGCGGATGCAGATGAAGCCTGCCATAGTCGATGACGTTGATGTCGGCCTTGTAGCCGGGCGCGATGACGCCGCGATCGTACAGTCCGACTGACAGCGCCGTCTTGCGCGATTGCGCCGCCGCGACGAATGGGATCGACAGCTTTTCGCCGCGCGTGCGGTCTCTCGTCCAGTGCGTCAGCAAATAGGTCGGGAAACTCGCATCGCAGATAATGCCGCAATGCGCACCGCCGTCGCTCAAACCCGGCACCGAGCAGGGATCGCGCAGCATCTCGCGTGTCGCATCGAGATTGCCGTCGGCGTAATTGAGGAACGGCACATACAGCATGCCGCGGCCCTCATTCGTCAGCATCGCATCGTAGGCCAGCTCTTCCGGCTTGCGTCCCTGCCGGCGCGCTTGCGCACCCAGGGTGTTTTCCGGCGGCTGTTCATAGTCGGGCGGATCGCCGAGCAGGTACATCTTGTCGTAGTTCGGCCGGAAGAACAGCGGATCGTCGGTCGAGGTGGCGGTCTCGCTCAGGATCGCCGCGCGCACCTCCGGCTGGTGCAGCCGCGCCAGCCGCTCGGCCAGCGGCAGCGTGGCGATTGCCTTGTAGCTCGGATGAGTCTGGAACGGATTGCGCGACAATTCGAGGCCAAGCAGCAGCCCTACCGGGCGCGCGGCGATCTGCGCCGTGATCGACAGGCCGCGGGTGGACGCTTCATTGATGCTGGCGAGCGTCTGGCGCCAGCGCTCCGGCGCCTTGTCGTTCTGCGTGATGGAGAATGAGATCGGGCATTTGGTGTTTTCCGCCACCCGCAACATCATCGGCAGGTCTTCGTGGATGGTGGAGAGATCGAGCACGAATTGCAGCACGCTGCGGCCGACACCGTGCATCGCGCCGGCGATGGCGGTCAGCTCATCCTCGCCCGCTTTCAATGTCGGCGTGAAGTCGCCGGTCGAGGTGCGGTGGTTGAGGGTACGCGAGGTCGAAAATCCCAGCGCCCCGGCGCGCACGGCGTCGCCGGCAAGCGCAGCCATCGCCTTGTTATCCTCGATCGTCGATGGATCGCGGCGTGCGCCGCGTTCACCCATTACATAGACGCGAAGCGCAGCATGCGGCAGTTGCGCGCCGACATCGATGTCGAAATGGCGCTTCGAGAGCCACTCCATGTAGTCCGGGAAGCTTTCCCAGGACCAGGGAATTCCGGCGCTCAACACCGGCTCCGGAATATCCTCGACGCCTTCCATCAACTGGATCAGGCGTTGGTGATCGGCCGGCTTGCAGGGTGCGAAGCCGACCCCGCAATTGCCCATGATCGCGGTGGTGACGCCATTCTGCGACGAGGGCGTAATGTCCTGGCTCCAGGTGACCTGGCCGTCATAGTGGGTGTGAACGTCGACAAAACCCGGCGTGACCAACTTGCCCTTGGCGTCGATCTCTTCTTTGCCTTTGCCCAGGATCTTGCCGACCTCGGTGATGCGGCCATCTGATATTGCGATATCAGCTTCGAAAAGGTCGCCGCCTTGCCCGTCAGCGATATTGCCGCCACGGATCACGAGGTCCGGAGTGCTCGTCATGGTGTTTCATCCCGAGTTGAATTTTGTTGCCGCATCATGGGTCGCTCCCCGATGCTGTCAACCGCCTCGGGTGGGGTTCAGGAATGCGCCAGCTTTGCGTCAGCCGCAGCAAGATTGCTTTGCGGCTGGCGGTCGGTGATGAGCCCGAGCAGGACCGTCAGCACAATGAAGATCACGGAAGCACCGAACACCCAGTGGGGCTGATTCCGGTCCATGATCCAGCCGAACAGCAGCGGGCTGATGATGCCGCCGACATTGAAACCGGTGGACACGATACCGAAGGCCCGGCCGGCCGCGCCGGGAGGCGCGGCGTTGCGGACCAGCATATCGCGCGACGGCGCGATCACGCCACTCAGGAATCCGGCCAGCGTCATGGCTGTCATCAACAGCACGGGCGGCAACGCGATCACGGCGATGACAAACACGATAGCCGCGTTGACCGCAAAACATGCGGCAGCGACCTGTCCGTGGCGCTGGGTGCGGTCAGCGAGGACGCCGCCCGCCAGCACGCCGATCGCGCTAGAGCCGAGAAACGCCGTCAGTGCGATATTGGCGGTCGAGAACGATACGCCATAACCGCTCATCAGCGCGACGACGCCGAAATTGTTAATTCCGGCGCTGGACAGGCTGAGCAGCAAGAAAAAGATCGTCAGCATGGTCAGTGCGGGCGTGATGATGCTTTGCCGTGAAGTCCCTGCGCTTTTGGCGCCGCGGTCCGCGGCGCTCGCATCGGGAACGCCGACGATGACCAGCAACAGCGCCACAATCGGACCCACGGCGCCGGTCACGATCAGGGTGCCATGGCCTCCGATCGTGGCCGCCAGCGCCGCCACTGTGGCAGGCGCGACCGCGCCGCCAAGGAAGCCGGCAAAGGTATGGATCGAAAACGCGCGGCCCATCCGCGTTTCATCCATGTGGGCCGAAAGGATCGCATAATCGGCCGGATGATAGACGCTGTTGGCGAGCCCCAGCAGCACGGCGCTGGCGATCAGCCAGGAATAGCTCAGATGCAGGCCGAGCATGATCAGCGCGAAGCCGCCGACGATAAGGCCCATCAGCAGAATTTTCCGGGCGCCGATATGATCGGCCAGGTAACCGATCGGCGCCTGGGTCAGTCCGGAGACCACGGCAAAGATGGTGAGCGCAAAGCCAAGGTCGATGTATCCGACGCCGAGCTTTTCCTTCAGAAAAGGAAACAGCATCGGCAGCACGAACATGTGGAAATGGCTGACCCAATGGGCCGTCGAAATCGCCGCAAGCGTGCGCAGCGCGCTATCCGCTTTTGTTTGTTGCGGTGCGGTCAGAACGTCGGCCATCGCTGAATCATACCTCAATTGAATAATCGCCCGGCAAGGCGGGGCAAAACTATCGTTTGGACCGGTTATTTGTCCATGAATGCCGGTGCATGGCAGCCCCAGCGCACCGCGCCGGAACGGGGATGCCCGGCCGAATTCGCTGGATAAAGGCAACTAGATGCGGGGGACAATGTCTGACGTGGCCGCAGCAGCTTGATCGAGAGGGAAGATTTCCCTGACAGAGGGGTTATAACGGCTCATCATCGTTGCCGTTGCGATCGCGCTTCGGCGTGGCGAAGTCGCCATCTTCGAAATCGTCGTCCTCGATCGGTCTGGGAGGGGGCTTTTTTGGTTTGTCGTCGCCCTTCTTGGGAGGCTCACTCTTTTGGCCTGGTGCGCCCATGATGTCCTCTTGTCGGGATAGATCGAGGTCTGGCCCAGAGATCCGGTCATCAGCACACTGACCTCAATCTGACCGCCTTTGACGGGCATAATAGCCGGTGTTGGATGATCTTTCCCGCCTTTTTTCCAATGTCCTGTTAAAGGGAGGCGCAACAAGGAGACAAGCATGAAGAAACCGAAGATTGAAACAGACGAGCAGCCGCGCAAGATCATTCGCGCCGACAAGGCGCCGACCGATGGCTACTCGCTGGTGGTGGATGGTCACTTCAAGTCACACCACGACTCGCTCGAGGCCGCCGAAGCCGCGGGCACGGCTTTGAAGAATCAGTTTCAGATGCTTCAAGTGCAGATCTACGACGCCGCGACCAAAACGCGCTCGACGATTGAATTGCCCGCGCCGGTATAGTGCCGGCCTAGATCCGCCGCCCGCCGCTTTGCTGGCCGGCGAGCCAATCCGACAATGCCGGAGCCTTTTCTCCTGACGTCTTCGTTTTGGCGCGCGTCTTTTTGGGCGTCGCGGCTGAAGGTGCAGGCGCTGCGGCCTCGCGGGCGAGCCGCAATGCTTTCAGCTTCGCCATGTTATCGAGGACGGCTTTCGCTTCAGCCTCACGATCGGTCTTGCCGCTCCGGGCATCTTGGGCGGCCTTGGTGACTTTGTTGACCCGCGCCTCAGCGCGGTCCCGTTCTTCTTTCGTCATCAGGATGATTTCTTTTTCTTTGGTTTGGCCTTGGGTTCCGCCGGCTTGTCGCGGTCGGCGGCTTCCTTCGCCAATCGCATCGCGCGCAGGTCTGCCGTCCGCTTTCGAATTGCGATATCTGCCGCCGCGATATCCGCCATCGCCTTGATACCTTCGACATTCTGGGCGAGCTTGCGGTTCAGCCGGATCTCTTTCATCTCGGCAGCAGTTTTCGGTTGGTCGTCCATGGGAAAGCCTAACATTCGCGGGTGTGCATCATCTGGCGGTGGCCGGTAGACCAGGACTGTACCACGCATCGCATGGAAGAGGGCAGTTTTTGGCCGTATCGTTCGGAAAAGACTGCTTTTCTGGTCAAATCAGCAAACGTGCTAAACAGCCTGCATCGGGTGGCCGGCGCTGCCGGTTGAGGACAATTGATGAGTGTTCAGAACGTCCTGGTGACGGCTGATATCGCCCTGCGCCGGCGCACCAGCGTGATGGTGGCCCTTTCTGTCCTGGTGGTGCTACTGGTGCTGATCTCGCTCGGGATCGGATCGGTGCGGCTGTCGCCGTTTGCCGTGATCGATGCATTGTTCGGCGGCGGCAGCGATGTGCAGCAGGTGATCGTGCGCGAGATCCGTCTGCCCCGAACGATCCTGGGATTTGCGATCGGCGCCATGCTCGGGATGTCCGGCGCCGCCCTGCAAGGGTTGCTGCGCAATCCGCTGGCGTCGCCGTCGCTGTTTGGTGCGCCGCAATCGGCGGCGTTTGGCGCGGTCGTGATCATCGCGTTCGGATTTGCCGACGTGCGCTCCTATGCGTTGCCGGTCGCGGCGATCATCACCGCCTTCGCTTCGGTGTTCGTGCTGCTCGCGATCGCAGGCCGCAATGCCGGATTGCTGATCCTCATTCTGGCGGGGCTTGCAATATCGAGCCTCGCGGGTGCGGCGACCGCGCTGGTGATGAACCTGTCCAGCAATCCGTTCGTCGTGCTGGAAATTGCGTTCTGGCTGCTTGGCTCGCTGGAGGATCGCAGTTTTCGTCACGTCATGATGGCGCTGCCGTTCATCGTCGCGGGCGCGGTCATCCTGTGGAGCCAGCGCAACGCGTTTCGCGCGCTGAGCCTCGGTGAGGAGACGGCGCAAAGCCTCGGCGTCGATGTCGGCCGGCTGCGGCTCGGCGTGATCCTTGGCACCGCGCTCGGCGTCGGCGGCGCGGTCGCCGTGTCGGGCACGATCGGCTTCATCGGTCTGGTGGCGCCGCATCTGATGCGGCCGCTGATCGGTCACGATCCGGCGCGCCTGCTGGTCCCGAGTGCACTCACAGGCGCTGCACTGCTGCTGGCGGCCGATATCGCCGTGCGCCTCATTCCATCGACCAGCGATATCAAGGTTGGCGTGCTGACCTCGATCATCGGCGTGCCGTTCTTCCTCTATCTGATCATGCGCGAACGTCGCGCGCTCGCGGGAGGCGTTGCATGACTGACGACGCCTTCCTCACCGCGCAGGGCGTGAGCGTCAGCTTGGCCGGCCGCACGGTGCTGAGCAATATCTCGCTTTCGTTGTCGTCGGGGCATCTGGTCGCGTTGGTAGGGCCGAACGGCGCCGGCAAGACCACGCTGTTGCGGGCGCTGGCGGGACTGCTGCCTTCTAGCGGCGCCATCCGTGTCGGCAGCGACGCTCTGTCATCGCTTTCCCTACGGGATCGTGCAAAGCGTTTCGCTTATTTGCCGCAGGGCCATATCGTGCACTGGCCGCTGCCGGCCCGCGATATCGTGGCGCTTGGCCGCTATCCGCATGGCGCGACCGACCCGGCGCGATTGACGCCTGCGGATGCCGAGGCGGTGCTGCGCGCGATGCAGGCGGCGGACGTCGTCGAATTCAGCGCGCGCCGCGTCACCGAATTGTCCGGTGGCGAGCGCAGCCGTGTGGCGCTGGCCCGGGTATTCGCCGTGGAAGCGCCGGTGATCCTGGCGGACGAGCCGACGGCTTCGCTCGATCCGCGCCACCAGATCGACGTCATGAAAGGCCTGCGCACCGCTGCCGACAAGGGCACGTTGGTGATCGTGGTCACACATGATCTCGGGCTTGCCGCGCGATTTGCCGATACCGTGGTGGTGCTGTCGCAAGGCCGGCTGGTCGCGCAAGGCGTTCCCACCGAGGCCTTGTCTGAATCGGTCATGGCGGATGTATTCGGGATCAGCGCCTATCGCGCGGAGTATCAGCGCGAGGCCGTAATCGTGCCCTGGGCGGAAATCTGACAAGGCCATGAACAGCCGCACTGGATTGCTGCCCCGAATGATGGCCTTTGCGGTTTTGGCGATATCCGTCGGACTGCGGTTGACGCCTGCGCTCGCTGCTGAACTGCCGAGGATCGCGTCGATGAATGTCTGCACCGATCAGCTTCTGTTGACGCTGGCCGATCCCGGACAAATCCTCGGTCTCAGCCGGTTTTCGCGCGACCCGTGGCAATCCTGGGCGGCCAGCGATGCGCGCCGATACCGAATCTTGTCGGGCGGCGCCGAAGATATCCTGGTGCTGAAACCTGACGTCGTGGTCGCGAGCCTGTTCGACAAACGATCGACGCGTGAATTCCTGAAGGAGAAGGGTTTTCACCTGGTCGAGTTCGGCGTGCCGCGCTCGCTCGACGAGGTCAAGGACCAGATTCGTCGGATGGGCGCCGTCGTTGGGCATCCCGATCGCGCCACGGCAGAAATCGCCCGGCTCGACGACGCGATCACGCGGGCACGCCAGGCCGCGACCGGCAAGCATTATTCCGTGCTGCCGCTGTCGCGCCGCGGCTGGGTATCCGGCAGCGACAGCCTGGTCAGTTCACTGCTGAGCGAGGCCGGACTGTTCAACGCCGCCGGCGATCTCGGCGTCACATCGGGCGGATACGCTTCGCTTGAGGCGATCGTGAGCGCGAGGCCCGATTTCATTGTGGTGTCGGAGGCCGGCGATCATGCAGAGGACGAAGGCAGTGCGTTTCTGCTGCATCCCGCGCTGGAGCGTTTTTATCCGCCGAGCAAGCGCATCGTCATTCCGGAACAGCTGACGGTTTGCGGCGGCGTGATGCTGGCGGACGCGCTCGACGTGTTGGTGAAGGAGCTGAAGCGGGTCAGCCGGTAAACGTTGTTAGAAGCTGCGGAGCGCGCCGCGAATGCGATTTCACCTCTCCCGGCGGGAGAGGTCGCGCCGAAGGCGCGGGTGAGGGGTTGGGGTCTATCGAGAGAGCGTAACCCCGCCCCTCTCCCCATGGGAGAAGGAGCACACTTCCGTCGCGGACGGGCGCCTTACGACTGCATCTTACCCCGTCAGCACCGGGCCGCCGGCTTTCTTCCAGGCGTCGATGCCGCCGGCGATGTGCACGGCGTTGGTGAGGCCCGCATCCTTGGCAGCGGCGACGGCCATCGCCGAGCGCTCGCCGAAGGCGCAGAAAAACACGATGCGGCGGCCAGTCGCCGCCGCGACTTCGCGCAGCATGCCGCCCGGCCGCAGGCTTTCATCGATACTGGGGTAGGGGGCGTGAAGCGCGCCTGACAGCGTGCCGTGCCTGGCGCGTTCGCCGCTCTCGCGAAGATCGACCAGCAGCACCTCGGGCCGGCCGAGGCTCTCGATGGCTTGGTGGGCGCTAAGTGCGAGGCCTTGTTTGGCGAGTTCTTCCTGGTGGAGCCCGACATGCATATTGGCCGGCACCACCACATCCATCAATTTCGGATTGGGCAAATTGAGATTACCCATCAGCTCGACATATTCGTCGATCGAGCGCACCTGCAGCCGCGGATTGTAGCGCTTCTCCTCGCCGATAGTGGACACCGTATCGCCCTTATAATCATGGGCGGGAAACACCATGGTCTCCTCAGGCAGCTTCAACAGCCGGTTGAAGATCGAATCATATTGCGCTCGCGCGCTGCCGTTCTGGAAATCGGTGCGGCCGGTGCCGCGGATCAGCAGCGTGTCGCCGGTGAAGACGCGATCGCCCATCAGATAGCTGTAGGAATCGTCGGTATGACCCGGCGTGTACATCACATCGAGACAAAGTCCCTCGATTGTCACCTTGTCGCCGTCGGAGACCCGCATCGAAACCACGTCGGCCTTGCTCTGCTCGCCCATGATGGTGATGCAATGGGTGCGGTCGCGCAGCTCACCGAGCCCGGTGACATGGTCGGCGTGCAGATGGGTGTCGACGGCCTTGACCAGTTTCAGATCGAGTTCGCGCAGCAATTGGCAGTAGCGATCGGCCTTTTCCAGCACGGGGTCGAGGATCAGCGCCTCGCCGCCGGCACGGCTGGCCAGCAGATAGCTGTAAGTTCCTGAAACGCTGTCGAATAGCTGACGAAAGATCATGGTGGGTTTCTGCCGTTTTGCAGCCCCATCATAGCGGATTTTATTTCCGTTGCCCCTGTTTTTTAGAAATCTATTCTGTCCCTGATGGCATCCAGCCCTGCTTTGGCGCAGACCTCGTCCTTGTCGCCGCCGGGCGCACCGGACACGCCGATGCCGCCGAGCAGGGTGCCGCCGGCTTCGATCACGAGCCCGCCCGCCAGCATGGCGACATGGGGCAACAGCGCCAAACCGGAAGCCATTTGACCTGACCGGATCGATTTCTCGAGGTCGCTGGTGGCGGCGCGGAAACTCAGGGCGGTGTAGGCCTTGCTGGTCGCGGTCTCGGCGGCGGGCAGGCCGGCATAGCGGTCTCGCAACATCACCTGCGGCTGGCCGAAACGGTCGACCACTGCGACCGCGACCTGAAAACCGTTGTCGCGGCATTGTTTGAGCGCGGCCTGCGCCGCCTCAAGCGCGACTTCCGGCGACAGCGACTTGTAAGTGACGACCGCATCGTTATCAGCCATGGCAGCGGACGAGCCCAGCGCCAGCAGCGCGGCGGCAATGATGGCCGGGTATCGCATCGCCCTCGTCACGGTCGTACGTAACTCCAGCCCTGCTCCTGCAACTCCATCAGGTGAACCACGCCTGAGGGGACGATGGTAGCGTCCGGCACGAGAGCAATCGCGTGGTGTTCCGCCTTCTCCATGCCCTGCTTGGTATTGTTGCAGGCGGAAAACTGGATCTTGCCGGGAAACACCATGTCCTTGAGGCGTTTCACGCGATCCTGCACCGGGGAAGTGTCGGCCCGCAGCATATGCAGGCCCGGACCATAGGCGACGATATCGATGTCCACCTCTTCGTTCTTGTTGCGATAATATTCGATCACGTTGCTGGCATTGTTCAGCACGAGGTTCATGACCTGCGGATCGTTCTGATCGACCTGAATGGCAATGTGATGTGGTTTGCTGTCGGCCGCGGAACTGGTGGAGATGAACGCCATCGACATCAGGGCAACGATCGCTAGACGATGAAAAACGCCGTGCATTGAGAGAACACTCCTTAAGGCCGAACCAACGTATATCCGTTTTCGGTCAGCGACAGAATCTGCCCGACGCCGACCTGAACCGGCGTCGCGGCGGGAATATATTGCGGCCGTTTGCCGGTATCGCGTTCGATCGTATCGACGGTGTTGAGGCAGACGTCGAAACGCACGCCTTGCGCGACCAGGCTTTCGATCAGCTTGCGGTTGGGATTGTCGGGGAACAGCAACTCGATGCCCGGACCGAACGCGACCACCTCGATGGCGACCTTGTCGGGATCGTAGAGCTTGAGCAAATTGTAGGCGACGCTGATCACGAGGCCTTGCTTCTTGGGATCATTGTCCGAGAGCTGCAACACGATGCGGTGCTCGGCGAACGGTTTGTCCGGCAACGGTGCCGGCTCGGCTCGGGCCAGCGACGAGACCGTGATCAGCACGATCGCCGCCATCGCGACATTGCCGAGCGCGCGTCCAACAAATCGTCGATATCCCCGCAAATATCTCATGACTATCCCGCAATGCCCGGGTTGTCCTCAACGCCTTTCAGCGTGACGCCGGTGCCGCGCTGGTCTCTGGTTTTTCCCGAGCGCAGATATTTGGCGAAGACGTCCCACACCGGCATGCCCTTTTGCTCATTGACGGATGCCCATCCCGCCACCTTGTAGCTCCTGCCAGCCTCGATGGCGCGGCCGCTGTCGAGCCTGAGATCGGAAATCCGGTGGCCCACCGCTTCAGCGGGCGAACAAGTATAGGCCATGCCGCCGACGCGCACCATGTCGCCGCCCTGCTGGTAATAGGGATCGGCATTGAAGAGATTGTCGCAGACGTCCTCGAGGATGTTCTTGAGCTGGCTGCCGGTCATGCTCTGGACGTAGGTTTCGGGATAGGTGATCGCGGTCTCGGATAGCACATCGTCCATGGTCACGGGCTGGCCTTGCAGCACGCTGGTGCCCCAGCGGAAACCTGGCGAGAGAGCGATCTCGGCGTCAAGCTCGCCGCGCAGGGCGTCGCAGATCAGTTGATCCATCGTGCCGTTGAAATTGCCGCGGCGATAGAGCAGGCGATCCGCCGTCGCAACCTTCTCGGCGTACCCTGCCGCATAGGGCTCGCGCATCTTATCGATCAGCGTCTGCATCGCCGGATCCGGCTTGAGCAACTCCGAGAATACCGGAAGCAGCCGGTAGCGCACATCGGCGACTCGCCCCTTTGCCAGTTCAAGGTCGAGTACGCCGAGGAATTTTCCGTTCGAGCCGGCGTTGGTGACCAGCGTGACGCCGCCGGCATTCTTGATCGCGATCGGTTGCGGGACGGCGTCATGGGTATGGCCGCCGAGAATGATGTCGATGCCAGTGACGCGGCTGGCAAGCTTGAGGTCGACATCCATGCCGTTGTGCGACAGCAGCACCACGGCATCGGCCTTGTCATTGTTGCGCAGTGTGTCGACAAGTTTCTGCAATTCGTCGTCGCGAACACCGAAGGTCCAGTCCGGCGTAAACCGCTTTGGATGGGCGATCGGCACATAGGGGAAGGCTTGCCCGATCACGGCGACACGATGGCCGCCGATCTCCTTGATGATGGCCGGCTTGAACACGCGTCCCGACGCGGCATCGAAGGCCTTGGCATCGTTGAAGGCGGCCTCCTCGGTGAGGAACACGTTCTGCGCCAGGAATTCGCCCTTGAACCGCTCCAGGTTCTTGCGCAGCGCGGCCTCGCCGTAGGTAAATTCCCAGTGGCCGGTCATCGCCTCGATGCCGAGCAGGTTCGCGGCTTCGACCATGTCGGCGCCCTGCATGGCATTGGCCTGTCCCGTGCCCTGCCACAAATCGCCGCCATCGAGCAGCAGGGCGCGTCCGGACCCGACATCGCTGCGCAAACGATCGATCAGCGTCTTCAGATGCGCAAAGCCGCCGAGCCTGCCGAACCGCGCGGCGGATTTTTCGAAATCGAGAAAGGTGAAGGCATAGGCGTCGGCGCTGTCGGCACTGATACCAAATCGATTGAGAAAGGCACGGCCCACCAGATGCGGCGGGTTGCCCTGCATCGCGCCGATCCCGAGATTGACGCTTGGTTCGCGAAAATAGACCGGCTGCAGCTGCGCATGGGTGTCGGTCATGTGCAGGATGCGCGCATTACCGAAACGTTCGATGTCGTAGATGCTTGGGGTGTCGGCGCTGCGCGCGAGATTCGGTAGTCCGCCCGATAGCGCCGCGGCGCCCGAAAATTTAAGAAAATCCCGGCGGCGGATGGTCATGCGATGTCTCCGCACCTCCCGAAATCGGCTCAGTGGATTTCGAGCGCCTTCCAGGCGTCCTTTTCGCTGGTCGCCTGGAAAATCGACGCTTTGGCCAGCGCTTCGGCTTCTTTCGCCGACACGACGGCCTGATCGAAGTCGCCGCTGGCGGCGGCTTTTTTCGCGGCATCCAGGGACGCTTGAGTCGTGGTCCACTGGTCGCGCAGAACGCCAGCCTCCTTGTTGGCGGTTTCGGCCGCGGCATAGGCGGCCTTGAAATCAGCTTCTGATGCGGCAGCCATGACGGATGTCGCGCCGGCGATCAGCAGCACTGTCGCCAGCGAAAGCGCCGATATCGGCATCTTGTTCCCGAACATGCTCATGGCCGCGCTCCCGGACCGGAAATCGGCAGACCGTTGCTCACATAGGACAGGTAATATTCGAGATCGCGATATTCATCCGACTGCGGTTCGAGTGGGACGCCGCGGGTCTGGATGTTGCAGGTGACGAAGCGCCGGCTGATCGTGCCCATGCCGCCCCATTCGGAGCGGTAGATCGGCATGGCATTGAGAATCCCGAGCGCGGGCGCGAGGATTTCGGCGCGGATCCGCTCGCCTGGATTCTGCACATGGCAGCTCGCGCAGGAGAAGTTGAGCTGGCCCCGCCTTGTATAGAAATAGCGCTTGCCGTCTTCGAACGCCTCAAGGGCGCGGGGGTCGCTGGGAATCTTGATATCAAACGGTTTGCCGCGCGAGGTGTATGCCATGTAGGCGGTGAGCGAGGCCATTTCGTCCTTCACGTAGGAGAACGGCGCCTCTCCATTGGCCTCGCGGCAACGGTTCAACGCCAGTTCAAGCGTGACGACCTTGCCTTCCTTCTCGTCGAAGTACGGGTAGTTCTGGCGGACGCCGATGCCGCCGTTCGGAAAGCAGTCCGCATAGCTTTTGCCGTTCTTGAACGGCTTGGCGAACATCTCTTTGCCGGCATCGAGGGAGAAATCGTAAGGCGGGAATTCCTCTTTCTCCTCCCACTGCCGGTGCATGTCCTCGTTCAGCGAATAGGGACCGTTGACGAAATCTTCCAGCTTCAGTTTGGGAAATTTGTCGGTGAAGTATTTCTGGAACGCTTTGGCGTCGGCGGCCGGATCGATGGTATCGGCGGCAATCGCGGGCGGTCCGGCAAACGCCAATATCGCCAGCGCAAAAGCGGCTGAAGCAAGCTGGATCGCAGATCGCACGTTCATCTTTTGCTCACGCGTTATTGAATCTTCGCCGTGGTCGTATCGGACGCGCCCTTGTTGTCGACCCAGCTGATCTTCAGGTCGTCGCCCTTGTTGCCGCCCTTGAAGCTGAACTTGACGTAAGGATCCTTGGAAACCGCGGTTCCCCAGTCTGCGACGAACACGCTTTTGCCGTTACATTCGAACGTCAGTTGCTGGATGAAGTGCGCTGGAATGATCTCGCCCTTGGCGTCCTTGACGAAGCCGGAATCCATCGGGTGCTGGATCAGCGCCTGGACTTCGGTGGTGTCGCCGCTTGAGGTGGCGCGCACGCGAATGGTCGATGCCATCAGATACTCCTTAACCTATCATTTAGCGCATGATCTTAACGGAAAACCGGCTTCCACTTTTCCGGCTCATGCGCGCTAACCGGTTCAGCCGCCGCAGCCGCCGACGGTGACTTTGACTTCCTTGGTGGCGCTGTAGAGCTTGCCACCGGCTTCCACGATCGCGGTCACGTTGCTGGTCTTCGCCATTTTGAGGCGGTTGGCCACGCTCGGCATCGTGCCCGGCGGAATATTGTAGGAGGCTGCCAGCGCGTTCGGATTGTCGGCAACCAGAAACGAGATCGAGGTCACGCCATCCAGAGTCGTCGTGACCGAAATCGGAACCACGGCGCCGTTCTCGGCGATTTCGGGCGCGTCGAGCTTGACCTTGTCCGACGGCTCGGCGGTCTTGCCGTATAGCGCCTTGATGGCGTCGGCTTCGCTCTTCTGCTTGAACGCGTCCTCCGGCCACTTGTCGTTGGCCGCAGCGTGCGCCGGCATCAGGCCGAACGGAAGGTTGCCAAGGCCGATCAGCGCGACCGTTGCAGTGCCTTTCAGGATCAGCCGCCGCGTAGCGGAGAATCCATTGTCAGTCGAGGTCATCGAAAGTCTCTCCCAGGCGCATTCGCCATCACAATGTCTGCAGGAAATCCACGATCGCGTTGATCTCCTGTTCGGTCAAAATCCGGTTCCGTCCGAACGGGGGCATCACGGTCAAGGGATTGCGTTTGGTTTCGTCGTTGAGGATCGCAACGAGGTCCTTGCGATCAGGGTATTTGTTTTTGAGGTTGACCAGTCCCGGTCCGATGCTGCCGGGAAGGTCGCCGCCCTTGATCACGTGGCAGGTCAGGCAATTGCCTTTGCCGCGATCAAACGCCAGTTTTTGGCCCTCGGCGGCGGCGGATTGGGCGTTGGCGGGTCCTGCGGACACGGCGGCGCCGATCACCAAAGCCAACGCCAGCGCCGGAACCAGGGCGGGTTTCGTCGGAGAAATCTCGATCAAAGGCGTTTCCCGCAGGTTTATGCCGGTTATCTCATCGGATTATAGGTCGTCAAAAGCAGAAACACCATCGGCTGGCAATCCAGACAATGGGATCGCAGAGATAAGGTAAAAAAGGTAACTTCGGCCGCCAAATATCCGGGAGCATCGCTATGGCTGAGTTTGTCGTGGAATTCGGCAAGGACGGCCGCCCAGTCGAGCCCGACGGACGTCTCGACGCCGCCGCGTTTCATCGCAACCACCAGCCAATCTGGGAGGTGTTGCGGCGATTCCTGGCTGGGAAATCCGGCGAGGTGGTGGAGGCCGGCAGCGGCACCGGTCAGCATGTGGTCCATTTCGCCGGCCATACTCCCGATATCATTTGGTGGCCAAGCGATCTTAACGAACAGCATCTCAAGAGCATCAATGCCTGGCGGGCACATTCAGCGCTATCGAACATTCGCCCGCCATTGCGGATCGACTTGTCGGATCCCGCGTGGTGTCCCGAGATACACGACGGCTCAGGCCCCGGCAAACTGCTGGCGGTGTTTTGCGCCAATGTGATTCACATCGCGCCGTGGCGCGTGGCCGAAGGTTTGTTTGAAGGGGCCGGGCGCTATCTCGGCGCCAACGGGCGGCTGTTTCTCTACGGGCCGTTCAAGCGCAACGGCAAACATGTTTCCGTCAGCAATGCCGTGTTCGACAGCAGTCTTCGCGACAAGAATCCCGAATGGGGCGTGCGCGATATCGCTGATCTCGAAAAGCTGGCAGCAAATGCCGGTCTGGCGCTGATCGAGACGGTCGAGATGCCCGCCAATAATATGATTTTGGTGTTCGGGCCGGCGAAATCAGCCTGACCGGTGATGCATAGCGCACGCCCGCTCGCGCCGGTTGATCGCGCCGCCGCACCTCTTCATAGTGCCGGGAATCAATGGAGAGGCGCCTTCGGCGCGCGCGGGTGGAAATACCGATGATCGACACGACAGTGGCTGAGGAGATTGCCGGTGACGCGCGCGCAAAGGCCAATGTGGTCCGCCTCGCCGCCGCGCAGGCGCTGACCGGCGCGAACTCGGCAGTCATCTTCGCCACCGGTTCGATCGTCGGCGCGATGCTCGCGCCCGATATCTCGCTCGCGACGGTGCCGCTCTCGATGTATGTGGTCGGCCTTGCTGCGGGAACGCTGCCGACCGGTGCGATCTCGCGTGCCTACGGTCGCCGCGTGGCCTTCATCATCGGCACCGGATGTGGCGTGCTGACCGGCCTGCTTGGCGCGTTTGCCATCCTGCACGGTTCGTTCCCGCTGTTTTGCTGCGCGACGTTCCTCGGCGGATTGTATGGCGCGGTGTCGCAGTCCTATCGTTTTGCCGCTGCCGATGGCGCGAGCGCGGAATACCGGCCGAAGGCGGTGTCGTGGGTAATGGCCGGCGGCGTGTTCGCCGGCGTGCTTGGTCCACAGCTCGTGCAGTGGACGATGGATATCTGGCCGCCTTATTTGTTTGCCTTCAGCTTCGTGGTGCAGGCGATCGTCGCATTGGTGGCGATGGCGGTGCTTTCGGGCATCGATGCGCCGAAACCGGCCCTCTCGGATCTCCACGGTGGCCGTCCGCTGTTCGAGATCGTGCGACAGCCGCGCTTCATCGCAGCCGCGCTGTGCGGTGTGATCGCCTATCCCATGATGAATCTGGTGATGACGTCGGCGCCGCTGGCGATGAAAATGTGCGGTCTCTCCGTCAGCGATTCCAATTTCGGCATCCAGTGGCACATCGTTGCGATGTATGGGCCGAGCTTTTTCACCGGTTCGCTGATCGCGCGTTTCGGGGCGCGGCGGATCGTTGCCACCGGCCTGTTGCTGGAGGCGGTGGCCGCGACGATCGGATTGTCGGGCATTACGGCGATGCACTTCTGGGCCACATTGATCGTGCTCGGTGTTGGCTGGAATTTCGGCTTCGTCGGGGCCTCCGCCTTGGTGCTGGAGACGCATCGGCCGCAGGAGCGTAACAAGGTGCAGGCCTTCAACGATTTTCTGGTGTTCGGGATGATGGCGGTGGGATCGTTCTCCTCCGGCCAGTTGCTGGCGAATTACGGCTGGTCCGCGGTCAATATGGTAGTCTACCCGCCGGTGCTGGTGGGACTTGCGGTCCTGATGCTTGCCTCGTTCGCCCGGCGTCGGGCGAGGCTGCAGACGGTGGACCAAATTCCCGACCCGAGTATCTGACTGCACAATTAGCGCAAAATAATTAGCGCAAGTCGCCTGAGACGTTGGGAGGTTTCATGCCGTCGCGAGCCCGTCTCGATGAATTTATTGCCGTCGTTGAGTCCGGCGACCACGCCGGCGCCATCGAGCGCTATTACACCGAGGATGCGAGCATGCAGGAGAATGCCGCGCCACCGCGCGTCGGCCGCGATGGGCTGGTCGCCCGCGAACGCGGCGTTCTCGAACGCATGTCGCATGTCTACTCCAAGGCGGTGTCATCGGTGCTCGAGGGCGATCAGGTTGCCATTCACTGGATTTTCGAGCTGACGGACAAGTCCGGCAAGGTGCGCCGGGTCGACGAGGTCGCGCTGCAGGAGTGGCGCGGCGACAGGATTTTTCGCGAGCGGTTCTTTTACGATCCGACAGAAGCAAAATAATACTTCGGCAGGGATCGAAGCATCGCACTTTGCAATCTGTTAGATGTTCGTCGTGCCCGGCCTAAAGTGCGAAGCGCGTCTTCACGCTGGATGTGCCGAGTACTTACGTCTTTTCTTGCCGCCGGACGTTGGATGTCAAAAGTATGGTACGGCGTGACGCTACAGATGAGCTCACGCAGTCTGCGGAAAGCCGATTGACGGCATAAAAGGCAGGAAACAACAAGTTGGACGCATCCAGCCACATCGCCATCGAAGAAACCTCCGCCCGCTACGACGGCTGGCGGATCGTCGCGGTATGCTTTCTGGTGGCAACTTTCGGCTGGGGCCTCGGCTTTTACGGCCAAAGCGTCTATGTCGCCGAGTTGCATCGCCTGCACGGCTGGCCGGCCTCGCTGATCTCCAGCGCAACAACCTTCTTCTATCTTTTCGGCGCCTTGCTGGTCGCCTTTATCAGCGAAGCGATCCGCAGCTTCGGTCCGCGCAATTGCCTGCTTGCGGGCATACTTTTTTTGGCTGCGGCGGCGGTCCTGATCGGTCAGGTTGTCGAGCCGTGGCAGCTTTACGCGGCCAATGCCGTGCTTGCCGTTGGCTGGGCCGGTACCAGCCTCGGCGTGATCACCAACACGCTCGGCCTCTGGTTCGACAAAAAGCGCGGCATGGCGATCAGCCTTGCGCTGAACGGCGCGAGCTTCGGCGGCGTTGCCGGCGTGCCGCTGCTGGTCGCGGCGATCGGAGCGTTCGGGTTTTCCGGCGCCTTGATGTCGGTTGCGGCGGTGATGCTGGTGCTGATGGTCCCGATCATCCTGATCTTCGTCGGGCAGCCGCCAGGCCGCGGCCGCATGGCGTCGACGTCGGTCGCATCGAACGCACCGTCAGCTACCCAGACACGCGCGCAGGCGCTGCGTGACGTCGCCTTCCTGACGGTATCGATTGCGTTCGCACTGGTGCTGTTCGCGCAGGTTGGATTCATCGTCCATCTGATCGCGTTCCTTGATCCCGTGGTCGGCCGCGAGCGGGCGGCGCTGGCGGTCGCGCTGTTGACAGCTATGGCAGTCGTCGGGCGGGTGCTGTTCTCCACCGTGATCGACCGGCTCAACCAGCGGCTGGCGTCGGCGATCTCGTTTGCAAGCCAGGCCGTGGCGCTCGCGATCATCATCAATTCGCGCAACGAAATTGTGCTGATCGCAGCCTGCGCACTGTTCGGATTCTCGGTTGGAAACCTGATCACGCTGCCGTCACTGATCGTGCAACGCGAGTTCGATCCGCGTTCGTTCGGCGTGCTGGTCAGCCTGATCACGGCGATCAATCAGGTCACTTACGCATTCGGCCCCGGCGTGGTCGGCCTGTTGCGCGATGTGTCAGGAAGCTACGCTTTGCCGTTTTACGGCTGCATCGGGCTGGAGCTGACCGCGGCAACGCTGATCATGATCCGTGGACGATCTCGTCGCGGGGGGCCAACGGGTCCCGCCTTCGGCGAGCCCGATGACAAACTCCGCGACGACGCAATCCAGTGACGATCTTCTCCCGGCCCTGGATTGCTTCGCTGGCGCTCGCAATGACCGTGAGTGGGGTCTACGCTTGCCGCTGCCGCAGCAGATCGTCGAGATCAAGCCGTTGCGTGAACATCGCAAGTGATCCGTCCGGCGTGCGCGGCCATTGCTCTTTGGGACGATCCCAATAGAGTTCGACGCCGTTCTCGTCAGGATCGCGTAAATAGAGCGCTTCGCTGACGCCGTGGTCGCTGGCGCCGTCGAGCTGAATTCCCGCGCTGATGACACGATGCAACGCGTCCGCCAGCGCAGGGCGGGTCGGATAGAGGATCGCGGTGTGAAACAGTCCTGTCGTTCCCGGCGGCGGCGGATGGCCGCCTTTGCTTTCCCAGGTGTTCAATCCGATATGGTGATGATAGCCGCCGGCCGAGATGAACGCCGCGCCGGAGCTCATGCGCTGCATCAACTCAAATCCGAGTACGCCGCAATAAAATCCGAGCGCGCGATCGAGATCGGCGACCTTGAGATGGACATGCCCGATGCGCGTTCCCGCAATGATGGGCGTTGGGTTGTCGGGCATGTTCTCTCCATTTGGCGTGAATGGTTCCACTGCGATCTATGCAGCGGATATTGATCACGCAAGCTCGGACACCTGGCCGTCGGGCAATCCGAACTCAAATGTATTCAGCGTCATCGAGACCATTGTGTAATAGCCGCACAGCCCGATGATTTCGACGACCCCGCGTTCGCCGACAATCTTCACGGCCTCGTCGTACAACGACTTCGAAACACCGTGGCCCTCATGCAGCGATTTGGCGACATCGTAGACGATCTTCGCCGTCGGGTCGTCAAATTGCGGTGTGCGGCGGTCGCGGATATCGTCGATGATCTTTGGATCGAGGCCGCCTTTCAGCGCCAGCCGCTTGTGGGCGAACCATTCGTAATGCGAAGTCCAGTGCCGCGCAGTGACCAGGATAGCGATTTCGGAAATCTTCGCCGGAAACACCGTGTCGAAGCGCAGGAAGCCGCCCAAACGGGTGGCGTGCCGGGCCATTTCCGGGCTGTTGAGCCAGGCCATCATCGGTGGGGGCGGGGCGCCACGCTTGCCGGCGATCGATTCATCGTAAGTTTGTTTCTGGTCTTCGCTCATTTCGCCAGGCGAAAGCAACTTCAGGCGCATGTCTGTTTCCTCTTGTTTTTCAACGGCTGAGGCCTAAGCGAATATACCCGATTGACGCGCATGACCACATCGGAGCCGGCATGGGCGGATGCCCGGCGATATTGAATTCTGCGGCGCGACGGCTAAGGTCGATCCAACACCACCCTCAAGTCTATCCAGCCTCGCTGGATCAGACTTGTCGCTTTATCATTTTGTTTGGGCATGATCTTCTCCGAAAACCTGTTTCCACTTTTCGGGATCTGCCCTGGATGGAAACGCCACAATGTCCGATCTCGATCAATTCCGTCGTGAAACCCGCGCCTGGCTGGAGGCCAATTGTCCGCCGGAGATGCGGCGTCCGATGACGTCGGACGAAGACACGTTCTGGGGCGGCCGCAACACCAAGTTTTCCTCCGAGCCGCAGCGCGTCTGGTTCGAGCGAATGCGCGACAAGGGCTGGACGGTGCCGCACTGGCCCAGGGAATATGGTGGCGGCGGTCTCGATGGCGAAGAGGCCAAGATCGTGCGCCAGGAAATGGCGGCACTCGGCGTGCGGCAGCCGCTGACCTCGTTCGGCATTTCCATGCTC
Organism: Bradyrhizobium canariense; assembly: GCF_900105125.1. NCBI lineage: Bacteria > Pseudomonadati > Pseudomonadota > Alphaproteobacteria > Hyphomicrobiales > Nitrobacteraceae > Bradyrhizobium > Bradyrhizobium canariense. The sequence continues at coordinate 4,827,163 of NZ_LT629750.1, read as the reverse complement.
GGGCCGGCGCTTCTGAAATATGGCACCGAGGCGCAAAAGAAAGAGCATCTGCCGAAGATCACGGCCGGCCTGATCCGGTGGTGCCAGGGCTATTCCGAGCCGAATGCCGGATCGGACCTCGCCTCGCTGCAGACCCGCGCCGAGAGTGACGGCGATGACTTCATCATCAATGGCCAGAAGATCTGGACGTCGTATGCGAATTTTGCGGACTGGATCTTCTGTCTGGTGCGCACCGATGCCACGGCCAAGAAGCATGACGGCATCAGTTTTATCTTGTTCGATATGGCTTCGAAGGGCGTCTCGACCAGGCCGATCCTGCTGATCTCGGGACGCTCGCCGTTCTGCGAAACGTTCTTTGATAATGTGCGCGTGCCCAAATCCCACGTGGTCGGCACGGTCAATCGCGGCTGGGATGTCGCCAAATATCTGCTGCAGCACGAGCGCGCGATGATCTCGGGCATGGGCGAGCGCGGTGTCGGCCGGCCGCTCGGGCAGGTCGCGGCCGACTCGGTCGGGACCGACGAGCAGGGCCGGCTGGAAGATCCGATGCTGCGCGGACAGATTGCGACCTTCGAGATCGATGAGGCGGCGCTGGCCGCGGCCGCCGAACGTGCGGTGGATCTGGCGAAAGCGGGGCAATCGCATCCGGCGTTCTCCTCGGCGATGAAATATTACGGCACTGAGCTCAACAAGCGCCGCTACGAGATCCTGATGTCGGCAGGCGGCGTCGATGCGCTGGAATGGGAAAGCGAACGCTCGAAAGGCGGCGCGCGACCGCGCGCCTGGCTGCGCACCAAGGCCAATTCGATCGAAGGCGGCACCTCCGAGGTGATGCTCGGTATCGTGGCGAAACGGATTCTCGATCTGCCGGGAGCTTAGTTCCTGACCTCTCCCTGAAAGGGAGAGGTCGATTTGCCCCTGGGCAAATCGGGTGAGGGTCCGCTTTGTGACTTGACCCCCACCCCAGCCCTCCCCCTTTCAGGGGGGGGTACAGTTCTAGAATTGGAAAATTGTCCTCTTAATCTCCGGAAGCTCTCATGGCCCTCGTCCTCACCGAAGAACAATCGCTGCTGCGCGACAGCGCGCGCGGCCTCATCAGCGACAAGGCGCCGGTGTCGCATCTGCGGCAGCTTCGCGACAGCAAGGACGCGACAGGTTTCTCCCGCGACCTGTGGCGGGCGTTCACCGAGATGGGATTTTCCGGATTGTTGGTGCCGGAGGATTTTGGCGGCAGCGGGCTTGGCTGCGTCGAAGCGGGCATCGTGATGGAGGAGATCGGCCGCACGCTGATGCCGTCGCCGTTTCTTTCGACCTCCGTGCTGGCTGCCTCAGCCCTGTCGCGCGGCGGCAGCGCTGCGCAAAAATCCGAATACCTGCCGAAGATATCGGGTGGCTCGCTGCTGGCCGCGTTCGCCGTCGACGAAGGCGCCAAACATCGTCCGCTGCAAACGAAAATGCAGGCAGTACGCGCCGGCAACGGTTTTAAGCTTCAGGGCGACAAGGCCTTTGTGGTCGACGGCCACGCCGCCGATCTCCTGATCGTGGCGGCCCGCACCGGAGGCAGCGCGGGCGAGCGCGACGGGCTGACGCTGTTTCTCGTTGATCCCAAGGCAAAAGGCCTCGCGATCGAGCACACTACGATGGTCGATTCGCACAATGCGGCGCGGATCAAATTCGACGAAGTCGAGGTCAATGCCGACAACGTTCTCGGCGAAGTCGATCAGGGCGCAGCACTACTCGAAGGCGTGCTCAATATCGGCCGCGGCGCGGTAGCCTCGGAAATGGTGGGCTTGAGCGAAGAAGTCTTTGGCCGCACGGTTGGCTATCTCAAGGAGCGCAAGCAGTTCGGCAGACTGATCGGCGAATTCCAGGCGCTGCAGCATCGCGCCGCCCAGCTTTATATCGAGATCGAGATCACGCGCGCAGCGGTGTTGAAGGCGTTGCAGACGCTCGATGGAAATTTCGAGAACGCGGCTGCCGCGGTCGCTGTCGCCAAGGCGCGCGCGGGCTCAACCGCGACGCTTGCGGTTCAGGAAGGCGTGCAGATGCACGGCGGCATGGGCATGACCGACCAGTTCGACATCGGCTTCTTCATGAAGCGCGCGCGGGTCTGCCAGGAGTTGTTTGGCGACGCCAATTTCCACGCCGACCAATTGGCGCGGATGAAGAGTTATTAATTATCACCGTCATGGCCGGGCTTGTCCCGGCCATCCACGTCTTGATGTCGCCCGCGTCACCAAAGACGTGGATGCCCGGCACAAGGCCGGGCATGACGAAGGTAAACGCAGCAAAAATCGGTAACTCTATCTTATCGGCGGCGCGTACTGGATGCCGCCGGCGCTCCAGAGCTGGTTGAGCCCGCGGGGAATGTGGAGCTTCGATCCGCTGCCGACATTGCGCTCATAGACCTCGCCGTAATTGCCGACATGCCGGATGATGCGGGCGGCCCAATCCTTGGTCAGCCCGAGATCTTCGCCATAGGTTCCTTCGGTCCCGACTAGCCGCATCACGTCCGGCTTCTTCGACTTCAGCGCCTCGTCGATATTCTTGGAGGTAATGCCGAGCTCCTCGGCGTTGATCATGGCGTAGAGCGTCCATTTCACGATCAACATCCAGTCGTCATCGCGCTCGCGGACGACAGGCGCCAGCGGCTCCTTTGAAATGATATCCGGCAGGATGACGTGATCGTCCGGTTTCGAAAGGTTGAGCCGCAGCGCGTAGAGCTGGGAGGCGTCGGCAGTAAACGTATCGCACTTGCCGGTGTCATAGGCCTTGACGACCTCGTCCAGCTTGCCGAACTTCATTTCCTCATATTTCATGTTGTTGGCGCGGAAATAATCGGCCAGGTTCAACTTCGTCGTCGTGTTGTCCTGGACGCACACCTTGCTGCCGTCCAGCGCCAGCGCCGAGTCGATATTGCGCGACCGCGGCACCATAAAACCTTCGCCGTCATAATAGGCCACGGCCGGGAAATAGAGATCGTAAGAGGTCTCTCGCGACATGCTCCAGGTCGAGTTGCGGGAGAGGATATCGACTTTGCGGTTCTGCAATTCCTTGAAACGTTCGTTGGCGTCGAGCGGAACGAATTTCGCCTTGGTCGGATCGTCGAAGATGGCGGAGGCGACCGCGCGGCAGAAATCGACATCGAAGCCGGTCCAGTTACCCTTGTCGTCAGGGACGGAGAAGCCGGGCAGGCCGGTATTGACGCCGCACAGCACCTCGCCCCGCCGGATCGTCCGCTTCAGCGTGCGCGTGTCATATCGTTCGTAAGTAACGAAGGCAGCCGCGATCGCGAATGCGATTGCGAGCCCGATCAGGAGGCCGCCGCGAAATGTCCGCATGATTTATCTCTCGTCAATGAATAGGGAAAAAAGGATCGGTTGAGAAAGCGGCGGCGCGGCTATAGCTCCGGCTTCTGCCGCACGATCACCTTGGTGCCGACCGGGACACGGTCATACAGATCGGCCACGTCGGCGTTCACCAGCCGGAAGCAGCCGGACGAAATCGCGGTGCCGATGGTATCCGGCTGGTTGGTGCCGTGGATGCGATAGACGGTCGCGCCGAGATACATCGCGCGGGCGCCGAGCGGGTTACCGGGTCCGCCCGCCATGAAACGCGGCAAATAAGGCTGGCGCGCGATCATCTCGGGTGGCGGCGTCCAGTCCGGCCATTCCGCCTTGCGCGTGATGCTCAGAAGTCCCTGCCACTGAAAGCCATCGCGGCCGACGCCGATGCCGTAGCGCAGCGCACGGCCACCGGGCTGGATCAAATAGAGATGCCGTTCCGCGGTCGAGATGATGATGGTGCCGGGCGCCTCGGTGGTGCGGTAGGAGACCATCTGCTTGCGATATTCCGGATCCAATTGCACGGAATCATCGGGCACGAGTCCCGGCTGGTCACCGGGATCCGGTTGCTGCGCAAAGCTCTGCGAGACTGAGAGAGTCAGGCCGGCTGCGGCGATCACTATCCAGATCAGGTGCCGTAACTTGGTCATGCAAAACTCTCCAATTGGCGCAGTTATTCTGCTCGCCGCCTCAACTATAGCGTTTTCAAGCGAAGTGGTACCGTTCGCGGGAAGAAAACGCGTTACAAAAGACCAGAGTCCGGTTCTGATTTCATCAGAACCGGACAGGCTCCGGGCCATCAAATCTCACCGATAGCGCGATGGCAAGCAGGTCCCGCGGGCTGGATGATGCGGCGCGGAAAAGCCTTGGATTTTCTGAAGCCTTGGGTTTTCCTAAAATCGCGATCGTCAGGAAAGTGTCTCAAAAGCCTCACTTCGGCGCCAGCCAAAGCCTCAAGCCGTAGGACACGAGCGCCACCGTGCCGACACCGCCGAGCCAAAGCGCGGCGAACCACACCAGGCGTTGCGTCAATGGTCGCGCTTCGTGCAGCCGGCGCATCAATGATAACCGCTCCCGGCCCTCACCTTGCCGCGGAACACCCAATAGGCCCATCCGGTGTAGCTCAGGATCAGCGGCACCAGAATGGCAACGCCGACCAGCATGAAGATCTGGCTGTTCTCGGGGGAGGCCGCCTGCCAGATGGTGATGCTCTGCGGCACGATATAGGGCCACATGCTGATGCCGAGACCGGCATAAGACAGCGCGAACAGCGCCAGCGATAGAAAGAACGGCCGGTAGTCCTGCTTGTCGGCGAGGCTGCGCAACAGCAGAACCGCAACGGCGGCCACAGCGACCGGCACCGGCGCGGTCAGGATCACGTTCGGCCAGGTGAACCAGCGCTGCGCGTACTGAACGTGAAGGAACGGCGTGGCGATGCTGACGACACCGATCGCGCCCAACATCGCGAACAGCATCACCCAGCTCAGGCGATAGGCTTTGTCGCGAAGCTCACCTTCCGTCTTCATGATCAGCCACGTCGCGCCAAGCAACGCGTAGCCGATGGCTACTGCGAGCCCGGTCAAAATGCTGAACGGCGTCAGCCAGTCCCACCAGCCGCCGGCATAATGCCGTCCCTCGACATGCACGCCCTGCAGCATCGCGCCGAGTGCAATTCCCTGCGCCAGCGCCGCCAGCAGCGACCCGCCGGTAAACGCGATATCCCAGAGATTTCGCTTGCGCAGCGTGCGCCCGCGAAACTCAAAGGCAACGCCGCGAAATATCAGTCCGATCAGCATCGCGATCACCGGTGTGTATAGCGCCGGCATCAGCACCGCATACGCCAGCGGAAAGGCCGCCATCAGGCCGCCGCCACCAAGCACCAGCCAGGTTTCGTTGCCGTCCCACACCGGCGCGACGCTGTTCATGATGACGTCGCGATCGGCTTTCGCGGGAAACAGCGGAAACAATATACCGAGACCAAGGTCGAATCCGTCCATCACGATATAAACAAAGACCGCGAACGCGATAATGAATGCCCAGATGGTTGCGATGTCGATGGAGGCCATCATGAGGCCGATCCTTCGGCTGCGACCCCGACCGCGGGCGTGATGCCGGCGGCGCGGGTCGGGATATCGCGAGGCGGCCCTTCTTCGCCGTGATGCGGCGGGATAGCCATCAGACGGAACAGGTAGGTCAGGCCTGCCGCATACACGATGAAATAGACGATGACGAACGCCAGTAGTGACGAACCGACCGCCGGTGCAGCCAGCGGTGACACGGACTCAGTCGTCCGCAACAAACCAAAGACCGTGAACGGTTGTCTGCCGGTTTCGGTGGTGACCCAGCCCGCGATCACCGCAATGAAACCCGCCGGACCCATCGCCATCGCGAAGATGTGCAATAAACGGGATTGGTACAGCGTGCCGCGCCAACGCATCCACAGGCTGAGCAGGCCGAGACACAGCATCAGCATCCCCATTCCGACCATGATCCGGAAGGACCAGAAGGTGATCGGTACCGGCGGCCAATTTTCACGGGGCACCGTGTCGAGACCGGCGAGCGGCGCATCGAGTGAATGCTTCAGAACAAGCGAGGATAGTTTGGGAATCTCGATCGCATATTTGACCTTGCCCGCGGCTTGGTCGGGCAGGCCGAACAAAACCAGCGGCGCACCGTCCGGGTGACTCTGGTAATGGCCTTCCATCGCCATCACCTTGGCGGGCTGGTGCTCCAGGGTGTTGAGGCCGTGCTGATCGCCGGCGAGAATCTGGATCGGCGCGACCAAGGTCGCCATCCACATCGCCATCGAGAACATCACCCGCGGACCGGCGAGATGCTGGTCGCGCAACAGATGAAACGCGCCGACGGCACCCACCACCAGCGCTGTGGTGAGATAGGCCGCCAGCACCATATGCACGAGACGGTAGGGAAACGACGGATTGAAGATGACCTTGAGCCAGTCGGCGGCGACGAACTGCCCGTCGGCATTGATGGCGTAGCCGGCCGGCGTCTGCATCCAGGAATTGGCGGAAAGGATCCAGAATGCCGAAATCAGCGTGCCGGTGGCGACCATCAGGGTTGCGAAGAAGTGCAGTTTGTGGCCGACGCGTTCGAGTCCGAACAGCATCACTCCGAGAAAGCCCGATTCGAGGAAGAACGCGGTAAGCACTTCATAGGCCATCAGCGGGCCGACCACGGGGCCGGCCTTGTCTGAAAATGCCGACCAGTTGGTGCCGAACTGGTACGACATCACGAGGCCCGAGACCACGCCCATGCCGAACCCGATCGCAAAGATCTTTAGCCAGTAATTGAACAGGTTGATGAAGACTTCGCGCCCGGTCCAGAGCCAGAGCGCTTCAAGCACCGCGAGATAGCTTGCAAGCCCGATCGAGAAGGCGGGAAACACGATGTGAAACGACATCGTGAACGCGAACTGCGCCCGGGCCAACACCACGGCATCCCAGCCCTCGAACATCACTGCCATCCGTCGTCGTTATGCAAGCGGGGTTTATCACGCTCGGCGCCGCGATGGAATGCAAGCGCAGTCGGCTCGGAACAAATGCGGCCGAAGAATACAAACGAACGGGAAGCTACTCCCAGATATGAAGCGACCCGGAGGGGAGGCATCCCGTCCGGGTCGTTGGAGGCTTGGGAGGTTGAAGACGATGACAGCGGGGTCGTGGGCCCGTTGTCGAAGGAGGAGGCCGTCGTGAGACCTCCGAAGAATTCAGGGTTTGTGTAGCAGAGGTATTTTTCCCGGTGATGTCGCGAATTGTTTCAATTGTTTCGTTCCGCCAATGTGATTGATGTCACGCAGCAAGGCTGTCGACACCGGCGCCCTTGAGCAACTCGGCGAGCTGCTTGCGGGCATAGAACATCCGGGTCTTGACCGTGCTCTGCGGGATTCCGATGATTTCGCCGGCCTCTTCGACGGATTTCTCGTGGTAATAAACCAGGTTGATGATCTCGCGGTGGGCCGGCGACAGCTTGGCAACGCAGGCGCGCAGGATGGCGCTGGTGTCGTTGCGGTCCAATGAGGCTTCGGGCGTATCGGCCTGATCGGCGATTTCGAGCACATCTTCCTGATCGATGTCCTCGTGCCGGCGCTGGCGCAACGCGGTCAGCGCCTTGAAACGGGCAATCGACAACAGCCAGGTGGAAACCTGGGAACGGCCCTCGAACTGGCGCGCCGTGCGCCACACGTCGAGGAAGACCTGGCTGACAAGATCTTCCGCCATGGTGGTATCGCGCACGATCCGCAGGATGAAGCGATAGACCCGCACATTGTGCCGGCAGTACAGGATATGCATCGCTGGACGGCCGCCGGTGGCAATACTTTCGAGCAGCATCTCATCGGAGGTTGCCTGGGCGGCAATGATGCCCTGGCGGGCTGCGGCGTTGATGGCAATGACGTTCGGCATGACACGCTCCCAGTATTCGCCGCTTGGCGGCGCCTCGTTGGGAAAATTGATAGTCAGCCAACGTTTCGGGATGTCTGCGCCAAAACCGGAAAATGGTTTCGTGGGCAGGAGAATTGTTTCGTCGCGGCCGCAGCGACGAAACAATTCGACCGGAAATGTCAGTGATTTCAATGTCGGCAGGGCTGAAAGGGGCGCTGCCGCCAGCTGGAACGATTCTTAGCCCCGAGCGTCGACGTGTTTCGGCTCAGATCGGACAACGATCACGCCTTGTCCCCGACGGGGGAAAACAGATACCCGCCGCCCCGAATGGTACGGATTACGGCGGGTTTGGTCGGGTCTGGTTCGATTTTGCGGCGGATTCGCATGATCCGCAGGTCGACGGCGCGATCAAAGGCCTCGCTGTCGCGGGCATTGGCTAATTCCAGCAGGCGCTCGCGCGACAGCACCCGTTTTGGATTGGCGGCGAAAACCTTCAGCAGGCCAAATTCGGAAGCGGTCAGCGGATGCTCATTGCCTTCGTCGTCGCGCAGCGCCTGCGCCTCGAGATCCAGCCATTTCGTGCCAAATCGAACCAGCTGGTCTTTGGCGGCTTTCGCACCGGCGGTTTCCGCCGCCGCGGCGACTTTGGCTGGTGAACTCCGCCGCAACACCGAACGGATGCGCGCCATCAATTCGCGCAATTCGCAGGGCTTTGCGATGTAATCGTCGGCGCCGAGCTCCAGCCCGACCACGCGATCGATCGGACTTGCGGTCGCCGTCAGCATGATGACGGGGACATTGGTGCGGCTTTTCAGGTCGCGGATGATGGAAAGCCCGTCTTCCTCCGGCATGTTCAGATCGAGCACCACGAGATCGGGCACGTTGGTTTCGATCGCGGTGCGCAGGGTCTTGCCGCCGTCGCACAATGTCACGGCAAATCCGTGCATCTTGAGGTAATCGCCGACCATCTCGCGGGCCGGCGCCTCGTCGTCGACAATGATGATGTGCTGGTTTTGGCTCATGTCATGACATCTCGGTCGCGGGCAGCATGACGGTGAAGATCGATCCCTGTCCGGGGCCCGCGCTCTCCGCGTTCACCTGGCCGCCATGCATGTCGATAATGCGCTTGACGATCGAAAGCCCGAGCCCGGTCGAGCTTTCACCCGCCGTGGGTTTTGCCGACAGCCGCTGGAAGCGGCCGAACAAACGTCCGAGATCCTCGGGGGACAGGCCCGCACCTTCGTCGGCGATGCGGATGATGGTGTTGTTCTGCTCGTGGCTCACCTGTACGGTGATTTTGCCGCCGATCGGGCTATACTTGATGGCGTTGCTGAAGAGATTGTCGATCGCCTCCCGCATCCGGTCGGCATCGCACATGGTGACGAAATTCGGCGGCGCGGACACCGCGATGGTCTGCTGCTTGTTGGTGGCCGAAGGCTGATTGGCTTCGGCGACTTCGCCGACCAGGGCTGCGATATCGACCGGCTCGCGGCGTATCGTGATGTCGAAGGCGTCGGCCATCGCATCCGAGATCAGATGATCGACCATCGAGGTCAGGCGCTTGGTGGCGTCGCGGATGTGTTCGACCTGCGCGGTGACGCTTTCCTTGGAAGAGCTGGCGCTGATCAGCTCGGTCAGCATCTCGGTGCGGCCGAGGATCACCCCGAGCGGATTCTTCAGATCGTGGGCAACGGTGCCGAGAATTTCATTCTTGAAGCCGTTGGCGCGCTGCAGCCGCAACCACTGTGCCGATAGCCTGCGATTGGCCTGCATCAGCGCGCGGGTGCGCTGGGCAACGCGGTCCTCGAGCTGCGTGTTGGCTTCGTGGAGCTGCTGATACAGAATGACGTTGTCGAAGGCGATCGAAAGCCGGCTGCCGAAAATTTCGACCAGCGACCGGTCGGTTTCGGACAATGGGCGTTCGGCCTGCAGCAGCACGACCACCTCACGCCCGCTGCCGGTACGAACGTAAAGAACGGAGCGGTGGTCGGCGAATTCATGCTTGCGCCGCCTGAAGGCGGCTTCCACCATCGAGCGCAAATCAGGGTCGAGCGATTGGGACCCGGCGGTGCCGATAAAGCGGCTATAGCAGCCCGAACCGGCCAGCACGGAAAAATCCTCGCTGATCATGCCATTGTCGCGCAGCACCAGAATGCCCGCGCAATCGACATTCAACAGCGAGGCGATTTGCGTCAGCACGCCTTCGGCGAGCCGCTGCATCGATTTGAAGTCATACAGGGTCGAGGCGGCGTCGATAATGATTTCCAGCCCACGCCGGGTCTGCACCATGCGTTCGAGCTGCTGGTAACTGCGCAGTGCCGCGGTCAGCGAGGTGAACAGCTTGTCCGCCGTCAGCTCGGTCTTCGCCTTGTAATCGTTGATGTCGTACTGAACGATCACGCGGCGCTCGGGCGCCTGCCCGGGCTGTCCGGTGCGCAGGATGATGCGAACGGTTTCGTTCTTGATGTCGTTGCGGATGTACTCGACAAGGTCGAGACCGGCCGCATCGGTTTCCATGATGACGTCGAGCAGCACAGCCGCGATATCGGGATGCTCGCGCATCAAGGTGCGGCCTTCGGCCGCGGAATAGGCTGACAGGATTTCCACCGTCTGCCCGTTCAGGCTGTAGTCGCTCAGCGCAAACCGCGTGCCTTCATGCACGGCCTGATCGTCGTCGATGACCGCGACCTTCCATTTTCGGGCGGTCGAGACCTCCGGAACGGCTCCGGAGTCGTCGATCAAATGGAGGACATCGTCCTGTTCGGCCATTGAGAAATTCCGTCGCTTTCTGTGTCTGCGGGTGCCGGGCCGTCTTTGGCGGTCTTCGGCATGATAATGCGAAAGGTAGTGCCTTGTCCCAGCCTTGAATCCAGCACCATACGGCCACCGAGCCGCTGGGTAACCAGAGTATAAACAATGTGAAGGCCCAGCCCGGTGCCGCCTTCGTTGCGGCGGGTGGTAAAGAACGGGTCGAACGCCTGTCGCTGCACGTCCGGGGTCATCCCGGCCCCATTATCGGCAAAAATGATCTCGACGTCGTCAAAGCCCCGGGGTTTGGCTGAGATCGAGATCGTCCCGGAGCGCCCGTCGGCAAAGGCGTGGTTGGCGGCGTTAAGGACGAGGTTGGTCAGGATCTGACCGTACGATCCAGGGTAGCCGTCGATCACAAGGCCTTCCGGGATGTCGATTGACAGCTCGATCGCCGCCTTCTTCAAAACCGGCCGCAGGCTCGCGATGATCTGGTCGGTCGCCTCGCTCAGGGCGAATTTTCGGCGCTCCGCATGCGAACGATCCACCGCGACCTGCTTGAACGAATGGATCAATTCGCCGGCGCGGCTGAGATTGGCGACCAGCTGTTCGGCGGCGTCGCGCGAGCTGCGGACGAATTCGTCAAGTTGCGATCGGCGCAACGGCGTGTCGGACTTCAGCTCGGCTTCGAACATCTCGGTGCGGTGGGCGAGACTCGAGGCCACCGTCAGGCTGATGCCGATCGGATTGTTGACCTCGTGAGCGACGCCTGCGACCAGGCCGCCGAGTGCGGCCAGGCGTTCGGCGTCGATCAGGTTTCGCTGCGCGGTATTCAACTCAAGCAGCGCGCTCTCGGCTTTCTCCTTTGAGGCGCGCAACTCGTTTTCCGCCTCGCGCTTGGCGATGGCGTTTTTGCGAAATACCTCGACGGAGCGAGCCATCGCGCCGATTTCGTCCTTGGCGGCTGTTCCCTGCACCTGCCGGTCGTAGTCGCCCGATGTGATGGCCTGCATCGCCGACATGATCTGATACAGCGGCAGCCGGATGCTCAGTCCGATGATCACGCCCGCACTGAGGATGATGCCGAGAAAAATCACGGCGATCGACAGCACCCTGCGGGAGATATCGGCCAGCGTTCGATCGAAGGTCGCCTGCGCCTTCTGTTCGCGCTGGCGCATCTTGACCGAGAGCCCGTCGATGGCGTCGATGGTCTCGGCCTGGCTGGCATCGATACTGTTGCGCAATAGTTCGGTTCGGCTCGAAAGCTCCTCCGACAATTTCGCAAGACCTTCCCGCAACGCCGCTGTCCGCCCACTTAATCGCTGCAGCGCCATGCGCTGCAGGTCGTTGTCGGCAAGGTCCGACATGACCGGGATCGTCTTCTCGATCGTCTCGGTATTGCGGCGGGCTTCTTCGGCTGATGTCGTCGCCAGCGACAGATAATAGGAATTGGCGGCGACCAGCATGGCCGTAAAGGCCTCGCGGGATTTTCCAAGCGACGGCCAGATCAACGCGTCGCGATGCCCGGTTGCACCCTCGATGATCGAGTAAAGCCCGGCCATGTCCTTGGCCGGGGTCAGCACCTGGTCCTCATATGTTTTGGTGATCTTCGCCTGGACGGCGCGCAATTCGCCGAAGCCGTTGAGAAAACGCTCGGTGGCGTGCTCAAGCTCCTCGACCGATCCGGAGAGCATCGGATCGGTCGATGCGCGCGTCGTCAGCGTGCCAAGGATGGCCTCGCGCAACAGCAATATTTCCGCGAAGAATTCCGGGCTCGGCTGGTTGATGTAGCGGTGAATCAGATTCTGCAGGCGACTGGTCTCGCTTTCCAGCACCGCCAGGATCTTGTCGGATTCCCGCACCTGCCGGACATCGTCCCAGGCCGAACCGAGCACCTGCACGCCATTCCATATCATGGCGGCGAGTACGAGGACGACGGCTGAGTTCAGTGCGGCAATCGACAGGATGCGCCAGCGTATCGGTATAGCGCGGACGAGGCCGACGACGCGCGAACGGATCCGCGCGAGGCGGCTCGCCGGTCGTTCCGCAGCTTCGTCCTGCTTGGCCGTTTCCAAGATCAACTCACTCCACTTTGCGGATTCGTTCGATCAATTCCGCCACCGCAGGGTCGCGCATCGCTTTTGCGTAAATTCCCGCCATGGCGGCCTCGAAAGGCTTGCGGTTGAAATCCGTCGTGATCGTTACGCCGGCGGCCTCTGCCTCCTGACGCGACTCTGCCTCGAGATCCTTCCACTTCTCGCGCATGAAGTGACTGGATTGGATCGCGGCGTCGCGAAATATCTTCTGGTCGTCGGCCGAAAGGCTTTCCCAGGCCTTGAGCGACATCACCAGCACTTCCGGGCTCACGGTATGCTCGGTGAGGGTGTAATAGCCTGCATATTTGTAATGGCCGGTGGTGACGAAGGAAGGCCAGTTGTTCTCAGCGCCGTCGACCAGCTTGGTGGCGAGCGCGGTGGGGACTTGCCCATAGGGCAGCTTGATCGGCTCGGCGCCGAGTGCCTTGATCATGTCGGACATCAGCTCAGACTGTTGCACGCGAATCCGCAAGCCTTTCATATCGGCGATGGAGCGGATCGGCCTGACGCTGTCGTAGATCGATCTCGCTCCGGAATCATAAAACGCCAGCCCCACAAATCCGTAGGGCTCGAAGCTGTTAAGGATTTCGTTGCCGATCGGCCCGTCCAGCACCTTCTGCAAATGCTCGACGGAGCGAAACAGAAACGGCATCGCCAGCACATTCATCGCCGGCACGAAGTTGCCGATCGGGGCCACGTTGGTACGATCGAGGTCGATCGCGCCGGCGCGGGTCTGCTCGATGGTCTCCGTTTCCTCGCCGAGCTGCCGCGAATGAAAGACGCGGATGTGATGGCGGCCGCCGGTTCGCTCAGCGATCAGGCGCCCCATGTATTCAAGCGCCTGTACGGTCGGGTAATCTTCGCTCTGGGTATCTGCGGCGCGAAATTCCCGCGCGACCGTGCCCGCCGAAACCGCTGCCAAAAACAGCGCGGCGACGATTGTCATAGTCCGCGAAGAGCTGGCGCGGTTGTACACAGGCAACTTTAACCCCTTAGGATAGTGTCGTCGGATCGGGAAAAAGGTTCAAGCCGATATAGCGGAAGGCTGCGAGAAATGGTCGCCCCGGCGGCTTCGCCGGATACCGGATATCTGCCATTGTGCGCTGCGGCCGGCCTTTCGCGAATTGAAACCGCCGGGGTGAGGCTTTAATGAGGGCGCGTTGTTCAAAATTTCTATTTCGAAATTGGTTTGCGAGATTGGTTTGATTGTGAAATCGGTTTTGAGATTTTTGCAGCTTGTGGCTGCGCTGGCAGCGGTCGCTTTCGCATCTCCGGCTTGGGCGCTCACCGACATCGTGTGGTGGCACGCCATGTCGGGCGAGCTCGGGCGGCAATTGGACAGGCTGGCGGCGGACTTCAACGCCTCGCAGTCCGAATACCGGATCGTGCCGAGCTACAAGGGCAACTATACCGAAACCGTAACGGCGGCGATCTTTGCCTTTCGGTCACATGGCCAGCCCGCCATCGTCCAGGTCAACGAAATCGCCACCGCGACCATGATGGCAGCAAGGGGTGCGATCTATCCCGTCTTCGAGTTGATGCGGGACGAAAAGGAGGCATTTTCGCCGGACGACTATCTTCCTGCCGTCACCGGCTATTACGCCGATGCCGCCGGCAACATGCTGTCGTTTCCATTCAATAGCTCGACGCCGATCCTGTATTACAACAAGAATCTGTTCCGTAGCGCGGGCCTCGACCCCGATATCGCGCCGAAGACCTGGGCCGACGTCGGCACCGCGGCCAAGCGGCTGCGCGCGGCGGGCGCCGTTTGCGGGTTCACCACCTCCTGGCCGTCCTGGATCAATGTCGAGAATTTTTCCGCGTACCACAATCTGCCGATTTCAACCGAGGCCAATGGTTTCGGCGGTCTCGATGCGGTGCTGAACTTCAACAATCCTGTCATGGTGCGCCACATTGCGCAGCTCGCGCAATGGCAGGCCGACAAGGTGTTCGACTATAGCGGCCGCGCCACCACGGCGGAGCCGCGCTTTCAAAATGGCGAATGCGCCATCTTCATCGGCTCGTCGGGGACGCGTGCCGATATCAAGGCCAATTCGAAATTCGAGGTGGGCTACGGCATGCTGCCGTACTGGCCCGATGTCGCCGGCGCGCCGCAGAACAGCATCGTCGGCGGCGCGACGTTGTGGGTGTTGCGAGGCCGGCCGCCGGCTGAATACAGAGGCGTTGCCAAGTTCTTCGCGTTCCTGTCCAAGCCCGAGGTTCAGACCGCCTGGCATCAGAACACGGGCTATCTGCCGGTGACGCGAGCGGCCTTCGATTTGAGCCGCGCGCAAGGTTTTTATGATCGCAATCCTGGTGCTGCGATCTCGATCGAACAGATCACGCTGAAACCGCCGACCGAGAACTCGAGAGGGGTTCGGCTCGGATCGTTCGTTCTGATCCGCGACGTGATCGACGACGAGCTGGAGCAGGCCTTCAGCGGCAAAAAATCCGCGCAGGCCGCGTTGGATTCGGCGGTCGAGCGCGGCAACAAGCTGTTGCGCCAGTTCGAGCGGGCGAATCCGTAGAGCTTTTGTCTAAGTCATCCGGTTGGACGAAACCGCCTAAGAATGCGGCGCCTAGAATTATTGCTTACGATGTGAGCAAAGATGCCTCTTTGTATGCAATGAAATTCGTGTCTGTGAGACTGCGCCTAACGAGCGAAATCGGGAGTCTCAAGTAAATCATAAGCTTAAGCTCACATTAGGCTTCCATTAAGGTTTGGCACAAACCTTGCGATATCAGCTCCAAAGCCAACCTTCCGGCGTTTGGAGCATCACATGAAGCGTCGCGATTTTCTGAAATCCGTCACGGGAGTTGCCGCCGGCGCGATGGTCCCTGCGCCCGCGATTTGGTCCGCGGCCAAAGCCGACGCCCGTTCGGAAACGCTATTGATCGTCTCCGAAGGCGGTCCGAACAATCTCGACATCCATGGTGTCGGCACCAATGTGCCCGGCTACGAAGTGTCCTGGAATTGCTACGACCGCCTGATCAGTCACGAGATGAAAAGCGGTCCCGGCGGCGTGCCGTATTACGACCGCGACAAGTTCAAGCCCGAACTCGCCGAGGACATGAATGTCGGCGACATGTCGGTGACCTTCAAATTGAAGAAGAACGCGAAGTTTCACGACGGTGCGCCAGTGACGGCGAAAGACGTGAAATGGTCGCTCGATCGCGCTGTCAGCGTCGGCGGCTTCCCGACCTTCCAGATGAGCGCGGGCTCGCTGACCAAGCCGGAGCAGTTCGTCGTCGTCGATGACAACACGGTACGGGTGGATTTCGCCAAGAAAGACCGCCTGACGATTCCCGATCTCGCTGTTATCGTGCCCTGCGTCGTCAATTCCGAACTGGTGAAGAAGAACGCTTCCGAGAAGGACCCTTGGGGCCTCGAATACACCAAGCAGCAAACCGCGGGCTCCGGCGCCTACAAGGTGACGAAGTGGACCGCCGGCACCGAAGTGATCATGGAGCGCAACGACGAGTGGGTCGGAGGCCCCATGCCGAAGGTCAAGCGCGTGATCTGGCGCATGGTGCCGCAGGCCGGCAATCGCCGCGCATTGCTGGAGCGCGGTGATGCCGACATTTCCTATGAATTGCCGAACAAGGATTTTCAGGAGCTGAAGGCCGCCGGCAAGCTCAACATCGTGTCGCTGCCGTTCTCAAACGGGATCCAGTATATCGGCATGAACGTGACCAAGCCGCCGTTCGATAATCTGAAGGTGCGCCAGGCGGTCGCTTACGCCATCCCCTATCAGAAGATCATGGACGTGGTGTTGTACGGATTGGCCAATCCGATGTTCGGCGCGCCGGCCGACCGGGCGACCGATGTGTCGTGGCCGCAACCCACCAAATATTCAACCGACATCGACAAGGCCAAGGCGCTGATGGCGGAGGCCGGCTATCCCAATGGCTTTGAGACCACGCTTTCGTTCGACCTGAATTTTGCGGGGATCAACGAACCGCTTTGCGTGCTTACGCAGGAAAGCCTGGCCCAGATCGGCATCAAGACCACGATCAACAAGGTGCCTGGCGCCAATTGGCGTACCGAACTGAACAAGAAGGAAATGCCGCTCTACACCAACGTGTTCTCGGGCTGGCTCGATTACCCCGAATACTTCTTCTACTGGTGCTATCACGGCAACAATTCCGTCTTCAACACGATGAGCTACAAGTCGCCGGAGATGGACAGGTTGATCGACGGCGCGCGCAACGCTGCCGCGACCGGGGATACCGCGACCTACGACAGCGACGTGAAAGGGTTCGTCGATCTCGCCTTCAGCGATATCCCGCGTGTTCCGCTGTACCAGCCCTTCGTCAACGTCGCGATGCAGAAGAACATCTCCGGCTATCAGTACTGGTTCCATCGCCGTCTCGATTACCGCGCGCTGGTAAAGGCGTGAGGGCGTGATGAGCGCTCGCGACAAATCATCTTGTGTTGCTGATTTTTCCTTTGGAGGAGAAAGCCTCGCTCTCTCATTCCCTCCGCCCTTGCGGGGTCCGAGGCGAGCGAAGCTCCCTCTCGAGGGCAGGGAGGGGGGTAGCCGCGAGTTTGATGGTTGTGACTTAGCGCCACTCCGGCCGCACACCGCGAGCATGCCTTCATGCTGACCCTGATCGGCAAGCGGTTGTTGTTTGCGGTCCCGAGCTTGATCGGGGTCGTGATCGTCACCTTCCTGCTGACGCGTGCGCTACCGGGCGATCCCGCGGCGTATTTTGCCGGACCCGCCGCGACCAAGGAGGCGGTCGAGCAGATCCGGAAAAAGCTCGGCTTCGACAAGCCGCTGATCGAGCAATTCTTCCGTTACACCAACGATCTCGCCCACGGCGATTTCGGCACATCACTTACGACAGGCCAGCCGGTCGCGACCGAAATCCGCAATCGCCTGCCGGCTTCGGCCGAACTGACGCTGCTCGGGCTGTTGGTTTCGATTGTGATTGCGCTGCCGCTTGGCGTGCTCGCGGCCACGCGTCCGGGCTCGTGGATCGACCACATCTGTCGCGTGACCACCACCGCCGGGGTCTCGCTGCCGGTGTTCTTCACCGGGTTGGTGCTGGTCTATATCTTCTACTTCCGGCTCGGCTGGGCGCCCGCGCCTCTCGGCCGTCTCGATGTATTCTACAGCGCTCCGCCGACGGTCACCGGCTTCTATCTGATCGACACTTTGATTGCGCGTGATTTCGAGGCGTTCCGTTCTGCGCTCAGCCAGTTGATCCTGCCGACGCTGACGCTGGCGATCTTCTCGCTGGCGCCGATCGCGCGAATGACGCGCGCCTCGATGCTGTCGGTGTTGGCATCGGATTTCGTCCGCACCGCCCGCGCCAGCGGCCTTTCGCCGGGCACGGTGATCGTCACCTATGCGTTTCGCAACGCGATGCTGCCGGTCATCACCACGCTCAGCATGGTGTTCTCGTTTCTGCTGGGCGCCAACGTGCTGGTCGAGAAGGTGTTCGCCTGGCCGGGCATCGGCTCCTATGCGGTGGAGGCGCTGATCGCATCGGACTTTGCCCCGGTGCAGGGCTTCGTGCTGACCATGGCGGTCATGTATGTGCTGCTCAATCTGATGATCGACATTCTCTATGGCGTGATCGACCCACGGGTCAGGCTGGAAGGGTGAGGTTCGAAACATGAGCACCGTAGCGCCCACCGTCGAACCTGTCACGCCCGCACGCACCTCGGGCTTTGCCGCGATCTTCGAGCACACGCGCTATGTGCTCGGCGAGAACCGCGTCACCGCGTTCGCCTTTGGTCTACTGGTCGTCATCATTTTCGCGGCGCTGTTCGGTCCCTACATCGTGCCCTATGACCCCTTGGCCTCCGACACCGCGATGGCGTTGAAGCCGCCGTCGGCGGCGCACTGGTTCGGCACCGATCAATTGGGGCGCGATATTTTCAGCCGTGTTGTCGTCGCAACGCGACTGGACACCTTCATTGCGGTCGCTTCCGTCGCGCTGGTGTTTCTGATGGGCGGTCTTGCCGGGATCGCCGCAGGCTATTTCGGTGGCTGGACCGATCGCATCGTCGGGCGCATCGCCGACACGATCATGGCGTTTCCGCTGTTTGTGCTGGCGATGGGCATCGTCGCCGCGCTCGGCAACACCGTGCAGAACATCGTCATTGCGACCGCGATCGTGAACTTCCCGCTCTATGCGCGCGTCGCGCGTGCCGAGGCCAATGTGCGGCGCGAGGCCGGCTTCGTGCAGGCCGCGAGATTGTCCGGTAATTCCGAGTTTCGGATTCTGCTGGTGCATATCCTGCCCAACATCATGCCGATCATGATCGTGCAGATGTCGCTGACCATGGGTTACGCGATCCTCAACGCCGCCGGGCTGTCGTTCATCGGCCTCGGGGTGCGGCCGCCGACCGCCGAATGGGGCATCATGGTTGCGGATGGCGCCGGCTTCATGGTCTCGGGCGAGTGGTGGATCGCGCTGTTTCCCGGTCTTGCGCTGATGGTCGCGGTGTTCTGCTTCAACCTGCTCGGCGACGGTCTGCGTGACATCGTCGATCCGCAGCGCCGAACGTGAGGGAGAAACGATGACCGCGCAGCCACTGCTCGACGTCAATGATCTCACGGTGGAATTCGCCACACGGCGCGGCATCGTCAAGGCGGTGCAGCACGTCGACATATCGGTCGCCAAAGGCGAGACGCTCGGCATCGTCGGCGAATCCGGCTCCGGTAAATCCGTCACGTCCTACGCGGTAATGCGGATTCTCGATCGCGCCGGCAAGATCGCCGAGGGCTCCGTGGTGTTCTCGGGCATCGACGTGAAAAACGCGAGCGAGAACCAGATGCGCGACCTGCGCGGCCGCGAAATCTCGATGATCTTCCAGAATCCGCGTGCGGCGCTCAATCCGATTCGTAAAGTGGGCGACCAGATCGAGGATGTGCTGCGCCAGCATGTGCAGACGGCCGCGATCGATCGCGGCGAGAAGGCGATCGAGGCGCTGGAGCAGGTCAAGATCGCGCGTCCTCGTGAGCGCTACCACGCCTATCCCTTTGAGCTGTCGGGCGGCATGTGCCAGCGCGTGGTCATTGCGTTGGCGCTGGCGTGCAATCCGCAGCTTCTGATCGCGGACGAGCCGACCACCGGTCTCGACGTCACCACGCAAAAGGCGGTCATGGACCTGATCGTCGAGCTGACCAAGCGGCGCGGCATGTCGACGATCCTGATCACCCATGATCTCGGGCTGGCGGCTGCCTATTGCGACCGCGTGGTGGTGATGGAAAAGGGCCGCGTCGTCGAAACCGCGAAGTCCGCGGATATCTTCGCCAGTCCGCAGCATGCCTACACCAAGAAACTGATGCGCGCGACGCCACGGCTTGGGGTTTCCTTGCGTGATCTGCTGCCGGAGGAGGGCGAACCGACCTCAGTGGCGACGCCTGGAACTGTCCCTCACCCCGACCCTCTCCCCGCAAGCGGAGCGAGGGAGCCGCGGTCCGGGCGCGACGGTTCCACGAAGACTGATGCAAAACCGCTCCTTCTCATCGAAAAGCTCGTCAAGGAATACCCGCGCCAGGGCGCCACGGCGACGCTGACAAAACTGTTTTCCAAAAAGCCGCCGGTCGAGCTCGAGCAATTTCGCGCGGTCGATGGCATCAGCTTTACGGTCGGGCACGGCGAGAGCGTCGGCCTGGTCGGCGAATCCGGCTGCGGCAAATCCACGACCTCGATGATGGTGATGCGGCTGTTGGACCAGACCTCGGGCCGCATCATGTTCGACGGCGACGAGATCGGCGGCATCCTGCCGAAGGCGTTCGCGCGCCTGCCGCTGCGCAAAAGCATCCAGATGGTGTTTCAGGATCCGACCGATAGCCTCAATCCGCGCTTTTCAGCCGCGCGCGCGATTGTCGATCCGATTATGCAACTTGGCGACATCAGGGGGCGCGAGGCGCTGCGCGCCCGCTGCGAGGAATTGGCAGGGCTCGTCGGCCTGCCGGTCAATCTGCTTGATCGGTTCCCGCATCAACTGTCAGGCGGTCAGAAGGCCCGCGTCGGCATTGCCCGCGCGATCGCACTGCATCCGAAGCTGGTTATTCTCGACGAGCCGACTGCGGCGCTCGACGTCTCGGTGCAGGCGGTGGTTCTGAATCTGCTGCAGGACCTCAAGCAGTCGATGGGCATGAGCTATTTGTTTGTGTCGCACGATCTGAACGTGGTGCGTTTGCTGTGCGACCGTGTCATCGTGATGCGGACCGGACGAATCGTCGAGGAGGGGCCGTCCGAGCGGGTCCTGGGTGATCCGCAGGATGCCTATACGAGAGAACTGCTGACGGCGATTCCGCATCCGCCGCTGCCGGCCCACTGAATGTATCGAATGGAAGTGTAATGGCTGCTGATCCGCTTGATGATTATATCGATGCCGTCGCGAAGGCGCTGGCGCTGCCGGTCGAAGAAGCCTGGCGGCCGGCGGTGCGGGCGAATCTTGAGGTATCACTGAGGCTGGCGCGGCTTGTGGATGAGTTTGCCTTGCCTGACGACATTGAGCCGGCCAGTGTCTTCACAGCCTGATATCGCCATGGACATGAACTCCGACGGGCTGTCGGCTTCGGACATCGCGCAAGCCGTCGCGAGCCGGAAGTTGTCGGCGCTCAGCGTGACTGAGGCGGCGCTGGCGCGGATCGCGAAGCACGATCCCGTGCTGAATTCATTCACGGACGTCACTGCGGATCGCGCGCGCGCGAAGGCGCAGGCGGTCGATGCCGCCATCGCATCCGGGCAGAAGGCCGGTCCGCTGGCTGGCGTGCCATTTGCGGTGAAGAATTTATTCGACGTGCAGGGTCTCGCGACCCGCGCCGGATCGAAGATCAACCGCGATCTGCCGCTGTCGGCGCGCGATGCGACGCTGATCGAACGGCTGGAAGCGGCCGGTGCGGTGCTGGTCGGCGCACTCAACATGGGTGAATACGCCTACGACTTCACCGGCGAGAATCTGCATGACGGACCATCGCGCAATCCGCATGATGCGACGCGGATGACCGGGGGCTCGTCGGGAGGATCCGGCGGCGCGGTCGGCGGCGCGCTGGTCCCGCTGGCGTTGGGTTCCGACACCAATGGCTCGATCCGGGTGCCGGCGTCATTTTGCGGCATCTTCGGACTGAAGCCGACCTATGGCCGGTTGTCGCGGGCGAGATCGTTTCCGTTCGTCGCGAGCTTCGACCACCTCGGTCCCTTCGCACGCAATGTCGCAGATCTGGCACTCGCCTACGACGCCATGCAGGGCCCTGATGCTGATGATGCGGCGTGCACGACGCGTCCCACCGAGCCGGTCGTGCCGCTGTTGGCGCAGGATATCGGCGGCTTGCGCGTCGCCATCGCCGGCGGATATTTTCAGAGGAACGTTTTTCCTGAAGCCGTAGAGGCTGTCGCGCGGGTCGCGAAGGCGCTTGGCGCGACGCGCACCATAGAGATCCCCGAAGCAGCTCGCGCCCGCGCCGCAGCCTATGTCATCTCCACCACCGAAGGTGCTTCACTGCATCTGGATCGCTTGCGGCAACGGCCCAACGATTTCGATCCGGCGGTGCGCGACCGGCTGCTGGCTGGTGCAATGATCCCGGCGCCATTGGTCGACCGCGCGCAGAAATTCCGCCGCTGGTATCGCACGCAAGTGCTGGAGCTGTTCAAATCGGTCGATGTCATCCTGGCGCCGGCAACGCCTTGCGTCGCGCCAAAACTCGGACAAGCCACGTTCGTGCTTGATGGGGTCGAATTGCCGGTACGCGCCAATATCGGCATCCACACCCAGCCGATTTCCTTCATCGGCCTGCCGGTGGTCGCGGTACCCGTTCCGCTCGAGCCGATGCCGATCGGCGTTCAGATCATCGCTGCACCGTGGCGCGAGGATATCGCGCTGCGTGTGGCGTATGCGCTGGAGCGCATGGGCACCGTGTCGGCGCCACAGCCAAGAGGCCTATGAGATGGATATCGATCTGCCTGATGTACTTGCCGAGGTAGCCGCGCAATTCGCGCGGTACGAAAAGGCGCTGGTTTCAAACGACGTCGCCGTGCTCGATGAATTATTCCGCGACGATTCCCGCACGCTGCGCTACGGCATCGGTGAAAACCTGTACGGCCATAGCGAGATCATGGCCTTCCGCGCCGCGCGCTCGCCGGTCGGGCTGATGCGCCGGACCGCAAAGACGCTCATCACGACCTATGGCCGCGACAGCGCCGTGGCGTCCACGCTGTTTTATCGGGAGTCGTCACCCGGCAAGGTCGGACGTCAGATGCAGACCTGGGTGCGATTTGCGGAAGGGTGGAGGATCGTCGCCGCCCATGTCAGCGTTATCGATGAACCGCCGGGTCAAACGACATGAGCCTTGACGATCTCCCCATCAGCTCCCGCCAACAGCCCGCCGAGGCGTTCGTCCGGCGCGTCGACCGCGCGACACCCAATCCCTACAAGGTCACGCGCGCCGAGGAACTGCGCCTGCAACTGGCGGATGAAATCGTGCGCGGCGCGTTGCCGCCCGGCGCGGCCCTTGACGAGACCGACATCGCGCGACGCTTCAAGGTGTCACGCACACCGGTCCGCGAGGCGCTGCGCCAGCTTGCCGCCAGCGGCCTGGTCGATGCGAGGGCGCATCGCGGCGCGGTGGTGGCGCGGCCCTCGGTCGAACGGCTGACGGGGATGTTCGAGGCGATGGCGGAGCTGGAGGCGCTGTGCGCGGGCCTTGCCGCGGAACGAATGCTGCCGGCCGAGCGTCATGCGCTGGAGGCGGTGCATGAGGAGTTGCGGATGCTGAGCCATGCCGGCAATCCCGAGCGGTTTCACGAAGTCAACGAGCGCTTTCACAATGCGATCTATGCCGGTTCGCAGAACGGCTACATCGCCGAGATCACGCTGGCGACCCGGGTCCGGGTGCAACCGTTCCGGCGCGCGCAATTCCGCAATCTCGGGCGGTTGGCGAAATCGCATGCCGAGCACGACCGCGTCGTGGTGGCGATCATGCGCGGCGACCGCGTTGGTGCTGCGAATGCGATGCGCGCGCATATCGAGCTGGTGCGCGGCGAGTACGAGATCTACGCGGTGTCGGTTTAGCTGGGCCACGTCATTCCGGGCTCACTCGTTTCACTCGCGCCCCGGAATGACGAAAGATATTCAGCCTACTTCATTTCACTCATAGTGCCGCCGCCTCCGCCATGAACGCGCGCCAGCCGCCGAACGAAGAGATATCGCGCGCGCCATCGATATCGGCTGGTTCGACAATAAAGCCCTTCAAGCCACGGCCATCGGCAAGACGTACCGTGCCGATCGAGAGCGGCGGCGGGATTGCGGCGACGAATTTTCCGAACGCCGCCGCGGGCAATGCCCACACTTCCAGTTCGATCGATGCTCCGGTTCCTGCTTCCACGCGCAGCATGCCTGGCTTTGGCGGCGTCGTGTCGAGCGCATAGAGCCTGTAGTCCGGAGCGGTCCTGGCCGATTCCAGTAATCGTCCGCCGAACTCCCTCAGCTCGCCGTTGAGCGCCATGCCCGACAGATGCGCGCCGACGACCGCGATGGCGATTTCGTCGCCGTTCGGGTTCGCCGACAATGCAGCAAGCGGCGGCTGCGGCAGGGCTTTGCTACCCAGCGGCAGCCTAGTATCGGCATGGAACACGCGGCCGATGCTTGCAAGCTGCGCGTCCTGCCCGCCGGGCGCCAGAAGGGTAATGCCGAACGGGATATCGTCCGGCCGCATCGCGGCCGGCAAGGCAAGGCCGCAGAGGTCGAGCAGATTGACGAAATTGGTGTAGGTGCCGAGCCGGCTGTTGAGTTCGATCGGATTGGCCAGCACCTGCGCGGTGCTGTAGGCGGTCGGCGCGGTCGGCAGCACCAGCGCGTCGAGATTTGCGAAAGTGTGCTCGCTGAGCTTGCGCAAGGCCTGCAATCGATACAGCGCGGCAAAAGTGTCGGCCGCGGTCAGCCGCGCGCCGGGCAGCGTGATCTCGCGTGTCACCGGGTGGATCGCCTCCGGCGACGACGCCAGCAGATCGCGGATCACCAGATAGCGCTCCGCGATCCACGGTCCTTCATACAGCAGCCGTGCCGTCTCATAACACGGCTCGAGATCGAATTCGACCAGCGTGGCGCCAAGCGAAGCCCAGCGCTTCAGCGCCTCGCCGTAGGCTTGTTCCGAAGCCTTGTCGCCGAAGAAGATCAATTGTCCGCTGCGCGGCACGCCAAGCCTGAGGTTGGCGGGAAACGCCGTCGTCTGCGCCAGCGGTCGGCCGCGCGAATAGGGATCGGCGTCGTCGGGGCCTGCCATCGCGGCGAGCGCCGTCATCGCGTCGTCCGTGGTCAGCGAAAAAATCGACACGCAGTCTAACGTCCGGCACGCCGGTACCACGCCTGAGGTGGAAATCAATCCGAGGCTTGGCTTCAGCCCGATGATGTTGTTGAGCATGGCGGGCACGCGACCGGAGCCCGCGGTGTCGGTGCCCAGGGCCAGCGGCACCAGTCCGGCGGAAACAGCCACGGCCGAACCCGAACTCGATCCGCCCGGAATCAAATCGCCGCGCATCGGGTTCTTGGGAATGCCATAGGGCGAGCGCACACCGACGAGACCGGTGGCGAACTGATCGAGATTGGTCTTGCCGATGATGATCGCGCCGGCCGCGCGCAGCCGCGCCACCGACGTTGCATCGCGTGAAGGCGAGTAGGCGAAGGCCGGGCAGGCGGCGGTGGTCGGCAATCCCGCGACGTCGATATTGTCCTTTACCGCAACGGGAACGCCGTACAGCGGAAGCCGCGCGGGGTCTTTTGAGCTGAGTGTTGCCGCCTCCGCCAGCGCGTCCTTTTCGTCGCGCAGGCTGATAAAGACCGCCGGATCGTTGTAATCGCGGATGCGCTGATAACAACGCGCTATGGTCGGCGCGGGCATCATCGTGCCGGCCCGATGGGCGGCGACAATTGCAGCAACGGTCTCGGTCACGAGGCCGCCCTGAACCGGATCGGGCGCGGCTGTGTTTCGTCGGGTATTCGCAGATTATTCGGCAGGGGCTGCAAGAGGCATCTCCGGATGCGAAAGGGTGTCGGTACTGGTGCCGAACTTCTCCACCGCGAGAAATCCGGCGGCGATCACAGCATAGGCCAGCGCCACACCGGGCGTCACGCCCAATCCGCCGCCGATACCAACCGCCTCGCCATGCATGAAGCCGAAATAGGTCAGCACCGCGCCGGCAAACGCAAACGCTGAAGCCTTGGCGAATTCACGCTCGATGACGAAGACGCCGATCGCACCCAACACCAGGCCGGCCAGGATCGAGCCGCCGCCCAGCACTTCCAGTCCGTGGTACAGCACGCCCTGTTGCGGAAGCGAGGCCAGTGCGGCCGATTTGACCGCGGCGATCTTGTCCGGGGCCATGGCGCCGACTTTCTCGGCTGCATCAAGCGTCGACCCCAGCGTGGTGTCGATCTGCAGCTTCGCCCAGGCGGCGAGATGCGGCGTCAAGGCCAGCACGATGGCGGGGGCGTGCTTGATCGGCGTGGTCTGGAACGCCTGCGCACCGATCAGCATGCCGATATAGAGCAGGATCGGCGAGATCGCGACCACCGGCACCAGCGCCAGCAACACCGAGATGATGCCGAACCACGCCAGCACCACGACCATGATGCCGGTCGCGGCCGAATAGCCGATCCGTCCGCCCATCGCTTTCCAGCCGGGATGACCGATATAAACCGCGTTGATGAAGGGATTGCCCATCAGGCAACCGATCAGGCTGACGACGCCGTCGGCGGTCAGCACGCGCGTGGTCGGGTATTCGTCGCCGGCGGCCTCGGCGCTCTCGACGTTATCCATCGCCTCGACCAGATCGTAGATGCCGAACGGGATCGCGGTGACCAGAATGACGCCGAGGAATTCGAAGCCCGAGAAGACCTGACCTATGGCAGGCAGCGGCACGGAAAAGCCGAAGCTCGCGAACGCATCGCCCACGCCCTTGATGCTCAATCCTCCGAGACCGAGATCGAACAGGTTCGAGCCCCAGGCGATCAGCATGCCGGCGGCGATCGCGACGAGGCCCGCGGGGATTCCTTTCGGATATTTCACGCCGCCGAACCAGTTGATCAGGATGATGGCAAAACAGACCAGGCCGATCTGCGGCGTCATATACATCTCGAGCGCCGGACGCATCGAAATGAACGTCACGGAGACGCCGGCCAGCGTGCCGAGCAGCGCAGCGCGCGGCGTGATCTTGCGAATGTACGGCGCGATGAAGCCGCCGATCATGAGAATAAAACTCTGGAAGAACACCCAGACGAGGCCGGCGGACCAGCCCTTCATGGGATCGCCGGTCTTGAGCGTGACCGGGAGCATGATCACGAAGGTGACGATGAACATATGCGGTACGCTGACGCCGGAAGGCAGCGCGCAGACATCGGTGCGGCCGGTCTTTTGCGCCAGCCGATAGGCTAGGAACGCGTAATAGAACGTGGACAGGCACATCATCAGGCCGAGCGCGGGCAGGATGCGGCCGAACACCAGGGAGTCGGGCATCTTCAGCACGAAGCGCAACAACCCGGTCAACACCAGCATGTTGACCAGGATGTTGGTGCCGAAACCGAAAAAAGCGTTCCAGTCGCCAGGCGTCCATAACACCGGCTTGAAACCAGGCTTTACGGCAGTCCCTGTGGTCGTGCTCATCGCGATGCCCCTGCTGCTGATGTTGTTGGGATCTCCGGTGAAATTGCCTCGATGACCGTGGCCGAGTCGGAGACCCAGCCGAAGATGCCGCCCTGGGCCTTGATCATCTTCAGGCCCATCTCGTGAAACTCGGGAAAATAGGACGCGCAGCAATCGGCCAGCACCACGCAGCGGTAGCCGCGGTCGTTGGCTTCGCGCACGGTGGTATTGACGCAGACTTCGGTGGTGACGCCGCAGACCAGCAGATTTTCGATGCCGTATTTCTGCAGGAGATTGCCAAGTTCGGTCGCGTAGAACGCGCCCTTGCCGGGCTTGTCGATCACGATCTCGCTGTCGAGCGGATAAAGTGCCGGGATGATGTCGTGGCCGGCTTCGCCGCGGATCAGGATCCGCCCCATCGGGCCGGGATCGCCGATGCGCAGGCTCGGCGCGCCACGCGCAACCTTTGCCGGTGGTGCATCGGACAGATCAGGCAAATGCCCTTCGCGGGTGTGCACCACGAGCATTCCAGTCGCACGCGCTGCATCCAGTACCGCCGCGATCGGCTTCACCGCGCGGGCGAGTTGCGAGACATCGTTGCCGAGCGTCTCGCCGAAGCCGCCGGGCTCCATGAAGTCGCGCTGCATGTCGATGATGACAAGCGCGGTCGCCCTCCAGTTCAATTCGATCGGACCGGGCTCCGCGGCGAGCAGGCTTGTGTTGGCTTGACTGAGGCTCGCCATGACTGACTGCACGCTCCGAGCGGTGGTTCACCTCATCGAAGCAAGCAGTGTGCCATTGTGTACATAGGTGCCATCAGCCCGAGCCCTGAAAATCAGGTCTCGTTTTCAATGGCTTGAGTGAGCCTCACGGCAACGATTGCAACCTGGGGTTCATGCTCGGGCAACCAGGTTGCTTATTTTATAAGCAACAGCAATCGATCGGATGGCATCGGCTGAACGCTGCAATTCTCAGCGCACCACTTTGCTGCTGCCTTGGGTGATCAGGCGCGCGGCGCGCTGATCGCGTGCGTGGATCCAGAGCCAGCTGATCGCCACGCTCAAGCGGTTGCGCAGGCCGATCAAAAAATAGATGTGCGCGATGCCCCATATCCACCATGCGAGGGTGCCACGCAGCTTGAAGCGTCCGAAATCGATGACGCCCTGCCGCTTGCCGATCTGCGCAAGGCTGCCGGCATGCTTGTAGCGGAACGGTGCCGAAGTCTGGCCGTTCAGCCGCGCTTTTATTACTTGCGCGACATAGCGTCCTTGTTGTTTGGCCGCCGGTGCAATGCCCGGGACCGGATTGCCATCAGGGCCTGCGATCGCAACGGTATCGCCGACGGCGAAGATATCGGGGTGGCCTAGCACCGTGAGATCAGGCTGCACTTGCAGGCGGCCGGCGCGATCGGCCGGCGCGCCCAGCCATTCGGCCGCGGGCGAGGCGCGCACGCCGGCCGCCCAGATGATGGTTTTGGCGTCCAGCCTGTTGCCGCCATAGACAACGCCTTCAGCCGAGCATTCGGTGACGGCCTGTCCCAGCATCACTTCGACTCCGATTTTTTCCAGCGCGCGCTGCGCATAGGCCGACAGATCATCGGCAAAGCCGGCGAGCACGCGAGGCCCGGCCTCGATCAGCACCACGCGCGTCTTGTGGGTGTCGATGTTACGGAAGTCGGGCGGCAGCGTATCCTGCGCCAGCTCGGCGATGGTGCCGGCGAGCTCGACGCCGGTCGGGCCCGCGCCGATGATGACGAATGTCAGCAGTGCCGCGCGGCGCTGCGGATCGGTCTCGCGTTCGGCCCGCTCGAATGCGACCAGAATGCGCCGCCGCAGCGTGGTCGCGTCTTCAAGTGTTTTCAGGCCGGGTGCGAACGGCTCCCACTCGTCATGGCCGAAATAGGCGTGTCGCGCGCCGGTGGCGAGAATGAGCGTATCGTACGGCAACGCGTCGCCATCATCGAGCAGCACGCGCTTGGCCACAGGGTCCACGCCGGTCACGGTGGCGTACAAGGTCGTCACGTCAGGGCGATCGCGCAGCAGATAGCGGATCGGCCAGGCGATCTCCGACGTCGCCAGCGACGCGGTCGCGACCTGATACAACAGCGGTTGAAACAGATGATGGTTGCGCCGGTCGATCAGCGTGATGCTGACCGGCGCGCCGGCGAGGCCGAACGTCGCTTCCAGTCCGCCGAAGCCGGCGCCGACGATTACCACACGATGGAGCTTCGACGTCGTCGTCATGGCCTGCGACTCCGGTTCGGATGTCTCCGTCCATTCGATTATGTATCCATTCGCGCGCTCGATCCAAGAGCAGTTTGCCATTCGATCGATAGCGAAAGCCCATCGCGAGCGTATTTGACGTCGGGCATTCAGCGGCTTTGACGCAACAGCGACGCGATGCCGCGCCGGCAGCCATAGACCGGCGACGGCTCCCAACAACGAAAGCGCGGACGCGGCCCTCATCGCGGCGGCAAAGCCGGTGCTGAAGGTCGCGGCCGAATGCGTGGCCCCGCTGGCGGAGAAGACGGTGACGAGCAACGCGATGCCGAACATGCCGCCGAGAAAACGTCCCATGTTGAGGACGCCGGAGGCCTTGCCCATCTCGGTCACCGTGACCGAACTCAGAATCGCATTCTGGGCTGCCGGCATCGCCATCGACACGCCGACGCCGGCCAGAACCAGCGGCGCTACCAGCGCCGCATAGGCCACGTCGGGCGCCGCGATCATCGCGATCCAGCCAAGTCCGATCGCCTGCATCAACAATCCGATCACGACCAGCGGCCGTTCACCGAATTTGTTGACGACGGCGCCCGCGACCGGCGCGGTGACGAACAGCGTCGCGGTCCATGGCAGCAACCGAAGTCCGGCGCCCAGCGGCGCGAAGCCCAGCGCGGCTTGCAGGAATTGCGGCAGCAGGAACAGCACGCCATACATCGCGGCATAAAACAAAAGGCTCGCGGCAACGCCGGCGGAAAATGCCCGCGACCGGAATAGCCGCATCGGCACCATCGGCGCGCGCGCCCGCAACTCCCAAACCACAAACGCCACCGAAAACAACGATCCCGCAACAAGCGCGCCGATGACTTCGGCGCTGGTCCATCCGGCAACGTGGCCGCGCAGCAGGACCCATACCAGCGCGAGCGCGGCAATCGCGACAATCCCAAGCCCCGGGAGGTCCAGGCCGGACGCCGGGCCATAACTTTCGCGAAGACGCGTCAGCACCAGCGCGATGGCGATCAGGCCGATCGGAAGATTGATCCAGAAGATCCATCGCCATCCCAGGCTCTCGGTGATGAAGCCCCCGATCGCGGGGCCGACAATGAGGGCAAATCCGGTCACACCACTGAAGATGCCGAGTGCCCGTGCGCGCTCCTCCTTGGCAAAGGCCGCGCTCAGGATCGCCATCGCCAGCGGCATCACCAGGGCGGCGCCGGCGCCTTGCGCGGATCGTGCCGCGATCAGCCATCCCACGCTGCCGGATAGCGCGCAGGCCACTGACGCCAACACGAACATGGCGATGCCGGCAGCAAACATCCTGCGGCGGCCGAAACGGTCACCCAGCGCGGCGCCCGTCAGCAGCAACACCGCGAAACTCAGATTATAGGCGTTGACCGCCCATTGCAGCGTCTCGACCGACGCGCTGAAATCCAGGCGAATGGTGGCAAAGGCCGTCGTCATCACCAGCGCGTCCAGCGCCATCATGAAAGAGGCCAATGCGGTGACGCCGAGCGCCCAGTTCTTCTCGCCTCTCACGCAAGATTCCTGCATCGCCATTCTCCGCTGTACCTGGCGCGCGCGGTGTGCGGCGCTTCACGGATAAGACGAACCGGAAACCGCGCAGGATGCGGTCCAAAATATTTTCTTTGCGGCCGAATCCTTTCGCCGGCGCCGAACGTCACTGGCGCAGGACGCGATGATTTCGCACCCCGGAACCGTAATGGAGGGAATGATGAAACGGACCCTGATCAGGTATAGAACAAGCGCTGATATGGCCGACAAGAACGCCGAACTGATCGCCAACGTGTTTGCGGAATTGAAGGCCGCGAAGCCGGAAGGCATGCGTTATCTTTCACTGCGGCTCGACGACGACACCTTCATCCATTTCGTCGAAACCGCAGCCGATGATGGCAGCAGCGCGTTGCCGAAGCTCGCCGCCTTTCAGGCGTTCCAGAGCGGCATCCGTGAACGATGTGCCGAGCCGCCGCTGGTTCGCGGTGCTACCATCGTCGGCAATTACCGGATGCTCGGCGAACCCTGAGCGGGCTTTAGTCAACGGAGGCGGAATGAAATCGCTCCCCGAGGGGCCGGCCATCGCCAACATCGACAGCCTGCTGATTGCGATGCGGCCGAAACTGCATCGCTATTGCGCGCGCATGGTCGGCTCGGTGATCGACGGCGAGGACGTATTGCAGGATGCGCTGATCAAGGCGGTGGAATCGCTTCCGTCCGCCGGCCTGATCGGCAATCCCGAGGGCTGGCTGTTCAAGATCGCGCACAACACCGCACTCGATTTCCTGCGCCGGCGAAACCGGCAGGAGGCGCTGCGCTCGGGCGAGGAGGTGGAGATGATTGCCGACCGGTTCGACGCCGTTGCCAGCCGCCAGATCGCCAATGCCAGCCTGCGTACCTTTATGCGCCTGCCGGTTGCCCAGCGCGCCAGCGTGATCCTGATGGATGTGCTCGGCTGTTCGCTCAGCGAAGTCTGCGACGTCATGGATTTCAGCCTTCCGGCGGTGAAGGCGGCGCTGCATCGTGGACGAACGCAGTTGCGCGAACTGGCCGGGGAACCCGACGACGCGCCGCATCCGACATTATCCGAAGCCGATCGTGAACGTCTTTCCGCCTATGTCGCCCATTTCAACGCGCGGGATTTCGACGCGATCCGCGCCATGATCGCGGACGACGTGCGGCTCGATCTTGTCAACAAGACCCGGATGAGCGGCAAGGCCGAGGTCTCCCGTTATTTCGGCAATTATTCGAAAGTTTCGGATTGGTATCTGGTCGCCGGTTTGGTGGAAGGCCATCCAGCCATTCTGGTGTTCGATCCCAACGAGCCCGGCTCGGCACCAAAATATTTCATGCTGCTGAACTGGTCGGCCGACAAGGTCGCGACCATCCGGGATTTTCGCCACGCGCCCTACATCATCGAGAGCGCCGAATATCGCATCTGAACGGTGTTGAAAGCCGTCGGGCCTGATCATTGGCTGACCGCCCGGCTGCGACAATCCTGATCCGCCAACCAGAACTATAATTCTTGCCATTCGCGCCTGCCGCGAACTATGGTGCATGGCTGTTTGGGGGGATGAGCCGAAGGTTCTAAGGGCAGGCCGTGTTTCACGCTTGCCGCCAGCGCCGGATTTCGCGCACAAAATGCGTCATCCATAAAAAGACAGCTCGAACACGGGCGCGGTAAGCTCTTCAAACGGGGCAGGAAACCGGACAAGTCGTTTGGCCGGCGGGACAGGTAAACAGTGAGGAGGGAGCGACGATGAAAACGGGTTTCTGGCTGGCGGGCGCGACGGTTTTGGCGCTAGCGAATCCAGCCCAGGCGGCTGATACCATCAAGATCGGGTTTGTTTCGACCTTCAGCGGCCCGACCGCCGTGATCGGCAACGACATGCGCAACGCGTTCGAGCTCGCGCTCGATCATCTCGGCCGCAAGATGGACGGCAAGCCGGTCGAGGTGATCTACGAAGACGATCAGCAGAAGCCTGATGTCGGCAAGCAGAAGACCGAGAAACTGGTGCAGTCCGACAAGGTGGATTTCATCGCCGGTTACATCTGGTCGAACGTGCTGTTGGCTTCGCTGAAGACCGCAGTGGATTCGCAGACCTTCCTGATCAGCGCCAATGCCGGACCTTCGCAGCTCGCGGGCGAGCTGTGCTCGCCTTACGTGTTTTCGACCTCCTGGCAAAACGACCAGACGCCGGCGGCGATGGGCCTTTACATGAACCAGAAGGGCGTGAAGTCGGTATACCTGATCGGCCCCAACTATGCCGCCGGCAAGGACATGCTGGCCGGCGTGAAAAGCACATTCAAGGGCCAGGTGCTGGGCGAGGAGTACACGGTGTGGCCGAGCCAGCTCGATTTCTCGGCGGAGCTTTCCAAGGCGCGCGCGTCGAACGCGGAGTCGATCTTCGTGTTCTATCCCGGCGCCGCCGGCGTGCAGTTCCTCAATCAATATGCGCAGGCCGGCATCAAGCAGCAGATCCCGCTCTACACCGCCTTTACCGTCGACGAATTGTCGCTGCCGTTGCAGAAGGACAATGCGATCGGCGTTCCCGGCGCGCAGGAATGGGTCAACGATTTGCCGAATGACGAGAACAAGCGCTTCGTCGCCGACTACCGCAAGAAATATCCGGGCCTGCGTCCGACCTATTATGGCGCGCAAGCCTATGACGCGGCGCAGTTGATCAACAGCGCCGTGGTCGCGGTGAAAGGCGACATGACCAAGAAGGACGCGATGAAGGCGGAGATGGAGAAGGCCGACTTCAGGTCGCTGCGCGGTCCGTTCGAATATGGCAACAACCACATCCCGATCCAGAATTTCTATCTGCAGGATGTGGTGAAGGATGCCGACGGCCAGCTTTCGCTCAAGACGGTTGCCACCATCGTCAAGGATGACCAGGATCGCTTCCACGACAAATGCACCATGAAGTGATCCGCGAAGTAGTTTCACACGGCGGCGGCGCGTTCGCGCTGCCGCTGTTTTGTTTCAGCTTGATGTAAGTTTCCATGCTGCTTGTCGTCGAACAACTCCTCAACGGATTGCAGTTCGGGCTGCTGCTGTTTTTGCTGGCGGCGGGATTGACGCTGGTCTTCGGCATCATGGACCTCGTCAATCTGGCGCACGGCTCGCTCTATATGATGGGCGCCTATTTCGCCGCGACTTTCGTGGCATGGACCGGGAGCTACCTCGCCGGCGTCGTGCTGGCGCTTGGCGCGACGCTGTTGCTCGGCATCGCCCTCGAATTCGTCGCGCTGCGGCACCTCTATGGCCGCGACCATCTCGATCACGTACTGGCAACGTTCGGGCTCATCCTGTTTTTCAACGACGCCGTGCGGCTGATCTGGGGCCCGGCAGGTCTCGCGCTGCCGCTGCCCGTCTGGTTGACGGTGCCGGTCCAGATCATCCCGGGCGTGTTTTATCCCGCCTACCGGCTCGCGATCATCATTGTAGCGCTTGCGGTTGCGCTGATGCTGTATCTGGTGGTGATGCGAACCCGGATCGGCATGCTGATCCGCGCCGGCGCATCGAACCGGGAAATGATCGGGGCGCTCGGCATCAACATCAAGCTGCTTTACACCCTGGTATTCGGGCTGGGTGCTGCGCTCGCCGGTCTCGCCGGGCTTATGCAGGCGCCGATTTTGACGGTCCAGATCGGCATGGGCGAGAACATCCTGATCCTTGCCTTCGTCATCATCGTCATCGGCGGCATCGGCTCGATCAGGGGCGCGTTCCTGGCCGCGATCTTTGTCGGCATGATTGACACGCTCGGCCGCGCCTTCCTGCCCGATCTGTTGCGGAAAGTGCTGAGTTCGGCCGCCGCTTCGACCGCAGCGCCCGCACTGTCCTCGATGCTGATCTATCTCCTGATGGCGATCGTGCTGGTGGTTCGTCCGGAGGGGCTGTTTCCGGCCAGCAAGCGATGACCGCTTCGTTCAGCGCTCGTAGCGTGGTGGTGGCGCTGGTCGCTGCCGGCCTGCTGTTGCTACCGCTCTATTCGCAAGTCAGCGGAAATGTATTCGCGCTCACGCTGTTCACCCGCATCGTCATTTTCGCGCTGGCCGCCGTCAGCCTCAACCTCATCATGGGTTATGGCGGGATGATGAGTTTCGGTCATGCGGCCTATCTCGGCATCGGCGGCTATGCGGTCGGCATTCTCGCTTTTGAGGGCATCGGCTCCGGTTTCATCCAGTGGCCGGTGGCGCTCGCGGCCTCGGCGCTGTTTGCGCTGGTGATCGGCGCGCTCAGCCTGCGCACCCGCGGGGTCTATTTCATCATGATCACGCTGGCGTTCGCGCAGATGGCCTATTACGTCGCGTCGGGATTGGCGCGCTATGGCGGCGACGACGGTCTCACCATCTACAAGCGCAGCGACTTTGCCGGTTTGATCAACCTGTCGAACCGGGTGCAGTTTTATTATCTCTGCCTTGGCTGTTTGTTCGGTGGAATTTACCTGGTCTGGCGCATCGTCAATTCGCGGTTCGGCATGGTGGTGCAGGGCCTGCGCTCCAACGAAGCGCGGATGCAGGCGATCGGATTTCCCGCGACGCGGTACCGGCTGGTTTGCTTTGTCATCGCAGGCACGATGTGCGGCCTCGCCGGCGCGCTGCTTGCAACCAACACCGACTTTGTCAGCCCGGCGGTCATGTACTGGACCCGTTCCGGCGATCTCATGGTCATGGTGATCCTCGGCGGCATGGGTTCGCTGTTCGGCCCGGTGATCGGCGCGATCGTGTATCTGCTGCTGGAAGAGTTCCTGTCGCAACTGACAGAATACTGGGCGCTGATCATGGGCCCGCTGTTGCTGTTGATCGTGCTGTTTGGACGTGGCGGCATCATGGGAATGCTCGGGAGGCAAAGCCGTGGCTGAGCCCTTACTCTGCGTTGCAAATCTGGTCCGCCGCTTTGGCGGCGTGGTCGCGACCGATAACCTCTCGCTTGAGGTTGCGAGGGGCGAATTGCATGCGATCATCGGCCCAAACGGCGCCGGCAAGACCACGCTGATCAGCCAGCTCACCGGTCAGCTGCTGCCCAATTCAGGCAGCATTACCTTCGGCGGCCGCGACATCACCCGCCTGCCGGCCTACCGGCGCAGCGCACTCGGGCTGGCGCGCTCATTCCAGATCACCTCGCTACTTCCTGACTTCACTGCGGCGGACAATGTCGCGCTGGCGGCGCAGGCCCATGACGGCCATTCCTTCTATTTCTGGGGCAATGCCCGCAAGGAAAAGCATCTGCGCGAAACAGCGCGCGCGGCGCTGGCCAGAGTCGGGCTCGAACACCGTGCCGATACCGTGGTGTCGAAACTCAGCCACGGCGAGCAGCGCGAACTGGAACTGGCAGTCGCGCTCGCAACCAAACCGCAATTGCTGCTGCTCGATGAGCCGATGGCCGGACTGGGTGTCTCGGAATCCGCGCGCATGGTGGAATTGCTCAAAGCGCTGCGGCGTGAGGTCACCATCGTCCTCGTCGAGCACGACATGGACGCGGTGTTTGCGCTCGCCGACCGCATCACCGTTCTCGTCTATGGCCGCGTCATTGCCTCCGACGTGCCGGACGCGATCCGTGTCAATGACGAGGTGAAGCGCGCCTATCTCGGCGAACAGCATGCGGTGACCCGCCATGGCTGACGCGGTGCCGCTCCTCGAGATTGAGAATATCGAGACCTGCTATGGTCTGAGCCAGGTGCTGTTCGGGATGTCGCTGTCGATCAAGACCGGCGAGATGGTGGCGCTGATGGGCCGCAACGGCATGGGGAAGACCACGACGATCCGGTCGATCATGGGGCTGACGCCAGCGCGCGCGGGCACGATCCGTTTTGCGGGGCAGGACGTTCGCATGCTTCCTTCGTTTCGGATCGCGCAACTCGGCATCGGTCTTGTGCCGGAAGGACGCCAGATATTCCCCAACCTGACGGTGCGCGAGAATCTGGTCGCGGCATCCGGCAATCGCCTCGGCAGCACCGATCCCTGGACCATCGAAAAAATCCACGCACTGTTTCCGCGGCTCGCCGAGCGCGGCGCCAACATGGGCGGCACGCTGTCGGGTGGCGAGCAGCAGATGCTGGCGATCGGCCGCGCGCTGATGACCAATCCGCTTTTGTTAATCCTGGACGAAGCCACCGAAGGCCTGGCGCCGTTGATCCGCGACGAAATCTGGAACTGCCTGTCGATGCTCAAAGCGCGCGGGCAATCGGTGCTGGTGATCGACAAGAACGTCGGCAACCTCACCCGCATCGCCGACCGGCATTACATCATCGAGCGCGGGCGCGCGGTGTGGGGCGGTACGTCGCAGGAACTGATCGCGGAACCGGATCTGCAGCATCGGTATCTGGGGATTTGAGCGGGTAATTTTCTCGTCATTCCGGGGCATGCGGAGCGCGAACCCGGAATCTGGCGCCGCAAACAGTGGTCCTACAATCTCTGGATTCCGGATCCAGCGCTTCGCGCTGGTCCGGAATGACGGGGAGTGGAATCTCAAAACATCTCGAAATATTCGCGATGTTCCCAGTCGGACACCTCGGCCTGGAAGCGGTCGATCTCCGCGTTCTTGATGTGAACGTAATAATCGACAAACCCCGCGCCCAGCGCGTCGCGGAAAAACGGATCGTCGTTGAGCGCGAACACCGCCTCTCGCAGGCTCTTTGGCAGTAACGCTGCCTTGGTCTCGTAAGGCGTGTCTTGGCGCGCTGAATGTCGTTGGAATAAAATTACTAGGCTGGCCACTTGAGGCAAGCCGATTCCTTGGGCGTGGTAAGCGCCTCAAGACGCCGCGCTGCGGATCCCAAATGCGGGCGCATCGTTGTGCAATACCGGCGCGACCGCATCGATCAAGCGCGCGGCCGCATCATTGACGGTGAGGCCCGCGGTATCGACCACGGCCGAGGCCCGCGCATAGAGCGGTTCGCGGCTCACGAGAATGTTGCGTAATTCTGCCATCGCCGAGCGGTCATCCGCCATCGGACGCAGATCGCCCTGACGGCGTACCCGCGCCATGTGTTCTTCCGGCTCGGCCTTCAGCCAGATGGTGTAGAACGACGACAGGATGAGGTCGAAGGTCAGGGGCTCGGAGACGATGCCGCCGCCGGTCGCCAGCACCATCAACTCCCGCCGCGCCAGCAATTGACTAAGCGCTGCCTGCTCCATCCGCCTGAAACCTTCCTGGCCGTAGAGCGCGATGATCTCGGCAACGGATAATCCGTTCTGCTGCTCGATCTCCTTGTTCAGTTCGACGAAATTCCAGCCGATTTTTTTTGCCAGCATTTTGCCAAGCGTGGATTTGCCGGCGCCGCGCAACCCGATCAAGGCGATGCCGGCGAACGATACTTGCCGTTGCGCCGACGCGCCGCCACCTGCAAGCACATCCTTGGCCTGCGCGATCTGGCTCGGCGTCGCCTTGCGCAGGAGGTCGCGGAGCACGGGCCAGTCCGGCGACGGTTCGGATGCGGGAATGAGATCTTCCAGATGCGCGCCCATGGCATTCGACACCCGGCGCAACAGCACGATCGAGACGTTGCCCTTGCCGCTTTCGAGCTGCGCGATATAGCGCTCGGAAATGCCGGAGACTTTTGCCAGCACCTTGCGCGACATGCCGCGAAGCGCACGCATGGTACGGACGCGCTGGCCGAGTTGCTGGAGAAAGCCGGTTTCGGGATCGAGATTTTCGGTCATATCCGCCCGTGACTGCACGTTCCCGGAAACATAATGCCGATGAGGATTGACAGCAAGCGCAGCTGGTGGCTTTCTATGAATTATAATTCTTAAAGTTGGGGAGAAGGCGTCGTGACACGCTTTGTCATAGGCTCGGGCTTCAGAGGCGCGGCATGAATGGCACGTCCGGTTCCTACAATGCCGTGACCTGGCTGCTCGACCGCAATGTCGACGAGGGCCGCGGTGGCAAGCTCGCCTTCACCGACACCGTGTCTGAACTGAGCTATGGCGATCTGCAGAAGCAGAGCCGTCGCGCCGCCAACATGCTGCGCCGCCTCGGCGTCCGTCGCGAAGAGCGGGTGGCGATGATCATGCTGGATACGATCGATTTCCCGATCGTGTTTCTCGGCGCCATCCGGGCCGGCGTGGTTCCGGTGCCGCTCAACACGCTGCTGACCTCGGATCAATATGCCTATGTGCTGGCGGATTGCCGCGCGCGGGTGCTGTTCATTTCCGAAGCGCTGTTGCCGGTCGTCAAGGACATGGTCGGCCGGATGCCGGACCTCGAGCACGTCATCGTTGCCGGCCAAAACGCGCACGGCCACAAGAAGCTTTCCGAGGAGATCGGGCGCGAGAACGACTCGTTTGCGACCGTGGCGACCCACGCCGACGAGCCGGCGTTCTGGCTCTATTCCTCGGGCTCGACCGGAATGCCCAAGGGCGTGCGGCATCTGCATTCCAGCCTCGCGGCGACGGCAGACACCTATGCCAAACAGGTGCTCGGCATTCGCGAGGATGATGTCGGGCTGTCGGCGGCGAAGCTGTTTTTTGCCTATGGCCTCGGCAATGCGCTGACATTCCCGATGTCGGTCGGCGCCACCACGGTTCTCAATTCCGAGCGTCCGACGCCGGCTGTGATGTTCGCGCTAATGAACAAATATCATCCCAGCATCTTCTTCGGCGTGCCGACCTTGTTCGCCGCGATGCTCAACGACGAGACGTTGAAGAGCGCGCGCGGCGGCAACCGCCTGCGCATCTGCACCTCCGCCGGCGAGGCGCTACCAGAATCGGTCGGCAATAGCTGGAAGTCGCGCTTTGGCGTCGATATTCTCGATGGCGTCGGCTCGACCGAGCTTCTGCATATTTTCCTCTCCAACGCGCCGGGCGATATCAAATACGGCTGTTCCGGCCGTCCGGTGCCCGGCTACAAGGTACGGCTGGTTAACGAAGCCGGCGTTGACGTGCCCGATGGCGAGGTCGGCGAACTCCTGGTCGATGCGCCCTCGGCCGGCGAAGGCTACTGGAATCAGCGCAGCAAGAGCCGCAGGACATTCGAGGGTCACTGGACCCGCACCGGCGACAAATACATTCGTGACACCGACGGGCGTTATACGTTCTGCGGCCGCAGCGACGACATGTTCAAGGTATCGGGAATCTGGGTGTCGCCGTTCGAAGTCGAGAGCGCGCTGATCACGCATCCTGCGGTGCTGGAGGCTGCCGTCGTGCCCGAGGCCGACCCCGAAGGATTGCTGAAGCCGAAGGCGTTCGTGGTGCTGCGCGCGGGCAGCAACATCGACGGTCTGCATGAGGCGCTGAAGGAGCACGTCAAGCAGAAGATCGGTCCCTGGAAATACCCGCGCTGGATTGACGTCGTCGACAGCCTGCCCAAAACCGCAACCGGAAAAATCCAGCGGTTCAAGTTGCGGGATGGCCAGTGATGTCCGTCATTCCGAGGCGCGCGAGAGTGTGAGCCCCCGAATGTCGAGTGGCGAATGATGATGTACTTGTCGATTGAAGCCCAAAGTGTTGCCGCACAGTGCGCTCTGCTCTCTCCCCCCTTGCGGGGGAGAGGTGGAGAGGGGGGTATCACGAGCTCCAGCGTTTGCGGCTTACCCCCCTCCCTAACCCTCCCCCGCAAGGGGGGAGGGAAGGATCGAGCAAGGGGGGAGAGAGCGCGGCGCGTTGTGTTGCGATGGGAGCGGTTACAATGACCGTCCTCTCACCCACTGGCTTCTTCTCGATCGGCGCGTCCGATCTTGAATACCGCATGATCGGGCCTCAGCCGGATGAAGCGCCGACCATTGTGATGCTGCATGAAGGCCTCGGATCGGCCGCGCTGTGGGGCGATTTTCCGGACAAGCTTCAGGAGGCCACTGGCGCGGGCGTCCTCGTCTATTCGCGCGCGGGCTACGGCGCCTCCACGCCTGTAAGATTGCCGCGTCCGCTTGATTACATGCACATTGAAGCGCTGGAGGTCTTGCCCAAGCTGCTCGACCAGATCGGCCTTCGCCGCGGAATGCTGCTTGGGCATTCCGACGGCGCTTCGATCGCGGCGATCTATGCCGGCGGTCATCAGGACCATCGCATGCAGGGGGTTGCAATGATCGCCCCGCATTTTGTCACGGAGGAGATCGGATTGGCGTCGATTGCCGAGACCCGAAAAGCCTATGAGACCAACGGCCTCAGGGCGAAGCTTGCGCGCTGGCATGGCGACGTCGACAACACGTTTTATGGCTGGAGCGACGCCTGGCTCGATCCGGAGTTCCGCAACTGGGATATCTCGGAATATCTCGCCTATATCCGCGTGCCGGTTGCGATCGTGCAGGGCTCCGGCGATCAGTACGGCACGATGCGCCAGATCGAGATCGCCCAGCAGGAATGCTATTGCCCGGTTGACGTGACGATGATCACGGGCGCGGGACACTCTCCGTATCGTGAAGCGCCGGGTGCGACGCTCGCGGCGATTTCGGAATTCGCGAATGCGGCTTTGTGCAGCGAAGGTTCACGCGTGGCCTAGGCAGACGGTGCGCCGCCGCTTAGCCGGCTATTTCCCGCGTCATGAGGTCAGATTTCGTCAGGGAAATGCCGAACGCGGAGCCGGCGCGCATGAAACAAAATGCACATTATAACCTTGACAAAGCAGACGACCATGGGTAGATTGCTGACATTGGAGCAACCCAGATGGCCGATCTTCTCAAAAACCCTATATTCCTCGATGAAACCAAGGCCCGCGACTGGCTAGAAGCCCGTGTTTGGGCAAATGGCCGGGTTTGCCCGCATTGCGGCAATGCCGATCAGGACAAGATCACCAAGCTTGAGGGCAAGGCTCACCGTCCGGGCGTCTACCAGTGCAACGAACCGGCCTGCCGTGAGCAGTTCACCGTGACCGTTGGCACCGTATTCGAGCGCTCCAAAATCCCTCTGACCAAGTGGCTTGCCGCCCTGTTCCTGATGACCGCCTCCAAGAAGGGAATTAGCGCCCATCAGGTCCATCGTATGCTGGGCATCAGCTACAAATCGACGTGGTTTCTAATGCACCGCCTGCGTGAGGCCATGCGCGTTGGCGGCCTAGTCCCGCCGATGGGCGAGGATGGCGGCGCGGTTGAGGTTGACGAAACCTACATTGGCCGCTTGCAAGGCGTTAAAAAGAAGCGAGCTGGCGCGGGCCATAAAAACACGGTCCTTTCGTTGCTTGATCGTGAGACCGGACAGGTCCGCAGCTTCCATGTTGCGACCGCAACCGTGGACGATGTAGCGCCGATCGTTCGCGCCAACGTTTCCAAAGAAGCCCACCTCATGAGCGACCAAGCGAAGATTTATAAGAAGCTTGGCGCTGAGTTT
Source organism: Bradyrhizobium canariense (assembly GCF_900105125.1). NCBI lineage: Bacteria > Pseudomonadati > Pseudomonadota > Alphaproteobacteria > Hyphomicrobiales > Nitrobacteraceae > Bradyrhizobium > Bradyrhizobium canariense. The sequence continues at coordinate 4,784,970 of NZ_LT629750.1, read as the reverse complement.
TCGCGCCACGATACAGTCAACCATCAAGAGGATGAATACGCGCGCCGTGAAGGCGAAACGCTCATCACAACCAACACGATTGAAAGCTACTTCTCAGTGTTCAAGCGCGGCATGCGCGGTACCTACCAGCATTGCGCCGAAAAGCATTTGCATCGTTATCTGGCGGAATTTGACTTCCGCCATAACAACCGCATTGCCCTTGGCGTGGACGATACCGATCGCGCCAACCAGCTTGCAAAAGGCATCGTTGGCAAGAGGCTGACCTATCGACGGCCTAACCGCAAAGACGTTCAAGCTGAAGGCTAAGCGCTTTTTGCGCTGGAAGGCCAATCAACCGAAACCAAAGCCTTGATTCGTCAAATACTGGCGGGCACGCTAGGTTGCGTGATATAGATCTCGCAACTTCAAAAAGTCCCCAAGTCCAATTCTCCAAAATTACACACCTTAACAAATAGTTAGCTAACCTTGGTATCAGTTTATGATACGTTCTTCTTGCGGAACGTATCACTTGATGATACGTTGTAGGACACTGGCGATGCCAATCAAGAGCTTTGCGAATGACCTCACCAAGGCAATCTTTGATGGAGAATGCCCGAAGGGGTTTCCAGCTCAGTTGCAAAGCGTCACCAGACGTAAGCTAAGAATGATCGATGCGGCTCATGAACTAAAGGACCTGAAGGCCCCACCAAACAACAAACTTCACCCACTTGAGGATGATCGAGAAGGTCAACATGCCATTTGGGTCAATGACCAATATCGTATCTGCTTTAGATGGGACGACGGCGACGCGCACGAAGTAGAGTTCACCGATTACCATAAGTAAAATAGGAGTTAGAGATGGCCAAGTTAGCACCCCTTCATCCCGGCGAAGTTCTTCGCGAGGAATTCATGGTGCCTATGGGCCTCACAGCATATGCCCTCGCAGAACGTTGCCACATTCCTCGCACACGTATCGAGCGGATCGCGAGCGAGCAGACTAGCATTTCTGCCGATACGGCACTCCGTCTCGCCAAGGCGCTTGGCACCACTCCTGAGTTTTGGCTCAATCTTCAGGCTCGATATGCCGTGGAAGTGACAAAGCCCAAGATCAAGCGCGATCTAGAAACAATCGAAATGGCATCGGCCGCCAAGGCCGCTTAGGTTGTCCTTTTGACGGACAACTAAGCTCTCTAGGGCTTTGGCTCGAAAAGTGATGCGAAAGACGGCGACGGAGGACTGATGACTTTCAACGCTCCGTCGCGACGCTGAGTAATCCAGTCGTCAACCCATTTTGGGGCCCAACCGGAATAGGAGTTTGGGTCAAAATTTACGATCAACTCGCTATCTTTTTGCGAAAGCTTCCCAGCAAGGGCTGCATAAATCTGCGACGGGGTACTTTCAGACCAAATGAGCCAGTTGTGCCCCCCAAACCGCAACCAGTCCCCCAACACTCCCAAGGTTGCGTCAATCTCGCTGACCTTAGCTTCTGTCGGGAGAATGTCCCACCGGATCATTACTGCATAAAAACTTTTAGCCATCTCAAGACTCGCCCCCAATGACTTGCTGGGTTGCGTTCGGGAGCGCGGGCTGACCCTTGGCGGCCATTTCTATCTGCCGCCATTTTACTAATTCGGCCCCCTCCAAAAGGGCCATATCCGGATGTTTGTTGGCGAACCAAAGCACGCCGGCGAAATAGCCAAAAAACAATACCACAATGAAACAAGCGACTGCGAGTAGGTAGCCAGAATCTCTCAGTGAATAGGCGACAACTAATAGGGCCAGCAGGGCTACACCCGCTACGTAACTCGATTTTCCCACAACACCCTGTGCAAGTCGGACCCCATCCAGCGAGGATTCGCTGACGCCAACCGCCTCCAATATTTGTTTGACACTGGTCCCCACCATTTAACGATCATATCGCTGAAATTGTCTAGCGATAGGAGTTCAACCCGCTTTATTGGTTGTTTTGCGAGACTTCTTCACCGCTTTCTTCACTTTCGGATTGGCCTTTAGAGACTTCTCTTTCGCCACCCGATGCTGCGGGGGAGCTTTCGCTACTACACCAGCGGCGCGCTCAAAGCGCTCCCATGCGTCGGGGTGCAGTTCAATCTCTTTCACCGGGTCGGTCTTCGGCATGGCTATGTATATCAACCCTGCATTTCGCAGACACCAAGCAGAGGGGGCCTTGATCGGCCACATCCTGGCGTCCTTCGGAGAGATTGAAGTTACCGCCTGCTACAATACAGCAATCGCCCACAAACTCATAAACCACGTTCTGGCGATGCTTTATGGGCTGAGAGCGACATCGCCACGAATCGAAGCCGCCTTGCGGTTAATGGTGCCAGCGGCGGAAGTTCTGGGCCTGCAAGAAGAGCAGAAGATTGTCACACCGATGATTTGGCACTGCGTTTCCATACGCAACCAATATGCCCATTGCAATTGGGGCGATGAAGCCGAACCCGATAGCGGCGTGTATTTTGCTGACCTGCAAAACTCAGCGAAAAACACGAACTTTTCTCACGACTGGAAACACGTTGATATCGAGCTACTTCAAAAGCAGCTTGATTACTTCAATGCCACAATGGAGATGCTTAACTTCATCAACGGCGAAATCAATCGGCAGGCAGGACGAGTATCCGAGAACCCCTTTCCAAGGCCTCCAATACCGACGCAACCGCCTTTGCATAATCCTCCACTCGAACATGTGCCCCAGTGGATAGACGAAACAGAGAAAGCCCTTCATGTAGCAAAGGCTCAGGCAGCTCTAGGCGGACCCCCGACACCCACACCGTCACAGTTGGAACTTGACCGGGCGAGGGCTGCAAAAAAGGAAGCGCGCCGTCTCCACGCGGAGCGGAGCGCAAAAGGAAGTTCTTCCCCGGAGGGGAATCAGCCGACAGGTGAACAGTAATATCGGGCGCGCCAACCCCCGCAGGCAAATCAGCTTGTTCGGGAGTGGCATCCGTATGCGGCATTGCATCTTGCTTTGTCAAGGTTATAATGTGCAACAAAATGCATATTTTGGCGTTTCTGGCTGGACGGGCGCAAAAACATGCATTATTGTGCATATCAAGATCAATCGTCATAGCTCAAGGGTGGCCCATGGCCGGTGAAGATCGCGTCCTCGCGGGCAGCGCGAAATACATCGATTTCCAGACCGATCCGTCGCGCTACCGGCACTGGAAGCTCGATGTCGCGGGCGATGTCGCGACGCTGACCATGGATGTCGACGAGAATGGCGGCCTGTTCGAAGGCTATCAGCTCAAGCTGAATTCCTACGATCTCGGTGTCGATATCGAGCTGGCCGACGTGGTGCAGCGGCTGCGCTTCGAGCATCCCGGCGTGAAGGTGGTGGTGGTGCGTTCAGCCAAGAACCGCGTGTTCTGCGCCGGCGCCAATATCCGGATGCTGGCGGGCGCGACCCACGCCCACAAAGTGAACTTCTGCAAATTCACCAACGAGACCCGCAACGGTCTCGAAGACTCCAGCGAAAATTCCGGACAGCGCTTTATTACCGTGATCAATGGCACTGCGGCCGGCGGTGGCTACGAGCTGGCGCTGGCGACCGATCATATCATTCTCGCCGACGACGGCGCTGCGGCCGTCGCGTTGCCGGAAGTGCCGTTGCTGGCGGTGCTGCCGGGCACCGGCGGACTGACGCGCGTGGTCGACAAGCGCAAGGTGCGCCGCGACCACGCCGATTATTTCTGTACCATCGAGGAAGGCATCAAGGGCAAGCGCGCGGTGCAATGGCGGCTGGTCGACGAGATCGTGCCCAACAGCAAGCTCGAAGCCAGAGTTGCCGAGCGCGCCAGGGAATTCGCCGCCGCCTCCACGCGCGCCGGCAACGGCAAAGGCATCGCGCTGACGCCACTATCCCGCAGCATCGACGACAACAGTATTCGCTACGGCCATGTCAGTGTTGATATCGCGCGAGCCGAGCGCATCGCGACCATCTCGATCAAGGCGCCGGACGTGGCGCCGCCTGCCGATATCGACGGCATGATTGCGCAAGGCGCGTCGTTCTGGCCGCTCCAGGTCGCGCGCGAGCTGGATGATGCGATCCTGCATCTGCGCATCAATGAACTTGAGACCGCGATGCTGCTGTTCAAGTCGCACGGCGACCGCGCCAATGTCGTTGCCTGCGACGCATTTCTCGAGGCCAACAAAGCGCATTGGCTGGTCAACGAAATCAGGCAGTACTGGAAGCGCGTGCTGAAGCGCATCGACGTCACCTCGCGCACGCTGGTGACGCTGGTCGAGCCGGGCTCGTGCTTTGTCGGCACGCTGGCCGAACTCGTGTTCGCCGCCGACCGTTCCTACATGCTGATTGGCCAGAAGCAGGGCGACAATCGCGCGCCGCCGACGATCGAATTGACCGCAATGAATTTCGGGCCCTATCCGATGAGCCACGGCCTGACCCGGCTGCAATCGCGTTTCCAGGCCGACCCGTCCGATCTGGATCGCGCACAACAGAAAATCGGCGAAGCGATCGATGCGGAGGCGGCCGAAGAACTCGGCCTCGTGACCTTTGCGCTCGACGACATCGATTGGGATGACGAGGTCAGGGTATTCCTCGAGGAGCGCACCAGCTTTTCGCCTGACGGCCTCACCGGCATGGAAGCGAATCTGCGCTTCGTCGGACCCGAAACCATGGAATCGAAAATCTTCTCGCGCCTGACGGCGTGGCAGAACTGGATCTTCCAGCGCCCCAATGCGGTCGGCGAAGACGGCGCGCTGCGGCGCTACGGCACCGGACAGAAGGCGCAGTTCGATATGACGAGAGTGTGAGAAGAATACCGCCGTCATCCTGAGGTGCGAGCGCAAGCGAGCCTCGAAGGATGGCTGCGGAGGCGGAGCGGCATCCTTCGAGGCTCGCGCGAGATGCGCTCCCACCTCAGGATGACGATTAAGCAAGTTGCGATGCGCGCCATAACAAGCCCAAGGAGCACGCCATGAACATCATGAACGTCGATTACTCGACCAAGATTCCGAACAACGTGAATCTCAGCGAAGATCGGCAGGTGCTCAAAGCGCTGGAGGGCTGGCACCCCGGTTACATCGACTGGTGGAACGACATGGGGCCGGATGGCTTCCAGCAATCGCTGGTCTATCTGCGCACCGCCTATTCGGTCGATCCGCGCGGCTGGGCCAAGTTCGATTACGTGAAGATGCCGGATTATCGCTGGGGCATCCTGCTCGCGCCACAGGAAGAGAACCGCGTCATCCCGTTCGGCGAAAACCACGGCAAGCCGGTTTGGCAGGAAGTGCCGGGCGAGCATCGCGCCACGCTGCGCCGCCTGATCGTGATCCAGGGTGATACCGAGCCTGCATCCGTCGAACAGCAGCGCCATCTCGGCAAGACCGCGCCTTCGCTCTACGACCTGCGCAATCTGTTCCAGGTCAATGTCGAGGAAGGCCGCCATCTCTGGGCGATGGTTTATCTGCTGCAGAAATATTTCGGCCGTGACGGCCGCGAGGAAGCCGACGAGTTGTTGCGTCGCCGGTCGGGCGATGCGGATAGCCCACGCATGCTCGGCGCCTTCAATGAAGCGACGCCGGACTGGCTGTCGTTCTTCATGTTCACCTATTTTACCGACCGCGACGGCAAGATGCAGCTGCACTCGCTGGCGCAGTCCGGCTTCGATCCGCTGTCGCGCACCTGCCGCTTCATGCTGACCGAAGAGGCGCATCACATGTTCGTCGGCGAAACCGGCATCAGCCGTGTCGTGCAGCGGACCTGCGAGGCGATGAAAGACGCCGGGATCAGCGACCCGACCGACGTCGCCAAGGTACGCGCACTAGGTGTGATCGACCTTCCGACCATCCAGAAGAAGCTCAATCTGCATTACTCGTTGTCGCTGGACCTGTTTGGCTCCGAAGTCTCGACCAATGCAGCGAACGCCTTCAATGCCGGCATCAAGGGCCGCTATCGCGAAACCCAGATCGAGGATGATCATCGCTTGCAGAACAGCACCTATCCGGTGCTGAAGCTGATCGACGGCGAGATCAAGCGTGTCGACGAGCCGGCGCTCACCGCGCTCAACATGCGGCTGCGCGACGACTACACGCAGGATTGCGTCAAGGGCATGTTGCGCTGGAACAAGATCATCTCGCTCGCTGGTTACGACGTGAAGCTGACATTGCCCAACGTCGCCTTCCATCGTCAGATCGGCGAATTCAGGGATGTCCATGCCACGCCGGACGGCGTGCTGATCGATGATGCGACCTGGAACAGGCGCAAGAGCGAATGGCTGCCGTCGGCCGAAGATGGCGATTTCATCGCTTCGCTGATGACGCCAGTGACCGCGATCGGCGAATTCGCCTCATGGATCTCGCCGCCCAAAGTCGGGATCGACAACAAGCCCGGTGATTTCGAGTACGTGAAGATCGAGACGTGATCTTGTTCAGCTCTCCCCGTTTGCGGGGAGGGGGCGCCGCGCTCACGCGCGGCGGGTGAGGGGGTAAAGGTATCACGGCGATTGCATCGGCCGAGAGATGCCCCTCACTCCAACGCTCTAAGAGCGAGCTAGCTTGTCTCGACCCCGCAAGAGCGGGGCGAGGGGCACCGTCGATCGCGGCGGCTGTCCCTGACCTTATCCGGCGATCTCCAGTCCGGCATTGGCGTAGACGATGCCGCCATCGACCGCGATGGTGGTACCGACCACGTAATCGCCGGCGCGCGAGGCGAGATAGATCGCGGCACCCGCCATATCCTCATCGGTGCCGATGCGTCCCGCTGGCACCCGCGTCGCCACTTCGTCGGCGTTGTCACGCGCGGCCTTGTTCATGTCGGATTTGAACGGTCCCGGCGCGATCGCCGATACCACGATGTGGTCGGGAATCAGTTTCACCGCCATTCGGCGGGTCAGGTGGATCAGTCCCGATTTGCTCGCGGCGTAAGAATAGGTCTCCAACGGATTGACGAAGATGCCGTCGATCGAGGCGATGTTGATGACCTTGGCGGGCTTCTCGGCGGTGGCGGCCGCGCGCAAAGGCGCTGCCAGTGCCTTGGTCAGGAAGAACGGCGTCTTGACGTTGAGGTTCATCACCTTGTCCCAGCCGCTTTCCGGAAATTCGTCGAAATCGGCGCCCCACGCCGCACCGGCATTGTTCACGAGAATGTCGAGCTTCGGTTCGCGCTTCTTGATTTCCGCTGCCAGCATGTCGATGCCGGCCATGGTGGAGATATCGATCGGCAGCGCGATACACTCGCCGCCATACTCGGCCGTGAGCTCTTTGGCAGTGGCTTCGCACGGTCCGGCCTTGCGCGCCGTGATATAGACCTTCGCCGCGCCTTGGCTGAGGAAGCCGGCTGCGATCATCTTGCCGATGCCGCGCGATCCGCCGGTCACCAATGCGACGCGGCCCTTTAGCGAAAACAGATCCTTGAACATGTTGCCCTCCAGTTGATTTTATCGGCGGTTTTGGGCGCGGGAGGGACATGAGTCAAGGAAGGGACTTTTCCCCTCTCCCACAAGGGGAGAAGGGAAGAGAAGAAGCGTCGAACGCAACTACGCTGCGTCGACGCGCCGGAAGCCGTTCCACATCGCGGTGGCGGCGCCGGAGGTCAGCACCGGCAAAATGCGGGCGTCCTGATAATTGCCGTTGAGCGAAACCCGCGGCAGCGCCGTCATGTGTTCGGCGTTCTCGGGGAAGATCATGCCGGGGCGCGTCGTCACCGCGGTCTTGAAGCCGGCGGCGCGCGCCATCGCGAATTCGCGGGGGCCGGCCGCGATCTTGTCGCCATAGGGATAAGCGAGATGGAGAACGGGGCGCTGCACCGCGCCTTCGATCCGTTCGCGGCTCACGGTCATCTCGTGGCTGGCATGGTCGGCGGTCTGCCGGGCGAGATTGCAATGGGTGATCGAGTGAGCGCCGATGGCGATCAGCGGATCGTTGGCGAACGGTTTCAACTCGTCCCAGGACATGCAGAGATCGCGACAGATCGCGGCTTGATCGACGCCGTGACGGGCGCACAGCGCGCTGACCTCACGCTCGATGTCGAGCTCGCCGGGTAGCCCGCGCAGCCAGTCGTGCAACCGGTCGAACGCGATCTGCTTGGCGGCCGGCGTCTCCGTGTCGAACCGCACGGCAGCGCCGCCGATCTCGACCTCGAGCATTGACGCTTTCGCGATCACCATCTCCAGCGCGATCCACCACAGCCGGCCGGTGCCTTCGGCGAAATCGCTGGCGACATAGACGGTGAAGGGTGCGGCGAATTCACGCAGCACCGGCAACGCGAAGTCCCGGTTGTCGCGATAGCCATCGTCCAGCGTGAAGCAGGCGAATCGTCGCGAAAAGCTGCGTTCGATCAGCCGCCGGTGAACCTCATCCATCGTGACGATGTCGATGCCTTGCGCGCGGAGGTGCGACAGCATGGCGCGCAGGAATTTTGGCGTGATCTCAAGATGCCGGTTCGGCTGGAACTCGGCGTCGCCGGGTGGCCGCACATGGTGCAGCATGAAAATGGCGCCGACACCCGCGAAGATCGGCCGCAGCACATAATGGGCACCGCTGAAGTAAAGCGCTTCCAGTCCGGCGCGAATGACGCTCTTGCGAAGCTGCTTCATCAGGAGTGATTGGCCTTGGGATGCGAGTGCGAAAACTAGCGGGAGAGCGCTGAAGAAACGGTTAGCCGGACCGCCATGCATTGATCCTACCATTCCCTGTTATTTCCAGTTTGACAGCCTCGCAAGGGTTTGTTTTCTCTCCGTTCCGAGAGCGCAGGACATCGAATGCACGGACTTTTCAGGTGGAGCAGCAAATGGTGGCCGGGTGTGATTCCTTTGGCCATCCTTTGGGCGATCGCGGCCTGGTCGAGTACGGCGCCACTTGAAGCGGATTTGGCCGCGCAAAGCACCGCTGCACTGAAGGATACGGTGCTGGACAAGCGGCAAATCGAGGTCGACGGCCGCGATGTCACGTTTGCGGCGGATGCATTCTCGGAAGAGGGCCGTCGCGGCGCTGTGGCTGCGGTGGAGGCTGTGCCAGGCGTACGGCTGGTTAACGACGAAACGCGCCTCGTTCCTGAAGCCAAGCCCTTCGTCTGGTCGGCTGAGCGCGATGTGGTCAGGGTTACGCTGGGTGGAAGTGCACCCTTGCCGGCCACAAAGACCAAATTGCTCGATATGGCCCGCGCTGCTCTTGGTGGCGTCGAGGTTGTCGATCAGATGAACCTGTCGCGGGGCGCCCCGCCGCATTTCGACGGCGCGGCAGCGTTGCTGATCGATCAGATCGGAAAACTGAAAGACGGCAAGGTCACCATTTCAGATACCCAGATCAGCCTTTCCGGCATGGCTCGCGACCTCGGCGGCCGCGAAGCGATCGCCGCGGGACTGAAAAACCTTCCCGAGGGTTTTTCCGTCGCGGCGAACGAGATCAAGGCGCCGCCCTACATCTTTCAGGCTTACAAGGACCCCGTCGCCGTCACGCTGACGCTGACCGGCTATGTGCCTGGTAACACCGTCCATGCGGCGCTGGTTGCGGCGGCGTCGCGGAAGTTCTTCAGCGAGAAGGTCGTCGACAATCTCAAGGCCAGCATCGGCGCGCCCAGCGGATTTTCAGCCGCGGTGGCGCCGGCGCTGGGCGCGCTGTCGCGATTATCGACCGGCACGCTGGTGGTGTCGGACCGCGAAGTGAAGCTCTCGGGCGACGCATTCTACGATGCGGCCGCGGTTCAGATCCGTGCCGGGCTCGGCAAGGATTTTCCGCAAGGCTGGCAGTACAAGGCCGATATTTCCGTCAAGCCGGCGGCGGCGCCGGTGGATGCCACCGTGTGCCAGCAGCTGTTTTCGGATTTGCTTGGCAAAGGAAAAATTGGTTTCGAATCGGGCCGAGCCATCATCGATCCGGATTCCGCGGGGCTGCTTGACCGCTTGATCGAAACTGCGTTGCGCTGCCCGAACGCCAGCATCGAGATCGCAGGACACACCGACACCGACGGCGACGATGCTTTCAACCAGGCGCTATCCGAGAAGCGCGCGCAGGCGGTTGCGGACTATCTGATCAAAGCAGGGTTGCCCGCTGACCGCTTTACGGCGACAGGCTATGGCAGTACGCAGCCGATCGCCTCGAATGATACCGACGAAGGCAAGGCGCAGAACCGCCGCATCGAGTTCGTGGTGAGGTGAGGCCATGGCATATCTGGCGATGTTTCACTGGGGCTGGTTGCTGGGCTCGCTGTTGCTGGGCTTTGTGGTCGGCTGGATTGCCGTGGTCCACCGCGGTCAGGGCGTATCGAAGGTGACGTCGCGCTGGCTCGCCGCCCTGGTGGCGGTGCTTGTCGTCGCCGCGCTCTCGCGCGTGGTTCCGGGCCGCCCGGGCTATTGGCTCGACCTCGGCCTCATCATGTTCGCGTTGTATCTGGCTGGTTGTGCGGTCGGGTCGTGGTTGCGCGACTGGGTGCTGTCGCGCCATACGGCGGCCGCTTGAGTTCGGCCGGCCCCGTCGGCGAAACGCCGGAACGGCGGTTTTTTAGACGATGTCCGTCAAACCAGGCCTGTTAGGGGAAAAATCTGTGCATCTCGCAGGCGCGGCATGGCAGCGCCTTTTACGGGGGCGGGGAGAATGCAGCAAAACTGTGCATCCTGTGTCACTAATTCCAGCCTAATATATTGAAGGATCGCGTTTTATTCACCCCAAGCGAATTCCACTCCGGCTCAAAACGCGCTACGACATCGGGCCGGGGGGCAAGCGCGGCGTCGGCAGCGGAAAAAATTCGCCCGGCGGCCACGACGCAGGATCGCAATTCGAGGTCTAGATGCTGGAAGCAATACGCAGGGCGATGTCGTTTCTGCGCCAGAAGCAAATCCTGCATAAATTGGGTGTTGCGGTCAGCATCACCGTTATCGGGATTGCATGCTACGTACTTTACCACATGCTGCGGGGCATGGACGTCGAAGAGGTCGTCGAGGCGATCAAGGAGACGGAACCCCGCTCGATCTTCCTGGCCAGCTTGTTCGTGGCCGCGGGCTATTTCACGCTGACCTTCTATGACCTGTTTGCGGTTCGCGCGATCGGCCGCGCCGATATCCCTTACCGCGTCAATGCGCTCGCCGCCTTCACCAGCTATTCGATCGGGCACAATGTCGGCGCCAGTGTCTTTACCGGTGGCGCGGTGCGCTACCGCATCTATTCCGGCTGGGGATTGAACGCGATCGACGTCGCCAAGATCTGTTTTCTGGCCGGCCTGACCTTCTGGCTGGGTAATGCTGCGGTGTTGGGGCTCGGTATCGCCTATCATCCGGAGGCCGCGTCGGCGATCGATCAATTGCCGCCCTGGCTCAATCGGCTGGCCGCGTTCGCCATTATCCTGGGCCTGCTGGCGTATGTGGCCTGGGTTTCAATGCGGCCGAGGACGGTCGGACGCGGGCCCTGGTCGGTGATACTGCCGGGCGGGTCGCTGACGCTGCTGCAGATCGTGATCGGAATTGTCGATCTCGGCTTTTGTGCGCTGGCGATGTATGTGCTGGTTCCCGACGAACCCAATTTGGGTTTCGTCGTCGTCGCGGTCATTTTCGTCTCGGCGACGCTGCTGGGCTTTGCCAGTCATTCTCCCGGCGGGCTCGGCGTGTTCGACGCCGCGATGCTGGTCGGCCTGTGGCAGATGGACCGCGAAGACCTGCTGGCAGGGATGCTGCTGTTCCGCCTGCTCTATTATATTGCGCCATTTATCATATCTGTAATCTTGCTGACGTTTCGGGAAGTTATCCTGGGGGCGCGAAATAAGCGCCTGCGCCAGGTGACGCGAGGGCTTGAGGTCGAACCGCGCCGCGAAGCCGCTTACGTGCGGGAGCGCAGGGACACGAACGCCTGAAGATGCGCACCCGAACGGGAGAGCCGGCTCGATGGCCCTAGAAGCTCCGACATCTTCCTCTTTCTATTCTCCGTGGCCTGACCGGCTGCGGCACGCTGCCATTATCCTGCTCACCGCGGCTCTCGCCTTGGCCGTGCTGGTTGCACTCGGCGAACTGTCGCCGGTTCGCGCCACCGCGGTTTTTGCCTGCATCGCCGCGGCAGCCCTGGTGCCGTGGCGATTGCACAACGCGGCGACGTCGCGTGAAGATGTGCGCGGGGTCAATCCGGTCGAAACCGCGGCTGTCAGCGCCGTCGTTGCCGGCATGCCCGATCCCGCAGTGCTGCTGGACCGTGCCGGCCGCGTCATCCACCTCAACGCGGCGGCGGCGCAGCTTGCGCCGGCGTTGCGCAAGAACGAACTCGCCCAGTTCGCCTTGCGATCACCTGAAATCATCACTGCATTGCGCGAAGCCATCGCCACGTCCGAGACCCGGCGCGCGACCTATCTCGATCATGTGCCGGTCGATCGCTGGATGGAGTTGATCGTCACGCCGGTGCCAGTGCCCACCCTGTTCGGCGGCACCGACAAATGCATGCTGATGACGTTCCACGACCAGACGCCGCTGCGCCGGGTCGAGGAAATGCGCGCCGACTTCGTGGCCAATGCCAGTCATGAGCTGCGCACGCCGCTGGCTGCGCTGTCGGGCTTCATCGATACCCTTCAGGGGCCGGCCAAGGACGACGCCAAGGCACGCGAGCGCTTTCTCGGCATCATGCACACGCAGGCCACGCGCATGGCGCGGCTGATCGACGACCTGCTGTCGCTGTCGCGGGTCGAGCTTTCGGCCCATGTTCGCCCCGACACGCTGGTGGATATCGTTCCGATCATCCGGCAGGTCGCCGATGGGCTGGAGCCGCTGGCGCGGGAGCGCCAGGTCGCGATCGACATCGATTTGCCGGAGACGCCGGTGGCAATCGCGGGCGACCGCGAGGAGCTGCTGCGGCTGTTTGAAAACCTGATCGAGAACGCGCTGAAATACGGCGCGTCCGGCGGCAAGGTCATTGTATCGCTGACGTCAGCGATATCGGGTGAGGGCGTGCCCGAAGTCCGCGTCATGGTGCGCGATTTCGGTCCCGGCATCGCGCCGGAACATCTGCCGCGGCTGACCGAACGGTTCTACCGGGTGGATGTCGGCGACAGCCGCGCGCAGGGTGGAACCGGGCTCGGATTATCGCTTGTGAAACATATTGTTAACCGGCACCGCGGCCGGCTTTTGATCGAAAGCGTGCTGAAAAACGGCGCTACTTTCACCGCCTGTTTTCCCCAGGCGAAGCCCCCTTCTGGGGTCTAAAACCAAGCAATTTCAATTGCTTGCCTGTGTCATCCACCTGTCATCAAACCTTCGTAAAAGCGGCATTGACCGCTCCTAAACGAGCGGCGTGAGCGCGATCGGGCGCGTCCGGCGCTTCGCTCACCAGATGGAGACCAGCAATGAAATTCCTGAAAGCTATCGTCGCTGCCGGCTTGGTTGCCGCATCGACGTCGGCATTCGCCGCTGACATCACCGGTGCCGGCTCGACCTTTATCTTCCCGGTCCTGTCGAAATGGGCGGATGCCTATAAGAAGGACGCCGGCAGCAGCGTGAACTACCAGTCGATCGGGTCCGGCGCCGGCATCAAGCAGATCCAGGCCAAGACCGTGACGTTCGGAGCGACCGATGCGCCGCTGAAGGCCGATCAGCTCGAGAAGGATGGCTTCGCGCAGTGGCCGATGATCATGGGCGCGATCGTCCCGGTGGTGAACATCGACGGCGTGAAGGCTGGCGACATGGTGCTGGATGGCGATACCCTCGGCAAGATCTACCTCGGCACGATCACCAAATGGGATGACGCCGCGATCAAGAAGCTCAATCCGAAGCTCACTCTGCCGTCGGCCGCGATCGCCGTCGTTCACCGCGCGGACGGTTCGGGTACGACCTTCAACTTCACCGACTATCTCTCCAAGGTTAACGCGGATTGGAAGTCGAAGGTGGGTTCAGGCACCGCGGTCGAGTGGCCGGTTGGCGTTGGCGCCAAGGGCAATGAGGGCGTTTCCGGCAATATCGGTCAGACCAAGAATGCGATCGGTTACGTCGAATACGCCTACGCCAAGCAGAACAAGCTGACCTACACCGGGTTGGTCAACAAGGCCGGCAAGACCGTGCAGCCGACCACCGAAGCCTTCCAGGCGGCGGCTTCCAATGCCGATTGGGCAAATGCTCCCGGCTATTACCTGATCCTGACCGACCAGCCCGGCGACAAGTCGTGGCCGATCGTGGCCTCGACGTTCATCCTGATGCACAAGGATGCGACCGACAAGGCGGCCTCGCAGGAAGCGATCAAGTTCTTCAAGTTCGCTTTCGCCAAGGGCGACAAGATGGCTGAGGAGCTCGACTACATCCCGATGCCGGAATCGGTGGTCAAGCTGATCGAAAAGACCTGGTCGGCTGAAATCAAGAGCTGACGCAAAGAGCTGAGGTCGGGTTTCGTGCCAACAGAGAACGCGCTCTCTACCCAATCCGGGTTATCCCGGGTTGGGCTTCTCGGATCATCAAGGTCGGATTTGTCGGGCATCTTATCGGCCTGATTGAAGTTTGAACGCGCTAGATCCGGCTCAAGACTGAAGCGCCGGATTTCCAGGTAGTTTGGTTATGCAGTATAGGGGATTGGCGTGGCAGACATGGCCGTTCAGAGCGATGTAATGGAAGCCGCCGGACCTTACGATCGTGCCAAGGCGCTGAACGCCTTCAAACTCGGCGACGTTACTTTTTACTGGATCACCCGTATCTGTGCGATTTCGGTGCTGCTTATTCTCGGCGGCATCATTCTTTCGCTGATCGTGGGCGCCTGGCCCGCGATGAGGGAGTACGGCTTCGCGTTCCTGTGGACGCAGCGCTGGGCGCCATCGGCGGATCCGCCGGTGCTGGGTGCCCTCGGTCCGATCTACGGCACGCTGGTGACGTCCTTCATCGCGATGCTGATCGCCATTCCGGTCGGGCTTGGCATCGCCATCTTCCTGACCGAGCTCTGCCCGCAATGGCTGCGCCGCCCGATCGGAATAGCGATCGAGCTGCTCGCGGGCATTCCTTCGATTATCTACGGCATGTGGGGGTTCTTCGTCCTCGGCCCGTTCCTGGCCTACACGTTTCAACCCTTCATGATCGGGTTGTTTGACGGCATTCCGGTGCTCGGCTCGATCTTCGGTGGTCCACCCTCCTATCTCAGCCTGTTCAATGCGGCGCTGATCCTCGCCATCATGGTGCTGCCGTTCATCACCGCAATCTCGGTCGACGTGTTCAAGACGGTGCCGCCGGTGTTGAAGGAAGCAGCCTACGGCGTCGGCTGCACCACATGGGAAGTGGTCCGCAATGTGGTCATTCCCTATACCCGCGTCGGCGTCATCGGCGGCATCATGCTGGCGCTCGGCCGTGCGCTCGGCGAAACCATGGCGGTCACTTTCATCATCGGCAATTCATTCCGCATCTCGTCCTCGATCTTCGGGCCGGGCACGACGATTTCGGCGGCGATCGCCAGCGAGTTTGCCGAAAGCGACGGCTTGCATCAATCGGCGCTCATTTTGCTCGGCCTGTTGCTGTTCGTGCTGACGTTCTTCGTGCTGGCCGCGGCGCGGCTGATGTTGTTGCGGCTGGAAAAGAAGGCGGGGAATTGAACTCATGAACCCGATTTACGCATCACGCCGTCGCAAGGACATCATCATCCGCGGGCTCTGCGTCGGAGCCGCCTTGTTCGGCGTGACTTGGCTTGCGCTGATTCTGATCACCCTGTTTTACAACGGAGTTGCGGGCTTAAGTCTCCAGCTTTTTACGGAGAATACGCCCCCGCCGGGTTCGACCGAAGGCGGCTTGCTGAACGCGATCATCGGTTCGGTCATCATGACCGTGATCGGCGTCGGCATTGGCGCGCCGCTTGGCCTGTTCGCTGGCACCTATCTCGCCGAATACGGCAAGCATGATCACCTGACCTCGGTGATCCGCTTCATCAACGACATTCTCCTCAGCGCACCCTCCATCATCATTGGCCTGTTCATCTATGGCGCCGTCGTGGTGCCGATGGGCGGGTTCTCGGCCCTGGCCGGTGCACTGGCGCTGGCCGTGATCGTCATCCCTGTCGTGCTCCGCACCACCGAAGATATGCTGCTGTTGGTGCCCAACCCGTTGCGCGAGGCGGCATCGGCGCTGGGGCTGCCGCGTTCGCTCGTTATCAAGCGGATCGCTTACCGGGCTGCACGCTCCGGCCTGATCACAGGCGTCCTGCTCGCAACCGCGCGTGTTGCCGGCGAGACCGCGCCGCTATTGTTCACCGCGCTGAGCAACCAGTTCTTCAGCCTCGATCTGACCAAGACGATGGCCAACCTGCCGGTGACCATCAACAACTTCGTGCAAAGCCCCTACGCTTATTGGAAGGAACTCGCCTGGAGCGGGGCCTTGCTTATTACTCTAACCGTACTCGCGTTGAATATTGGCGCGCGTTATCTTGGCGCCGAGAGGGCTGCAAAATGAACGAAGTCTCTGTATCCGTGGGTAGTTCGAGCGGACCCGTTCCTGCGGCGCCGTTGCCGGATGCCCCGGCCAAAGTCAGCGTGCGCAACCTGAACTTCTATTACGGCGAGCATCATGCGCTGAAGAACATCAATCTGACGCTCGGCACCAATCGCGTCACCGCTTTTATCGGTCCGTCCGGTTGCGGCAAATCGACATTGCTGCGGATTTTCAACCGGATGTACGATCTCTATCCGGGGCAGCGCGCCGTCGGCCAGTTGATGCTCGACCAGACCAACATTCTCGATCCCAAGCTCGATCTCAATCTGCTACGCGCGCGCGTCGGCATGGTATTTCAAAAGCCGACGCCGTTTCCGATGACGATCTATGAAAACATCGCCTTCGGTATCCGTCTTTATGAGAAGATTTCCAAATCCGAAATGGACGACCGCGTGGAGAAGGCGTTGCGCGGCGGCGCGCTCTGGAACGAGGTCAAGGACAAGCTGAACGCCTCTGGTCTCAGCCTGTCCGGCGGCCAGCAGCAGCGGCTCTGCATCGCCCGTACCGTCGCGGTGCGGCCCGAAGTGATCCTGTTCGACGAGCCATGTTCGGCGCTCGATCCGATTTCGACCGCCAAGGTCGAGGAGTTGATTCAGGAACTGGCCGAGCACTATACGATCGCCATCGTGACCCATAACATGCAGCAGGCCGCCCGCGTCTCGGACAAGACCGCCTTCATGTATCTCGGCGAGCTGATCGAGTTCGACGACACCAACAAGATTTTCACCTCGCCGAGCGATCGACGCACCCAGGATTACATCACCGGCCGGTTCGGCTGAGGAGATAGAACATGGCTTCTGAGCACACCGCCAAGGCGTTCGACAGCGATCTTCAGGAACTAACCAGGCTGGTCGCCGAGATGGGTGGCCTTGCCGAGCGCATGATTACCGAATCCGTCGATGCGCTGATCCGTCGTGACGTCGCGCTGGGCAAGCATGTCGTGGTTTCGGATATTGAGATCGATAATCTGCAGCGCACGATCGAGGAACGCGCGGTTCTGACCATTGCGCGGCGTCAGCCGATGGCGGTGGATCTGCGCGAGATCGTCGGCGCCATGCGGGTCGCGACCGATCTCGAGCGGATCGGCGATCTTGCCAAGAACATGGGCAAGCGGGTCGCGGCGCTGGAGAGCGATTTTCAGCCGCTGAAGCTGATCCGCGGCCTCGAGCATATGACCGACCTGGTGCAGTCGCAGGTTAAATCCGTGCTCGATGCCTATGCGGCGCACGATTTGCCGGCGGCGATGACGGTGTGGAAGGGCGACGAGGAAGTCGACGCGATCTGCACGTCGCTGTTCCGCGAACTCCTGACCTATATGATGGAAGATCCGCGCAACATCAGCTTCTGTATCCATCTGATGTTCTGCGCCAAGAACATCGAGCGGATCGGCGACCATGCCACCAATATTGCGGAAACCGTGTTCTACATGATCGAAGGTCAGCAGATACTCGACAAGCGCCCGAAGGGCGACATGACGACGTTTGCCACAACCGTACCCGGAAACTGAGGGAAGGCTGCATATGAGCGCGCGCATTCTGGTGGTTGAAGACGAAGAAGCGCTTACCACGCTGCTGCGCTACAACCTGGACGCCGAAGGCTATGACGTTGAAACGGTCGGGCGCGGCGATGACGCCGACACACGGCTGAAGGAACGTGTTCCGGATCTGATCGTGCTCGACTGGATGCTGCCGGGGTTGTCCGGGATCGAGCTGTGCCGAAGGTTGCGGGCGCGGCCTGAGACCAGGCAGCTTCCGATCATCATGCTGACCGCGCGCGGCGAAGAAAGCGAGCGGGTCAGGGGGCTTGCGACCGGTGCCGACGATTACATCGTCAAGCCGTTCTCGGTGCCGGAATTGCTGGCGCGGGTAAAGGGTCTTTTGCGCCGCGCCAGTCCCGAACGCCTCGCCACCGTACTCACCTATGGCGATATCGAGCTCGATCGCGAGAAGCGCCGCGTCGCGCGTTCGGGGCGTCCGATCGATCTCGGTCCGACCGAGTACCGGCTATTGGAATTTTTCCTCGAGCATCCGGGACGGGTGTTCAGCCGCGAGCAATTGCTCGACAGCGTATGGGGCCGCGATATCTATATCGATGAGCGTACGGTGGATGTGCACATCGGACGGCTGCGCAAGCTGCTCAATCCGGGCCGTGAACAGGATCCTATTCGCACCGTGCGTGGTGCCGGCTACGCGCTCGACGACCGCTTTGCGAAGGTCGAGTAACGAGCCGCATTAAATAGCTCTCGTCCCGGCCATCGCCAGGACTCATAACCCCTGATGTAAAATTTTAATGAGCCGAAGTGGCCAGCTTGCATAACCACGAACGCCGGTGGTTATAGGTCCCGGCATTTTGCCGGGACGGCAACAAATCTTCGCAGATAAATCGTCGTAAGTCGATCTTACCGCGCCGGCTTCGACGGCTGCCGGCGGCGGTCGCCGGCGGGCTGATAGGCCACCCGCGAGTGATGCGCGCAATAGGGCAGGCCGGACAGCGCCTTGCCGCCGCAAAAGAAAAACTCCGGACTGGAAGGGTCGCCGACAGGCCAATGGCAGGTGGCCTCGTTGAGCTCCAGCAGCGACAGGCGCTGGCTCATCGGCACCACGTTGTCATAGGCGATCGGATCCGGCTCCATCTCGACTTCGAAGGCATGGGCCAGTGCAGTGTTGCCGCGTGAGACCGGCCGCGAAACCCGCATCATGTGCTGGGCCGGCCGCGCCTTGCGCTGGCGTGGCGCTGCCGAAGAGGGGCTCTTGGCGCGGCCGGAAAGGCCAAGCCGATGCACCTTACCGATCACGGCGTTTCGCGTCACATTTCCGAGTTCCGCCGCGATCTGGCTGGCCGAAAGTCCGGCCTCCCAGAGCTTCTTGAGTTGCTCGACGCGATCGTCCGACCAGGTCAATACCGTCATCGCATTCATCCCTTCGCGTCGCACCGGCCATTACCTGGGACGGCGCTGCGATCTAAATCTCTAAAAATCCCTGCGGTCAGAATCCCTTAGCCCTCGCCGGGCGCAGAAAGCGCGCCCGAACGTGTACGCCGAACACATAGGACTTAGAGGATCAGATCCGCCGCACGAGATGTCGTACCCGACAGCCCAGACGCTACAATATGGCGTGACTCGGGCGCAAGAGTCCGCGTCTGTGCGTCCACATGTTCCGTGATTTAATCATTGCAATTCGATTTTTCCACCGCACCGGGATCTTACGGAGATTCGGAATCTTGACAGTGGCAGTTTGGACGCCCTGTGGCCGGTTGACACTTATCGCCGTGCGCATAGAATGCCCGCCACGTGCCGCCCCTAAAAGGCGGCACGTTTTGTTTTCCGGCCTATTGTTGCTGCATCGCGCAATTCGCGCATTGCAGTCGGCTCTAACTTTCAGTGATCGCCATGACCAAGAGCGCCACGTCGCATTTGCTTCCCGTATTTGCCAGAGTCGATCTCGGTTTTGAGCGCGGCGAAGGCGCATGGCTGATCGCAACCAACGGTGAGCGCTATCTCGATTTCACCTCCGGCGTTGCGGTAAACGCACTCGGCCACGCGCATCCGTATCTGGTCGCAGCCCTGCAGGAACAGGCCACCAAGCTGTGGCACATGTCCAATTTGTTCAAGAGCCCGGATGGCGAACGGCTCGCCGCAAGACTGTGCGAACAAAGCTTTGCCGACTTCGTGTTCTTCGCCAACTCCGGCGCCGAGGCGATGGAATGCGCGATCAAGATCACGCGCAGATATCACGCCGCCAAAGGTCGCCCCGAACGCTATCGCATCATCACGTTCGAAGGCGCGTTTCACGGCAGAACGCTGGGGACGCTGGCGGCGACCGGCTCACCGAAATATCTCGAAGGTTTTGGGCCGCCGCTGGATGGCTTCGACCAGGTCGCGCTTGGCGATCTTGACGCCGTCAAGAAAGCGATCGGTCCGCAGACCGCGGGCATCCTGATCGAGGCGCTGCAAGGCGAAGGCGGCGTGCGTGCCGCACCGCATGCATTCTTCAAGGCGTTGCGCCAGCTCTGCGACGACAACGGCCTGCTGTTGATCTTCGACGAAGTGCAGACCGGTATGGGCCGCACCGGCGAGCTGTTCGCCTATAAACGCCTCGGCGTTACGCCCGATGTGATGCCGCTGGCGAAAGCGCTTGGCGGCGGCTTTCCAATCGGGGCTTGTCTCGCGACGGCGGAAGCTGCATCCGGCATGACGCCGGGTTCGCACGGTTCGACGTTCGGCGGCAATCCGCTTGCCGTCGCCGCCGCGAACGCGGTGCTCGACGTCATGCTCAAGCCTGGCTTTTTCGAGCACGCGCAGAAGATGTCGCTGCTGCTCAAACAGAAACTGGCTTCAGTGGTCGATCGTTATCCCAAGGTGCTCACGGAGGTGCGCGGCGAGGGATTGCTGATCGGTCTGAAGGCCGTGGTGCCGTCGGGTGATCTCGTCAACGCGTTGCGCGATCAGAAACTGCTCACGGTCGGCGCCGGTGATAATGTGGTGCGCTTCCTGCCGCCGTTGATCGTGACCGAAGCGGAGATCGAGGAGGCCGTGCAGCGGCTCGATCGCGCCTGCGCCGCACTTTCCGGCAATCAGTTGAAACAGGCGGCGGGATAATGAGCAAAGCTCTGCGTCATTTTCTCGATCTGAACGAGCTTCCGACCAAAGAACTGCGCAACATGCTCGCGGCAAGCGTCGCCATGAAGGCGAAGCTGAAGGCACATGACAAGCCCGCCAAGCCGCTCGAAGGCAAGACGCTCGCCATGATCTTCGAGAAGCCCTCGACCCGCACCCGGGTGTCGTTCGATGTCGGCATGCGCCAACTCGGCGGTGAGGCGATCATGCTGACCGGCGCAGAAATGCAGCTTGGCCGCGGCGAAACCATCGCTGACACGGCGCGGGTGCTGTCGCGTTACGTCGATGCGATCATGATCCGCATTCTCAGCCACGACGCGCTGCTGGAGCTCGCCGCGCACGCCACCGTGCCTGTCATCAACGGGCTGACACGGCGCTCGCACCCCTGCCAGGTGATGGCGGATCTGATGACATTCGAAGAGCATCGTGGCCCGATCGAGGGGCGCACCATCGCGTGGAGCGGTGACGATAACAACGTGCTGGCGTCATGGGCGCATGCGGCAGAGCGGTTCAAATTCACGCTCAACATTGCGACCCCGCCGCAACTCGCACCGAACAAGGCGATGAAGGACTGGATCAAGGCAACCCACGCGCCGGTCGTGCTCGGCAATGATCCGGAACAAGCCGTGCGTGACGCCGATTGCGTGGTGACCGACACCTGGGTCTCGATGGGCGACAAGGACGGCGAGCACCGCCACAATCTGCTGCGGCCGTATCAGGTCAACGCCCAGCTGATGTCGCTGGCGAAGCCCGACGCGTTGTTCATGCATTGCCTGCCCGCCCATCGCGGCGAAGAAGTCACCGACGAGGTGATCGATGGTCCGCAATCGGTCGTGTTCGATGAGGCGGAAAATCGCCTGCATGCCCAAAAGGGCATTCTGGCATGGTGCTTCGACGCGGTGGCGTGAGGCAGCGTTTGGATTGAGCACGATGACGGCGTTGTCCCGGCGAATACCGGGATCATGCCGCGAGGTCTCTCGTTTCTGCGTCGTGGTGGATATCTTCCGCAGCACATGACGCCGGGAGCATACCTCCCCGCGTTCGCGGGCACGATTCGTGGAATATTTCGCCGTTTTTCGACCCTTTCGTTCTGCGCCCGCCGACCCCAGATAAAGCGCCATGACCTCACAATCCCCCGACATCAAAATCTCCGTTGAAACTGAAACCCCGATCCGTGCGCCGTCGGCGGTGCCGGTCGACGACGCGGTGCTGCCCTTCGAGGTTAGTGCGCTCGATCTGCGCGGCCGCCTGACCCGTCTCGGCCCCGCGCTCGACGAGATCCTCACCAAGCACGATTATCCGCCACCGGTCGGCAAATTGCTCGGCGAGGCGATCGTGCTGACGACGCTGCTCGGCTCGGCACTAAAATTCGACGGCCGCTTCATCCTGCAAACCCAGACCGATGGTCCGGTGTCGTTTTTGATCGTCGACTTCCAGGCGCCGGACCGCTTGCGCGCCTATGCGCGTTACGACGCCAAGCGGCTAACGGCTGGTCAGAATTCCGCAGCCCTGCTGGGAAAAGGCCATCTTGCGATGACCATCGATCAGGGGCCGGACATGAGCCGCTATCAGGGGCTGGTGGCGCTCGATGGCGGCAATCTGGAAGATGCCGCGCATGAATATTTCCTGCGCTCCGAGCAAATTCCGACGCGGGTGCGGCTTGCGGTCGGTGAGGAATGGCGCGGCGGCGAAGGCCCAAAACATCACTGGCGCGCTGGCGGAATGTTGCTGCAATTTCTGCCGAAAGCACCCGAACGGGCGCGGCAGCCTGATTTGCATCCGGGCGATGCGCCGGAGGGCGTCGTCACCCACACGGTTGCGGAAGACGACGCCTGGGTCGAAGGCCAGTCGCTGATTTCGACCGTGGAAGATGTCGAACTGATCGATCCGGATCTGTCGGGCGAACGTCTGTTATATCGGCTGTTTCATGAGCGCGGAGTGCGGGTGTTTTCGCCGCTGCCGTTGCGTGCGCAATGCTCGTGCTCGCGGGATGCTGTCTCGGCGATGCTCAAGAGCTTTGCGCCTCAGGACCGCGCCGACATGGTGAAGGACGGCAAGGTGGTCGTGACCTGCGAATTCTGCAGCTCGATCTATGACTTCACGCCTGACGAAGCCGGCGTGGAGTAGGGCTTATCTCCGTCATTAATTCAGCACCCGCTTGCTGTCGGGACTGTCGAGTGAAAACGTCGGCACATCGACCTCGAAGCGCTCGCCGCTTTCGCTGACCATCTGGTAACGGCCGGCCATGAATCCCGACGCGGTCGGAAGCGGCACGCCGCTGGTGTATTCGAAGCGCTCGCCCGGCGCGAGCACGGGCTGTTCGCCGACCACGCCCTCACCACGGACCTCCTGCTTCCGGCCCGAAGCGTCGGTGATAACCCAGTGCCGCGTCCGCAATTGCACCGTCTCCGCACCGGCGTTGACGATGACGATGGTGTAAGACCAAAAATACTGAGATCTTTCGACCGACGAACGTTCCGGCATGAAGTTCGGTTCGACGGTCACTTCGATCTGATGGGTAACGGCGCGGTACATCTGGGCAAACTTTCTGGAATCTGTGGGCATCATATCGAAAAGACCCGGTGGAACCAATTGCCGTAGCGTGCGGGCGGTAATGTCGTTGTATGCAACCGTCGTTTGACCATAGTTCGGGCCTAAATCGCGCCTGCCTTAACCCCCCGTAACTTGCCTGCGATCCCGAGGCCGCTACTATCGGCCGATACGGTGTTTCGCATCGCGCGAACGTGCGAAAACCACCTTATTCCAAACGGTTCCAGATGACGTCCGTTGCCGATCGAATTGCCGGACCACCACTCGCGGACGCCGCGGATGCGGCCGCGCGAGACCTCGCGCCGGCACCGGCCGATACTGCGCCGGCCATTTCACTTCCCGCGGTCAGCGAGCGTGAGCTGCGGCTCGATCTGTTTCGCGGCCTCGCATTGTGGCTGATCTTCATCGATCATCTGCCGCCCAACCTCCTGACCTGGCTCACGATCCGCAACTACGGATTCAGCGACGCCACCGAAATATTCATTTTCATCTCCGGTTACACCGCCGCGTTCGTTTATGGCCGCGCGATGCGCGAGGCCGGCTTCGTGGTCGCGACTGCGCGTATCCTGCGGCGGGTCTGGCAGATCTATGTCGCGCATGTGTTTTTGTTCACGATCTTTCTCGCGGAGATTTCCTATGTCGCAACCAGTTTCGAGAACCCGCTCTACACCGAAGAAATGGGCATCATGGATTTTCTCAAGCAACCGGACGTCACCATCGTCCAGGCGTTGCTGTTGAGATTCCGCCCGGTCAACATGGACGTATTGCCGCTCTATATCGTGCTGATGCTTTTCCTGCCGCTGATACTGTGGCTGATGAAGTGGAGGCCTGACGTCACGCTGGCGCTGTCGGTGTTACTGTATGCGGTCACTTGGCAATACGACCTGTATCTGTCGGCCTATCCGAACGGCGTTTGGGCCTTCAATCCGTTCGCCTGGCAATTGCTGTTCGTGTTCGGTGCGTGGTGCGCGCAAGGGGGCGCCAGGCGAATGTCGCGAATCCTCGCGTCGCGGATCACGCTGTGGATCTCGCTCGCCTATCTATTCGCGGCGTTTTGCGTCACGCTGACCTGGTACCTGCCGCAGCTAAGTTTCCTGATGCCGCGCTGGCTCGAGCAATGGATGTATCCCATCAACAAGACCGACCTAGACGTGTTGAGGTTCGCACATTTTCTGGCGCTGGCGGCCGTTACCGTGCGCTTCCTGCCCAAGGATTGGGCCGGCCTGAAGTCGCCCTGGCTGCGGCCGCTGATCCTGTGCGGGCAGCATTCGCTGGAAATCTTCTGTCTCGGCGTGTTTCTTGCGTTCGCAGGACATTTCATACTGGCCGAAGTCTCCGGCGGCGCCGGAATGCATTTCGTCGTCAGCATCTCTGGAATCGTCATTATGTCGGGCGCGGCATGGCTTTTTTCGTGGTACAAACATTCGGCAGACAAGAGTGCATCACGTACAAAAAGCACCGTCGGCAACGCCGATATGGCGGGGGGGAGCTTATGAGGTTCAGCTCGGGAGCAATCCTGGGATTGATGCTGCTGGCGGGTTTTTTAACCGCAACATTCGCTCGCGCTGAGGATGCTTCCCAAGGTGCCCCACAAGGCGCTTCGCAGCCCGCTCCACAAGATGATTCCCAAGCCACTCCCGCTGTCGCTCCACAGGCTGCTCCCCCAGCCACTCCCCAAGATGCCGCCCAGGCCTGCGATGTCCCGGCCTATCTGCTTACGACCGACAGTACGCTGCCAAAAGTCGCGGATGCCGTAAAAAACAGCCGTCCACTGGATATTCTGGTGATTGGCAGCCGGTCGTCGACCATTACCGCTTCGGAAGCGAGTGCCTATCCGGCCCGGTTGCAGGCGATCCTGAAAGAGAAATTACCTTCTGTCCCGATCAACATATCCGTAGAATTACGGTCCAAGAAAACCGCCGAGGAGGTGGCCGCCGAATTCGTTAAGTTAATGGAAGACAAAAAGCCTACTTTAGTGATCTGGCAGACCGGTACCGTCGATGCTATGCGGTCTATCGATCCCGATGATTTTCGTGGCGCGGTCGACGATGGAGTTGCTGCGCTGCAAAAGGCGGGAGCCGACGTGATTTTAATGAATCTGCAATATAGCCCGCGCACGGAATCGATGATTTCTGCGCCGCCCTACCTAGATAATATGCGCGTGGTGGCACAGCAGTACAACGTTCCGCTATTCGACCGGTTCGCCATCATGCATCAATGGAATGACTCGGGAGATTTCGACTTTTTCAGCGCGTCGCATGGCCTCGAGCTTGCGAAGCGTGTTCATGATTGCCTGGGCCGTGCGTTGTCGACGTTTGTGATCGATGCAGCTCACATCAACACGGCCCAGCAGAATTGAGGATTCAGCGTTAATGAGTTTCGACCGCCCTTTTTCCGCAATGACATCGCTGGCCGCGCCCGTCGTCGCAGCGCTCGTGTTGCTGGCACCGGCGTTGATGCTGCCGACACGCGTCCAGGCCGCCCAGCAGTCTGCGTTATCCGATAGTGCGAAATCCGACATTGCCGGATCTGACGACTCCAAATCCGAAGGCGTTAAGGCGCCGGGTTCCCAAACGACCGGTGCTGGTAATGCCGGCAATATTGCGTCTGTCGATCAGGCAAATCCGGCGCAGCCCAGGAGCATCACCAGCCGGGCGATCGATAAGGTGAAGGCGGTCGCAAAATCCGCCGGTGACATTTTCAGCCGCGTGCCGTGCCTGTCTCCGAAGGGCGGTGTCAAATCGATGGGATCATTGCCGCATGTCGCGGGCAAGCTGGCTGCGGGACAGCCGGTGGTCATCGTCGCATTCGGCTCGTCTTCGACGGCGGGTTATGGATCGTCGTCGCCTGAGTTCACCTATCCCAACCGGCTGGCGGCGCAGTTGCACCGGAAATATCCGGGCGCCGACATCACCGTCCTCAACCGCGGCGTCGGCGGTGAGGACGCGCCGGAAATGATGAAGCGGATCCAGACCTCGGTGATCGATGCGAAACCGGATCTCGTGATCTGGCAGGTCGGCACCAATGCCGTGCTGCGCAATCTCGATCCTGCGGAAACTGCAAAGATGGTGGAAGATGGCGTCGCGCGCATTCAGGCTGCTGGCGCCGATCTCGTGCTGGTCGATCCGCAATATTCTCCAAAGGTCTACGAGCGGGCGGAAAGCGCAAGCCGGATGGTGAAGTTGCTGAACAAGGTCGCAGAGCTTCGCCATGTCGGCATTTTTCCGCGCTTCGAGGTGATGCGCGAATGGCATGATGAGCAGGCGCTGCCGATCGACAGCTTCGTGATCGCCGACGGCCTGCATATGAACGACTGGGGCTATGCCTGCTTCGCCCAGTTGCTCGGCGACGACATCATCATGTCGGTGGGCCAGATCAAGCTGGGCGTCAACGTGCCGTCCAGCGTGCAGAAGTACCGGCCGATGTGAGGTGCCGTCATTGCGAGAAGCGCAAGCGACGAAGCAATCCAGCTCTTATAACGGTGTAGCTTCTGAATTGCTTCGCGGAGTCTGTCATCGGGCGCGCGTGCGCGCGACCCGTTAGTTTGCAATGACGTCAGAGGCCGTCTCGCGGCGAACCGTCAGCCCCTCACGCCTTCTCCAACGCTGCCTGCAGATCCTCGATCAGGTCATCGCGATGCTCGAGGCCGACCGAGAGCCGGACAAAGCCTTCGCTGATGCCGAGTTCGGCGCGAGCCTCCGGGGTCAACCGCTGATGCGTCGTGGTCGCGGGATGGGTGACGAGGCTCTTGGCATCGCCGAGATTGTTTGAAATCCGCGACACCTTCAGCGCGTTCAGCGCACGGAAGGTCGCTGCCTTGCCGCCCTTGATCTCGAATCCGATCAGCGTCGAACCGGCGCGCATCTGCTTCTTCACCGTTGCCGCCTGCGGATGATCGTCACGGCCCGGATAGATCAGCCGCGAGATTTTCGGATGCTGCGCCAGGACGTCGGCAATGGCTGCCGCGCTTTCGGTCTGCGCGCGGACGCGGACCGCCAGCGTCTCCAGCCCCTTCAGCAATACCCAGGCATTGAACGGCGACATCGATGGGCCGGTCTGGCGCATGAAATTGTGGATGTGCTCGGCGATGAACGCTTCCGACGACAGGATGATGCCGCCGAGACAGCGGCCCTGGCCGTCGATGTGTTTGGTCGCGGAATACACCACGACGTCGGCGCCGAGCGACAGCGGGCTCTGCCAGATCGGCGTTGCAAATACATTGTCAACGATCAGCCGGGCGCCGCCCTGGTGCGCGATCTCGGCGATAGCGCCGATATCGAGCACGTCCAGCGTCGGATTGGTCGGGCTCTCCAGGAAACAGGTTTTTGTGTTCGGCCGTATCGCCTTCCGCCACTGGTCGAGATCGAGACCATCGACCAAAGTGGACGCAATGCCGTAACGCGGCAGCAGGTCTTCCACCACATAGCGACACGATCCGAACATTGCCTTGGCGGCAACGACGTGATCGCCGGCCTTCAGTGGCGCGAGAACGGCCGTCGTCACCGCGGCCATGCCGGTAGCGGTGGCGCGCGCCGCTTCCGCGCCTTCGAGCTCGATCATGCGGCGCTCGAACATCGAAATATTGGGATTGGAGAAGCGTGAATAGAGGTACCCGGGCTCCTCGCCCTTGAACCGCGCCTCGCATTGCTCGGCGCTGTCATAGATAAAACCCTGCGTCAGAAACAGCGCCTCGGACGTCTCGCCGAACTCCGAACGTATCGCGCCGGAATGGACCAGCCGGGTTTCGGGCCGATAGTGGGCGGTGGGTGACTTGGGCTTATTCGTCGTGGTTGTTGTAGTCTCAGACATGTGACCTCCGTCGTGACCACCCTGGAAAATGGTCACAAAAAACCGGCCTGGAAAATTTCCACAGGCCGGGATCACACATGTCCCCGGCCTGTTTAGCGACTTATTTAACGTGGCTGCAAGCCGGCCGGCTCAAATCACCACGGGATAAGTCATGCTCTTATTCGGTCGCGCCCTTTCCGTCAAGGCGGCCATCGGATAACCCGTAAAAAGGCTATATTTCCAGCGTCCGGCTAGCGCATGATCTGGAGAAGCAGAAACCGGTTTTCCGAAAAGATCATGCTCAAACAACGAGATGAGATCACGATCCGATGCCGTCCAATCGGGTCATGATCGAATGGGTAAGGAATTGTCGTTCACGCTTCAACCCGATGCCAATGGCATTCTGCCCGATCGCATGATCGCGGCGATGGCGGATGCCGGCCTTATTCTGCCGGCCTATCCGTTCGTCGAAAGCCAGATCCAGCCGGCGAGCCTCGATCTGCGGCTGGGCGATATCGCCTATCGGGTCCGCGCAAGCTTCCTGCCGGGGCCGGGCGCGACGGTGGCCGAGCGCATCGACGAATTGAAGCTGCACGAAATCGACCTCAGCGATGGCGCGGTGCTGGAGACCAATTGCGTCTACATCGTGCCGTTACTGGAGAGCCTGGCGCTGCCACCGAACATCGTCGCCGCGGCCAACCCCAAAAGCTCGACCGGGCGGCTCGATGTATTCACCCGCGTGATCGCCGACGGCACCCGCCGGTTCGACATGATCGGCGCCGGCTATCATGGCCCGCTCTATGCCGAGATCAGCCCGAAGACGTTTCCGGTGCTGTTGCGCGAGGGATCGCGGCTGTCGCAGGTGCGCTTCCGGGTTGGCGACGCCATCCTCAACGCCGATGAGCTTGACGCGCTGCACGATGCCGAACGGCTGGTCGATATCGACGACGCCGATCTCGCCAATGGCGTCGCGCTCAGCGTCGATCTGTCAGGCGAAAGCGCCAGCGGCTTTGTCGGCTATCGCGCCAAGCGCCACACCGGTGTGGTCGATATCGACCGCCGTGGCGGCTATGCGATCAATGAGTTCTGGGAGGCGATAGCGGCGCGGCCGGACGGCAGTCTCATTCTCGACCCCGGCGAATTCTACATCCTGGCGTCCAAGGAAGCCGTGCAGGTGCCGCCGGATTATGCCGCCGAGATGGTGCCGTTCGATCCGCTGGTCGGCGAATTCCGCGTGCATTATGCCGGCTTCTTCGATCCCGGCTTCGGCTATGCCGGGGCGGGCGGGCAGGGCTCGCGCGCGGTGCTGGAAGTGCGCTCGCGCGAAGTGCCGTTCATCCTCGAACACGGCCAGATCGTCGGCCGGCTGGTTTACGAAAAAATGCTGGCGCGGCCCGATGCCATGTACGGCCAGCGCATCGGCTCGAACTACCAGGCGCAGGGCCTGAAGCTGAGCAAGCATTTCCGGGTTTAGCTGGGCCGTTATCGCGAGGAGCGTTAGCGACGAAGCGA
Organism: Bradyrhizobium canariense; assembly: GCF_900105125.1. Taxonomy (NCBI): domain Bacteria; kingdom Pseudomonadati; phylum Pseudomonadota; class Alphaproteobacteria; order Hyphomicrobiales; family Nitrobacteraceae; genus Bradyrhizobium; species Bradyrhizobium canariense. The sequence goes on along the minus strand of NZ_LT629750.1, from coordinate 4,755,129 downwards.
TCCAATCCCTGTCATTCCGGGATGGTGCGTTAGCACCAGACCTCAGATGTGCAATTGCACATCGGGGAATCCTTGGATTTCGGGTTCGATGCGGAGCCTGTCATCGGGCCGGCCAGAGGCCGGACCGGTTGGCATCGCCCCGGAATGACGATTCTCGCGACGCTGACTTCGCCTGCGGCGTCACGCGCCATACCGTGTTGCCGACATCGTCAGCCACCAGCAGCGCGCCTTGCTTGTCGATCTTGACGCCGACCGGCCGCCCTTGTGCCTCGCCGCTGTCGTTGAGGAATCCGGTCAGCACGTCCTGCGGTTTTCCCGCGGGCTTGCCATCGGCGAACGGCACGAAGATCACCTTGTAGCCGGCGCGCGGTTTGCGATTCCACGAGCCGTGCTGGCCGACGAATGCGCCGCCGGCCATGTCTGGCGGAAACAGATTGCCGGTGTTGAATGTCAAGCCGAGCGAAGCGGTATGCGCGCCGAGCGCGTAATCCGGCGGGATCGCCTTGGCCACCAGATCCGGCCGCTGTGGTTCGACGCGGGTGTCGACATGCTGGCCGTAATAGCTGTAGGGCCAGCCGTAAAACGCGCCGTCCTTGACTGACGTCATGTAGTCCGGGACGAGGTCGTCACCGAGCTCGTCACGCTCGTTCACCGTCACCCACAGCGCGCCGCTCTGCGGCTGCCATGACGGCCCGTTCGGATTGCGAAGGCCCGAGGCGAACACGCGCCATTTTCCGCTGGCGCGATCCACCTCAAGCACGGCGGCGCGATTGGTCTCGGCCTCGATGCCGTTCTCGCCAACATTGCTGTTGGAGCCGACCGTTGCGTAAAGTTTGGTGCCGTCAGGACTGGCGGTGAGGTCCTTTGTCCAGTGATGGTTGATGCGACCGGCGGGAAGGTCTGCCAGCTTGACGCCGGCTGCGCTGATTTTCGTGTCGCCCTCATGATACGGAAACTTCATGATCGCATCGGAATCGGCGACATAAAAATCATTGCCGACCAGCGTCATTCCAAACGGCGAATTCAATCCTTCGATAAAAACAGTTTTGGTCTCGGCCTTGCCGTCGCCATCGGCGTCGCGCAGCAGCGTGATGCGGTTGGCTGTCGGCGTGCCGGCCCCGGCGCGGCCCATCACCAGCCGCGTCGCCCAGGCCTTGATGCCCTTGCCGTCGTCTGGCTTCGGCGGGGCATTTGTCTCCGCCACCAGCACGTCGCCATTGGGCAGCACATAGAGCGAGCGTGGGTGATCGAGCCCGGTGGCAAAAGCATTGACTGCCATGCCGTTGGCGGCAGTGGGTTTGCCGCCGGCCGGCCAGCCTATGGCAGTAGCCACGTTGACCGTCGGTATCCAGGAGTGCTGCGGGGCGGGAAGCGTGGGCGAAGGCCCAAAACTCTGCTCGGCGGTGGCGGTGTCCTGCGGGTCGTGACAGGCGGCGAGTGGAAGCGCCAACGCTCCGATGGATATCGCCAGAAGCATATTTTTGCGCATGGTTCGTTCCCCGAATGTTGCCGTTACAATGCGGCAAGCCCGTAATCGTTCAAGACGTCGGCCTTCAATTACCTGCGAGAACCACAAACCCACCTCCACAGCGGCTAAATTGCGCAGGCGGCCCATGCGCCTGACGCAACCAGGCCGCGGGCTGGATCGTGCTAGGAAGCCAACAGCGCGCGGCGGCCAGATCGCGCCAATTCCGGAGAGGAAATGTCGGATATCGCTGTCGCCCCGATTCCCGTTGACGACGGCGAACAACCGCTCCCTCCAATTGCAGCACCCGCCAGGAATGCGCTGATCGACGGTCCGATCCTGCGCACGCTGTTGTGGCTTGCCTGGCCCAACGTCATCGCGCTCAGCGCCGGCACCTGTGTTGTCATCGCCGAAACATCCTATATCGGCCGGCTCGGCGTGGAGGCGCTGGCTGCGATGGCGCTGGTATTTCCGTGCGTCATCCTGACCATGACGATGTCCGGCGGTGCGATGGGCGGCGGCGTCGCTTCCGCAATTGCGCGTGCGCTGGGCGCCGGCGATATCGACCGCGCCTCGACGCTGGCCGCGCATGCCCTGCTGATCGGGATCTGCTTTGGGCTGACCTTCATGCTCGGCATGCTGATTTTTGGGCCCAGATTGCTGGAATTGCTCGGCGGGCGCGGCGAGGTCCTGGCGAATGCCATCGCCTACGCGCAGATCTTTTTTGGCGGCGCGGTTCTGCCATGGCTGTTGAATACGATGGCGGGAATCTTGCGTGGCACCGGTAACATGAAATTGCCGTCGCTGCTGATCCTCAACTCCGCCGTCTGCCAGATCATTCTCGGCGGCACACTCGGCCTCGGCCTCGGTCCGGTGCCGCAATTCGGCATGCGCGGCGTCGCCGCGGGATCGCTGATCGCCTACAGCATCAGCGTGTCGATCATGGCGTGGTATTTGTTCTCGGGGCGGGCGCGCGTCGTTCCCAAGATTCGCGGGCTTCGCATCCGCCGTGCGATGTTCGTCGACATCCTCAAGGTCGGCCTGGTGTCCTGTTTCTCGCCGCTGCAGTCGGTGCTGACGATCAGTATCTTCACGCACATGCTGGCGGGATTCGGCACCGCGATTCTGGCCGGCTACGGCATCGGCGCCCGGCTGGAATTCATGCTGACCTCGGTTGCGTTCGCGTTCGGAATTGCGTCGGTGCCGATGGTCGGCATGGCGATCGGCGCCGGCCGCATCGCGCGGGCGCGGCAGATTGCCTGGACCGCGGGCACGCTGTCTTTCGTCTCGGTCGGGGCGATCGCGACGGTCATCGCGATTTTTCCCGACCTCTGGGTCAATATATTCACCGAGGATTCCGCGATGCGGAGCGCCAGCCGTCAGTATTTGTCGACGGCCGCTCCGATGTACGCGTTCATCGGGCTCGCGATGTCGATGTACTTCTCATCGCAGGGCGCGGCCAAGGTGATCGGGCCGGTGCTGGCGCAAAGCGCGCGGCTGGTGTTTATCGGGCTCGGCGGCTGGTGGCTGTCGACGCACGATGCGAGCGCTGAAAACTTCTTCGTGCTGGCGGCGACTTCGATGGTGGTGCTCGGCGTGTTGTCGTCCTCGAGCGTCATCCTGACGCGATGGGGACCAAAGGGCGGTGCGGTGCCAGAAGTCCGCCCTGCCTTGTCGTGAGACATCGCATTTCGGCGTCAAGAGCGGATTCTATCGCCGCCGGTGATGGCGGTGACCGCCGCCGCCAAAACTGGCCAGCCGCATCAACTGCGGGATCATGCCCATCAATTCGCTGCCACCACCGCCGGCGAGCATGCCCATGATGTCTCCGCCACCGCCCGCGCCGATTCCGATTCCCGATGCTTCGGGCGCGTAGCCACCGCCGCCGAAGCTGCTTCCCGTGCCAGCGCCACCCGGCATTCCGCCAAGGCCTCCCGGAATGCCACCACCCATTCCGCCAAGTCCGCCACCAAGTCCGCCACCAAGACCGCCGCCGCTACCGTCCATCATCTTGCTCATCATCGGTCCCATGGTCTGCATCATCATGGCGAAGCGGCGCTTGCCCATTTTTGCTTTCATCATTTCGAGCATCGGCGCCATTTGCGTCATCATGTCGCCACCACCGCCTCCGCCGCCGCCTAAGCCGGCGAACTGCGCCTTCGCCGGCGCGGACATCAGCGTAAACAGCAACAGCAGCGTTGCCGCCTGGCACAGCACCTTGTCAGCTCCTGTCATGGCTTTGCTCCTCGCGTGCGCAAGCACCGCGAAAGCAGCGCAACCGGACGCACGAGGGCGAGGCTAGGAAGAACGCGCTCCGACGACTGTGAGAAAGATCACGTAATCGGCTGAACAGCGCGACCGAAGGCCTTCTGCATGGCGAGCACGGCCTGGTCCATCTGGCCGCCGATATAGGGCGCGATATCGTTGGGCAGGAAATCGATGATCCAGAGCAGCCGGCTGCGCCCGTCGTGATCGTCGAGCACCTGCACCGAAGCGCTATAATGCTTCACGCGCTCGCTGATGATGGCGTAGACCAGCCGCCGCCGCGTCTCGTCGCAATCGACCAGCAACTCGCGCAACACCGTACCGCTGGCAAATGTGACGATGCGGGCGCCGTCGCCGTCGAGACGCGTGTCGAGCACGAAGCCCGGCGCTAGCCGCGTATGCAGCGCACCGAAGTCCCGTACCGCGTCCCACACTTCGTCCGGGCGTGCACTGAGTTGAATGTCTTTTTGAAGGGATGCCATGGTGATGGCCTTTCTTGACCGAGAACGGAATGTCATCTTGGTATTTCACCGTCATTCCGGGGCGATGCCAACGGGTCCGGCCTCTGGCCGGCCCGATGACAGGCTCCGCATCGAACCCGGAATCTCGAGATTCCGGGTCTCGTGCTGACGCACCATCCCGGAATGACGGTCTTAATGAGGACACGCATTTCGCACGAGCGGTTGGCCGCGATGAGATGGTTGGTGGCTAAGCACAAACCGCCTCGACATTGTTGCCGTCGGGATCGATCAGGAACGCAGCGAAATAGGTCGGGCTGTAATCGGCTCTTGGGCCCGCAGCGCCGTTGTCGCGGCCTCCCGCTTTTAGTCCCGCGGCATGAAACGTCTTGATCGCGGCGTGGTCGGGCGCGCGGAAGGCGATATGGGCGCCGGCCCCCGCAGACCCCTTGTGCAGATAAAGCCAGAGCGCGGGCTCACCTTTGGGTCCAAACCCGGCGCCGGTGTCGTCCCGGGAACACAGCACATATCCGAGCGGCGCCAGTGCCGCGGTGTAGAAGCGCACGCTGGCGTCGAGATTGCTGACTTTGAGTCCGATGTGGTCGTACATGATGATCTCCAAATCCGGGCGCGTTCGGTAACGCGCCGTGTGGAAATCACCCTAGTCAGTGCACCGCGAGCCGTTCTTGGAAAATCTTGCGGTCGCCCCGCGAGGCCTGGCGGAATTTCAACGGCGACACGCCCGCGGCGCGGTGGAAGGTGCGCACGAAGTTGGAGAGATCGCCGAAACCGACGTCATAGGCGATGTCGGTGATGGGCCTGTCCTCGTCGGCCAGAAGGCGCGCCGCATGACGCAGCCGCGAGCGCACCAGATACTGGTGCGGAGTGACACCAAGCACGTCGGAGAACAGCCGCAGAAAGTGAAACGGACTGATGTCGGCCTGGATGGCGGCCTGTTCGAGATCGATCGGCTGATGTGAATGCGCATCGATCCACAAGGCCGTCTCCACCGCGCGACGGCGATCCCGCGCCGCAGCCACCACCGGCTTTTGCGCCCGCCCGGAGACCATCTCGACGAACCGGCTGGCGAATATCTGCCCGATCTCGTCGAGGGCGATATCGCTGCGGCCAGCGGCCGCCGTCCGGGCAAGCTCGCCCAACACCATCAACTCGGGCAGCGGCGCGACGTACCCGGTCCGCCAGATTTCCGTCCGATCGCCGATGGCTTGCACCAGTTCAGGGGTCAGGAAAAACGACAGGCATTCGTCGCCGCAGACGTGATCATGGCTGCAGACATATTCGTCGCCGGGATAGCCGACCAGGATCGATCCCGCCACCAGTTCGAAGGAGCGGCCGCGGCTGCGACAGCCGAAGCTGCCTGTGCGGACATAGGAGATCGAGTGACAGCCATATTGCTCGACGAACGGTGCGTCACCGGGCACCGCGGTGCAGCGGAAGTCGGACACCGTGATCGAGGGGCGTTGCAGAAGCGTCGTTCTGACCATGCTGCTAATTTAGGGCATGATCCCGAAAAGGGGAGGCCGGTTTTCGGAAAAGATCATGCCCCAACAGAGATCATGCCCAAAGGGATGAGCGGCGGCTCTGCTTCAGCGAAGCGTGATCAGACCCTAGGTTTGCGGGCGCGGCGGTGCAGCGGGAAGCAGCACGTCGAACAGGGTCTTGTTGCCCAGGCTCAGCGTGCCCTCGATCGACAGCAGCCGGCGTTTGGAGATGCTGCCGCCATGGGGCGAGATCTTGTCCGCATAGCTGCCCGCTTCGAGCACGCGGTGGCACGGCACGATCAGCATGAAGGGGTTTTTCGCAATCGCCTGCGCCACCGAACGCGCGGCGCCGGATGCTCTCAGACTGGCGGCGACTTCACCATAGGTGCGGGTTTCGCCGCGCGGAATCGTGCGTGTGAAGTCATAAACACGCCGGTTGAAGGCAGGGATATCGTTCATGTCGAGGGTGGCGTCGGAGAGATCGCCGGCCTCGCCACGCAGCAAAGCAATAATCCCTTCGATCGCCATTTCGACGTCGAGGGGCGGCCGCTGCTCACGGGCGTCCGGATAAAGACGGTACAGCCGCCCCCGGGTTTCAATCTCCCGCGTTTCCGGTAGCTGGACGCCGATAATGCCGCTTGCGCTCCACGCGATGCCACACCGGCCTATCGCCGTGTCGAATAGAAAATACCCACGCCCCGCCATTACGCCACCTCAACCCCGGAACGGATCATAGCACCGTCACAAACGGCCGCACCTGGAAAGTTCGGCTGGGGTCAAGCCGCGCGGGAAATGTCGGGAACCGCTTGGCGGCGCGCGCAGTCTCGGCTAATCATGCTCAAGAAGATCGCGGGCGTAGTTCAATGGTAGAACGGCAGCTTCCCAAGCTGCATACGAGGGTTCGATTCCCTTCGCCCGCTCCAATCCCAAGAATATCGATAAGCCGGGTTCTGCTCAGCTCAGCTCAGCTCCGCGCGGCACTCGGCTGATGGATGGCTTGCCGGCTTGACGGCGCGGTATTGGGTGCCTTGATGAGCGCTGCGATCACCGCGGCCAGCACCGAACATCCCGCCATGAAGTACATCGCCCCCTGAAAGCTGCCGGTCTCGGACCGGAGCCAGCCGGCGCCGTAGGGCCCGACGATCGATCCGATTTGCGCAAAGCAGTTGATGAAGGCGATGCCGGCGGCGGCCTCCACGGGAGCCAACACGCTCGGCGAGATTGCGAAAATGCAGGGCGGGCAGGCGTAATATCCAATGCTCGCGATCGCAAGCGCGACCAGCGACCATTGCGAGCCGCCCAGCCACGCAGCGCAGGCGAGGCCAGCGGCCGCAACGATCATCGATGCCGTCAGATGCCAGCGGCGCTCCCCGGTCCGGTCGGAACTGCGTGCCCATAGCACCATGCCGATGACCGCGACGAGGTAGGACACGGAATTGACCGCGCCAATCTCGGTCGTGCTCAAGCCAAGGTCGCGAACGATTTGCGGAAGAAAGAAGGTGATCCCGAAGGCTCCGACATTGCGCAGGGCGTAGATCAATGCCAGTGCCATCACGCGCGGTTTGCAGATCGTCTGCCACATCCGCGGCTTGGGGCCGGTCTGGGTGATCTTTTCGCTGTCCAGGCGTCGCTGCAACCAGGATTTCTCATCCTCGCTCAACCACTTTGCCTCGGACGGCTTGTTCGTCATCACGAACGCGGTGACGAGGCCGAGAATGACGGCCGGCAAGGCCTCGATGATGAGCAGCCACTGCCAGCCGCCGAGACCCGCGAAACCATTCATGCCGAGCAAAGGGACCGACAGCAGCGCGCTGACGATATTGGAAACCGGTGCGGCGACCAGGAATATTGCGATCGCGCGGCCGCGCAGAACATCGGGAAACCAGTAGGTGATGTACAGCAGAACGCCCGGCACCAGCCCGGCTTCCGCCGCACCGAGCAGCATGCGCAGCACAACGAAGCTATTCGCCCCGACAACGAACGCCGTTGCCGCGGAGAGGATTCCCCAGGAGATCATGATGCGGGCGATCCATAGCCGCGCCCCAAATCGCTCCAGCGCCAGATTGCTCGGGATCTCCAGCAGCAGATAGGTCAGGGAGAAAAGACCGGCGCCGAGGCCAAATTGTTCGGCGGTCAGATGAAGGTCGTGGTTCATCTGCAGCGCGGCGTAGCTGATATTCGATCGGTCCAGATTGGCGAGAAAATACGCCGCAAGCACCAGCGGAAGCACGCGCCAGGAGACCTTTCGCAAGGTCCGTTGTTCGATTTCTGACTGCGGCATGCGGTCCGTCCTTGTCTGGCGTCCGCAGCAGTCACGTCTGACCCGCGAGAAGCCTCTCCCGTTTTATGTCGCCTGGTTGATGATCGTGCGGCGACTGTTGTTGTCTTTATCCAAACCGCACCTGAAACGGAATAGAGCAATCCCTCCTTGCCTCGGCGATTGTGATGGCCTGCACTGCTGGTTTGAACGTTGTGCCTGCGGGCGTCCTCGGATTAATCGAGCCGAACAGCAGCGTTCCTTTTTGCCGGAACGGCGGGGATTCCAGAGGATGCGGAAATGGCGGCCGGTGAAATTGCGACAGAACAGCTGAATTTTCAGCCGCCGCCGGGGCTGTGCGACACCCACATGCACATCTACGAAGCCGGTTATCCGACCGTTGCGGGCGCAACGGCCCCCGCGCGCGGCACGTTGCAGAACTATCGGGCGCTCAGAAAGGCTCTTGGAATCGAGCGCACCGTTATCGTGCAGCCCGCGGCCTATGGCTTCGACAACCGCTGCACGCTTGCAAGCATGGCGCAGCTCGGGCGCGACGCCGCGCGTGGCGTGGCCGTTGTCGACGGTGAAATCGGTGTGCAGGAGCTTCGCGATCTCACCGATGCCGGCATGCGCGGCTTGCGGCTGGCGATGATCCCCGGTGGCGCGATCGGATGGGCCGAGGCCGATGCGATCGTGCGCAAGGTCCAGGCAGTCGGCTGGCACACGCAGTTACAACTTGACGGGCTGCAACTGCCGGCGCGCGAAACCCAAATCCTGGGTTGGCCGGGAACGATCGTCATTGATCATATCGGGAGATTCTCGGGCGGGGTGACCTCAGATCATCCAGCGGTTCAGTGCTTGTCACGCTTGCTCGAAACCGGCCGGGTCTGGTTGAAGCTTTCGGCGCCGTACTGGGCATCGCGCTCAGGGCCACCCGATTACAGCGACGTCGAAGCATTGGTAAAACATTTCGTGGCGATCGCACCGGACCGCATGGTATGGGCAACCAATTGGCCTCATCCTTCGCTATCCGAACCGCCAAACGATACGCAACTTTTTAATTGCATCGCCAAATGGCTTCCGGACGCGATGCTGCGGCAACGCATTCTTGCCGACAATCCAGCGCGGCTTTACGGATTTTGACGTTGATCGAACAGCCGCGCGTGCCTGTCGAGGCAGGACCCTGGCCGGGTGCCCGCCCCGCCCTCATGGCGCGATGAATTCAATTTCATGAGACATAGGGGAAACTGGCACGATGCGTGAAGCAGCACAGGCGATGTTCGAACAAGCGCTTGCCGATGACAGGCATGAGTTCGGCTCCTTCTTCCTGTCGCGCTTTCTGGGAATGCAGATCTCCTATGCGGACGATAGCTGCACCGTATCGTTCGACGTAAAGCCGCCGATGTACAATCCGCAGGGGTCGCTTCACGGTGGGGTGTTGGCGACCGCGCTGGATATTTCGATGGGGCATCTTCTCAAGCACCGCATCGGAGCGGGATCTACCCTGGAGATGAAGGTACAGTATTTCAGCCCCGCTCGAACCGGCGTCGTGCGCTGTCAGGCAGGGTTTCTGAAGAAGGGCCGTTCGATTTTCTTCCTGCAATCCCACGCCTATGATGCGGCTGGGGAAACGGTCGCTCATGCGACGTCAACCTGGAAACTGCTGAAATAGGCGACGAGTGATTTACGAGCCGCACCGAAGCCAGCCGTTGAACCATGTTACGATGCTGCCCGAGCCATTGGGCTGAGCGCAGTCGGCGCTAGCTCCCGCGGAGCTATCATTATTGGCCAGTCTAATTTTGGGCCGAGGCCTGGGTAGTATCCCGGCGATCCGTTTTGCATTCGGATGAAGCGGTCGCAGCGAACTACGATTTGCAGTTCTCCTCAGTGCGGGCTGGAAGGTCTCAATCCGTTTCACCGGCAACGCCGCAGTGGTCTCTGTTAAAGAGCCGACATACGTAACATCGAGTTTGTCGGCCTTAGTGAGGGTGTCCTGTGAGAAGCCAGCGCCGACCGTCTGGTCAGTCACCGTTTCCTCGGCGGGAGACATCGACGCTGTTACCCTGGTGGCGAACAATCCACCGATACTTGCCAGGCAAACGGCCGCGATCCAGACTGTTCTGATCAACCTCGCCCCCAAACTTTCTGGTTGAGGAAATACAAACTTCGCAACGATCTTAGAGCGAGATCAATCAATCTTAATTTTGTGTTACGCACAATTGGAAGCGTGCATTCGCCGAGGATCCTCTTCGATCGTAGTTAACGCCGCGGGCTTTCGGATGAAATTAGCCGGAGCGGCAAAGTGACACGATCGAGCCGCGCGGAGGCGCGCCTAGCGCACGATGAAGTAGCCGCCGTCAGTTGTGTCGAGCGGTATACCGGCCCTCAGGACGGCGACCGAAGGCGATGCCGGCCCTCGTTCGAGTTTTGAGATAACGGAAACGCCAAGCAGCGTGACGATGAATATCGCGACAAAAGCCGACCCGATCGTTCTGCGGTGCGTCTGGCGATCAGCGCTGTACAGCGAGTGGTTCATTGTTGCCGCCCTAAATAGTCCGCTTGCAAAAAGCGGGACGACGTACCGATAGCGCTCAGATTTGAATAAACGAGAGTCGAATTCCGTTAAATTTTACCGGCTTGCTCAGGCTGGTTGATTGGCGACCGCTGCCGACCGGGCATGGTGAATTTTCGGTGCGCGGCAAATTCAAATGCGAATTAATACGGCGGCTGGTTCTTAGAATTAGCAGTGTATGACGTTCCGAAACAATATAGGGAGCGGTCGATGACGGCATTCGGGACGATGCAGAACTTTCTTGCGCGGGACTCTGGTATTGCTGCGACTTCGGCGACGTCAGACAGCATCTGGGCGGAAACCGCCCGGGCGGTCATTGAGCAAGCCCATAATTTCGGTGATGAAGTCACGGTCAATGCATGTCAGCGTGTGATCGATGACGATTCGTGTGGCGATCTGCCGGCTCAGTCGGACGTGAACGTCGTTCTCAGCTTTTTGGATCTGCATACACACTAGCAGCAGTTCCAGCGTGGCTCGCCGCGCCGTTCGCCGACCTTCCCGCCCTGCTCAAAGCGTAAAGGCGAAGGCGTAATCCACCACAGTGAGGCGGATTACGCTGCCTCTGTCATCGAGCACGTGCTCGCAACCTCTCAAGCGCCCGGCAGCACCTGATCCAGAAATCCGGTGATGCTGCGGATCCGTCCATCCCTGAGCACGGCGAAGTCGGTGCCCTTGATCGGGCTGTCGGCGCCATCGGGACCGAGCCCCCACGAGAAACGGACGTGGTCGCCATATCCGTTGGGCTCGCCGATCAGTTGAAATCTGAAATCCGGAAAGCGCTGCTGCACGCCGGCGATCAATGCATCGACGCCGTCACGGCCGTCGCCGCTCATCAGCGGATCGACATACTTCGCATCGTCAGTCCAGTTTGCCTTGAGAATTTCACGCCGGCGGTCGGCCGCGCGTTCGTTCCACAAATGGATGTAGCGACAGGCAACGGTCTTTGGGTCAATTGTCTTGGTGTCGCTCATTTTGCTTTCCTTCGATGGCGCCGGATTGATCGGCTGATCGACTATCGAAGGTAGGCGCGCCCAAATCGATTACCTCGGAGGTCATCCAGTGCATGATCCAAAACCATGGACGCCGGCTTTTGGTAAAGATCATGCACAGGAGAAAAGCGACGAGCCCGATTTCAGCGAAGCTGGATCAGGCTCCAGCGTGCTAGGGCATCACCACGAGCGTCGCCTTCATGTTGGGATGGAAGCGGCAATAATATTCGATTGTGCCGGCTTTCTTCAGGACGACAGTCGCGGTTTTCTTCGGCGGCATCGTCACGTTGAAATCGCCATTCCGCGCGGTTGCGGTGTGCGCGAAAATGTCCTTGTTGACCCATTCGATGGTGTCGCCGACCTTGGCCGAGGTTTCCGCCGGCGCAATGACCAGATTTTCCATCGAGATCTGTATGGTCGCCGCACGCGCCGAGACGAAGGCCCCCAGCGATAACGCTGCAATGACCGGGAGAATCCATCTCGGCGTCATGTGAAGCTCCTTATTTCAGGCTGGCGGCGACGTGTTCAGCATGTTGTTCGTGGCCCTGGAAAATCTTCAGGCCGGTCTGCAGCAGGCTCTTCAGTTCGGCATTGCCGGCGGACGGAATCAGCGTCGTCTCCAGCGCGCTATCGACCGCCTTGTGATAGGCGACCTCGTTGGCGACATAGGCCTTGTCGAATTCCGCGCCTTTCAGCTTCGCCAGTTCGGTGCGCTTGTCGGCGGCGTTCTTTGACAGCGTCTTGCTGGTGTCGTTGTCTTCGGGCGTGACGTTGAGCTTCTTGACAAGATCGAGCGCCTGCTTGTTCACCGCTTCATGGTCGCGCACCATGTCTTCGGCGAACGCCTTGACCTCCTTGTTGTTGGTTTTTTCCAAAGCCTGCTTGGCGGCGGCAACATCGATCACGCCGGCGGTGTAGGCGATATGGGCGATCTGCGGATCGGTCGGCTTTGCGCCCTGCGCAAATGCGGTGCCGCTCAACAGGCTTACCGCGGCAATCGCCGCGCTCAATCGTACGAACATGGTCTGACACTCCTGTAGCGCCGGGACCGAGGCCGCCGGGCATTGGTTGCACAGGAGTTGGATGGGTCGCGTGTAGAAAGGTTCCGAAGATTATTCGGGGAGGCCCAGTCTTTTCAGAACTGCTTCCGTCAGCCGTTCACAACGCTTGCCGGCAAATGGAAATGCTTCCATCACTACGGGGCCGATCTTCTTTTCGACGTTGTCGCGCAGCATCGCGCGGGCGCGGTGCAATCTTGTCTTCACGGTCTCCGGCTTCAATCCGAGAATATCGGCGGTTTCCTCGATATTCATTCCCTCGATCACGCGGGTGATGAAGACGACGCGGAAGGCCTCGGGTAATTCGTCGATCGCGTGCTCGACGACATGCTGGATTTCACGTTGCGCCATGGATTTTTCCGGATCTTCCGCGACAGCCGAGAGAGGAAACTGAATGATCTGCGCTTCCATTTCCCCCGGAGCCAGCGTGTCGATCTCGACGTTCGGCCGCTGGCGGCGCAAGCGGCCGAGCGCCTCGTTCATGGCGATGCGTGCAAGCCAGGTCGCGAGGCTGGACTCGCCGCGAAACTTTTCCAGATGCGTAAACGCGCGGACATAGGTTTCCTGCACGACGTCCTCCGCCTCGGAGTCATTGCGCAGAATGCCCCGGGCGAGCCGGTAAAGCCTGCGGTTGTTGGACTGCATGATCGAGCGGAAGGCGGTCTCGTCCCGCGCCAGCGCGCGCCGCACCAATTCGGCGTCGGCGGCCTCAGTGGCGACAATCCGGGGTGCCGGTGCGTAGGGCATAATGAGGTGGCTCCATCCGATCACATTGTACTGCTGATCGGTTAGATGGAGCAGCCGCAAATAGGTTCCCGCATCCGAAAAAGACCGAAAATGGCGGTGTTTGCTGTCGGGAAGCCGCGCGGCGCCGAAAAACCCGCGGTCAACGCCGCCTCTCCGCGTCGCGGATCAGGCGAAGATCGGAGCGCCGTCGAGGAACGGTAGTCCTGCAACCAGGCCCAGGGAAGCGTCGATCTGCTCCGGCGGCATCGGACGGGCGAACAGGAATCCCTGCAGCAGATCGCAGCCCAGCTCCTGGAGCAGGAGGTGGTGATTGGCGGTTTCCACGCCTTCGACCGCGACCCGGAGCCCGCATGCCTGGGCAAGGGCGATCATGCCGCCGAGAATCTCCCGCTGCTTGTCGTGCTGCATCAGAAAGCTGCGGTCGATCTTGACGACGTCGCAGGACAACCGGTGCAGATAGCCAAGGTTGGCGTAACCCGAACCGAAATCATCCAGCCATAGCTCGACGCCGAGCTGCTTCAGTCCACGCAAGCAGTTCTGAATGGTATCGGAACTTTCGAGCAGCAGGCCTTCCGTCAGTTCGAGCACGAGGCGATTGGCCGGCAGTCCGGTCTCCGCCAGAATGCGCTCGACCGTCGCCACCAAAGCGGGCTGTGACAGATTGAGCGGCGAAAGATTGACGCTGACCTGAACGGGCTCGCGCCAGCGCGCCGCCTCCCGGCAAGCGTTCAACAATACCCACTCCGTCAATGGTCCGATGAAGCCGCTTTCTTCCGCCGCGGGGATGAATTCGGCGGGAGAAACGCTGCCCCGGACCGGGTCCGTCCAGCGGGCCAGCGCTTCGAATGCGATCGGCCGGCGGGTCATCGAATCGTAGATCGGCTGGTAGCAAAGATGAAGGTGACCGTCGTGAAGGGCGGCGCGAAGATCGTTTGCGAGCGCGGCAACCTTGCGCAGTTCCTCGATGGCAGGAGACAGGCTTCGCCCTTTGCGAATCGCTGAAGATTCCTGCGGCGATCCGGAGGTGAAGCGTTCGAGCTGATCGTCATAAAGCCGGGGGATGCCAAGTCCGCTGTGCTTTGCGGCATAGAGCGCCTTGTCGGCAAGCAGCATCAAGGCGTCGGCTTCGGTCGCATGTTCGGGCGCGCAGGCAATGCCGATGCTGACGCCGATATGGGCTTCTCCGAATGCGCCAAGCGAATGGGTTCCGCTCAGCGCTGACGTGACGCGCTGCGCGGTCTTGACGGCTTCGGCGGCGGAAGCGTTTGGCAGAACGATCGCAAATTCGTCGCCGCCCAGTCGCGCCGCGGTGTCGTCCTTGCGGACGCATTTCAATAATCGCGTCGCGACCTCTTGCAGCAGTGCGTCTCCTGCCGCGTGGCCGAGCCGGTCATTCACGTCCTTGAAGCCGTCGAGATCGAGGCAGAGCAGGGCGCAGGAGACGCCATCGTTGGCTTTCTTCAGCGCATCGTCCAGGCGGGCGTTGAACAGCAGGCGATTGGGGAGTTGCGTCAAGCCATCATGCTGGGCGAGGAATTCGATCTGCGCCTCGGCGCGTCGGCGCTCGGTAATGTCTTCGTAGGTGCAGACCCATCCGCCATCATCGAGCGGCTGATGATAGATCGCGATCAACCGCCCGTCGCCGAGCTCCTGCAGGAACGTGCCTTTCTCCCGCTTGTCGATGAAAGCCTTTCGTGCGGAATAGATATCGTCAACGCTTCGCCCCGGATAATTGCCGATCGCGCAGCTGTCGGCGAGAATGTCGTACAGGCGCATGCCCGTACGAAGCCTGGACATCGGCTGATTGTAAATCTTGCAGAACTGCTCGTTGACCAGCTCGAGCCTGTCTTGCGCATCATAGAGGCAGATGCCCTGCGGCATCGTGGCGATGGCATGCTCGAAACGCTGTCGGAAGGCGCCGGGGCGCGCCAGCCGCCAGGACAGGTCGTAGCGAATAGCAGCGAGCACCTGCGCAAGCCGGCGGCGGCCGGCAGGCGAAGCAGGCAGGCGCTCCACAATGCGACGCCACAAACTCACAATTTCACTCGTAATCGAATACGCTGAAGTGCCGCAACTGGACCACAAGAGTCTGAGAACAATGTTAAGAAGCCACGGCTCCGGCCGACGACGCCCCGGGTTCTCGCATCAGCGTTAGCGTTTCGTCGACGCCGATACGGATCAAGCGGTTGCTGTTTTTTAACCTACCGCTTTCGCCGCGGCGCGCCCGGCGTTGCGTCCAGAAAACAGGCAACCGCCCAGAAAAGTGCCTTCCAGTGAACGATAGCCGTGCATGCCGCCACCGCCGAAGCCGGCCGCTTCGCCGGCAGCATAAAGCCCCGGCATGATCTTGCCGTCGCGGCCGAACACCCGCGCATCGAGATCGGTCTCGAAACCGCCGAGGGTCTTGCGGGTCAGGATATTGAGTTTTACCGCGATCAGGGGGCCGTGCGCGGGATCGAGAATCCGGTGCGGCCTCGCGGTACGGATCAGCCGGTCGCCGATATATTTTCGCGCGTTATGGATGTTCATCACCTGCGTATCCTTGACGTAAGGATTTGATATTTCGCGGTCGCGCGCCTCGATCTGGGCCTTCAGGGGTTCGAGCTGCAATAAATCGCTGCCGGCAAGCGCATTCATGCCGGCGACGAGGTCGGCGAGATTGTCACGCACCACGAAATCAATGCCGTGGGTCTTGAACGCCTCCACTGGTCCCGGCGCGCCCTTGTTGGTGGCGCGCTTGGCCGTCATCAGCCAGCTTTTGCCGGTAAGGTCGGGGTTCTGCTCCGAGCCCGACAGCGCAAACTCTTTCTTGATGATGCTTTGGGTCAGCACGAACCACGAATAATCATGGCCGGTGCGCATGATGTATTGCAGCTGGCCGAGCGTGTCGGAGCCGGGAAACAGCGGCGAGGGCAGGCGCGTACCGGTGGCGTCGAACCACATCGACGATGGTCCGGGCAGTATGCGTATGCCGTGGCCCGGCCAGATCGGATCCCAGTTCCGAATGCCCTCCACGTAGTGCCACATCCGGTCACGGTTGATGAGCCGTGCGCCGGCCGCTTCGGTGATGCCGATCATTCGGCCGTCGACATGTTCGGGCACACCAGAGATCATGTTGCCGGGCGCTTCACCCAGGCGCTTGGGCCAGTTCTGCCGGACCAGGTCATGGTTGCCGCCGATGCCGCCGGAAGCGACGATGACAGCCTGGGCGCGCAGCGCGAAATCGCCGATGGCCTTGCGCGAACTGCTTTTTCCGCGCTCGACATCGTCAGGCTCCAGGATCGAACCCGTGATGCCGTCGACGGTCCCATTGGTGATCGTGAGCGCATCGACGCGGTGGCGGAAATGGAACGTCAGGTAGCCGCTCGCTTGCGCTTCACGTGCGCGCCGTTCGAACGGTTCGACCACGCCGGGGCCGGTGCCCCAGCTCACATGAAACCTCGGCACCGAATTGCCGTGGCTCATCGCATCGTAGCCGCCGCGTTCGGCCCAACCGACCACGGGAAAGATCCGGTGGCCCATCGCCCGCAGCCACCCGCGTTTCTCGCCCGCCGCGAAGCCGACGTAAGCTTCCGCCCAGCGCTTCGGCCACAGGTCTTCATCGCGGTCGAAGCCTGCCGATCCCATCCAGTCCTGTAACGCCAGATCGTAGCTGTCTTTGATACCGAGCCGGCGCTGTTCCGGCGTGCCCACCAGAAACAATCCGCCCAGCGACCAGAAGGCTTGGCCGCCGAGGCTTTGTTCGCCCTCCTGCTCGACCACGATGACGCGTTTACCTGCGTCGGCAATTTCAGTCGCGGCGACGAGCCCCGCCAATCCGCCGCCGACCACGATTACATCTGCATCATCAGCCATCGTTGCGTTCCCCAAAGCCCTTTAAACGATTGAAGCCTGTGGTGTTATTGGCGGTCAACGATAAACGGTTGCTCGATCGGCGGTCGCGCCCGCTAACCGAACGTTTGCTTGTTCCGGTTGGGACCTTGGCGAACAATGTGCAGCCGTCGCGCAACACTTAACTTGAATTTGTTTTGAAGGAGCGTTGGCATCTGGACAAAATCACGATCTGGCAACACGCTCACGATGCATCACGCAAGACCACCGGATTTGGATTCGACAGGTTTGAATTGGGGCTGGGCATGAAGTTCACGACGGGGTTGCTCGCGGTGGTTGTGTTGCTGGCGAACATTGGGGCGAGCCATGCGGTGGTTCGGATCGGCGAGGACCGTGGCGGCCGGATCGGCACCTATGTCGACAGGTATCAAGATCTGCGCAGCTCAGGCCAGAGCGTGATCATCGATGGTCTGTGCGCCTCGGCCTGCACGATCGTTCTGGGCGCGGTTCCCCACGACAAGATTTGCGTGACGTCTCATGCCAACCTCGGGTTCCATGCGGCGTGGGACTTCGGCGCCAATGGCCGCGCGGTCACCAATGCCGAGGCGACCCAGATGCTGTATTCGATGTACCCCTCGGCGATAAGACACTGGATCGCCGCCCATGGCGGGTTGACCCCGCACATGCTTTTCCTGCGCGGCAAGCAGTTGCAGGCGCTGTATCGCCCCTGCTATCTCGACGCCCAGGCTTCCACGACAAAGGACACCGGCGTTGCGCAGGGCCCGCTGCCGAAAAGTGGAATACCGGCTTTCGGCAAAGATCGTGGCCAAACAAAACGATAAACCGGCTGGTATGATTCAGCGAAGCTGAAGCAAAGACCTCTAGCCCCGGTTTTCACCTCAGCATGACGTGATCGGCGGTGCCCCCGTGGCGCTTGCCCGGCAAGGTGGCTGGCCTTATTTGAATATGGCTTTCCGGTGGACGGCGGTAACGCCGTGTCATCCAGGCCTGTTCATCCAGACGGTCGCGCATGGCTCAGCCCGTTTCCGCCCAGCATGAAATGCCCTCGACGCTCCGGTCCCGGAAGGTGGCCTCGGCGATCGCGGTGGGCGGCGCGGTTCTCGGCGCGGTCGTCCTGTTCGGCGCGTTGGCGCTGTGGTTCCATTATGGGACAGCGGTTTTCTTCGAAATGATCGCGGCCGGCATCAACGCCTGCTTCTGATCGGCACATTAGGAATTTCAGGATGGATCGGACTACCCGCCCGCTGGTCATTGTCGGAGCATTCGCCGGAAGCCTTGTCGTCGGGCTGCTGCTGATGCTGTGGGCGCTCGGCGGATTGCGAACTGTGGCAGCCCCTGCCGCAATCGGCGGACCTTTCCAGCTCACCGACCAGGCCGGTCAAACCGTGACCGAGAAGAACATGCAGGGACGGCCGACATTGATCTTCTTCGGCTTTACCCATTGCCCCGACGTATGTCCGACCGAATTGTTCGAGATTTCGCAGGTGCTGCAGGCGATGGGCACGGACGCCGACCGCGTTAACGCCTATTTCGTCTCGGTCGACCCCGAGCGGGACACCAGGGCGGCCATGAAGGATTATTTGTCGAGTTTCGATCCGCATCTGAAGGGCTTGACAGGCGATCCCGCGGCGGTGGCGAAAATAATCTCCGATTACCGGGTTTATGCCAAGAAAGTGCCGCTCAAGGACGGCGACTACACCATGGATCATACCGCGCTGATCTATCTGATGGATCGCGAAGGCAAGTTCGTATCGCCGTTCAATCTCAAGCGGACCCCCGAGGAAGCCGCGGCGGACCTCAAACACTACCTCTGAAGCCCGGCGCTGCACGGCTGGCGCCGTCGAACGCATTCGCGTTATCGGCCGGATGGTCTATAAGGCCGTCCACTCCAAAAAACCGTCGGCGATGCCACTAAAATCAATCATTTCATCGGGCAACGACAGATTGCCAAGCGCCATCCGCACCTTGCTGGCCGCGGCCGGATTGTCGGCCGGGCTTGTGCTGGCAGCACCTTCCGGCGCCGTGGCACAGGCGCAACCCGTTGCCAAACCCGCTCCCAGTTCCTCTCCCAATTCCGCCCCCAATTCCTTGGCCAAGCCCGGGGTGGAAGCCGCGCCGCAGATGGTGCCCGGTTTTTGGGATCCGCGGCGACGGCCGGAGCGGCCGGATCTGTCCCGCCTCACGGTGATCCGGTTTCTGACCGAAACCGACTATCCGCCTTTTAATTTCACCGGCGCAGACGGCAATCCCGCCGGCTTCAATGTCGATCTGGCGCGCGCGCTTTGCGACGAGATCAAGGTCAGCTGCACGATCCAGATGCGGCGGTTCGAGACGCTGATCGATGCGATCACGAGCAACAAGGGCGATGCCATCATTGCCTCGCTGGCAGTGACGCCGCAGTTGCGGGCGCGCGTCGATTTCACCGACCCGTATTATCGGGCGCCGGCACGTTTCGTGTCCCGGCGCGACGCGGTCATGCGGGAGGTTCGCCCGGAGTTTCTCGAGGGCAAGAAGGTCGGCGTCATCGCCGGTTCGGCGCATGAGGCCTATCTCAAGGCGATGTTCACCGACGCCGAATTGCACTCCTTTCCCAACGATGACGCGCTGCGTTCGGCGCTGCGCCGTGGCGAGGTCGATTTCATTTTTGGCGACGCGATCTCGCTGGCGTTCTGGATCAATGGCACCGATTCCGACAATTGCTGCGCCTTCTCGGGCGGGCCGTTCGTCGAGAGCCGCTATTTCGGCGAGGGCGTCGGCATCGCCGTGCGCAAGGGTAACGACCTGTTGCGGCAGGCGCTGAACTGGGCGCTGTTTCGGGTCTGGGAAAAAGGCCGCTACACCGATCTTTGGCTGCACTACTTTTCGGTCAGCCCGTTTTAGGATCTCAGACTCCGTTATTCCGGGTTCGATGCTTCGCATCTTCCCGGAATGACAGCAGCAGCAATTTTGCGTTTTTGTGCGGACAGGTTAGTTTCCGCGCCCTGGAGACCCATCTAAGATGTCCACGATTGAACTAGCCGTTAGTCCGGGCGACCTGCGCGCGCTCGCCGAACAATCCAACGCCTGGCCGTTCGAACAGGCGAAGCAGATTGTCGCGCGGCTGAAGAAACAGCCAAAGGACGAGGTGCTGTTCGAGACCGGCTATGGTCCCTCGGGCCTGCCGCATATCGGCACTTTCGGCGAAGTCGCGCGCACCACCATGGTGCGCCATGCCTTTCGCGTGCTCACCGAGGACAAGATCAGGACGCGGCTGCTGGCATTTTCCGATGACATGGATGGCCTGCGCAAGGTGCCGGACAATGTGCCGAACAAGGAGATGCTGGAGCAGCATCTCGGCCAGCCGCTGACGCGCGTGCCCGATCCGTTCGGCACCCACGCAAGCTTCGGCGCGCACAACAATGCGCGGCTGCGCGCCTTTCTCGACACGTTCGGGTTCGATTACGAGTTCGCAAGCTCGACCGAGTATTACACGTCCGGAAAATTCGACGTCGCACTGCTTCGGATGCTGGAGCGGCTCGACCCGGTCATGAAGATCATGCTGCCGAGCTTGCGCGAGGAGCGCGCGGCGAGCTATTCGCCCTTCCTGCCGATCTGTCCGCGCACCGGCGTGGTGCTGTATGTGCCGGTCACGGCCCATGATGCGAAGGCCGGCACGATCTCCTATGAGGATCCGCAGACCAAGGAGAGCGTGACGCTTCCGGTGACCGGCGGGCATTGCAAGCTGCAATGGAAGCCGGACTGGGCGATGCGCTGGTTCGCGCTCGGCGTCGATTATGAAATGGCAGGCAAGGATCTGATCGATTCGGTCAAGCTCTCGGGCAAGATCTGCAGCGCGCTCGGTGGCATGCCGCCGGAAGGCTTCAATTACGAGCTGTTCCTCGACGAGCAAGGTCAGAAGATTTCCAAGTCGAAGGGCAACGGCCTCACTATCGACGAATGGCTGCGCTATGCCTCGCCGGAATCGTTGTCGCTGTTCATGTATCGCGAGCCGAAGGCGGCGAAGCGGCTGCACTTTGATGTGATCCCGCGCAACGTCGATGACTACCAGCAGTTCCTCGAAGGTTTTCCGCGGCAGGACGGCCGGCAGCGATTGGCTAATCCGGTCTGGCACATTCACGCCGGCCATCCGCCTGCGGCCGACATGCCCGTCACGTTCCAGTTGCTGCTGACGCTGGTGTCGTCGTCGAATGCGGAGAATGCCGAGACCTTGTGGGGTTTCATTGGACGCTATCGTCCCGGCGTCACGCCGCAAACCCATCCGAAGCTCGACGACATGGTCGGCTACGCCATCAACTATTATCGCGACTTCGTGGCGCCGACCAAAAAATTCCGCGAGCCGACCGACATCGAGCGCGTCGCGCTGCAGGACCTGCGCGATGCGCTGTCGCAACTGGCGGCGGGATCGTCAGCCGAGGATATCCAGAACGTGGTCTATGAGATCGGCCGTCGCGAGCCGTTTCTCGATCCCGTCAAGAAGGGCAAGGATGGCCGGCCGGGCGTCTCGCTCGACTGGTTCAACATGCTCTATCAGGTGCTGCTCGGCCAGGAGAAGGGTCCGCGCTTCGGTTCGTTCGTCGCGGTCTACGGCTTGCCGAACGCGGTAACGATGATCGACGGCGCGCTGGCGCGATCGGCGTAAATTCTCTGCGAAAGCAGGGACCCAACCACCGATATTTGTTGCGACATCGGGCTGGGGCCGCAGCCCTCGCAAGGACGCGAGTCTGTGGTTTTGGGTCCCGGCTCGAGGCCGGGACGACGCTGGAGGGAGCTTGGGTACGGCTCCGCGCCGCAAATTGGGATGGGAGGCCCGCTGCAATTTCAGCGGTGTCCATTCCAGATTACGCTACAATCCCCCTCATAACCGTCCAAGCCTCCGTCGAGGGGCAGGCAACATTGGAGGATGCTCATGCAGTTCAGGGTTTCGCCGAACACGCTTGCGGAGAGTAGCGCTGAGGAATGGCAGGCGCGGGTCGACCTGGCGGCTGCACACCGGCTGGCCTTCATGCATGGCTTCAATGAAGGCATCTTCAATCATTTGACCTTCGTGGTGCCGGGCCGCAGCGATCGCTACTACCAGATTCCGTTCGGGATGCACTGGTCCGAAGTCACGGCTTCGTCCTTCATGGAAGTCGGCATCGACGATGGCGCGGTCAAGCGTGGCGAGGGCGAAGTCGAGCGCTCCTGCTATTGCATCCATGCGCCGATCCACAAGGCGCTGCCGCAGGCCAAGGCGGTGTTTCACACCCATATGCCCTATGCGAGTGCGCTCACGCGTCTCGAAGACCCGCGCATCAAGGAGATCGGCCAGACCGAAGTCGGGATGTCGGGCCAGATCGCCTATGACGACGAATATACCGGCCCTGCGCTTGATCCCGCCGAAGGCGCGCGCCTCGCGAGGGTCATCGGCGACAAGACGGTGCTGTTCATGGCCAATCACGGCATCAGCACGGTCGGCGAAACCGTCGCCGATGCGTATGACCGGCTTTATTACATCGAGCGCGCCGCCCAGGTTCAGATCTACGCGATGTGGACGGGGCAGCCACTGAAGCAACTCCCTGATGCCGTGGTCGAGAAGACCAAGCGGGATATCGGCGGCAATCATTTGTACAACGGGCCGACCCCGGCGCAGCGGCACTTCGATGCCTTGAAGCGCATTCTCGACCGCAAGGAGCCGGACTACGCGACTTAGCTCGATCGTTGCGTTTTGCCGAATGCGTCATGCGCGGGCCTGACCCGCGCATCCATCCCGCTTCGTTAAAAGCTTTTTATTTTTGGCGTTGAAGGCAGCTCGTTTTATCTTCGCTGCGATCTGACTTTGTCGGCAAACTGGTGCCAGATTTCCGGCCGCCAGCTTCCATTGGCCGCGCCCGATGTCGAAGGCAGTATCCAGATTCGGGTCTGATCGAGCCATTCCGGCTGCTCGCCGTAATCCCGTTTGCCGCCCAGAAACGCCTGTCCTGCGGTCTTGCTGGTGAACGCGAGGAATCTGGGGCGGCTCCCGGCGATCGACGCGCGCAAACGCTCGCGCGCGACCTTCCGGAGCCTGGATAAAGGGATCTGATGATCCATTCCCGAATGTGTCTTCACCAGGTCGGTGAGGCCAATCCGATAATGGAGAAGGTCGCGGAATTGATGAGGCTGCAATTTTTTCGGAGTGAGTCCGGTCTCATGCAGAATTGTCCAGAATTTGTTCTGCGTGTGTGCATAATAGGCTGACGCTTTCGCGGACGCCGTGCTCGCTGCGGTTCCGCAGAGGACGATGTGAAGAGCTTCGCCCAACAGGTCGTGCAGAACGTCCGGCAATGGCCTGTCCTATTGTTTCGCCCACACGATCCTTGCAATCCACGCGACATCGGCGGCCGCGAGCGTGCGGTCGGCGTGGGCTGGATCCAGCGATTGCAGCTCCAGCGTTTTGGCGGTGCGGCGTTTCAGTTCGCGGATCGTGAGTTCGCCATCCCTGGTTTTCACCACCACGCGGTCGCCGCGCCGGATCGTCGTCGCGGGCGAAACCAGGATGATGTCGCCATCGCGATAGGCGGGCCGCATCGAATCGCCGGAAATTTCCAGCGCGAAGGCATGCTCGTCGTCGAGCGATGGCAGGTCCACCTCGTCCCAGTTCTTGCCAGCCGGGAAACCACGATCGTCGAAAGCGTCGTCGGCCCGCGCCTGGGCGAGACCCAGCAGCGGAACCGCTTGCGCAGTCGGTACAGTATCGCCGATCAATTGCACGAATAGATCGATGGAGTTGTCGGTAGCGGCGAGCGCCTTGGCCACCGATTCGGTCGAAGGCCAGCGTTCGCGGCCGTCGGACGTGATGCGTTTGGATTTGTTGAAGGTCGTGGGATCGAGTCCCGATTTCTTCGCAAGGCCCGAGGCAGACAGTCCGGCGCGCCCGGCCAGCCGATCGAGCGCGGTCCAGACCTGCGCGTGGGTCAGCGTTCGCGGTGCTTTTGGCGGTTTTGCCATCGCTCGAGCTGAATCAGGATTTAGGAATTATTACCTCAGTAGACCGGTTTCCACCCTTAGGCGCAAGAGCCTGAACGCGACGCTTGAGTTAAGGCAACGCCGCCGATACGGTCGCGACGGGTTCGGAATTCCCGGAAAATGCCAAGAGACTCAACGAGAAACAGGACGCTCGGCAAGTGCGCAGGATCTACAAAATCTGTCCCGCTTCGGCCTGGCGCGAGGCCGAGCTGCAAGGGATGTACCGCGGCAGCGCCGACGATATGCGTGACGGCTTCATCCATTTCTCTGCGGCATCGCAGGTCGCGGGGACGGCCAGAAAGCATTTCTTCGGCCAGACCGGGCTGCTGCTGATCCAGGTCGATGCCGATGCGCTGGGAGACGCGCTGCGGTGGGAGCGCTCGCGCAATGACGAGTTGTTTCCGCATCTCTACGGCGAGCTCGGTCTTGGTGCGGTCACCGTCGTGCTCGATATGCCCACAAGGTCCGATGGATCTCACGACATTCCGGAGCTAGCGCCGTGATCCGCGCCTTCGATACCTTCTCGTTGCCGCTGTTGCGCTGGTTCGATCCGGAAGACGCGCATCGTCTGGCGATCCAGGGCCTGCGGCTGCTGCCGCCGGTGCGGCTGCGGCCGGACGACCCGAAACTGGCGGTGCGGGCTTTTGGATTGAATTTTCCCAATCCGATCGGCATGGCGGCCGGCTTTGATAAAAGCGCTGAGGTGCCCGATGCGCTGCTGCGGCTGGGTTTCGGGTTTGTCGAGATCGGCTCGGTGACGCCGAAGCCGCAAGCCGGCAATCCGCGGCCGCGGCTGTTTCGCCTGGAGCGCGACGAGGCCGTGATCAACCGCATGGGCTTCAACAATGACGGCGCCGAAGCGGTGCTGCGGCGGCTCGCCGGTCGCGCGCATCTCGGCGGCATCGTCGGTGTCAATGTCGGCGCCAACAAGGATGCCGCAGACCGCGCCGCCGATTATGTGAAACTGATCGAGACCTTCGCGCCGGTCGCAAGCTATTTCACCGTCAACGTGTCGTCGCCGAATACGCCGGGCTTGCGCAATCTGCAGCAGGCGGCGGCGCTCGACGATCTCCTGGCGAGGGTGATCGATGCGCGCGAACGCGTGCGGGAGAAGGCCGGCGATTCGCCGGTGCTGCTCAAGATCGCGCCGGATTTGAGCCTGGCCGAACTCGACGATGTCGTTCATGTCGCGCGTTCGCGCCGCGTCGACGGCATGATCGTGGCGAACACCACGCTGGCGCGGCCCTCGACCTTGCGCGAGCAGGCCCGCGCCGCAGAGCAGGGTGGATTATCGGGACGGCCGCTGTTTCGGCTGTCGACGCGGATGGTGGCGGAAACCTATGTGCGGGCCGAGGGCGCGTTTCCATTGATTGGCGTCGGCGGCATCGATACCGGTGGCGCCGCGCTGACGAAGATCCGCGCCGGCGCCAGCCTGATCCAGCTTTATTCGTCGCTGATCTACAAGGGCCTTGGCCTCGTCGAAGACATCAAGAACGATCTGTCGTCGACCTTGCTGCGCACCGGGCGGGATTCCCTGTCCGAGATCGTCGGCGCGGATGCGGCGACAATCACGGCCGAGGATTGGCCGGTATAATGGACAGCGTGATCCCGAAAAGTGGCGACCGGTTTTCGGAAGAGATCACGCTCAAACAAAAAACTACCGGAAAGTGGCTCTGAAAAGCGCCGGATAGCGCAACGCTTCCAGGCCGCCGCGCGCGGCATAGTGCACCAACAACGCGCCCCACAGCCCGGCATTACCGAACGAGCGCAGCGCGAACCACGCAGTGAGAAAGATCACGAGCGACAGCACCATCAGATTGCGCATGTCGCGCGCCCAGGTTGCGCCGATATAAACGCCGTCAAAGGCGAAGGCGAAAACACCAAGCAGCGGGGCAAGGATCGCGAACGTCAAATAGAGGCGCGCACCATGGCGGACGTCTTCACTGGCGGTCATGATATTGATCAATGTCGGACCGAACAGCGCGAATACCGCGGTCACTCCCAGCGCAAACGCAAATCCCCAGAAGATGACGAGCCGCGTCGCGCTCGAAAATCCAACTCGGTCGCGCGCGCCATAGGCTCGGCCGCAAAGCTGCTCGGCCGCGTTGGCGAGGCCATCGAGGAAGAAGGCGCTGATCAGCAGGAAGTTGTTGAGCACGGCATTGGCGGCAAGGGTCACGTCGCCGGCGCGTGCGCCTTGCGCGGTGAAGAACAGGAACGCCGATATCAGCGCGGCGGTGCGGATCATGATATCGCGGTTGACCGCGAGCATGCGCATCAGCTTGGCGCGATCGAGCAGCGTGGCGCGCGGCACCGCCAATCGCCCAAGCGAAAGACGCCGTGCGATCAGAACGCCGATCACGAGGCCGGTCGCTTCCGCGATGACGGCGGCGATCGCCGCACCGGCAATCCCCGTGTCGAACACCAGCACGAGCAGCATCGTCGCAACCATATTGATGACGTTGATGGCAATCTGCACGCTCAGCGCCAGCGTGGCGCGGGCCTGTCCGATCAGCCAGCCCAGCACGACGTAATTGGCCAGCGCCAGCGGCGCGGACCAGATCCGGATGGTGAAGTAGGTCTTGGCGGCGCGCGTAACGCCTGCGCTGCCGCCCATGGCGCCGAACAAGATGGCCGCAAGCGGTATTTGAAGCGCGATCAGACCCGCGCCGATCAAGGCGGCAACGATAAAACCGCGCACCAGGATCGCCCGCACTTCCTGCATTTCACCCGATCCAAGCGACTGCGCCGTGAAGGCAACCGTGCTCATGCGCAGGAAGGCAAACAGCCAGAACATGCAATCGAACAGCACCGACGCCATCGCCACGCCGCCGAGCAAGGTGGCGTCGCCCAGCCGCCCGATCGCCGTGGTCGAGACGATGCCGATCAGCGGTGTCGTCAGGTTTGCAACCATGGCAGGACCGGCGATGGTGAAAACCTGCGCGGTCGTGACTTTGGAAGCAGGGCGCAAGGGGCGTAATTCCACGCTGTTCAAAGCCCCCAGCGAAATGGTTTTTGATTGAATAGGTCTGTCGGTGGGTTCGATTCACCTCTCCCCGGCGGGGAGAGGTCGATTTGCGCAGCAAATCGGGTGAGGGGGCGCTGGACTAACGATAGACCGTGCCCCCTCGGCCTAACCTTCTCCCGACGGGAGAGGGAGCACACTTTGTCGTCGCTACAGCTCGACCTCATTTCATCATGTTCAGAGTTCGACGACCATACCGTCGCTTGCGGCCGTGTAGGACAGGGAATCCAGCCGCCTCAGCATGTCGTCGCTCATATGGGTGAGAATCAGCCGCTTCGGCCTGATCTCGGCGAGATGCGACTCAAGCGTTGCCAGGCTGAGATGGTTTTTCACGATCCTGTCGTAATAATAAGCTTCCGCGATGAACAGATCGGCCTCGCGCGCCAAGGGTATCAGCGTCTCCGTCCATTCGGTGTCGGCGCTGTAGGCGATGACGCGCCCCTCGGCCTCGATACGATAGGCGAGAAATGGACCGCCGGAGTCGCCGTGGACGACCGGATAGGGCGTGACCTTCACAGCGCCAAACTCGCGCGTTTCCTCCGGCCGCAATGTGACGACCGACAGATCGAATTTCTGCTTTGTCCGGGATGAATTCTCGAACAGCGCTTCCATCACCTGCGGCAGCTTCGTCTCGATCCCTTCCGGTCCTGCGATGACGAGCGGACGGGTGCGGCGGCTGAATTGGGCGTCAAGCAGCAGGAAAGGCAGGCCCGCGAAATGATCACCATGAAAATGCGTGATCAAAACCAGATCGATCTCATCGCGCGAGATATCGTGCCGTTTCAGCGCGGGCAGCGAGGATGCGCCGCAATCGATCAGGAAATTGACGCGATCGCCGGTGACGTGAAAGCAGGTATTGTTGCGGCCGCCGGAACCGAACGCGTCGCCGCAGCCGATAAATCGCAATTGCATCGGCTGCTACTGCCTCACAAATTATCGGGCGCGCGGCGCGCCGAACAGCCGCGAGAGCAGCCAGAGCGGAATCACGATTACGGCGCCGAGCAGGAAGTAGCGCCATAGCCCGTTGATCGCATCAAAGCCCAGATCCCATATCCGCCGAAACAGCAGGCGGATGCTGTTGACGATATTCCAGGGGTCGAAACCGATCGCGGCAAGCACCACGCCGACCAGGATCGACATCAGGATCAGCCGAAATGCCACGGCGAGCGGCGAACCGCCGAAAAAGCGGTAGATCCCGTCATTGGCCGCCGGCAATTCCCTGGTGTCATTGGGCATCGATGATCTCCTGCGCGGATTCAACCGCCATCCTATAGCGTTTTCCAGCGAAGTGGATACCGGTTCGCGTGAAGAAAACGCGTCAAATCAAAGCTTGTGGCAGAAGGCAGATGGGGAACCTGTTTGTCGCCGTCAATGCCCGCTGACTGTCGCCGCGGCCGCAATCGCCAGATCCGCTTTCAGCATCCGCTCCAGCGTCTCCAGCCGGTCGGCCTCGCGTGGCGGCTTGTCCCAGCGCAGCCGGCTGATGCGCGGAAACCGCATCGCCACCCCGGATTTGTGCCGTGGCGAGCGCGCCAGTCCCTCAAACGCAACTTCCAGGACCAGTCCCTGATCCGGCTCGTGCACCACATGCCGGACGGGGCCGAATTTCTCGGTGGTGTTGCGGCGGACGAAGCGGTCGATCTGCAGCAGCTCCTCGTCCGTAAAGCCGAAATAGGCCTTGCCGACCGGCACCAGCTGTTCGCCATCCTCGCCCGATGTCCAAACCCCGAACGTATAGTCGGAATAATAGGACGAGCGCTTGCCGTGGCCGCGCTGGGCGTACATCAGCACGGCATCGATGATGTGCGGGTCGCGTTTCCACTTCCACCATTGGCCTTTCGGGCGGCCCGGCAGATAGGGCGCGTCGCGGCGCTTCAGCATCACGCCCTCAACCGCCTCGGCATCTTCGTCCGCGCCCGCGCTGGCGGGATCGGCGCGCGCGGATTTCAGCGCGTCCCAGCTATCGAAGGGAATCGTGGGCGAGAGATCGACCTTCGCGTCGTCGAGCTTCGTGACGAAGGCCTCAAGCCGCGCGCGGCGCTCGGCAAAGGGCAGTTCGCGCAGATCGGTATCGCCGTCGCTGAGCAAATCGTAGGCGCGCAGATGGATCGGATAATCCTTGATCAGTTTCGGCGATACCACTTTGCGGTTCAGGCGCTGCTGCAAGACGTTGAAGGTCTGCACCCGGCCGTCGCGCAGCACCAATAATTCGCCATCGACTGCACCTGATAGATGCAGCGACGGTAACAGATCGGGAAAGCTTTTGGTGATGTCTTCGCCGCTGCGCGAATAAAGCCGTGCCAGCATGTGGCCGCGCTCGTCGCGGCCGCTGACCGCCTGCACGCGAATGCCGTCCCATTTCCATTCCGCGACATAGTCGGAAGCGTCGAGATTGGCGAAATCCGTGTCCTCTATCGCATGCGCCAGCATCACCGGACGGAACGGTGCCGGATCGCGATTGATCGGCTTTTCCGCGCGACCCTCCAGCCATGCAAACAGATCGAGATAGGGTGGCGCGAGCCCGGGCCACATCAGCTCGATGTCGTGCGGATCCTTGTCGCCGAGGGCTGCGGCCGCGGTTTTCGCCAGCCGCGCCGAGATGCCGATCCGCATCGCTCCGGTGACGAGTTTCAACAGCGCCCAGCGGCCGGTCTCGTCGAGCTCGTCGAGCCAGCGCGCGAGCTGTTTGGGCAGCTCGGTCTTGCCGAGGGTGCGAAGCGTGGTGACGACGTCGGTGAGCGTTGGGGGCGGGGGATTGTTGTGGAGGTTTTGCGGGTGCAGGCCGTTGTTGGCACTGCCCGCATGGTATCCCCCTCCCTGACCCTCCCCCGCAAGGGGGGAGGGAACGGAGCGAATCGTTGCCGCGTCGGCTGTTGATTTTTTACGAACTGATTGCTCAGGACTCGGTCCAGCTCCCTCCCCCCTTGCGGGGGAGGGTTGGGGAGGGGGGTAGCCCGGAAAAGGCTTGTCGTGATTGACCTCCGGCTTCGGCCACATCAGCGCAACCGTCTCCGAGAGATCGCCGACATAATCATAGGAGAGCGCGAACAATACGGGATCGGTACGTGCCGCGATCAGGTCGCGGATCAGTCCGGGCTTGGCGTGCTTGAACGACAGCGCGCCGGTGAGCGCTGCCAGCGCGTAGCCGCGATCGGGAT
Source organism: Bradyrhizobium canariense (assembly GCF_900105125.1). Classification (NCBI taxonomy): domain Bacteria; kingdom Pseudomonadati; phylum Pseudomonadota; class Alphaproteobacteria; order Hyphomicrobiales; family Nitrobacteraceae; genus Bradyrhizobium; species Bradyrhizobium canariense. Next base: position 4,724,797 of record NZ_LT629750.1, on the reverse strand, counting down.
CTTCGACCTCGCGGAAATAATTTGTAATCAGCCGCAGCTTGTTGTTGCGGCCGGGCTCGTAGGCGAGGCGATCGAGCAGTTCGGCGAAGCGGTTCATGCCTCGGCGTCCTCACCGGCGGGCAGCGTTTCGCTTTCCTCCTCGTCGCCATAGCCGACGAGATCGAGCGGACGCGCGGCGAGGCCGCGGGTCTTGCACCAATGCACCAGCGCATCTTCCTGGCCATGGGTCACCCAGACTTCACCGGCGCCGGTGGCGTCGATCGTTGCGGTCAATCCGTCCCAGTCGGCATGATCGGAAATCACCAGCGGCAGTTCGACGCCACGCTGCCGGGCGCGGGCGCGCACCCGCATCCAGCCCGAGGCAAAGGCCGTGACCGGATCGGGAAACCGCCGCGTCCAGATGTCCGAGGTGGCCGAGGGCGGCGCCAGCGTGATGGTGCCGGCAAGATCGGCCTTCTTCATGCCCTTGACCGGGCGCAGATCGCCGAGCGCCACGCCGTGGCTCTCGTAATAGCGCGTGATCTTCTCCATCGCGCCGTGCAGGTAGATCGGCGCGTCGTAACCCGCCGTGCGAAGCAGCGCGATCACGCGCTGGGCTTTGCCGAGCGAATAGGCGCCGACCAGATGCGCGCGCTCGGGAAACAGCGCCACCGACGCCAGCAGCTTCTTTACTTCGTCAGCCGCGTCGCCGTGGCGAAACACCGGCAGGCCGAAGGTTGCCTCGGTGATGAAGACGTCGCAGGGCACCACTTCGAACGGCGTACAGGTCGGATCGGGCGCATCCTTGTAATCGCCGGACGCGACAACGCAGGTGTCCTTGCAGGAGACCGCGATCTGCGCCGAGCCCAGCACGTGACCGGCGGGATGGAATTTGACGGTGACGTCGCCGAGCCGGATCTCCTCGCCATAGGCGATGGCTTGCGTGCTGCTGGCGAAATTGTCGCCATAGCGCAGCCGCATCATGTCGAGGGTTTCCTGCGTCGCCAGTACCGCGCCGTGACCCGATCGGGCGTGGTCGGAATGGCCGTGCGTAATGACGGCACGTTCGACCGGCCGCACCGGATCGATGTGAAAGCCGCCAGGCTTGCAGCACAGCCCGGCAGCAACCGGCATCAGGATGTCTTGCGGGCGCATATTGGCTATATAGGCGGTGTCGCGGCGATTTATACCTGCCCCCACCGGGGAGAGGTCGCCGCGCCGAAGCGTAGCGAAGGTGTGGCGGGTGAGGGGGTCTTGCTTCATCGAGAGATCCCAGCCCTCACCCGGTGCGGCGCTTCGCGTCCCACCGACCTCTCCCCGGCGGGGAGGGGTGAACTCCGAGTCGAACATAAAGCCAATGCCCGCGCGACTGTTCCTGTCTTCCGGCGATCTCGTCGCCGACCGCCGCTTCGAATTTGCCCGCGATCTGCAATTGAAAGGCGATCTGGTTGCCGCCGCCGATCTATTCGCGCAGGCAGCCGAGCTGGCGCCGAATTTCGCATCGGCCTGGTTCACGCTCGGCGAAATCCGCGAACAGCTCGGCCAGCGCGATGAGGCGATCGCCGCGTTTCGTCGGGCGCATGTCGCCGATCCCGAGGACCGTCATGGCGCAAGCCTGCGTTTGATGCGGCTCGGCGCTGAGCAATTGTCCGACATGCCGCAGGCCTATGTGCAGGCGTTGTTCGATCAATATGCGCCACGGTTCGAGGCGGCGCTGGTCGACGACCTCGGCTACCGCGGCCCGGCGTTGTTGTTCAAGGCGGTGCTGTCGGTTCGCTCGGCCGTCCGCAAGCCCGCCTTCTTCAAGCGCGCGATCGACCTCGGTTGCGGCACGGGTCTCGCGGCCACCGCGTTCGCCAAAGAGGTCGATCATTTCATCGGCATCGATTTGTCGCCGCGCATGATCGAGCGGGCGCGCGCCACCGGCCTTTACGCCGAGTTGGAGGTTGCCGACATGGTTCAGGGTTTGCGCAGCAAGCCCGATGGCAGTGCCGATTTGATTTTGGCCGCCGATGCCATGGTCTATGTCGCCGATCTCATGCCGGTGCTGGCTGAAGCCGGGCGCGTGCTTGTTGCCGGTGGCTTATTGGCATTCACGGTCGAGACGCATGGCGGCGAGGATGTCATCATCGGCGGCGGATTGCGCTATGCGCACAGTGCGTCTTACGTCCGGGCCTCGATCGAGGCTGCCGGTCTCAGACTGTCGCAGTGCGAGGATTTGTCCGCTCGCAATGAGGACAATGTGCCGGCGCCCGGCCTCGTCGTCGTCGCCACCAGGGGCTGATCTTCAGCCACAGGCGGGTCGATTGATCTGCCGCCTCCCTCGACGAAACGGCCTTCAGGACTTACCTCTTGGAGCGTGCCAGCCCTTACTTTGACCGCACCTTCGGCCGGGACGGCCGCGCTGCTGCCGGACCGTTTTCGCCAATGGTTCGCCGCGCGCGGCTGGTCGCCGCGCGATCATCAGCTGGCGCTGCTCGCAAAAGCGCGCGACGACCGTTCCGCGCTGCTGATCGCGCCCACCGGCGCCGGCAAGACGCTGGCGGGTTTTTTATCGTCATTGGTCGAGCTCTCGGCTCCCGTCCAGGGACGTGGCGCAGGCAGCGTCATCTCCACCGGCCGCGGCGTGCAGCGCAGCCGTGGCCTCCACACCCTCTATATTTCGCCGCTGAAGGCACTCGCGGTCGACATCGCGCGCAACCTGGAGGCGCCAATCGCCGAGATGGGGCTGTCGATCAAGGTCGAGACCCGCACCGGCGACACCCCGGTGTCGCGGCGGCAGCGCCAGCGGCGCTATCCGCCGGACATCCTGCTCACCACGCCCGAGCAACTGGCGCTGTTGCTGTCGTCCGACGACGCGCCGTTTCTGTTTTCCTCGCTCAAGCGCATCGTGCTCGACGAATTGCATGCGCTGGTGACCTCGAAGCGCGGCGATCTGCTGTCGCTTGGCCTCGCACGGCTATGGCGGCTGGCGCCGGAAATGACAGCGATCGGCCTGTCGGCGACCGTCGCCGAGCCGGAATCGCTGGCGCGGTTCCTGGTGCCGCAACGCGACGGCCACAGCGAAGCGGCCGACATCGTCGTCGCCGGCGGTGCGGCGGCGCCCGTTGTCGAGATGCTCGACACCCGCGAGCGGCTGCCATGGGCCGGCCACACCGCGCGTCATGCGCTCGGCGAAATCTATAATCTGATCAAGCGCAACAAGACCACGCTGGTGTTCGTCAATACCCGCAGCCAGGCCGAAATGCTGTTTCAGGACCTGTGGCGCATGAACGATGATGGCCTCGCCATCGCGTTGCATCACGGTTCGCTCGATGTCGCGCAGCGCCGCAAGGTCGAGGATGCGATGGCGGCAGGAAAACTTCGCGGCGTGGTCTGCACCTCGTCGCTCGATCTCGGTGTCGACTGGGGCGATGTCGATCTCGTCATCAATATCGGCGCGCCGAAAGGTTCGTCGCGGCTGATGCAGCGGATCGGCCGCGCCAATCACCGGATCGACGAAGCCTCGCGCGCGGTATTGGTGCCGGCCAATCGCTTCGAGGTGCTGGAGTGCCGGGTCGCGATCGATGCGATCGCCGAAAATGCGCAGGACACTCCGCCGTTGCGAATCGGCGCGCTGGATGTGCTGGCGCAGCACGTGCTCGGTTGCGCCTGCGGCGAGCCGTTTCTGTCAGACGAACTCTACAGCGAGGTGCTGACGGCCGCGCCCTATTCGGGCCTGACGCGAAGCGATTTCGACGACGTGGTCGATTTCGTCGCGACCGGCGGCTACGCGCTGAAGACCTATGAACGCTTCGCCCGCATCAAGCAGGACAAGGCAAATAATCCAGACTCGCGCTGGCGCGTCGCCAATCCGCGGGTGCGGCAAAGCTACCGGCTCAATGTCGGCACCATCGTCGAAGACACCATGTTGAAGGTGCGACTGGTGCGCTCGCGCGGCGGGGGCTCGGGATCAACCGGCGCGCTGGGCCGCGGCGGGCGGATGCTCGGCGAGATCGAGGAGGCCTTCATCGAAGGTCTGGTGATCGGCGACACGTTTGTCTTTGGCGGGGAGGTGGTGCGTTACGAAGCGCTGGCCGAGGATCAGGTCTACGTGTCGCGCGCCAACGACAAGGATGCCAAAGTGCCGTCCTATATGGGCGGCAAGTTTCCGCTCTCGACCTATCTGGCCGAACGCGTCCGTAAATTGCTGGACGACAAGCGCGCCTGGGGCGGCTTGCCGGATCAGGTGCGCGACTGGCTGTCGCTGCAAAAGGATTTTTCGCGCGTGCCCGGCGTCCGCGAGCTGCTGGTGGAGACCTTTCCGCGCGGCAACAAGCATTACCTCGTCTGCTATCCCTTCGAGGGGCGGTTGGCGCATCAGACGCTGGGCATGCTGCTGACGCGGCGGATGGAACGGGCGCGGGTGCGGCCGCTCGGTTTCGTCGCCAATGAATATGCGCTGGCGGTGTGGGGGCTGGGCGACATGTCGTTCATGATCCGCCAGGGCAAGCTCGACCTCAATGCGCTGTTCGATCCGGACATGCTGGGCGATGATCTCGAAGCCTGGCTCGCGGAATCCGCGCTGATGAAGCGCACCTTTCGCACCTGCGCGGTGATTTCCGGCCTGATCGCGCGGCGCTTTACCGGCGAGGAAAAAAGCCGCCGTCAGGTGCTGTTCTCGACCGACCTGATCTATGACGTGCTGCGCAAGCATCAGGCCGATCACGTGCTGCTGCGCGCGGCGCGGGCCGATGCCGCGACCGGGCTGCTCGATCTTCGACGGCTTGGTGATATGCTGGCCCGCATTCAAGGGAGAATCACCCATCGGGAACTCGAACATGTTTCGCCGCTCGCGGTGCCGGTGATGCTGGAAATCGGCCGCGAGTCGGTTTATGGCGAAGCATCCGACGAGTTGCTGGCGGAAGCCGCCGATGAACTCGTCAAGGAGGCGACAGGATAGACTGTGACAGCACGCGCGCAAATTCAGCAAGAAAAGCTCTCCGCCGCGCGCATTTCCACCGTTGATGTTGCCGGCGTAACGCTGATCGCCGATCTCTCCGGCGCGCTGTTCTGGGAAGAGCAGCGCCTGCTCGTGGTCTCCGACCTGCATCTGGAAAAAGGCTCCAGCTTCGCCGCCCGCGGCGTGTTGCTGCCGCCTTATGATACGGTGGCCACGCTCAGTCGCCTTTCGGCGGTGGTTGCGCGGCACGATCCACGCATGGTGATCGCGCTCGGCGACAGCTTTCATGACCGCAGCGCCCATGAGCGGCTGTCCGCGCCGGATCGCGAGGCCATCGCGGCGCTCCAGCTGCGGCGCGACTGGATCTGGATTTCGGGCAATCACGATCCCGCGCTGCCGTCCGATCTCGGCGGCGTGGTCGCGAGCGAAGTGGCGATCGGCGGAATCGCATTTCGCCATGAGCCGACCGGCGCCAGCGGCGAAATCGCCGGTCATCTGCATCCGAAGGCGCGGGTCTCTACCCGCGGACGCTCGATGGAGCGGCGCTGTTTTGCCTGCGACGGTGAGCGCGCGGTGATGCCGGCATTCGGCGCCTATGCCGGGGGCCTGAGCATTCGCGACGCGGCCTTTGCAAAGATATTTGGAACGCCGGGTTTTATGGCCCACGTGCTCGGCGACGTCAGGCTGCACACCATCGCTGCGGCGCGCTGCTATTGAGCTTTCAATAGCGAGCCGGCTCTCCGCTTGAACAGCGTCGTAGGGTGGGCAAAGCGTTAGCGTGCCCACCGTTCAGGATGCCGTTGTCGATAGATGGTGGGCACGGCGCAAGTGCGCCTTTGCCCACCCTACGGGCTGTTATTGAGCGGAGTTTCACCTCTCCCAGAGGGAGAGGTCGGATCGCGTGAGCGATCCGGGTGAGGGGTTCTGCTCGATCGATAGACCGTAACCCCTCAGCCCAACCCTCTCCCGGTGGGAGAGGGAGCCTATCGTTTCTGTTGCAAGCTACGCCGCCTTGGCCTGCACATCGTTGCAGAATTCGGCCAGACAATCGGCGAGCCGCAGCGTCGCGGGGCTCGCTTCCGGTGCGGCGACCAGCGCCACTTCGGTCTTGTCGATCGGTGCGAAACCGTCCTTTGCCGTCAGCACGCGATGGTCAGCCTGAATAGCCATCTCGGAAAGGATGCTCAGGCCCAGTCCCGCGGCGACCGCGGCCTGGATGCCGGACAGGCTCGAACTGGTATAGGCCATGTGCCAGGTGCGCCCGGCGCTTTCGATCGCATGAATCGCACGCGTCCGGTACAGGCAGCCGGCGGGAAAGCCGATCAAAGGCACGGAAGCAACCTTGGCATCGATCGGATGCGCCTTGCTGGTGACCCAGTGCACGCGTTCGGGCCACACCGCGATGCCGTCCTTTTCCCCGGCGGGGCGCTTGAGCAACGCCAGATTGAGTTCGCCGCGCTCGAGATCGCGCCGCAGATACACGCTCTGATCGGCGCGCACGTCGAGCCGCAGGCCGGGATGCGAACGCGAAAACGCCGCGAGCAGTTTGGTCAGCCGGTAGGCGGCAAAATCCTCGGGGATGCCGAGCCGCACGGCGCCTTCATTGCCGGGCCGCGCCAGCACGTCGCGGGCCTCCTCGGCCAGCGACAACAGCCGCCGCGCATAGGACAATAGCCGCTCGCCGGCCTCCGTCGGCGTCACGTCCTTGCCGGTGCGATTCAGCAGCGGCTGGCCGACATCATCTTCCAGACGCTTGATCTGCTGACTGACGGTCGACTGGGTGCGGTGAACGCGCTCGCCGGCGCGGGTAAAGCCGCCGGCATCGACCACCGAGACGAAGCTGCGCAGCAGTTCGAGATCGAGCATGGGATCACCTATTTATAAATCCACTGATGCCTAGTTTATCATTTAATTTCCAAATAGCAACGCGCGGGCCTACGTCAAGGGAAAGGAGAAATCCCATGTCGCTCGCCCCCTCCGTTGCGGTTCCCCGCGCCACCTTCAATCCGCTGCCGTTCTATATCGGCGTGTTCTGCCTGCTGTGGAGCTTTGCCTTCGTCGCCGGCAAGATCGGCGTCACCTATTGCCCGCCGCTGATCCTGCTCACCGCGCGGTTTTCGCTTGCGGGTGTCCTGATCCTCGGTATTTCCGCAGTTCGCGGCGAGCGATGGCAGCTCACCTGGCGCGATGCCGCGATCTTTGCGATCCTCGGCGTCGCCAACAACGCGCTCTATCTCGGGCTCGGCTATACCGGACTGAAGACCGTATCCGCCGGCCTCGGTGGCCTGATCGTCAGCGCCAATCCGGTGTTCACGGCGATGCTTGCCGCGCTGTTTCTTGGGGAGACGCTGACCTCGCGCAAGGTCATGGGGTTGTTGCTCGGCATCATCGGCGTCAGCTTCATCGTCTGGCACCGGATGTCGGTTGGCACCGACGATTGGCACGGCATCCTGTTCACGCTGGCGTCGCTGATGTCGATCGTGATGGGCACCATCCTGTTCAAGCTGCTGGCGCCAAAGGGCAGCCTGTGGATCGGCAATGGCATCCAAAATCTCGCCGGCGGGATTGCGCTGTTGCCCTTCGCGCTCACCTTCGCCAGCGTCGGCGACATCGTGCCGAATGCGCGCTTGCTGGGTGCCTTCGCCTTCCTCGTGCTCGGCGGATCGATCCTGGCGTATCTGTTGTGGTTTCATCTGTTGAAGGTGTGCGGAGCCACCGCGGCCAGTGCCTATCATTTCCTGATGCCGCCGCTCGGCATGCTGTTCGCCTGGATCGTGCTTGGCGAGCATGTGGAAGTCAGGGATTTGATCGGCATCGTTCCGGTGGCGTTGGGTATCTATCTGGTCACGCGTCCCGCCCGATCCGCCGTTGGCGCATCGTCACATCCCGGCACCGCGCTGGCGCATCGGAAATAAAAGCCGTGCTATCGTTTCAGGCGAAGTGATCGTTATTCGAGCTTGGCGCGCTTTCCTATTTAGTGTACGAATTGTCCACTTATTTCACGATGCCCTGTTCGCGGGGCTGGCGTGAAAACAGGAGGACTTCATCCGTGACGATGGAAACGCATGCCGATCGCTTGATCGAAGGCCGGGCTCTCACGCCGGTCCAGCTCAAGGAGCTCTCGGTGCGCTCGAACGCGCCCGGGCTGGTCCGTTCCATCACGCATTATGCCGCGATTGCGGTGATCGGAACCTCGATCTGGCTGACGATGGCGACTGACGGCCGATGGCTCGCGGTCCCCTTGATTGCCATCCAGGGATATCTGGTCGCGTTTCTGTTCATGCCGATGCACGAAGCGGCTCACAAGACCGTCTTCAGGAGCCGGTTTCTCAATGTCGGGCTCGGCCATCTGTCGGCGCTCATCATTGGGTACCCTTACGAATATTACACGCTGTTTCATTGGGACCATCATCGCTTCACCCAGGATCCGACGCGGGATCCCGAGCTCCTGAACGGCACGATTCCGACCTCGGATACGCGGCTCGCGATTGCCTATACCGGCATCCAGCAACTGGCGAAGCGGACCGTGCTGATGTTGCGGCACGCCATCACAGGCAACGTGGTGGTGCCGTGGATTCCGGAGAACAAGCGCAGCCTCGTGGTTCGGGAGGCCCGCGCCTATGCGCTCATCTATCTGTGGCTGCTGATCGCCTCGATCGCCTGGCCAACGACTTTGTTGCTCTGGATCTGGCTGGTCCCGCTGGTGCTGGGCCAGATGATCCTGCGCCCGTATCTCTTTGCGGAGCACACCGGTTGCGAACGCACCCGAAGCGCCTTTGAGAATACCCGGACCACCTATACCGGCGCGCTGACAAAATGGTTTGCCTGGAACATGCCATTCCACGCCGAGCACCATGCCTATCCATCGGTCCCGTTCCACGCATTGCCGAAGCTGAACGCGATGGTCGCCGACCGAATTGTGCATCAGGGGCCGGGATATCGAAAGGTCACGCGACAGACCTGGGCGTGGTTTCGCCGGGCCCGCGAGAGCGCAGCGGCGACAACCCCGTAAGCGTGTTATTTTTTCGCCAGCACCGAAGTAACCAGTTTCTCCGCGTAATCTTTTGTCAAACTGCGGAATCCAAAGACGTATTGATAAAACAACGTGCCGTAGATCCGGTCGTACAGGTCGCCGGCGGAGTCCGATGCGAGGATGCTTCGGTCTTTTTGGCCTGCCTTGATGATCCCGACGGCGATGTTCCGTCGAATCGCAAGATAGCGTTCGGAGAAGATCTTCGCCGACCCCGTGCCGGCGATGCATTCGGAAATGACCGCGAGCTGCACCTTGCCGAAATCACCGTTGAGGGCGTCGACATAGGCCGACGCATGCTTTTTCAACCGGGCCAGCGGATCGCCCTGGTCCGGCAATGGCAGCATCGAGGAAGCCTGCCGCAGAAATGCGTCGATCAGGAGGGCTTCCCTGGTCGGCCACCATTTGTAGATCGTCATTTTGGAAACGCCGGAATAGCGCGCGACAGCATCGATGCTGGCCGCAGCGAGGCCTTCCGACGCCATGATGCGATAGGCGCTCTCGAGGATCGCCTGTTCGGTTTCGCTGGAGCGGGGACGGCCCCGGCGAACCGGTTTGGCTTCGACGCTGGTCACACCAACTCTCCGGGATCATGGGCAGGATAAAACATACATCAGTGATGTGCGTTGGGAGAATCGCAATGCCTGTCTCGGCCGCCTGGAACTATCATCAATCCTTGCGGAAGACGATCGACGCCATCCAGCCGGTCATCAGCGCCATGAAGGCGGTAAACAGCCCGTAGACAAGGCCGTTCTGGCGGGCGCTGTTCGCGACGAACTGCTCGAAACCAACCTTGACGATTTCGAAGGCGGTCTCGGTATGGGTCACCAGCGCGCCGTCCGAAAACAGCTTGATCTCGACGTCGTAGGTGCCGATCGGTACTTCCGCCGGAAGCGGAATACCGGTGCGAAACAGCGTCGGCGTCAGGAAGGTCACCGCGGAAGTCGCCTCGCGATAGAGGCCATGTTCGGAGCGCAGCCGCACGAATGCGCTGCGGAACGCATCGTTCGGCACCACGTCGGCGTAGTCGGGCCCGACCCGCTGCGTGAGCAGCACGTTGTTGAGGCCGAGCTGCTGCCGGCGCTGCACTTCAGGCGAGGCGATGGCATCGAAGGGCCGGTTTGAAAACAGCGCGAGATAGGTCGGCACCTCGAGAAATTGCCGATAGTCGGTATTGATCCAGATGCCGAATTTACGTTCCTTGCGCCGCGTCACCATGTCGGCGCGCGGACCGCTGACGGTCACCACGAGATCATAGGCGGTGCGGCTGGCCGGCGTGGAGGCGTCCTTCTCGACCGAGCCGAACAGCACCAGCTCCTCGCCGGAATAATTCGGCGTCACCGTCACCCGGTGATTGGAGACTGACACGATCAATCGCTCCGCGCGCGCGACCGGTATCGCGCCAGCGGCGCTCAGCACCAGGACCGCGCCAAAGGCTGCGAGCGACCTGCGCGCGATCATCCGGCGCCCCCCTCGCGGATGGTGAAGAGATCGTCGGGCCGGATCACCAGTTCGACCGCGAAACGAATTCCGACCGCGAGAATCAACAGTCCGAGCAGCAGCCGCAAATGTTCGCCGCGGATCTTCTGGCCGGCGCGGGCACCGAATTGCGCGCCAGTCACGCCGCCGATCATCAGGATCAGCGCCAGCACGGCATCGACGAGATGGTTGGTGACGGCGTGCATCATGGTGGCGAACAGCATGGTGACGAGCGTCAGCACCATCGAGGTGCCGACCACGGTAGCGGTCGGCACCCGCAGCAGATAGATCATGATCGGAACCAGGATGAAGCCGCCGCCAATGCCCATCACCGCGCCGATAAAGCCGATGATGGCGCCTACGGTGACAACCGGAATCACCGACAGGTAAATCTTGGAGCGCTTGAAGCGCATCTTCAGCGGCAATCCGTGGATCCAGCCGTGGCTGCCCGGGCGGCGCAGCGAAACCTTGACGCCGCGCCTGGCCCGCATGATTGCGCGCAGCCCTTCCCAGAACATCAGCCCGCCCACGGTGGTCAGCAGGATGACGTAAGACAGCGCGATCAGCAGATCGAGCTGACCGAGCGCGCGCAATTGCGTGAAGGTCCAGACCCCCAATGCGGTGCCGATGATACCGCCGCTCAAAAGCACCAATGCCAGGACGGGATCGATGGCGCGGCGGCGCCAATAGGATATCGCGCCGGAAAATGACGAAGCGGCGATATGGCTCGCAACGGAGGCAACCGCGACCGCAGGTGTGATGCCGATGAAGATCAACAGCGGCGTCATCAGAAAACCGCCGCCGATGCCGAACATGCCCGACACGAAACCAACCGCCGCGCCCATCGCGAGGATGAGGAAAATATTGACCGGAAGGTCGGCTATCGGCAGGAAAAGTTGCACGCGCGTTTGCTTCGGAATGAGCCCTGAGGCTGGCCGAAACCGCTCACGGCGTGGTTTCTAAGCGCAATGGCCATCGCGCTCTATTCTAATTATCGAGCATGACGTCCGGGCAAACACTTCACGTTTATCCCGAGGCAAAACTGGATCATGCTTCCAGGGAAGCGTGGATCAATTTCCGCGTCTCTGCATAGCCGAAATTGTAGGGCTGAGGGACTCAAGAATCCGCAGGGTGCGGCCTTTTGGCCGCCCGCCATCGAGGCAACTTCCGACGTGGTGAATAATTCAGATTAACGCGCGGCGCGCTTGATCGAAGCCGGCTTGGCGGGCTTTGCCGCGCCGGCCTGCACGGGCGCGCTGTCCCATCCGCCTGTCGGGGTTGCCACGTTGATGGCGTCGCTGGGCTGCTGTTCTGGCGTGAAGGTCTGGATCGCAAGCTTTGCGGCGGCGAGCGACTGGGCATCAAGACGCTTGGCGATATCGTCGCGCTTGCGGGCCGAGTCGGCGTCGCCCTGCGCCGCCGCCAGGCTGAACCATTTGAAGGATTCGGCGAGATTCTGTTCGACGCCGATGCCGCGGGCATAGAGAATGCCGAGGTTGAACTGGCTGTCCGCTACGCCGCGATCGGCCGCCTTGCGGAACCATTGCGCCGCGCTCTTGTAGTTGGCGCCGTTGCCGCCGCCATCGGCATCCAGCACGGCGAGATTGTGCATCGCCTTGGCGTTGCCGCGCTCGGCCGCCTGCATGTAGTAGCGGCGCGCGATAGCGGCGTCCTTTTGCACGCCGGTGCCTTTTTCATAGAGCGTGCCGAGCCTGAAGACGGCGGGGATCACACCGGCTTGCGCCGCGCGATCATACCATTTCGCCGCTTCGTCGAAATTCGCTGTAACACCTTTGCCTTCGGCGTAGCGCACGCCGATCTCATAGGCCGCGGTGGGATCGCCCTTGAGCGCAGCACTGCGCAGCACCGGTCCGCCAATCGCGTCCGGCAATCTTTCCGTCGGCGGGACCTGCACCATGCCGAGCTTGGGGCTGGCCGCGCCCGGCGCTACGGCCGGAATCGTGCCTGTGATGTCGCTGGGCGAGCCGGAAGGTGCGGCCGCGGAGGACGGAATCGTCGCCGAGGCAACGCTGTCGGCGTTGTCAGGCGTGTAGCCGTTGAAGGATTGCCGGTTGATCGGGGTGGGCGCCGTCATCGAAGGCATGGCCGGTGCCGGCGGCGCCGGTGTGGCGTTTTGATCGGGGGGTGATTGAGCCGGAGTCGGCGGCTCGCTCGAATTCTCAACGGCGGCCGGCTGCGGCGCGCCGGCACTGTCGAGCAGGTTCATTGCCATCTTGAACGAGCCGAGCACGATGACGACCACGCTCGCCCCGACCAGCAGCGAGCGAATCTTGGAGGTGATCGTCGAGGCTTCCTTGGGCTTGTCGCCGGCGGCAGCGTTCTGAGCTGTACGTGCCGCCGCCTTGGCCGGCTTGGCGGCCTTGCCGTTAGGGGGCGCGGCCGCGGCGGCCTGGGCCGCGCGGCGCGCGGCGGCAATGAAATTGGTGGCAGTGGCCGGCGCGGGTGCCGCGGCCGAAATTTCGCTGATGGCGTTTTCCGAAGCGGCGATGCGCTCTGACGGGGAAGCCGGCCGCCCTGTCGGCCGTGTTCCCGGCTCGAGCGGGTGATCGGGCGGCAGCTCCGGCGCGAGCGTAGCGCGAGCTGGGGCGGCGTGTGGTTCAAGAATTTCGCTGATCGCTTTCGGCAGCACGGCGGCGGCGGTCGGAACAGCCGGCTGAACGGCGTGAAATTCGCGCGGCGCGGCGGCGAAATGCGCCTCGGCCGCGGCAGGGTTGGGTAATTCCGGTTTTGGCTGAGCCGGCACCGCCGCGCGCGGCGCATCTACCTCTGGCGGGGCAGGGCGGGGAGCGGCAGGTGCTTCCGGTGGCGGCGTCACTGGCGCGGAACGTACGGTGCGCAGATCGCCTTCGATCATCGCCAGCCGGTCGACCACATGGCCGAGCGTGTTGTGAACGGCTTCGAGCGAATCCTGGGTGTGGCGGTCGCGTTCCGTCTGGCTGAAACGGATATCGGACAGTTCGCGCTTGAAGATGTCGGCAAGGCCGGCGTCCAGCGGCGCTGCCGTGTTTCGGCTGTTCTCGGTCAGCGTGGCAAAGCTCGCATGCTGGTTTTCGAGATGACGCAGAATATCCTGCAGCCCGTCCTCGACGCGACCGAGATTGCCGGAGCGGTGATCGGCTGAGGATTCGAGGCGTTCGAGCAAATACGATACGCGCTGTTCGAGATGCGCAAACGCGGATGCGCTGTCGTTGCCGACCGGCATACGGTCGAGGCGGTCGGACAGCGCCCGCACCGCATTTTCCAATTGCTGCGAATTGTCGCTTGCGACCGGCCGTTCGCGGCTTTCGAGCGACGAAGTCAGCGCGACGAGGCGCTGCTCGAGGATTGCGAAGGAATCATTGTTGTTGCCGGCGTCGGCGAGCTGGTCGACCTTGGCCGATAGCGTGCGCACGTCGTCGGTCAGCCGCGCCAGGGCGTCGTTGGACGCGACATTGGAGACGATGGAACGAAGTGCTGCGATCGCGCTTTCGAGCTGATGCACCGTCGAGGGGTCCTCGTTGGTGCGCAGGATCAGATCGAGCTTGGCGCCCAGATTGCGGATCGCGTCGTCATAGCCGGTCAGTTGTTCCGCCGGCGTGAGCGAGCGCAGCGCCTCGCGAATTTCGCCGAGCGCGCGTTCGATGCCGGCCAGGGCCTGCCCGTCGCTGCCGCTCTGGCGGGTGTCGTCGATGCGACGGGACAGCGAGCGGATTTCGTTCTCGATCGATTCGATCGCCCGGCGCGGCATCGCTTCGGTGATGGCGGCACGAATCTCCGCCAGTTCGCTGCGGAACGCCGATATCGATTGCTCGATTCCGTCGGGGCGCTGCAAAGCTTCGATCTGGCTCGTGATCTTGAAGAGATGGCGCTCCAGCGACGAGAAGTCCGGTCCCGCCGGCACGGCAGGCGTCGGCGGGATGGGCGCCGACATGGCGGGAGCGATGGGCGGAGCGTTGCGTGACGGCATCGGCCGCGGCGCGGCGCCATCCAGTTCGCTCTGGCGCGCGGTAATTTCCGCGATCGCCGAGTCGAGCGACGGGCTGAGCGGCGGCGACGGACGATAGATCTGGGCCGCCGCACGCTCGACCAGATCGGTCTGGCGCTGCTTGTCCTGAAGCTGGATATTTCTCGCCGGCGCGGGATTCGAGATTTGCGACAGACGGGCGTCGAGGCGCGAGATGGCGTCGTTCAATTGCCGCGCGACGGCCGGCTCGCCGCGAAGCGCGTCGTTGCGCGGCGCATCGGTTCGCGGAGCTGGCCGCGAGATCTGTTCGATCTGGCGGGTGATGGAATCCAGCCGCTGATGAATGTCGGCAACATCACGGGTCTCGCGGCTCGGCATCGCCGGCCGTTGATCCGCCATCGCACGAAAATCCGGCGGGGTGGAATCGCCGATCGTGGAATTGAGCCAGTCGCTCAACGACATGCCGGCGCGGCGCGCGGCCGCCTCGGCCCTTTCGCGCACGGATGGATCGATGCCGTCAACACTCCACGATACGCGCGAATTCATGCTCTGATCCGGTTCCGACCCCGACGCTAACCTTGCGCCTTCAGTCTCCCCGCGCGTCCCAATTGAAGAGACAATCGAATTTCGCGCAGGTCGTCTGCCTCACATCCCGACTTTTTCGCGTCACGGTAAATAACGGGTTAAGGAATTGGGCCGAGGCGCCTTAAAGTTACCTTTCGAGGATAACTGACCAGGTTGGGGCCGGGCGACAGCCGGCTTTAGTGGCCACGTTGTCGCAATGACTGCCGTTCGCGCCCGGAACCGGCTAGGGTCGGTTTCCGGAACTCAATGATTGCTGCGCTGCAAAATCTCCCTTAAAGGGGCGCCAGCCAGCCGGGAGGATACAATGCCGATCTACAAAGCCCCGTTGGAAGACGTCAATTTCCTGCTCAACGACGTTTTCCAGATTGACCGCTACGACAATCTCCCCGGCTTCAGCGATGCCTCGGCCGATGTGCGGGAGGCGATATTGGGCGAGGCCGCGAAACTCAGCGAAGAAGTGTTGCAGCCGCTCAACCGGGTCGGCGATCTCGAAGGCTGCGTCAGGCACGACGATGCCAGCGTCACCACCCCGAAAGGTTTCAAGGAAGCGTTCAAGCAGGTCGCCGAAGGCGGCTGGCTCGGCTTGTCCGCGCCGACCGAATTTGGCGGCCAGGGATTGCCGGTCACGCTCAGCCAGGTCGTCACTGAATTCCAGAGTGCGGCGAATATGGCGTTTTCGATGTATGGCGGCCTGACCATGGGCGCGACCGCGGCGCTGATCGTGCATGGCAAGCCCGAACAGAAAAAGATGTTCGTGCCCAAGATGGTGGCGGGCGAGTGGACCGGCACCATGAACCTCACCGAGCCGCAATGCGGCACCGATCTCGGCCTGCTGCGCACCAAGGCCGCCAAGCAGGCCGACGGCAGCTACAAGATCACGGGCACGAAGATCTTTATCTCCGCCGGCGAGCACGATCTCGCTGACAACATCATCCATCTGGTGCTGGCGCGCATCGAAGGCGCGCCCGCCGGCATCAAGGGCGTGTCACTGTTCGTGGTGCCGAAGATTCTGGTCAATGCCGATGGATCGCTCGGCGCGCGCAACGGCGTCTCCTGCGGCTCGATCGAGCACAAGATGGGAATTCACGGCAATTCCACCTGCGTGATGAACTATGACGGCGCCACCGGCTGGCTGATCGGCGAAGAGAACAAGGGCATGCAGGGCATGTTCGTGATGATGAACGAGGCGCGGCTTGGCGTCGCGGTGCAGGGGTTGGCGCAATCCGAGGTCGCCTATCAGAACGCCGTCGCCTATGCCCGCGATCGGCTGCAGGGCCGCGCGCTCTCCGGGCCGCAGGCGCCGGACAAGCCGGCCGATCCGATCATCGTGCATCCCGACGTGCGCCGCACGCTGCTTACGATTCGCGCCTTCAACGAAGCGGCGCGCGCGATGGTGGTATGGACGTCGCTGAAAAGCGACGTTGCGCACCGATCCAGCGACCCCAAGGATCGCGACGCCGCCGACGATCACATGGGTTTGATGACGCCGGTCATGAAAGGCGTTCTGACCGACGTGGGATTTTCCAATGCCGTGCTGGCGCAGCAGATGTATGGCGGCCACGGCTACATCGCCGAAAACGGCATGGAGCAGTTCGTGCGCGATGCGCGTATCGCCATGATCTATGAGGGCGCCAACGGCATTCAGGCACTTGATCTCGTCGGCCGCAAATTGCCGCGTAATGGTGGCCGCGCGGTGATGTCGTTCTTCGGCGAGGTCGCAGCGTTCGCCAAGGAGCACGGCGCCGATGAGGCCATGAAGCCCTTTGTCGCGCCGCTCTCAACCGCGCTCGGCCATTTGCAGCAAGCCACGACCTGGCTGATGCAGAATGCGATGGCCAAGCCCGATAATGCCGGCGCCGGCGCCACCGATTACATGCAATTGTTCGGCCGCGTCACCTTTGCCTATATGTGGGCGCGGATGGCGAAAGTCGCGCAGGACAAGATTGCGGGCAGCGGCGCGACGTCCTATCTCACCACCAAGCTGGTGACCGGCCGTTTCTTCATGGAACGGATGCTGCCGGAAACGGCGCTGCATCTTGCGCGCATCCAGACCGGAAGCGCGACCACCATGGAATTGCCGGCCGAAGCGTTCTGATTGGAGAAACCCTTTCGCGGCCGCCAAGAAAACTGCCAAGAAATCCGCCAAGAAATCCGCGACATCCCGCAATTCGCCTATATATTATGATCCTCATACCAGGAGGGCGTCATGCCTGAGGCATATATCTACGATCACGTTCGCACGCCGCGCGGCCGCGGCAAGGCCGATGGCGCGCTGCATGAGGTGACCGCGCTGGCGCTGGCGACAGTGCCGCTGAAAGCGCTGAAGGAGCGCAACAATCTCGGCGAGGATATCGTCGACGACGTCATTCTCGGCGTGGTCGATCCGGTCGGCGAGGCCGGCTCGGATATCGCGCGTTTCGCAGCGCTGCAGGCGGGCCTCGGCGAATCCGTTCCCGGCGTCCAGATCAGTCGCTTCTGTGCCTCCGGTCTCGATGCCGTGAATTTTGCCGCTGCCCAGATCATGAGCGGTCAGCATGAACTCACCATCGGCGGTGGCGCCGAATCGATGAGCCGCGTCGGCATCGGCGCCTCCGGCGGCGCCTGGCCGATGGATCCCTCGATCGCGGTGCCGTCCTATTTCATGCCGCAGGGCGTCTCCGCCGATCTGATCGCGACCAAATACGGCTTTTCGCGCGACGACGTCGATGCCTATGCGGTGCAGAGCCAGCAGCGCGCGGCGAAAGCGTGGGACGAAGGCCGCTTCAAGAATTCGGTGGTTCCGGTCAAGGACGTCAACGGGCTGACCATTCTGGCCAAGGACGAGCATATGCGGCCCTCGACGACGATGCAGTCGCTGGGTCAATTGCAGCCGTCATTCGCGACCGTCGGCCAGATGGGCGGCTTCGATGCGGTGGCGATCCAGTCGCATCCGGAAATCGAGCGCGTCAATTACGTTCATCACGCCGGCAATTCGTCGGGGATCGTCGATGGCGCCGGCGCTGTCCTGCTCGGCAGCAAGGAAGCCGGCAGCAAGCATGGCCTGAAGCCGCGGGCGAAAATCCGCGCCTTCGCCAATATCGGCTCGGAGCCTGCGATGATGCTGACCGGGCCGGTCGACGTCACCAGAAAACTGTTCGAACGCTCGGGCATGAAGAAATCGGACATCGATCTGTTCGAACTCAACGAGGCGTTCGCCTCGGTGGTATTGCGCTACATCCAGGCCTTCGACATCGACACCGCCAAGATCAACGTCAATGGCGGTGCGATTGCGCTCGGCCATCCGCTCGGCGCTACCGGTGCGATGATCCTGGGCACCGTGCTCGACGAACTCGAGCGCACGGACAAGTCGACCGCGCTGGTCACGCTGTGCATCGGTGGCGGCATGGGCACAGCGACGATCATCGAGCGGGTTTGAATTCTTACCCTCTCCCCTTGCGGGAGAGGGTGCCCTCGCGGAGCGAGGGCGGGTGAGGGGTCTCTATCCGCGGAGACAAACCCCTCATCCGGCTCGAACGCGCTTCGCTTGTTCTCGCCACCTTCTCCCACAAGGGGAGAAGGGAAAACCAATTGGGAGCGACCAACATGGCCTACAAAAATTTCAAGATCGAGACCGACGCCGACGGCATCGCGCTGGTGACATGGGACACGCCGGGCCGTTCGATGAACGTGCTCGATGAGACCTCGATCAACGAACTCGAAGCGATCGTGAAGCAGACCTCGGCCGATGCCGCTGTGAAGGGCGTCGTCATCACCTCGGGCAAGGAAGCGTTGTCGGCCGGCGCCGACCTGTCGATGCTCGAAGGCATGGCCCGTACTTATGCCGACGTGCTCAAGGCCAGGGGCGAAGAAGCCGCCAACCAGATGCTGTTCGACCAGAGCCGCCGCTTCTCCCTGGTGTTCCGTGGCATCGAGACCTCCGGCAAGCCGTGGGTTGCCGCCATCAACGGGCTGGCGCTCGGCGGCGGCTTCGAACTGACGCTGTCGTGCCATTACCGGGTCGCTGCCGAAAATCCCAAGACCCGTCTCGGCCTGCCGGAAGTGAAGGTCGGGCTTTTCCCCGGCGCTGGCGGCACCCAGCGCGTGCCACGCATCGTGCCGCCGCAGGATGCGATGCAGTTGCTGTTGAAGGGCGAGGCGATCACGCTCGACAAGGCCAAGGCGCTGAAGCTGGTCGATGCCGTGGTTCCCGCGGCCGATCTGATCAAGACCGCAAAGGACTGGATCAAGGGCGGCGGCAAGGCGGTCGCGCCCTGGGATGAAAAGGGTTTCAAGCTGCCGGGCGGACCGGTTTACTCCAAAGCCGGCATGATGATGTTCCCGGCCGGCAACGCGATCTTCCGCCGCGAGACCTACGACAATTATCCGGCCGCGCGCGCCATCATGCAGTGCGTGTATGAAGGCCTGCAGTTGCCGATCGACGCTGCCTTGCGGGTTGAGTCGCGCCACTTTGCGCAAATCCTGCGCAGCAAGGAAGCCGCGGCGATGATCCGCAGCCTGTTCCTGTCGATGCAGGAATTGAACAAGGGCGCCCGCCGCCCGCAGAACGTGCCGCCGACCAAGGTCAAGAAGCTCGCCGTGATCGGGGCAGGTTTCATGGGCGCCAGCGTCGGTTACGTTTCGGCGCGTGCCGGCATCGACGTGGTGCTGATCGACCGCGACCAAGAGAGCGCCGACAAGGGCAAGGGCCACGCCAGCGCCGTGATCGACGATCTGATCAAGAAGGGCCGCGCCAAGGAGGGCGATCGCGAGAAGATCCTGTCGCGCATCAGTGCGACCGCCGATTACAACGTGCTCAAGGATTGCGACCTCATCATCGAGGCGGTGTTCGAGGATCGCAAGGTCAAGGCGGAAACCTACGCCAAGGCGCAGCCGCTGTTGAAATCAGATGCAATCTTTGCCTCCAACACCTCGACGCTGCCGATCAATTCGCTGGCGGAGGAATTCAAGGACCAGGGCAAGTTCATCGGCATTCATTTCTTCTCGCCGGTCGAGAAGATGATGCTGGTGGAGATCATCGTCGGCAAGAACACCGGCGACGTCGCGCTCGCCACCGCGCTGGATTATGTGCGCACCATCGGCAAGACGCCGATCGTGGTCAATGATAGCAGAGGCTTCTTCGCCAATCGCTGCGTGCTGCGTTTCACCGCCGAAGGCCTGGAAATGCTGATGGAAGGCGTTCCGCCGGCGATGATCGAGAACACCGCGAAGATGGCGGGTATGCCGGTCGGACCGCTGTCGCTGTCGGACGAGGTCGCGCTCGATCTCGTGCTCAAGATCATGAAGGCAACCGAGGCCGATCTCGGCGCCAATGCCATCGATCAGGCCCAGAAGAAGCTGCTGGTCGAGATGGTCGAGAAACAAGGCCGCTTCGGCCGCAAGAACAGCAAGGGCTTTTACGACTATCCGGAGAAGGGCAAGGGCCAGAAGAGCCTGTGGTCGGCGCTCGGCGGCTTGCAGCCGAAACACCTCGACCCGGATACGCTCGACATCGAAGAGATGAAGCAGCGCTTTCTCGTTGTCCAAGCGGTGGAAGCCGCGCGCACCGTCGAGGATCACGTCATCACCGATATGCGCGAGGCTGATGTCGGCTCGATCCTGGGCTTCGGCTTCGCCCCGTTCACCGGCGGCACGCTGTCCTATATCGACTTCTTGGGCACCAAGAAGTTTGTCGAGCTTTGCCACAAGCTCGAGGCCAAATACGGCTCGCGCTTCTCGCCGCCCAAACTGCTGGTCGACATGGCGGCGAAGGGCGAGACCTTCTACGGACGCTTTCCGCCGAAGAAGCAGGCGGCGGCCTAAGTCGTCAACGCCGGAGCCTCGAATAAACTCTCGACGTCATGGCCGGGCTCGTCCCGGCCATCCACGCCTTGTTTTACGGCGCGAATCAAAGACGTGGATGCCCGGCACAAGGCCGGGCATGACGAAACTTTGATGCGCGATTGCTAAAGGATCACGCCGCCTTCAACAGGCCTTCCATCTTCAGCGCCGCCTGCACGTTGGGCCGTGCCGCGACGCGATCCTTGAAGGCCATCAGGTTCTTCATCCCGGAGAGGTCGATCTTCATGCGGTCCGCCCAGGCCAGCATCACGAACAGATAGCCGTCGGCGACCGTGAACTGCTTGCCCATCAGATAATCGCGGCCGGCAAGCTGGGAGTCGGCATATTTGAACTTGCCGACGATGCGATCGACGAAAAACTTCTTCACTTCATCCGGGATTGCCGGATTGAACAACGGACTGAAATTCTTGTGCAGCTCGCTGGTGGTAAAGTTCAGCCATTCCTGCATCTTGTAGCGTTCGTCGGTGCCGTTGGCCGGCGCGAGATGCTTGCCGGGGGCCTTGTCGGCGATGACCTGGACGATCACCGGGCCTTCGGTCACCAGTTCGCCGCTGTCCAGCATCAGCGCCGGCACCTGGCCCTTCGGATTGATGGCGGCGAAGTCCTCGCCGGTTTCGGTCTTTTTCGCCTTGAGGTCGACCTTCACGAGTTCGTGGGCGAGACCGGCTTCATGCAGCGCGATGTGGGGCGAGAGTGAGCAGGCGCCGGGCGCGTAATAGAGCTTCATGGGATATTTCCTCCTGTGAATTATTGGCTGTCCGAGGCCGGGGGCTCGAATGCAGGTGCGTTTAAATGCATTTGCATGGAATAGTCAAGATTGATGCAGCTGCATTTAGTGCGGTACACTGCCGCGTCTCATCTATGGACCGAACCATGAAACGCAAACCATCAACCGAGGCGACCGCCGCCTGGATACGCCTGATGCGCATCCAGAGCCGGGTGCTCGACGCGGTCGAGCAGGAGCTGAAGAAGGCCGGCTTCCCGCCGCTGGCCTGGTATGACGCGTTGCTCGAATTGTCGCGCGCGCCGACAGGCGAAATGCGGCCGGTTGAGCTGGAAAAGCAGATGCTGATCCCGCAATACTCGACCTCGCGGCTGATCGACCGGCTGGTGGACGAGGGATTGGCGGCGCGCCGCGAATGCAAGGTCGACAAGCGCGGCCAGTTCGTCGAGATCACCGAGGCCGGACGCGAGTTGCAGAAGAAGATGTGGAGCGCGTATTCGGCCGCGATCGAAAAGCATGTCGGCTCGAAATTGTCCGACGCGGATGCCGTCAAGCTCTGCGGCCTGCTTGACCGCCTGGGCTGCTCGTGTGACGAGGCGCCGGTACTTGCCGTCCGAGACGGCGTGGCCGCCCGATGATATTGTTCTCCTATCCCGCATTCCCGGACCCGTTGGTTCGGGGATATCCCCGACACCGTGCGCGTTCGGTCGAAGCGCTTTTTATCCGGAATTTGTATGGCGCGTGACCAGATCGATATGACGCCGCTGCAATCGCGCGACGAATTAGTCGCGTGGCTGGAAGCCGGCGCGAAGCCGGTTTCCGAATTCCGGATCGGCACCGAGCACGAGAAGACGCCGTTCACGCTCGAGGGCCACCATCCCGTGGCTTACGAAGGCGCGCGCGGCATCGGTGCGCTGCTCGACGGCATGAAACTCCTGCTCGGCTGGGAGCCGATCATGGAGCGCGGCAACATCATCGGCTTGTACGACGTCACCGGCGGTGGTGCGATTTCGCTGGAACCGGGCGGACAGTTCGAATTGTCCGGCGCGCCGGTCGAGACCGTGCATCAGACCCAGTCCGAACTGATGGCGCATCTGGCGCAGGTGCGCGAGATCGCTGCGCCGCTGGGCATCGGATTTCTCGGGCTCGGCATGACGCCATCATGGTCGCGCGCACAGATTCCGGTGATGCCGAAGGGCCGCTACAAGATCATGACCAACTACATGCCGAAGGTCGGTCGGTACGGCCTCGACATGATGTACCGGACCTGCACGGTGCAGACCAATCTCGACTTCTCCTCGGAAGCCGACATGGTCAAGAAGCTGCGTGTGTCGGTGGCGCTGCAGCCGGTGGCCACCGCTCTGTTCGCCAATTCGCCGTTTACCGAGGGCAAGCCGAACGGCTTCCAGTCGTTCCGCTCCGAGATCTGGCGCGACACCGACAATGCCCGCTCCGGCATGATCCCGTGGGCGTTCGAGGACGGCATGGGGTTTGAACGCTGGGTCGATTATGCGCTGGATGTGCCGATGTATTTCGTCAAGCGCGGCGATGCCTATATCGATGTCGCGGGCTCGTCGTTCCGCGATTTCTTTAACGGCAAGAATCCCGCTTTCCCCGGTGAGCGTCCGACGCTGTCGGATTGGGCCAATCATCTGTCGACGATTTTCCCCGAGGTGCGTTTGAAGCGCTATCTGGAAATGCGCGGCGCCGACGGCGTGCCGTGGGGACGGCTGCCGGCGCTGCCGGCGTTCTGGGTCGGCTTGCTCTATGACGACACCAGCCTCGATGCAGCGTGGGACATCGTCAAGCACTGGAATGCACATGAGCGTCAGGCGTTGCGCGATGATGTGCCGCGCTTCGGCTTCAAGGCCAGGATCAGGGACCGCTATCTGTTCGAAATCGCCAAGGAATGCGTGACGCTGGCGCATTCAGGCCTGCGGCGGCGCGGCCGGGTCGATCAGTTGGGCCGTGACGAAAGCCGTCATCTGGAGCCGCTGGAGCGAACCATCGACTGCGGGCACTCCCCGGCCGAGGAGATGCTGGAGAAATTTCACGGCTCCTGGCAAGGTTCTGTGGAACCGGCCTATGAGGAATACGCTTTCTAAAGCGGTTTCCGAGCGAAAGCTTGGCCAAGAAAGCCTAGTAGCTCGGACGCGGCCCGGGCGGAGCGCTTTCGTCCAGAAAGGGCGTCACACTCCGGGCCTTCCCGGCGGCCTTTTGTGCCGTTCATCTGCCGTACAGGTTGATGGCGATCAAATGGCAGCCCGCAAACTGCGGTCCAGTCCAGATAATTGAAAGCATCGCGAATGTGGGGAGGCCGCCTGCTCAGGGCGTGTTTGGTGACATCAGTTTTATTGGTGGCGATCGCGGCGGCGCGCCCGGCGCTGGCGCAGGCCAATTTCGATCGTCCGGGCGGCGATTATCAGAACTCGCCGGTGGCTTCAGGCGATCCGGTGGATTGTGCGCTGTTATGCGAACGCGACCGGCGCTGCCGGGCATGGAGTTTCAACTATCCGACGGATATCGGGGGCAGCGCGGTATGCTGGCTGAAGAACAGCGTGCCCGCGCGCGTGCCGGATGATTGCTGCGTTTCCGGCGTGCGCGGCGCCGGCGTGGTCGAGCCGCGCAATGGCGCGATCGAAACCTCGATCGATCGGGCCGGTGGCGATTACCGGAGTTTCGACCTCAAGAGCGGCGAGGGCGATGAAGCCTGCAAGATGGCCTGTACCGCCGACAATAAATGCCGGGCCTGGACTTACGCGCGGCCGGCCTATGTCGGACGGGAAGCGCATTGCTTCCTGAAAAAGGAAATAAAGCCGCCACGGCGCAGGCCCGGGTTCATCTCGGGCGTGGTGCGCTAGGTGGTGTGGACACTTATCGCATCCATAAGATGATGGCTGCGAGAGTGATGACGGCAAGGTAATTTCGAGCGGTCTTTTCGAAGCGGGTGGCGACGCGGCGGAATTGCTTGAGCTTGGAGAAGCAGCATTCGACAAGATGGCGCTGGGCATAGAGATGTTTGTCGAGCGGATATTTGAGCGCGCGTGACGGGTTGTTGGGGATGACGGCGAGCGCTCCCTTGGCGGCGATGGCTTCGCGCAAATGATCGGCGTCATAGGCTGTATCGGCCATAACGATCTCGGCGGGCAATCCCTCGATCAATGCGGCGGCTTGCGGTGCATCGCCCTTCTGACCTGCGGTAAGCGTGAAGCGCACCGGACATCCCAGGCCGCGAACGGCCAGATGTATCTTGGTGCTCAGGCCGCCGCGCGAGCGGCCAAGCGCCTGATCTTCAGACCCCCTTTTTTCGCCCCGGCAGCGTGCTGATGCGCCCGGACGACGGTGGAATCGACGATCAGATATTCGAAATCCGGGTCGTCGGACATCGCCTCGAAGATCCGCCACCAAACACCCTTGATGCTCCATCGACTGAAGCGCCGGAACACGCTGTTCCAATCCCCGAACGCTTCCGGAAGATCACGCCAGGGAGAGCCCGTCCGCACGATCCACAGCACACCTTCCACGAACATCCGGTTGTCGCGCCCGGTGGAGCCTTTCTGGTCAGGCCGACCTATAATCAGAGGCGCCATCCGCTCCCAAGCCGCATCGCTCAAAACCAACCGATCCATCACACCCAAGGCCGCCTCCCAAAAAGAAGCCTTGAATCTGATTTGCTCCTAAAAGGGAATCCTTAGAGTCCACACCACCTAGAGCATGATTCAACCGAGTTGAATCGTGCTCGTCGTTCATCTTTTTGTTTGAGCATGATCTTTTCGGAAAACCGGTGTCCACTTTTCCGGATCATGCTCTAGGATTGTTCCATCGTCATTCGGCTTCGGCCGGTAAAACCGTGATCTCCGGCCACAGTGCTTTCCAGCGCGCGGCCTTCGCCTCGTAATTGGCCGTGGAGAAATTGGCAGCTCGATTGGGCCGTACGATCATGTTGGCGACATCGTCAAAGCCGTTTGGCGCATAGACTTCGTAGGCGTTAGGCGTGCGTCGGATTCCGACTTGCGTGTTTTTGGTCAGGAAGCGGTCGATGCCTTCCGTCGAGCAATATAGCGGCGGATAGGGAAGCCGATGCTTTTGCGGATACCAGAGATGGACGCGCGCCTGATTGCGCGCCTCGATCTTGACCCCGAGCTTTGCGAGGCGGCTTTGCAATCGGCGGATCTCGGCGTCTTCGGCCTCCCACGAAATGTCAGGGTCGAAATAGAAAATATCGTAATCAGCAATACCGTAATCGACGGCGCGTCCGGTCAATACATTCCACACGGTCTGCACCAGACATCCGGAGACGATCCATGCATCCGGCAGCTCCAGGTCAGACAATTCATTGGCGATGGCTTCATGGACGGGATTGCGAAGCGCGGCGGCGAGAAACCCGTCTTTATCCATGGTGGCGCGACGCAATCATGATTTCTGGCTGTGATCGAATGCCCTGACCGCCGCTTTTGATGCCAGCGCGCGCCATTGGCGGCGCAGCAGCGGTTCGACCGTTGCGCGCTTCGTCTTCGACAGCCGGATCAGCACCATCGGATAATCTTTATAGTGGTCGGTGAAGTAGAATACCTTCGGCTGGCTCGCCACCAGCATGTCGCGCTCGTCAGCAGGAATACCCGGCATGACCAGGCTGTCGCCGTCTTCCTTCAGCCGGGCCAGCATCTTCTTGCGGACCTTGAGCGCGGACGTGCCGTACGAAGTGCCGTCTTCGACCTCGGGCCAGGCCAACGTCAGTTTTCTGACGTCGTCGAAAGTCACGGCGCGGACGCCCTCAATGCACCGCGGTGAAGAACCGCGCCAGGCGGAAACCGGACAGCCATGTCCACACCGGCTGGCCGCGGATGCCGAGATCCCACGATCCGACCACGGCGTCGGCGCGGCCGACCAGATCGTCCATCGGCAATAACCCGACGCCGCCGTCCCGGACGGAAACGCGGCTATCGGCGGAGTTGTCACGGTTGTCGCCCATGACGAACAGCCGACCCTGCGGCACCATCACTTCAGGCGTGTTGTCGAGGCGGCCATTCTCGTAAAGCTTGAAAATCTGATGACTGACGCCGCCCGGCAGCGTCTCGATATAGCGATGCGCCGGCTCGGTGCTACCGTTGTCGTCCTCGGCCTCGCCGATGCCGTCCGGCTTCAGTTCAGCCGCGCGGTCGTTGATAAAGAGCTGTCCCTGACGCATCTGAATGCGGTCGCCGGGCAGGCCGACAACCCGCTTGACCCATGCCTGCGAGCGGTCGCCGGGCCAGCGGAACACCACCACGTCGCCGCGCTTCGGCTCGGCGCCGAACACGCGCCCGGTTTCGGGCAGGGTGATCTGGATCGGCAGCGAGGCGTCGCTGTAGCCGTAAGGATATTTCGACGCCAGCAGCGCGTCGCCGATCAGGAGTGTCGGCTCCATGGAGCCTGACGGCACGTAGAACGGCTCCGCAATAGCGCCCTTGGCGAGGAAAACGATCAGGACGATCGCCACCAGTTGGACCGCCTGGTCGAACCAGCTGCTGGTCTTGGTCGGGGTCGATAACTTCTCGACGCTCATCCGCCGGTTCCTCCAACGGTAATGCGTTCCATCCGCAGTGTCGGCTGGCCGACACCGACCGGCACGCCCTGACCGTGCTTGCCGCAGGTGCCGATGCCGGAATCCAGCGCGAGGTCATTGCCGATCATGGTGATGCGGTGCAGGTCGGTCGGTCCGTTGCCGATCAGCATGGCGCCTTTCAGCGGCGCGCCGAGCTTGCCGTTTTCGATTTTGTAGGCCTCGGTGCACTGGAACACATATTTGCCCGAGGTGATGTCGACTTGGCCGCCGCCAAAATTCGCGGCGTAGACACCTTTCTTGACGGAGGCGAGAATCTCGGCCGGATCGCGCTCGCCCGCCAGCATATAGGTGTTGGTCATGCGCGGCATCGGCACATGGGCATAGCCTTGCCGGCGGCCATTGCCGGTGGGCTTCATGTTCATCAGGCGGGCGTTCTGCCGGTCCTGCATGTAGCCGACCAGGATGCCGTCCTCGATCAGCACGGTGCGGTTGGTTGGCGTGCCCTCATCGTCGATCGACAATGAGCCGCGCCGTGACGCGATGGTGCCGTCGTCGATGACAGTCACGCCCTTGGCTGCCACCTGCTGACCCATCAGGCCGGCAAAGGCGGAGGTCTGCTTGCGGTTGAAGTCGCCCTCCAGGCCGTGACCGACGGCCTCGTGCAGCATCACGCCGGGCCAGCCGGCGCCGAGCACGACGTCCATTTCGCCGGCGGGGGCCGGCACCGATTCAAGATTGACCATCGCTTCGCGGATCGCGCCGTCGGCGGCCTCACGCCATGCCTTGGTTTCGATGAAGCGCGCATAGCCCTCGCGGCCGCCATAGCCCTTGCTGCCGCTTTCCTGGCGGTCGCCCTGGCCGGCGACCACGGAAATATTGACGCGCACCAGCGGGCGGATGTCCCGGTAGCTCTCGCCGTCGGGGCGGAGGATTTCCACCACCTGCCAGGTCGCGCCCAGGCTGACGGTGACCTGCCGGACCCGCGGGTCCTTGTCCCGGACATAGGCATCGATCTCGGCGAGCAGTTTTACCTTGCTCTCGAAGCCCGGCGCGTCCAGCGGATTGTCGTCGCCATAAAGCCGAACATTGGTGTGCGCGGGAGGCGCGGCGAACGTTCCCGAATAGCCGCCGCGCACCGCCGCGACGGCGTCGGCGGCGCGGATCAGTGCCGGCAGCGAGACGTCGGATGAATGGGCGTAGCCGACCGCGTCGTCCTTGACTGCCCGCAAGCCAAAACCCTGCGAGGTGTCGTAGGTCGCCTGCTTCAGCCGGCCATTGTCGAACATCAGCGCCTCGGTCTGGCTGTATTCCAGAAACAATTCGCCGTCGTCAGCGCCGGACAGGCCCCGCGCCAGTTCAGTGCGCACGGAATCGCGATCGAGGTTGGCGCGGTCGAGGAGCGAGGTTGTGGCAGGATTGGTCATGCGAGGCTCCGATGCAGTGCAGGCATTCCGGTCGTCCCCGCGAAGGCGGGGTCCTGTAACCACAAGTCCAGGTGTTCTGGGAAAGACTTGCGGAAAGGTCGTCTTACAACAAGGTAACCTGTGGCTATGGGGCCCGGTTCGTTGGCCGGGACGACAATAGGGCCAAGATAGTCATGCCTGCGCGAAAAAGGGAGGGGCTCCCTTCACGGCAGCTTGTCAAATCCCTCAGCGAGGCCGTTGAGGCTGAGCGGGAAGCCGATACCTTCTTCGGGGGTCTCGAAGATGATGAAAGTCGCGGTCTTCGCGCTGCGCAACTGACCCAGCAGCTTGTCGTCCATCACGACTTCGGCAACACAGCCATTGGGCAGGCAGCGCACGAAGCCGGCGCGGCCGACGTCGACATTGTCGAGCTTGAGGCCGAGGCCCGAGGGCAGCAGCACGCCGAGCGGCGCCACCACGCGCATCAGCCGGTTCTTCTGGTCGGCGGTTTTGAGCACGATAACGGTCAGCCCGGCGTTGGAGCGGTCCTCCGCCACCACGCTCTGGATCAGCGCGCATTGCTCGGCCTGGGCGCCGGGCGGCGTGTCGCAGCGGATCTGCCAGTCACCATGGACCGAACGGACGGCGCCCTGCGCGCGAGCGACAACCGTCAGACCAAGAAGGCTGGCGATCGTGACGCTCACGCAAAGCAATTGGCGCATGGTTGACGACAAAGCAGCGGACAATTGGTAGGCCCTGTTTGTGTTGTGCCAGTTCAGGTCTTTTGAAGGCCCCATCGGGGTCGATCCTTCCAGCATGCCCTTGGCCAGCGTTCCTTCGCCAATTTCCTTGGGCAATTCGGTGCGAGGTATTGGACTGATACGGTAATGACGGCACCTTGAAGGCAGCCCGACGCTGGACGAGCCATTCCGCAACTCGCGAATCAGGTTCCTGTGGAGCACCGCCGTTGTGCCTACATCGGGTAATCCGGCTGTCAAGCGAAGCCGGACGCCGAATCAGGCGCTTTGGCCTGATTTCTCGGGAAAATGTCACATCAGCAGACCAAGCTGTAATGCATCGGTACACGACATACTACTGCATTGCGAGAGGCTAAGAATTATGGTTTGAGAGGCGTGATTTCGACGCGTTCTAGCGATCTGGCCGATGTACTCCTGGAGTCCATCCCACGGCCGTTTGTCAGGGGGCGGATCGTGCAGGCATTTCCAGCCATCCGGCCGGGATGCTCAGGGGTACTATCAAGGGAGCGCGAACGGCATGAAGATGTCGAAGGGCCAAGTGGGCCGGCGGATGCTGGGATTAGCGGTGGCTGGCGTTGCGCTGGCGGCCGGCGGAACGGCTTTCGCTGAATTGGGGCAGCCAGCGCCATGGGAATACAAGCTTCAGGGGGCGGCTTCTCCGGTGATGGAAAACATCACCTGGTTTCACAACTTCTTGTTTGTGCTGATCACCCTGATCACGCTGTTCGTTCTGGCGCTGCTGATCATCGTCGTTGTGAAATTCAACGCCAAAGCCAATCCGGTCCCCTCCAGGACCACCCATAATACCTTGGTCGAAGTGGCCTGGACGCTGATTCCGGTGCTGATTCTGGTCGGCATCGCGGTGCCGTCGTTCCGCCTGCTGTTCGAGGAGCTCGACGTTCCCAAAGCCGACCTCACGATCAAGGCGACCGGCAAGCAGTGGTACTGGAGCTACGCCTATCCCGATAATGGCAAGTTCGAATTCGACTCGTTGTTGGCCCAGGACAAGCAGCCCCGGCTGCTTGGCGTCGACAATGAGGTGGTCGTGCCGGTCAACAAGGTGATCCGGGTTCAGGTCACCGGGGCGGATGTGATCCATTCCTTCGCGGTGCCGGCCTTCGGCATCAAGATCGACGCGATCCCGGGCCGTCTTAACGAAACTTGGTTCAAGGCCACCACGACCGGGATGTTCTACGGCCAGTGTTCGGAATTGTGCGGCAAGGATCACGCCTTCATGCCGATTGCGGTACGGGTCGTGAGCGATCAGGATTTCGCGGCCTGGGTCGAGGAAGCGAAGAAGAAGTTTGCCAGCGCGGCGACGAGTACGTTCGCCTCGGCGGCTGGAGCAGCGCAATAGGCCGAAAGCCTGCAAGCGCATCGACGGGACAAGGGCGACGGGACCGCAAGGTCCGAATAGGACTGCAAGGCAGGATTTGAAAATGGCAACCACCGCAGCAACACCGGCTCACGACGATCACGCCCATGACGATCACGCGCACGACCATCCGACCGGATGGCGGCGCTACGTCTATTCGACGAACCACAAGGACATCGGCACGATGTACCTGGTGTTCGCGATCGTCGCGGGCGTCATCGGTGCGGCACTGTCGATCGCGATCCGCGCCGAGCTGATGTATCCGGGCGTCCAGTTTTTCACCAACACCCATACCTACAACGTGTTCGTGACCTCGCACGGCCTGATCATGATCTTCTTCATGGTGATGCCGGCGATGATCGGCGGTTTCGGCAACTGGATGGTGCCGCTGATGATCGGCGCGCCTGACATGGCGTTCCCGCGCATGAACAACATTTCGTTCTGGCTGCTGCCGGCCTCGTTCGCGCTGCTCATTATATCCACCTTCGTTGAGGGTGAACCGGGCGCCAATGGTGTCGGGACCGGCTGGACCATGTACGCGCCGCTATCGACGTCAGG
Organism: Bradyrhizobium canariense; assembly: GCF_900105125.1. Taxonomy (NCBI): domain Bacteria; kingdom Pseudomonadati; phylum Pseudomonadota; class Alphaproteobacteria; order Hyphomicrobiales; family Nitrobacteraceae; genus Bradyrhizobium; species Bradyrhizobium canariense. The sequence goes on along the minus strand of NZ_LT629750.1, from coordinate 4,693,617 downwards.
CCATCCCGGACCGGCGGTCGATTTCGCCATTCTGTCGCTGCATCTGGCCGGCGCCTCGTCGATTCTCGGCGCCATCAACTTCATCACCACGATCTTCAACATGCGCGCGCCGGGCATGACGCTGCACAAGATGCCGCTGTTCGTGTGGTCGATCCTGGTGACGGTGTTTTTGCTGTTGCTGTCGCTGCCGGTGCTCGCCGGCGCCATCACCATGCTGCTCACCGACCGTAATTTCGGCACCACGTTCTTCTCCGCCGAGGGCGGTGGCGACCCCGTGCTGTTCCAGCATCTGTTCTGGTTCTTCGGCCACCCCGAAGTCTACATCCTGATCCTTCCGGGCTTCGGCATGGTCAGCCAGATCGTCTCGACCTTCTCGAAGAAGCCGGTGTTCGGTTATCTCGGCATGGCCTATGCGATGGTTGCGATCGGCGGCATCGGTTTCGTGGTCTGGGCGCACCACATGTACACGGTCGGTATGTCCAGCGCGACGCAGGCTTATTTCGTCGCCGCCACCATGGTGATCGCGGTGCCGACCGGCGTAAAGATCTTCTCCTGGATCGCCACGATGTGGGGCGGCTCGATCGAGTTCAAGACGCCGATGCTGTGGGCGATCGGCTTCATCTTCCTGTTTACGCTGGGCGGCGTCACCGGCGTGGTGCTCGCCAACGCCGGCGTCGACCGCGTGCTGCAGGACACCTACTACGTCGTCGCGCACTTCCACTACGTGCTGTCGCTCGGCGCGGTGTTCGCGATCTTTGCCGGCTGGTACTACTGGTTCCCGAAAATGTTCGGCTACATGTATTCCGAGCGGATCGGCAAGCTGCACTTCTGGTTCACCTTCATCGGCGTCAACCTGGTGTTCTTCCCGCAGCACTTCCTCGGCCTTTCCGGCATGCCGCGGCGTTATGTTGACTATCCCGACGCGTTCGCGGGCTGGAATTTCGTGTCCTCGATCGGTTCCTACATCTCGGGTTTCGGCGTGCTGATCTTCATCTACGGCGTGATCGATGCCTTCGTGCGCAAGGAGAAAGCCGCCGACAATCCGTGGGGCGTCGGCGCCACCACGCTGGAATGGACGCTGTCGTCGCCGCCGCCGTTCCACCAGTTCGAAGTGCTGCCGCGGGTGCAGTGATGCGGATGCGCGGCGCATCGATAGCGCCGCGCGCCTAACCAGAAGCGAGACCTGTCTTGTCGGTTGTCGATCATAACGCCATTGAGCTGTCGCCCCGGATTTCCGAGGCCGATGTCGGCGACTACATCGCGCTGCTGAAACCGCGGGTGATGTCGCTGGTGATCTTCACCGCGTTGGTTGGTCTCGTGATCGCGCCGGGGCATGTTCACCCGGTGCTGGCGATCACCTCGATCCTTTGCATCGCGGTTGGCGCCGGCGCTTCCGGCGCGCTGAACATGGCGCTGGAGGGCGACATCGACGCGCTGATGTCGCGCACCGCGAACCGGCCGATTCCGCGCGGCCGCATTACGCAGCCGGAAGCCATGGCGTTCGGGATGACGCTGGCGTTCTTCTCGGTGATGACGCTCGGCATCCTTGTCAACTGGCTTGCCGGCGGGCTGCTCGCCTTCACGATCTTCTTCTATGTCGTGATCTATACGATGATGCTGAAGCGCTGGACCGCGCAGAACATCGTGATCGGCGGCGCCGCTGGCGCGCTGCCGCCTGTCGTGGCTTGGGCTGCGGCAACCGGCTCGCTGTCGATGGAGCCGGTGCTGCTGTTTCTGATCATCTTCTTTTGGACCCCGCCGCATTTCTGGGCGCTGGCGCTGTTTCGCAGTGACGACTATGCGCGCGCAGGCGTGCCGATGCTGCCGGTTGTGGCCGGCCCGGACGCGACCCGGCTGCAGATCCTGCTCTATACGATCGTGCTGGTTGCGGTCGCATTCGCGCCCTGGCCGCTGGGCTATTTCGACGCGGTCTATGGCGTGACGTCGCTGGTTCTCGGTGCCGGCATGCTGGCGCTAGCGGTCAACGTCTATCGCCGGCGCGGGCGCAGCGAATCGCTGCGCGCGAATCGAAAGCTGTTTGCATTCTCCATCCTTTATCTGTTTGCGCTGTTCGCGACCCTGCTGCTTGAGGTCGTCGTCCATGCCCTTGCACCGTCAATCTGGTAAGGGGGCGCATGGCGAGGGAATGGACAACAATCGCAAGCCAGATGGAATCGTCCTCACCGAGGCACAGCAGAAAAGCCGCCGCCGGCGTTCAATCGCCATCGCGTGGGCGCTCGGCGTCCTCGTCGTGTTGTTTTTCGCGGTCACCATGGTCAAGGGGCCGGGCGTTCTCGTGCGGCCCATGTGATTGCTGATGTAACCGGAATGATGTGAACGATATGGAGAACAAGCCCACGATACCGCAGCAATCGACCCCAAATCGCAACGCAGGTCTCCGTCGCGGCCTGACGCGCGATGCGGTGGTGGCTGCGATTTGCGGTTTCGTCGTGGTGCTGATGGTGGGCGCGTCCTATGCCGCCGTGCCGTTTTACAACTGGTTCTGCCGCTCGACCGGTTTCAACGGCACCACCCAGGTCGCGGAAGCGGCGCCGACATCAGCGCCACTGGCGCGCAAGATCGCGGTACGGTTCGATTCCAATGTCGCCGGCGGACTGCCGTGGAAGTTCGAGCCGGAAAAAACCCAGATCGAAGTCAATATCGGCGAAGTCGTCACCGTCTATTACACCGTGACCAATCAGGCGGCGCGGACCACGACCGGGCAGGCGGCCTATAATGTGGCGCCGCTGACGGTCGGCGCGTATTTCCAGAAGATCAACTGCTTCTGTTTCACCGAGCAGACCATGAAGCCCGGCGAAACCCGTCAGATGGCGGTGGTGTTCTACGTCGATCCTGCTTTGGTCAAGGACAGCGACAATGACGGCCTCAACACCATCACGCTGTCCTACACCTTCTATCCCGTGCGCGATCCGGCGCCGCAGCCGGTAGCGGCGAGCGAGCCGGATCAACGCAAGGGAGACCTCTGACCGCCGGAATCATGGATTTCGAGATCTAGGGAATTTGATTTTTGAGACGAGACGTGCCGAATACCACCGGCACTGCTAACGGAGAGACCGAATGGCGACCGCGCAAGTCAAGCATCACGATTACCACCTCGTCGATCCGAGCCCGTGGCCGATCGTCGGTTCCATTTCGGCGTTCATCATGGCGGTCGGCGCGATCACCTGGATGCACCATCTGCTCTCGGCGGCTCCGATCATCTTTGGAATCGGCCTCATCGGCGTGCTCTACACGATGGCGAGCTGGTGGACGGACGTGATCCGCGAGGCGCAGTACAAGGGCGATCACACCCGCGTGGTGCAGATCAGCCACCGCTACGGCATGATCCTGTTCATCGCCTCCGAGGTGATGTTCTTTGTCGCCTGGTTCTGGGCCTTCTTCAATTCGGCGCTGTTCCCTGGCGATCCCGTGCATGCCACGCGCGACGCGCTGTTCGGCGGCGTGTGGCCGCCCAAGGGCATCGAGACGTTCGATCCCTGGCATCTGCCGCTGCTCAACACGCTGTTGCTGCTGACCTCCGGCACCACGGTCACCTGGGCGCACCACGCGCTGCTCGAGAACGATCGCAAGGGCCTGAAATACGGGCTGATCCTCACGATCCTGTTAGGGGCGACCTTCACCTGCGTGCAGGCGTTTGAATACAGCCACGCGGCGTTCTCCTTCGCCGGCAACATCTATGGCGCCACCTTCTTCATGGCGACCGGTTTCCACGGCTTCCATGTGCTGGTCGGCACCATCTTCCTGATCGTGTGCCTGGCGCGGACCTATGCCGGGCATTTCACGCCGACGCAGCATCTCGGCTTCGAATTCGCCGCCTGGTACTGGCATTTCGTCGACGTCGTCTGGCTGTTCCTGTTCATCTGTATCTACGTCTGGGGCCACGGCGCGGAAACCATGGCGCACGGCGCTCATTGATCGCGATCGACTGTGCTACAAGGGGCGGCCGCAGGGCCGCCCTTTTTGTTTTGCGGCAAAGCGCGAAAGACCAGTTCATGCCAGACGAGATATTGCCCACGGTAACCCAGAGTGCGCTGCGCGGCCTCGCCTGCAAATGCCCGCGTTGCGGCAAGGGCAAACTGTATTCGGGATTCCTGACGCTGCGGCCGAATTGTGAATCGTGCGGACTCGACTATGCCTTCATCGACGCCGGCGACGGCCCGGCGATCTTCATCATCATGATTGCCGGCGCGATCGTCGTCGCCTGCGCGCTGATCGTCGAGGTCAAGTATCAGCCGCCGTTCTGGGTGCATGCGGTGCTGTGGCTGCCACTGATTCTGGTGACCACGCTGTTGCCGCTGCGCTCGATGAAGTCGCTTCTGATCGCGTTGCAGTTTCACCACAAGGCGTCGGAAGGGCGCCTGATCGACCGCGAGCCGAAATGACCGGAGTACACGCGAGCCCGCGCCATCTCACCGGCTTCGGCATCTTCACCCTCCTGATGGTGGTGCTATTTACTGGGCTCGGCGTGTGGCAGTTGCAGCGCCGGGTCGAGAAGCACGCATTGATCGCAGCGCTGACCGAGCGACTCGCGGCAACGCCGGATTCGCTGCCGCCGGCGCCGCTATGGCCGACGCTCACGCAGGCGAGGGACGAATTCCGCCGGGTCCAGTTTTCAGCGACCTACGAGGCGCAGCCGGACGCGATGGTCTACAGCTCCGGCTCTGCTGTACGCGAGGACATTTCCGGTCCCGGTACCTGGGCGTTCATACCGGCGCGCCTGCCGGGTGGTGAAACCGTCGTGATCAACGCCGGCTTCGTGCAGAACACGATGCAGGATCGCGGCCAGCAGGATCGTGCGGTCAAGCCGCTCATCACCGGCGAACCGGCGATGCTCACCGGCTACATTCGTTTTCCCGAAAGCGCGGGCATGTTGACGCCGCAGGAAAACGTGGCCAGGCGGCTGTGGTTCACCAGGGACCATCTGGCCATGGCCCGCGCGCTCGGATGGGGCGGAGATGGCCGGCCGGTCGCGCCATTTTACATCGACCTGGAATCGCCGGTGCCTGCGAGCGGCGTCCCGAAGCCCGGCCCGCTGGACGTCCATCTGAAGGACGATCACATGCAATACGCCATCACCTGGTTCACCCTCGCGGGTGCCGTGGTGATCGCATTCGCCGTGTGGCTGTTCGGGCAGCGGCGGGCTTCCGCACTCCGAAAGTAAGACGCGCGCGGTTCAAAACTGGAAAGAAGCCGTCAACTAGGGTGTGTACTCTGCGTCCTGGTCAGTTCCAGTTCCAGTTCCACGCCGGAACATATACCTCTTGATTTCCAAAGCGTATCACCGGCGCGACGGGCGGGCCGTATGGATCGACCCGGTCGTCCTCAGGGCGATAACGATATCGTGGAACAAGATAATAATCCCAGTAAGGAATTGTCCTTACCACGGGTACCCTGATGATCTCCCGTTCACGAACGACTTTGGCCTTCTGCGCATGCGCTGCGCCACTGAAGGTCCCCAGGTTACACAGCACCAGGGCCGTTCCGAGAGCTACGGTCATTATCCTCATGCCTCGGCCTCCTTGCCACAGAGGCAAATTAACACACCGCTCATGATCGTTCCAGACTGCGCGGGGGCTTTGAAGGCGACGATGCGCCCTGACTGCGCCGCGGGTTTATGAGCGCACGCCCTAAGACGGCTTCCTTCATTTCAACTGATATCTACTCTCGCCTTAAGTGCACTTATCAGTAGCACCGCGTGATATTGACGGTCTGTTCTTTGCCGTCATGCCCAGGGACCGTTACCGTCTCCGCGGGGCAGCTCGGCACATAGGGGTGTTCAGAAGGTGTGACGGCCGGCGGAAATCGATGTGCCCAATCCCAGGGAACATCATATGTATAGGTGTAATGGTTGTCGCCTGATGTTGGTGGCGTAGCATCTATCGGGGGTTCGCCATCCGACGGCTCGTAGTAGAAGCCTCCGTCTCCCGGCCAGAAGGTCCCTCGATTGTTTCTCCGGCCATGCCGGAACGATTGGGCAACTGACCCGCGGGCCATCGCATGCGCCGAAGTAAACCCTCCACGATGCACGGCTCCCGATCCGGCGGCGAATGTCTCGTTCGCGGTAAGCACAAGCGCTACTACGCTGAGAGACGCGATAAACGCCCCATACATTCTATACGTCATGGCACGCACCAATTCGTTGGTTGCAGAGCAGCACCCCAACGAACGCTAGGCCGGCCCTTTCGTGCCTGCAAACGCATAATTAATTATTAGTTAAGATGTAACATTAATAGAGCCATTTTTCGTCAAAGATCACCACCGAATTGGCCAAGGGCTTCATGGGTGTAGACGGCTAAGGCCGTACTCAGCCGCCGAATGGACCAGGTGGTTGGGCCTGCCCGCACGAACGCTTTAGCGCAAAGGGCCGACGTCCTTGGCTCCACTTTAATTCGAACAGTGCCACATCCGGTCTCGTGCGGTGATGCAATCCTCTCTTGGTCGGTCACCTCGTCGGCTGGGCCAAGGAGTGTCAGCGGCACGATGACGCCAGGCGCCTTCACGGCTTTTTGGTTGACCAGCAACGCGATGTTGATCGCTGGCCGAACTGGCAGGTCCGTTGACTTTTTGCCTTTGGGAATCCGGCCCACATCACCGCCGGTGAGGCGGTAGGCGCCGACGATGTTGTCGCGATCGTAATCTGGCCTGAGCCTGAAGGCTCGCCCAACAAAGTCAGCGCAAAATTAGTTTATCGATCACGGCAGTTCGCATGGCGGTAACGCCGGCATTGCTGTCGCAGAGCGTTTCAAAGCGGAATGACAGCTCACGCAATCAGTCGTTGCGAGGGAGCAACATGCGGAACTGGCCGCGTGTCGCGCTCGCGTCACGGAATGTTTCTACTTTTTTCTGGCACTCCCCCGGCGTCTACTACGCTCGAGATTTTTTCAGGCGGTGAGTCGTCCGAACCTGAAAAGAAACGGTCTGGAGAGCCTGGCGACGAATGAGCAAACGAAGCTGGAGGCATGCAATGAGCACGGCAAGATTGACGACCGCTGCAGCAATCAGTCTGATCCCGGTACTAATAACGTCGCAAGCGCAGGCCGGCGACAATGACGCCGAGATTGCGCTGCTCAAGCAGCAACTAAAATTGATGGAGCAAAAGCTCGATAAGCTGCAGAAACAGACCGCGGCGAATACAGCGGAGGCAGCCAAAACCAATGCAAAAGTTGACGCCAAGGTCGTCGCCGTTGCCAACCCCAACGCAGCCTATCCGATCAAGGGACCGATTGCCCCGTCTGACGCGGTCGTCCATATGCCGAACAACCGGCCCACGATCTGCACCGCGGATGAGCAAAATTGCGTTTCAATCACCAGCCGCGTGCATTTCGACGTCGGCGGTTACGACTACCGTCCCAATACCGCAGCGACCAGTCCGCAGAAGCTCGATGACGGCGTTAACCTGCGCCGCGCGCGCATCGGCGTGCTCGGCAAGTTCCTGGGCGATTGGAATTATGCGCTGATCTACGATTTCGGCGGCAGTTCGGACGGCTTTGCTTCTACCGCTAGCATCGGCGCTGCCCCGGGTGTCGCGGGTACATCCGTCGGATTTCTTCCCGGCGGAGCCTTGGCTGGAATCGAACAAGCCTATCTCAGTTATACCGGCTTCAAGCCTTTCGGCGGCAAACTTGCGATCGAAGGCGGCTATATGGACACGCTCTATACTCTGGACGAAGCGACGAGTTCGAACGACATCATGTTCATGGAGCGCGCCTCGTCAGGAATTATCGCCCAAAATATTGCAGCTGGCGACTTCCGCTCGGCAGGAGGTGCGCGATGGTACACTGACACGTTCTGGATCGGAGCCTATGCAACGGGTCCGACCGCGGGCGCGATTCACTCTGCCTCGAGCCTCAATCCCAACGGAGCAACGGAACAGCTCGGCTCGTTTGCCCGCGCTGCCGGGCAAGTCATCAGCGGCAAGGATTATTCCCTGCACATCGGCGCTGACGCCGAGTTCCTGATCGACCCGTCGCGCAACCAGGTGACCGGAGCGCAAACGCTCACATTGAGCGACCGCCCGGAATTGCGGCTCGACCCGACCTCGCTGATCTCGACGGGCGCACTCGCGGGCGTGTCCGGTGCCCAAGTCTACAGCGCCGAAGCGGCAGGCACCTACGGACCTCTGTTCTTTCAGGGCGAATATTTCTGGTACAACGTCGATCGCAGCGCTCTGCCTGGCCTGTCCAGCGTCAAATTCGATGGCGGCTATGCAGAGGCCAGCTATGTGTTGACCGGCGAAACCCATACCTACAATTCGAGCCTCGCGGCGTACAATGGTATCGTACCGGCGAACCCGTTCTCGCTGGAGGCTGGCGGCTGGGGCGCCTGGGAAATCGCCGGCCGTGTCAGTACGGTCGATCTGAACGATCAGCTCGCTTCCGCGAACGGCGTGGCCGGTGGACGGCAAACCGTTTATACGGCGGGCTTGAACTGGTACGCCAATCGCAACGTCCGCTTCATGCTCAACTATCTCCATGGTGACATCACCAAACAGGTGAGCGCTACCAACTTCGGTGACACTGGCGCCAAATTCGATGCGGTTGCGATGCGGACCCAGGTTGCGTTCTAGATCAACTCTGTAACGAGCGCGGCTTTCGCAGTTTTGAGACATGGGACTTGGCAGTCCTGGGATCGTTCGCTGCGTTCGAATCTGGTCGACGACATCTCTATTCGCTCGTGGCGTTGCAGCCACTCGCGGCGATCGGTTGACTTGCGATGCAAGTTGATTCGATTCCGCAGTGGCCTGTCTAATTCAATAGACGCCCGGTAACAGCCGTGCGGTACGCGCTATGTAGTCTGCGTAATCTGGAAAGGCTCGAGCCAACACGCGTTCCTCGTTTTTCATACGCTCGAATTGGCATACGCATTGGACTGCGAGTAGCAGCAGCGCCCAAGGCATGACGTGCTGCACAGCAATCCCAACCAGTACGAAAAATTCGCCAAGATAAAGCGGGTGACGGATAAAGGCATAAGGTCCCGAGGTTACCAATCCCCGCGCCTCCGGCATAATACTGATCGAACGAGCGAGCGCGAGGATACCCCAGACTGCAAACACGGTGCCGCCGATAATCGAAAGCAACGATATCAGGTATAGCCCGGAGGAAAGCTGTTCGGTCGGCAGCATCACAATGCCCATACCAAGAAACGTGCCGGCACCCGCGGCTAAACGCGGGAAGAATGCAATGGGGTAGTGCAGGGGTACGCGGCGCACCACAAACATCACAACCAGGAGCGCAAAGAAAACCAGGGTGCATATCTTGGACACGATGCCAAGCACCAGAACCGGAGGAAGCACGGACGGGTCAGTCTGGATGAACAGCTTGGCCAGTGAAATTTGCAGAGCCAAAGGCGACAGCATTTGGGTCAGGCTAAATAAATACAATGCAATGAGAGGCGCCGCAGCGAATAGATCGTAAAGCTTGCGCCGCAATGGTGGAATGTTGGTTGGGACCAGTTGGTTCATTTCCCCTTCGTCTTCAGCCCGGCTTTTGCAGTCAGGTTCCTTCAGCTTCCAAGGCAGCATCATGGATGCCACTTAGACCGGACCTAAAAGTCTACTTAGCAGAGTTGGGCTGTAATCCCACAATTAAGATCGTCAGCGCTCGTGGCAGCGGCGCGGCACGTAATGGATGCTGATCTCGGATCGGTGATGCGAAAGCCCCTTCCTTAGAGGCTAACGACGAGCGCGAGCTATTGTGCTGACGACAGGTGGACGATCTGGCGCCCGCCATTCATCGCCTTGAGATCGTTGACGTAGTTCTCTGGACGCTCCCAGCGCAACGGAACTTTCAATCCCATAAAATTTGCGATGTCGCCGATAAACGAAGTGCAATTGGATATTTCGGCGCTCCAGACCGGTGAGCTCGCCTGCAATTTCTTGATGTATGCAAAGACCCTCTTTGCATCCGGCTCGTTCAAGTAAACCCGGTAACTGGCGGTCAGGTACTCCGGATCAAGATCGCCATAGCTTGCCCCGGTCTCGGACGGCACCCACGTCACATAACCGAGCATATAAGTCAGGGTGTCTCCCGCAGGGGTAAGGCCCGCGACTTCCACTTCTCGCTCGCTTGTCTTCCCGAACCAGACGAAAGCGTGTCCCCAACTCGCTGCCGTTCTGGCTCTGAAATCGACGTAGTACGGGCCCTTTGCTGATCCCGACTCCGGCTTTCGGGTCGACCGCGGCGCCGGTTTCGATTCAGCGGCAGCTTCACTGGAAACAAGCGCATTCGCGTCGGCGGTGCGGTTGTGCACCTCCCGTTTCTGGGAAATGACACGTTCCGAACCGGCGCGCGTATCAACTTCGTTTGCAGCAGCTGACTGGATTCTGCACTGGAGCAAAACAGCAAGTGCGAATCCCGCAAGCGAGCATAGTCCTGGCCTCGTCAGCCTATTTGCCACGCTTCGCCCCTCGGCTGTCGACGATGAAGGTCAGATTCAAACGAGACCACTACCGCGTATCAGTAGGTTCGGGCTCCGATGGGCGCCTTGCCGATCGGGGCTTTCCCAACGGGGGACTTGCCAATCGGCATCTTGCCGACCGGAGCCTGCTGATAGACGGGCTGCGGGTGCGGGAGGTCGGCCGCGCCGGCAGCGGTCACCAAGGCGAGCGTTGCACCCGCAATAATCAAAATCTTCATCAAGGTAGTTCTCCGTTAGGTTAGAAGAAACAAGGCAGTAACCTGTTGAACTTTCCCCTCAGCACGCCATAAGCATGAACGGCGGAATGCGTCTACAGTGCGGCAGGTAGGACACCCTTCGAGGAATAGGTCCACAGTGCGGCAGATATGACACATGCGGGAACCTGCACCCCTATTGGGTCAATGGAGCGATATCTGAACGCCGTTGTCCCGCCAATTCATCCGAAGGCGTGCCAAGGCGATATTGACGCCCAGCCTGCGTTGGTCTGCCAAGGGACCATAATCGGATCGCGCGCATGCGCAGTTCTAAGGTCGCCTTAGCCCGAAGAGCCAACGTTCCCGGCTCCATCGCTTTGGTCCGAGGGAGGCTCTTGGTGGAGTGACGGCGAATCGGCGGAGCGCTCCGAAAATACGGAAAAAATTCCGCTAAGAATTAGAAGGTTTACGTCGCCGGTGAATAACGGGTTCACTTTTCAATGGAGCACAGGAGCTTTTTTCCGCGTCTTCTCTGGTGGATTCGGAGCTTGTCCAAACCTGTTGGACCCCTGTGAAGAACAGGTACCGACAATGTTTCTTGTAGAACGGCACCGGATACTCGTCGCTGAGCCGGGCAGTTTCGATCCTGGATCCGACCAAAACCCCGCGATTTAGACCGTAGCCAGCCAACAGAACGATCGCCAAGCCGAGCAAGGCCCGACGAGCTGACGGTAATCGCATGGCTCTACCCCAATACGTGCGCCGAAGAGGCGCTCCTCTAGCTAGGCGGTGGAAGACGTTGTCGAGAATTGGTCCCGGGTCCTCGGAGTCAAACTGGTATAGAAGGTCATGGCCAAATTGCCCAACCGCTTGTCTTTGCCCATCATTCGTCCATGCATCGAAGAATGAAGGCCGTGCGGTCCCTGGGCAGGACACCCTGAACATCAGCCATTTGTCGGCATTTGATCTGCTCGATATGCTCGGCGAGTATCTCGGTGCGGCGCTCGTCCGTAGCTGGATCGGCACGGCGCTCTTCGGTCGCTGGATCAGCTGCCCTGATCATCATCACCTTGATAGGCGAGCCGTCCGACTCGAACTGGAGTTCATACTTCCTCCCCGTTCCATCGGTGGCACTACAAGAGACGCTGGACACTTGTTGTGTCGCGAAATTTCCAATCTGCTTACACGTGCCAGTCGATGGCTCGACGGACGGTGTCGGCAGCCCATCGACCTTGGGCCTGTCCTTGGATTTTAACAGCATCCGGTCGATCGATAGCACGTACAGATTATCCTGCTCTCTCCTGCCATTTTCACCCGAAAACGTGATGATGTGACTGTCATCGTCTGCATCGTTGAGAGGGACGGTGAAACCAGATCGGCCCCCGGGGCTGTGAGAGAACGCCACAGATGTGCACGCGAAATCGCGTTCTGCGACTTTCAGCGTGCTGCACTTGCCGGCCATCAACGCGAACATGTCGATCTCAGGTTCATCGGCAAAGAGTTCGACTGATGCAAATAAAAAGGAAATAAACGCAACAGCGATCACTCGCCAGCAGATGCGCATGAAAAGTACCCCCAGCCAAAAGCAGCTTAAACTCTGCGGCTGCAAAGATAAAGACGGGAATGGACGACACTCGCGAACTGTCAAATGAAATAGCTTTGGCGGTCGCGGATGTCCGGGTTGGAAATTGGCGAGCGCCTGACTAGTCCGCTTTTCCCTCGCTAGAGTAGACGACCCGTGTCGCAGTGTGTGGGTCAGCCAAGGGCCAACAGCGGAAGTTACGAGCGGGCGCTTGCTGGCATTTCATCGCTCAGTGGTCATATTCGCCTCGCCCTCATCGACGCTGATTCTCACCCAATCAAAGCGCCAAACATCTCCCAAACCGCTTCAAAAGTGAGCCAGAGCCGAATCTGAACGCCGACTGACACTTGTGTTGAAAGTCGCAATCGCGGACTGATATGTCTGATCTGGTCAATCGCATTCGGATCGATCGTCACCAGCCATGCCATTCTATCATCCCTCGGAAAACGAGATCGGCTCCCCTGGTCGTGGCACGTTTTCCCTTGAGGATGTGCCCCGCGCCGTCGTCGCTGGCGGCGCCGCTATCGTCACCAAGGGCATAGAACTCGCCGTCCATAGCCATCGTAAGGCGCAGCTTCTCCTGACCGTACGCGGTATCATCACTTGCGAAGCCGACAAAGGCGTCTGGATCGTGCCGCCACGCTGCGCGGTCTGGATTCCCGGCAATCTTCCCCACAGTATGACCGCCGCCGGAGAGGTCGAGGTGTATTGGCTGTTCGTCGAACCGGATGCGGCGTCAGCGCTGCCGAGGCAGTGCTGTACCCTATCGATCTCGCCGTTGCTGGAGCATTTGCTGCTGCACGTCACCGAGATGCCTGTCCTGTACGATATCGACGGCGCCGATGGCCGGATCGCCACGGTGCTGCTCGACCAACTGTCGCGGGCACCTGTCGACAAGCTGAACTTCCCGATGCCGGCCGACACCAAGCTGCGTAAGATCGCGGCTGCATTGATGGCCGATCCTTCGGATCGCGCGACGATGGATGAGTGGAGCCAGCGCACATCCATCGCCCCGCGGACCTTGGCTCGTATCCTGCAACGCGAGACCGGCATGAGCTTCGGCCGCTGGCGCCAGCAGCTCCACATCCTCTTCGCGCTGCGGCGCCTGACCCAAGGAGCGTCAGTCCAGGCCGTGGCGGTCGAGCTCGGCTATGAGGGCGCTAGCGCCTTTGTCACCATGTTCCGCAAGGCCATGGGCAAGCCGCCTGCCCGTTATCTGGCAGAGCGCCAGATCGATTCGTGATCTCATTACGCTTTGCGCTTCTCGCGCGCGTAATTTGCGGAATGTGCGCCATGCATCCTTTCGCGTGACTTGGCAGGATTGAGCAACGTGCTGGCAGTTTTTCATAACTGCGCGCGTTCTATCCGCAACACTTCCGCATTCCAAAAGCAGTCTAGAGCGATTCAATCGACCGATTGGATGTACGACGCGCGTTGGCGCGCTACACGAGCTTTGGGCTGATGCTTTTTCGCGGCGGAGCGAGTGCGCAAAGTCGGCGAGAGCAAATTCAATCGGCTCTAAATCCGTGATGGTCGTGAAGTGACGCCATCCCACGAGTGACAGAGGCAGAACGAATTTGTTTGGGGGTGTTTGTGTTCTGGGGAAAGAAATCGTTTCGTTGCGTAAATCTGAGCCTGGTAAGTTATCTCGCTCTTTCGTGTAATCCGTGCCTTCACGCGAATGCACAGTCGGCTCTCCCGCCGGTTAACGTCGAGGCGCCTTCTGCGCAGAAAAAGCGAACACCGGCACCAGGCGCGCAATCGCAGTCACGACGCGCCGCCAGTATGAATCGACAGCGAGAGCAGCAGCATAGTCTTCCCGTCGCTCCAGCTCCCGCTCCATCGCCGTCTTCTGCCCAACGGGCTAACAGCGCGGTTTCGGGGTACGTTGCGACGAGAAGCGTCGCGGGAACGAAGACAGATACACCACTGCTCGAAACTCCGCAGGCCATCTCAGTCGTAACACGCCAGCAGCTTGATGATCAGCAGCCGCAGACCGTGAATGAGGCATTTCGTTATTCGTCTGGCGTCGTGCCCGAGCCGTTTGGCACGGCTGCCCACTATACCGATCAATATATGAAGATACGGGGCTTCGCGCCGGACATTTATCTTGATGGATTAAAGCTACCGCCGTTTAGCTCAACCGATCCTTATTTTCTGGAGCGTGCCGAAATCGTTCATGGCCCCGCTTCAGTACTCTATGGCCAATCTAGTCCCGGAGGCCTTGTTGACCTTGCCAGTAAGTTGCCGACCGACAGGCCGACTAACGAAATAAACTTCGGTGGCGGAACATTTGATCGCCTGCAGACCTCGTTCGATTTGGGAGGCGTACTCGACAAGGACGGACAGCTACTTTACCGCCTCACCGGCATCGGCCTTACCGACAACACGCAGGTGGATTACACCAAAGATCAACGCTTCGGCATAGCTCCTGCCATTACCTGGCGACCGGATGCGTCGACGAGTTTCACCATTCTGGCGAACTACATTAATGATCCAGGATTGGGAATTTATGCCGGATTGCCTTCGCTCGGCGCGGTGTTACCGAACCCCCACGGTCAAATACCGACCAATTTCTTCGTTGGCGACCCCAACTATAATACGTGGAAGCGTGAGCAGACTTCGGTCGGCTATTCCTTCGAGCATAAATTTGATCAGGTGCTGACCATCCGGCAGAACGTGCGGTATTCAGAGAATACCATGGAAGAGCAACACCTGTATATTCCGGGCAGCAATCTTGCTCTATCGGCAGACCAGAGCACGGTCCTTCGCTATGCATATCTGGACAATATTAGTCGGAAGGCCTTCCAGACCGACAATCAGGCTCAGTTGGATTTTGGGATCGGTCCGATCCAGCACAAGGTCGTCGCGGGAATTGATTATCTCAACCTGGACATCCACGAAACCACAGGTAACAGCCTTGCACTTGGGTTGGGCGCCGAACCCTCTATCAATATGTTCAGCCCAGTATATGGGCGGGCCATCACTGTCCCACCGATACAGAGTGCTCCGGTGACAAGATCTGATCAGGTTGGGAGTTACGTTCAGGATCAGATGAAATGGAATCAGACGACCTTCGTTATCGGAGGCCGTTACGATGCGCTGAGCAGCGCTTCGAACGATATGGTCGCAAAGACCAATAGCAGCCAGGACGATTACGCTTTCACTTGGCGCACCGGCTTAATACATAACTTTGACAACGGAATCGCTCCCTACGTAAGTTATTCGACATCGTTTCAACCGCAGATCGGCTTGTCGCATGCTGCGACACAGTTTGCTCCAACCACAGGACAGCAGTACGAAGCTGGCGTGAAGTTTCAGCCGGTTGGCTTCGACAGTTTCGTCACGACTTCAATTTTCAATTTGACCCAACAAAACGTGCTGACTCCTGATCCGAACTTTGCCGGATACAGCGTTCAGACTGGCGAGATCCGTTCGCGCGGCGCCGAGATCGAACTCCATGCCAATATCACGAGAAGTTTGAGCATGATTGCTGCTTACACTCATCTTGAAAACGTCGTGACAGCGGCAAACCCCACGACCGACACGGTTGGAAAAGTTCCGGTCGGCGTACCGGCCGACAGCGCTTCACTATGGGTTAATTATGCCTTCAAGGAAGGGAAGCTGACCGGCCTTGGATTGAGCGGCGGCGTGCGGTATGTCGGCGAAACTTATGGCACTGCCACGAACGTCTGGGGCGTTCCGGGTTTCCTCAACACGCCGTCGATCGTGCCGTCGGCCACGCTGTTCGATGCAGCCGTGCGGTATGATTTCGACAAGCACTGGCGGGTTTCGCTCAATGCGACAAATCTGTTCGACAAAATTTACGTCTCATCATGCACCAGCGGCATCAATTGCTATTACGGGTTCAGGAGAACCATCCTTGCAAACCTGCGATACGCTTGGTGAAATAGCGGCAATACAGGTGAAAATGAATTCATGAATCGGGGCCGATACTGTCGGTCTTAATCTACTCGGCTCTCGAGGCGTAGGATAATCGCGTGGTATTGGCTAGGCTGAGAATTTGGGTATGGATACACAAATGGTCGAGCTTGGCTTGCACGCTTTTCTTGCTCGTCACGTGTCTTACCGGGCTGCCGCTCATTTTCCATGATGAACTGGATGAGTGGCTGTCGAGCGATCCTGCCTATGTATCACCTCCGAAAGATACTCCGTACGCCAGTTTAGACGTCATTGCCGCGAAAAGCCTGGCGCGCTATCCCAATCAAGTAATCCTGTCTATTGTTATCGATGACGACGAACCAAACACTGTTGTCTTCATGGCGCCCTCCTGGGCCGCTGTCCTTGCCAGCAGGGAAGCCGCGCACTGGATCAAATTTGATGCGCGCACCGCGGCTGTCATCAAGGAGTCCCCGGGGCTTCAGGATTCCGGCTCTTTGATCGCTGCGATCCTTCAGATGCATAAAAACTTATTAGCCGGCGATGGCGGCAAGTGGATCCTCGCCGTTGTAGCAGCATTGTTTGTAGCCGCGACGGTCTCTGGCGTTGTCGTATATGGGCCGTTCATGCGAGATCTCAAATTCGGAACCGTCCGAAAATCCGGGTCGTCACGCCTGAGGTGGCTTGATGTGCATAATCTCCTCGGGGGTGTCTTGGCTCTGTGGATGTTGGTGGTAGCCGCGACGGGTTTAATGAACGAGCTATCTGGTTCGTTGTTTGATGTCTGGCGCAACACTGAGGTCAAAGAAACGCTTAAAAAATGGAGTGGGCCGCCAATTGCCGTCTCAGAATATTATTCGTTCCAGGGCGCAGTCGATCATGTCAGAGCCGTCATTCCCGACACGACGGTGGTCAATGTGATTCCTCCTGGGTCGATCTTCAGCACACCATACCATTATCTGGTCTGGGCCAAAGGACAGCAACCCTTAACTTCCCGGTTGTTCTCGCCGGTGCTGGTCAATGCTAGAACTGGCGAAGTGGAGGCCATTCTTTCGATGCCCTGGTATCTCCGAGCGCTCGAAGTATCGCGCCCCTTACATTTCGGCGACTATGGTGGGACGCCACTCAAATTCATCTGGGCAATGTTCGATATCGCGACGATAGCTGTTCTCGCCAGCGGGTTTTATCTCTGGGTGGCGAAAGGCCGCAGAAGACGATTGGCACTTTCGACCAGCCGCGCAGCGGCTACTCCATCCCATGGCGTCGCTTCTTGACGCGGTCGCGTGGCAAGATGTCCGCCTATTCGGTAGGCCGAACTTACTGGCAGCTTGTGCTGCTTGGTTCGGTTATCATTTCGGGATTGGCTTCGGCCCTGCTCGGCGATGGTCCATGGGATTGGATGTCGTGGCTGATGTTATCTATTCCTCTTGCGCTGGTCGGCTATTTTTGCGTGAAAGCACGATAAAAGGCGAGTGCGAGCCGTTTACCGCTAATGGTCAAGATGACTGCTCTGGGTCAATCGCGTCGGTTTGACGGTGTGCCGATCATTTCCGGTCTTCCGCTATGAATAGACGCCGGCAACACCGGTCGGCCTGTCTCACAGGTGCCAGAAGGCGACATCGCGGCCTCCATTGTGGAGCGTCATGCTCGCTCAACCCGGCAGCTGCTCTTCGATTGGCTTGATGCCGCGATCTCGAAACTCCTTGCCGCATCGCAGCAAGGATCGACCAAAAATAAACTTACGTTGACATTGGTGTCGAAAAGGGCGGGGGTAGATAAACGGTTCAAGGTCGCTTGTTCAGGAGGCCAGCCATGAACGCAATAGGAGCAGTCTACCCGCCCGACCTAATCGAATTGATGAAGGCAGTCCTAGACGATGCAGCCGCAACAGTTCCGGAAGCGAAGCTCACGTCGGCCACAAAAGCAGAAATAGCATCGCGCATCCTTGCAAGTGCGGCGAAAGGGGAACGTGACCCGATCGTGCTCAAAAGGGCCGCTCTGCTGGCGGTCGTGGAGTGTTCGCACTATTCGCACGATATCTCACCGGAACGCCGAGTTGTCTGAGAGCGCGACCGGCCTGCGGGCCTTGGTCTGGACCGACCCGAAGCGTTTCAGAATTTCGGCGTCCTCATATCATCCAGTGGCAGGCCGACCGCTGCGGTGATGCCACCGCGTCGATGAACCACGGCAGAGGCGCGATCTGCCGGGCGCATTCGGTCGCAGCCTCCGGGATTGAGCATCGAATGGCGTCATCGGTCAGGATCGCGCCGCGCGATCGGCATCGCATTGCGGACTTACGCAGGACATCGTGGCAGGTCCGTAAAGTTGCTAGAAGCGGAACTCGAAGCGCCTCAACACCGCGCAACGCCAGAGCAGATCTCCGCGCCCACGATCCGGGCTGGGCCTCCCAACCCAATTGGCGCCTTCCGGCTCGTCCTTTTCCGGCCATCTGTTTGCCGCGTCGCTACCTTCAGCCGGTCCTCATCATGCCACGAGCACGCCAAGAAGTCGTGATGAAGCGGTGGGATTGTATGTCGATTGAATGATTATATGAAGTGTACATTAGCTGTTCAAATCGTCCGGGCCGGCGCGCTGTGTCTTGTCCTTCTCGGGGTGATGAGCGGCGCAGCGCTTCCTCAGGCCATTGGCTCAGAGAAGCCGAGGGCCGCTCCCGCAAAATCTCCCGCGCCAGCCGGGGACTGCGTGCCGATCGGGTTGACCGCTTCCGGAGAAGTCGTTTTCCCGTTTCATTGCAAGGAATTCCTCGAACGACAGAAGGCCGCCAATCAGAAAAACGCGGAAGAGAATCAGAAGCCGACTGCCGCAGATAAGAAGCCCGCTGCCGGGGAGCAGAAGACCGTCGCAAAGCCATCGGCCGCGACTGAGAAACCCGCCACTGCAGAAGTGAAGCCCGCGACCGCGGAAAGGAAACCCGCTGCCGTGGAAGAGAAACCGGCGGCTGTGGAAGAGAAGACCGTCGCAAAGCAACCGGAAAGCGTGCTGCCGGAGAACAGCAAACCGGCAACTGAAACGGTTGGTACGATTTCATTGCCCAAGCGGGTTGAGCGCGAGGCGCGAGAACGCATGGGGCCGTGGCCTGGCTGCACACACTTTCAGAGCTACAATCCGGTATCCCGCACCTACACCACTTATGATGGACAGCGCCGTCAGTGCCGAGAGGTGACGTCCACCACGACCGCGACGAGAGCCGGGCCTCCGGCATCCGGTATCCCGCTCCCGCCTGGCTCCTCGAAAGCGCCGCCGCAGTCCGCGGGTGGTGCTGCCGCCGTGGACTCCAATACGACGCCTGCAAACATCGCGGGTTCGCGTTCCACCGTCGGCGCTGCGAGTTCCAATGCCAGAACGATCGAGGCGCAGGTGGCGGCCGCCACGATACTTGCGGAGCATTTGACGGTTGCTGCCGCAGCCCCGCCGCCGGACATGAAAGGGAACAACACGGACACGCCCCGTCACGCGGAAACGTCGACGCGTGGCAGTGCCGAAAAGACCGCATCCGCATCGGCCAATAACACGGACCTTCTGGTTGCCGTTCTCATGGCTCGTCCGGAGATCACGTCGGTCGCCGGTCTGACCGGCAAGACGATTGCGATCGACGATAGGTATTCTGCGTCCAACGGCAGTATCAGGAACGCGATCGTTGCAGCGGGGGCACCGGCAATCGAACTCAGCGAGGGTCAAACGAGGGCGATCTCTCGGCTGGTCAACGGAGAGGTGCCGGCCGCAATTCTGACTTTGGTATCCGCGGACGCGGCGGAGCGGTTTCCCGAAATCGCGGGCTTCAAGATTCTTCGCATCCCTCTCTCGCCTCGTTCCTGAAGGCACGACCTCAGGCGCTGCGAAGATCGTCGATGCTTTCCCGACTACTTCGCCGGTTGCACCGTCTCAAAACCAGGCGTAGGCAAGCCCGCATCCTTGTAGAGTTCGGCCATCTTCCCCTTATCAATGGCCGCAGTCAGCGCCTTCATTCCAGCTTGTGTTTTCGGATGGCTCATCAGCTCCCGGGCTGCGACCGCGCCGATTGTCTGAAACCCGGAAGTCATGGCAACCGGCCCTTCGTATTTAAGTGCGTCAATCGTTTGCTGTCGACAATCGGTGAAGAGTAGCCGCCGATAGTATTCGACCGATTGTCGCGTCAACGCGTCGCGTTGCTCATCCGTGATAGAGGACAGCGGTTGAACCGAAGGATTCAGTGAAAGCTCGTCGCCCGCAAGCATCGCGGGCTGCTTCGGCCCCGCCTTGGCAAAGCCATTCGTCTACCGCGAAACCGCGTTGTGCCGACGTTAACCATGCAAGAGCTTCTCGCGGTGAAGGGTCGCACCGTTAATGAGGTCTCAACAACCTTACACAATAAATGGTCGATCAGCGCCATCGACATGACTCAGCGGAACTGCGAGCGGAATTCAGCCTCTAAGGAGGAGGAAATACGTGAGGACGCTTCTCATCGGCGCGCTGGCCGCGGCCTTGGTCGGCTGTAGCTGTCCTTTAAAACAGCAAGCCAGCCTTAACTCATGCTTGGATGTGAACGAGTCCTTCTGTTTCGACTGGGCGGCTGCCCGCGAGCCGATTGAACCAAGGCCAGCGTTATTCGCGACCGATTCCGCGCCACTGGGAATCAAGCCTGCGATCGCGGCGAAGGTCGAACCTCCAGCATCTCGCATTCCTCTCTCGACGCCGACACCTGCCAAAATCGAACCTCCTGAAATTGAGCCTGGCAAAGCTCGTTCATTGGATAATACCGCTGCCGATCCTTATGCGACGCCAGCAAACACTGCGGAGTCGCCTCGCGTAGACGATGCTGTTGCGAATTCCGATACCCGAGCGATACGGGAGCAAGTGGAGTCCGCTATCACGGCCGCGGAGCTGTTGACGGCTGCCACTTTGGAGCACTCGGAAACCCAGCTCCGTAGTGATGCCGAAAAGACCGCTTCCCAGCGTCCAAACAAAACGGACCTTCTGGTTGCCGTTCTATTGGCTCGTCCGGAAATTAAGTTGGTGCCCGATCTAACCGGCAAAATCATCGCGATAGACGACGTGTATTCTGCATCCAACGCTAATGTCAGGACCGCGATCGCGGCAGCGGGTGCGACCGAAGTCCAACTGAGCGAGGATCAAGCAAAGGCGTCCGATCGGCTGGTCAGCGGAGAGGTGCCGGCTGCGGTTCTGACTTTGGTATCTCCGGAAGCGGCCGAAGGGTTTCCCGACATCGCCGGCTTCAAGACATTTCGAATCCCGCTCTCGCCTCGTTCATTGAAGGCACGACCCTAGCAGGTGGAAAAGATCGCACGCGATCGAATCCGGTCGAGCGCGCCGCACCGAGAGATGGCTACGCCGATCTTGAAGACCGTGATGTCCTCACCGATGCAGGTGGCCCTTTATACGTCGCGCGCGTCCGCACCACGGGTCGTCACTCGCCAACGTTCGGCACCGTCGATATGCCGAGCACCGAGAGATGGGTGTAGGCCGCGAGTCCTTGTAGACCCAAGGTCTTGTAGACCTAAGACCTTGTAGACCTAAGAGGTGGAATGATTAGCCGAGCGCCGGCAGCGCGCGGTGGGTTGAATTCCCGCACCTAAATGAGCTGGAGCGTCACATGCGTAATGCCGGCTTCTCGTCTGGTGGTCGAATGCAATCTGCTTTTCCTGAAGACCTTCAACATCGCGGTGTTTTCCGGCAAGACCTCCGCGATCAATTCCTTCAGCCCGGCGTCCCGAGCGATCGCGGCAAGATGGCGCATCAGTGCGGCACCGATCCCCTGTCCCTGGTATTCGTCGATCACGGCGAAAGCTATCTCAGCTCGTCCGGGATCAAGGACGACATAGCGTCCACCCCCCACGATGTGCGGTTCCCCGTTTTCTTGTGCGACGACTACCAAGGCAACATGGTCGACAAAGTCGATGTTCGAGAAGAACTCAATTTCCTGTTCGGAAAAATGGCGCTTTATTAGGAAAAAACGTCGGCGGAGGGACTCGACGCTGGCGCGGCCAACGGCTTCTTCAAGGCCGTCTCGGTCCTCGTGCCGGAGCGCGCGGATTTCAACGCGGCGTCCATCGCGCAGTGGTTCAGTCGCTGAAAACTGAGCTGCTTTTGGCATCAACCGAAATTCCCAAGCCATCTCGCAAACCATCTCGGATGACTTGCGAGCATGAGACGATTTCGATGCGAACGCCGATCGCCGGACCGGCAATGATCATTGTAGTCTTTGATCATCCAATCCAAGCAGCAATAAAGCATGGGCGGACGATCAGAACGAAAGCTCGCGTCAATTCGTCACACTTAGGCGCGCGAAAGTGTCGATTTTGCAAATGCAACGAGATTATGGGGAGCCTAACGTAGGCTTCTCCTTCGTTCTCTTGATTGTAACGGGGTAGCTATGTCGGCTGAAAGCGTAAGCAAAGCTGTCTTGGCTGGGACTTCCTCTCCGACGGCTCATCGTACTGGAGAGAAATATGACAGCCTGATCGCCAAGGCGAAGAAGGTATCGGCGTCGATGGCGCAGCAGCGGACAGACTGCAGCAAGTTGTCCGGTTATTTAACGTCGAGGCGGGACAGATCGCTGGTGTTGCATCGAACAGCGGCGTCGAAAGGATCACGATCGCAAAGGCGTCCTCCTTCGCAAAATCGGAGATCAAACTTGGGCGTTGAAAAAAAATTTAAGGAGGCTGCGGCGATGACTGGGTATTCGGCAAGAGTTGCCGCCTTAGTTCTGGTTATCTGCATTGGATTGGCGCCCCCATCGCATGCGCAAGCCATGGGGAATATTCGCGTGGTATTTGTGAAGGCGGGCTTGATCGCGGGAGCTGGTGCGGGACGCGGGGTCCTGACGTACCGCGGTCGCGACTATCCGTTTCGCGTTTATGGCTTGAGCCTTGGCGTCACGGCCGGGGCCTCCGTGATACGTTTGACAGGGCGCGTTACGGGGATGCATGACGTGAAGGAGTTTTCTGGCACATACGATACAGTTGGCGGCGGCGGCGCTTGGATCGGTGGCCTAGGAGGTGTGCAATTGAGCAATGGAAAAGGTGTGATCATCACGCTCCAGGGGATTGAGGCCGGTATGGAATTTGCGGCCAATCGCAGCGCCATCAAGATTTCGCTGCGGTAAGCGCCGGTGCGGGCGAGAATGAAGACCGGGCATTGTTCAAGGTCACTATGCTGCTGATCGATCAGGAAGCGACGCTGAGGCGTCATTAGCGGGCAAGTGAGAGGCAATCGCTTTCTGGCCCAGGTTGCGTGAAAGCTCCGTCGCCCGGACATCCTCGGCAATGCCCGAATAGTGCCGGGAGTAGACATGATCATGCCGTAATGGATCTCGCGATCGTGCGCTCGTAGACCGTCAAGCTCGCAGCCACGGAGCCTACTCAAGGTACGCGCGAGCGTGCAGGGCAAACCCAAGCGAGCTGGCCGTCGTTCAAATTGGAACAAGATCGGGGAACACGGACACGTCTATGAGCCGACGCCCGAGCCGTCAACGCGCGGCGTTGTAGACATCACGCAGGACGTTCGTCTCAAGCTCCAGATCCTCGAGCCGATGCTTGACCACATCGCCGATGCTGATGATACCAACAAGGTTGCCGTCGCGCAGAACGGGCATGTGGCGCACGCGATGGCGGGTCATCAGACTCATCACGTGAGAGACAGTGTCGGTCGGTGTGACGGTGATCACGCCGCGTCGCATGATTTCGCTCACAGGCATCGAAGTAGCAGTCTCACCATAACGAGCAATTGCGTGAACGATTTCACGTTCGGAAATGAGGCCAACAACTGCGTTGCCACTCGTCACCACGAGAGCGCCGATATTTTTTGCATGCAGCCAGCTCGTCGCCCTCTTGACGCTGGCTTCCGGCGCTATTGTTGCGACGTCGGCTCCCTTCTGCCTCAGAATGCTGTCGATGGACATAGACATAGCATCCTCCAATCATATGGCCTTACTGCCTATCGCATCTCGCCCCCGCAATTGGGGGGCATGCCATGGAATCCGCTCTCCTCTACGGTGAACATCAGCATATCATATCGGCAGGAGGCCGTCAGCGAGCATCGGGGACCGCGCAACCGATCAGTCGTTGGCAAACTGGTGCATAACCGGTTCGGGTGATTAGCGCCGTTCTGACCGTCCGCCGACCACTTCCGGTCTACCCCGACAAACGGATATCGTCAGACCGGCCCGGCATGTCCGTTTCGCGCCGCCAGCTACGGACATGATGCCGCACTTGTGGCCACTAAACCGGGTCATTTTTACATAGCCGCGGCTCGGTCGGCACGCCTAGACTGGTTCCCGCGGGTCAAGCGCGGCTGGACCTCAGTCCACTTGCTGCCGCAGCGAGACCCAAAGCAGCGGCCTCGAAAGCCTACGCGGCACCCTCCTGGACGACCTGATATCGGGGAGGACGTCATGAGCGACAAACCGTTCCTGGGACTGGTTGTGCCCTTCGTTCCGGCGGTCGGGTGGATTCGTGCTTACAATGCAAAGGAATTCCCCAGGGACCTTGTCGCCGGCCTGTCGCTTGCGGCGTTTGTAATTCCGGAATCGCTGGCCTATGCGTCACTTGCCCAGCTGCCGCCAGTCACCGGCCTCTACTGCTATCTCGTTGCTGGGATCGTCTATGCCGTGTTCGGGACCAGCCGCCAGCTTGCGGTCGGCCCTACGTCCGCGTTGGCGATTACCGTTGCGACGAGTGTCGTCGCGATGGGCGATGGCGATCTTTCCCGAGCCGTTACTCTCGCTTCAGCCTTGGCGCTGATTGTCGGAGTGGTCTGCATCGCCGGCCGATTTGTCGGCCTCGCCAACGTAGCATACTTCATCTCGGATGCGATCTTGGTCGGCTTCAAAACGGGAGCTGCTCTCTATATCGCATCGACACAACTACCCAAGCTGTTCGGCATTGAAGGTATCACCGGCAACGTATTTGAGCGCTTTGGCCATGTCGTGCTGTCGCTCCACGAGACCCACGTTTTTTCGCTTATTGTCGGCCTCGCAGCAATCGCTCTCTTCGTGACGTTCGGACACTTTTTTCCAGGCCGCCCGACGACGTTATTTGTCGTTGTCGTGGCCATTGCAGTGATGAGCGTGTTTGGGCTGGCCGAGACCGGCATCAAGATCGTCGGCGAAATCCCCACTGGCCTGCCGGCAATCAGCGTGCCGGATGTCCATCTATCCGATATTTCAGCCTTGGTGCCGATAGCACTTGCCTGCGTCCTGCTTGCCTACGGCGAAACGATTTCAGTCGCCCGCAGTTTTGCACAAAAGCATGGCTACGACATCAGCCCCGAGCAAGAGCTCACGGCTCTCGGCGCTGCAAATGTTGCGACGGGATTGGCTCAAGGATTTCCTGTCGCAGGCGGGATGTCGCAGACCGCCGTCAATGATATGGGAGGGGCATCCTCTCCATTTTCCCTGCTCGTGACCTCGGGCGCCATTGCTCTGACGCTGGTGTTTTTTGCGAAATTCTTTCACAACCTGCCTGAGCCAGTTCTAGCAGCCGTCGTGCTGATGGCAGCATCGCACATGGTGCGATTGGACGATCTCCGCCAGTTACGTATTTCATCTCGTGCCGAGTTTCGCATTTCGTTGGTCGCACTCTTCGGCGTGCTATTTTTGGGGTTGCTCGACGGCCTTCTGTTGGCTGCGGTCGGGTCGCTGATGATGGTCGTTGCGCACGCATCGCGCCCGCCCGTCGTCGTCCTTGGGCGTGAGCCGATTGCGGGACATTTTGTGAACCGAGCCAGGTATCCTGAAGCCGCCCAAGCACCGGGCGCGCTCTTAGTGCGTAGCGCGGGAGCGTGGTTCTACTTCAATGCGGACCATATCCGCCGCCAAATCTTCGATCTGTTGAATCAAGCACCCTCGGGGATCAAAACCGTTGTCATTGATTTTTCACTCGTGCCGGCCATCGACGTCACGGCGGGGGGAGTGTTGCGCGGGATGGCGCGGTCCCTCAAATCTCGCGACATCGCGATTGTGCTTGCGGGGCTGCGTGATGACGTTCGAGAAAATCTGACCGCTGTTGGGGCCGAACAGGATCTTGGTTCAATTCCCGCTCACCGCACGATTGAGGATTGCCTGCGCCATGGGGCTGGGTCGTCGTACTGATGAAGAGCCTGGGATAGCGAATGTACATGCAGGACACCCATCCTGCTCCTCAAACAAAAGGAGTTAGACATGTCACAGTCAAGGATCGAACACGGTAGCTCGGATTCCGCACGAGAGCTTGGAGACGAGACCTTCATGTCGGCGGCTGAGTTGCGCAACTACGTGAAGCAGACCGAGATGGCCAGGGCGTTGAAAGACGTGGATTCCTCAGGTGGAACCAACAAGGCGCGCGAGGAGCTTATCAGGTCGTTGTTGCAACCAGTCGCAGTCACGCCCGAAAAGATTGCCGAGGTAAAGAGGCGGGTGTTCGGCCAACTTAGGACCGCTGCAGGAAAAGGCGACAAAGAAGTTTTGGTCATGCGTTTCCCGAATGCGTTGTGCACGGATAAAGGGCGCGCGCTCAATAATTCTGAAAAAGAATGGCCGAGCACCTTGATTGGGAGGCCTCTTCAGGCCTTCGAGTTCTGGCGCGACCACCTCAAGCCCCAGGGGTACGGCCTGAAAGCAATGATCGTGGATTGGCCGCAGGGCCTTCCGGGAGATATCGGGTTTTTCCTTACTTGGGACGAGGCGAAGCGCTGACAGCTGGTGAGGGAGACTGAGGTATGGACCAGATAGCTAACAAGAATCGAAAGGGCGACAAGACCAACGTTCCGAGGCTCAAGCGCAAGGAATACGAACAGAAGTTGCGCGAGCTGCATGTTGAGCTCGTCAAGCTTCAGGAATGGGTGAAGCGTGAGGGCAAGAAGGTGTGCGTGGTCTTTGAGGGACGAGATGGCGCCGGCAAAGGTGGTGTCATCAAGGCCATCACTGAACGAGTCAGCCCGCGCGTTTTCCGCGTCGTTGCCATGACCGCCCCGACGGAGCGCGAGAAGTCGCAAATGTATGTTCAGCGATACTTGCCGCATCTTCCTTCCGGGGGCGAGATCGTGATCTTCGACCGCAGTTGGTACAATCGCGCCGGGGTCGAACGGGTCATGGGCTTTTGCACGGAGGATCAGGCCAAGAATTTTCTGAGCGGAGTCCCTTCGGTCGAAAAGACCATGGTCGAATCGGGAATTATACTTCTCAAGTACTGGCTCGAGGTGAGTCCGGAGGAGCAAACTAACCGGCTCACCGCGCGGATCGACGACAAGCGAAAGATCTGGAAGCTGTCCCAGATGGACCTGGATTCGTATGCGCGATGGAATGATTACACGCGAGCACGTGATGACATGTTCCAGGCGACCGACACCGCGTGGGGGCCATGGTTTATCGCTCGATCCGACAACAAGAGGCGGGCGCGCCTCAATATCATCGCGCACCTGCTCGCAAGTATTCCCTACAAGAAAGTGCCCCGAGGGGATGTCAAGTTGCCGAAACGCAACGTTGCTCGCAGCAAGCCGCTTCCCGATTCTCTGAGAATCGTTCCGGAGGCAGACCTATGAACGCGCGTCCGCGCTGTGGAGGACAGGATAGAGAATCCGGGCGGATGCCTTCACCAAAGTCGCGGCGTGCTCGTCGCCGGCGGTCTTAGTTCAAGCCCTGAGACATTGGACGGCCAGCGACCGCTATCGTCGCGCGCGTCCGCACCACGGGTCATCACGTCGCTGACGTTCGGCACCGTCGATATGCCGAACACCGAGCGATGGGTGTAGGCCGCAAGTCCTTGTCTCGCCGTCGGTTCTAATAGGGCAGGCGGACGGGCGGCAGTTCTACATACGGCACGCGAACAACCGGCGGGTCCACATAAGGCAGGCGGACAGGGGGCAGTTCTGCATAGGGCAGGCGAACGACTGGCAGTTCTGCATATGGCACGCGAACTGGCAGTTCTTCATACGGCAGGCGAGCAACCGGCCCTTCGACATAAGGCAGGCGGACAACTGGCGGTTCTACATAGGGCAGGCCGAAGGTTTGTGGTCCTGCATATGTAACGCCATTGGGTACGCAGCCGCCCCTGGAGCGGCTGCGGTGAAAGCCAGCCTCACAAAAACCACCAACCAGCGTGACTTCAGATGCCGCGACTTCAGATACCAAGACTCGGGTTCGCGCGGGCGAACCAGGAACAGCCTGAGCATCCAGCGAAAACATCGAGGCCACCACGCAGCCAGCCAAAATCGAAGCTATTTTCGACATTCGATTTATTTCCCCCTCATGACGCCCTGATCAATACACGCGACCCCGACTGATGTTGCAAATATAATTGGCCCGTTACCGGCCGACAATCGACTTCTCAGCCCGACGCCTTCAGGCGCTGGGGAGGACGGGGGATCAGGGATTTCCGGCGTCACCCCCCGAGGTGGCTCCGTCAGGTGATTTGCCCCCTGTCCAGTCTCGTTTTCAGAAAAATTCCGCTTCGCCGCTTCCCCAAATCAAATCTACAACTCCCGCCATCCCACCCCACTGGAGGGGCGTATCGCGATCGTCACGGACGCGGGGCGGGATGCGGTGGACGCGGCAGCGACGGGCATCAAACGCAATCGCAGGGCGGGCCGAAAGCGGCCTGTGAGCGGTCAGGGGATGCTGACGAACGGCGCTTGCGCGGACGGCGAAGTCGTGTGGTCCTGACGCCTCGACGCCGGCGTCAAGTCGTGCGGAGGTGGTCGGCCCGACCGGGTCCCGGCCACGATATCCGCGCGATGACGGTGACAACAAGCCCGATCACCGGGGAGAGCACGAAGGAAACCGTTAAAACCATTGCGCAGGGAAGGCCGGGTGTTCCGGTGGACCTGTGGTGACGATGCTCGTGTGCTTTCTACACTTTGCACGCGAGGCTGCGGGTGCAGCGGGCACCCGGCTTTCCCTGCGCCCTCCCTTGAGGGTCGCCCTGCGCCCTCCCTTGAGGGTCGCACCTGCGCCCTTCCTTAAGGGGCGCCCTGCGCCCTCTGATTTCCTGAGGCGACGGGTCCATGCACAGCTCGGGCGCATCGCGCCGCGAGATCGCGGACGCGCACCTGTCAGGTGGCGGATCCGGCAGCACGAAAGCATCAGGCGTTCGATCTTTTTGCCGACGGTATTTTCCATTGCCGCGAAAACCACGCGCTCGGTGGTTGAACAAGTCTGGAAACGAGGGAAAAACGGCATTTCCAGCCGCGCGCCGTCATGGCACATCTGCACCGAAAGCTGATACCCGGAAGTCAAATCCATGAGCCATCATCCGCCATCCCGCGCCGCCTTGATCGTCGTCGACGTGCAGCGTGCATTTGACGAATGGGAAGCTGCGGGAAAGCGGCGAAATAATCCCGAGGCCGTGGCGCGCATCGTCGATCTCTTGAGCGCATTCAGGAGTCACGAAGCACCGATCTTTCACATTCGTCACGAGGGCAGCCGTCCGAATTCCGCCTTTCTGCCGGGTGGGACCGGCTATCCCGTCAAGGACGAAGCGCGCGAGTTGGCGGGAGAGCCCGTCATCGTGAAGCGGGTCAACAGTGCTTTCATCGGTACCGATCTGGAGCGGCAGCTGCGGGCGGCTGATATCAAGACATTGGTGATCTGTGGTGCGACGACAAATCATTGCGTTGAAACCACCACCCGGATGGCCGGCAATCTCGGATTTGACGCCCGCCTGGTCCGCGATGCGACGTGGACATTCGACCGGATCGGCCCTGACGGTGACGCGCACTCGGCTGAGGACATTCACGCGATGACCCTGGCAAACCTCGATGGCGAGTTCGCCCGCATCGTGACGACCGCCGGGGTCATCGCGGCGTTCAAGCCCGCGTGACAGCGCCGCAGGTACCCCGGGGAAGGCCGCGACCGGTCGTCTTACCTGTCTTACGGGCTACCCTTTGACGCCTTGATCTTCTATGGTGCCGCTCGATTTCGCCGATGAGCGGCGAAGATCATCTATCAATATCAAAGGCTTGGCTGGAATCCGGGCCTTTGGAGGGCGGTTTGACGCGGTACATTTCGACCCGGGGGGAAGCTCCGGTCCTAGGTTTCTGTGACGTGATGCTGACCGGGCTTGCCCGCGACGGCGGCCTCTACGTGCCTGAAGTGTGGCCGCAGCTTTCGCCGGCAACCATCGCCGGATTTTTCGGCCGGCCCTATTGGGAGGTTGCGGTCGACGTTATCAGGCCGTTCGTCGGCGAAGAGATCTCCGACGCCGACCTCGGCCGCATGGCCAACGAGGCCTACGCCACGTTCCGCCATCCCGCCGTCGTCCCGATCGATCAGACCGGTCCGAATCAATTCGTGCTTGAGCTGTTTCACGGCCCGACGCTGGCGTTCAAGGACGTGGCGATGCAGCTGATTTCGCGGCTGATGGATCACGTGCTCGCCAAGCGTGCGCAGCGCACCACCATCGTGGTCGCAACCTCAGGCGATACCGGTGGCGCCGCGGTCGAAGCATTTGCGAATCTCGACAATGTCGATCTGATCGTGCTGTTCCCGCATGGCCGGATCTCCGACGTGCAGCGGCGCATGATGACGACGACAGGCGCCGGCAACGTCCACGCATTGGCGATCGAAGGCACTTTCGATGATTGCCAGGCGATCGTGAAGGGATTGTTCAATCATCATGCGTTCCGCGACGCGGTTTCGCTGTCCGGCGTCAATTCGATCAACTGGGCGCGGATCGTTGCCCAGGTGGTGTATTATTTCACCTCGGCGGTCGCGCTTGGGGCGCCGACGCGGACGGTGGATTTCACGGTACCGACGGGAAATTTCGGCGATATCTTTGCGGGCTACGTCGCCAAGCGGATGGGCTTGCCGGTGCGCTGGCTGCGCATTGCCGCCAACGTCAACGACATCCTGCCGCGCACGCTCAAGACCGGCATCTATGAGGTGCGCGAGGTGCACGCCTCAGCCTCGCCGTCGATGGATATTCAGGTCTCCTCCAATTTCGAGCGGCTGCTGTTCGAGGCAAGTGGCCGCGATGCGGCCAGCGTCCGCCGGTTGATGGCTTCGCTGAAACAGTCCGGACGTTTCGTGCTGCCTGATGCGACGCTGGCGGCGATCCGCAGCGAGTTCGACGCCGGGCGCGCGGATGAGACCGAAACCAGTGCTGCGATCCGCGCCGCATGGCGCGAGGCGGGCGACCTGGTCGATCCGCATACCGCCGTGGCGCTGGCGGTGGCGGATCGCGACACGCCGGATTCGACGATTCCCAATATCGTGCTGTCGACCGCGCATGCGGCGAAATTTCCCGATGCGGTGGAAGCCGCCTGCGGCGTGCGTCCGGAATTGCCGGGCTGGCTCGAAGGTCTGATGACAAAGCCGGAGCACATTAAGGTCATGAAGAACGACCAGGTAGAGGTCGAGCGGTTCGTGCTGTCGGTCAGCCGCGCCGCGAAGCAAGGAGTTGCCGGATGAGCGTTGACGTCACCAAGCTTCCCTCCGGCCTCACTGTCATCACCGACACCATGCCGCATCTCGAAACCGCGGCGCTCGGGGTGTGGGCCGGCGTCGGCGGCCGTGACGAAAAGCCCAACGAGCACGGCATCTCGCATCTGCTCGAACATATGGCTTTCAAGGGCACCTCGCGGCGCTCGTCGCGCGAGATCGTCGAGGAAATCGAGGCGGTCGGCGGCGATCTCAATGCCGGCACTTCGACCGAGACCACGGCCTATTACGCACGGGTGATGAAGGCGGACGTGGCGCTGGCGCTGGACGTGCTTTCCGACATTCTTACCAATCCGTCCTTCGTGCCGGACGAGCTGGAACGCGAGAAGAACGTCATCGTGCAGGAGATCGGCGCAGCTCAGGATACCCCTGACGACGTGGTGTTCGAGCATCTCAATGAACTTTGCTACCCGGATCAGCCGATGGGACGCTCCTTGCTGGGGACGGCAAAAACCCTGAAGGGCTTCGACCGCGACACGCTGCGCGGCTACCTTTCGACGCACTATCGCGGTCCCGACATGGTCGTGGCGGCGGCCGGCGCCGTCGATCACAAGCGGGTGGTCGAGGAAGTGACGAACCGGTTTGCGAGCTTCGACGCCGTGGCCGCACCAAAGCCGCAACCCGCGATGTTCGGCAAGGGCGGCTCCCGCGTGGTGCATCGCGAGCTCGAGCAGGCGCATCTGACGCTGGCGCTGGAAGGCGTGCCGCAAAACGACCTGTCGCTGTTCTCCCTGCAGGTGTTCACCAACACGCTCGGCGGCGGGATGTCGTCACGGCTGTTCCAGGAAGTGCGCGAGAAACGCGGGCTTTGCTATTCGATCTATACGTTCCACGCGCCCTACACCGACACCGGCTTTTTCGGGCTCTATACCGGGACCGACCCTGCCGATGCGCCGGAAATGATGGAGGTGATCGTCGACGTCATCAACGATGCCGTCGAGACCTTGACCGAAGCGGAAATCGCGCGCGCCAAGGCGCAGATGAAGGCCGGGTTGTTGATGGCGCTGGAAAGCTGCAGCTCCCGCGCCGAACAGCTGGCGCGCCACGTTCTGGCCTATGGCCGCCCTCTGACCGTGGAAGAGCTGGTGGCCCGGATCGACGCGGTGAGCGTGGAATCGACGCGGAACGCCGCGCGCGGCCTGTTGTCGCGCAGCCGTCCGGCTGTTGTTGCACTTGGCAGCGGCAGGGGTCTGGACACGGCGGTGTCTTTCGCGGAAGGATTGACCAAGTCGAAGGCCAAGGAGCGCCTGCATTGAAGGCTGGTGCACGGCGGCCGAAGTCGGATACCCGGGAGTAACGCCCATGGCGTTGTTTCGTTTGCCATCCAGCGGAACGGCCACGCTCGCGCCACGCGGCCACGGCCTGCTGCTGCGCGCGCCGCAGATGTCCGATTTTCTGCAATGGGCGCATTTGCGCGAATCGAGCCGGAATTACCTGACGCCGTGGGAGCCGATCTGGCCGTCCGACGATCTGACCCGCTCAGGTTTCCGGCGGCGGTTGCGCCGCTATGCCGAGGACGTCGCTGCTGACCGGTCCTACCCCTTTATCGTATTCCGCGAATCCGACGGTGCGATGATCGGCGGCGTCACGCTGGCGAATGTCCGCCGCGGCATCGTGCAGGCCGGCACCATCGGATACTGGGTCGGGCAGCCCCACGCGCATCGCGGCTACATGACGGCGGCGCTGCGCGTGCTGCTGCCGTCGCTGTTCGGCGAACTCAACCTTCACCGCATCGAGGCGGCCTGCATTCCCTCCAATGCACCGTCGATCCGGGTGCTGGAGAAATGCGGCTTCAGCCGCGAGGGCCTGGCGCGGCGCTATCTTTGCATCAACGGCGTCTGGCAGGACCACCTGCTGTTCGGCCTGCTGCACGAGGATTTCCGGGGCTAAGCCCGGTTTGAACCGATGATATGCGCCTCAATATGCGGCTCAAGATGTGCCTTGATATGCGCCTTGGGATCGCCGCCATTGCTTTGTTATAAGGCGGCGATGCGGGTAAAGATGGCATGACAATCCGGGGATGTTGGATGGGTAACAAGCCTGTGCTCGTAACGGCGGTCCGGCCGGGCCGGACGCGCGGCGTCGCGATGCTTTCCGTGATCATGATTGGCCTGACATGCGGCATGCTGAGCTCGCCCGCGTCGGCGCAGTCGCTGACGGATCGCTTCAAGAGCCTGTTTGGCGGCAAGTCCGATCAGCCGGCCCAGGATGCACCGCCGGCTGTGCCACCCGTGGATCAGCCCGACCTGAACTGCCCGCCGGTCAGCATCCGTGCCGGAGCATCCACCTATGCGGTGGGGTTACCGGGCAAGGAGGCCACCGGAGCTGATTTGCGCTTTCAGGCGTCGATCACCCGCACCGCGCGCGATTGTACGCGAACCGGCGGCGATATCACGGCGCGGATCGGTATTCAGGGCCGCGTCATCGCAGGTCCCGCTGGAGCGCCGGCGACCGTCGAAATCCCGATGCGCGTCGCCGTGGTCCAGGGCGGCGTGAACGAGAGGACGATTGCCACCAAGGCCTATCGGACGACGGTGGAAATGTCGGAAGACGGCTCGGTGCCGTTTACGCTGGTCGCGGAGGATCTGGTGTATCCGGCGCCGGTGGGAGCTGTCGGTGATTCCTACATCTTCTATATCGGCTTCGATCCGCAGGCGTTGGCGCCGGAGCCGAAGGCGCGGGCACCGAAAAAGAAGAAATAGGCTGCGCCCTCTGTTTGGCGCGTGTCGCCGGACACGTGCAAAGCCGTGACGCGCGAAGCCGGTATCCGGCGCGCCCGCGGCTTTTCGGTTCAATCGCGAGCGCTTTGGAAGATCGGACACGGGCCGCTTTTGCGGAGCGTGACGCCAAAACAAAAGCCGGCGCGAGGTGATCGCACCGGCTTTTCTATCGGTATCGGTGTTTTCAGTTCAGCTTTTGGCGAACTTCGGCAATGCCCTTGGCCAGCAGGTCGTCGGCGACCTGGCCTTTTACCGATTGCGACAGGATGCTGGAGGCCGCGGCAACCGCGGCGCTGGCTGCCGCCGAGCGGACGTCGGCGATCGCCTGCGCTTCGGCCAGCGCGATCTTGCCCTCGGCGGTCTTGGTGCGCCGGGCAACGAAATCTTCCATTTTGATCTTGGCCTCGGCCGCGATCCGTTCAGCCTCGGCTTTTGCCGACGTGATGATGTCCTGCGCCTCGCGCTCGGCGCTGACATGGCGTGCCTTGTAGTCGGCGAGCAGCTTGGCAGCCTCGTCCTTGAGGCGGCGGGCGTCGTCGAGCTCGGCCTTGATGCGGTCGCGGCGATGATCCAGTGCCGTCAGCACCGTGCGGTGGACGCCGACATAAACGAACACGATCATCAGGATGACGAAAGCGACGGCGACCCAAAATTCCGGTTCAGCGAACATCTAACTTATCCCTTCAAGGACGCGTCGACAGCGCTGTTCACGGACCGGGCGTCGGGCTGCACGCCGGCGAGCCGCTGCACAATGGCCGAAGCCGCATCCGCGGCGATGCCGCGGACATTGCTCATCGCGGCCTCACGCGTCGAGGCAATGGTTTTCTCTGCCTCGGCCAACTTGAGCGACAGCTTTTCTTCCAGAGACTTGCGCTCGGCCTCGGATGCCGCGTTGAGTTTTTCGCGGGTCTCCGCGCCGATCGCCTGCGCCCGGGAACGCGCGGAGGCGAGCTCGCTCTCATAGGCTTTCAGCGCAGCATCGGACTGGTCCCTCAGCTTTTGCGCATCGGCCAGATCGCCGTCGATCCTGCTCTGACGTTCGTCGATTACGCTGCCGACACGTGGCAGCGCGATCCGCGACACGATCAGATAAAGTGCGACGAACGCAATCGCCAGCGACACCAGTTGCGAAGCAAAGGTGTCCTTCTGGAACGGCGGAAACGCACGCTCGTGGGCTTCGGTATGGGCGGTCGTGCCCTTGGCGTCGCCATGACTCTCAGCCACCGGCTTCTCCTGTTCGGCTTAGCGCGTATTCCGTAAGAGAATACGCGCAGGCAAGTCTCAGAGCGCGAACAAGAGCAGGAGCGCGATCAGTAGCGAGAAGATGCCGAGCGCTTCGGTCACGGCGAAGCCGAAAATCAGGTTGCCGAACTGGCCCTGGGCTGCCGAAGGATTGCGCACCGCAGCGGCGAGATAGTTGCCGAAGATGATGCCCACGCCTGCGCCTGCGCCACCCATGCCAATGCAGGCAATACCAGCGCCAATGTACTTTGCGGCAATCGGATCCATGAAACGAACTCCT
Organism: Bradyrhizobium canariense; assembly: GCF_900105125.1. NCBI lineage: Bacteria > Pseudomonadati > Pseudomonadota > Alphaproteobacteria > Hyphomicrobiales > Nitrobacteraceae > Bradyrhizobium > Bradyrhizobium canariense. The sequence goes on along the minus strand of NZ_LT629750.1, from coordinate 4,657,832 downwards.
TGTTGAGGTTTGGTGAGACGGGCCGGATCAGTGGCCCGGATGGATAGCATCGTTGATATAGATGCAGGTGAGGATGGTGAAGACGTAGGCCTGAAGGAACGCGACCAGCAACTCGAGCGCGGTCAGCGCGATCACCATGCCGAGCGGCAGCACGGCGCCGAAGTAGCCGGCGATGCCGAGGCCCGCCAGCAGCGGAATGAAGCTCGCGAAGACCGCGAGCGCGATGTGGCCCGCGAGCATGTTCGCGAATAGACGCACCGAGTGCGAGATCGGCCGCAGGAAAAACGAGAACACCTCGATGAATACGACCAGCGGCAGGATGAAGATCGGAATGCCGCTCGGCACGAACAGCTTGAAAAATTTCAGGCCGTTCTTGTAGAAGCCGTAGACCAGCACGGTGAGGAACACCAGGACGGCCAGCGCCGCCGTGACGATGAGGTGGCTCGAAATCGTAAACGAATAGGGAATAACGCCGACCATGTTGGAAACGGTCAGCAGCATGAAGATCGAAAACACGAACGGAAAGAATTTCATCCCTTCCTTGCCGGCCGTCGATCTGATGGTGTTGGCCACGAATTCGTAGCTCAGCTCTGCCATCGATTGGATGCGCCCCGGCACCATCTGCCGTCCGGCGACGCCGCCGATCATCAGCAGTGAAATCAACGCCACGGAACCGAACATGTAGGCGGATGAATTGGTGAAGGCGATCTCCTGATGGCCGATGTGGCCGATCGTGAAGATCTTTTCGATGTTGAACTGTTCGATCGGATCGATCATCCGCGTGGCATCTCTAAGGTACCGCCGGCCACGCCGACGCTCTGCAATCAATCGGTCCGGCTTTCCGTCTTAACGGCCGGTGCGGTCCGGAACCGCGCCTGCCGATCTCACCACGTTGACCACGCCGGCGGTAAAGCCGAGCAGAACAAACACGATAAGCCCCCAAGGTGAGGTCGACAGCAAGTGGTCGAGACCCCAGCCAAGCAACGCCCCGACAATAACGCCGGCAATCAACTCCGAAGAAAGCCGGAAACCAAGCGCCATTGCCGAGGCTCTGGCAGCTCCGCCTCCGCCTTCTGATCCGGGTTGGTCAGTCCTGGTTTTGCGGCTGCCTCGAATTTCGGACAACCGATGATCCAGACTTCCGAGCCTTGCGGAAAGCGCAGCTTCATCGGACGACGATGTGTCGCGATTTCCGTTTCCGCTCTCGTCCGTGCCTTCAGCCATGCTGTAGAGACCCGAAACGATGCCGCGTTGATGGAAATGACGCCCCGTCACCCTCAAAAGCCGCGCGGACCATACTTACCGCCTCCAACCAAGTCAAGATTGCGTCGTAACCAGTTAGCTCTTTGATTTAGCTCGATTTATCGTGCCTGTCACGAACCGTCTGTGGAGCAATCGCCGCGCTGCAGCAGCCACAGACATGATTGCCGAAGGGTGTGCGCGATTCCGCAAATTCGTCTTGACCAATCCATAACCATTGGGTTATGGGAATTTATGCACAGCGCCCCGGACCTGATCTTTCGAACCCTTGCCGATCCGACCCGGCGGTCGCTTTTCGAGCGGCTCGCGCGCGACGGCGAACAGACGGTGCGCGTGTTGACGGAGTATTCCGGCGTCTCGCAACCCGCGGTGTCGAAACATCTGGCGGTGTTGAAGCTCGCGGGACTGGTGCGCGACCGCCATGAGGGACGACAGACCCATTACAGCGCGGAGCTTCAAGGCCTCGCGCCCCTGATCGACTGGATGAGCCTGTATGGCGTCTTCTGGCGCGACAGGTTCGATCGTCTTGAAACGCTACTGAACAGGATGGATCAATGACCGACGCCGCCACATGTACTTTGCTTGTCGAACGCGTGATGCCGCATCCGCCGGAAAAGATCTGGCGCGCACTCACGCAAGGTCCGCTGATCGAAGAGTGGTTGATGCAGAACGATTTTGAGCCGGTGGTCGGCCATCGGTTCAACCTGCGCAGCAGCCCGATGCCGCATTGGAACGGCGTGGTCGACTGCGAAGTCCTTGTCGTCGAGCCCAATCAGCGGCTGTCCTACAGCTGGAATGCCTCGGGCGATGAGGCGGCGACGGGAATCAAGACGGTTGTGACCTGGACACTGACGCGCACTGAAGCTGGTACCCATGTGCGCATGGAACAGTCGGGCTTCCGTCCGCAAGATACCAGGAACTATCAGGGCGCTACTTACGGCTGGCAGAAATACGTTGCCGGTCTGGAGCGGGTGGCAGCGGGCCTGCCATGAAGATCATGCTGGTATCGCGATTTCACCCGTTGCTGGTGGCGCTGCACTGGCTGCTCGCCATTCTGATCATTGCGATGTTGGGCATCGGCTTCTTCGTGCTTGCGGCGATGCCCAACGTTGATCCGCAGAAGATCGGCATTCTCCTGGTCCATATGTCCGTGGGAATGCTGATCCTCGCACTGATGGCCGTTCGCCTCGTTGTCCGGGCATGGACATCGAAACCGGCCGATGCGACGACGGGCAATCGCCTGCTCGACCGTCTCGCGCCGGCTGCCCATTACGGATTCTATGGTGTGATCTTCCTGATGGTCGCGTCCGGCTATGCGACCGGGATCCTGGCGGGCCTCAACAGGATCGTGTTTCAGCGATCGGGCGAGCCGCTGCCGCCGAGTTTTGCGATTTATCCCACCTTCGTGGCGCACTTCTATCTCGCACTGATCCTCGCTGGCCTTAGCTCGCTGCACGTCGCTGCTGCGCTCTATTACCAGTTTGTCAGGAAGGACCGGTTGTTGCGGCGGATGTGGTTCGGACGGCGCGTCTCAGACGCCTCAATGCGGCTGGAATAAGACAGCCGATCAGGCTTCCGGCGTCGCAATGATCGATCTTGCATCGCCGTGGCGGGTCTGTTGGGATGGTCGCCAGTGTACCTATGCCGGGGAGCCGCATGCCGCGTCGGGTCGACTACTATTTTTCACTTCAATCTCCGTGGGCCTATATCGGACACAAATTTTTCCGGGATGTCGTCGCGGCACACGATCTCGAGGTGAATCACAAGCCGGTGGTGCTGGTCGACCTGTTTTCCGAAACCGGCGGGCTGCCGTTGCTCAAGCGCCATCCGGTGCGGCAGCGCTACCGAATGGTCGAATTGCAACGCTGGCGTGACAAGCGCGGCTTGAAATTTCATCTTCAGCCGGCGAATTGGCCATTCAATGCACGGCTGGCCGATGGCGTCGTGATTGCGGCGATCGAGGCTGGTCACGATCCCGATCGGTTCCTGCGGCGGGCTTTCGCGGCCGTTTGGGAAGACCAGCTCAGTCTGGCCGATCCGGCGACGCTGACCAAGCTGGCCGATGATTGCGGACTTCCCGGCAAGCAATTGGTCGAGCGTTCCGGTTCGGAAGAGATCAGCGCGGCCTATGAGCAGAACCGTCAGGATGCCCTTGCGGCCGACGTGTTTGGTTCGCCGGTCTATGTGCTCGATGGCGAGGTATTCTGGGGTCAGGATCGGATCGAACTGCTCGCGGATGCGTTGAAATCAGGGCGAGCGCCCTATCGTTCGCAGGTGTAGTGTTGTGTTCTGACGCGTCCCTCCGCGCTACCCACTTAGCCCGGAAACGCCAGGTATAAGGAAGCAGTTGCAGTCTTGAGGCGGAGCAATCCCATGCTGACAGCAGCGTCACCTCCGAAATTTTTCATATTCGCCGTCGCCGCGGTGACGATTTTTGGCGTCGGCGGCAGCGTGGCAGGGCAGGCGATACCCGATGCCGAGAATGGCCGCTATGTTCTGTCACCGGTCGCCGATGGCGTGATCAGGCTCGATACCCGGACCGGCGCGGTGTCAAATTGCGCCGACAACGGCACCGGCTGGGCCTGCTACACCGTGCCTGACGAACGCGCGGCGCTCGACGACGAAATCGGCCGGCTGCAGGCCGAAAATGAAAAACTCAAAACACAATTGGCGGAGCGTGAGCCGACGGTTCCCGGCAAGATCGATGAACCGCTGCCGAAATCGGACTCGCTGAAAAAGCCTGAACCTGATGTGGCCGACGGCGCGCGCAAAATCGAAATTCCGTTGCCGAGCGACCGCGACATGGACCGGATGATGTCGGTTCTGGAACAAGCCTGGCGACGTTTGGTCGACATGGCCAATCGCATGCAGAAAGATGTCAGCGGCGGGATTTGACGCAGGCTCGCGCGATGACTCCATGAGTGGGGGAAGCGAAGCGTTCCCATCAACAGCCCGTCGCTTGTATTGGGGTGAGCGGGGCGCGAAGAGCGGCTTTGCCGACCCTACAAAGGTTATTCCATGAACCTGATATCCCACAGCGCCCCATCGAGCGTCACTGCGGCCACCATCGCGACCTCGCTGCTGACGATTCAAACGTCCGGGGCCGGCTTCGTCGATCTTACCGCCGAGGTCGCGAAATTTGTGAAGGAGGCGAAGGCGAGGGAAGGGGCGGTGACGCTGTTTATTCGCCACACCTCGGCGTCGCTCACCATTCAGGAAAACGCCGATCCGTCAGTGCTCGACGACCTGATGACGGCGCTTGACCGGCACGCGCCCGAGGACGCCGGATGGAGCCACGATACCGAAGGCCCTGATGACATGCCGGCGCACGTCAAGACCATGCTGACGGCAACCTCGCTGCACATCCCGGTCCTGAAAGGCGAGCTTGCATTGGGCACCTGGCAGGCGATTTACCTGATTGAGCATCGCGTGCGCCCACATCGGCGCGAGGTCGTGCTCCAGTTCATGGGAAGCGTTAGCTAAGAAAAACCGGCCGCGGATCGCGCCGCGGCCGGGAGGGATAGAGGGCGGCTCGTCGCCGCCGAATCAATCTCAGGTCTTGGTGATGTCGACGTCCTTGGTTTCCGGCAGGAACAGGAAGCCAACGATCAGGCTCATGATCGCGATTCCGACCGGATACCACAGGCCGGAATAGATGTTTCCGGTCGCTGCCGCGATCGCGAACACAGTCGCCGGCAGGAAGCCGCCAAACCAGCCGTTGCCGATGTGGTAGGGCAACGACACCCCACTGTAGCGAATGCGGCTCGGGAACAGTTCGACCAGCCATGCGGCGATCGGCGCATAGACCAGCGTCACGTAGATCACCAGAATCCAAAGCATCACTGTCGTCATGACGTAGTTTATCTCGGCTTGATCCGCAGAAGCAGGGTAGCCGTGGGCCTTGATGGCCGCGGGCAGTGCCTTGGCGAAATCCGCGCTGTCGGCGGCCAGCGTCTGGTCGCCGATCTTCACCTTGGCTTTGGTCCCGGCCGGCGCCGTTTCATTGTTGTAGTTCACTGAAAGATTGACGAGTCCGGATTTGGCCACGTCGCAGCTCGTGGTGAATTTTTCCGTGCCCGTCGCCTTGAACTGGAACGAGCATTCAGCGGGGTCGGCGATCACGGTAACCGGTGAAGCTGACAACGCCGTCTCGAGCTTCGGGTTGGCGAAGTGAGTAATTGCCTTGAAAATAGGGAAGTACGTCAACGCGGCCAGCAGGAAGCCGGTGAGGATGATTGGCTTGCGACCGATCTTGTCCGAGAGCCAGCCGAAGATGACGAAGCCTGGCGTGCCGAGCGCCAGCGCGATCACGATCATGATCTGCGCATCGATGGCTGGCACCTTGATGGTTTGGGTCAGGAAGAACAGTGCATAGAACTGTCCGCCGTACCACACCACGGCTTCGCCCGCGGTCGCGCCGAGCAATGCCAGGATCGCGATCTTGGCGTTGTCCCATTGGCCGAACGCCTCGCTCAGTGGACGCTTCGAAGTGGTGCCTTCTTCCTTCATTTTCTGGAAGACGGGCGATTCATTCAGGCTCAAGCGAATCCAGATCGACACCGCAAGCAGGATACCCGACAGCAGGAACGGGATGCGCCATCCCCAATCGCCGAACGCGGCTTCGCCCATCCAGCTGCGAATGCCCAGGACGAGGAGCAGTGCCATGAACAGGCCCAGCGTCGCAGTGGTCTGAATCCATGACGTGTAGTAGCCGCGCTTGTTGGCCGGCGCATGCTCGGCGACGTAAATCGCGGCGCCGCCATACTCACCGCCGAGCGCAAGGCCCTGCACCAATCGCAGCGCGATCAAGACAACCGGCGCGGCAATTCCCCAGCTGCCATAACCAGGCAACAGACCGATGAAGAAGGTGCCGATGCCCATCAGGGTCATTGTGACCAGGAAGGTGTATTTGCGTCCGACGAGATCGCCGAGGCGGCCGAAGATCAGCGCGCCGAACGGTCGGACGGCGAAGCCCGCGGCGAAGGCGAGCAGCGCAAAAATGAAGCCGACATTCGGCGGCACATTGGCAAAAAAGTACTTCGCCAGGAACACGCCGAGCGTTCCGTAGATGTAGAAGTCGTACCATTCGAACACGGTACCCAGCGATGAGGCGAAAATGACTTTTCGCTCTTCACCTGTCATTCCTCCGGAGCGGACGCCACGGTCCGCCGTTGCTGCCATTGTCATTGTCCACTCCCCGAAATTATTGATGCCCCCTCGTCCGTTCGCCGGTCTTCGCCGGATTAACCTGGGGCGTTTTGCCACGGTAACATCGCTGTGAAACCTGACCAAATAAGACTTTCGGCGCTTTGCACGACATTCTTGGGAAGCGATACGCATTTCCGCGCATCAACGGTTCTCCCGGACCCCGTGTATTGCAGCGCACAAACAGCGGTGGATTAACCGCTTTGCCGCGAGGCAACATTGTGCGCTTGCATGCGACCGCCCGTCAGAGGACAATTGCACCAAGGCGATCCGCGCGGCAAAACGTCAGGGAGCGGTTGCGGATTTACCCCAACCGTGTTGCAAGAAATAATAAATGACTGCCAGCACCCGCCTCATTATTGCCGATGACCATCCCTTGTTCCGCGATGCGTTGCGGCAGGCGGTCGCAAGTGTCGTGAGCACGGCAAAGATCGACGAAGCGGGATCGTTTGAGGAACTGACCTCGCTGCTGGAGCAGGACTCCGACGTCGATATGGTTTTGCTGGATCTGTCGATGCCGGGAATCAGTGGCTTTTCGGGGCTGATTTACCTGCGCGCGCAATATCCGGCGATCCCCGTGGTGATCGTATCGGCCAGCGACGACGGCAGCACGATCCGCAGGTCACTGGATTTCGGCGCCTCGGGATTCATTCCCAAGCGGTTCGGCGTCGAGACATTGCGCGACGCCATCGTAAAGGTGATGGACGGCGATGTCTGGGTGCCGCCGGACACGGACCTGTCTGCCGCCGCGGACCCGGATATGACCCGGCTGCGCGACCGGCTGGTGACGCTCACCCCGCAGCAGGTGCGCGTGCTGATGATGCTGTCGGAAGGACTGCTCAACAAGCAGATCGCCTATGAGCTTGGCGTGTCGGAGGCGACAATCAAGGCGCATGTCTCCGCGATCCTGCAAAAGCTCGGTGTCGAAAGCCGCACCCAGGCCGTGATCGCCGCGGCCAAGATCGCCGGCGGCCAGTGGCGGCAGGATACGCCGTCACCGCAATAGCGCGTATTCCGCAAAAGCGGATACCGGTTTTGCGATCAGAATATGCGCGAACTGAAATAGATCTTATTCCGCCGCCGCCACCGTCTGTTGGGCGCGCCACTGACCGATCAGGGCTCGCAGTGATGCCGGCTTGACCGGCTTGTTCAACACCGCGATCTGTTCTTCCCGCGCAGCCGCCCTGACATGCGGACTGCGATCCGCCGTGATCAGGATCGCCGGGAGGCCATCGCCGAAGCGGCGGCGAATGTCACGGATCGCAGCGAGGCCGTTGCCGCGGTCCAGGTGATAATCCACCAGAAGACCGGTGACCTGTCCGCCCGCGGTCTCGATCGCATCGATCGCGGCATCGGGATCGGCCACGGCAATGACTTTGGCGTTCCAGGCCGTCAGCAGCGTTCGCATGCCGTCCAGGATCGCCGCATCATTTTCGATGCAAACGATGAGGGCGCCGCTCATCGGGGTTCTGGACAGCGGCGTGGCGCTGGTGACTGCCGCGGTGTGGTTGATGGCGTTGGCGGTGGGTACCATCACCGAGAAAAACGAGCCGCCACTGATATTGGAGTCGAGCGCGATGCCGTGGTTGAGGACGCGGGCGAGGCGTTCGACAATCGATAGTCCGAGCCCCAGGCCGCGGGCAATCCGCGCGCCCTGCTCCAGCCGATGAAACTCCTTGAAAATCTCGCCGCGCTTGAGAATGGGAATGCCGACCCCGGTATCGTAAATGCAGATCTGCAGCGATTGACCGTGACGCCGGCAGCCCACTAATACGCGTCCGCGAGGCGTGTATTTGATGGCGTTGGAGATCAGATTCTGCAACAGCCGCCGCAGCAGCAGCCGATCGGATTCCACCGGCAGCGAACTCGGCACAAAGGTCAGCTTCAGCCCCTTGGCCCGGGCGATCGGGGCAAATTCAATTTCGAGCGAACGCATCAGGTCGCCGATCTTGAAGCTTGTGATCGACGTCGTCATGGCGCCGGCGTCGAGCCGGGAGATATCCAGCAGCGCGCCGAGGATTTCCTCGATCGCCTCAAGCGAATCGTCGATGTTTTCGACCAGCCGGGAATCCTCGCCGCCGCTTTGGCGCTCGACGAGGCTCGTCACATAGAGCCGGGCCGCATTCAACGGCTGCAAGATGTCGTGGCTTGCGGCCGCCAGAAAGCGCGTTTTCGAGATGCTGGCGTCCTCGGCGGCGCTTTTGGCCAAAGCGAGCTCGGAATTCAGGCGCGTCAGTTCTTCGGTGCGATCGCGCACGCGCTTTTCCAGCGTGGCGTTGGCGCGTTCCAGCGCTTCGGCCGCCTCAAACGAGGGGGTGACGTCGGTAAAGGTGATGACTAGGCCGCCGCCCGGCATCCGGTTGGCGCGCACCTCGATTACCAGATGACGATCCGGAAGTCGCTCCAGATATGGCTCGCCCAGGGACGTGTAGGCGGCGAGGCGCCTCTCGACCACGGCGCTGTCGTCGCCGAACCCGGAAGGGTTGATGGCCCCCATGAATTCGAGGATTTCGCGCAAGGGGATCCCGAGTTGCACGAGATGGGGCGGCAGGGCGAGAATTTCGCCGAACTGCCGGTTCGAGCAGATCAGCTGCAAGTCGGCGTCGAACACGGCGATTCCTTGCCGCACGTGATTCAAGGCGGTCTGAAGGATCTCACGATTGAAATGCAGCGCGGCGTGAGCGTCGTCGAGCAGCTTGAGCGCTGCCTTGGCGGAAACGGTGCGCTTGCGCAACAAAAGCGACATCACCAGGCGCGAGGAGGCGGCTCCGATCGAGGAAGCGATCAGATACTCGGCGTGCTGCAGCAGTTCAAAGTCGGCCGGCGCGGTTGGTTCGAGGGTGGTGGCCGCAAAGGCCTCGAAGGCATCTTGGGCCCGGTCGGGGCCCAAATACTGCGCCACCGTCCCCTGAATGTCCTGCACGGTAACCGTGGAGCGCCAGCGCCGGAATGTTGGTGTGATCGGCGCCAACGCTTTTGGTATGAACAGGTCTGCCTGCACAAGCTCGATCGAGGATGGTTGACGCGCGAGCGACAGCACGATGTAGGTCAGGATGTTGAGCGACAGGCTCCACAGCGCGCCGTGTAGAAGCGGCGGCAAATCGGCGCCGAACAGCGCTTGCGGGCGAAGCGCCTCGATGCCGAACGGACCGTGCTGGAGCAGCAGCAGGCCGGCGGTATTGCCTTCCAGAAAGCTCGGAAGAAACAGCGTGTAGATCCACACGGCGATACCGACCAGCATGCCTCCCATGGCGCCAGCCGCGGTCGAGCGCCGCCAGAACAGGCCGCCGAAGAAGGCCGGAGCGAGTTGCGCGATGGCGGCAAAGGACAGCAGACCGATCGCCGCCAGTTGGGCATTGCCGAGCGCGCGATAATAGAAATAGGCCATCGCCATGATGGCGAAGATCGCGAAGCGGCGGATCCTGAGCAGGAAGTCGCCAAAGTCCTTCTGCGTGCCGCGCGCCTCGCCGCTGCGCTGAAGCACCCAGGGCAGGACAATATCGTTCGAGACCATGATCGACAGCGCGACGCATTCGACCATCACCATGGCGGTTGCGGCTGACAGGCCTCCGATAAAGACACCGACGCTCAACAGCGGCGCGTTGCCCTCCATCGGCAGCGCCAGCACATACATGTCGCTGTCGACGGCGCCGAACGGGAAGATCACCAGACCGGCGAGCGCGATCGGGATCACGAACAGGTTGATGGCAACCAGATACAGCGGAAACAGCCAGCGCGCCCGCCCGACCTCGGCGTCGCCCGAGTTCTCGACCACGCTGACGTGGAACTGCCGCGGCAACATCAGGATCGCGCAAAACGACAGCAGCACCATGGTGAGGAAGTTGCCGATCGACGGCACGTAGTCGATGGCGCGCACCGCTTCCGGCGTCTTCATCGCGCGCTCGATCAATTCGACCGGATTGAACATCCAGAAGGTGACGAACGCGCCGGCGGCGAGAAAGGCCACCAGTTTCACGATGGATTCGGTCGCGACTGCAAGCATCAGGCCATGCTGATGCTCCGTCGCGTCGGTCTGGCGGGTGCCGAACAGCACTGCGAATGTCGCCATCGCGAACGTCACCATCAACGCGATATCGCCGATGATCGGAATTTTGGAGAAGGCCTCGTCTTCGCTGAGGATCGTCTCCAGCGATGACGCCACGGCCTTGAGCTGGAGCGCGATATAGGGAACCGATCCGATGATCGCGATCAACGCGACGGTGGCGGCGACCGCCTGGCTTTTGCCGTAACGGGCGCCGATAAAATCGGCGATCGAGGTGATGTTCTGCGATTTGGCGAGCTGAATTACCCGGCGAAGCAGCGGCGTGCAGCAGGCGATCATCAGGATCGGGCCGACATAGATCGCGAGGAAGTCAACGCTGGTGCGGGTGGCGAATCCGACCGAGCCGAAAAACGTCCAGGAGGTGCAATAGATCGCCAGCGACAGCGGATAGATCAGCGCGCCGGCGCGCCCGCGCTGCGCCACCGACAGGCGATCGCCGCGGCTGGCCACGAAAAACAGGAACCCGATGTAGCCGAATGCGGCCGCGATCACGCCCCAGTCGTGCAGCATTGCTGCTTGCTCCTCAGATCATGATCCGATCGGATCGCGATCTCATCTGTCTGTTTGAGCATGATCTTGTCGGAAAACCGGTTCCCGCTTTTCCGGATCATGCTCTTGCGTCTCACTCCGTCACAAAATCTAACGCTTTGCGCGCGCGCAAGCGACAGCGAATTTCCTATTAAATTCAAGAATTAAGATCGTCGTTAAGCCGAGCGGAGGGCGAGGAAAATGGCTAACGCAACGATCAGCCAGGTGGCGAGCCCGCCAAGCAGGGCAACCCGGTAGTCGAGCCGGCCGATCGTGAAATAGCAGACGCCCAGAAAGGCCAGGTAGGCTGGAATGGTCTTGGCGCCGGCGACGCAGGCTTCCCGGAATCCGGCATTGTCATTTTTCGCCCCGACAACCAGCAGCGCAATCAGCGCAAAGGTCGGAAACAAGGGCAGGATGCCAGGCAATGTATTGCCTCGCTTCGAGAGCCAGACGATCGCCGCCGTCATCAAGCCGCCGACGATGCCTTTCCAGATTATTTCCATCAGCGCGTGTTCCGCAAAATTGGGCACCGGCTTTGCGACGAGAATACGCGCGAAATGAACAGGCGGGGTATTCCGCAAAAACTCGCCCTCGGACTCGATCCGAAGGGGGAAGGCCGGTTTTGCGGCCAGAATACGCGCTAACAAATGAAGCGGCTATTCAGCCGCGAGCGATTTCTCGTTGAGCGGCAGGCCGAGGCGCTCCCAGACCTGCAACAGCGCTTCGGCCAGCTGATCGATCAGCCCGTCGTCATGATACGGCGAAGGCGTGATCCGCAGCCGTTCGGCGCCCTTGGCAACGGTCGGATAGTTGATCGGCTGGATATAGATGCCGTGCTCCTCCAGCAGGATGTCGCTGGCTCGCTTGCAATTTTCGGGATCTCCGACGAACAGCGGCACGATGTGGGTGTCGCTCGACATCACGGGAAGTCCGGCCGCGGAAAGGATCGCCTTGACGCGGGCGGCCCGGTCCTGATGGCGCTCGCGCTCCCAAGTCGAGGTCTTGAGATGCCGGATCGCCGCGGTCGCAGCCGAGCAGATCGCCGGCGGCAGCGCGGTGGTGAAGATAAAGCCGGGCGCATAGGAGCGAACGGCATCGATGACATCGGCGTTGCCGGCGATGTAGCCGCCGAGGCAACCAAAGGCCTTGGCCAGCGTGCCTTCCAGAATATCGATGCGGTGCATGACGCCGTCGCGCTCGGCGATACCGCCGCCGCGTGGGCCGTACATGCCGACCGCATGTACTTCGTCGACATAGGTCATCGCGCCATAGCGTTCGGCCAAGTCGCAGATTTTCGCCAGCGGCGCGATGTCGCCGTCCATCGAATAGAGGCTTTCGCAGGCAATCAGTTTCGGCCGGTCGGGCCCTGCCGCGCGCAGCAGTTCTTCAAGGTGCGCCACGTCGCTGTGGCGGAACACCTGCCGCTCGCAACCGCCCTGACGAATGCCTTCGATCATCGAATTGTGGTTGAGCGCGTCCGACAAAATCAGGCAGTTCGGAATCAGTTTCGCGATGGTCGCGATGCCGGTCTGGTTCGAGACATAGCCCGACGTGAACAATAGCGAGGCTTCCTTGCCGTGCAGGTCGGCCAGTTCCTGTTCGAGCTGCACCAGCGGATGATGGGTGCCGGCGATGTTGCGGGTGCCACCGGCGCCGGTGCCGACGCGCGTGGCGGTCTCGACCATCGCGCCGACCACTTTGGGATGCTGGCCCATTCCGAGATAGTCGTTGGAGCACCAGATCACGACATTGCGCGGCCCCGTCGGGCAGTGCCACACCGCATGCGGGAACCGGCCCGCGATGCGCTCGAGATCGGCAAAAACCCGGTAACGCCGCTCATCATGCAGGCGGCTGAGGGCGGTTTGGAAGAATTTGCTGTAATCCATCGCAAAACCTGGAACGGTAGCTGGGGCCGGAACGCGTGCATCTTTTTAGAGCTTTTCCAGCTTTAATGTCGAGCCGAAATCAGGCATTCAGTCGCGCCGTCAACGGGATGCCGGGTTGCCCGGAGCGCGGGTCAAAAATTGATGGCAATCAATGCATTAAAGCTGTCGCGATCGGTTGGCTGGCGCCGCGAACCGGAGATTGCCGGGCCGATTGCCGCAATAACGTACAAGGCACCGCAAATAAAAAGGGGCAACGAGCCCGCTTCGATGTTTTGGGGGGCTGACGATCAGGTGGTCCGGAAGTGGAGCACGCCGTCGACTTCCTCGGCCTTCAGGCGCCCTTCGACCAGCATGTAATTGACATGGGCGATCAGCTCGCCGGCGGCGAAGCCCATCTGATGCACGTCGAGCACGTGCTTGTGGAACACGACGGGCACCAGTTCCTTGGACGTTTTTGGGGTTTCCCGGCAGGCGTCGGCGATCAGCCCGCAACGCTCTTCGTGATGATCGGCCAATTGCTTGATGCGTGTCTTCAATCCGAAAAACGGTACGCCATGGCCCGGCAGCACGATGACGTCATAAGGCAGCGTGGTGGTGAGGCTCGCCAGTGACGCAAGGTATTCGCCGAGCGAATTCTGATCGGGTTCGACCGCCCAGACGCTGACATTGGGCGAGATCTTGCTCAGCACCTGATCGGCCGACAGGAACAATTTGTCGGCGGCGCAATACAGCATCACCTGATCGAGCGCATGACCGCCACCGGTGATGACCTTGAAGCGCCGCGCACCGATGGAGATTTCGTCGCCATGCGAGATGCGGTGATAGGACGGCGGCAGGATTGAAACCCGCTTCAGATAGTCCTGGCCGCGGCCGAGCAGCTTGTCGGTCAGGTCCTCGTCCATGCCGTGGCGGCGGAAGAACAGGCGCTGCGCCATCTTGCGTTCTTCGGTGCCGCGGTTCTGATGATAAACCGACTGCAGATATTCCACTTGCGACATATAAAGTGCGCAGTTGAATCGTTCGACGATCCAGCCCGCCAGGCCGACGTGATCGGGATGCGAATGGGTCACGATCAGACGGCTGATTTTCACATGTTTAAGCGGACCCTCGAACAGCGTAGTCCAGGCCGCGATCGACTCCTCGTTGCCGAATCCGGAATCCACCATCGTCCAGCCGTCGCCGTCGGCCAGCAGATAGATGTTCACGTGGTTGAGGCGGAACGGCAGCTTGAGCCGGACCCACAGCACACCCGGCATCACCTCGACCACCTCATCGGGGCCGGGATGATTTTCCCAGGGGTAGCGCAGTGCCTCGACCGAGGACTGGACCGTGTCGGTTTTTGAATGCATCGCCCTATCGGCTTAGCCGCACAATCGGCGCCGCGCCAGCCGAAAAACAATTCAAGTTCGGGCAAAATACCGCGAAGCGGACTTCAGAACCGGCAAAGGTAATGAAACCATGCGTTGCGGGCGCAGGCTTGAGCCTGCGCTGCATGGCGCAAGCCTAGGCCGCCCGTATATTGGAGAGGAACGCGTCGATTTCCGTGCGCAGCACCTCGGCCTCGCGGCGGAGCGCGCCGGATGCGGTCAGCACCTCATTAGCGGCCGATCCGGCTTCGGCGGAGGCGGTGCTGACGCCGACGATATTGCTCGAGACCTCGCTGGTGCCGCCAGCGGCATGTTGAATGTTGCGGGCGATCTCGCGTGTCGCCGCGCCCTGTTCTTCAACGGCAGAAGCGATCGCGGTGGTCACGTCGTTGATCTCGCCGATGGTGTTGCCGATGCTCCTGATGGCGCCGACGGCCGATTCTGTCACCGCCTGCATGCTGGCGATTTGCGAACGGATTTCGTCGGTGGCTTTCGCGGTCTGGCTGGCGAGATTCTTCACTTCGGACGCGACCACGGCAAAGCCCCGGCCGGCTTCACCGGCGCGGGCGGCTTCGATGGTGGCGTTGAGGGCAAGCAGGTTGGTCTGCGAGGCGATGGTTTGAATCAGATCGACCACGACGCTGATGCGGGCGGCGTTATCGGCAAGGCCCTGCATGGTGGCATCGGTTGCGCCCGCTTCATCGACGGCCTTGCGGGCAATTTCCGCCGAGCTGACGACCTGGCGGCCGATTTCGGCGATCGATGACGACAGCTCTTCGGTGCCTGAGGACACCGTCTGCACGTTGACGGAGGTTTCCTCGGCGGCCGACGCCACGGCGCTCACCAGCGCACTGGATTGATCGGCGGTCGTCGACATCGATTCCGCCGTGGTCTGCATCGAGCTGGCGGAGTTCTGCAGGCCGTCCAGCGCGGCGCGAACGGTGGCTTCGAATTCGACGATCCGGGCCTCCATGCGGGAAGCGCGCTCGGCCTTGGCCGCGCGATCCTTGTCCTGGTCGGCGCTCAGCGACCGGGCCTCGATCATGCTCTCGCGAAAGATCTGCAGCGAGTTCGCCATCGATGCGATCTCGTCGCGCTGACGGCTTTGATGGATTTCCGATTCGAGATCGCCGTCGGACAGAAGCTGCATCGAGCGTTGCAGGCCGTGGATCCGGCGCAGGATGTTGCGGCCGACATAGAGCCAGACGAACAGCACCGATCCGACGAGGGTGAGGACACCGAGCGCAAGCATGATCACGGTGGCGAAAGAAATTTCCTGACGCGCCTGCCAGGTCGATGCGTCGGTTTCCTTCCGCACGCCGTCGACGAGTTGCTGCACGCTGATGCCGAGACCGACATTGAGCTTGCCGGTTTCTTCGAGGATCACGTCGCCGTAATCGTTGGCGTCGAGTTCCTTCTGGCGAATCTTGAAGACGCCGGTTTTGCCCTCGCCCAATGCCAGCAATTGCTGCGCGGCGTTTCCAAGCGCCGCATTGCCGGAATTTTTCGGCAGCATATCGAGGTTCGATTTGACGCGCTCTCTGGTGTCCTTGAATTCCTTCTCGATTGTATCGAGCGTGTCGCTGCTAGTGGCGGAAAGAGCGGCAATCATCTCCGACGCCGCAAGATTGCCGCTGGCGACGACATTGCCGAGCTGGTCCACGGTCCGCGCCGCTTCCGTGGCGTCATCCTGGGAAAGATTCGCCGAGCCGAGGATGGCGTTGATCTGGCTTTGGGCGTCCATCATCGCCGGACTTGCGGCGGCAACAAAGCTCGTCTGCGCGCTGCGCAAGGCTGCGTATTGCTTGTCATGCAAGGCGGCGACCTCCAGCCGTTCGCGGGCTGCCGAGCCGAGGCTTTGGATCGTGTCGTCGATGTTTTTCACGGTTTCGCCCAGCGCTGCGACGACCGTCTTGTCTGCGCCGAGCTCGGTGATCTCGCCGAGCTTTGCCAGCGCGATCTGCTGGGTTTCCTTCATTTTCCTGGTGCGCGCGTCGAGCGCTTCGGCGCTGCGCGAGGCCAATAGCGCCGGGCCCTGGCTGGCAAGGCTTGCGCTCTCGGCCGCGAGCTGAAGGCTGGCTGCAAGGCGCGGAATATCCCGTCCGCTCAGATCGAGCATGGCCCCGCCGAGCTGTCTCAGCGCCATGCCGGCGCCGGCGCTGATGACAATGGCCATGCCAGCGATCACGGCAAAGGCCGCAAACAGGTTGCCCCTGATGCCCCAATGCGGGCGCAAAAAGCCGAAGTTCAGGGATTTGCGAAGGGTGGATCGTAAAGCCATGCGTTCTGCCTCGCCCTTACCTTTCATCCCCGGGGGATGAAACTTCGGGTAGCAGTATCGTGGTACCGGGTTAATAAAGTCAGGAAATCTGACGTGTTTTGCGCAATTTTCGCGCCTGGCGGCGTTGTCGAGCGAAACGGATAGCGTTCGCGAAGGGAAGACGCGTCAATGGATGGGAGCCTCGGTTATCGAAACCTCGGCTACGAATCAAAAGGCTCAAAAAACAAAAAGGCCGGCACGAGGCCGGCCTTTCCGTTGACTTCGATCAGACGCGATCAGTACTTCGCGACGACCGGACCACCCCAGCTACCCCAGTTGAAGCGATAGTTCAGGCCAGCCTTCACAGTATGCTCGTCGTCGGTGAAGCGGGTTCCGACCAGGCCGGCGGGGCCGGTCAGGAAGGTGCCGCTGCCGAAGTTGTAATACTGGTATTCGATCTTGGCGGACCAGTTCGGTGCGAACATGTATTCGAGGCCAGCACCGACGGTGTAACCGTCATGATGGTTGCCGTCGGTGGTGAAGGCCACCGGCACGCCGCCAATGCTCGCGCTGATATGGTCGCCGTCCTTGAAGGCATAACCGCCCTTGGCGTACAGCAGCGCCGGTCCGAACGAATAGCCGAGCCGGCCAGTGACCGATCCGAGCTCGTTGCTGTTGGAGCTCACGAGGGTGCCAACGCCGGTGCCCGGGAAGAGCACGCCGTTGTTGTTGCTGGTCATCCAGCTGTACTGGGCTTCGACGCCGAGCACCCAGTTGGTGGCGAACTGATAGTCGGCACCGCCCTGGATACCACCCAGGAAGCGGCCATCGCTGCCGGTCAGGCTGTTATTGCCGGCGAACGCGCCGCCGATGTGACCGCCGATGTAGAAGCCGGTCCAGTTATAGATCGGTGACGGGGCGTAGGCCGGAGCCTTGGTGTAGGTGCGCGGCGCCAGATCGGCGGCGAGTGCTGGCACGGTCGCGCCGAGAGCGACGAGGGCCACAGTAGCGAGCAGGATCTTCTTCATTGGTCTTAAGTCTCCAACAGATCGTTTTTCGAGATTGGCCGTGTGTCGGCTCCATCCATGGCGCGGAGATAGACAGCTTTTGCATAAAATGCTGTCACCGATAGGTCACAGTGGGTGAGAACCAAACCTGTTGGAGGAACGACGAATTGCTGTGCTTAATGGGGCCTTAATCAAAGCTAAATGATGCCTTAATCCGCCCTGAAATCAGCTCTCGCAACGCGTTCAGCACGAAGTTGCGCGGTCGCGATGACGCTTTCGTGAAGAGCATGTGCGACGAGTTCCGCGGATCGTTACAGGTTCCATTGAATGGATGTGCGGCAGAACGGCCACGCGAATCATTTTGCAAAATGCGACAGAAACATTTCAACCGCCGCCTGGACATGCTTGCGCATCTCGACGGGACTTATGGTGACTGGCGGCTGGCCGATCAGGCAGTGCAAATGATGGTGCGAGATGACGGCGCCGAGAAAAAGTTTCGCAGCGCGCCGCGGATCATCGCACCGGAGCTGTCCGCGCCGCGTTGCTGAATCCAGATAGGCGGTGAGGCGCTTGAGGGTCGCCCCCGGCCCTTGATCGTAGAAGATGCGGGCCAAATCCGGAGCCCGCTGCGCATCGGCGATAATGATGTTGAATAAAGAAGCCCCTTCGCCTTTCGCCATCAGATGCATCAGGCTCATTCCAAGTTCGAACAGTGCGGTCGCCGGAGGCTCGTCACGTCCGAGCGCGCTTTGAGGGCCAGCCACCGTCGCGGCTCTTGCGCTGATCAGTTCTGCGAACAGCGCCTCCTTGCTTGAAAAGTGCCGGTAGAGCGTTTCCTTCGAGGCTTCTGCCTCCGAAGCGATCATCTGCATCGTTGTTTCGGCAAATCCATGCTTCAGAAACAGGCGCTCGGCCACCTCGGCGAGTTCCGTCCGCCGTTTTTCTCCACGGGGAACCCTGCGAACGGTTTTAGCCTTCGGCCGCGTCATTTGATCTCTTGAATTAGCCCGTGCTGGTTGACTCAGGTTACCCTCATTTTATATTGCGTACCGATGAGTTCGGTTAAGTTTCCGGCATTCGCCGGCTCCGGCACATACACCCAAAGAGTGGGATGCGATGACCGATACTGATACCGATCACGCCGCTGCAAGTCACGATGACGCGAAGCGGTTTGCGGGGAAAAATCCGCAATCCCCCACGGGCGAGGACAGCGGCAAACGCGCCGATATCGGCGAGGAGCGCAAAACTCCGGAAGATTCAGGCGGCAACGCCAGGCAACAGGACGAAAAAAACCAGGACAAGACCGATCGAGAGACGCGCAAGAAGCGCCGTCCCTTGGTTGTCACGATCGGCGTCATCGTGGTCGCCTTGCTGGCGATCGGCGGCATCCTCTATTGGCTGGAAACCCGCAACCTCGAAAGCACCGATGACGCCTACACCGACGGGCGCGCCATCAACATCGCGGCGCAGGTTTCGGGCACGGTGGTTTCCCTCGACGTCAACGACAATCAGTTCGTGAAGAAAGACCAGGTGCTGATCCACATCGATCCGCGGCAATACATCAATGACCGCGATCAGGCTGAGGGTGCGTTGGCGACGGCGAAAAGCCAGTATGAGGGACAACAACTGGGCGCCGAGATCGCGCGCAAGAATTTTCCGGCGCAGCTGGCGCAGGCGCAGGCGCAGCTCGCGACCGCCAAGGCCAATCTCGCCAAGGCGCAAGCCGACTACGATCGGCAGCAGAGCCTGTCCAAGCCTGCAACCTCGCAGCAGGAGGTTGATGCCGCCACTGCATCGCTGAAGCAGGCGCAGGCACAGGTCGCGCTGGCAGAAGCGCAGGTGTCGCAGAATTCGCCGGTCCCGCAGCGGATTGGAGAAACCGATTCCCAGGTTGGTCAACTGAAGGGCCAGGTAGAGCAGGCCCAGGCGAGGCTTGATCAGGCCAACCTCAATCTGTCGTGGACGGAGGTCAAGGCGCTGCAGGACGGCTGGATCACCAAGCGCAATGTGGAGGTCGGCAACTACATCACCGCCGGGCAGCAGATCTTTTCAATCGTCGCGCCCGAGGTCTGGGTCACCGCGAATTTCAAGGAAAGCCAGCTCGCCTATATGCGGCCGGGTCAATCGGTCAAGATCAAGGTCGATGCCTACCCGTCACTCGACCTTCGCGGTCATGTCGACAGCATTCAGCTCGGGTCCGGCTCCAAGTTCACCGCTTTTCCACCGGAGAATGCGACCGGGAATTTCGTCAAGGTCGTGCAGCGCGTGCCGGTCAAGATCGTGATCGACTCTGGCCTCGATCCGAATATTCCGCTGCCGCTCGGCATCTCCGTCGAACCAACGGTCACCGTCCAGTGAGCGAGGCCGGCGCAGCGGCGGCCCACGCGGAGGCGGCCTGGAAGCCGGCGTATAATCCCTGGCTGATCGCAGTGTCGGTGACGCTCGCGGCGTTCATGGAAATTCTCGACACCACGATCGTCAACGTGGCGCTGCCGCACATCGCCGGCAGCCTTTCCGCAAGCAGCGACGAGGCAACCTGGGCGCTGACGTCCTATTTGGTCGCCAACGGCATCGTACTGACGATTTCGGGCTGGCTCGGCGATCTGCTTGGCCGCAAGCGCTACTTCATCATCTGCATCGCGATGTTTACCGTGTGCTCGTTCCTTTGCGGCATCGCGAGCAGCCTTACACAGCTCATTGTCTTCAGATTGGCGCAGGGCTTCTTCGGCGGCGGCCTGCAGCCCAACCAGCAATCCATCATCCTCGATACGTTTCCGCCGGCCAAACGCGGCGCGGCTTTCGGTGTCACCGCGATCGCAACCGTGGTCGCGCCGGTGCTCGGTCCGACGCTTGGCGGCTATATCACCGACCAGGCGAGCTGGCGCTGGATCTTCTTTCTCAACATCCCCGTGGGAGCGCTCGCGGTATTTCTGGTCTCGGTGCTGGTCGAGGATCCGCCCTGGGAGAAGAACAAGAGGAGCCGTGGCATTGATTACATCGGCCTGTCGCTGATTACGCTGGGGCTCGGCGCGCTGCAGATCATGATGGATCGCGGCGAGGACGCCGGCTGGTTCGAATCCGGCTTCATCTGGCTGATGGCGCTGATCGCCTTTTTGGGCATCCTCGGCGCGATCGGATGGCTGCTCACCGCCGACAAGCCGATCATCGATCTTGCCGTGTTCAAGGATCGCAACTTTGCCGCGGGCTGCATGTTCATTGGCGCGATGGGTGCGATCCTTTATGCGAGCGCAGTCATCATTCCGCAATTTGCCCAGCAGACCCTGCAATATACCGCGACCTGGGCCGGACTCGTGCTGTCGCCCGGAGGAATAGCGGTTATCCTGCTCATACCGATCGTCGGCAAGTTGATGACGGTGGTGCAAACCCGCTACGTCATCGGCGTGGGCTTCATGATCATGGGCGGAGCGCTGTTGTTTTCCAGCACGATCACGCCGAACGTCGATTTTCGCACGCTGGTGATGATGCGTACGGCGCAGACCGCCGGCCTCGCCTTCCTCTTTGTTCCCATCAGCACCGTGGCCTACATGACGCTGCCGCGGCGTCTCAATGGCGACGGGGCCGCCTTGTTCTCGATGTTCCGCAATGTGTTCGGTTCGATCGGGATTTCGTTGTCAACCGCGCAGATCACGCAACGCTCGCAGGTCCATCAAACCTATCTGTCGCAATGGGCAAGCCCGTTCCATCAGCCGTATCAGGCGCTGATCGCGACCTATGAGCAGGCCCTGCATACAATGGGCCGCGTCGGCGTCGCCGCGCATGACGTCGCCATCGGGCGCGTCTACCAGGCCTTCCGGATCCAGGTGACGGTGCTGGCCTATTCCGACGTGTTCTATTATTGCGCCATCGTCGCGTTTATCGTGGCGCCGTTCTGCTTGTTCCTGTCGCCGAAAATCGGTGGCGGCGCTCCCGGTGGGGCCCATTGATGAAGTTCCGAGCGCTCAGGAATCTGCTGGCGGCAATGGGTTTGTCCGCTTTGGTGGCCGGTTGCATGGTGGGTCCCGACTTCGTTCAACCCGATTCGCATCTTCCCGAGGTGTCATTCCAAGGCGACAAGGGCCAGGTTGTGCCGGACGCGCGGTTGCCGGCGCCGACCGATCCGATGTGGTGGCGGGTGTTTCGCGATCCGGTGTTGATGAAGCTTGAAGGGCAGGTGGCGGCCGCCAATCTCGATGTCCAAACCGCGACACTGCGACTTGCCGAAAGCCGCTTCCAGCGCGGTGTCGCTGCCGCAGCACTATTCCCCTCGCTCAATGGCGACGCAAAATATAATCGCGAACTCTATAGCCAGAACGGCATCGTCAGCCTGATCGCACCCTTGGCCGGTCCCGGCTTCGCCATCACCCCGATCAATGAATACAACACCGGCTTCGATGCCTCCTGGGAGATCGATCTCTGGGGCAAGGTCCGCCGGCAGGTCGAAGCTGCCGATGCCAGCGTCGACCAGGCAGCCGACCAGCGCCGCGATGCGCTGGTCTCGAGCCTGGCCGAGCTTGCCAGGGATTATATCCAGCTGCGCGGCGTGCAGACCCAGATCAAGATCGCCAATGACAATCTGAAGGTCGATCGCGACGTCCTCTCACTGACCCAGGAGCGGCAGCAACGCGGACTGCAAAATGCTCTAGATGTCGAGAATGCCGCGGCTCAGGTCGAAGGGGTGCGTGCGCAGATTCCGCAACTGCAGCAGCAGGAGTCCGAATACATCAATGCGCTCAGCTTCCTTCTGGACGAGCCGCCCGGCGCACTACGCAGCACGGTCGGGGAAGCCTCGGTCCATACCGGGCCGCCGCGGATTCCGCTCGGCATTCCCTCCGAACTGGCGCGGCGGCGCCCGGACATTCGCGCGGCCGAAGATCAACTGCACGCGGTGACGGCGAATATCGGCGTCGCCATCGGCGACTTTTATCCAAGCATCCAGTTCAACGGCAATGTCGGCTTCGATTCGCTCGAGATCAGCAATCTCTATAAGCCAAGCTCGCTGCAGTATACTTTCGGGCCCAGCGTGACATTGCCGATCTTCGCCGGCGGCCGGTTGCGCAGTACGCTCAATTTGCGCGACGCGCAGCAGCAGGAAGCGGCGATCACTTACCGCAAGACCGTGCTGCAGGCCTGGCACGAGGTGGTCAATGCGCTGGTGGCGCACCGGCTGGAAATGAGCCGCCGGGCGCGATTGCGGGCGCAGTCCGAGCACGCGGGCGCGGCGCTTGACCTCGCGCGCACACGCTACAATGACGGGGTCACGGAGTTTCTGACCGTGCTCGACGCGGAACGCACTTTGCTGCAGGCCGAGCAGCAATATGCCACGAGCACGACCAACGTCTCGCTCGATCTGGTGCAATTGTTCAAGGCGCTGGGCGGCGGCTGGGAAACCGAATTTCCTGACGTGCCATCGGAGACTGCGGCGGTCCCCGTGCCCGTTGCCACCGTGGATGCCATAACCATACCGGCCGCGCGGTAGTGCTGCGCCTCAATCCGGGCGCAGGTGGAATCCATTGTCCTGACTCATCCGGCGCCCAGTAGGCGGTACCGGGCTTCAACTTTGTTTGCCAGGCGGCATTGTCGCCGACATTAGCCGACCGCGCGGGAGATCTATTGCCTAGTGTAACGTTATAACGTTATATAGCTCAGCCGCTGGGACCTGAAGGGAAGGGCGAGCACTTTGGTGCAGGCCAACGACATGTTGTTGCGGACCTTCGTTCGGCGATGCGGCGTCTACCTCGCGCTGGCGGCTTTGACGCTGCAGCTCGCATTGTCGTTCGGGCACATCCATGCCCACGATATCGCCTATCCGCAGATTACCTATTCAAAAACAGACGCCGTCAGCAATTGGCGCGGGCCGGCGAAGCTGGAGGCATCGACGCAACTTCCGTCGAAACTGGCTGACGATGACGAACATTGCCCGATCTGCTTTTCCAGCTTCCTACTGTCGACGTCCTTCGTCCCTGATCCGCCGCGGCCGCCGCTGTCGTTCGGATTCAGGGCTATCGACCGCGTCTTTGAACTCGCCGTTGATATCGTCGTTGGATCTTACCGCGCGCCGTTTCAGTCGCGCGCGCCGCCGCTCGGCTGACAGGCGTTTAGCCTCCGGGCTTGCGTATCGCGCCCGCTTCTGGCGGCGCTGACAACTGAAGCGGCTGCCTCTCCACCCGTCACGGATTGAGAACCGATAGCCGCGTCGTCCAGCGCCGGTATCTGTTCAACAAACAGGATCATATCCGCGACGGAAGCGGTATCGGCGGTCACGCAGCGTGATGCGGCCTGCGCCAAGCCGCGCGATGAACGCGAACTGGACCGCATCCCCACAAACCGATCTGCCGCGCGCTTCTGCGGCGGTCGTTCACATCCGAACTCTCGCCGGTGGACGTGCCATGATGAAACGAACACGTGTCTATGCTTGCGCCGCGCTTTTGTTGTCCCTGTCGATCGGGCGCGCCGATGCGCATCCGCACGTCTGGGTGACCTTGCACAGCGAGGTCCTTTATTCCGCCGACGGTGCCATGAGCGGCGTCCGTCATGCCTGGACGTTCGATGACATGTTCTCCAGCTATGCCCTTCAGGGCATCCCGCACGCCAAAAAGGGCCAATACACGCGCGAGGAGCTGGCTTCGCTTGCCCAGTTAAACGTCGATTCGCTGAAAGAGTATGACTACTTCACCTATGCGCGCGCCGACGGCAAGAAAGTGAAGTTTTCAGATCCAGTCGACTACTGGCTCGAATACAAGAACCCGGCGTTGGTTCTGCATTTCACCTTGCCGCTGAAAGCGCCCGCGACTGCAAAGGCCATGCAGGTCGAAGTCTACGATCCCTCGATCTTTGTCGATTTCGAATTCGCCAAGGACAAGCCAGTGTCCTTGAGCGGAGCGCCGCCGCAATGCCTGCTGACCGTCGACTTGCCGCATCAGCCGACTCCGGCCGAGCAGTTGCGGCTCAGTCAGCTCGATAGCGTTCCGCTCGATGCCTCGAGCACCTACGGGGAAATCTTCGCCAACAAGATCCTGGTGAAATGCCCATGAATCCCTCGCTCGATAGACGGCTTGAAAACCAAAAAAGTTGGTCAACGATGAACGCTTACAACTCCTGGCGCGGTGCCGTGCTGATGACGGTCTTGGCGGTAGCCCTCGTTATTTGCGCGATCGATGCCGCGTCGGCACAGGGCGTGGCATTCGGGGCACCCCATCCGTCGACCGGCATGATGTTCCAATCGGGTTTGACAGGATGGATTTTTGCCAAACAGGCGGCGTTCTATCGTTCGCTGTCGGGTTTCATCCGGGCGAGCAGGGATGACGGCGCCGCCATGTGGAGCCTGTTCGGAATCTCGTTTCTCTACGGCGTTTTCCATGCCGTTGGCCCCGGGCATGGCAAGGCGGTGATCTCTTCCTATCTCGTCGCCAACGAAGAAACCTGGCGGCGCGGCGTTGTTCTGTCGTTCGCGTCGGCCGGGCTTCAATCCATCGTTGCCATCGTGGTCGTGGCCATCGCCGCGGTCCTTCTTGGCGCGACGGCGAAGGCGATCGGGCTTACCGTGCATGTCGTCGAGATCGTCAGTTACGTTCTCGTCATCTTGATCGGCCTGCGACTTTTGTTCGTCAAAGGCCGCAGCTTCCTGATCGCCTGTCGCGAACTGAACTGGCCGCAGGATTCCAGCGAAGCCACGCCTTCCTCGAGTCATGACAGCAACAGCCTTGGCAGCAAGAGTCTTGTCAGTAAGAGTCATGGCAGCACGATGCTTCATCATCACGGTCACGACGCCAACGCCATCCGTTGCGAACAATGCCATCCCGATGACGCCGCTCACGTCCATGGCGACCACTGTCATGACGATCATTGTCACGATCATCACGGTTCGGCCTGGGGGCACGCGCACGGACCGGAGCCCGCGGAATTGGCCGGCGCCGGCGGCTGGCGCCGCGGCCTGTCCGCGATCGTAGCTGTTGGATTACGCCCATGTTCCGGCGCGATCATCGTCCTCATCTTCGCACTCGCCCAGGATCTATTTTGGACCGGTGTCGGCGCGACGCTGATCATGGGGTTGGGTACAGCCATCACGGTTGCCACCATCGCAACAATTGCGGTCAGTGCGCGGCAGATCGCAAGCCGCATCGCGAAGGCGCGGGCCGGATTTGGCATGCTCGCAATGAGGGCGATCGAGGTCGGCGCCGCGGCGCTCATTATCGCCTTCGGTGGGCTGTTGCTGGCCGGATATATGGCGAGCGAACAACTCTGGATGTTCACCGGTTAGCCCGGACGAAGGGATGCACGGCGGAAGCTGCGGGGCACGCCAGGGCCCGATCAATTTAAAAGTTCGCCAAACCTCTATCGGGAGCTGTCCGATGGGACAGCTTCCCTCAAGGCGCGATCGGAGGGCGTGGCCTGCCCGTCTTGGCGCCGAGTTCGAGCGTTGATTTTAAAAAGGAAATGGTGCTGCCAGACAGGATTGAACTGTCGACCTCTCCATTACCAATGGAGTGCTCTACCACTGAGCTACGGCAGCATGCCCGGATTGCGAGAATCGGCCCGGAGGGCTCACAAGGCGGGGCGATCCTTGCCACAAGGCCCCCTTTCGCGCAAGCGTGAGGCTGGCTCCAGAAACACCAAAAGCAGCCCGATCAGCGCGCCGCGGCCTCTTTCAGGCGGCTCAATTGCGGTCCGATCCGGTTCCCCATCTCCTCTCCGAGTGCCTGCAGCGCCTTGATGGGGCGGATCATGACCTCGAATTCGACCATTTCACCGGCATCATTGAATTTGATGAGGTCGACCCCCTTGAGCTGCCATTTGCCGATATTGGCGCCAAATTCCAGGGCGGCATCATGAGAACCCGCGATGAACGTCCGATGGTAGCGAAAATTCTCGAAAATCTTCACCACCGTGGTCAGCACCAGCAAAGTCGCCACGCGTCCGGGAATTGGCGATCGCACGAACGGTGAACGAAACACAATATGTTCCGACAGCAAGGGTTGCAGCAGGCTCTCGTCGCCGGAGACGACAAAGCGATGCCAGCCCTCCAGGGTTTGCTGAGGCAGAGCCGCCAGTGCATGGTTTTCGCCCATCGGTCTATTCTCCCGGTGATATCGTTTTGAGGAGTGAGGCGGATAGTTTCGCGATGAAGGATGACCGCGACAAGGGCAAGGGGCAAGCTGGTGCGCTCACGAAAAATTCGGGGCGGGGTTCGACGCGGGACGCGCGGCAGGACCGTTTGAAGCTGGCATTGCGCGAAAATCTCAAGCGGCGAAAATCGCAGGCGAGGGGACGAAGCGATCCGACGTCGGCACCTTCCAATGTCGATGACGTCTCGCCATATGACGGCAGCGGCAAGAAGCCGGACGATTGACCAGGCTCGACCGGCGGCACGCCGCGTTCGATCGTCCGGGCGATATAGAACGGAGACGAGTGTGAGTACCACGACAGGTAACAAGACGAGCGCACCGGTAGCCGCCTCGTTCCCGCGTCATGAACAGACATTCCCCGCACTGACTTCGCAAGAGATCGCGCGCATGCGCCGGTTCGGCGCGATCGCCAATTACAAAGACGGCGAAAAACTGTTCGAGACCGGCAAGCCCGGTCCCGGCATGTTCGTCATATTGTCCGGCCATGTCGCGATCACCCAGCGTGACGGCCTCGGTCACGTCACGCCGGTCATCGAGCAGGGGCCGGGTCAATTTCTTGCCGAAATCGGTCAGCTCTCGGGCCGCGTCGCGCTGGTCGACGGTGAGGCCGAAGGCGAGGTTGAAACGCTGCTGATCCCGCCGGAGCGGTTGCGCGCGCTATTGGTTGCCGAGGCCGATCTCGGCGAGCGCATCATGCGGGCGCTGATCCTGCGCCGGGTCAATCTGATCCAGGCTGGCGCCGGCGGTCCGGTCCTGATCGGACCTTCGAATTCGGGCGGCGTTATTCGCTTGCGAGGCTTTCTCACCCGCAACGGCAGTCCGCATCATCTGCTCGATCCGGCCACGGATCACGATGCCGCTGAACTGATTGTGCGTTATTCGCCGTCGCAGACGGACTGGCCGCTGGTGGTGATCCCCGATGGCACCGTGCTTCGCAACCCCAGCGAATCCGAACTGGCACGCGCGATGGGCATGATCCGCGCGCTCGCCAAGGACAGGGTTTACGATGTCGCCGTCGTCGGCAGCGGTCCTGCCGGGTTGTCGACGGCGGTCTATGCCGCGTCCGAGGGGCTCAGCGTTGCGGTATGCGACGCGCGGTCGTTTGGCGGGCAGGCGGGTGCGAGCGCGCGCATCGAAAATTATCTCGGCTTTCCGACCGGAATTTCCGGGCTGGCGCTGACGGCCCGCGCCTACAACCAGGCGCAAAAATTCGGCGCCGACATGATGATTCCGGTCGCGGTGAAGTCGCTCGATTGTTCGCGCGAGGATGGCGCATTCGGCCTGACCCTCGACGATGGCGAGGTGCTGCGCGCGCGCTCGATCGTGGTCGCAAGCGGCGCGCGTTATCGGCGCCCCGAGATCGGAAATCTGGCCGATTTCGAGGGCCGCGGCGTCTGGTACTGGGCCTCTCCGATCGAGGCGCGGCTGTGCTCGGAACAGGATGCGGTGCTGGTCGGCGGCGGCAATTCCGCCGGACAAGCCGCGGTGTTCCTGTCCGGCTATGCCCGCCGGGTTCACATGGTGATCCGTGGTGGCGGCCTCGGCGCCAGCATGTCGCGCTATCTGATCGAACGCA
This sequence comes from Bradyrhizobium canariense, assembly GCF_900105125.1. NCBI lineage: Bacteria > Pseudomonadati > Pseudomonadota > Alphaproteobacteria > Hyphomicrobiales > Nitrobacteraceae > Bradyrhizobium > Bradyrhizobium canariense. The sequence goes on along the minus strand of NZ_LT629750.1, from coordinate 4,629,555 downwards.
TCGAGGCCACGCCGAATATCGAATTGGTGTTCAACACCGAAGTGGTCGAACTTGATGGCACGAAAGAGCAGTCGCTCGAGCGATTGCGTTGGCGCAGCCGGTTATCCGGAGAGGAAAGCAGCTATGACACCCGCAACCTGTTCCTGTTCGTCGGCGCCGATCCCGCCACCGGCTGGCTCGATGGCTGCGGCGTCATGGTCGACCGCGGAGGTTTCGTGGTGACGGGTGCGCAGTGCAAAAAGGCGCGCGGAGATCTGGCATCGGCGCTGGAGACTTCAGTACCCGGCGTATTCGCCGTCGGCGACGTGCGCTCGGGATCGGTCAAACGGGTCGGCGGCGCGATCGGCGAGGGCGCCCAGGTGGTGGCGGCACTGCATCATTTTCTTGGCGACGCGCAAAAGCCGGCGCTCTGATAACGGAGGCGAGACAATGGCAAAGCGCTGCACCCACGTCGCTGACATCCGCGACGTCACGCCGAGTGCGCTCGGCTGCGAGGAGTGCCTGAAGATCGGCAGCGAGTGGCTGCATCTACGGCTCTGCCGTACCTGCGGCCATGTCGGCTGTTGCGACGATTCTCCGAACAAACACGCGACCAAGCATTTCCATGCTACCGGCCATCCGATCATTGAGGGTTATGATCCGCCGGAAGGATGGGGCTGGTGCTATGTCGATGAAGTCGTGTTCGATCTGTCGAAGCGGAAGACGCCGCACAACGGCCCGATCCCGCGTTATTATTGAAGGCCGACATTCAACGCCTGCGCGATCGATGCTGACGTGGTTATGACAAGTTTGCAAAAAAATCAGGCATCACGTTCGCGCGTTTGATCGATCTCTGTGTGTAGTAATTTCTCATCGGTAGTCGTAGCATTCACCGGTCTTAACCGGGGGAGTGCATCATGGTTCTGGGAATGAGCTTGGCTACCTTTACGATGGTCCACGTGATCATCAGTCTGATCGGTATCGTTTCTGGCATCCTCGTTATGTTCGGACTGCTCGGCTCCGACCGGAAGCCGGGCATGACGGCCATATTCCTTCTGTTCACGATTCTAACCAGCGCGACCGGCTTTCTGTTTCCGTTCACCAAGCTGTTGCCGTCGCACATGATCGGCATTCTCTCGCTGGTTTTGCTGGCGATTGCGTGCCTTGCGCTTTACGGCATGAAGCTTTCCGGCTCATGGCGCTGGATCTACGTGGTGACGGCGATGATCTCGCTCTACTTCAATGTATTCGTGCTCGTCATCCAGGGCTTCCTCAAGATACCCTTCCTGCATGCGCTCGCACCGAGCGTGCCGCCGTCCGAACCGCCATTCGCGGCCGTGCAGGGCATCGTGCTGCTGTTCTTCATCATCGTGATCATCGGTGCGGTGCGACGATTCCGCCCCGTGCCGACATTCGCCTGATCGCGGGTCTTAGATTTTGCCGCACGCGCCCAACAGGCGCGGCGGCGTCAGTTCACCCCAGCAGGAGACTTCGTTATGCCAATGATCAAGACCAAAGACGGCATTGAAATCTATTACAAGGATTGGGGCAGCGGACAGCCCATCGTGTTCAGCCATGGTTGGCCGCTGTCGGCCGATGACTGGGACGCGCAGATGCTGTTCTTCCTCGCTCAAGGCTATCGCGTCATCGCCCATGACCGCCGTGGCCACGGCCGATCCACCCAGACCGGCGATGGCCATGACATGGATCACTATGCTGACGACCTTGCGGCTTTGACGGCGCATCTCGATCTGAAGAACGCCATTCACGTCGGCCATTCCACCGGCGGCGGCGAGGTGGCGCATTATCTGGGACGGCATGGCGAGAGCCGTGTGGCGAAGGCGGCCCTGATCAGCGCGGTGCCGCCGCTGATGCTGAAGACCGCGGCCAATCCAGCCGGCCTTCCCAAGGAAGTATTTGACGGACTCCAGGCCCAGCTCGCGGCTAATCGCTCGCAATTCTATCGCGCGCTTCCGGAGGGGCCTTTCTATGGTTACAACCGGCCGGGCGCAAAAGCCTCGGAGGCGGTGATCGCGAATTGGTGGCGCCAGGGTATGATGGGCGGCGCCAAGGCGCACTACGATGGCATCGTCGCCTTCTCACAGACCGATTTCACCGAGGACCTCAAGAAGATCACCGTGCCGGTGCTGGTGATGCATAGCGAAGACGATCAGATCGTTCCTTACGTAGCGGCTGGACCATTGTCGGCAAAGTTGCTGAAGAACGGGACGCTGAAGACCTACAAGAACTTCCCGCACGGCATGCCCACCACGGAAGCAGCCACGATCAACGCCGACCTGCTCGCGTTCCTCAAGGGATAGAGCATGATCCGGAAAACTGGTTACCGGTTTTCCGAAAAGATCATGGTCGAATAAAAAGCCCGAGGGCACCGTTTGCGCTCGATACGGGCGATCATCTCGGGATCGCCCGTATCGCCGCAAATATTCGCTTTGCCAAAGCTTCCGGCTTTTCGCGCGCGCCTTCGGCGGCCCAGAGCTCGCCGCCGATCCGCATCGCGCCGGTCGCGATCATGGCGACCAGCCGGGCCTGCAGCCGTTCCGATTTATGACCTGCGCGCTTGCTCAGCGCTTCCGCCAAAGCGCGTTCAAGCTTTTCGTATTTGACCTGATCGCGTGCCTGCAAGGCTGGATTGTCGCGCTTGAGCCGCGCGATGGCGATCGCTTCGCCGGGCTCGATCTGGCGGACCATCGCAGAGATCGCATTCTCCGCGGCGGTCAGCATGGATTCGCCGGCGGGTTGTGCGGCCACTGCGGCAATCAGTGCTGCGGTGGTCTCCTCATGCCAGGCGAAAACCACGTCTTCCTTCGATTCGAAATAATGGAAGAAGCTGCGGCGTGAAATATCCGCGGCCGCCGCGATGTCGTCGAGCGTGGTCGCCTCAAAACCGCGATCGAGGAACAGGGCCATCGCGACCCGGGTCAACCGTTCGCGGGTCTGCTGCCGCTTGCGCTCCCGCAGACCGGGCGGGCCGGCGGTTGCCTCCGATTTTGTCTTTTCGGATTTCGTCTTTGATGACTTGGACTTAGCGCGCTTTCGCGCGATGCCGGCCGGCTGCAATTTTCACCTCTTGCAAATTTGCACTAAGTGCACATTTAACATCGCGCGGCTGATGTCCGCGAACGAATCGAGCCTTAAAGATAATCCCTGGAGATATAAGCATGACCGGCTGGAGCACTGCAGATATTCCGCCCCTGAACGGCAAGACCGCCGTCATTACCGGCGCCACCGGCGGCCTCGGCTATGAAACGGCGCTGGCGCTCGCAGGCGCCGGTGCAACAGTGGTGCTGACCGGTCGCAATGAAACCAAGGGCCGCCGCGCGCTGGAGGAAATTCGCAACAAATTTCCGGGCGCAAGAATTGCTTACGAAGACCTCGATCTGGCAAAGCTGGCCTCGGTGGCCGATTTCGCGGCGCGCTTTGCAGCCACGCACGATTCGCTCGATCTGCTGATCAACAACGCCGGCGTGATGGCACTGCCGAAGCGGCAGGAGACCGCCGACGGTTTCGAAATGCAGCTCGGCACCAACTATCTCGGCCATTATGCGCTGACCGCGCATTTGCTCCCACTGCTCCGCCGTGGCAACCAGCCTCGCGTGGTCAATCTCTCGAGCCTTGCGCATCGCTCTGGAACGATCGATTTTGACGATCTGCAAGGCGCAAAATCCTATAACCCTTTCAAGGCCTACTGCCAGTCGAAGCTGGCGATGCTGATGTTCGCGCTCGAACTCCAGCGGCGCAGCAATGCCGCCGGTTGGGGATTGCTGAGCAATGCCGCGCATCCCGGCTACGCGCTAACCGACCTGATCGCGAACGGTCCGGGCAGCCGGGGCTTGCTGGGGCGGCTCGGCAAAATCCTTCAGCCCTTTGCCAGTCAATCGGCCGCCGAGGGCGCGCTGCCGACGCTGTTCGCCGCGACATCGCCGCAAGCGGAGCCGGGGGGTTACTATGGTCCGAACTGGTTCTACGAATTGAAGGGACCGCCGGTGCCGGCGAAGATCATGCGGCAGGCAAGGGACGCCGCGGTGGCGGCGCGGCTCTGGGATGTCTCGGCGGCTCTAACTGGCGTATCATTTGATCGTGTCGCGGTAGCCGCCTGAATGCGCAAGGCAACGATGCGAAGGGGAATCGGATGAAAGTCATCCTGTTCGGCGCGACCGGAATGGTCGGGCAAGGCGTGCTGCGCGAGTGCCTGCTCGATCCCGGCATCGAAAGCGTGCTTGTGGTCGGGCGCAGCCCGACCGGCCAGCGTAACGCCAAGCTGCGCGAAATCCTGCACGACAATTTTCTGGATTATGCCGCGATCGAAGCGCGGCTTGCTGGATACGACGCCTGCTTCTTCTGTCTTGGTGTCAGTTCGGTCGGCATGAGCGAGGAGCGCTACCGGCATTTAACCTACGACATCACGCTCGCCGCAGCGACGGCACTGTCGAAGCTCAACCCCGGCATGGTATTCGTCTATGTCACAGGGCGAGGCACCGACAGCAGTGAGCAAGGCCGGTTGATGTGGGCGCGGGTCAAGGGCAAGACCGAGAACGATCTGCTCAAGCTGCCGTTCAAGGCGGCCTATATGTTTCGCCCCGCGGGCATTCAGCCGCTGCACGGCATCAAGTCGAAAACCGGCTGGGTGCAGGGAATCTATGTGGCCGCGGCGCCGCTACTGACGTTGCTAAATCGTACCGCGCCGAAATACATGACCACCACCGAACAGGTCGGCCGCGCCATGATCAAGGTCGCGCGCGATGGCTATCCGAGGCCGGTGCTGGAAAGCGAAGACATCAACCGGATTTAGTCGTGTGGTCATTCTTGAGCCGCGCGACAGCGCTGAATCCTGGATGTCGAGATTTCGGGGATGACAGCGCGGCACGATCCCAACCCCATGAAATAGCCGCAAATTTCAAGGCTTCTGCCATGACCCCGTTCGCCCTATAGTTCGGGCTTGGCAAAAGCAGGATTTGGCATGGATCGCATTCGCATCGTCGGCGGCCGTAAATTGAACGGCAGCATTCAGATTTCGGGTGCGAAGAATGCGGCTTTGCCGCTGATGATTGCGGGGCTGCTGACCGAAGAAACGCTGATCCTCGATAACGTGCCGCGGCTCGCCGACGTCGCGCAGTTGCAGCGCATTCTCGGCAATCACGGCGTCGATATCATGTCGGCCGGAAAACGTCCCGGCGACCGCGAGTATCAGGGCCAGACCCTGCACATTTCGGCGGCGAACATCATCGACACCAAAGCGCCTTACGAATTGGTGTCGCGGATGCGCGCGAGCTTCTGGGTAGTTGCGCCGCTGCTGGCGCGGATGCATGAGGCCAAGGTATCGCTGCCCGGCGGCTGCGCCATCGGGACAAGGCCGGTCGATTTGCTGATCATGGCGCTGGAGAAGCTCGGCGCCGATATCGCCATCGACGGCGGCTATGTGATCGCGAAGGCGCCCGGCGGCCTCAAGGGCGCGGCCATCGATTTCCCCAAAGTCACGGTCAGCGGCACCCATGTCGCGTTGATGGCGGCGACCCTGGCCAAGGGTACCACCGTCATCACCAACGCCGCCTGCGAGCCGGAAATTCTCGACGTCGCCGATTGCCTGAACAAGATGGGCGCGCGCGTGTCCGGCGCAGGAACGTCTCGCATCGTCGTCGAGGGCGTCAGCAAGCTTCATGGTGCGCGGCACACCGTGCTGCCCGATCGAATTGAAACCGGCACCTACGCCATGGCGGTGGCGATGACCGGCGGCGACGTGCAACTCGCCGGCGCGCGGCCGGAACTATTGCAATCGGCGCTCGACGTGCTGACGCAGGCTGGCGCCGAGATCACCGTCAACAATGAAGGCATTCGTGTCGCCCGTAACGGCGCCGGAATCGCTCCGGTGACAGTTTCGACCGCGCCGTTTCCGGGCTTTCCCACCGATCTGCAGGCGCAGCTGATGGCGCTGATGGCCTGCGCCAGAGGCTCGTCGCAGATCACCGAGACGATCTTCGAAAATCGCTTCATGCATGTGCAGGAGCTGGCGCGGTTCGGCGCACGGATCAGTCTTGACGGCGAGACCGCAACCATCGACGGCATCGCCCAACTGCGCGGCGCGCCGGTCATGGCGACGGATCTGCGGGCGTCGGTGTCGCTGGTGATCGCGGGTCTTGCCGCCGAAGGCGAGACCATGGTCAACCGCGTCTATCATCTCGACCGCGGATTTGAGCGGCTGGAAGAAAAATTGTCGGCGTGCGGTGCTTCGATCCAGCGCATCAGCGATTGAACCGCGGCGCGTATTCCGCAAAACTGGGGACCGGTTTTTGCGAACGTACAAATTTTCAGGGGTTGATCAGTGGCGGCCCAGCTCAAATTGATTGCCCTCGATGCCGACGATCTTGCCGTCATTTCCGCGCATGTTCAGGATGCCCGGGTGCAGGCTTCCGACATCATCTGGCGGCAAGGCGAGAAGCGGCTGGTGGTCGGCATGAGCCGGCTGGACTGGGGGCAGACGCTGGCCGGAGAAACCGCCCCGCGCCGCCTGATATCGGCGCTGCGGTTTGACCGCGTGTTGTCGTGCAAGTCACGCCAGATCGATCTGGCGGCGCCGGAAACGGCGCTGGAGCTGCTCGGAATCGAGTTTCATCCGGGCGAGGCGCCAGGCGGAAGCGTCTTGCTGATGTTTACCCATGGCGGGGCGCTGCGGCTGGACGTCGAATGCCTCGAATGCGAGCTCGCCGATCTCGGCACCGACGACCTCGGCACTTCCAGCCTTGGCGAGGACGCCGAACCATCTAGGCTGGACGTCTGAGCCACGGCCATGGGGTGGGCAAAGGCGCACTTGCGCTGTGCCCGCCGACCTCGCTTTCCCATGGATTTTGGCGGGCCTGCTGCACTTGGTCCACTCTGCGGCTTCATCCGGGATAGAAGGGTTGACGGCGATGGGTCGCCGCGCCATTGAGCAGGTAGCGAGACCTGCCGGAAAGCCACCATGCCTGTTCGTTTAGACCGCAGCAGTTCCGATTTTGCCGACCGATTCGCGGCGTTTCTCGCAACCAAGCGCGAGGTCTCCGCTGACATCGAGAACGCCACCCGAGCCATCGTCAATGACGTGGCCGCGCGAGGCGACCTGGCGCTGATCGAGGCGACGCGCAAATTCGACCGCCTCGATCTCGACGCAAGCCGCCTGCGCATCACACCGGCCGAAATCGATGCGGCAGTGAAAGCCTGCGATGCCGTAACGCTGGAGGCGCTGACCTTTGCGCGCGACCGGATCGAAAGCTTCCATCGCCAGCAATTGCCAAAGGACATGCGCTTCACTGATGCGCAGGGGGTTGAGCTCGGCTGGCGCTGGAGCGCCATCGATGCCGTCGGTCTGTATGTCCCCGGCGGCACCGCAGCCTATCCATCCTCGGTGCTGATGAATGCCGTGCCGGCCCGCGTCGCGGGCGTTGAGCGCGTGGTGATGGTGGTGCCTTCGCCCGACGGCAAGCTCAATCCGCTGGTGCTGGCGGCAGCCCATCTCGGCGGCGTGTCCGAGATCTACCGCGTCGGCGGTGCACAGGCCGTGGCCGCGCTCGCCTATGGAACCGCGACCATTGCGCCGGTGGCAAAGATCGTCGGCCCCGGCAACGCCTATGTCGCCGCCGCCAAGCGGCTGGTATTCGGCAAAGTCGGCATCGACATGATCGCAGGTCCCTCGGAAGTGCTTGTGATCGCAGACCGCACCGGCAATGCCGGCTGGATCGCCGCCGATCTGCTGGCGCAGGCCGAGCACGATGCCAGCGCGCAGTCGATCCTGATCACCGACGATGCCGCGCTGGCCGATGACGTCGAACGCGCCGTGGAAACCCAGTTGAAGACGCTGCCTCGCGCGCAGATCGCTCGGGCCTCATGGGATGATTTTGGCGCGATTATCCTGGTGAACAAGCTCGACGACGCCGTGGCGCTGGCGAATGCGATCGCCGCCGAGCATCTGGAAATCATGACGTCGGATCCCGAAGCGTTTTCGCTGAAGGTCCGCAATGCCGGCGCGATCTTCCTTGGGCCGCATACCCCCGAGGCGATCGGCGACTATGTCGGCGGTTCCAACCATGTGCTGCCGACCGCGCGCTCGGCGCGGTTCTCGTCCGGGCTTGGCGTGCTCGACTTCATGAAGCGGACTTCGATCCTTAAATGCGGACCGGATCAGTTGCGCGCGCTCGGGCCTGCGGCGATGACGCTTGGCAAGGCCGAAGGGCTCGACGCCCATGCCCGTTCGGTCGGACTGCGCCTCAATTTGCCATGACCAAACCGCCCCCCGCCGACGATTCGAACAATCGCATCGTTGCGGTGACGCTCGATGAGGAGTCGATCGGGCGCTCGGGCCCTGACATCGAGCATGAGCGCGCGATCGCGATCTACGATCTCGTCGAAAAAAATCTCTTCGCACCCGATGGTGCCGACAACGGACCCTTCACCCTGCATCTCGCCATCACCGGCAACCGGCTGATGTTCGACATCCGTCGCGAAGACGGCACGCCTGTGGTGGCGCATCTGTTGTCGCTGACGCCGTTCCGTCGGATCGTGAAAGACTATTTCATGATCTGCGACAGCTACTACCAGGCGATCCGCACCGCGACGCCGGACAAGATCGAAGCCATCGACATGGGCCGCCGCGGCATTCACGATGATGGCTCGCGCACGCTGCAGGAACGATTGAAGGGCAAGGTGCGGGTCGATTTCGAAACCGCCCGCCGGCTGTTCACGCTGATCTGCGTCCTGCACTGGAAGGGCCAGGACGCATGATTGTCCTCCAAGCACGGGAAGTGTGACCGGATGGCGGCGCCGTCGCGTGCGCGCAGTCCGCAGGCCGTGCTGTTCGCGTGCGCCCTGAACAGTGTACGTTCGCCGATGGCGGAAAGCCTGCTGCAGCGGATGTTTCCCCAGGCGCTCTATGTCAGATCCGCCGGCGTCAAGAAGGGCGAGATCGATCCGTTCGCGGTCGCCGTGATGGCGGAACTGGGCCAGGATATTTCCAGCCACAGGCCGATGACGTTCGAGGAACTGGACAACTGGGAAGGCCTGAACTTCGACCTGATCATCACGCTGTCGCCTGAGGCCCATCACAAGGCGCTGGAACTGACGCGCACATTAGCGGCCGACGTCGAATATTGGCCGACCCACGATCCCACCGGCGCCGAGGGCAATCGCGAGCAGAAACTGGAAGCCTATCGCGAGGTCTGCGACGGACTGTTGCTGCGCATCCGCAAGCGTTTTTCGAAGGTCGGCGCGGCCAGCGGCTAGAATCCGGTCATAAAAGGGTATCGCGAATCTGCCAATTCAGCGATCGCTCCCTCCGGGAGAGGTCGGCGCACCCGGATCCGCGCTTTTGCGCCATCCGGGCCCAGGCGCCGCGTTGGATGAGGGGGCATCGTGCCCGGCCGCTGGCCATAACCACTCACCCCACACCTCGCCGAGAGGGAGAGGGCGCGCTTGCGCGGTTGTCTCAAGCAAGGCCTTCCGATAGTTTCCGCGCGCGTTCCGTCCCGAATCTCCTCCCAGCAAAAATCCGCATGCTTGGCCGCCCCAAATTCGTTCTTGCTTCCGGTTCGCCGCGACGGCTCAGCCTGCTCAATCAGGCCGGCATCGAGCCTGATGCGCTGCGCCCTGCCGACGTCGACGAGACCCCGCGGCGGGGTGAATTGCCGCGCGCCTGTGCCAACCGGCTGGCCCGCGCCAAGGCCGATGCCGCACTCAAATCGGTGCAGCTCGACGATGAATTGCGCGGCGCCTTCATCCTGGCCGCCGATACCGTGGTCGCGGTCGGCCGCCGCATCCTGCCGAAGGCGAACCTGGTCGACGAAGCCTCGCAATGCCTGCGGTTGCTGTCGGGGCGCAATCACCGCGTCTACACCGCGATCTGCCTGGTGACGCCAAAGGAGACCTTTCGCCAGCGCCTGATCGAGTCTCGCGTGCGCTTCAAGCGCCTCAGCGAGGACGATATCCAAGCCTATATCGGCTCCGGTGAATGGCGCGGCAAGGCCGGCGGTTATGCCGTGCAGGGCATCGCCGGATCGTTCGTGGTCAAGATGGTCGGCTCCTACACCAATATTGTCGGCCTGCCGCTCTATGAGTCGATCTCGCTGCTCGGCGGCGAAGGCTTCCCCGTTCGTTTCGGCTGGCTGAATGCTAGCTAGACCGACAGGAAAGGCCGGCTCCGGCAAGGGGAAAGCCGGGCGATCCGCAAAGCGGTCGACGAAACCATGCCCGATCTGCGGCAAGCCGGCCACCGAGGCCTCACAACCCTTCTGTTCCGACGGCTGCCGGAAAGTCGACCTGAACCGCTGGCTGTCCGGCTCCTACGCCATTCCAGGGACCCCGAACGACGACGAGGACGCGGAATAAACGTTATTTTCGCGTAATTTGGCAGTGCTGCTGGATGGGTGGACAGGGCCGCTCGACCTTACTATAAACCGCCCGCTCCGGGGCCTTTACGTGTTCCCGAAGTGCCCAGGTAGCTCAGTTGGTAGAGCATGCGACTGAAAATCGCAGTGTCGGTGGTTCGATCCCGCCCCTGGGCACCATAATCTACGATTTTCTACGCCAAATTTCGATTTTGCGCGATTTCCTCCACGAGATGATGGCGCTCGTATCGCTACCGTTCGATTAAGACGGGTGCCTCAATATCGATTCGGTCGGTGCTATTAGCGTTTGATGCCAAGCGCCAGCGACCATTTGCCTGCCGCCGCTATCGACATTCGTACGCGCATTAGTCGTCGGATATTGCGTTTGCGCTCGCACTCGTAATCGAAGCGGGCTGGGCGTCCGCTTTCAGCGGGATCGTGCGGCCGCGTGTACACGGCCACCACATCTTCCATCGCCACTACGAACGCGCTGTTCGCCTTCGGCGGAATGACCCAGCATCGCCGCCGATGCGGCTTGCGAGATTTTTTTAAGCGTCCACCCGATCGTTGAGTCGCTGGCGCGGTCGACGATGCCGAGTTCCACGACCTTGTTCCAGCGCGTGCGTCCCTTGGGAGGTTTGGAGTAAGCCAAGGCGATCAGTTTGGCCTCCTTCTCGCCATCAAATATCGGCGGCACGGCCGGCGTCGGTGCCACTTCGCAGTCGGGCCAACAGGCGACAACTCTGAAATCGGGTTCATTGGCGAGCGTGTCAGAACGGCACGCCGGCTTTCGCGGTAATGGTCCAGATCCCGAAGTTGCTGCCGATGCCGCCGTATTCGGCGCCCACGCCAACCGACCCGCCTGATGCGAACTTGACGCCGACGCCTCCGGCCACGCGGGCCGACCAGCCTTCCAGAAGCGGCGTCGAGGCGAGCGGGACACCGCCTGCCGCGACGATCGCATCGGCGTTGTCCTGGTCGAAGTAATAGTCGCCGTAGACCCCGAAGTAGGGCGCGAACGAGACGGTGTCGCTCCACGCCAAGGGATAGGCCACCTTCGCGCCGGCGGAGGCGCGTCCGGTGGAGAAATCATGGCTTGCCTGCTGGGTGCCGAGCGAATCGACATAGGCGCCTTCGTTCTCCCACAGCGCATAGACCTTCGCCGATGGCTCGAAGACAAGACCTGCCGCCTTATAGGTGCCGGTCAGGCCCGTCGAGATCAGCCAGCGCTGGCCGTTGAAATTGCCCTGCGCGGTGCCCGCGATGCCGTCATAACCAATGCCTGAATAGGTCACCGCCGCGTCGTAGCGCAGCGTTGGCGTAATCTTCCAGCCGAGATAGGGGCCTACGGTCCAGCCGTTACCGGTCAGTTTGCCGTTGATGTCCTGCTCGGTGTAATTGAACGTCTCGTAGCCGCCGAGCACGCCGACTAGGAGGTTTGGCGCCGCCTTGTAGGTCAGCCCCATCAGAGCATTGACCTGAAAGCCGTAGAGTGGGGCGGCGGCCGTGGTAACCCCGACCGCCGTCGTCGTTGACGTCAACCGGTCGAGCCCTGTGCCTCGGATATCGATCCAGAACAGCCAGTTCTTTTCCTCGCGGAATCTCTTCGGCGGCGCCTTCTCCGGCATCTGCTGATCGAGGGCTGCGAAGGCATTGTCGATGCGGCCGTTGCGCTGGCGGCCCATCGGGTCGTTGCCCGCAGCGCTGGTCGAGCCATAGGCGTGGGCCGTGCCGCCGAAGAGGCCGCCGCTCGTGCCGGAGCCCGCCGCGCTCGCATCGCCCGCACCACGCTCCTCATAGGGATCGGCGGCGAAATTGAAATGGAAGCCGGTCGCGCTCGGCGTGAGGAAGGTGCCGTCGTCAGCAAATCCGTCGGCGACCGCGCTATCGATCGCGCCGGAAATCGCCTGTCCCGAACCCTGCGCCACCACCTTGGTGACATTGACCTGCAAGGCGTGGAGTTTGACGCTGTCGGCGGGAACGTTGACGGTCTGCGTCAGCGCTGGCGAGGTGCTCGGGCTGAACGTGCCGTTGCCGCCATAGACCGCGGTGATGGCGTGTGTTCCCGTTTTCAGCGTCGAGGTGGTGAAGGCCGCAACGCCGGCGGACAACGTGGCGGTGCCGATGGCGGTGCCGGCATCGTTGAAGGTCACGGTCCCGCTGGGCGTCCCGCCGCCGCCGTTGACGGTGGCGGTGAAAGTAACCGCCTGGCCAAAGCTGCTGGGATTTTGCGAAGAGGCGAGCGCCGCCGTCGTCGTGCTGGCGCCGACGGTGAGGCTGAAGGTTGCGGTTGCCGTCGCATTGTCGGCGTCCGTCACCGTCACGGTGTAGGCCGCGGCGGCGCTTATGACGGTCGGCGTGCCTGTGATCGCGCCGTTCGCGGTGTTGAAGCTCAATCCGGTCGGAAGCGCCGGCGACACACTGTAAGTCAATGGGTTCGTTCCGCCTGCGCCCGTCACCGGCGTGAAACTCGTGGCGGGACGATTGACGATCAGCGTGGTCGAGGCGATGGCCGTCGTCGCGCTGACGGCACCATTGACGGTGAGGTTGAAATTGGCTGTTGCCGTCGCATTATTGATGTCGGTCACCGTTACGGTGAATGCCGTCGCGGCGATCGTTGCGGTCGGCGTGCCGGTGATCGCTCCGCTGGCGGGGTTGAAGCTCAGACCGGCCGGCAGTGTCGGCGACACGCTGTAAGTCAACGCGCCTACGCCGCCCGACCCGGTCACCGGCGTGAAACTCGTGGCGGGATGATTGACGGTCAGCGAGGTCGAGGCAACGGCCGTCGTCGCGGTCACGGTGCCGTCGACAGTGAGGTTGAAACTCGCCGTTCCGGTCGCGCCGTTGGCGTCGGTTACCGTGACGGTAAAGCTCGATGCGGCGTGTGCCGCGGTTGGCATGCCCGTGATCGTGCCGGTCGTCGGGGCCATGGTCAGGCCCGCGGGCAGCGTCGGCGCAACGCTGTAGGACAAGGGGCTGGCGCCGCCAGAGCCGGTGACCGGGGTGAACGGAGTTGCTGTATGGTTTTGCGTCAACGCCGTCGATGCAATCGCCTGCGTCGCATCGACCGCGCCGTTGACGGCGAGACTGAAAGTGGCGGTCGCGGTCTGGGAATTTTGGTCTGTGACGGTGACCGTATAGGCCGTGGCGCCGGAGGTCGCTGTCGGCTGGCCTGAGATGATGCCGGTCCCTGAGTCCATGGCCACACCGGGGGGAAGGGTAGGCGAGACAGCATAGGTCAATGAGCCCGTGCCGCCAGAGCCGCTCACGGGTTTGAATGGCGCGGCCGCAAGATTGACCGTCAGCGTCTTCGAAGCGATCGCCTGGGTCGCCGTCACCGTCCCGTTGACGGTGAGGCTGAAAGTGTTGGTCGCAGTGGCATTGTTTTGATCGGTCACCGTCACCGTGAATGTCGTGGCCCCGAGCGTCGCGGTCGGCGCGCCCGTGATCGTGCCGGTCGTCGGGGCCATGGTCAGGCCCGCGGGCAGCGTCGGCGCAACGCCGTAGGACAAGGGGCTGGCGCCGCCGGAGCCGGTGACCGGGGTGAAGCTGCTGACCGTAACACCTTGCGTCAGCGCCTTCGAGGCGATCGACTGGGTCGCCGCCACTGCGGAGTTGACCGTGAGCATAAACGAGATCGAGGCGGTCGAGCCGAGGGCGTCAGTCACGGTTACCGTGAAGCTGGAGGTGGGTTGGGTCACGCTCGGCGTGCCGGTGATCGCGCCCGTGCTCGAATTGAAGTTGAGGCCCGTGGGCAGCGTCGGCGCAACGCTGTAGGACAAGGTGCTGGTGCCGCCAGAGCCGGTGACCGGGGTGAAGCTGCTGACCGTAACACCTTGCGTCAGCGCCTTCGAGGCGATCGCTTGGGTCGCCGTGACTGCGGAATTCACCGTCAGCATGAAGCTGTCGCTCGCGGTTTGGCCGTTGGTGTCGTTCACCGTTACCGTGAAGCTGGAGGTGGGTTGGGTCACGCTCGGCGTGCCGGTGATCGCGCCCGTGCTCGAATTGAAGTTGAGGCCCGTGGGCAGCGTCGGCGCAACGTTATAGGACAAGGCGCTGGTGCCGCCAGAGCCGGTGACCGGGGTGAAGCTGCTGACCGTAACACCTTGCGTCAGCGCCTTCGAGGCGATCGCTTGGGTCGCCGTGACTGCGGAGTTTACCGTCAGTATGAAGCTGTTGCTCGCGGTTTGGCCGTTGGTGTCGTTCACCGTGACCGTGTAGCTGGTGGTGGATTGGGTCACGGTCGGCGTGCCGCTGATCGTGCCTGTGCTGGCGTCGATAGAAAGGCCGGTCGGCAGGCTTGGAGAGATGCTGTAGGTCAGGCTGCCGGTGCCGCCGCCGCCAGTGACGGGTGTGAAGCTGCTGACCGTCATATTTTGCGTGAGCGCCTTCGAAGCGATCGACAGGGTCGCCGTCACCGCTGAATTGACGGCCTGGGTCAGTGCGGACGAGGAGCTCGACGCGAAGTTCGTGTCTCCAGTGTAGAAAGCCTGGATTGTGTGGCTGCCGGCAGCAAGCTGGGTGACGCAGATTGCCGTGCCGTTCGAAACAGATTGCGCACTGCAGGCGGCAATGGTGCTGCCGTCGCTCTGGAATATGACGGTCCCCTCGTTGACCGTGCTGGTGCTCGTCACGGTCGCCGTAAAGGTCTCGTTCTGGGGATAGGTCGCCGGATTGCTAATCGAAGTTACGTTGGTGGTTGTAGCCGTCTGCGCGAAGGCCTGGCTCGCAGACAACAGCGAGATCAGCAGCACAGCCACGCCGGCCCATGCCGCGGCCCGGCAGCCGGCCGATTCCCGGCCAAGAAACGCGTTACCGAACGCGCCATTCACAAGCCGGGAAACCAGCTTCCTTGCAGCAACCAGCACCACCAAGTTCCGTCCCGCTCGCGCCGCGGTCCGGAAAGGCCATGCGGCTACTGGCCGCAGCCTAACCACGGCAGGAGCGGATGCTTCGACGATGCCAGGGACTCGGTTGAGAGGAGGACGATCGATGCGATTCATGTGTAGCGATTTGCCGGCAAGGTAGAATGGCCGAGCAAACACAACAGCAACCTGACGGCTACTCCTCTGGTACGCAAAACATGAAGTTTTGGACGGAATGCGAAATTTTCGATAGCAATGGATGCTATCCGAACGCGCGCCTCGCGGGACGGTAGAACTTCATCACGCGACAAGATCCTTTATGGTTAATCATTCAAGCGATCGCCCGGAACCGCGCGCTTCCTCTCAAATAGCTCCCGAGTCGTCCCCAAAGCGTCCTGCGCGCTTCATCTACGGGGAACGAAGCAGCCTCGATCCCCACGCGCACAATGCGGACTATCTCGCGGACACCAACCTGTTTCGTCGCAGCTATGTCCGAACCATCGGCGAATCGGAGGGGATGCCGCTCGACAGCACCACGGCCTGGCTCGTCGGAAACAACGTCGCTTTCTACAAGCTGACGTCCAACTCCTGCGTGGAAGCAAAGCGAACCGAAGCGGACGCGGCCGCCGACAAGATCAATGGTGTCGTATTCGACTACGTCCTGTCCGGAGAATACAGCGAAGAGACCGCAGCCGATCTCGTCAGCCTGAGATCCGGAGACCTCGGGATGGTCCAAAGCACGGTCGAGGTGACGGCGCGGTCTCGCCGGGTCCGCATGGCGACAATTTTCCTGCCGCGAACACGCCTAGCCGCCGCGCTCGAGACTGATCTCTCTGACGACCGCTTCATCCTTCGCTCCCTCAGTTCCGCTCCGCTGGCGCCTTTTGTCGGCGCCCAGATGCGCCTGCTGTTCGAGTCGTACAGGAGGATGGACACGCAGGACTTCGAGATCGTGCTGGAGTCGACAGCCGAACTTCTCATTCATCTGCTGCGCGGCGAGTTGTCGCGGCAAGGACCGCCTCAGGAGCTATCGAGCAAGGAATTCACACGGGCGATTGCCTTCATCGAGGAGAACTATCATCGCCCCGAACTGACGCCCGACGATATCTGGCGGGGCATCAACGTATCGCGGACCCAGCTCTACAAAATGTTCTCGGAGAACGGTCTCACCGTGGCAGGATATTTGCGCGACGTTCGGCTGCGCCGTTTCGTCGATGCCTTGAGGACGACGGACCTCATCGGAGTCGGCCGCCTTGCCTGGACCTGTGGATTGGATATGCAGGCTGCCGACTTCACGCGCCTGTTCAAGCGTGTCTATGGCATGACGCCCCGCCAGGCGCGAGCGGCCCTGCAAGCCGGCCAGTCGGTTGTAGCCGAAAAGCCGATTACATGAGTTGCAAACCGCGCTGGTTCGCGTACGTCCGGAAACGCTTGACTGATTCTTCGACGGTTGCCGACCTGGAGCGCGCGGCGCGGTTCCTTTATCTCTGCGAGCTAGGCTGCCCGCCAATAACAAAACAGGGCTCGCGCGATAGTGGATTTCGCCATGTAGCGAATCTCCGTGCACTATGCCA
Source organism: Bradyrhizobium canariense (assembly GCF_900105125.1). Taxonomy (NCBI): domain Bacteria; kingdom Pseudomonadati; phylum Pseudomonadota; class Alphaproteobacteria; order Hyphomicrobiales; family Nitrobacteraceae; genus Bradyrhizobium; species Bradyrhizobium canariense. Next base: position 4,612,770 of record NZ_LT629750.1, on the reverse strand, counting down.
AGCGCTCAAGCCACCATGCGAAGGACAAATAGCGGTTCGTCGTGTCGGTGGTGCGTATGATTCCCTCCCTGGGCACCATCACCCTCCCAAGTAACTGTTGCGAAAAGCGATAAGCAGGTTCAATGGGTTGTCCCGTCAGGTGCGTTTCGGGCCCGGACGTTGCCGAAGCAATCGGTCTGACGAAGCTTGCGGCCCGGCTGCGCATTCGCAAGGCGGCGTCGGCTAAACGGTGATTGACGATGTATGGCGCTTTCGAAGCGGACTTGCGTGAACTCGCGGATCGGGGGCGGTTACGTTCGCTTCGCGAACGTTCCGGAATCGACTTTACATCGAACGACTATCTCGGATTGGCTGAGTCAGCAGAATTGAGGCAAGCCGCCGCCGAGGCCGTGGGGCGCGGCGTGCCTGTGGGCTCGGGCGGCTCGCGCCTGTTGCGCGGCAATCATCCCGAGCACGAGGCGCTGGAAGCCGAGGCTGCCGCCTATTTCGGTGCCGAGACCGCGTTGTATTTCGGTGGCGGGTATGTCGCCAATTTCGCGATCTTCTCGACGCTGCCGCAAACCGGGGATCTCGTCGTCCACGATGAACTGATTCATGCAAGCGTCCACGAAGGACTTCGCAGGGGCCGCGCCGAGTTCGTCCGCGTGCCGCACAATGATGTCGATGCGTTCGACTCCGCGATCGTGCGTTGGCGCAAGGCCGGGGGGAAAGGGCGGGCCTGGCTGTCGGTCGAAAGCCTTTACAGCATGGATGGCGACAGTCCAAACCTCGTTGAACTGCTCGCGGTAGCGGAGCGCCACGACGCCATGGTCGTGATCGACGAAGCGCATGCGACCGGCGTGCTGGGTCCGCAGGGACGAGGCCTCGCGGCGGCCTTCGAAGGCCGCGACAACGTCATCACCCTGCACACCTGCGGCAAGGCGCTTGGCACGGTCGGCGGATTCATCCTTGCGCCGAGGGTCGTTCGCGATTTTCTGGTCAACCGGTCGCGCCCGTTCATTTTTGCGACGGCGCCTTCGCCGCTGACCGCGGCGATCACACGTGTCGCCCTCGAAATATCGCGGTCGAACCCCGAGAGAAGGGAGCGGCTGGCGCGTCTGGTTCAATTCGCGGGCAACGAGCTGCGTCGCCAGTGCAACATCGAACCGTCAGGCTCGCACATCGTTCCGGTCATCATCGGCTCCGATCAGGCGGCGGTTGCGTTGGCGTCGGCCTTGCAGCGCAAAGGTTACGATATCCGGGCGATACGCCCGCCGACGGTCCCTGAAGGGACCGCGCGCCTGCGCATTGCGCTGACACTGAACGTCGATGAGCCGACCGTGGCAAGCCTGTTCGAGGCGCTGTCCGAAGACTTGCGCAAGGCCGCATGAGCGCGCGCATCATCGTGACCGGGACCGACACCGGCATCGGCAAAACCGTTTTTGCCGCGGGCCTCGCTGGCGCGCTTGACGGCGTTTACTGGAAACCGATCCAGGCGGGGGTCGAGGAGGAGACAGACCGCGCCACGGTCCTGCGATTGTCCGGCCTTTCTCCGGAACGTGTATTGGCGGAAGTCCACAGACTGCGGACGCCGGCCTCGCCGCATCTTGCCGCCGAGCGCGACGGAATAGTCATCGATCCGGATGGTCTCGCGTTACCAGATACGGACCGGCCGCTGGTGGTCGAAGGCGCCGGCGGATTGCTGGTGCCGTTGACGCGCAACGTGACCTATATCGACGTCATGGCGCGGTGGAACGTGCCCGTCGTGCTCTGCGCCCGCACCAGCCTGGGGACCATCAATCATAGCCTTTTGTCGGTCGAAGCCCTGCGGGCCCGCAGCATTGCCATTGCCGGCATTGCGTTCATCGGCGACGAGAACCCGGAGTCGGAACGGATCATCACCGATCTGGGAAACGTGCGTCATCTCGGCCGTCTGCCGTATCTCGATCCGCTGACCGGCCCGTCGCTGCGGGTGGCTTTCGCCCGGCATTTCCGAACAGAAGACTTCCTTCAGGAGATGGCATGACGAAGTCGGCGTCTCCGATCTGGCATCCGTTCACCCAGCACGCGGTGCAACCGGATGCGACACTGATCGCGAGAGGCGAGGGCGCGTGGCTGGAGACCGCCGATGGCCGGCGCATCTTCGATGCGATCTCGTCCTGGTGGGTCGTCACCCACGGCCATCGTCACCCGCACATCATGCAGGCGATCAAGGACCAGGCCGACCGTCTCGATCAGGTGATCTTCGCCGGGTTCACGCACGAACCCGCAGAGAAACTGGCGCGCCGGCTGGTTGCGATGACGCCGCCGGGACTCGAATATGTGTTCTTCTCGGACAGCGGGTCGACCTCGGTCGAGGTCGCGTTGAAAATGGCGCTGGGGTTCTGGCGTCATCGCGGCGAGAAGCGCACCGGCATTCTGGCGCTCGAGGGTGCCTATCACGGCGACACCATCGGCGGAATGTCGGTGGGCGAACGCGGCGTGTTCAACGCGCCCTATGATCCCCTGCTGTTCGATGTCGCGCGGCTGCCCTTTCCGTCGGCCGGCCGCGAGGAAGCGACGCTGGATGCGCTTAATGCTGCCTGCGGCAAGGGTGAAGTTGCCGCGCTGATTGTCGAGCCGCTCATCCTTGGCGCGGGCGGCATGCTGATCTATACGCCTGATGTCCTGTCTGAGATGAAGCGCGTCTGCGAAACGCATGGCGCGCTGTTCATTGCCGACGAGGTCATGACGGGATGGGGCCGGACCGGCACGCTATTCGCGTGTGAGCAGGCCAAGGTGACGCCGGATATCGCGTGCTACTCCAAGGGGCTCACCGGCGGTTCGCTTCCGTTGGCGGTCACGCTGTGCCGCGCCGATATTTTTGACGCGCATTATTCGACGGACCGCAGCCGCACCTTCTTTCATTCCAGTTCCTACACCGCAAACCCGATCGCCTGCGCGGCGGCGCTGGCAAATCTCGAGATTTGGGAGAAAGAACCAGTGCTGGAACGCATTGCGGCCGTCTCCCGCGTGCATTCGGCGCAACTTGATCGTTTCCGCGAAGATCGCCGATTTACCAATGTCCGGCAGATCGGTTCGATCGCCGCATTGGATATCGCATCGAGCGATGCAGGCTATATGGCCGCTATCGGACCCCGTCTCTATCAGGGTTTTCTGTCGCGGAATTTGCTGATCCGGCCGCTGGGCAACACGATCTACATCATGCCGCCCTATTGCAGCGACCGAAACGAGCTCAGCCTCGTCTACGAAGCGATCACCGATGTCGTCGGCGAGATCCTCTGAAGGATCGCTCAGCGCTCACGCATGCCGGGGTCGTGCGTCTTTGTGCTTCGCCTTGGGCTTGGTCTTGAACGACTGGATGACGGTTTGCGCGGTTCGAATGAATTCCGCGCTTGGGCCTTTTCGCCCCGCAGCCAGCCGGCTGACGCGCGCACCTTCCAGTAACAGCGTGAGCGTGTCGGCAAGCGCCTCCGACTGAACGACGCCGGCCGCGTGGCACAACGACGCCAGGCGATCGCGGTGGTCGGTCTTTAACTCCTCGATCAGCCGCCGGGCCGGATGATCGTCCTCCGTCAACTCCACGGCGGCGTTGGCGAGGTCGCAACCGCGGCCATCGACGCTGACGCATTTTGCCGCGCGCATCAGCCAGTCGTCGAGCTGCGCCTGTGAATCGCCGGGATGGTCGCGCGCGATTTCCTGCCACATCGCCTCGCCTTCCGCCGCGACCGCGCGCACATAGGCAAGAATAAGATCGTCTTTCGATTGGAAATGCCGATAGAGGGTCATCTTGTTGGTGCCGGCCGCGTCGGCGATGGTGTCGACCCCGACGCCGCGGATGCCGTGCCGGTGAAACAGCTCTCGTGCGGCGGCAAGAATGCGTTCACGCGGACGAACAGCGGCGAGCGGGGCACCCGGCATTTCACGTCCCCCTGTGGTTTTTCATAGCACCACCACTTGACCCAAATGTTACCGGTCGGTAACGTGGCCTGTTACTGACAGGTAACATCGGCTCGCATTGAACGTCAAGGTCGGAAAATTTCATGGTTGGTTTCTTCATTCACCGTCCGATCTTCGCCTCGTCGATCGCCATCATCATGGTGCTGGCGGGCGCCATTTGCTATTTCCTGCTCCCGGTTTCGCAATTCCCTGACATCACGCCGCCGCAGGTGGTCGTCAGCGCGATCTATCCCGGCGCCAGCGCGCAAGTGGTCGCCGACACCGTCACGACGCCGCTCGAGCAGCAGATCAACGGCGTGCAGGGGATGACGTACATGTCATCCGCAAGTTCCAATGACGGCTCGTCGACCATTACGATTACCTTCGATGTCGGTTACCCCCTGAGCATCGCCGCGGTCGACGTGCAAAATCGCGTGGCGCAGGCGGCCGCGGCGCTGCCGGCGATCGTCAACCAGGCCGGCGTGATCATCAAGAAGCAGAATCCCAACTTCGTGCTGATCGTAAACCTCGTTTCGCCGGACCGCTCCGTCGATCCGGTCGCGCTGAGCAATTACGCCTATCTGCAGATCGTCGATCCCTTGAAGCGCGTGCCGGGTGTCGGCGACGTCCAGATTTTCGGTGAACGCCGTTATTCGATGCGGATCTGGCTCGATCCGGACAAGCTTGCCAAGCTCGGCATCACCGCTGTCGATGTCCAGCAAGCCGTCGCCGAGCAGAACGTCCAGGTCGCCGCCGGCAAGATCGGACAATCACCGGCGCCCCCCGGCACGCCGTTCGAGATGCAGGTCAACGCCACCGGCCGGCTCAGCGATCCCGAACAATTCAAGGACATCATCGTCCGGTCCGACACTGCCACCGGCGCGATCGTGCGATTGCGGGACGTGGCGCGCGTCGAACTCGGCGCTTTGCAATATTCCTCCACCGCCGTTTTCGGGGCGGACCCGACGGTGGTTCTCGCCGTGTTCCAGATGCCGGGGTCGAATGCGCTAGACCTGCAGCAGCACGTCAAGGACAAGATGGAGGAGTTGTCCAAGCGTTTTCCGAAGGGGATCGCCTACGGTCTTCACTATGACACCACGCGGTTCGTCTCGGCGGCCAAGCGCGACGTGATCATCACCCTGACCGAAGCTCTGTGCCTGGTCATCCTGGTGGTTTTCGTCTTTCTGCAGAACTGGCGCACGACGCTCATTCCGACCATCGCCATACCGGTGTCGCTGATCGCGACATTGGCCGTGATGGAGGTGATGGGCTTTTCGCTGAACATGCTGAGTCTGCTCGGCATGGTGCTTGCGATCGGACTGGTTGTCGACGACGCCATCGTCGTGGTCGAGAACGTCGAGCGGCAGCTCGAAAACGGCCTGCCGCCGCTTCGCGCCGCACAGGCAGCGATGGCCGAAGTGACCGGCCCGATCATTGCGACGACCGCGGTGCTGATGGCCGTGTTCGTCCCGGTCGCGTTCATTCCGGGCGTTGCCGGCCGTCTCTACAACCAGTTTGCTCTGACGGTCGCGATCTCGGTCGGCATTTCGGCGTTCAACTCCCTCACCTTGAGCCCCGCGTTGAGTGCGGCGTTCCTGCGGCATCGGCCGCCGCCCAATTTTGTGCTGTTTCGCTGGTTCAACAGAGGATTCGACTGGCTGTCGCATGGCTATGCCGGCATGGTGCGCGGATTGATCCAGTTGCGCTGGGCGATCCTGACGCTGTTCGTGATCGTGCTCGGCGCGACCTATTATCTCTCCCAGCGCATCCCCTCGAGCTTTCTGCCGGTGGAGGACCAGGGCTATTTCTTTGTGGTGATTCAGCTTCCGGACGGTTCGTCATTGCAGCGCACGGATGAAGTCGCGATGAAGGTCCGCGATCTCCTGCAAAGCACGCCGGGTGTCGATATCGTCGGTTCGATCAGCGGGCTGAACTTCCTCACCAACGCGGCGCAGTCGAATTCGGCGGTGGAGTTTGCCATCCTCAAGCCGTGGGACGAGCGCCCGCCATCTCAAAGCGCCATGCGTTTGGTGTCGGATGTGCGGTTCAAGCTGCTCGCTATTCCCGAGGCTTTCGTCCTGAGTTTCGATCCGCCCTCGATTCCCGGTCTCGGTACGACCGGCGGGTTCGAATTCCAGGTCGAGGATCTCACCGGGCGCGGCAGCTTCGCGCTGAACGAGGCCACGCAGGCTTTGATCGCGGAGGCGCGCAAGCAGCCCGAGCTCAATCCGATGCAGTTGTTTACGTCGTTCTCGACCTCGACGCCGCAGTTCAACTACGACCTCGATCGCACCAAGGCGAAGCTGCTCGGGCTTAACATCCCCGATGTGTTCAACACGTTGCAGATCTTTCTCGGCTCGCTGTATGTGAACGACTTCAATCTGTTCGGCCGTACGTTCCGGGTGACGCTGCAGGCCGATACGGATACGCGTGCGGCGGCAAGCGACCTCGCGCGCCTCTATGTGCGCAATGCCGGGGGCGGCATGGTGCCGCTCAGCACGCTTGGTCTTCTGAAGCCGATCGTTGGTCCGGAAACCGTGCCGCACTACAACAATTATGCTTCGGCGCTGGTCAATGGCGGTCCTGCGCCCGGCTATAGCTCGGGACAGGCGGTCACCGCGATGGAGCGCGCCGCGGCGATCGCACTGCCGCGTGACTTCGCGTTCGAATGGACGGGCATCACCTATCAGGAACTGAAAGCGGGATCGATCGCCACGGTCGTGTTCGTCCTGGCCATTGTGTTCGTCTTCCTCATTCTGGCAGCACAGTATGAAAGCTGGACGATGCCGTTCATGGTGCTGTTCGCGGTGCCGCTGGCTCTGTTCGGCGCGTTCCTGGCGCTGTTCGTGCGGGGCATGCAGACCGACGTCTACTCGCAAATCGGTCTCGTGATGCTGATCGGATTGTCGGCAAAGAACGCGATTCTGATCGTCGAGTTCGCCAAGCGCCGCCGGCAGGAAGGTCTGAGTATCGTGGAAGCCGCGATGGAGGCCGCGCGCCTTCGGCTTCGTCCGATCCTGATGACGGCGTTCGCGTTCATCCTGGGCGTGGTGCCGCTGATGGTTGCCAGCGGCGCGGGCGCCGCCAGCCGGCAATCGATCGGAACAACCGTGTTTGGCGGCATGCTCGCGGCCACGGTGCTCACTCTTTTGTTTGTCCCGGTGTTCTACGCCGTCATTGAAGGCTTCCGCGAACGCGGCCACGCCCATCAGGCGGGCCATTCGTCGATCGCCGAGCACGCTCCAGCCGAATAAGAACAGGAAAAAATCATGCGGAATTTGAAAATCTGGTTTGGAAGCGCGGCCATGCTCGGCGTGGCGGTGGTGGCTGTTCTCACGCTGTACCGAAGCGGTCCGGCGCCTGCGGCGGCTGCGGCGTCAGGACCTCCCGCGATGCCGGTCCCGGTGACGTCGGTCATCAAGCGGACGCTGCCGGTCTACCTCGAATATTCGGCGCGGACCGAATCCATTCGCGAGGTGTCGCTGCAGGCCAAGGTTGCGGGCTATATTCAGTCGCAGCCGACCGCTGACGGCGCCGACGTCAAGGAGGGCGACCTTCTCTACAAGATTGACGAGCGCGACTATCGCGCCGCGCTGGATCAAGCCAAGGCGCAGGCCCAGCGCAACGTCGCGGCGCTCGATTATGCGCGCTCGAATTTTCGCCGCGGCGACGAACTGGTCAAAACCGGCTTCCTCGCCAAGGATAATTACGATCAGCGTGTGAGCACGCTCGGTCAAAGTGAAGCGGCCGTCGCTCAGGACAACGCAGCGGTGCGAACCGCGGAGATCAACCTGGCCTACACGGATATTCGCGCGCCGTTCTCTGGCCGTCTGGGCCGCAACCGCGCCCCGGTGGGCACGCTGGTCGGCGGTTCGGGCTTTACGCTCAATACGCTCGTTCAACTCGATCCCATCTACGTCACCTTCAATCCGAGCGAACGAGAGCTTGCCACCATCGAGGCGGCGCGCGATGCCGGCACTGTCAGCACGACTATCTCGCTGCCGGATAATCCGGCGGTGAGCTACAAGGGCGAGTTGACGTTTATCGACAACAGCGTCGACCGTACGACGGGTACCATCACCGCGCGCGCTACTGTCGCCAACCCGAAGTTCTCGCTGCTGCCCGGCCAATATGTTCGCGTCCGCGTGCATGTACGGGATGAGGCCGACGCGCTGCTGGTGCCTCTGACGGCATTGGGCTCCAGCCAGCTCGGCAAATACGTCTATGTTGTCGGCGCGGGCGGCAAAGCCGAGCAGAAGATCGTGAAGCTGGGCCCTAGCGATGGCGAATCCGTCAGCGTCACCGGCTTGGCTGAGGACGACAAGGTGATTACCGGCAATCTGCAAAAGATCGGTCCGGGTTCGCCGGTGCAGCCGCTGCCGCCGAAACAAGCCTCGAATGACAGCAAGGGCTGAGAAGTCAGCCGCAGGCTTGCGTGCGGAGCAGGCGCGTGCGCAGCTGCGATTACTCCGCCGCTCTGGAGTTGCTCGCGTACAAATTAGGCGATCGCTGAAAGCTATGTGAGCTTCGCTCAACTGCGCAATGGATTCGTTCGTCCGATATCGTTCGGCGGGAACGGCGAAAGAGTTCAGCAAGCGCGCTGATCAGGTCAGCCGTTATATTCGGTGAATTGCTTGTAGATCCAGCGCCGGCCGTCGTGCCGCCGCCAGACCTGCCCCGTCAACAACCGCCCGGTGATGGATCGGCGTGGAACGATGACGGTCCACAAGTGCCAGACTTCGGCCCAGGCCGGCTTCGGGTTGAGACCTAAAATTCGAGACCACTCTCGGTTCTCGGTTAGCATCGCACGTCCACAATCTTACTTAAGCCGTTCGACGGAATATGATCGTCCAGCGGCTTTGCTGATTCAGATCCGGATACAAATATCCGGCGCTTTCCACGATAACGCGCGGCGTCAGCAGTGCAATTGAAGACGCGAGTTAACCTAACCGGTCAACCTTACCACGGCGGGTTTCGGTTGAAGACGCGGCCGGAAAATTGCAAACAGCGTTTGAGCAAGACTTCGGGTCCAACGCGCGAGCGCTGGAACCCTCGCTTCATGCGTGCGCTAGATCATCTTGTGCGACACGTTCTTGGTGACCGTATAGCACTGCAATCCTTCGGTGCCGCCCTCGCGGCCGTAGCCGCTGTCCTTCACGCCGCCGAATGGCGTTTCGGCAACCGAGGCGACGAAGTGATTGATCGAGAGGTTACCGACTTCGACCTCGCTGGCGAGACGATCGGCATTTTGCGCCGATCGCGTGAAGGCGTAGGCGGCAAGGCCATAGGGTAGGGAATTGGCTTTCTCGATGGCCTCGTCGATGTCCCGTACCGGATTGACCAGCGCGAGTGGACCGAATGGCTCGTCCCGCATCGCACGGGCGTCATCCGGAACATCGGCCAGAACGGTCAGCGGGAAAAAATATCCGCGGTTGCCGATGCGCTGACCTCCGGCGAGCACCTTCGCGCCCTTTGCCTTCGCATCGGCGACAAAGCTCTCCATGGCATCGATCCGGCGGGAATTCGCCAGCGGGCCGAGTTGCGTCGACGGATCGAGGCCGTTTCCGATCTTCAGCTGCGCGGCCTTCTCGGCGAACGTATCGGCGAAACGCTTATAGATGGATTCCTGGACGAAGAATCGCGTTGGCGCGACGCACACCTGTCCGGCGTTGCGAGACTTTCCCGTGACCGATGTCGTCGCCGCCGCGATAGGATCGACGTCGTCGCAGACGATGACGGGGGCATGTCCGCCGAGCTCCATGATCGCCGGCTTCATGTGGCGTCCGGCCATTTCGGCCAGCGACTTCCCGACCGGGATCGAGCCGGTAAAGGTGATCAGGCGGATGGCGGATTGCGGAATCAGATAGTTGGAAATTTCCGCGGGATTGCCGAACACCAGATTAAGGACGCCTGGCGGCAGGCCGGCGTCATGAAAGGCGCGGACGAGCTGAACCGCGCCGGCGGGCGTTTCTTCGGAGGCTTTCAGGATGATGGAGCAGCCGGACGACAACGCGCCTGCGACCTTTCTGCCGGGGGAGCTCATCGGGAAGTTCCAGGGCGAAAACGCCGCCACCGGACCGATCGGCTGCCGCAGCACCGTATGACGCATGCCCTCTTCACTCGGGATGACGCGCCCATACATTCGCAATCCCTCGGTCGCGTCCCATTCGATGATGTCGCAGCCGCGCAGGATTTCGAGCCGGGCCTGATCGATCGGCTTGCCCTGTTCCAGCGTCATCGCAATCGCCATGTCGTTGACGCGTTCGCGGATCAGGCTGGCGGCTTTCAGGATGATTTGCGTGCGCCTGGCGGGCGCGGTTTTGCGCCAGACCGCGAACCCGCGTTCGGCCGCGGCGATCGCATCGTCCAGATCGTCCCTCGTGGCGGTCGGTACCGTTCCAAGGACGGTTTCGTCGGCGGGATTGATCACAGGCTGGCCATCCGCCCGCTTCCAGCGGCCGTCGATATAGAGTTCGATACTGGGATAATTGGTCATGACGTTCCCCTTGATATTTTCCTTGATATTTTCTCTGGGCGGATCATTGAAAGGTTTGAACCTGCAGCCATTCGCAGCGATCGCTTGTTCGTGATCAGATTGAGATGCGCGAAGCGTTCGGGCTTGGTGAGGCGTGTCCGGTTTGTGGCGTTATATCTGTTCGGATATAAAGCGACATCCAATCTGGCGAGTCAATCCGTGGCGCTCGCAAGCGTTGGATGTTGAGCGAGCCGTCGACGTAAAAATGACCGATGCCGTTTTCTGACAATGGAATGACCAGCGCATGATCATCTTTCTTCTGGCCTATCTCGGCGGCGTGCTCACCATCGTCAGCCCCTGCATACTGCCTGTGATTCCCTTCGTGCTGGCGCGGGCCGATCGTCCGTTCCTCAGGAATGGCCTGCCGATGCTCGTCGGCATGGCGCTGGCGTTTGCCGTTGTTGCCAGCCTCGCTTCCGTCGCCGGCGGCTGGGTTGTCTCGGCCAATCAATACGGGCGCGTGGCCGCTCTGGCGCTGCTCGCGGTATTCGGGCTGACGCTGCTGTTTCCCGAACTGGCCGACCGGTTGATGCGGCCGCTGGTGGCGATCGGCGCGCGAATGTCCCAATCCGCCGATCAGGCCGAGGATGCCAGCCTTCTCACGCCGCTATTGCTTGGGGTGGCCACCGGTTTCCTGTGGGCCCCTTGTGCCGGGCCGGTTCTGGGACTGATCCTGACTGGAGCTGCGTTGCAGGGCGCCAGCGTGAAAACCACGCTGTTGCTTCTTACCTATGCCGCGGGCGCAGCGACCTCGCTGGCTCTGGCCCTTGTGGTCGGGGGCCGCGTTTTTGCTGTCATGAAAAAGTCGATCGGCGCCGGCGAATGGATTCGCCGCGGTCTCGGCGCGGCGGTGCTGCTCGCCATTGTCGCGATTGCGCTCGGCCTGGACACCGGTTTTCTGACGAACGTATCGATCGGCGGCACCACATCGCTTGAACAAGGCCTGCTCGACAAATTGCGCCCCAACAAGGCTGAGATGACCGGTGGTCCTTCGACGAAGCCTGCCAAATCGTCGGAGGCGTCAGCGGCAGAATTGCCCGTCGAGGATCTGATGCCTTCGCTGGCGGGCGCCGAGGAATGGCTGAACTCAAAGCCTCTCACAATGGAGGAGCTGAAAGGCAAGGTCGTCCTGATCGATTTCTGGACCTATTCATGCATCAACTGTCTGCGCGCGATCCCCTATGTTCGGGCGTGGGCCGAAAAATACCGGGATCATGGATTGGTCGTGATCGGTGTTCACGCCCCTGAATTCGCCTTCGAGCGGAACGTCGACAATGTGAAGAATGCCATCGCGACGCTCAAGATCGACTATCCCGTTGCGATTGACAATGACTACAAGATCTGGCGCGCTTTCGATAATGAGTACTGGCCGGCGCACTATTTTATCGACGCCAACGGCAAGGTTCGCCATCACCATTTCGGTGAAGGTGAGTACGCCGAATCCGAGCGCGTCATTCAAACCTTGCTCGCCGAGGCCGGCGACCAGCATGTGCCCACCGGTATCGTTGCCGTGAATGCATCGGGCGCGGAAGCCCCTTCCGCGAAAGCAGACGTCGAATCGCCCGAGACTTATATAGGCTATGACCGGATCGACCACTTCATTTCGCCCGGTGGCGTCGTACAGGATGTGAGCCACACTTACGCGGCGGGAGAACCGCAACTGAACGAATGGTCGCTGGTGGGAGAGTGGACGATCGGGGGCGAGCGCGCGCTGCTCAATGCAAAGGACGGCAGCATCGTCTATCGCTTCCACGCGCGCGATCTGCATCTCGTTCTCGGCCCCTCCGTGGAGGGCAGCCCCATTCGTTTCCGCATCACGATCGATGGAAAGGCGCCCGGCGCCGCGCACGGCATGGATGTCGACCCGGACGGGCAGGGTATCGTGACCACGCAGCGGCTGTATCAGCTCGTTCGTGAGCAGGGACCGATCGTCGATCACACCTTCGAAATCCGGTTTCTTGACCCCGGCGTGCAAGCTTACGCCTTTACGTTCGGCTGACCGCGCGCGTTCCGCTCGCCGATCGGTCGCGGCCAATGCGCGTGCGTTCCGGAGATTCGGAAAACCTGATCTACGCGAAATGGTGCACGCGTATGAGCCGGCGTCGAGCCGGCTTCATTTTGGCAACGCGGTGAAAACGGCTTTCCTGATACTCGCGTCCGCTTCCTTCGCGGGCTTTTCCGACCCGGAAGCAGTCATGGTCCTCAGGATATAGATCCCTCCCGCCTTGCGCGGGACCGCGAGATAATAGTTCGTCGCCGACACGTCTTTCACCTGGCAGGTCGAGAAGACGCGGATCAGCTGTTCCTTGCCGTCGTCGGGAATCGAGCCCGAGAAAAACATCCCCTTGCAAGCCTTCGCGTCATTGCCAATGACGGCCGATCTGAGTTCATCAAGGTCCTTTGCTGTGGCCGTGGGCAAAATATTAATGGTGCCGATCACATTGCTGGCTGCCCAGATCGCGTCCGCCTTTAATTCCGGGAATTCTTGCGCGGTCGCGATCCGGAAACCTGTAATGCCTGCTTGAGACAGGAGATTGGCGGTAATCACGGTCGCTTCCGCTCTGAAGTCGCCGCGCTGGCCAACCGGCGCTGCCGTCCGGGTCGCGGTCGAAGCCAGGACCGGCGCTGGGTTAAGTTGCTGCGTGACGCAATTGAGAAGCGCAGGCAGCAATTTCGCGGTGTCGGTCAGGTTGAAGGTAAAAACCTGATTGGCGGCGGCAATGCGAAGGAAATAGCCACGGCTGAATTCCTTGAAGCGATCGGAATCTCCTCCGAATCCGATCAAGGCCTGCTTGTTTGAAACCACCTTCGCCGTCGTCGCCCGAGGCTCGCCGCCGTCGACAACATAGGCCAGATTAATGTCGGTGCCCGGCGTCAGATTCCAGGCCGGATGGGAAAACGCGACACCCCACTTGTATTCCCTATTGATGAGGAGGGTGACGATGACGCCGCTATTGTAACTGGCCGAGCCTGCACAGTGGCTGAACTTGCCCTGAGGGCCGTCAGAATAGGCCCCGCTGTCCCACGCGCCCACCTTGAAATGCTTCAACTGCGCCGCTTCGCTTGGCTGAAACGCGATCCAGCAAATGATAGCCGCAAGTCCAAGTATCCTTCGCATTGGCCATTCCCCATTTTTGGAGAATGATTCCTCAATTCAACCAAGGCGACAAGTAGCCATAATGCCTACTTGAGCGTGTATTGCCAAAGCGGGTCTCGCTGTGCCCCCAAAACTGCCGGGACTTTCACTCCGCCGTCCGCGCCCTTCGGCCCTCGATCGGATAGGCCGGATCGTTGAAGCCGGGCGTCGATGGATGGCCGCTCGCGACGAGACGGTCGATCAGCGCTTCGTCCTCGACGGTGAAGCGATAATCGAGCGCGCGCAAATAGTCGTCCCATTGTTCTTCGGTGCGCGGGCCGGCGATCACAGCCGAGACAAACGAAGAGTTCAGCACCCATGACACCGCGAATTGTCCGGCGGTGATGCCCTTTGCTTCGGCGTGCTGTTTGATCTGTTGCGCGAGTTGCAGCGATTCCGGCCGCCATTCGGTTTGCATCATGCGGGTGTCGTTGCGGCCTGCGCGCGTTTCCTTGTCGGGCGCCGCGTCAGGGCGGTATTTGCCGGTGAGAACGCCGCGCGCCAGCGGGCTGTAAGGCACGATGCCAAGGCCGTAATAACCGCAGGCCGGAAAGTGCTCGACCTCGGGCATGCGGTTCATGGCGTTGTAATAGGGCTGGCTGACGACCGGGCGATCGATGCCGAGGTTATCGCAGATGTTGCAAATCTCGGCGACGCGCCAGGCGCGATAGTTCGAGACGCCGAAATAACGTATCTTGCCCTGGCGCATCAGTTCGCCCATCGCGCGCACGGTTTCGTCCAGCGGCGTCGAATGGTCTTCCTTGTGCAGATAATAGATGTCGATGTAGTCGGTGCCGAGCCGCTTCAGGCTTTCTTCGGCGGCCTGGAATACCCAGCGCCGTGACAGTCCAGCGCGATTGGGATCGTCGCCCATCGGGTTGGCGAGTTTCGTTGAGAGGATCCAGCCCTGCCGATTGTTGGAGATGGCGCGGCCGACCACTTTTTCGGAGTTGCCGCCGTTATAGGCGTCCGCGGTATCGATGAAGTTGATGCCGGCCTCGCGCGCCTTGGCGACGATCCGTCCCGAGGTCGCCTCATCGGCCGGGCCGCCGAACATCATGGTGCCCAGGCAGATCGGAGAGATCTTCAGGCCGCTGCGGCCGAGTTGACGATATTGCATCGGTTGGTCCTTCGCAGATGACGCCAAACGTCAGGAGTCGTTCTTCAATATCTTGAACACGCCGTTGGCCATGACGATAGTGCGATTATTCGCGGTCACCTCGGTGGTCACGAAAATGAGACTGCGGGTGGTGCGGACCACGCGCGGCCGGGCCAGCAACGTCTCGCCGATTTTTCCGCTATCTACAAAATGAACGTCGAGCTGGACGGTCGCCAGCGTCGGCCGGCCCGACACATATCTCGCGGTCATGCCGCAGGCGCGATCCGCGAAGGTCATCAACAGTCCGCCCTGTACCAGGCCGCGGCGGTTATGGTGCTTGTCCTGCGCCACCAGCGCATATTCGTGCTCGCCATCGACAACCCGCTGCCACAGCGGCCCGACCAGGTTGAGAAATCCCGTGGTGTCGACTATGGACCAGCCGTCGGATTTGAGCTTCTCCGCGGCCACGTCCGTCATGTCAGGGCTTTCCAGTCTCGGCGAGATATTGAGGATTTCCAGTCATTTCATCAATCGCCGGCGTGGTGTAGTCAAGCGGGATGATCCGGCCATTTGATGATACCACCCGGCGGAATATTGCAGAACTTTGCGCTGAATTCGCGCGCCTGCCTGCGAGCGAACCTGCGCCGACGCTGAAGCGGGCTGCCGTCGCTATCGTTCTCGTCGAAGCGGGCGATGTTGCTGATGGAACGGCGTTCGTGCTGACCCGGCGCGCCGCCGGTTTACGAACGCACCGCGCGCAATGGGCCTTGCCAGGCGGACGCTGCGACAAGGGCGAGACGCCGGTCACTGCCGCGCTGCGCGAGCTTCATGAAGAACTCGGCCTTGCGCTGGAGCCTGAGCATGTCCTCGGCGTGCTCGACGATTATCCGACCCGCTCGGGTTATCTCATCACGCCCGTCGTGCTGTGGGCCGGCAAAGGCGCGGTCATTTTACCCAATCCTGAAGAGGTTGCCTCGGTGCATCGGATCACGCTGGAGGATATCGAACAGGTCGACGCCTTCGACTTTACGCTCATTCCGGAAAGCACGCGCCGCGTGATCCGGTTTCGTCATGCCGGCCAATTCATCCATGCGCCAACGGCGGCGCTGATCTACCAATTCCGCGAAGTGCTGGCTGGTCGCGATACCCGCGTTGCGGAGCTGGAGCAGCCGGTCTTCGCCTGGAAGTAGCTGCATCCCCCCGTTGTCCGGAAGCTGGGTTGCGGACCCCGCACCTTTCGACGACGATGCGATCGGACAAAACAATAATCCTTACAATAATCCTCGGGGAGTTCTTCGAAATGCGCATCTGGAAGATATGGGCTTGCGCCGCCGCGATCGCTTTCGCCATGTCGGGCGCTTCCGACCGCGCCGCCGCCCAGACCTATCCGAACCGGCCGATTACGCTGGTGATTCCGTTTGCGCCCGGCGGCAGCACCTCGATTGTCGGACGTGTGATCGCCGACAAGATGGCGCAGTTGCTGGGTCAAGGCGTCGTCGTCGACAACCGTCCGGGCGCAGGCGGCACCGTCGGCACCAAGTTCGTGGCCAAGAGCGATCCCGATGGCTACACGATCCTGTTGGGCTACACCGGTACGCTTGCGATCGGACCGTCGCTTTACAAGGATGTCGGCTACGACCCTCGCAAGGATTTCGCGCCGATCGGCATGATCGGCAACGCACCCAGTGCGCTGGTGGTGCATCCCTCATTCCCTGCGAAGTCGGTCGCCGAGTTGATCGCCTATGCCAAGGCCAACCCGGGCAAGGTCAATTTCGGCTCTGCCGGCGTGGGATCGGTCAACCATATCACCGGCGAATATTTCGCCCGTTCGGCCGGCATTACCCTGGTGCACATTCCCTATAAGGGCACCGGTCCGGCGCTGACCGATCTTTTGGGCGGGCATATCCCGATGGCTTTGGCGCCAATCCCTGCCGTTCACGCCAATGTCGCGGCCGGGCTGCTGCGCGCGCTGGCGGTGACGGGCAAGACCCGCAATGGTCTGATGCCGGATGTGCCGACGATTGCCGAGACAGGGCTGACCGGATTCGAAGCGTCGCTCTATTATGGTCTGGTGGCGCCGGCCGGCACGCCGCGCCCCATTGTCGAGCGGCTGAACAAGGAATTGCAGGCCGCGCTCGCCTCCGACGAGGTGAAGAAGCAATTGGCGGCTGACGGCACCGAGATCACGCCGGGAACGCCGGAAGAATACGCCGATTTCATCGACAAGGATGAAAAGAAGTGGTCGGAACTCGTCAAGGCCAGCGGCGTCGAACAGGAATGAGAGAACGCGGCGCGATTTCCGTACTGTTTCGGGGCTGACTTGCGCGGTGTGCTTGCTACAAGCATGTCATGCGCCCTCATGCGATTCGCTGTTGCTATGGCTGCCTTTCGGCCGCGTTGCTGCTGATCGCGGCGCAGGCGGGTGTGCATGCCACGCCGCTCCCTGCTGCGGTCACCGGGGCGATGGCGCAGGTGGCCTCGCCCCAGGCGATCGCGGAATATCGCCGCAAGCTCAGGGAATATCAGGAGGCGCGCGCCGCATTCGAACAAGCGGCAGATGCCTATTGGGGGGCGATCACCGAAAAGCGGCGGGGCCGTAACGCCAAGCGGCGCGAGCATCAACCGATTGAACTCGACGATTATGTGCTGACGCAGCCGCCGGTTTACGCCGGGCCGAAACGGCCGATAAATCCGTCGCCGGAAGCGGAGCCGGAGCGGCCGCCGCGCGAGCGCAAATATATCCCCGTCGTCGCCGATCTCATGAAGGCTGCCGCCGAGCAATTCCAGTTTGCGCCGCAACGACCAGCCAACGAGATCGAATTCAAGCGAGCTTATGCCCGCTACGCGACGGCGTCCGGGCTGACGCGCGAGCAGGCGGTGCGGGTCTATTCGTTCGAGACCGGCGGCACCGGCAATTACGACGTTCAATCGGGGATCGAGCATGGCGGCACGCGCGCGATCTCCACCGCGATCGGCTACAACCAGCTCCTCACCACCAACAGTGTCGAGGTCATGGCCGAGCAGGGTCCTGAGTTCATCAGGGCCGTCACGGCAAGGGCCGCACAATTATCCGGCCCGGCGCGCAAGGCGATGGACTACAAGGTCGCCGTGCTGAAGCGGATGGTGGCACTGGCGCGTTCGGTACCGGACGATTGGTCGGCGCATGAGAAGCTCGCGAATACGCCGCAGGGCTGGGCGATCCATGCCATGGTGCTGGACATCGACGTCGGTCCGATGCTGCAAACCCACAAGCTTCTGACGTCCGTGATCTTTGCGCGCGCCAAGGGCTATACCCGCCCGCTCACCGCTGCCGAACTGGAGATGATGAATCTGACCGGCGACGGCACCGGCCTCGACATGGTGACAATGCCGCAGGCCCTGCGCGAGCAGGTCCCGACTTCGAACTTTTTCCAGCGCAACGGCTACGAACGCAATCCTGTGGCGATCCGTCACAACACGGTGGCGAAGCTGCTGGCGGTCACTGACAGCAGGATGGACAGCAACAGCAATTTGCAGGGCGCCAGGGACCTCGCGGCGGCGTTTTAGGACTCACCCTCCGCCGGACGGGAGGGTAAAGTTGGCGGCGCTGCTTCTTAGTTCGCTCCGAACAGGAATTTGCCGTCGCCTTCAAGGTACGGTCCGGTCCGCATATAGAGCTGTCCGTTCTGTCCGATGAAGAACAAGGTGCCCTTCGGCACCTTCTTGGCTCCCTTCAGCAGTAAGCCGGCATTGTTGGTGCCCATCTTGTACGAAAACGTTTTGCCCTCCTTGTCGTAGCCGTAGCCCATATCCGGGCTGAGCACCCAGGGGGTTGGCGCCGCGGTTTGAGCAAACGCAGCCGTTGTCAGCGCGGTGAGCGCGGCGGCTATCAAAAGGGTTTTCGTCAATGATCTCGTCATCCTGCAGTCTCCCGGCACCGGTTCGAAAATTGAAAGGTGGCCCCATCTTGAACAAATCACGAACGTCATTCGCCCGTCAATATCATGATGCGGTTCGCCGTATCACGTTTTTCCCCGCGACTTTGTGATTTTCCGCTTCCGACTTCGCGACTATCTTCCTGTTTCAGTCTACAAACCGTATTTGCAAAAACAGGTCATAGGGATGATTCGGATGAACCTCGTCATAAAAATTTGTCTCGGTGCGGCGCTGTCATTTGTGACGCTGGTCCCCCTGGCCCAGGCTGATGATTTCGAACTCAGCCACAATCAGCGCATTGCATGCAGCCGCGGCTTGAGCGCAGGAAAGCTCAACACCGCAACCTGCAAATCCTATGCTTACATTTTCAACACCAAGACGTCGGAATATTTCAGATGTCAGGTCAGTCTGGCGCTGACGCGGGACAACAAGGAAGTGATCAACGTGCAGACCGATGGCGGCTGCACCAAAAAGCCCCGCATCTTCGAGAGCGACTCGCATTACTCGTTCGACGCGACCGAAACCGAAGCACCCAACACCAATTCGTTTTTTGGTCCCGGCGGCTACGCCATATGGGCGAGCGACAACACCGCACAGAAGGCTCGCGGCTGCATCACCATCAGTTCCGGCCTTGGCTCCGACATTTCAAAATGCGTCGACATGACGTTTCAGTGACCGGCGCGATATCTGTGGTCCTCGCGCCGGCCTGAAACACGCCATCTAGCCGTAGGTCTTCAGGTCGGGATCAAGCTCTAGCGGCTCATGCGTGCCGAAGCGGGATGCCCCGGCACCTTGAAGCGCTTGCCGGTGTCCGTGACCTTGGTGCCGTTGACTTTCAGGATCGAGAAATCCTGGTCCAGATAGTTGCCGACCAGAATGTATTTGCCGTCGGGCGTGAACTGCGCGGCTTCGGGCAGGCCGCCGACCTCGATATCCCCGATCTTGGTTACCTTCTTGCCGTCGATCTTCAACACCGAGACGCTGCCGTTCTTCTTGTAGAAAAACGCATTCTTCATGTTGGAGCCGCGAAGGATGACGGAGACTGCGAGATCGCCCTTCGGTGACACCGCCAGCCCCTCGGGGCCGTCCCCGACCACCACCCGATCGATGATGCGCGGCGGATTGGCCTCCAAATCGATTACGCTTGAGGTGTCGACGTTGCCGTCGGACGAGCCGGCGCCGCCATTGTCCGACGTCAGCGCAATCTTGCCGTTGGGTGTCACCACGACATTGTACGGCCATTGGCCGGTCGGCAGGTCGATCTTGTTATAGGTCACCTTGTCGCCGGCGATATCGAGCATCGATACCTTGTTGGCGGGGAACCTCACCGCCAGTGCCCGCTTGCCATCCGGCGTGAACATCACATGCGCCACGCTGTCCGGCATCGCGATGGTATCGGTGACCTTGACGTCGGTGCCGTTGATCGAGAGCACGCTGATCGAATTGTCGCCGCGATTGGCCACCAGCGCCATCTTGCCGGACGGACTGATGTTCAACCCGGATGGCTGTTTGCCACCGGTGATGGTTGCCGCCAGTTTGGGCGGGTTGGCTTTCAGGTCGATGACGTAAATCTTGTTATCCGGCACCTGTTTCAATGTGTCGCCATCCTTGGTCACGTCGACCGAATCCGCCACCAGGGCGATCGAACCGGTCGGGTCGATGTCGACATTGACGGGTGGTCCGACCACTGAATTCTTCAGAGGCAGCGAAGCGGCAATCTTGGGACTTTCGGGATTGGCGAGATCGACGATCAGCACCTGATCCTTGCCATCCGGGGCGAGAATGGCCTTTCCATCGGCGTCCCATAACGTCTTTTCGTCGAGACCGACGATCATGAACGGCTTGGCATAAGCGAGATTGAGGCTGGAACTGGCGAGCAGGATGGCTGCTCCCACAGATAATCGAACCGCACGATTGGCAGGCATTGTAGCGTTCTCCCAGATATGACCGGCCTCTGATGGACCGGTTTCGCGATCCTACCGTACGCGTTCGGGCGCGAGGCGGCTAGTGCGGAGCGACGGCAGGGAGGATGCAACAGGCCCCGGCCGGATCGCCAGATCGTCGAAAGAAATTTGGCGCGGTGTAGGCCAGATGTTTTCCGCAAGCTGCCGCCTGCGACGGTGTCGTTCGCATCCAACTTAATTGTCGCAGCTTCATCTTTGACCGGTCGGATGGGTTGACCCCCGGCCTTCGTCCGTCCTATTTCCCGCACTGATTGTGGGGGAATAATTCAAATGAATTTCAAGTTGATGGCTGCCGCTGCGGCGATGGCGGCGGTTTTATCGGCGCCGGCGGCGCGGGCCCAGCAATTTGTCAACGTGCTGACCGGCGGCACATCCGGCGTGTATTACCCGCTCGGCGTCGCCATCGGAAAAATCTTCAGCGATAAACTTCCGAATGTGAAGACTCAGGTCCAGGCCACCAAGGCGTCGGTGGAGAATCTGATTCTGCTGCAGCAGGGCCGCGGCGAGGTCGCATTTGCGCTCGGCGACTCGCTGAAGGCCGCTTGGGAAGGCGACGAGGAAGCCGGATTCAAGAGCAAGCTAACTAAGCTTCGCACCATCGGCGCGATTTATCCGAACTATATCCAGATCGTCGCGACCGCCGACAGCGGCATCAAGACGCTGGCCGATCTCAGGGGCAAAAGCCTTTCGGTGGGGGCGCCGAAATCCGGCACCGAGCTCAACTCGCGCGCCATCCTTGCGGCTGCGGGACTGAGCTACAAGGATATCGGCAAGGTCGAATATCTGCCGTTCGCCGAATCCGTCGACCTGATGAAGAACCGGCAACTGGACGCGACGTTGCAGTCGGCCGGTCTCGGTGTTGCCTCGCTCAAGGATCTAAGCACATCGACGGATATTACCGTCGTGTCGGTTCCCAAGGACGTGGTCGACAAGATCGGTCCGCCGTTCGTATCGGTGATAATCCCCGCCAACACCTACACCGGCCAGGAAAAGGATGTGCCGACCGCGGCGGTGGTCAACTATCTGGTGACGAGCACGGCCGTTTCCGACGATCTCGCGTACCAGATGACCAAGCTGATTTTCGAGTCGTTGCCGGAGCTGGCGAATGCGCATGCGGCCGGCAAGGAGATCAAGCTTGAGAACGCAGCGATTGGCAGCCCAATACCGCTGCATCCCGGTGCGATCCGCTATTACAAGGAAAAAGGTTTGATCAAATAAGGTGACCGTTTCAGATGTCATGGCCGAACTCGACCCGGACATTTATCTTTTAAGTAAATTCATTTTTGATGGATGCGCCGATCGAGCCCGCGCATGACGTATCTTTAGCAGGCGTGCAGTGATATGGCATCGGTCGCGGGGGGACGACAAAGATGTTGCAGGCTGGGGGCGCCGATGAGCCCGGCAAGGTCAAATTCGATAATTTCGAGCATGGGTTTCCGGAAGGCTTCGGCCCCGGTGGCTGGGGACATCTGGCCTACGCCATAGGCATCGCGTTCGCGACTTTTCAGCTCGTCGTCGCGGCGTGGAATTTCCTGCCGAGCCAGGTTGTGCGCGGCGTTCACGTCGGCTTTCTGATCCTGATGACCTTTGGCCTGATCGGCAACTTCACCGCCAAAAGCAACGCCGGTCGCGCTGCGGGCTGGCTGATCGGTAGCATAGGATTTCTGTGCGGGTTGTATCAGTGGATTTTTTATGCCGACCTGATCGCGCGCGACGGCGATCCGACACAGCTCGATCTTGCGGTCGGAACCCTACTCGGAATTCTGATTTTTGAGGGCACACGGCGGTTGATGGGTCTCGCGCTGCCGCTGATGTGCGGTTCGTGCATTCTCTACTGGTTCTTTGGCCAGTATCTGCCGGCGCCGTTCAACCATCGCGGCTATGGCTTCGATCAGATCATCACGCATTTGTCCTATGGCACCGAAGGATTTTATGGCGTGCCGATTTACGTCTCGGCGACCTATATTTTCCTGTTCATCCTGTTCGGCTCGTTTCTCGAGCGCGCCGGGATGATCCAGCTATTCACGGATGTATCGCTTGGCCTTTTCGGCAGCACCCGCGGCGGCCCGGCCAAGGTTGCGGTATTCGCCTCGGGCATGATGGGAACGATCTCGGGCTCGGGCGTCGCCAATGTCGTCACCGTCGGCCAATTCACCATTCCGCTGATGATCAAGTTCGGCTACCGCCGTGCCTTCGCCGCCGGCGTCGAGGCCACCGCTTCGATGGGCGGACAGATCATGCCGCCGGTGATGGGGGCGGTCGCCTTCATCATGGCCGAGACCCTGGGCGTCGACTATTCCGTCATCGTCAAGGCGGCGGTGATCCCCGCAATCCTCTATTTCGCCTCCGCGTTCTGGATGGTGCACCTTGAGGCCGGCAAGCACGGTCTCGTCGGCATGAAGCGCGCCGAGATCCCGAGCGCCTGGAAGGCGCTGGTGGCGCGCTGGTATCTGGCGTTGCCGCTGGCAGCGCTGGTCTACATGCTGTTCGAGGGCTTTACGCCGCTTTATGCCGGCAGCGTTGGGCTGGCGCTGACGGTGGCGTTGATCCTCGGCGCCAGCATCACACTCGGCTTTTCCAGTAACGCGTTGCGATATGTGTTCTGGATTGGGTTGGCGCTGGTGGTCGCAGCCGTATCGCATAATGGCCTCGAGATTATCCCTGTCGTAAGCGTCGTCGGCGCGCTAGTGCTGATCTCGGCGATCACGCGCGGCGGCCGGGCTACGCTTGCGGCCTGCCGCGATTCACTGGCCGACAGCGCCAAGTCGGCGCTCACCGTCGGCATGGCCTGCGCGATCGTCGGCAGCATCATCGGCATGATGACGCAGACCGGTGTCGGCACCATCTTCGGCGGCTGGATTATCGGGTTGGGTGCGAAGAGCCTGTTCATGGCGCTGGTCATGACCATGCTGCTGTCGATTCTGCTCGGCACCGGCATTCCGACCATCCCGACCTATATCATCACCGCGGCGCTGGCAGCGCCGGCGCTCGCCAAGCTCGGCGTCGCGCTGATCGTCAGCCACATGTTTGCGTTTTATTACGGCATCATGGCCGACCTCTCTCCGCCGGTTGCGCTGGCGGCGCTGGCGGCTGCGCCGATCGCCAAAGAAAATCCGAACAAGATCGGCTGGGAGGCGATGCGCATTGCGCTCGCCGGCTACGTCATTCCCTTCGTGTTTGTGTATTCGCCCTCGCTGATGCTGCAGCCCGGCGACCCGATGGCGGCCCAGCTCGGCTTCTACGGCGCGGTGGCATTCGCGACCTTCAAGGCGCTGGTCGCCATCGCCCTGTTCGGCATGGTCGCGATCGGTTTCCTGTTTACGCGGCTGACGCTGCTGGAACGGGCCACGGCCTTTGCCGCAGCGCTGTGCCTGCTGGGAGATTTCCTCTTCAGCGATACCGCAGGTTTCCTGCTGACAGTGGCCATCGTGCTCTGGCAGTGGCGGCAGCGGCCGCGCACCGCGGTGGCGGCGGCTTGAGCCTTTGCCTCGCCTCGGCTGGCGTCGTGAAAGCGCTGTCCGTCGCGGCCTTTACGCTGGTATGGACCCATTCGGTCGAAAAGACCGATTGGCAGGAAGACTGGCGCGTCACACCGGAAGGGCTCGAACTGGTACAGGCCCGCGTCAAGGGCTCCGGCGCCGGCATGGAGCCGCCGCCCGAGGCACGGCTTGTCGATGGCTGGTTTCAATGGCAACCGAAACGCGCGCCAATGCCGCAGGTGGTGCTGGGCAATTCCGGCGCCGCGGGCGAATGGCGACTATGTCATGATGGAAATTGCCGGACGCTGTCGGATATTTTAGGGCATCCGGTGGGGGCTCATGTCACGATCATGAGTGCTTGCGAACCATAACAATCAAGGCAGCGGGAGAAGTCGATGGATCGGCTCAAGGGAAAAGTCGCAATGGTGGTCGGCGCCGGTTCGATCGGACCGGGCTGGGGCAATGGCAAGGCGACCGCCGCGACCTTTGCGCGCGAAGGCGCAAAGGTGTTTTGTGTCGATCGCAACGGCGCGGCCGCGGAAGAAACAGTTGGGATCATCACGGCTGAAGGAGGAAAGGCCGCTGCGTTTACCGCCGACGTGTCCCGCGCCGCTGACGTCGAAGCCATGGTTGCTGCATGCCTGAAGACCTATGGCCGGATCGATGTGCTCGACAACAATGTCGGCATCGCCGAGATGGGCTGCGTGGTCAAAGTCACGGAAGAAGAGTGGGACCGCGTCTTCGCCGTTAATCTCAAGAGCGCTTTTCTCTCGATGAAGCACGTCATTCCGGTGATGGCGCGACAGGGTGGCGGCTCCATCATCAATATCTCGTCGATCGCCTCGATCCGCCATCTCGGTATTTCCTATGTCACCTATGCCACGACCAAGGCGGCGATGAACCAGATGACGCGCACGACGGCGGTGGAATACGCGCCGCAACATATCCGGGTCAACGCCATCCTGCCGGGCCTGATGAAAACGCCGATGGTTGAGCACTCGGCGGGGCTTGCGGCAAGCTATGCCAAGGGCGATGTCGAGGCGATGTGGCGCGCGCGCGATGCGCAGGTGCCGATGGGACACATGGGAGAAGCCTGGGACGTCGCCAACGCGGCGTTGTTTCTCGCGTCCGACGAATCGAAATACATCACCGGGATCGAACTGGTGGTCGATGGCGGCATTACCTGCAAGGTGAGTTAGCTCTATCCCTGCGCGCTCAATTCCGCACGGTCGAGTTCTTCCTCGATCTGATGAAAGGCGTCGTCGCCGATCGCTTCGGATCGGCGCAGCCTGAGGATCGATCGTCGCGCCGCGCTGATGGCGCGCCGGCGCAGCGGGTCGGCCGGAAGCTCGCTGCTGGAAACGCCGCCAGTGGGATCGCTCTCGGCGCGCAGCAGCATAGCGCGATATTCCAGCCTCAGGATTTCGGCTTCTTCGGATGGGTCACCGTCGATCTCATCGAGCGCGGCGCGAAAGGCGACGCCGCGGGCACGGGCGACTTCGATGGCCACGGAGTTATCTTCCTTCAGCCGCAACGCCACGATCAGCGGGCGCAAGGTCAGGCCCTGGATGACCAGCGATCCCAGCACCACGGCGAACGCGGTCAACAGGATGAGATCGCGATACGGAAAGCCTTCGGGCAGCGCGAACGCGGCTGCCAGCGTGACAATGCCGCGCATTCCGCACCAGCCAATGACGATGCCGCCTTTCAGCGTAGGTACAGCCGTTGAGTTTCTGGGGTGAATGAGTCCTTGCGCGAGCAATAGCCGCATCACCGTGCCGTAAAGCATCACCCAGGCGACACGGGCAAGGATGACGGCAGCCAGGATACAGCCGGCCACGGCGCAATACTCCGACCGCACCACGTCGTCGAGCCGCGTCCAGATCGGGCGCAATTGCATGCCGATCAACATGAACGCCAGCACGTTCAGGATAAAAACCACGGTGTCCCACACCGCGTAGGCCGGCACGCGCAGCCGCGCCGGTGTGCGTGCCGGTGCGGTGCGGGCGATGGTGATGGCATAGGCGACGATGGTGAGAATGCCGGAGAGGCCGATGCGCTCGGCGACGATCCACACCATGAAGGTGCCGGCGAACTGCAGGATGATCGCGCTGGGCGCCTCGCTGACCCGCTCTGTCAGCAGCATCCAGATTCTGGCAAAGAGATGGCCGGCCACCAGACTGCCGGCCAGTGCCAGCACGATCGAAGGCGCAAACTCGCTCCATCTGGAATGCTGGACTGCGGCGGCGCCGACCGCGACCCGATAGATCAACAACGCGCTGGCATCGTTGAGCAGGCTTTCGCCCTCGAGGATTTTGAGGGTCCGGTAGGGCAGGTTGAGTTGGCGCAGGATGGCGGTGGCCGCCGCGGCGTCCGGTGGCGCCACGATGGCGCCAAGCGCGATTGCGGCAGCCCATGGCATTTCGGGCTGCAGCCAGTGGGCCAGCAACGCGACTGCCGCCGTGGTCACGCCGACCGCGACGAAAACCAGTGTTGAGACCGGCAGCCAATTATAGCGAAGGTCACGCAGCGAGGTGTCGTAGGCCGCATCCAGCAAGACCGGTGCGACGAACAGCGCCAGCGCCAGGCCCGGCTCCAGCGTCCATGATGGGCTCGATGGTACAAAGGCCAACAATGCGCCGCCGATCGCGAGAAAGGTCGGGTAGGGCACCTTGATCCGCCGCGCCAATGCCGACAGCACCACGGCGCCGAGCAACAAGCCAATGATCCATTCGAACGTGATCAAGCCTCGAATCCCCGCCGTCAACCGCAATCGATCGTGCATTTAGCATCAAAAATCGGTCGTCATCATCGCTCGATTCCACTTTGCCACGATCCGGTCTAGGATCGCCATCTAGCGGTGCTGAAAACTGAAGAGATTTTGCTGGGGCGGGCGATGTTGCGGTGGCGGGTGGGACTGAAGGCGGCTTTCGCCGCAACGCTGTGGGCGACCCTCATGCATGGCGCCGTTGCAACTGGCGCCGAGCCGACCACTGATCCGCAAGCCGATCCCGCGCCTTGCGTCGCGGCCGTGACGGCAAATGATGACGACAAGATCATCGCCGTATGCGGCGCGTTGATTGACGGTGAAAAGACCGCGAAGGCCGATCGTGTCAAGGCGCTGATCGCGCGGGCCCGTGTTTACGAACGCAAGGACATGATCGATCGCGCCATCGACGACTATGGCACCGTGCTGCGGCTCGACCCGACGCAGGCTGATATTTACAACGCGCGCGGAGAACTCTGGCGCAAAAAGGGCGATCGGCCCAGGGCGTTGCGGGATTTCGGCGCGGCGATCAAGTTGAACCCCGATCATCCCGCCGCCAGGAGCAATTATAAATCGCTGGCGCAGGAGCTCGAGCGTCTCGGCGCGCTTTTGGCGGTCAATAACAAGCCGAGCTTCAATTGCGCGGGCGCCAGACGCGCGGTGGAGAGAGCGATTTGCGCCAATCCCGAGCTGGCCAATCTCGATCGCGAGATCAACGCGGTGAATACCCGGGTCGTCAGCGACGCCACCCGCGACAATCCGCGCACCGGGCGGGCGATGCAGCGCGAACAGGACGATTTCCTCGCCCGCCGCAATGCCGCATTCGGCCAGTCGGACTATGATCTGCAGAAGGTCATGCGCGCGCGGCTGGATCATCTGCTGGCGATCGGGCGGAACTAACTCGGTGGCCGAAGGACGTAGCGTTTTCGGCTTGAAACGCCGCCGCTTCCCGTGACAATGGCACGTAACGAGCGTGACGGGAGAGACGCCATGAACATCCAGGAGAAGAGCCGCTACCACGAGGTCCATGCTCGTTCGCTTCGGGATCCCCAGGGTTTTTGGGGCGAGGCTGCGCTGGATATCGACTGGATCGAGCCGGCGAAGAAGATTTTCGATCCCGGAATGGGACTTTACGGCCGCTGGTTCACCGGCGCGGTGGTCAATACCTGCTACAACGCGCTCGACCGCCATGTTGCGGGTGGACGCGCCGAACAGGTGGCATTGATCCACGATTCGCCACTCTCCGGCAGCGTCACCAAATTCACCTACGCGCAATTGCTGCATGAGGTGAAAACGCTCGCCGCCATCATGCAGGATTTCGGCGTGGTCAAGGGCGACCGCGTCATCCTCTATATGCCGATGGTGCCGGAGGCCGTGGTCGCGATGCTCGCCTGCGCGCGGATCGGTGCGGTGCATAGCGTCGTGTTCGGCGGCTTCGCAGCCAAGGAACTGGCGACGCGGATCGAGGATGCCAAGCCGAAGCTGATCTTCTCGGCGAGCTGCGGCCTCGAGCCCGGCCGCATCGTGCAGTACGAGCCGCTGCTCGACGAGGCGATCAGGCTTTCCAGCGTCAAGCCGGAGGCTTGCGTCATCCTGCAGCGGCCGCGGCAATCATGCGAACTCACAGCGGGCCGCGATCACGATTGGGCCGAGCTGCGCAGCAAAGCCGTTGCCGCGAAAAAGTCCGCCGACTGCGTACCGGTTCTGGCGACGGATCCGCTCTATATCCTCTACACATCGGGCACCACGGGAAAGCCCAAAGGCGTGGTGCGCGACAATGGCGGGCATCTGGTCGCGCTGAAATGGTCGATGTTCAACCTCTATGGCGTCAAGCCGGGCGAAGTCTGGTGGTGCGGCTCCGACATCGGCTGGGTGGTCGGCCACAGCTACATCATTTACGCTCCGCTGTTTCATGGCGCGACCTCGATCATGTATGAAGGCAAGCCGATCGGCACGCCCGACGCGGGTGCGTTCTGGCGGGTCATATCGGAGCACAAGGCGGTGGCCTTCTTCACTGCGCCGACCGCCTTCCGCGCGATCAAGAAGGAAGATCCTGAGGGGAGGTGCATCCGGCAATATGATCTTTCGAAATTCCGCACGCTGTTTCTGGCCGGCGAGCGCGCCGATCCGCCCACAGTGGAGTGGGCCGAGCAGCAGTTGAAGGTGCCGGTGATCGATCACTGGTGGCAGACCGAAACCGGCTGGTGCATTGCCGGCAATCCGATTGGACTGGGCATGCTGCCGGTGAAACACGGCTCGCCGACCGTGCCGATGCCGGGCTATCAGGTCGACGTGGTCGATGAAGCGGCAAAGCCGCTGCCCGCAGGCAGCATGGGTTCGATCGTGATCAAGTTGCCATTGCCGCCGGCCTGCCTGCCGACTCTCTGGGAGCAGGACGCGCGGTGCAGGGAAGCTTATTTCAACGAATTCCCCGGTTATTACAAAACCTCCGACGCCGGCTACAAGGACGAGGACGGCTATGTCTATGTGATGGGCCGCACCGACGACATCATCAACGTCGCAGGCCACCGGCTGTCCACCGGCGGCATGGAGGAGATTCTCGCCAGCCATCCCGACGTCGCCGAATGCGCGGTGCTCGGCATCAAGGACGCGATCAAGGGCGAAGTGCCCTGCGGCTTCCTGGTGCTCAAGGCCGGCGTCACGCGCAATTCCGCCGAAGTGGAAAAGGATGTGGTGGCGCTGGTGCGCGAAAAACTCGGTCCCGTGGCGGCATTCAAGCTCGCGATTACCGTGGGCCGGTTGCCCAAGACGCGCTCGGGGAAAATCCTGCGCGGCACTATCAAGAAGATCGCCGATGGCGATCCATGGACAATGCCCGCGACCATCGAGGATCCGAAGGTGCTCGACGAAATTGGCGACGCGCTGAAGGAAAGGGCATAGAAATAACAAGCCTGCGGGAGCTGATTTCGGTTGTCATGCGCTGGGGGCTTGACCCGGGCATCCGCCATCACTCAATGAACGGCCTTCTTTTCGATGAATTGCGTTGGCAATGACGGAATTCAAAACACAGGACGGAATTCTGCATGCGACGAAACGCTCCGACACATCTCATCGCGCTGATGTTTGCGGCGCTTGCGCTTTCAGCCTGCGCGGCGCGCAACCAGGTCCCGGTCTCGAGTTCCGGTGACGATGACGATGCGTTCTGCCGCGCCAACAATGTTCAGGTCGGCTCATCCGAATATATCGCCTGCCGCAAGGACCGCGACACCGAGCGCAGCAATGCCACTGCGCGCGCCGATCGCCGCCAGCGTGATCTCGGCGAATACATGATGAACCATCCTGATCACCCGTAGCCAACGGCATTTTGGCATAAACGTGATTGCACTCGCCGCTGGAATAAAAAGGTGAGGGCTCATGTCCAATCGCAACCAAGGGATGCTTCGTAATTTGGAACAATTAAGGATTGTCGCGCTGAAGATATGCGGATAATATCAATCTGAAGCTGTTATCGATCGCGTTTGGTGAAGCGCCTGTGTCTGCGGCACGGAAATGCCTTCATGAATGATCGCTTTAACATCGACGATTTCATTCTGAATTTTGATCCTGCCGCACCGCAGGCTCGATTTCTCAGCGGACGGCTGGGCGCCGAGCTGGTTACCGCTGAAGCGGCACTACCGCGTCAGGTGCCGTGGCCGAATGGCTTGGCGCCGACGGCGATGCCTCTTTCCAAGCAACCTTCGGAAACAGACGATCTCTCCAAATTTCACGGCTATGATGCCGTCGTGGTGACGTGGACCGCGGCCGAGGCGTCGGCACTGGCCAGCTTGTTCACCCCCGCATTTCCGACCGCGTCATGGTATGAATACCGGCACGCGGTGAATACCTACATTCCCCTGGTGACCGGAGCAAAGGCCCCCTTCAGAGATACCGCGGCTGATATGACGCGGTACTACCACAGCCTGGGTTTGTATTTCCCCTGCACGATCGGTCAGGCAAAGGTGCTGCTCTTCAAGTCGGGTTTGCATCTCGACTATGACGGTCCTGCAACGCCTGTCTTTAAGTTGATGAGTGAATTGGCGCAGACGGTGGCGCCGAAAGTATTCATCACAACAGGAACGGGCGGAGGTATCGGCACGGATGTGAAGCTTGGTGATGTCGTGATCGCCGGCACGGTGCGGTTCGATTGTCAGGATCAATTTGCCAAGGAATCCTGGTCCAAAGCCAGTTTCACCCCGTCCAAACTCCCGCCGGGGGCCCTTGAGGCGCTTGTGCCGTCCTTAACAGGCGTCAATGCCGCGCGAATTGTCGGGGCGCGGCCAAACCCGAAATACTTTTCGGCAGCAAACGATACGATCGTCACAACGGACTTCTTCGCGTTCGATGACTCGACCAACCATTTTGGTCTGCAGGGGTTCGGACAAGTTTGTGACATGGGTGACGCAATGGTCGCTCGTGCACTGCAGGCATTTCCAGACATTCAATGGTACGCGATCCGCAATGCGTCGGATCCTCAAATCTCGAATCCATCCAATGACATCAAGGCCGCCCAAGAGCAGGCCGCGGCGATCTATGCTCGGTATGGCGGACTAACCACGGCCGCTAGTGCACTTGCCGCATGGTCAATCATTCAAACCTCGGTCGATTTCCTGAAGACTCACAAAGACGGGGCCGTTCGGCCCGGATTCAAACTAGGGAGAAAGCACAATGGCTGAACCCAAAAAGGAACGGCATTTCAAACTCGGGCGGCTTGCCAGAACCTACGATCCGCGCATCCCGCATTTGAGCGCCCTGCGGGCCGGAGAAACCATTCCAGCACCGCCAGAGAAGATCGATTATACGAAGGGAATGCCCGACGACCTCGGCATGATGCTCAACGACACACTCGGCGACTGTACCTGCGCCGCAGTTTATCACGCCATCCAGGTGTGGAGTTTCAACGCTGCCAAGAAGATCGATACTGAGCCGGACTCAGACGTGGAGAAGCTCTACATCCTCGCTTGCGGCTATAATCCGCGGGTTGGCGGCGAAGGCCCGGGAGGAGTCGAACAGCACGTCCTGACCTATCTGCTGAAAAGCGGAGCGCCGATCGGTCCGGCCGGACAAGGTCGCCATAAAATCTCGGCCTTTGTCGAAGTTGATCCACGCAACGTCGAGGATGTTAAAGGCACAATCGCGGATTGCGGCGTCGCCTATATCGGCTTCAACGTTCCAGCATACCTTGTTCCGCCACCACCAGCCCAGCCGCCCGCTGTATGGGACGTACACCCCAGTAACGCCTCGATTGTGGGTGGTCACGCCGTCGTGCTTGCAGGATATGACGCCAAGGGAGCGCGAGTCATCTCCTGGGGTTCATACTACACGATGACCTGGGCCTTCTTCGCCAAATATGTCGACGAGGTGTACGCGATTGCGGATCCAACCTGGGTGGAGAAGACCGGAAAAACGCCTGGCGGGCTGACCATGGAAGAGTTGGAAACCCAGATGAAAGCGCTTGCGGGGACAGCGTAGGGAACGCGTCCGCCGCTACCGCACCAGACTGCCTGACCCGCTCCGTCTTACTCCTCGTCCGGCTTCTTGCCGCCGATGGTCTTCAGCTTGGCGAACACCGCGTCGACATTGAGGTCGTCGCGCTGCTTCTCGGTCGGCTCGAGCTCCGGCTCCTTGCGGGTGGTCTCGGAGGCCGGCAGCAGGGTCGCGCCGCCATAGGTGGTGGTGACCGGCTTTTCCTTGGCCGCACGCTGGACCTCGAAATCGAGCTCGATCTGCGAGCACAGGCCTAGGGTCACTGGATCCATCGGCGTCAGGGTCGAGGCGTTCCAATGGGTGCGGTCGCGCACGCTGGCAATGGTGGTCTTGGTGGTGCCGACCAGCCGCATGATCTGGGCGTCCTTCAGTTCCGGGTGATTGCGCACCAGCCACAGGATCGCGCTCGGCCGCTCATGGCGGCGCGATACCGGCGTATAGCGCGGGCCCTTTTTCTTGGCAGCCGGCGGCAGGGTGACCTTGCTCTCTCCCAGCCTGAGACGGTAATTCGGGTCCTTCTCGCCCTTTTCGATCTCGTCGCGGCTGAGCTGCCCGGTCGAAATCGGGTCCATGCCCTTGATGCCCTGGGCGGCGTCGCCATCGGCAATGGCGCGGACCTCGAGGGGGTGCATTTTGGTGAAATCGGCCACCTGATCGAAGGTCAGCGCGGTATTGTCGACCAGCCACACGGCCGTCGCTTTTGGCATCAGCGGTGCATTGCTCATGGCAAATCTCCTTTGTGCTTCGCCCACCTTTTTTGGAGGCGAAGCCGTGGTCATCAGCGATGACGGGAATTGGGCCCTATATAAGCCCTCGGGGGCTAACCGCGCAATGGCCTGCTAAAGTGCCTTGACAGAGCCTGAAAGCAGTCCCAAGTCGTCAGTGTAATTGACCGTTCCCTGCCCGGCGGCGAGGGGTGATTCGGTCCGAGATCGCTCCCATGGCAGCCAAACCAGACCTGAAACTCGTGCTTTGTTCCCCGCGGGGCTTTTGTGCCGGCGTGGTACGGGCGATCGACACCGTCGAACGGGCCCTTACCATCTATGGTGCCCCGGTCTATGTCCGGCACGAGATCGTCCACAACCGCTATGTCGTCGACAGCCTCAGGACCAAGGGCGCGATTTTCGTCGAGGAATTGGCTGAAATCCCTGACAATACCAACGCCCCGGTGGTGTTTTCCGCCCACGGGGTTCCCAAATCGGTGCCGGCGGACGCCAAGTCGCGCAATTTCTTCTCGCTCGATGCCACCTGTCCGCTGGTCACCAAGGTGCACCGGGAAGCCGCGATCCATTTCAAACGCGGCCGCGAAATCCTGCTGATCGGGCATTCCCATCATCCGGAGGTGGTCGGCACGCTCGGCCAGTTGCCACCCGGCGCTGTGACGCTGATCGAGACCGCGGAAGATGCCGCGACGTTTGAGCCGAAGGACCCCGACAACCTGGCCTTCGTGACCCAGACCACGCTGTCGATCGACGATACCGCCGGGATCGTCGCGATTCTGAAGGGCCGTTTTCCGAACATCTCGGGGCCGCACAAGGAAGACATCTGCTACGCCACCACCAACCGCCAGCTGGCGGTCAAGAAGGTGGCGCCCGTGGTCGACGCCCTGATCGTGGTCGGCGCGCCGAACTCGTCGAATTCGCAGCGGCTGCGCGAAGTCGCCGAACGCGAGGGCTGCCCGATTGCTGTCTTGGCTCAACGTGCCAGCGATCTCGACTGGTCGCGCTTCGAGGGCATCAAGAGCCTCGGCATCACCGCAGGCGCATCGGCGCCGGAAGTGATCGTCGAAGAGATCATGGGCGCGTTTGCCGAACGCTACGAATTGCATGTGGAGACGGTCTCGGCCGCGGAAGAGAATGAATTCTTCCCGTTGCCGCGTTCGCTGCGGCCTGATGCCGCGGAATAAAAAAGATGGCGGTTTACACCGACGTCGCCGCCGATGAGCTTGCGGAATTTTTAAGCCATTACGACATCGGCGAATTGCTGTCCTACAAGGGCATCGCCGAGGGTGTCGAGAATTCCAACTTCCTGCTGCACACCACGGCGGGGTATTTCATCCTCACGCTGTATGAGAAGCGCGTCGCCAGGGGCGACCTGCCGTTTTTTCTCGGCCTGATGACGCACCTGGCCTCGCACGGCATCAATTGCCCGCAACCCCTGAAGAACAAAAGCGGCGAAGCGCTGAGCGCGCTGGCCGGCCGGCCGGCTGCGATCATCAATTTTCTGGAAGGCGTCTGGCCGCGCAAACCCAGCGCGGCGCACTGCGCCGGCGTCGGTCAGGCGCTCGCCAAAATGCACCTGGCGGGGCGCGATTTTTCGATGTCACGCGCCAACGCGCTGTCGGTGTCGGGCTGGCGTCCGCTGTTCGAACAGGCCGCGGCGCGTGCCGACGAAGTGCAGCATGGATTGCGCGCCTTCATCGAAGCCGAACTCGATTATCTGGAAAGCGGCGTCTGGCCTAAGGATTTGCCGCAGGGCGTGATCCACGCCGATTTGTTTCCGGACAATGTTTTCTTTATCGGCGAGCAACTGTCCGGCATCATCGATTTCACTTTTGCCTGCAACGACACGCTCGCCTATGACGTCGCGATCTGCCTGAACGCCTGGTGTTTCGAGGCCGATTGTTCGTTCAATGTCACCAAGGCGCGGGCATTTCTCAATGCCTACGGCCGCGAGCGTCAATTGTCGGACGCCGAGCAGCACGCGTTGCCGCTGCTGGCGCGGGGCGCGGCATTGCGCTTCCTGCTGACGCGTCTGGTGGATTTCCTCAACGTTCCACCGGGGGCGCTGGTGCGGCCGAAAGATCCGCTCGAATATGTCCGCAAGCTGCGCTTTCAGCAGAACGTGGCCAGCATGCGCGATTACGGCGTCGCAGCTTCGGGGCTGGTGGCGTGAGTTCGCTCCCTTCGGTCGTCATTCACACCGATGGCGCCTGCTCGGGTAATCCCGGGCCGGGAGGCTGGGGCGCGGTTCTCAAATTCGGCGATGTCGAAAAGGAATTGAAAGGCGGCGAGCCGCATACCACCAACAACCGCATGGAGCTGATGGCGGCGATCTCAGCTTTGGAGGCGCTCAAGAAGCCCTGCACCGTCGATCTCACCACCGACAGCCAATATGTGCGTCAGGGGATCACCGGCTGGATTCATGGCTGGAAGAAGAACGGCTGGCGCACGGCCGACAAGAAGCCGGTCAAGAATGTCGATCTGTGGCAGCGGCTGGACGCGGCGCTCAAACCGCACGAGGTGCGCTGGCACTGGATCAAGGGCCATGCCGGGCATGACGAGAACGAGCGCGCCGATCAGCTGGCGCGCGACGGCGTCGCGATGGCGCGATTGCAGCAAGTGGTCAGGAAGTAGGCGGACACCCAATGCATCCGTCATGGCCGGGCCTGTTCCGGCCATCTACGTCTTTCTTTTGAACCGCGCTCAAGAACGTGGATGCCCGGGACAAGCCCGGGCATGACGTCACTCTTGGAGCCAGATCGGCGTAGGAACGACTGAAGCTCAGAGCTGTCCAAGCAGCGTGTCGCCGCCGGAAACCTCGACCTTGCCGGGCGCGGGCTCGAGGTTGAATTTCTTGACCACGCCGTCTTCCACCAGCATCGAGTAGCGCTTGGAGCGGATACCGAGCCCGTTGCCCGAAGCGTCGAGCTCCATGCCGATCGCCTTGGTGAACTCGGCATTGCCGTCGGCGAGGAAAGTGGCTTCATCGCGCTGGTCGGTGTCGCGCTTCCACGCGTTCATGACGAAGGCGTCATTCACCGAGACGATCGCGATGGTGTCCACGCCCTTGCCCTTGATGGCATAGGCGTTCAGGAAAATGCTCGGCAGATGCATCTTGTGACAGGTGCCGGTATAGGCGCCGGGTACCGCGAACAGGGCGACCTTCTTGCCCTTGAAGACGTCGTCTGTGGTTTTGACCTGCGGACCTTCCGCCGTCATCACGCGAAACTTGGCTTCGGGCAGCTTGTCGCCAACTTTGATGGTCATCGTCAATTCTCCTTGAAATGTGCGGAAGTGTCATAGACCGGGCGGCCGGCGGGCACAATATTCGGTAGCGCGGGAACGGCAATGGCCCGATATGTTCACTGTTCTGTCATCAGCCGGAAAATCCTCCGCCGTCGAGAAAGGCCTGTTCTTGCGGCGTCGTCGAGCGCCCCAGAAGACGATTGCGATGAGGGAAGCGGCCGAACCGGCTGATGATGGCGGCATGGTCCTCGGCATATTTCAGGTTGTCGGTATTGCCGGTTTTGCGGAATAGTTCGACGCAGCGCTGCTGGTCGGCCAGATGCTCC
Source organism: Bradyrhizobium canariense (assembly GCF_900105125.1). Taxonomy (NCBI): domain Bacteria; kingdom Pseudomonadati; phylum Pseudomonadota; class Alphaproteobacteria; order Hyphomicrobiales; family Nitrobacteraceae; genus Bradyrhizobium; species Bradyrhizobium canariense. Next base: position 4,576,179 of record NZ_LT629750.1, on the reverse strand, counting down.
GAATGCATGAACGGCATATAGAGAAATTCCAGTAGCGCCGGCTCAATGCGCCCATCGGCGCCGCGCGCAATGGCGCGGCCGGCGACCTCGCGGGCCTGGGCATCGCTTGAGTAGGTCCTGATATCGCCGCGAAAAATATTGCGCGGAAACTGGTCGAGCACGATGACCAGCGCCAGCGCGCCGTCGTCGTTGGCTTCCCAGCAGGACAACTCGCCGGCAGCCGCCTTCTGCCACAGTTCGGCGAAGCGGCTGCGCAGATCGGCATCGAAGGTGGCGTCCTGCCTGTACCAGCGCTCCGGACCAGCCTCGCGCCAGAATGAGAGGATTTCGGCCGGCGAAATATTGTCGATCACGTCGGTCATGACCAGGCGTTCGCATCATTGCTGGTTCAGGCCGCAGCCTTCTTTTCGTCGCGCAATTCACGGCGCAGGATTTTTCCGACATTGGTCTTCGGCAGATCGGTGCGAAACTCGATCTGCTTGGGGACCTTGTAGTTGGTCAGCTGCGTGCCGCAGAACTTGATGATGTCCTCGGCGGTGACGTTGGGATCTTTCTTGACGACAAACGCCTTGACGGCCTCGCCGGATCGCGCGTCCGGAACGCCGATCACGGCGCATTCCAGCACGCCGGGATGGCTGGCGATCACTTCCTCGACTTCGTTCGGATAGACGTTGAAGCCGGAAACCAGGATCATATCCTTCTTGCGGTCGACGATCTTGGTATAGCCGTCCGGCGTCATCACGCCGATATCGCCGGTGCGGAAATATCCGTCCGCGGTCATGACCCGCGCCGTCTCGTCCGGCCTGTTCCAGTAGCCGGACATTACCTGCGGGCCCTTGGCGCAGATCTCGCCGGCCTCGCCGAGCGGCATTTCGTTGCCGTCATCGTCGCGGATCGAGAGATAGGTCGAGGGGACGGGAAGGCCAATCGAGCCGGAGAATTTGTCGGTATCGGCGGGGTTGCAGGTCAGCGTCGGCGAAGTCTCCGACAGGCCGTAACCTTCCGACAGCGGACAACCGGTCGTCTTCAGCCACGCTTCCGCGACGGCCTTCTGCGTCGCCATACCGCCACCGAACGAGGTTTTCAGCTTGGAGAAGTCGACCTTGTCGAAGCCTGGCGAATGCAACAGCCCGTTGTAGAGCGTGTTGACCGCCGGGAAACTGTTGACCTGGTATTTCATCAGCTCCTTGATGAAGCCCGCCATGTCGCGCGGGTTCGGAATCAGAAGGTTGACGCCGCCGGCGCGCATCGCCAGCAGGAAGCACGCCGTCAGCGCGAAGATGTGATAGAGCGGCAGCGCACAGACGATGAACAGCTGGTCGACATGCGGCGGCTTGCGCAGCGCCGGTTGCAACCAGGCATCGTTCTGCAGCACGTTGGCGACAATGTTGCGATGAAGCAGCGTCGCTCCCTTGGAGACGCCGGTGGTGCCGCCGGTATATTGCAGGAAGGCGACATCGTCGGGTGTGATCTTCGGCTTGTTGAATTTCAAGCCGCGGCCGGTCGTAACCGCGTCATTGAACAGGACGGCGCCCGGAATCGAAAACGGCGGCACCATTTTCTTCACGCGACGGACCACCAGGTTGACGATCATGCCCTTCAGGCCGAGCAGATCGCCCATGCTGCCGACGATGACGTGCTTCACCGCGGTGCTGGCGATCACCTTCTGGACCGTGGTGGCGAAATTCTCGAGAACGATAATCGCCTCGGCGCCGGAATCCTTCAGCTGGTGTTCGAGTTCGCGCGGTGTGTAGAGCGGGTTGACGTTCACCACCGCGTAGCCGGCGCGCAGGACAGCCGCGGTCGAGATCGGATACTGCAATACGTTTGGCATCATCAACGCGACGCGCGCGCCTTTTTGCAGTCCCTTGCCTTGCAAATAGGCGGCAAGCGCCAGCGACATCTCGTCGAGATCGCGGTAGCTGATCGACTTGTCCATGCAGATGAAGGCCTTGCGGTCGCTGAACTTCGCAAAGCTTTCTTCCAGCAGTTCAACGAGCGATGCATATTGCGTCGCATCGATATCGGCGGGCACGCCGGCCGGATATTGCTTGAGCCAGATCCGCTCCATGGTAATTCCCTCCGCTCCATTTCCCGCAGATTGGGGCGGGATGCCCTTTTTATGCGTTATCGGTTTTGGACAATATTGGGCAATGCGGCGGCCCAAGGCAAGCGACTACAGGCGGCTGTGCGCTCGCCTCGCGGCTGGAGAGACCGGTCGGAAAGATCGAGCGCGGCTGCAAGCGAGCAGCCGCGGTTGTGTTAACCTGCGGGTTTGCCGGCGGCGTCGCTGGTGTTCTTTGGCGCGGGCTTGGTGGCCGGCTTTGCTGGCGTCTTTGCCGCCGCCTTGGGTTTTGCCGGCTTCGCGGGCTTATCGGTCGCGGCTGCGGGGACGGCGTCCGGCTTGGCATTGGCATGCCGAACCGGCTTGGCGTCAGGTTTAGCGTCGGTTTTGGCACCGGTTTTGGCGTCTGTCGCCGCGTCCGGCTTCTTCGCGGCGATGCGCGTTTTCTTGCCTTTCGGCCGCACCGCCTGCCTTTCGGAATCGACCGCCATGGTGGCGATCAAGGCGGCTCCGGTCTTGGTGGGGCCGGTGTAGACGGGGATCGGTTCGGAAGGCGCGGGCGCGGCTGCCATCAGGTCCGCAGGCTTCGTCATCGGCGGCTGCAGCCCGGCAGCGAAGAAGGTCGCGCCGGTTTCGCCGGTGCTCGAGCTCCCGGCATTGCCGGCAACGGTCGCCTCATCTTCATCGCTGGCCGGCTGCTTGTGCTTGCCGCCGCACATCTCATCATGCAGGTTCGGCGGCGACGCATCGATCGGCACCAATTTGTCCACGGTGCCGAGTGAGGGCTGGAGCCAGGACAAGGTATTGCTGGAAAAGCCACGATCGAGCAATTGCGCGGCTCTGACGGCGCGCATCGTGCCGGACGACGCGCCGAGCACCACCGCGATCAGCCTCCGACCGTCGCGCGTGGCCGATCCCACCAGATTGTAACCGGACGCACAGATGAAGCCCGTCTTGAAGCCGTCGGCTCCGGGATAGCGTCCGATCAGCTTGTTGAAATTCTGCGTGACCTTGCGGCCATAGCGGATCGAGGGAATGTGGACGAAATATTCGTACTCGGGCAAATCGTGAATGATCGCGCGGGCCAGGATCGCCAGATCGCGCGCCGAGGTGATCTGGCCGTCCGCGGGCAAGCCATTCGGATTGACATAGCTCGTCTGCGTCATGCCGAGCTGTTGCGCGGCTTGATTCATCATCACTGAAAAGCCGTCGATCGAGCCTCCGACGCCTTCGGCCAGCACCACGGCCATGTCGTTGGCCGACTTCACCAGCATCATCTTCAGCGCATTGTCGACGGTGAGCTGCGTACCCGGCCGGAAACCCATCTTCGACGGCGATTGCGAGGCGGCTACCGGCGACACCGTAAACAGCGTATCGAGCGTGATACGCCCTTCCTTCACCGCCTTGAGCGTGACATAGGCCGTCATCAGCTTGCTCAACGACGCCGGATACCACGGCATGGTCGCGTTGTCGGCCTGCAAAACCTTTCCGCTGTCAGCTTCGATCAGCAGTAACGCTTCGGCACTTGCGGCACGCGGCGCAACGATCGCAAGCGCGGCGACAACGACAATCCAGTTCAACGATGATTTGCGAAGCAACGGGCGAAGCAATTGCACTATCCGGTCCTTTGAGACCCGCCCGTGAAGGCGAGGTTCTGGCATCTGACGTTCGGTTTCAAGCGTATCCGGCGCCGTCGCTTGCGGCGGTGGCAAACCTATACCGGCTTGCTGTTCCAGAACAGAGGCCCCATGATTAAATCGTGGACGAAATGGGCCGAATTTCGACGACACTAAATCGTGACAGCCGCACTGCCCGCCGTCGGTTCACGCGCGCTGCTTGCATTCTCCTGAACCATGAATTGGGCTCGCGCGAGTTCCGCGAAGCGGCCGCCTTTCGCGACCAGTTCATCAAAGGTTCCGCTTTCGATCACGCGTCCATTGTCGAACAGCAGGATGCGCGTGGCATTGCGAATGGTCGAAAGCCGGTGGGCGATCACGAAAGTGGTGCGTCCCTTCATGACTTCATCGAGCGCCGCATTGACCCTGGCTTCGGTCACGGCATCGAGCGCGCTGGTCGCCTCATCGAGGATCAGGATCGGCGGATCCTTCAACAGCGCCCGTGCGATCGACAACCGCTGACGCTCGCCGCCGGACAGCATCCGTCCGCGCTCGCCGACATTGGTTTCGAATTTCCGTTCGCTGCGTTCGATGAATTCCAGCGCCTGGGCGCGGCCCGCCGCGATGCGCATTTCCTCTTCCGTCGCATCGGGCTTGCCGACGCGTAAATTATCGGCGATCGAGCGGTTGAACAGCAGCGCTTCCTGAAACACCACGCCGATATTCCTGCGCAACGCCGTCAACGTCAGGCCGCGGACATCCATGCCGTCGATCCTGATAAAGCCCGATTGCGGATCAAAGGCGCGATGCAGCAGCGCGATCGCGGTCGATTTGCCCGCCCCGGTCGGACCGACCAGCGCGATGGTCTGGCCGGGCAGCGCCATGAAGGAAAGGTCTTCGACCGCCGGCCGCTTGCCGTCATAGGAAAACGAGACGTCGCTGAACTCGACCAGGCCCGCGAGCCGGCCGGTATCGATCGCATCCGGGCGGTCGCGGACCGCAGGCACGGCATCGAGCACGTTGAAGAATTCCTGTAGCCGCGGCGCCTCCATGAACACGCTGTTGATGAAGCCGACCACCTGCTCGAGCTTCTGGATCAGCATGGTGGCGAAACTCACGAACATCACGATCTCGCCGACCGAGGTGAGGCCCCGCTCATGCAGCAGGATGCCGACGGTGAAGATCGCAAGCACCGTGATGGTGGTCGATGCCCTGGTGATGACCGTGACCAGCGCCCACCAGGACAGCACCGGCATCTGCACCGCCAGAAGCTTGTCGGCGACGAAGCGCAGGCCCTGCACCTCGGCATCGATGCGCACGAAGCTCTGCACCAGCGCGACATTGCCGAGCGCGTCGGAGGCGCGCGCGGAGAGGTCGCTGTAATGGGCCTCGACTTCGCTCTGCATGCCGTAGGTCTTGCGCACCACCAGCGTCGTCAGCACCGTGAACACGATGCACAGGACGAACAGCAGGCTTGCCAGCCGCCAGTTGATGTAAAACGCCAGCGGCAGCAGCACCACGAGTGACATCATCGCGGCGAAATGTTCGCGGAAAAATCCGAGCCACAGCCGCCACAATGAATCGGTGCCGTTCAACATCACCTTCATCAGGCGGCCGGAATGGGTGCCGGTGTGGAAGGTCAGCGGCAATTGCATGATGTGTTCGAAATAATTTGTCAGCACCGCCTGGCGTTGACGGTGCGCCAGCCGATCGGCGTGCAGCGCGACCGTGGCGCTGCAACCAATCGTGAACAGGCCGAACGCCACCCAGGCCGCCAGCAGCGGCCACGGCGACGGCGTCCCGAACGGGGCGGCTGCTGGCTTGCCGGACAGGACATCGACGATGCGCCCGAACAGCACCGGTTCGGCGAACTGCGCACCCGCCAGCAGCAGGTTGGCGCCGGCGAGAATCCAGCCCAGCCGGGCTTCCTTGCCGAGCAATTCCAGAACGCGCGTGTAGAGGCGAAGCAGGGACATGAAACGGGCGCTCGGACCAGCAGGACGGGGATGTTCCGGCCTGCATTCTAATCAGGGATGGCGGGAGAGATACAGCGCTCGCTCACGTTTTACTTAATTGATCAGGCGGCCGCCGAGGGGAGGCAGGAAAGCATCGTCGAAAATATCCGCTGCGGATGGACGCTTCTCGAACTTGAAATCCTCTGCAATCTGATCGATCGACCGCTCGAGGCGGGCCGGATCGATGCCGCCGATGCCGTTGCGCTTTACCTCACCGGTGAGGATGTTGTCGCTGATCACCGCGCGCAGGCGTTCCAACTCGATCTCGGGCGATCCTTCCTCGATCCGGCTTGCAACTTCATCCGCGCTCCGCTTGGGCTCTCCGATGGCGATATGCGTGCCGGCAATCAGCGCGCGCAGCAGGCCCTTCACGGCTTCCGGCTTCGCCGCCGCGAACGCCGGATTGACGATGACCGCAAACCCGTAGGCTTCGCAGCCATAGTCGGCGTATCTGATCACCGCGAGGTCATCGGCGGGAACGCCGCGGTCTCGCAAATTGACCGCCGACAAATACGAAAACCCGCTGACGGCATCGACTTGGCCGGCCGATAGCATCGGCTCCCGCACCGCGGCGCTCAACTTGCTTTGCGTCACGTTTGCGATCTTGATCCCGTTATGCCGCGCCAGCGCCGGCCACAACCGGATCGAGAGATCGCCTTCGGCGACGCCGAGTGTTTTGCCTTCGATATCGGAGAGGGCGTGAATGCCCCGGCTCTTGCGCGCGACGATGGCGTAGGGCGACTGGTTGAACAGCACGAATACCGCCTTGACGTGCGGTGCTTTGGATTTGCCTCGAAAGCGGATCAGTTCGTTGATATCGACCAGGGCGAACTCGCTGCTTCCTGCGGCGACGCGCGCGATCGCCTCAGCAGAGCCATTCGCAATGTCCGTTGTGACCGCAAGGCCTTCCGCACCGAACAGACCGTCGGCCGCCGCCATCACGAGCGGCGCAGCGCCGGCATTGATTGGCCGGTCGAGCGAAAACTGGATCGCGGTGGGTTGCTTCACTTCGCCTGCGGTCAGCCTGTCGACCGCACTGATGCAGGCAGAAGCCAGCAAGCCTGTGAACAAAGCCAAAAACCAACGCCGTGCCACGGTCGGATTTACGCGCATGCGAGACCATTTCGGGATCGAGCGCCAATGACGGCGCTCTGTATCTTGTTTGACGGCCCCGGCGATACCGCTGCCGCGCATCCTGGCTAATGGAATCTGAACGGTTGATGACCGCGATGGTTGATGACCCGCGTCGGTTCGCCGCGCATCACACGCTCAGCTTGTGGAACCCAACATGGATTGAATGGTTAGCTTTCATAGGCCTGTCAGGCCGGTATTTTTACGGAGGAAATTGTGATGTTCGCCCGAAAAGGTGCGTTTTCATCTGTTGGCCGCCCGGTCGCTATCGCCATGGTTGCGGCGCTGGCGCTGACGGCGATCGAGCCGGCAACGGCTTTCGCCGGCTCCGCGCCTGCAGGCAATGGCCTGTCTGCAGCAAATACGAGCCATGGCCTCACCGACGTCAGTGCTCGGCGCAGGACCTATCGGGGCGGTGGAGGCGCCGCGGCCGCGGCCGCCTTTGCCGGCATCGTCGGCACCGGCATTGCAATAGCCGCCACCCAGAACAGGCGCGCCTATTATGACAGTTATGACGGCTATTATGGCGGCGGCCCTGCCTACTATGGTGGCGGGCCCTATTATGGCGGATATGGCGGCTACCGGTCGGGTGTGCCTTACTTCAACGGCCATCCGAACGCCGGTTGGTAGTTATTAACCCTCGATCCAATGATCCGTCGGCCGCCTCGTGCGGTCGACGAATTTTTTATGACAATGGGGGTGGCGAGGCCGGCCGTTAACACGCTGGCGATGCATTTGGATTAGCCTTGCAGAATGAGTGATTCGCTTGAGCGGCTTTATTTAGCGGTGATCGCGGCCAAGGATCTCGATCCGGCGGTATCGCGAACCGCACGGCTGTTTCAGCGCGGCCCGGCCAAGATGGCCAAGAAACTGGCCGAAGAAGCCATCGAAGTCGTGATCGACGCCGTCAACGGCAAGCCGGACGCCGTGATCCGCGAGAGCGCCGACCTGCTCTACAACCTCACCGTTTTATGGGCATCATGCGGCGTACAACCCGAAGACGTGTGGCGGGAGATGGAACGGCGCGAGCACATGCTCGGAATTGCCGAGAAGCTGCCGAAATCGGCGGTGAAAATGCCGAGGCCTCCGACGCCCCGGGTCGCGAGGCGACCAATTGTCGCGCTCGAAAGCCGCAATCTGCGCAAGCGCCACTAAAGTCTGGTTCAGCTTCGCTGCATCGGACTCGTCGCTTTTTTGGGCATGATTTCTCCCGAAAACCGGTTCCCGTTTTTCGGGATCATGCCCTGGGCATCCCGCACATTCCCCAAATCCCGGCATGGACAAATCTGTCCCATGGTGGTTCATCGCGCCATGCTGAAACGAATTTACGACTGGTGTATCGACGCCGCGCACAAGCCCTACGCGCTCTGGCTCATGGCGGGGGTCGCGTTCGCGGAGAGCTCGTTTTTTCCCGTGCCGCCGGATGTGATGCTGGTCCCGATGTCGCTGGCGCGGCCGCAGCGGGCCTGGCTCTATGCCGCGATCTGCACCGTGGCATCTGTGCTGGGCGGCATTCTCGGCTATTCCATCGGCGCGCTGCTGTATGATTCCGTCGGACATTGGCTGATCAACCTCTACGGTCTGGCCGACAAGGTCGAGAGCTTCCGCGCTTCCTATGCCGAATGGGGGGCATTGATCATCATCGGCAAAGGCCTGACGCCGATCCCCTACAAGCTGGTGACAATCGCCTCCGGCTTTGCCGGGTACAATATCTGGCTGTTCGTCGTGTGTTCGATTATCGCCCGCGGCGGGCGCTTCTTTATTGTCGCGATCCTGCTCAACCGCTACGGCGAGTGGATCCGCATCAGGATCGAGCGTCATTTGGGACTGTGGGTGGCGCTGGGCGTGGCCGTGCTGGTGCTCGGCTTTGTCATCGCGTTTCGAATGCTCTGACGGCGGCTCTTGAGCCGCTTTGCCGATTCACGAGCTTGAGGTTACGCTCGCGCCCATGCTGGATGGGAGAAGCCAATTCGCCGAGCTGTTAAGGGCGCGGATCGCGCCCGTGGCCGCGATGACGTTTATCCTGACGATCGCCGCAGGCGTCGCCTGGTCGCAGACGCCGGCACCGCCTCCCCCAGGGACGCAGGAGCCGGTTCAGCAAGCGCCACCGGAGCAACCCGCGCCTGCGCAAGGTGAGCCCGCTTCGCCGCCCAGCCCGCCGGCGCACGAGAATCCGGGCCTGATCAACGAAATCGGAAAGATGTTCGGGAGGTTGCCGACGCTGAAGAGTCCTAGGACCAATCTACATTCAGGATTCACAGTTCGGATTAGCGATGATTCCTTGTGTTCCGGATCAATTGATTCGGAGCATAAGGCATGGTCAAGCGATATGAACTTACCGAGGCACAGTGGCGGCTGATCGCAGAGCTTTTGCCCGGCAAGGCCGGCGATCCTGGTCGAACCGGTGCCGACAACCGCCTATTCGTCAATGCTGTTCTGTGGGTCTTGCGCTCCGGCGCGCATTGGCACGACCTGCCACCTCGATATGGCAAGTGGAAAAGCGTGCACACGCGCTTCGCCCGTTGGGCAAAGAATGGCGTGTGGGAGCGCATGTTCGAGGCTCTCATCAAAGATCACAAGAACGAATATCTGATGCTCGATACCACCCTGGTTCGTGCCCACCAGCAGGCCGCGACCGGAAAAGGGGGGACCAAAACCAGGCTTTGGGGCGTTCCCGAGGAGGATTGACCACCAAAATCCACATGCTCGCCGATGCGCTTGGCCGGCCGCTGCGCTTTATCCTCACGCCTGGCCAGAGCGGTGACGTTACGCAGGCCGAGGCTCTCATCAAAGGCTCCGCTGGCCAATACGTCATTGCCGATCGCGCCTATGACAGTCGCGCCTTGCGCGAGGCTATCGAAGCGACCGGCGCCGCAGCGGTGATCCCGCCAAACCCTACGCGCAAGCATCCCCACAGCTACGATCCGGCACTCTATCGACTGCGAAATCGCATCGAACGCTGCTTCAACAAGCTCAAGCACTTCCGCCGCGTCGCAACCCGCTACGACCGCAGAGCGGTTCACTTCCTCGCCTTCATCCATCTCGCAAGTGCTATGGTCTGGACACGCTGAATGTCGATTCAGCCTAGCGCGACCATCGACGATCTCAATGAACGTGCGAAAGGCGCGAGCAAGGATGCCACCGACACATTGTCGCGCCTCACCCAGCCCCTGATGGTGACCGGTCGCATGATCTGTCCGGTGTCGAACAATGGCGCGCCGGACTGCAAGTCGGCCTCCGACAGACTGTGCCAGGCCAAGGGCTTCAAGGAAGGCAAGAGCCTCACGATGGATTCGGCGGAGCACTGCTCGGCGAAAGTGCTGATCCCCGGCAGGACGCGAAAGCCGGATGACTGCCGCACCGACAATTATGTCACCGCTGCGCTGTGCCAGTAGGGCCAAGGCTAGGACCAAGCCAAGGCCAAGGCGGATTGCCTTCTTGGTATGATGTCTGGCATCTTTAAGCCGGGATGCCGCTCCTCCCCAAAATAGTCAGAAGGATTTTTGAATGTCCATGCCTGCCTTGTTCAAGGGCCGTCTGTCGATTCCCGTGATCGGTGCACCGCTGTTCATCATTTCCGTGCCTGATCTGGTGATCGCGCAGTGCAAGGCTGGCGTCGTCGGATCATTTCCGGCGCTCAACGCCCGGCCGCCGGCGTTGCTCGACGAGTGGCTGGCGCGCATCAAGCAGGAGCTTGCCGCGCACGACAAGGCGCATCCCGATCGGCTGTCGGCGCCGTTCGCGGTGAATCAGATCGTGCATCGGTCGAACAACCGGCTCGAGCAGGATCTGGCGCTTTGCGAGAAGCACAAGGTGCCGATGATCATCACCTCGCTGGGCGCGCGGGAGGAGCTTAACCAGGCCGCGCATCGCTGGGGCGGCATCGTCTTTCACGACGTGATCAACCAGAAATTCGCGCACAAGGCGGTCGAGAAGGGCGCTGACGGCCTGATCCTGGTGTCAGCCGGCGCAGGCGGTCATGCCGGCAGAATATCGCCTTTCGCCTTCGTGGCCGAGACCCGGCAATGGTTCGACGGGCCGATCGCGCTGTCGGGAGCGATCGGCAATGGCCGCGCGATTCGCGCGGCGCGGCTGCTCGGCGCCGACTTTGCCTATATCGGCTCCGCCTTCATCGCCACGACCGAAGCCAATGCGGTGGAAGGCTACAAGCAGATGATCACCACCTCGGCGGCGGAAGACATCGTCTATTCCAATTTATTCACCGGCGTGCATGGCAATTATTTGAAGCCATCGATCGTCGCCGCCGGGATGGATCCGGACAATCTTCCGGAATCCGACGCATCGAAAATGAGCTTCGGCACCGATGCTTCGGGCGAGCGCGCCAAGCCGAAAGCCTGGAAGGAGATTTGGGGCAGCGGCCAGGGCGTCGGCAGCGTCGGCAAGGTCCTGCCGGCAGCCGAACTGATCGCGCGGTTCAAACAGGAATATGCGGAGGCGGCCGATCCCGCGCTGTGATGCTTTCCCTTCCTCTCTCAAGGTGGAGCTGCTTCGCCTGTTTCAATCGAACGGAATGCTGAACTGATGGACGCCATCTATCGCGTTGAGGGCAACCGCGTCATCACGAGTCCCCATGCGGCCGGCCCGTGGGACGCAGGGATGCAGCATGGCTCCGCGCCGGCATCGCTGGTGGTCTGGGCCGCAGAAGCGATCCTGACGCCGGTACCGATGCACGTCGCGCGCGTCACCATCGATCTGATACGGCCGGTGCCGCTGACGGAGTTGACGCTCGAGACCGAGGTGCTGCGCGAGGGACGCAAGATTCAGCTTTGCGCCATCCGGCTGCTCGCGGGGAATGTCGTCGTTGTCGGCGCGACCGTGCTCAAGATCAAGACGCAAGCATTGAAATTGCCATCGGATGTCACCGATGTCGCGGTCGAGCTTGCGGGCCCCGATCAGGCGCGTGAGGAGCAGCCGAGCTTTTCCGGCAGTCCCTTTACGTCAGGCGTCTCGATGCGCGCGGCCCGTGGTCGCTTCGGCGTGCCCGGCCCCGGCGCGATCTGGTATCGGGTCGACCGGCCGCTGGTCGAGTCCTCCCCAGTCTCGCAAGCGATGCGCGCCGTCGTTGCCGCCGATTTCTGCAACGGTACATCTGCCGTGCTGGATTTTCAGCAATGGACGTTCATCAATGCCGACCTCACCGTGAACTTTGCCCGCGAACCGGTCGGCGAATGGATCCTGCTCGATGCGGAATCCTGGATCGGTCCCGACGGCGCCGGGCTCGCGATGGCGCGGCTCGCCGACGTGAAGGGATATTTCGGCCGCGCCGTGCAAAGCCTCGTCATCGAGAAGCGGTGAGCGTCGCAGCGCGCGTATTTTCCGGATAATCTGTGATCGAGTTTCGATCGGGGTTGATCCATGCGTGCAACGCGACCCACGCTTCCCATGACCGGCGGCTGTTCATGCGGCGCCATCCGGTACGAGCTCTCATCGTTTCCGCGCCTGCTCTACAGCTGCAACTGCACCGACTGCCAGAGGGCCTCCGGCAGCGCATTCGCATTGAACATGCCGGTGCTCGCCAGAGATTTTCGTATTCTGCATGGTGAATCCAGGGGGTGGCGCCATTTGTCACCCAAGGGCGTCGAGGTCACATCGCGGTTTTGCGGTGACTGTGGCGGCAGGCTCTATGGGGAGCGAAAGGGACGCGCTGAAATTATCAACCGTCGCGCCGGCACGCTGGACGACACATCCTGGCTCGTTCCGGTCGCGCATATGTTCATGAGGAGCGCACAAGCCTGGGTGAAGCCCTTCATGAGTTCCGAATGCCATGACACCCAGCCGGCCGATTTCGCCGAGCTGATGCAGGCATGGCGTGCGATGTGGCCTGAGTTCTTCCCGCAAAAATAGTTCCATTGCCCCGGGAACCGTTTAATGCTGCGAAAGTTTGATCCCGGTTAGGGGGTCCTGATGAATTCTGTCGAAACAATAGCCACCAAGGCGAAGACCGGCATTTGGGGGCTGGACGATATTCTGTCGGGCGGGTTTTCGCGCGGCCACCTGTTCCTGGTTGAAGGCGCGCCGGGCACCGGCAAGACGACGGTGGCCCTGCAATTCCTGCTCGAAGGTGTGAAGGCCGGAGAGAAGTGCCTCTACATCACGTTATCTGAAACCGAGCGGGAGTTGCGCGACGGCGCGGCATCTCACGGCTGGTCACTGGACCATGGCATCGAGGTGTTCGAACTGTTGCCGCCGGAAAGCCTGCTCGATTCCGAACAGCAGCAGAGCCTGCTCTATTCGTCGGACCTGGAACTGGGCGAAACCACCAAGCAGATTTTCGAAGCGGTGGAACGCGCGCGGCCGAGCCGGGTGGTGCTCGACAGTCTGTCCGAGATCAGACTGTTGGCGCAAAGTTCGCTCCGGTACCGGCGGCAGATTCTGGCGATCAAGCACTACTTTGCGAGATTCAATACCACGGTGATGCTGCTCGACGACCTGACCGCCGAGCAGGCTGACAAAACCGTGCATAGCGTTGCGCACGGTGTGTTGCGTCTTGAGGAATTGGCGCCGGCCTATGGCGCGGAGCGTCGGCGTGTGCGCATCATCAAATATCGCGGCGTGAAATTTCGCGGTGGCTATCATGATGCCACCATTACGACCGGCGGGGTGAACATCTTTCCGCGGCTGGTGGCGTCCGAATATCGCAGCAACTTTACGCGCACGACGATGTCGAGCGGCATTGCCCAGTTCGACAAACTGCTGGGCGGTGGCATTGAGGCCGGATCGAGCACGTTGATTCTGGGGCCTGCGGGCACCGGGAAATCGCTTTTAGCGATCGTCTTTATCGTCGCCGCGATCGCGCGCGGCGAAAGGGCGGCGTTGTTCGTGTTTGATGAAGAACTTGGTCTGTTGTTCGCGCGCATGAAGGGCCTCGGCATCGATCTTGAGGCGATGCAGCGCGGCGGCAATTTATTCATCGATCAGGTGGATGCTGCGGAGATGTCGCCCGGAGAATTCGCACATCGCGTCCGCAAGCGGGTCGACGAGGATCAGATCAAGACCGTGGTGATCGACAGCCTCAACGGCTATCAGGCCGCGATGCCCGAGGAAAATTCGTTGATCCTGCATATGCACGAATTGCTGCAATATCTGAATCGTCGGGGCGCGGCGACCTTCATGACGGTGGCGCAGCATGGGTTGGTCGGCGATATGAAGGCGCCGGTCGATGTAACCTATCTCGCGGACACGGTGATCCTGCTGCGTTATTTCGAGGCGGTCGGCACGGTGCGGCGCGCGGTGTCGATCATCAAGAAACGCACCGGCCCGCATGAATCGACGATTCGCGAATTCCTCATTGACGGCCGCGGCCTTACCATCGGAGCCCCACTCGATGGATTCCAGGGCATATTGCGCGGCGTTCCGATTTACATCGGCGAGAACGCTCCCTTGCTCGAAGAGCAGCTCCAGTGAGACCAGGGGCTTCATCCGAGCGTGCGGTGATCCTCGCACCTATGGGACGTGACGCCTCCGTTGCCGCGGCTCTGATCAGGGAAGCCGGCTTCTACGCCAATGTGTGCGCGGATCTTGCGGCCTTGATGCACGAGATCGAAGGCGGCGCCGGCCTTGCCGTGATCGCCGATGAAGCGATCAAGACAGCCGATTTGCGCCGCCTGACGAACTGGCTGAACCAGCAACCGTCATGGTCCGACTTTCCGATCGTGCTGCTGACGCACCAGGGCGGCGGCCCCGAACGCAATCCGGATGCCGCGCGGCTGGGACAGGTGCTCGGCAATGTCACGTTCATCGAACGGCCGTTCCATCCGACCACACTGGTCAGTATTGTCGGCTCTGCCGTCAGGGGCCGCCGCCGGCAGTATCAGACCCGCGCCATTCTCGAGGACCTGACGGAGAGCGAAAGCTTGCTGCAAACCGCGCTGAACGCCGGTCGTCTCGGTGCGCTGGAATTGCATCTGCCGGAGTTTGAGCTCGAAGCCTCCGGAACCTGCAAGACGTTCTTCGGGCGCCAGCCGGAAGATTCGTTTTCCTATCAGGATCTGCTCGCGGCGGTCCATCTCGACGATCGCGCTCCGCGGCAGGAAGCGATCGACCGCTCGATCAAATCCGGCAAGGACTATAGCTTCGAATACCGCAACATCTGGCCCGACGGCTCGGTGCATTGGGTCGATGTCCGCGCGCGTGCGGTGCGCAGGCCTGACGGCAGCCTTAAATCGCTGGTCGGTGTTTCCTCCGACATTACCGCGCGCAAAACCGCTGAAATCGAACGCGAAAATTTACTGGCGCAACTGGCGGCCGAGCGCACGGCGCTGGCGGAATTGACCGCCACGCTTGAACACCGGGTCGAGCAGCGCACCGCCGATTTGATGAGGGAAGTCGCCGCGCGCGAAAAGGCGCAGGAGCAATTGCGTCAGGCGCAAAAGATGGAGACGATCGGCCAGCTCACCGGCGGCGTCGCGCATGATTTCAATAATCTGCTGATGGCTGTGATGGGCAACCTCGACCTGTTGCGCAAGCGCCTTCCCGACGATCCGCGGCTGCACCGGCTGATCAATGGCGCGTTGCAGGGCGCCGAGCGCGGTGCCTCGCTGACGCAACGTCTTCTGGCGTTCGCGCGGCAGCAGGATTTGAGAGCGGTGCCGGTCGATCTGCGTGGCCTGATCCGCGGCATGATCGATCTCCTGGAACGATCGCTGGGGCCGCGCGTGGTGCTGCGGCTGGATATCCCGGAGGGGTTGCCGATGGCGAGCATCGACCCCAACCAGCTCGAGCTCGCCATTCTAAATCTCGCAATCAACGCGCGCGACGCGATGCCGGACGGCGGTACGATCGACATCAGGATCTGCGAATATCAGGCGGTCAACGATCCCTCGCTGACGGCCGGCCGCTATCTCAGACTGTCGGTGGTCGACACTGGCGCCGGCATGACGGCGGAGATACTGAAACGGGCGGTCGAGCCGTTCTTCTCCTCAAAGCCGCTCGGGAAAGGCACCGGCCTCGGCCTGTCGATGGTGCACGGGCTTGCCGTTCAACTCGGCGGCGCGCTGCAGCTTTCGAGCATGGTGGGTAAGGGCACCACGGCGACGCTGGTGCTGCCGGTCGCGACCGCTGCGCCGGAAGCCGAAAGCGAGGCGCCGTCCGCGCAGAAGGTCAACCGCTCGGCCGTGATCCTGTTTGTCGACGACGATCCGCTGATCGCGATGTCGACCACGGAAATGCTGGAAGATCTCGGTCACCGCGTGATCGGCGCCAATTCCGGCCTGCATGCGCTCGACATCATCAAAAGCGAGCAGCAGATCGACCTGATGATGACGGACCATGTGATGCCGGGCATGACCGGTGTGGAGCTGGCTGCGGCCTCGCGGGAAGTGCGGCCATCGCTGCCGATCCTGCTCGCGACCGGTTACGCCGAACTGCCCGAAGGGGCTCAACTCGATCTGCCGCGGCTGGCGAAGCCGTATCATCAGGATCAATTGCGCGACCGGCTCGATCAGTTGCTCGGTTGAGACCGACGCCAGCTGCCAATCGGCCCTTAAGCTTGCCTTAAGCACCTTTCCCTGACGTCGGCCGGCCCCAACTTGTGAGTCTGTTGTTTCTGCGCGACAGTGAATCCGAACAATCCGTGGCGAAGACAAGCGGTGTGGCAGCGCGATGATCAACGACATGACGGCGGACGACGTGCTGAAATTGCTGAATCTTGAACCGAACGCCACCTGCGGCTTCGTTCGCGAGACCTATCGTGCGACGCAAGCGATCGCAGCGGGCGGATTGCCGGCGCCGTTCGCCGACGGCCGCCCGTTGGGTTCGGCGCTGTACTTCATGGTGACCGCCAAGGCGCCGGTGCGTCTGCACCGCATCCGCAACGATCAGCTCTATCACTATTACCTCGGCGACCCGCTCGAGGTATTGCTGCTGCGCGGACAGGGCGAGCACGTCATCGTCGGACCGGATCTGCGCGCCGGCCACCGCGTGCAGCTTCTGATTCCAGGCAACACCTTTCACACCGCGCGCATCATCGGCAGCAAGCACTGGTTTCTCGGCGCCAGCACCGAGTGGCCGGGCGTGATTCCCGCCGATGTCGAACTCGGCAAGCCGGACGTCCTGATGGCGCAATTTCCGAAAGTCGCCGCCGATATCCGCGATTATCCGCAAGCCGTCGACTAGCGGGCTCCCGCGGAAGCTATTGAAAGCGCCGCCGGCCGTTATCCCACCATCCGGTCTCGTCCGGCCCAGAAACCTGCCTTCAGCATCTTCTTGTCGACCTTGCCGACGCCGGTCATCGGCAATTCGTTCACGAACTTGATGTGCTTCGGCGCGTGCGCCGAGCCTTTGCGCATCTTGACGAGATTGATCAGTTCATCCGCATTCGGCCGGGCGCCTTCGCGCGCCACCACCACGGCGGTGACCGCCTCGCCCCATTTGTCGTCGGGCACGCCGACGACGGCGACCATCGCGACATCGGCGTGCTGGGACAGCACGTCCTCGATTTCACGTGGGAAGATATTGAATCCGCCGCTGACGATCATGTCCTTCTTGCGGTCGAGGATGAACATGTAGCCGCGCTCGTCGGCGCGCGCGATGTCGCCGGTGTGCAGCCAGCCATTCTTGAGGGTTTCCTCGGTTTGCTCAGGCCGTTTCCAGTATTGCGACATCACATGCGCCGCGCGCACGCAAATTTCGCCGGGCTCGCCGGTTTTGACTTCGTGATCCCCGTCGTCGAGAATTTTGACGTCGCAGGCGGCGATCGGAAAGCCGCAGGACAGAAATAATTCCGGCGTCTTCGGGTCGTGATCGCCCTTGCGCAGCACCGAGACCGGATAGCATTCGGTCTGCCCATAAAGCTGGGAAAACACCGGTCCGATCCGCTCGATGCCTTCGACCAGCCGGCTCGGCGACATTGCGGAGGCGCCATAGAGCAAGAGCTCGAGCGAGGAGAGATCGGTCTTGTCGAGCTCCGGATGATCCAGCAGCACATAAATCATGGTCGGCACGAACAGCGTGAAATTGATGCGCTCGCGCTCGATGGTCTTAAATATCGCGCCCGGATCGAATCCCTTGAGCATATGCACGGTGCCGCCGCGTATCAGGGTCGGCAGCACCTTGGTGCCGGCGACATGGCTGATCGGGGCGACCGCGAGATAACGCGGCGTATCCGGAATTTCGAAATCAGTCAGGATCGCGTTGGCGAAGCCGCCATATTCGCGATGATGGCGCAGCGCGCCTTTGGATTTGCCTGTCGTGCCGCCGGTGTAATTCAATGTCGCGATATCGTCGGCGCTCGCAAGACAGCGTGGCGTCGCGGTGCCCATGGCAACGACCCCGGCCAGCAAATCGATGCCGTAGCCGGCGGCGCCGAGCGTGAAGATCGCCTTGAGGTTAGGTGTCCTGGCTGAGAGGTCGCCTCCGCGATCCCGGAACGTATCGGCGTCGATGACGAGAACCTGTGCTTCCGAATCCTCGATCTGAAACAATTGATCGTCGAGCGAGCCCAGGGGATGCAGCCAGGTGATCGCGAGCCTCGACAGTTGCGCGGCGACGCCCGCGCACCAGGTATCGGCGCGGTTGGCGGTGAGGAATGCTACGCGCGTGCCGGGCGGCAGGCTGAGTTGCATGAAGACCTTCTGGATGCGGCCGATCAGTTCAGTGGCGCCGCTATAGGTAAGCGAGCCGCCTGGCCAGCTGAAGGCAGTCCGTGACGGATAACGTGCCAGCGCCCGCAACGTCTGCTCGCAGACGGTCGGAAAGGCATGGAGCAGATCAGACATGCTTCCTCCAGATGATTTGTGATCGGCCTTCGGTCGTGCCAATGTTGGCTTGACGCTAGCACACCGAAACCGCCGCGCGGAACGGCAAACGCTGGAAAACGAGATGCTGGATTCCGCCAGCCCGCTGGCACGCTTTGACGATCGTTTGAGCCTGCCGCTGATCGCGGCGCCGATGTTTCTCGTCTCGGGCGTCGACCTCGTGGTGGCGGCTTGCCGCAACGGCGTGATCGGCGCATTCCCCACGGTGAATTGCCGCAGCCCCGAACAACTTGAGAGCTGGCTTGGCGATATTGAAGGCCAGCTGCTGCGTCATTCGGAGCAGAGCGGAAAACCATCAGCTCCGATCTGTCCGAACCTGATCGTGCATCGCTCCAATGCACGGCTCCAGGCCGATCTCGCGGTGCTGCTGCGGCACCGGCCGGAGATCGTCATCACCAGCGTCGGCTCGCCGGCGGGCGTGCTCGCGCCGCTGCATGACGCCGGCGCGCTGGTGTTCGCCGATGTCGCCAGCATCCGCCACGCGGAGCGCGCGGTGGAGGCCGGCGCCGACGGTCTTGTGCTGTTGACGGCCGGCGCGGGCGGCCAGACCGGCTGGCTCAACCCGTTCGTGTTCGTGCGCGCGGTGCGGGCGTTTTTCGCCGGACCGATCGTGCTGGCGGGCGGCATCGGCGACGGCCATGCGCTGCGCGCGGCGCAAGCGCTCGGCTGCGACCTAGCCTATATGGGCACCAAATTCATCGCCACCCGCGAAAGCATGGCCGATCCCAGGTACAAGCAGATGCTGGTCGAAAGCAGTGCCGACGACATCCTTCTGACCACGGCCTTTACCGGCCTGCAGACCAACATGCTCCGGCCCTCCATCGCGGCCGCCGGTCTCGACCCCGACGACCTGCCGCAACGCGGGGCGATCGATATCGGCAAGGATATCGACGTCGGCGCGCGCGAAAACCGGCCGGCACGCTGGCGCGATATCTGGAGCGCGGGCCATGCCACTTCAGGCGTCACCGGGGTGCTGTCGGTCGACGACCTCGTCGCGCGCACAACCGCGGAATACAGGGCTACCGGGCCGCAATTGCAGCCGTGATTCCGGCCTTAACGCGCCGTTAACCATTCTCGCCCCAACAATCATTTCCGACGCCGCGCGCTGCTTCCGCGGGGGCAGCGCCCGGGATCGCCGTTGAAGGGGAGATGCGCGATGGATTTCGAGACGTTCTTTGCAAAAACGCCTGCAACCCTCGACGAGATCAGGACCCGCGTCGCCTATGCGCTCGAGCGGCACCCTTTGTGCCGCAACGTGCGGTTCGACATCGTCAGCACCCCCCGCACCCGTAAGGGCGGCAACTGGACCATCAGCCTGCAGTCGGTCGCGCCCGACGCTCTGTGGGAAGCGTCGGATATCGTCGCCGACATCCAGGAAGCCTACGAGCTCGCGGCCTGATTTTGGGCTCCTGACTGGTCCGCCGCACAGGGATTGGCGGCCCGCGCCGCCGGGGAGGCACGGTTAAGCCTTAATTATTACTCAGTTTTCGGGAAATTGACTGTGGTTCGTCGACGGAAACGGAGAATTGCTTGACGCGGGCAATGACGATCATTGTGCTGACCTGTTTACTCGTCGTCGGCGCGGCGGCCACCAGCATTCTCGGCCGCAACAGCGTGCCGGCAGCCGGGCCGCAGTACGTTTCCCAAGTCGTCGAAAAGCTGGTCCCGAACCGGGAAGCCAAGAAGGACAGACTGGCGGTGGCGACCTTTGCGCTGGCGTCGCTGGAACCGCCGCAATCCGCCGCCGATCCGAACGAGTCGCTGCGGCAGGCCTTTGCCTCCAGCGCCCCGGTCAATATCGAGGTGCCCCAGATTACAGGCCCGGTTGCGGCACCGCCAACGACGCCGCCAAAGCCAAAATTCGCTGACAAGCCGGCGCCGCAAAAGCCCTACGCGCTGCTCAGCGATGCACAGATCGCCGGCATCAAGGACCGCCTCCAGCTTTCGCCGGATCAGGAATCCTATTGGCCGGCGGTGGAAAGCGCGCTGCGCGCCGTGGCCCGCAAGATCCATGCGAACCGCCAGGCCGATGCGCATGCGACCGGCACGCCGATCGATCCGGACTCCGAGGAGGTCCAGCAGTTGAAATCGGCCGCGATGCCGCTGTTGTTTCAGCTGCGCGAAGACCAGAAACGTGAAGTGCGCTCGCTCGCCCGCCTGATCGGGCTGGAAAAAGTCGCCGCGATGATTTGATGTCGAGGGCGCCGATCGCTTAAAGCGATTGGCTCGGCGCGGCGAGGCCGCGGTGTCCCGTGCAATGCGCGATCAGCCGCTCGATGAAGCCGGCGCAATTCATCAGTTCAGACTGCGCCACGAACTCGTCCGGCTTGTGCGCCTGGACGATCGAGCCCGGCCCGATAACCACGGTCGGGATGTCGGCGATGCTGACGAACAGTCCGGCTTCGGTGCCGAAGCTGACCTTGCCATGGCTGTTTCGGCCGGCCAGTTGCTTGGCCAGCGTCACCAGCGCGTGCTCCGGCCGCATGTCGAGCGCGGGATATTCAAGGATCTCCTCAAAGTCGATTCCGCAGCTCGGCTCCGTCTGCCGCATCGCAGGTTCGATCCCGGCTTTCGCCCAGGCGACGACCGCGTCGGTCACCGATTTGGACTCGCTTATCCCCAATCCGCGGACTTCGAATTCCATGACGCAACGATCGGGCACGATGTTCAGCGCGGTGCCGCCCTGCACGATGCTCGTCAGCATCGTCGTATGCGGCATGTCATACAGCTCGTCGCGCGGCCAGGGAAAATGTGACACCAGCGCTGATCGCGCTCGCGTGGCTGTTTCAGCGCTCGCCTGTCATCATTCCAATCCCCGGCACCTCCTCGCTGAAGCATCTTGAGGAGAACGCGGAAGCCTGCCGTGTCGCGCTGTCGGCGCAGGACATGGCCGTGCTGGATAAACTCTCTAACAGGCTGTTGAAGAAGTCTCTGGCGAAGCGTTTTGGATCGTGATTCCCTAGGACAGGATTTTGCTGAGGTGACGCGATGCGGGGAAGTGACGAAGGGTCTGGCTCGCTTTTCAGTTATGTGGACCTGGAGGCTCGGGTTCGCGCCGACCACCCGCTCCGGGTGATTAGGGACTTGGCGAATGCGGCGCTGGGCGATCTTTCTGGGGAGTTCGGCAAGCTCTACACGGACTTCGGCCGCCCCTCGATTGCACCGGAGAAGTTGCTTCGGGCGATGCTCCTGCAGGCGTTCTATGGGGTTCGCTCGGAACGGCACCTGATGGAGCGGATGGAGTTCGATCTTCTGTTCCGCTGGTTCGTTGGGCTTGGGGTGGACGATGCGGTCTGGGACCATTCGACCTTCTCGAAGAACCGCGATCGGCTGCTTGAGGGCGAGATTGCGGCCAAGTTCCTGAGCGCGCTTTTGGCGCAGCCGAAGGTCAAGCGTCTGCTATCGAGCGATCACTTCTCGGTGGACGGTACTCTGATTGAAGCTTGGGCTTCGATCAAGAGCTTCCGACGGAAGGATGGCAGCGACAAAGATCAGGACGGTCCGGGACGCAATGCCGAGCGTAGCTTCCACAAGGAAAAGCGATCCAACGAGACCCATGCGAGCACGACCGATCCTGAAGCGCGGCTTTACAAGAAGGGAGACGGCCAGCCGGCCAAGCTGAGCTATATGGGCCATGCGCTGATGGAGAACCGCAATGGTTTAGCGGTTTTGGGTGAAGTGAGCCAAGCGACAGGCACCGCCGAACGGGAGATTGCGCTTGCCATGATCGACAAGCGCGGTGGCGCCAAGCGGATCACGGTGGGGGCGGATAAGGCCTATGACGTCACGCCGTTCGTGCACGACCTGAGATATAGATCGGTTACGCCGCATATCGCGATCGACGGACATCTGAGTAAGACCGGCAAGCGGCGCAAGACGGCGATCGACGCGCGTACCACACGTCACAGCGGCTATGACATCAGCCAGCGTTGCCGCAAACGCATCGAAGAAGTCTTCGGCTGGATCAAGAGTTCCGCTGGTCTGGCCAAGGTCAAGCTACGAGGCCGCGACCGGGTGGATGCCGTCTTCGTCCTGGCGCTTGCGGCCTATAATCTGATCCGGCTGCCCAAGCTTCTGGCGGCACCGGCATGAGCATCCGGGGCAGATGGCGGGTCGTCGAGACACCAGGCTACGACATGGCCGTGGCCGGCGCCTACATCCTGTTCGATGAGGACGGCGGCGAGTTCGCCTTCGATTGCCTCACGGGCTCCATTCATGGACCCTGTGACGGCGATGCCGTCCAGTTCGGCTGGCAGGGAAACGACGAAATGGAGCCTGCCAATGGTGACGGTTGGGCCGAACTGCGGGATGACGGCTCACTCGAAGGTGAAATCTGCCTCCTCAATGGCGACGACATCCCGTTCATCGCACGTCGTTCAAAGACTTCTTCAACGGCCTGCTAAAGCGTAGCCGCGCGCAACGGCTCCTACTTGAGGCCAAAACCCTTCGACAGCACCTTGCGCCAGGCCCAATCCGGCAAAAGTCGAAGCATGCGCAAGGCCGGCACTGCATCTGTAGCGGCGTAGCGCAGGCGGTCGCTGTTGTCCTTGGTAGCAGCCAGGATCACTTCGGCGACGCGTTCGGGAGGTGCTGCCTTTTCAGCTCCGGTAATCATCGTCTGCCGTACATCGTCCGCAGCGGAAGAATAGGCAGGGTGGCTCGCCCAAAGATGAGAGAATTTGGTGCGAGCCCCACCAGGTTCGATCAACTTCACGCGGATGCTGAATGGGCGAAGTTCGTAGTAAAGGGCTTCGGTCAAGCCTTCGACCGCGAACTTTGCGGCGCAATAGGGCGCAAGGAACGGAATGCCAGCGCGGCCGGCAAGCGAAGTGACGTTGATGATTAACCCCTTGCCGTGGGATCGCATATGCGCCGCTGCCGCCTGACATACGGCCGCGACTCCGACCACGTTGACCTCAAGATGCTCGCGCAACTGGTCAAGGCTCACAGCTTCCAAAGGGCCGCCTAGACCGATCCCGGCGTTGTTGACGACAAGGTCGATCGCGGAGAACTGGCTCGACGCAGCTTCAAAGGCCGTCGCAATGGACTGGGTGTCGGTCAGGTCGAGACGAACTCTCAGGAGGCGAGGATTTTCGACCCCGCGCAACACCGTTGCCGGATCGCGCGCGGTTGCGACGACGTTCCAGCCATCGGCGAGGAGTGCCTTGGCAGCAGCCTCACCGATGCCGCTGGACGTCCCGGTTATCAGAACTGTGTGCATTTTGTCGTTTGGTATTCGTTCATTGATGTAACCGGGCTTAGGCAGACAACAGGCGCTTTTTGGCTCGGGCTTCGCTGACGGTTAGCCAGATGGCGGAGATGAGAAAGTAAAAAGCGCCAAATGCAGCATAAGGAGCGATATCGGTGATGCTAGGGACGGCTGGAGCGGTCGCCTGTTTGATGAACACGACGCCGACGATTGCGGACTGAGCACCAGCCAGGATCATCGCCCATTGAGCGCCGTAGGTCCGCCAGCGGCGAACGCCAGTGATCAACTGGAACAAGCCTGCCAGCACGGCCCACGCACCGAACACACCGAGGACCGTATTCATGCTTGTACCAATCGTCAGCGCGACAGCGACGCCAGCGATCACACTGATAACGACGTTAAGCGCTTGGCTGGAGTTGTTGATAAGGCCGCCGTTGCGCTGGGCGTCGACAAAATTCGCGGCCGCGTCCCACAGCGGATAGGCGACAAGGAGTGCGGTGGCAATCGGCGGCATTGCTTTGCCAACGGTGAAGGCGCTCGCGACCCAAGCCACGGCAACGCCGGCACGCACGAAATAATAAGACTTCAACCAATGGGAAACGGACCCCTGGTTGGATTGCTGGACGGTTGAATGGCTCATGGTCAGTTTCCTTTGTTGGTGATCGGACATGGTGATGTCCCGCAAATGACGGTCAGGCCCAGGTGAACCGCTCGAAAGCGTGTGATGAAAGCCGGAAGATCAGCATAATTCGATCTTGAAGTCTTCAAGTGGCAAGCGCTTTCGGCATTCAATCAAAAACTGCGATTTTCGCTGTCTCATCTTGCATTCACGCGGTAGAATGATGCGTTCTAATATGAAATTTGGCCATGACTGAAATACTGGAAAATTTGACCGTTCGTCCGGCCTTGGCTGAGGGCGATGACACCTCGATCGACCTTTTGTCTCATGTGCTGTCGCAAATTCAGCTCACGGGAGACCGGGTTTATTCAACCGCGCTCAAAAAGAAGGGCCGGCTAGGGCTGCAAAGCGATGCGGCGTATGTGTGCGTCGTCACCAAGGGCGCTCTTCGCTTAGAGCAAGACGGCCGCACGGCGGTCATAATTGATACGGGCGACCTTGTCCTGCTGCCGCGCGGCGCAGGCGGCTTACGCTTCACGGCCTCGGATACCTCAACGACCGTTATCCTTTGTCGCTTCAGGTTCGATCCTGACAGCCTTCGGGGCATGATTTTCGCTCTGCCTCAATGCATCCAGATTCGGCAGAAGGAGAGCGCCAGCTGGCTCGAAGGCATCGTGCATTTCATGATGGTCGAGGCTGGCGACGTCCAGCCAGGTGCCGCCTTGATGATTTCCCGGCTCATCGACCTGGTGGTCATCCGGGCGTTGCGCACCTGGGTTCATCAGGGAAATACGTCGGGATGGCTTGGAGGACTTTCGGACCCGAGGATCGCGACGACGCTGAAAGCCATTCATGAGCGCCCCATGCAACGCTGGAGCATCGAGGCCCTTGCTGGCATCGCAGGAATGTCCCGTTCGAGCTTTTGTGAGCGTTTCACCGCCTTGGTGGGCCGTTCCCCGCTGCGCTACCACAATGAATGGCGCTTGGCGCTGGCGCGGGGCCTTCTGGCCAAGCGCGGCGCGCGGGTCGGCGAGGTCGGCCTGAGTATCGGTTACGAGTCGGAGGCGGCTTTTAGCCGGGCCTACAAGGGTCTATTCGGCCATTCACCGCGTGATGAATTTAAGCTGCGCAACGGTACAGGCGTTTAGGCGCGAATACGCGCCGAATTTTGCTCCTGGCTTTGCCAGATTCTTACAAACGAAGAGAAATCACGATTGGAGCCAGTCTGTGGGGGCGCCTGTTGCGGGCCCGGGATTTGAACCTATCAATCTGATTGTCGTTGCGTAGCTGATCCCTTTTACCGCTGCTCTCGTTATGGCGCGCAACGCATGAGCGGGCGATCGAATCCGCCGATCTTGCGCCCACGTTGTACGAGACTTGGTGGGCTGCGATGGCTTCGTATTGTCAGCAGACAATCGAGATTCGCATCGATGATGTTGGCGCGCCCGGGAGGATGAAAGTGGGAACTCCTGTGTCATTGGTTTTTCGATTGATTAGGCCCTTTCAATCGTCGAGCAGCGGCCGCGACCGAGGATCTTTGCTTCTCAAGGGCGGTTTTCACCGCCCTTGAGCTTGCCTTTAGGCCTAAGACTTGGGGGCGACCTTAAGCCCCTGTTATATGAAACGACCCAAACCCGGCTTCATGATCCGGCTTGCGTCTTTGTAGTTAGGGTCGATCTGGCACAGATCAGACGATTTGTAGGCGTTCAGTGCTGTCCGTCTCGCGTCCTCCAACGACTTCCCGGACGTGTAGGTGCTGGTGGAATCGCCCCTGTCACGCTGGTTGTCCCGATCGAGCACTGGCATCTGTTACCGCAGTGAAGGCTGGCAACGCACCGGACCTCTCGGCATACGGCACGCCGGTCGAGACGATCGGGCCGGTGCATCCGGTCGCACCGTTGAATGAGCCAACGACTAAGCATTGGCCGGCTTACGTGTGCGCTGAGATACGGCGAACGAAGAACGTTGTTATTTCAGGCCAGCGCCCGGCTGATCGGGGGATGACCCGCCTTGGACTCCTGATGCTGGAAGGGCTTCATTGCGGCATCGACGTCAGCAAGAAGATGGCCGCCGATCAAGCCCTTCTCGAGGATGCGCAGCGGAAGGCTGACCGGGATTATGAGGAGAGCATGGCTGCGGCACAGCGTGCGGCATCTCGACTTGAGGAGCCGATCATCGTGCAGGTCCCACAAGCCGTGCCGGAACCGGCAGCTCCTGCTCCACCGCCAACCCTGAATTGCTTCACCACTCGGTTGGGAGGTGGCATGTCGACCACGACTTGCCAATAACCCCCGCTCAGCCAAGACTTCGCGCGCCCAATCTGACAGCATGATCCGGCCCGTGCCGCTTCGTTGCAGGATGTCCATCGTGGTCAGCGAGCCAGCTATGTTGTGAAATTTCCGGAGCCGGGCGAGTAGCCCGAATTGGTCGCGAGTTCTTCGCGCGCCTGATCTCCGTCAACTTGCATCGCCTCATACTCGACATTGAGCGCGAGCCTGCCGGGACCAGGAACAATCGTCCCCCGAGCGTCGGTAGGCTTCCTACAATATTATTGAGGTTGCCTGAGCCCGGTCGATATGAGCCACGGAGAGCCCAATGATCCTTGAGACCTACACGCGGGTGTTCGTCGATGCGGACGCGCTGGATCGCAGCATTTCTTTCTACAAGGCTCTGCTGTCCGGCAAGCAGACTTTGCGCTTCAGCTATCCCGAGACAGGGCTGGAGCTGGCCGCCGTCTCGTCATCGCACTTGTCCGTGCTGATCATTCGGGTCCACCTGAGAAGCGCGCACCGTTCGAGGCGACGCGGCTGACCATCAAGGTCGATACGCTGGAGCCGTTCCTTGAAACCCTGAAGGAGGCTGGTGCCGAGCAGTTGGAGCCAGTTCAGCCGACGCCGGTGGGGCGGAAGACCCGCTTCCGGCACGCGGATGGGCTCGTTGCGGAATATGTCGATGATACGACCTCCGGGACGTCTTGAACGGCGAGATTGGTCAGATCGGCCGGCCGTCGAGGCGCTCCTTAATGCGATCGAACAGGTAGATCAGCCCGGCGGCCGCCGCGCCGTCTTGCGATCGCCGCCCGGGTATTTTAGAGCCACGCGTTCATCCAGTCTCAGGGAAATTGGATCCGCAAAGCCGGCGGACTAGAGGTCGATCAAGCCGCCGTCGACGAACAATTCAGCGCCGGTGGTATAGGTCGCATCGGCGGCAAGGTAGAGCGCCGCGGCGGCGACTTCGGCTGCGGTACCAGTGCGGCCGAGCGGAATGCGGGTCTTGGCACCCTCGATGAAGTTGTCCTTCTGAGCTGGCGTGAGGCCGCCTTTGTCGAGGATCGGGGTGACGATCGGACCGGGGCTGATGGTGTTGACCCGGATGCCGCGCGGCGTCAGCTCCTTGGCGATCGTGCGGCCGAACGAACGTAGCGCCGCCTTGGTCGAGCCGTAGATTGTGCTGCCTCCCAGGCCGCCGTTCGCGCCGGCCACCGAAGCGGTCAGGATGATCGCGCCGCCGTCCGGAATGATCGGGATGGCGTGCTTGATCAGGAAGAATGCGCCCTTGACGTTGATGTTGAACTGGCTGTCGTAGAAGGCCTCGTCGACCTGCTCGATCGGCGAGAACTTGGCGATGCCGGCGTTGACGAACAGGACGTCGATGCGGCCGTGTTTGGCGTTGACCTGATCGACCAGGGCCTTGGTCGCGGCCACGTTGCTCGCGTCCGAGAGCAAAACCTCGATCCTGGGGAGTGCCGCCTTGGCGGCTTCTACCGAGCGCTTGCTGGAGCCGGTAACGACCACCGTCGCGCCTTCGGATTGAAAGAGTTTGGCGGTCTCCGCACCGATGCCGCTGGTGCCTCCGCTGATGAGAGCGATCTTGCCGTCGAGCTTGGCCATGAAGGTTTCCTGATGATAGGTTGCCGTGATCGAGAGATGGGGCGGCGCGCGGCGCGGGCAAGGGCGCTAGCGTCCGCGTTTTTCCGAGCACGCTGCCTAGGGGCACCTGACTCAAATTCATTTGACGCATGGAGTCATGACGCAGCCATTCTGACGCAGCGAGACGCCAAACGGCGTTTTCAGCTTCGATTCCGGGGGCCATCCCTCGTGGAAGAAGTGCCTCAGTTGCGTCAAATTTTATTGACGCGCTGAGTCATGATGCAGCACATTTGATGCACCTGACGCGGCAGGCGCTTCGCCGGCCGATTGGGCATGGAGCCACGCCGATCCACCAAGAGGTGCGTCATGAGTCACCCTGATTCATGAGTCGGCCGATGCACCGCTTGTGCCTAGGGTTGGTACTACGGACACTGCCGGCGGTCGCCAGCAAGGTCGTAATCTTTCGATCGGTCAATCCGACGTATTGGAGTCGAACAGGGATGCGCTGATGCTCATGGCATGCTCCCGAGCATGCCTGGAGAACGGTTCGGGCAAACGGCATCAATGCTGATCTCGATACGGAGACGCCATAATAAGCGTCGATCCTTTCCCCGAACTTCATCGGGATGACGGGCACCCCATCCGGCGCGGCGCCGGTTGCGGGTGGGATGAAGAGCAGCCGCTCGACCTTGCCGATCTCGGCTCGGCTTGAGGTCGCACGCCTAAGGTGCCCTCAAAACTCCTATGATGCCCCACTACGGGAGAGGGACACCTTGGCAATTCGGGCACCTTTGCAGCGTCGTCCCGTCGTGGGCTAACATCGTCCGATCTCCCGGAGGTCTGGGGCACATTGGAAGAAGCGTCCGGAACGAAAGCGTCCCTGGACTGCGCGCAGGGCCACTCGCCAAATCGGTGGCGGAGTGTGGTCCGTTCGTAAAGTGGCACTGGCGATGTCTGGCTGGACGGCGATCAGAAGGCCTTAAAAGTGGAATTAAGAAGTGAGTTTCGCTATTCGCGAGCCTAAATTCCTACCAATGGCCTCTACGGCGACCCCAGTATCCGCCGCCGCCAAATAACAGCACAACAATAACTACGATGAGGATCAATTCCATACGGAGCCTCCTTTGATATAACGACTTCAGATGACGAACAATCCATCGGGGACTAAGTTCCGTCTCCCCTTGGGTTGGGACGGTGCAGCAAAGGCTATGCGGACGAACTGGTGGCGGCACTGAGTCGTGTCGTTAGCAATTTCGAGAAGGCCCGGGGGGCGATTTGCTTAATGACTGATCGGAGCCACAGCACTGGAACTCGCGGGCCGATACCGCATTGATCATCACTAATTCGCAAGGCGGCTTAGGAGGATCCATGCCGCGTTTCGCTGTTTTGCTAGCGATACCTCTGCTTGTGCTCTCTTGTTCTCCTCAGGAGGAAACCACGGGCTCGACTAATAAGTGCGCGAACAACCTTTATGGCTCATACAATCCCAAGGACCGGGATCAATGTATGGACGTTTGCATCAAGTGTGATCACGGCGTCACGACCACTTGTTCGACGTCGTGCATGTTGAAGGGGGCGCGCTAAACAAGAGGTCTCGCGTGTTTGCGATCAACACGTGGGCTCGGGCGCATATCTGGATCCCGCTCGACGGTTACGTTGGGCGCCATGGTTAGGCGCGGAAGATACGGAGGGGTTCGAGGCTGCGCTATAGGGCGCGCTAGCCATCCTTGAGCATCGTCTTGACCTCTTTGACCGGCCAGTTCTCGCTCATCGGCAACACGCGCACGCGGCTGTTGTCGCCGTAGTTTATCAGAGCATGCGAGCTGACATCGTCGTCGATGCGGACGAGTTTAAGATCGGTCTCTGGTCGCCAATTGAGCGTGACGTCGAGGTCGCCGGGGAATACCCGCCACGTTGATCCGTCTTCCAGTTCGACGATGTGGCTTTCGGAGTGGCGGCGGATTTTCACGTTGCAGCGACCTTAGCTCTTGTTTCCAGGGACTTGAGATAGATCAGGGCGGAGACCACCAAACGCGGTTCGTCGGTTTGTCCGTCATGCGGAACAAGGCCTTGGCTGTGATTTAGTTCCGAACGGCTCTTGGAGGGGCGTGTTCGGTCGGCAGGTCAGCGCTTCGTGCCGCGTTGGCGCGCCGCTGATGCCGCTGGCAGTCGAGGGAACTTAAACTCGGTCGGCGAAAAAATTTTCTGTTACTGCCGACATGTTGGGAACCTAGACTGCAGGTTCTTCGTTCGACGGGTAACCGGTCGACGTTCCGGCCAAATGCTGCTGACTGCCTGCAATTCGCGTTGCGCGCCCTGCATTAAAACGCTGCTCAATAGTCATGCCGCCGCGTCGACAGGCGTCTAAGGTAAATTCAATCGGCCAGCCGATGTCCTTGCGCATCCGCAGGACGATCTTCTGCATTCCCGAAAATCAGTATCCGACTTTTGTCGGCCCGGCCTCAAAAACGGTCTTCATCAACCAGTCAAGCGAACGAAGCGCTCGCTTAGGGAGGCTACCTTTTCCAAACGGTTGAGATTTTGTCGAACCGCGTCCGGCTGGGCGTGCACGCAGAATGCGAGTAAAAGATTGGTAATGGCAACGGCGGCCACGAAAGAATTGCCGTAGAAGTCGGAAATGGCAGGGGCGATCAGGCTGTAGTCGCTGAGTTGAGCGGCTGGCGAATTCTGCGAATCGGTAATGGCGCTAGTGGGCGCTCCGACGGACTTGGCGATCTGAATCGCGTCCACCGTCGCCTTGCTGTATCGGGGAAAGGAATATGCGATCAGGACATCCTTTTCGTTTGCCCAACTCAGCTGCTCGAACATGGAATCGCTCGATACAATGACCGTGACCTTGGGCGCGATCTTGGTGAGATAGTGGCCCAGCAGGACGGCTGGCGAACGCGATGACCGAAGCCCGACAATATAACAGGTTCGCGCAGCGCAAATGGCATCCACCAATTCCTGCAGAGCCTTGCAGTCGACGGTTTCGAGCGCCGCACGAAGATTGGAGATTTCCCGATCGGCTAGATGCTCGACGAGTTTCGACTTATCCTTGATTTCGTCGCTGCCGATGAGGCGGTCCACGGGGGACAGAGTTTCAAGCAGCCCCTGGCGCAGGAAATCCTGCAGTTCGGGATAGCCGTGGAAGCCGAGCATTCTCGCAAAGCGGACGACCGTCGATTCGCTTGCGCCGACGCTCGATGCGATTTCCGCCGCCGTCAAAAATGCCGCTTTGTGTCCGCTTTTCAAAAGGAACGTCGCGATTTTATTGTGGGTGACGGACAGCGATCGCTCGATGACGTTTAAACGCTCGAGCAGGGTTCTTTCTTGCAACTTCATCTCCCTTTTTCCGAATTGCGAATTCAGAAGTCACATAGTGACTATTATTAAGGCAATAACGCAAGTCTTGCATCAATGACGGAATACTGTTATCTCGGTAAATTATAGCAGGCGCTCCTGCACTTTTTGGCATGTTAACAATCGGGTTCTCCCTCGGAAGTCTCGTTGGAAAGTCTCGGTGGGTTCGAAGACATCTTATTCGCGACGGGTAATGGCGGGCCTTGCTTTCGTTCAGCCAGAACTGCGCATTGCCGCGTGTGTCGATCTCTCCCGCCATCGGCGTAACGCGATAGGTCCCGGCGGAAACTCCACCGTTTCCGGACGGAGCGGTGTGTCATCTTCGACCGCCGTACTGGGTATGCAAGACTTGATATCAAGGTGAAGTTCGAATGACGAGGATCGGTTTTGCTACGGGCTACGACCACACCGTTCGTATCCAGGACTTTGCCAACGCAGTACGTGCGGCGGAGGATCACAATTTTGAGATTGGATTTTTCTCCGAGACGTGGGCGCTGATGCGTGACTCGGTCACGGCCATGGCGGCGTTTGCGATGGCCACCAATAAAATCAGTTTGGGCTGTACCCAGATTGTCCGTCTTCGCAGCCCCGTATTGATGGCGCAGACGGCGGCGACCCTCGACGAGTTTTCCGGCGGGCGAATGGTGATATGCCCGGGGGCCGCATCAGAGGTTCATGCCAAGCGCCACGGATTCGAGCATGTGACGCCCGCGCTAGCCCTGCGGGAATGGGTCGAGGTTTTCCGGCTGATGCTGTCTGGAGACAGGGTCGATTACCAGGGCAAGCTGTTGAAAATCGAAGGCGCCCAATTGGGCTGGAAGCCCGTTCGTTCCAGGATTCCACTTTGGTTCGCGGCGACGAGCACGACCGGTCTTCGGCTTGCTGGCAAATTGGCTGATGGAGTCCTTCTCAATACCGTTTCATCCCCGGAGTATGCAGCCAACGCTATCAAGATCGTGAAAGCGGCGGCCGAGGAAGAGGGGCGCGACTGGAACGATTTTCAGGTTGCTATTCTCATCAATACCTCGGTCGAGGACGACCCGGATGCCGCCATCGACGCGGTGCGTTGGGAAGTCGCTAACAAGTTCATGCCCGAAAAGGCCGTCTCGCAGTCAAAGGCGCGACAGCGCGTCGGAGAACCCTATATCGACGAGGATGAATTGCCGCGTCTTCATTCCGCGTATGCGACGGGAGGCAAGGAAGCCTTGGCAAAGGCCCTCAGCAAGAAAACAGTCCAGGGTCTGACAGCAGCTGGAACGCCGGCCGATGTCGTGAAGAAGATTCAGGAGTATCGGGACGCCGGGGTACATCTTCCGATCGTCAGGCCCGCGGCCTGGCATCAGAATGAAGCAATTCTCAATCTGTTCGCTCCCCGAAATTAGGCGCGGAGTATCGCAGGTGAGCTTGTGAACCAGATTTCTTGCCGGCATTCGGAGGTCGGGATTCAATCATCGGTCAATGACGGGAGATCGCGCGACGGGAGCGCGTGCGGGAAGGACAGGGGCTTGTATAGCGCGGGCCGATCCGGGGACCGCCGTTGCGAGCGGGCATGACGAGAAAACGAGACGGCCAAGCGGATGTAACCGTCGATACCGGTTCCGTCCGGCCGCCAAGGATCCCGGTAAATCACGCCGACACTGACCGGGAGCCGACATGAAGCCGCCAAGCTTTGCGTACGCATCGCCTTCGACTTTGGCTGAAGCTGTCAATCTGCTGGCCTCGGGCAACGGGAATGCAAAATTGATTTCGGGCGGCCAAAGTCTGATGCCGATGCTGGCATTCCGTCTCGCTACGCCCGATCTGCTTGTCGATCTCAAGCACCTGAAGGATCTCGATACCATCACGATCGGCGACGATGGTGTCAGGTTGGGGGCCAAGGTCCGATGGTGCGACATCGAGAATGACCGGCGATTGGTCCGTAGTCATCCTTTGCTTGCGGAAGCCATAAAGCACGTTGCGCATTATCAGGTCCGTAACCGGGGAACGATCGGCGGTTCGCTCGCGCATGCGGACCCGTCTGCCGAGATGCCCGGCGTGGCGTTGACCTGCGACGGCGAGATGACCATCGTGGGAAGCGGTGGCACCCGAGTAGAAAAAGCATCCTCGTTCTTTACCGGCCCGTTGCAGACGAGTCTGGAGCCGGACGAAATTGTTACCGAGCTCCACCTTCCGGCGTGGCCCGCCACGAGACGCTGGGCGTTTCGGGAGTTTGCCCGCAGAAAAGGCGACTTCGCGATGGCCGGGGTGCTGCTTTTCTATGATCTGGATCACAGGAATTGCGCGGTCGACGCGCACATCGGCGCGATCGGCATTGCCGATTGCCCGATCAGACTGTCCGCGGCAGAGGCGGCGCTAAACGGAAATGCGGTCACGGAAGACTGCATTGCTGCCGTGGCAGCGGCAGCGAAGGAATCGATCGATCCGCCGTCCGACATCCATGCGCCCGGTGGCTATCGTCGCGCGCTGCTGGGTACGTTACTGGCTCGCGGCCTTCAACACTCGACCTCCTGAGGATTTGGACAGGCAGGATGCAAGTTGCATTTGAACTCAACGGAGATCCGGTCAACGCGGACGTCGAACCCCGCACGACGCTTGTCGACTGTATCAGGGATCGTTTGGGGCGGACCGGGACTCATGTCGGATGCGAGCATGGTGTTTGCGGGGCTTGCACCGTGCTCGTCAATGGCGAGGCCGTCCGCTCCTGCCTGATGCTGGCCGTGCAGGCACAGGACGAAAGGGTTGTCACGATCGAAGGGCTGTCCGGAGACGAGTTGTCACCCCTGCAGGCAGCGTTTCGCAAACACCATGCGCTTCAGTGCGGCTTTTGTACGCCGGGTTTCATCACGACCGCCCACGCGCTTCTTACCAACGAGCCGGACGCCGACCAGGAAAGGATACGAGAGGTCCTGTCGGGCAATCTGTGCAGGTGCACCGGCTACATTCCGATCGTGGAGGCTATTCTGGATGCCCGCAGTCACTATGCCCGCGACGGGGAAAAGTGATGAAGGTCTCGAATTCCTACGTCGGCCGTCCGATGGAGCGCGTCGAGGACCTTCGCATGGTGCGAGGCAGGGGCACCTACGTCGCAGACGTCAATCGGCCTGACCAGCTTTATGCGGTGATCCTGCGCAGTTCCGTTGCTCACGGGACGATCCGCTCTATCGACTTCACCCGCGCTCTCGAACTACCGGGAGTCAGGCATGTCCTGACCGCCGGCGGTCTGGGCGATTTCGTCCCGCGCATTCCCGTGCGCTTGCAATCGCTGCCCGAGCTTGAGCCGTTTCATCAGCCGGTGCTTGCGGACCGGAAGGTTCGCTATGTCGGAGAGCCCGTTGCGGTCGTGATCGCCGATACAGCGGCGATCGCTGAAGATGCCCTGGAGCATATCGCTCTCGATATTGAAACGCTGCCTGCAGTCGCCGGCCGGGAACAGGCTGAAACCGAGCCGTCGTTTCTTTTCGAAGGCCATGGTTCCAACACCGCAATTACCTGGAGGGCTTGTCTCGGCGACGCCGATGCGGCGTTCAAGTCTGCAGATTACGTGCGACGCGAACGGTTTAAAGTTCAGCGCCACACCGCAATGTTCATGGAGCCGCGAGGCTTCGTTGCCGAATGGAATGCTGTTGCGGGTGAAATGACGGTCTGGGGCACGGCAAAGACGGCCTTTTACAATCGTCGCGTGCTTGCCGCTGCTCTCGGCCTGGACGAGCACGCCGTAAAGCTGGTCGAGGTCGATGTCGGCGGCGGTTTCGGGTCGCGGGGAGAATTTTATCCCGAGGACTATCTGATTCCCGCCGCGGCCATGATCGCGCGGCGACCCGTGAAGTGGACAGAAGATCGGCGGGAACACATGATGAGCGCCAATCACTCGCGCGACATTGAGTGTGACGTTGAGATCGCGGTGAGCCGTGACGGGCGCTTTCTGGGACTCCGCGGTCAGATCTGGGCGGACATTGGCGCCTATCTCCGGACAAATGGTTCAGTTGGTCCGCGGAATGTCGCGCAATGCATGTCCGGTCCTTATTGTTTCGAGAGCGTCGATCTCAGGAGTTCGATGCTGGTGACAAACAAGACTCCGGCCGGCAGCTACCGGGGGCCGGGAAGGTTCGAGGCCGATTTCGCCCGCGAGCGCTTGATCGATATCGTTGCAAGAGATCTTGAGATGGATCGTCTTGAGTTGCGACGCCGCAATCTGGTCGCGGACAGCCAGATGCCATATCCGCTTCCGACCGTGACCCCGTTCGAAAGTACGAACGAACTCGATAGCGGCGACTATCACGCGGTATTCGATCGTTGTCTCGCGGAATTCAAATGGGAAGACAGGAGCAAACTGCGCGGCAGGTTGATCGACGGCTATTATCACGGCCTCGGAATCGGCAGCTTCATAGAGGGCGGTGCCGCGGGACCAAAGGAAGACGCGCGGCTCGTTCTCGAAACGGATGGTTCGCTTTCGGTGTATCTCGGCTCGTCCGCGATCGGCCAGGGACTGGAAACGATCATGGCCCAGATTGCAGCCGACGCGATGGAGATTCCTTTTGAGAGGATCACGATCAATCACGGATCGACCGATCATGTGAAGGACGGCTACGGCTCGTATCATTCGCGCTCGACGGTGATGGGCGGCTCGTCAATTCTGCTCGCGGCGGAGAAATTGAAGGAACTTATTCGCGAGACCGCTGCGAAACGCTTCAATTGCAGTCCCGCCGATGTCTCGATCGACGGCGACGAGGTCAGCCAGGCCGGCAATCACCTGACGTTTTCAAATCTTTCGGACGTTCGGCTGGAGGTCGAAGCCTCGTTCTTCAACAGCAAGCATACCTGGGCATACGGCACGCAGGCGGCATATGTCGCGGTCGATCCCGGCACAGGCCATGTCAAGGTGATCGATTATCTCTCGGTCGAGGACGTCGGCCGGATGATCAATCCCCTGACGCTGCACGGACAGGCGATCGGGTCGATCGTGCAGGGCCTCGGCGGGACCTTTCTGGAGCATCTCGCTTATGATTCCGAAGGCCAGCTCTTGACCGGCTCGTTTGCCGACTATCTGTTGCCGACGGCATCCGACTTTCCCAACATCCGGTCGATTACGCTTGAGTTGAAGCGGTGCCCCAACAATCCCCTGGGAGCCAAGGGCGCAGGCGAGGGCGGGATAATTCCGGTCGCGGGCGTGATCGGCAATGCGGTGGCCGACGCCCTGTTTCATCTGAACGTCCAGCCGAACGAGCTGCCGCTTTCCCCTCCGCGCCTATGGCAATTGATTGAGGAAGCTCGGCAGTAACGTATCGTTCTGTCGCGCGCCGACCGGCTCTCATGAAAATCGCGCCTGTCGATGGTTTCCCGTTCCGCGCTGAGGATGTCTGGATAGCCGACGGCTCTTCCCGTTCTGCGATGACCGACGTCCCGCAAGCGATCGCGCGAGACAACCGCGTTTCGCGCCGTGCGCCGCCTTGTCAGATTGAATTTCGGCTGTGCCGTGCCCAAGCGACTACGAGGGCAGCCTGACATTCTTGCAGGGCGATCGGGTCACATTTGCCGTGAAGAAATAGCAGAATACTTGCATCAATGACGGCAATATGTTATCATCATATCAAGTTTGCAACGGTGCAATAAACAGTGGTGGGCAAGGTTTGCTTGATTTGATCGAGGTGGATATCGGCTTCGGGGAAGCGCTTGTTCAGGAAGCGCTCGCCATCTGCAGAATACCGTCTCCCACCTTTGGCGAGGGAGACCGCGCGCAATACATCGCCGACCGGCTTGGCGAGTTTGGCCTCAAGCAGGTCGAAATCGATCATCTATCCAACGTGACGGCCTTGCTGCCTGCGGACGAGTGTCGAGCTCCTCCGATCATGCTCGTTGCGCATATCGATACGGTGTTTCCCGAAGGAACCAATGTCGAGCCCCGCTGGGATGGCCGGTATTGGCGGGCGCCGGGAATCCGGGACAATAGTGCATCCGCCGCGATCACGCTTCTGCTGCCGGAACTGTTGCGCCGCAACGGCGTGAGATTGGAGTGCGATCTCATATTGGCATTCTCTGTCGGCGAAGAGGGTTTGGGCAATCTTCGCGGCATGCGCGCCTTGATGGATCGATACGGCGATCGGGTCTCGGCGGTTATCGCCGTCGATGGAAATTTGGGTATCGTCAATCACATCGCGATCAGCGTGCGGCGGCTGGAAATCGCGGTCAAGACAGCGGGCGGTCATAGCTGGGCGGATGCTGGCAAACCGAGCGCCGTGCATGTGCTTGCACGCGTCGCCGGAAAAATAAGCGAGATCGCGGTGCCTTCGAATCCGAAGACCGTTCTCAATATCGGAACCGTGAACGGAGGCACCTCCGTCAATGCGATCGCCCAGCAGGCCAGTCTCTCGCTCGATATAAGGTCGCTGGATCATGCTGTCGTGCAGGCGCTTGAAGCGGAAGTGCGGGGCATCGTCGGCGCCATTCCTGCCGACGAACGGATTGACGTTGCAATTTCCGTAATTGGAGATCGCCCGGGAGGAGAGATCGCCTCCAGTCATCCGCTGATCCGGGCTATCCTGGACGGGTTTGCGGGGGTTGGGGTAACGGGGTCGTTGTTGCCGGGCAGTACCGACGCCAACATCCCTCTTTCTCTTGGCATAGCCGCGGCTTCGATGGGTGTCACTTCCGGAGGAAGCATTCACACCCTGCAAGAGTTTCTGGATCCTGAAAGCCTGCCAGTTGGAGCCGGCGCTCTTTTGCGGACTCTCATCTTGATGCAGGAGGATGCGAAACCGTGATCACCGTATTGAGGAACTGTCGTCTTCATAATCCCAGGGAAGTCGGGATTCGCGATGTGCTTGTCGCGGATCATCGTATCGCAGCCGTCGAGAGCTCTTTGCCGCGAGTTGCTCTGCCCGACGTCAGGGAAATTGACTGTCAGGGCAAAATAGTGGCGCCTGGGTTCATCGACAGCCATGTTCATATACTTGGTGGCGGCGGCAGCAATGGCCCAATCACCCGCGGGCCCGAACTGAATCTCACGGAATTCACCACCAACGGAACAACCACGGTGGTCGGATTGCTGGGCGCCGACGGGTTGACGCGAGACTTGATGGGCTTGCTGGCGAAAGCGCGCTCTCTCGAGCTCGAAGGAATGTCGGCTTACATTCTTCTCGGCGCTTACGATCTGCCGCTTCCTTCCTTCACCGGCGATCTCAAGAAGGACATCGTCCTGGTTTCCAATGCGCTCGGCATCGGCGAAGTGGCGATCGCGGACGAACGTTCGTCGCAGCCGACACTTGAGGAGATCATCCGCATCGGTGCCGACGCCCGCATCGCCGGGCGCCTGGCCGGTCGCGGCGGATTCGTCAACATCCATATCGGACCGGGAAAGAAAGGCATTCAACTGCTGTTCGACGCGGTCGAACAGAGCGATCTGCCGCCCAACACCTACTTGCCCACGCACTGCAATCGAAACGGCGCCGTGCTTGACCAGATGGTCAAGTGGGGCGAACTGGGCGGACCGATAGATCTCACCACCATCAGAACCATTCCGGGATTCGTCGCGTGTCCCGACGCGGTGGAGTTCTTGCTCGGGAAAAGCGTGCCGCTCGAACGGCTCAGCATGAGCACCGATGGCGGAGGAGTTTACCCCCACCTGTCGGACGCGCGGGGCAACTCCACAATGGCGCGCTGGGAGACCAGCGCTCTCCATTATGAATTCAAGAGCATGGTGGATGCAGGCATAGATATTGCATCCGCGTTAAGCATAGTGAGCGCAAATCCGGCCCGGCATTTGCGACTCTATCCGCGGAAGGGTGTGATCGCTGCGGGATCGGATGCCGATCTCGTCGTTCTCAATGAGGATCTGACCATCGATAAGGTTATCGCCATGGGTCAGTTGATGGTGGATGGCGGACAGGCGGTCGTCAAAGGAGTCTTCGAATAGCGTATCCGATATCGTCAAAGCCGATTTCAGGAATTGTTGAGCGAGGGCTTTGATCTCCTTGATTGCGGCCAATCGTTCAAAAGGTTTCGAGCGCGGCGGGCATGATCCCGCTTCCGTCGGAACTGCCCGTGTTTGCGCCCCTGATCGCAAAACAGAGCGTTCGTAAGCGACGTTCTGCGATCTCCTGAAAGAGGGCGCGCCGAGAGTGAATGGAGAAGCGACGTGGTCATGAAACTGAGCCGTATCGTATTGTCGGTTATATTGCTATGCGGCTTTGCGCAGGCATCCCAGGCGCTCGACTATCCCAACAAATTTGTTCGACTGATCATTCCCTTTCCGCCGGGAGGTGGATCGGAAGCGCAGGCAAGAACGCTGGCCGCGCAGCTCAGCAAGATTTGGAATCAGCAAGTCATCGTCGAGAACAAGCCCGGAGCCGGGACGACCATCGGCGCGGCGTACGTGGCCAATTCGGCGCCCGATGGCTACACGCTCTATTTAAACAGCGTTTCTCACACCGTTGCTGCCAGCCTCTACAGCAACCTCAGATACGATCCCGTCAAGAGCTTTACGCCGATCTCGCGCCTGTCGACCTCGCCGTTCATATTGCTGGTCAATCCCTCGCTCGGCGTGAATTCGATGGCTGATTTGCTGGCGCTGGCGCGCAGCAAGCCGGGTAAATTGAACTACGGAACGACCGGGATCGGTGCCGGTCCGTATTTGGCCGCGCAAATGATGGTCGCCGCTACCAAGATCGATGCGCGGCACGTTCCCTTCAACGGCTCGGGGCCGCTGCTGACGGCGGTGCTGGGAAATGTCGTTGACTTCGGCTTCGGCGATCCGAGCGCGTTGCCATCGATCAAGGCCGGCACGTTGAAGGCGCTGGGCGTGACCAGCATCAAGCGTTCCGCGATCCTTCCTGATGTGCCGACGTTCGATGAGACCATTCAAAAAGGCTTCGATATGGCGAATTGGAGTTCGATCCTGGCGCCTGCCAACACGCCGCCCGAAATTGTCAACTTCATTAACCAGTCGATCGCCACGGCCGTGAAGTCGCCCGAGATGATCAAGGCCTTTGATGCTCAGGGCTTTGAGCCAGCACCCAGCAGCCCGGAAGAACTGCGCGAGCTGCTGATTTCCGAAGTAAAAAAGTACCACGCCGTGCTTGAAGCGGCGGGCGTCAAGCCGCAATGAAGATGCGGCCCACCGCGTTGTCGCGGGTTACATTCTGCCACGGAGGTAACGCGTTCGACGTGGTTTGGGGCGAATCAATTTTCGAGTTGCACGGCGGGAAATCGGATAGATGAAGCCGTTCGTGGGAGGTCACAAGGATCACTATGCCGGCGGCCTGATAGCGCTGATCGGTCTGGGAACGATCGCCCAGGCCAGCCGCTACGATCTCGGTACAGCAGAGATGATGGGTTCAGGGTTCTTCCCGATAATACTGGGAGGCGTTCTGCTGGCGGTAGGGGTACTTATCTTCGTCAGCGCGGGTAGCGCCGCAGCGAACCAGCACGAGCCGGAAGATATCGGCGCTCCTGAGTGGCGGGGATGGGTCTGCATTATCGCCGGGATGTCGCTCTTCATTTTTCTCGCCGAAAGGTACGGCCTGCTGCCGGCGACATTCGCATGCGTCTTCGTTTCCGCGCTTGGCGATAAAAATTCCAGCTTCAAGAGTGCGTCCGTCCTCGCTGCCGGCATGAGCGTTCTCGGCATCGCGCTGTTTTCATACGGGCTGAAAATCCCTCTCCCCGTGCTGAACTGGTGACGCGATGTTTGCGACGGCGATAGCGGATCTATCTCATGGTTTTGGAGTGGCATTCCAGCCGCACAACTTCCTGGCGTGTCTCGCCGGGGTATTGATGGGCAATCTCGTCGGCGTCCTTCCCGGCATGGGGGTGATGGCGGCGATTTCGATTCTGCTTCCCGTTACATTTTCGATGCCGCCTGTGGCGGCCATTCTGATGCTGGCGGGCATCTATTACGGCGCCCAATATGGCGGAGCGATCTGCTCGATCCTGCTGAACCTGCCATGTCACCCGCCGCATGCGGTGACCTGCCTGGATGGCTACCCGCTCACGCAGCAAGGCAGGGGCGGAACCGCTTTGGGGATCACGATGCTGGCGTCGTTCGTCGGCGCATCGTTCGGCATAACCGAAATGATCTTTTTCGCGCCCGTGCTTGTCAGCGTGGCGCTGAAATTCGGTCCTCCGGAAATTTGTTCACTGATGCTGTTGGGGCTTCTGGCAGGCTCGACGTTGACGCGCGGGTCTCCGCTGAAGGGCGTTGCAATGACGACGCTCGGCCTGACGCTCGGCCTCGTCGGCTCGGACGCGTTGAACGGAACGGAACGATTCACGTTCGGTCTGCTTAATCTGGCCGACGGCATCGACGTCGTCGCGCTGGCTCTCGGCTTGTTCGGCGTCGCCGAGTTTCTAAAAAGCGTAAACAAGATCGTTCCTCTTCATGCGTCTCGGGCGAAGCTCCGACTCCGGGACATGCGGCCTAGCCGGGCGGATCTCAAGGCGGCATCGCTTCCAATGCTGCGCGGGACGATCATCGGCAGTTTGTGCGCGCTCATTCCCGGAACGGGCCCGACGATCGCTTCGTTCATCTCATATGCCACTGAAAAGAAGCTCTCGAAGACGCCCGAGAGATTCGGCCGCGGCGCGATCGAGGGAGTTGCCGCTCCGGAAGCCTCGACGCATTCCGCGGTGCAGGGCGATTTCATTCCGACGATGAGTCTCGGCATTCCCGGCGACGCGGTAATGGCATTGCTCCTTGCGGCGCTTACGATTCAGGGAATTAGCCCCGGTCCGCAACTGATCAGTGACCATCCCGATATTTTCTGGGGCCTGATCGCAAGCTTCTGGGTCGGAAATATTCTTCTTGTCGTTCTCAACGTGCCGCTGATCGGGCTGTGGGTAAATCTGCTTACGGTGCCCTACAAGTATCTATATCCCAGCGCCCTGTTTTTCGTTTGCGTCGGGGTCTACAGCACGAACAACGACCTGTTTCAGGTCGGCGAAACGCTCGCGATCGGCATTGCCGGCTACGTGCTGCTGACGCTTGGCTTTCATCCAGCGCCGATACTTCTCGGTTTCGTTCTCGGGCCCCGCTTCGAGGAAAATCTCCGCAGAACGATGCTGATCTCGCGGGGCGATTTCGCAGTATTCGTGGAGCGGCCGATCAGCGCCGTCTTTCTCGCGCTTTGTGTCATCCTGATCGGAACGCAGATCTATTTGAAATGGCGCAAGCATGGC
This sequence comes from Bradyrhizobium canariense, assembly GCF_900105125.1. Taxonomy (NCBI): domain Bacteria; kingdom Pseudomonadati; phylum Pseudomonadota; class Alphaproteobacteria; order Hyphomicrobiales; family Nitrobacteraceae; genus Bradyrhizobium; species Bradyrhizobium canariense. The sequence continues at coordinate 4,533,349 of NZ_LT629750.1, read as the reverse complement.
GTCGAGGAACCGCCTGCTCCGGCCCCGATCTTCGAGAGTTGACCTACACGGGAGACATGTAGATGTGCTTGTTACCGGGGGTATCTAATCATCTAATGTTGACCGGAACGCGGGAAGCGCGCGGCCCGAAGGGACGATCATGCTGACGGCAGAAATCACGCGTCTGTTTTCGCACGAGGAAGCTCGTCTGCGGCTCGCGACATTCGAAGCCCAGCCGCTTCAGGAATTGCTGGGTCGATCACGGGCTTTGAAGCGAGAAGGTCATGGCTCAGCGATCAGCTATTCGCGCAAGGTGTTTATTCCGTTGACTCAGCTTTGCCGGGACGTGTGCGGTTACTGCACCTTTGCCCAAAGTCCCCGGCAGGTTCGAAAGCCGTTCCTGTCGCCTGAAGACGTACTGTCCATTGCCCGGGCGGGCGAGAAGATGGGATGTCGCGAAGCCTTGTTCACACTGGGCGATAAGCCGGAATTGCGTTATGGGGCCGCGCGCGAGGCGCTGCGCGAACTCGGCTTTGCAACGACGATGGACTACCTGGCTGCGGTTTGCGCGCTGATCCTGAAGGAAACCAGCCTCCTGCCTCACGTCAACGCCGGCGTGATGACCGAGGAAGAACTTGTGCGGCTGCGCAGGGTCAGCGTTTCGCAAGGGATCATGCTGGAAACGATTTCGCCTCGGCTGGGTGAACGCGGCGGCGCGCATTTCGGCTCGCCTGACAAGGACCCGCAGCTTCGAATGGCGATGATCGCCGCAGCCGGCCGCCAACGCATTCCGTTCACCAGCGGGATTCTGATCGGTATCGGCGAGACTCGGCTCGAACGCATTCAATCGCTGCTGGCGTTGAAGAATCTGCACGAGCGCTACGGTCATCTTCAGGAAATCATCATTCAGAATTTCCGGGCCAAGCCCGATACGCGCTTTGCAAACAGCCGGGAACCGGATATCGACGATCTGCTCTGGTCCGCCGCCGTCGCTCGGCACATCTTCGGCGCGGCCATGAACATTCAGGTGCCGCCCAATCTTAGCTATTCGGATTTTCCGGAATTGCTGGACTCGGGTATCAATGATTGGGGCGGCATTTCCCCCGTGACCGCCGACCACGTCAACCCGGAAGCGCCCTGGCCGGAGATCGCACAGCTTCAAAGCGCGACGGAGAGGGCCGGCTGCACCCTGCAACAACGTCTTGCAATCTATCCTTCCTATGTGGCGAATGCGGTCACATGGCTGGATCGCGCGCTGGTGCATAAAGTGCTGCGCGAAGTCGATGCCGACGGATTCGTCCGCGAGGACGGCTGGATGCCGGGATCACTGGAACGTCTGCCGACGCCGCCGCCTGCAGTGCGAGCGGATCGCGGCATCGATGCGCTGCTCCAGCGCGCGGCAGCAGGATCGCGCCTGTCGGAAGGAGACATCGTCAGGCTGTTCTCGGCCCGAAGCGGCGACGTCGATGTCATCTGTTCCGCCGCGGATGAACTGAGAGCACGGATGAATGGCGCTGTCGTCCGTTATGTGGTCAACCGGAATATCAACTATACCAATGTTTGCAGCTATCGATGCAGCTTTTGCGCGTTCTCGAAAGGAAAGACCAGCGAGACTCTGCGCGGCAAGCCCTATGACCTGGCGCTGGATGAAGTGGCGCGGCGCGCGCGCGAGGCGTGGGATCGCGGCGCGACTGAAGTCTGCATGCAGGGCGGCATCAACCCAAGCTATACCGGCGAAAAGTATCTGGAACTGCTGCGTGTGGTGAAGGCGGAGGTACCGGGCATGCATGTGCACGCGTTCTCGCCGCTGGAGATTTCGCAGGGCGCGTCGACGCTCGGAATGGGTACGCGCCGCTATCTCGAAATTCTGCGCGACGCCGGTCTCGGCTCGTTGCCTGGCACGGCGGCCGAAATACTCGATGACGAGGTGAGGGCATCGATCTGCCCCGACAAGCTCAACACCCGGGAATGGCTGGACGTCATCGCGGCGGCGCATGAGGTGGGCTTACGCACGACGTCCACAATCATGTTCGGCCATATCGAGCATCCGGCAAACTGGGCCAGGCACTTGCTGCATCTGCGCGACCTGCAGGAACGAACCGGCGGCATCACCGAGTTCGTGCCGCTGCCGTTCGTGCATATGGAAGCGCCGATGTCGCTGCGGGGACAGTCGCGCATCGGGCCGACATGGCGTGAAGTGCGGTTGATGCATGCGGTCTCGCGCCTCGTCCTCAACCCGCTGATCACCAATATCCAGGCGTCGTGGGTCAAGCTCGGGGAAGCCGGACTCGCGGCCCTGCTTCAGAGCGGCGTTAATGATCTCGGTGGCACCCTGATGAATGAAAGCATTTCACGCGCCGCGGGCACGCAGCATGGCCAGGAATTCGCGCCTGAACAGATGGAAGCGCTCATCGAGACGCTGGGACGGCGGCCGCAGCAGCGCACGACGCTTTACGGGCCGGTACCGAGAGAACGCTACGAGGCGAGCTTTGGCGCGCCCGCGCTGGCCGAACTCACTATGACGCCGTTCGGCTCGAGGACTTCTGTCCGCGACGGTTTAGCAAGCCTCTGAGGAAGATAATGGCTTCAACCAAATATACGATCTGTGTCGTGGGTGGAACTGGCGCCGAAGGTGGAGGTCTGGCGCTGCGCTGGGCGCGACACGGTCACGATGTCGTCATCGGCTCTCGCGATGGCGAAAAAGCAAGGACGGCGGCGCGGGAGCTGAATGGCCTGCTTGGAACAGAGGCCATCCGGGGCGTCGAGAGTCGGGACGGCGTGCAGTTTGCCGAGATTGTCGTCCTGGCTGTGCCGTTCTCGGGCCAGATGTCGACAGTGGAGTCCCTGAAGGATGCGTTGCAGGGAAAGATTCTGATCGATGTTACGGTACCGCTGGTCCCGCCCAAGGTCTCAAGGGTGCAATTGCCGGAATCGGACTCCTGTGTAGTTGCAGTTCAATCGTTATTGGGAGATCAGGTTCGCGTCGTTTCGGCGTTTCAAAACGTCTCCGCACATAAGCTGAAGCATCTCGACACACACATTGAATGTGACGTGCTCGTCGCCAGCGATGACAAGGACGCCCGACAGATCGGCATTCAACTGGCGGCCGATGCGGGCTTGCGCGGTATCGATGCGGGTGCGCTTGCCAACTCGGTGGTGGCTGAAAGCCTGACATCGGCATTAATCTGGATTAACCGGACCTACAAGGTGCCCGATGCCGGCATCCGGATTACGGGACTTCCAATCTGATCTAGTGAAAGAGATTGATGGCGCAAGGTCTGTTACTACAGCCATTACAGGGTGTGCCGCTGGTCAAGGTGGGTGACGACCTGGTCGATCTCACCTTGTCCGCGCTCCGCGTCTCGCAATTGAAGCTCGAGGCGAACGATATTCTGGTCTACGCACAAAAGATCGTATCCAAGGCGGAAGGCCGCAGTGTCGACCTGAGGAATGTGACCCCGTCTCCCCGAGCGATCGAACTTGCTGCCGTGACTCGAAAGGATGTACGGCTTGTCGAGTTGATCCTGTCCGAGTCGGCGGCGGTCGTTCGCGCGAGGCCTGGCGTCCTTATTGTCGAACATCGGCTGGGCATGATTCTGGCGAATGCCGGCATCGATAGGTCGAACGTCGACGGCGCGGATTGCGCCCTGCTGTTGCCGCTCGATCCAGATCGCTCGTCGCAGCTCATGTGCGATGCGTTCAGGAGGCAAGCCGGCGTGGAAATCGGAGTGCTCGTTATCGATAGCATCGGCCGCGCCTGGCGTAACGGCACGATCGGCACGACCATCGGCGCCAGCGGCACGCCGACTCTGCTCGACTTGCGCGGGAGGCCCGACCTCTACGGCCGGCTACTCGAGACGACGGAGGTTGGATGGGCCGACGAACTGGCGGCCGCGGCATCGCTGGTTATGGGACAGGCTGGTGAGGGATTTCCGGTCGTGCTGGCGCGTGGGCTGGCTGTGCCGTCACAGCGTGGTACCGCGCGTGGTTTGCTGCGTCCAATAGAAAAGGATTTGTTTCGTTGAATGCAAGTTCGGGTAAGGTGATCGCCCTCGCGGGTGGCGTCGGTGGCGCGAAGCTTGCCGACGGTCTTGCGCAGGTGTTGCGCGAGAAGCTGACCGTGGTCGTCAACACCGGCGATGATTTTGAACATCTCGGCCTGCGCATCTCGCCCGATCTTGACACGGTGATGTATACCTTGGCCGGACTGGCGAATCCGATCCAGGGATGGGGTCTGCAGGGCGAGAGTTGGGCGTTCATGGAGCAGGTTGCCCGGCTTGGCGGTCCCGAATGGTTTCGTCTCGGCGATCGCGATCTCGCGACCCACGCCATCAGAACCAGCCGCCTGAATGGGGGCGCGACGCTGACGGCGGTGACCGCCGAACTGTGTCGGTCCCTTGGTATCGTCGCGCGGATACTGCCGATGTCCGATGAGCCGGTTAGGACCGTTATTCGCAGTGGGGACGATCTGTTTTCGTTCCAGGATTATTTTGTGCGCTTGCGCTGTGAGGTGCCGGTCTCGGAGATATCTTACGAAGGCTCAACATCGGCAAGATTCAACCGCGAGCTTGTCGGGATCGGTGCGGCGGATCGACCGGCAGCCGTTATTTTTTGTCCATCCAATCCTTACCTTAGCATCGATCCGATTCTTGCCATTCCCGGCGTCCGCGATTGGCTGCGGGCGCTGCAGGTACCAGTGGTGGCTGTGTCGCCGATCGTCGGCGGCACCGCGATCAAAGGGCCTGCCGCGAAGATTATGCTGGAACTCGGCGGACCGGTTTCGGTGACGACTATCGCGGAACACTATCGTGGATTGATCTCGGGAATTGTCATCGACGAGATCGACGCGCAACTTCAGGATCAGATTGAAGCGACCGGCGCTGCCGTGCGAGTGGCGCCGACAATCATGCGCTCTACCGCGGACCGCGTTTCCCTTGCGGAAACCTGCCTTGCTTTTGCGGACGACCTCGGGCGACGGCTCTTGTCAAGGTCAGGGAACTGATTGTGTTGTTGATCCTGATCCCATGCAAGAATCAAGATGCAATCAAGTGGAAGAAACCGCTCGGGTTCTATCTCGCGCGCGGCCTTGGCCATCAGTTCTGGCGACGTGACAATATCCAGATCGTGCCGGTGGTGAAGACAGGCGGCGACGAGATCATGGGCATCACGCTGGATCTTCAGGGCCTGGAGTTCGCGCTCCTTGTCGGTGACCACGATGTCACGGGCACCGGGCTCGATAAGGCTCCTTTACAGGCCTGGCGCCCTTGTTTTCCGCATGGGAGAGACTGCACATAAGGCGAATGGGGACCCGGCGACGGTGATTTTCCGATCCTTGTGGAGACACTCTTTCAGCTCCAAACGTAGAGAATCTTACCGCCGAGCAGTTGCTCACTTCGGACTTCTCTTCGATGTTCAGCACTGACTCTCCTGCCGCAGAGCAGCATCTTGCAAGGCTCGGCTGCCTGGTCGCACGACGAACTCGTGGGAGAGCCGCTGACACCCGCGGAGCAATCGGCACTCGACGATCTAAAGAATGAAGTGGTGGATGGCGCTGCCACTTGGCTCTTCCGAAGTCCGGCGTCTAGTTGAAGGAGCTGTGTTCCTGTATCTGCAGAAACGCCGTGGCACGCCTGCGTCTCGTCTCACCGAGCTGAAACCTGAGACCCGCGGGGCCATCATCGACGCTCTTGAGGAGAGTATTGACGTGCGCGCTGTCTCGAGAGGTAGTAAGCCAGCGCCTGCCATCTTAAGCCAACGGAATAAGAAGAGCGAGTGCGCAGGCTTAAGTGTCTTGCGTCCTGCAAGAACATCTGCGATACAAAATCGTCCGACCAGACGATGAGGGAGAGATCGGCGTTGGCTAGGCCAGCGTCGGCGCCGAAGGAGCAACCCCCCGGGAAACTCTCAGGCACAAAGGACCGCATCGTTGGACAATCTGGAGAGTGACGCTTCGAGCGTCCACCGAAGGGGAAGTCTGAAGCTCTGAGGAGCGGCGGATCAAGCTCTCAGGTACCGAGACAGATGGGGATAGCCGGTTCGAACGACTTTCGAACCATGTCTTCACTCTGGTCGAAAGAAAACTTCAGTGCCGCACATCGCTGTAATCGGCGCCGGTATCACCGGTGCAACGACTGCTTATGCTCTTCGTGAAAAGGGTTACGAAGTCACCGTATTTGATCGACATCGTTATGCGGCGATGGAGACATCCTATGCCAATGGTGGCCAGCTTTCCGCCAGTAATGCTGAGGTTTGGAATAGCTGGTCGACCGTAATGAAGGGCATGGGATGGCTATTCCAGAACGATGCACCGTTATCGCTTAATCTGACCCCGAGCTGGCACAAGTATTCTTGGCTCGCTGAATTCGCCGCCAACATTCCCAACTACCGAACAAATACGATCGCAACAACTCGCCTCGCCATTGCGGCCCGGCAGCATCTGCTGGCGATGGCGGAGAAAGCTGAGATAAACTTCGATCTCGAACGGCGTGGTATCCTTCACATCTATTATGATGCCGACGATTTCCGTCGCGCGATGGAAGCAAACAAGCTGCTCGAGGAAGGAGGTTTAGTCCGCACCGCCGTCTCGGTTGAGGAAATTCGCTCCATCGAGCCGGCACTAGAAGGTAAATATTTCGGCGGGTTTTTTACACCGTCGGATTTCACCGGAGATATCCATAAATTTACGCGTGGATTGATGGATTATTGTCGGCGAAAAGATGTTCAGTTCGTAAGTGATGCCGAGGTTTCGGATATACTTTCGTCCGATCATGGCATCGATATCAATTGGACTCCGGCTTCGACGCAGTCGGATAGTCACGTTGCCAAAGCTCACTTTGATGCAGTTGTGATCTGCGCGGGCGTTGCAAGCAGGCATTTGGCGGCCAAACTTGGGGACCGAGTCAACGTTTATCCGGTAAAGGGCTACTCAATTACGGTTGAACTTGAGGACGTGGAAAATCAGAACGCCGCGCCCTGGGTGAGCTTACTCGATGAAAAAGCCAAGATTGTTGCGAGCCGCCTTGGACCCAATCGATTTCGGGTCGCGGGTACGGCAGAATTTAGTGGTGCAAATCGCGACATTCGCGCCGATCGAGTTCAGCCTCTGGTCGATTGGACCAGGCGATTGTTTCCGGAGCTGAATACAAGCCGAGTCGTGCCCTGGTGCGGCCTCAGGCCGATGATGCCGGATATGATGCCGAGGGTCGGACCTGGCAAGAGGCCAGGGGTCTTCTACAATACCGGTCACGGCCACCTAGGCTGGACGCTTTCAGCTGCAACCGCAGGGATCGTTGCCGATCAAGTGGCGATGGGCAGGTCGTCAAGTTAGTCCGTAGGCGAATCGATAATCACCGCGATCATTTCCTGCTCGGTTGCGCGCAGATTATTATCGGCTTCCCTGCACACGGTCTAGCGATGCTCGGAAGAGCGCGCTCAGCAAAGGTGCGCAAGAAGCCTTGCTGCACGCGTTATATTATTCGGTAATAGAGACGACTTCACTGTCCGGCTCGTCGGGCACAAGGACGACCGTGCGCACTCTCTAATCGAATACCCGCCGACCAGCAGCTTTCCAAGCACGTCAATTTCTCGAGGGGGGTCATCTTGCCTGCGGCCAGCTGCTTTCCGGCAGTGACGACAAAGGTTAGGGATGGGCACCGGCGAAGTTCGAGTTACTTAGCCGCGTCTTGTGGGCGCGCCATAGCGACCATCCGCGGGTACTTCGAAAGCAGCAGCACGCCTGGACCCGCCACTGAAGGGCTGGCTTGCGGCGCGAAAGAGCATCCATGATCTGGCTACGTAATTTGCCTAGCTATTGAGTAGATAGGTGCGAACGTCTTCGATGTGCTTGCGCGCAAGCCGCTCGGCCGTCGCCGGATTTCGTCTTACAATCGCCTCGACGAGGTCGGCATGTTGCCGGTAGGCAGTCGCTCTTCGGTCGGCGGTGCCCCGGCCATCGATTGCCATCGCGGTACGGTAAAGGTCGGACCAGAAGACCTGTTCGCGCGTTGCATTGACCGCATCGAACAGGTGCAGCAGAAGATTGCTATGCGCGGCTTCAGCAATAACTCTGTGTAGCGTCGAGTCCCAGCGAAAATAGTTCGAAGAATTCGGAGCTCGTTCCATCTTCTGAAAACAATGCTGAAGTCTGGAAATATCGTCGGCCGTGGCTCGTAATGCGGCGAACGATGCGCACTGCGGCTCAATGGCTAAGCGCGCTTCGAACACCTCTGCCGGATTGGATCGCTTGCTGATTAATGCCATTTCATCGCGAGATTGTGGTGCCCGGCCGCCAACGAACGTCCCCTGTCCGACGTGCCGCCATATCCGGCCCTCGGCCTCTAGCTTGGCCAGAATGTCGCGCAGCAAACCGCGACTGATGCCTAATTTGCCGGCAAGCTCTCGTTCCGGCGGTAGCCGTGAATTCACCGGATAAATTCCGCCATCCAGAAGGCGCCGTACTGCCGCGAGTCCTGACACGAGTTTTGCTGACACTGCATCCTCCATCGAACCAATTGTCGCGTTGGTACGCACTTTCAAAACAACATCTTTCTTCTCAAACAAAGGCTTAGTTACAGTCGTCACCATCCGTTGACCGAAAAGCCCAAATTGGCTCATTTTTGTGCCGTTGGCAAACGTCAATTCAAAGCACGTTATCGGCAAGGATACGCAGTGTGACACGCAGCATGGATCAAGACGACGTCGTCACCATCATCGAGTTGTTCAATCGTTCGGTATGCCGCGAGCTCCGGTTTCGAGACGGTGAGGTCCAACTGGCGCTTCGTAAGGCGATCAAGATAGACGACAAGCAGCCAACCGTTCGAACGAGCCTCCCATCCGGGCTCGCGCCGATCGGAACCGCCTCGGCAGCGCCTTTGGCACCTCCGACGACCTCTCCGGTGTCTCGCGCGCCAAGCGTACCCGGAACGGAAATCAAATCCCCCATGCTCGGCATTTTTTATCGGTCTCCATCGCCTGACGCGCCTCCCTTTGTTGAGGTGGGCCAAAAGATCGAGGCGGGCGCGACCTTGTGCATCATCGAAGTTATGAAAGTCATGAATACCGTTCGAGCCGAACGCTCTGGAAGGATCTCTGCAGTGTATCCAGAGAACGCGACGATGGTGGAGTTCAATGAAACGATCATGGTCATCAAAGAGGATGCCTCGGAGTGAAGCGCGTTCTCATAGCCAATCGTGGAGAAATTGCCGTTCGGATCGCGCGGTCCGCTCTCGCATCCGGCCTGGAGGTCGTCTCGATATTTTCCGAGGCCGACCGGGGAATGCTTCACACCCGGATGTCACACAAAGCGATTTGTATTGGGCCATCGGCATCGGCAAAAAGCTATTTAAACGCATCGGCTATTATTACGGCTGCGATTGCGCAAGGGTGCGACGCGATTCATCCAGGCTACGGGTTTTTGTCGGAAAATGCGGCCTTCGCGTCGGCCTGTGAGGAAAACGGCATCACATTTATTGGACCAGCCGCCGAAACAATCGTCGCGATGGGCGACAAGGTGAACGCCCGCAAGGCCGCGGCCAGTCTAGGAATAGCTACCGTTCCGGGAACGATCGAGCCGCTAGCGGATGTCCGCGATGCAACCTTCGAAGCGAAAGCGATCGGCTTTCCGTTGTTGCTCAAGGCTGCGGCTGGTGGTGGCGGGCGAGGCATGCGGGTAGTGAGAGAAGAGCGGGAATTGGCGGAAGCATTTTCCCGTGCATCCGCCGAGGCGCTTTCTGCATTCGGCGATGGCCGTATGTACATGGAACGCTACCTTGAAGACATCCGCCATATCGAAGTGCAAATTCTGGCCGATGCCCACGGCAATGTCCGGGCACTCGGCGAGCGTGACTGTACGATCCAGAGACGGCATCAAAAGCTTCTTGAAGAAGCGCCGTCTTATGAACTCGACAGTGCGATACGTCGTGAAATATCCGATGCGGCCGTCGCTTTGGCGCGTGCAATCAACTATCGCAACGCGGGCACCATCGAATTCGTCTTCGATCGCCCGAGCCGACGATTCTACTTTATCGAAATGAATACCCGAATCCAGGTCGAACACCCTGTCACCGAGATGATTATGGGCGTCGACATCGTCGAAGAGCAATTGCGCATAGCGTCAGGTATGCCGATCGACGGAATGCCAAATACGACCGCGAAGGGGCATGCGATCGAGTTTCGTATCAATGCGGAGGATGCCGACGCAGGATTTCGACCTAACCCAGGAAGGATCAAGAACTGGCTCCTTCCGATGGGTGAGGGACTTCGGATCGATACGCATTGTGAAGCCGGCACATTTGTACCCCCATACTACGACTCGCTGATCGCGAAACTTGTGGTCCATGCCGGCACACGGAACGAAGCGATCGAGCGCTCCAAAGCTGCTCTGGCTGTTTTCAAAGTCGAGGGCGTATCAACGACGATTCCTTTCCATCAATCCATCCTCCTGAATAACGACTACGTGGCAAACGACGTCAATACGCGCTGGGTCGAAGAAGTATTTCTCGCCAGAACTTAATCGTCGATCAATGAAACGCTCATGCGTTGGTATGGTGCAAAATGACTGACTTCTCCTATGATTTGCCTTATCCGTCGGCCCGAGCGCCGGTCTCGGCACGCAACATCGTTGCGACGTCTCAACCCTTAGCCGTTCAGGCTGGGTTGCGCATGCTTCAAGCTGGCGGCAATGCGGTCGATGCCGCGCTCGCAAGCGCAATCACCCTCACTGTCGTTGAACCAACCGCGAATGGTCTTGGAAGTGACGCATTCGCGATCATCTGGGATGGAAAGGCGCTGCATGGTCTCAACGCATCCGGTCGCTCGCCGGCGGCTTGGTCCATTGAACGCTTTTCAAACCTGAAGACGATGCCGCGGCGCGGTTGGGACAGCGTTACGGTGCCCGGAGCGGTTTCAGCCTGGGTCGCGCTAAGCAAGAAGTTTGGTCGTTTGCCGTTCGAATCTCTGTTCGAGCCGGCCATTTCCTATGCGCAGAATGGATTTATCGTAAGCCCGGCCATAGCCTCGACCTGGCAGCGCGTCGCTGGAAACTACCCGGCGACGGTCGGATACAATCAAGCCTTCCTTCCAAGCGGCCGAGCTCCCGAAGCGGGCGAGACTTTCCTCTTTTCAAACGTCGCGTCGTCGCTGCAGCAGATAGCTCGCAGTCGTGGCGAAGCATTTTATCGCGGGGCTTTGGCAGAACGTATCGTGCGCCACGCCGCTGAACACGGTGGTGCGATGACCTTGGACGATATGGCCACTCACCAAGCGGACTGGTGTGATACGCTTCAGGCTGCATATGGCGATTTCACCCTTCACGAGATTCCTCCAAGCACCCAGGGAATTGCTGCGCTCGTTGCATTGAAGCTACTGCGGCATTTAGGAATCGAAAAATATAAGCCGGACACCGCGCTGGCGCTTCATTTACAGATTGAAGCGATGAAGCTTGCGCTCGTCGATACGGACGCTTTTGTTGCCGACGAAAGTGCCATGACTGTGTCGTCGGCAGCGATGCTCGATGATGCCTACATCGCATCGCGTGCATCCCTTATCGATATGGCACGAGCAGGCGATCCAAAGGCGGGTGCTCCTACAGCTGGAGGAACGGTTTATGTGGCGACCGCCGATGCCAGTGGGATGATGGTCTCATTTATTCAGTCAAACTACGAAGGATTTGGCTCAGGCGTTGTCGTCCCGGATACGGGCATCAGCCTCCACAATCGCGGTTATGGCTTCTCGCTTGACCCCACGCACCCAAATGTCGTTGCGCCTCGCAAACGACCGTTCCACACGATTATCCCCGGTTTTGTAACAAGAGCAGGTAAGCCTTTGATGAGTTTTGGCATCATGGGTGGGCCAATGCAGGCGCAGGGTCATCTTCAACTCCTGCTACGGACGCTGATCTGCCGGCAAAATCCCCAGGCGGCTTCTGACGCCCCCCGATGGCGCCTCGTCAGCGGCCGAAAGGTGGCAATCGAGACGGGCTGCGAACTAAGCGTGGTCGAGCAGCTGCAAGCAATGGGTCATGAGATTCAACGCGAGCCGCCGGAGGCGTCTTGGGGATTCGGCGGCGCACAATTGATCTGTCGGGTCGACGGCGGATATGTCGCGGGATCTGATCATAGGAAGGACGGCCATGCGGCCGGCTTTTAGAGGGTGCAGAGTTGGAGAGCGCAATGGACGTCAAGCCAGATACTTTAGTTCGCAATCGAAAGCCGGTCATTTCTGGAGCGACAAAAGGGAGGGTTATCCTAGACGGTCGTGAAATGCTGTTGCTTACGGCCAACAACTATTTGGGATTGGCGGCCGATGAAGAGATCGTCTCCCGAGCCTGCGATGCCATACGACAGTACGGATTGGGTTCGACGCTTAACCCGCCCTTGGCTACGACCCCTCTTCACGACGCGCTTTGCGATGCGCTGGCGCAATTTCACCAGGTTGACGCCGCCTTGCTCTTCAATTCATGCACGTCCGCGAACGTAGCTGTGGCTTGCACATTGGTCGGAAAAGGCGATCGCATTTTTAGCGATCGTCTCAATCATGCAAGCATTGTCGACGGCTGCCGGCTCAGTTCGGCGGAAGCAATCGTCTACGAGCATGGCGATTTGGATGATCTTGGAGCATTACTTGCTACGCCTTTCGACGGACGCAAGCTCGTGATCAGCGACGGTGTCTTCAGCATGGAAGGAAACTTTGCTGATCTACCCGGGCTGATCGCCCTCTGTCGCAAGCACGATGCGCTACTGGTTGTCGATGAAAGTCATGCCGCTGGCGTGGCGGGTCCGGGTGGACGTGGGACTGCGGCCTTGCAAGAATGTCTTGGGCAAATCGACCTTTACACGGGTACACTATCAAAGGCGTTTGGCGGTGCAGCGGGAGGCTACGTCGCTGGACGGGCCGATCTGATCCATCGTCTGCACGATAATGGCCGGTTCTATATTTTCACGTCATCGATACCTGCATCGTCGGCTGCTGGCGCGCTAGCGGCGATCGAAAGGATCATGCGAGGAGACGATGCGGTTCGACGACTGGCCGATAATACACGGCGGTTGCGCTACGGATTGCAGTCACTCGGGTTAACACTGTTGGGCGACAGTCATCCGATTACGCCAATTTTGATTGGTGATGAAGAGAAGGCTTTGGCGCTTAGTCGCGGCCTCTTAGATGAAGGCGTCTATATCGCAGCAATCACTTATCCCGTCGTTGCGCGCGGGGAAGCGCGCTTGCGTGCACAGCCGTCGGCCGCGCACTCGCTTGATGATATCGACGACGCGGTATCTGCCGTTGGTCGGGTGGCCCGACGCCTTGGCATTCTATGAACGAACCAAATGAGAGATTGGTCTTTCTCGTAACTTCAAAGAGCTGTTTGTAAAACAGAGACTTAACGACCCGAGCGCCAGCGATTTATGGGCCGTTGACCCCGTAAGGTCAGATGGTCCAGCGTGCAAAGGCTTCGTAGTTTGCTCAATCAGCAGAGAGATTGCCCTAGCTGTGATTATTGACCAAGCCGAACTCAGCGCAGCGCGACACCGAGCCGGTCTTCAGGAGGACAAGGAATCGACCGATCGCGCCATGATCGAGGCCGGAGCACCGCGCCTTCGCTTGCAAACGAACTACATTCATTTTGCGTCGGTCGCATGCTTCCTATTCTTCTGGTTCATCCTGTCAAAGACGCTTCCGAGCGATGTATTACCCGGGCCTGTACCCGTTTTCGCGACTTTATGGAGCAATCTCGCAAGCGGTGAGTTTTTTTACGATGCCGCCTGGACGCTCTCGCGTGTGTTCCTGAGCTTCATCTCGGCCATGATGATCGGCGTTCCAATTGGAATCGCGATGGGACTTAATCGACGTGTGGAGGCTGCCGCCGTAATCTGGGTAATGGTTTTTCTCACAGTTCCGGGTCTTGTGTACTTGATCCTTATGTTCATGTGGTTCGGCTTGAACGAGGTGTCGACAGTTCTGGCAATCACGGTCACCGGCTTGCCGAGCGTGATCATTGTCATCTGGGAAGGCGTCAAGACGATCGATAACAAATTGACGTCGATGGCGCGCGCCTTTGGAGTGCCACGGACCCGACGCATAAGCGGAGTGCTCCTTCCGCAGATGTTGCCATTTTTCTTTTCAGCGACGCGCTTCGGTCTTGGCGTCATGTGGAAATTGACGGTCTTTGCCGAATTGATGGGACGATCTGAGGGGGTCGGCTTCAAGCTGAATTATTGGTACCAACTTTATAATATGCGGCAAGTGCTCGCGTGGACGCTTTCTTTCACGCTGGTGATGCTTCTCATAGAGCTGGGGATCATCAAACAATTAGAACGACGGCTATTCATATGGCGTCCGAGGGCGGTGCTATGACCGAAGCGTCCACCTTAAGCCGGCCTCTGCTCGGGACCGACGAGCCCAAAGTTTCTATAGAGCGGATTTCAAAGGCCTTCCGTCATTCGGATGGCGAAGGGTTTTGGGCGCTGCGAGATGTCGATCTCGTCGTGCGGAACGGTGAATTTGTCTGTCTTGCCGGACCATCCGGCTGCGGCAAATCGACTATCTTGAATATCCTGAGCGGTCTCGATCGCACTTTTTCGGGTAAAGCTCGGATTGACGACCGGAACGTTCTCGATGTGGCCGACGGTCGGACGTTGTGCGGTTATGTTTTTCAGGAGCCGCGCCTGCTTCCGTGGCTCTCTATCGAAGATAATCTTGCGTTTGTGCTCAGGCAGAACGCGCCTTCTCGTCAAGTAGTTAATGAACTCGTGTCGCATTGGTTGGAATTGGTCGGCCTTTCACGCTTTAGGAAAAGTTATCCCCATCAGCTGTCGGGCGGAATGCAGCAGCGGGCATCGATTGCCCGAGCTTTCGCAGCAGGCCACGATCTCCTTTTGATGGATGAGCCTTTTAGCGCATTGGACGAGGTTACCGCGCGCAACATGCGCTACGAACTCCTAAGCCTCTGGCAAAAGTCTAGGAAGACCGTGATTTTTGTCACGCACAACCTGCACGAAGCGTTGTTTTTGGCCGACCGAGTCTTGCTGATGGCCAGTCGGCCTGGGCGCATCCACCGCGAGATCAAAGTTTCGTTGGAGCGCCCGCGAAAAGCTGACGATCCCGAGCTTTTGGCGATCACGCGGACGCTGGCGGAAGAGTTCGTCAGCAGCTCAAAGAATTCGAGCGTCGAATGAAACTAATATCAACGACGGTACAGAGAGGGCGATTACGGTGATGAAGCCAGCAAAGTTGCTCAAGCTTGCCGCTTGTTTTGGTTTCTTGTTTCAACTTTCGACCGCGCGTGGTGAGCCTGCAATCGTTGTTCGAGGCTCGGGGCTCGAAAATGTCTTTGTCATGGCTCCCATCTACGTCATGAAAGAGCAGAAGTTCGATCTGGCAAATGGGGTCGATTTTCAACTGAAGATGTATGCCAACATCGAAGCGGTCTATCAGGCCATGCGAGCGGGCGATAGCGAAATGGGTCCCGGAGGGTGGACCAACGCATTGCAATGGCGCGCGACCGGCTCTCCTTGGACCGTTGTCTATCCGATAGCGCTGGGAGCGGGCGTCGATGTTCTCGTTCCCCCGGGCTCTTCCATCAAATCGTTAAGCGATCTCAAGGGCAAGAAAGTCGCAAGCTACGCCGGCCCGACTGGGACAGCAACGATGCTGCTTCGGACGTTGTTAGCCGACTATTACGGTTTCGATCCCGCGAAAACGAGCGATCTGCAATATGGCAGTCCCCCGGTGTTGATCAACGCGCTCAAGCGGGGGGAAATCGATGCGCTTGTGCTGCTCGATCCATTGGCCTCGAAGCTGATGGGAAATGGCGAGGCGAGGTCGATTTCGAATTTGGTCGACGATTATCAAGCGAAGTCGGGCAAGAAAATGCTGTGGCTTGGCTGGTTGGTACATGAAAAGCTTCTGCAACGTTCGCCAGAAGCCGTCACTCGCGTACTCACTGCTTATCGTCAGGCTTTGGACTATCTCGACAAGCATCCGGACGAATGGAAACGCTATGCCAAGCCAAGTGGGATCGATGACGCGGGTCTAGAGCTGTTGATTAAACGCACGAAGCACGATTTGTCGGCTGACTGGAACCAGGGGGTGATCGACGATTTGGAGGCATTTGCCCCTCATGCGTCGTCTATTCTTGGAACGGATATCTTCCCGGCGAAGGTTCCGGAAGGGACCTTTTCCCTGAAATACGCGCCAAAACCGTGATTGAAGGCAACAGCGCACGGTTGAAGCTTCGTGAGCCTGCGATCGAGGCAGGTGAAGCGCCGCGGAAGAGTCGGCATTCATGACGCAACTGCCAACACTTGTCGTGACGGGCGCGCTTGGTGCCGGAAAAACGAGCCTTATCACGCAGGTCATTGCACGCGGGCTGCCTGATACGGCCATACTCGTCAACGAATTTGCCGGTTTGGCGATCGACCAGGACATCTTTGAGCTCAACGGCGTGCCGGCCGTTGCGCTTTCTGGCGGCTGCATTTGTTGCTCTGTGCGTGGCGATGTTCGTAAGGCTCTGCAAGCACTGCTGTTTGCCCAAGCGCGGGGAACTTCCACACCTATTCAGCGCGTTGTTATCGAAACGTCCGGCATGGCGGATCCGTTAGCGCTCATCGAGGAATTCCTGGCAGATTCAGTACTGCTAAATCGCTTTCGACTTGCCGGCGTGCTGACGGTCGTCGACGCCACGATGCCGCCGCAACATTTCGAACGGAACCGCCCGATTGGTAATCAGGTCGCGGTCGCGGACCGGATAGTGTTGAGCAAGGTCGATCTTCCGGAAGCTGACACCACCGCAGTGACGGAAGCAATCCGCAGGATTAATGGCACTGCGCCTTTGTCGAAATGCCAGGAAATCCTTGCGTCGAACAGTAAGTTGTTTGATCCCGTCGGCCTACAACAAAATGCGATGCGTTCAGTTCGTCCTCATGATCACGGCCCTTCGGACGTGCGAGGCCTCTGTATCGAAGATGCGCCAGGAAGTAGCGCCGATAGCCTGTTAGCTTTCATCGCAGAATTGGTAGAGATCTGCGGCGCCGCACTGATAAGGCTCAAGGGCATTGCGCAACTAGAATCGACCTCGAGTGCTCTTATTGTCCACGTTGTTCGAGGGCGTCTTTACCCGGCGCAACAATTGAAAACGTCCGCCCTCATCGATCGCCCGCGGCTGATCGCCATCGTCGCGTCTACGCATGCCGACGCCGCGGTGAGGTGCGCGAAAGCGAACGGTTTGGCGTTGACCGGATAGGGCGATAATCGCGACTTTCAGAAAAACCTTCGGAGACTTCCCGTGAAATCGGACTATCTGCTTACCAACGGTAACGTCATCACCCTTGATCGGTCGTCAAGGATCGCGGAGGCCGTGGCGATCCGCGGAGACCGGATCGTCGCTGTAGGGACGACAGCCGAGGTGTCTGCGTTGTGTCATCCTGACACCAGGAAAATCGACCTTGGCGGCAGATCAGTCTTGCCTGGTTTCTTTGACGCTCATCCGCATATGGATCGCGAAGGGTTGCGCAATTGCGGCGGTATTTCGCTTGTCGGACTTAACTCCGTGAGCGCAATCGTGGATAAAGTTGCCGAAGCCGCTCGATCTCGGCCCGAAGGCGAGTGGATTGTTCTGATGCCGATGGGTGGTCCTCCTTTCGACTATGTCAATCATCCATCGCTGTTGCGGGAGGGACGATTCCCAAATCGTTACGATTTGGATGAAGTCGCGCCCAATCATCCGGTTTACATCCGCAATGTTTGGGGGTGGTGGGCGCGTCCGCCGTATCCGGCTATTGCTAATAGCTGCGCGTTGCGGAGCGCGGGAATCACGAAAGAAACGTTGGATCCGTACAACATCAAGATCGAGCGTGATGACAGGGGCGAGCCGACCGGCGTCTTCTTGGAAATGAACCGCGTTTCGATTCTGGAATATACGCTATTCCAGAAAATACCACGCTTTACGCAGGACGATCGCTTGCGGTCCGTGCGGGAGGGAGCAAGAGCCTACAGTCGCTTAGGCACAACGACGGGATACGAGTCGCATGGCTTAACGCCCGCGATCATGCGGGCCTATCGCGAAGCCGATGAGCGTGGCGAACTTTCGGTTCGGATCTCTGCGCCGCTCAGCCTGCCGACCTCGGCGAAATCGAGGCGAGATATCAGCGATCTCCTTTATCAATGGGCTGCGCCGGCTGGAGGAAGGGGTTCAAATACCGGAAGATTTCGGTTTTCCGGAGTTACCGTGGACCACGCGGACCCCAATATCGCTGGCCCGATCGCGCGCGATTATCCATATGAACAATGGGCGGGCTTCTTCTCTCAAGGGATTACCGATTCAGAATTCATCGAGATTGGGACTGAGGCTGCGAGGCTGGGGTTACGCCTTAACACGGTCGTCGCCACTAGCCCGCCCTATCATGCCACCGAGCGGACGATCAGGATGTTGGAAGAGATCGACCGGGAGGTCCGTCTTCAGGATCTGCGCTGCGTGGGATTCCACCTCAACGAGGTCAATTCAGATCAGTTGAAGCGCATCCGTGAACTTGGCCTTACGATTTCGCTTACGCCATCTTTCATATATTCGCATTCAACAGGCCTTGGTCTCGATCGGCTCGGTCAAGACGCCGTTCCCATCAAGGAAGTGCTGGACGCCGGAATTCCCATCGCACTCGGCTCCGACAATGTGCCGCCATCTATGCTCTTCACATGTTGGGAAGCACTGGTGCGCTGGGATGACCACAATAGGCAGTCGCTCGGCAAGAGTAACCTAACTCGGGAAGAAGCTCTTCGCATTTGCTGCCAGACTCCACATTACATGAACTGGGAGGAAAGTAGCCGCGGTACAATCGCAGAGGGTATGGCCGCCGAGCTCGTCGTTCTGGATGGCAATCCGATGACTTGTGACGTCGATCTCCTCCCACAGCTTAAGGCGGACATGACTGTTGTTGATGGGCAGATCGTGCACGATGCGATCGTTGCAACTTCGGAGATGCAAGATGTCTAAAACAATCAGATTCGTTGAGGAAACCCTGCGCGACGGCCAGTTGTCGTTATGGGCGACGCGCATGGATACGCGGACGATGTTGGGAATTGCAGGCACCTTGGACGAAGCCGGTTTTCAGCGGGCCTGCATATCAAGCGGTGCCGCATTCGACACCGCCATTCGGTTTTTACGAGAGGATCCCTGGAAGCGGCTTCGCCTGGTGCGGGCCGCAATGCCGAAGACACCGATCGAATTTCTCGTCCGGGGACGCAACCTGATTGGATGGAAGCGCTATCCGGATGATATCGCCGCGCTGATGCTGCGATGCCTCAAACGTGCAGGCTTCGACTGGATGCTTATTTTCGACGGTCTGAACGATTTTCGAAACATTGCCTTCCATATGGCTTGTGCCAAGCGCGAGGGCCTGAAAGTTTCGACCTATTTATGCTACGCGGAGAGTCCGGTCCACACGGACGAGTATTTCGTCAAGAAAGCACTCGAGCTGGTCGAGCTTGGCGTAGATGTGATCAACTTCGGTGATCCTGCAGGGTTGTTGAATGCTGCCCGTGCTCAAACGCTGATGCCAGCTCTTCTGTCGTCAATTGCGGATCGCGCGGATTTATTGATCAGCGTCCATACCTCTACCGGTCAGGCGCTGGAGTGCTACGAGGAAGCCATGCGTCACGGAGCGCGTTCCGTGTCGACAGTCGCTTTGCCGCTCGCAAACAGTGAATCCCTGCCATCAACAATTGATATTATGCGCAGCACTGAAAAGTTGGGCTTCGACTGCGGGGTGGATCGACGAGCGGTGGAAAAGATCGATGCCTATTTTGCATACGTAGCTTTGCGCGACAGCAAGCCGGTCGGAAAGCCGGTCGTATATGATGAACAAGCTTACCAGGAATATTGTGGGCACCAAATTCCGGGAGGCATGATCTCGAACTTTGTAAACCAACATCGTGAAGCCGGCACTCTTAATCTCCTACCAACGATCTTGACAGAGATGGCGCAAGTGCGAGCGGAACTTGGCCACCCTCCGATGGTGACTCCCTGGTCGCAATTGGTGGGCGTCCAGGCGACGCTCAACGTTACGACAGGACAACGGTATGCCACGGTGCCCGATCAGCTCAAACTGTATGCACGCGGCTCGTATGGACAGATACCGGCACCAATAGATCCAAATGTACTGGATCGGCTGCTTGCCGGAGGGCCTTCTACTCCAATCGATCCGTTGGCATTCGACGGCGAGCCCACGCTGCGGGAGATTCGCGCGCAGAATGCATTCGCGTCCGATGAAGAGCTTATATTGCGAATTTTCTATGATGAAGCCACGCTTGCCGAAGCACGACGGCTCACGAAAGGAATCAACCTGAGCGCGGTCGTCGACCGGCCCGTTAAAGCATTGGTCGAAGCAGCGGTGGCGGCACCGATTGAGAGTTCCGTCAATCTTGAGGTAAAAAGCAATCGAGAGAATTTAACGTACGGAGACGCGTCGCATGTTCTTGAAGTGATCAGAGCCGCTGACGGCCTGGATCGGGTTGATCTGCAGACGCCGGCTTATTCGCTCTCCGTTGAGGCGACGTGAGACTGGGGCGATCTCGGTGAACGACGATGCGGCTGTTGCGCGAGGTTTTCTTGCTTTTGGCTCAATAAACTATCAGAAAAGGGACACTGATATCCACAAGCGAGCCGATATCGATCGATGCAGAGTAAGCTCAGTTGTCGAGCTTTCAGCCAGATCTCGAGGAACATGCAAAAGCGAACCAGCAGCAAATGCTAGTTCATAGTTTGTCAGAGAGGGCGGTGATCGCGTGTGGAGGAGTCGGCGAAATGACCACTTCAGTTTTTACAGTGTCGATCGATGATCGCTATTTTGAGGACTATGAAGTCGGCGCGGTATTCGAATTCGGTCCCATAGAAGTTAGCGAAGCAGAGATTGTCTCATTCGCGAAGCGCTTCGATCCGCAAACGATGCACATCGATCCGGTTAAGGCCGCGAGAGGTCGCTACAGCGGCCTGATTGCCAGCGGATGGCATACCATGGGATTGATGATGCGCTTGTTCGTCGACAATTATCTGTCTGCGGTAGCGACGCTTGCCGCGCCAGGGGTCGATGATGTCCGCTGGCTTCAGGTAGTCCGTCCGGGTGATCAGTTACGGCTCCGCGTTTCGATTCTTGAGGCTAGGCCTTCGCGTTCGAAACCAGACAGAGGCTTGGTCGTATCGCGCTTGGAAGCAGTAAATCAAGATAACGCCATCGTAAGCAGTCTCAAAGCCATTAATCTGTTCTTGAAGAGGAGGCAATGATTTATTGCGGGAGATGGCCGCGGCATCCACAGTTCGAAATGTGCCCGGTGGCCGCCGAGTGCTGCGTGTACGAAATCGAACTACGTCCTCCAGAGTGACGGTAACGTGTTCCTGTTTAAGTGCGCCGTCTGTGTCGATACGGCCGTTCTCTGGGATGGTTGGATGCCACCGAAAGACGGATTAACCAACTCGCCGACACTGCAGCCATGGAGCGAATATGAAAATTGCATCGCGTTTAGATGACGACGCATCTTTGCCGGGGAGGCAGTATAAGTTTGACATTTACCGCGGTCGCACATCGCTGAAACCTCCGATCGTGAGCCACCACGCACACGAAAAGAAGTTTGACGATGGGCAATCGTGAGACGTTAATCCCACCATTGAGAAAAATTGAGAGTATCGCTAGGGCGATGGACATGGTGCGATCAAAGCGGCCGTTGACCGCCGTGCTTGCGGGCTCGCGGCCGAGCTCAGCAACACTCGATTTGATGTCACGCGTCTGCGGTAACCCGTTTAAATTGTAGTATCGACAAATACCCCACGACGTGGTTGCAAAATTGCGGGTGCCGACTCGCGACGTCCGCGATCAATCGCTGTTCAGATAGTGAGACCGGCATCAACCAACAAAATGTCGTAGCTCTGGTGAAGTCAGCCGGTACTTTAGAAGATTCCGTCACTGAGGGGGATGAGAGATGCACTTCACTTCCGTGCCGCGGCTCCCGCATGGTCCACTAATGGGCGTCAGATAGCTAAAGGGCAGAGGCAAATGAGCTTATCGTTGCGCCCTGGGAGGCGAATCTGGCATCAAAAAGTGCCTGTAATTCGCTTTTGCATCGCGCTTAAGTTCCTTTGTGCGGCAAGTTATTCATATTTTGGCAAACGGACAGTTTCGCCGTGGCTTCAGTTGCGATCGCATAAGGTAGCCGGGATCCATGGATATCCGCCAAATTGAATACTTCATGCTGATCTATGAAACGGGCAGTTTCAGCCGGGCGGCAGAAAAAGCAAAGATCGCCCAGCCGGCGTTGAGCATGCAGATTCGTCGGTTGGAGGACGAGTTCGGCATAAAGTTTTTCGAGCGCAATCCCAAAGGTGTGCAGCCGACTATTGCAGGCCGCCGCCTCTATGAGAGATGTATTCCGATTGCGAAGCATTTCGCGCTCGCGTTGCAGGACATGACCGAGATCGGAGATGGCGGAAAGGTAACCGGCGACGTGCGCATCGGCTTACCCGGCTCGTTTAACAGAGGACTTTTGCCGCGCATCCTGACGCCATTTCTAGAAAGCTATCCCAACGTTAACGTCGCAATCTCCGAGGCCTATACGGGCACGCTGGTCGAGTGGGTTAAAGGAGGCCATGTCGATTTCGCGATCGGGTCGCGGCCAAAGACGCAGCGGGGATTGGTTCAGCGGCTGATCTATCGCGACAAGGTCGTGTTGATGTCCGGGACGCCCTTAAATGGCGCCAACTTCACTCCGATTGATCTCACACAATCCGAGCCCTTGAAACTGATCCTTCCATCACAGAATCAAAGCTATGGCGGTGTCGTGCGGGACTGGATAGCCGATGGCACGATCAAGGTTGAAAGAATTATCGAGATCAACGGGACGATTTCGTCGTCTGAATTCGCGCTGAGGTCGGACTGGGCGGTGGTTGCTCCCTTCGTTTCGGTCGCAAACGAAGTTGCGCAGGAAGAGCCGCCGGATAACTTCTTCATCTATCCGATTTTATCGCCGTCGATTCCGTTTGACCTTTATGTCGTCTATGACGAGCGAAGACCTCTCAGCGTTGCCGCGAAGAAGTTTATCGAGCGCATCGAACTCGAGCTGCGCTGGCTGAAGACGGTCTGGCTAAAGCTGAAGATGCACAATGCTTCGACAACCTCTAGGTTGTTATAACGGATCGTTATAGGCCCATCAAGGGCGCCAACCTATGCTTGCCAGCACCCCCGCCGCTAGAGTCGTTGCGAACGGTCGCTCAACATGCGGCTTCATAGCAAGATAAGGGCGAGGGATATGCCTCCTGCAGGGAAACGCACCGATATAGGTGGAATCGGCGTCAATATAATGCGTCAAGGACAGGGCTCGCCGCTGCTGTTTCTGCACGGAGCGAACGGCGCCAGCGTCTGGCTCCCGGTTTTTGAAGAACTTTCAAAGTCATTCGACGTGATAGTGCCGGAGCATCCCGGCTTCGGGCAATCGGACGACCCCGAATGGATCACATCGATCCCTGACATCGCGATGTTCTATTTGAACTTCATCGAGCAGCTCGATCTGTCCGACGTCGCATTGGTCGGCACCTCGCTCGGGGGGTGGATCGCAGCCGAAATTGCAGTCCGTAACGCGACGCGATTGTCGTCCCTCACGCTCGTCGGTCCTGCCGGCGTACGCGTCAAGGGTATTCCGATGGGCGACACATTCATGTGGGGCCCGGAAGAGGGCGTACGAAACCTGTTCGCGAACCAGGCCATCGCCGACCGCATGTTGTCGATGAAGCCGACCGATGAGCAACTGGCGATCCTGCTGAAGAACCGGTTTACGGCGACCAAGCTTGCTTGGGAGCCGCGTGGCTATAACCCTCATCTCGAGAAATGGCTGCATCGCATCAAGGTGCCCACGCAGATCATCTGGGGTAGCGAAGATCGGCTGATACCTTCGCAGTACGTCAAGCGCTGGAAAGAGCGGATTCCGCATGCGGCCATCTCTTTGGTCGAGAACTGCGGCCATCTTCCTCACATCGAACGATCGGACGTCGTCGTCGAAACGATCAAGAATCTGACGGGAAAAAGCGCATGAAATTCGTTCTCTTTCACCTGATGCCGTACCGCGATCTGGACTTCACCGAGGCCAAGAAGTTCCGGTCTGTCTGGACCGTGATGCCCAACAGCAATTACGACCCTCAGAAGGGTGCTACAGAATACGAAGACTACATCGACCAACTCGTCGCGGGCGAGCGCCTCGGCTATGACGTTATCGCCGTCAACGAACATCACCAGACACCGTACGGCATGATGCCGGCGCCAAATCTGATCGCCAGCGCGCTTATTCAGCGCACCAAGACGGTCAAGATCGGCGTTTTTGGCCGCGCGCTGCCGCTGGTCAGCAATCCGCTCAACATCGCAGAGGAATTTGCGATGCTGGATAACATGTCGAGGGGTCGTCTGATCGCGGGGTTCGTTCGCGGCATAGGCGCAGAGTATCACACAACGGGTGTCAATCCCGCATTCTCGCATCAGCGCTTCTATGAGGCGCATGAGCTGATCGTCAAAGCGTGGACCGAGGTGGGCCCGTTCGCCCATGAGGGCGACCACTACAACTTCTCTTACGTGAATGTCTGGCCGCGACCGTTCCAGCTGCCGCATCCGCCGATCTGGATTCCATCGCAGGGATCGGCCGAAACCATCCGGTGGGCTGCTGCACCGGAGCGGAAATATCCGTTTGTTGTGACATTCAGCACCGCGGATGCGGTGGCGAATTATCTCAAGGTGTATCGTTCCGAGGCAAAGGGCTTCGGGTACGAAGCATCGAGCGATCAACTCGGCTGGGCTGCGCCTATCTATGTTGCGGATACCGATGAGCGTGCGCGTGAAGAAGCGCGGATCCCGCTGCAACGGCTCTTCAACGACTATTTGCCGATGCCGTGGGAAATGCTGATTCCACCGGGCTATTCGTCGATGTCATCGACCCTTGCGCTGGCAAAAGTCAGGACCGGCATCGGCGTCCAGGCGCAGACCCTGGAGGAGCTGATCGAGAAAGGTACAGTTGTCGTCGGAAGTCCGCGCACAGTGCGCGAGCGTATCGAGGCGATGAGAGAAAAGACGGGTCTCGGCAACATGATCTGCCTGCAGCAGTTCGGCACGCTGTCCAGCGAACTGGCATACCGCAACATGGAGATGTTCGCCTCCGAGGTGATGCCTGCATTGCGGGACGGCGCTGTGTCTCCGGCGCCCGCCATGGTCGGTGGACTATGAGCATGGTCGTGGCACGTCGCGTGCAGGATGAAGAACTGCCGACGATCGATCCGGTGAGCTTTCGCCAGGTCGCCAGCCGCTGGGTGACGGGCGTTGCGATCGTCACCACGGTCGATGTCGACGGCAGGCCGCTCGGACTGACGATGAACGGATTGACCTCCCTCTCGTTGTCGCCGCCGCAGTTCATCGTCTGCATGAACAACGGCTCCGATACGCTTCTGGCACTGAAGCGCAGTAATGTGTTCTGCATCAACTTTCTAAACCAGGACCAGCGTCATCTTTCAAAGGTGTTCGCGACCAAGGGAGGCGACAAGTTCAGCTCCGTTGAATGGCATGCGGGCAAAACAGGTTCACCAATTTTCGCAGGTGCGATCGGCTTTGCGGAGCTTCGATTAACGGAGTTGCTCGCGGGTGGCGATCATTGCATAGCGATCGGAGAGGTCGTATGCGCGGATGCCCGCGACGGCGAGCCGCTGGTGTTCTTTAACGGAAGCTACGGCGGGGTCACAATGTGATCATCCGGATCGATAGCGCACCGGGAATCCAGTTAATTGAACAGGCGGATCTCGGCAAGTTCAAGGCCGTCGTCGACGTTGCGGAGAATGTGTTGGCGCAACGCATTCGCGAGACCAATGGAAGTCTGGAGATGGAAGGAAATGTTGCTGTCTGGGTAAGTCGCGGCTGGCTTCTCAGCCAGAGTGGGCCGTCGTTAAGCTCCGGGTGGCAGGACGAGTTCGACAAAATGATCGTCGCTGCGAGACGCCACGGATATGTCGACGGCAGAGACAGGATACGCGCGCACATCGAGCGAAGCTAAAATAAATACAAAACAAAAAAGCGAAATATCAGGGGGAAAGCAATGGAAGTCGCGGCAGGGAATTATACCGGCAAGGAAAAGGCGAGCGTTTTGATCTCGACCTTTCTTGGATACGGACTCGATTTTTACAACGTCATGATTGTCGCGTTTCTGATGGGCGCGATCCAGAAGGATTTGAACATCACGCTTACGCAAGCGGGTATTATTACGTCGGTTACGCTGGCGGGCTCCATTCTAGGCGGGGTGGCCTTTGGATGGCTTGGGGATAGGTTTGGGCGTAAGGCATCGTTGCAAATGACGCTTGGGTTTTTCTCGTTTGGCGCCATCCTCTCCGCGTTCTCATGGGATTTTACCTCGCTGCTGGTGTTTCGTGCGATCGCAGGAATCGGGCTGGGCGGCGAGTGGGGGGCCGGAGAGGTTCTGTTCAACGAAGTCTGGGATCGTAAGAAGCGCGGCTTCGGAAGCTCCCTGATTCAGGCGGCCTCGACCGGAGGTTTCGGCATGGCGGCGGTCGTTGCGGTGTGGGCGACCAACTCGTTTAGCCCGGAATGGGGCTGGCGGGTTGCGCTTTTGATCGGCGGTTCGCCCATTCTGCTCATGGTCTACATCCGCATCTCGATGCCGGAATCGCGCCTCTGGACGGCCTATAACGATCTACGCAAGAGCGGAGAGCTTCCTGTCGAAAAGCAACAGGCGCGAAATCCGCTGATCGAAATCTTCAAAGGTGGCTCGCTGCGCTACACGGTTCTGGGTGTCGTCCTGGTGTCCGGCTACATGTTTGCCTACTACAGCATCGCCGTATTCATGCCTCGGGTGATGACGTCCGCCGGTGCATCTCCTGAGTCGATGCGAACGATAACGTTGGTGCTCGCGATAACGGTCGCCGTGTCGTACGTTATCCTGGGGTACTTCAGCGACAAGATCGGTCGAAAGGCTGCAGTGATCCTGCCAACGCTGCTCTCGTTGATCGGCTTTGCCGGAATGTACTATGCCGCAAAATCGGGGTTTCCTGAATCGATCTGGTTGTGGCCGCTCTTCGGCTGGTACATGCTGTGGGGGATGGGGCAGACATGCGCGGGCATGTTCGGCCCGTGGTTTGCCGAGCTGTTCCCGGTGGAGAGCCGTTCGAGCGCCGTATCTACGATCTACATGATCGGGCGCGGCGTCGGCAGCGTCGCGCCGTTCGTCGTACCCGCGGTGGTCCCGGCTGTTGGAGGTGAGTTGATCAACGCGATGATGGTCGGCCTGCCGGCTACGGCGTTCTGCTTGCTGGCGGCGCTGCTGCTTCCGGAGACCGCCGGTCGAAGCTTCGCTGTCGTGGAGTCGAAAGCTCGTCCTGCTGCCTGACAGCCGGACTGTGGTCTGCAGTATCCTGCAGACCACAGTATTTACTTCAGTTTACATCAGTTGCTCGCCTGGCGAGCCGAATCATATGGGAGTGTATGACATTGACCGCTGTTGAAATGTTCGATTTGACCGGGCAGGCAGCTTTTGTGTCCGGTGCTGCCGGCGGGCTTGGATTCGCGATGGCGGAAGTGCTTGCCGAGAACGGTGCGGGCGTGATGATGACGGACATCGATGTCCGGAAACTCGATAAATCGGCGGAGCTCCTGGCGAAGCGAGGTCTAAAGATCGACACGCTTGAGCTCGATGTCGCGAATCTCGGCGCGATCGAAAGTACGATCGAGACGGCGGCAAAAAAATTCGGGCGGCTCGATATCGTATGCGCTAATGCCGGCTTGTCCGCCGGCCCGGGGCCGTTGACGCCTACTGGCGGCATGGCGCAGGTCGACCTGAAACGATGGGACGAACTGCTCCGGATCAATCTAACCAGCGTTTTTGTCACGATTCGTGCGGCTTCCGCTCAGATGCGTCCCCGCAAATATGGACGCATCATCGTGACATCGTCGGTCGCGGGCCTGCGTGGCGAGCGGCTGTGCGGCTACGGCTATGTCGCCGCGAAGGCCGCCATCAGCAATCTGGTTCGTCAATCCGCGCTGGAACTGGCGAGCGACAACGTCACGATCAACGCGGTCGCACCGGGGCCGTTCCTGACCAATATCGGCGGAGGACGACTGAAAGAACCGGAGGTGGCGTCGCTGTTTGTCAAGGAGGTGCCGATGAACCGTATCGGTACGCCCGACGAAATCCAGGGGCTGGTCCTGTTGCTGGCGTCGAAGGCATCGAGCTTCATGACCGGAACTGTCATCCCGATCGATGGCGGGGCGTCGGCGTCGTGAGGATTGAGCATATGGATGATCTTGCCGGAAAGGTCGCCTGCGTCACGGGGGCGGCGCAAGGACTGGGCGCATCGTTCGCCCTCGCGCTGGCGTCCCGTGGGGCCCGCGTTGCCGTGGGCGATATCGCATCGACCGACGTCGTCTACAAGGCGGCTGTCGCCGGCGGTGGGGAGGCGCTCGGCGGTTACCTCGACGTTACCGATCCCAGGTCGGTCTCGGGTTTTTTCGACCAGGTGATCGAGCGTTTTGGAAAGATCGACATTCTCGTCAACAATGCCGCGCTGGCCGGTGCGCTGAAACCGAAGTTGATCGGCCAGATCGAGAGCCAGGAGTGGGATCGCGTTCTCGCCGTCAACACGCGCGGGGTGTTCGAATGCACCAAATATGTGATCTCCGCGATGAAGCGAAATGGCTACGGCAAGATCATCAATATTGCGTCCGGAACGGCGATCAAAGGCGCGCCGGGAATGCTGCATTACGTGGCGTCCAAGGGGGCCGTCATCTCGATGACGCGGGCGATGGCACGTGAATTAGGGGACGACGGCATTCGGGTGAACTGCATCGCACCGGGACTCACCATGAGCGACAGCATGCGCGACAATCCGGATTGGCCTGCGGACGTGATGGAGAAAAACATTGCGACCCGTGCGCTCAAACGCCAGGCCGATCCACAGGATCTGATTGGCGCAATGTTTTTCCTGAGTTCATCGGCAAGCGATTTCGTAACGGGACAGACGCTGTCGGTTGACGGCGGCAGCGTGATGAACTGAGCCGGCTTTGCGTTTATGACGGTTGGCCTGCACCCCGATGAAGTGGGGGGCTTGGCTGGTTCGTCAGACCTCGAGCTCACATGAAAATCGTAATGGCACAAACAATGCTGCATCGCGTCACGCTCGACGACAAATACACGTTGCCGTCGGGGCGTATCTATCTTTCCGGGATCCAGGCGCTCGTGCGGCTTCCCCTGATGCAGAGAGCCCGGGATGCCAAGGCTGGTCTCAACACCGGCGGCTTTATCTCGGGCTATCGTGGGTCGCCGCTTGGCACTTATGACAATGCGCTATGGTCGGCCAAGAAGTATCTGGCCGCCGAGAACATCCAATTTCAGCCTGGTCTGAACGAAGATCTCGCAGCTACGTCGGTCTGGGGCAGCCAGCAAGTCGGCATGTTCCCTGGAGCGACAGTACAAGGCGTGTTCGGCATCTGGTACGGCAAGGGCCCCGGCGTCGATCGCTCGGTAGACGCGCTGAAACATGCGAATGCCGCCGGGACGTCGCGGTTCGGCGGCGTTCTCGCATTGGCAGGCGATGATCATGGCTGTCAGTCGTCGACGCTCGCCCACCAAAGCGAACAGGTATTTCAGGCGGCGATGATGCCGATCCTCAATCCGGCGACCGTGCAGGAATATCTTGATTTTGGCATATATGGCTTCGCATTGTCGCGGTTCTCCGGATGCTGGGTGGGCTTCAAGGCAATTTCGGAAACCGCAGAAAGCTCGGCCTCGATCGAAGCCGATCCGGACCGCATGCAGTTCGTCGAGCCCACGGATTTCGAGGCCCCCGCTGGCGGATTGCATATCCGCTGGCCGGATCCACCGCTCGAGGCGGAAGCCCGTCTGCACGGCGCCAAGATGCGCGCGGTCGCGGCCTTCGTCCGCGCCAACCCGATTGACCGCACGACGATCAATTCCCCGGCGGCGACTTTTGGGATCCTCACCACGGGCAAGGCCTATCTCGATGTACGGCAGGCGCTGTCTGATCTGGGACTATCTGAGCAGGCTTGTGCCGATCTTGGGCTGCGGGTCTACAAGGTCGGACTGACCTGGCCGCTCGAGGTCGAAGGTGCGCGGCGTTTCGCCAAGGGTTTGAAGGATGTTCTCGTCGTCGAGGAGAAGCAGGGCTTCATCGAGACCCAGTTTGTCCACGCGATCTTCAATATGGATCCGGCCGAGCGCCCCTCGGTCGTGGGCAAGCGCGATGAGGATGGCGCCGTCCTGCTCCGCAGCGAAGGCGAATTGTCGCCGACGATTGTGGCGCGCGCCATCCTGTCCCGCCTCGACCGTCTGGGGAAGGGAAGTGCCAATCTCGCGCAGCGGATCGCACGATTGGAGTCGTTCGAGGAAGTTGCGCGCACGCCGCAGATCAAGTCGCAGCGCACGCCATTTTTCTGTTCAGGGTGTCCCCACAATACGTCGACACAGTTGCCGGAAGGCAGTCGCGCCATGGCTGGAATCGGATGCCACGGCATGGCGATGTGGATGCCGCAACGGCATACGGAAACGATCACCCATATGGGTGGGGAGGGCGCCAACTGGATCGGTCAGGCTCCATTTACAACCGAAAAACACGTCTTTCAGAACCTCGGTGACGGCACCTACACGCATAGCGGCTTGTTGGCCATCCGCGCTGCCGCGGCAGCCAGGATCAACATCACATATAAGATCTGTACAACGACGCGGTCGCGATGACGGGCGGGCAATCGGCGGAAGGCGGATTCAGCGTCGCGCAGATCGCTGCGCAGGTCGCTGCCGAAGGAGCGGTTCGCGTCGTGGTCGTCTCCGATGAACCGGACAAATATACCGACCCAGGCACGTTTCTCCCGAGCGTGACGCTTTACGACCGTGCCGAGCTCGACGCCGTGCAACGCGATCTGCGCAACACCCGTGGCCTGACCGTGCTGATCTACGATCAGACCTGCGCGGCCGAGAAACGCCGACGACGGAAGCGCGGGCTTTATCCAGATCCGCCGAAGCGCGCCTTCATCAACGAACTCGTCTGCGAGGGCTGCGGCGACTGCTCGGTGAAATCCAATTGCGTGTCGGTGAAGCCGCTGGAGACCGAATTCGGCCGCAAGCGCATCATCGACCAGTCGAGTTGCAACAAGGACTTCTCTTGCGTGGAGGGCTTCTGCCCGAGTTTCGTGACGGTTCACGGCGGCACGCTGCGCAAGCCTGTGAAGGCCGAGGGCAACGGTGCTGCGGACCTCTTCGCGGTGTTGCCGATGCCGGAAGTCAAGACGCTGCTGGAACCCTACGATATCCTGATGACGGGCATTGGCGGCACGGGGGTCGTGACGATCGGCGCGTTGCTCGGAATGGCCGCCCACATCGAGGGCAAAGGGTGCTCGGTGCTGGATTTCACCGGCTTGGCGCAGAAGAACGGCGGCGTCATGAGCCACGTCCGGCTCGCGCCGAAGCCCGACGACATCGCGGCGGTCCGCATTGCCGCAGGGGCCTGCGATCTTCTACTCGGCTGCGATATGGTGGTCGCGGCGTCGCCGGTCGCACTCTCCCGTCTTGAAGGTGGCGTGACACGAGCCGTCGTCAACACGTCGTTGACGCCGACAGCAGCCTTTGTCACGGACGGCAATGTCGATTTCGAAGCTAACGTGATGCATCGCGTGCTGCGGAGGGCGGTAGGCGAAGCCGGGATCGATTTCGTCGAGGGATCAAGGATCGCAACCGCACTGATGGGTGATTCCATCGCGACCAATCTGTTCCTGCTCGGTTACGCGTTCCAGAAAGGGCTGATTCCGATTAGCTTCGATGCCATCGATCAGGCCATCACCCTGAACGGCGGTGGCGTCGAAGCGAACAAGCGGACATTTGGATGGGGAAGGCTGGCCGCGCATGATCCCGCCGCCGTCGAGGCATTCGCTCGCCCGGCGCTGGCTCCGGTCGGGAATCCGCTCTCCCGGTCGGAGCAGCGTTTGTCTTATGCGACGTTCCTTGCGCGGTACCAGGACCTCGCTTATGCGAGGCGCTATGAAGACATCGTCGCCCGCGTCGAGCGAGCCGACTGCGGCACGGGTGATCAGGCATTGACCGAGGCTGTCGCCAGCAATCTATTCAAGCTGATGGCCTACAAGGACGAGTACGAAGTCGCCCGGCTTTACACCGAGGGCGCCTTCCTGGAGAAACTCGATCGTCAATTCGAAGGAGACTACAGGCTGGAATTCCACCTGGCGCCGCCATTGCTGGCGCGGCGTGATCCGGTCACGGGTGATCTCAGAAAGCGTGTCTTTGGTCCATGGGTCTTCACGGCGTTCAAGCTACTGGCGCGATTCAAGGGCCTGCGGGGCACGGCGCTCGATGTCTTCGGTTACACGGCGGAGCGCCGGATGGAGCGGCAACTGATCGAAGACTATATTTTGCAGGTCGAATATGTACTTTCGCGTCTAACAGTCCGCAATTATGCAATCGCCGTCGAGCTTGCCAATCTGCCTGAGATGATCAAGGGATTTGGTCATGTCAAGGAAAAGAATGTTGCCGAAATGGAAGCGCGCAAAATTCTCCTATTCGAGCAGTTCGAGACGGAAAAGATTGTCGCACAGAAGGTCATGCCATCGCGGCTTGTTTCGGTTTAACCGAGAAGTGTGCGAAATTCGCAGCCCCGCGCGTAATGAGAGAACTGCCGCCGCACTTTGCTTTGCCGGTCTGCAGCATTTGCCTGGCTGCTTCTGTGCGGTGGACGGTGACATCTGGCAGGACCAGACCATCTTCCGGCAGCCCTACCAGTGACCGATCGGCTAAAAAGACTGACGCGAATCCGAACCTTGCATAAAGAGATCGTGCGGCAGGCTAGGCGTTCGCACTACCAGTCCGGAGTATCTGCTATTGGGGCGCAAAGCGGACTCTTCGGAAGTGGTCGATGACCGTTGACGGGACGCTCGGCGGAGAGGAGCTCCAGCCGTTTTGTGCGACGAGGCCGCCGAAGCTACTATTGAACGGCAGGGTCCCTGGTCGGATCGAAGGCGCAGCGCTATTTTGCCAGCGGCTGAGATATGGCCATGCGTGAGGAGGCGAGGCGTTTCTGGTGCGGTGATCCCGTTACGGCAAAGAACTCCTGATAAGTTACGGATATCATTGGTGGGCCCGGCAGGACGCGAACCTGCAACCAGACCGTTATGAGCGATAGGGGAATCGTTAGTTTCGTTGATGTTGCCGCGTTTTCGATGCGGATTGCAGGCGTTCGTTGAGATTTGTTGAGGCCGTTTCTGGTGTGAAACTGGTGCGGTTGGCCAATTGTCGAGAAGCTCGTCGCGCCCTGCGGACGCCCGTTGATCGCTCCTGCGATATCCCGGGTTCAACAAATCGCAGCGCAAAGAAGGGTCATACGCCTCTTCCGAAAACTCCCATCGAAGCTCCCGACATGTCCGGGCGCGCGAAGGTATAGCGCACCAAGCGCTGCAGACCGAGAGCAGGCTCTTGCCGCATCGTTTGGGCGTTCGCGCCGAGAAACCCGTTCGCATCCAGACCAGAGCAAGCCTGCTGCCGACCGGCGCCAATCGTGTCGGCGGCGGCCGCGGGCCGCCATCGCATGGCTGCGGGCTAACTAACGTCCTCGGACTTTAAGTTCCTCCGACCCGGAACTTCCGAACGCGCCGAAAACGATGTGGGGGCCTTGTTGGCTCTGAAAAGATTTTTCTTGACTGGTTCTAAAGGCATTGCTGTACTACTAGTTAACTAGTTGATTGGGACGGCATGGAGTCCTTTATGTACGACCAGCGGCAATATGAGTTGACGCGCCGTCCATTGCGGCAGGCTGGGCCGCTCCCGGCCTGGTGCTACGCCGACAAGGATTGGTATGAGCGGGAGGTCGAACTCATCTTCCGTAAGGAATGGCTGTGTGTCGGCCGTGTGGAGCAGATTCCCAACACGGGCGATTATTTTACGATCGAGCTGATCAAGCAGCCTCTGATCGTCGTTCGCGACGGCGATACGGTGCGCGCGCATCTTGCTCTTTGCCGTCACCGGGGCGCGGTCGTCGCCGAGGGCAAGGGGCGTTGCCGCTCCTTCGTGTGCCCGTATCATAGTTGGACCTACGCGTTGAACGGTCAGCTCGTGGGTATTCCCGGTTCGCCGCATCCGCTCGCCGGTGTCGAGAATTTCCGCAACGACGACTACGGCCTGATGCCGATCCGTTCCGACGTTTGGGGCGGCTTCATCTTCATCACCTTTAACGCCGATGCGCCGCCGTTGAAGAGCTGGCTCGGGGATCTTCCGCCCTTTGTTGCCGACTACAACATCGAGCAGATGCAATGGACGCATGCCGATACGTACGAGATCGACTGTAATTGGAAGATCTGGCTGGAGAACGCGTTCGAGAACTATCACGTCGCCACCGTGCACCGGCAGCATTATGATCCGAAGAATCCGCAGAACTGGCAGTTCGAGCGTCCGAATGGTCCCTGGGAGGCGATGTTCAGCAAGCGGAGCGTCGTGGCCTATTCGGGGCTGCCGGAAATCGAGGGGCTGAGCGCGGATCGGAAGGTAGGGTTGTATCACATCTGGCTTCAGCCGAGCCTGCAGATCATCATCACGTCATCCTACATGAAGTACCGGCAATACCTTCCGGAAGGGCCGGACAAGCTGCGGCTGCAGGAGAATTGGACGTTTCCTCGCAGCACCGTCGAGCGGCCGGACTTCAAGGACATCGTCGGTCCCGAATATTATCACAAATATTCGCAGATCATCCGCGAGGACCTCGCGATCAATCCCATGGTGCAGAAGGCGATGCACTCTGGTGCGTTCCGCCCTGGCCGGTATTCCCTCGAGGAATACGTCGTGCACCGCATCGGAAACTACGTCATCGACAAGGTCGTTGGCCCCGACGATCCGCACTCCCGCGCGTTGCGGGAGGGAACGGCGCCGAGCCAGGCGGCGGAATAGCGGCATTTCAGCAGGGAACGATTCAGGTGAACGAGTACATGGCATCGCCGACGGGAGCAGAGAAAGCGCGGTATTCGGAAGCCAATCCCTTCCGGATCCTCATCGAGAATTCGCGCTCGCTGATGCCGGTCTTCATCGTTCGTCCGGATCAGTACGAGCCGGCGCTCGCGCGTCATCCGGACGTTGCGAAATGCATCACGACGACCTGGAGCTTCGATCGCGAAAACTACAGCGGACCGGCCGCCGAAGCCGACGCGATGATCAGTTATCGCTTCCCCAAGGATACGCTGAAGGCGGACGCGCCGAAGCTGAAATTTCTCCAGGTGCTCGGCGCCGGCGTCGACTATCTTCTGCCCCTCGACTGGGTCCCGAAGGGCGTTACCGTACTCACCAACAGCGGCGCGCACGTGCCGAAGGCGGCGCAATCGGCGCTGATGAGCCTCCTCATGGTCAATGCGCAAGTCCCGGCGCTCATGACCAGCCATCGCAATCGCGAATGGAACCGCATCTTCACGAGCACGCTCGACGGCAAGACGCTGCTGATCGTCGGCGTCGGTCAGATCGGCGGTGGCGCAGCTGCACATGCGAAGGCCTTCGGCATGAAGGTGGTCGGCATTCGGCGAAGCGGCGCTGCGCATCCGGCGGTGGATGAGATGCATCCGCCGGAAGCTCTGCACTCGCTCTTGCCGCGTGCGGATATCGTGCTGGTTAACACGGCGCTCACCTCCGAGACTCGCTTCCTTTTCGGCGAGAAGGAGTTCTCGTTGATGCGCAAGGGAGCCGGCTTTATCAATATGTCGCGCGGAGGTCTCGTCGATCCTGCCGCCCTCGACAGGGCCCTGCGCACCGTCCATCTGAGCGGAGCGGTCATCGACGTTACCTTCCCCGAACCGCCGCCCTCCGACTGGCCGTATTGGGAGACACCCAATCTCGTCATCACGCCGCACGTTCAATCTGATGACATCGACGCCTATGTGCCGCGGACGCTGGACATTTTCTTCGGCAACCTGCGCCGATATTTCGCAGGTCAGCCACTCGCGAACGTCGTCGATCTTGTGAGGGAGTATTGAGATGACCGTACACACGGCGCCCTCGATTGCAAATTCGTCAGGGACCGAGGCGCGGGTGCACGGATTTCTCTACCCTGAAAGCGGCCCGTCCGCGGCCTGGCGGGTGTCGAGCAAGGAAGGCGAGGGTTCGCGTTTCGGCCGCCTGATGTGGATCGCAGGACAGTACGACGGCGATGGGCACGGAGGCATCCAAAATCCGGGCCGGGTCGCGGTGCAGGTGGACGCCGCGATGGCCAAGATCGGGCGGGCCGTGGAGACGCTTGGAGGTCGTGCTGCCGATGTCGTCAAGCTTCTCGTGTTCCATACCGTAAGCGACGCCGACGGTGAGGACGAGCTGCTTCGCCGCATTCGCTCTTGCGTAAGGAGCGACGTGCCGCCGGTGATTTCGCTGGTGGCGCTGCCGCGACTTTGGCTACCGGACATGGCTGTTCTCATCAAGGCGGTCGCGATCGACAATGCGGACGGCAAGGCGCCGCGCCGCCCGGGGCATCCCACCGGCCATTGGGCATGGCCGCGAGGCGGCGAATTCAGCCACGGGCTGCGCTGCGGCGAGTTCGTGTTCGTTGGTGCGCAATCCGCGAAGGATGGTCGCGGCGCGATCGTTCACGATGGCGGCATCGTTTCGCAGGCGAAACTGACCATCAGCAACATATCCGAAGTGCTCGACACGCTTGGCTGCGATCTTGACGACGTGGTCAAGCTTAACACGTGGTATCTCGGGCAAGGCACAGATGCCGATTGGCGGCGTGCGGCAGAAGTCCGCAGCAACGCATTTCGATTCCCCGGACCCGGCGCAACAGGCGTTCCCGTACCTCGGGCCTATCCCGACGGAGCCATGATCCGTCAGGAGTGCATTGCCTTGCGAGGCGCGGACGGACGATTGCCGCGCGCATTATCCTGGCCGCTCGGACATTGGGACTGGCCTATCCGCGTTTCGTTCCAGCAAGGCATTAAGGTCGGGCGACTGATCGTGCTCGGTGGACAATACTCGATGAACGAGAAGGGACTTGTGGTCGACGACGGAAATATGTCGCTGCAGACCGACAACACGATGGAGTTCATCCGACGTATTCTCGACGGGTTCGGCGCACGCATGCAGGATCTCGTCGAGGTCACGGGCTTCTACAAGTTCAGCGCCAGCAACGGCACTCCGCTTGCAGGGCGCAAGTTCAGTCCGCAAATGCCGCCGGTCACGGAGGTGCCGCTGGGAACCATGGGTCTCGAAGGCGTCACCCTCGAGGTGGAGGGTTTTGCGATCGCGCCGGAATAGCGGGTTTCTCTAAAATAAGGGCTATCGATGAGTGAACTGAACCAGGCCGCCTACGTCTACCGCGAAATCAAGCGCCGTATCGTGGAGCTGGAATATCGCTTGGGCGAGCGGCTTTCGGAAACGCGCCTTGCATCCGAGCTTGGGGTTGGACGCTCCCCCTTGCGTTCGGCGTTGGCAAGGCTGAAGGGCGAGGGGTGGCTCGCGATTTCGCCGCAAAGCGGCACGTTCGTGAAGGCGCTCACGAACCGGGACATCCAGGAAGTAACGGAACTGCGCACGGTGCTCGAGATGCACGCGACGCGCATCGCGGCCGTGCGCATCACTTCGAAGGAGCTCGATGCGCTGAAAATGGCGTTCGACACGCTCGGGCCTCGCATCACCAGTGGCCGTTCGGAGCCGTTCATAGACTTGGACAACCAGCTGCATCAGGCCATCTACACGGCTGCCGACAATCAGTTGGTGCACGATATCCTGAACAATCTGCGCGACAAAGTGCAATGGATACGTCGCGCCTGCTCGGTTTCGCTCGATCGCGTGCAGGACGGCTTCCACGAGATCGAAAGCATTTTCGAGGCGCTCGAGAAGCGTGACGGCGAAGCCGCCGCGGAGCGGATGCGAACGCACATCCAGAATGCAGCCGCTTTCTGTCGGGCGATAGACCCCGAGGCGAGGGCCACGCAGCCGAAGAATCCACTGGACGTCGCGGTTTGATGGAGGCGCCATGACCGATCCTGATTACGATATTCGACGCGGCGACATCGAAACATGATGATGAGCCGTCTCCTCGATCTACGTCGGGTCCGGGTCGCTGTCGTAGGCCATCCTGCAACGAACGTGATGACATTCGATCTGGAGGAGGCCGATGGTCGCGCGCTTGCCCCGTTTTCGCCAGGCGCCCACATCGACGTGCAAGTACCGGGCGGACCGGTCCGGCAATATTCATTGTGCGGTAAGGCGGTGGCGCTCGGGACCTACACGATTGCCGTAAAAAAGGAACCGCAGAGCCGCGGCGGTTCGAGCGGTATACAT
The DNA here is from genome assembly GCF_900105125.1 of Bradyrhizobium canariense. NCBI lineage: Bacteria > Pseudomonadati > Pseudomonadota > Alphaproteobacteria > Hyphomicrobiales > Nitrobacteraceae > Bradyrhizobium > Bradyrhizobium canariense. Next base: position 4,495,039 of record NZ_LT629750.1, on the reverse strand, counting down.
GAGCGCATTGGCGTTGGAACCTTGCTCAGCATTGGGAGCCCCCGCAATCATTTTCCGCTGGCACCGGGCGATCATCCCACTCTCTTCATTGCCGGCGGCATCGGAATAACGCCCATTACGGCGATGGTTACGGCCCTGGCCGAGGAGAAACGGGCGTGGGCGCTTCACTACTGCGCGCGCTCGGAGCACCATGCCGCCTTTTACCATGAGCTCGCGAAACTCGCGCCGGAGCGAGTGCATGCCTATTTCAGCGACACGCCCATTCTCGATGTCGATGCGTTGGTCAGTCGGCAATCGCTCGATACCCACATTTACAGTTGTGGACCAAAACCGCTCATGGAAGCCGTCGCGCGGGCGACGTCGTCTTGGCCGCCGGAGCAGGTTCATTTCGAATGGTTCAGCGCGGCGCAGCACGATGCCGGTCAGAACACGACGTTCGAAATCGAGCTCGCGCGAAGCGGCGTCGTGCTGACCGTGCCGCCCGATCGCACCATCCTGGAAGTCCTCCGCGACAACGGGCACCACATCAATAGCGCCTGTGAACAGGGCGTCTGCGGAACCTGCGAGACGGTCGTCATCAGCGGCGAGCCCGAGCACCGGGACACGCTCCTTTCCGCGGAGGAACGTGCTGCGAACAAGACGATGATGATCTGCGTATCACGGGCGAGAACACCGCGCCTTCGACTGCAACTGTGAGGAAAGCGAATGAGCCGGAGTTTGACGGAGGCGCGGAAAAATGACTGCTCTCGACGCTCTAGTTGCGGCAGGACATCGCAGCGTCGGCGCCCTGATTTCTGCTGCCCTTCCGATGCTTGGTTCGAGCAAGCAGCTCTCAACGCAGTGGCAGGTTCAGCCTTCTGTTGAATTTCGTCGACATCCGGTTTGGTCCGCATTTTGCATAAATAAAAGAGAAATCGCCGGGGAGCCTGGATCATCATGAGCATGACGCCCACCATTCTCGAATTTCCGCCGACGAGCAGCTCGGCTTGGCGCGCATCGACCGACTCCATCGCAGTCTCTCTGCAAGACGTGAGCAAGATCTATGCGACGGCAAGCGGTGAGACGATCAATGCGTTACACGGCATCAGTCTGGACATCCGCGCGCAGGAATTCGTCTCGGTCATCGGCGCATCAGGATGTGGAAAGACGACATTGCTTCGGATCATCGGCGGTCTCGAGACGCAGTACAATGGAAATTTGCTGCTGACCGGCAGCAAACGGAGCGGCCCGAACAAGGACATTGGAATCGTATTTCAGGACGCCAACCTGCTGCCTTGGCGGACGGTGCTTCAGAACGTGCTGTTGCCCGCGCAGGTCCTGAAACTTGATCGAAAGCAGGCGATCGAGCGTGCGTTCTGGCTACTCGATCTCGTCGGACTGAAGGGTTTCGAAAAGAAGTATCCGTTCGAGCTTTCAGGCGGCATGCGCCAGCGCGTCGCGATCGCACGGGCACTCATCCATGACCCGTCCGTGCTTCTGATGGATGAACCGTTCGGAGCCCTCGACGCGCTCACGCGCGAGCACATGAACCTGGAACTGCTCAAAATCTGGCATTCGGCAAGGAAAACCGTCTTCATGATCACGCATTCGATCTCGGAAGCGGTCTTCATGAGCGACCGCGTGATCGTGATGTCGCCGCGTCCTGGCCGGATCATTGCGGACGTGACGATCGGCCTGCAGCGTCCTCGCAACCTCGATCTTCTGAGCGAAGCAGCCTTCGGTGACTATACCCGCAGGCTTCGACACTTGCTCGATGGTGACGAAAAGAAACCGGAAGGTGGCGCCGGAGTCGTTCTCGGGAGGGTCCAATATGACTGAAAAATTGTCAGGCGCAGGAAATGGTCCGGTTCGCGCCGGGGGAAACGGCGCGTTGAGCGGACGCAGCATTCCCGGGAGCGACTCCATCATCTCGGCAGCCGCGTTCGGGCTTGTGCTCGTAATCTGGGAAGGTGCAGTACGTGTGCTGCACGTGCCCGACTTCATCCTTCCTGCGCCGACCGCGATCGCGATGTCGCTGTACTACGGGCTGAAATCCGGGCTGTTCGTGCAGCATTTCTACGTTACGGCGCTGCAGACCATTTTGGGATTTTTCCTGGCGGCGCTCTTCGGTATCGGCCTGGGAGCGTTGATCGCACAGTTTCGCATTGTGGAGCGGACCATCTATCCCTGGCTGATCGCGCTGCAGGCTTTGCCGAAGATTGCGATCGCTCCGCTCATCATCGTCTGGGCGGGCTATGGCATCGAGTCGAAGATCGTGATCGTCGCGCTCGTGGCGCTGTTCCCGATCCTGGTCAATACCATCGTCGGTCTCAAATCATGCGATCAGGGCAAGCTTGATCTGATGAGTTCGCTTGGAGCGTCCGGTTGGGAAACATTTCGCCTCGTGCGGTTGCCCAATGCGTTGCCTTTCATATTCGCCGGGCTGAACGTCGCGATTGTGCTCGCGATCCTTGGCTCCATCGTGGGCGAGTTCGTCGGTTCGAAGGCTGGCCTTGGCAACCTCATTCTGGAAGCCAATTTCCAGTTCAATGTTGCGCAGATGTTCGCGATCCTCGTCATCCTTGGCCTGTTCGGCGTCGCCCTGAGCATGGCCGTACGCTTCGTGCAATCACGCCTGATGTTCTGGAATGCCGGCTTCTCGCAGTCGATCTGATTTCGAATGCGCGTTGCCGATCGTCGAACCAATCAACCATCGTTTGAGGTGTCAAAATGCGACGTCGAATAATCTCGCTGCTGGCGGCCCTCGCCGCCGTGTCCGCTACGGCGGCGCAAGCCAATGACAAGGTGATTTACGCGGTCACCACCTCGAGCATCACGGTGGGACATGCTGCCCAATCGTCCATTCCCAACGGCCTGGGGCTTTGGAAGGAGCATGGCCTCGATGTCGAGGTCATCGGCTTGTCCGGCGCGACCGCAGGCATTCAGCAAGTCGCGAGCGGACAGGTCGACTACGCCACTGTCGGCACCGATGCGCTGATGATTGCGCGCTCGAAGGGAATCAAGGTGAAGGCGTTCTACACCTATGCGCAGCGGCCGATCTACCAGGTCGTCGCGCTGAAGGGCAGCGGCATCACGACAGCCGACGACCTGAAGGGCAAGACGATCGGCGTACCGGATATGAGCGCGGGATCGGTGCCGTTCCTCCGCAGCATTCTGAAGCGCAGCAACATCGATCCCGATCGGGACGTCAAATGGCTGTCGGTCGGTCTGGGCGCCCCGGCGGCCAATGCCCTCCGGCAGAAGGCCATCGATGTATGGGCAGCGTGGGATACGGCGGTTGCGGCACTGGAAAATAACGGCTTCGAGTTCGTCCAGGTCGCACCGGATTGGGCCAATGAGATGCCAGGCAATGTATTGATCGCCAAGGAAGAGACAATTACGGCGAACCCGGAGCGCGCGATCATGATCGCGCGCGGCGTCGCCGAAGCGACGATCTTCGGCTTCGCGAATCCCGAAGGATCGGTACGGAACCATTGGAAGCTATATCCGTCGACCGCGCCGCAGGGCGAGGATTCGGAAAAGGCGCTCAAGCAGTCGGAGCACATCTTCGACGCGCGTTTTGACCTGATGAAGCTGCCGCCTGGCGTGACCAAATGGGGCATGAACATCGATGCCAAATGGAAGGATCTGGCCGACGCAACCATAGAAGAGGGGCTGTTGCCGAAGGACTTCGACGTTAAATCCGCCTATACCAACGAGTACATCGACAAGATAAACGATTTCGATGCGCACAAAATCGAAGAGCTCGCGAAGAAGTCGGCTTGGTGAGCCCGTGGCGCGTGTCGAGTTCCGGTTCTTGAACCGAAGCGATGTACGGGCGCTGATGCCCGATATGTCGAAGGTCGTCGAAATCATCGAAGAGGGGCTCGCGGCTCATGGCCGTCGCGAGGTCGTGCTGCCGCCCAAAGCCCACATTCAACTGGATGACCGCTACAACGGCCATTTCAACATCCTGATGGGATGGGCGAAACCGAACGACACCGCCGCAGTGAAGGTGATCGGCGACTATGTCGATAACTACCACAGCGGCCTTCCCTCGGAGGTCGCGCTGCTTACGTTGTACGACCCCCGCCATGGGACGCCCCGTGCCATCATGGACGCGACCGATTTGACAACTGCCCGCACAGGCGCCGTCACCGGAGCCGGTGCGCGCCATCTTGCTGGATCCAATTCCAAGATCGTTGGACATATCGGTGCGCGCGGCACCGCATTCTCGAACATCGAGGCACTTGCCGGAATGTTCGAGCTTGAAGAGGTCCGCATCAATAGCAAGCGTGCCGAAACCCGGGAGGCGCTCTGCCGAAAGGTGCACGACAAGCTCGGGATCATGGCGCGCGCAGTCGCCGAGCCGGAAGAGGCGGTCCGGGGTGCCGATATCGTCGTCGAGGCGACGCGGCTCGAACGGCCGGCGTTGTTGATCCGCGACGAATGGCTGAAGCCAGACTGCCTCGTCGTTACCTACGGTTGGATCATGGCAATCGATCCGAAAACCGTGCTGACCGCCGACAAGATCGTCGTTGATGATTGGGAGCAATGCCAGAAGGGTGGCCAGTTGTTCCCCATGATCCAGAGCGGACAGCTCACGGCCTCGCGCATCTACGCGGAGATCGGCGAAATCGTCGCCGGACGGAAGCAGGGCCGTCGCGGATCTGACGGGCGGATCGTCTTCTGGCATCGAGGCTTTGCCATCAGCGATCTCATGCTTGGATGCCACATCTTCGATCGGGCGATCGCCGAGGGAAGAGGCCAGGCACTCACGCTCTTCGACGAGCCCGACGAATGAGGCTCGGCTCGGGGATATCAGGTGCAGCAACCATGACCACGAAACCCAGCGTCGCTACGGCGTATCTCGCGTTGCTTGCGGAACGCGGCGTGCCATACCTGTTTGGCAATCCCGGCACGGATTTCGCTCCGATTGTGGAGGCATATGCCGAAGCAGCAAAATCCGGCGCCGCTGTGCCGCAACCGCTGCTCGCCACGCACGAAAACCTGGCGGTATCGATGGCGCATGGCTACGCGATGGTGTCGCGCCGGATCCCGGCGGTCATGGTCCATGTCAGCGTCGGGACCGCGAACATGGTATGCGCCGCCATGAACGTCGCACGGGAGAACGTGGGCATGCTGCTGACCGCCGGGCGATCGCCCATCACGGAGTTTGGTCAGCATGGATCGCGCGACGGCTACATTCACTGGGCGCAGGAAATGTATGACCAGGCGGGAATGCTGCGCGAGATCGTGAAGTGGGAATACGAGTTGCGCAATGCGAGCCAGCTCGAAACCGTCGTTGATCGAGCGCTTGCGATTGCCGCCAGCGAGCCGCGTGGGCCGGTCTATCTCTCGCTGCCTCGGGAGGTGTTGGCAGAGTCCGCCGCACCGTTGCAGTCGCGGCAGCCGCGTCTTCGCGCCGCGGCTCCCGCCGCGCCGGACCCCGAAGCGGTCGCCAATGCCGCCGATCTGCTCGCAGGGGCCAAGCGGCCGCTGATCATCAGCGCCAACGCCGGGCGTGATGCTGCAACGTTTGCGGCGCTTGCCGCATTCGCTCAGCGCTTCGCCATCCCGGTGACACAGCACAAGCCGCGCTATCTCGCGCTCCCGTCGTCCCATCCGATGAATCTCGGCTACGATCCGCACCGCCATGTGGCGGAGGCGGACGTCATCCTGGTACTGGAAAGCGATGTGCCATGGCTGCCGATGCAGGCGCGGCCGCGGCCGGATTGTCGGGTGATACAGTGCGGTTTCGACCCGCTGCATACTCACATCCCGATCCGGGGCTTTCCCAGCGACATCGGGATCGCGGGCGGATGCCCCGCCATCCTTGCCGCGCTTGCGGGAGCGCTCGATGCGAGAGGGGACGGCGGATCGATCGACGCGAGGCGCAACTGGATATCCGGCGAGCACGCAAAGCTTTCCGAAGAGCGGCGGGCCCAGCTTGAGCGGAGCGCACGTGAAGTGCCGATGCATGCCGCCTGGGTCAGCCACTGCCTGGGCGCAGCCAAGCGACCGGATGCGATCGTCGTCAACGAATACACCCTGCAGCTCGACCATTGCGGCTTCGAGTTTCCCGACAGCTACTTCGGCTCGAGCTCCGCGTCGGGGCTCGGTTGGGGACCGGGCGCGGCGCTCGGAGCGAAGCTTGCGGCTCAAGAACGGCAGGTGATATCCGTCAGCGGCGACGGCGCGTATCTTTTCAGCAATCCCGTCGCGGTCCATCACGCCGCGGCGCTGCATGGATTGCCGATCCTGTTTGTGATCATGAACAACAGCATGTGGAACGCTGTACGACGCTCCACTTTGCAGATGTATCCGCAAGGACTCGCAGCGCGCGGCAATGAGGCTCCGTTCACCCGCCTGGACGATTTGCCGGCATTCGAACGCATCTGCGAGGCGGCCGGGGGCTATGGTGAGCGGGTGGAAGATCCGGCGGAGCTGCCGGCCGCGATTGATCGCGCCCTCGAGATCGTGCGGAACGAGCGCCGCCAGGCGCTTTTGAACGTCATCTGCGGCAGTTGAGGACGATCATGGCAAGCGATCCATACGAAACGATTTCCCCCTAGTCCTCATCGAGCGGCAGAATACGAACGCGATTGGGAGAAGACAGGATGGACCAGATTCATCTACCACCGGAACTCTATGATGATCTCCAATCGTTCCGCCTCAAGGCATGGAGTGGTCGATTGCGCAGACTCATTGGCTTGCTGTGGGCTGGCAGGAAGCGCCAGAACAAGGGCTCCGGGCCAAACGATCCGGCATAGGTTATCTGACGACAATGCCGATCAACGGCGAAAGGGCCGGCCGGCGCGCCCGCCGCCGAGCATTAGGGGCAAGCTAAGCATTGCCACCTGAAAACATAATTTTCCCGACCTGACAGCTCTAATAAGCTGACCATCGGACCTTTCTGGAGGTCTCGGAGGAGGAAGAAGGGTCCGGAAATGTCAATCGAGAAAGTGCATACAGTCGTTGTCGGCGCTGGCCAAGCCGGGGTGGCCATGAGCGAGCATCTGACCGCATGCGGCGTGCCTCATGTCGTGTTGGAGCGGCACCGCATCGCGGAACGCTGGCGCTCCGAGAGATGGGACTCGCTGGCGGCCAATGGTCCGGCCTGGCATGATCGATTTCCCGGCATGGAATTTCCGAATGTCGATCCTGACGGGTTTCCGACCAAGGAGCAGGTTGAGGAATATTTTGTTGCCTATGCAAAAAGGATAGCGGCGCCTATTCGCTGCGGTGTTGAGGTAAAGAGCGTTCGGAAGCTCGAACACAGACTCGGTTTCCTGGTCGAAACCTCGCAAGGCCCGATCGAAGCCGACAGTGTCGTTGCCGCGACCGGCGCTTTCCAGCGTCCCCTCGTTCCGAATCTCATCCCCGGGGACGTGAGCCTTCTGCAAATTCATTCAACGGCCTATCGCAGGCCCGATCAATTGCCTAAGGGTGCGGCTCTGGTTATCGGCGCGGGCTCTTCGGGGGTGCAGATCGCCGAAGAGCTGCTGGCAGCGGGAAAGCGCGTCTATCTGTCGGTCGGCCCGCACGAACGTCCTCCCCGGGCCTATCGCGAGCGCGACTACTGCTGGTGGCTCGGCGTTCTCGGCAAGTGGGATGCCGAAACGCGGCCGGCTGGCACAAGTCATATCACCATTGCCGTGAGCGGCGCCGGAGGCGGGCATACGGTCGACTTTCGGGTTCTTGCCGCGCAGGGAGCGATACTGCTGGGCATGGCGCAATCATTCAACAATGGCACGTTGACCTTCGCGGCGGATCTGTCGGACAACATTGCGCACGGAGATGCCAACTATCTCGCGCTGCTGGACGAGGCAGACGCTTATGTAGTCCGCAATGGCCTTGACCTTCCAGCAGAGCCGGAGGCCAGAAAACTCAAACCTGATCCGGCGTGCATGACCAGTCCGATCTTGGAGCTGAACCTGGCCGAGGCCGGAATCACGTCGATAATCTGGGCAACCGGTTTTACGTCGGACTATAGCTGGCTGAAAGTAGACGCCTTCGACGAGGAAGGTCGTCCGAGGCATCAACGGGGCGTGTCTTCCGAGCCCGGAATCTATTTCCTTGGCCTTCCATGGCAGTCGCGACGAGGGTCGGCCTTCATTTGGGGGGTCTGGCACGATGCCAAGCATCTCGCGGACCGCATTGCCACCCGGCGCAGATACATGGAGTATCATGCTCAGCGAACAAACGTTGAAATAACGGCGGCTGCGGAACAGGCGTCGCTTCGCGCCGACAAAGCGAGGGGCTGACATTTCGTCGATGAGTACGAGCAATGCTTGCGCCAATGACCACGCTTGAAATTCTCGACAAGCTCGTTGCCTTTCCGACGGTGAGCCGCGATTCGAACCGCGATCTCATCGAGTTCATCCGCTCTTTCCTGGCCGAGCGGAACATCGAAGCCGAGCTGATTTGCACAGCCGATGGCCGGAAGGCGAATCTTTTCGCCACGGTGGGCTCGAAGAACGTTCCCGGAGTGATGCTGTCCGGCCATACCGATGTCGTCCCCGTGGACGACCAGAACTGGTCCATCGATCCGTTTCGAATGCAGCTGTTGAGCGGACGTATCTATGGACGCGGGACGGCGGATATGAAGGGCTTTCTCGCGTGCGTTCTCTCTCTTGTGGGCCGGATGGCCGGCACGACGCTGAGCAAGCCTATCCATCTTGCTTTCAGCCATGATGAGGAGGTCGGTTGCATCGGTGTACGCTCCCTGATTGACGAGTTGGAAAAGCGCCCCGTCAAGCCGCGCTTTGTCATCGTCGGCGAGCCGACGCTGATGCGCCTTGCGACCGGGCACAAGGGCAAGATTGCTGCCCGGGCGACCTGTTGTGGCGTCGAAGGCCATTCCGCGCTTGCCCCAAAAGCCCTCAACGCCATTCATCTCGCTTGTGACTTCGTGGGATTCATTCGGCAGAGTCAGAAAGAGATCGTCGAAGCGGGCTCGTGGGACGAAAGCTACGACGTGCCCTATACCACCTTGCACGTGGGTCAAATTGAAGGTGGCACGGCTCTGAACATTGTCCCGGGCAAGTGCACGGTGGACTTCGAGATCCGCAACATCGGCCGAGACGATGGGACGGCAATCCTTGATCGTCTCGTGGAGGGAGCCACGCGGATCGCCATGAAGCGAAGGTCCGTTTTTCCTCAGGCCGACATTCGCGTCGATGTCATGAACGAATACCCCGGATTGACGACGCCATTGGATTCGGAAGTGGTGCGTTTTGCCAGGAGAATCGTCGACCATCCGAATCCTTTCAACGTCGCGTTTGGGACGGAAGCAGGATTATTCTCAAGCCGGCTTGGCGTACCGGCAGTCGTGTGCGGTCCTGGCTCGATGGATCAGGGACACAAGCCGGATGAGTTCGTCGCGCTGAGTCAGATCGAGGCCTGCGATCGCATGATGGATCGGTTGCTCGATGAGTGCCGCTGAATGCAATCGGACAGGCGCTTCATGAATGGACGGCCGGATTGAGATGCGATGAATGTAGGAACGCCAAAGCCGAGTGAAGGAGGTCAAGCCGCCATGGGTGGAGAAATGTCTCTCAGAACGTTCCTCGCGGAACTTGAGAAGAACAATCCGACCGAGTTCTTGCGGATAAGAGAGCCTGTTGCGTTGGACTATGAGATCAGCGCTCTCGCCATGGAAATGGATCGCCGCAAGCGATCACCCGTCCTTTTGTTTGATAATGTTCAGGGCAGCTCGTTTCCGGTTCTTGCGAACCTGTTTGCGTCGCGCAGGAATTTTGCTGCCGCACTTGGCATTGGAGAGGAGGTTTTGATCGAGGATCTGGCTCGGCGCAGCGATCAGGTGATCGAGCCCGTCTTGTCCAAGACCGGAGCCGTCCAGGAAGTCGTTCACAGGAACGATGCCGCCGACCTCGGTAAACTGCCCATCATGGTGCATTTCGCAGAGGATGCCGGCCGCTACATCACGAATGCGATCGTTATTGCCAAAGATCCGGATAGCGGAGTTCGCAATGCCAGTTTCCATCGCATGCAGGTCAAAGGCCCCCGGCGTCTGGGCACCAGCCTGCACAGTCGGCGACATCTTTGGAACTATGTCGAACGTAACGACGCGAAGGACCAGCCGACACCCATCTTGATCGTCATTGGAGCTCATCCCCTCTTCACCTTCGGCGGTCTCTGGAAGGGCCCCATCAATGTCGATGAATACGCGGTAATCGGGGGGCTGATGGGGAGGGGCCTGGACATGGTCCCGGCGCTGACGGTTCCGCTGGAAGCGCCCGCGCATGCAGAGATCGTCATCGAGGGGCATATCCTGCCCAAACTCCGAGAGCCCGAAGGACCGTTCGCGGAGTTTACAGGATATGCCTCGGAGCGATCTACCCAGCACGTCATCGAGGTGACGGCGATCACCCATCGGCGAGATGCGATTTATCATGACATCGTGCCCGGTATTTCAGAGGAGCACACGCTCCTGCTCGCGGTGCCGCAGGAGGCGCGCCTGCTCCGTACGCTTCGGCAGCACTACCAGAACGTGACGAAGGTCGCTTATCCCAAATCGGGCACCTGCCGCATGCACGCTTATATCGCGATGAAGAATCCCGCGCCTGGACAGGCGAAGAATGCGGCTGCTGTCGCGCTGGGTGACGATCTGAGCCTCAAGATGGTGGTCGTCGTCGATGACGACGTGGAGGTTCTCGATGACAGCGACGTGCTGTGGGCCATGTGCACGAGAATGCAGGCGGATGACGATATCAGCGTGATCCGGAATGCGATGGGCGCGATTCTGGATCCCTCCAATCGCGGCGGCTTGACTGCAAAGATGATCGTGGATGCGACCAGACCTGCGGGACATTTCCCTCAGCGACATACATTCCCTGCGCAAGCGGTAGCTCGCGCGCGCGAGCTGATGACCCGCATCTAGAGACGGTTCCGGTTGCAAGGCGACCGGCCCGCGGACACCTATCTGGCGGCTTGGATGGCAACGGCAAGGCAGCGATTGATCGTCGGTATTACGGGAGCTTCTGGCGCGGCCTATGGCCTGGCGGCGCTCAATGCCTTGCGGAGCGAGAATGTCGAGACGCATCTCTTAATTTCGCGATCGGGGCAGATCACCGCCGCACACGAGCTCGGGCTGAAGTTTTCCGAACTCACAGCATTGGCGGACGTCGTCTACAAGATCGATGACATCGCGGCGGCGATTTCCAGTGGATCCTTCAAGACGCTCGGGATGCTTGTTGCGCCTTGCTCAATTCGATCACTTTCGGAGATTGCCAGCGGAGTGACCTCCAGCCTTCTCAGCCGAGCGGCAGACGTCGTCCTGAAGGAGCGGCGCAGGCTTGTTTTGATGGTGCGAGAAACGCCCCTTCACCTGGGGCATCTTCGAGCCATGGCGCAGGTTACGGAGATGGGGGCCATCGTCATGCCGCCAGTTCCGGCTTTCTATACTCGTCCGACGTGTATTGATGACATCGTCAATCACTCCGTCGGACGGGCGCTAGACCTGTTCGGCTTGAATTCGCAACTGGTCAGCAGGTGGGGCGAGGAAGCCGGCATCGAGCGATAGTGCGTGATCCGGAAAAGTGTGCAGCAGTTTTCCGAAAAGATCATGCTCAAACAAAAGAGAGTGAGATGACGATTCGAAGAAAAGTCATCACGCTCTAGTTGCGGACATCGGCGCGATTGATGCTCGATTAAGAGCACGAAAGCAACCTGAAGGAGGCAAGCAGCCGTAGCGAGATGGATAAAAAAGGGTCGTTTTGGACATTTTCCCTGGAGTTCTATGCGGATCCCTCGGTTGCCGGGATTTGCGTCGATTTGCAGGATCGGCATTCGTCCGACGTGAACATCCTCCTGTTCGTTCTCTGGTGCGCATCTCGACACAGAAGGTTGTCTCCGCACGAACTGGGACGTGTCGTTGCCTCCGTCTCCGGCTGGCAGAATGAGGTCGTAAGGCCGCTTCGGGGCGTACGCCGCAATTTGAAGCAATTTGCCCTCGATCTGGCACTTGAGTCGATCGTGGACCTTCGCGAGGCCGTAAAGAAGCAGGAGCTGGAGGCGGAACGCCTGCAGCAGTCGCTCATGGAGGCAAAGTTCGGGGAAATCGGCTCACCTGCGTCCGATCGAGCCGCCACGGCCAGTTCGAACGTCGAATTATATGCAACTCTCGTTGGTCAGGTCTTCCCGACCGCCTATGTCATCGCCCTTGTCGCGAGACTGCAGGCAATCCGGCCCAATTGATTCGACATCGGTGGCGTCAGCGTTCTTCGGCCGTCGTCGGGTTTGCGGCAAATGGCAATTCGCGACTTGCACGGCCACTTCGGTTTTTTCTATTTTTGGCAACGGAAAACCCTTGTTTACATCCCGGTAGCCCAGTGCGATGGCCGTTAGCCGGGTGTGTCTGTTTACTGAGGAAACTGGACAATGCGCAGTCTCGCGGGTGCTCTCGCCGCCGGTGCCATGTTGATCACGTCGTTTGGTCCTGGCCATGCGGAGCAAGACACGCTCCTGCAACAGGTCAAGAAGAACGGCGTGATCCGGGTGTGCCAGGCGTCGTACCCGCCTTACAACACCAAGAATCCTCAAACCGGGGAGTGGGAAGGGTTGAACGTCGATATCGTCAACGAGATCGCAGCTTTCCTCTCCGTCAAGATCGAGAACATCGACAGCTCGTTCTCGACGCTTATTCCCTCTCTATTGACGCGAAAGTGCGATATTTCCGCCGCGGCAACTTATGTCACTCCAGCTCGGGCCGAGCAGGTTCTTTTTTCAACATCATACGCTTCCGACACCAAGGTCGCTTTTGTCCCGGTCGATTCCCCGATCCACAACTATGAAGAGTTGGACAAGCCGAATGTAACGATCGTGACGCGCTCGGGCACTGCCGAGGAAGTCTTTGCGAAGCGCTTCTTCAAGCAGGCCAAGATCAAACTGACGACTTCCGATGCCACGCAGGCTCATATGCTCGATGTTGCCGCAGGGCGCTCCGACGCAGCGTTCGCCGGCCGTACCGGAGGCACGATGTTCCTGAAGCAGAACCCGAACCTGAAGCTGCGCCTGATCGAGGACAAGCAACTGGACCCGTCCCGGTTCGCTCTCATGGTGCCGGCTGGCGAATACCAGCTACAACAATACCTGAACGTCTGTCTGCAGGCGCTGAGCGATTCCGAGAAGCTTCAGGAGATCACGAGCCGTTGGCTCAACTGACCTGTCGGGAACCAGATGGAAACCACGCCAACAATCGAGGACCGCGATTCCTCGATTGTTGACGTCGTGCCGAAGATGGCACGCGTTGCGTTGCAACGGATGAGACAGTCGCTCGATCTCGGCTCTGTCATTTTGCTCGTTGCAATCGGAATAGCGGCCTGCAACTTCATCGACTGGTCGCAGATTAGCACGCTTGATTTCGGCGTGACAGTCAAGTTCTGGCGCCCCCTTGCCACGGCAGCGGGCATGACGGTTGCAATCACGGCGGCCGCGCTGGCGTGTGGACTCGTGATCGGTGTCTTGCTCGCGATCCTGCTCGAGCTGCCGATCGGCTTTTTTCGCTACGTCCTGATTACCTACATTGAGATATGGCGGAATACGCCGCTGATTGTACAATTGTTCTGGGTTCATTTCGGGGTTCCCGTGCTGACCGGAATCTCGACGACGGCCCTCGAAAGCGGCTTGTTGGCGCTGACCCTCCAGTCGAGCGCCTATCTGACAGACGTCGCGCGCGCGGGCATCCAGGCGGTGCCCAGAGGCCAGTGGGACGCGGCAATGGCACTGTCGCTGCCAGCGCGAACGAAGTGGCTCGAGGTCATTCTCCCGCAAGCGCTGAAGATCATGATCCCTCCGCTCGGCAACCTCGCGGTCAGCTTCCTGAACGGCAGTGCGCTGCTCGGCGTGCTCAACGTCGGGGAACTCATGACCGTCTCGGCTCGTATCAGCGATTACACCTCGAAGCCGATCGAGATCATGACCGTGGTCGCATCGCTCTATCTCGCGATCAATGTGGCCACGACCTACCTCACGAGCAGGCTCGAGCGTTTCGTCGGGGTGCCGCGATGAAGCTGTTCGAAATCTCGGAAGTGGTTCGAAGCCTGCCCGAGCTCTGGGTTGGGCTGAGGTTCACGTTGCTGCTCGTATTCACGTCGCTTGCGATGGGTACTGTCATCGGGCTGCTCGTATGTCTCGGGCGGCTCTTGGGCCGTGATCTGCTCGTTGGGCTTTGCGTAACTTACACCACGATTTTCCGCGGCATCCCGGAAGTGGTCTTGATGTTCTGGATCTACTATTGCGGCCCGCTTCTCGGGGGCGTCCGGGCGTCGTCTCTGTCGGCAGCCCTCGTCGCGATGTCCCTTTACGTCGGAGCCTTGCTGTCCGAAATCTTTCGCGGTGGCATACTTGCAGTGCCGCGAGGCCAGGCGGAGGCGGCGCGATCTCTTGGTGTCCCGGAATTCTGGGTCTGGACCAGCGTGATATTGCCGCAGGCATTTCGAATCGTGATTCCGGCGCTGATCGGCGCCGCCGCGCTGACGGTCAAGATTTCGGGGATCGCATCGACCATCGGCGTCACGGAGTTGGTCTTCCAGGCAAACATCGTCGCAGGGCAAAGCTACCGGTATTTCGAAATGTTCACGGCAGTCGGCGCGTTCTATTTTCTCATTCTTTTCCCGATGAGCATGGTTGCGAAGGGATATGAACGCAAGCTTACGATGAGGCGACGGTGATAAAAAGTGGTCAGAAGCTCGCGCCGATCGTAACCTGCACGAATGTCTGCAAGCGCTACGGTTCGTTTGTTGCGCTCAAGGACGTGAACCTCGAAGTATCCAAAGGGGAGGTCGTTTGCATCGTCGGACCGTCCGGCGGCGGCAAATCGACCTTTCTGCGCACGATCAATGGGCTGGAGTCGATCGATAGCGGCACAATCCGGTTCGATGGGATCACGCTCCCGGGGCCGGCGCGCAACGTTGCTCTCATCCGGCGTGAAGCAGGGATGGTGTTCCAGAGTTTCAATCTGTTCCCGCACATGACGGTTCGCAAGAATCTGATCCTTGCTCCGGTGCGCGCACGCGGGCTCAGCCATGCCGAGGCAAACGAGCGTACCGAACGGTTGCTCAAACGGGTCGGTATCGCGAGTCAGATTGACAAGTACCCTGACCAGCTTTCCGGCGGGCAGCAGCAGCGTGTGGCGATCGCACGTGCGCTGGCCATGGAACCGAAGGTCATGCTCTTCGACGAGCCGACCTCTGCGCTTGATCCGGAAATGGTGAAGGAGGTGCTCGAGGTGGTCCGGGAACTGGCCGGCAGTGGAATGACGATGATAATCGTCACTCACGAAATGGGCTTCGCCAGGGAGATCTCTTCCCGTGTCGTTTTCATGATCGAAGGATCGATCGCGGTCGAGGCGCCGCCCGAACAGTTTTTCAACGCGCCCTCGGAGCCGAGGCTCGAGAACTTTCTCTCCAAGGTTCTATAGCTCGAAAAAGTCCGATCGAGCCGGCGGAGATTTATCCCGCGCCACGGAAGGCCGGACTGCCGTTATAGTCCAGAAGGGACAACAAATGCGGTTGCATATGTTGTTTCCGTCAATAACGCCCCTCGACGTGTTTGGAGTCGACGGCGGAAGTCGGACGCCGGTCCTGGACGAACTCGATGATGGCAAACATCACGATCACGACGATGAGGACTACGACTGAGGCCGCGGCGATGACCGGGCTGACTTGAAGAAGAATCCCCTCCCACATCTGCTTGGGCAAGGTCGTCTTGACCCCACCGCCGATGAAGAGCGCAACCGTCAATTCCTCGAAGGACTGCAGGAATCCAGTCACGAAGCCTACTGCCAGCCCGCTCGCAACCAGGGGAAGTGTGACACGCCATAACTTGCGCAGACGCCCCGCGCCGAGCGTCGAGGCGGCGGCATCCAGCCTCCAGTCATAGCCCTTGAAGGTGGCCAGCATCACCATGAATACGACCGGCATTGCGATGACGGTGTGGCCGATGATGATGCCGAGGTCGCTCGCCACCAGCGATATCCTGGCGAATAGGTAGAACAGGGCGATCGCAATCACGATCGATGGAACCATCATCGGGGAGAGGCAGAGCAGGAAAGCCACACCGCCGAGACGGCTGCGTGTCCGCGCGACGCCAAACGCTGCCATCGCCGCGATCAGCAATGTAATCGCAGCGGTTGCGAAGCCGATGCCGAAGGAGCGGATCATGGCGCCGAGCCACAGCGGCGAAGCGGCAAACTGCTCGAACCAGCGCAGGCTCAAGCTTGGCGGCGGAAAAGACAGAAAGGACGAACCGGTGAATGCCATCGGAACGAAGGCGATGATCGGAACCAGCAGGATTGCGATCAGCGTCCAGACATAGACCGCGAGCAGTGCACTGCCGTGGAGACCGCGAACATTGCGTGTCCAGGTCGCCTCGAGCAGCCCGCAGATCAGCCCGCCGAGACCAATGATAGCGAGGCCCGCGCGGCGCACCGCGCCACCCGGACGCGTTGGCCGGTCCCCGTCGTTCGCGACCGACGAAAGGCCGAAGATTCTGTCGTAGGCGAAACACATGGCGATCGTGGAGATCAGCAGAATTGCGGCCAGCGCACTGCCGAGCTGCCAGTTCTGCAACTCATTGATCTGCAGGATGATCAACTGGCCGATCATCGTGTCCTTTGCGCCACCCACCAACGCCGGCGTTATGAAGAAGCCGAGCGAGGTGACCAGGACGAGGAGACCCGCCGCAGCGACGCCGCGCATCGAGAGCGGGAAAAACACCTGCCAGAACGCCCGCGCGCTGTTGGCGCCCAGCGTCGATGCCGCCATCGTCAAACGCCGGTCGATCTGGTTCATGACTGGCAGCATTGTCACGACCGCGAGCGGCAGCAAGGTATGAACCATCGCGAACACCACGGTCGTGCGGCTGAACAGTAGCTGGTCGCCGCCTTTCATGCCGATCGCGGCCATGATCTTGGCCATGATCCCGTTGCGTCCGAGCAGGACCAGCCAGGAAAAGTTCTTGATCAGCGCGCTGGTCCAGAACGGCAACAGCACGAACAGCGCGGCGATGCGCTGCTGCCGCGGCGGCTTGCGCGAGAGCCAATAAGCAAGGGGATAGCCGAGCCCAACGCACAGCATCGTGGTCCAGATCGCGACCGCGAAGGTCGTCGACAGTACGGCCAGGTAGGGTCCGCCGTTCCAGATCCTGACGAAGGCCGAGACGGTGAGCGCGCCGGTGGTTCTGTCGAAGAAGCCCACGGACAGCATCTGCGCCGTCGGCAGGATCAGAAATACCGTCAGGAATCCGAGGCCGGGCAGCGCCAGCCACAACGGATCGAGCTTGATCTTGCGACGCCCTGGCCGCTCGGCAGGTCCGAAAGAAGCGATCTGAGCCATCGCGCCTGCCGTTCGTTCCGCTACGATCGCCGAAGCTAGGCGCGCTTCGCGACCGGGGGCGTGAGCTCGGATGCGACGTTGCGGTTTTCCGGACGTGACAAGCCCAAATGTTCCCGCAGCGTGCGTCCTGTGTAATCGTGGCGGAAGACGCCGCGGCGCTGCAGCTCCGGCACCACCTTCTCGACGAAATCGGAGAGCGTGCTCGGCAGGGCGACGAACGAGATCATGAAACCGTCGCACGCGCCGGCCTCCATCCAGTGCTCCATGTGATCGGCGATCTGCTTGATGGTGCCGCAGAAGGTTGCCTTGTTGCGGTTGTAGCGTTTCGCAACCTCACGCAAGGTCAGGCCCTCGCGAATCATGCCGGCGATCTCGTCGAAATAGGCCTGGTGATGATTGGACGACCTCGGAATTCGATGTTCCGGCACCGGCTCATCCAGCGGCAAGTCCGACAGATCCGTCTCGAGGTCCATTCCCAGCCGCATCACGCCGACGTCGGGATGAATGAGGTCCTGCCAGCTCTCGAGCTTGTCGCGAGCTTCCTGCTCGGTTTCCCCGATCACGACCGAAATGCCCGAGGCGATCTTCATATCGCTCGGCCGGCGGCCGAACTTCCCCATGCGCTCCTTCAGGTCGCTATAGAACGCTTTGGCGCCGTCGAGATTGCCGCTCGAGCCGAACACCACTTCGGCATATTCGGCCGCGAAGTCTCGCCCCGTATCCGACGCGCCGGCCTGGATGATGACCGGCCGTCCCTGCGGCGGCCGTTCAATGTTGAGAGCGCCGTGCAAGGTGAAATATTTGCCCTTGTGGTCGAGCAGATGCTGCTTCTCAGGCAGGAAGCTCAGGCAGCTCGTCTTGTCGTAGACGAAGGCGCCGTCTTCCCACGTGTCCCATAGCGCTTCGACGATATCGACGAATTCCTTCGCCTTGGCATAACGATCGGCGTGCGGCGGCAGGCGGTCGAGGCCGAAATTGCGGGCCGCGTAGTCGTTGGCTGAAGTCACCACGTTCCAGGCGGCCCGGCCATGCGAGATGTGGTCCAGTGAGGCGAATTGACGGGCGAGGTTGTAGGGTTCGAAGAAGCTCGTGGAGGCGGTCGCGCCGAGGCCGATGCGGCTGGTCGCGCCGGCGATCGCCGACAGCAGCGTGATCGGTTCCAGCACGTTCATGAAAAGGGGAGAGCGGCTCCAGACCTTGAGGTTCTCGGTGCGCGCGGCCGGCGTGTCGGCGATGAAGAAGAAGTCAAACTTGCCGCGTTCCGCCAACTGGGCCATCTCACGGTAGTAGTCGATATCGGTGGATGCGTGTGGCCGCGCTTCGTCCATCAGCCAGGATGCCGCATGCGATCCATTGGCGTGGATCAGCGCGCCGATTACCATTTGCTTCTTCCCGCTCATGACCATCCCTCGGTGTTTTTGAATCTGTCCAATTCGTTGCTGGCTCAGCGTTTCCCACCCATCAGCAGCCACTCCTGGAAGCGATCGGAAATGGCCGCGTAGTTCTTGCCCCAGTAGGCGTAGTCGCGCACGGTGAGGCCGGCGATATTGTCCGGAAATGTCGGCAGTATCTTCGCGCGTTCCGGTGCGATGAACTTGTACGCCTTCAAATTGCTTGGGCCATTCGCGACGAGGCCGGAATAGGCCGCCTGCCATTCGGGCTGCATGCAGAAACGCACGAAGTCGCGCGCCTGCTTCAGCTTTGGCGTTCCGAGCGGAATCGACCAGCCGTCGATCGAGTATAGGCCCTTCCAGACGATGTCGACCGGCGCGCCGGAGTCAATGGCGGCAAAGGCACGCGCCGACCAGGTATCGGCCATGTCGACTTCGCCGCTCTGCAGGATCTGGGTGTTCTGTGCGCCGGCAGTCCACCACACGGCAACATCCGATCGGATCTTGTCAAGCATCGTGAACGCCCGGTCGACGTCGAGCGGATAGAGGTCCTTGGGCGCGACGCCATCGGCAAGCAGGGCGGATTCGAGCACGCCTTTGGGGTTGCGATACAGGCCCCTGCGTCCCGGAAACTTGGCCGTGTTCCAGAAGTCGGCCCAGCCCTTCGGGGCTTCCTTCTTATAGACATCCGTGCGGTAGGCCATGACGATGCCATAGGCGGAGAAGCCGAACCAGTTCGGCATCAGCGCGCCGGGGATCAAGTCATCATCCGGCCCCTTGGAGATTTCGAGCGATTCGAGATAATTCTTTTGTTGCGTGAGGCGGGCCACGTCGTCAGGCGTCACCATGCAGACGTCCCAGATATTGCTGCCGGTATCGACGACCAGCTTGAACTGGGTCACCGGATCGGATTCATGGGCGACGTTTTCGACGCGAATGCCGGTTGCCTTCTCGAAGGGATCGTAGAACGCGGTGCGCAACGCCTGCCCCGGCGCGCCACCGACGTCGGCGACGGTGATCTGTTCGGCCGCGCGAGCGCGCTCGCTCCAGACGGCTGGGAGCGCTACGCCTGTCGCGGCCGCGCCGGCCGCTTGCAAAAGCCTACGTCGCGTGATCGTCGTCGTCACAGACATTGTCTTTCTCCGTGAGGCACCGGTCGGTACGGCAAATGGATGGAAGGGGGCGGCGGGCGCGGACCATCTTCACACCACCGCGGCGGTCGTGCGGCCTTCGAGCAGGCGGGCCTGGTTCTGGTCCCAGCACATGAAAACGCGCTCGCCGATCGCGACCGGCGGCAGGCCGGTGGCACGGCGAACGGTCATCAAGGTGCCCCCGGAAAGCCTGACCAGAAGCCTCGTTTCCGCGCCGGCGTAGATGCTTTCCTCGACCCGGCCAGACAGGGTGCCATCGTCGCTGTTGCAAAGCAGCAGCTTTTCAGGGCGGACAAGCAGCGCGACTTGCTGGCCCGCCCGCGCGGCGCAGTTGGCGGGCAGCGGCAGGGCACCCTCGGCGCTCTCGATGCGGCCGTCGGCAGTGATGGTTCCAAAGATCAGGTTGGACGCGCCGATGAAATCGGCAACGAACGTGTTGGCCGGCCGCTCATAGATGTCTTCGGGGGTCCCGAGCTGCTCGATATAGCCATCGTTCATGAGGCAGATGCGATCGGACAGCGCCAGCGCCTCTTCCTGGTCGTGGGTGACGAAGATGATGGTCGCGCCGGTCTCCCGGTGCAGCCGTTTGATCTCGATCCGCATGCTGTCCCTGAGCTTCTTGTCGAGCGCGGACAGCGATTCATCCATCAGAATTAAAGACGGCCGGTAGACGAAGCACCGGGCAAGCGCCACGCGCTGCTGCTGTCCGCCTGACAGCTCGAGGGGAAAGCGCTCGGCGAAATTCGACAGGCCGACCATTGCGAGCGCCGCCTCGACCCTGGCGCGGATCTCACCCTTCGACGTTCGTCGCATCTGCAGCGGAAACGCGACATTCTCGCGGACGGTGAGATGGGGGAACAGCGCATAATTCTGGAACACCACGCCGATGTCGCGCTTATCGGCGGGATTGTCGGTCTCATCATTGCCGTCGATCATGAGCCGGCCGCCGGAAGGCTCGACAAGTCCGCAGATGATCTGCAGCAGCGTTGTCTTTCCTGAGCCCGAAGGGCCGAGAATGGCCAACAACTCGCCGGCGAAGACTTTCAATTCTAGCGGCTTGAGCACCATGGAGGTGCCGTAACTCTTCGAGATGCCGCGGACGTGCAGTTTCATCTCCGAGGGTTGCTGCCGCGGCTCGGTTACCGATCCTTGGTCCAGGGCAACATCGTCCGCGCACGGGCCGGGTTCGCTGGACCGCCACATCTTACGAAACGCTTCGCTGCCGCGGTTTCGAAGTAGTGGTGAGGCGCGGATCGCGTCCATTATAGGTCCTGTCGGGTCTCGGCCCGGGAAGTAAGCCTCCCTGAGCTGCGAGGTGTAAATTACAAAATGCGGGCCCTTTGCTTAGGCGAGAGCTAATCGGCCCGAGTGCGCAAATAGTGAGCAAGCAGTGGCTATGCATCGATCTTTGCGCCCGATGCAACGGCAACCTCCCGCTATAGATTCCCAATAATCACCGGCCACGATTTTCCTATTGTCCCCTCGCCACCGGAATTCATAATCTCGGCTACGTCATTTGGACAATCGAGAAGCCGGGGACAACTGATGAACCATTCTACAGTGGCACCGGATGAACGCCAGCTTCGCATTGATCTCGCCGCGGCGTTCCGTGCGGTTGCCAAGCTCGGCATGCATGAGGCCGTCGCGAACCACTTCAGCGCCGCCGTTTCGGCGGATGGCCGCAAGTTTCTGATGAACCCCAAATGGCGCCACTTCTCCCGGATCAAGGCCAGCGACCTGATTCTGTTCGACCTCGATGATGCGACAAGCGTCAAGAACAGGCCCGACGTCGATCCGACGGCGTGGGCCATCCATGGCCAAGTGCACAAGCGCTTGCCCCGGGCCCGGGTGGTGATGCATCTGCATCCGCCCTTCGCGACGACGATAGCCTCGCTGGCCGATCCAAGCGTCAAGCCGATCGATCAGAATACGGCGCGCTATTTCAACCGGCTTGCCATCGATAAGAGCTATGCTGGCATGGCCGACAGCGAGCAGGAGGGGGCGCGCCTGGCCCGCCTGCTGGACAACAAGTCGCGTCTGATGATGGGAAATCACGGCGTGCTCGTCACAGCCAGTACGGTCGGCGAAGCCTTCGACGACATCTATACGCTCGAGCGGGCCTGTCAGGTGCTGGTGCAAGCCTATGCGACCGGCCAGCCGTTGAAGGTGCTCCCCGACGAGGTCGCGGAAAACACCGCGCAGGATTGGGAGCAGATTACCGACTTCTCGATCGCGCATTTCGAGGAGATGAAACGCGTCCTCGACGCCGACGATCCGTCCTACGCGCACTGATGGCGCTTGGGCATGCGACGTCCATATCCTTCGGCCGCCGCGAGGCAAAGCGCCGGAAAGTGACGTCCCGAGCCAAAATGACTACAATAACCGAGGCGGAAAGGCCGCCGCGGTCAAGCCTATCTTCCCGAACGATCTGGAAAGCCAATGACTCACACGCGCATCCGCAAGTTCAACACCAAGAATACCTATCCCGAGCAGAAACTCGACAATGATCTGTGCCAGGCCGTGGTGGCGAGAGGAAGCATCGTCTTCGTTCGTGGGCAGGTCGGGCAGGATCTCGACACCGCGGCAAGCATCGCCATCGGCGATCCCGCCGCGCAAGCCGACCGGGCGATGGCCAACATCAAGACGCTCCTGGAAGAGGCCGGTGCGCGCCTCGAGGACATCTGCAAGATCACCATCTACATCATTGATCCACGCTATCGCGAGCCGGTCTATCGCAAGGTTGGGGAGTACCTGAGGGGCGTCTTTCCGGTCTCGACCGGGCTCGTCGTGTCGGCGCTGGCGCGGCCGGAATGGCTGGTCGAGATCGACGCTACCGCCGTCATCCCCGACAACCGATGAGGCCGGCATGACCTTCTCCCTAACTGCCCGGTGCCCGGAGACCGGGATGTTCGGCATGGTGATCTCGTCCTCCTCCCCGGCGGTCGCGGCACGCTGCGTTCATCTGCGCGCCAAGGCCGGTGCGGTCGCGAGCCAGAACGTCACCGATCCTGCGCTAGGCCAGATCGGCCTCGACCTGCTCGCGCGGGGCCTGGGTGCGCACGAAGTGTGCGCCGCACTCGTCGCATCGACCCCGTTCATGGCGTACCGTCAGCTTGCGCTAGTCGACGCATTCGGGCGCGTGGCGTCATATTCCGGCAGCAACACGCTCGGTATCCACGCCGTCCATAGCGGCGAGGGCGTGATTGCGGCGGGCAACCTGCTGTCCAGCGACCAGGTGCCGGCAGCGATGGTCCGAAGCTACCAGGACAACGCCGGCAAACCGTTCGCGACGCGACTGGTTGCTGCCTTGCGGGCGGGGCTCGACCAGGGCGGGGAGGCCGGCCCGGTCCATTCCGCCGGTCTTTGCGTCGTGCGAGAGGTGTCCTGGGCGATCGTCGATTTGAGAGTCGACTGGAGCGACAGGCCTATCGCAGCGCTCGAGGAAGTCTGGGCTGCCTACGAGCCCCAAGTCGAGGACTATGTCAGGCGCGCGAGGAATCCCTCAGCGGCGCCCGGCTTTGGCGTGCCCGGCGACAGCCGGGTCTGAGCGGCAAGGGCTCGATTCTGTTGCCGTCAATCCTGCTATATTCCGGGCCGACGCTTTGCGATCGGCATCTTCCAGGAGACACGGTGTGGTCGCTATCAGCCATCCTTGCAGCGAGGGTCGATAACGCCACATGCGATACACGCTACGCCAGATCGAATATTTCATTGCGACAGCCGAGACCGGAAGTATCACTCTGGCGTCCGAGCGAGTTAACATATCGCAACCTTCGATCTCGACGGCGATCGCGCATCTGGAGGAGGAGCTCGGAACCCAGCTTTTCGTCCGCCGCCATGCGCAAGGACTTTCGCTCACTTCGGCTGGGCGGCTCCTGCTGGTCGAGGCGAAGCGGCTGGTCGAGCAGGCCGAGTACATCTATTCGGTCGCCAGCGAGGTCGGAGAGCGGGTCCGCGGGCAACTGTCGCTGGGGTGTTTCATCACGCTTGCGCCAATGGTGATGCCGGAGCTTTCGCATTCGTTCACGTCGTCCTATCCGGAGACACGCATCATACAGACGGTCGCCGACCATGAGCAGCTTCTGGAGCGCCTGCTGAATGCCGAGCTCGACGTTGCGATCACATATGACCTGCTGATTCCCGACGAGTTCGAATTTCTGCCGTTGGCGAGCCTGCCGCCGCACGTCGTCGTCAGCGAGGGGGGGTCCTTGGCGCGTCATTCCGCCGTCAGCCTTAAGGAACTGGCGCGCGAGCCGCTGATCCTTCTGGACCTGCCGATCAGCCGCGAATATTTCCTCAGCATGTTCCTCAAGGAGGGGATCGAGCCCAACATCGCGGCGCGATCGACGCATCAGGACGTGATCCGGACGATGGTAGCCAATGGCTACGGCTACACGCTCGCGAACGTTCGCCCGCGTTGCGAGCTCGCGCTGGACGGACGACGCGTCTCGCGGATTCGCTTGTCCGGCGATCACAGGCCGATGGTGATCGGCGTGCTGACATTGGCGCAGCGCCGCAAGTCGCTCCTGCTCGACGCCTTCGCACAACATTGCCGCCTGCTCGTGTCCGATGCGAGTATACCCGGCATGGTGGCGCCGGCCATGGAGCGTCGCACCTTCGTGGGGCAGGCCGACGGCAACGAGGCTCGACCCGCCGATGGCTCATCGGGTTAGCGCCGGAAGCGGTCGATGCGCCGGCTGATGGACACCTTTTTGTACGATAGACTTGCCTGTCCTACGATCAATGGGCGAAAGGTCTCGTCCAGTTTGAAGTGAAGCCGCAGCTTGTTTGCTGTTGAAGCAAGTCGATGCTTGGGAACCGGCGAGAGTTTCCGGTGCGGCGATCGGGCCCGCGAGAAAACAGCGGCTAATAACCCACTGATTTCACTGGTGCGCTCGGCAGGATTCGAACCTGCAATCAGACCGTTATGAGCGACAGAATATCGATCAGCTTTGTTGTTTTTAATACGGTTTTGTTTGATTTCGATTGCGTTCGTTGTGCTTTGTCGAGGTTGTTTCTGGTGCGAAACTGGTGCGGTTAGCGAACCTCGGGGCGGAGCCGTTTCACGCGGCTAGCACCGACCGTTCGGAGGACTGCATGTCGGGGGTGTGAGTCGGTCCCATGATGGATTGGACCGGGACATCTCAAAAAGCAAAAGTACAATCAGTACTTAAGAGCGGTCGTCGCTCGCCGTGCAGTACCAAACGCAGTACCGCTCCATTGATGAGTGCCATGTAGCGAACAAAATTCGGCTTCCTGCTGCGCTCGGCGGCTGCAGAGCGCGCGATTTCATCTCCGGCCCTCATACGCTTGTCGCAACTTCATCCTCAAGATTGACAGAGACGTTGCGGGCTCAGCCGGCGTGGGTTGGTAGCGGAATCCCGCTACGCCATCCCACTAACTTCTATGCCAAACTACGATTTTTCGCGATTTTGCGCGCCTGATGGCAGCGTCTAACAGCGCGTTAGATTTCGTGGAATGAGCGGTTATGGAATGCTTGCGGCCCCCCCCCGCTCGGCCACATCGCCACGCGCGGCATCAATGGTCGTTCAGATGGCGAGAAAGTCTGCTCGTTAGGCAACATCGTAATCTACCAGGGACGAGAGGCAAGTGATCCAGAGATCGCTTTACTGCCGAGCGGCCGTCGGCGGTTCGACGGACCGCGTGAAGCCGCTTCTTTCAATTTCAAGACAAGAACCGGAGTTCTGCTCGGGGGGACGATGCCTAGTGATTGCAGCGATCGCCAGTCGATCTGTAGTTCCTGCAAAACAAAGGTGTCTTTCAATGAGCAAACAAGATGATAACAAGGCCGTCGTTGGTCGTTGGTTCACGGAATTCTGGGGCAAGACCGTCAATCTTGGTGTCATCGACGAGATCGCGGCCCCCGAAATGCTGCTGAAATATTCGCTGCATGAGCCCCGGCGCGGCCGCGCCGACATCAAGGCGTTCATGACCGACTTCCGCGCCGCGTTTCCCGATCTGAACTTCTGGGGCACCGCGGATCTGATCGCCGAGGGCGACTATGTCGTCGGTCAATGGGAAGGCGGCGGTACTCACACAGGCCCGGCATTCAACGATTTCCTGATCGGCAGCCTTCCGGCTGCGACTGGCCGCAAGATGCACTTCACGGGCACGACGGTGCTCAAGGTCGTCAACGGCAAGATCGTCGAGGAGATCGGTCTCGATGACGGCGTCACCGCGCTGACCCAGCTCGGGTTGCTCAAGGCGGCGGCCTGATCGGAACGCATCCTCACCATCGGTACATCCGATGTCTTTGAGCGAGGCTCGCACGTTGTGCGAGCCTCGTCTGCTTTTGGACCGGCCGCAACGAGCATCTCGGCGAGCGATGTTGGATTGCATCGCAGGAAGCGGAGCGTGCCGCTGCCATCGTCACGGTAGCGTCTGCCGCGCTGAAGTCCCGATAAGAACAGGACCACTCACATGATCCGCATTGGTTACGCGCCGGGCGCATACGATCTCTTTCACATCGGCCATCTCAATTTGCTCCGTCGCGCCAGGGAGCACTGCGAATATCTGATCGCTGGCGTCGTGGCAGACGAAGTGCTGATCCGGCACAAGGGGGTGGCGCCGGTGATTCCCCTCGCCGAACGGGTCGAGATCGTCCGCAACGTTCGTTTCGTCGACGCCGCGGTCCCGGCGCTGACGAACGACAAGGTCGGCATCTGGAAGGATCTTCGCTTCAATGTTCTGTTCAAGGGAAACGACTGGCAGGGTACCGAAAAGGGCAACAAGCTCGAGCGCGACTTCGCGGCGCTCGGCGTCGAGGTCGTCTACTTTCCCTACACGCTTTCCACGTCGAGCAGTGCGCTTCGTCGCACCCTGCAGAACATCGACGCTCTGGCCGGCCATTCGTCCAGTGGCCCCGATCTTGAGCGCGCGGCCTGAGCGGCTCGCCAACCCCAGCAAAGGAGGACACTCGCCATGTCAGCATTGGGAGTGGACGCGCCTGTCCGAAGCCGCCGTTCATGGGCTTTTCTGAGCAAGATCCGCGCGATTAGCGCCACCAAGCGCGCCGATGTCGTTCGTATCCGCCAGCGAGGAGGGGAACGCGTGTCGGGGGGGCCGCCACACGCATCGCCTCGCCGAGACGCGCCGCTTGGAACGACTCGGCGACGCGTCGTTCTCGGCCCGCGACCTGAATCGTCGCCGGCGCCTTCGATTTGAAGGCAAGGACCGGAGTGCGCCCTCGGAAATCGGGTGGCAACGTCTCTGGTATCGTGGAGACTGGAAACCGATGACCGCAGCGCTCGTTCAATTCCGGAAACAGATGCCCCTACCGGTCGCGGATGATCCTCGATGGGCCCGCGTCCTCGCGCGCGACAAGACGGCCGATGGTCACTTCTGGTATTCGGTTTCGACGACGGGGGTCTATTGTCGTCCGTCGTGCCCCTCGCGGACGGCAAACCCGACAAACGTACAGCTTCACGACAGCCTGGCAAGCGCCAAGGCGACGGGCTTTCGCCCCTGCAGGCGTTGCAATCCGGACGGGCCCTCTGTCGAAGCCGAGAATGCCACCTCGGTCGCCAAGGCGTGCCGCATCATCGAGACGAGCGAGGAGGAGCCTTCTCTGGAGGATCTGGCTGAGGCAGTTGGCATGAGCTCTGGCTACTTTCATCGCATGTTCAAGGCCGCAACTGGACTCACGCCGAAGAGCTATGCCGCCGCGCACCGTGCCAAGAAGGTCCGCGAAGGTCTGGTTTCCGGCAATTCCGTCACCGAGGCGATGTACGACGCCGGCTTCAATTCGAGCGGGCGGTTCTATGAGAAATCGACCGACATGCTCGGCATGACGCCATCGCAGTATCGCGCCGGAGGGGCGAACGAGGAGATCAGGTTCGCGGTCGGTCAAACTTCTCTCGGCGCCATTCTGGTCGCATCGAGCAAGAAGGGCGTCGCCGCTATCCTTCTCGGGGACGACGCGGAGGAGCTCGTCCACGACCTTCAGGATCGCTTCCCCAAGGCGCGTCTGATCGGCGCCGACCGTGACTATGAGGCGATGGTCGCGCGGGTGGTCGGCTTCGTGGAAGCGCCGGAGATCGGTCTCGATCTGCCGCTCGACATTCGCGGCACTGCGTTCCAGCAGCGGGTCTGGCAGGCGCTTCAGGAAATTCCCGTCGGCGCGACGGTCTCCTATGCCGATCTCGCGCGGCGGATCGGGGCTCCCAAAGCGGTGCGCGCGGTCGCCGGCGCTTGTGCGGCGAACAAGCTCGCGGTCGCCATTCCGTGCCACCGCGTGATCCGCAACGACGGGTCGGCATCCGGATATGCCTGGGGAGTGGAACGCAAGCGCGCCCTGTTGGACAGGGAAGCCTCGCAAGCCAGCTGAACCGCGCCGCAAACGACCCCGAGCCCCGATGACGAGTTCGCCATGCGCGTCCCGAGAGGTTTCACGCGCCGGACCGCGCTACGCGTTCCTCGCGGCAACCTCGCTAACCCTGCTGAAGCCTCTGCTTCGAAGGGCGTTGCGGCCCATCGCCGGCCGTCTGTACGAAGCGGGCGTCACCGCCAATCAAGTAACGTCGACGTCCCTCATCGGCTCCGTCCTGGTTGGCGCGCTCCTTTGCCGCTTTGCGGACTATTCCTCGTTGTTCGCGATGCTTCCGGCCTGGCTCGTGGCGCG
This sequence comes from Bradyrhizobium canariense, assembly GCF_900105125.1. Lineage (NCBI taxonomy): Bacteria > Pseudomonadati > Pseudomonadota > Alphaproteobacteria > Hyphomicrobiales > Nitrobacteraceae > Bradyrhizobium > Bradyrhizobium canariense. Next base: position 4,466,517 of record NZ_LT629750.1, on the reverse strand, counting down.
TACCGCATTCGCGGCCGTCGATGGAACGCTCGCCATCGAATTCGGGCAAAAGAGCCGCCTCGGCGGCGTCTTGAACGAGGTAGGCGATGTCGTTTCGGATATCGCTCTCTTCTCGCCGCTTGCGTTTGTTCCTCCGTTTTCGGGCGCCTCGATTGCGTTGGTCGTCTGCTTTGCGGCCATGTCCGAGTTCGTCGGTGTGGCCGGGACGATGCTGAGCGGCACCCGCCGGCTCGAAGGCCCGCTTGGAAAAGTAGATCGATCGATCGTGCTCGCGCTTGTCGCGATAGCGATCGCCGCGTGTGGCCGGCTTCCCGAAGGCGCGTGGCTCGTCGTGCCGGCGCTCTGCCTTGGGCCGGTCATCACCATTTGGAATCGCTTGCGCTTCGCGCTGGTCGAGCGGGGGACGCAAACCGGGTAATTCCATGGATTTTGACGACATTAATCGGAGTGTCGGGTCGCTCTCTCGCGGCTACTAGGATATGGATCGCGGTGATCCGGGCGGGCGTCGGTACCGAAGTCGCTGTTGATCGCCCCCGCGAATCGACGGGCGCAAGGAACCTGCTCCGATCATGACGGCATGGCGCGCATTGAAGGCGAAGAAAAGACACGGGAAACGTGTTCGCGCCCAGGCGAGGCCCGCCGCGCTCGTAGATGGCGTCGAGGCAGATTCCGACAAGGCTCGCGTCATGGCTCATTTCCGGGGGCTAGTCGCCGACGGACTGGCCGAGTGGCAGACGCTCGATGACGGAACCATCCGGCTCTGTCTCAGCTCCGGCGAAACCTACCTTCTCAGGAAGACGACCGTCACGCGCTTCGCGTGACTTTACCGGACCTTTAGGCCGTCAAACGCGGCCGGATGCCATCGCGTCCGGCCGCGTTTGATTCGCGCGGAAGGTCTTCGGAGATTTTCTCGGTTTGAAAGCAAACATCGGAGTTTGGGTAAGAGCGCGTGCGCGTAGCTTCGATCATGAGGACAACGAAGGAGTGACACCATGAACCTCATGACATCCGAAGCCGCCTTGCGGCTGCTACCCGCGGCCGAGCCCGCCAACACGGCGACCGACGTCCTCCTCTTCGGGGTCGGTGACAGCGCGTTGGGCAAGGTTCTGCTCGCCCGCAGCGCCAAGGGCGTCTGCGCGATCCTGCTCGGCGACGACGCCGGCGAGCTGGAAGCGGACCTCGCGGGTCGTTTTCCCGAAGCCACTCTCGTCGCGAACGAGGTCATGGTCCGCGACGACCTGGCGAAGGTGGTCCGCTACGCGGAAAAGCCCTCCGAGGGACTCGACCTCGCGCTCGACATGCGCGGGACGCCGCTTCAGCGCCGGATCTGGCGGCAGATCTGTGCGATCCCCGTGGGCAATACGATGAGCTACATGCACCTGGCTCGGTTGATCAACAACGTCTATCCGAAGGTCGCCGCTCGCGTGGTGGCGAACGCTTGCGCCGCCAATATGATCGCGCTCGCCGTTCCTTGCCACCGCGTCATCCGCACGGATGGCGAGCTCGCAGGCTACCGTTGGGGCATCGAGCGCAAGCGCGACTTGATCGAGAAGGAGGCGCTGGCATGAGGCCGAACACTTCCATCGTCACGACGGCTTTCGCGGGCGTGCCCGCGGAAGCCCGGGTCGCGGCCTACGACTGGCAGGTGCTCGCGCAGGATCTCGACGGCTTCGGCTGTGCCGTCCTGCCGAAGCTCCTGTCGCCCGTCGAGTGTCGCGCCATCTCGAGCCTTTATTCCGAGGAGGAGCATTTTCGCAGCCACGTCCACATGGCGCGGCATGGCTTCGGCAAAGGCGAGTACCGCTACTTCAAGTATCCGCTGCCCGACCTACTCGGCGGCTTGCGCACGGCGCTCTATCCGGGCCTCGTGGACGTCGCCAACGAGTGGAACGATCGCATGGCAATCGACGAGCGGTATCCCGTCGAGCACGCTTCGTTTCTGAAGCAATGCCATGAGGCCGGCCAGGCGCGGCCGACGCCGCTGTTGCTGCAGTACGTGCCCGGCGACTTCAACTGTCTGCATCAGGACCTCTATGGCGATCTTTTCTTTCCAGTTCAGGTCGCGATCCTTCTCTCGGAGCCCGGCGCTGATTTCACCGGCGGAGAGTTTGTCCTGACAGAACAACGGCCGCGGATGCAAAGTCGCGCCGAGGTCGTCCCGCTTCGACAGGGTGATGCGGTGGCCTTCGCGGTTCATAACCGACCGGTGCGAGGGACGAAGGGCAATTACCGCGTGAACCTCCGGCACGGCGTCAGCCGCTTGCGCTCCGGCATGCGTCATACCGTCGGCATCATCTTTCACGACGCGAAATAGCAAAGCTTGGGCGGCGCGCCGTCGCCCCGCTCCAGATTCAACGACCTGTCAACCCGACCGCAGGCTCCTCATGACTCATGCGCGGAGAGGCAATTCTCTTTTCGAACGGTGAACGTCATGAAACTCGTCAGAATGGCCGATGGAAAGATTGGGCTCTTAGTGCTGTTGCCCAAGGGAGCCTACGCGATCGATATCGCGAGCAGCTTGGGCGTCTTCTCCCACGACCCGCTGTCAAACGGTCTCCTCAACGGCGTACTGAAGGACGGCCATCACTGGTCGCTCCTGGTAAACCACTGGGCCCACTTGCGCTCGCCCCTCAAGAGGCTGCAAAATATCGCGCTGCGAAGTCCGGATCATCCGAGCCTGGTCTTGCAGCCCCTCACGAGCGGCCCGCCCGCCGCCAGTGTCGGCGATCCGATCATCGCCATCGAAATTACGGACATCGAGACCTTCGAGGAGCAAGATCCGACGGGTCGGCGCGCAATGGAGCGGCAGTTCATGCCGCCTCCGGAGAGCAATTCGCCACGCGGCTCGACGGCGACAGAAACTGCGCAGGTGATCGACTTCTCTTCTATTAGAGGCGATTCCTCTCGGAGGTAGCGAAGCCCGCATCGGCAGTGGTCTCGCTGGATCGATACAAAGACGCGTTGGCGACGACGCTCGGCTCGAGCGGCGCCGCCATTTGCGTTCGCTTCGAAGTTTACTGTCGGTCGGCTTCGCTTCTTTCCGATTTGAAAGCAAGGATCGGATCGGCTCCGCCGATGTCACTTCGTATCTTCGGTACAGACGATGCGAAGGAGCGAAAGATGCGCGAGGTAATCCGTTTCGCCTGGGGGAATAGTTCTCTCGGCGAGTTCATGGTGGCGATGTCGGATAAGGGCCTCGTGGCCTTAGAGCTCGGCTCGGGTCGTGACTTGGTGGAAGAGGCGCTGCGAATCCGTTTCCCGGGCGCTGAAGTCGTCAGCAGACAGCTTGAACTGATCGATATTCTCGACAAGATCACGCGCGTCATCGAAGAGCCGAGGTTCAATCCGGAACTCCCGCTCGATATGCGTGGAACGGCTTACGAGATCGAGGTCTGGTCGATGCTGCGCGTGCTACCCGTCGGCGAGACGATCAGCTACGGCGCGTTCGCGGCCAAACTCGGTACGCGCGACGCCCGAGACGTGACCAAGGCAATCGCTTCCAACCCGATCGCCGTGCTTGTGCCATGCCATCGTGTCATCAAGAAGGACGGATCGATCTCGGGCTATCGCTGGGGCGTCAAGCGCAAGCGCGAACTGCTGGCGCGCGAGCAACGGGCCAAACCTCTCCCGACTTCGGAGGGAGATGGATGAAAAGTCATTCGAGTCTATCTTTGCAGGCCGGCAACCGGCAGTGATCCGACCCTGCCACCGGCATAGCCGGTCTTCCATTGCCGTTATTTCCCGTCAGCGACCCCACGGACGAAGCGGTGGCGGATCGCCCAGCGGATCCGCAAGATCATCGACGTCGGGAAACAGATCGCGTGTCTCCAATAGCTTTGTAAGTTCCGTGGGCAGGAGGAAGCGTTCCATGTCCAACAGGGTTTCTCTCGCCCACTTTATCAGGCGTCGAATTTCCGGTGAGGCTGCCTCTCCGTTCATCTCCCATTGCGCAACCCACCCGCGCAACTCAAGCGCTTTCCGCTCGGTTTCGATGAGCTTTTGCAGCAGAGCTTCCCGCTCGGTATTCCTCGATCGACGGGCAGCCGCGAGCCCGCGCCGGTGAGCGAGTTCCTCGACATCACTTCTGGCAGCACGAATGTCGCTCATGTGAGCTTCCTGATCGTTAGGTGATCAGGCGAAGACTGGGCGTGGGCCAAGGTTTCGACACTCCGTTTCTTGCTTTCGAATTCTAATCGATCTCGAGGTCTGCCCCGGCTGCCAGGGTTGCTGACGAAGTGGTTCACGACCGCGGCTCGCGGTAGCGGAAATCGAGTACAGCGCGCATCACCGGCCAGATCCGGGACTCCTTGATCTCGTTCAGTTTGATGCACAAGCGAGCTATAAGCGATCGCCGCACTGCAAGCGCTTTACCGCGTAATGTCGCGCCGGCTTGGCGACTTCTGGCGACACTCGCGATTGCATCCCTCTTGGCGGGTAAGCGAACGTCAAGCGATGCTACGACGCCGGCGAACGATCGTCAGGGCGGGGCGTTCGGTCTGGGCCGGGCGCGATGGCTCGCCAAAGAGCAGGGCATCCAGTTGCTTCCGGAGAGCTGCGGCCTCTCGGCGCAAAACGGGGGCATGTGGATTGGCGAAATCGAAATAAAGGCCGACCGACGCGCTCTTGAGAAGGGCCTGGACACCCGGCCGCAAGAATTGCCCGCGCGCGGCCGCAAACGTGTAGAGATTGAGGGGAGGAAAGCTCATTTCGCGGTCTCCTACCGCCAAGGAGCTTCCAGTTTGCATGGCGTCAGGGTCGCGGCACTCCGATCCTTGCTCTGATATTCGCGTTTTGCTGAGGGCGTACTCGCGGGGGCGGAGCCTCACGGCTAGTGCGTTTTGGCGCGATGTCCACCGCCTTCGAGATGTGCCTCGCCCAGTTCTTGCGAGAGTTCCTCGGTGAGGCTGAAGGAGACCGTGAATCCGTCCGGTGTCCCGATCGTCGGAATACGAAGATTGTCGGGACCAAGCTCGATCTCAAATTCCCGGAGAGGATATGTGATCCTCATGCTGGGATCGTTGTGCGCACGCTTGACGGCGCTCGATGCGATCGCCGGCAGTGTCATCAGCAGCGCCGACAGCGTCTCGATCGTCAGGATGATGCCGATCTTGCGGTTCGCGACGTCGCAGACGACAAGCTTGACCGCGGTGCCATCGGTCGCAGTCTCGAAGTTGATCAATCTCTCAACCTCGATTTCGTTTGTCATCGTGCGCCCTTTCCTTTCGGGCACCTAGCGCATCGGCGTGGTACCGACACTCCGCTTCTTCGCTCCAAACTCCAGCCGCTCCGAATGACGACTTAGATTTGAAAGCAAGATCCGGAGTGGCGACCGACCTCCGCCGATGCAAGCTACCCGACATGTAAGAGGACTCGGGAGTGCAGGAATGATGTCTCTAGGCAATTTCAATGCGATTGCGGCCTCGCGTGGTGAGGGTCTCCATCCGAAGCTCCGCGAATTGCTCGATCGCTCAGCCGCCTCTCCATATTCCGAAGTAGCCGTGCGCTACGATGGAATGCTCCAGGCCGGACCGAGCCCGCAGTCTGAGAAGGGTAGGGTCTCCTCCAGTCAAACCGAGCCGCGACTGATCTACGAGGCTCGCGTATCCCAAATGGGAAAGGCGTCAGAGCGCGCTTAGAACTCGGCGGCTTTCGCCCGATACTAAGGTTCGTAGCCCTTCGACGTATGTCTTTTAGAGCGTAAGAGCCGAGCTCGCTGCGGCCCTCACGAACTGCCTCATGCGAGGGATTGGATGAGATGTCGTAGGTTTGGTTGGTGAAAGGCGGCGGCGCTCCAGTGACTCGAACCCCCGACCAGAGAGTTCGATAGAAAGGAATTACTCTATCTGCGCACGGGCGCGCCCGACACGATTCGACGTGTGACCTTCGGGCAACGCTCATTCTTCGGGCCCAATATTGGCCGAAGCTTTCGCCAGCCCGCGGTTCTCGTAACGAAAGCGCCCACTTGCGGACCGCAGCCCCCAAGTTTTCTTGCTCTATCGCCGCCAAAACTACGACTGCACTTGTTCTACGCTAGGCGTGGCCAGAGCGGCGCGTTACTTTGCGGCCGAAGCGAACCGGATCTGTAAGGAGGGTCCAAACCAGACGGTACTGCGGGAGCTCATCCGGTACTGGGCGCCGTACCGAGAAGGGGAGCCGTGTTCTAGGGGTGAGAAGCCTTCCTGATAGGCACTTGAACTGAAAGGAAAATGCCTCAACTGTCAGCCTGCGATTTCTGTCGACCCAAAAATCAACTGCGCCAAACGAGACGATAAAGCGAAATAACATCAACATGTTAGCGCATCGATTTTGCATTGCACCCATGATGGATTGGACGGACTCTCCGGAAAAGTGAAGGATCATCAGCACTTAGCGACGGCCAAATGAAGCGTGCAGTACCAAATGCAGTACCGATCTCGTTTGAGGCGTACGCAGGCGATTGATGTCGCAATTTGGTGTGCATTGGGTCACTCGCGCGTCGCGCAGCGTACTACACCAATCTGCGCGATTGTGCTCCTTCGAACGAAGGCGGCGCTGTGTCTCGTTTATCAAGGTGGGAGAGGCTGCGAATATCGGGCCGGTCGTCGTCACCGTTCGCTGGCACAGATAACCCGTGTCGAGGTGGTCACGGGCCCGCTCACGGAAAATCAGAACGCGGGCGTCAGCCGCCACATAGAGATTCAAATCCGCCGGTGGACCACCAGGGTCAGCGTTCACTCGGCGCCAGCCGCGCAACACGGCAGCGGAGCATTCAGACATCCAGCACAAAATTTTACCTTAGGCGACCACATGTAAAAATACGGCAGTTGGCGTATTTCGTATCAAGATCATCTGGCTGATGGTTTAGTGGATCCAAATCCTTGATTGGAGTTGATTGATATCCTAACAACGTTATAGGCCGGGGCGATACATGTGTGGACTCGTGCGAACGATCATTGCTGACGATCACGCCATCATTCGGGAAGGTCTCAAACAGCTTCTGTCGACCGTGGACGAGCTTACGGTCAGTGGAGAAGCGGCGGACGGTGAAGCCGTTCACCGGCTGCTGAACGAAAGTTCCGCCGATCTTCTCATACTCGATCTCGGCATGCCGGGTGTGAGCGGGTTTCAGTTCATAGCGAACCTGAGAACCGAATGGCCGGAGCTACGAGTTCTTGTCCTCACCGCCAATGTTGACCCACGTTCCGTCCGGGCAGCTTTTTCCGCGGGCGCAAATGGCTATTTGACCAAGGGCGGCGATCCATCCGAACTCATCGCTGCAATCGATGCCATCAGAAAAGGCAACGCCTATGTCGCGGAGGAGGTTCGCTTTGCGGTGGACCGGCATGACGGCCCGAACGGGACCCCGGAGCCCACGGCTGCGATAATGTCTCCGGTCACGCTTACGAGGCGTGAGCGGCAAATCCTGGGGATGATCCCTCACGGTGCCAGCAGCCGCGACATCGCCATCCGCCTCGGCATTAGCCCGCTTACCGCCAGGAAGCATCGCGAGAATCTTATGCGGAAGCTTGATCTGCACAGTGGTGCAGAATTGACAGCCTACGCAATTCGTCTTGGCCTTCCAGCGGGCTAGCGCAGCGCAACTCGCGAACGAAGCCGCCGCACCGACCGGCGCGCGGAGAGGTTTCGATGCAAGAAGACAGGATACGCGAGGCGCTCGTCGAGCTCTTGTATCGCAATTCCTATGGGGTGGTGGTCGCCAACATCCTAATCTCCCTCGCGGCAGCGTACGTACTAAGGAGCACCGTATCGACGAACTGGTTGATCGGATGGCTCGGTGCGTTGTATCTGCTCACCGCCCTACGCGTCTTGGCGGCTCGCCGGTTCTTCAGCCGGGATAGAGAGCCTGCGTCCGCGTTGCGATGGGGCTGGCTTGCGGCTGCGTTTTCTTGCGTGTCGGGCCTGCTGTGGGGAATGCTCGGCTGGGTTGGGTTCCTTCCTCAGGAGCCCATTCTTTTCTCATTCACCGTCATCGTCTTGACCGGTCTGATCTGCGGCACGGTTCCGTCGCTCTCGGCCTTTCCGCCTGCTCTGGTCGGCTCGATCGTCGCAACGGTGCTGCCGATCACGGTACGCTCCATTACCAATGGGGGTGATATCTCCGGCGCATATCTCTCCCTGCTCGCGGGGCTTGTGGCCATCAATCTCTATTACTGCCGCACGACGTACCACATGCTGCGAGAGACCATCAGGTTGCGCTTGGAAAATGTCGAGTTGGTCAGTCACCTGCAGGAAGAACGCGACCGCGCGCAAGCCGCCGATCGTGCGAAAACGCGCTTCCTTGCGGCCGCCAGTCATGACCTGCGCCAGCCGATCCATGCTTTGAGTCTGCTGATCGCCACGCTCGCGATGCTGGGTCAGCGCGGCGCTGTCCAATCCAGCGATGCACGCGATCTGGCCGGCAAGGCAAAATCCATTGTCGGCAACCTCAGCGCCCTTCTGAATGGACTGCTCGACATCTCCCGGCTTGATGCCGGCGTCGTTACCGTTGCGAGGGAGACGGTGAATCTGTCCCAACTTTTCTACCATCTCAGCAACGAATTCGCTGCAGCCGCGGACGATCGCGGCCTTGATTGGCGTGTCGTTGAATGCCGTCTGCAGGTGGACAGCGATCCCATGATGCTGAAACGGATCTTGGGCAATCTGCTGTCGAACGCCTTTCGATACACGAGGTCCGGCGGCGTTCTGCTCGGCTGCCGCAGACGCGGCGCTTCGGTGGAAATCCAGATATGGGATACCGGCCCGGGCATCCCCGCAGATCAGCAAACAATAGTCTTCGAGGAATTCGTGCAATTGCAGAACCCGGCGAGGGATCGCGCGCAAGGCCTTGGCCTCGGCCTCGCCATCGTTCGCCGCACCGCCGTACTGCTGCAGCATCCGCTGAAGCTGGTCTCCGTCACCGGGCGCGGCTCGATGTTTTCCGTTACGGTTCCGAAAGCCAGTGCGGTGGAAACTCTTTCGCCCGATAACAGGGCATCACCAGCAGGCATCGCCGTTAGCATCATGGTGGTGGAAGACGAGGGGGATGTTCTCGATATCATGGTGCAGTTGCTCACGCTGCAGGGGCATCGCGTCTATGCCGGCCGATCTGCCGCCGAGGTGCAACAGGTTCATGCAAAGGCGATAATGGCCGGCGATGCACCGGTCGATCTGATCATCGCCGACTACCGGCTCGGAGATGGTGCTACGGGCGTGGACGCAATCGAGGCTCTTTGCGCCCATATCGGCCGCTCGGTCCCTGCCGTTATCGTGACGGGCGATACCTCGCCGTCGCGCATCAAGGAAGCCACCGCCAGCGGCCATCGTATTCTGCACAAGCCGATCACCGGCGAGGAATTACACGAAGCGATCGTTGCAGCCTGTGTTGACGGCAAGGATTCAATCAATGGTGGTTGCTAAAAGAATGTGTAGCTGCCCACAGGTCGGCGATCATCCCGGCCACGGTTGAGATTGTGTCTCGGCGCTGATCTCCCTCGGCTCCACCACCTGCGGCGGCGCGGGGCCTTTCGACATTAGCCTCCTTAACTGACGGCGAAATACGATATCTGCCGTATCGCTTGCGAATGAACCCAGCGATATCTTTCACCCCAACTGGACACGCTTGAACAGCAGTCGATCCTGAGTTCGGCAGTTGGTCGCAGCAGTGCGCCATCAACGGGGCTATTTGATTGCGAAGGAGTGCGCTTTCAAAGTGGCAGTGGAATTTTCCGAACGCGTACAAGAAAGCAATTTGGATATGGCAATTACCGATAGTTCCCACGCCCGGCGACCATCGCCACCTCTCAAGGCGCGGGCAATCGCTGTCCTGGCTGGCTTCGGCATTTTGCACGTCGTCGGAGGATACATGCTGCATCACGCGCCGAGTATCCGACCCATCGAAACGGCAACAACGGCGATCCACGGCGACTAAATGGATTGATTGTTGTCACTTGAGTGAGTTCGGACGACCCCACGCTGTCCCGCCATCGACGACGATCAACGTTCTAGAGGACGCGCTGCCATGTCAGACATAGCGGTTTATTTGGTGCTGAGCGGGGCAGTTTTTGCCGGCGCGCTCGTTTCCGGCCTTTCCGGGTTTGCGTTCTCGGCGGTCGCCGGCGCTATCCTGCTGCACGTTTTTCCGCCGATAGAAGCTGTGCCATTGATGATGGCTTGCAGCATCACCGTACAAGCGGCCAATCTGTTTGCGCTACGCAAGAGCATGCAATGGAAAACCAGCCTCGTTTTCATCGCTGGTGGACTGTTAGGCATTCCGATCGCGATCTATCTCCTGCAGAATGTGGATACGGCGATTTTCAGGCTAGGTTTTGGAACGCTCGTATCGCTTTACGCGGCATATGCCTTGTTGCGGCCAACGGCTGCTTACTTGCGTCAGATGGACAGCCGAAGCAGGAACGCGCTGGTAGGGTTTGGTGGGGGGCTGGTCGGCGGGTTGACCGCGATGCCCGGCGCACTTCCTGCGATCTGGTGCGACATCCATGGTCTCCCGAAAACTCAGCAGCGCGGCCTGGTTCAACCCTACATCGGGGTCATGCAGCTTTTCGCGCTCGCTCTCATGCTTTCGCACCACAGCCTCTCGCTGCAGGTTTTGATCGACTTTGGCATTTCTCTGCCCGCCTTAGCTGCTGGAACGGCTGTAGGTATCGTCCTGTTCGGACGGATCAACGAATCGGCCTTCAAACGAATTATCCTGGGCTTGTTGCTGTTTTCGGGACTTTGCCTTGTGATCTAGAAGGGGGTCTTCGTGGAAAGGTGTGAGTGGTTTCGGGCTGAACATCATCTGAGAGCGCGAGAGTAGCCTTTTCATACGATGAGGTCGCCGAGTTCTGCTCGGCTGCCGCAGGCGCGGCGCTTCGGTGGAAATCCAGATCTGGGATACCGGCCCTGGCATCCCCGCAGATCAGCAAGCAACGGTCTTCGAGGAATTCGTGCAATTGCAGAATCCGGCGAGGGATCGCGCGAGGCGATCGTGGCGGCCTGTGTTGGCGGCAAGGAATCAATCAATATTGGTTGCTAAAAGGATGTGTAGCCGCCCCAGATTGGCGATCACCCGGCCACGGTTGAGATTGTATCTCGGCGCTGATCTCACACCACGCCGCCACCTGCGGCGGCGGCGCAGGGCCTTTCGACATTAGCCCCTCACCGACGACGAAATACGACATCTGCCGTATCGCCCAGCGACGGAGATAAAGATATGAAGCTTGGTCATTGGGCGAATTTCGTCTCGAGCATTCGCGTGAGTGGACGGTAAATAAAGAGGGAGTTGAGCGCAAAGTTCGAACGCCGGGTATAACGCTTGGCATTGATGAAACTGGAGATTGAAATGACCAATACGCAGGATGCGAATAATCAAGGGGACGCCGTGCCTGGCGAAAACCTCAAGGACAGCGCTCAGAGCAAAGCATCCCAAATCTCGACGTCTGATGCACTCAGCGACAGCTCGCTGGACGATGTGTCAGGCGGCAGTTGGCCGTACGCAACCTTGCGCTCCGCTCAGGTCTCTCCAACCATCTGATCTTGGGGTGACGGCGGGATCGGCTTAGATATTACCGAGCCTTTACGATGACCGGTCGTCCTGCAGGCGGGGGCATCGGTCATTTCGTTTTGCTGTGGAGCAACTTCGCCCAACGTGCTGCAGGCCTTTTCGTAGTACTTGAGCTGGGCTGCAGGCGCAGCCCTCCCCAGTGACTGGTGCAAATCGCGTCACGGTCGCTCGCCGGACTGCCCCACGAAATTTTAAAGTGGGTCTCAATTTCACTCACAGCAGACGCATTGATTAAGCCATTGAGATTATGGAGGGGTGCACCCGACACGACTCGAACGTGGGACCTTTGCCTTCGGAGCAAGATAACGTACCCATCCGAAAAATGCGATAGGGCACGCTATGCTACGCTATCCACCTAAAGCAACTGGATATTCTCGACAACAACAGCGACTTTCCTATCCGAAAACCCGCACCGATTTTCTCCCGCCTGCTTACGCGTTGCTTACTTGGGAGATCGCGCCCGGAACGAAGGAACGTCATGGTCAAGATCACGAAGAGGGTTGTCGAGGCGGCGGATGCCCGAGAGAAGGACTACCTAATCTGGGACGACGAACTGCCGGGCTTTGGACTCCGGGTTTTTAGTTCTGGAAAGCGCGGCTACGTCATCCAGTATCGAACGAGAGGTCGGTCTCGTCGATACACAATTGGGCTTCACGGAGCCTGGGCACCAGAGACTGCACGCCGAGAGGCAAGGGTGCAATTGGGGCGCGTCGCTGGGGGTGATGATCCCGTCGAAGATCGCCAGCTCGATCACAAGGCGATCACCGTGAAGGAACTGTGCGCCCGCCATCTCGCCGACCTCCAGGCCGGCCTCATCCTGGGAAAGGGAGGGCGACCGAAGAAGGCCTCAACGATCGTCACCGATACTGGCCGTATCGAGCGTCACATCATTCCCCTCATAGAGATCCGGCGGGTCAAGGATCTGGCGAAGACTGACATCAACAAGGTCCTCAAGGACATCATGGCCGGAAAAACGCGGGTTTCGGTCAAGATCAAGAAGCTGCGCGGAAAGGCCATCGTCCGAGGCGGCGCTGGAACGGCCACGCGTACCGTTGGTCTTCTCGGCGGCATTCTTACCTACGCCGTCGAGGCAGGGATCATCGAGAGCAACCCGGCACATGGCATCCGCAAGCCAAAGGACAACGTGCGAAAGCGTCGACTGTCAGAGGCGGAGTATCGAATTTTGGGTGGGATGCTCCGCGCGGCCGCCAAGCAGGAGAAATACGCCATGATCGTAGACGTTGTCCGTCAAATTGCACCGACCGGCTCCCGGCGAAGCGAGATGATCGGCTTGAAATGGACGGAGGCGGATACCGAGGCGAGCTGCCTGCGGTTGGAGGACAGTAAGGAGGGTGAATCCATCTGTCCCATTGGGCTGCCTGTCGTCGAATATCTCGAGCGACGGCGTACTGACGATGTTGGCACATACGTTTTCCCGGGTCAGTGTGAGGACAACGCGTTCGGCAGCTTCCGGAGCCATTGGAAGCACATCTTCGAGGACTCCCCCCTGTCGGATGTGACACCGCATGTCCTACGTCATAGCTTCGCGAGCAACGACCCCGGCTTTACCGAGGTCACCATCGCGGCTCTGGTCGGTCATGCCAAAGGTTCGGTGACCAGCAAGTACATCCATACGCTTGACACCGCGCTCATCATGGCTGCGGACACGATCTCCGGCTACATTCAAGGGCTCCTCGACGGCATTGAGTTCAAGCAGACCGCCTACGCGCTGGATCGCGATTCACGAAAGGCCACCCTTGCCCGCTTCCTGAAAAGGGCGTCAGGCGACGAGCCGGAGGAGGGCGAAGAGGAGCGTCGCTTGGCTGCATAATCCCGAGTCGCAATGTACTGTTTGTGGAGCGGCCGCTCATGGGCGCAAAGCGGGCACTCATAGAGCTTTGCGATGGGGCGAGACCAAATTATATCGCTATTCGATAGCTCTTATATTATTGAAATACCTAAATATTTTTTCTTTGATGGGACACGAAACTCGACTGAATGGCGACTTTACGCCGGGAGGAGATACCCGCGCTCATCGTGAGCGTGGGTGAACTCAGAGGACGACCACTGCGTGAAGATCTCCCAGTCCATGTTAGATCAGAAGCGCGAAGCGGATACATCCGCCTCGCGCTGCTATCCTGCGGTCTCAGTGGCCGATGTGACTGCGGATGCCGTCCGCGACCTGGCGGATGGCCGCCCGGGTCGTCGGCAGATCCGCAATCGCATTCAGCACGCCGAAGTCATGGATGGTGCCGTCGTAGCGCGTGGAGACCGTGGGTACGCCCGCATCCTGAAGACGATGCGCATAGGCCTCGCCTTCGTCACGCAGCACGTCGTTCTCGTCGGTGATCACCAGAGCGGGCGGAAGTCCGTTGAGGTGGTCGAGGCTGGCCCGTAGCGGCGAGACATAGGGATTGTCCCGTTCGGCCTTGGTCGTCGCGTAGAGATCCCAGCCGTACTTCATAAAGGCGCGGGTGAGGAAGCGATCGTTCGCGAACTTCTCGTAGGAGCAGGTATCGACGCCCGCATCGGTCGCCGGCCACAGCAGCGCCTGGTAGCTGATCTTCGGCCCATTGCGATCCTTGGCCATCAGAGTGAGCGCCGCCGTCATGTCGCCGCCGACCGAATTGCCGACGACGGCTATGCGGCTGGGATCGGCGCCGAACTCCTCCGCATGCTTGGCGGTCCATTCGAGGGCGGCGTAGGCCTGGTTCATCTGGACCGGGTATCTCGCCTCCGGCAGGCTGCTGTATTGCAGGAAGACCGCTGGTTGTCCGGATTCGACGACGATGTCGCGGACCAGACGCTTATGGTTGTCGAAATTGCCGACGATCCATACGCCGCCGTGCAAGAAGAGTATTACGCCGGGACGCCCCTCGACGTGGTCGGGCTTCATGACGAACAGCTTGACGTCGCGGCCGTCGACCGTGAGCGACTGTTCGGTCGTGGTCACGCCGGACATGTCGACCTTGGTCTCGTTCTGCAGCGCCGTTAGAGTGTCCTGCGGCTTGGGCTGCGGCAGCTTCCAGAACGGCGAAGAGTTCTTGTCGAGCTTGACCAGGAATTGGCGGACCGCGGGTCCGATGTCGGGATCGTCGGCGACGTCCGACGTCGCCGGGGTCACGCGTTCGGTGCAGGCCTTCGGCTTGAACGGGATGGTGGCCTTGCCCTCATCCTGGGCAAACGCGCTGGTCGGCGTCAGGGCGTGCAGCACGCACGTCCCGATCAACAGATGCTTCAGTCGAACCATTGCAGACTCCTTCTGGACAGTCATTGTTGGCGATGCGAGGCCAATGTAGCTGTCCGGTCGGAATCGGTATTTCGATTAAGGCGAGGAATTTTTAGTGTTTGCACGTCAATTCGGCCGGAGGCGCCTCGTCCTGAGAAACCGGGCTTCGCTTGCTCGCGAGCAAGTCTGTAATTGCAGAGAACGTTCAGCCGCTCAGGCCGGTTTTGGCACGTATGGGAAGGTCGACGTCGGCTTGGATGTGACGGACTCCTTGCCGATACCGAGCCGGACCGGCGCGTTCGCCGCGATCGAGAACATCACGTCAGGGGCGTTGTCCGTGAGCGAGCGGCCGTTCCATTCGGCGAAGCCGAACACCGCCGGCGTTCCGACGACGTAGGGAAGAATGTTCGGGAAGAGGCGCTGGACCACCATCTCGGCATACGCGCGCGGGCTCTCGGCTGTTCCGGTCGCGGCCACCATGGCGGCGATCGCTTGGGCGACGGCTTCGCCATAGGTGGCGAAGTCGTCGGCGGGGCAGCCGGCATTGAGCCGGTTGCCGAGATCCTCGTTGTACTGCGTAAACAGCGGATGGATCATCGGCAGCCCGACCCGGTTGATCGGGCGCCATCCCCCCGCATCGGTGGCGAGCGTCGCGACGGCCCAGACGCCGATCCGGCGGCGGCCGGGCGCATCCACGAGCAGCGCGGCATCCGGCACCTCCAGCACGATGGAATAGACCGTGTGGCCGGCGAACAGGTTCCTGGCACGGGCCGGATCCCATCCGGTGAGATCGACTATGGTGCCGTCCTGGAAGGCATGACCGACGGCGTGAAGCACATCCGGTTCTATCCAGAACGGATCGCCGGCCTGGCCGGCCCAGATGCGCACGTCCTCGGATGTGGTGGCCGTCGCGCCGGTCGTTCCTCGCGCAATGACGCTTCCCGGGGCAGCGGGATCGGCGGCCTCCGCCCCCCGAAGGCAGCGCAGGACAAAGGCCTGGTTGCCCTGCGCGTCGCGCGCGTCGAACGTGATGCGATAGGTCACATCCTCGACGGCGTCGCCGTCGCGATCGATCTTGAACTCGTACATGCCTTCGGGATGATAGCCCGGGGCGGCAACGGGGCCGGCGATCGAGTGACAGACATTGATCACGAACACCGTGCCGATCTCGCCCCGGAACAGATAAAGGTCTGTGATGTCGAGCCTTATATCCTGGCGGGCAAGCGGCGAATCGAGGTGGTGGGACATATTGCCTCCTTTGTCATACGCGCCGTGTCGGCCGAGCTTGGCGGCCCGGCGCGGATTGCTTTGGCCCGAGCCTCTACCGGCCGCCGCCCTCGAGATTTCGAATCCCAACGCAGAATCCAGAATTCGCACGATCTTGTCGGGGGCGCGCCCGCAGATCGGAACGAGGCCCGATTTCTTGGCGTAGTCCAGCGCTTCGATTGACTTGTCTCGGGCGCCTTTCAAGGCGAGACGGTCATTTGCTCGGACCACAATCCGTTCGCGCAAAGACGAGAACTTTCAACTGTCGATTGGCAAGCAGCGTCCAATCGAAACGAGCCTCATCGGTCATCAAGAGACGACCTAAGCCGACCATGCAATATCGTCCGCCGGTATTCGCCTGGTGTTACGCCGAGGCTACGGCGAAACACCGTTGTAAGGTGCGCCTGACTAGAGAAGCCGCAGGCCGCGGACACCTGCGTGAGACTGCTTCGGCCACGATTAAGCATCTCTTGCGCACGGCGAATTCGGCGGCACAGAACGTAAGCGTGAGGGCTCATACCAATCGTCTCCCTGAACCGGCGCGCGAAATGATAGACGCTCATTGAGGCGACGCTTGCAAGCGAGGCCAAATCAAGATCTCGATCAATACTGGCTTCGATATAATCAACCACGCGTGCGACGCCGAGAGCGGGAATCTTTCCGAATGAAGTGCGAGGATGCTTGTCGCTATGGCTTGAGAACTGGCGCACCAGGATCTCCGACAGGATCAGCGCCCAGCTATCGAGAATGAGGTTTGTCGGCTCGATCAACGATAGTGCATATCGAACGGACCGCGCGGCACCGCATAGTCTATCGCCTCCAACGCCAGACGGCATCCGCAGCTTGTCGTGAGCAAGCTCCCGGTTGAAGATGCTCTCCGAGACGGTTTGGAGGAGAGTGAAAGGCACATATAGCTGGACGAAGCTGACAGGATGCTCGAATCGCCAGCGCGCTCCCTCGAAGGGTTGCATGGCCACAGATCCAACCTGGCTCGGTATCGTCTCGTTGTTGCGCCAGATGGGTCCGCCGCCCGTATTCAATGCGATGCAGACGAAGTCGGGGTCGCCGTTATGATCACATTGCTCGACCGTGGAATGCCAGAATGTCGCCTTCAAAGAGCTGTTCGCACCTACACCGATCGTCCGGACGGGCGCCATGACATCGCTCTCGAGGTAGCGCGGCGTAAAATCCGACACTGCGGGGCTACAGAAACTGAGACCCTGCCTGCCTGCTGCAAGCATATTATCGTAATCGATCGACGAGTAGTTCGGCATGTGACAACCACCTCTGCACAACGCATTGCTTGCTAACGCG
The DNA here is from genome assembly GCF_900105125.1 of Bradyrhizobium canariense. Classification (NCBI taxonomy): domain Bacteria; kingdom Pseudomonadati; phylum Pseudomonadota; class Alphaproteobacteria; order Hyphomicrobiales; family Nitrobacteraceae; genus Bradyrhizobium; species Bradyrhizobium canariense. Next base: position 4,449,166 of record NZ_LT629750.1, on the reverse strand, counting down.
TGCCCCTATCGTAGATAGTTATTCTTCATCGAACTGAAGGCCCCCAGACCAAGATTTCAAAGAACGATCCTTTGCTGGTTGTTTGGCCGGCCCGGCTCGTACAGCGACGGCGATGTCCCTGTCGAGGAACAGCGTCGGCGTTCTGGTGAGGAATTGCCGGACGGGAACACCTCGCGGGTGTTCGAGCCATCGCTGGATTTGATTGCTGAGGTGGCAAGCCGGCAACGGTCGCGCTTGCGACTCGGCCTGCGGGTCGAGACCGCCTTCCCGTGGAAGGGAGCGGAAAAAGCAAGAATCTGTAAAAAACCGCGGCGCGCATGTGCGATTGCACGTCCGAGGCGGAGGAATGCGGCGCGGTCCTGTCGAAGGCCACGTTCAAAAAAGCAAGATTTTGAAATACCAGGCGTGGGATTTCAAAAGACCCGCTTCAGCATTTCGCTTAGGTGCACAGAGGTCGCCAACGCTTGGATGGCCGAAGCTGTAGCCGAGTTGCCACCGATGGAGAATGCTCTGACCGTCAATTCACCACCAGGCGATTTTGTTGGAGAGCAACTTTCCCCCGGCGAAATTATCGGCGGTGGTCGACGGTTTCACCACAGCTTCACAGCTATCGGTAGCCACGATCAGCCGACCGAGCCCGACGGAACGATCGGTCAGGCGTGTCGGGGACGATTGCGTTTTGCTCTCGGACTTGGCCTGGCTCTGGCGGCTATGCCGGCGATGGCTCATTCACAGGCCGTTGAGACGGATCCAGCGCGGCCTTCCGAATCGCGTCGCGTTCAGGTCGTAGTTAAGCTCGTCAAGTCGCAACAGTATGCGCCAAAGGTTTCGCTGACGGGCTCACTGGAGCCGAGATTCTCGACCAACATAGCCTTTCGAATCAGCGGCAAGATCGAGCAGCGCCTCGTGGAGGTCGGCGACCACATCACGGCAGACCAAGTCTTGGCGCGGCTTGATCCTCAGGTGCAGCAAGCCAATCTTGACTCTGCCAGGGCTGGACTCAGTTCGGCACAAGCCCTGCTGATACAAGCCAGTGCCACGTTCGATCGGCAAACGGAACTCTTGAAGACCGGCTTTACTACTCGCCAAACATATGACGAAGCGCAGCAAGGATTACGAACGCAGCAGGCCGCAGTCGAATCGGCCAAGGCTGCCGTTGGTATCGCCGAGGAGCAACTCGGCTACGCCGAACTCACGGCCGGCGTAGCCGGAATTATTACGGCGCGCAACGCCGAGACCGGCCAGGTTGTTCAAGCCGGCCAGACAGTCTTCACGATCGCTCAAGGCGGGCCGCGCGATGCCGTATTCGACGTTTTCGAAGCCCTGCTGACCGATCCACCAAGCCCGAACGTGCAGGTATTTCTCCAGGCCGATCCGAGCGTCGTGGTGACCGGAACCGTGCGCGAAATCTCGCCCACGATCGACCCCTCGTCGGGAACGGTAAAACTGAAGGTTGGACTGGACAGCGTTCCGCCGCAAATGTCGCTCGGCGCGATCGTCGTCGGTATCGGCGCATTTAGGCCGCGTCCGGCGATCGTGATCCCGCGCAGCGCGTTGTTCCGCTGGGACGGCGAGCCGGCTGTCTGGCTGTTCGATTCGAAATCCCGGACCGTCAGTCCAAGGGTCATCAAGATCGATCGTTACGCCGGCGAACAGCTCGTTCTGTCGGAGGGTGTCGCGTCCGGTGACTCCGTCGTGACCGCCGGCATCCAGTTTCTGCGTCCCGGGCAGGTCGTCCTTCTCGGTGCCGAAGAGCAGGCCCCATGACGTCCCTGCGCCTCGGCTTGTTCCTCTCGGCTGCTATCGGTCTGGCCGCCTGCAGTGATGAGAAAACACCGCCAATGCCACCGCGTCCGGTCCTGACGATCACTGTTGCGCCGATCGCGACCGAAACCTTCGGGCCGTTCACCGGCACGGTCGAACCTCGCTATCGCACCCAGCTGGGCTTCCGGGCCTCGGGCCGCATCGTCGCGCGTGACGTCTATGTTGGGGATATCGTCAAAAACGGACAGCGGCTCGCGGCGCTTGACCCGACCATTCCGCAGTTCGCACTCGCACGCGCCAAGGCCAATGTGGCTGATGCCGATGCGCAGCTCACGAATGCAGAAGGCAATACAGAACGGCAGACCACCCTCAGCGCCAGCGGCAGCTCCAGCCGAGCTGCGCTGGATAGCGCTATCGCCGCCCGAGACACTGCGAAAGCACGGCTTGACCAAGCCAGAGCCGCAATACGCATCGCGCAAGAGCAAATTGGCTATACGGAGCTGCATGCCAATTTCGACGGCGTCGTTACCGCGTGGTCGGCCGAGGTCGGGCAGTTCGTCGAGGATGGCCAGGCGGTGGTGACGATCGCCCGCGAGGACACACGCGAGGCTGCCGTTGATATCCCCGACGAGCTGATAGGCCACGTCATGCCCGGAATGGTGTGCAACGTACGGCTCGAGGCATCACCGGAGATTACAGCGAAGGCCCGCGTGCGCGAGCTCGATCCGCTCGCCGACCCGCAAACTCGTTCGCATCGTGTTCTCTTGACCCTCGTCAACCCGGACCCCGCTTTTCGGTTGGGCTCCACGATAACCGTGACAGCGGACCACGCAACACCTCCGAAAATTCTCGTGCCAGCCGCCGCAGTGCTACGTCGTGGCGTCGAGCAATACGTATGGGTGCTTTCTGCGGACGGTCGCAGCGTCGCATCACGAACCGTCCGCGTCGCGAGCAGTCAAGACGAAATGGCTACAGTTAGCTCCGGACTCGAGGCCGGCGACAAAGTGGTCATCGTAGGCGTGCACAGCCTCCACTCCGGCGAAGCAGTCGCCGGCGAGGCCGCCCGGCCGAATCGGGGAGCATCGCTATGACCCGCTTCAATCTGTCGGAGTGGGCGCTTGGTCACCGCGCTTTTGTCTTATTTCTAATGATCGCTTCCGTCATTGCGGGCGCGTTGGCCTATCGCAAACTCGGTCGCGAGGAAGATCCATCCTTTGCGGTCAAGACCATGGTGGTCGTCGCCGTATGGCCGGGCGCAAGCATCGACGACACCCTCGATCAGGTCACCGACCGCCTTGAAAAGGAAATCCAGCAGATCGATTCGCTGGACTACACGCGCAGCTACACCGTTCCGGGCAAGGCGACGGTATTCGTGCAGTTCAGGGACACGACCGACCCGAAGAAGCTACCCGACCTGTTTTATCAAGTACGCAAGCACATCAACGACATCCGGGGCACTTTTCCGGATACCCTGCAAAGTATCGGTTTCAACGACCAATTCGGCGACGTCTTCGGAAACGTCTATGCCTTCACTTCGGACGGCCTGTCGGAACGGCAGCTGCGCGACTACGTCGAAGGAGTGCGCACCGCCGTGCTGCATGTCAACGACATTGGCAAGACCGAGATCATCGGAACTCAGGATGAGGCGATCTATCTCGATATCTCGGCGCGCAAGCTCGCTGGGCTCAAAATCGATATCGTTTCTCTCATAAGGACTTTGCGGGCGCAGAATGCGGTCTCTCCTTCGGGGGTCATCCAAGCGGGCGCAGAACAGGTGTCCGTACGAATAGACGGCCAATTCGTTTCACAGGAGAGCCTGAAGGCGATCAACCTTCGCATCAACGACCAGTTCTTCAGGCTGTCAGACGTTGCCGATATCCGCCGAGGCTACGTTGACCCGTCGCAGCCCGCGTTCCGCTTCAACGGCCAGCCGGCGATAGGCCTTGCGATAGCGATGCGAAAGGGCGGTAACCTCCTCAAGTTCGGCGATGCGCTAAAAACGAAGATGCGAGAGATCGAAGCGATGCTGCCAATCGGCGTCGGCATGCATCTCGTTTCCGACCAGCCTGGTGTCGTCGCAAAGGCTGTTGGCGGCTTTACCGAAGCGTTCCTCGAGGCGATCGCAATCGTCCTTCTGGTCAGCATCTTGAGTCTGGGCATGCGGGCCGGCCTCGTGGTTGCAATTTCGATCCCTCTCGTTCTGGCCGTAACGTTTGTCATTCTCTACGTATGGGGGATATCGCTGCAGCGCATCTCGCTCGGCGCGCTCATCATTGCACTGGGTTTGCTTGTCGACGACGCCATGATCACCGTCGAAATGATGGTGGCCCGGCTGGAAGCGGGAGAATCGAAGGCCGCCGCAGCGACGTTTGCCTACACGTCCACCGCTTTCCCGATGCTGACAGGTACGCTGGTCACGATCGCCGGCTTTCTGCCGATCGGATTCAATGCCAGTGCGGCCGGCGAATATACCTTCAGCCTTTTCGTCGTCATTGCGATCGCACTCCTCATCTCGTGGATCGTGGCGGTTCTGTTCGCGCCGCTCATCGGGGTTGTCATGCTGCCGTCAACCTTGCGGCAGCATGACGCGCGACCACGGCGTCTGATGGGGCTGTTCCGGACCATGCTCGTCGCCGCCATGGGCTGGCGCTGGATCACGATCGGCACAACACTGGTTGCGCTCGGTCTTGCGGTTGTCGGTGCGCGCTACGTGCAACAACAGTTCTTTCCATCCTCCGATCGGCCCGAAATCCTGGTTGACATGACACTACCCCAGACCAGCTCGATCGATGAGACGAACCGCCAGATGATCCGGTTCGAGGAACGACTGAAAAACGATCCTGATGTTGCGCAATGGAGCTCCTATGTCGGGCAAGGCGCGATCCGCTTCTATCTTCCGCTCGATCAGCAGCTCGATAACGCGTTCTTTGGCCAGTTCGTCATCAAGGCGAGATCGCTCGAAGCGCGCAACCGCATCATCCCGAGGCTAAAGCAATTCGCTCGCGACCGCTTCGTCGGCATCGACGTTTTCGTCCACACGTTGGACCTTGGTCCACCGGTCGGGCGTCCGATCCAGTATCGACTCAGCGGACCGGATCTGCAGTCCGTCCGCCAGCGGGCTTTGAGCCTAGGCAGCGTCGTAGCCAGCAATCCGCACGTCGACGTTCCGACATTCGACTGGAACGAGCCGGGTGAAGTTCTGCGCGTCGAAATCCTGCAAGATAAGGCACGAGCGCTCGGCATCACGTCGCAGGATATTGCCAACTTCCTCAACGGTGTCGTGGGCGGCTCGATCATTACTCAGGTGCGCGACTCAATCTATCTCGTCAACATCATCGGCCGTGCTCAGTCCGCCGACCGCCATTCGCTCGATACCCTTCAGACGCTGCAGGTCGGTCTCGCCAATGGCCGAATTGTACCTTTGCTCGCTTTCGCGCGCATTGCTTATGATATCGAGCAACCGATCGTCTGGCGCCGTGATCGGCTGCCGACGATCACCGTCCGCGCAAACATCATCGACGATACGCAACCGGCCACCATTGTCGATCAACTGCAGCCGTCAATCAGCGCTTTCGCCGCGGCTCTTCCCGCAGGGTTCAGCCTCGCGACCGGGGGAGCGGTCGAAGAAAGCGCCAAGTCTCAGGGACCCATAGCTGACGTAGTGCCGGTCATGCTTCTCGTCATGGCATTTCTTTTGATGGCTCAATTGCAGAGCTTCAGCAAGCTCGCACTGGTCGTCAGTGTTGCGCCGCTCGGCATCATTGGCGTGGTCGCGGCGTTGCTCTCATTCGGCGCACCGCTCGGCTTCGTCGCGCTGCTCGGCGTTTTGGCGCTCATCGGTATCATCATTCGTAATTCCGTGATCCTCGTGACCCAGATCGACGAATATATCCATGAGGGCCGGGCGCCTTGGGACGCGGTCGTCGAAGCGACGTGTCACCGTGTCCGGCCGATTCTTCTCACGGCCGCGGCGGCCAGTCTCGGTATGGTTCCGATAGCCCGGGAGATCTTCTGGGGACCGATGGCCTACGCCATGATCGGCGGCATCCTGGTTGGCACCATGCTGACATTGATCTTTTTGCCGGCGCTCTATGTCGCAGCCTACGGGATAAGGCCTGTATCTGATTCCGCAGGGGCCGTCGGTGCGCCGCGTCTGAATGGATTAGCCGAAGAACGTTCTTGAATTGGACAACACGAGCAAAAGATGGCGCGCGCAACGGCATGCAACGTCGCCGGGAGATGGCGCAGCGCCGCGAGGTCGACGTCGTGCCGTGTCTTGTAGCGCGAGCGCTCGATATCGAGCCACGGGTGGCCAACCGTCTCCCATCGAAAGGACTCTTGTCATGAGCTGCGTTCTACTCCCGATCCCCAGCCGCGATTTCGACCCCACGGAAGTCGCGGTGAGCTGGGAAATACTGACCCAGCACGGTCATCGGGTCGTTTTCGCGACGCCCGACGGCAAGCCGGGCGCCTGCGACCCGATCATGCTCTCCGGTATCGGACTAGACCCCTGGAGCGGCATCCCGGTGCTCCGCAATATCCGTGTCCTGGGCCTCCTGCTGAGCGCCAATGCCGACGCCCGGAATGCCTATACCGAGATGCTGCGCGATCCAGCCTTCAAGAGCCCGATGCGCTGGGACCGGATCGAATCAAAGGACTTCGACGCTCTGCTGCTCGGCGGTGGGCATCGGGCGCGTGGCATGCGTGAATATCTCGAAAGCACTGTTCTTCAGCGGATCACCGCCGAGTTCTTCGCGGACGACAAGCCGGTGGCCGCGATCTGTCATGGCGTGCTGCTGGCCGCCCGCAGCAAGCGGGTCGATGGCCGGTCCGTGCTGTACGGAAGAAAAACCACGGCGCTGCCTTGGGCGCTGGAGCGCAAGGGCAGTGCTCTCGCTCATGTCGGGCGTTTCTGGGACCGCAACTATTATCGCACCTACACGGAGGCGACGGGGCAACCCGCGGGATACATGTCCGTGCAGCAGGAGGTCACGCGCGCACTCGCCAGCTCTGCGGATTTCATCGACGTTCCCGAGAGCAACCCCGAGTTCAAGCGCAAGACGAGCGGCACGGCGCGCGACACGGTGACGAATGATCGCCCCGCCTGGGTGGTGCGGGATGAGAATTACGTTTCGGCGCGTTGGCCCGGCGACACCCATAGCTTTGCCCGCACATTCGCCGAAGTGCTCGAGGCGAAGGCATCGTGACCGATCACGATGATGCAGCACCTTCAACCAAACTTTCAGACATAATGAACGAGGAAGATCATGGTTAGTCAAAATGCGTTCGACTATACGCTCCGCTGGTGGCCTGATCAGAAACCGGAGTTTCTGTCGTTAACCCCCGGCGGTCCAAAGGTCCGCTATTTGCGGGCCGGCCAAGGCCCGGCGCTGGTCCTGCTGCATTCAATCCGTACCCAGCTAGACTTGTTTCAACGGGTGATCCCAAAGCTCACCGATCACTTCACCGTATACGCGTTCGACTATCCGGGATTTGGCTGGTCGGAAATCGTTCCGGGCGCCGACTATCGGGAACCGGCGATGCGAGAGCATGTCGTTAATTTCATCGAACGGCTCGACTTGCGCGACGTCACTCTGGCCGGCGAGTCGATGGGCGCCACATTGGCATTGACGACGGCAGCGGTGCTTGGGGATCGTGTGAAACAGGTCGTCGCGTTCAATCCTTATGACTATTTTCCAGGTGTCGAGCGGGCGAACTTACTTGCGTCCTTCATTATCAAAAACGTTCGCGCACCCCTCATCGGGCCGATTTTCGCCACCATGGAAAGCCGGGCCAGTCTCGCTGGTATCTTGAAGGGCGGTTTCCACGATCCGCGGAGCTTGCCGCCGGACTTCATCGACGAGTTGGTGAAAGGCGGGAAACGGCCGGGCTACTCAAACGTTGCGCGTGCTGTCTATAAAGGCCTTGCGAGCTACGTCGCGGCGAGATCGTATTACGCTCGGATCGATGTCCCGGTGACCCTGGTCTATGGCTATCATGATTGGTCGCGCCCGGCCGAACGCGAAGCGAACCGGGCTCAGATTAAGCATGCGAAGATGATTGTCCTCAAGGACGCCAGACACATTGTTTCGTTGGAGAGGCCGGAAGAATTCGCCCGAATTCTTATTGAGACCCTATCAACAGCCCGCTCCGCCGCTTGAGGTGGAATCGGCAATGCGCGCCTAGCGAGGCGCGAACGAAATGGACGCTCCGTGGGCCGATCCAGAAATCGACCTACACCGCACCCGTTCCTCCTGAACCCGGAGTGAACGATGTGATCGCAAACCTCGCCAGCACTGAAAGTAACTGACCATGAAGACTGCAGTCGTTCGCATTCACCGCCACGGCGGCCCAGAAGTGTTACAATATGAAGAAGTCGATCTGCATGAACCCGGCCCCGGGGAAGTGTTGATGCGGCAAACAGCGATAGGGTTGAATTTTTCGGATATTTATCAACGCGAAGGCGAGGCGGGGCCGCACGAGTCTCAACCAATGCCGATCGTGCTAGGCGGGCAGGGTGCCGGCGTTGTCGAAACGGTCGGTCCGGGCGTCGCTAACTTCAAGCCCGGGGATATGGTTGCCTATATTTATTCTGGCGCCTATGCGGAACGGCGCACCGTTCCGGCTGCGCGATTGCTGCATTTACCGGCGGGCATATCCGACAAGGTCGCTGCCGCCACACTGCTGCGTGGGCTCACGGCCGAATATCTCGTGCGTCGGCTCTATAGGGTAAAGGCCGGCGACACCATCCTCGTGCACGCCGCAGCCGGCGGCATGGGATTGATCTTGGGGCAGTGGGCGAGCGCTCTGGGTGCGCGGGTTATAGGAACTGTGGGTGCCGACGCCAAAATCAGTGTCGCAAAGGAACACGGCTGCAGTGAGGTGATCGTCTACACCCGTGAAGATTTTGTCAGCCGCGTCATGGAATTGACCGATGGAGCGGGCGTCGAGGTCGTCTATGACGGCGTCGGCAAGGCAGCCTTTCTCCAGTCCCTGGACTGCGTACGTCCGATGGGAATGGTGATCAGCTACGGCACCGCGTCCGGCAATGTCGGAATGTTCGATCTGCAGGCCCTTCACGCAAAGTCAATTATAGTTGCGCGGCCGACTTTGCGGACTTGGATCGCGAAGCCATCGGACTACGAGGCGTCGGCAGCAGCGTTCTTTGACGCAATAAAGTCCGGCAAAGTGCGTGCCGAAGTGAGCCGGAGCTATACCTTGCGCGACATACGTCGGGCTCACGAAGAACTGCAGAGCCGGATGACCGTCGGTCCGGCCATCATTGTTCCCTGATGTGGCGGAGGCTCGGTCGGCGTTCTGCTATTGCCGCGTCTTGGAAAAACGCGAGGACATGCCTAGCGATAAAATCACCCCCGCAAAGTCACCCGGTCCTCGCGCGCACAAGCGGTGACGAAGTCGATCACCGCGCGCACCACGGGGAGATCGACGAGGTCCGGATGGGCCAGGAGCCAGAGGTCCGCCACGTTGACGAGCTTTTGCGGCGCGACGCGCACCAGATCGGGATCGGCGGCGGCGACGAAGCAGGACAGCGCTGAAATCCCGAGGCCGGCCCGCGCGGCGGCCAGCATGTCGCCCTGCGACGAACAGCGCAGCACCACCGATCCCTGCCGCGTGATGAAATCGCTCCAGCGTGCCAGCCTCTCGTTCGAAGCCCGGTCGGCAAAGCCGATGACGCTGTGGCCCTTCCACTCGTCGCGCCGTTCGGGGAGCGGCCGCCTCGCCGCATAGCTGCGCGAGGCATAGAAGCCGGTGCCGAGGCGGCCGATCCTGCGGCCGATCAGGTTCTCCTCACCGCTGTCGACCGGGCGCAGCACGACGTCGGCCTCACGGCGGCGCACGCTGGCCGGAAACGGATGGGTTATGATTTCGATCTGGATATGGTCGTGCGCGCGCAGGAACGGTCCGAGCCGCGGCATCAGCCAGTGCGAGGCCAGCGTCGACCCGATCGACAGTTTGACGACGCCGCGGGCCTGCGCGCCGGTCGCCGACACCGCGGCCTCGGCGCGCAACGCGGCGGCCGCCATCGCCTCGACATGCTCGCGAAACTTGCGCCCCTGCGAGGTCAGCGACAGCCCGTCGTTGGAGCGCGCGAACAAGGGGATGCCGAGCTGGTTTTCCAGCTCAGTGACCTTGCGGCCGACCGTCGGATGGCTGGAGCGGAGCTGGCGCGCCGCTGCGGCAAAGCTGCGGGTTTCCGCTACCGCGACGAAGGTCCTGCAGAGGTCCCAGTCCATCGCCTTCTCCCCCGGGTGGTGTTCATAACCGGATAGTCTTCCGTTCAATATTGGACACCCAGGCCGTGCCGTCCAGCGTTATAATGCGCTGCGTCAATCAACATGACCGACGCGTTCCGGATCGTCGCGGGCCGCGCTCCCAGGAGAGACTGCATGCCATTGCCCGCCTCGCTTGTGAATACGCTCGAACTGCCGGTGGTCGGATCGCCGTTGTTCATCGTCTCCGGGCCCGAGCTCGTGATCGCCCAGTGCAAGGCCGGCATCGTCGGCTCGTTCCCGGCGCTGAACGCGCGCCCGGTCGAGAAGCTCGGCGAATGGCTGAACCGGATCGAGAACGAACTCGGCGAATACCAGGCGCTGCACCCGGAGAAGAAGGTCGCGCCCTATGCAGTCAACCAGATCTGCCACGCCTCCAACGACCGGCTGATGAAGGACATGGAGATCTGCGTGAAGCACCAGGTTCCGATCATCATCACCTCGCTGCGCCCGCCGCAGGAAATCGTCGAGGCCGCGCATTCATATGGTGGCGCGGTGTTCCACGACGTCATCAGCGTCAAGCACGCGCGCAAGGCCGCCGAACAGGGCGTCGACGGACTCATTCTGGTTTGCGCCGGAGCCGGCGGCCACGCCGGCACGCTGTCGCCGTTCGCGCTGGTGCGTGAGGTCAAGCAATGGTTCAAGGGCACCATCCTGCTGTCGGGCGCGATCTCCGACGGCTGGAGCGTGGCCTCGGCACTCGCGCTCGGCGCCGACCTCGCCTATGTCGGAACCCGCTTCATCGCGACCGCGGAAGCTAACGCCGATCAGGCCTACAAGACCGCGCTGATCGAACACGCCGCACACGACATCGTCTATTCCAACCTGTTCACCGGCGTGCACGGCAATTATCTCGGGCCTTCGATCGTGGCCGCGGGCCTCGATCCCGACAACCTGCCGGTCGCTGACAAGTCGAAGATGAACTTCGGCTCCGGCGGCAACATGAAGGTCAAGGCGTGGCGTGACATCTGGGGCTCGGGTCAGGGCATCGGCCAGATCGCGGACGCGCCGCCGGTTTCCGAACTGGTCGAGCGCCTGAAGGCCGAATTTACCGACGCCAGCGGCGAATTTCTGAAGCGGGCGCGCGCTTAAAATCCGAGTGACTGCTTTAGACAAAAATCTGACAAAGGGACGGCAACGATGAAAATCTCACGGCATATAGTGACGGTCGCATTCGCCTTGCTGGCGGGTGCCGCAGCACACGCCGAGGACAAGGGCGAAATCCGCATCGGCCAGACGCTGCCCTATAGCGGTCCGGTGTCGGGCTTCGGCATCATCGGGCGGGCGCAGGAAGCCTATTTCGAGAAGGTCAACGCCGAAGGCGGCATCAACGGCCGCAAGATCAAGTTCATCAGCCTCGATGACGCCTACTCGCCGCCCAAGACGGTCGAGCAGACTCGCAAACTGGTCGAACAGGATGAAGTGCTGATGATGTTCGGTTCGCTGGGGACCGCGACCAATAGCGCCGTGCATCGCTATCTCAACAGCAAGAAGGTGCCGCAACTGTTCGTCCTGAGCGGCGCTACCAAATGGGCCGACCCGAAGCACTTTCCGTGGACCATGCCGGGCATGGCGGCCTACCAGTCCGAGGGCGTGGTCTATGCCAAGCATATCCTGCAGACCAAGCCCGACGCCAAAATCGCAATTCTCTCGCAGAACGACGATTTTGGCCGCGACTATGTCGCCGGCTTCAAGCGCGCGCTCGGCGACAAGGCAGCGACCATGATCGTGGCGGAAGCAAGCTACGAGACCAGCGCGCCGACCATCAATTCGCAGCTCGCCACGCTGAAGGCCTCCGGCGCCAACGTGGTGTTCGGCGTCGTGCTCGGAAAGTTCACCTCGCAGATGATCAAGGGCGCAGCCGAGATCAACTGGAAGCCCGACCTGTTCTTCGTGCCGACCTCGGCGTCGTCAATCTCGTTCCTGGAGCCCGCCGGCCTCGAAAACGCCGTCGGCCTGATCTCGTCGAGCAACCTGAAGGACCCGATGGACATGCAATGGGCTGACGATGCCGGCGTCAAGGCGTACTTCGTCTTCATGAAGCAGTATCTGCCGAACGCCGACCTCAACAATTCGAACTACGCCGCTGGCTACCACTATGCCAGCCTGCTGATGAAGGTGCTGACGGCGTGCAAGGACGACTTCAGCCGCGACAACATCATGAAACAGGCGGCGTCGCTGCACGAGGTGCCGCTGCCGCTGCTGCTGCCGGGCATGACGGTGTCGACCGATGCCGACGACTATCTGCCGTTCCAGCAACTGCGGCTGCGCCGCTTCGACGGCAAGAGCTGGGTCGGATTCGGCGATATTCTGGACGACCGCTGAGCCAAGGCCGGGGAGAGCAACGTGACATCGATCATCAGCGGCGACCGCGCGATCAGCTATCCCGAGATGCACGCCCGCATCGCGCGGGCAGCGGCCGGATTCAAGGTGCTCGGCCTTGGCGGCGGCACACCCGTCGCCATGATGCTGCGTAACGACCTTGCGTTGTTCGAGGTTTCCGGGGCTGCCGCCGCCCTCGGCAGCCCCGTGGTGCCGATCAACTGGCATCTGAAGGCGGAAGAGGTCGCCTACATCCTCGCCGACAGCGGCGCCGAGATCCTGGTCTGCCACGCAGACTTATTACCGCAGATCCGCGATGGCCTGCCCCAGCATCTAAAACTGTTCGTGGTGACGACCCCACCGGAGATCGCCGCCGCCTTTAACGTCCCGATGCCGCTGACGCGGGTCCCCGAAGGCATGACCGACTGGGACGACTGGCGCGACAGCCATGCCCCGTCGCAGGCGCCCGCGATCGGCAGCGCGCCGATGTTCTACACGTCAGGCACCACTGGTCTGCCCAAGGGCGTGCGCCGCAAGCCGATGCAGCCCGAACAGCAGGCGGCATCCGCGCGGGTCGGCACCATTGCCTACGGCATCAAGGCCGGCGACAGCCAGGTCATCCTGATGAACGGCCCAATGTACCATTCGGCGCCGAATTCCTATGGCATGCTGGCGTTCCGCAACGGCTGCACCATCGTGCTGGAGCCCCGCTTCGACCCCGAGGATATGCTGCACCTGATCGCGCGCCACCGCGTCACCCACATGCACATGGTGCCGACGATGTTTGTTCGCCTGCTGCGGCTACCGGATGAGGTGAAGCGCCGTTACGCTCTGTCGTCGCTGCGCTTCATCGTGCATGGGGCTGCGCCTTGCCCGCCGCAGGTCAAGCGCGCCATGATCGACTGGTGGGGCCCTGTCGTTCACGAATATTTCGGCTCGACCGAAACCGGCATTCCAGTGTGGCACTCCGCTGAAGAGGCATTGGCAAAACCCGGCACCGTCGGCCGCGCCATCGAAGGCGGTATCGTGAAAATCTTCCGTCCCGACGGCGAATTGTGCGACGTCAACGAACCCGGCGAAATCTTCATGCGCCAGGTCGCGATATCGGATTTCGACTATCACGGCAACGCCGAGGCGCGCGCCGAGGCCGGACGTGATGGCCTCATCAGCGTCGGCGACATCGGCTATCTCGATGCGGACGGCTATCTGTTCCTGTGCGACCGCAAGCGCGACATGGTGATCTCAGGCGGCGTCAACATCTATCCGGCGGAGATCGAGAACGCGCTGATCGGCATGGACGGCGTGCGCGACTGCGCGGTGTTCGGCATCCCCGACGACGAGTTCGGCGAGCGGCTGTTCGCCTGCATCGAGCCCGAAGCCAATGCGACGTTGACGTCTCGCGCGGTGCAGACCTTTCTGCGCGGCCGGCTCGCCAACTTCAAGGTGCCGAAGGACATTCAGTTTCTCGACGCACTGCCGCGCGAGGCCAGCGGCAAGATCTTCAAACGCAAGCTGCGCGATCTCCATGCCGAAGGCGGCCTGCGCGCGGCGACGTAAATGAGGCTTCGCACATTTAACAGCGGTTGAAACGAACAACGCCTTAAACAGCATCCGCCGTTGCAAAGCGGTCATCGAACCGGACAAAGGTCGCGGGCCACGTGATGAGCAGGGATCCAGCCAATGCAGTCCACCAACTTCGTCGTCGCCCGCAACGACATGCTGAGGTGGCAAGCCGGCAATGGTTGCGCTTGCGACTCGGCCAGCTAGTCGAGACCGCTTTCCTGTGGAAGGGAACGGAAAAGCAAGAATCTGTAAAAAACGAGGTGGGCATGTGCGATCGATTGCACGTCCGAGGCGGAGGAATGCGGTGCGAAGGCGACGTTCAAAAAAGCAAGATTTTGAAATACCACGCGTGGGATTTGAATAGATGCAGCGCAGCATTTCGGTTAGGCGCACAGGAGATTGCTGGTCAACAGACACTGGTCGAGTTGAGCGTCGCATCTCGAGCGCTTCTTGGCGTCGACCGAAGGTGAACACGTGGGGTTATCCCATTGTCGAGGAGGTAGATCATGAAGACGTTTCTTAGCATTGGCACTGGTCCGGGTATGGGTCTGGCAACAGCCGAGCGGTTTGCCGGCGAAGGATTCCGGGTCATCTTGAGCGCTCGGAACGAGACCAAGACAAAAGAGCTTGCGGGGCAGCTCGAGGCGAAGGGCCATAAGGTCGGCGTACGGACGGTCGATGCGGCTGAACCGTCGAGCGTCGCAGCGCTCGTATCGCAGGTTGAAAGCGAGTTCGCCGGAATAGATGTTCTGCACTTCAATGCAGCCTCGCTGCGAAAGGCCACGTTGGCAGATCAGCCGCGCGATACGTTCAACTATGATCTCGCCGTTAATATTGGTGGCGCAATGGTCGCTGCGCAGGCTGCGGCGCCCCGCATGATTGCACGCGGCTCAGGCTCCATCCTGCTCACGGGCGGCGGTTTCGGCGTTCAGCCGCACCCGGATTTTCTCTCTCTGAGCATCGGTAAGGCAGGTATTCGCGCGCTGGCGCAAGGCATCTTCGAGCCGTTCCGGGAAAAAGGCGTCCACGTCGCGACCGTTACCGTCGCAGGCCTCGTCAGGAACAGCAAAGACGCCAATGCCGTCGCCGAACAGTTCTGGCAACTGCACAGCCAGCCTGCCGGTTCGTGGCAGGTGGAGACCATATATACGCCCGCCGGCTGAGAATGACTTCTGCGATCCGTCTTAGCAACTACAGTTGCATTTGTATTTCGACCATCGCGATTCGGAGGTGATGGATGGAGGGGCATCGATCGAGACTGCGCTTGAGCTTTGGGCGTCGTCGACGAAGGTACGGATGCGTCCGCTGTTTACATAGGAGCGTGCTGCAGCTTCGGCAGGATTGTTCTTGGATGGGCTGCTCGGAACTGAACGGGGATATTGATGACACGACGACTGGCACAGGCGCCTCGGTCAGGACCACAACAGCGGGAGATCGGAGATCGGCTGCACGCGGCTTCGCCTGTTCTATACGGGCGCGACGACGATATAACCCTGATCAACGAGCTGATTGACCGCGTCCGCGACGCCGGCTCCGCACTGGTCGTCAGCGGCGAACCCGGCATCGGAAAATCGACCTTGCTCGACGCTGCGCAGGATCATTCCCGAGCGCGCGGAATGCGCGTACTTCGGCTCTCCGGCGTGACATCCGAGGCGCACCTGCCGTTCGGCGCGCTCCACCAGGCTGTAGGACCGATGCTCAAGCAGGTCGCTTCCCTGCCGGCACGCCAGCGCTCGGCGCTGCTGGCTGCCTTCGGCCTGAGCGACGGCAGGACGGCGCCGGATATCTTTCTTGTCGGTTTGGCGACACTCAATCTTCTGACCGCGAGCGCGGCGCGCAGACCCATCCTGCTGATCGCCGACGATGTCCAATGGCTCGACCAGCCCAGCCATGATGTGCTCGCATTTATCTCGCGGCGGCTGAGTTCAGATCCGATCGTCCTTTTGATGGCAATCCGGGAAGGCTCGGACCAATCCTTTCTTCATTCGGGCATCCTGCGACATCGGCTATCAAGGCTCAGCGCGGCAGCGGCAGAACGCCTGCTCAACGTCCAAGCGCCGGGACTCTCGCCTAATCTGCGCCATCGTTTCCTCGACGAGGCGGCAGGCAATCCTCTGGCCCTGGTCGAGTTGCCGCGCGGCGAGAGCCGGACGGAATCCGGCGAGGCGCAATGGCTGCCGCTGACCGATCGCCTGGAGCGCGCCTTCTTTAGCCGGGTCTCCGGCCTTCCCGCGGCAACTCGCACGCTGCTCCTCGTCGTCACCGAGAATGACAGCAAATCCCTTCGCGAGGCGTTGGACGCGGGCGAAGTGCTGCTTGGCGAAAGAGTGGGACTTGACGCACTGACGCCAGCGGTGTCGGCGATGCTGATCGAGGTCGACGGAGGAGAGGTGCGGTTTCGGCATCCTCTCGTCCGATCGGCGCTACATCAAGCGGCCAGCCCGATGATGCGCCACGATGTCCATGCGGCATTGGCCCGCGTTATCAAGGATCAATCAGATCGCGCAGTCTGGCATCGGATGGCCTCGACCATCGGACCGGATGACGCTTTAGCCGCGGAACTCGACGAAGCCGCCTCGCGATCGCAGCGGCGTGGTGCGCTGGTGACGGCGATTTTTGCGGAGGAGAACGCGGCGCGGCTGAGCCGTACGGCCCTGGCGAGGAGCGAACGGCTACTGCGCGCGGCGGGGTTCGCCGCCGACATGGGCCAACCGGAGACGGTGGAGCGCCTGTTGCGTGAGGCGACGCCAAATGAGTCGCATCCGCATTTGCGGGCGCGTTTTGCCTGGATACGCGAAATCAGCGAGCCTCTGACAGTCATCGATCTTGCCCGCATATCCCCGCTCGTCGGCTTCGCTGCCGATGCGCGAACCGGTGGCGACGACGATCTGGCATTGGAGCTGCTGTGGCGTGCGGCTCAGCGCTGCTGGTGGGGCCACGCAAGCGACGCGGTGCGCGCGAGCGTCCACGCCGCTGCCCGTCAAATGCGAGTGCCCGCGACCGATGCGCGTCTGATCGCCATCGCCGCCTATGTCGAACCGCTCAAGAACGGGGGTGAGATTCATCGGCAGCTTGCCGCGCAAGCTGCGCCAGGTGTCGCGGATCCGGGCATCGCATGGACTCTGGGCCTAGCGGCCAACACCATCGGTGCATTCGACTTCGGCCTCAGTTGGCTGACTGCGGTCAGTACGGCATTTCGCGAGCAGGGACGACTCGGCGAACTGGCGCGTGTGCTGTTCGCGCGGGGATGGGCGGAAATGGAGACTGGCGACTGGATGGGCGCCATGCGATCGGCGGGAGAGTCGCTTCGGTTAGCCGAAGAAGTGGGAGCGACGGTGTGGATCGCCGCGGCCACTGTCGTGCAGGCGAAGCTGGCCGCCATGCGGGGAAATCTCGACGCCTGCGAGGCCCATGCGCTCCAGGTGGAGCGGTTGGTCCTTTCGCCAAACACCAACTTTCTGTTGGCGCTGCTGCAGAACGCGCGGGGCATTGCTGCGCTCGGCGCGGGCCGATCTTTGGAGGCGTACGAGCATTTGCAGCGACTCCAGGCGCCTGCCGATCCCGCATTCAACACGAATATTCAATTCTTCAGTCTCGCGGACTACGTCGAGGCTGCGGTATCCTGCGGTCAGGAAGCCGTCGCGGCCGCGGCTATCGACGATGTCGAGCGGCGGTCGGCGCCCATGGCCGTGCCGTGGGTCCAGATTATGCTGTCCTACAGCAAGGCTTTGCTTGCTCCGCCAGCCCGCGCGGAGACGTTCTTTCAGGACGGCCTTGGCACTATCTCGCAGAACTGGCCGTTCCTGCGCGGGCGATTGCTCCTGGCCTATGGCGAATGGTTGCGGCGTCAGCGCCGCGTCATGGACGCGCGCGCGCCGCTGCGGACAGCGCGCGACATCCTTGATGCGCTGGGCGCGGTGCCCTGGGGCAATCGGGCAAGACGGGAATTGCGCGCTGCCGGCGAGGCCAGCCGTCCTCGAGCAGGACGTGTGCTTGATGCACTGACGCCGCAGGAGCTTCAGATCGCGGAACTCGCGGCCGACGGATTCTCAAACAAGGAGATCGGGGCGCGGCTCTATCTGTCCCACCGGACGGTCGGCTATCACCTCTACCGGATCTTTCCGAAGCTCGGCATCACCGCACGCTCGGGTTTGCGGACGGCGCTGAACCGCCCACAACCCATCGCCTGATCGGCCGGCCAGTCATCTGGCCAGTCGTTCGACAGAAGCCGCGCATCCCGGCTCTTGCCACCCTTGGCCGATCGACGAAGCAGCCAGGTGGCAGCCATGACGGACAGCAGCGTTCTCGAATTCTTTGGCAATGAACCGCAGGAGCTCGAGCCCGGGCCGGGTGCCCACGACAGGGCGGACAGTCCCAGACTGCTGATCTCGCTCGAAAGACCCAGGCCACATCGTCCTGTCATCTACAAGGAGCGGAAGTGGCGGCTGCCGGACAAGCCGGACGGCATGGACCAGCGCGTCCCGCGGCTGGTGGTCTCGCGCTGGCAGGGGGCGGACCGCGACCAGCATTCGTTCGAAATCGCCGGCGATTATCACATCCTCGCCGTCATTCTACAGCCCACCAGGCTGTCGCTGCGAGTGGGACCGAGATCGTTTCAGCACCAGGACGTCGTTCCTGGCGTCATCCAGATTACGCCGCCGGGGCTGCCGGCAGATGTCGTCTATGCGCGGCCCTATGACATTCTGCACTTTCACATTCCGAATGCGCTTCTCATGGAGTGCTTCGACTGGTCGCATGGCAAGTGGCCGACCGATGGGGTGGCTCTGCGAGATCCCCTGCCTGCCCGGGATGCGCTGCTGGAGAAACTCGGCACCACCCTGTTGTCGATCGACGGTGCAGATGGTTGCCTTTTTGCCGATTTCCTCGGCCTGGCGATCGTGACGCACCTACTCCGGCTCTATAGCGAGGTCTCGCCGCCATCCGCTCGAAAGATCACCGCGCTTCCCAGATGGCGACTGAAGCGCGTCAACGAATTCATCGAGGCCCATCTCGACTCTCCGGTGGCGCTTGCCGATGTCGCCGGTGCCGCAGGCTTGAGCTGCATGCATTTCGCGGCGCAGTTTCGCGCAGCCACGGGCGTTCGCCCGCATGAATATCTGGTCCGCCGCCGCATCGCCAAAGCGCAGGCCATGCTCGCGACGACCGACATGCCCATTGCCGAACTGGCTTTGGCGGTGGGATTCGGTTCCCAGGCGCACTTCACGGTGGCCTTCAAACGTTTTTCGGGCCTGACCCCGCTGCGATGGCGCCAGAGCCATTGCTTGCGATGATCGCATGCCAGTTTGCCTCTCAAGTTTCTCCTGTCAACTTTGAGGAACCATGAACGCGATGATCCCATTTGAAACCAAGGCCGACTCCACTCCGCTTTCCCAGATCCTCGGTCGCCAGCGCGCCGCCATTCTGCGCGAAGGCACGCCCTCGCTCCCCCACCGCCGTGCGACGCTCAGGAACTGCGCGAGACGGTCGTCGCGCATCGCGCCGAGATCGAGGAGGCACTGAACGCGGATTTCGGGCACCGCTCGCGCCGCGAGACCGCAATCATGGAGATCATGGCGCTCAATCGCCTCGGTCAAATACTCTGCAGGCGCTGGCCGCCGCGGCGGCACTGCGAGACCGGATGCCCGACCGGCTCATCGTTGCCGGCCACAGCGTCGGCGAAGTCGCGGCTTGGGGGGGTCGCAGGTTTGCTGGACATGAGGGACGCGCTGGACCAGCGCAAAGCGGACGTTGTGGATGTCTCGCTACCTCCCGCTAACTCGACCTAGCCCGAACAACTTCCTCTCGATGGGCCGGACCGACCTGCATTTCGAGCGCCAATTCAAGCGCGTTTAGAAATTTTCTCCCAATTGCTTACTCGCGCGAATGAACCAGAACTCAAGCCTCAGGCTGTGCGGCTGCATATCGCGTTGTAAAACAAAGAAAAAGCTGGCGCACCCGACACGATTCGAACGTGGAACCTTTGCCTTCGGAGGGCAACGCTTAGTCGATCAGCCTCGCTTCTAAGCGTATCGCATGGGATACGATAGCGCCGGCGCGAATACTTCGACGTCGCTAATACAGTCCGAAAAATTCTCTCTCCGCCGCTGCTGTCCGGAAGTTTTCGAATGCCCGCTGCTGCGCGCTATCGTAAGGACGGCAAGCGCTTGAATCGCAAGCGGCACCTGATGAGGTCGTCTCATTTTCATCTTTTTGGCGGGTGTACGCCGCTCGGCGGCAGCCAAGTCGAACTCGGTCCATTCGGCGTGCCGAAGCTCCCCAGGTCGAACAAAAACCAGTGGCGCCAGTTTCAGCGCCAGCCTCGTTACGGCATGTCCCTCAAAGCCATCGATTGCACGCAGCAGGCGCCGACAGCTTTGGGTTCGACAATTGTCGCCCGGTGAGTAACGGTGGGCGTGATGAGCGCGCCACGCAGGTCCGCGGTTGGATCACGTTCTGCGCGACTCGTTGCTATGGCAAAGCCGAATACAGCGCCAATAGTGCTCCGAGCGCGCGTTGCGGTTGGCTGAGGGATCGATGCCTTCGGCAAGCAATCTTTTTGCGTTGTCTCGCTTGATGCGCGCGTCCGCGAGTGATGTCACCGGATACTGACCAAGGGCGAGCAGCTTCTGCTTGGCATCGAAGCGATAGCTAAAGCGCCAGAGCTTTGATCCGGTCGTGGTGACCAGCATGAAAAGTCCACCACCGTCGGATTGCTTGTAGTCTTTTTCGCTAGCGAATGAGGGCGGACGGTAGGATGGTGCCCTGGCCGGCGTTGAATTGGACGGCCACCTTATTGCTTTCATTTCGTTTTTTCTCGTTACAAAATGTCGATACCCACATGGATACCAACATTCCAAGAATCTACACCGAAACAAGGCAATCTGCGCGGAATTGCCAAGCGCTTCGAGGCGGTTCGCGATTAGGAACGTTGCGTTTACGTCAGGCCATCTCGGGACCCTACTCGACTACTGTATGCCGCGATCCATGCCTCGTGTTCGGCTTTAAGGTTCTCGACGAGTGTATTCACCGTCGCGTCATTGAGCCGGCTGTCGAAGGGGTGACGACTGGCCCGGTGGAAGGGTGATTTTAGGCCAGAAACGTCGCGGCTGGTTCACGACACTTAGCGTCATGTGGGATCGATTCTTGCGCGGCTTCAGAAAACCAGCGCATTGTTGGCGAACCATCTCAATGCCATTTCCAAGCCTCGATTGCCCGTGAGCTTGATATAACTCTGAGCGGCGGGATTCTTGGCGAGTACCGCAATGCTAAGACAGGCGGCTCTTGAATAGGGCAAGCCTCGCGTTATGTGCCCGCCCTGCAGTAGATCGGTGGCGTCAAACAATAAATCGAATAGTCTTTGTCCACCTGACATGGCGCTCACGCGCCACAGGTATCGAGGAAGATCGTCCTCCAAAATTGCCTTCCGAAAACCGGATATGATCGTGGTGTCTCGGTAGACATCACTCTTGAAATCGGAGTTTTCGGTCAGCACGATGTCCCATTCGATTTGATCGGCCAGGGATAGGACATTGGCGTTTCGCGCGGTCTCTAGCCAGCGATCCAGCGCGGCAATCGTGGAAATGACGGACGTAATTGGAACGCGAATCTTGTGATAAAGCGGAACCAATAGGATTTCGGGCTCGAAGAAAACATTCCCTCTGTTTTTATTGCGATCAATCCAAGATGTCAGGAGTGGATACGGCTTCGTTCTGTCAATTTGGAGACGGGAGAAAGGCCCAACTTGATCGTCGTGAGCATAGATGCGGGTCGTCGAAGGCGCAGAAAATAAGGTTGCGTCATAGGACACTGGGGGTCCTTTCGGTACGCCAAATCCAGCGAGGGCAATTGCATGATGGCCCAATCGGCGCTCGGGAGTGCCTAGTATGCACTCAAAAATTGCTCCCATGAGTAGACACGGAATCTTCGCGCGTAGATATGCGCTGGCGCTTATCAAGAGCAGCCCAAGATTTTTCGCATTGATGTAGAGCGGCTCTAGGCCAACACTGCGAATTGCGTCGGCCATTTGTTCCGCCGTTAGTCCGTCGCCGGCCGGAAGGGTTCGATTTACCAGCCGCTGAGATGAGGCAGCAGCCTTGGTAATTTCAGCCGGTGACGGAATATGATGCTGGAAAAGATGACCGGTGGCGTTGAACACTGACCACAGCGCACTCGTTGCACAGGCCGCTACGTCCGTATCTTGCTCTTGGAATGGGAGGGATTGAACAGTGAGTTCAATCCCAAAAATGTGGACCGTGTAGGGGCGAGTCGTGGGAAAGGCTCGATTCCGACCAACATTGCCGTAGGTAACGAGACACGTTCGACCAATAACGGTTGATGGCAGCGGTTTAACAACGACGAAGCCCAGGTAAGAAGTCTTCAGCGTGTCGACGGCAGCCGCATCACCTTCGATAGCTTTGGAAATAAGAGTTGTATCGAAGCCGCTGCTGAAAAAGTGTAGACGCGCGCATCGTCTTCCATACTCCGCGTGACATCGCGCATAATATGCTGCGTAATCCTCAAGATAGTCGCGATCGGTGTACGGATGCTCGGTTAGAATGGTCTTGGCGCCGACCGACGAAAAATATTCGTCGAAGTATGAAAGATGGGATTTGGCCTCGCTATAGCCATCTCCTTGATGGCTATGGCGATTCAGTCGCGCGCCCAGATTCGAGACGGAATAATCTTCCACCTCGTATGTCGTCATAGTGTCGCCTCCCGCGAAAATTCGCAGCAAGCAATCGCAATTATAGAGTTACGGTCTGCCGCAGCTGCTCGATTTCAACCTGAGCGTCAGTAGTAACCTTTTCTGCCGCGATTCGCGCCGCATCTTTTGTTGCCAGTAGTTGGGCCGTACCCTCCGTCGAGGATACCCATGCTTCAACCCGCTGCTCCAACTCGTCGATCGTCACTGGGGAAACCGCATCACTATGACTCGTCGATCGGTTCGGCATGATTCCTCTCTCGTACGGCAAGCGCATTCACTTGGGCGAGAACGCGCCGGGCTAAGAGGGTTTCCATGGCAATGTTTGCGAAGAAGGCGAGGCGAATCACAGTACCCTTAGGAACCTGCACGGGTCAACGCGCGGCGCTGGAGGGTCTACTCGCTTTCGGATTTTCGCATCGAGTCGATAATAGCTTGAATATGTTGCTGATTTTCCGGGGATAGCGACTGTAACGTACGATACAGCGTCGCCGTTTTGTTATCAGATTTTTCTTCGGGAATTTCACCCACCAGCCAGGCGACGCTCACTTTGAAATGGTCTGCGAGCCGCCGAATGAGATCCAGAGACGGGTTCTTTGTGCGGCCAGTCTCGACCTCCCAAATGTGCGCGCGCGAGGCGCCCACCGCGTCGGCCACTCCCTGAAGCGACTCTTCCGATTCCTGTCTGAGTTTCAATAGCTTGCTTGCCAGGCTCACGCATTTCTCCCTTAGAGAACGTCGTCATATAGCGCTCGCCTTGTACAGTCAATCAGACAATTTAGTCTGAATCGGTTGACATGCGCTGCCTTGTCTGCTATTTCAGACGTATTCGTATTACAGTGGTAGACACCAATGGAGCTGATCATGAATGTTTCAGTCGCCGATCGTTCTGGCCCTGCCGAGATCTTCGAATTGGAGATCGAAGGGCGAGCTGTCGCTTGGGGGCATCCGACCATCACGACAGAAGAGATTGCGCGGTTGGGAGGTTGGGACCCAGCTCAAGGCGTCATCATGGTCGACCGAGAAAATACGGAGCGCACCCTGAACCCGGGTGAGCGGATCGAAATCAAGCCAGGTCTTGGTTTCGGCAAGCGAATCCGATGGAAGAGGGGCTGACGATGCGAGAGAGGATTGCGCAGGAACTCGCGTTGCTTCGCCGCCATTACGGCGAGGACGTCGAATATCGAGAACAGGGCGATTGGTTCCTTGTGCCTCGTTATCCGACGCCCGAACTGTGCCAGTGCCTCTCGACGTCAGTCACATTCAATCTTCGGCCGGGCTATCCCGGTGCGGAGCCTTACGGCTTTTTTGCTCCATCAGAACTCCGCTTCGGAGGCCAGCCATACCAAGCTGGCTCGCCGCCGGTCGCTCCGCCGTTTCCCGGTCAATGGACGTTCTTCTCGTGGGCGCCGGAGGGATGGTTTGCGACCAACGATCTATCGTCTGGTTCAAATCTTTGGGGTTGGGCTCGCAGTTTTATCGCCCGCCTTCGTGAGGGACCATGACCGCGATCAGCATCGATCCAAATATTTGGAGCATCGTTTCCAGACACCTGCTGCAGACGCGTTCGGAAAAGGAGCAGGCCGCATTCCTGTTCGGCCAGTACGAAGCTGACCTGAGCACCATTCAGGTAATTGATCATCAACTGATGACCGATCGAGACTTTGCCTCGCAAAGCGGCGACTACCTAGAGCTACAGGACACGACCCGTGCACATCTGATCAAACGTGCTCATATGCAGCGCGCATGTCTAATCGAAGTTCACTCGCATCCAGGCTCGCATCGTGCGGCTTTCTCGACCTTCGATTTTCTCGGTCTCCAGGAAACAGTGCCCCATATGCAATGGCGACTTCGCGGCCAGCCGTATGTGGCGATCGTGGTAGCTGGCAATACTTTCGACGCGTTAGTATGGACGGTCGCGGCGCGCCACCCGACTGCGCTTCACGCGATAAATGCTGGTGAGCGCGCCTTGTCCCCAACCAATCTTTCAGTCGAAAGATGGAAAGGAATCAAGAATGACTCGTTTTGATCGCAACATCCGACTATTTGGAGAGAAAGGTCAGAGAAAGTTACGCCAAACCAAAGTAGCTGTAGTTGGCGTTGGCGGGCTCGGCAGTCACGTCGTTCAGCAATTGGCGCTTCTGGGAGTAGGCGCCCTCTACCTAGTCGACGGGGAACAAATTTCGACATCAAACAAGAACAGATACGTTGGAGTTAGAGACAACGATCCTGTTCCGGGGACAAGTAAGGTCGACGTTGCTTGGCGGTTGGCGCAGAGTATCGATCCCTCTATCAAAGTCGTCACGGTCCCGAATAATCTGATAAGTCCAGGCGCATTCTCAGCGATTCGAGATGCCGACTATGTATTCGGATGTCTAGACAGTGACGGTCCCCGGTTTGTGCTCAACGATGTGAGCACCGCCTATGCTAAGCCGTATCTCGACTTGGCGTCAGACGTTTTGGAAGGTTCGTTCGGTGGAAGAGTCGTTTTCAAAACGGAGGCCCCGGGGTGTCTCTTTTGCTTCGGAGAGCTTGACCAAACGGAGATACAAGCGTTTCTAGAAAGCCCTACGGACCGACTGAACCGTGAAGCCGTTTACGGCATTCATCGAGCCCACCTGAATCAGGCAGGTCCGTCCGTGGTTTCGATCAACGGCGTGATTGCGTCGCTCGCAGTAACCGAGTTTATGATCGCTTGCACAGAATTGGGCGTACCCAAGCAGTTCATAAATTATCAAGGTGAAAGAGCCCGCTCCGCAGAGCGAATCGTCTCAGTCAGATCGGGCTGTCCCTACTGCGGCCAATGGAACTCCGGG
The DNA here is from genome assembly GCF_900105125.1 of Bradyrhizobium canariense. Lineage (NCBI taxonomy): Bacteria > Pseudomonadati > Pseudomonadota > Alphaproteobacteria > Hyphomicrobiales > Nitrobacteraceae > Bradyrhizobium > Bradyrhizobium canariense. The sequence goes on along the minus strand of NZ_LT629750.1, from coordinate 4,423,709 downwards.
GATCGTGCCGACACTGATAGATATCTGAGGGCGACGTTCGCTAAAGCATGAGCCATTTGGGTCTCGCGGACGCGCCGTTCCTTAGTGCTTCCTGAACGAACATCCATCCTTTAGTTCAGGCTTGCCTAGAATGACAAGCCTCGCGCAGCTAATTCTTGGGGCTGGGATCGTCGACGTGATCCGAAAAATCAAACCAGCGTATCTCCACATTGGTCTCTTTGAAGAGTTCGAGGGCAGCGCTAAATGCCTCCCCCCACTGTGGATCGTTTTCATCGGGACGTACAGCGATGAGTTGCTTGATTCCGACTTGCACAATTGCTCTAGCGCAATCCATGCAAGGAAACCATGGGACATAGATCCGGCAACCTTCGAGCGGTATTCCTGATCTTGCGGCATTAAAAATCGCATTGCGCTCGGCGTGTTCAGTCCAGAGATATTTTTGTGGGCGCGCATGTCTCTCAATTTGGCCATCGTCAGCTCCACGCGGGAACCCATTATAGCCAGTGGCTCGGATCTCATTGTGGGGTCCAACAATCACACAGCCGACCTTGCGGCTTGAATCCTTGCTCCAGTTTCCAATGTGGACGGCGAGATCCATGAACCGCTTGTCCCAATTTGCCGTCATTCTTACCCGCCAAAGGTCATGTTCTCGTGGCCATAGAGCGCTTCTGCTTTGCTTGAAACGGAACGCCAGAGATCTCGGTTTGTAGGATCTTCTGTTGATTGAAACATCGAACGCGATATCGTCTTCACTGTCTGTAGCCAGTCTTGAGGTGCTTTTTGGAGATCGATCAATAGAGCGCGGGCCAACTCCGTGGCGACTCTGTTGTCGACCGAAATTCTATCTGCTCTTCTTTCAACCTCTGTCGCAATGACATTTCTGAGCTCAACGTCACTATAGCTCGCCATTTCAACAAGGGACCGAATCGCTCCATAGCGCACATCCGCTTCTAGATCCTGATCAAGAGCGCGGATCAAGGCGCCAAAGTTTGCATGCGTAGGGAAGCTGCCGAGAGCGTGAGCCGCCCTCCAGCGAACTACCGCCTCATCCTGAGTAAGCAAGCCGCGAAGCCTTGACTGTTGGTCAGGAGATAGATGCGTGCGTTTTGCAACATTTGCGATGGTCCAACCCCTTACGGAGTCGGTGTCTAATATCAAGTCCAACGACTCGTCATCCAAGGGGGATCCAAGCGGCTTTAGAAAAAGTCTGCGCCACTCGTTGAACCAATGCTCTGTTGAATCAACCATTCTGATGGCGTCAAACACCCGCTGCAAATCGGTTGCCGCTCTGTACGGAATAGCATCAGGCGATTGATAGATCAGCAGGGCGTCGTTTGCTCGCTGTCTCGTCGCCATTACTACGTCGAACCGTTTCTCCGCCAGCATTGCGAAAATCAAGGCGCGCATTTCTCTGGTTGGTCCATCTCCCTGCGTGTCTGCTTCTGCCATTGCGTAGCCGGCGGCGTACAGATCCCAGTCGTAGAGAGTGCGCAAAAAAAGACTTGCCTGCTGTCCTTTCTGTAGCCGGAGAACCAGAGCGACAACGTCGAACGAACTCCGATCGAAGCTGACCGCATTTAGCGTTTGTCTCGTCCAGGCCGTAGATGCCTGTTCCGCCAAATATCGTGCCACCAAATAATCATGAACTAAGTGATGAGAAAAGTAGGCTAACCCGTCATCCAGTTTCTCTACTATTCTGGCATTCAGAATAGCGTTTGCAATGTCTGGTCCAGTCGATTGCAACAGCTGAGCAAATTCAAACGTGCGTGCCTTGTTTTGCAGATAGGCATCAAACGCAAACCTAGCGAGCAATTCGACTTGATCGTCCGTTAATCCGGAATGCCTTCGCAAGAACGAGCTGCTAATGCCTGCTCGCCCGCCAGGCACCAAATCTCCTTTGATGGCAGCGTTGAGGAAGAAAGGAATTTCGAGCATCCGAGAGTCGTTCGTAGCTTGGAATTTATCTCCGAAGTAGGACCGAATTTGCGCTTCGGAGAACGGTAGAATTGTCGATAGCGCCCAGCTTCTTTCTGATGGAAGTTGTCGTCGAACTAATCGATCGGCCACAATTACGTAGGTCTGAACCTGATCAGTAGAAATCTCGTTCAGAGCATAGAGAATCTGTTGACCGACGTTCGCGGACAGCTCGTTCAAGCCGTCCACGACAAGTACCTTCTTTGCTGTGGGCGGAAGCCAGTCCAGTTCAAGAGGAGATACCTTTGGGCTGCTAAAACGTTCTATCAAGAAGCTGGCGCCCTCCGACAAATCTGCAGCGGTCCAATCCTTCCACCGTTCATAATCAGCCCCAGACCATTTCTTCAAATCAATGAAAATCGGAATGAACTCGGCGGCGGTTGCGCGCTTCATCGTTCTATACAACAGATGCGTTTTGCCTCCGCCGCCGCGACCGGCAATTACAACCTTTCCCTTCTCCAATAGCTTGTTCAGCAGTGCGTTCTCATCGGTCTCCGAATGGATGCCGGCGAACAAATCGTCATAGTTGTGAGACCAACCTAGGCGGAGCGCAAATGTCGGCTTTTCGTCGGGAAGATTGGCCAACTCGCGACGTGCGGCTTTCGACAGAATTTGTAGCTGCTGCGCTGGAGACACCTTCATAGATTTACTCCAGGAGCGGGATCGCGCGGCAGTCGACGAACGAATTCCTGGGCGACGATTGCTGCGGCGTGGGCCGCAAAGGGCTTCCAGGCTGCGCGAATCTCGGCGTTCTCTGGTGGTCCCACCAAGTCTGATATTCCACGAATAACGGCGTAACGTGGATTATACCAAAACGAACTTCTCCTCTCACACACCTGGCGTGCTATCCCGATTGACTCCATGTCAACCGCAAGCGAATTGTCGAATGGCTTCAATAGATTGATCTGCACAGGATCGTGAATGTCCCCCATGACCTTCTCGCCTGATACAATCGGGCCAATATGTATGCGAGGGACGATCTGTCTTGGCGGCGTAACCTTGTCGGGCTGCTGAAGCTTAAGCGCGCCCGTCAGATCAAATTCCTTTGAAAGCGGTAGTGCGACGCTTCGTCTTAAGGGGAGCGAAGGATGATCGATCGCGTAGTGGCGATGGAAGGTTCCCTTATCTGTGATCTTAAGGAACTCAACATAACCGACATATTCCGCGATTAGGACGTGGCCTAAGTCAATACCATCGCGACCCTTCCCTTTGTCGTCACAAAGACCGCCGGCAACACCTAGCAAAATCAAGACTTGAGGACGGAGATCTTGAATCATGGCAGCGATATCACCGCTGAGCGGAACGTTTGTTCGATCGGTGGCCTGCGTGAGTACGACGTCCCAATCGCCCAGTGTCGGATCGGTCTGGACGAAATACGGAGTCTCTGGAACGTTCCGCCGTAAATCAAACACTTCCTGAGCTGCCGAAAACTCCTCCGGTATCACGGTTATCACGCCGACGCGCGCTCGACCCTTCAAGCCGACCGGCGCCGAATAAGCGACCCTGCTCGCATTAAGGACAGAGCGGACTGCTGCCGCTAACGCCTTGTAAGTAGAGCCAAAAAATGAAAAGTTGTTCTGCACGTTCTGCTAAACTCATGGTCGCAGCCATGACATTTAGACAACTTGCCACTGGCTTGGCATAGGCCGTTCTCTCAACTGTACACAGGAGGAAAGTCTATACGCGCGGTTTTGGAACAAATCAAGAACATTTGGAAGGGAGTATTGCGGTTCGCGTTTCTTGCCTGCTGTTTTTAAAGTCTGATTTCGCCATCCCGCGTTTTGGAGCGGTTGGATCCGCGGCCTGCGCCCTTCTGGCAGGTAAGCTCAGGTGGAAGCTTGTCCGGGAGGTCGAAAGACAGTTCGCGAAGAGCATCCCGGCATTCCACCTTCTTTGCCCACTCGCTCACCATGCGATTACCTGCTGTCTTTCGAAGCGCCTTGTCGATCTTGCCGACCCAGCTCTCAAGAAGCTTGTGTAGATCCGGTGAAATCGCCTGCTGCGCCCAGATCATATCGAGGTCGACACGCCCATTGGTTACCCACGAAAGGCACGCGATCGTGTAAGCGACAATGTTTGCCTGAAAGGCGGCAAACTTCTTTGCCCGCACGATCGATAAAGTGGCTCGGAAGAGGATCGCCTTCGCAACGAACGCCTTGAACCACGCTGCATCCGGCTCTAACCCATCCGGATGCTCTTCCTTCAGCGCCTGCATGAAGAACTGAAAGTTCTTCTGATTACCAAAGCTCACCTGGTGTGCCTGCCCCTCCCAAGCATTCAGATACTTCGCCAGATCGGTCTTCGAGAATCTGCGCTCCTTCGGGGTCTCCTGCGCAAACCGTCGCTTTTGGCCTGCACCAAACGACGCCTTGAGCTCGGCTGCGCCGTAGCTTCCGCGAGCGCGCTCATAGAACCAACGGCCCTTGCCATCAGGCAACCAGGTATTGTTGGCAAGCTTTTCAACGGTGACGTGAAACGGGTCATTTGCGGAAAAGTCTGCGGGCTGAACTGTATTCTGGCTATTGGCGGATTTCGAGACCGCAGCAACCATCTCGTCAAGGTCCGCTCCGCCGACGCAGATGATCTTCGCGGGTACAGAGATCGCATCGAGCTTCGCCCCGTCCTGTCGTTTGGCGCGATGCAGACTGGCGGTAGTCTGACCACCATTAACGATCTGTAGACCTCGTACCGATTTGATTCTGAACTGCCCATTCCCGCTATCTTCCACTTCCATCGCATCAACGGTTGCGACAATGCCGTTGTTGTAAGCGAGGAAGCGGTGAGGGAGATCGCGGATTGTCGTTCGAAGTCCCGCATTGACGCTCTTGCGACCGCGAAGCCCAAGGAACGCACGTACATTGAGTTCGAGCAATCGGGTGCCGTACTTCTCGTAGATATCCGCGAGCAGCGCGCCCGGCACGGAGGTCAAATACGCCTCATAGTCGGCAGTTTCCGATGACGCCTTGAGACAAGGAAGCGGGCCACCAGGTTCGGCGCTGAAATCCACCACAATGTCGTCTCGGCGCAGTCCCTGTCCGAGGATTCGCTGAAGCCGTTCGATGCCGAATAGATCAACAATGACACGCGTCCCATCAAAGGCCTTCTTGAGATCGATCGATCTAAGGCCCGTCAGTCCATCTGATAGCAGGACTACCCGCAGGACACCGATCTGTTCGCGCGCTTCATATATATGCCGAGCCAACTCGCTCGCGTCGGTATTCGACGGTTCGATCTTCGCATGAAGGCCTTTGCAGCTGCATTCGTAGAACTTCATCGCCTGCTGAAGGGCGTTCAGAATTTCGTCGCGGGTCAAGGCGCGCGGCGGCACGTCCCCCGTGTGGATCGTCGTCACGAGTATGAGACGTTCCTCATCGTCGGGAATGGAATAGCCGGTGATCTTGTACTTCGCTCGCGCAAAGTTGCCCTCCTGCCACAGGAGCGTGGGGTTCTCGATCGCTCCTTCGTCACCGAGGCGCTCCAACACGATGCGGGTGAACTCCTCCTCACTATAAATGCTGCCGTCGCCCGACTGGATCGCTTCGTCGACCTCACTCGCAAGTTTCCGGGCGAACGCTTCCATTGCTTCATCAGTCATGAGCCCCGCCCATCATTTTAAGAGATCGAGACAGACCATCCGCGCCGATCAGGAAGCCGCCAAGTAGTCTTTCGTCCAGGGAGTACGACGCATCCACAATTTCCGGCGGCACCGAGAGGCCGGTCAACCGCGGAAAGTCCTCCCGCACCTCAAAGCCGTACAGGTCCTGGAGAATGAACGCGAATCCCGGAGATGCTTGCGGTTCGACCTCAAGCAGTCCCGCCCTTAGAAGCCGATCATCGAATGCTCGTCTTACACCGGGGGCAGATCGATCGATGGCCTCGCGAATATCGCGCACGGCTGCAGGCACAGTACGGCCATCGGGCGTCTCCTGAAATCGGGGGCGTGCAATGAGAAGGGATGAAAGTCCCCTCCGATCGAGCTGGTCCAGGCGCGATACGCGCACGAGATTTCCTCCGCCGGCAACGGATTTGACCTCGATCCCGATTCCCGATCTGCTGAAGTCGTGAATACCGTCCAAGGGACCGAACCAAGCCTCTACAGCCGCTTCATGGCCGATCTCGCCCGAGAGAAGCTCCAGCACGGTGAGTTCGCCGAGCAGCCCGATCTGCTCCTCTCTCGAGAGACCCCGTCGGCCGGAGCGCAGAAAGGCCCGCCAGGCCTCCAGCCGCGAAACGCCGATCGTGAGCGCCTGAGCTGGAGTCGCAGCTTGCCGGACGACATCCACCAGATCGGCTGCCAGCACTTCAAAAACATCGCGTAGCGGCTCGCGCTCCAGCGCGACCGCCACGCGAACAAGGCCTTGAGCCGCGTCCCGCCGGTCGCTGAGACTCACGCCTTCCGTGGCTACTCTCAATAGCGTGGCCGGCGCGGCACCAAGGGGTGCTTCAATGAGGAGCGCGATGCGACCGTCCGGCTCTCGTATGCCCGCCAGAAAGCGCACCGTTGCAGGTACAGAGAGGGCAACCGCTCTCCATTCGCGATCGCTTGGTGCGGCGCGCGCAGCTTCGGCCCATTTGGATACGAGATCGTCCCGAATAGATGTCATACCGGTTCAAGCCGCTGTTCGACGGTGTTGAACCGATATCGGATCGATCGGCCGCTGCGGGAGTCAGGGAAGCTCACAACCACCCCGAAGATCGGTACGTCGATTTCGCGCAGCTCCGCCTTCTCGGGCGAGAGCGGATACAGCAGGAGAAGAGCTCTTTTTGGGTTCTCGCCGCGCACCCTCCGTATTTCAGGCCCATCGGGAGTAGTTGCTTCGTCCTTGCCGGCTGCTGCGCGCTTCCTGTTCGTCGCGGCAAGCGCACGATCAAACTCAGCTTGATCAAGATCGATCGCCTCGTCGCGCGGCGAGAGTATGGTTTTCACGACGTACCGACCGGATGCTTCTCCACGCGGTAGGGGAGCGCGCTCGATCGTCTTGAAGGTCCATTCATTCACTGTCAGGGGTTCGCCGCTCCCGCTGAGGACCGCAATCGTCCAGTCGGTCAGTTCCCCTGCACCCAGCTGTTCGCGGACATATGCGCTGAGGCGGGCAGCATTCACGTCACGCGCCTCGTCTGGAAAAAGCAACGAGCCGAGTAGGGTCGCTACTTCCGCACCGGCTACACCTTTCCACAGGCGGCGCTCTTCGAGGGATTTGAATCCCGTTTGCGTCGCAGGCTCAGCAGGCGGTCCGATCCGATCCAAAAAGCTTGTAATCGTCGCTGCGTTTTGCTGGTTTCGCGATTGATCGTTGAAGAGGACCGTCTGTATCTTTGCCTCGCCCTGAAATGAGACTTGGAATTCCCGCGAGTGACGCATCTTGTTCGGGGCGGTCACAAGCAGGATGTCATGGGACTGGATCCTGAGACCATACTGCTCCGGGGTCGCCCCGATCATGGCCATGTGATCGAGGCGTTCACGCAGCTCTTCTGCCGCGGTCGCCACATGGCGGAACCACAGCTGCAGGTCAGGCGTCATGTACAGCCTGCACAGATCGACGTACCCAGGCCGGTATCCGAACCAGCGGCCCATCTGCATGAGACTGTCGTACATTCTTGATGGTCGCAGAAAGTAGCTGACCGTCAGTCCCTCCAGCGTCAGTCCGCGCGAGAGCTTGTCGCCGCCGATCGCGATGACGTTTAGGCCCTGCGCGGCATTGCCGTCATAGTCGAGCGCATCGCGAATTTCACTATTGACGACCTGCGGCCGGATTTTGTCGGCAGCGGTGGCAAGTTCGCGTTCGACCGCAGACCAATCGGTCATGGGAAGCGTCGCGCCAATTTCCGTTGCTCTGATCGTCGCCGATGTCGGCACGAAATCCTGCTCCCAGAGTTCGCGCAGTCGATCGAGGATCGAGTCTTTTTTCTTCGATCTATATTTGAGCCTGCGTTTGAGATCGGCGACCCATTCATCGACCTGTCGAAAGACGGCCTGATGCACGTCCTTGTAGCGAGATACATGGATCAGCATCGAGTTGTGAACGTTGCGTTGGCCACGCGCCGCGCGGGCCGCGCATGCGAGCACAAAACTCAGGATGGCGTCTTCGAGCGACGGAGGAATGCAATCCTCCCCATCGTACCGAGGTACGAAGCCATTCTTGTGGTCGATAGTGATCCACGTCTCACCGTCCTGATCGACGTCTCGCGTGACGTCGAGGGGCTCCTGCGCCGTGTCAGCGCCTGCGCCGTTGATTCCGAACAGAAGGCCAGGTCCGACGTAGTTTGACGGCGATGGAAGATTCATGATGAAACTTCGTGGAAATACATCGTCCCCGTAGTCTTCGGTTGCTGCGGCGTCGTGAATAAGCACGTTCGCAAACGGGGTCGCGGTATACGCGACGTATGCAGAGCGAGCGAAAGACGAGAGGAGGCGTCGTATCTGACCGTTTATGCGCTTGGGCTCGTAATCTGGATCGGGGGCGTCGTTCTCGTCAAATCGCTGCTCGCCCGTGTCGACCGAAGCCTGATCAGCCTCGTCGTCGATGAGGAGGAGCGGACGCGCCTCAGTATCGCCCCGAGGGGCCAGGACCTCATTGACCCAATTGTTCAGATTTTCGAGGATGCGAGCGTTCTTCTTGATGACCAGAAGCACCGGCCTCTGCTGCACGCCGATCCCCAGATTGTCCGCGAACGCGCGATTGAAATCTCCGTTCGCGGCCTGGGTGGTGAGGTGCTCGGCGTGGATGCTGCGATCGAGCTCGCCGACACCGATTCGCGTGAAGCCGGCGCCGCCACTGGCGGGAGTCGTATTGTAGCCAAGAAAGTCGCGATCCATGCGACGCTGCGTCTGTTGCCTGAGCGCGTTGTGCATGCCGGCAAGTATGATTATCAGCTTATACTCTGCGTCTGCCGCCTTGCTTGCCAGTCCCGCGTAGTTGGCGGTCTTTCCGAACTGGACATGCCCGACGACGAGCCCACGACGGTCCCAGGGGCCGTCACGGTTCGGGTCTTCCATCTGCTCCATGATCAGGTCCGTGGAAAGGTCGATCGCATCGATTGCCGCCGGAGACCAGCCCTGATCCTGCATCAGGAAATCGCTGTAGCGTTTGAAGAACCTGCGGCCTTCCTTTCGATCCCCGAAATACCAGGGAACGTGGCCTCGCTCGTCAACCAGTCTCGTTGGCCGGCCAACCTTGACGATCAGCCTTGTTTCCAGCTCCTGCACGATCGCCGCGATCTGCTCAGCCGAGAGGTCTCGCGCAAGGAGCTGCGCACAGTCGTTGACCGCCTTCTCGATCTCCTCCCTGCCGACCGCTGCATCGGGATGGCGCTGCCGAAGCATCATGAGGGCCATCGAGCCAATCGCGTCCTCAACTGAACTCATCGTTTCGCCCCCTGCAGCTTTCGTATCAGCTTTTCTTCGATATCCTCGACCTTGTCGAACGGATCCATCGTGGCCAGCCGTGCCGCGGCTTCGTGAGGGGTGAGTCCCGCTCGCTCCATCATCCTCGCCATGGAGAGCGCGGTGGTCACGAGCTCCGAACTGTTGACCTCGTCGTCGGGTACGCCATGCTCGGTTACGTCGAGCCATACACGATCGACAGGTACGGTTCTCTCGACGAGGTCGAGCAGTGCCTCGAAGAATTCGAAACCCGTCTTGTCCATCCGCCCCTTGAGGAACTGGATTAGTTCGTGGTCCCGCCGAACGGTGTACCGGCGCTTCGCGCCCTCAGGATTTACCTGCCATATTCGCGATACGCCGGTCGCCTTCTGCCGACTGCCGTACTGCCCGCGGTGGACAAAAACCTCTCGCGCCTTGCGACGAACGTCTTCGGCTATCCTCTGAAGCGGCTTACGAATCGCATCCGGTGGACGAGCTATCGCCTTCCGAACGTCGATGCGCCAGTCGTGGTCCGCAGTATTGGGAATATCGATGCGTATGCGGGCCAACCGGCTCGTTTCATCTCGTGTCCACGCGCGGCTCCCACCAAGTCCGAGCCAGCCTCCGGCCGACAGCAGACGCTTGTGCCGGTACACATAGAAGCCCTGCTGCGCCGTCCATCCATCGGGGCCGCCGGCCTTCTCGAATTCGATCTCATTGCGAAATCGATCCCGGTGCGGCAAGACGAAACCACGGACGCGAACCCTGCCGCCCGGCCCCTCTATGCGCTGTTCCGGATTTCGGATGACCGATTCGTCGTTTTCCAGGAAGGGGTCCCACGCTTTCACCCGACTGCCATTGAGCGTGATCTCGAGCGCTCGGGCGTCACCTGCGAGAAAGCGATGGAATACCATAGCAAGGTGAGCATCGACGCGCTGGAGATCGGCAAGAAACGACTCGTAGCTCGGCCGATCGTTCGTTCGTCCAAAGTCGACCATGCGCCATACGACGAGCGTGCCCGACTTTCTCGATTTCAACTGATCGCGGATTTCGCCAGAGAGGCCTGCATCGCCTTCGATCAAATCCCACCCGCCGCCGCTCTTGCGGAGCTGGTCCAGGTCCCACGTGAACGACGCGAGGCCGGAAGAGGCTTTTGAGACCACGGTCAGCTGTCGACACTGCGAGAGCGATGCGGTCTTGAGGCCGAGTCCGAACCTGCCGAGGTCCTCAGCCGTCCGCTTGGCCTCGGGGCCGATGCCGCCGAAGCGCATGGCTTCGACCAGGCGGTCGGTATGCATACCGTGCCCGTCGTCGAGGATCCATCCGACCGGCTCTCCATCGTTCCATTCCCATTGGATATCGATACTCTTGGCGCCGGCGGCTATGCTGTTGTCGAGAATGTCGGCGATCGCCGTTTCGAGCGAATAGCCGACCCCCCGAAGGGAGCCAACAAGGGCGGCAGCGGATGGCGGTACTGCACGCGTTGGCACGGGCAAAGGCAATGAGAGCCCCACGGGAACGGAAAGACGGCAACTTACCAGCGGTTGCGGGCGCTGGCGAGCCGAGCGTGCGGTTCGACATCATGAGCCGCGAGAGACGCAGCGCCCTCATGGGCCGCATCCGAGGCCGCGACACGGGACCGGAAATGACCGTTCGCAGGCTCCTGCACGCTATGGGGTACCGATTTCGGCTCCATGTCCGGGACCTTCCGGGAAAGCCGGATATCGTCTTTCGGAGCAGGCGTGTTGCCCTCTTCGTGCACGGCTGTTTCTGGCACCGGCACGATTGCGGGTTGGCGTACGTCCCAAAGACCCGTGCGGAGTTCTGGCAGCGCAAGTTCGATGGCAACGTTGCGCGCGACCGAAGAACGAAACGTGAATTAGAAGTTGCGGGTTGGCGAGTGGTCACCGTCTGGGAGTGCCAGCTGGGCGATCTTGCTTTCCTGGCGGGACGGCTCGCGAAGGAGCTTGGACCGCCAGGAAAGCAAGGTCGCCGCGCTGGTCCGATATCTAAGGTGCGACGGTCGGGGCAGAAAACTCGCGATCAAGCCAAGCCCTCACGGCGGTAGCGTCCGCGTGCCCGTGTCGCCTGAGGAGGCCGGCAATGTCGCGCGCCGAGATCACGATGATCGGATGCTGATCCTCCTTGATCTCGCGATAGGCCTGCAGATCGACGTAACTCGTCGTGACGAGTATTCCGAACTGCCGGTGGCGCAGCCGCGAGATGAGGCGCGACATTTCCCGCACACCAACGCTGTTGTCGAGCGCGTAGCACTTTGCCTCCAGGGCAAAGTCGACAAGGATGGATGCGATCCCGTGACCAAGGCGCAGCTTGCCGATCGCGTCTCGACCGCCATCTCGTGACGGACGCGTCAGGTCGAGTTCTGCGATGTCAGGTAGCATCAGTCTGGCAAGCGCAGCAGCGCACTTCTCAAAATCGTGCGGACGCTCTCCAAAGAACTGGTGGACCTCGCGAATGATGGCAAGGTCTTCTGCGCCCGAGGGGAGTTGTTCGATCTTGGTCCTGTACTCGATGGCGCGGGTGGATTTGAGCGGTTGATACCGGCCCCTCTCCATCCAGTCGGTCCACGCCTGCGGTGCGCGATGCGTGTGGGGCGTCCCTGCAATTACTTCTTCGATCCAGGTCCGTTCAATAAGGGGCGCATTCAGGATGGTGAAGCGTGCGCGATAATTCTGAAAGCGCATGCCGTTCGCAGTCCGCCAGATCGCCACTAGGTCCTCCGCGACCTGTTGCTCCGAAGTGCCCGGTACCGCGAGCCCGAGGAACATTACGTCGCGCCAATCGCCAGTGTTGCCGAATACGAAGATCGGCGGAACGGTGCGCCTGCCGGTCTCGCCCTCGTGCGCGGCGGCAAAAATGCGGCGAAGGAGTTCGTTGCCGTTCCGGGGCGTCGCATGGAGCGCGCGGCCCGGCTGCTTGTTGTCCCCGTAATACGTGAACGCGCCGGTTTCCCGATCAAGCTCATCGGGCCAGTTGGCGTCGCTCATCGAGGATGTCAGCACTACCATTTCAAGGGCGGCAAGAGAGCCGCGGTATCGGAATCCGCCCTGGTTGGAAACCCGAAGAAGACGAGGGAACGGGTCATCGCCCGCGTTGCCGGAGCGACCGCCCTCGTATACTGCGTCGACGTGCAGGTCGGCCACTCCAAGCGCGTCGAACGAGATCGACCTTCCTGCGTCCCCCACTGCACTTTCCCCGGTAATTTCTGGCTAAGCAGCCTGGCAATGTCCGTCGAACCTGGTAAGTTGCGGCGGCGCATCACCCCTACCATGGACTTTTTCGTTGATGAAATCACTCGACGGCGTCGCCGCCAAATTGGCCCGTCTTAGCAATCCACAGGCGCGTCCGCGAGTCCTCGATCTATTTGCTGGTTGCGGTGGTCTGAGTCTTGGCTTCCATGCTGCCGGTTGCGACATTGCCGTGTCGCTCGAAATCGACAAGTTGGCTGCCCGCTCGCACGCGATCAATTTCTTCAAGGACGCGCCCAAGGAAGTCCTTGATCTGCATGCGATGCCCCGCGACGTCGCGTCGCTTGAACCCGAACAACTCGTCGAAGAATTCAGGCTGGGTCCTACCTCCCAAGCGATCGATATCATCATAGGAGGGCCGCCCTGCCAGGCGTATGCCCGTGTCGGCCGAGCGAAGCTAAGGGAGATAGCTGATCATCCTCGCGCGTTTAAAGTTGATCCGAGGGGTAATCTGTATCTGCGGTACCTTCATTTTGTCGAGCGCCTGAAACCGCTCGCGATCCTCTTCGAGAACGTGCCTGATGTTCTCAACTATGGCGGTCACAACGTCGTTGAGGAGATCGTGGAGGCGCTCGATGATATGGGATATGACGCTGCGTATTCCCTGATCAACGCTGCGCATCACGGCGTGCCGCAGATGCGAGACCGCGTCTACATGATCGCGTATCGCAAGGAGCTGGGAGCAGTTCTTCGATTTCCTCGGGCGACGCATCACTGCGATCTTCCGCGAGGATACGCGGGGACCCGCGCTGTTTCCTTGAAGCTGATCAACTCGTCGGAGGCGTACGCTTTCGTCAAACCGGATACAGGCCACAAAGGACTTCCGCATGCGGTGACCGCCCTCGAAGCGATCGGTGACCTGCCGCCGGTTACTTCTCACCTCGAAGGCACGCTAAAGCGTGGGGCGAGGCGTTTTACCGAGGCGGCTTATTATCGCAGAACCGCCTGGGAGAACCTCTCTTCCTATGCCCAGCTCATGCGATCGTGGCCCGGCTTCAAGGCCGGCGACGCCGTCTATGACCATGTGCTTCGCTATCTCCCTCGAGACTCCAGGATCTTCAGGGCGATGGCGCCCGGTGATGAATATCCGCAGGCCCACCGCGTGGCAATGAAGCTGTTCAAGGCCGCCGCGAGCCGTCGTAAACTTTCACCCAAGAGCGCGGAATGGCGGTCCCTTCGCGATTCGATGGTGCCGCCGTATGACCCGAGCAAATTTCCGAACCGGTGGTGGAAATTGCGGGCGAACGGTCCCGTTCGGACGCTTACGGCGCACATCGGCAAGGATACCTATACGCACATTCACTACGATAGCGACCAAGCGCGGGTAATGACGGTTCGCGAGGCCGCGAGACTTCAATCGTTTCCGGACGGTTTTGTCTTTGCCGGAACGATGAATCCCGCATTTCGGCAGATTGGAAATGCTGTCCCACCTGTCATGGCTCGCGAACTAGCCTTTGAGATCATTTCAAGCCTGCGAAGCGCGCTCATTCCCGCTGCAGCTGCGGAATAGGAATATAAAGTAAGCCTTCGCAAGTGTCGCGAAAGCCGTAGACTAAAGACCTGTCGAAGGGATACGCGTGTTCGCCCGCCGCGGCGCTGACTCGACCGGTCGCTTCCCGCGCATCGTCCAGGCGGCGCGCATGATCAACGCCGCGTCGTGCCTGCGAGGGTATCGTCTACAACGACAAGGGCATGCCGAGCTTCGCACTCCTTCACTCCCATGAATATGTCCGCGAGGCGTCACTCTGCGGGTTCGACCTGCTGGAATTGGAGGGATCGAAGTCCGCAGCCCCTCGAAGAGCGCAAATTCGCTGCTCGCTGATCTGTTCAAGAAGGTGAAGGACGGCATCGAGTATAACGAGCACATCGAGGGCTCGTGGCCGACCATTTTCGATCACGTGTGCAAGCTCGGTCACAAAGTCATCGTCGCCAAGCGGCGCGCCCTGCCATACGAGAGCGGCCGATCGAGGCGTTGGATAAAGTCAAAAACCCCAATCGTCCGGCCATGAAACGCGTCGAGGATGGGACATTTTAGTCTCTCGCGTTCTGGTGTAGGGTTCCGTGGCTTTCACGCTTTCCGGGATCAGACAATGCGCTGGCTGTGGCGTGTCTTTTGGTGGCTCATGGGGGACGAGGACGATATGAAGGACGTGTATGCCCACTTCGGGCTGACGTTCTCTCATGGCTGCAATGTCGAGGGCGTCCTGGCCAACCTGATTCTGACGGCGGATTTCGTGAAGCGGATGTACGAGGAGTCGAGGAAGGCCGGGAAGCCGATCTACGACCAGTACACGATGGCTCACAAACTCGAGGAATATCTCGCCGGACAGCACGCTAAGACGTTCGGCCAGCTCATCAGCCGAAAAGGCGGTGTCAAGGAGTTCCTTCAGCTCGATCCGGCGCTCGAAAAGCGCGTCGACGAGGCGAAGCGGCGGCGGGATTACCTCGCGCACAACTTCTGGCGGGAGCGCGGGCAAGAGGCGATCTCGGTTAGGCGGCGCGACGCAGTAATCGCCGACCTGCAAGCGGATCAGGCATTCTTCGAAGCGCTGGCGAAGGATCTTGAGGCGGTCGCTATGGATGAGGTGCGCAAGATCGGGCTCGATGCGGACAAACTCAAGATGAACGTGGATGCAAGCATGAAGAGAGTGCAGCGGGAGCTCGCGCGATGACAATGCAGCCGACGAGCGCGCTTCGGAGCCGCTCATGAAACCGCCGATCTTCCCACCATTGACAGCCCCTCTTCCGGCCTTGGATTGGCATGCGCGGGCGCGCATGTATCGAGACCAAGCTCTCGGGATGCCGGATATCGTCAATGGGCAGCCCAACTGGCCTAGATATTTCCTCCTAGCGCACGCGGTCGAACTCGCAATTCGATCTGTCTTAGTCCATGCCAAAACGGCGGGAGAACGTGCTGCCGGTCAAGAGCCGGGCAATCATGATCTGACGGCCTTGTATGCATATGCGTGTAACCTTGGCCTGAAATCAAATCTCAAGGTCCTCGACGAATTGCAGTACCTGAGTGAAATCCACAAGAACCACGTAGCGCGATACCCTAAATCGCTGGGCCAGGTCTGGGTCGCATCAGAGTTCGATGACGCGGTGGACGCATTGCTCTCAGATACTTGGCAGCACATCCGGGTCGTTTGAGCACGCTCGTTCTTCCGAGGTTCATACGTTCTGGCGCCTGATATCGGCGCAGTAATCCGAATAGTGTGCTGATCGCTCTCCCGGCGTGATTTCCCATTCCTTCGCACCGATACGATGTAGGTAGCGGGTGAATCCAAAGCCCCTTTTTCATTTGCGCGCGTTTAGCAAGTGCCAGACCGGACTCTCGTCGAACCGAGCCGCGCAGCGTCTCGGCCGTACGGCTTCGATCCCTCGCGCAAAATAATGTGTCGCTCGCCGGAGGCACTCGCTCGCGGGCCCCGCCGTCATTGCATGCCGGCGTCGCTATCACTGTCTCGCGTTCGGGTGCCTTCTTAACCGGTCTCGCGACTGCACTCGGTCCCGGGTCCCGCGGCTAGGCCGCGGCGCTATGCTGACCCTCCTGCGGGTGCCTCTTTCGATTTTCTCATTCTTGCCTCGAGTTCTCACCTCTGCCGAGCTACCCAACATTCTCACGCTTAAGATCTAAGGGGCGCTGCCCCTCGCGCGCGCCAGGGTGAAGCGCCGGCGACGCCGGCGCTGGCCGACGTGGTCGGTGGGGTTCCCAGCTCTCCTAGCAATCTGCACTTTGTCGTCTCAGACGGCAGAAGGCGGCCGCAAGACGCAATCTCCGGCAGCTATCCGGTGAGTACTGCAGCGTGCTGTGGCGTGCGAATCGGCCATTTAGCAGATGTCTACCTGGTGCCACTCTTTGTTAGCTCCGAGTCATAAAGCCTCAGAGGCGATTAGCTACAAGCGTATCGCGTAGTTTCGACGACACCACGCCGCGGTTCACTCGGGATTCGAATATATTGAAAAGGGCGGCGTTTCCTCATGACCGAAACCGTTCCGAATCGCCCATTCGACGAAGCAGAGGCGCTGGCTTGGCTGCGCTCGCAGCCAGATGGGCGTGTAACCGCAAGCGCCGCGGAGCTCGGACGTGAATGGGGCTGGAACCGGATGCGAGCCGGTCGCCGCCTGAGAGCATGGGAGCAAGCGGGCAACATCCGCCGTAACGCCGAAGAGATCATCGCAACGACGTCTGTTACACCAGCCATTACAGAGTCCGCGGGCGTCGCGGTCACACACGAAGCAACTGTGACGCGGCGATCAATGACACCTGTGAAGCTTGCCGCGTTCATGGTCGCGTTGTTGCTCGCGTGCGTTTCGGCGGCCTTTTCCATCGATGGCCTCACCGCGATCTTTGCTGGTGCGTTCTGGCCCGTCATCATCATGGGCGCCACTTTGGAAGCCGGGAAGCTCGTCGCCGCAGCCTGGTTGACCGAGAATTGGTATACGGCGCCGGCCCTTCTACGCTTGATTCTGGTGGCGATGATTGGGCTGATGATGAGCCTGAACGCCGTCGGCGTATTCGGCTTTCTCACAAAGGCCCACCTGGATCACATGGTGACTGTCGATCTGGCGCTTGCGGACAAGGTGGCCGACACGGAGGCCAGGCTTGCGATCCAGGGCCAAACCGTGGCCGACCTCGACAGGCGCATTGCTCAGATCGACGCGGCCATTGAGGAATCGACGCGGCTCGGCCGCCCTGTCGGCGCGATGACGATAGCTGACCAAAAGCGTCGTGATCGCGCCGATATCGTGGCGACGCGACAGCGCGAGGCCGGGGTGCTTGCCAACCTGCAGATCGATAAAGCCAGGGTCGACGCTCAGCGCAGACGCGCTGAGGCCGACGTCGGACCTGTGCGATATCTCGCCGAGCTCATCGGCATGCCATCTGCCGACCTCGAACGACCCGTCCGAATGCTGACGCTAGCGCTCGTCGTGGTGCTCGATCCGATGGCAGTGGTGCTCCTGCTTGCAGCGGGCGCAAACGCGAGCGCAAGTTCGCGCTGAGCATCAGAAAGTGGCATCACCGCGACATCGCACCGGCTCCTGGATTCACTCAAAAATCGTCGAATGTGGCGATCGCGGGCTATCGATTGGATGCGCAGCGATGCAGAGTTGTTTGCCACAGTCCTTCGCTTTCATCACTCGCTCCTGCACCGCCCGAGTGCAAGTATTTTGCCGGCTCACTTGCAACTTCTCTGCATCAAACAGGCAACGGACAGACCGAATCACTGCACATCGACAGGCGTTTCGCCACCGCTCGAACTACCGGACCTCATGCTTCTGCACGTTCGAAGTTCGATACCGGCGTAGGCAGTATTTTTGGAAAGGCAAATCGTCAGCCCAAAGAAAAAGGGGAAGAAGAATTTCTCACACCCTATGCACCTGCGGTGCTGACGCTTCGATGATTGAGGCCTTCTATCTCATTGAAGTGAGGCGACTTCTTTCGCGATTAGACCGTTTACGCCTGCCGTGTCTTGGCTGACAGTTTTCGATGCGGTTCGGCAGAACTCAATTCCCGACAAGAACTTGCGCGCGTAAAGTGCGTATACAGAGAAAAGTGTCAACCAACGCTGTCCGTGAGACGTAGCGTTAACCACCTATTGCAACGACAGTCACTCCCGCTCCTGCTCTTGATAACGAAGCTTGATCCGGACGGCTGACATGCGGGCTGGCTGATCCAGGGCTTGAATAGCCTGGCCGAGCAGGGATCCGAGTTGAGCGGCTGGACTTTGGGCTGCGCCCGCCGCGGCAGTATTGACCGGCATTTGTGAGGACGAAGAAGGGATAGGAGACGCCGAGCCAAACCGCTTGCCCGATACGCTCGAGAGCGAGCGTCCGGCGGCGGCCACGCCGTTTTGAAACTGTCGGTGACTTTGGCCAAGCTCGAACCCAAGCGTGTTAGCCTCCGCCTGCCAATGCTTGACGAGGTCCGAGAGCTTGGCGTCCCGCTTGGGACGCCGGGTTCGAAGAGCGGCCAGCTCCATTCCCTTGGGCGTGTTGTAGCCGTGGGTGCGGGCAGCTTCTTCGATAGCCTGACGCCGCTTGGAGAAAGCCCGATCGACATGACGGGGAATGGCCGCAACCCGGAAACCATTATCCTGTCGTTCGAGGCGAATACCCTGTCGCTCCAGCTCGCCAGCCAACGCCTGGCGATAGGTTTGGCCGGCCTGCTTCTGCGCCTTGTAGAGTTCGCGGCTGACGATCGCGCCCCAGCTGGCGTCTCGACGTGGGGCGAGATTGAAGATGAAGCTGTGAGTATGGAGCTGGGGATCGGATTCGCGGCTGGTGTGGTGATCGAACTGCGCCATCAGGAGTCCCGCCGTCCGCTCGCGTACGCTGCCGCCACGACCGCGACGTGCCCAGCCGGCGGTCTCTTCGAGTTGCTTGGTTGCGGCCAGCACCGCCGATTGGTGGGCCTGTTCGATTGCCACCCGCTCAGGCTTTTCCGAGAGCGCCCACAAGACCGAGACCGACTTTGGGGCGCTGAAGGTCATATCCCAGCCGGCTGAATGCTCCCGCCCGCGTCCGCCAATCTGCACCAGCCGTTCTCCGGTCTTGGGGTCGAGGCCCTGAAGCGCAGCCTCGAATTCAGCGTGCGTCACCGGTCCGGTCAGGCTCAGCCGCTCAGCGCAGCGTCCCGCCCACCGACCCGGTGGCTCGCCACCGTGGCTATAGTAATTGTCGCGCTGCAGATGATCGTAATAGCCAAGTGCCGCCGCGGCGCTTCCCCGCGCGGAGATCGAGGTCACCATGGCTCAGCGCCGCGTTTCGCGGATCCGGTCGGCCAGGTCCTTGGTCAGCCGGGAAGAGGAAGGCGGCAGCGCCTCGGGCTTCGCCTTTCCGTTGATCTGCTTTGGCGACATTGAAGGGGAGGTATGGGTCCAGTCCGCCGGCATGATCGGCTCGCGGCGCATCTGTAGGCTGATGTAGGGCAGCTCCAGCTCATAAACTGCTTCACCCAAACCCAACAACAGCACCCGGACGCCGTCCTTGGTTGGGCCAAGCCGGGAAGCAAGTTCGGAAGCAGTGACCACGCGGCGGGTCTCGCGATGAACGCTTTCGGTGACGCTGGTCTTGCCGCCGGCTCGGGTCGAGCTTCGTGTGCGACGTTCCACTTCCTGCTCCCCGATCAGGCGGCTGATGTCCTCGGCCGCCTCGCTTGCATTGATACGGGTGATGATCTTGGTGCCGGTCATCCCGAACCAGGACTTTGCCTGATCCTGGCCGTAGACCGCCCTGATCTGGGCTGTGTCCTGTGCGCCAATGACGACAGCGATCCCCTTGGAGCGGCCGAGCTCCAAAAAGGTCGGAAACTGCTTGATGGGTGGAAGTTGCGGAAACTCATCCAGAAACAGCCATACCCGCCGCTCACGGCTTTCTCTCAAAGTGGGGCTACCAACTGCAGAAGCTAGAAGACCCAACATGCTACCGATCCATATCCGCGACAATTCCGGATAACCGGGATCATGCTGCAGGATCAGCGGACGATAGGGAACAGGACTATGCAGCCAGGCGCGGATCGAGAAACGGGCAGCGGAAGGGTTGGACCAGGCATCCGCTAGCACCGAGACAATCCGCATGTGGGTCTGGAAGGTTGTCAAAATGCTAAGCGTGGTCTTGCTGTCAGGCTGGGCAAGCAGCCGGATCGCATTGGGATTGTGATCCCTTGCGAAAGCGGCGAACTGATCGATATCCGCGGTCACGACGGCTTCGAGATCGCTCCAGCCCCAATTGCGTCCCCTGGTTGCTTGTAGGTAGGCGATGCAGCCGACGAAGATCTCCTGTGCCGCCTCTGACCACATTGGATCGGAGCTCCGGGGAATAAAGCGGGCGGCGAGTTCGCGGGCATCCTGCTTGATGCTGCAATCGGCCGCGATATCCCAGACCAGAGACCGTTTGTCGTGGGGCGCAACCAGCAGAGGTTCGCCCTCTGCCGGCAGGCCACCCATCATGTCGCCCTTGGTATCGAGCACCAGCACACCGTCCCCGCGGATGATGGCCTCTCCAATGAGGTGCAGCATGGTCTGGGTTTTGCCGCCGCCCACGCTGCCGAGAATCAGGAAATGCCGTGCCTCGCGCTCACGGCTCAGGGGAACGGTTGGCACGAGAGATATGCCTTCGCCATGAATCCGGCACTCTGCTGCGCAAGCCTGAGCAAACGCCTTCAGGCCTCGACTGCCAGCTTGAAGCCGTGCCCCACGAAGGACTTTCAACAACGGTGAATCGAAGCGAAGGGCCAACGCAAACATCGACAGCGATGCAAAGCCAAGAAGACCAAAGCTGATTGCCATCCAGAATCGGATTTCGAATCGGTCGAGCGCTCGATATTGCGAAAGCTGACGTTGGCAGTTGCGCCAATAGAGGTCGCCACTGCGATCACCGAGCCACGCCATGGTTCGTCCTTTCAGACAAGCTTCTAAGTCGGCCGATCGAAAGGGCGTCGTCGTCCCATCCGCCATCGTGGCGTCGGGCGGCCACAGATCGAAGCCAACTTGATAAGCTCCTTCCGACAGAGCAAAGCAGCTTATGGCTGCAATGAAAGAAATAATGCGTAGGTGCTTGCTCATGCTGGCCTCCCAGTGCTTTCCCCCGTCAGCGCCTTCAATAGCGCTTCAAACATCGCAAACAGGTCGCGGGTCGACTGATCAATCGACTGAATTCGAGCGTGCATTTCTTGGCCTTGCTGCTCAAGCGCAACAATACGTCGCTCGATCAGCATCAACCGATCAGCAAGCGCTTTGTTGTCGCCTCCTGCCAACCCTGTGCGGATCAGGTCTCTGGCAACGCCGCTGACGGTCGCCGAAAGTGAATAAGCGCGTGCCCGGAGTTGATTGATCTCCTCTCGCGCCAATCGGATCGAGACAGGCTTTGTCTTTTCGGTCATCAATGACCTCCAGGTGCTCGCTGAGCGACCAGAGCGCGCTTAATCAAAGCCGTGACGCAAAGCCGACGCGCTCGTCGGCGGAGCGATCGTCTCGCACGCCACATTTGGGCTGCCATTCAGGAAAGGAAGCAGCAGAGGTAGCGGGTCAGCAAATCTCAGCCGCACGCAGCATCGATTGACTCGAGACTAGCCCGCGACGATATCGTTTACACAATGTGTTCTTCTTGGATCGCAACACCGCCGATCATACGATCAACGAAAAATTGTTTGCGTCGCTAAAACTACGCCGTCACCCGCCAGCGTTGCCTATTCTTTGCGCCCATTCTCTATTTTGCGAAATGACGTTTTGCATTCATCACTAAAACAAGATGATCCCATTCGCTCAGCGGCTCGCCGCACGATTGATGATGCGTGCGCGGCGACCGGTCTGGGGCGAACGAAGCTTTACGATTTGATAGAGCAGAGGCTGCCGGACCTGTCGGCCACAACAGGCTGGGAGAACGAAAGGTTAGACCAAAGCAGCACCCCGCGGGAGATTTGCGGACTGATCAGTCCCGATAAGACCATTCTGTTATCTCAGCTAACCCGTCGAACAGATCTTCGAGACCATTCGCCGTGGAATCTGCTCGTTGTAGCCATTCGTCGGCCCAAGTCAGCCAATCCTCGAGGCTGCGACCGTCGATCTCGACCGACGGATCGATATCCATTGAACGCAGCGCGCTTAGGAAATCCCGCACGGCGGCGAGTTCGCGCCAGTCCAATGCCATTTCCTTGAAATGTCGCCACCGATTGGCGTCTCGTTTCTTCTTTTGTCGTTCCTCATATCGGCGTTGCTCGGCAAGCTGGCGTTCTCGCTCGGCAACTTCCCGCTCCAATCGTTGCTGAACAAGCAGTGGACCTGCGGCAACCAATACGGCGACGATATCGGGTAACATGTCTTCCAGTGGCTGCTTTTCAGTCTCCAGCCACTGACGTTTCAACCCAGCAGGCAAATAGGTCTTTATTTCGAAGGCAAGACGACCGGTTGGCGCGAGTTCTGGTTTCCAGTCCTTATCATCCGCTATCCGCCAGCGCTGTTCATCAGCAGTCAGCGGACGGCGAGTCTGCTTGCGCTTCTCCCGGAGCTGGAATTCCACTTGTTCACCGGCAAGTTTGGCAAAGAGATCCCGACGGTCGCCCTGCTTGACCTTCCCACCCCTGCGCTCGATCGCCTTGAATAAGGCGTCGAGAATGCGATGCTGTCGTCGGTCGCTGACACTAAGGTCACCGGGGTCGTATAGCTTTTTTCGCCATGGGTCGCGCTCCTCGCGAGCACGCCGCTTTCTCTCCTCATGGTCTGCCAACCATGCCGCAACAATAGCATGTGGCTTCACCAAGCGTTCGGATACTCTCATCGAGGACGCTTCCGCGTGAATATCCTCTATTTGGCGGCGCACGTCGTCCGGTAACTCAGGGGGCGGCTCTGCCAGCGGGGTCGGATAAATGGTGATCGGACGGGAAGGTCGGCCGGATTCGGTTAGCGGCGTTCGCTCAGGCGCCTTGCCAGCCGCTCGTTTGGCCCAATAGCCCCGCGGCGGGTATGGAATGTCTTCCCGACGGCATTTTTTGGCGAGACCATTGTCGCTGATCCCGTACTGCTCCGCTAACCGCGACATGGGCGTTTCCCACACAGCAGCATAGAGGGCTTCCCGAGTGACGGTCGCCGGCTGAGAAGGGCGAGGCGCTGGTGCGGGTGGGGACGAGGAAGCGACTGCAGTTGGTGCGAATGTTGCCTCCACTTCAGAAAGCGATTGGGCTGCTGACTCGATTTTACGCGCAGCAGTTTCGGGCCGTCGTGCGCGTGTGGTTTCGGTGGCCGTATCCAGCACCAAAGGCTCTGGGCAATCTGGAGGAGCTGGGGGGAGGGGCGGTTGAGGCTCGGCTTTGCCAAACTCCTTCTTGATCCAGTAACCGGACGAAGGCGTGGGGATGCCGGCACCACGAGCCAACGAGCTTAACCGGTTCGTGTTTGTACCCAGCTCAATGGCCACTCGCGTCATTGGTGTTGACCAGATGCGGTCATAAAGCTGCTGGCGCGTAAAACGGTGTTTCATCGGGTTCGTGCATCAGTGGTTGATATGGTTCCACCAAGATAGCAGCATTTTGCGCGCCGAAGCTGCAGCCCGATGTTATCGCTCTTGCGACGCGCTCGGTCGCTTGACTCCGATCTCTCGAGTGCACCTTCCCCCATCTCTATAGTCTTGGCAACGAGAAGCGTGGATCGTCTCATGCGCCGACACAATTTCGCGATGCCATCGCAGGATCAATGCGAAGCGCGCGGGCTGTTGCGGACAGCGAACGGTATCGCATCAACGCAAGCGAAATAACGAACGTCCTCACAGTCGAGGTCGCCTGTGCATTTCTTATCAAGCATGGAGAATTTATTGCGAGTTCCCAACAAAGCGGCGACGGCTAAGCTCGCGCACCGGTAGAAATGAAAATCACTCTTCCGCGCCACCTACTTGTTTGCGCAAGCCATAAACAACTGGGAAGGACAATCCGTAATCCAACGCCTATTTTGAAGAGGAGGTAAAATTGGCAAATAGGCATACTTACGAAGTACAGAAGGTACAGCCGACAAAGGCCTCCATCGAACCGTGCGGTCCTACCGGCGGAAAACGCGGGTCATGTGTGCTTTTGCACGGATGGGATGCCGACGGCAACAGCATGAAATCCATCTGCACGGTGTTGCACCCATTAGCCGCAGGATGGAATTTGTATGTTGCGACGTACGAAACTCACACCGAGAGCTTTGTTGACGCCGCGCGTGATCTTCGCCCTCTAGTCCAACCGCCGCAACTCGCCTCCCCCCTAATTCTGATAGGCTATAGTGAAGGTGGTGTCGTAGCTCGTCAGATGATCGCTGGTGGTCTGCCTGTCAGCGCCTTAGTGACAATATGCACTCCGCATCTTGGCATAGGACCTTGGCTTCCAACGCCTGACCTTGGATCTGCATCCGTCTCGCCGTTCAGCCCAGAGCTGAAGGCATTGAAGGATTCCGCCGGTGAGGGGGCACAACGACACCTCTATCACTGCTTCGGAATAACCTGCACTGACTTTTCGGGAAATCACCCTGACGATGGCGTCGTCCCTATTCAAAGTGCGATCGCGGAAACACTTGGTGCCGTCGCCGAACAGGTGACGATCCCCCTCGACTATAACGGTTACATTGCCGGCTGGGGCCCACATCTACAGGGCATGAACCCCAAGCGTTTGCAGCCTGTCCTCAACACCTGTTCGACGCTCTTCAAATAGCAACGGCGTTCTGCCGCGTCAGAACGTGGAGCGATGCCTGTTCTAAGGGCGTCTGAGCTGAAGGAGAGCCGGAGTGCAGAGAAGTCGTCCGGTAAGCAGAAGAAGTCGATCAAGGCGTCAAACTAACGCGAAAGAAGCGAAGCGAATCTGGATTGTCACCTGAACAATGAACTTTTGAAAACGAGAGGATTGCAAAATGGCAAACAGGAAAATGTTCCCAAACAGTGTGATCGCAATTCCGACCTCCGGCGTGACTGCGCATGGCCTGATCGTCAGCGCGGCAGACCCGCAAAGCCGCGACGAGAAGATGGATGTAAGTTTCTCGCTCGGTATTCCGCCGGCGCTGGAGAAAGAACTGGAGGAGCGCGTCGACAAGGGCGAGACGATTCCGCCCCAGGAGCTGACGACGAAATATGCCGTCGATCCGACCGCCGCCGGCACACTGCAGACGTGGTTGAAGAAAGAGGGTTTCACCATCACGGGGGTGACGCCCGATCGCACCACGATTTACGCTAGTGCTCCGGCCTCGCAGGTCGAGGCGAGCCTTGGCGTACACACGGTGCGGGTCACACGGGAGGGCCAGACGTACACGGCCGCTTCCGACGTGCCAAGCCTGCCCGAGGATATCGGTGGCGCGGTGGTGAATATTGGCGGGCTGCAACCTTACCGACAGGCGCGCAAGCACCTCCGCTCGTATATCCAGACGACGCCAGAGGCGGATGGCGAGGAACCGGCGATCGCCAACGCGCCGCCTTATCTGGTTCCAGAAATCCTGAAGGCTTATGACGGCGCGAGGCTGGGCCTGACCGGGAAAGGACAGGAGATTGCGATTCTGATCGATACCGTTCCACTGGACACCGACCTGACGTCCTTCTGGACGGCCAACGGTGTGGCCGGTAGTCTGGCGCGCATCACCAAGATCAATGTTAAGGGCGGAGCGCTGCCTACCCCGTCGGGCGAGGAGACGCTGGACGCGGAATGGGCCAGCACCATCGCACCCGACGCGAACGTGCGCATCTACGCCAGCGGCACGCTCTCCTTCATCGATCTCGACCGTGCGCTCGATCGCATCTACGCCGACGCGCTGGCGCAGCCGAAGTTGCGGATTGTGTCGATCAGCCTGGGCCTAAGCGAGGCATACATGGCGAAGGGCGAGGTGGACGCTGAGGAGGCTCGATTTGTCCGGTTCGCCGCGCTGGGCGTCAACGTGTTTGTCTCGACCGGCGATGCTGGGTCGAATCCAGGGCCGGACGGCCATCATGCCAACGGTCCGCTTGCTGCCGAGTGGATGTCGACTAGCCCACACGTGGTGGCGGTGGGTGGCACGTCGCTGCGACTGGCGAACAATGGCCAAGTGGCGTCCGAGACCGGCTGGACCGGCAGCGGCGGCGGGAAGAGCAATTTCCAGCCGCGGCCGGCGTGGCAACAGGGCCACGGTGTGCCAGCCGGTAATCAACGGATGGTACCCGATGTCGGCGCAGCCGCAGATCCCAACGAAGGCGCGCTGGTGATCCTGAACGGTCAACGCCTGCAGTACGGTGGCACCAGCTGGAGCGCTCCTATCTGGGCAGGTTTGTGCGCACTAATCAACGAGGCGCGACAGAACAACCACAAAACGCCGCTTCCGTATCTCAATTCGCTGATTTACCCGATGATCGGCAGCAACTGCTTCCGTGACGAGTTGACTGGCAGCAACGGTGCCTACAGCTGCGGGCCAGGTTATGACCTAGTCACTGGGATCGGCTCACCAGATTTGAAGCAACTGGCCGCCAAACTGGCGTGAACGGATCCTCACACGTGCCGGTGAACGGCGACGAGCCGTTCACCGGCACGTCGGTGCGCGAGGAGGGGCGGCCTTTACGCCGACGGGGATCCGCAGATTAGGTACCTGCCCGTGTTCTGTGATCGTAGCGCGACGATCATTAGGATGAGGTCGGTGGGTCGGTTCGACGTCGTGTACGCATGTGATCGATTGAACAGCACACTACGATTCCGAGCGGGAGCACTACCGTGAGCTTGATATCGTCTTTGCTGATAGTCGCGGGAACGCTCGCTGTCGCCGCAGTCTTCGCCGTCGCGTATGGAGAAGCAGATCGAAAACGCCTACTCCTTGAAATCGCGATCGGCGTTGCAAGCACGTTCGCGGGTGTCTTCCTTGGCCTCGGGCTAGACAACCTGAAAAAGACGCTCGAGGACCGCGACCTCGCCGCCGCCTCACTTCGATCAACCACTGTCAGTTTTATTCAAGAGATGAGGCCTTGGTATCAGGACGCACCGAAGTTCCCAACGATAGCGTTGACCACACCCGACGCTGACCAAAAGCGGATCTATTTGGAAATGTTTCAGGACTATGTTTCAAAAGCAGCTCTCGAGGCTCCCAATATTGCGGGCCTGTCGGATCCACGGATTACCAAGTCATTTGATGAAATATTCCTCATACTCCTCAGTGACTACGGAACGCGAATAAAATTAGACAGCCGAATAATGAACGCTGCTGCTGCTCCCTCAATCGAAAAATATCGTAGCTATCACCGAATTTTGCAGCTCGGGAACCAAGTATACCAGCTGATGTGCTTGCAAGCATCCTTGCTTAAGGGCGATGCGAACCAGGCAGATTTTGACATTTTCCTCCAAGGAAGCTTGGGCGCGGAACGAGCCAACCAGCTCAACTGCTCGGCCCCTCAGTGGGGTGCCGCTAGCCTTGTAAATACGATTTTGCAGCAAGCATCGCGCGCCGGCGCCAAGTCGATCGAGCCTAAAGAGTGGAATTTTGGTCCGTGATTGCGGTTTAAGCTTCCGCCCACAGCTCATCTTTCCGGCGCCGCTTCTTCTGCCGGCTGCACCTCCACCGCCTCGCTCCCGGCGGCAGGGGAATGGCCTGCGAAGCGCTGCCGTTCGCGTCGGAAAATCTCGACCAGATAATCGGCTACCGCGCGAACACGAGGTACCTTGGTCAGGTCGGGACGGATAAGGAGCCAGAGCTCGCGCTCAAGCATGGGCGCGTCGCAGTCAATCTCTGCAAGCTGCCGATCGTTGTCGGCGAGATAGCGTGGTAGCAGCGCAATTCCAAAGCCGGCTCGTGTCGCGGCAGCTTGTGCTATCTGGCTATTCGCGCGGAAGGCGAACCGGCGCCCGGGAAAATGTTGGTCAAGCCACTCAGCCTCAGCGATCGAATCGCCCTCTCTGTCGAA
The DNA here is from genome assembly GCF_900105125.1 of Bradyrhizobium canariense. Classification (NCBI taxonomy): domain Bacteria; kingdom Pseudomonadati; phylum Pseudomonadota; class Alphaproteobacteria; order Hyphomicrobiales; family Nitrobacteraceae; genus Bradyrhizobium; species Bradyrhizobium canariense. Next base: position 4,395,734 of record NZ_LT629750.1, on the reverse strand, counting down.
GCCGATGAGTGGCAATCGCGTCAGCGCGTCCGGTTCAGAGCGCAGACTCGCAGCGATATATAAACCAAAGTAGATCGTGCCAACACGTCGCGCGGCGAGCTCGCTACCCTTAGGGTGACCGAAACGCAAAGCAATGTCGGCTTCTCTTCGGGCGAGGCTTAGAAGCCTAACCTCTCCGATGAACTCGAGATCAATCCCCGGATGACGTCGATGTAGCCCGTCCAGCCGGTCGATCAGAAATCCTTCGGCCAAGCTGCGCCCAGCAGTAAGTCGCACGAGGCCGCTGAGCTCTACGCTCGCGTCGAGGCGTCGCAGCACCGAGAGCGCGGCACTGTCCATGACCTTCGCTTCCTCCAGCACTGCTCTGCCATCGGCCGTAAGTACGTAGCCCTCGGCTCGGCGCTCGAACAAGGCTCGTCCCAGAAGCGCCTCAAGATGGGCAACTCGACGTGATACCGTTGCATGATTAACGCGAAGCGCGCGGGCAGTTGCGGACAGCGAGCGATGTTGCGCCAACGCCGCGAAATAGCGAACGTCTTCCCAGTCGAGGTCGCCTGTGCATTTCTTATCAAGCATAGAGAATTTATAGCGAGTTCCCAGGAAAGCGGCGAGAGCTAAACTCGCGCAATGGTAGAAAAAAAAGAAGGTCGGAGGCTTGCGACGCGCCGTCGCCTCGCGCGCTCTCTTCCCCGCTTAATAAAGGGCGGAATTGCTCCACTTTTCATCTTACGGCCCGGCCACCCCCGGGCCTTCGCCGGGTGGCGGCGGCACATAATCAATCATCGATTGCCGCCGGACCTCTGTCCCGTGCTTTCATGGCCGAGAGGGCTGGTTGATGCCGGCGACAACAGCTTCCCTCGTGCCTCCTCGGGCTCGGACCCTGCACGGGCTGATGCGCTCCGATCGACGAGCATCTCTCTTGGGTGCTCGGTGCTACGTGGCGATCAGATGGCGCTGTCAGTCCGACGGCCGGTCCGTCACGCAACTTCGGCCGCATATTCAAGCAAGGCAGGACGCCGAGCCGGCACTGGAGGTTAATGGCCATGCTTGAAAAGCCCCAGAACGGCACCGTGGCATCCTATCTGGTTGCCCGGTTGGAGGAGCTCGGCATCGAACATCTGTTCAACGTGTCAGGTAGCTATTGTAGTGGATTGCTTGCGGAGATCGCCAAGAACTCGCGGCTGAAGGCCGTCTTTACGACGTATGAGATGGAGGCCGCGTATGCAGCCGACGCTTATGCTCGTATTAGAGGTTATGGCGCGATGTGCGGGACCTATGGCGTGGGTGCCTTGAGTGCTCTCAACGGTGTCATCGGGGCTTTCGTCGAACGCTGTCCGGTCATCGTAATCAACGGAGGTCCCTCCACAAAGCAGCTCGATCTCGAAGTCGATTACGGCATCATGTTCCTACACTCGACCGGCCGGCTCAAGACGGACTTGGCGATTTATTCGCAGGTGACGACGGCAACGGCTGTGATCGAGCGGGCGGAGGAAGCGCCAGACAAGATCGATGAGGTTCTGATCGCCTGCATGACACATCGACGCCCGGTCTATATCGAAATCAGCCAAGACTTGTGGGGACAACCTTGCCCGTTGCCAGTGGGAAAGCTCGGCGCCGCGTTAGCGCCCGTCAATGCGGACTCGTTGGCGGAATGCCTAGACGATGCCATGGCGCGGCTTGCCAGCGCACAACGCCCTGTATTGTGGGCCGGTGAAGAGCTCGACCGCTGGCAATTGCATGACGAGTTTGCCGAGCTGCTGCGCGCGAGTGGGGTCCCTTACGTCACGACACTGGCTGGAAAATCGGTGCTGGCCGAAACGACAAGGGGCTTCCTCGGCGTCTATGATGGACGTTTCGCGACGCCCGATCTTCAGGAGTTCGTTGAGAGGGCCGATCTTATCATTGCACTGGGCACGACGATCACGGATTTCGTCGGAGACATAGTCGCGAAAGACTACGGCAGCATGATACTCGCGTCGCAAGGTGGAATACGCATCGGACACCACATCTACCCCGATGTCGGCCTCAGGGAGTTCGTGGTTGGAATGACCCAGCGGCTGGCAAGTCATGCCCCCGCTCCACTCCCATGGGATAAAGCTGCAGTGCAGCACCCGGGCTCCGGCCTCGCTTCTGGCGATTCACCCATTACTTTCGATCTTCTGTTCGCACGAATGTCAGATTTCGTGCGGGACAAGCTCGTGATCGCGGACACGGGCCTGTCACTCTTTGCCTCGGCTGGATTGCCGATTTCTGATCGGCAGGGATATGTGTCGCAATCTATCTGGATGTCGATTGGATACAGCGTTGGAGCATCGGTCGGTGCAGCCTGCGCCGGCACCAAGCGGCCGGTCGTGTTCGTGGGAGACGCCGCCTTCCGGGAGGGGCCACAGGCGCTCTCCACACTGGTTCAGTACAAGCTGCCCGCCGTGATCTGCGTGATGAACAATGGGATCATGGGGATCCAGCAGTTCATGGGCCATCCCCAGTACTATGACAGCCCGCAAGTTCAGCCGGATTATTACAATTTGCTCAGTCGCTGGGACTACGGCGCCTTGGCGCGGGCGTTCGGCGCACGGCATGCACAAGCCAAAACGTTGGTCGAATTCGACGAAGCACTACGACAAGCGGCTGAGCTCACCGACTCTCCGATCCTGATCGACGTCATGCTCAATGAAAAGGATATCCCGAGCGTGATCCGTCACACGATTGGACGCACGGCTCCCGAGGTGGTTCAGGCGAATTTCGAGGCGCCGCTGCTGCGACGCATTGTACCTTAGGCGGCATCGCGTGGCTGACGCGTAGGGCACCCGTGGGCTGCGGAAAGCGGCCGGTGGCGTGCCAGCGTCACCAAATACGGTATTCCCTTTTACTCTGGCTCACCTGTGCGATTCTTATCATTCATTGAGAAAATATTGCGAGTTCCCGTCCAGCCTTTCGCAGAATAACCTCCCGCTAAGATTGAGAACGGGGCTCGTGGGGACCTCGGGGCTAAGCACCCTCAAGTATTACGAAAAGCAGAATATTGCGAAGCTAGATCACATTTCGGCAGGACCAACAATCCAGCATCCGATTTCAAAGAGGTCATTCATGAGCCTGATGCCTTCTGAAGAACCGCCATCGGATCAACCGCTTCTAGACACGGTCATCTATGGCGCGCGCAAGGATGACTCGATAACGGACCTCAGCGAGGCGTCGGTCACTACTCAACACGAGCTCAGCATCGGTGGGGTGGAGCTCAAGTACACCGCCAGGGCCGGCCATTTGGTTACGGTCGACCTGTACAGCGGGCTGCCGGCTGCGAAGATATTCTACGTGGCATTCACGGCGAATGTGCCAAATCAGAAAGAGCGTCCTGTCACGTTCTTCTACAACGGAGGGCCGGGCTCGTCGTCCGTCTACCTCCTGCTCGGTTCGTTCGGCCCGCGGCGCATAAGGACAAGCATGCCGTATTTTACGCCGCCTGCGCCCTACGCCTTGGAAGATAATCCGGACAGTCTCCTCGACCGTTCGGACTTGGTTTTCATCAATCCCGTCGGCACCGGGTACTCGGCAGCCATAGCGCCGAACAAGAATAAGGATTTCTGGGGAGTCGATCAGGACGCCGGATGCATCAAGCAGTTCATCAAACGTTATCTGACCGTCTTTCAGCGCTGGAATTCGCCAAAATTTCTTTTCGGTGAGTCATACGGCACGCCCAGAACATGCGTCCTCACATGGATGCTGCATGAGGATGGCGTGGACTTGAACGGCGTTGTCTTGCAATCCTCCGTCCTCGACTATTCCAAGACGAGCAATCCGATCGGGGCGCTGCCGACGCTGGCGGCTGACGCGCACTATTGGAATAAGGTCACGATCAAGCCTCCCCCCAAAGATCTTCCTTCCTTCATGGAGACAGTCGAGGCATTCGCTCGTGGCCCCTACACGAAAGCGCTATCCGATTATCCAAAGGTTGATCCGAAGCTCCTTGAAACCCTCAGCGAAATCCTTGGGATCTCGGCTGCCATGCTGCGCCATTGGAAACTGAATCCTGCCTCCGACGATTCAACGCCTTTTCTGACGAGTCTGCGCCGGGACGAAGGATATGCGATCGGGTCCTATGACGGGCGCACCTTTGCGGACGAACAAGGGATTGCAGGGTCAATTAATCCGGATTCCGGCAACAACGACCCGACGATCACGGCGGTTGGCGGCGTCTATACCACCATGTGGAACGTCTATCTTAATGAAGAGCTGAAATATACGTCGGTGTCTCCATTCCTGGATTCGAACGACCAGGCGTTCGCCAACTGGGATTTCCGGCACATCGACCCAACGGGCGCGCACAAGGGCGGGCCGGATTCTCTCTACACCGCCGGCGACCTCGCTGCGGCCATGTCGCTTAACCCCAATCTGAAAGTCTTTTCGGCCAACGGTTACTACGATGCTGTGACGCCGTTCTTTCAGACGATCCTGAATTTCCAGGGCATGCCGCTCAAGGGCCCAGATACGGCAGACAGGATAGAGATTCGAAATTATCCCTCGGGTCACATGGTCTATCTCGACAACGATTCACGGAAGGCGATGAAGGCTGACTTGGCCAATTTCTATAAGCCGCGACCGCTGGCTGCGGCCGCGTTGTCAGACCAGCAGGCCGCAAAAATTCATGGCACGCGCGTTCGTAGGCGCATGAGCCGGACTCCGTATTAGTCAATTCGCAATACCTCGGACATCTTTCCTCATCGGGGCTGATCATCGCGAGCAAGATGACGGCCCCGAGCACCGTGTGGGTCCCGGCGTCATGACCACGTTCAGAATTCACCCCGCCATCGGCATCGCGCGCGTTGGCAACTCCGATGGCTACGTGATTGCGCCGGAGACCATGGCAGGGAGCCCACCCGCCGACGGGAGCAAGCTGACGGGTGGATTGCCTATCCGACCTGGAACTGCATCTGAATCAATTCGCAGCAGTGATCTTCGTGATGCGTCCGGCGCTTTGAAGCGCCATGCTGCGCGGTTTCGCCTTTTCTCCTACAAAGACAGCACTTCCGAGACTTGGCCCCGTGGCGATGGCGATGAAGTTCGAATTGGTGACACGGTCGACGGACGCAAGATCGCTGATATCATCTGGACGGTGCACGTCGCAAACAAGAAGACTAACTGGTTCGTGCTTGCCGAGGAAGATGACAAACCGCAGGGGATCGCAAGCTACGCCGATGGGAACCTCCCGGACATCCGAAACCCGTCGTTGACGCAGACTGGCGCTCCACAACCCGTTGACAAGCTCGCGGTGCTAGCTTTGCCAGATCGCTTGCGCAAGCTCGTGATTGATCCAGGTCCGCGGGTGATATCTGGTAAGTCCGCGGATCCGGTTCGATTTGACGCTCAGACATCCGCCAAGTACTTCGATATAGCCCGTGGAGCGACTGTCGAAATACCTCATTACCCTAAATCATTTCCATGCGATGAGCTTGGACAAATCGAGAGTCCGTCAGGTCTGATCGACAGTCTTGGCGAGCTGCGAACAGATTCGTTTGGCCGGTTGCTGGTTCTAGGTGGTCGTGGGCGTGCAGTCGCGTGGAAAATTGCAGGAAAATCGCCTCTCGACGACGACGTCAACAACGATCAGTGGTTTGATGACACATCGGACGGGCCGGTCAGTGCGACGATTGTTTTCGACGATGGTACCCGTGAGAGCGCTCACGGCGCGTGGGTGACGACAACCGATCCCTCTTTTGCGCCGCAGATCCTCAACGTCGTATCTATGTGGGACGATGTTTATGACGTTTGGGTACGGCAGCTCGAACTCGCTCCCGAAATCTTTGATGGATCAAGTGAGGTCTATAGGGAAACCTACAAGCCCACCTTTGACGACCAGATTGCGCCGATCCTCAGGAGCGCGAGCCAACAGCACTGGATCGCGAACCTCGGTCAAACTGGTATCTCCGCGCACGCCGCTCTGGCAAAAATCACCGCGACTACCGATCCAACGGGGACTTCGTTGGCCGGCCTCTCGGCAGTGTTCAGGGATCCATCTCAGAATCAAACGAGTAATACGACTTTGATGCCTCTACATCTCGGCGATGCGGGCGAGGCAATGCTCTCCTTGCGGAAAACTCAACACTTCTTTCTAAGTCAATGGAACAAAGGGATTGGTCATTTTCTGGCGGGCGCTGGCTCCAAACTCGGACCGGGAGAGTTCTTGGACAAGGCCTCGCTCGTCAATTGCATAGGCGGCAGGTTGAGCCCCGGTATCGATCTGACATTTGTAATGCGAGAGCCAGCGCTCTACGAATTACCTTGGAAGACGTCGGGAGGAGGGCCGTTCCGAATTCGTGCTAGGGCGCTTGCCTATGACGCCAATCTTGTTGGCGACAAGGCATTCCTTAGCGTCGGATACGTCCCTCGCCACGACGATCAGCTCGGACTGGAGCCTGGCGACCTTTCCAAATTCATGGCGCTGCCGTGGCACACCGACTACAATTCATGCGCGACCCATCCACCCGATCCTGCGGTGCCAGGAAATCGGACCGTGTTCTGGTCGTGGCCAGCGCAGCGGCCCGTTGCGGTATACGACGCGTCGCAACTGGGTTGGGGTCCCCACAGTCTTGATGATTCGACCAATGTATTCCAACTCGGCCCACAGTTGTGGTCGGTGCGGGGCTGGGGCACTGACGCCGCCGATGCGGAGAACTGGGGGCGATACCAAGAACGAAAGGATATGCTGTACAACTGGCATCGGATCGGGACGGTGCTGCAATCCCCGGCGATTGAACCACCGATCCAGCATATCGAAGGCGACCAGCAAGACATCACGAACGCTCCTGAAGATTGGTACCTCGAGGTCGAGAGCCAATTGCGCGACACGGGCCGAACTCCTGTTACTCCTTTCCCAAATTACGCGACGGAAATCACACTTCCGGATACGGCCCAGTTAGGTGCAACTCCCGATAGCTTAAATCCCAACGCCGTCCGCGAGCTCTTCTACCAACTCCTAAACGTCGACGAGTACCCCGGAGCATTACGCAATGCTCGACGTTATGTGGAGTTCTGGCTGAAATGGGCCGAAGCGTTCTCACTCAATCCTGCGAAGGCCTCCTACGATCGTATGTTCTTTCCATTCTCTGCGCCTGCGCTTGAAGCTAGGATGCAGCTTATCTACCAGGAATTGTCTGATGACGCCGATGCTCCGGACGCCGATCCGCTGTTCAAGACGCCGGCTGATATGGTCACGCGCATCAAGCAGTTCACGCCTCTGAATTTGCTCGACGGCGCCTGGTTGCGCAACATCGCGAGGACTGGCCCGACTGACGAAGTTCGTGCACTCCTGTTTTCCATCTGGATGGACGAGTTCGGCGACGGGGAAGTGTCGAAAAACCACTGCAACATCTATCTCGACCTCTGTCATAGCGTCGGATTTTACCCACCATCACTGAGCAGCCGTGAATTCGCTTTTGATACCGATTTTCTGGACAGCGCATTCACAGTACCAACCTTCGAACTCGCGATTTCTCAGTTCACCGAAGATTATTATCCGGAAATTCTCGGTATGACGTTGCAACTGGAGTGGGAGGTGCTTGGTCTTAAGCCAACACGCGACCTGCTGGTGAACTTTGGGCTAAACCCACATTTCTACGTTATGCATATCGGAATCGACAACGCCGTAAACGGACATGGTCGTCGTGCTCTCGATGCAGTTCTTCTCTACCTTCAGTCAATACAGGAGGCTGGAGGCAGTAACGGGGTAGCGGGTGCTTGGCGGCGCATTTGGAATGGTTACGTGGCGTTCGGGCAGATCGGAAGCTTCGGTTCGGACCTGTACAATCTCATAAAGAACCCATCGAGCCTGAAGCAGAGAATGATTGAGATGATCAAGAGCAAGGCCGATTTCGGGAGTCGAAACCATCAGACTCACACTTTGGGCGGGATGCCGATCAACGAGTTATTCGCTGTGCCGGAACAGTTTTTGAACATCATGGTAACGTCCGGGCTACTGACGCCTGGTGACTGGGAGAACAGCAGGCTGAACCAGCTAATACAGTTTCAGACCGGACCGATGTTCAGGGTCTTTACTGATGATGAGATCGCTCTGCTGAGCGACTATACGCTGTCACTATCCAGCCCTCCAAAGCCAACGCCACCTAAAGGACTGCCTGCTGCGGCCGCTATGGAGGCAGTGATCAACCAGCTGAAACCGCAACAGGTCGGCACCGCAGGACACACCGCGCATTCGCTCAAAGACGATTCAGGAATCGACCACACGGTTTCTTGGTGGTTCGACCAATCGCCCCGCACATTTATGAAAGCGCTTGCCTTGCCGCTTAACAATTTTATATCGCCGGGAAACCCCGCCGCGAGCGCCTTCTTTACACATTGGATCGCTCCCGGAGGGCCGATGGGCAATGTATTTGATGCGGCGGCTGTAGCTTCTCCCGGCATGACGTGCCGCGCCGTCGTCGAGCGGTGGATTACGAAAGGTTGCCCGCTGACCGACGAGGTGATCCGAATGCTCCGGCTGACAACGCCTTCGACAAAACGCGCGCGGCACAGGACTGGACGCCTCTATGGAATGGGTAGTGTCCATTGACAGAAGCAGCCGCGTGGAATGTTGTAGTGGTCGGCGGCGGTCTTGCTGGTTGCGCCACCGCTATTTCGCTCGCGCGGAGAAACGTCAGCGTTTGCCTGTTGCATTTGATGCCCGCGAGGCCGCAGCTGGCGGTCGGCGAGAGTGTCCCGCCCGACGTAAGGAAAGTTCTTCGAGAACTGGGACTGTGGGAGAAATTTCTCGAACAACGGCACGAGCCAAGCCTCGGAAGTTGTTCGGCATGGGGCGGCACGGACCTTGGCTATAATGATTTTGTATTGAATCCGCATGGTTGCGGTTGGCACCTGGATAGGACGCGGCTCGACGCCCTGTTGCTCGATCAAGCAAACAGCTGCGGTGTCGCTCTTTTTCCGATATCCAGATTTGCGTTGCTTGAGAGTGCCTCGGATGGAAGTACTGTCCTTAAAACGGTCGCCCAGGACGGGGCCGAGCGACGCTTGACGGCGCGGTACGTCGTCGATGCCTCGGGATCCCGCTCTGTCGTTGCGCGTCAGATGGGCGCGCGTCAAGTCGTTCTGGATCGATTGAGCTTCGTCTACGGAATCTTCGACGAGCCCAAGGCCGCCATCACCTCGCAACTCACCCTGCTCGAAGCCCAGGAACTTGGCTGGTGGTACAGCGCGCGGCTACCAGGCACCAAGCTCGCGGTCGCATTTGCCTCGGACGCGTCGATTGTCCGTGATCATAGCCTGGCGCGTGAGAGAGAATGGCTCGCCCTCCTCAGCAAGACGAGACATCTCGCGCAAATGATCGAAGGATACCGGCTAAAGGATATTGTCGTGCGCGTCGCGCCAACCTTTCGGTTGGACCGCGTTGCCGGGGCCAATTGGCTGGCCGTGGGAGATGCAGCCGCCGCATGCGATCCGATTTGTTCGCAGGGGATCATGAACGCGCTGGAGGACGGGATTCGCGCCGCCGCCGCCATCCTCGATGCCCTCAACGGACATCCCGACAGCAAGGAGCATTACGCCAAGTATCTTGATGTCCGATACACAGATTACTTGGCGAACCGAAACTACTTCTATGGTTTGGAGCGACGTTGGTCAGAATCGTCATTCTGGACGCGGCGACTTTCCCGCAACGAAAAGGCACCGTTTTCCGCCGAGCGGACCATTTCGGCGGCTATTCCGCTTGTCGAGTTTTTGGAGGGATCGAGTTATGCTCGATAGAAGAGCGTTTTTGGCGACTGCCGGCGCGATACTGATCACCGATACCAAGTCATCATTGGCTCAAACGACTCCCAGCAAAGCGCTCCGAGTTGTGGTCATCGCTAATCGATATCACGAGGCGGATGGTCTTATGGCAGCCATTTGCAACCAGATGGCGCATAGTCCCAATCTCAGCGCTCCATATAATGTTGATTGGCCGCGTTGGCCGCGGGTTCTATCCAATCCACCCGCCCCGCCCAAGGATAGCGGAATGCCGCGCTGCCTAATCGACGTTTTCAGGTCGCCATCGGACAAGACCCCAACAGCAACAATGGAGATTTGGTGCATCGACGATCTTGCCAACACGAATGGAGTTAGTAGCGCCAAGATCAGCGCTATGGACCAGATCACGAATTTCACCAAGCCGCCGAGCACGCCTGATGGAGTCATTGCATTTGGCACCGCCGGATATCCGGGTCTTCCCTCCAACAATGGATGCGCTACGATTGGCGGCACGATCTTTATTCATGATGCTTCGAATGGGGCCGCCGGCGGCTGGTCCTGGCCCGGCAACATGGACATGCTGATACCGAGCAAAATACCAGCTTCGTTTTTCTCGAGCGTGGCCGCTGATCAAGAGGCCCTCGTTGCTATCAATCTCGAAATGATCTCGCCGCAAAACCATCCTGCGAGCGTGCTTCAGCTTATCATCGCAGCTGACGCGGTTGGGATCAGCTCAGTCAATATCCCAGCCGGCGCTCAGTACTGCGATGTCGATACCAACTCGATCGGGCAAGCGCTGTCCCATGGCGCCAAAAATATAGCCTCTGTTGAAACGACACACGGGGTCATTCGCTCCAAATGGCCCGACGCGCCATTCGTCTTTGTTACTGCCATACCGAATCGAGTGTGCCACTTTCCGGACGAAGCTTCTGGAATCTATGCGCAGGAGTTTGCCTCATCTCACAACGCTGGTGTAGCACTAAAGCACGTGATCCCGTATTTCGTTAGCGCTATCGCCTAGTAGTACCTCTAGACGGCGCTAAGCTGATCGAACCAGAAAATGCTACGCCTGGGGAAAATGATCAGCGGCGACGGCACGTCTGCCGGAAGCAGATCCCAGCCGATACTGAGAGGCTCGCAACCTCACGAAGGAACTTTATGGAAGCGATGGACTCCCGAGGCTCGGAGGACGGCGGGTCGCCGTCATTTGCTTGCGGCCAGTATCGTAATGGCAATCAATCCAGCAACAGACAGCGGGAACTTCACCTTCGACTCCAGGGCCTGCTCTGATCCAAAACGCCGCTAATCTCAGGTTTGTTCTTGCTTGGCCTTTCAGCACGCTTGCGTGTTGGGGAGATGTCGGCGCCGCCCGCGCCCAAAAGCGCTCGCAATGACGGTTTTGCTTTAAGTGGTGCGCCATGCGTCGAATCTAGCCGTTTCTAAGATTTTTCACGCTCTCGCACCAATCGGTCACGAGGCGGAATACATTCGAGACTTTGCTAGCATTGGGGCGAAGGAGGCGTTGATCGCCCGCCGGAAGCGTTCTTGTCCCGAACGCGAGCCGCCCAGAGATTTTCCGCATAACGCGCACAATAGACTTGGGCGAGTCGGTGTTGATCGAGTTGGTGCAGCGCGGCCGCGTCCGGCCAATTGGAGGTGAACTCGATCAGTTTTTCCTTGGGCGTGTCCGAATGGCTTTCCCAGAAGAAATCGAAGGCATCCAGCGGCTCCTTTATCTCGCGCGACACATCCTTAATGATGCCGAAAAAAGTTTGCGGAGAGCCCTTGTAGGCGGCCATTTCGGCATCGCTGAGGGGGGTCTTGCAAATGACGTGTGTTCCGTCCGCACATCGATAGGTCCCGTAGGCGCTCTGCTCCGGTTCAAGGACCACCGCATCGGTAAGCACGGCAGGCGCATCCCGGCCGTCGGCGAGAGGGATCAGGTATGTCGATCCGATCAGGAGGCGCGGCAGGGCCTTATTTCGTGATTCTTCGGAAAGCCGATCGTCAAACGTGCTTGGCACCGTTTGCTGCCGGTGGAGCGCCTTGCGCAGCCAGTGCAGTTCCAGATGCTTCTCCCGCGCATCGACGAGCTCCAATATGGATCGGGCAGATGTCCGCGAGGCAAAGTCTGGAATCTTGAAACCGCAGGCCAGCCCGATGTCCGTGAACACGGTACTGTCGAGTGCATGTACTGCGCCAAGGTTCGTCACCATCACGTAGGCGGGTGGTGCAGGTTGACCGTCGATAGTAAGTTCTTTCTCGGCCTGTTCGAGCTCCGCGTCGATGTGCTGCATCCAGTCCGGGACTTCGCCGGCGGCGCCGCTCGCTGCACGGTTCAACTCGATGAAGATCATGCGCTCATGATCCGCCTGCTTGCATAATGCCTTGTAGAGTTGATTGCGAATGCGGGGAGGCTCGGCACTGGCTCCCGACCGGCTGCTGACGGACGTAACCGCCTTGGCTTCCACCGAGAACTTCCTGCCCGTGTCCTTGTGCGTAGCCGTCAATTCGCAATGCGAGCGATCGGAATCCGTCTCGTCTTCCAGCTCAATATGGAAGCCCGCCCGCGCCAGGCTGCCAATGACCCGAGCTTCGTAAATCGCTCCCTCGAAGGTCTGCGGGTTGCGCAATCGCTTGAGCAGCAGCTTAGGCAGTTCGGCGTTGTGCGCGCTCAAATACAAATCATAGGCAAGACCGAGATAAGCCCGCACGGCTCCGGTCATTTCGGCGGAATGGATGCCGTCCGGCCCCTTCGGCAGTGTCTGCTGCAACATACACACCTTATAATACCACTTCAGAAGTGGGTGCCGCTCGGCTTCCGGCTTGGCTAGCTCGGCATTGCCCCATTCCGGGGTGAACTTCACCTTTATGTAGTCGAAGAGAAAATCGGGAAATGTGCGCCATGCCTTTGACCAGCGCACCTCCTTGCCGACGCACACCACGCGATAGCCGTGGTTTTCGAACGAAATGATAGGGTTGCCCAGCCCCTGCATTAGCCGACGCTGGTGCTCACGCGCCTCTTGCCGCGCGGCTTCCAACTGCAGGCGGGCGAGGGCTTCAGGAGAGGGGCCGGTCATGGGCCTGCCGGCTGGCTGCCGTCATCGCTCAGCGCGACCTTGAAAGCAGGGATGACAAGGGGATCGTCCAGGATGCGTTGAACTGGTCCTGCGAGTTCATCGCCGAGCGCGCGTCGAGCGGCCGCCGCCTTGCTTGCCGCCAAGAGGAAATCCGAGCGCCAAACGTCCCTCATGTCCTCATCGATCGTAAGACGTGTCGCGGCGGTTTCACTTCGAGCCAGCCGCCCCATCCAATAGATATAATCCGTCGCCATTCCTATCCGATAGGCCCGTTTTGACGTTTCCGCACGAATGGCGACGTCTAGCACGACAGCTACCACACATGTTGCAGCCTCCAGCTGTTCAAAGCACGACGTCTGATCCGAACGCTGCGCTTCAAGCCGGCCGACGATAAAGGCAACGATCGGGTTCAGCCGGCTCCGAACAAAATCGGTAGGTGAGGGCGCCAGGGCGATCGTCCGTGCGATGTGTTCAAGGTACGCATGCCGGTTGTCGAACGGGAGGTGACCTGGTTGTGCACCGCCCCCGGGCGGAAGCGCGGTGATAAAGGCATTGAGAAGAAGTTCATCCAGACGCTGGCTCACGCGTGCCTGATCCGCTGTACCCGCTGCAAACATCGACGAAATGTGTACGGCAACATTCTGCCGATGCACGACGATCTCAAAAACCTTGTCGGCAAGTGCGAGCGCATCCGTTTGGGAATCCCATGAGGCGAGCAATCGGTTGACGGGCCCAGCACCGCGGATCTCATCGGTAGAGCCGTTGAAGACGACCTGCTTTAATTCCTCAAGGAAGAGATTTGCCGCGAGTTTCCATGTCTCGGCTGGAGGTGGCGACGCGCTTTCTGTGAGCCTCGCCTTTTCAAGTGCTGGTGTGCCGGGTTCCGGGGTCTGCCAGATCAACGACGTCGAGATTGCACGGTCGCGGTCTTTGCCGTCCAGAAGTGCTCGTATGTAGGAATGCACGCGCCATGAAGAGACGCGGTCTAGTTCGCTGATCGCAAACGGCCAATCGCCTGCGGCCTTGCTCAGGCTGTTGGACAGCAGGTAGACAGTGGGCGTGCCCTTCTGGTTCAAAGTGCAGAGATAGCGGTCATGGAAGGCCTGTTTCGCGCCGTCCCCGCGCTTGACGTGGTAGACCGAAATCCGGCCGCATAGCTGCTCGGAAAACTCCTTCGCGGTCACGACCAGCTTGTCGAGGTGGCTGGCTGCAGCCGGCGTGTCGACTGTGTCTGCGTCCGGATCGGCGCCGCCCGGCGATACCAGCACGACCAGCGAGATCGTTTCATTCCCATGGCGGATGATAATGCGGCGAAAGGCGTCGCTGCCGAGGTAAGGATCTACGAGAAATGCCCTAACGACGCCGGGCTGCTCTAGCTTTGCCTTCATCCATCGAATGACCTCAACCTGGTCTTCACCGCTTGACCGGAGCCACTTGTTCTCGGGCTTCCAGTTCTCAGCACCGGTCAGCATCGCAGCGTCGGTAACGTTGTGGCGAAGGGTGTCCAGTCCGCCCGACCGGTCCCCAGGCGCAGGGTTGGAAAACGCCACGGTGGCAACCCGAGGCCGATTGCTCAAATCCACAGCGTCCGGCGCCCCTTCGAAGACCTGGGGCAAGAAGTCCTGGCGTCCCGCGGCAGTCAGGCCAAATTCGTAGCTCTGAACAAATGCTCCACTAATCCGGTCAGCCAGCTGTCCGTTCGGATGAAATACCGATAACTCGACGTCGGTGACGTGATTGGCGGCCTCGATCACGACCTCGTCAATGTCGCCGGCGATCTCGAATAGACGCTCTTCGATCAGTTCGTCATAGTTGTTCAAAGCTACATGAAAACGGTAGGGCTGTCCGGCCAGCGCTTCATCGCGCCGGATGAGGACCCGTCGCGTCGGTGCTTTGCTCCGAAAGTTCGGCTTCTCGATCCGCGCATTGAACAAGGGGCCGTTTGCCGAAAGCCGGCTGTCGTCCCGCAGAAACAGCTCAACGCAGCTCAGCCGACGCCGCTTCGAATAAATCCGATCCAGACCGGATTCTTCCGCGATGATCCTGAAAATGGTGGGCAGGCAGGCGGCAATCTCTCCAACTTCTATGAAGCTCTGAAGGTAGCGGTGGATCCGCGCGACCCCGTCCTTCATCGCAACACCGCTTGCGCGCAGAAGTCCCGTGCCGCAAGACCGAACCCGGCCTGAGTGTTCAACGATGACGATCGGTCCGAAAGGCTGCCCTTCGATCAGGACCTTCGGCTCGATGGGGCTTTCCGCTGGAACGGCAAAGCGGCCTGCCCGGAGATCCGACAGTACCGTCTCACTCTCGGCATCGGTGAATGTCTTATCCCAGATGACGACCTCAAGCTCCGTGCCGTCGATTGCCCTGCGGATCACGGGATCAAACTGGTCGCGCGAAGGGATCGGCGGCGGGTAATCGCCCGAGCCACGAATAGTGCGGAGGTAAGCGTAGACTAGAATCCCTGGCGACGCTCGCTCCGCTAAGCCGAAGATCGTGACTGCAAGCGCCATCGGATTGTTATCCTAGCTCGGAGATGCCCGGCAGGCCGCTGCCAGTCAGTTCATCATCAATCAATTCTGGCAGCCATCTTGAAACATCTTCGATCGCGACTGCGTGACAGTGCTCGGAAAAATATTCATGCACTCTAGTGTATCGATCGCCGAAGCGGGAACGAAACTGGTTGCGAACAGCTTCATTTTTGCTGAGCACACTAGCAATCGCCCGCCTTGCCTGGAAAAACTTAAGCGGGTACTCGGTGCCGAGCACGTAGAGGTACTTGCGTTTGTTCGTGGGGTAATCGGCGAGCAGGAAGAAGTCCTTAAAGATCGAGTTCTGCCGGATAGTCTCGGCGCTTCCCTGCCAGTGAATGAACTTGAATTCGGCGATGCGCTGATTAGTTTCAAGGTCGAAGAGCCTCCCTGTGTTGCCGGCGCCGAGCGAGACATATTCGACGGTTTCACCGTCCTCCAGAATATGCGGAAGACAGAGAAGAATGCCGAGCGCGTGAATCGCGGTATTCACTTGGGCAGCTACCCGCTTGAGGGACGCGGCGGCGGCGAGGGCCTGTTTTTCATCGCCCGAAGCCGACAGTGCGGCGAGGGATCCCGTCCTCGTTGCTCCCCTTAAGCTCCCCTCAATTCGGGATAGAGCATCCGTCAGGTTTGTGCCGCTGAACTTCTGCAAAGCCTCGGCTGCGGCGGCAATATCCATCTCTCAACCTGCTTCTGTTTCGGATTGGCCAGTGTCAGCCTCCGGCCAAGCCGCGACAACTTTGTCTTTAACAAAAGCTTCGACCACTGAAGCGGCATTGGCCGTTACACGCTTTCGGTCGCCGGACTGACGAAAGGCGACGCCGTGAAGCTTCTTGTTGACCTTGACCACCACCAGATCCTTATCCAACTCCACGTGCAGTTCCCAAAGTGCCCCGCCGCTGACTCCGCCGTAGCTCCTTGGAACGCGCGGGCCGGTCTCAAAACTGACTTCAATCTCGACGAGATCGTTTCCGTCTTCCTGGAAAGGCCGCACGGTCTTGGCAGCACCAAAAAGCCCGCCTATGTCGATCTTCCTTCCTTTGATGAAGGCGACCACGCCGTCCTCAGTCCATTCGCCGACGACGCCGACGAGCGCATAGCATGTGCTCATGCGATTTCCCGCGGTTCCGATCTTGAAGTCGCGCGGGAGCCCAAGGTTGTAGAAGATGGCTCCCTTCGCTTCCAGTTCGCGGCCGTCAACTTCCGGAATGGAAACGAACGCTATATCAGGTGCGTCGCAATCCTTCCCGTTCCAGTCTAACACGCGCTTGGTGTGGCCGAGGTTCAACCGCCGGTTCTGAAGGGCCGGCCGAATGCTCGGAAAGCGAACCAGGCCGACTGTTTCCTCTAGCCCGAACTCTCGCAGTACGTGTGCAGCGGTCAGGATGCCATAGAGTTTGCCGAGCTTGACGAAGGTCCCGCTACCCATCGGATCGGCGACCTCGATCTTTCCTTGCTGCCTGAACTTCAGAAAGCCAACGCTGTAATCGCAAACCGGACCAGTGAATGAGTCGTCGATCTTGATCGTGACTTCCCGATTGACCGTCGACATCCGTGCTCCGCAAGAGGTCTCTTGAATGCTTGCGTCAATACATCCAGCGGCCGGAATGTAACAGCTTCCGGTTGAGCTATCGAGGGGGCGATAGGAGTTGGCGGGTTTGTTCTGGGTGGCGCGCCACCGGGGACTCATCTGCGGTCTCGGATTGTCGAGGTTTGTGCGAGCCAATTCCCATTGACGGTTCGCCGCTGCCTTCGTCGCTGCGAAAAAATCCCTCCTCGCCTTTAGTGTCCGGAAATACTCGAACCGGCGTTGGCGTACGCTATCGTACGCGGGGGCCTTCGGATGTTCGCATTGACGTTGCTGGTCGCACAGCAAATTCTCGTCCTGTCGAGCATTGTGCGAAGATGGAGGGTCATGTGAGATATAGTCGACGAGAGAAAAACGGCGGACAACAGTTACAAGTTAGTCTATCCGCGCCGCAAGCCGAAGAACTGAGCACGATCCCATTCGCTCAGCGGCTCACCTGCACAATTGACGAAGCATGCGAGGTGACCGGTTTGGGACGCACGAAGCTTTATGAGTTGATAGGAGCTAAACGGATCGTCACTACAACGATCGGACGTCGGCGACTAGTAGTTGTGCGCTCACTTCTGGCGCTCCTTGACGCCAATATATCCAGCTAATCTACGTGCGGCCTAAGCGAGCAGCCCTATTTCAGCCGCGGTTTTTCTTTAGGCACTCATTTTGATGACACGACCGTGCTGCCTTAGCCGGTCGAGCTCGTCCGCCCACCACCGCATCATCCGCACACGCTCCTGCCAAAATTCTGCGGCATGCGTGTAGGCGCCACGGATTTCATTCGCCTCCTGATGCGCCAATTGGCGTTCGATCGCATCCGCATGCCATTTCCCACTCTCGTTCAGGAGCGTCGACGCCGTCGATCTAAGGCCGTGGATGGTTAACTCCGTCTGGTCGTATCCGAGGCGACGCAGTGCCGCGTTCAGAGTGTTATCGCTGATCGGCCGATACCACGACCGCACCGAAGGGAACAGATATCTTGACCCGCCGGAAATCTCCTTAAGCTCGCGAAGAATCGCAAGCGCTTGAGCTGCCAACGGCACCCGGTGTGGTCGTCTCATCTTCATCTTTTTTGCGGGTATGCGCCATTCGGCGTCAGCCAAGTCGAACTCGGCCCATTCAGCGTGCCGAAGCTCACCAGGTCGCACGAAGACGAGCGGCGCCAGCCTCAGGGCGTGCCTCGTGACGGCGTGGCCCTCAAAACCATCAATTGCCCGCAGCAGCGCGCCGACAGCTTTGGGTTCGACGATTGTCGCCCGGTGTGTAACGGTTGGTGTGATCAGCGCGCCGCGGAGGTCCGCAGTTGGATCCCGTTCCGCACGTCCCGTTGCGATGGCGAAACGGAAGACTGCACCAACGGTACTGCGAGCTCGGGTCGCAGTCTCGTGCCGCCCACGCTTCTCAATCTTCCGCAAAGCGTCGAGGATTTCAGGCGCTTTGATTTCCGCGATTGGTCGCTTGCCGAACGCCTTGTTGGCGAAATCGAGCAGCCACTGCTTCTTCTTCAGGGTTTTCGGCGCATCACCCTCCGCCTTGAATTTGTCCATGAGTTCTTTGGCCACGGCTTCAAAGGTGTTGGCCCGCGCCATTCGTGCATTGCGGCGCTCCTCCTTGCGGTTGACGGACGGATCAATTCCTTCCGCAAGCAATTTTTTTGCATCGTCGCGTTTGATGCGCGCGTCCGCGAGGGATGTCACCGGATATTGACCAAGGGCGAGTAGCTTCTGCTTGCCATCGAAGCGATAGGTAAGGCGCCAGAGCTTCGATCCTGTCGTCGTGACGAGCATGAAAAGTCCGCCACTGTCAGACTGCTTGTAGTTTTTTTCGCCGGATTTCAGGTGCCGAAAATAGGTGTCGTTCTTGGTCGGCATGGGTTCGATTCCCCGCAAAAATCGCGATACCAACAGCCCTATGAACTACCAACGAGGATACCAACAAAATGGTCGGATACCAGCAAAAATGGGCGAACGGCCGCGAAGTCTAAAGTGCGACTTGTGCCTTTCATTATTGAGGAAAGTGAACGTTAGCGGGTTAGGGCGGACGGTAGGATGGTGCCCCTGGCCGGAATCGAACCAGCACTCCTTGCGGAACTCGATTTTGAGTCGAGCGCGTCTACCAATTCCGCCACAGGGGCGTCCGGACAGCGGCCCGAAGGCCGGCGTCACGAAGCCGGCGGAATATAGCGGGCGCGCCCTGCGGGTCAACCCGGGCATGGGCGTTTGGCCCGGGCAAAGACGTTGATTGTCTGAGCGCTTTTGGCCCGGCGGCGTGTAAGATTGCAGCCTGATGCGGTGGGGGCCGTTGGCCCGACCGTGGCCATTCCGTCACCGGGACGCCAAAACACTCCAGTGTGATCGCGGTTGCCTCGACAGCGCCGGGCCTGCCGGGATAGGACGCTTGCACAGAGGAGATCAACGTGACGTTTCAAGCCACCGCGAACCCGTCTCACACGCAGGCCACGGCCAACCCCGCGCTGACAGCGGCGCTCGCTGTCACCGTCATCGCGGCGGCCACGCTGGCGGGGGCGTGGTTCTTCCAGCTCGTGCTCGAAATCCTTCCCTGTCCGCTCTGCCTGGAGCAGCGCTACGCCTATTACCTGGCGGTCCCGCTCGGCGCATTGGTAGCGATCGCTGCGGCAAAACACGCCCCGCGTCCGGTGCTGCTGGCGGGGCTTGCGATCCTCGCACTTGCCGCCCTCGGCAATGCGGTGCTTGGCACCTATCATGCCGGCGTCGAATGGCATTTCTTCCAGGGGCCGACCGATTGCACCGGGCCGGTCGGAAATCTCGGCAGCGCCGGCAACCTTCTGGAGCGCCTCGACACTGTGAAGGTGATCCGCTGCGACGAGGTGCAGTGGCGCTTTCTCGGCCTGTCGCTCGCCGGCTATAACGTGCTGATCTCGCTGTTGATGGCCGCGATCGCGGCGTGGGGCTTTGTCAGGACGGCCCGCACGTAAGCCTCAACAATCGGGGGCCGTTTCGCTTAATCGTCCACGTCCTCCTGCGGACGTCCAAACAGATGGACGATGCCGGGCATGGTGATGGTGACGAAGACGAAGCGCGCCAAATGATGGGCGCCGACAAAGATCGGGTCGATGTGCAATGTCAGCGCCAGCGCCAGCATGGCGTCCATCGCCCCCGGTGCAAACGCAACGACAATGTCGGAGAACTTCACATGGGTGGTGAAGGCGATCACCGTGACAAAGACCGCGGAAATGATGATCGCGACGGCAAACGATCCCAGCGCTGCATTGACATGGCCGAGCAGGGTCTTGACCTTCATCCGCGCGAACCGCGCCCCGATCACGGCACCGATGCCGACCAGCGAGATCCCTCGCACCCATGGCGGCAATCCGCCCTCGACCAGCCCGGTGCCGTGCAGCACGCTTGACCCGATCATGGCGCCGAACATCCAGCTCGCCGGAAATTTAATCAGCCGCAGCAGCAGCGCCACCGCTACCGCGGCCGCGATCAGCTCGGCCAGTTCGATCGGAGACGCAATTGCCAGCGCCGCGTTTGGCGAAGACCCCGTGTTTAGCCCGGTCAGCGCCAGCAGCATGGGCAGCGCGGCGGTGAGAATGATGACCCGCATGGTCTGCACCACGGCGATCGCGGCGACATCAGCGCCTTTTTCGGCCGCGAGGATGGTGATTTGCGACAGCGCGCCGGGGCTTCCCGCCAGGAACGCCGAGGTTTGGTCCCAGCCGTGGATCCGTTGCAGATAGATGCTGCTGCCGAAGGTTGAGCAGAACGTCGCCAGCGCCAGCAGCGCGATCGTCAGTGGATAGGCGCTCACATGCTGCAGGAGCTGCCGCGACGCCAGCGAGCCCAGCGAAATCCCGAGTAATACCAGCATCGATTGGGTCAGATGCGGTGGCACCCAAAGCGGCCGCCCCGCGATCGCGGCGACACCCACGGCGATCATGGCGCCGGAAATCAACCCGCCCGGGAGCTGTGCCCACAGAAACAGCCCGCCGCCGGCGGCGCCGAGAACCAGCGTTTCGAGGGCGTTGAGGGCCTTGGTGCGGTTGGAAATGGCTAACGCCATCGATGCAGGACTTTGGCTCACGCCGTTTTATGTCAAATCCTGGTGCGGGCGACAATGGCGCCAGTGCAACTGCAGCAATGCGCGGCCTATCTTCCGCCGAAAACGGCAGGCCGGAGCGTCCGGCAGAGCAATATGTGCCGGCGCAAGCCAGCTCGAAATCAGAGTTCAAATCAGATCTGCAATAATAACCCTGATCCCTTCCCCTTGCGGGGAAGGGAAAACGAAGGCTAAGCGAATCACTTCTTGTCGGCAGCTTCCTTCTTGCAATCCGAGCGGAATTTCTTGCGCTCCTTGCCGTGAAGCCCCTTGGCGTCGGCTTCCTTGGAGCATTCGAGCGAGGCGGCGGACCGCGGCTTCTTCGCCGTGGCTGTCGCTGCAGCCGGAGCTGATGCTGCAGGCGCGGCGGCCGGCGCGGGGGTCTGCGCGAACGCAGCAGAGCTCAACAGAAACAGGGATGCGAAAGCGGTCGCAGCCGCACGGGAGGACAGGGTCATCATGGAAGCACCTCAGGTTGAAGAGGCGCGCAAGGTCGGCTCGCAATGCTGAACCGTGGATGAATGAAGCTGGCCGGGATCAGTTTCGCGACACGATATTTTAGCGGGGAGATGGATCGCTTCCGTTGTCACACGCCATCGCTGCGTTAGGATGGGGTTCTTCAGATCGTCTTGCCCCGAGGAGACCAAGGATGAACATTCAAGCAAAATTCTTATTGTGTGCAGTTGCCATGTCGGGTCTTGCCGCGTTCGCGGCCGTATCGCCGGCCCAGGCGCTGACCATGCAGGAATGCAGTGCAAAATATAAAGAAGCCAAGTCCGCCGGTACCCTCAATGGCCAGAAATGGAACGATTTCCGTAAAGCGGAATGCGGCGCGGACGCGACAGCGACCCCCGCCGCAGCGCCTGCGGCTGCGCCGGCCGCGGAGGCCAAGCCGGCTCCCGCGCCGAAGCCCATGGCGGCGGCACCCGCAGCACCCATGTCGATGGGTAATGCGGTGTTTCCATCCGCCGTGGATCCGAAATACGCCAAGGAATCCGCCGGCAAGGGCCGCATGCACACCTGTGTTGACCAGTACAACGCCAACAAGACCACCAATGGCAATGGCGGCCTGAAATGGATCCAGAAGGGCGGCGGCTATTACAGCGAATGCAACAAGAAGCTGAAGGGCGCGGCCTGATCGGCCTTGACAAGCGCGGGCGTCACATCTTTGTCATGCCCGCGTTTCCATTTTTGCTGATCGCGCTGTTCTCTACAGTTTGAGCATGATCCCTCCGGAAAATTGGTACCCCCTTTTCCGGATCATGCTCTGGCATCGCGCCGGCGCAAACGAGGCCCTGGCGTGATTATCTCTGCGATGCAAGGCTTACTGGGACTGGCATCGGGATCGCTGGTCGGATTTTCGCTCGGCCTGGTCGGTGGCGGCGGATCGATCCTCGCGGTGCCGCTGATGGTCTATGTGGTCGGCGTGCCCGACGCCCATCTGGCGATCGGCACCAGCGCGATTGCGGTCGCCACCAATGCCGCGTTCAATTTGTCCAACCACGCGCGCGGCGGCACGGTGCGATGGTCCTGCGCGCTGACGTTCGCGGCGGCAGGAATCGTCGGCGCCTTCGTCGGATCGATCTTCGGCAAAATGCTCGACGGCCAAAAACTGCTGGCGCTGTTTGCGCTGGTGATGCTGGTGATCGCCATGCTGATGCTGAAGGCACGGTCGCGGGTCGGGCTGCCTGACGTGCGGATGAGCTGGGCCAACATGCCCGCCGTCGTCGGTCTTGGCCTCGCCACGGGGACGCTGTCCGGCTTTTTCGGCATCGGCGGCGGATTCCTGATCGTGCCGGCGCTGATGCTGGCGACGGGCATGTCGATCATGAACGCGGTCAGTTCGTCGCTGGTCGCTGTGACGGCGTTTGGCCTGACGACCGCGGCCAGTTATGCCTATTCCGGCCTCGTGTCGTGGGAGCTGGCCGGATTGTTCATCGCGGGCGGGATCGTCGGCGGCTTGATCGGCACCCGTTCGGCGCGGCTATTGGCGGAACGGCGCGGTGCGCTCAATATCGTATTCGCCGCTGTTATTGTTGCCGTGGCGATCTATATGCTGGTGCGTAACTTATCGCTGTTTTGAGCGTATATTTATTGCACCGCACCTCAGGCCGGCCGGGAGGCCAGACATGACCCTATCGATCGATCCCGGCAGGCCAAACCTGGTAAGAAGCCGACGCGAGGCCCTAGCCCTGCTGGGTGGAGGCTCTGTCGCACTCGGCATCGGAACTGCGCCCAGGACGGCGCGGGCCGAGGGCGAGGAAACCGTGCTGACGGAAGCCCTCGTGCTGCGCGATCCCGACATTCCGGTGGCGGGAAACGCCGACGGCGACGTCACGATCGTCGAGTATTTCGACTACCAGTGTCCGTATTGCCGCAAGCTCGAACCCGAACTGCGGCAGGTGGTGCAGGATGACGGCAAGGTTCGCCTGGTATGGAAGGACTGGCCGATTCTTGGCCCGATTTCAGTCGTCGCAACGCGGATGGCGCTGGCGAGCAAATACCAGGACAAATACGTTCAGGCGCATGACGCATTGATGGGCGTGAATTCGAAACTGACGGAGCCGCGGATTCGCGAATTGCTGGCGGGCGCGGGTATCGATCTCGATCGTTTGGATCGCGATCTCGTCACCAACGAGAAGGCGATTGCCGCGATCGTCGCGCGCAACAACGATCAGGCCACCGCGTTCGGCTTCAAGGGCACGCCGTCCTTTATCGTCGGCAAATTCCGCGTGCCCGGCATATTGTCCATGGCGGAATTCGATCAGGTCATTGCGGATGCGCGGAAAGCGAAAGCGGCGGCGACCAAGAAATAGGTTGAAGCGTCAATAGATCAGCGCAAGCGTCAAGAAAACGCCCCCGTCAAAGACGAGAGCGCAGACGCTTAACCGAAATCCGAGCGATTATCTCGACGATAGCCTGACCCAATCGTTATGGGCGCGTACCTTTACCGCGTTCCAGTCGTTGGACGCGACGTCCCAGTTGACGATGGTGCGATTGGTCTCTGCGACCTGACCATTGGCGACCGATGAGGTCGACATCGAATCGTAGATGTAGACGCCGGCGACCAGCAACAGCGCACCCAAAATCATTCCTATAAAAGTCTGCATCGACGAACCCTCCAGTGACCGCCAACAACGCGGCTGGAGGAGGATGGTTCCCGCCCACTAAATCATCACCTCTCACGCCTCACGGAGGCTTGAAAGAGCTGCGGGTCGTGCATCAATGTAGGAGCGCGCTTCAACGGCGCCAAGGAGAGAACATGACCGACAAGACCAGCAGGGTCGCGATCGTGACCGGCGCTTCGCGTGGCATTGGTGCTGCGGTGGCAGAGCGGCTCGCCAGTGACGGCTTTACCGTCGTCATCAATTATTCCGGGGACGTCAAATCTGCCGAGGTTGTCGTCAAGAAGATCGAAGGCAGTGGCGGCCGGGCGCTGGCTGTCAAGGCAGACGTCAGCGATCCCAAGGCCATGCATGAACTGTTCGACAAGACCGAGGCGACATTCGGTGGCGTCGACGTGCTGATCAACAACGCCGGCATCATGAAGCTTGCCAAGATCGCCGACAGCGACGATGCGCTGTTCGACCAGCAGATCGCGGTCAATCTCAAGGGCAGCTTCAACGCGATGCGTGAAGCGGCGAAACGCTTGCGCGACGGCGGCAGGATCGTGAATTTCTCGACCAGTGTCGTCGGCACCAAGCTCGAGACCTATGGCATCTATGCCGCCACCAAAGCGGCGGTCGAAATCTTTACTGCAATCCTGTCCAAGGAATTGCGCGGTCGCAATATTACGGTCAACGCCGTGGCGCCGGGCCCGGTCGCAACCGACCTGTTCCTTAGCGGCAAATCGCAGGAGCTGATCGATCGGCTGGCCAAGATGAATCCGATGGAGCGCCTCGGCACACCGGAGGATATCGCCTCAACCGTCGCTTTCCTGGTCGGCCCCGATGGTGGATGGATCAACGGTCAGGTCCTGCGCGCCAATGGCGGCATGGTGTGATTACCATTCGGCTTCTGATCACGCTTTAGCCGCGCAGCCAATTCAGGATCGCCGGGTTCATCTCGCGCGGATAGCTATGGCTGAGATCGTCAAGCTCGCGGTAGGTGACATCGGCGCCCGCCGCCGATAACGCCTCTCGCGTCTGCCGGGCCACCTGAACCGGAAACATCCAGTCGAGCCGGCCATGCACGAGATAGACCGGCAGGCCGCGCAGCCGTTGCGCATCGGCCATTTCCGCCATCAGCGGGTGAAAGGTCGAGGCAACGGGCGCAAGATGGGTGAAGGGCGAAGCGCTTTCGAGCCCGGTGACGTAGCAGTAGGTTCCGCCATCGCTCATGCCGGTCAACAGCAGCCGTTCCGGGTCGACGTTCCAGCGCGATCGCACCTGATCGAGAATGCGGGCGAGGTTGGGCGTGTCGGTATCCTCACCCATCAATGCCCAGGTACTGCCGGTCGCCGTCGGGGCGATCAGGATGGCGCCAAGGCTGCGGGCGTCCCGCAGCCAGCTCCACAGGAAGTTGCGGCCATTGCCGCTGCCGCCATGCAGCGCCATTACCAGCGGCCAGGCACGGTCGGGCGTGTAATATTCCGGCACATAAAGCGAGAAACCGCCGCGGCTGCCTGATTCGTCATGGTCGTGGACGATGCCGGTGTCCGGCTGCGCCGGCGCTGCGAGCAGAGCCGACAGATCAGCGTCATCACGAAGTGCGGGATCAACGAAGAAACGGCTCACCGGCGGAAATTTGGCTGCAAGCGGATACAGCGCCTCCTGTGCGCGCGGGGCATAACGCAGTGCGCGAAATACGGCCATCAGATCGCCATTGCCATTCTGGACCGCGCGCAATCCCTCGAACGCTGCAAGTACAGCATCGCTTGCCGCTTCAAGCGAGGTTTGGAAGTCGGCGAATTCTTCTGGCCAATCGACCAGGCGCCGGCGAACCGCCTGCAATGCCTGGTCCGGCGTGCCGGCAGCTTGCATGACGCGGCCGAAATCCGGCGGGTTCAGATAACGCGCGACAAAGGCCAGCGTCTCGAGCGATTGCAGCAATGGCGGTACCACGGCCACGATGTCGTCCACCACGGCCTCGCTCATCGCGCGCTCCCTGAGAACCCGTTCGGTTCAATGCAATCGCGGCGCCTTGAGCAGCTTGGCACGATCGGTTGAGGCCAGCACCACGTCGAAGGTGACGCCTTCATGATAGACGGTGAGCGGCACGTCGACGCCCGCGGGTCCGAGCGACCAGAGTTTCCGATAAAACTCTGTTTGACTCGATATCTTTTCGCCTTTCACGGCCAGAATGACGTCGCCGGCCTTGAGTTCGGCGCGCGCCGCGGGACCCTTTGCGGAAATGCCGACCACCACGACCTTGTTCTCGATCTCGGCCGAGTACATCCCGAGCCATGGCCGCGCCGGCTTATTGATGCGGCCGAATTTGCGCAGGTCGCCAAGCACCGGCTTGAGCAGATCGATCGGCACGACCATGTTGACATGTTCGTTTTTGCCACTGCTCTCGCGCTCGAGTTGGAGCGAGCCGATACCGATCAACTCGCCTCGATCCGAGATCAATCCAGCGCCGCCCCAATTGGGGTGCGAGGGGTAGGTGAAGAGCGCCTCTTCCAGCAGATATTCCCAGTAACCAGCAAACTCCTGCTTGGCGGCGATTTCGCTCGCGACCGATCGGGTACGTCCGCCGGCGCCGCCCAGCACCACGCGGTCGCCGATTTCGGCGGCAGCCGAAGAGCCCAGCGGCAGCGGGTCGAGATCGAGGCGGCCGAGCGCCTGCACCAGGCCGAAGCCGGTTTCTGAGTCAAAGCCGAGCGCATGCCCTTGCATCACGCGCCCGTCGCCGAGATGCAACCAGACCGCTTCAGCCTCGGTGATCAGATAGCCGATGGTCAGCACCAGGCCATCATCGATCACGACACCATTGCCGGCACGCTCCGTGCCCAGATTGTCCGCGCTAAACGCATCGGGCGGGATGATGGAATGCAGGCCGACGACCGAGGACAGCACGCGATCGAGGTCGAAGTCGTAGTCGCTGGCGCGGGGCTGATTCGCCGGCGGCACTTTCCATTCAGTCAAAGAGGGCATGCAGGCTCTCCTGTTCAATCGGCGCAAGATCGGAACGGCCAAATGGCGTTCTCGATCGCCCCTACCGCAGCCCCTATTTTGTCATTCGCAATCCAGATTTCAACGGCTGGTTTGGGCTGTCGGCTCATCACTGCAATGATTCAAACGAACTCGGCAAGCAACGCGCGGGCGTTGCGGACATCGCGCGTCGTCTCTCCGCCCTCGATGGCGGCCAGGATCGGTTCCAGCAGCGCGCGAGGATCGCTGCCTGACTGGGTGTCCCGCCATAGCTGGGCGAGGTCGGTGGCGGCGCGCAGTTCCAGCAGCCGCGCTTCCTGGCGTCGGGCAACCTCGATCGCCTTGACGAAACAGGTTTCGGCGCGCGTCCGATCCGGCTCCGGCTGCCTGAGCGCGACATGGCCGCTCAGCCGGTGCATGTCGGCAAGCCAATATCCCTCTCCGGATTGTTCGACGAAAGCGAATGCATCGGTCAGAGCCGCCTCGGCGCCGGCTAGGTCTCCACCCACCAGCAGCGCTTCGGCGAGATTGGAGATCAGGATGGAGTTGCCGGCATTGCTGCCTGATCTGCGCACGGCTTCGAGCGCATCGTGAATGAAAGCGATATTGGTCTGGACCGGTTCGCGCACCGCGCGGGCGTAGGCCTGGTGAAGGCCTGCCAGCAGGCGAATTTGCTCGACTTTATTCTCGGTGCAATAGGCGACGAGCGCGGCGCTGTCACGCTCGAGGCCCTTGAGATCGGCCAGCACTGCCTTCGGCCAGGTCCCGCCGCAAAACGTTACCGTTGCGATCGTCGGAGGGTGAGGGTGGTCGAGAAGCTCGGCTCGTACCTCTTCGCTGAGCCGCGCGGCGCTGTCGAACAAGCCAAGCGATAGCCGTACCAGCACCTCATAACAGACCACAGCGAGGCTCGGATCCCATCCAAACCGATAGCTGAGCGCCCGCTGCCGCCGCGGGTCGCGATATTTGCCGCCCTTTCGCAGACTCTCCAAGGCGTCGCGGTTCTGTCCGGCGTAAAATTGAAGCGTGCCAAGCAGGCGGTAGCCGACGAGATAGTAGGTCGGGTCGTCCTGCCGTTCCGCAATGTCGATGATCTGACGCGCCAGATCGAATGCCGGCACCATGCGTGCCCGCAGCGTGTTGCCGGTGCAAAGCCCGTATAGAACGGAGATGCGCTGCAAATCCGTACCGATGCCCCGGTCCAGCAACTGTTTCGCAGCCGTGACGGCCTCGAACGTTTCAGAGGCAGACATACTTTTCAGCGGCACCAGCGCGTTGGCGCGGGCGACCAATAGCGCCAGTTCGAGCGCGTCGCGTTCCGGCCCCGCCTTGATCCGCGGGACCAGTGTGAGGCCGGTGCTGGCGTGACGTTCTGCTTCCACTGGCGCCGACTGCGAGAGGGCCTGTTCCGCTGCCGCCAGCCAGTAGGATGCCGCTGGCTCGGCAAGGCCCGCTTCGGTGAAGTGATAGGCGATCACGGCGGGGACGGACTCCTCGGTGGCGTCACGTTGCTTCAGCGCCTGCGCGATATCGGCATGGATGCGCTGGCGTCGCCCGCGCAGCAGCGAAACGTAGGCCGTATCCTGCACCAGCGCGTGCTTGAAAATGTAGCTCGTCATCGGCCCCGTGCCGCGCTCATAAATCAGTTCGGATTCCATGAGCTGGCGCAGGGCGTCCTGCAATTGCCGCCCCTTGATGGGCGATACGGCCTCCAACAGGCTGCGGGGGAATTCGCGCCCGATCACGGCTCCGATCTGCGCGATCTCCTTGATCGGCGACAGGCGGTCCAGCCGCGCCGTCAGCGAATCGTGCAAGGTCGAGGGGATCGCCAGCGGCGTCAGCATCGCGGCCAGGACGTAAACGCCGCTTTCCTCGCGCAACAGGCCGGACTCGAGCACGCTTTTGGTCAGCTCCTCGACGAACAGCGGCACGCCGTCAGTTTTCGCCACGATCTGATCGAGGACTTCGGCGGGTAACGGTTTTCCCGACGTGATCTGATCGATCATGGTGACGGCCTGAGTACGCCCGAAGCGGTTGAGCGAGAGGTTCGTGACCTGCGCGTGGTCAAGCTGCGGCACCGCGAACTCAGGTCGAAACGTCACCACGATCAGCACCGGCAAATGCCGCACTCGCTCGACAAGCTGGCCGAGCAGCTCCAGCGAGGTAGGATCGATCCAATGCGCGTCTTCAAGAACCACCAGCAATGGCATCGTTTCCGCGACTGCAGCGGCTATCGCGATCATCGCGGCCGTGGCCCGCTCCTTGAACTCGCTTGGGGCCATTTCGACTACGGGATAGCGTCCCTCGGTCGGGATCGCCAGCAGCGAAGCAAAGTAGGGCACGATGTCGCGGCAATCGAGACCGGAGCGTGCGATCATCATCTCAAGCTTCTGCAGTCGCGCGGCGGCCGGTTCGCCGCTGACAAACCCGGCGCCGCGCCAGATTTGGCCGATGACGGGATAGAATGCGTCGTTGATATGATGCGGCGAGCATTGATAGCGCAGCACCATGTGCCGCTCATCGCCAATGCGTTCGCGCAGCATCGCCAGAACGCGAGATTTGCCGATGCCGGCTTCTCCCGACAACAGCGTGACCTGACCTTCGCCCGTGGTGGCCCTGCGCCAGCGGTCGAGCAGGATTCCAACCTCGTGCTCGCGGCCAACGAAGGGCGTCATCGTCTCCGAGCGCGAAGCCTCGAACCGGCTGACGTTTTCGATTTCGTGCATCACCGACCAGGCGGGGACCGGAGCCTTGAAGCCCTTCAGCTCCTGCGGCCCGAGCGCCTTTAGCTCAAAAGCCTTGCCCAGCAGCCGCCGCGTCGATTCGGAAACCACGACCGTATCTGGCTCGGCGACGGCTTGCAGCCGCGAGGCCAGATTCGGCGTATCCCCGACGACGCCCCGCTCGCGTGCATCGCCTTCCCCAATCAGTTCGCCGACGATGACAAGGCCGGTTGAAATACCGATCCGCACCCGGAGTTCGACGCCGCGCTCGCACCGAAGCTCGCCCACCGCCTCGACCAGCGCGATGCCCGCCCGTGCCGCGCGCTCCGCGTCATCCTCATGCGCGCGGGGATAGCCGAAATAGATTGTCGCGCCGTCGCCCAGCCATTTTGCGACGTGGCCGTCAAAGCGCGCGATCGCGGCCGCGATGGTGCGCTGAAACGCACGAATCAGATCGGCCATGTCTTCCGGGTCGAGCTGCGCCGTCAACGCGGTCGAGTCGACGAGATCGCAGAACATGATGGTCAATTGGCGCCGGTCGGCGG
The DNA here is from genome assembly GCF_900105125.1 of Bradyrhizobium canariense. Lineage (NCBI taxonomy): Bacteria > Pseudomonadati > Pseudomonadota > Alphaproteobacteria > Hyphomicrobiales > Nitrobacteraceae > Bradyrhizobium > Bradyrhizobium canariense. The sequence goes on along the minus strand of NZ_LT629750.1, from coordinate 4,365,366 downwards.
CGTCCTGCGGCTTCGACCCTGAGGCCCGCTGCTCGCGGATGGCGCGGAGTATCTTTAATCTGTGCCCGAGCGAAACCCCGAGGTCCTTGAGGTGCTGATCGGTCAGCTCGCTCAGTACATCGCCGTCGATCTCGTTCTCGCGAAAAACGGCTTCATATTGACCCAAGCCAAGACCGTTCAGCCAAGTCGCGACGTCCATTTGAACTCGACCCTCAGCTAGCAACAGAAATTTGCTGTCCGGAACGGCGCTCAATTAAGGCCTGAGTTTTGGTCATTGTTTCGATTCCGGCGTCAGTTTTCCGGCGACGCGCAATTACAGGGGGACCTCGGTAACACTCAACTAATATTACTTTTCATGGCAAGTGAACTACGCCGAATGACGTAGGGCGGAAAAGGTCCGGCCCGGTGATCGTCTTTCCTGCCTCGCGGCGTCTTCTAATATTTAGCAAACGCCGGGACTGCATCATAGTCGCTCGTGCGCGACCCCAGCAAGCACGAACGGCGCCGGTAACCGGCGCTACGGATCGAGTTCCGTGTCCCAGTACAAATAATCGAGCCAACTGTCATGCAGATAGTTCGGCGGAAACAGCCGGCCGTTGCGATGCAACTGGTGCACCGTTGGTGCAAACGGGGTTTGCCTCGGAAACATCCGCGCCTGCTGCGTCGTCAGGTTTCCCTTGCGCAGATTGCACGGCGAACACGCGGCGACCACGTTTTCCCACGTCGTCTGTCCGCCTTTGCTCCGCGGGATGATGTGATCGAAAGTAAGGTCGTCGCTCGCCAAGCAGTATTGGCAGACGAAGCGGTCACGCAGAAATACGTTGAATCGGGTGAAGGCGGGATGCGTGGTCGGCTTGACGAAGGATTTCAGCGACACCACGCTTGGCAGCTGAATTTCAAAGGAGGGGCTGCGCACCGCGCGGTCATAATATTCGACGATATTGACTCGATCGAGAAACACCGCCTTGATCGCGTCCTGCCACGACCAGAGAGACAGCGGGTAATAGCTCAGCGGCCGGAAGTCCGCATTTAGCACCAGCACCGGCCAACCACCTTGCGAGACATGTGCGTTCAAGTAACGCTCCTGGCCCCCGTTTTGGCTGCGAAGCAGCTTGCGTCTGACATACTACAGGCAGCGTGACGGGATTGTGAAGAGCGTTCACCGCCTTATCCGTCCCCCTCCCGGGGCGCGTCCGGATTGCATGATCGGCATGAAGCCCGCTAAATCAAGCCGGGCGGGACTTTTGGCCGCCCACGGACCCAGTGAAATGGCCCCCACGTCCCGATATTTCGAGGCGCCGCAGCGGCTGCGGGCCTTCGTTCGTGCGTATGAAACCAGTCTGGTCGTTCTTGCCGCGCTGATCGGAACCATCGGCGGGTTGGTGGTGGCCGCGATGAGCGCTGCGGTCGAACTGCTTCACGTCCTGTTGTTCAACCTCGAAATGGGAGATCGGCTCTCCAGCCAGTTCAGGATCGAGCCGCTGCGTGCCGTGCTGGTACCGAGTCTCGGCGGCCTGCTGCTCGGGGTGGCCTTTCTGCTGCTGTTGCGGTGGCGGCCGGCGCGTGAAATCGATCCGATCGAGGCCAATGCCCTGCACGGCGGACGGATGTCGTTTCGCGGCAGCGTGATCGTGGCGCTGCAGACCATCTGGTCCAGCGGGGTCGGCGCTTCGGTTGGACTTGAAGCGGGCTATACCCAGCTCGCCAGCGGGCTTGCGGCGTCATTGGGCCGTGGCTTTCATCTGCGCCGCGCCGATCAGCGCATCATGGTCGGCTGTGGCGCGGCGGCGGCGATCGCCGGCGCGTTTGGAGCGCCGCTCGGCGGTGCCTTCTATGCTTTTGAGCTGGTGATCGGGGGATATACGCCGGCGAGCCTGACACCTGTCGGTGTCGCCGCGATCGTGGGCTATTTTGTCGCTCATGCCTTCACGGTGCTGTCGATCGGCGTCGGCGTCGGTCCGGTCGGTGACGTGCTGGGGCGGGATCTTGCCATCGCCGCGCTGCTCGGCATCCTGGCGGCGCTGTTCGGCATCGCCATTATGCGGGGCGTGGCGCTCTGCGAGACGCTGCTGTCGAAGAGCGGGCTGTGGCCGCCGTTGCGCCCGGCGCTTGGCGGTCTTGGCGTCGGTCTGCTCGCTTTGCTGTCTCCGCAGGTGATGTCGTCGGGGCACGGCGCGCTACATTTCGCCGGGTTCGTTTCAATACCGTTGGCCGTGGTCGCGACGATGTTCGCGTTGAAAGCGATGGCGTCCATCATATCGCTTGGCAGCGGCTTTCGCGGCGGGTTGTTTTTTGCCACGCTTTTTCTCGGGGCGCTTGGCGGGCATCTGTTTGCCGGCGGCATCGATGCGATCTGGCCGGGTCTCAAGCTCAACCCGAACGCATACGCCATCATCGGCATGAGCGCACTGTCGGCATCCGTGATCGGCGGGCCGCTGACGATGTCCTTTATCGCGCTGGAATCGACCGGCAATCTCTGGCTCACAACAGCCGTGCTGGTCGCCGTCATGATCTCCTCCCAGATCACCCGCGAACTATTCGGCTATTCGTTCGCGACCTGGCGGCTGCATCTGCGCGGCGAAACCATCCGCAGCGCGGCAGATGTGGGATGGATCCGCGACCTCACGGTGCGGCGCCTGATGCGGACTGACATCCCTACCGTGAACGCCGACATGCCGATCGAGGAATTCCGCAGCAAATTTCCACTGGGGTCGCGGACACAAGTGGTCGCGGTGGATGCCGCGGGCTGCTACGCCGGGCTGGCGCTGGTAGCGGAAGCGCACGCGCCTGACCTCGAGGCGGCGAAGAGCATCAGCGACATTCTGCATTATCGGAATGTCGTGCTGCATCCCGTCATGAACATTCAGGAAGCCATCGCGGTGTTTGACACCGCGGAAGCGGAGTCGCTTGCCGTGGTCGAGGCCGACGGCGAGCGCCGGCCGATTGGAATTCTCAACGAGGCCCACGCCATGCGGCGTTATGCCGAAGAATCCGAACAACGGCGGCGCGAGGTCGTCGGCGATATCTGAGCGGCGGAGATAGGATGGGTTCGCGTCGTGGACGCTGGTTTTGGAAGAGCAGCATGCGCAAATTGCTTGTGGTGTTGACCGTGATCGTTCTTGGTCTGCCGCCGAGGGCCATGGCCGCGGCGCCGGATTATCCCGTGCGGGCGGTAACGATGATCGTGCCGTTCCCTGCCGGGGGCGCAACCGATACGCTGGCGCGCTTGCTCGCCGAGAAAATGCAGGCCGTGCTCGGCCAGCCCGTCATCATCGAGAATGTCGCGGGCGCTGCCGGCAGCACCGGCGTCGGCCGCGCCGTTCGCTCACCCGCCGACGGCTACACGCTGAGTATCGGCACCTCGACCACGCATATGCTGACCGGCGGTCTCTACATCCTTCCATTCGACCTGTTGAAGGATCTGGAGCCGATCATCCTGATCGGCAGTGAACCGCTACTGATCGTCGGCAAGAACAGTCTGCCGGCGGACGATCTGAAGGGGTTGATTGCCTATCTGAAGGCAAATCCTGACAAGGCGTCGGTGGGCGTCGCCGGCGTCGGCGCGACCGGTCATCTCACCGGCATTTCGTTTCAGAAGACGACCGGGACGAAGTTTCAGTTCGTGCCATATCGCGGCAATGCGCCGGCCATGCAGGATCTGCTGGCCGGGCAGATCGACTTCATGATCGAGCCATCTTCGAACTTCAAGTCGTTGCTCGCAGCCAAAAGCGTCAAGCCCTATGCGATCACCGGCAGGACCAGGCTGCCTTCGTCACCGGATATTCCAACGGCGGACGAGGCCGGGCTGCCCGGCTTCTTCGCCTCCCTCTGGTACGGACTTTGGGTGCCCAAAGGCACGCCAAAGTCCGTCGTTGCAAAGCTGAATGCTGCCATGGTCCAGGTGCTGGCCGACCCGTCAATACGAAAGCGCCTCGATGATCTCGGTATTGAGGCCTCTCCGCTCGACCAGCAATCGCCTGAAGCCCTGCATGTTTTCCAGAAAGCCGAAGCGGAGCGATGGTGGCCGATCATCAAGGCCTCCAACCTCAAGGCAGAATGAAGCGCCCCGAGCGGACGACTAAAAGTCGTGTCTGATTCCGAAACTGAAACCCTGGGCCAGCAGCGTCCCACCATTTACCTGTCCGCTGCGCCCTAAATCTTTTCCAGCTTCTGCAGGCAGCGCGCCACCTTCACCTCTGTAGGCATCGGCGTATCCGGAAAGCTGGTCTTCCAGTCGGTGACGCCGACTTCGCCGACATAGATGTCGCCCTTGGAATCGAGCGCGATGCCGTGCGGCGCGAGGAATTTGCCGGTCTCGAGACCGGGTCCGTTCTCGCCGCCGAGCCGTGCAATGCGCTTTCCTTTTGCATCGACAATGGTCAGGCGGGGCCCAAGGTTTGGCACCTTGCGATTGACCGGCATGCCGGGGCCGAGCTCGCCGATAATGAAATTCGGCTGCTTGCCGCCGCAGCAATGCAGCGCACAGGGCCGGTGCAGATTATTCCACTGCGTTTCGTATTTGCCGTTGCCGTCGAACACCTGCACGCGATGGTTCTCGCGGTCGGCGACGTAGACGAAGCCATCGAGATCGGTTGCGATGTTGTGGACGATGTTGAACTGGCCGGGATCGGTACCCGGTTCGCCCCAGCTTCTGATCAGCTTGCCGTCGGGCGTGTATTTGTGGACGCAGGCATTGCCGTAGCCGTCCGAGACATAGATCTCGCCCTTGGGCGAAAGCGCCGTATGGGTGCAGCGGTGGAACGGCTCGCCGCTCATGAACGGCGCCGGTCTGTTCGGGATACCGATCGTCAGCAATACTTTGCCGTCGGACGAGCACTTGCGCACGGTGTGGTCGCCATCATCGGTGCAATAGAGATTGTCGTCAGCATCGATATGCAGTCCGTGCGCGCGGCTGAACAGGCCTTCGCCCCAGCTTCGGATGAAATTGCCCGCGCGGTCGAACACCACCATCGGATGGGGGCCGCGATTGAAGACATGGATGCGGTCCTTGCTGTCGACCGCGACGGAGGCGACGTCGGTAAGATTCCATCCCTCGGGCAGTTTCGCCCAGTTCTCCACCACGCGGTAGCGGTGCTCGCCCGAGCCGAGAATGGCCGTCATGTGTTTCTCCCGATGTTGTTCTTTCACGACAGCTTGGATCGAAAGCCAGCCCTTGTCATCCCTGGATGGCCGGTTGCGCGTCTGATGACGCGCCGCGCCGCGATTTGAGTTCGTGGCGAGTGACGTTCGCCTGGTTAATGCTCCATATCCTCGGCTGCGATGATCCGCTGGCGAAGCGCAAGACGTACAAGTTCGATGTCGGATGTGACGCCGAGTTTGGCGCGGATGAGATAGCGCGTATTGGCCGCGGTCTTGACGCTGATATGCAGCGTCTCGGCGATGCTATCCACGGATTTTTCGGCCAGCAACATGCGTAGGATCTCGAATTCCCGCGGGCTCAACGCGTCCACGGCTGAAGGTTCGTCGGCAATCCGGTTCATGGCGAGTTCGTGGTCGATGTCGGGGCTGAGCGCGATGCGCCCGGCCACGACCTCAGCGATCGCGCGCAGCAGCGCGTCCGGTGGGCTGCTTTTCGTGACAAAGCCGCGTGCGCCCGCCTTGATCGCCTGAACCGCATAGGCTGCGCTTTGGTGCATGGTGAATACGAGGATGCGCGCCGAGTTGTCCCATTGCCGGATGCGCCGGATCGCCTCGACGCCACCAATTCCTGGCATCGATAAGTCCATGATGACGAGGTCGGGCCGGACCTCTTTGTAGACACGATAGGCGTCGGCTCCGTTGTCAGCCTCGGCGACGACCTGAAGGCGGCCCTGTTTCTGCAACAGCGAGCGATAGCCCTCGCGAACGATCGCGTGGTCGTCCGCCAGCATCACGCGCGTGAACCCCCCGGCGTCTGGCATGCTCAATGCTCCGACCCCAGATTAGGAATGGTCGCGACAAGCCGGGCGCCACCCGCCGGCCGCCGCTCGAAACGCAACGTTCCGCCGAGCGAAACGACCCGCTCTTGCATGCCGAGAAGCCCCATGCCGGCTTTCGGCGGAAGACTGCCGCACGTCGGCTCGCCATCGTCTTCGACGCTCAAGACGATGTCGGCTTGTCCTGCCTCGAGACGCAGTTGCACGCTTCGTGCCTGTGCGTGCTTCGCCGCATTGGTAATCGCCTCCTGCGCGATTCGATAAAGATTGGCACGGACGCTTGGCGGCAAATCGTCGACCTCGCCCGTGATGGTGATATGGAATCGGGTGCGGCCCTTCTCGAAGCCGTTCCAGCTCGCAACCAGGCTTTCGAGACTGAGGGCGAGGCCGAGTTCCTCGACGTCGGGCGGGCGCAGGCGCACCAGCGCGCCGCGCAGCGTTTCCATCATGCTTGCCGTCGTGCGCGAAATGCTCCGGCATTCTTCCAACAGCGGCGGACATTCCCGCTCCGCCGTATGGGCGGCGGCGGCGGCCTGTGCCGCGATGGCGGTGAGTGATTGACCAAATTCGTCGTGCAACTCGCGGGCAAGATGGCGCCGCTCCTCGTCCTGCACCGCTATCAGTTTTCGTGTCAGCGCGTTACGCTCGGCGAGCGTGGCCTCCAGCCTTTGCGCAAGCGCGTTGAAGACGGTGGAAATAGCCGAAAGTTCGGCGAGATCGAAGCTGGGCAGCCGCGCCGAAAGATCGTTCGCCGCGAGCTGCTTTAGGCCGGCGCGAATGGCGTGCGTCGGCCGCAGGGCACGTGCCAGCGCGGCATAGACGGCGAGGCAAAGTCCCGCCAGGGCGAAAGCCATGATGGAGAGAAGGCGGCTCGCTTCGCGCCAGCTCCGGCTAATCTGCGTGGCAGGATCGAAAGTCGCGACCGCCGTGCCCTGGGGCTCGCCCTCGATGAGGAGCGGCATCGAGATCGGTTCGCCGGGGTGAAAAATGGCCCGATAGAGCGCGGCGAAACTTTCAGGCGCGGCAGTTTCGTCGGCAAGCGCGCCGCTGCACATACCCTGGCGGAAGGCCCCGGCTTTGTCCCGATAGGTGATGCAGAGGCCTGGCTCCATCAGAGGCGCGGCAACCCGTTGCAAGTCGGGCGTTCGGCTGGAGGACAACGAGAACCAATGCGTCTGGACCTGCTGTAACGCGATATCCTTGGCGACGATTTCGGCGATATGGCTTGCCTTGGCTCTCGCGATGCGGTCGCTGTCGAACAAAGCGTAGGCCGCGACAGCGAGGAAGCAAAGCGCTGCGAGCGCCGCGACGCGTAACGCCAGTCGCAGCTTCAGATCGATGGCGCGCGCGCGGCGCCCCGTAGAATTAGGGGCCTGTTGCAAGGTCTCTCCCATTCCCCCTACATCTAGAAGCAAATTGCGCCGAGAAGAAAGGGCCACGCGACAACATCGGGCATTTCACCCGGTCAATTCAGGGCAGGTCTCCGTTTCGCGAGCGGAGCAGTTCGGGCGATATGGCGACGATTTCACACCCTGAGGGCTGATCCATGCGCCGCATTGCTTTCATTCTCGCTCCGGTAATGGTTTTTGCAGGACTCGTGGTCGCCACCGCAGACCAACCAGCGGTGCATCCCCCGATCAAGCTTGCGGTCTTTCCGTTTGAGCTGGAAGATTTCAGCGCCGCTGCGGCGTACATGCCCCCCGACGACATCGACCGCGAGCAATTGCGGCTTTCGACGGAAGAGGCGCGCCGGCTGATCGCGGAATCGGGGCGCTACCAACTGGTCGACATCGGCGAGGTACACGACGAAGCAGCCAAAGCGGGCAAGCTGCGCGATTGCGGCGGTTGCGATGCCAAAATCGCCGCTGGCCTTCACGCGGACCAGTCCATGATCGGGATCGTCACGCGCATCAGCCGAACCGATTACGCGGTGACCTACAAAATTCGCGACGTCCAATCCGGGGCGCTGGTCGACGTCGAGCAGACCGACCTGCGCGCCGGCGCCAACTCGGCCTGGAGCCGTGGCGCACGTTGGCTGATCGAGCGCCGACTGCTGGAAAAAGCGAACTAGCGCCAAAGGCACATCCGCCAATGGCGGACCCGTTCCCCATGGAAAAGCCCATGAAATGGAAAAGCCGATGAAACCAAGCTCAGTTTGCCTCGCCCTGATTGCCGCCATCATTTTCTACGCCAATCCTGTCCGGCAAAGTCAGGCGGAAGGCGAGGCGCCCGTTCTCGCGGTCGCCGAAATCCAGTATGTCGATACCTCGGGTGAGGTCATCGATCAGAGCGCCGACCATTTCCGGCGCTTGCGCAACTTCGAAGCCTCGTTGCGCGCCGATTTAACGGCGAGCGGAAAGGTACGAAACGTTGCGCTTGATTGCCCGGCAAACGCCTGCTCGGTTGGCGACATTGATGTCGGTGAGTTGCTCGGCAAGGCGCAAGTGGCGGGCGCCGCCTATCTCCTGATCAGCAGCTTTCACAAGCTGAGCACGCTCGTGCAATGGGCAAAATTCGATATTATCGACGTGAAAACGCGGAATGTCGTTTTCAATCGTCTCGTCACTTTTCGTGGCGACAACGACAAGGCCTGGACCAACGCGGAATCCTTCATCGTCGGGGAAATCCTGGATCATGAGGAACGGTGATGTGGAACGGGTGCGCTGCGCGGCAGCAACCCTTCCTCGATCGCCTTGATCTGCAGCGCGAGATATTTCGAGTTGATCCGGCATTGCGCCAGGCTGCCGGCGATGAACCAAAGACCGGCCTGGCCGGTGCGCGTGTACATGTTGCGCAATTCCTGGCCGTCGCCAAATCCCCAGATCGGGCCGACGCGCGTGACGACTTGTTCGCCGAACAATTTGCGCACCAGATGTTCCTGCGGTTTGTAGCCGGTGGCCAGCACGATCAAATCGGCTGATATCGTCTCGCCGTTCTTCATGCGCGCGCCGTTCGTGACGAAGGAGTCGATATCGGCGAACTGTGCCAGCTTGATCGCGCCGCTCGCGACCAGATCGGAGCAGCCGACGTTGAAATAATAGCCGCCACCGCGGGTGAGATATTTGAACTGCCAGCCGGTGCCGCCGTCGCCGAAATCGAGTTTGAATCCGATGCGCTCCAGACCATCCAGCAATGGCTGGTCGAATTTTTTCGATTGCTCGGTCAGCATGACGTGGCTGCGTTTGGCCAGCGTCAGCGGCATCGATGTCGCGATCAGGTCGTTATCGTCGAGCGTGCCCTCGTTGTAGACGGAATAGGCCAGTTGCGCCGATGGTTCGATATTGGTGATCAGGGTCGAAGAACGTTGAACCAGCGTCACCGCGGCGCCGCTCGAATGCAGGTCCTGCGCGATATCGTGGCCGCTATTGCCGGTGCCGATGACGACAGCTTTTTTACCCTTCCAGTTCTCGCCGTCGTCATATCGGCTGGAATGCAGCACGGTGCCGCCAAAGTTTTTCAAGCTGGCAATTTCAGGCAGGTTCGGGATGCCGCTGACGCCGGTGGCCATCACGACGTGCCGGGGATGCATGGCTCGCCTGGTGCCGTCGGCCCGGCGCAGCACCACCGACCAGCGTCCCTCCGCTTCATCATAGACGCCGCTCTCGAACTCCGTGCCGGTCCAGAAGTTCAGCTCCATGCTTTCGACATAGGCCTCGAACCAGTTGGCGAGCTTGTCCTTGGGGATATAGACCGGCCAGTTCGGCGGGAACGGCATGTAGGGCAGGTGATTGACCTGCACCTGGTTGTGCAGCGTCAGCGCGTGATAGCGCTTGCGCCAATTGTCGCCGACGCGGGCCTCACGGTCCACGATCAGCGCATCGATCTGCAATTGCTTCAGCCGCGCTGCGATCGCAAGCCCGGCCTGTCCGCCGCCGACCACCAGCACATCCGGATCGCGATCGGCATATTGAACGGCGGCTTTGCGCTGATCGAGCCAGTTCGGCCCTCTGAAGTCGCGTGAATAGGCCTGGCCGCGCGGCCGCATTGTTCCCTGCTGCTCCTCAAAGCCTTTCAGCTCGTCGAGAGTGGTTAGCAATGTCCAGGCCTTGAGCCGGTTGCGGTCGTCGGCATCCGGGATCAGCCGCAGGATTCCGCTGCCACGCCCGACCGCGGTTTCGAATTTGAAAATGGCTTCGATGCTGTTGGTACCGGCGCGGGTCACGCGACGCGGTGCGGCACGATCGGGATCGATGCGAAAGCCGACGGGAACCGCGCGGACGGCACAGGCTTTAAGTTCTCTCAAAATGGCGTCGGCGCCATTGATGGTCTGCAGGTTCCAGCTCAGCGCCAGCACGTCGCGCCAGAAACTGTCGGGATGAAACAGCTTCTGCAGCGAGCCGTCATCGGGCTTGGCGAGCGCGTTTTCGAATTGCGCGAGCCAATTTTCCGCTGAAATCGAGATGTCGTCTGTTTTATCCAGCATTCGCGACCTCGCAACGGCCGTCTTCGCGGCGTTTCCTCTGTCGCGAGGCTATACGCTTTGGGGGCGCGCAGAAAGCGCCTCAGTCCAGCAACGACAGCATGTGCCCCTGATCCGGCGGAATGCGGCCGGCCAGCGTGTCGAGATAGGTTTGTTTCACCGCGGCTGGCCCGCGGCCCTCGATCACCTTGAGATGGCGTTCCAGCATCGGAGCAAAGCCGGACCATGCCGCGCTGAATCGTTTGTCGATGCCGCCGGGTCCCCATTCCCTGGCGCGCTTGCGGATCTGGTCGGGCGCAAAGAACCAGGTGGGTTTGGCGCCCGGCAATATCGGCTCGTCCGGTGAGAAGCTACGATGCGTCAGCCCGATCTGCCCGGAGTATTTCATCTGGTCGCCGAAATGCCGGTGCAGCGTCACGCGCAATTCGCTATTCCCGGCCATATCGACGAAAGCGACCGGCGTATCCGATGGCTGCGAGGTCACGCGGTCATAGGTCACGACCTCATCGTAGCAGCCGAGCGATTTGACGAAATCGACATTCGCTGCCGAGGTGAGGCCGATCACGCGGATGCCATCGCGTTGGCTGTGCAGGAGATGCGCGAGACCAAACGCCGTCTTGCTGGACGCGCTGGAGAGCATCACGCTGCGCGCGCCGTAAAACTCATTTTCCGCCAAAGAATCGTCGACCAGAAACGACAGCATGAACAGCGGCCGCAGCAGCGCCTGCTCATCGCCCTGCCGCCCGGCAAAGCTCGGATCGCCGCTGACGCGCGCATAGGCGTTATAGACCGGCGCTACCCCTTGCCGATGCGCGGCGGCGTCGCGCAGGCCGCGCCTGCTGACGTCGGAAGCTTCGATCACCAGATGCGTCGCCATCGGGAAATAGCCGAACAGGCGATCGCCTTCCGGAATATCAGGATGGCGCGAGGCGATGACATCGCCAAATCCCCACACCGGAATATTGCCGAAATCCTTTGGCGCGGGAAACAGCTGCCAGTATTTCAGTTGGTCGCCAAGCACGGCATAGGTGATGTTGTTGGCGGTGAAAGCGAAGCGGTCGACCTTGATCAGCAGCGCGTCAGCGGGCAACACGGCGGCGTCGGGCATCTCCGTCTCGATGAACTTCCATTGCTGCAGGTCATTACGCGCAACGACGAAATCGGTGGATTTCATTTTTTCGATCCCGGCTTTTGTCGAGCCGTGATCTTTGCTTTTGCCGATGACCGTTTTGCGACCAACGCTTTGTTTAAAACAGCGTTCGGTTTCCTAACGTCGCCGATGACGCCTTCGCGCTTCTTCAGAGCCCGGTAGTAACTCCACCACAGATGCGCAGCGGCGCCGCGCAACGGGCGCCATGGTTCGGCGAGCGGCGCCATTTCCTTGGCGCTCGGGCGCGTTTTCAGCCCGAGGCCGATCTTGACGGCTTCCTGCACGGCGAGATCGCCCGCGGGCCAGGCGTCGCCATGCCCGAGACAAAACAGCAGATAGACATCGGCGGTCCACGGGCCGATGCCGTGCAGTGCCGTCAGCGTGTTGTGCGCGGCATCCGCATCCTCGTTTGCCAGCACGTCGAGGTTCAACCGTTCCGCGGCGAGCTCGCGCGCGATGCTCTTCAACGTCTTGATCTTGGCCGCTGACAGGCCAAGCCGGCCGAGACGACCGGCGCGCGCTTTTGCAAAGCTCTCGTGATCGAACGGATCGAACGCGGCGCTGAGCCGCGCCCAGATCGCGCCGGCGCTTGCCGTGGACAGTTGCTGGCCGGTGACGATGTGCGCCAGGCCGGCAAAGCCGGCCTCGCGACGCCGCAGCGCCGGCATGCCGGTGATTTCGTAGATGGGTGCAAGGCGCGGATCCTGCCTGACCAGCGCGTGGACGGCGTCTTCGAGATCGGTTTGGGTGTTGAGATGAACGGTCATTGCGCCCTAAAACCATCATGTCCGATGAAAGAGATCAATGCCGCCACCCGTTTTCCGTTTTGCGCCGAGCCCGAACGGTTATCTGCACCTCGGTCATGCTTATTCGGCGCTCTTGAACTTCGATCTGGCGCACCAGACCGGCGGAAGCTTCTTGCTGCGCATCGAGGATATCGACGCCACCAGGTGCAAACCGGAATTCGAGGCCGCGATTTATGAAGATCTCGCCTGGCTCGGCATCACCTGGGAGGAGCCGGTGCGGCGGCAATCCCGCCATCTTTCCAACTATCGCGACGCGGTCGAGAAATTATCGGCTCGGGGTCTGGTTTATCCAAGCTTCGAAAGCCGCGCGGAAATCGCAAAGGAAATTGAAAGACTGGTGACGCAACGCGAGGCGGACGGCCCGTGGCCGCGCGATCCCGACGGCGCGCCGTTCTATCCCGGCGCGGCGAAGCTGCTTTCGTCCGGTCAGCGCGCAGCATTTCTCGAATCGGGGGCGCCTTATGCGCTGCGGCTCGATATGGCGGCGGCGTGCGCCGAGACCGGCGATCTCGTCTGGGTCGAGCGCGGCCAAGGTCCCGATGGCGAGACCGGCACGGTGGTTGCCCGGCCGCAGGCCTGGGGTGATGTCATCCTGGCCCGCAAGGAGACGCCGACCAGCTATCACCTCTCGGTGGTGATCGACGACGCGCTACAGGGCGTGACGGACGTGGTGCGCGGGCAGGACCTGTTTTGGTCGACCAGTGTGCACCGGCTGCTCCAGCAACTGCTCGGTCTGCCGGCGCCGATCTACCGGCACCACCGGCTGATGCTCGACGCTGCCGGGCAAAAGCTTTCGAAGTCGACGGACGCCACCGGATTGCGCGAACTCCGCGCGGAAGGCGCGACGCCGGCCGACATCCGACGTCTGGTTGGCCTGCCTTAATTGCAGCTATTTGGCCGTAAGCTATTCCCGGTGAGCAAATAGGCTCTCCGCGTGACTCTCTGCGGCCGGCCTGCCATGCTGCCGCGGCCGGGTCGGGGGAATCATGGCGTCAGCATCACGCGCCCTGCGCACCAAACGGCCGCCCAAGAGGCCGAAAACGAAAAAGCGCGCTCCAGCCGCTACCACGGGTGGGAAGCGCAAGCGCGCGTCCTCGACGGTTGCCCCCGGCATCGTCGAAGCGGCGCTCGCCGCCTTTGCGCATGAGGTCCGCACCCCGCTAACCGGAATTCTTGCCATCAGCGACCTGCTGGCGACTTCCGATCTGGATGAGCGCGAGCGGCGCTGGGTCGACACCATCAAGGCGGGTGCGGAGCATCTCGCGAGCCTTGCGACCTTGTTCGTTGACGCCGCAAAAAGCGCCCATGGCGAAATGGGCGTTCGCCAGGATCTGTTCGATCTGCGGGCGCTGGCGCGCAGCGCCGGGGATTCGCTGGCTGGCCGGGCGGCGGCGAAAGGCCTGCAATGGTCGGTCGATATTTCGGAAAAGCTCCCGGCGCTGGTGGTCGGCGATCCCGTTCGCCTGCGCGCGGCGCTGGAAAACCTGATCGACAACGCGGTCAAGTTCACCGAGCAGGGGGGCGTCGCGCTGGCGGCGTCGGCGGTGCGCGGCGTGAAAGGCAAGGCCGGCATCGCCTTTGCCGTTTCCGATAGCGGCATTGGCCTGACGCTGGCCGAGATCAAGCGGCTGTTTCGTCCGTTTTCCCAGGCCAATGTCAGCATCGCGTCGCGCTTCGGCGGCGCCGGGCTCGGATTATCCTCGGTGAAACAGCTCGCGCGCGCGATGGGGGGCGACATCACCATTGCGCCCCGGCGCGGCGGCGGAACTACCTTCACGCTGACGGTGACCCTGGCCCGCGCCACGGCGGCCAGCGGAGGCGTTGCCACCGATAGGCCGTCAGCTTCCATGCCGGCGCTACGGGTTCTCGGCGTCGAGGACAATCCATTCGGCCGGGTGGTGCTCAATACGATTCTCAGCGAACTCGGCCATCAGGCGGAATTCATCGGGCGGGGCGAAGAGGCCGTCGAACGGATCTCCCGCGGCGACTTCGACGCGGTGCTGATGGACATGGTGTTGCCGGGCATCAATGGAATCGAGGCCATCAAGCGCATTCGCAGCCTGAATTCGCCGCTCGGCCGCATTGCGATCATCGGCGTGTCAGGCCGCGGCGAAGACGAAGCGGCGTCGCGCGCGGCCGGCGGCGACGCTTTTCTGGTCAAGCCTGTGAGTCCAAGGGCTCTAGCGACTGCGCTGCTTGAAGCGACACGCCGTGCGGCAGCCGCGACTTGATGATCGCCGCGTTCAGTTCGCCGCCATAAACGAAGATCGCGGCAGTGAAATACAGAAACACCAGCGCGATGATCACGGACGCAAGGCCGGCATACATCGTGACGTAGTTGTTGGCGAAACGCGTGAGATATTGGCCGAATACGATGCCTGAAATCAGCGACGCTACCATGGTGAAGATGATACCGGGCAGGATTTGCAGAAACCGGCGGCGTCCGGCCGGAAGCCAGGTATGCAGGACGAACAGCGCGACGATCAGCGCCAGGATCGTAATGCCGTAGCGCGAGACGTTGAGGAAGTGTTGGTTGGTCTCGACGATCAGCGGAATGTGCCGCCGTGCCGCTTCCAGTATCAGCGGCCCAAGCACGATCAGGAACGCCATCGCCAGCGACGTGAAGGCAGCGACCAGCGTGTAACCGATCGATTCCAGCCGGAGCCAGTACCAGCGCCGCGGCTCGGCCACCGCGTAGGCACGGTTGAGCGCAACGCGCAGGGCCTCGACGCCGTTGGAGGCAAAATACACGGCAAGAACCGCGCCGACGGTCAGCGCATCGCCGCGGGTTGTCGTCAGCACCTCGTGAATTTGGCTCGATAGCTGGTCCGCGACCTGTTTCGGCCAGGTTTGCAGCAACAGCCCCGCGGCCTGATCGGCGAGCTCCTTTGAACCGAAAAAGCCGGCCAGCGAGGTCAGCACGATCAGGAACGGGAACAGCGCCATCAGCGTGGACAGCGCGATGTGGCTGGCGATCGCCCAGCCGTCGTCGGCGAGAAACGTGTAGAACGCATCCATGACGACCAGATAGAGGTAGCGAATTTCCCTCACGTTCCACCTGCGCTGGGATGACGGCTCGACCGCTACCTTCTGATATTATTGGGCTAAAAGCCAGATCGTTGCAGGTCTGCATTCGCCGCCGGCGATGGCGGAGCGCGCGGCACGGTGCTATGTACGCGTGATGACTGCATTCCTGAGTAAGCTGGTTCTTCCCATCGCCGTCGGCGCCGTCGCTTTCGTGCTGTTGCTTGGCCTTATCAACATGATGCGGGGCGGCTCGCCGGACCGGTCCCAGAAACTCATGCAATGGCGGGTGCTGCTGCAATTTATCGCCATCGTCATCACCATGCTTACGGTTTGGGCGATGGGGCATTAGTTAGAAGTCTTGTCGCCGGCCCCTTAAGAAGCGCCGGCAACAGCCGGTCGGTAACCCTGGAGCCAGAAATGGTCGTCCTCAATCGGATCTACACGCGAACCGGCGACGACGGCACGACCGCGCTCGGGACCGGCGAACGGCGTCCAAAATACGATCTGCGCATCAGCGCCTATGGAACCGTCGATGAGACCAATGCTGCCATCGGGATTGTGCGGCTGTATCTGGCGGGGGCGCGTGAACTCGACGCGATGCTGGGCCGGATCCAGAACGACCTGTTTGATCTCGGGGCCGATCTTGCGGTGCCCCAGCGCGAAGCCAAGGCGGAACGCTTGAGGATGCTCTCCAGCCAGGTGGAACGGCTCGAGCGCGATATCGACAGTTTGAATGAGCGGCTTTCGCCATTGACCTCTTTTGTGCTGCCTGGCGGCACGCCGGCCGCAGCGCATCTGCATCTGGCGCGCACGATTTGCCGGAGGGCGGAACGGATCATGGTGGAACTTGCCGCGCAGCCCGACGAACCCGTCAGCGACGCCGCCATCCATTATATCAACCGCCTGTCGGACTTCCTGTTCGTCGCCAGCCGTTCCCAGAACGATAATGGCGCCGGGGATGTGCTTTGGGTGCCTGGCCAGAACCGCTGATCCGGATCGGTCCGGAGGCGATTTTTGGCCCTCGCGCGTTGACCGGGATTGGCGGGACCTTTAGGTTCCGCGGCCAGTGAAAAGCTGAAAGTGAAAACCTGAATTCAAGCGAAAGAGGATCGATGAAGGTTCTGGTGCCGGTAAAGCGGGTGGTCGACTACAACGTTAAAGTCCGCGTCAAGAGCGACGGAACGGGCGTGGAACTCGCCAACGTCAAGATGTCGATGAACCCGTTCGACGAAATCGCTGTCGAGGAAGCGCTGCGGCTGAAAGAGGCCGGCAAGGCAACCGAGGTCGTGGTGGTATCGATCGGCCCCGCGCAAGCGTCGGAAACCATCCGGACCGGTCTCGCCATGGGCGCCGACCGCGGCATCCTGGTCAAGGCGGACGGGATCGTCGAGCCGCTGGCGGTGGCGAAGATCCTCAAGGCCATCGTCGACGAGGAAAAGCCCGGCCTCGTGATCCTCGGCAAGCAGGCGATCGACGACGATTCCAACCAGACCGGCCAGATGCTGGCCGCCCTGCTCGGATGGTCGCAGGCGACCTTTGCCTCCAAGCTCGAAGTCGACGGATCCGATTTCAAGGTGACGCGCGAAGTCGATGGCGGCTTGCAGACCGTCAAGCTGAAGGGACCGGCGATCGTTACCACCGACCTTCGGCTCAACGAGCCGCGCTACGCCAGCCTTCCGAACATCATGAAGGCGAAGAAGAAGCCGATCGCCGACAAGAGCGCAGCCGACTACGGCGTCGATCTCACCCCGCATCTTGAGATACTCAAGACATCCGAGCCGCCGGGCCGCAAGGGAGGCGTCAAGGTCAAGGACGTCGCCGAGCTGGTGTCGAAGCTCAAGAATGAAGCCGGGGTGCT
Organism: Bradyrhizobium canariense; assembly: GCF_900105125.1. Lineage (NCBI taxonomy): Bacteria > Pseudomonadati > Pseudomonadota > Alphaproteobacteria > Hyphomicrobiales > Nitrobacteraceae > Bradyrhizobium > Bradyrhizobium canariense. Next base: position 4,348,169 of record NZ_LT629750.1, on the reverse strand, counting down.
CTGATGACGACGTTGTTGATTGCCGAACACGAACACGCCTCGCTGAAGGATTCCACCAACAAGGCGCTGACCGCGGCCACGCAATTGGGTGGTGAGGTGCATGTCCTCGTTGCCGGTGGCGGCGAAGGAACCAAGGCTGCGGCTGAAGCCGCGGCCAAACTCGCGGGCGTCAAGAAAGTGCTGGTTGCCGAGGGCGATGCCTATGCCCACGACCTCGCCGAGCCGTTGGCGGCGTTGATTGTGGCGCTGGCGCCTTCGTATGACGCCTTTGTCGCGCCCGCGACCTCGCGCTTCAAGAACGTGATGCCGCGCGTCGCAGCGCTGCTCGACGTCATGCAGGTCTCGGAAATCATCAAGGTGGTTTCGCCCGATACCTTCGAGCGGCCGATCTATGCCGGTAACGCGATCCAGACCGTGAAATCGAAGGACGCCAAGAAGGTCATCACGGTGCGGACCTCGACCTTCGCCGCGGCCGGCGACGGTGGCAGCGCGCCGGTGGAAAATGCCGCTTCCGCAGCCGATCCCGGTCTTTCCAGCTTTGTCGGCGAGGAAGTCGCCAAGAGCGATCGTCCCGAACTGACTTCGGCCAAGATCATCGTTTCCGGCGGTCGTGCCATGCAGAGCCGGGAAAACTTCGCCAAATATATCGAGCCGCTTGCCGACAAGCTCGGCGCCGGCGTTGGCGCGTCGCGCGCCGCCGTCGATGCCGGCTATGCGCCGAACGACTGGCAGGTCGGCCAGACCGGCAAGGTGGTGGCTCCGGAACTCTACATCGCGATCGGCATCTCCGGCGCGATCCAGCACCTCGCGGGCATGAAAGATTCCAAGGTGATCGTCGCGATCAACAAGGACGAGGATGCACCGATCTTCCAGGTCGCCGATTACGGCCTGGTCGCCGATCTCTATCAGGCGGTTCCCGAACTGACCGAGGCGATTGGCAAACTCGGAAAGTAAATCATTCGAAAAATACCGGCCGGATGAGTAAACTCCGGCCGGTGTTTTATTAAAAATGGGCAGGCGCGATGGGCGCGCCGTTCCGATGGATGGCAAGATGGCGGTTACAATCAAGAAGGTCGGCGTGATCGGCTCGGGCCAGATGGGCAACGGCATCGCGCATGTGGCAGGGCTGGCCGGCCTCGACGTGGTGCTCAACGATATCTCCGCCGATCGGCTCAAGTCGGCGATGGCGACTATCAATGGCAATCTGTCGCGTCAGGTCGCCAAGCAGGTCATTACCGAGGAGGCCCGCAAGCAGGCGCTGAGCAGGATCGGTTCCGCCGAGACGATGGATGGGCTCGCCGATTGCGACCTGGTGATCGAGACCGCGGTGGAGAAGGAAGAGGTCAAGCGCAAGATTTTTCACGATCTCTGCGCCGTGCTGAAGCCTGAGGCCATCATCGCCTCCAATACCTCGTCGATCTCGATCACGCGGCTGGCCTCGTCCACCGACCGTCCCGAGCGTTTCATCGGCATTCATTTCATGAATCCGGTGCCGCTGATGGAACTGGTCGAACTGATCCGCGGCATCGCCACCGACGACACGACCTTCGATGCGGCAAAGGAATTCGTCACTAGGCTCGGCAAGCACATCGCGGTGTCGGAGGATTTTCCGGCCTTCATCGTCAACCGCATCCTGCTGCCGATGATCAACGAAGCGATCTATACGCTGTACGAGGGCGTCGGAAACGTCGAGGCGATCGATGCCGCGATGAAGCTCGGCGCGCATCATCCGATGGGGCCGCTGGAACTGGCCGATTTCATCGGCCTCGACACGTGTTTGTCGATCATGCAGGTGCTGCATGAAGGGCTCGCCGATTCCAAATACCGGCCGTGTCCGCTGCTGGTGAAATATGTCGAGGCCGGCTGGCTCGGCCGCAAAACCCAGCGCGGCTTCTACGACTATCGCGGCGACAAGCCGGTCCCGACCCGGTAACTTATCCGCCTGCTTCAATCAGATCGACGCCCGGCCGAAGCCGATGTGCGTCAAGAGCCGTGCTCTACTGGTCCTGGCGACAACGCTTCACTGCAGCGCGGCGCATGCGCGCTTCAATCGCCGGCCGGCCTCCTCGATGGTCGGTGGCGCATTGGCGAAGCTGACACGGATGTACGGCGACAGCCCAAAATCCTCGCCGGGAAATACCGCTACGTCGGCATGTTCGAGCAGATAGGCCGCAAAATCGCGATCGGTCCGGATTTCCCTGCCATCCGTTGCGCGCTTGCCGATCACACCGGCGCAGCAGACCAGCAGATAGAACGTGCCTTCCGGCAGCTCGCATGACAGGCCCGCGCAGCCGTTCAGAATCCCGGCAAAAAGATCACGCTTCGTGCGCAGGATTGAAGCGCGTTCGTGCAGCAGGTCCTGCGGTCCGCTGAGAGCGGCAACGGCCGCGGCCTGACTGATGGAAGATGCGCATGAGGTGGTCTGCGACTGGATATTGATCATCGCGCGGATCAATGCCGCGGGGCCGGCCGCGTAGCCGATGCGCCATCCCATCATCGCGTAAGCCTTGGCGACGCCGCTGACGGTCAATGTCCGCAGCTTCAGGCGGGGCTCGATTTCGGCCAGCGTCGGCGCATGAAGGCCATCGAACACGATGTGCTCATAGAGGCCGTCGGCGAGAATCCAGATATCCGGATGCTGCAACAGCACCGCGGCGATATCGGACAGCTCTGCCGGGGAGTACACCGCGCCGGAGGGATTGACCGGATTGTTGATGATCAGCCAGCGCGTCCGCGCGGTGATCGCCGCCCTCAGATCGCTCGGCCGCAGTTTGAAGCCGTTGTTCTGCGGGCAGGGCACGATCACCGGCGTGCCGCCCGTCAACCGCACCTGATCGAGATAGGGCGCCCAGTACGGGGCAGGCACGATCACCTCGTCGCCTTGTGCGACAGTAGCCAGCAGCGCATTGAACAGCGCTTGCGTCGAGCCGTTGCAGATCACGACCTCGTCCTGCGCATAGGTGAGATGGTTGTGCCGCTGCAGGGCCGCGCGCACCGCAGCCTTCAGTTCGGGTGTGCCGTCGACATCGGTGTATCGCGTTTCTCCGCGCAGCGCCGCCGCGTGGGCGGCTGCGACGACATGCTCCGGCGTTGCGAAGTCGAGATTACCGGAAGACAGCTCGATGATGTCGCGTCCGGCCTCGCGCAGTTCGCGGGCGCGGCGGCGCAGGATCGATGCGGGTGAGGCGCCGATTTGGCTGACGGAGGGCGAAAGGACTGGCATGGCGATTACTTGACGTACTGTGCTTCGCCGAGTCCGAACGACCAGTTTTCCGGAAGCACCTCGACAAGATTGATGAAGATATCCTCCGCCCGCAGGCCAGGGCTCGCGGTCAGGCGCTCGACGATCCTGCGATAGAGCTGCTGCTTCTGCTCGACCGGCCGGGTATTGCTGACCGTTATCTGGATAATGACCAGATCCTCGCTGCGCTGGATGCCGAGATAGTCCGCGCCATAGACGAAACCATCTTCATCGTGTTCGGAGACGGTCATGAAGCGATCGCCTTCCGGAACCGCAAAGGTCTCGCGCATCGCCAGGTAAAGGCTTCCCAGGATGGCCTTGCGGTACGCGGGCGACTTGCCTTGCTTCAGTGAAACCCTGGTCAGCGGCATGTTCGACTCCTTCGTGGTCGTGAAGCGGATGTCGGAAACCATAGAGCCGACTTGATCATTTGAAAATCATATGAAATAATATTTCAATGATTTCATATTTAAATGATTGGCCATGAAAACGCTCGATGTCGAGGCCGTTCAGGCGTTCGTCCTGGTGGCCGATCTCAACAGCTTCACGCGCGCGGCCGAGGCAATGGACAGCACCCAGTCCGCGATAAGCCTGAAGATCAAACGCCTGGAAGATGGTCTCGGCCGCCGCCTGATCGAGCGGACGCCGCGGCTGGTTCGATTATCAGCGGAAGGAAACACCTTTCTCAGCGCCGCCCGGAACCTGGTCGCCGCGCATCAGTCCGCGATCACCTCCTTTGCCGTCGAGCACCGCCGGCTGACCGTCGGCATCAGCCATCACATCGTCGGAGCCGAATTGACCGGGCTGCTCAAGCGCATGAACGGCACCGATCCGGCGCTGGTGGTGGAATTGCGCATCGACGCGTCACGGGACGTGCTGGAGGCGTTCGACGCTGGCGAACTCGACGCCGCGATCGTGCTGCGGCACGACGCCAAGCGCCGCGACGGCGACGTGTTATTTATCGAGGAGTTTGGCTGGATGGCTGCGCCCGACTTCAATCATGAGCCCGGCCAGCCGTTGCGCCTTGCGACCCAGGCTGAACCCTGCAGCGTGCGGGCGATGGCGATCGGCGCGCTCGATGCCGCCGGCGTATCCTGGACCGAAGTCTTCGTTGGCGGGGGAGTAGCCACCATCGGCGCGGCGATATCCGCAGGTCTTGCCGTGGCGGCGCTGGCGCGTCGGGTGGCGCCGGCCGGCACGGTCGATCTTGGGCCACGGCTTGGCCTGCCGCGGCTACCGGCCCGCGAGGTGATTCTGCATTCGCGCGTGTCGGACTCCCGGGGGCGCGGTGCGCTGCGTGCCCTTGGCGCCGCCTTCAAGGCGACCGCGGGATAATCGTCGGTCGATACCGCGCCGGCAAAAATTTATTAATAGCTGTCCTGTATCTGCATCCCGTGGGGTGTTGTGTATGGATATGAGTTTGGTAGCTGCGGCGCTTGCCCTTCAGGCAGGCAATACGCAGACGCAGATTGCGACTTCGGTCATGAAATCAAACCTCGATGCGGAGAAATCCTCGGTCGAGACGATCTTGGGGATCCCGTCCGCGCCATCGACGGCCAATCTTGGCCCGGGCATCGGCAGCAATCTCAATGTAACGGCCTAAAGCCATACCCGCCTAAAGCCATAACAGCCTAAAGTCCTGCCGCTGCCGGTTTTATCGCTGCCGAGATCAGCTTCACGGCGTCGTCGCTGGACCAATCCGCGGGACCGGCAATGGTCGCGATCTCGCAACCCTGGCCATCCACCAGCACCGAGGTCGGCATCCCCAAGGCCCGACCTATGCTCTTAAGGTCCTGAAAGACCTTGGCCTTTTCATCCGTGAAATAGCTGAGCCGGGTCAGATTGGCGTCTTTCAGGAAGTTCCTGGGCTTTTCGGGGTCGCGGGTATCGATGTTGACGGCGACCACCTCGAAGTCAGGTCCGCCGAGCTTGGTTTGCAGGCTGTCGAGCGCGGGCATCTCGCGGCGGCAGGGGACGCACCAGGTCGCCCACAGGTTCACCAGCACGGTGCGCCCGCGCCAGTCCGAAAGCTTCCTGGGCTTGCCGTCGCCATCCTCGAAGGCAAGGTCCGGCAGTTTTAGCGGGGTTGTCGCCATGGTCAGCGCCGCGACCTCGCCATGCGCCAGCGGCGCCAGTTTGCGCGAGAGCGCGACGGCCGGGCGGCAGGCGGGATCGCCAGCCGCGTCGCGCCTCAAGCCGCCGATCCCGTATACCCCGGCAAATCCGATCGCTGCTCCGATCAGCACGGCCCCGATCGCGAACGGAATCCGGCGCGTAACGGCCGGGCGGGGCAAGGGTGTTTCGGGCATATCGTTTGTCATCCTGTATCAGATACGGCTATGCAGAGCCTGTGTTACGGGTCAATGGAGCGGAGACGGCAGGCGCGTTTCCCGCGGGTGTGACATCAGCGGCAGGGTGTGAGCAACAAGTCATGAGCAACAAGATGTGGGGCGGCCGGTTCACCGAGCGTCCTGATGCGATCATGGAGGAAATCAACGTCTCCATCGACGTCGATCGTCACCTGTATGCCCAGGACATTGCCGCGTCCAAGGCCCACGCTGCGATGCTCGCGGCGCAAGGCATTATTACCGCGAACGATGCGAAAAATATCGGCAAGGGTCTAGACACGATTTTGTCAGAAATCGACAAGGGATCGTTCGATTTCAAGCGCGCGCTGGAGGACATTCACATGAATGTCGAGAGCCGGCTGGGCGAGTTGATCGGGCCCGCTTCGGGCCGCTTGCATACCGCGCGTTCGCGCAACGATCAGGTCGCGACCGATTTCAGGCTTTATGTCCGCGACACCATCGACGAGACGGACGCGGCGCTGGCCGCGTTCCAGTACGCCCTGGTGGAGCGCGCGATCGAACATGCGGCCACGGTCATGCCGGGTTTTACCCATCTGCAGACCGCGCAGCCGGTGACGTTCGGGCATCATCTTCTGGCCTATGTCGAGATGGCGTCGCGCGATCGCGGCCGCTTTGCCGACGCCCGCAAGCGTTTGAACGAATCGCCGCTCGGCGCTGCGGCGCTGGCCGGCACTTCGTTCCCGATCGATCGCAACGCCACTGCGAAAGCGCTCGGCTTCGACCGGCCGATGGCCAATTCGCTGGACGCGGTCTCCGACCGCGACTTCGTGCTCGAAACGCTGGCAGCGGCGGCGATCGCATCGGTGCATCTGTCGCGCTTCGCCGAGGAAATCGTGATCTGGACCTCGCCGCTGGTAGGACTGGTGCGGCTGAGCGACAAATTCACCACCGGCTCCTCGATCATGCCGCAGAAGCGCAATCCCGATGCCGCTGAGTTGGTCCGCGCCAAGACCGGCCGGGTGATCGGCGCGCTGACGGCGCTGTTGATCGTGATGAAGGGTCTTCCGCTCGCCTATCAAAAGGACATGCAGGAGGACAAGCAGGGAGCGATGGAAGCATTCGGCGCGCTCTCGCTGGCGATCCGGGCGATGACCGGAATGGTTGCCGATCTTGCGCCCGACGAGGCGCGAATGAAGCTTGCAGCCGGCGAGGGCTACGCGACCGCGACCGACCTCGCCGACTGGCTGGTGCGGACGCTGAAAATGCCGTTCCGCGACGCCCATCACGTCACCGGCCGTATCGTCGCCAAGGCATCCAAGGGTGGAATCGCGCTGCATGAACTGTCGCTGCAGGACATGCAGGAGATCGAACCCAGAATCACCAGGGACGCGCTGGCAGTGCTGTCGGTCGAGGCATCCGTGAAGAGCCGCACCAGCTATGGCGGAACCGCGCCCAGGAATGTGCTGGCTCAAGCCAAGGCGTGGCTCAAGCGGCTGGAAAAAGAGCGAAAATTGGGCTGAGCCGCGATTTGCGCTGTAATTTCACCGTTGTCCGGCTCTCGCCAGAGCGGGTCAATCTTTGTATGGTGCCGCCGCTTTGGGGATATCGCCGTGAATCGTATTTCTAGCCCTTTGTCGCCGAGATGGGCCATCGTCCTGCTTGCCGCCGCCGTACTGACGCTGGCGGGGTGTGGACGTAAAGGTCCACTCGACCTGCCGCCGACCGGATCGCAGCCGCCCGCGGCGGGCTCGACCGGATCGCAATCGTCCGCCGCGGCGCCGACCGATACGGCGGCCGAGCAGGCCAGTACGCCAAGCGTATTCAATCCGTCCTACGGAACCGATGCGCCGCCGGTCGCTCCGAAAGGCGCCAAGAAGTCATTCATTCTTGATCCGCTCCTGGATAACTGAGCTGCCATGAATCACTTCGACTATCGCAGCGGTGTGCTTCATGCCGAGGCGGTGAATCTTTCCGCGCTGGCCGATGCGGTCGGCACACCGTTTTATTGCTATTCGACCGCGACGCTGGAGCGTCACTACCGGGTCTTCACCGAAGCCTTCGCCGGAGAGAAGGCGCTGGTGTGCTACGCCATGAAGGCCAATTCCAATCAGTCGGTACTGCGAACGCTGGCGAAGCTCGGCGCCGGCGCGGATGTCGTTTCCGGCGGCGAATTGCGGCGTGCGCTCGCCGCCGGCATTCCACCGCAAAAGATATTGTTCTCGGGCGTCGGCAAGACCGAGACCGAGCTGCGCGCGGCGCTATCAGCGGATATTCTGTGCATCAACATCGAATCCGAGCCCGAACTCGAATTATTGTCGCGGCTCGCCGTCGAGAGTGGCAAGACCGCGCGCATCTCGGTGCGGGTCAATCCCGACGTCGACGCCGGCACCCACGCCAAGATTTCGACCGGTAAATCGGAAAACAAGTTCGGCATTCCGCTGACGCGCGCGCGGGCGGTCTATGCCCGCGCGGCGAAGCTGCCGGGGATCGAGGTCACCGGCGCCGACATGCATATCGGCAGCCAGATCACCGATCTCGGGCCGATGGAAGCGGCCTTCAGGATTCTGGCCGAATTCGTCCAGACGCTGCGCGCCGACGGTCACACGATCCACCACATCGATTTCGGCGGCGGTCTCGGCATCCCCTATTACATGGATCGCGAAGCGCCGCCGGCACCTGATGCCTATGCCGCGATGGTCAAGCGGGTAACGCATAATCTCGGCTGCACGCTGATGTTCGAGCCGGGACGAATGATCGTCGGCAACGCCGGCATCCTCGTCAGCCGCGTGATTTATGTGAAGCACGGCGAGGCCAAGAATTTCGTCATCATCGATGCGGCGATGAACGACCTGATCCGCCCGACGCTCTACGAGGCGCATCACGACATTCTGCCGGTGCGCGAACCCGCCAAGGGCACGCCTCGGATCGTGGCCGACGTGGTCGGGCCGGTTTGCGAAAGCGGCGATTACCTCGCGCTCGACCGCAGCATGGTTGAACCCAAGGCCGGCGATCTCGTCGCGATCATGACGGCCGGCGCCTACGGCGCGGTGCAGTCCGGCACCTACAACACCCGCGCGTTGGTTCCTGAAGTGCTGGTCAAGGACGATCAATACGCCGTGGTGCGGCCTCGCGTCGAAATCGATGCCTTGATTGCGATGGACCAGCCCGCGCCGTGGCTATGAGCGATCCCTCTTCCCAGGGGAAGAGGGATGCACGAGCGGGTTTATCTGGCTGCGTGAGCGCCCTTTCCACCCACCACGACACCTGCCGCCTTTTCGATTGGCTTGATCGCGGATGTAAAATCGGACTCCGCGCCCATTTCGCGGATCACCACTTCCCACAGCCGCCCGACCGCTTCGGCAACTTCCATCGACATCCCCAGCGCCTTGGCCTCTTCAAGGCAGAGCCGCACGTCCTTGACCATCAGCCCCGTCGCAAAACCGAAATCGAAGGTGCGCGGCAGGATCGCGCGCGGAAACTTGTCGCGGCTCGCCGTGTTCATGCCCGACCCCGCGTTGATGACGTCGATCATCACGCTTGGATCGAGGCCCGATTTGACGCCCATGGTGACGGCTTCCGACGTTGCGACGACAGCGGTGGCGGACAGCAGATTATTCGCAAGCTTCATGGTCTGGGCCGAGCCTGGCTTCTCGCCAATGAAGAACACCTTGCCGATGACATCGAGCGCCGGCTTTACCGTCTCGAAATCAGCGCGGGGACCCGACACCATGACGGCGAGCGTTCCCTTTTCGGCGCCGCCGACGCCACCGCTGACGGGGCTGTCGAGCTGCACGATGTTGCGTTTTGCCAGCAGGTCGTGGATCCGCACTGCCATGTGCGAGCCGACGGTGGAGAGATCGACAAAGCGCTTGATGCGTTTGCCCTCGATCACGCCGTTGTTGCCGGTGGCGACATCGAGCGAGGCCTGTAGCGACGGCAGGCTGGCGAACACGGTTTCGACGCGGTCGGCCATTTCCTTTGGTGACGATGCCGCCTGCGCGCCGAGCGCCACCAGTTTGTCGACGACCTCCTTGCGCGTATCGAACACCACCAGCTGATGCCTGGCCTCGATCAAACGTCGGGCCATTGGGAAACCCATCTTCCCCAGGCCGATGAATCCGATATCCATGTTGTTTGCTCCCGCCCCTTGTGGGTTTCTGCCTTATCGATTTTGCGCGAACACTTCGCGCGCGACGCGAAGCCTGTCAACGTCCGCGGTCACGCCTACATTAACGGCAGTCACGCCTTTGTGTTATGCAGGTTCCGAGGCCGGGGATACCGCGACAGAACGGATGCCTCATTGCCGCCGCCGTGCTAGGATGCTGTTTGGGTAACCACGGAGAGTTTATTGAGCGGCGCCACCCCCGACTCACCACAGCCAGCACGCGACCCTGATGCCGCTGCACGGCTGCAGCTGACGCAGGCTCTGCAGCGGGCGAAATACGCTATCGCGTGGGAGCGAGGTTGGCCGCACCTGGCGCGGTTACTCACGGTCGTCGGACTGTTCCTGGTGGTGTCATGGGCGGGCCTGTGGCTGGCGCTGCCGTTTATCGCCCGCGCCATCGGGCTCGGCCTGTTCGTGCTGCTGGCGCTGGGAGCGCTGTTTCCGCTTATCCGGTTTCGCTGGCCAAGCCGTGAAGAAGCGCTCAGCCGGCTCGATCGCGGCACCGGTGTTCGCCATCGCCCCGCAACCACGCTGACTGATACGCTGGTCACGCAGGATCCGGTCGCGCGGGCGTTGTGGCAGGCACAGCGCGAACGCACGTTGGCGTCGATCAAGCGCATCCGTGCTGGCCTGCCGTCGCCGCGGCTTGCCATCCATGATCCGTGGGCGCTGCGCGCACTGGTCATGGTGTTGCTGGTGGCGACCTATGTCGCGGCGGGCGATGAGCGCGCGCTGCGCACCGCGGCGGCGTTCGACTGGAACGGGGTACTGTCGCCGGCCAATGTCAGGGTCGATGCCTGGGTGACGCCACCGCTCTATACCGGCAAGCCTCCGATTATCCTGTCGGCGGCGAACAAGGACTCCGGAACCGGCAATGCCCCCAGCGCCGGACCGTTGCCGGTTCCGTCAGGCAGCACGCTGATTGTTCGTTCAAGCGGAGGCGCCCTCGATGTGGCCGTTTCCGGCAATCTGACGGAAGCCGTGCCGACCGAACAGGCGCCCCAGGGCACCAACGAACGGCATTTCACGATCTCTGGCGACGGCACGGCGCAGGTTCGCGCGCCCTCCGGTCAGCCGCAATGGAAATTCAGCGCGGTTGCCGACCGCGCGCCCTCGATTTCACTGACCAAGGATCCGGAGCGGCAGGCCCGCGGCTCGCTGCAGCTTTCCTACAAGATCGAGGACGATTACGGCGTCACCGATGCGCAGGCGCATTTCGCCGCGCGTCCCGGTGACGGCCCGAAAGCCGACACGGAGCCGCGGCCCTTGTTCGATGCGCCGCAATTTGCGCTGGTGCTTCCCAATGTGCGGACCAGGAATGGCGTTGGACAGACCGTCAAGGATCTCAGCGAGAACCCCTACGCCGGCGCCGAGGTCACACTCAACCTGACGGCAAAAGACGAGGCCGGCAATGAGGGCCGCAGCGAACCGTTCAACATGCGGCTGCCGGAACGGCTGTTCACCAAGCCGTTGGCGCGGGCGCTGATCGAGCAACGCCGGATTTTGGCGCTCGACGCCAATCAGAACGATCAGGTCTATGCGGCGCTCGATGCGCTGATGATCGAGCCGGATATGTTCACGCCGGAGACCGGCCAATATCTCGGCCTTTACGATGTCGCGAGGCAGTTGGAGGCCGCTCACACCGATGATGCGCTGCGCGAGGTGGTCGCCAGCCTGTGGGCGCTTGCCGTCACCATCGAGGATGGCAACATCACCGATGTCGATAAGGCCTTGCGTGCCGCGCAGGACGCGCTCAAGCAAGCGCTGGAACGCGGCGCCAGCGACGAGGAGATCAAAAAGCTCACCCAGGACCTGCGTGCGGCGCTGGATAATTTCATGCGCCAGCTCGCCGAACAGATGCGCAACAATCCGCAAGCCTTGGCGCGGCCGCTCGATCCCAATACAAGGGTGATGCGCCAGCAGGATCTCAACAACATGATCGAGCGCATGGAGCGGCTGTCACGCTCCGGCGACAAGGACGCTGCCAAGCAATTGCTCGAGCAATTGCAGGAGATGCTGGAAAACCTGCAGATGGCGCAGCCCGGCCAGTCCGGCGACGGCGACATGGAGCAGGCGCTGAACGAGCTTGGCGACGTCATCCGCAAGCAGCAGCAGTTGCGGGACAAGACCTTCAAGCAAGGTCAGGATTCCAGGCGCGATCGCCTGCGCGGCAAGCAGGACGACCAGAACATGGGCGATCTGCAGCAGGATCAGCAGGGCCTGCGCGACCGTCTGAAGAAATTGCAGCAGGAGCTTGCCAAGCGCGGCATGGGTCAGGGCCAGCGCGGCCAGAAGGGCGAACAGGGCCAGCAGGGTGAGGATGGCGACCAGCAGCAAGGCGATGGCGCTGACAGCCTCGGCGATGCCGACAACGCGATGGGCGATGCCGGCGGCAAGCTTGGCGAGGGCAACGCCGATGGCGCCGTGGACTCGCAAGGCAAGGCGCTGGACGCGATGCGCAAGGGTGCCCAGAGCCTGGCAGACGCGATGCAGCCGGGCGATGGCGACGGACAGGGCGACGGCCCCGGCAATCGCACAGGGCGGCAGCAGAGCAGCGGCAATACCACTGACCCGCTTGGACGGCCGCTGCGCACCCACGAAAGCGACGATCTCACGGTGAAGATCCCGGGCGAAATCGATGTCCAGCGCGCGCGCCGGATTCTGGAAGAACTCCGCCGCCGGCTTGCCGATCCGGCCCGGCCTCAGATTGAGCTCGATTACCTCGAGCGGCTGCTAAAGGACTATTAGGATCTCCGCACGCGTCATCCGCTTGGCGCGGAAGTCGCGCTATCCAGTCTTGCGCGCGGAGAGCGCGTCGGCGACCGCGGTGCGAATATCGGCCACCGAAAACGGCTTGGTGACGACGTCATGCACGATGGCGTTGAGGCCGGATGCGCGTTCGCGCTGATCGGCAAAGCCCGTCATCAGCAAAATGGTCAGATCCGGAAAGTCACGGGCGGCGGTCAGCGCCAATGCAATGCCGTCCATCACAGGCATCTGGATATCGGTAAGCAACAGATCGAATGTGCCTGCTTCGCGGCTCAGGATCTCCAGCGCTTCGGCGCCGTCCTGTGCGGTGACAGTCTCATGGCCGTCTATGGCAATGGCGCGCGCCACCAGGGCCCGCATCGAGTCTTCATCGTCGGCGATCAGCACACGTGGCATCAAGACACCGTCACTATTGGAGCGTTTTCGAGCGAAGCGGGCACCCGTTCGCGTTGGGAAAACACGTCAAACTAAAGATCCAGACACCGGTCCTGATTCAATCAGAACCGAACAGGCTCTGCCCGGGATTGAGTTACCCCGTTCAAGCACTACCGCCGGCAACGTCCCTCTTGTTGAAGAAGCGTACGTCGATATTGCGTCCCTCGGGTGGTGGCGAAGCCAGCCGCGACTTGAACCAGGCTCTTTCGCCTGGTTGCAGCACGGGCTGCTCCAGTACCGCATTCCAGGCGTAGATTTCCGCGCCTTGCGCGTCGCGAACGCTGAAGCGCAGCCGCGGCAGTTCCACCGGCTTGTGCGTTTCGCCGACAATGACGCCCTCGATGACCAGCACCGGTTTGCCTTCCACGGTTTCACGCGTGATCTTGACGTCCTTGAACATCAGCCCGCGCAGATTCACGTCGAGGCCGACCATCCGGTAGAATGTCGCGGTTTGCGGCATCAGACGCACCACATCGGCGCGCCAGATGATCAGCGCCAGCACCAGCGCGCCCATGGCGGCGCAAGCTGTGGGCAGGTTGGCAAAGGGCAGGTTGACCCGCGATTTTCGGGGGATACGAACCAGCGCTTTCGGGTTCAGCAGATTCCGGAGCTTCGACAACAGGCGTAGTGGATGAATGGCTTGAGCGTCTTCGGAATCATACCGGGCCGCCGCAGGCCAATCGGCCTCAGTCTCCGACGCGCCGTTGCTTTCAGGCCAGTCCGCGGATATCGAGGGGCTGTCGACGACAGGGGTTTCGTGCTCCTCGGCGTTGTCCTCCCGTGCCAAGGCCTCCCACTCCGCGGCCGCATCCTGCTCGTCGGCCTGTTGGCCGGCTGTCGCAGTCGCAGGTACCGAAGCCATTACCTCGATCGCGTCCTCCGGCCGCGCCAGCCAGACTTCCTTGCAGCGGGAACAACGAACGGTACGGCCGGCCGCCCCCAAGGTGGACAAATCAATGGCGTAGGACGTCGTACAATGGGGGCAGACGATGTGCATGCAGCCAATGTCCACAATGACCTCGTGCCGCCGATTTGAAGTTCCCACAGTATTTGCTACGAGCGGGTGTTAGGAACTTCGAACAGCGGCACTAGAAAAAGTTAAGTTTGCCAGTGCCCCTTTGCTTCCGAAGTTCGCATCAGAGGGGTCGCAAGAGTTCGCGAACTTTAGAAACGGGGCACTAGTGAACGGATGCTACAAGGCGACCGTTAACGAACCGGAAACCATAACCGCCGCACAACCGTTTTGTTCGGTTCGCAGCCGCAGCCGGTTGCGGACCTTCGGTTCCAGGTTTTCGGCCGGGTCCCACGTCGAACGGAGCTGAGCTTGGTTCGGTTCGAAAATGTCGGATTGCGCTACGGGCTCGGCCCGGAGATTTTGCGCGACCTGAGTTTCATGATCCCCGCGCACTCCTTCCAGTTCCTCACCGGCCCGTCCGGCGCCGGCAAGACCTCACTGCTGAGGCTGCTGTTTCTGTCGCTGCGGCCGACGCGCGGCCTGGTCAATTTGTTCGGCCATGACGTCTCCTTGCTCGGCAAGGACGAGGTCGCCGATCTGCGCAAGCGGATCGGCATCGTGCTGCAGGACTTTCGCCTGCTCGATCACATGACCACCTACGAAAACGTGGCGCTGCCGTTCCGGGTGATGGGCCGCGAGGAATCCAGTTACCGCAGGGAGGTTATCGATCTCCTGAAATGGGTTGGCCTGGGCGAGCGGATGGACGCGCTGCCGCCGATCCTGTCCGGCGGCGAAAAACAACGCGCGGCGATTGCGCGCGCGGTGATCTCGCGGCCGCATCTGTTGCTGGCGGATGAGCCGACCGGCAACGTCGATCCGACGCTGGGGCGGCGTTTGCTGCGGCTGTTCATCGAGCTGAACAAGTCAGGCACTGCAGTGATCATCGCGACCCATGACATCACGCTGATGGACCAGTATGAAGCGCGGCGGCTGGTGCTGCATCAGGGACGGCTGCATATCTATGAGTAGAGCCGACGAGCACGGTCCATTGGTGGATCTGGGGCATGAGCGCCCGCAGGTGCCGGCAAGGGCGCGCAACCTCTCGCCGATCGTGCCGCGGGCCTCGATCTCCGGACGCGCGCTGGTCGCCGTCGTCGCGATCATGACGTTCCTGGCATCGATCACAACGGGTACCGTGCTGCTGGTGAGTGCGTCGGCAGCGGAATGGCAATCGGACGTCGCCAGCGAAATCACCATTCAGGTGCGTCCCCTGGCCGGGCGCGATCTGGACCGCGACGCGGCGGCGGTCGCGGACGCGATGCGCAGACAGCCCGGCATCGTCGAGGTCAGACCTTTTACCAAAGCCGAATCCGCCAAATTGCTGGAGCCCTGGCTCGGCAGTGGCCTGTCGTTCGACGAACTGCCGGTGCCGCGCGTCATTGTGGCGCGGGTTCAGCCTGGCACCACGCTCGATCTGGCAGCGCTGCGCAGCCGGGTGACACAGGTGGCGCCGACCACCAGCGTCGACGATCACCGCGCCTGGATCGAGCGGATGCGGACCATGACCGGCGCGACGGTGTTTGCCGGCATCGGCATCCTGGCGCTGGTGATTATCGCCACCATCATCTCGGTTTCTTTCGCGACGCGCGGGGCGATGGCGGCCAATCGCCCGATCGTCGAAGTGTTGCACTTTGTCGGCGCCGGCGACCGCTACATCGCCAATCGCTTCCTGCGGCATTTTCTCCGGCTCGGGCTGGAGGGCGGCGTGATCGGCGGCGGGGCGGCGATGCTCGCTTTCGGATTTTCCGAATCGATCGCCGGCTGGTTCTCGGGCACCCCCGTGGGCGACCAGTTCGCGGCCTTGCTGGGAACGTTTTCGCTGCGTCCGTCCGGCTATCTGGCGCTGGCGGCGCAGGCGGTGCTGATCGCGGCGATCACCGCCTGGGCCTCGCGGCGAACGCTGTTTGCCACGCTTGACGACATCGACTGAGGCGGGTTTGCGCCGCGAATACCGTGGCGGCCGGACTCCATTTCGCCCGAAAGCACTCTATAGCGTTTTCGAGCGGCCTGGATTCCGGTTCGCGTACAGAAAACGCGTCAAAATAAGGGATAGAGCGTCGGTTCTGATTCAATCGGAACCAAAAAGGCTCTAGTGTCTCGACCCGGGAGTTGTTTTCAGTCCTGCGGCGGCGGCGGCGCCGCAGCTCGACGGGTGTTCAAAGGAAAATCGCCGGCATCGCATGAATTTACAGCCCGACGATATCTTGACGGAAGCGCCGGTTGCCGCGCCGCGCCGCTGGCTGCGCACCGCTGTCGTGGCAGTGCTGGCGATCTTGTTTGTCGGCGCCGCGATAGGCTTCGTCGGCTTTCTGTCGCAGTTGCGCGGTGCTGAAATCAAGCCCGGCCGCAATGCCGACGGCATTGTGGTGCTCACCGGCGGCTCCTCGCGCGTCTCCGATGCTATCGAGCTGCTGGCCGATGGCTACGGCAAGCGGCTATTGATCTCGGGCGTGCATCCGACCAACGACGCCGCCGATATTTCCCGTTCGCTGCCGGACAATCAGTCGCTGATGGGCTGTTGCGTCGATCTCGACCATTCGGCGTTCAACACCCGCAGCAACGCGGCGGGGACGCGGCGCTGGGCGCATGAGCGCGGCTTCAAATCGCTGATCGTGGTGACATCGAATTACCACATGCCGCGGGCAATCGTCGAATTGTCACACGCGATGCCCGACATCACGCTGATCCCATTCGCCGTTGTCGGCGACAAATGGCGCGATGAACCATGGTGGACGAGTAGCACGACGTTTCGGCTGCTGCTGTCGGAGTATGCGAAATATGTCGCCGCTGAAGTGCGGGTACGCCTGGCCGACGCAGGCCTTGACCTGACGCCCGAGGTTGCGGATTTACCGACGGGCTCCCTCGCTCCGCGCAGGCCCGCGACGGCGCAGGCAAACTGATCGGGTTTTCGATGGCTCTGATTTTCCTGCGTTCGCTGGTCTACAACCTGCTGTTCTATCTCGTCCTGATATTCTGGCTCATCCTTGCGATTCCTACCTTCGTAATGCCGCGCGCGGCCATCATGTCGATCGCAAGGTGGTGGGCGCGCAGCAGCATCTGGCTGATGCGCGTGATCTGCGGCACCAGGGTGGAATATCGCGGCGTCGAGAAAATCCCGAAGGGTCCGCTGATCGTCGCATCGAAGCATCAGTCGATGTGGGAAACCTTTGCGCTGCTGCAATTCTTCGATCAGCCGCTCTACATCCTCAAGCGCGAGCTGGAGTGGATACCGTTCTTCGGCTGGTATTTGAGGAAGGCGAACATGATCGGAATCGATCGCCGCGCCGGTGGCCGTGCGTTGTTTGCAATGACGCGCCGCGCCGGTGAGGCCGTTCGTCGCGGCCGCCAATTGATTATCTTCCCCGAGGGAACGCGAAGGCCCGTCGATGCCCCGCCGAGCTACAAAAGCGGCGTCGGCCAGGTCTATGTCGATTGCGGGGTGACCTGCGTGCCGGTCGCGCTCAATTCGGGATTGTTCTGGCCGCGCCGGACATTCATGCGCTACCCCGGAACGCTCGTCGTCGAATTTCTCGATCCGTTGCCGCCGGGCATGGCGCGCGGTGAATTCGTCACCCGCGTCTCAACCGTAATCGAAGAGGCCACCAACCGGCTGGTCGCGACGGCGCGGCAGGAGCAGGCGCAATTATTCGGTCGGGTGCCGAGCCGGTCATCGGCGAAGGCTTAGGGCGGCTTTGGCTTCTCCTCCGGGTCAGATCACCGATGCCGTGACGTATCGTCATGCAGCATCAACGCAAGCTGATGCAATTGCTCGTCGCGGAAGCCCTGCGCCTCGATCGACTTCACGGTTGACAGAACGTAATCGCGATTGTTTCCGGAACGGCCGTGCCCCTGTTGCACGTGACGCAGTTGCTCCGCCAACGACAGCCGTCCGGCATATTGCACGTGACCACGATCGACCACATAGGTCAGCGCGCTGATTCGCTGCCGGGCTTCGTTTTCAAGCCACACCGAACGCATCACCTCGCGGTAGACGTTAGTCGTCTGTTCGCGCCCACGCAGATAATCCACGGTGTCGCCACCTTGCTTCGCTGCAACCCGAAACGCGATGCCACGGCAGGCGCCGCCACGATCGAGCCCGAGCACGAGGCCGGGCTTTTCCGGAGTCCCGCGATGATCGAACGAATAGACGCACAGCGCGCGATGCTCGCCGATCAGCCGCGCCGGCACTTGCTCGATGAACTCGAACCCGGGCCGCCACATCAGCGATCCGTAGCCGAACACCCACAGGTCGCCTTTGGACAATTCCACGTCGGGTACGATTTTGGCTGGCATCGCGCCGACGCCTATCAGAATCTCGCGCTTACTCAAAATAGGTTAATTTGCAAAATGCGTTAAGTTGATCACGTTGCGGGTAGCATCGCTTAATTGACAAAATTGCTAGCCAAAGGACCCGCATGTCGGATTTGACCCTAGCGCCGCGCCGGCGCCCGCTTTGGCGCCTTTTCATCATGCCTGTCCTGCTCCTGGTCGCTGCCGCGGCGTGGAGCGCGTTCTGGTTCTATTCCGCCTCAAAGGTCGATGAGACCGCCGACGCCTGGCGCGCGCGCGAGGCCCGATCCGGCCGGGTGTATGATTGTGCCCGACGCTCGGTGGCAGGCTATCCGTTCCGCCTGGAGGTGCGCTGCGACGGCGCCAGCGTGTCGCTCACCTCGCAGACCGCAGGCCAGACAGCGGCGCAAGCGCCGATCACGGCCAAGCTCGGCGAGATCCTGGTGGTGGCTCAGGTCTATGATCCGAAATTGCTGATCGCCGAGTTCACCGCACCGGCGACGATTTCCGAGCAGGGCGATCAGCCTTCGATGGTCGTGAACTGGCGTACGGCGCGTAGCAGCATCGTCGGATTGCCGGCCGTCCCGCAACGGATTTCACTCGTGTTCGACGATCCCGCGATCGATCGCGTCAGCGGGTCGATGCAGACGCCACTGGCGCGCGCCAAGCATATCGAGTTGCATGGCCGGCTCGTCGAGGGGACGCCGTCGGATCATCCCGTGATCGAAACCGCGCTGCAAATCGCTGATGGCAGCGTGCAGGAGCTGCATCCGCTGCTGGCGCAGCCGTTCGATGCCGATGTGCGGGCAAAGCTGAGCGGCCTGAGGGATTTTTCGCCAAAGCCCTGGCCGCAGCGGTTTCGCGAAATCCAGGCGGCGGGCGGCCATGTCGAGATCGTGCAGTCGCGGATACAGCAGGGCGACGTCGTTGCCGTCGCCGCCGGTTCGCTCGGCCTTGACGCCCAAGGTCGCCTCGAGGGCGAATTGCAGATGACGGTCGCCGGGATCGAAAAAGTGATTCCGGCGCTTGGCATCGAGAAGATGCTCGAAGAGGGCGTGCCGCAGGCAACGCTCGATCGGGTCGCGCCGGGCGTCAAAACCCAGGACGTCAACAATCTGTTCGGCGCGCTTGATCGGGCGATCCCCGGTCTTGGCAAGGTGATCAAGCAGAATGCCAATGTCGGCGTTGCCGCCGGGATCAACGCGCTCGGCAAGGAAGCGGTGCTGGAAGGCAAGCCGGCGCGGGCGTTCCCGCTGCGCTTCGTCGATGGCGCGGTGTTTCTTGGGCCTCTCAAGGTGGCGCAGACACCGCCGCTCTTCTGAAGCGGCATCCGATAACGCGCCGATCGCCGAACTGTGATCGGCGTTTCCCTGCACGCAGGGAATGCGAGAACCCAAATGCCGGTCTTGTCCTCAGACGGTACGCATATTCTTGCGGCCGGCGATCAAGGAGAGGATCAATGACTGGATTTAAATTAATTGGTGCGGCTTTGATTTTGTCGGCGGGAATGGCTACTCCCGTGTTTGCACAGGAGGCCATCTCGGAGCCCGGCGCATACGCTTTCTACCATCCCGATGGCGATGTACTACACGCAGGGTCGGCCCCGGCCCGCGATGCGTTGGCGATGGCTGTTCCCCATTACAGCGGCAGAGTGGCGCGACATGGCATGCGGACCATGTCGCACCGAACGCTTGCCAAGCGCACTGATCGATACGGCATGGAATGACAGGGAGGTGACGCCTGCCTTTGCCCTCTCCCCCTTTGCGGGAGAGGGTGGCTGGCGATGGACGCCGCAGCTATTCCGGCTCGTTCGCCAGGTTGGCGTGCGGACGCCCGAAGTCGGGCGCCGAGGAATCCTGGCCGATTTCGACGATGCCGCGCCGGATTGCGCGGGTGCGGGTGAAATGCTCGAACAGCGCTTCCCCGTCACCGCGGCGGATCGCGCGGGTGAGCTTGGAGAGATCCTCGTTGAAGGTGCCGAGCATTTCCAGCACCGCGTCCTTGTTGGCCAGAAACACGTCGCGCCACATGGTCGGGTCGGAGGCCGCGATGCGGGTGAAATCGCGGAAGCCGCCGGCCGAGAATTTCATCACTTCCGACGATGTCACCTGGCCGAGTTCGTCGGCGGTGCCGACGATGGTGTAGGCGATCAAATGCGGCAGATGGCTGGTGATCGCGAGCACCAGATCATGATGATCGGGGGTCATGATCTCGACCTTGGCGCCGAGCCCCGCCCAAAAGGCGCGCAATCTTTCGACCGCGTTTGGATCGGTCCCCTCGGGAGGAGTGAGAATGCACCAGCGATTGATGAACAGTTCGGCAAAACCTGAATCGGGACCGGAATGCTCGGTGCCGGCGACCGGATGCGCCGGCACGAAATGCACGCTCGCGGGCAGATGCGGCGCCATGTCCCGCACCACGGCGCCCTTGACCGAGCCGACATCGGAGACGATCGCGCCCGGCTTGAGATAGGCTACGACCTCCTGCGCCACCGGGCCACAGGCGCCGACCGGAATGCACAGAATGACGAGGTCGGCGTCTTTCACCGCATCGATGTTGCTTTCCACCACGCGATCGACAATGCCGAGTTCGGCCACGCGCGCGCGGGTCTTGGCAGAGCGCGCGGTGGCGACAATCTCTTCCGCCAGGTTTTGCGCGCGTGCGGCGCGCGCAATCGAGCCGCCGATCAGACCGAAGCCGATCAGCGCAACACGTTTGAAGAGTGGTGCCGGGCTCACTTGACCGCCATGAAGTCACGCAGGCCGTCGATCACCAGGCGGTTGGCCTCCTCGGTGCCGATGGTCAGGCGCAGCGCGTGCGGCAGGCCGTAATTGTTCAGCGCGCGCAGCACCAGGCCGCGCTTGGTAAGGAACGCATCGGCCTCGGCGGAAGTTTTGCCCTTCTCCAGCGGGAAATGGATCAGGATGAAATTCGCCACGCTTGGCGTCACCTTCAGCCCGAGCTTGGTGAGCTCCTCGGTCAGCCAGTTGCGCCATTTCTCGGTATGCGTCTTCGACATCTGCTGATGCGCGGTGTCCTCGATCGCCGCCACCGCCGCCAGCATCGCCGGCGTCGAGACGTTGAACGGGCCGCGAATCCGGTTCACCGCGTCGACGATATGAGCCGGCCCGAACATCCAGCCGATCCGCAGCGCCGCCAGCCCGTGGATTTTGGAAAAGGTGTGGGTCATGACCGTGTTTTCGGTCGTCGCCACCAGTTCAATGCCGATCTCGTAATCGTTGCGCGAAACGTAGTCGGAATAGGCGGCATCCAGCACCAGCAGCACATGCGCCGGCAATCCGGCGCGCAGCCGCTTGATCTCATCGAACGGCAGGTAGGTGCCGGTGGGATTGTTCGGGTTGGCGAGCCATACCAGCTTGGTGCGCGGCGAAACCAGCTTCAGGATCGCGTCGACGTCAGCGGTGAAATTCGTTTCCGGCGCGACGACGTTCTTGGCGCCGTTCGCCATGGTCGCGATCGGGTACACCAGAAAGCCGTGGGTGGTGCTGATCGCCTCATCGCCGTGGCTCAGATAGGTGTGCGCCAGCAAATTGAGGATTTCGTCGGAGCCGGCGCCGCAAATGATGCGTTCGGGATCAAGCCCGAACGCGCGGCCGATGGCCTCGCGCAGCACCCGCGATGTGCCTTCTGGATAGTCCTCCAGATGCGCCGCGGCCTTTTTGTAGACGTCCATGGCCTTCGGAGAAGGCCCGAAGGGCGTCTCGTTGGCGGACAGCTTGAACACCTTGCGCCCCGGCTCCGGCACCGGGCTTTTACCCGGCGTGTAGGGTGCAATATCGAGAATGCCGGGATTCGGCACGGGACGAGACATCTTCTTCAACTCCGGATTATCAGGTCGGCCTTTTAGGACTTGGCCGGTCAAGATTTGGCTGGCCCGCTTGGGGGCACCGTATAGCGGGTTGCGTGGCTGCCGACGAGAGCCGATGAACGCACCGAAGCGCCGGCCTCGATCAGCGCGGACTTGATCTTTTCCAGGCTGCTGGAGCCCGTGATCGATATCAGCAGGGCGGCGCCGTCGAAGGCGGTATCCGGCACCGCGACGATTTCCGCCAGTGGTGACAGCGCGCGCGCGATTTCGGCGTTCCAGCCGGATACGCGCACGCTCCACATCTCGACTTCCGTCACCATGGCGCTGTCGGCGACGCGCGACACCACGAATACCGGCAGCGCCGCCGGATGATCGGCGCGCTCGACGAACGGCAGTCGCGCGATGATCTTGGGCGCGCCATTGGCTTCGAGCGCGATCCACCAGGGAGTGCGGCTGGATGTGGCGGACAGAAGCGCCAGATCCCCCTTCGATTTTGCCACGGCGTCGACCGCGGCGGTCGCGTTGAAATGCGAGACGTAGGGAACGGTGAAACCGAAATGGAATCGCGCCGAATCCCGCATCGCGGATTCGCCGACCGAAATATCGGCATGGATTGAAAACGGCGCCTGCACGTAGGTGAACGTCGAGATGATGACGCGCCAGATGCTTTCGACGGTGTCGAGCGGCAGGATGCCGCGATGGCGCTCCACCAGCCGGCGCATCATGTCGGCCTCGCGCGCCGGGCGGAAGGCCGAGCCGACCTCCTGGGTCTGCTTTACCGAAATCAGGCGATCGATGATGTCGCCACGCGCCATCAGCAGGCGGTGAACCTGCTCGTCGATCGTGTCGATCTCTTTGCGCAGCACCTCGAGCGAGGGCGGAGCGGGGGGTATTTTGGACATCGTTAAAACCCAATTGCCGGATCGGTCAGCTCCTGCCGGCAGGCAAGGGCATTGATTAGGTAAGACGGGAGCTGAAAGCAAAGAGAAACGTCAGGGGTTACCGATGATCCCAGTTAGGTTAACGGGCGGCCTGCCTTGACGAAAACCGCCCTCGGGACTAGCTTCACTGGGTTCCGTGGTCATTTGAGCCGGCCGGCTTGCAGCCACGTTAAACAATTCGCTAAACAGGCCGGGGACAGAAGTGATCCCGGCCGAACCTTTAGTTCAGGCCGGGTTTTTTTATGGCCTGATTTCTGTCTGTAAACCTCCGTCAGGAGGTCGGTGGCGAGATGACGAACATACAGTCGATATCCAGTCCCTCGATCCATGCCGAGGAGCGCGCGCAGGAGGCGGACCATCCGAGTTCGCCGGTGGCGCTGTTCGGCTCGGACCAGCCGCTGAAGCTCGATTGCGGCATCGATCTGTCGCCCTTTCAGGTCGCCTATCAAACCTATGGCGAACTCAACGCCGACCGTTCCAACGCGATATTGGTTTTCCACGCGCTGACTGGCGATCAGCACGTCGCCAATGTCCATCCGGTGACCGGCAAGCCCGGCTGGTGGGAAACCATGATCGGTCCCGGCCGTCCGCTGGATACCGACAGATATTTCATTATCTGCTCCAACGTGATCGGCGGCTGCATGGGCTCGACCGGGCCGGCCTCGACCAATCCGGCAACCGGCAAATTGTGGGGACTGGATTTTCCGATCATCACCATTCCCGACATGGTGCGCGCGCAAACCATGCTGATCGACCGGCTCGGCATCGAGACCTTGTTCTGCGTGGTCGGTGGCTCGATGGGCGGCATGCAGGCGCTGCAATGGACCGCGGCCTATCCCAAGCGCGTATTCTCGGCGCTGGCGGTGGCGTGCAGCATGCGGCACTCGGCACAGAACATCGCATTCCATGAGCTCGGCCGGCAGGCTGTCATGGCCGATCCCGACTGGCATCACGGGCGTTACTTCGAACAGGGCACGCATCCGCATCGCGGCCTCGGCGTCGCGCGGATGGCTGCGCATATCACCTATCTGTCAGACGCAGCGCTGCATCGCAAATTCGGAAGGCGAATGCAGGATCGCGAACTGCCGACCTTCTCGTTCGATGCGGATTTTCAGGTCGAGAGCTATCTGCGCCATCAGGGCTCGTCATTCGTCGAGCGCTTCGATGCCAACAGCTACCTCTATCTGACGCGGGCGATGGATTATTTCGACATTGCCGCCGATCATGACGGTGTTCTGGCGCAGGCGTTTCGCGGCATCCAGACCCGCTTCTGCGTGGTGTCGTTCACCAGCGACTGGCTGTTTCCGACATCGGAATCGCGCGCGCTGGTGCATGCGCTCAACGCTTCCAGCGCGCGGGTGTCGTTTGCGGAGATCGAGACCGACCGCGGCCATGATGCGTTTCTGTTGGACGTGCCGGAATTCTTCGACATCGCGCGCGCGTTCCTGCAATCGGCCGGCAAGGCGCGCGGCCTGACTGCGACGGGCGGCTGACATGGCTCTTCAACAGGTCCTGCCGCTGAACGGCGCTGCGCCAGAAAACGCCGGAAATTACCGCGGCGACCACCTGCTGGTGGCGGGAATGATCGAGCGTGGCTCAAAGGTGCTCGACGTCGGCTGCGGCGAAGGCGATCTCCTGCAATTGCTAGAAAGCCGCGGCATCGACGGCCGCGGCATCGAATTGTCGCGCGAAGGCGTCAATCGCTGCGTCGCCAAGGGGCTTGCGGTGGTGCAGGGCGACGCCGACACCGACCTCATCAACTATCCCGACGACGCCTTCGATTATGTGATCCTGTCGCAGACCCTGCAGGCGACCCGGCAGCCGCGCGTGGTGCTGGAAAATCTGCTGCGGATCGGGCGGCGCGCCATCGTCTCGTTCCCGAATTTCGGGTTCTGGAAGATGCGGCTGCAATTGCTGGTCGGCGGCCACATGCCGCGCACCGAAAATCTGCCGGCGACATGGTACGATACGCCGAACATCCATTTCTGCACCATCAAGGACTTCGTGCAGCTCTGCGACGAGATCAACGTCAAGATGGAGCGCGCGGTCGCGCTCGACCTTTACGGCCGGCCGCTGCGTCTCAGCGCGCCCTGGTGGTTCTGGAACATGTTCGGCGAGCAGGGCGTGTTTTTGTTGAGCCGCGCAGGGAAGGGAAAGTAATCCGAATTTTTTCACGGGTCGTCATGGCCGGGCTTGACCCGGCCATCCGTGTGTTTGCTGCGCCAAGATAAGTAAGACGTAGATGGTCGGGAGGGCAGACAAGTTTATGCAGTCTGCGCAGGGCAGGCTGCTATGCTCGGCCATCACGAGCCACGCGCTACGCGGGATGAATTTTGATCGGACCGAGATCGCGATCGCCTTCTGCCGTCGGCTGTGATGGGTAACGCGGACACGGTCGGCCGCAGACGAAATCGACGCTCGTGACCCTGAGCGACCATGCGGCCGAGGCGCGGCGTGCCTCGCCTTACCACCACGACCCGCCTTGTTGCACCGGACGATAGTACTGCCCCCCGCGCCGCTGCACATTGCCGGTTTGGTAGTCCGGATTGCGTTGGAAAATGGAGAAGAAGCCGCCGGCCCCGCCGTCGGGGGCGTCGCCGCTGGCAACGCGGTCATCATCGACCGCAGGCGTCGGCTGACGCGTTATAAAGCCGCCCTGGGGCTGATTGCTCAGCACCGCGACGAACTCGGTGCGATAATTGGTCTCGCTGCTCAGCGGTTCGTCGGAGACGATGATCGAGGATCGCGGCACTGCGGTCGGCGCGATGCGGTCGAGCACGTCCTGCGGAATGGTGATGCGGTCGAGCGCGTCCTTGGCGTCGTCCCCGTTGTCGATCGTGACCGCGGTCCAGCGCAGGCCCTTGTCGGTGCGGGCCACCGCAGTGAAGATGTGCGTGCCGATCGGCTTGTCGGGATCGCGGATCGTGACCGGAACCTCGATGGACGAATCGAATACCTCGCCGCCCCCGTCCGGCGCCGGCTTATGCGTGTTGCGCCGCACGTAAAGCTTCTGCGTCGCGCGGCTGATGTAGACCGAGACCGGCTCGAGCAAGAGCTTCGCTGCGGTCGCCGCTTTGGCGGCATCGGCTTTTTTGGTCGCTGCCGCCTTCGCGGCTTCCTTTGCGTTGGCAGCCGCATCGAGCTTGGGCTGCGCGTCGGCCTTGGCGGTATCGAGCTGCGTCGCCGCGTCCGCGGCCTTGGTGGCGGCCTTCTGCTTCAGCTCCTCCGCCCGCGCCTTGGCCTGATCGGTCTTTGCCGCGGCGAGCGCCTTGTCGAGATAGGCGAGCTCGGCGTCGGCGCGTTTCTTGAGTTGCTCCAGCTTTCGGAGCGACGCTGGCAGCGATGTTGCCTCACGTGATGTCGTCGCGGCGGCTTTCTTCGCCTCGTCGGCTGCCCTGGCGGCATCCTCGGCCTCGCGCGCGAGCGTCTCGGCCTTGGCCGGCGCGGCCGCGAGCGCATCTGCGTTCGGCACGAACAGCGCCGGGTGAGTGAAATCGACGGGCTCGGCGTCGCTGGGCGAGATGATCACCCGCATCCCGATCCATGTCTTGTTGAACAGCTTCTCCGCAAAGTCGTAGGGCATCCGCACGCAGCCATGCGAGGCCGCATAGCCCGGCAGCGGTCCGCCGTGCAGCGCGACGCCATTCCAGGTGATGCGCTGCATGTTCGGCATCCAGGCATCGTCATACATGGTCGAGTGGTGGTCCTTGTCCTTCTCGATAACGGCGAAGACGCCGGCCGGCGTCTCGCGTTCCTTGATGCCGCTCGACACCGGCGCGCGCAGGATCCAGCCGTCGGCGTCGTAGAAAGTGACCTTCTGGCTCTTGATCGACACGATCGCCATGATCGGTTCGCCCGCCTCGCGCGGCGCCGTCGCCTCGACGGTGGCCGCGGGGCGGGCTTGTCTCGCCGTGGCGTCGGCGGTCAGCGCCGTCAGCGCGGCCGTCGCTACGAGCACCACAATCGCGAGAGGCTTCCAACGCCGCATTGTCGCCGTGGATTGTTCCGTCGTGAATCGATTTACCATGCCATCCCCGGGTTGAAATGCCTGTCCGCGCTTGTGTCGATCAAGTGTCAGATCGTGACTTTGGTATTAACCAATCGCCGCCACGTTCTACGCCCTTTTGGTTCAATCTTGCCTACCGACTGGCCCAGTTTCGTCTAACGCGCGCCGCTTGCGACAGTGCGTTGCGTTCGGGCAACACTTTTTGGAAAAAATGATAACCCGCAGATTCCGCCATTGCACGTCAGAATAATGATCCGAAGATCGTCGGCGTCGCGTGCTTCGCCGTGCAATCTGGCTCAGGTGGAACCTGTGAGGGCTGCGATCATGAACCCGCAGCGATTTGCTGCCGTGGCAACCGCGCTCACGGTCGTTATCGCGGGTTGCGCAGTCGTGTGGCTTGCTGGCTTCGGTTCGGCGGCCATCGATAACATCGGCGGAGCGCCACTCGTGGACCGCCGCGCACCGTCTCTTTCCGCTGATGCCGAGCCAGCGGACGCACCGCAGGCCACCGCAATGGGCAAGGCCGTCGACGCAAGCACCGTTGTGGCAGCGGAAGCCGTGACGGTCACGACCAGCAACATGACGGCGGTGCAAGATAAGCCGGAGCCGATCGCCGAGGCCGCGTCGGCCGATGCGTCCCAAACGCTCCCACCGGAAACACCACCCGTGCAAGTGGCGACGGCGAGCCCGAGTGATCCGCTGCCTGATGACGCCAGGAAGGCCGTCGGTTCCATCGAAATCCCCGACGGGTGCGGGGAAGCGGACGTCTGCATCGACCAATACCTGTGGGCGCTCTACCGACGGACGCCCAAAGAGGACACCCTCAAGGTGAACGAACAGAGGAAAGTGGTCGTCAAGAAGAAGGGCAGAAGGGTGACGGTCACCCGGAGCTTTACCAAGCTGGTCGACGAGGATTTCGCCTGGAAGGATCCGAAGGCGGCGGAAAAAGCCGGCATGCCGATGATGGACTACGTGATCGGAGGCATGGATCGGAGCTTCAAGCTGAAGCTCTTTCATGTACTCCGCGCGGTGGAAGAGGCTGGGCTGTCTCCTGGCATAACCAGCGCGTTTCGCGACGATTATCGTCAATCGCTCGCAAGCGGCCTGAAAGCGGCGACCAACAGGTCGTACCATGGCGGGAGCTTTCGCGGCGGCTACGGCCATGGACTTGCAGCCGATGTCGTGAGCGTCAAGGGCGAGACAAGGGACCAGCGATATCATTCCAGTGAGAGTCTCTGGAAATGGATCGATGCACACGGGGAGGAGTTTGGAATCGGGCGACCGTATCTTGGCAGGGATCCGCCACATGTGGCGCCGATCGACGGTAGCGAATATGCCGCTCACCACCGCGGCACGGAAGCTCGACACGCCGGATCCGAGAAGCGCAGCCGTTTAACTGCGCGAGACAATCACAACGTCGGGAAACGCTCAAAAACCGCAAGATCATCGAGGCAAAGAACGACCTAACCCAAGTCAAGTATTCAACACGCCGCGGATGCGATTACGATTGTTCGCGCTAACGCGTAGGCCGCTCTCAGCGGCTACTTCGGTGAGCAGAATGCGCAACCATGCCATTACCGTGCAAAAATACGGCGGCGCCTGTCTCGCAACGCCGGCAAAAATCCGCGCCGTCGCGAGCGACCTCGCTAATTTGTACAGGCGCGGTCATCGGATTGTAGTGATCGTTTCAGCGATGGGTCAAACCACCGACGAACTTGTTCGGATGGCCTATCAAGCAAGCCTACAACCCAGTCGCCGTGAACTCGATATGTTGTTAACCACCGGTGAGCGCATCAGCATGTCTTTACTGAGCATGGCGTTGTTCGATTTCGGCGTGCCGGCAATAAGCTTTACCGGCAGTCAAGCCGGAGTGATGACCGACGAATCCCACTCCGCCGCGCGCATTTTGGATGTGCGGCCGATTCGCGTGCGCGAGGAACTCGATCGAGGACGCATCGTGGTTTTAGCAGGCTTTCAGGGCGTGAATCCAGCGACCAAGGAAATCACCACGCTGGGCCGCGGCGGCAGCGATACCACTGCGGTCGCCATGGCTGCGGCGCTGCAAGCCGAATGCTGTGAGATTATCAAGGAAGTCGACGGAGTTTGCACGGCCGATCCGCGCATCGTGGCAAATTCCAAATCCTTGCGACAGCTCGATTTTGCATCGTTATCCGAAATGTGTTTCTGGGGCGCGAAGGTTTTGCATTTTCGCAGCGTGGAGCTGGCACAAAGCCAAAATATGCCCTTGGTTTTAAAAAAATGGGGCGGCTCTGAACAGGGCACACACGTGGTGAAAGAGGTTATGGGGATGGAAAGCGGAAGAGTTTTAGCAGTCAACTCGTTGGCTCGCATTGAGCATGTCGAGATCGATTCGGCTGACCTCAGTCAGGGCTTTGAGAGGTTCGCGCAGCATCTCAAACGAAACGGCTTATCTTGGCCGCAACTCCTCGCCTCGGCTTTCACCGCCGGGAAAACGCGGATTATGATGACCTGCGATTCGGAGTCGCTCGACACTTTGCTGCGCACGCTGAAAGGTAGCAAAGAGTTGCGCAAACATCGTGAGACTTTAAGTTCGGTGAGCCTCACCTGTTTCGGCGGCGTTTCTACAGACTTGCCATTTAAGGCGATACAGATTCTGCAACATCACGCGATTATCGTCGATAAATATGTTTTGTCTCCGCATTCGGTAAATCTATTTGTTCCTGTGGAAAGCCGCGAGGCCGCCGTCAAGGCTTTACATTCGCTCATCTAGTTGATTTTTTTGTGTAAAAAAGTGCGGCAGCTTCTCGTTTCCGAATTTCGGTTTCTGGCGGATGCGGTTGCGGCTTTTGATCGGCGGACACATGCCGCGCACCGACAATCTGCCGGCGACCTAGTGCGACACGCCGAACATCCACTTCTGCACCATCAAGGATTTCGTACAGCTCTGCGACGATATCCCCGTCAAGATGGAGCGCGCAGTCGCACTCGATCTTTACGGCCGTCCGCTCCGTCTCAGCGCGCCCTCGTGGTTCTGGACATGTTCGGCGAGCAGGGCGTGTTTTTGCTCAGTCGCGCAGGGAAGGTGAGGTAGACAGATCGTCATGCCCGGGCTCATCCCGGGCATCCACGGCCGGAATCGCGCCGATCGCGCGGGCCGGCGCCACCGTCTATGATGCGCTCCCCGGCATCATTTTCCTCGATATCTGATTTGCCCGACAGGCCGTTTGGCAGGCTGCGTGTCCAGCCCTGTTTTAAAAATATTTCTATTTTCATTTGACCCAAATCACCGGCTTGTCTCGCGCCATCCCGTTCCCGATCGAGGGGCGTTTCGCGATCGTCACGGACGTAGGGTTTGGGATGCGGTGGACGCGGCAGCGTCGTCGCGCGCCACCGGCGTGCGGACGAGCGACGAGGCTGCGGACGGCGAAGTCGTGTGGTCCTGACGCCCCGACGCTGGCGTCAAGTTGCGCGGAAGTTTCCGCGCGGTGATGGTGGCAACAAAGCCCGGTCACCAGGGAGAGCACGAAGGAAACCGTTAAAACCATTGCGCAGGGAGTGCCGGGTGACCCGGTGAACCTGTAGTGACTAACTCGCGTGTTTTTTCACACCACGCGAGGCTGCGGGTGCAACGGGCACCCGGCATTCCCTGCGCCCTCCCTTGAGGGTCGCACCTGCGCCCTCTCTGAGGGGCGCCTGCGCCCTCTGATTTTCAAGGGCCGATGTTCACGCACAACTCGGGCGCGCCGCGCTGCGAGATCGTGGACCCATATTCGAACAGATTCTTATTTGAAATGAGCATGCCGCCGCTGCGACGATTATGTCAGACGCGACCTCGGATCACGCACCGGCCAGCGTCCGGCTTCGGCAAGCGTGATGAAGCGTTCGACCATTTCATTGAACAGCGCCGGCTCTTCCAGATTGAGCACATGGCCCGATTTCGGGAAGAAGGTCAGCCCGGCGGCAGGCAGATGCTTCTTCAGGAACAGGCTAGGCTCGACGCAGGCATCGTCCTCGTCGCCGCAGATGATGAGGGCGGGCGTCGGCACCTTTCGGATCGTTTCCGTCATCGTATAGATCGAGGGCCGGCCGCCCTGGAAGCTGCGCATGGTGTTGGCGGAGCCCTTGGCATCGTGCCGCGCCAGCGCGGCGTAGAAATCTGCGTGGCCGCGTGGATCCTTCACGAGGAACGGAATCCGGCCCGGCGCCTCGCGGGTGACTTTCGCGACCTCTACGGAGCCGATCGTCTCGAATTGTTCGGCGGTGTCGCGGCACTGCTTGCGGAAGGCATCGAGATGTTCAAGGCTCGATCCCGAGCCGACGCCGGCCAGCGTCATCGACAAGGCGCGGTGCGGCGCATTCATGCCGATCTGCAGCGACGAATAGGAGCCCATCGACAGCCCCACCAGATGGGCTTTTTCGATCTGCAAATGGTCGAGCACGGCGAGCGCGTCGGTATAGAAATGTTTGTAGCTGTAGACGTCGGCAGAAGCCGGCACGTCGGACGGCGTATAGCCGCGCGCCGAATAGGCGATGCAACGGTGGCCGCGCGAGAAGTAACGCATCTGCGGCTCCCAATTGGTGTGGTCGGCGGCGAATTCGTGCAGAAAAATAATCGGCGTTCCGCTGCCAGCTTCTTCGAAGTGAAGGCGGACATTGTCGCTCGTGACGGCATAGGGCATTTGCTCTTCCTTGTTATCGGGCCTGGTTCTGACGGGATCAGAACCCTCGCTCGATCTTTTTGTTTTGACGCGCTTGTTTGCGCGAAGCGGCGACCATTTCGCGTGAAAGCGCTTTGGGCCGGGGCCGAAAATCGCAGTTAATGCTCGCGGCTGCAATGAGGCGAAATCGATTCTTTTTCACCGTCAGACGGCCGCGGAATCACCCCGAAACCGTTCCTGCACCGCCGTATCGCGTCACGCTGTCGCCATACCGCGGCGGGCATACCGACCGCGAATGTCGGCCGTCCCGCATGTCTTCGAGCGAGGCTGCGGGACGCCGATGGGAACGGGGGTGTCACAGAGGATCAAGTATGGTTCAGTTGTTTGCGTTTCGCCGGTCACTTCGCGTTGCTTCTCTTGGCGCTGTTGCGCTGGCGTTATGTTCGGCGACAATCGTCGCTTCCGCCACCCCGGCTTCAGCAAGATCGCGTCACAGCACAGGCCGACATGGCCATGTGCACTATGCTGGCCGTCATGCCAGACGGTATTTCGCGTATCGTCATTATCGGCACCTTGCGCGCCAGTCGCGCTGGGATGCCGGCGTCGCGCAAATGCGCTCGGGCGGCTTCGCCAATGCCAATGCCAGCTTCGCACCTGACGCCGCGTTGGGCAGCACGGCCTCCTCGGGCGGCTTCGGCTCGTCGAATGTTGTCGCCGACGCGCGTCGTTACATCGGCGGCAATCCCACCAGCCGTCGCAGCCTGTGGTGCGCACGCTTCATGAATATGGTCTTGCAGCAGTCCGGTTATCGCGGCACCGGCTCGGACCTGGCCAGTTCGTTTGCGCATTACGGCCGGCGGGTATCGGGCCCCGAGATCGGCGCCATCGCGGTGATGGCGCGACGCGGCGGCGGCCATGTCGGCGTGGTCAGCGGTATCGATGCCAACGGCAATCCGATCCTCGTTTCCGGCAACAACGGTAACCGTGTCAGGGAAGCGCCGGTTTCGCGCGGCCGGATTTACGCCTACGTGCTGCCGACCAGCTGAGCTTGGTCGCTCTGCGCCTCTCCCCGCTGCCGGGGAGAGGCGCCCGTAGACCCAGCACACGATTTTGTGAAGTTCCCCCTTCCGTTTTCGAGGGGCTGTTCCCACATTTGCCTCAAGCCGGCGTGAGCGTCGGTGACGACCGCTGGCTGGTTGAGGAATGTCAACGCGATCAGCGGAAACCCAATGAAGATGCTGTATCCGTGCTTCGCGCGTGATCCGTGAAAGTGTGGGCGGTTTCGCGACCAGATCACGCGCCACTTTAAAATTGGGGGCGCGATCGGACGCAAAACCGGTATCCACTTTTGCTGATCGCGCCACCGGGCGGAGCGGCAGGCTGAGGGAAATACACATGAATATTGAAAAATACACCGAGCGTGCGCGCGGTTTTATCCAGTCTGCGCAATCGCTGGCGATGCGCGACGGCCACCAGCAGTTTTCGCCATTGCATATGCTGAAAGTACTGCTGGACGACAGCGAGGGCCTCGCCGGTGGTCTGATCGACCGCGCCGGCGGCAATTCGCGTGCGATCCTCAAGGCGACCGAGGATGCGCTCAACAAACTCCCGAAAGTTTCCGGAAGCGGTGCGGGGCAGGTTTATCTCGCGCCCGATCTGGCACGGGCGTTCGATGCGGCCGAAAAGGCCGCCGAGAAGGCCGGCGACAGCTTTGTCACCGTCGAACGGCTGCTGCTGGGGCTGACGCTCGCGAAAGACAGCGAAGCCGGCAGCATCCTGAAAAAAGGTGGCGTCACACCGCAGAACCTCAATGCTGCGATCGAAGCCTTGCGCAAGGGCCGCACCGCGGACTCTGCGACCGCCGAAAATGCCTATGACGCGCTGAAGAAATATTCCCGCGACCTGACCCAGGCGGCGCGCGACGGCAAGCTCGATCCGGTGATCGGGCGCGACGAGGAAATCCGCCGCACCATTCAGGTGCTGTCCCGCCGCACCAAGAACAACCCTGTTTTGATCGGCGAGCCCGGTGTCGGCAAGACCGCGATCGTCGAGGGCCTGGCGCTGCGCATCGTCAATGGTGACGTGCCGGAAAGCCTGAAAGACAAGAAATTGCTGTCGCTCGATCTCGGCGCGCTGATTGCGGGCGCAAAATACCGCGGCGAATTCGAGGAAAGGCTGAAAGCCGTGCTGCAGGAAGTCACGTCTGCTGAGGGCAGCATCATCCTGTTCATCGACGAGATGCACACGCTGATCGGCGCCGGCAAGGCCGACGGCGCGATGGATGCGTCCAACCTGTTGAAGCCCGCGCTGGCGCGCGGCGAATTGCATTGCATCGGCGCCACCACGCTCGATGAGTACCAGAAGCATGTCGAGAAGGATGCCGCGCTGGCGCGGCGGTTCCAGCCGATCTATGTCAACGAGCCCTCGGTCGAGGACACCATCTCGATCCTGCGCGGCTTGAAAGACAAGTACGAACAGCACCATGGCGTGCGGATCACCGACTCCGCGCTGGTGGCCGCGGCCACGCTGTCCAACCGCTACATCACCGACCGCTTCCTGCCTGACAAAGCCATCGACCTGATGGATGAGGCGGCGGCGCGGCTGAAGATGCAGGTGGATTCCAAGCCGGAAGAACTCGATTCGATGGATCGGGAAATCATCCGGCTGAAGATCGAGCAGGAAGCGCTCAAGAAGGAAAGCGATGCCGGCTCGAAGAGCCGCCTGAAAACGCTGGAGAAGGAACTCGCCAATCTCGAGGAGAAATCCGCCGCGCTGACAGCGCGCTGGAGTTCGGAGAAGAACAAGCTCTCCAACGCACAAAAGCTCAAGAGCGAGCTCGACGGCTTGCGCATTGAACTCGCCAACGCCCAGCGCCGCGGCGAATTCCAGCGCGCGGGCGAATTGGCCTATGGCCGGATTCCGGAGCTTGAAAAGAAGCTTGCCGATATCGAGGCCAAGGAAAACGCAGGCGAGATGATGGAGGAGGCCGTCACCGCCAACCACATCGCGCAGGTGGTTTCGCGCTGGACCGGCGTTCCCGTCGACAAGATGCTCGAGGGTGAAAAAGACAAGCTCTTGAAGATGGAAGACAGCCTCGGCAAGCGCGTCGTCGGCCAGGCCGAAGCCGTGCATGCGGTCGCGACCGCCGTGCGTCGTTCGCGTGCGGGCCTGCAGGACCCGAACCGCCCGATGGGCTCGTTCATGTTCTTGGGCCCGACCGGCGTCGGCAAGACCGAGCTGACCAAGGCGCTCGCCGAATATCTGTTCAACGACGAGACCGCGATGGTCCGCCTCGACATGTCCGAGTACATGGAAAAGCACTCGGTGTCGCGGCTGATCGGCGCGCCTCCGGGCTATGTCGGCTATGACGAGGGCGGCGCGCTCACCGAGGCGGTGCGGCGACGGCCCTATCAGGTGGTGCTGTTCGACGAGATCGAGAAGGCGCATCCGGATGTCTTCAACGTGCTGTTGCAGGTGCTCGACGATGGCCGTCTGACCGACGGCCAGGGCCGCACCGTCGATTTCCGCAACACGCTGATCATCATGACCTCGAACCTCGGTTCGGAATTCCTCGTCAACCAGCCGGAAGGCGAGGATACGTCCGCGGTCCGCGAGCAGGTGATGGCCACGGTGCGGGCGCACTTCCGTCCCGAGTTCCTAAACCGGGTCGATGAAATCATCCTGTTCCACCGCCTGCAAAAGAGCGAGATGGGCCGGATCGTCGAGATCCAGTTCTCCCGGCTGCGAAAGCTGCTGGAAGACCGCAAGATCACGCTCACGCTCGATGCCGCGGCGCGCGATTGGCTTGCGGCCAAGGGGTGGGATCCGGCCTATGGCGCGCGTCCGCTCAAGCGGGTGATCCAGCGCAGTGTGCAGGATCCGTTGGCCGAGATGATCCTTGCCGGCGAGGTGCGGGATGGTGATCAGGTCGCGCTCTCGGCGAAAGGCAACGTGCTGACGTTCAACGGCAAGGCGCCGCAAACTGCCGAGATCTCGCAGTTTGATGCGCCGGCGTCGAAACGGAAGATGCACTAGTGTCCTGAATCAGAAGTTCGGCGGACTCTAAATCGACTCGATGATAGCGGACTCTCCAGATTTTGGGGAGGATTGGCGATGGGTCGACGCTTTGCTCCGCTGGAGTTGGATGAGGTGGAACGCGCTGAGTTGACGTCGCTGGCCTCACGCCGAAGCACGGCGCAGGCCTTGGCGCTACGAGCCCGGATCGTCTTGGCCTGTGCCGACGGCGAGCAGAGTAAGGTTGTGGCGGCCCGCCTGGGTGTTGATCCCGACACGGTTGGCAAGTGGCGGCGGCGCTTCGCCGAGCATCGGCTTGAAGGTCTTTGGGACGAGCCGCGATCGGGGACGCCGCGCACCATCGAGGATACCCGGATCGAGGCGGTGATCGTCCGCACCCTTGAGACCAAGCCCGCCGACGCCACCCATTGGAGTTCGCGCGGCATGGCTCGGGCCTGTGGGCTGTCAGTCTCCACGGTACAGCGGATATGGCGCGCCTTCGGCCTGCAACCGCACCGGCTGGAGACTTTCAAACTCTCAACCGACCCTGATTTCGTCGCCAAGGTTCGCGATGTCGTCGGCCTCTACGTGGCCCCGCCCGAGCGCGCCATCGTGCTGTGCGTCGATGAGAAGTCGCAGATCCAGGCCCTGGATCGTAGCCAGCCCATGCTGCCCATGCGACCCGGCCAGCCGGCGCGCCATAGTCACGACTACAAGCGCCATGGCACCACATCCCTGTTTGCCGCCCTCGACATCGCAACCGGCCGGATCATCGGCAAGTGCTATGGACGCCATCGCGCCAAGGAGTTCCGCAAGTTTCTCGATGAGATCGAAGCCGCTGTTCCAGACGATCTGGACGTTCATCTCGTCATGGACAATTACGCAACCCACAAAACGCCGCTGATCCGCAACTGGTTGGCCAAGAGGCCGCGCTGGCACGTTCACCTGACGCCGACCAGTTCATCCTGGCTCAATCAGCTCGAACGCTTCTTCGCACTCATCACCGAGCGCAAGATCAGGCGCGGCATCTATCGCAGCGTGGCGGCGCTACGTGCCGAGATCACGTCATTCATCGAACATCACAATGCCGACCCGAGGCCGTTCCGATGGACCAAATCAGCCGACGACATTCTCAGCTCGATCGAACGCTTCTGCGCTTACAATTCGCCGGCTAAGGTCTAAAATGCCACGAACTTTTGGTTCAGGACAAGGACCAATCCACATTCAGGATTCCTATAGCTGAAAGATGCTGAATCAATGCGTTCCGGACCTTTTTGATTCGGAGCGGGCTGATGGGTGTGAAGCGCTATGAGCTAAGCGAGGCGCAATGGGCTCGGATTGGGCCTATGCTGCCGGGCAAGGTGGGGGATCCCGGCCGCAGCGGCGTCGACAACCGTCTGTTCGTGAACGGGGTTTTGTGGGTTCTGCGGTCCGGAGCCTACTGGCAGCACCTGCCGGAGCGCTATGGTAAGTGGAAGAGCGTACACGCACGCTTCACCCGCTGGGCCAAGGCCGGCGTGTGGGAGAAGGTGTTCACCGAACTGACCAAGGATCGCGACAACAAATACCTGATGCTCGATACCACTCTGGTTCGTGTCCATCAGCAGGCCGCGAGCGGAAAAGGGGGGCCAAAACTCAGGAACTGGGGCGTTCCCGAGGTGGTTTGACTACCAAGATCCACATGCTCTGCGACAGCCTCGGCCGGCCGCTGCGCCTCATGCTTACCGCCGGCCAACGACACGACAACCTCACTGCAAAAGCCCTGCTCGAAGGCTTTAAGGCCGAGGCCGTGCTGGCTGACAGGGCCTATGACAACAACGACCTGCGCAGGACCATCGCAGACATGAACGCTGAAGCGGTGATCCCCTCAACCCGCTCTCGCAAGGTCCCCATCCCGCATGATGAGACGATCTACCAGATACGCAACCGCATCGAGCGCTGCTTCAACAAGCTCAAACACTTCCGTCGCTTCGCCACTCGATATGACCGACGGGCAGACTACTTCCTCGCCTTCGTCCACCTCGCCGCAATCTGCATCTGGCTCCGTTGAATGTGGATTCGTCCTAGTCTGGCACCGTCGAGCCGCGATTGACCACAGGATGCACCCGACGGCCTAAACGGCAGGGTGCATCCATGCGTCAGACCTGACTGGCGGCAGGGTCGGCTTCATCTTCTTCGCCAGGCTCAAGCTCGGCCAGGATATCGATGAGCTGGCGGACGCGACCACTCGCCAGCGGCTTGCCGGCATTCAGCAGCGGTTCGTCATTGGCGATCCAGGCTTGCGCCTCCGCCAGTTCGTCTGTCGTTGCACCCGTGCCAATAATCTCGGTCACGGTCGCATCGTCGGCCCGGGCAACCGCCCTGATAATGTCGTCCCGAGTGATACGTCCCATGATACTTCCCATGGCTCGCGATCCCTCAAGCGCCGCCATGCCCATCGGCGGCGGGTGGGGACGTAAACGCCTCAGCGGTTCGTGGTAAGCCGGGGCGGGTTCTGCGACATCATCCAGAGCTCAAGTGCCGCCAGTATCGCGACGGTCGCGCCGATGACCACATGAACCGTCATCGCGCGAGTTCCCTGGAAGTGCAGTACCCAAGGCGAAACCAGCGTCCACAATCCGACGATGAGGTTCAGCCACTCTTCCCAGACCGCGAAGGCCGTAAGTGCGGCGACCGCGAGAGCCACGATGACGATGCCGGCGATGGTGGCGTTTTCGGAGGCCCTTCCGGCCTCGAACCCGAATATCCAGGGCGAAAAGAACAGAACCGCGCCGAGGACCAGGTTCGCGACGTCGCATAGTTTTGCGTTCGTCCAATTCTCCATGACATCCTCCAATTTCAGTGAAGGCTGCCCACAGCGATACAACCGCAGAACTGCCGCGCGGGTTCCGGAGCGGGTTGATGAAATTTAACGAAACCGGCGGCAAAAGGCGCCGTTTCTCCCTCGGTAGCCGGCAGGCACCCAGACGCGTCCGCGTCAGCGATTGCTGACCTGCTGCATCCGCAGCGGCGCGCTCGTGGCGTCGGATATGCGCGCACCGCCGTTACGATTGCTCATCATGGCGTCGAGACGATCGCGCTCCTTCTCGAAGCCTGACATCATCGGACCGTCGAGCGAGCGGCCGCGTGGCAACTTGATACGCATCGGATCGACGAAACGTCCGTTCACCAGAATCTCGTAGTGGACATGGGCGCCGGTCGATTGCCCGGTCGAGCCGACGAAGCCGATCACCTGGCCCTGCCGAACCCGCTTGCCGACCTCGAGCCCCTTGGCGAAGGCCGACATATGCCCGTAGGCGGTCTCGTAGCCGTTATTGTGCTTCAGCTTGACGTATTTTCCATAGCCGCCTTCCCAGCCGGCCACTTCGACGACGCCGTTGCCGGAGGCGAAAATCGGCGTTCCATAGGCCGTGGCCCAGTCGACGCCGGTGTGCATCTTCACGTAACCGAGGATGGGATGGCGGCGGCTGCCAAAGCCTGATCGCATGATGGCGTTGTTGACGGGCTTGCGAACCAGGAACTTCTTCGCGCTCTTGCCGGTCTCGTCATAGTAATCGACGACGGAATCGTCGGGGGTCTGGAAACGATAATATTTCTTGGTCTCGCCGCCGACCGTGAGCGAGGCGAACAGCACTTCGTTCTTTTCGGTGACGGTGGAGCCTTCGTCTTCGCCGGCGTAAAACACGTCGAAGGAATCGCCGGGCTGCACCTTGCGCTGGAAGTCGACGTCATAGGAATAGATGCGGATCATGTCGTCGATGACGCTCTGCGGCACCTTGTTGCGCAGTGCCGTCTCGTAGATGCTCTGATAGAGCCGTACCCCGGTCCCATCATCATCGTCGTCATCGCTGGTGCTGCTATTCTCGGCCGTCTCGGTGGCTGTATTCATACTCTGCACGTCGACGGCGACGTATTTGCCCATGTCGGACAGCGCGGCGACCGCTTCGACAGCGGAATCGTTGGCGACGATCACCCGGTAGGGGTGTAGCGGCTGGTTCGGCCCGGGAGCGGCAGGCGCCATCAGGATCCGCAGCTTTTCGCCTTCCTTCAGGCCGCCGTCGCGGCCGTGGATGCCGAGCGTGGTCGCGATCGCCTTCGCCTCTTCGGGCGTGGCGCCCTGATCGCGCAGGACCGACGTTACGGTGTCGCCCTTCTTGACCAAATGGACGCGTTCGCCGGTGGGGTTGCCGCCGGTGACCTGTTCCTTGGTCTTCGGCAGCAGCGTGACGTTTTCCGGAACCACCCGCGTTTCAAAGCCCGCGTAGGGGTCGGAGACCGTGCCTTCGGTGGCATAGGCCATTTTCATATCCGACTGCGCGCCGGTGACGTCGGCCGCGGCACTGGCTAGCGCGGCATAACGCACGCCGCTGCCATTGCCGTGCCAGTTAGCGGCGTCGCGCACCCGCATCAAAACATCATCGAGTGCGACTACCGCGGCGAATTTGGCTTTGGGCAGGACCGGCGCAAGGTCCTTGGTGACGAACGAAACTTCCGCATCGGGCTCGGCAGCATCGGCGGCGTTGGGATCATCCGAGGCCGCCGGAGCGTCATCGCCGACGTCGGCCAGCATGCGCTGCGCATTGAACGGCGGAATCTTGGCACTGAGGTCGCTCGTCGTCAGCGACAGGTTGCCGGAGATGCGGATGAACGGCCGCACCCGCATCACATCGCGGTTGCCGACCCGGGTGACCGTCGAAACGCGCACCACATTGCGCAAGGCGGACGAGTCGCCGGGCGGCGGCAGACGATCGCTCTTGTGCAGGCTGGCGGTCCGGTCATTGGCGCCGAATGCGCCCCTCAACGCGCCCTCGACGCGCTCCGGCACCTTGGCGAAGGTCATTTCACCGTCGAGCGACGCAAAAACGGCGCCGCCGATCAGAGCTGCGCCGCACAGACCAGTCAGGATAGTGCCGCTGAACCATTGTACGGAGACGCGGCGGCGATCGATCACCGCAGCTTCGGAGCCATCGACGGAAAGCGGCGGCTCATGACCGAGATCAATGATCCCGGTCTCGCGCCCATAACCACCCCCGCGTGACGTCCTGTGGTTCAAACCACCGTCCCCCAAATTTCCATCAACATTCGACGAGACCTTTGCTCAGCCGGCGACCCAAATCCGTCCTCTCAACGGGAGATTCGGGAGCGCGGTATGCTTGTATGGATGTTCGACAATCAAAGGCCGAGGCCGGCCGCGATCGCGAACAACGACATGGAGCGCAGGTCTTTCGATGTTTCCAGGCTGCAAGGGAAAGGCGGTGGATTCATGGAAGATCGCCGCTCCCTGGATAGATAACCGCCGGCAGCCCCCACTGGCATCCAGCGATTCAATGCTTAACTAACAGTCAGAACGTCGCAGGATTGTGGCTCAAGTACGGCGCAAAGTCCCTAAAAATCAGGGCTTCTTCGTGGTGCAAGATTCTCTGGGGTCATGCGACGATTTGTTGACAACAACCGTTGACAACGCCGATCGGGCGGGCTTATAAA
Organism: Bradyrhizobium canariense; assembly: GCF_900105125.1. Classification (NCBI taxonomy): domain Bacteria; kingdom Pseudomonadati; phylum Pseudomonadota; class Alphaproteobacteria; order Hyphomicrobiales; family Nitrobacteraceae; genus Bradyrhizobium; species Bradyrhizobium canariense. The sequence goes on along the minus strand of NZ_LT629750.1, from coordinate 4,307,031 downwards.
CCGACCACTGAGCGCGGCACTGCATTGGCCCAAGGCCAAGGCATGTACTCGTGCCCGTGAAGCTCCTCACTAAGATGAGTGAATCAACAGCCGATAGTCATCGGTTGTTATTTGTCGTCGGATGAGTTTCGCGAACACCCAGAGATGGGTGAGGGACTTTCGGGTTCCGGGCTGTTTGACAAGTGAAGATGAAGAAAGAGAAACGTGGACGGCGGAGTCCTTGCGAGTCTCGAATACTTGAAAACTTCGGTTTTCATCTTTCGAGGCTGGACGAAAGACTTCGGCGGTACACGTTTTGAATAAGGTTACACCATCGTCGTCAGCGATGTGAATCGCGGGCGATATATATGGTGGGACCTCGTCAAACGTTGTGATCAGCCGGTTCAAAGTTTCAAGTCCAACTTGAGAGTTTGATCCTGGCTCAGAGCGAACGCTGGCGGCAGGCTTAACACATGCAAGTCGAGCGGGCGTAGCAATACGTCAGCGGCAGACGGGTGAGTAACGCGTGGGAACGTACCTTTTGGTTCGGAACAACACAGGGAAACTTGTGCTAATACCGGATAAGCCCTTACGGGGAAAGATTTATCGCCGAAAGATCGGCCCGCGTCTGATTAGCTAGTTGGTGAGGTAACGGCTCACCAAGGCGACGATCAGTAGCTGGTCTGAGAGGATGATCAGCCACATTGGGACTGAGACACGGCCCAAACTCCTACGGGAGGCAGCAGTGGGGAATATTGGACAATGGGCGCAAGCCTGATCCAGCCATGCCGCGTGAGTGATGAAGGCCCTAGGGTTGTAAAGCTCTTTTGTGCGGGAAGATAATGACGGTACCGCAAGAATAAGCCCCGGCTAACTTCGTGCCAGCAGCCGCGGTAATACGAAGGGGGCTAGCGTTGCTCGGAATCACTGGGCGTAAAGGGTGCGTAGGCGGGTCTTTAAGTCAGGGGTGAAATCCTGGAGCTCAACTCCAGAACTGCCTTTGATACTGAGGATCTTGAGTTCGGGAGAGGTGAGTGGAACTGCGAGTGTAGAGGTGAAATTCGTAGATATTCGCAAGAACACCAGTGGCGAAGGCGGCTCACTGGCCCGATACTGACGCTGAGGCACGAAAGCGTGGGGAGCAAACAGGATTAGATACCCTGGTAGTCCACGCCGTAAACGATGAATGCCAGCCGTTAGTGGGTTTACTCACTAGTGGCGCAGCTAACGCTTTAAGCATTCCGCCTGGGGAGTACGGTCGCAAGATTAAAACTCAAAGGAATTGACGGGGGCCCGCACAAGCGGTGGAGCATGTGGTTTAATTCGACGCAACGCGCAGAACCTTACCAGCCCTTGACATGTCCGGGACCGGTCGCAGAGACGCGACCTTCTCTTCGGAGCCCGGAACACAGGTGCTGCATGGCTGTCGTCAGCTCGTGTCGTGAGATGTTGGGTTAAGTCCCGCAACGAGCGCAACCCCCGTCCTTAGTTGCTACCATTTAGTTGAGCACTCTAAGGAGACTGCCGGTGATAAGCCGCGAGGAAGGTGGGGATGACGTCAAGTCCTCATGGCCCTTACGGGCTGGGCTACACACGTGCTACAATGGCGGTGACAATGGGACGCTAAGGGGCAACCCTTCGCAAATCTCAAAAAGCCGTCTCAGTTCGGATTGGGCTCTGCAACTCGAGCCCATGAAGTTGGAATCGCTAGTAATCGTGGATCAGCACGCCACGGTGAATACGTTCCCGGGCCTTGTACACACCGCCCGTCACACCATGGGAGTTGGTTTTACCTGAAGACGGTGCGCTAACCGAAAGGGGGCAGCCGGCCACGGTAGGGTCAGCGACTGGGGTGAAGTCGTAACAAGGTAGCCGTAGGGGAACCTGCGGCTGGATCACCTCCTTTCTAAGGATGATCCTTCAGATCAGCTCACGCTATCTATCGGATCGTTTTAGAAACATCAGGGGCCAACAATTTCAGGATTGTTGAGCTCCATAGGCGGGATTTCGCCGTCTTCGTTTCTCTTTCTTCGCGGACGAACACACGCCATG